>CBDEWB010000001.1:0-4098 GCA_965243765.1 Halarcobacter sp.
AACCAGTTGATTTTTTATTGAAAAATGGTAATGTAAGAGGGTTAAAGGAAGAAGAACGAAGAGAATGTGCATTTAATCTGTGAATAAGCAACGAGTTTAAATAATGTGGCTCCTCTAATGAGAGTGCACGATGAGTAATACAGCACAGTTTAAAGTTAATACGATATTGAACAGGTAGCCAATGTAAACATTTGAAAACTGGAGTGATATGTGATGAACGAGAGGTACGAGTAACAATATGTGCAACTGAGTTTTGCATTTTTTGTAAGTAATTAATAAAGTATTTTAGCAGATCATAAAAAAGACTATTACAATAATCTATCCGGGAATGTATAAAGGCATTTGCAAATGTAATAGCAGCAGATTTTGGGATGAAACTTTTATTGTGGCGAAATTCACCAATCTGACAGAAACAAGTTTTAACGACAGATGAAATATGCTTATCCATAGATATATCAGACTGAAAAATTATACTGAGGTTTTTTGCACACTTGCTAGGTGAAATGGTATTTAAATTAAGATTAATGCTAACAGGAACATTGATATTTTTTTAATTAAACAGGAGATATTCAGTTTTATCAGGATTAACAGACAGTTTGTTTCCAATCATTCACGAAAAAATATCCTTTATGTAAGTTTTAATTGATGTGAAAGCAGAAGTCAATTCAGGAGAAAACGATAGGTATATTTGAGTGTCATCTGCATAAAAATGGCAACGAAGGCCAGGATATTTCGATATAATTGAATGAATTGGAGTTGTATATAGAGTATAGAGTAGGGTCCCAACACACTACCTTGTAGGATGCCATATTCCAATAAAACAGGATTAGATTTTGATGCAGGAGTTATTACAGCTTGAGATCTATCTGATAGAAAAGAGGATAATAAATTAAGAGCTGTGGATGATATACCAAACCAATGCTGCAAGCGATAAATTAAGATACTGTGATCTGTAGTATCAAAAGCAGCTGACAGATCAAGTAGCAGAAGGGTAGTAGAGTGTCCAGTATCAAGGGAAGCAAGAATGTCATTTTGGACATACAACAGGGCAATTTCAGAGGAATGACATTTACGATAGGCTAATTGCAATTTAGATATCAGATTATGAGATGAAAGATGCGAAGAGAGACGAGCAGCTATAATACGTTCTATTAACTTTGATAAAAAGGACAGATTTGAAATTGAACGGTAGTTTTTTAAATCATTAGGATCTAGATTGGACTTTTTAAGAAGCGGTTTTACTAAAGCAGATGTGAGTTGTTTTGGAAAAACACCGGAATTGAGCGATAAATTAACTATACGTGTGATTATTGGAGCAATGGAATCAATGCAATGAGGCAGTAGATTAGATGGTACAGGATCTTATAAGCATGTAGATTTTGGTGAAGATAAAATTAATTGCTTAATTACATAGACAGACACTAGTTTAAATGATGAAAATATAGTTGGCGATTTATCAAGAAGAGATCACGGATTTAAATTAATTAATGGAAGTTTCAAACGGAAAGTTTAAATTCTGTTCTCAAAATAAGTGCAGTGATCAGCTGAATGTTTTGAAGAAGAATTTGGTTAGGATGTACTGGAACGGTTTAACAGTTCATCTATAGAATGCCAGAGTTCTTTAGTATTTGAGTTACTTTAAAAAAGAGATGAGAAATAGTCTGACTGAGCTTTTTTTATTTTAGAGTTATATAAATGACACTGTTTTTTTTGTATGCTAGTTTGTCATATTCATTACGGGTTTTACGCCAAGTACGTTCTAGTTGTCACCTTTTACCTCTTTCACTTCAAAGATTTGAAGTAAACCAAGGATTAGAAGTGCATGGTTTTACAGTTACTGTGTTTAGAGGTGCATATTTATCAAGTATTAATGACGTGTTAGAATTGAAATGGTCAATAAGCGAGTCAAGATTAAAATTGTTTATATTGTAAAAAGCATTGGATATATTTTGATTAAAATCAGTAAAATTAATTTTATTAATTGGGCGATAAGAGAAAGTTATTTTATTTATATTAGGTTTCGAAGATTAATATCAATACATACAGTGTTATGATCCAAGATATAAGTATCAAGCAAAAATGGACAGGTAACTAGATTTGACAATGCATTAGTAATAATTATATCAAGAACATAACCAGAATTATGGGTCGAAAATGAAACATGTTGACATAAATTAAATGTATTTAACAGTTTGAGAAAATGAATGGAATTAACATCATTTAAATCATCAATATGAATGTTGAAATCACCTACAAAAATTTGATCTATATTAGCAGAAATATGCAATTCTAACAGAGATTCAAATTCAGTTAAAAATGTGGACATGGAAGGTGAAGGTGGACGGTAAACAACAAACAGTTTAAATGAGGAATTTGATGAAGTTATGACAGAACCTGCACATTCGAATGTGGAAAATACAGGAGTGGACATATGAGTATGATAAACAGATTTATAATTAATAACAGCTATACCACCACCACGGAATGGACGAGGTCTACCATAATACTGTGAAAGAACATAATTGGACGGAATTAATGAAGACAACTATGAATTTGAAAATTCACCATCGTTAGCTCATGTTTCTGTGATACATAAAATGTTTTTTTTATTCTCAAGTATATGATTGTTAATAACTGCCGACTTGTTAACAACAGACTGAAAGTTTAAAGTAGCCATGCATAATTTTGGGACTGTGGGAGATGGAAAAGGTCCATACACATCCAGAAGGGAAGAAACATATTGACTTTTTAATAAGACTGGACCGGGGCTAAGTTGAATGTCACCTGACAAAATGCTATGAAATGCCATGCATGCATAAAATTATGATGCAAAATTTAAATCCCATGGACCAAGAGCAAAATAATTTTGGAGATTCTTTCAACTTCTAGACATAAGCTATCAAGACTTGCTTATATTTGTTTTTTTTCTCTGGCTGAGTTAACGATGATTTGCTTTCATAATTATATGACGCTCGTGTCGATTGCTAAAGTTTTAAGGCTTATCACTAACATGCTTTTTTTCTAAAGACTTCTATTACAGAAAGTTATACTATATTGCAAAGTGTGCGATGACGCGTCATGTATATAACGCGATTTGTTTAAACCATACATATAGGTCTATTACACTATAACTGGTCTATGAAGAGTTAAACACTAAAAGTTAATGTTTTGGTTGATTTGTGTATGAAAAATTCAGTTCTAAACAAAGGCTGTAATTTTAATCTATTTTAGGTGTATAAGCCTGTACAGAAATCGAATAATTTGTTCTTAATGTTTTATTTTTTTATATTGTGCGTTTAACCAGGTAGTTTTATATTATTTTATGTTTTTCTTTGAAAATAGTTTTTCATTTTCCTTGCGCTATTTAAATTGCCAAACTTAAACATTATTTTAAATGTTTTAATATTTTCAGACATTTTAAAAATTTTAACACGACTACCTCTTAAATGCTTTTTATCTAAACTTATTTTAAATTGAGTTATGCAATCTTTATATATGATATATTTTATAAGCCATTAACTAATTTAAATGTGCGTCTTTAAATATTTTCAATAATTTTTTGTCTCTTACTAGCAAAGGGTTCCAAAATGAACTGCAGTGCTCTAAGTGAAGTCTAACTAAAGCTTTGTAACCTAACTATCATCTTTTGATTTATATGTTATTTTACGTTAAATAGTCCCTAACACTTAATAAGCTTCTTTAACTGCAATGGCACACCATTCTATAAATTAAAAATTTTTATCAGTTATTGTATCCAAATCCTTTTCTAAGTCCCCTAATTTTTAATTGAATTTCGCCTGAATAATAATTGAAAGTTTTTATTTACTTAACCGACTTATACGCACACATATTTTGTAAATTAAACTATTCTAGTGATTATTCGTCTAGTTTAATTTATTTTAATAATATTGAAATTCTTTAATTTGGTTTTTATTATTATCTGTTTTTATCAATTTTTGTATCATCTGCAAATTATTGATAAAGATATATCATTATCATTATCAATATCATTAATAAATCGTAACAAGTATTGAATCCAGAACTAATCTCTGCGGCACGCTACTACTTAATTTATCTACTCTAAGCTATATCTATTTA
>CBDEWB010000002.1:0-6991 GCA_965243765.1 Halarcobacter sp.
AGTTCGTTCTAAAGACACGACGAAGTCTTGATTTATAAAAAGTACTTGGAGAAAATTCACTTATTATGTTTACCTATAATTTTAGAAGACTTTTAAACCTAATAGGGATAGCTTTGTTTAAAAAACTGTGTTTAGCCATTAAAAACAAGGATTTAACCCAAATAAGAGAAGATATAGCGGAATATATCTTGGTGTTTGGGCTTTGTTTGGCTTATTTTTTAATGAATATATTTTATTTTTGGAATTCTTCTAAAAAATTAAGATATTTGGAAAATTAACTTTTAAAATGACTATAAAGTTGGCTTATTTGGGACTATTTTCACAGTCTGTAGGATTTGTTAGAAGTCTTTACAGTAGAGTTTCAATTGTATCATCTAAAATTGTTAAATCCCATCTATATGATAAAAATTGTAATATTTTTTCACCTCTTTCTTTGATTTCAATGGATGTCCATTTAATATTTTTACTTACTTCAATTTCACAATAACTACCATTTGAAAAAACATCTTTTTTATTCTTTTTGTCATAATCTTTTGCATTAAAGCAATTGTTTTGTAGGCTAGAATTTTTAGAATTTGATAATAAAACTAAATTTCCTAAAGAATGAAGATTACGATATTTTTCTTTTTTATTTAAAGATGAAAATTCACTAATCCAACATTTATCTTTTGGATTTTGTGGATAAATATGTTCTATTGTATCTTTATTGATTTCTTCCCATTGCAATTTAGTTTCACCTTTAGCTTCTTCCTGTAAATATAATTCATACTCATAAAGTAAATATTTTAAACCTTTCCAACTATACCAACCCTTATCGTCTTTAAAGTGATTGTTTATAGTATTTTCAAAAGCTTTTAAATCAACCCATTTGTAAGTATTGTCATCAGAAAATAATTCACTCTTAATATTTTGAATTAATTTATTACTATCTTTATTTATAAAAAATTTATTGGCATAACTATAAATTCTATTATTTCCTGTATCACCTCTTCTGCTTGATACTGTAAAAACTAAAAATGTATATGTTTCTGCTAATTTTAATATTTCTACTATTTGATTAGTGTTAACTTTTTCTACCAATATTGCCATAATGATTGGCTTAAAAGCACTAAAACCAATTCTATTGAGTTTAGATAGCCATTTTTTTATTTGCTCGTCATAAGATGATTCATTTGGATTTTCAATATGATAGTATTCTATAATTGATTTTTGAATATTTAAAACATAATCTTTTATATCATCGTAATTAATATAAATATCTTTGATGTCTTTTTTCATATCTTTCATCATTTTTTCTAATTCATCAAAATCTTTTCTATATTTATTTAAAACTTTTTGTTGTGTGAAGTGCTTATTTAATAAAAAATCTTTTTCTACATTTGCTACACCTCTATCATAAGTAAAATACATTATCCAATGATCTTTTAGAAATTTATCATCACTTATGATTTTATTTGGATTCTTGCCTAAATATTCATATATTGTTTTCCAAGAGTTATTTATATCTTTTCTTAAATTATCAATTTCTTCTTTATCATGTCCTTTTAACAAAGTGGTTAAATATATTAATCTATTTTTTAACAACTCTAAAGTTGTTAGTGGCTTACCTCTATTATTCATTGTTTCAAATGTAACAAATTCATCTAATTCATCATCAATTTCATAAAAATTAAATTTTAACTGTTTGATAACTTTTTTAAATAATATTTCTAAATCATCTTTACTTAGTTTTTCTATTTTTTCTATAAATAAGTCTTTTGTAAATTGAAGATTTTTAGTATATAATGTTTCACTTGCCACGCTATAACATTCTGTATCTTCTAAATCTAATATTCTAGTTTTGAAATAACAATCACTAGGATTATCTTTTTCATATCCAAAAATAACTTTTATATTTTTACCTTCTTTACCAGTTTTTCTAAAAAGAAATTTTTTTACATAATCACTTTTTTCTTTATCCTCAATCCAATCTTCATTATCAAAATTATCTAAAATCACTTTTATTAATATCATAATAGTTGTAAGTCTTTGCTGTCCATCTATAATATGATAATATTCATCTTTTTTTTCAACAGTAATCATTCCAGTATAATGAATTCTTTTATCATCTAAATTATTTAAATCACTCCAGAAATCATTAATTTGAAGTTTCCCCCAAGCATACCCTCTTTGATAATCAGGAATACGAAAAAATCTTATCATTGAAAAGTTCTGATAATGTTTCTAAATTATTACTTGCCATCTTTTTACTCCTTGCTTTGACTTAACGCCTTGCTCAGCGGCGTGGGAAATTGGGACTGTTTTTGCGTCTTTTTGCAAAAACCGTAACGATTTACCACGTCCGATGCAGCTACTGGTTAAAGTTTTTACGCTTCATCCTGGATTTCAAAAAAACTTATTCTTAAACTTAAGCGGATCAGAAATGCCAATAATTGGAGCTTGCGGATTGCCTGCTCCTGAAACTAATATAGTGCCAAAATTAAATATACGCCCAAGAAAACTTTGCTTTACTCGGACGCTCTCAATTTTAGGGATATTCATTTCAATTGTACTACGCCGTATCAACCCAAATTTTGCAACAACTCTTTTATTTGTTATAGCCAATTCGGTTGTGTAATAAGTTATTGCAGCTGTAATCCAAAATAGAAGCCCAAGTCCATAAAATGGAAGCAAAATCAACCCCAATAAAATTTTTGGTAATAACGACCATATACTTGTTTTACCCTCATATTTAATATTTTCATCTTTGATTAGATTTGTTTCTACATATGATGCCATTTTTTATTCTCCATGTGTTGTTGTTATTTTATTGTGTTTGACCTTAACTATTAGTTAATCGATATTTTAGCAAAGTAATATTCAATTACAAATAAAAATAAATTGCTAACGCCTGAAGTGAAGGACAAGATGGATTTATGCAAGAAATATTTGGACTTTAAAGTATCTGACTTGATACGATAAAAGCTCGGTATTTTCGCAAGGTAATCTTGTTCTCTTCCTCTGATTTGTTGTCTAACTTGTTAATTTATACAGAAAAATCAAAATAATATATTCCTTCATCTTGTAGTGAAATATCTATATTTGTTCTTCCATATCTTTGTAAATCATCAATACTTACAGGTTGTCCTGATGGAACGCCTAGTCTATGTCTAAGATATTCACCCATTAAATTTTTTCTTGGAAATGATGTGATTTGTTTTGGATATTTTAATCCATTTTCATCTTGACTACCTTCTAGTAGTCCATCCATAATCATTCCATCATCCCAAATTATTTCAATAGCATCATTATGTCTATTTGGTTTTCCACCTACATTAGTCATAATAGCAAAATCTTGTTTTGGTGGAAATAAGTTTGGATATTGTCTTATATAATCTTTTTTAATAGCTATATATGCATCATTTGGTGTTACATTTCCTTGCCCTTGTCCCCAATTTAGTCCACTTGCAGGATGAAGAATATCTCCCCTACCTAATAATGACATTCTACAGAATTGGGTTGAGATTTGAATATTTGGTGTTGTAACAATTTTTCTATTTTTTGCTGTTAATTCTATATCTGTACATAGTATAGAATTAACCATTACTCTGTCAATATATTCATGTAGTGGTTGAAAAGTATCATATGTAGTTTCTGCTAATATTTCACGATATGGTGTTGCTAACCCATTTGTAGAAAAATTTGCTGAACCTATTAAAGCATGTTGTATAACATGTTGATTTTTCCATATATAACATTTTGAATGAATGGGGATAGTCGAATAATAAATATTTACATTTGGTACATTTATTTGAGTTTCTACTAATGCATTATGTAATCTATGTTGAATACCCTTATCTCCATACATACCATAAATTACAGTTGAATTTAACGGTAACTGTTCTAATCTTGAAACAGGACTAGGTCCTAGATAACCTGATAATATAACTAATTCATCAGAACGAACTGTTTGATGTCTATGAAAAATTATTTCTTCTAAATTTGTGTTAAATAACATTAATAATACCTTTCTAATAAAATATCAACTGCAAGTGCTATTTTTTTTGCCAATAACGGTGGTACGGCATTCCCTATCATTTGATAACAAGCTCCTTGACTTCCAATAAATTCAAAATCATCATCAAAAGTTTGTAGTCTTCCTGCTTCTCTTGGTGTTATACTTCTTGATTGATTATAATCTGGATGAATATGTCTTAATCCATCTTTGTATAAATGAGCTGGTATTGTATTACTTTGTTTATCATAATTTAATACATTATATTTATGAAATAATGATTTTTTACCAGTTTTTTCATAATATAACTGTTTTAATGAGTTCACATCAGGATATTTTTTTGAGCCATTTTGAACATCATAAGCTAATTCATTAAAAATTTCTATATCTCTTTGACTGTGAAATCTTGGTTTATGATTTTTAATAATCAGATTTATTATTATGTGAGACTCTTTTATTATTTAATTTTTCATCATCATTTAATGGATATAGTGGTTCTAAATCTCCTATGGCTTCTTTTACTGTAATTTTTTTATTTACTTTCAAAGAAGGTAATATATTTAAATAAAAATCATTTAATATCTCTTTTGGATTATGATTTGTGTGCTCTTTACTAATTCCTATGATTATTACTCTTTTTCTTATTTGTGGTACACCGTAATCTGAAGAATCTAATAATGCAATTTTTCTTAAATCAGTTGCTATAATATAACCTTCTTTTTCAAAGTCATCACGTATTCTATCAATAATATTTACACCATCAGGTCTAGCACTTAAAATTCCTTGAACATTTTCAAAAACGAATAGTTTAGGCTTAAATTTTTGTACGACTTTTAAATAATTTTCAAATAGATAATTTCTATAATCACATTTCATATTGTTTTTATCTTGAACTCTTCCTGCTATAGAATATGCTTGACAAGGAGGTCCTCCAATAATTATATCAATATTTGTATTGTTAATTAATTTTTTTAATCCAATATGTTGACCATATTCATCATCATTAAATCCATTTAATAATTCATCCATTCTTTGTATATCAAAATGTAAAACTTTGTCATCAGTATTTTTTATTTTCCATTTAGTTTTTTAGTCTATGCTTTAATGTATTACTTGCATTTTTATCCCATTCAACAAAAGCATGAGGAGTATATTTATTTGTTTGTTCAAATCCATCAGTTAATCCTCCACAACCTGCAAATAAATCTATATAATTATATTTTTTCATTATAGTATTTCTTTTAATTTCATAGCTATATGGTAACCCAGTAATGGTGGTACTGCATTTCCAACTTGTTTGTATTGTTGTGTTTTTGTACCTAAAAAAATAAAATCATCAGGAAATGATTGTAATCTAGCATTTTCTCTTACTGTTGGTACTCTATTAAATTTATAATGAAAATGATTTCTATGACCAGTATCTATAGTCTTTGATGGCTTTTTACTATGGTATCTTGTCCATGCTTCATTAAACTTTCTACTTTCTCCTACTCCTTTTGGTAAGTCTTTATGATTTCCACCTTCTGGAACTTGGGATATTACATCTTTTACTAAATCAGTATGCTGTGTTCCAATATGATTATTTATAATTTTAGAATTTTTTCTCATCTTTTGTTGATAACTAGATAATGGTTTTGTAGAGTATTTACTTTGATTTACTCCTAAATTATATTCTAGTGTTGGTAAATCAGAAATAGCATCTTCACAAGTTACATAATTCTCTTTTTTTAAAATTTCTTTTGGAAATTCAAATGTACTATATTTGTCTTTATCTAAACCAACAAAGAAAAGTCTTTTTCTTATTTGAGGTACTCCAAAATTAGGAGCATATATAATATTTGAATTATAAGTATATTTATTTTTTTTAAAATTCTTTTCTATTTCTATTTTTGCTTTACCTTTATATAACGTAGCAAGTCCTGGAACATTTTCAATAATAATAGCTTTTGGTTTGTTTTTTAATAGCTTTGCTATTTTAAAAACTGAATAAAATAATTCATTTCGTTCATCATCTTCATTTCTTGAACCAGTCAATGAAAAACCTTGACAAGGTGGTCCTGCAATAATAACATCAACTCCACCTTGGTCATCAAGAAATTTTACAATTTCTTGAATATTATCATCACATGATAAGTCTTTTACAAATGCTTCTGAATTTGTATGATTATGTTTAAAGGTATCTAATGCAACTTTCACATTATCAATTCCTAAAACTACATCAAATCCAGCTTCTTGAAATCCATAAGAAAATCCACCACATCCCGAAAACAAGTCTAATACTTTCACTACAATTCATCCTTTTTTTATGTAAATATTATTATAGCTAAAAGACTTTTGTAATATGATAAATTGAATTTTCTAGATGATAGACAACGCCTAAAGTGAGGGACAAGGGGGAATGGGAAAGTAAAACCTCGGTCTTTAAGATATCTGACTTGACACAATAAAAGGTTGATATTTTCGCTTTGTACCCTTGTTACTCCTCCTCTGATTTGTTAGAATCCGTATTTATTGCTTGTTCCCAATATATAAAACTATCTTTAATAATATCTGGATACTCTAAATATATATCTTTAAGAATATGAAAAAATTCCTTTGCGTAACTTTTTAATCCAAGTAAAGTCATGCTTTGTAAAATTCTTGAGATTCTTAATAAATTATGATTTCTGTGTGTTAGCCAATTTGATGATTTACTTCGAAATTCATTTGTTTTGATGATTTTATTATCTATCAATGAAAATCCATAAAAGTTAAGCATTAACACAAATGCTCTTAAAATATTATTTTTTAGTTCTTTAGAAGAATGGAATATTTTTATATCATTATCTGTTAATAATGGTGCATCAAAATTATATGCACTAGAAACTTTAAGAGGGAATAACCACTGAATATAATCATGAATTGATTCTAATTTTTTATCATTCCATTTAAGAATTTCATCCAAAGACCTATTTTTATTATCAAGCCCAATATTGCTATAAAAATTTATTAATGGAG
>CBDEWB010000003.1:0-7626 GCA_965243765.1 Halarcobacter sp.
TGTTATTGATTATTTTAAGGGTAAGTTGTATAGAATGTATGATTAACTAATAGTTAGGTTAAAAAGGAAAATAATGGAAATTACAAAAATTCTAAGTACCATAAAAGGTAAAGTTTTAGATGCAACAAACTATGAACTTTTATCTAGTGCATACGAAATACAACAACAAAATATTATACAACTTAAAGAGAATAATACTTCAATTAAAGAAAATAATGAATTGTTAAAAAATAAAATACAGAATCAAGAAGAAACAATAAAAGATTTTAAAATAGAAATTTCTAAACTAAAATCAGAAAAAAATAATAACTCAAGAGAATAATGATATTTTAGAGGAAGAAAAAAATATTTTAATATATTTGAGTAATATTAAAGAATGTACAGAAGATACATTAGAAAATAAATTAAATGAAAAAAAACAAAAAGTAAAATTCTTTATAACTAATTTATTACAAAAAAAGTTTATTCATTCTAGATACAATATGAATATGAGTTTTGAGGGTAGAGGAACAACTTACTACAAATTGATTCAAGCAGGAAGAGAATACTTGATAAAAAACAATCTACTATAAAGAAGTAACCTAACAAAACCTTGGAGAGAAACAAGCTAAAAGTCGCGAAAATATCAAGCTTTTAAGTATCGCATTGATATACTTAAAAGATTAAATATAAAAGACGTTAACTTAGCTTGTCTCTCAAGTCAGTCGCTACCTAAAATCTACTAAAAACTTAAATAATTCAACTAAATTATTACCATAAGTAACACCTGCCTTTTTCAAGATTTAACTCTTGTATTTTTCCTATAATTCATAATATTTAATTTATACCTACTGCTTTTTTATATACATCTTTATCATATCTTTTATTATTTTTATATAATGAATGAGCGATTATTATCATCTTTCTCATAACAGCTGTTTGTACGCAAGTAGTATGTTTACCTTTTGATATTAATCTATCAAAAAATATTTTAAAATTATCATCATATCTAATTGCACTCATTGCACCTAAAAATATCGAACCTCTATAAAGTACTGAACCAGCTTTACTAATTTTTGATTTTGATTGTATTGATGTACCTGAACTTTTATCTATTGGATCTAATCCTGCTAAGGATGTTATCTGTCTTTGGTTTGCATTTGGATATTTTATAAATAAGTGAAGTAATGCAATGTCCCCTATATCAGCTATACCTGTAATAGATGTTATATTATTATACCCTTGTAATAATTCATCATCTGCTGCAATAATAATTTTAATTTTATATATTATTTCACTCTCTTTTTCTTTTAAATATTTGATATTCTTTTCTAAATCTTTTATTGCATATTTTGAACCATCTTTAGCTTTTAATGCTTCAAGATGATTAGAATTTTGTACTCTTTGTTTAGTTGTAAACTTATAATATCCCATAAGCTCTTTTATCTCTTCAACCACTTCATTGTATACAGGTACTTTAATTTCACCTTTCCGTGCTAGATGAATAGCTTTAGATAATACTTGAGCATCTAGTTTATCTGATTTTACTCTTTGTCCTAGTGCTTTAGCATGATTAGAAAATTGGCTAGGGTTAATTATAAAGCATTTTATATTTTTATTATTACAAAATTTAGTTAATATACTTGAATAACTTCCAGTTGGTTCATATATAAATACTAAATCTTCATACTCTTTTTTTTATAACTTTTTTAATTTAGATATTAATTTTCTCATACCAGTTATATTGTTATTGATTTCAATATCTGTATTATTTATAGGTATATGCACTGCAATTAATCTTTTACTTATATCCAATCCGATAGAATTATACATCGTAAGCCTCACTTTAATTTAAATTTGAGAGCTTGTTAGCCTATGAGTTTAAATACTCTCATAGGTGATTTTAAAGTAGCTTTGTTACATATAATTTTGCCTCATAAATACGATCTAGTTTTATCTTATTTTATGTTTTATAAATTATAAAAACTAATAAGATTAACAAAAACTGATCTAGTCGCTACTCAAATTTGTAATGTAACTATCTGACTGACTTACAAGCTAGTTTAAACTAATATTCTAATTTAAGTTTAATTAACCGCTTTAGGCGTTATCCGATATATTACTTTATCAAACTCTGTAAAAGTATTATAACAAGTTAGATATGAAGCGTTGTATCTATATATTTATATGCTACAATAGATTATTAACTTTTAGGAGAATACTAAATGAAAAATATATTTTTAATTTTACTACTAACTGATATATCATTATTAGCAGAAATGAAAAAAGATTATTTTACAAATGGAAATATAAAATATGAAGCATCATTTAAAAATAATATAAAAAATGGAATTACAAAAACATATTACGAGAATGGTAACTTACAATCAATAGGATATTTTAAAAATAATAAATTAAATGGTTTAACAAAAGGATATTTAGTTAGTGGTGAATTAGATAAAGAAGTTAATTATATTAATGGAAAACAAAATGGATTATCTAAATCTTATTTTAAAAATGGTAATCTAAAATACAAAGGTATTTTTTTTAAAAATAAATTAAATGGGTTTACTTCATCATATTATAATAACGGTACTTTAAAAAGTGAAATAACTTATCTTAATGACCAAATCAATGGAAAGAAAAAAGATTATTATCAAAATGGCAAAATAAAAACAGAAATAAATTTCAAAAATAATATTGCTAATGGTAGAACAAGAGTATTTCATAAAAATGGTGATGGAAAGAAAATGACTAATGCACATTTTCATAAATTTAGCTTACCATATTAAAAATAATCATTTATTATATATATTTTTGGTAAAATAATATATAAATAAATCATTGGAGTATATTATGCAAACTTTAGCAGTACAAGTGCAAGACAATTATATTCAAAACTTTATGAACTATGTTCAAGAACATAATTCAAATATAACAGTAAAAGAAGATAAAAATTTAGAGTATGACCCATATTTCTACGAACGTCAAGAAGAATTACAACAAATAAGAAATAATATTAAGAGTGGCGATAGCCAACTAACATCATTTGAAGATTTTGAAAATAAAACAAATCAATTTGAAAAAGAACTAGAATTAAAATATGCAAATTAAACTTGATAAAAAGTTTGAAATAAATTTTAATTCAATTTTAGAGTATATAGCAAAAGATAAATTATCAGCTTCAAAAAAATTTAGAAAAGATTTATTTGAGCAAATTAAAAATTTACCAAATTATCCATACAAATTCAGAAAGTCATTTTATTTTAATGATGAAGAAATTAGAGATATGACTTTTAAAAAATATACTATTATTTATGAAGTTGATTTAAACAATAACACAATTATAATTTTAAATATATTTAACAAAAATAAACCGTCATAGTAAGGCAGATACAACAAATCACAGGAAGAGAACAAGTATACAAACGGCAGTTTTGAGCTTTTAAGTGTCGCATAAAGAAATATTAGAATTCAAATATTTCTACCGTTATGCCCACTTGTCCTTCAGTTAGGGCGTTGTATACCACTTCATAAAGGATTGTTAAATGTCTAAATCTCTATTGTCTCATATAGCAACAAAATTTATTAAAGAATATGAGAATGCAGCAAATAGTAGTATCGCATATTTATTAAATGAATATCCTGCCGCTTTAACAGCCTTACAAAGCTATTTAAATATAAATGAAATTCCTGGTCATTTTGAGACAGAGTTAGCAACAGCTAAAAATGGACGATTAGATATCGCTGGAAGAAATGACGAAGGTAAAATTAGTTTAATCATTGAAGGTAAATTTTGGGCAAACTTAACAGATAATCAACCAACAGGTTATTTATCTGAACTAAACAAGAATGGAATATTATTATTCCTTGCACCTGATAGAAGACTTGAATCCTTAAAGCATGAAATTAATAAAAGAACAATAAATGAAGATAAAAGAGTTCAATATATTTCATGGAATGACTTGTTAACCCTTATTGATAATGAAAATAACAAGAGCTTCAATGCACAATTAAGCTCAGACTTAGCACAACTCAAAGAGTTGTGTAAAACAATGGATGAAGAAGGAATGCCTCCTTTGAGTGATTCAGATTTATCTCCAATGAATGGGAGAATAAACTTTCAATTTGCAGATTTGATTGATGATTGTAATAAATTAATAAGACAGTGGGAAGAAGCAGATTTCAAAGGATTGAAAACAACAAGTGCAAAGGATGGTTATGGTTTTTATTTTAGAGCCTTTTGGCTTTGGGTGTCAATTATCCTTTTCCAACCATGATTGGTATAATAAAGAAAGTCAAACACCTTTTTATCTTTACATATGGGACAAAGACTTTAATGAAGATAAAGACATTCATCACTTTTTAAATACCTTTGATAAAGAAAATGCATATGATGACTTAGCATCATATGCGATTACTTTAAAAGCAGGAATGGACAAAAAAGAAATTATTAATTATCTTGTATCAACATCAAAAGATGTATTAATTTATCTTAATAAAAAAATAGACAATAAACATGGATAAGCTTCCTCAAGGTTTACAAGACTTCATTATAAATGAAACTTGGATATTTGCTAAAACATATGCTAAGACATGGCCTCATGAATATTTAGTCAAAGAAAAAGTTGATGAAAAACTATTTATAGCATTTGTTCACCTGATAAGAAAACAAGGGTACACTGGTAAGTTTTACGAAAAAAACATAATCTATTTTGACTATAACAATGATGTATTTTGGACGATGGGTTCGCCAATACCTGAAACAATAATTATAAATAGATGTAAAAAAGAGCAATCGTATGAGTATAGGTTAAAACATAACCTTTTACCAGATTAGAAACAAAGTATATAACAAGTTTGAGGAGCGAATAATTTCCCCAAGAGCGGGGAAATTATATCGCTCACGATGAACGTTATACGAAAAGGAGTTAGTTATAGAAAATCTAAATTATACCTTTATCATTTCATCAATAATTATTATGATAGGTTGGTTTGTAAATAGTTTTTTAACAGAAGACATGAAATCTCTAAAAAAAGGCTAGAATATAGATTAGAAACCTTACACTCATTTTTACCAGTATTTATTTCTATATCTTCATCTCCAAAACCTTTTGAAGATGATAAAGATTTAAGTACTAAAATAAAAAATGCAAGAGTAAACTTTCAACTATATGGTTATCAAGATGAAATAGAATTATTAAATAAATTTATTTCAGCAATTGAAAATGCAGATGTAAATGAAACTCAAAATACAATCAATGAATTAATTAAACTAATAAGACAAAGATTAAGAAAAGAACTAAAGTTACCTGCCTTGCAATCGTATAACAAAGCCTTGGAGAGAAACAAGCTAAAAGTCGCGAAAATATCAAGCTTTTAAGTATCGCATTGATATACTTAAAAGATTAAATATAAAAGACGTTAACTTAGCTTGTCTCTCAAGTCAGTCGCTACCTAAAATCTACTAAAAACTTAAATAATTCAACTAAATTATTACCATAAGTAACACCTGCCTTTTTCAAAATTTAACTCTTGTATTTTTCCTATAATTCATAATATTTAATTTATACCTACTGCTTTTTTATATACATCTTTATCATATCTTTTATTATTTTTATATAATGAATGAGCGATTATTATCATCTTTCTCATAACAGCTGTTTGTACGCAAGTAGTATGTTTACCTTTTGATATTAATCTATCAAAAAATATTTTAAAATTATCATCATATCTAATTGCACTCATTGCACCTAAAAATATCGAACCTCTATAAAGTACTGAACCAGCTTTACTAATTTTTGATTTTGATTGTATTGATGTACCTGAACTTTTATCTATTGGATCTAATCCTGCTAAGGATGTTATCTGTCTTTGGTTTGCATTTGGATATTTTATAAATAAGTGAAGTAATGCAATGTCCCCTATATCAGCTATACCTGTAATAGATGTTATATTATTATACCCTTGTAATAATTCATCATCTGCTGCAATAATAATTTTAATTTTATATATTATTTCACTCTCTTTTTCTTTTAAATATTTGATATTCTTTTCTAAATCTTTTATTGCATATTTTGAACCATCTTTAGCTTTTAATGCTTCAAGATGATTAGAATTTTGTACTCTTTGTTTAGTTGTAAACTTATAATATCCCATAAGCTCTTTTATCTCTTCAACCACTTCATTGTATACAGGTACTTTAATTTCACTTTCCGTGCTAGATGAATAGCTTTAGATAATACTTGAGCATCTAGTTTATCTGATTTTACTCTTTGTCCTAGTGCTTTAGCATGATTAGAAAATTGGCTAGGGTTAATTATAAAGCATTTTATATTTTTATTATTACAAAATTTAGTTAATATACTTGAATAACTTCCAGTTGGTTCATATATAAATACTAAATCTTCATACTCTTTTTTTTATAACTTTTTTAATTTAGATATTAATTTTCTCATACCAGTTATATTGTTATTGATTTCAATATCTGTATTATTTATAGGTATATGCACTGCAATTAATCTTTTACTTATATCCAATCCGATAGAATTATACATCGTAAGCCTCACTTTAATTTAAATTTGAGAGCTTGTTAGCCTATGAGTTTAAATACTCTCATAGGTGATTTTAAAGTAGCTTTGTTACATATAATTTTGCCTCATAAATACGATCTAGTTTTATCTTATTTTATGTTTTATAAATTATAAAAACTAATAAGATTAACAAAAACTGATCTAGTCGCTACTCAAATTTGTAATGTAACTATCTGACTGACTTACAAGCTAGTTTAAACTAATATTCTAATTTAAGTTTAATTAACCGCTTTAGGCGTTATCCGATATATTACTTTATCAAACTCTGTAAAAGTATTATAACAAGTTAGATATGAAGCGTTATATGAAGCCTGACGGCAGGTTTTCAAGACTAAAAATCTCTTAAAAACATTGTAATTTGACATACTTTTAATAAAAGTTATTTTTTTTAATTATACTGTTATTATGTGTAAAATTAAACTTAAAGATGAGAATAAACGAAGATATGAGATTCAAGATATAATAAATTTATATGGTGATAGTTATATGAAAAATCATAAACTTACACTTGTGCAAACAAAAGCTATAAAAGATATATCTAAATGTAGAACTTCTTCATTAGGTTATAATGCTAGACAATGTAGTGGTTGTAAAACAATAGAGTTTTCATATAACTCTTGCAGAAATAGAAACTGTCCTAAGTGTCAAGGTAATAAAAGATATGAATGGATTCAAAAAAGATTAAAAACAACTCTTGATGTTCCGTATTATCATACAGTATTCACTGTACCTAATCAACTGTTTGAAATAGCAATATATAATCAGAAGATATTTTATGATCTATTATTTAAATGCTCATCAGATACATTAAAGCAGTTTGCTAAAGATTTAAATGGTGGGATTTAAAAGATACAAATTATAATGAACAAAAAACTGTGATATAAAGCTATCCTTCTTTGGAGTTTTACATACATGGGGACAAAGTTTAGTGTATCATCCCCATATACATTTTATTGTTGCAGGTTGTGGAATTATTGATGATATAATTGTAGAACCCAAAGTATAAATCAAAGTTTTTATTTCCAGTTAAAGCTATGAGTAAAGTGTTTAGAGG
>CBDEWB010000004.1:0-6174 GCA_965243765.1 Halarcobacter sp.
ACTTGCAATGTCTGATTTAGAAAACAACCATTTTTCTAGTTTAAATAAAAAAGAAAAAATAATATTTTTCTTTTTTCCCATTCCTGTTTGCAATGCTGCATCAAATTCGAAATCTTGGATATGAATCCATAATTTAGAATTTTTAAATCTCTTTTTTTGAATATACCCAAGTAAAACAGAGCTTGTAAATGGCACTACCGAAATTACAATGTCACACTCTTTTATTTTATATAAATTTCTATAAGACCCAATAGTAAAATCTATTATATGGATTATACGTTTAAAAAATGTTGGGTTTTTAGGAACATACTGTTTGTATCTATAAACATTAACACCATTAACTTTTTCATGAAGAAATGTTGATTTCTTTTTATAAGACTGTTCTATTTCCCATTGAGGATAATATGGGAATGCGGTAATTACAGAAATATTAAAATTGTTTTCTTTAAGAAAATCAACCCATTGGGTAGAGTATAATCCTATTGCTGTATCCTCTGGAGCGTAATTAAGACCAATAAAGGTAATGTTCTTTTTTTTCAATGCTATAACCTATCTTTTATTGGTTTGGCGGGACTTCCTATACATATCTTACCACTTGGCAAGTTTTTAAATACACTACTTCTTGCTCCCACTACTGTATATTCACCTATTGTTATAGATGGCGCAACATAAACATCTGTTGCTAACCAACATTTTGAACCTATCGTAATTTTTTCAGCATAAATTATAAAGTCTTTAGAACTGTAATCATGTGTCCCTGTACAAATATAACTTCTTTGAGAGATAACAGCGTGACTTCCAATTTCTATTTCGCCTAAAGAATAAAGTACAACCTCATCACCAATCCAACTGTAATCCCCTATTTTCACTTTCCAAGGGTATGTTATTTGTACTGTGGGTCTCAAAATAACGCCCTTACCTATTTGAGCTCCAAAACGTCTTAATAAAAATCTTCTCCATCCATATAAGGCTTGAGGTGAAGCTCGAAATAATGTAGCTTGAACAATCCACCACAACTGTACTGTAAATTTAGATCTACCTCTAAATCCATTTGGTGTTCTAAAGCTCTTTAGATCCTGCATTATTTTTTGCTAATTTTTGTATAGATTCTATTGTAATTTCTTGAGTGAAAAAACTTTTGTTTTCTTCAAGTGTTTCCTTATCCCAATCCCACCATTGTAATTTTTCTAATTCGCAAATAATATCTTCAGAAAATCGGTACTTTAATATTTTACCTGGGACTCCTCCTACAATTGCATAATTTGGCACGTCCTTTAACCACCACAGCTTTTGAAGCTATTATAGCTCCATCTCCAATAGTGACGCCATCCATTATAATAACATCAGCTCCAATCCAAACATCGTTTCCAATGGTAATAGTTGCATACTCTTGAAACGAAGATTGCTTGTTTGCAAAAGAATTTTTAATAGCATATTTCTTACTGTAGAATACTGGTGATGTACTTATATAGTTTGTTGGATGTTGCCCTAAACCTGATTTAAAGTTCATGGAGATTGAACAATATTTACCTATTTTAGTATTATTTACAAATGCAAATAAACCAATATAAGAATTATCACCTAACTCAGAATTAGTAAACCTAGAGAAGGGAAAAATTCTACTCTTTTTACTTACAAATGATTTTTTTTTATATACCAACATCTTTATTATTGTAATAATATGAAATGTCCTTTACTTTGTCAAATATTATTCCAGTCTTAATATATAAAATTGTTTTTAATTTATTAATTATTTTAGGGCCCATAAAATATCTTCTAAATTCTTTAATTATTCTTGACTTGAAAGACATATTAGTTTCAAAATCATACTTGCTTACAGCATTTGTTCTTTTTTGATTAAATATGTCAAATCTAACTTTATGTTCACCTGTTCCATCAAAACCTATATTATCTAATTTGCTATTTGTAGCCCAAACACTAACTCCTTTTTGGTTGAAAATATGAACATACCATATCTTATCAACCAACTATTAACGTCTCCTTTTAACTGTAAGTCTAAAAAAAAAAGAAAATGATTTACCCGACCAATTAAACAGTTTTATGAGTGATTTATTGGATAGTATTTTTTCATAAGCTTCTTTATCTTCAAAGTTACAATGTTCCCACTTGTTTTTCCATGTTCCCCAACCCCATGAACATGGGTATGGTGTTATATAAGAATCTTTCTCTATTTTGGTTTTTAAGGGCATTCCAAATCCTGAAATATGCATAACTTTAGGATTTGAATTATAAAATTGAAGAGCATTAGTCATGAACGTAAAAAAATCGCTTTTTGGCACACAGTCATCTTCTAAAACCATCACAGCCTCATAGCCTTTATCGAAAACTAAATTTACTCCACTAATTACATTTGGGGCTAATCCTAAATTTGTGTTTCTGGATATTACTTCACATGTCTTTATATTTCGAGTATGTTTATTAACATAATCTCTAACTTTTTCTACTGCTACTTCATCCCCTTCTTTAGCTCCATCACAAAAAATAAACAAAGGTAGATCTCCTTTGTACTCAATGATTTTAGGCAATGATTTAAGCGTGTGGTCTAATCTATTATAACAATAGTATACTGCTGCAGCTTTTATACTTATATTATTCAACTCCATTCCTTTTTATCTTCAAGTTTAAAAAATGAATAAAAAAAACAAAAGGAATTAATCCAGATTGCCTCACCAATACATTTTCAGTTAAAAAATTAATACTAAAGAACAAAATTATATAAAATAACAAACTATTATGGAAAAAAAAGGCTTTATGAAGATTATAAATTAAAAAAACTAAAAAACTTATTAGTCCAATTAATCCAATTTTAATCCAATAGTCTAAATATTGATTGTGACTATTGTAGCCCTTTTCTAATAATAATAATTGATTTTCACTTTCATAAACAGCGATTAATTGATCTTTTTCATCTCCTAGACCTTGCCCAACCCAGGGGCTCATTTTAATAACTTTAAAGGCGCATTTATAAATATTTATTCTATACGAATTTGAGAAATTAGTGTTTACCTTATTATATGTGTCAAATTGAAGACATTTCATTCATTCTTCTATTAAATTTGAATAAAAGTGTAGTACATATGATAATTAAAACAAATATTTGAATTATTCTTTTTTTGTTTTTTCCATTATATAATTGTCTTATTGAATAGATTAATATCAACACAAATAGACTAAGTATTACTGCGCGACTAGACAACATAATAAGAAGTGTTATACACGATATAATTACTATTCCAATGTATCCATAATTAATTCGACTAGGTTTATATCCTTTTTCTTTTATTAAAAAAAAGATGAAAATCAATGCAACACCTAAAAACAAAGAGGCGTAAATTGGATGTTGTCCAATTAAAGGGATTTGCTCAACTATAATCCTATACTTATTTGAATAAAACTCTTGATAATATTCTGTTTTTTGTGTCTATGAGTATGAAAGTTAATGTTATTATAGAAAAAAGAAGTGTCGAAAACACAAATACTTTCATGAATTTCTGCACTATATGTTTATCTACGCTCTTGTCAGGAAGTAAAAAGAAAAAACAAATTGGTATAATAAAGAGAGAGAGAGACGTTTCAATTTTTTTCATTCCATAGTCCATATTATCACTATAAATTAAAGAGACTAAAAGAAGAAAAGAAAATGAGACGTTAATTAAAAACCACTTATAGTTTACTTTTTTAGGTTTAAAAATTTAAGATAGAGGCTAAAATTAAAAAAATGACAGGTAATTCCTTTTTGATTATTTGGTATTAGTGGAAAAATAGCAAATACAAAAAAAGTGATACTAATTAAAGAGTTTTTTTTCAAATTAAACTTTATCATCTTCTAAATACAAGTTTAACTTTTTTATTTGTAATATAAATTATTCCAATTAAAAATATAAAAACTAGCATTTCATCAGAATAAGGCATTCTAAAGATTAACATGCCAAAGAAAAATGCTAATAAGCCATAGAATAAATTATTTTGACTAAACCTATTAATTATGGATTCCGTAAACATTAATAATAATGGCATAAGAATAATTCCAAAGTAAGAAAAGTTCATGTGCATTTCGCCAATAATCGTTGTGACTAGTGATGAATAAACCATAAACATTAGCGGCTATCACAGTAATACTTTCTGGTTTGCCTTCCCAAATAGATCTTGGGACATAAAACAAAAGTGTTTTTAAATATGTTGCTCCGTAAAGTGTGTCTTGGTAATTATCGAAAATATTATAAATAACATTAACATTTATTGACTCTGACATATTTAAAAAAAAACTATCAATCTTTGGAGGATCAATTCGTATTGCTCTTTTTAAACTATAAACAAACACATCATATGTTGGCCAACCATCTACAAACAACGGTCCTCTCATGTGTCTAAATATATTTCCAAAATATCCAAATAAGAATATAATTGGCATAAGAAAAGGGGTTGCAATTAAGGATTTTACAGGGTGTTTTTTTACAACAAATAAGGCCAGAATCACTATAGTAACAAAAAGATATATTCTATTACCAGAAACAAACATATCGAATAAAGCAAAACCAAATAACAAAGTTAGAAACCTAAATAACTTAAATCTTGCCTTTATCCCATGAGTATATTATCGCTACCATGATAAGAATCTTTGCAGCATTATATATGTACGCAATTAAAACTGCAATTGATCCTGCCTCTTTAAAAAATTTATTCCTATGGTGATACCAATTACCTCCCTCTAAAAGGCCAGATCCAGCAAAAATTACTCCAAGCGTTATAATATATACTAAAACAACACTCTTGAGATTTATTGTTAGATCAAATTTTACAGGTTTTTTGCCTAACAAAAAAGCTGGTGTATAGAGATAAACTATAAGTGCAAGCAGGTATAATATAAGTATGAAAGAGGTTCCGATTTCATTCTTTAAAACGATATCTGTAACTATTGTTCTACCGAAATCTGCTTTAAAAATGGCTAATTTCCCTTTTAATATCATTACCCATAATGGTATATAGATAAAGTATAAGGTTCCAACAGCAATACCTCCTTTAAATGTAAATCCCTTTTTGAATAGGTTAGAAAAGAGGAAATTTAATATAAGTAAAAACTCAATAATGAATAATATAGAAATTAAATGACTCATCCTAAGATAATTGTGGCTTGTTGTTGTTAGCGCTTCTTAAATTATAGGTAAATGTAATTAAACTTTCAACATATATCAGATTACACGTTAAATTATTCGAAATAGTTAATTTTTGTTTATTTGCTTAACTTGATTTTTAAAAAAATAGAGCCCAAGAATAAGTAAAAGAAATTCAGTTGAAATTACAGTATAAGCTGTACCATAAATACCAAAACGTTTTACTAAAATTAAGCTTAAAAGCAAACTAAAAACACCTCCAATAATAAGTATATTCATCCTAATCTTATACTTTTTTATTGCTGGAAAAAACAACGCATTATACAACATATTTAAACCAGAAAATATGGCTATAAAACTAAGGATTTTAAAAATTTTAGAATAACTGGTTATTAATTCATCATTAAAAACTAAATCAAGTATTTTATCTCCAAAAATAATAATAATTGAAGTCACCATTAAACCCGCAAAGAAAATAACTGGTTTAAGTTTATTGATTATATCTATTTTTTTTAGATCCTTTTGCTTAGATAACCAAGGGTATAATGCTTGATAAAGTGGGCTATATATATTTTTTACCGCTAAGATCAATTTCTCCATACTAGAATATACTCCAACCACAACATTGCCTGTGAAAAGTCCTAAAATAAAAGCATTTGAAGATGTATATAAACTTATAGCAAAACTAGACACAAATAGACTTGAACTTTCAATTGTAAGACGCTTTATTAGTGCAAATCCAGGCCACTTAAAATTCACATATCTTAAACTTAATAATAACCCAAGTATTCCTGCCACAATAAAGCCTAAGGAGTTAAAAACAGGAACTAACATATAGTCAGACTCATGTCTTATTACAATAAAAACAAGAATTGTAAATATGACTTTTGCTAAAATGTTAATTAGTGTAACAAACTTCATTTTCTCTATTCCTTGAAAAAACCAAACAGGAAAAAGAGCTTGACCTATTACAACACCAAAACTTAAATAGTATACTTCTGCATCAACAGTAAATCTTGTAAAGAGATTTACTGTGGCAAAT
>CBDEWB010000005.1:0-4953 GCA_965243765.1 Halarcobacter sp.
TTGGCCGACAACAAAATAGGATTTTAGAAAGGATAAAGAAGATGTTGAGAATATGCTGGAGGTAAAGCTGAATATTGTCAACAATGTAAGCGCAACGAGAGAAAAGCGAAGAAGTTTTTTCAGCATAATAGATATCATTACAAGTTTAGGCCCAAAACTTCTAAAAGCAGTGAATTCCTTAAAAAGGCGGATTATTAGTAAAACTCCATTCAACCAATAAAAATATAAAGCCGCTTTATTTAATGAGAATACCCTGAGAAAAAATGTTGTCCAGCTGAACAAAACAATTACAAAATCAGTTACATTAAACATAGATATTGCTATATGTTCCAAAACTTTCGGCCATATCCCTTTTGTATCCGTATTAAGCACTTCATAAAATTCTTCCATTGCGAATGACAAAAGCCATAGAAATATAAAATATTCTTCTGAGCTCCAATAATTACTTTTAATGGTTAAAACTTTAATAATATAATAAATGAGAAAAGCTACGTAAAATATTAGATTTAAAGAAAATTTACTAATGGGTGCTGTAAAAAACTTTCCTATTTTAACACGGGCAATTTCATGTTCAATGAGTTGATATTTTTCTTGATATTGCGCTGATTGACTTGTTTGCTCCTTTGATTTGGTATGTTGATCTTCAGTTTTTTTGTTTAATTGATTTTTTGTTTCACTATTTTTATTCTTATTTGCAGCTGTATTATTTGTTTGCAATGATTTAATTTGCTGAGGTGGAAACAATTCTTCGCTGTAAGTTTGATAAATCCAATTACCTAATTTCATCAAGTAATATTTAATTGAATCATTAAATGTGACTTCTTTCTTAACAATTTTACCATTTTTTTCTTTTTTTATTTGTTTACCATTTTTTTTTATTCGCTCTACATGTAACTGTTTCAAAAAAACAAATAAAATTAATACAGAGCCAATTATGAATTTAATAAAGCTGCCTGCACTTTTTCCATGCCATTTATAGTCCATTACGTTCCTGCATGCTTCCGTATCAAGAAATTTGCCACATTTAGTAATTCCTGCAATTTTCATGCAATCCATGTCTTTGAATTGCTTATATTTTTGTTTTAACATTTTCCGTACGCTTTTATGTTCCCCTTTCATTAAATGTCTTTCGTTTATTAGGCCGATAGCTTTATCTATGTATCTTTTGCTAAATTCTTTTTGCTTATTTTTTAATGTCGTGCTACTAATATGACTTCTCTTACTTTTCAGTTTATATAAATGGGCTGCCACAAGTGCTGAAACTACAGCTATGTTTTGACTACAGCTTTCAAAAAAAACTCTGCTGCATCAGGTCTGTCACATAATATTGCCCAGAATAACATCATTTGAAAAATATTTTCCCTTTGTAAGGTGAAATCTGCAAGAGGAGATATTACACTTTCATGTATTAATAGTTCTCTAAGTTTGTTATATCGTACAAAATGGTGGTTAATAAATATGTTATCGAGGTTCAAGTATGTTGGCTTCTTATCAAGATTAAGTAAATTTTTTTCATTGCAAGTGCGTGTTATTATAGTTTTAAAGTGTTCAATTTGATTTTCATCAAGCAGTTTTAATTGAAGCAGTTGTTCTTTGCAACCTATGCAAAATATTTCATATAAAATATTGATAATTTTTTGACGAAAATTTTTCTCATTGAGGCATATAAAAGTAATTTTTGCACGAAACTTGTTGCTAACATCTCGGAAGTCTTTTTCCCAATTTGTCTCACCTTCTTGATACTCATATAATAGAATAAAATTATGAAACTTTTCTTTGTTTTTTGTTGTAGACAAACTGTTTAGCAATGTTTCATACCTTTTAATGTCATTCCCTATTATTAAAACTATGGAAACTGATTTTTCACTTAAGATTGTGTACGAATAGTCTTGGTATTTACATACATCAGAGTTAGTAATAGAAGAATCGTCTATAAATATATAGTCTGTGACATAGGGATTTAGTGGCACTGTATCATCAAGAGAAATTCTCTTTCGATTTTTTTTCTCTTGATTTATCAGTGGTGCAGGAAGATTACTTAAGGCTTTATAGTTTGAAATACCTAATAATCTGACATATAATAAACTCATATTATTATTCCAATTGGTATTTTCAGACTGACTGGTTGAATTCGCTGTCATGATTTTCTTAACTGGATCATGTAAATCAGTTTTAATTCCATTTGTGATCAGTATTAAACCTCCGTATTGATCATTGAATTGTTGATGAACATGTTTTAACATTTCGAAAAATACCTCTAAATTTTTTTTTGTCACAGTATTTTTGCTACTGAACTTACTTGTTTCTATAATTGTCACACAAGTTGTGTACACTTCTTGTTCCGCATTTATATAATCTTTGCAAAAATATTTTATTTCTTTCTTTATACTTACTTCTTTACTTTTTTCTTTTTCATTTTCTGTTTTTTTATCGACATTAAAATATAGGAAGTTTGAATCAAATATTCCGAGTTCTTTACTTTTCATATCACCTGGAACCTGCTTTTTAAAGCAGTTCAAAAAAGTTTTAGCTATGTATATAAACATTAAAAACTGCCGAAAATCTTTCGAGAATATCTCTGCTGATGTAATCTCTCTGTCTTCTGTTAAATTCTTTGCATTGGGTTTTTCTTTATCATTATTTGGAAAATAAAATGTGCCATAATTTATGCTGCCATATGTATTTTCTTTTTTTTCCTTTGTACTTTTAATTGTATTCCACTTATTTCTTTTATTAATGTACTTGTTAAAACGATAGCGTCTGCTTATAAACATGCTTATATAATTTTTACTATAATTATAGCTATCAAACTGTTTTTCATACTCAATTCTGTAAAGCAGTTTTTCTGGCATATGTTCAACAGCAAAGTCACAATCAAGACCCTCATTTGCATGTTCCTCCCACAAATCTTTTGACTTCAGCTCACTTTTACAACTGAAACACTTAATATGACGATTGTTATCCATAAAAAATCCAGCTTCTGCCATGCAATATTTTTGTTCAATTTCGTATTGGTCAAAATTTTCTGAAGTGGTTTCAGTTTTTGATGTAATTTTAGCCTCGTTTGAAGCTTCTGCATTACTTTTAGGTTGTGCATTAGTTTTAAATAGACTGGGTTCACAATTGCAGCACTGAACATTGTTACCATATTCAGGACTAATATTTTTTGGAGCTCCTGAATCAATTTCATCCAGCAATTTCTTTGCACAGTCAAATGTATGATATCGATAAAACAAGCATGACAATTTTGTTTCTGTTGTATCAAATAATTCTACAATGTTTGATACATATGCAACTATTTTTGTGATTTTAGAGCAATTCTTACCGATATGAAACATCCATGGACATTTTTTAAGGTCTTTATCAACAATTTTTGTTTTACATAGACGGCAAACAATTTTATTACTAGTATTCTGTTCTAGAAAACCTACTGTTTCCAAAAAATCAGCATATGTAAGTAATTTTTTATTACTAAAATTGTTAGCGAGTAATTGAGAATTATTTTTTTCTCGAGCTCTTAACTGACTTATTTTTTTTAGTGTATCTTCTAAATGATTTATTTTATCATCATCAATGGTCTTGTTCTCTAAAATTGTTTTAAGTGTTTTACAAGTCAAGCATTTACAGCGTGGAAATAGCTTTTCATTTGTTGTTGATTTATTTTCAGATGAATGCTCTACTTTATTCGTGTTTCCCATCGTATATTATTAGGCCTCTCAATCACATTGCCTTGTGTTAAGTTGAGCTGTGAAAAAAAATTCACCATAATTTTGCAAAATTTATTGATATTTCATTAGAGCTTTAATTCTTGTTTCAATATCCATATAGATTTTAAAGAAGGAAGATTTGCAAATTATTAGATTAATAGTGATCAACTCAGGCTAAAAAACAAGTTTTGCTCTGTAAGAATAGGCCTAAATCTATATAACTTGGAAATAAAATAGTGATCTTCATACCAAATAGAATATAATATAAACGCTTCTTTGCGAGTTTATTGCTATAATTTTCTGTACGAGTATAACTTCACTTACGAAATGTGTACTTTTTTATCCATTTTGCAAGTGAAATGTAATCTAAAGTAAAGTAAGTGAAAAAAAAAGAACGTGCAAATTTTAATTTTAATTGTGAGCTGCTAGTTATGGGTTTATAGATATAGTCTTATGCGATGAAGCGTTGATAAGAAAGTTTTCATCATTTCAGATTCATCGGTAGCCTATATGTATTCAACTAGTGTTATCTGGATTTAATTTGATTTAATAAAGCAAAAAATCGATTGCTGGGCAAGATTTTGTGACTGCACGACATATACGGTACATATACAGTATTTTAAATAATTCAACAATTTCTGTTTCACTCTTGACCAAATTTTAAAAAAGAAGTCAGGATGCAGACTGGAAAAATGAAAATTCATTTTTTTAGTGAGATTACAGTTTTTACATCAGAAGTATAAAATTAATTTGCATTTATAAATGGATTTTATTACCTGTAATAAAATAACTTCCAACTTTAATTGCTGACAAGTTGATATTGGGTTCCAGATTCGCAGTACCAAATTCGTTGCTACGATGGTCTCGAAGGATTGCGCAATAAAAATTCTCAAACAAATAATTATTTACACACATATAAATAACTGTACACATAAAAATATAAACTTAGTTCTTTTTAAAAGTTGCTACAATGTTGAGGCCTATAGAAATAGCAAATTGTTTCTTTCATGAGTCTAGACTTTGCCAATCAGAAGTGTATAAAACAACTCTCCCAGCATTTCATTCATTAGAATTAGTATCATTTCAACTCATACTTTATAATGTAGTAAAGCACTTTAAAAAAACTTTAAAATCAATTAAATCCATGCGTTTCTCACCAATTAATATTTCATTATGTTGAATTATTCAAGGTATTTCATAAGCAATCTTGCATGGGGTCTTTAGTGGGCGAATTCACGCTTAACAG
>CBDEWB010000006.1:0-21335 GCA_965243765.1 Halarcobacter sp.
AAGCAATTACTAAAACTAAGAATGAATTAGTAGCAGCCTTAGATCCATATGATGGTATAGGAATAATGGATTCTCATTTTCCGCAAGCTTCTTTTTTTACAGAGTTTGAAAGATTTGATAGATTTGTAGATAAATATCATAGAGAAAATGATAAAAAAATTGATTATATGGCCATTACTACTCCAAACTATTTGCATGATGCACATATTAGATTTGCTCTTAAAAGTGGATGTCATGCTATTTGTGAAAAACCTCTAGTTTTAAACCCTCATAATCTTGATCAGTTAAAAGTAATAGAACAAGAAACTGGTAAAAAAGTAAATACTATTTTACAATTAAGATTACACCCTTCTATTATTGCTTTAAAAGAAAAAGTTTCAAAAGAGTTAGAAAAAAATCCAAATAAAATATATGATATTGATTTAACATATTTAACTTCAAGAGGTAAATGGTATTTTGTATCATGGAAAGGTGATGAATCTAAATCAGGTGGAATTGCTTCTAATATTGGAGTTCATTTCTATGATATGTTATCTTGGATTTTTGAGAAGTTAAAGAAAATATAGTTCATATAAAAACACCAGATGCAAACTCAGGAACTTTAGTTCTTAAAAATGCAAATGTTAAATGGTTTTTATCTGTAAATTATGATTATCTTCCTAAAGAGATAAGAGAGCAAGGTCAAACTACTTTTAGATCAATTACTGTTGAAGGTGGAAGAGATAGAGTTTTCAGTGGCTTTAAAGACTTGCATACTACTTCTTATGAAGAAATACTTAAAGGTAATGGCTTTGGGTTAGATGATGCTCATGGTTCAATTGAAATAGTTCTCAAATTAGAAATATTACTCCTATTGGATTAACAGGTGATTATCATCCATTTTGTAAAAAGGTAAAATAATGTCTAAGTTCTTTTATCATGAATCTTCATATGTAGATGATAATGTAGTAATTGGAGATAATACTAAAATATGGCATTTCTCTCATATTTTAGGCGGTTCTAATATAGGTAAGAATTGTTCTTTTGGACAAAACTGTGTAGTTGGACCTAATGTGAAAATTGGTTCAGGTGTAAAAGTTCAAAATAATATTTCTATTTATGAAGGTGTTGTTGTAGAAGATGATGTTTTTTTAGGACCATCTATGGTTTTTACAAATGTAATAAATCCAAGATCTTTTATAGTAAGACGTGAAGAATTTAAAATAACTCTTTTAAAAAAAGGTTGTTCAATTGGAGCAAATGTAACAGTAATATGTGGTAATACTATTGGTAAATATGCACTTATTGGAGCTGGAACTGTTATAAATAAAGATGTAAAAGATTTTGCACTTGTTGTTGGTGTTCCTTCTAAACAAATTGGTTGGGTATCAATTGCTGGAAATAGATTAGCATTTAATGAAAAAAATATAGCAATAGATTCTTTTGATAATAGTAAATATTTATTAAAAAATGACATAGTAAAGTTAATAGAGGACTAAAATGATAAATCGTAAAATAGATTTCGCAAACTTGCAATATCAATATCAATTATATAAAACTGAAATAGATGAAGCAATTCATAATGTTTTAAATAAATCAAATTATATTATGGGTGAAGAGATAGCTACTTTAGAAAAGAGTCTTGTTGAGTTCACAGCTGCTAAATATGCTATTTCTTGTTCTTCTGGAACTGATGCTTTACTCTTAGCTATGATGGCACTTGATATTAAACCAGGTGATGAAATCATTACTACTCCTTTTACTTTTATAGCTACTGCTGAAACAATAGCTTTAATGGGAGCTATTCCAGTGTTTGTAGATATTGATGAAAAAACTTATAATATAAATCCAGATTTAATAGAAGAGAAAATAACAAGTAAAACAAAAGCTATTATGCCAGTATCTCTTTATGGACAATCTGCTGATATGGAATCAATTCAAAATATAGCAAATAAACATAATCTAAAAGTTATTGTTGATGGTGCTCAAAGTTTTGAAGTACTTTTAATGGGATTACTGATTCTAATTTAGGTGATATTTCTACAACTTCATTTTTTCCTGCAAAACCCTTAGGTTGTTTTGGAGATGGTGGAGCTGTATTTACTAATAATGAAGAATTAGCTCTTAAAATGAAATCTTTAAGACTTCATGGACAATCTAAAAGATATCATCATAAATATATAGGTATGGGTGGAAGACTTGATACTATACAAGCAGCCGTATTAAATGTAAAACTAAAATACTATGTTAAAGATTTAAAACTAAGACAAGAAGTTGCTTCTAAATATACTAAAGCTTTAAAATCAAAAGTAAATTTAATCTTGCCTTTTGTTTCTGAAGATTCTACTTCTGCTTGGGCTCAATATTCAATAAGAGTAAAAAATAGAGATTCTCTACAAGCTTTACTAAAAGATAAAGGAATTCCAACAGCTGTTCATTATCCTATGCCTTTGCATTTACAAGAATGTTTTGAGTACTTAGATATCAAAAAGGTGACTTTCCTATTTCTGAACTTATTTCAAATGAGATTATGTCTATTCCTATGAACCCTTATGTTTTGGATGAAGAAATCGAATTTATAATTGGGAATTTATAGTTGCTCCAAAAATTAAAACCAAAGTCAGAGTTTTCTCGTAATGTTTTAACACTTATGACGAGTACTACAATAGCACAGGCTATTCCTCTTGCTATTAGTCCTATTTTAACAAGATTATATACTCCTTCAGACTTTGGAATATTTGCTCTTTATATGAGCATATCATCAATAATATCAGTTGTTGTAACAGGAAGATATGAATTAGCAATAATGTTACCAAAAAAGATAGTGACGCAGTAAATATAGTCATATTATCTTTAGTAATAACTTGTTTAATAAGTATTATCTCTTATTTCCTTATATTTTTTTTTAATGATTCAATTACTAATTTATTAGAGAATAAAGAAATATCATCATTTTTATATTTAATACCTATCTCAGTTCTATTAACTGGTTTTTATCAAAGTTTTAATTATTGGAATAGTAGGAAAAAGAAATTCAAAAGATTATCTGTTGTAAAAGTATTACAAAGTACAGGAACAGGCTCAAGTAATTTATATATGGGTTTTAACCATTTATCTTCGTTTGGTCTTATATTTTCTAGTATTATTGGTCAATTTATAGCAATGATAACATTGGGAAAAATGATTTGGAAAGAAGATAATGATAAGTTTAAAAAATATAAGTTAACAAGAATAATTATAATGGCTAAGAAGTATAAAAACTTTCCTAAGTATGATATTCCTAGTGCATTAATGAATACTTTAAGTACAAATGGATTTATTTTAATATTTGCTAAGATATTTGGTTCAAGTTTTTAGGATTTTATTCATTAGCTCAAAGATTATTATTTGTTCCTACATCATTTATTAGCTCATCATTATCTGATGTTACTTATCAAAAGTTGGCTAGTTTATACGCTAATAATAATTATGATGAAATAGAAGAAACAATAAATAACTTAGTAAAAAAATTGTTTTATTTTATCACTATACCTTTTATTTTGTTTATAATAAGTTCAAAAATGTATATTCCCATAATCTTTGGGGAAAATTGGGTTGAATTATATAAATATTTCTATGTATTATCTTTGTTGGTGTACGTATCTTTAATGATGGTTCCAATTTCAAGTGTACTTAAAATATATTCTTTACAAAACATATCCTTTAAACAGCATTTTTTAGTTATTTCAGTAAAAGTAATTGCCTTGACGATTTCATTATTTTTATCATTAAATTTTTTACTTACATTGTTTATGATTACAATTTTTCATATATATGCTTTGTATTTCAATGTTCGGCAAACTTTTGCTGTAATAAAAATAAAAATGCCCTTTATTTATAATATAATTTTTTTAATTGTTAGTCTTTTTGCCATTGGAATATATTATGTTATTTAGTTTAATACTTAAAAGGAAACTTGTTATATGAAAAAAATATTGATAATTACAGTACACAATATGAGTCCTATTCAAGCTAGGATTGGAAAAGAAATTAAAATCCTAAAAAATGAATATTTTGTTGATTTCTTAAGTGTTAGTGAAATTGTTAAAAATTCTACAAATTCGAATAGAGTATTTAGAGGTTTATTTCAAAATGTAATATTTAGAAATAAAGTATTACGAAAGCTAAATGATTTTTTAGATTTCGATTATTATATTTTTTATGATTTACATTTATTAAATATTGCTTATTCTTTTAAAAAAAGTAATTTAGAAAAAAAAGTAATTTATGAGACGATAGATGATAACTTATCTTTGTATTTGCATTATAACTTTAAAAAAATACCTTATTATCTTTCTTTTGAATCAATAGTTATTAAATATTTAAGAAAATTTGAAATTAATAAAGCTTCTTTTTTAGATGCAACAATTGTAAATTCAAAAGGGCTTTTAAGTATATTTGATAATAAAGTTAACTTATTATTTTACACTTCAATTTTTGGATCTAATTTTTTATCTCAGAATACAGAAAATAGAAATGCTTTTTTATATCTTGGTGGCTTTGATGAAAATAAAGGCGCACTTGAAACTATTGCATTATCTAAGAAATTTAATGTTCCACTTTTTGTTTTTGGTAATGTTAGTGATAAAATTAAAAATCTTATTAAAGAAAATGATCATATAAAATATTTTGGATATATGAATCAAAATCAAATGCTAGTAGAGCTTAAAATAATTATTAGTACTTATTTCTTATTTGGGATTAGTTTAATAAATATTGTTCATAATTCTTACCGTATTCAAATAGCGAATAAAGAAATTGATTATTTAGCATTAGGAATACCAATCTTAGGAAATTATAGAGAGCCTACAAAAGAATTGATAGAATTAGGATGTGGGATATTTTTAGAAGAGTTTGATGATAATATAAGTAGTGATGAAAAGAATAATATGCTTCAAAGAATAGAAACAAATTCTAATAAAATGTTCTCAAATATGGACTATAGTAAAAAGCTTTTAAAGATTATAAATGACCTATGAGCTTCTGAGAGATAAAATAGCATATATAATTGTTATTCCTTTTATTTTGATTTCAATTTCATTAAGTATAAATTATTCTGGTGCATTAGTTGAGAAAAGCTTAATATCTATTTTTATGATTCTATGTTTATTTATTTATTTTAAAGATATTCCATCTCGATATTTTTATATTTCTTTTTCTTTTTTTTCAATGTTTATGCTACTTGGATTTATTCACTATTTGAGATATTATGAACTTTCTCATATTTCATTACCTATTGTTTTTTTGATGACATTCTATATTGGATTGATTTTTCCATATAAAAATAACTTCTTACTTATATGCACATCTGTTTTTATCTCTTTATACTTATCATATTTATATGTATCTAATTTTCAAATTAATGTCTTAAATAATAGATTTGCCGCAGAAGGCTTTGATATTAACTATTTAGGGTTTATATATAACTTTTTATTTTTAATAGTTATCTTTTATTTGAAAGAGAATAGAAAGAACTTAGTTATGTATATATTGATATTGTTGATATTCGTGTTAGGTTTGATTACTTCTTCAAGAGGAACATTAATAGGATTTTTATTTGGAATTTCTTTGTTTCTTTATGGTGAGAATAAAAAAACTAAACTTTCATTTATAATTTTTATTTTAACTATTGGTATTATTTATACAATATTTAACTATGAAATGATTATAGCTATACTTGAAAGATTTACAAATCCTGCGCAAAGAGATAAACTAGTCAATTATGCAATGGTCTTTTATTTTAGTGGAGATTTATTTAATCAGTTATTTGGTACCTGGGGTGGAGCTTATCAGAATTTTTCTGGATATGTAACGCATAATGATCAGCTAAGAATTTTAATTAGTTATGGATTTCTTACTTTAATATTATATATAATCATGTATGTATGTATTATATTTAATATTTTAAGTTTTAATAAATATTTAAACAAAAAAGATAAAATATATTCATATTTTATTTTAATGATGATTTTAATGTATTTATTTAGAGGGAATTTTTCAAACTTTTTCCCTTCTATTTTTATTTTTTATTTTATTGGTAGCTTTTATGGAATGAAATATAATATAGAAAAAAAAGAATTATTTATAGAGTAAAAAAGAAATAATTAGTTGTTTTATTAGTGATATATTGATTTCTTTGAATGTTGATTTAATAGGTTAAAATATAAATAAATATCAATAGAAATTAACTATTCTATTGATATAAACAGTTAGGATAATATGATAAAAATTAATATACCAAATAATAATATAAAAGAAAGAGAATATATTATTGATATCATTTTTGATGAATTTTTTGGATTAGAATATCAAATAATAATTGGAACAGGAAATTATGAAATAATACTTGATAATGGTTCAAAACTAATATTTGAAGATCATTTTTTTACTAAATATTCAAATGATTTAGAATATTTAAAAGTGGAAAATATACCATCAAAAATAAACTTTACTACAAATAAATTCATACAAGAAGATGATATACCAGTTATATTTGGAAAGTCATTTTTAGAAATTAGAAATTCTGATTCAATAATCTGTGGTATCGATATGTTTGCATCATCGTTTTTTATGCTTACTAGATGGGAAGAGTATGTCAATAAAACTAGAGATGCCCATAAGAGATTTCCTGCGACTGAAAGTTTAGCTTTTAAAAATAATTTTTTAGATAGGCCAATTGTAAATGAATATGTTGAAATGCTTAAGAATATGATGTTAAGTCTTGACAAAAATATTGTATTTAAAAAGAAAAACTTCAAATTATTTTTAACTCATGATGTAGATGAATTATACCAATGGAAGAGTTGGAAACATGTCTTAAGAGTAGGACTTGGAGATATTATAAAGCGAAGAAGTATATCTTTAGCATTTGAGAGAATAGCTGAATATTTTTTAATAAAAAGAGAAAAAATAAATGACCCCTTTGATACTTTTGATTGGCTTATGGATAAAAGCGAATCTATTAGTATTAAAAGTAGGTTTTATTTTATGAGCGGAGGTGTTACTTCATATGATAATAGGTATAAAATAGGTGAAAAAAAATCATTAGAACTTATAAGTAAAATTAAAAAAAGAAAACATATTATTGGATTTCATCCATCTTATAATGCATATAATAATACTAGGCAATTTAAAAAAGAATTGGAATTACTAGAAAAGACTGCCAAAACTAAAATAACCGAAGGAAGAGAACATTATCTTAGATTTGAAGTTCCTACAACTTGGCAAATTTGGGAAGATAATGGAATGAAAATTGACAGTACATGTGGCTATGCAGATAAAGAAGGCTTTCGTTGTGGTACAGGAAATGAATATAGTGTATTTAATATATTGACAAGAAAGAAATTAAAATTAAGAGAAAGACCTTTAATTTATATGGATGATAATAGACCTTCAGGAAAAAGAATTAATGATGAAAAAATCTTAGTTGATAATATTAATAATTTAAAACATAAAAACATAAAATATAATAGTTATAACACTTTCCTTTTCCATCAAAATATATTTTTATTGAAAAAAATTAATTATAAGGATATATATGAAACGGTTATTAAATAAAGTCTTACCCAGTTTTTTAATTAAATTATTTACTAAGATTAAATACAAAAAAGAGAATAGGAGAATACATAAGGAAAATTTAAGGAATAATCAAATAGTTGATATAAAATTAAATAATACTGAAAAATATAATTTATTAAAAAGAATGTTAAACAAATCTTTTAATGGTATTTTATGTATAGATAAATGCAATTTTTATTTCACTCCAGTTGCTATTATCAATGTTCCTAAGTCAATAGATTTATATTTAAAAGATATTGGTGGGAAATCAAGAAATATGAATAAAAAAGCTGAAAAGAATAATATATCTTGTACTAAATTTAATTGGAATGATAAATTAGATGATATATTTGATATAAATACATCGTCCTTGAATCGACAAGGTAGAGTTATGGATAAATCATATACTAATTACCCACTAAAGATTAACACTATAAAAGAAGATGATTTTGCTATTATATTTATAGGTGCTTTTGTTAATACAAAATTAATAGGATATATTGAATTATATAATTATGGAAATTTCACAATGATAAATAGAATATTAGGTCATAAAGATTATCTTAAGTTTGGAGTTATGAATTTAATGATAAAACAATGTGTTTAATATGGAATGGATAATAATATCAAATATATAAATTATCTTACAATGCAAAATAGAAAAAGTAGTTCTTTATCAGCTTTTAAAAATAGAGTTGGTTTTAGAGAATGCTTATTATTGGAATTAAAATGAATAGATTGAAATTATTTATAAAGTATTTGAAAAATAATAGAATTGAAGAATATGATGATATCATAAATAAAGCAAAAGAAAATGACTATGAAGTAATTAGTCTTAGAGATTATATTGAAAATAAATATAATAATTCAAAAAAACTATTTGTTCTTCGACATGATGTTGATCATTTTTCAGATGGAACAAGAATGATGTATGAAGTTGAAAAAAAATATAGAGTAAAATCAAGTTTTTATTTTAGAAATTCTACTTTTGAGCCTAAACTTATGAAGGATATTGAGTCTTATGGAAGTGAGTCAAGTTTACATTTTGAACCAATTTCAGATTTTGTAAAAGCTAACCCGAGGATTAAAAATAAAGAAGATCTTTACAAGACAGAATTTAAAGATAGATGTTTGAAAATATTAAAAGTAAATATAGATCGTTTTAGATTACTTTGTGATATTCCTTGTACTACAATCTCAAGCCATGGAGAATATGAGAATATATTAGTTCAAACTCCTAATAATTATTTAACCGAGAATATAGAAACATACAAATATTTAGGGATTAAACTAGAATCTTATAATAAAGAAATGATTGAAAAAGTAACATGTTATATAAGTGATGTTCCAATTGAAGAAAATGATGGATTTAAATATAATATGACTCCATTGCAAGCTATAGAAAATAATGAAAAATTTATTATGTTTTTATCACATCCAAATCATTGGCATTACAGTTTCTTAAAAAAATGTAAAAAGTTAGTGAAAAGCATTATAAAGAAACCATTGAATAAAAAAGAAAGTTTTAAGAGAATATAATGGTTCATAGTTATTTAAGTATATGTATTATTATAATATCATTGTTTAGCGTATATATCTCATATCAACTTCTAAAAAAAGTAAGTGGTATTATAAAAATACCATTTATCTCTACATTTTTTATGTTAAAGTACTTGGTTTTTGCATATTCTGGTTCTGTATTATTAAATGTGTTTTATTTCCAATATGAAATTAATACTGGTATTTATGATAGACCTGATTTACTTTTAAATATTTGGTACTACACTACAGCTGGGTTGTTTTTAACACCTCTTGGCATGTTTATCGCAAATTGGTCAACAAATTATGTACCATATAAAACAACAAAAAAATTACTTTCTAAAGATATTATTATTTCTAAAAATGATAATAGCAATACAATGTTTTTCTTGATTTTATTATTCTTTTTATTATCTATTAGTGTGTTGCTATTATATTTATCGCATATAGGAAAAATCCCTTTGTTTGGCTTATTTGATAGTCTTAGCGTTTCAGATTTAGCATATTTAAGAAGCGAAAGCGGGAATAATTTTACTGGTAAATATTATAGATATGAAATGTTTATGAAAATATTACCAATGGTATTGTTGTTTATAGTATTTTTTATGAAAAATATATCATATAAATGGAAAATATTTTTTTATATATTATTAGGATACAATCTTTTTGTAAATGTTATGGATCTTTCTAAAGGACCTTTAATTCAAGTTTCTTTGCTTATAATGTTAGCATATTTTTATAGTAAAAATAAAGTAAGTAGAAACATTTTTATTATTACTGGAATTGGATTAAGTAGTGTTATAATGTTGATGTATATGTTTTTCATGGGAATGAGTGATAAAAGTTTTTTTGAAATATTATCAGCCCCATTACATAGAATTTTTATTGGACAGATTAGTCCATTTTACTATTGGCAACTTTTTCAAGAGGAATATGGATATATATATGGTGCATCATTTCCAAATCCTGCACATATTTTCCCTTTTGAATATCGCAAGATTACAGTTGAAATTATGAATTTTGCTCATCCTGAACTTAGAAAGTTAGGTATTGTTGGTAGTATGCCAACTGTCTTTTTCTCTGATTGGTTTATAAATTTCGGCCCTTTAATGGCTCTTTTTTCTATGATATTGTTAGGATTTATACTTCAAATGACTGATATATATTTTATATCAAGACTTGCAAAATCTAAAAGTTTATTATTGTCAGTATTGTTTGTATTTATAATTAATTATTTTGGAAAGTTTGCAACTACATCCTATGCGGGTATTCTTATCGATACACATTGGGGCTTTCCCGTATTTATTATTTTAGTAATTATAGTGTTAAGGGAATTTATAAAAATATTGAAAAGAGGAATGATTGAAAAAAACAGTAATATCAATAGTATTAAATAATTTTAAAAATGATAGTAGAGTATTAAAAGAAAATATCTCTTTACAAAATGTAGGGTATGATGTAAAAGTTATAGCACTACATGATGAAAGACAAGAGGAATTTGAATCTATTCAAGGTATAAATGTACATAGAATAAAACTTAGAAGCCGTAATTGGTCTAAGAATAACATTATTCAAGTATTTAAATATATTGAGTTTACTTACAAAGTTGTAAAAGAGTATAAATCATATGATATCATTCATTGTAATGATTTAAATACACTACCTATAGGTTTTATAATAAAGAAATTTTTTAATAAGAATGTAAAAATAGTGTATGATGCCCATGAATATGAGACTGAAATACATGGACTAAATGGGATAAAGAAAACACTTATTAAAAAACTAGAAAAGTTTTTAATAAAATATGCAGATAAAGTTATTTGTGTAAGTGATGCAATAGCTAATGAATATGTAAAATTATATAATATCGAAAAACCAGGATTAGTATTAAATACTCCTTTGTATAAAGAGATAGAAAAAGAAGATAAGTTTAGAGAAATTTTAAATATATCAAAAGATAAAACTATATTTTTGTATCAAGGTGGGTTAAGTGGAGGTCGAGGGATAGAAATACTTCTTAATACTTTTAAGCAAATAAAATATGAAAAGAATGTAATAGTATTTATGGGATATGGTTCATTAGAAGAGGTAGTCGTAAAAGCTTCCAAAGAATACAAAAATATATATTTTCATAAAGCAGTAAGCCCCAATGTATTATTAAGTTATACATGCTCTGCTGACTTTGGAATATCTACAATTGAAGATTCTTGTTTAAATTATCGATACTGTTTACCAAATAAGATATTTGAATATATAATGGCAGAAATACCAGTAATAGTATCTAATTTATATGAGATGAAAAGATTAGTTAAAAATAATGACATAGGGGTGGTAGCAAAGAATAATAATACAGACGGTTTAAAAAAAGCTATAGAAGAAGCTAATAAGCTAGATAAAGAAGAGTTAAATAAGAATATACAAAAAGTAAAGCGGATATATAATTGGGAAGAACAAGAAAAAGTTTTATTAGATATTTATGAAGGCTTCGAATTATATGAAAACTAAAATCATAAGGTTTATTAATATATTAAAAGAAATTTCTAAACTTCCAAAAGTTAAAATAGTATTTTGTAAATATACAGATGAAAGTAAAAAAAAGTGTGAAGAAACTTATAGATATTTTACTAAGTTACATAGACTTAAATTATTTAGAAATAAGACTTTAGGTATTGCTTTGATTGATTTGAATTTATACAAGGATTTTGACGAATATTATAAATCTATAAATGGTAAAAATTCAGCAGTTTACTATTCTAGAAAAGCTATAAAAAGAGAATATAAATTTGTAGAAATGAATAGAAATGAATATGTAAGTGATATTCATAATATAAATACTTCATCTAAGATAAGGCAAGGTCGCTCTATGTCCAGTGGATATCTAACAAAAGTAGAAAATTATAAAAATGAGATAAATTATAGATATTTTGGTGTTTTGGATGCTAAAGGAATGTTATTGTCGTATTGTAATATTGGGTTTTATGGTGAGTTTGCACTTGTTGTAACATTGTTAGGTCATAAAAAATTCTTAAATGATGGAATTATGTATTTAATGATGATTGAATTAAATAAATTAGTGTTTACAAATTATAAAAATAGTGGATATAAATATATTATGTATGATACTTTTTTTGGTGCAAGTGATGGTTTGAAAAAGTTCAAAGAAAAACTTGGATATAAAGCTTATAAGGTAAAATGGTTATGGGGAAAATAAATATAGTTTTAAATAGAATTTATAGTGATTATTTTATGCCATCAAGAATGTTAGAATATGAAAAAATAATAGAAGAATTATGTGATAAAGGGTATGAGCATCTTACTTTTAGAGACTATAAAAATAAGCTTGATAAAAATAAGCTTGAAAATAAAAAATATTTTATAAATAGGCATGATATCGATACTGATGTTTCAACAGCAAAAAAAGTTTTTTGAAATAGAAAATAAATATAATGTAAAAGCAAGTTATTATTTTAGATTATCTACTTTAGATTATAAGTTTATGAAAGAGATTCATGAATATGGAAGTGAAGCAAGTTACCATTTTGAAGAAATAGCTCAATATTGTAAAGATAATCATATTAAATCTAAAATTGATGCTTTAAAAGATATAGATAAGATTAAAGAAATTTTTTCAGATAATTTAAGAATGATTGAAAATAAAATTGTTAATTTTAAAATTAACACAGTTTGTTCTCATGGTGATTTTGTTAATAGAAAGTTAGATATAGTAAATAACGAAATTACAAAAGACCTTGAATTAAGAAAAGAACTTGGACTTTCTTGTGAAACTTATGATAAAGATATATTTAAAAGTTTTGATATTTATGTTTCAGATAAACCATATCCTAAATATTATCATCCTAATTCTATCTTTGATTATATTGGAAATAAAAATGTTATTTGTATGTTGTCTCATCCTAGACAATGGAGAACAAATATTGTAGTTAATACATTAGATAATATAAAAAGAGTTTATGAGGGGATAAGATGGTAACCGTAGCAAACTTAGTTTTTAATTCCAATGATAAATGATAGTAGACTTATGAAAGAATCTAAATCTTTGGGACTTAATAATTATAAAGTAGAAGTAATAGCTCATTTAGATAAAGATTTAAAAGAATTCGAGAATAAAGATAATTTTATAATTAGAAGATTTTCATATCTTGATAGATCTATAACTAAAAGTAAAATGGGAAAATTAAAAGCTTATTTAAAGTATATAAAAGAGAGTGTTAATTTTTGTAAAAGCCATGATATCATTCATTGTAATGATTTAAATACACTACCTATAGGTTTTATAATAAAGAAATTTTTTAATAAGAATGTAAAAATAGTGTATGATGCCCATGAATATGAGACTGAAATACATGGACTAAATGGGATAAAGAAAACACTTATTAAAAAACTAGAAAAGTTTTTAATAAAATATGCAGATAAAGTTATTTGTGTAAGTGATGCAATAGCTAATGAATATGTAAAATTATATAATATCGAAAAACCAGGATTAGTATTAAATACTCCTTTGTATAAAGAGATAGAAAAAGAAGATAAGTTTAGAGAAATTTTAAATATATCAAAAGATAAAACTATATTTTTGTATCAAGGTGGGTTAAGTGGAGGTCGAGGGATAGAAATACTTCTTAATACTTTTAAGCAAATAAAATATGAAAAGAATGTAATAGTATTTATGGGATATGGTTCATTAGAAGAGGTAGTCGTAAAAGCTTCCAAAGAATACAAAAATATATATTTTCATAAAGCAGTAAGCCCCCAATGTATTATTAAGTTATACATGCTCTGCTGACTTTGGAATATCTACAATTGAAGATTCTTGTTTAAATTATCGATACTGTTTACCAAATAAGATATTTGAATATATAATGGCAGAAATACCAGTAATAGTATCTAATTTATATGAGATGAAAAGATTAGTTAAAAATAATGACATAGGGGTGGTAGCAAAGAATAATAATACAGACGGTTTAAAAAAAGCTATAGAAGAAGCTAATAAGCTAGATAAAGAAGAGTTAAATAAGAATATACAAAAAGTAAAGCGGATATATAATTGGGAAGAACAAGAAAAAGTTTTATTAGATATTTATGAAGGCTTCGAATTATATGAAAACTAAAATCATAAGGTTTATTAATATATTAAAAGAAATTTCTAAACTTCCAAAAGTTAAAATAGTATTTTGTAAATATACAGATGAAAGTAAAAAAAAGTGTGAAGAAACTTATAGATATTTTACTAAGTTACATAGACTTAAATTATTTAGAAATAAGACTTTAGGTATTGCTTTGATTGATTTGAATTTATACAAGGATTTTGACGAATATTATAAATCTATAAATGGTAAAAATTCAGCAGTTTACTATTCTAGAAAAGCTATAAAAAGAGAATATAAATTTGTAGAAATGAATAGAAATGAATATGTAAGTGATATTCATAATATAAATACTTCATCTAAGATAAGGCAAGGTCGCTCTATGTCCAGTGGATATCTAACAAAAGTAGAAAATTATAAAAATGAGATAAATTATAGATATTTTGGTGTTTTGGATGCTAAAGGAATGTTATTGTCGTATTGTAATATTGGGTTTTATGGTGAGTTTGCACTTGTTGTAACATTGTTAGGTCATAAAAAATTCTTAAATGATGGAATTATGTATTTAATGATGATTGAATTAAATAAATTAGTGTTTACAAATTATAAAAATAGTGGATATAAATATATTATGTATGATACTTTTTTTGGTGCAAGTGATGGTTTGAAAAAGTTCAAAGAAAAACTTGGATATAAAGCTTATAAGGTAAAATGGTTATGGGGAAAATAAATATAGTTTTAAATAGAATTTATAGTGATTATTTTATGCCATCAAGAATGTTAGAATATGAAAAAATAATAGAAGAATTATGTGATAAAGGGTATGAGCATCTTACTTTTAGAGACTATAAAAATAAGCTTGATAAAAATAAGCTTGAAAATAAAAAATATTTTATAAATAGGCATGATATCGATACTGATGTTTTCAACAGCAAAAAAGTTTTTTGAAATAGAAAATAAATATAATGTAAAAGCAAGTTATTATTTTAGATTATCTACTTTAGATTATAAGTTTATGAAAGAGATTCATGAATATGGAAGTGAAGCAAGTTACCATTTTGGAAGAAATAGCTCAATATTGTAAAGATAATCATATTAAATCTAAAATTGATGCTTTAAAAGATATAGATAAGATTAAAGAAATTTTTTCAGATAATTTAAGAATGATTGAAAATAAAATTGTTAATTTTAAAATTAACACAGTTTGTTCTCATGGTGATTTTGTTAATAGAAAGTTAGATATAGTAAATAACGAAATTACAAAAGACCTTGAATTAAGAAAAGAACTTGGACTTTCTTGTGAAACTTATGATAAAGATATATTTAAAAGTTTTGATATTTATGTTTCAGATAAACCATATCCTAAATATTATCATCCTAATTCTATCTTTGATTATATTGGAAATAAAAATGTTATTTGTATGTTGTCTCATCCTAGACAATGGAGAACAAATATTGTAGTTAATACATTAGATAATATAAAAAGAGTTTATGAGGGGATAAGATGGTAACCGTAGCAAACTTAGTTTTTAATTCAATGATAAATGATAGTAGACTTATGAAAGAATCTAAATCTTTGGGACTTAATAATTATAAAGTAGAAGTAATAGCTCATTTAGATAAAGATTTAAAAGAATTCGAGAATAAAGATAATTTTATAATTAGAAGATTTTCATATCTTGATAGATCTATAACTAAAAGTAAAATGGGAAAATTAAAAGCTTATTTAAAGTATATAAAAGAGAGTGTTAATTTTTGTAAAAGCCATGATATCATTCATTGTAATGATTTAAATACACTACCTATAGGTTTTATAATAAAGAAATTTTTTAATAAGAATGTAAAAATAGTGTATGATGCCCATGAATATGAGACTGAAATACATGGACTAAATGGGATAAAGAAAACACTTATTAAAAAACTAGAAAAGTTTTTAATAAAATATGCAGATAAAGTTATTTGTGTAAGTGATGCAATAGCTAATGAATATGTAAAATTATATAATATCGAAAAACCAGGATTAGTATTAAATACTCCTTTGTATAAAGAGATAGAAAAAGAAGATAAGTTTAGAGAAATTTTAAATATATCAAAAGATAAAACTATATTTTTGTATCAAGGTGGGTTAAGTGGAGGTCGAGGGATAGAAATACTTCTTAATACTTTTAAGCAAATAAAATATGAAAAGAATGTAATAGTATTTATGGGATATGGTTCATTAGAAGAGGTAGTCGTAAAAGCTTCCAAAGAATACAAAAATATATATTTTCATAAAGCAGTAAGCCCCAATGTATTATTAAGTTATACATGCTCTGCTGACTTTGGAATATCTACAATTGAAGATTCTTGTTTAAATTATCGATACTGTTTACCAAATAAGATATTTGAATATATAATGGCAGAAATACCAGTAATAGTATCTAATTTATATGAGATGAAAAGATTAGTTAAAAATAATGACATAGGGGTGGTAGCAAAGAATAATAATACAGACGGTTTAAAAAAAGCTATAGAAGAAGCTAATAAGCTAGATAAAGAAGAGTTAAATAAGAATATACAAAAAGTAAAGCGGATATATAATTGGGAAGAACAAGAAAAAGTTTTATTAGATATTTATGAAGGCTTCGAATTATATGAAAACTAAAATCATAAGGTTTATTAATATATTAAAAGAAATTTCTAAACTTCCAAAAGTTAAAATAGTATTTTGTAAATATACAGATGAAAGTAAAAAAAAGTGTGAAGAAACTTATAGATATTTTACTAAGTTACATAGACTTAAATTATTTAGAAATAAGACTTTAGGTATTGCTTTGATTGATTTGAATTTATACAAGGATTTTGACGAATATTATAAATCTATAAATGGTAAAAATTCAGCAGTTTACTATTCTAGAAAAGCTATAAAAAGAGAATATAAATTTGTAGAAATGAATAGAAATGAATATGTAAGTGATATTCATAATATAAATACTTCATCTAAGATAAGGCAAGGTCGCTCTATGTCCAGTGGATATCTAACAAAAGTAGAAAATTATAAAAATGAGATAAATTATAGATATTTTGGTGTTTTGGATGCTAAAGGAATGTTATTGTCGTATTGTAATATTGGGTTTTATGGTGAGTTTGCACTTGTTGTAACATTGTTAGGTCATAAAAAATTCTTAAATGATGGAATTATGTATTTAATGATGATTGAATTAAATAAATTAGTGTTTACAAATTATAAAAATAGTGGATATAAATATATTATGTATGATACTTTTTTTGGTGCAAGTGATGGTTTGAAAAAGTTCAAAGAAAAACTTGGATATAAAGCTTATAAGGTAAAATGGTTATGGGGAAAATAAATATAGTTTTAAATAGAATTTATAGTGATTATTTTATGCCATCAAGAATGTTAGAATATGAAAAAATAATAGAAGAATTATGTGATAAAGGGTATGAGCATCTTACTTTTAGAGACTATAAAAATAAGCTTGATAAAAATAAGCTTGAAAATAAAAAATATTTTATAAATAGGCATGATATCGATACTGATGTTTCAACAGCAAAAAAGTTTTTTGAAATAGAAAATAAATATAATGTAAAAGCAAGTTATTATTTTAGATTATCTACTTTAGATTATAAGTTTATGAAAGAGATTCATGAATATGGAAGTGAAGCAAGTTACCATTTTGAAGAAATAGCTCAATATTGTAAAGATAATCATATTAAATCTAAAATTGATGCTTTAAAAGATATAGATAAGATTAAAGAAATTTTTTCAGATAATTTAAGAATGATTGAAAATAAAATTGTTAATTTTAAAATTAACACAGTTTGTTCTCATGGTGATTTTGTTAATAGAAAGTTAGATATAGTAAATAACGAAATTACAAAAGACCTTGAATTAAGAAAAGAACTTGGACTTTCTTGTGAAACTTATGATAAAGATATATTTAAAAGTTTTGATATTTATGTTTCAGATAAACCATATCCTAAATATTATCATCCTAATTCTATCTTTGATTATATTGGAAATAAAAATGTTATTTGTATGTTGTCTCATCCTAGACAATGGAGAACAAATATTGTAGTTAATACATTAGATAATATAAAAAGAGTTTATGAGGGGATAAGATGGTAACCGTAGCAAACTTAGTTTTTAATTCAATGATAAATGATAGTAGACTTATGAAAGAATCTAAATCTTTGGGACTTAATAATTATAAAGTAGAAGTAATAGCTCATTTAGATAAAGATTTAAAAGAATTCGAGAATAAAGATAATTTTATAATTAGAAGATTTTCATATCTTGATAGATCTATAACTAAAAGTAAAATGGGAAAATTAAAAGCTTATTTAAAGTATATAAAAGAGAGTGTTAATTTTTGTAAAAGCCATGATATCATTCATTGTAATGATTTAAATACACTACCTATAGGTTTTATAATAAAGAAATTTTTTAATAAGAATGTAAAAATAGTGTATGATGCCCATGAATATGAGACTGAAATACATGGACTAAATGGGATAAAGAAAACACTTATTAAAAAACTAGAAAAGTTTTTAATAAAATATGCAGATAAAGTTATTTGTGTAAGTGATGCAATAGCTAATGAATATGTAAAATTATATAATATCGAAAAACCAGGATTAGTATTAAATACTCCTTTGTATAAAGAGATAGAAAAAGAAGATAAGTTTAGAGAAATTTTAAATATATCAAAAGATAAAACTATATTTTTGTATCAAGGTGGGTTAAGTGGAGGTCGAGGGATAGAAATACTTCTTAATACTTTTAAGCAAATAAAATATGAAAAGAATGTAATAGTATTTATGGGATATGGTTCATTAGAAGAGGTAGTCGTAAAAGCTTCCAAAGAATACAAAAATATATATTTTCATAAAGCAGTAAGCCCCAATGTATTATTAAGTTATACATGCTCTGCTGACTTTGGAATATCTACAATTGAAGATTCTTGTTTAAATTATCGATACTGTTTACCAAATAAGATATTTGAATATATAATGGCAGAAATACCAGTAATAGTATCTAATTTATATGAGATGAAAAGATTAGTTAAAAATAATGACATAGGGGTGGTAGCAAAGAATAATAATACAGACGGTTTAAAAAAAGCTATAGAAGAAGCTAATAAGCTAGATAAAGAAGAGTTAAATAAGAATATACAAAAAGTAAAGCGGATATATAATTGGGAAGAACAAGAAAAAGTTTTATTAGATATTTATGAAGGCTTAGTAAAATGAAAATATTAACAATATTAGGTGCAAGACCTCAATTTATAAAAGCAGGTTCAATTAGCCGTGAAATATCTAAGTATAAAGAAATAAAAGAAATAATTGTTCATACAGGCCAACATTATGATGCAAATATGTCAGATATATTTTTTGATGAAATGAAAATACCTAAACCTAATTACTTTTTAGGTATTGGTGGAAAGTCTCATGGCGCAATGACTGGTCAGATGATTGAGAAAATAGAAGAAGTCGTTTTAAAAGAAAATCCAGATTGGGTTTTAGTTTATGGAGATACTAATTCAACTTTAGCAGGAGCAATAGTTGCTTCAAAACTTCATATTAAATTAGCACATATTGAAGCAGGATTAAGATCATTTAATATGAAAATGCCAGAAGAAGTAAATAGAATACTTACAGATAGAGTTAGTAATATTTTATTTTGTCCAACAATTACTGCTATTAATAATCTTGAAAAAGAAGGATATTCTAACTTAGATTGCATAATAATTAATTCAGGTGATGTAATGCAAGATGGAGCTATATTTTATAAGGATTTATCAAAAAAACCATCTTGCGACATAAAAGATAACTATATTCTAGTAACTATTCATAGAGCTGAAAATACTGATAATAAAAATAGATTAATATCTATTTTTGAAGCATTAAATGAAATAGCAAAAGAAAAACAAATCATTTTACCCCTACATCCAAGAACAAAAAAGATTATTAAAGAATTAGATATAAGTACTTTAAATTTAACAATTATTGATCCTATTGGATACTTAGAAATAGTATGGTTAATTGATAATTGCGATTTAGTAATGACAGATAGTGGAGGTCTTCAAAAAGAAGCATATTTCTTTAAAAAACAATGTATTACTTTAAGAGATGAAACTGAATGGATTGAATTAGTTAAGGGTCATTTTAATATTTTAGTTGGGGCTTCTAAAGAAAAAATAATGAATGCTTTTATAAATAGGAAGACTTTTTCATCTAATAATATAGAATCAAATCTTTATGGCGGTGGAAACGCAAGTTCAGTAATAATAAAAGAATTATTAAGATATGAATAAAAAACATATTTGGATTATAAATGAGTATGCAGGAAGCCCCTATCATGGTATGGAGTTTAGACATTATTATTTAGGAAAAGAATTAGTTAAATTAGAGAATAAAGTAACTATAATATCGTCATCTTATTCTCACCTTTTTAAAACTTTACCAAAAAATAAAAAAGAGAATATTGACGGTTTAGATTATTTTTGGATAAAAACATTTAATTATGGTTTATCTCATGATAAAAGAAGAGTTTTAAAATGGTTTTTATTTATGTTTAAAATATTCTTTTTGCCTTTTTCTTTAAAAAAACCAGATGTTATTATAGTTTCACCTATGGCTGTGTTTTGTATATTTCCTGCTTGGATACTAGCCAAAATTTATAAAGCTAAATTAGTTTTTGAAGTAAAAGATATTTGGCCTTTGTCTTTGATCACTCTTGGCGGTTTTAAAGAAACACATCCTTTTATTCAACTTATGTCATTTTTTGAAAAATTTGCAATAAATAAATCTGATTTAATTGTTTCAAATTTACAGAATTATGGGGAGCATATTAAAAATGATTTACATATTAATAAATCATTTAAATGGATCTCTAATGGTGTTGATTTAGAAGAACTAAAAGAGATAGAAAATTTAGATAAGAATATTAAAGACTTGATTCTTAAAGATAAATTTATTTTTGTATATACAGGAACATTAGGACTTGCCAATGCAATGGATTGTTTCTTACAATCAGCAACAGAATTAGAATATGAAAAAGATATTCTTTTTTTAATAGTTGGAAATGGACAAGAGAAAGAACGCTTAAAAAAAAAA
>CBDEWB010000007.1:0-3702 GCA_965243765.1 Halarcobacter sp.
CGTATTTTATATTAGAGTGCCCTTTACCTTCAGCAAAATGATGAGTTGTTACTGTAATCTTTCCGCCATCAGTGGGATGCATGTGACTTACTGTGCTTGTCGCTTGCATCAAAGATGCTGTATCGTAAGTGGTAAACTAAAAACACATGATTTATTTTACTGCCAGAAAAACATTTAAGCCATACAAAAACTGCTAATTGAGTAAACATTAAATTAAATAACATTAGCTCTGCTAATTTAGATTATTTAAAACTTACAGGCAGCAAGTTTTCCTCCTTAGCAATTTCGGTTGAGCCATCAACAGCTCTTTTTAGGCTGCTCGGGCGATGCTCTTTTCGGGTTTCTGGAGGTGCTGGACTAGTTGATGCTTTTTCTTTGACAGAACTCTATCAATAGTAAAGATTTTAGAGTACACAATTACAATTAAATAATAATTAAATTTGATCTAATTATAATCTAATTATAATTATATGTATCAATTAGATTTTGATCAGTAGCACTTAGATTCAACAAGGTGTCAATCAATTTTAATTATGAAATTATGTAACATAATAATCCAATGATTTTCAATACATTTACTTAATATGATAATAAGAAAACCTAGAAATCAAAGCTGTAATTAAACACGTAATAAAAATTGTTTTTTTTTCAAAAGCATAATTTTTCGAGAAATTTGAAAAAATAAGTAAATCTTTTGTAACTGTCAAAGCTCACATAATCAGTTTAATAACAGATTAGATGAATTTTAAAAGATTGATCGGTAAATCATATTTAATAATTATTCCCAACTTACATTTCAGTAATGTGTATTTAATCAGATAAAGACTTAAAACATATAGATAAAGACAAACTTATGGCATAACATTCCAGGAATGTGTATTTAATCAAATAAAGAATTCAAACATACAGATAAAGACAAACTTATAGTATAACATTTCTGTATTGTATTTTTAATCAAATAAAGAATTCAGACATATAAATAAAGAAAAACTTAGTGAATACAATTTCCCAGAGCAATCAAGTTATTAAAGGGAAAAAGTCAAATGAAAGCAATAGAAGAAATTATCAGATTGCACTTTTCCTAATTATAAAACATATTTTTATGTACTTAAGTAGTTTTGAGTTGAAAAAAAATTGTTAGGAGAAAAAATGACCAATTTGTTTTTATGTGAGTCTCGAAAGTATCACATTTTAATTATTTTAATTAAATAAGTAATACCAAGAATAAAAAAAGGATCTTTTTAGTACAATAGCAAAATATGCATCTATTTCAATCATCAATAATCATTTTTGTTATTACTTCTTTTATTTATTGAATGAAAGGACTGACAAAATCTTCAAAGAATGTTAATATTCCCTACAGTAGCCCAAATCACTATATACAGTATTTGCAGGCATGTTACAATATAGGTGACAATGTTTTGAGATAGTTTTTAAATCTAATATAATACAATAAAATGCAGGTCTATATAACATAAAGGAAACTATTTTAGGCGATCATATCTTTTAATGTCATGCAATGGTATTAGTAACAGTAATGATTGTGCTTTTCTAATCTACAGATCAAAGACTATAACTGCTAAATATTCATTTAGGCAGGACACTTCTAAATAAAATGTTTTGTAGGGAATTATGCATTTATAAAGCAACTAACTGTAAAAATTCACTTTTTTATATATTTCAATAGAATATAGTTGAGGAAGACCTGCCTAGTTTCTTTTATTATTATACAATAATACAAACACACACACAGATATTAATATAATTTAAAAAATGTATATATACTATAAAATGCATCTGCAGTGATAAATTTCTTACATAAGAATTTTTTTAATTAAATATTATAATTTATGAAGTAAAATAAATTGTGAGAGAGATTGGCCTATGTCTATTACACACTAGTATATAAATATATTCATGCGTATTATAAATATATTACTTTAGGAGATCTGCCTCTTTTCTTTTTTTCATTTGCTGCATCTTGTTCTGCTTTCAACTGATCTTGTTCCAGTTTCCAGGCTTTCAATGAACCCGTACGAATAACAACACCACTTTTTGGCCTTTCTAAGCTTGATTCATTTGACCTGTTTGGACTCTTGCCTCGAGCTAATAAATTTTCAATGATATATAGTGGTTATACAATTTATAGAGCAAAACATGGTCATGAGTAAGAAATGCTAGTAAATCAATATTTAAAAATTAGTTAATCTTTTAATGGTAATTTTAAATAAGCAGAGAGAAAATAATGTTCATGTTTTCTAACCAGGAGATTTTTTAGGCGACTTTGATCTACTTTTTTTGTCTGCAGCTTGAGCTTTCTGTTTTTCATCTTCAAATGCTTTTTGTGAATCTTCAACTTCTTTAGCCAAAAGTTTTGCTTGATATTTAGCTTCTTCTTGAACTGTCCAATCACCAATTAAATTCGATACGTATTCTAAATATTGTCTGAAAAAAGCAATTAAATTCAGTGTGAATTCCAAATTTTGTTTGAATAATCACCCATTAAATTCACTACGTATTTTAAATATTGTCTCAAAAATCAGCAATTAAATTCAAAGTATATTCTAAATATTTTCTGAAAAATATTATGAGATACTGTTACATCGTTAATTAGTTACTCAGAAGTAGTAATAACAAAACCAATATTATGTCTTAAATAAAATTCATCAATTTCATACATTAAGATATTAGAAATATCAGAAATACTTGAGTTGTAATTATTAATCGAAGTGTTACAAATATCAGAAATACTTGAGTTGTAATTATTACTTCAAATGTTACAAATATCAGAAATACTTGAGTTGTAATTATTACTTCAAATGTTACAAATATCAGAAATACTTGAGTTGTAATTATTACTTCAAATGTTACAAATATCAGAAATACTTGAGTTGTAATTATTACTTCAAATGTTACAAATATCAGAAATATTTGAGTTGTTATTATTATTTCAAATGTTACAAATATTAGAAATACTTGAGTTGTAATTATTACTTCAAATGTTACAAATATTAGACATATTTGAGGTGTGATTATTACTTCAAATGTTTAAAAAAAACCATGGCAATATAATTTTGTTTGAGAACAGGAACTAATATTTATTTCCAAGTAATTTAATACCATTCGCATTTGAAAACTTGTAGTTAATATATTATGAAAACCACAGTTCATTAGGTAAACATGGTTAAGAATTGTTTATTATGCATTACTGTGCATTTGTTAGCATAGTTCTAACTTAAAATTGTTAAAAATGCAAAAGTTCTAACCGAAAGCCAACTCGAGTATGAAGTTCAGTATGCCAATCTTGTCTACAGTAAAGACGATCACAAAATGCACTGTGAAAAGCAAGCAATCTTGTACCATCTCGTTTATGATCATAAATATCAACGTATGGATGTGTTTCCTGTGTTTTCTTCAACACCTGTCAAAAAAGGTAAAGAATTTTGTTTTGCATCTGTAGCAGCTGAGCCAAGAACTTGCATGCTGGCTGTTTGAAGTCTCTCAAACTGCACATAAGTGATACCAGCATGGACTTCAAACCATAACCAATTGATACTAATGCCACATTTTTTAGCCATTTAACTAAAATGCAATATATATTGTGCAATTAAACAAAAAACATATTATATAATAGTGGCATAAATCTGTGATTACTGCCTTTAATATTGATCCTCAGCATAATGGCAATTTTTGATAGGTCAA
>CBDEWB010000008.1:0-6458 GCA_965243765.1 Halarcobacter sp.
TTATACATATTGTAATTTTTCAAGGTTTAGTTATAAAATGCTTTGTATATAGTAATATCATGTAAATATTGTAATCAATAATCAATCCAAGGTCAAGTTAGATAATAAATCTGACTGAAGCTTAATCATGCTTTTCTTTATATTATTTAGTAAGAAAATGTACGGATTTTATTAAATGTGGCTAAAAACTGCAAAATTCACATGCACAATTGCAATGTATGAATTACGTGATTTTTCAATAACGGAAAATTACGTGGAAATTTACGTGATCGCTTAATCGCGTAAAACTTGAGGGTGTGATATATAGGTGTGCTAGTAGATTGTTTTTATAGTGACATAGTTATTTAAGTTATTCAGTAGATTAAAGACAAGTAAAAATTTTTCTGGATTAATGTTTCTTTTACAAGGTAATCCCATATAAGACATTTATAACTTTCATTTTTGGCTAGGTCCATATCAGTATCAAGTTGCTTACGATAAGCAGACAAATTAACAAATATAACTTTTTCAAATCTTTAAAATGAACATAACAGCCTCAGCATTCAAAACCAGTTACAATAACCACTATATATTTTATAAAATAGAATAATGTGCATGTTTGAGTATTACTAATGTTTGTTTTTTGTGCCTTTTTTATTTTACTTTAAGTTTTAAACATGAATTAAGGTTGCTAAAAATTAACATAGTTAAATATTTTGCAATTTTTTCAGCAAAATTGTTTTTTTATTTAAATGAAATTAACTTTATTTCTATTTCAATTTTAACTTCAAAATCAAATTGAAATTTCAGTGTTTATACAGGCTTACTTTAAAAGTTTCACAAGTATTAATGGATGTAAAATCATCAAGAATTACAGTGTTGGTATCTGATATTTTATTAAAATTGGTATCAACATTGATATAATGATCCTTTGTTAAACAAATATTTTTTTTAATATTGTTAACAAATAGCCTTAATTATTAATGTATGACTTGTTTAACATTTCTAGTATGACATAACATTATCTATTTAGAAAATACTTTGAGAGGTCTTTGCATTTGCAAAGGCTTTTATCAGTTAAATAGTTAATATATTTCCCTTTTTAAATAGTTAATATATTTCCCTTTTTAAAGGTGCATGCGTATGCCTGTTTATATATTCTGCTTACAATATCTTTGTTGTTGTAATAAATATATGAATAGAAATAATAAATTAATGATTCGTATTGTTTAAAATTAGCAATTTTAAAAAGTTACAATTTCTTATTAGCTAGAAAATGATTTTATATGTATAGTGTCTAGCTTCGACTAGTTTGACAAATTTACCAAATTAATTTTGGCAGAATGTATGTGAGTAATGATTTTTTTGACATATTTTAATTTTAAAATTGTTTTTACCTTGAATGCAAGTCTCAATATGACATTGCTAATAACATAAAACGGTGCTTCCTCATTACATGAAACAATGCTATTAAGCAGTAAGAATATTAATTGTCATATACTATATTTTGTTATTTTTTGTACTATTGGTGTTAGAGTACAATGCCAAAAATTAAGCTACAAAGCTCGGATGGTGAAATATTTGAAGTTGATGTTGAAATAGTAAAACAATCAGTTACTATTAAAACTATGCTTGAAGGTAATAATACAGTAGCATATTTGTTAAAAAATATATATTTGCAAAAAATATAAATTTTGTAGTTAAAGTTATGTACTTCTTATTTTTCCTATAAATACATAATGTAGCTTTTAGACCATGAATTTACATAACATTATTTTGTAAGTTTTACTTACTATGCTTCTATTGTATTATGAATTTTTGTTGTTTAATGAAATTTTTTAAAATGTTGTGATTGTTATAATTCATTTACATAGTTGTAATTTATAATTTACTTTTTTCAATTGCTATTAATTGACATCTTATTATATTTAGTTATCTTTATTTGATTGTATGAAGTATTTTTGATGTTTTTAGTTGATTATTTAAATTTTGTATTAATATTTTAGACCTAGGAATGACAGACGATGAGGAACCTGTTCCCTTGCCAAATGTTAATGCTGCCATTCTAAAAAAAGTAATTCAGTGGTGTACTTACCATAAGGATGATCCACCAGCCCCTGAAGATGATGAAAATAAGGAAAAACGAACCGATGATATTGGTTCTTGGGATATGGAGTTTTTGAAAGTGGATCAAGGCACATTGTTCGAACTCATTTTGGTCAGTACCAGTTTCATAAATATTATATGTTGACTAAAGTTAATAACTTTAATATTTTAATGAAATTTTAAATTACAATTAATATTATTGTTCCAAAGATTTAATTACATTAATTTTATAAAAAACAGTTTTCATTCATACTTTTTAAAAATATTATATTAGTTTGAGTAAAAGAATGAAATCATATGTATAACCATTGTCTATAATTATGGTTGTCTCACATAAAAAGAACGAAATTATATGTATAACCACTGTAAAAAATGATGGTTGTCTCACATATTTCATTTTAGAACCATTGGTGCCAAGTTTTTTAGATTAATTGTAGAAAAACTATAAATTAAAGGTGTGCTTTGTATTGAAATAATAAAACTATAAGTCAATATATAAGAAATAAATTATAAATAAATAAATAGTAATAAATAAGTAAATTTTTTTTAACTGTACATGACAATAATAATAATTATAATAATGATTTATTCTCATAAAACATGGCAAAAGCTAAATACTTATCAGGGTTAGCTTAATACAACTTTCATTTAAACATTATATTGCTTTTAATATGGTGGAATTCAAATTATAATAAATTGTATTTATAATTTGAAAATATACCTTAAATATAATACAGTTTAATACATATTTTTTGTTACAGAAATAATTCTTAATCCTAATCTCAAGTTTTTATATGCTTAAATATTATGTTATGTGGTTTTCGATTTAAAGTTTTTCAGTTACTTTGTATCTCATAAATTTTAATCACTTTATTTTATTAGGCTGCCAATTATTTGGATATCAAAGGTTTGTTAGATGTAACTTGTAAAACAGTTGCGAACATGATTAAAGGCAAAACACCTGAAGAAATACGACGAACGTTCAATATCAAAAATGATTTTACTCCTCAAGAAGAAGAACAGGTAATAAACAAAAGTACTTATTAATATAGAAATATTAATGCAAGCTGTCTTCTTCACTATCATTTTCTACACCATTTCTCGTTGGAATCAAATTGATAGCTATCCCAGCTTTATCTATTATTGTTCTGTGCTAGCTTTTTGTTAACTCCTCATATCTTCACGTCCAACTATATTAATTTTCATCTACCTTAGTTTCTTTTCTCCCCTAAAGCAATAAGGTAAAGCACTTTTATTTTACAACGGTAATAGCTAAGCTGGAAAGCTTATACGCTGGCCGTTGATCTTTCGGTATTACCCCCAACTAAGCTGGCACCTACTTAAACGGCTAGATGAACTAGAACATGTAGATTTTAAAGAGAAATTGTTTAAGGCTCTGACACAGGTTACAAGCGTTGCCAGCAGGGACTCGAATCCACGACCAGTATGCACAGTTCGCCACCTTAACCACGCGGCCACTACGCTCTATGGCCTTCTGTCATATTACAAACGTTCTTCTCTCAGTTTTATGCTTTGTAAGATGAAGTCCCAACTATTTTAGTCTTGCTTCCATGCACATCTCTATAATATTTTAATTACTAGAAATTATTGTTTGTTTCTTTTCTTTCTTTTTCAGACTTATTTCTAAGATCCCTGTTAGCATTACTATTTAATTTCTTTCTTGAGTTCCTCAACTTTTTTTTAATATCTGTTTCTATGCTATGCTGTAAAATTGGTTTTATTACTGTTTTGTAATTTGTTTTTTTATTTTCTTGTTAATTTATTCTCACCTATCATTTCTCAGAAATTCCTTAGCTTGTTCTGTGCCGTTATAATATACTTTTACTTTTTGCTCACAATCAACTTTACTACACTTAACAGACCCCAAGTATGCGAACTACTTCATTTAGTTAAGTTAATAATTTCGTTGTATATAAATGTCTAGTTTTCGTCACATTCAATTTCCATAATTTGGTTTTCTGTACATAGTCATTTAAATTTTTCTTAATCAGTCACTAATACTATTTTCACATCCTTAGCAACTTCTCTGTTATATTTGCTACGTTAATGCAATTATCTGCTAAGATGCATTATAAACAGAGAGTCTTTTCTGGTTTTTTTTCAAGGAGTCTATTCTGTTTTCTTTATTAAAATTTTATGATAAATTCAAACATATATACGCTTAATTTTAATCCTTGATAGAACCCTACCTTCACTTAAAGCTTGCAAAATAATGTTCTGGTGCTAGCTTGGCTGTGCATTTATTGAATCATTGTAACTTTTTTCTGGCATAACTTTTTTCCTTAGACAGTACCAAATGGTATCACTTGAAGCTCTTATCATATGGCTTTTGAAGCTTATGAAATGCAGATATAATGTTTCATTTCTTTCTAGTATTTTCTTCTGTATCTCTGAAAAAAAAATGTTTTTTATTGGTTTGAAAGGAAAAAAATGATACAGTGGAGAGGTAAGCATAATAATATGACCTCTATTTAAATTTTTTTATACATAGTTAATTGAAAAATGATTTGAATTAATTTAGGAAATGCAAAAACACTTAAAAATTAAATAACTTTATTACAAATAGCCAATTTTTTTTATAATTGACCTGAATAGGCACAGCATTTCAATCTACAAAAAATTTAATTTGTTGTTTTTATTTCTTTGGTGAATTATAACACTACTTTATAAAGTTTGTGTTTAATATTTAATTAATAAATAGAGACAACTTTTGAAAGCTTTGCCAGTTTATTAAAATACATGTCTTGTCATTCTGTTTCCGCTTGTGTTAACTGATGTGTGCAGCATTTTTCACAAACCGTAATTTATCCGTAGTACATGAACATAATTATCATAAAAAACTGAAAACAAAACCGAAAATATACTAATGCAAATAATGCACATGAAATCATTTTTCTAAGCTCACATCTGTATAGTGTCTTGTGATATAGTGGCTATGGCCTTGGCTTTTTAATAATATGATCGGAGGTCAAAAAGATACAAGAAAGGACACCACATTACTATGTGATGTCCTTTCTTGTTTTTTTTTTGACCTTTAATCATCCCACATATACTTTTTGCTGCTTCCAGCGCATTTTCCTTCATTTCAGCCATATTTATTGTTCAAGCCTTCATGATCATACCTTTTTTTATCTAATTTCTCTTACAAATTCCTTATTAACCTTTTTATTGCTAATTTCTGTTTTTTAATATCTTCACATTTTATAGGTATAACATTAGGTAAGATCATTCTGTATCTATATGTAGTAGATGTTGTTGTGTTAAAACTGCCTCTCTTAATACTTCTTCTGGTACTATCTTTCAATTCTTCACATTTTCTTTTAAACCTCATAACTAGGGTGTAGTCTTCTGTGATTCTTTTCCCCCTTTTGTATGTGATCTTACGCCCTCTATTCTTTTCAAACAGACTGTTTGTTATCACTATATCATAATTCTGTGTACATTCGAGAATCTTATTTCCTTCTTCTTTTCGCTTTCCAAAATCTTTACCTCTATGCTATTGCTTGTATCCATCTGCTCTGTCTCCTGTGTGCATAAAGATCCGCACTAATAATATTGTTCTCATCTTTTTGGTATCTTATCTTCAAAAGTTTCTCAAAAATATTCCTTTCTTAGCATCCTTTTTACGGTGCATATGCTAATATAACATTCAGTATTCCTTCTTTTATTGCCAGCTATATGACCATTATTTTTTCACTTAGCCTATCTGTTGGAATCATCGTATATTCTGCCATTCTTTGCCTAGAATAAATTCAATACCATTTTTCCTGCTATTAACTCTTGTGTAGAATAGCTTAATCCCCTTATGCGACTTTCTAACTTTGTTTTCTTTACACTTTTGTCTCTTAAGTGCACAAAATTCTAATCATCCTTTATGTGGCCTTAGTAATTTCTCCTCTTTCCTCTGGTATACTTCCCTCATTCCTCGTCATCATTCTCTGTACCTCCTTAACTACCAGCTTTTTTTAGCCACCTGCATGGCTTTTCAGGTAGTACCCCTTGTCAATTTATAGCAATCGTCGAGGAACAGCATGCATATCGCTTCCAGGAAACACCTTAGCTCGAATTTGCCTAGAATTAAAACTAAATCTAGTCATATACAGTTAGTGCCAATTTTTCAGCCAGGCAGTGAGGCCTGACTCTTTAGTGTCATGAAAATGATTGAAATATTGAGTTCTTCGAAATGCATTTAATAAAATTCATTATTAAGTTGCATTAATTTGATTTTTACCTATCATACATAGACAATTTCTTACTTTACCAATGTGTGCAGTATGTTAACAGAACTATATAAGTGCAATAAATTTGTGCTCATAAATAATAATTATGTTTACACAACTTGAACTTTTGCT
>CBDEWB010000009.1:0-5640 GCA_965243765.1 Halarcobacter sp.
TCTATTACTACAAACAAAATAGCATCGTCCTACAATCAGCTTACTTTTCTCAAAGATATTAGGCAAATTGTACTAATATCTACATAATTAAGACCCCAAAAAACTGTAGATAAAAAATCAATTACAATCTGTCGAAAAATGTATTAATAATCCATCACACTCAATGGTTTTCTTTCTAATGAAATTGTGAAGAAACTTAAGGAAGCATGGACAAAATGTAAAGAACATTATATTTCCATTTACATACATACTCTTTGCGCTCTTTCACTCAGTTTAATAATAGTGTAACATCTATTATGATTGATAAATCTTATATTATTACTTAATAATTTTAGTTTTAATGCTTTAACAATTACTTAAGACTAGCTTCCAGCAACTGGGTTGAAAACAGTTTTCACCAAGGGTCATTAGTTTTGCGTTTCAAGGAACGCACTTTCCCGTTTACCCAAATATTAAATTTTGTTTTATATAGCATCAAATTCTATTTTTTGCCCATAAAAAATTGCTTATAATTATTATATTTTGTTTGCCATTTGCCATATAGATATGCGCTGAACACAAATCTAAGCAATAAGAAAGAACTTCAAAAATATTTTATACTAGTATTGTATTTACATCTTACCTTTGCAAGTTTTACTCAAAATCAGTCCTATAAGACTAAGGTCAGGTTCAAAGAAGGAAGAAAGGTAACAAAGACAAAGTAATAAAAAAAGTTGATGGTGAGTTGGCTTAAGGGATTTTAATTATCGCTAATAATTTAATTAAGTTTTAATCTGAATTTTGTTGTTTAGTAAATAAAAAGGGTAATTTTAGGTAGATTTTGGAAATTTTTAGTACAAAAAGGTGTTTCCATTGATTTTTATTTCAGGAACAACTTTTCAGTTTCAGTAAGCATTTTCCATTAATCCCACCGCAATTCCATGATCACAGAAAACTGATGGCCCTATTCACCACATTCCAGCTAAAGGCATCTGTGTCATTATTGCACAAACAATTACAGGACTCAAGCTTACAAGCCTTACAGTAATTGCTTGTTTAATAACTTTAACAACTTCGACAACAGTTTAATAGCACAGAGCTAACTAGTAATGCTGAAACCTACATATACATTAGTTTTCTGACTACAAACTTTAAAAAAAACCATAAAGTCATATAAAACTATTTCCTACATGTATTTATAAGAAAATATCTACCATTACATTGAATACTAAATGAAACAAGCTGCAGATTAACATTACTTATTTTATTGCTATCAGTAATCCTAGTACTGCATTTTTGAATGTAGGCCAGTAATTTAAAAATATTAAAATTATCACAAAGTGCGAAATGAAGAATATTAAAAAATTGCAGTAATTTTTAATTGATTTGTCACTTCACACCATACTATAAATATTAGAAGAAATACTAGCTAAAATTCTTAAATTTTGTAACACGATATTTAAGAACGCCATACCTGAGTGATTTCACTAGATGAAAAAGGTTTTGATGGAACCTGAATCAAATCTGAAGCTCCTGATAGCACGGTTCTCATACCATCAAAAGATTCTCTTTTAGCTGCAGTCTCCAACTTTTTCATTTCATAAACAACTTGGAACAAATCTCTTAAAGTTAATACCAACGCATCAGCCTAAAATTGATAAAAATATGCGTAAGTACTGATTATATTTAGCTAATGATAATATATACAATACATATATATACAAAGATATATATATGACCCTCTAAGAGAAAACCCGGCCAAAGTCTGAAATGTCACTTTTGTACTTATATGAATATTTTAAAAGAGAAAAGAATGAAGATTTTAAGCATGATTCACACAAATAAATATCTTAGCTATGTATACAAAATAACATCTGTACATGATTCATAGATATCAGAGAAGAAATTGATAGGAAGGCCCAGGCTCTTAACACGCGTATGCGCGTACCACAATTCACTTATCTGCGCTCACCAATCAATAACCTAAGTCACGTGACAAAAAATTTCGGTTTCATGTAAACAATATATTGTTGAAATGTCACGTTATAACGTGACATTTCAAAAACCTTCCAATTGCAATAATTAACCACTTCACAAAATTTAAAAAAAAAATTTTTTGTTTAGATGTAAAAACTATGTATTTATCATTGTTGATAATTTATACAGGCAAGTATAAAAAAAATTTTAGAAATCTAGTTTATGCTCAAATACGTATATGTACATGAACTTATCTAATATAACTCAGTAAAACTAAAACTTGTCAAATTTGTCAATGTTATAATTGAAAAAAACTATACATATATCAAATCTCAGTTTTTTAAAAATGTAACAATATATGAATTAAATTATGATTATTACTAAAGTGACTCATTTGTATACAGGTATATTGGCCCTATCTAGCTAAAGACCTATAGAATTTTTCAGTTTTAAATTTTACTTACAAGAGCTATTTATTTACCAAAACACTGTCTGTTTTTTTAGTAAAACGTACATACATAAAATATCAATATATGAATCAATATTAACTAAAACCTTAGGATTTGTGTGCATCATTATATAATTATATGAGTTATATTTATTTTGTATATAACCTAGTAAAACATGTATGAATTAACAATGATTTTTCGTATCATAATCTTTACCTCCAAATTATGCTTATGTAAGTGTACTTAGCATGATGAAATCACTTATATTTAAAGTGCTTCAAAAATTTTACTGCATCAACTTACTTTATTATTGCTTTCGTATTGCATGAAAACTCGTTCAAATTATAAAATTCATTATTATATTTCCTTACGTAGAATCTACTATTCAAATAGTCCTTGCCATTATCCACAAAAGAAATCGTACAAAACTTTAAGCCTAATACAATTTCTTTTTTTTAATTAAACATTTCAGAGATAAGGCATTTAGTGTATTTTTTGTTAGAAGAACAAATTAAAATATTAAATTTTATGTCTTGTGCCATTATCTCAAACAGAAAGAGAATAAGATATTGTATTTATGCCTTATTTCAATCAGCACAACATTTAAAAAATTTTACGCAAAGTACAAAATATTTAAAGTAACATTTATAAAACAAAGTGTCAATATATTGTTAAAAATCTTTACAATTGAAAATTTGAATATCAATAATTTCATTTACCTTTATTATAACAAAAATGAAAGTTCATAATTTAATTTGCAATACCTTCTTTTATGACTCTTAAGTTTTTCTGAGACAATAATATATAATAATAGCCTAATTATGCACCAGTAATATTAATAACGTGGAATTACAGTTTTGCATAACAATAATCAGTATGTTTAGCGTTTTTGTCGAACCAAGAGTTATTTTGTCGAACCATTTCAGCGATTAACAGACTTCAAAATGTATTGAAATAGTCCCTGAAGATAGAATAATCAAAAATAAATAAAAACTAATTACATTTTGCAAAATGGAAACTTATATAAAAATATTCAGTTTAATTTATGATAAATTTTTATTACCACAAGAATAGTTAGAAGCCACTTCCAATCAATTTAAAAAGTGTTGCTTTAAACAAATTTTATCAAAGAAATTAACATATATGTTTCTTATTTAGTCTAAGCCACGTTTGGCATCAAGTATGTATTTTTAAATACTATATTACAATTTTACGACTTGACATGAAACAGTATTGCATAAATGAGTATTAGCAATACTGCTACTACAAAATGTGTTTAATTTTATTTCATACCAAAACACAGTCCACAATCTTAATGACATTTTTATAGCTACACAAAGAATTTTACTAGCATGAAAAGTTGGTAATATTTTAGTTATTTTAATAAAAAAACGTACACGATTGTAGAATTTTTAGTCATGTATATATGAAAAAACATAATATAACCTCTCAATTTCAATATATGTAGGAAATAGTTTTCTACGAACTCAATATTCTTACGTGAAACTGTATTAAAATGTAGAAATTTTTGCATAAAACCAAATTAGCTTTTAAGTTAGTTATTTAAAACTTAACCAATATTTAGTACATATCGGGAGATTGTTAAGATTTAGATTTACACATATCCTGGAAACTGAGACAGTTAGCCTACTTGAAATCATTTAAAGAAATAACTTTGTTTATTATATGCATGAGTGCATGTTTTGAGGTTAGAATATTCAAAATTAGCTAACAAAATGTATTTATTTCAATTTTGATTCAAGCCCGTTAATATACAATATATATAAGTATGTTTAGATTAACATGTTACATGTGTAAAGTAAATTTGGATGTTACATGTGTAAAGTACATTAGAATTAACACAGTGGGAATCATGACAGCAAGTAAAAGTCAGAAAAGAAATGGGCTTGTTAGTTGTAAAAATACAAAGCAAATATATATATAAACAGCTGCATACGAGCTCGAAATTCCCTACATAGATGAAAAATAGTTTAATAGGAGCCCAAAATTCATTTAAAGTATAAAAAATCATTAAATAATCACAAAATCTTGTATTATACTCATATAACAACTTTAAACGAGCTCAAAATTATTTTATAAATTTAATGTAGTTTTATATGACCTTAAAAAACCTAGATATACAATTATACATATATGGAACTGGTGAGCCCTATCCAAAAACTAAAGATTTATACGAAGTAGAAATTTCTATGCAGATATGAAATAACTGCATTGATGCTAAAAATTCCTAAACAAATATTAACCAATGTTTAAGGAGCTAAAATTAAATTTTAATATGTAAGAACAATATAGCTTTACATTAGCTTGAAAGTTTTGAAAAGATGTAAAATAATACAACATATATTATTTTCTTACTTTTATTTTGGTCACACATAATTATAAACTATACACAATTTTAAGTCTTGGGTACACAGGTAAACAGGCATAACTTTAATAATTTTGATTTCTTTGCTTGTTTTTCTCCCTTTTTTTGCTCTTTTTGTTATGGCTCTATAATACTTTGCACAATAGCCCGTAAACTTTTAATTTTGACATTTTGTTTTCTTACTTAGTGGTACTCTCAAACATTATAATTAATATGCATTGTTCCAACATCCAATTATTTTGCATTGGTAGATGCATAATCATTATAATTACTTTTTTTTACATTAGTCTATACGTTTTTACACTTTAAATAAAGATATTATTATTACTATTATTATAGAATTGGAACAACACGATTAAAAAATATTAAAGCTGAAACACGGATTTTCATATATAAAAGAAATCGGTAGTACCAGTGTTTATACTTATGAGTACATGTTCATTATTGCTTAACAAATATTTACATTTAAATTTATCCAAGTACCAGTTCATATTGTTTTACCAATTTTTACATTTAAATTTATCCGAATGCTATTACATAAAATATACACAACTTATATTGTTACTTATTCTATTTCAACATCGATCACTTTGACTAATTCTAATAATTCGTATAGCAATTAAATATACAGTAATTTTCTACGTCTTTTAAATAGTCTATAATACAAAGCTGACTTATATAAATAAATTAAAAAATCAAAAATATTTTTTGAAGAACAAACTGATGAACATTAGATCGTATTTTTTACATTTCTTCACCATTGCATGCAACTGTTTACGAATACTCGCGCCACATTGAATAAATTAAAACCTAAGTCACGTGACATGCGCGAAGAACGAGCTGTGGCTT
>CBDEWB010000010.1:0-6687 GCA_965243765.1 Halarcobacter sp.
CAAAAGAAATCAAAAGACCAGAAATGTAAATTGAAGTCTCATCTCAATGCCTGAAAAAAGTGAAAGTGAGAATTAAAAACTATTTTGATGAGTTATGTAGAATGTTAATAATAATGATTTTAGAAAAAGTCTGTATGACAAAGTAATACAATATCGTCGAATAATCCAAATATGTTAGAACCCAGTATTTGCCACATGTTTGCCTTAACAATTGCCACATTGGTCGATTAATTCAAAAGCCAAATTCACAAACTTTCTTCATAGTTGCTCTATACAGATTGATACATTTGATGCATAAAAATTGGAAAATTAATAGTTTTTTGCAAATAATACGAGTTGGGATGTTAGCGTAATTTATTTATAAACCATATTCTCAACGTAATGTAATTTATTGTAATTGCAAATTTGAGGCAATAAAGTATAAAATAGACGTTTAGATTATCAATAGTTCGAAATAAATGCATTATATTGGCAAAACAATTGTATTTGTGATAAATGTTTAAATATTTAGTGCAATTTTATTTATTTTTCAATACGCTAATATAATTTATAAATACAAGCAACTGATAAAAGTACACAAGGTTTTACTTGTGTACTTTTATCAGGTACTATTTACTATTTACTTTTAAACTTTGGTATTTAAATACACTGATTACTAAATATCAACAAATAAAAACTTTAATATGTGCTTAAGTAAGATAGTCAGCTAATTGCGATTAACAATTTTCAAGACTTGCAATCATTATAAAAACAAACTTGCTCGTGAAGTCTTTCTTGCTGAATTTTTGTCGCGAGTTTTTATTGCTGAATTTTTGTTGTTGGTGTTCGTTCTATTGCCATGCTCATACACATCTGTGGCGCATTATTAAAAAGTGGCTTGTGGATAAGGGATAATGAGGCTTTAGGTTTTTGTCACATAATGTAAGAGGTATGGGTGATAAAAGAAAAAATATATTTAATATATTCAGATTCCATTCTAGAAGAAACTTATAACTCTTGAGTTGAACAATTTATTTAAATTGTAGTGTGGTAATAATAATGTATATTTTTCATTTAGGTCTTCTGCGTTGCGTGGTGTTTTATTGCTAAAAAATAAACCTAAAACATTTAAATTTAACATAAAACATTATCATTTACAATGATTTTAATACGCCTTTAAAAATTCTAGATAAATCAGGATGCTCACAATTGAGTAATACATGTACTAATTTTAATTTAATAGATATTTGGAAAATAATACATCCAGATGTAATTCAATATATACCTTGATTTAGACTTGTAACCCAGTCTAGGCTAGACTATTTTTTAGCATTGGAGGGTATCATCAATAGCATAATTTAGCTGTAATATTCTGCCTGGTTATAAATTTGATCATTCGGCAACAGATTTGTATATAACTCTATCATTAATAAAGAGTCCAGGATTTTGGAAATTCAATGCTTCATTATTAAAAGATGATACATATCTTAAATTAAAAATTAAATTAAGGTATTGAAAAGAAAAACTTGTTTTTGATGATCGCTGATTTAAATGGGAGATAATTAAACATAAAAATTTTCTATTAAATTCATAAAGTCTGTTTCGAAAGTAAAAAAAGATAAGAGTTAAGCTATTGGAGTATGAAATAGGTTAGTTGGAAAACTCTTTGGATGGGTTAAATAAAAAATAGTATGAATTGGAACATTTATTAGAAGAAAAAAATAGAGAGGCAATGATAAGGTCAAAGTAAGATGGGCAGAGGAAGAAAAGAAAAGTAACAAATATTTTTTAATTTTGAAAAACGTAACGCTATAAATAAAAATATATTAAAATTAAAAAAAAGTAATGATATAATAAATAATCCAAATAATATTATGAAAGAAGAAAAGTTAGTTGGAAAACTCTTTGGATGGGTTAAATAAAAAATAGTATGAATTGGAACATTTATTAGAAGAAAAAAATAGAGAGGCAATGATAAGGTCAAAGTAAGATGGGCAGAGGAGGAAAAGAAAAGTAACAAATATTTTTTAATTTTGAAAAACGTAACGCTATAAATAAAAATATATTAAAATTAAAAAAAAGTAATGATATAATAAATAATCCAAATAATATTATGAAAGAAGAAAATAAATGCTTTATTAATTTATATTCTTATAATAAAAGAGTATAAGAATGATAATATAACGAGGTGCTTTTTCAGTGTAATAAGTCCAAAATTATCAACTTGTGATTTGATTTCTAGTGAAGGATTAATAAATAATATTGATTGTATTAATGAAATTATTTAAAAAAATAATAAATCTAAGGAATGACGACTTAACTTAATAAAATTTGTATGTGAACACATTTGTACTTTATTGAAATCTAGAGATATTAGGTATTAATTTGGTTCTAAAAACAACTACACTTTATTACATACTTTTTAGTTTTATATTATAATTTTTATTTCGTGTATTTATATATGGAAAATAATTATATTTCTTATTCCATTTTTTATTTTTTTGTTTTCAGGCTTAACTTAACCTCACATCATTTAGCTTAGTTAACTAAATTATCAATTTATTACGGGTTTTTTGGCCAAAAAAAGACAAAAAAATATTAAATACTTTCTTAATTTAGAAAAGAAATGCTGCACAAAATATATTAATGTTTGTTAATAATATATGTAAGTAAACAGTTTTTACAGTGAATGGACCAAAGTTGACTGAACATAAGCTAAGTTTGTTAAAAAACTCAGAAAGTAGTGTGTGTAGTGAAATGACAAAAGAATTAAAAAATAAGAAATCACCATAAAATGATGGTCTTTATAGTGATTTTATAAAATATTCGAATGAGATGTATTTCCAGTATAAAACTCATAACTTTAATAAATTGTGAACTCCTAAATGCAGACAATGAAATAACACTGCCTGTGTTTTAGATAAAACGCTTTGATTGCTTGACAGGGAAGGACAATAAATTAAATTAAGAACTGGCGACCGACAAATTTACTATTATTAAAGGCTTATTGGTTGCCAAATTTTATCTATTTGATATTTAATAATTAAATAGGCCTACCTAATAAAACTATATTGTTGAGCCCCAGTAAACACTGGAAATCAATAAAATAGTTTAAAAACAAATAGATTTAATGGAGTTTTATGATGACTAAATACTGCAATAGCCCTAGTTAACGGCACTAAACAGCCTTTGTTAACGGTCTTTGCTAACTGCTCTGATGACCTTTGCTAACGGCTCTAATGGCCTTTAACGGTCCTATAACAATTTTTGCTAGCTAAAATTAGTTAAACGCCTAGGTAAAGCGCAATAGGATCATTCAAGGAAACTTTTAATCTTTGAAAAATGAAAAAAAACATTGAAAAATGTGCAGAACGCTTATCTATTTTAGAGAAAGGTCATCTTTTAAAAAAATGCTCTGATAACCGCTTTTCATCAGTATTTATTAATGCCGACAAAACACGCCACCAATTAAAATTATAATATAATCTTCACTGTGAACTTCGCTCTAGAATAGCTGCTAGGGAATTAAACTAATTACCAAGAATGATAAAATAAGAAATAAATTACAAACACCAGAAAATACTTTGGTTAAGTTAATTGAAAATTAACGAAGGGGATAAAAACCGAAAAAAATGAATTATAATTTTACATTTTAATGTCAGAAATATTTGTAATAAACTATACAATCAATTTTATCTCAATATATTTATGATTTAGTTTGTATATCTGAAACTTGGCTAATGAATTATTTCTTGATCAAACAATTGTAGCTGGTCTACTCTACTCTGTTTTTCGCTGCGATCAGCAATTTCGCACAGGTGGAGATTTTGTCATATTAGCACATCATAGTTGTCGTGTTAAATCCATTATCTATCCTCAGTCGTTAAATTTGAATGATGTACAAGCTGTTAGTATTAAAATTTATAATAATGATTTAGTACATGTTGTTACGTGTGTTTGAAACTCTCCTACATTGATTACTAATAATTTAAAAACTAACTGTCACAGACTAAATTGACCATATTTGTTTAAAGAATTATTTTATTTTTGTTGGTGATTTTAATTTGCCATATCTTACAGAAAATGTTAATATACTTCCTTATAATAAATGTTCTGCAAGATTAATGAATTTGGGTTGCAACAACTTGTTAATGAACCCACTGTTTACTATATATAATAGTCAATTACCTCTATTCCCTGATAAAAATTTAGAGTGTGATTACAATGCAATTAATCTATCTCCTCGTAATGTCTGTAAATATTTGCACAATGCTAATAAGCAATCAGCAGTGGGTTCAGATAGTTACCTGGTTTACTATGATCTAACTTAACAAATAATATTGTTTCTCACTATGCACCATTGGCTGCAGCCAATGGTGCACAGTGAGACACAATATTATTTGTTTCTCACAATATTGTTTCTCACTATGCACCATTGGCTTCAGCCAATGGTGCATAGTGAGAAACAATGCGATATATTATTTTTTAATGACCTCTATACAGTATTTATCTACAAATATATGTATAACATTTTTCATAATAATACTGTTTATAATTTGCATTTATTTTATCATTCTTGTGATAGTCATTCGCATAATACACGGAATGTTAATCATAATTACTTAGTTTTTCCTGTACATACTTTATGTCGTAAAAATTTTATTGTACTCACTACTGGTATCGTGTTCTGGAATAAAATACTTTCTAATATTAAACTACTCAATTATCATGTTTTCATTGATTATGTTAAAAACACCATTTTTTTCAAATTATGTTTAATAATTTTCAAATGCTTTGGTTTCACGTTTTGTACATTAGCGTAATTTCTTTTTTTTCTATATGTATTTTCGTTACTATTGCAATAAATCAGTTCAATTTTGCATTATATTATAATAAATAAATTAACTAGTGGTTTACTTGCTTTAGATATGAAGAAAGCATTTGAGTTGGTTAAATAGTTTACGTTGTTGTTATAAATACCATTAATTAGGTATACATATTTTATTTCAGATAACTTTTACTTTAAAGCAAACATTTCATAAAAAGACAGCTAATGTATTAACTGGACGTTTAAGAAATTTATTATATTTCTTGTTAAAACACATTTTAATATTATAATTTATGGAATTATATTTTCATTTTTTCCATTATAATTATTTAGTAGATTAGCTACAGCTTTGGTTGCCGTTACATCAGCCATCATTTCTTCACGATCTCTCTTTAGTTTTGCTCGTCTGTTTTGAAACCAAGTTATTACTTGAGCACTTGATAAATCAAGCGCTTGAGCAATGTCATCTCGATCAGCAGGCGTTAAATATTTCTGGTGAATAAAACGTCGTTCAAGTTCACTAATTTGTTTATTATTAAATGCTGTTCTAGATTTTCGTTGCTTTTTCGACGTTATTGTATTATTATTGACAGTTAATCTTCCGCAATGCTTTTGGTGATCATTGTCGCCTATAAAATTGCAAAAACAATTATTAAAAAAATACAACATTTCAAATTAAAATACTTAAGTTATTATTAAAAACAATATTTAAAATAATATTTCATAAAATTTTTGATGAAATATGATAAAAATTCTACATCATCCAACATTGATAATTTTGCAATTTTATTATAATTTTTGATTATGAATTTTTCAAACAGTCAATAGCAGTAATTGTTGCAATTTGATGGATTGCGTGCTAATTTATTGCGTTATTACCCGTTATGCACTCATAAAAGTTTGTGTTTTTTTGTCTTGTTGCACGTTAAAAGTGATAAACTAAAATTATAAAAACAATTTTATTAATAATTTTGGCAAAAAAAACACAAACCTTCTATTTCTTGTATATGTATCATATACGGAATAATAAATTATATATTCCATAATACAAAAATTTCTATTAAATATACAATTGGCCATTTGAATGTAGACTAAACGAAGTTTATGTAAGATCTGATTCACACGGCATTCATGCGGCCAATCAAATACTAATTTTTGTGACGATATTTGATTAACATCATTAGCCGTCACAAGTAATTTGAATTGTTTACACAGTGTTTAAATTGTGTATACACAATTTAAACACTGTGTATAAAAAAATATAAACAAATCAAATTACTTATTTGTTCTTAATACTCTAATGGATATTTTTAGCTTCAAAATTTAAGGCTGGTTAGCTTTATGATTGACCGATTAATAAAAAATTTTGTTATTATTATTATTAATATATGGTAACAAATTAAAATTTATATTGGTCTTCGAGCTATTACACCAGTAATTCTTTATAATGATAATAAATAAAATCTTTATTTATATTCGGGCAAATTAAAAGCTACAAGCTTGTGTTAAAATCAGCCTAGAGTTGCACACATCATTAAACAGAACGATTTGAATGATGTATGCAATTCTCGGCTGATTTTAACACAAGCTTACAGCTTTTAATTGTCAATAGAACGTCTAACTTGAGAGAGCAGCAACTTATTGTTGGAGGAGGCACGCGTGTTATGGGATGAGTCAAGCTGAACGGGGCAGGAGCTAGCAGATGAACGTTGTTAATAAAACATGGCTATAACATGGCTCATAAAGATGAATATGGTGAAGTCACACAAACTGCAACTTTTCATTGTTAATGAAGTTAATTTAATGTCACGTTAACCATGTATTGCTTGAGCACACCGGAGCAACACCTTATCCATATCTTTAATTATTGATAAGGAATA
>CBDEWB010000011.1:0-5763 GCA_965243765.1 Halarcobacter sp.
GCATCAATAATTAAGTTACAAAAAGTATGCTTGTTGCGTTCACGCCTTGAGCGCTCACGCTTTGCGCACTCACAGTCCATTACATTACACACAATCATTTAGTTCACCTTATACTGTAAAATTTATTAATATTTCATGCGGACATGCCTTTTGGGAGGTGTTAGAATGTTCGTTATTCATAAGATCCACTAAAAAGTGGGTTTTACGTTATGCTATTTTTGGAAGCGAAACTTTATTATTATCTCACCTATTTATCCCAAGAAAATAGTGTAGTGATTAGCTTAATTGTATGTGCGCCAAAAGTTTTTGAGCATTATTTCTAAGGAGCAGGTGCATAATTATGTTAAATGATTACCCACATAATCTGCTCCTTGATATTTTGTTGAACTGCCTTGGTCAAAATGTACCCTCATTGATGCCGTATTAATAAAATGGACGATAATTGGTTAGTTTTTAATTTTATATTTAAACTTTGTTTGTAAATTAAAATTTTATGATTCTTTTGTTTAAGAATTTTAATTAAATTGGAAGGAATTTTAATTTTTTATTACAAAATAAATTTTAAAAATTTGTTTAAAAAAATAAAATTTATTACATGCATATGCAAATTGTCATCAAATTTAAATAGTTTTGTATACTAAAAGTAAACGGGTTGACGTATATAGTTTATTTCGTATTTATTTTATAATATAGTTTTACTACGAAATTTTATACTGCAACAAATGTAATGTTAAAATTTTCGTGCTATTACTACTATCAAATTGTAATAGTCATAATGTGATGCACCAAAAAAAGTGTTATTTAATTGCTAAATTGTTGTGTCCGTTAGTCAAATTTTGTTATTGATGAATTTACTGTGCTACAATTTTTTATGAATTCCACCTTATGTGCTGTAAATACTTGTACGTACTATGTTTATTTTAAACCCGTGTTTTATTAAGCTTTCTGTGTAATTAAATTTTAACTTCATTAGTTGAAATACAAGTATTTAAATAATATATTTTGTAAAGTATTAAGATATTTTGAATTGTAATATTAACTTTTTTGTAAAAAGTATGCAATTTCCAACATGTTTCTATAATCAAAGGGCTCCATGCAAGAACTGCAAAAGTGACCACTTTTTTTGATTTGAGAAAAAGGCAAAAAACTGTTGTTCTGATTGTTTCCCTTGTTCTATTTTTAGTAAGCACTTGATTATTGTAAAAAATATATGACTGTATTTCTCGAAGATTGCTCTAAGCAGCAGTATAAAAAAATTTTAAATATAGTTATTACATATTTAATTAATTAACTAAAGCAGTACTTATGCAGTATTTCGTGATTTTAATTTGTATGAAACAAAGAGGAAAAGGCGCATAAACTCATTTGTGTAGTTATTACGCACATTTTATATGGTTATTGTGCAATTTAAGAACCTACTAACTCAAGCATAAACTTGCTTGTGCTGTTCCTACTGGTAGATTAAGTAATCACTGCAAACCGCATGGCCCGCATATACGCATCAATGTTCTTGTCATCAATGAAAACAAAATGCTTCAAAACGAAAAAATAAAAAGCTAGTTTACTAAAACAAAATAAAAACTAAAAAAGACCATAAAACTAGAAAAAACCAAACAAGAAAATAAAAACTAAAACTAAACGAAAAGTAAAACTATAATAGATAAAATGAGCTAGTTTTCGTTGCAAAGGTAATGTGTAATACATCGAAATTTGATAGCAAAAATGTCGTGGCCAGTTAGTTGACTTAAAATTTTAACGCCAATATAGGGCTACAAATTTCTAAATGCAAGTGATAATTTAGAAAAAACCAATGTGATTGCAAACTTGCTGAGCTGTATAGAATTGTAAATAATATAATACTTTGTAAAATATGAGTGCAAAGTAAAAAGGTTTGCACTATATGGAATTACTTTACATTTATAATAATGTAATAAACAAGAGTATTTGTTTTGATAGCTGTGGATTTTTTTTCATCGCCAGCTTCTAAATTATTTTTTGAATGTATTGTTCCTGTATATCGTGACTTTAGCTCACAAGAAAGAAACAAAATAAGCAAGTTGCTAGAGAAACGAGTGTTTGTAAAGTGGTACTCTGAAAATATTCGCTTTCAAATGACTTGCGTGCAGTAAAGTTGGTGTATTGACTTGATACTTGATAAGCTCTACACTTGACTACAGCAGTCAATTTCAGCTTCTTAGTTAAGTTGGTAATCACCTTTTTTACAATTAATTCTTGTTTTATCCATGACTGTTCGTTTTAACATTCAGTTTAGTGTCTCTGTCACAATTATCATCTCATTCTCTTTATTTCATGTCTTATATTAACTTGTTTTAATCTAATGTAATCTGATAGTGATTGCTTATTATGAACTAATGATTGATAGTTAAGTAAAATTTTATATTTGTTTTGTTAATTGTTTCTTGTCAACTAGCTACTATATTTCGTAGTACGTTGATAAACAGATAAAAAAAAAAAGTTACATAGGCTTGGAGGCTGCACAATGTAGATTATGCAATGGTATTTGGCATAGACTGATTGTACATCATACATGTAAATCTGGACTCTTAAAAATAAAAAGTTAAAGCTAAAAGGGAAATTTAAAACTAAAAGGAAACTATGATATAAAACTAAAATTAAAACAAAATAAAGACTAGAAAATAATCGAACAGTAAAACTAAATACAAACAAAAAAATACAGTTAAAAACGAAATTAAAACTAAATAAAGTAATTTTATTAAACTATGAGAACACCGAAATGCATTTATTCAGTTTTTGCTTCCTGGCCGAAAAATTACAAGTGAATTTATGCTATAGTTATTTCTACATGTGCTTTATTTGTGCGTATTTATGGTCTAAAGACACCCTAAAGATATAACACAAATGCATTTTAGTAGTATTTGCTTGTCACAAAACAAAAATTTAAAACTGCCAAACTAAAGAAATGCTGTATTTGACAGTTTAGCTTGCTTCTAATATGATAAAAATAATGTTGCAATGTTGTCAATATATCAAAATCATTATGAAAAGCGCAAAAATTATAAGGGGAGCAAGTACAGCGTGAATGCGCATATGCGGTTCTTGTTCGGAGCCCTTCAATAGTTTTATTTTCTGTAACATTGTGTAGTTATTTATTTCAATGTAATTTTTTATACCATCTATAGTATTACAAACTTTATGTATTTTTCTTCACACAGCTTGTTTTATATTAGCTTTTTGTGTGATAAGTTTGATAAAATTATATATCAGATTTTAATTATGTTGTATATTTAGATTTTGTATAGCTACTATTGAAAAAATTTGAATTTGTGTGCTAATGTGTAGGCTTGCTGTAGCAAATGCTTGTGAAAAACAAGGCAATAATCTTCTACGTAAAATCCGTAATTCATCGCAGGTGGTAAATTTTGTAAGCATTGAAATTTATGCAAAATGAAAAAAAATTTTTTTTGATGTAAATGAATTTGTATAAAATATTGTGCTACTTCAAAAAGATACTGTGTTTACTGTGTATTTTATCAAAATTATTTTATATAGGTTTTAAACTAAAGATATAAAAAGCTCAATATACAGAGCCAGCAAAAATTCACGAAAAAGCCAGTTAATTACTCCAATGTGCACAATATTTGCAAATTATAATAATGGCTTTAAGTATGCCAGAAGTTGTTTAATTTATTAACAGAATGTGCACGGTAAAAGTCCTGTATTTACGTTTGTGATGCCTACTTTACAGTAGCATTAAGTTAATAGAGTTGTGCTCAAATAATTTAAAAGTGTGCATTTATGTGACACACATTAGGTATCATTTATATACATTAATGTTAGCGTAATTGGTTCTTAATTACAGATTGCTAGTTTACAAACTGAAATACAACAGTTTTCATCCACTGTTTACAAGCTAAGAGAAGAATTAATACGTGATGCTCGTCACTCTCGAATGTATCCTTATTTGTTCAAAATGTTGACAGGGTAATTCCTTTTCGCAGATAATTACTTATTTCTGCTTAAGTACATACGCTACGTACTGATATTTTTTCGTAAATGTGGCTTAAAGATAACTTGATAGTCATTTAGCGCTACATTTTGAACATTTTGGGTCTTACATTTAATAATAACAATAATAATAATAATAATAATAATTTAATGTATTTCGATTAATCATTACCAAAAAGCATTTTATTATTGCTTAGGTACAAATTTTACTGAGTTGCTGTTGCCCTCTAGTAGTATTCTACAAACTGAAATATTTAAGGCCTACTCATTTTTAAACTTGTTGCTGACAAATTTGAATTTTTGAGCATTACACACAGCATAGTAGTTGTTAAAGTTAATAAATAAATAAAACTGTCCTTGGTAAAACTGCTAGATGTCAAAACATGTATGCTAATCAAAAGATAAAATGGAAGGTGAGAACAGGGTAGAAAAAAACTGAAGAATAATGGCAAATAATATATATACAAAATACATAAAAAAATTAAACAGAGAATTTAAAAGATAAACAATCAAAAAATGCTCTATATTAGAACAAGCAATGCAATTTCCATGTTTTAGTTAATATATCCAAGTCAACATCAAATGTATGTGTTTACACAATTTAAAACAATTTATGCTGTACAACTGAGGCACATTCTGGAATATTTCAGTATATTAGATATTATTTTGTGTTTTCTAATTCATTTGTAATTTCAAATGCTATGTAATCGTCACTTGAAAAATTTTATTTTTGATGGGTAAAAATACTTGCAGCTTTTGCTAGTACCCAATTGTAGCAACTTCCACCTGGCACAGTTCTAATTGGAGTAACTTTCAGGGTACAAAGTTGCCTAAAAATTAGCACTTTTAATGTTTTTACTTTATTAGTAAAGCAAAACAAAGTTTAGAGAAATCAAACAATACATTTTTAACAACCAGTCTGTTCATCTGTCTGCATCAGGTAAAATATCCTACTCGTAAATGAAAGGAAATATAAAACTTTATTCCAAAGAAAACAATTTCAGTCGCTTATTTTGTTATAGTATTGTGGAAATCTGTTATTTCGTTATAGTATTGTGCAAATCTGTAAATCTTTGAAAATTAAGGGCCCTTCCCATAAATGTGCAGTTTTTTATGCAGAATTTCTCTGTAAATTAGATTATGTGTTATTTGCTACACTCAGTTTACATTTCCTGAAACAAAATCAGACCTCCTACAGATTTGTCTCGGAGGCAGAAAATTATAGAGACCTTGTCTGAAATAGAACGCCAGCTTCAGAATGGTTTGAGACAGCCAGCCAGGTAAACTTGTATTGATTTTATCTTTATTCATTGTGAGTAAGAGTTATGTAAGAATTTATAAAATAGGTTAATACACATGGTATTTTGGAAATATGTATTGTGTTTCACGTAATTTGATCAGCATTATTTTCAGCACTAACCCTTTTGATGAGATATCAGATGATCAGAATTTGACTAATCTCTCAAGACCATCGAACATAAATGAAATAAGACAGCAACAAGATCAAATTATAAGAGGTAATTTAATACTTTGTTATTGAAATCGATTCTCTTGAAGTGTGCAAAAAATGGAGGTGTACATAAATTTATTACAGCAACTATTTTATTCGTATTTATTAGGAAAATAATAGTATATCTAATGACCTGTTTTCCTTTTATCAACTAAATTAAGTTATTTAAAGTTTGCCAAAATAAATATCTTTGAACTCTATTCATCAGTAAGCAATTAGAAGAGTCAATTAGTAATGAATGCACTGGCAAAGTGAAAAATGCTTTT
>CBDEWB010000012.1:0-7489 GCA_965243765.1 Halarcobacter sp.
GCCGATTGCCAGTCCATATTATCCAAGGTTTTTAATATATGTATAAATATAACTAATAGTTTTACTTTACATATACCATTGGTATGTTCCAAATGCCTAAACGTTTAGTGACCAAAAAGCTTTCAGTGTTTACCCCTCACAGCCTGGCTCAATCATATATACTGAATTTAACTTGCTAGCCTTATTTGTGTTAGCCAGCTACTTATTTACTTGTGCATCCCACGTACAAGTATAACGATGTGGCTTGCAATATGAACCGAGACATCTAATAACCTAATATTTTTCATACTGGTTAAATTTAATTGTAGATTATTTTCATGCATGTCTACTTAGTAACATAAAATGATGTTTAGATTTGGCATACTGTGAAAGTTGCATTGAAGTATACAGTAAAGTAGTAATTAACTGTATTTTTTGCATTCAGCTTTATTATAAATAGTTTTAACAGTAATGAAAACTTTCTATGGATAGAAACTAAATACAAATTTTCTCTACTAGGGAATGAGCTTTCTTGAGGTCAAATATCAACAATTATTAAGTTATCTTGTGAATATGTTACATTTAATGTGCTTGAAAACAAAAGGATCCTCAATAGTTGGAGATGCATCCATTGATCGTTTAATTGAAATTCGTACGGTATGACATTAGCTTTTGTATTAAGCAATTCATATTTTTTAGGAATTCAGTATTACTGTTTTTAATTTCATTATTTTGGTATAATGTTATATTTATTATGTGTACATTTAAAGGTTTTAGAAAGAATGAGACCAATCGAACACAAATTACGCTATCAAATTGATAAAGTCATAAAAACTGCAGCCTCTAGTACTTCCGGTAACTTGTATTTCTCTTTATTTGTGTAACAATAAATAGACTACAGACTACATAACTTCACTTTTAAATTTAATTAAAATTTACCTTATATGCATAATGTGAAAATCAATATTTATTCATCAAGTTTTTTTATGACTTTGTGTTATTATTAGATGCTAGCAATGATCCACTTCATTACAAACCTAATCCAGAAGACCTCGTTAGCAAGGTTTAGTTTTTTATTAGTTTATAAAATAAATACAAATGTGTGATTGTGTGTATGTGTGTGTATTAGTACATAGAATAATGTCTTAGCGTTTAATTGTATTTATAGTCTTGTTATAATTTTTTTTAAATTGCCTAATATCATTTTTACCTTTCTATATAATATATGTATATAATTTTATATATATATATATATATATATATATATATATATATATATATATATATATACATATGCTAAACAGTATATAAATATGTATATATATATATATATATATATATATATATAATATACATATTGTATAGTATCTTAAATGTTTTCACTTTTCGACATTGTTTTTAACTGTGTAAACTTAATTTGCTTTTACTGGTCATTTAAAACTTTTTCTCAGCTGGACGATGATGAAGATCAAGCCAAAGAAGAATCTGATGGTGATGCATCAGATGAAGTGAAATCAAAATTGTACAAACCACCTAAACTTGTTTCCACACATTATGGTATAATTATTGGAAAAAGCACTATTTTTAGTATTATGAAACATATAGCTTTTGTTTTATTTTGTTACTTATTCTAAAATTTTTTCTGCTACTTTTAATTACAGATTTCATGTGTTTGCCTGAGTGTAGTTGCTAATTTCGTTTTAATCTTGTTAGGAAATTTTAATTTATAATTGTTAAGTTTTTTAAATGCGGTCATTGGCTCAATAATTAATATTTACTTTAATATTTGTCAAGTAATGTTTGTCAAGTTTTCTTTTGTGACAGATGATGATCTTTCTCTCCAAGATAAAGCAAAAAAATCTTCCCAAAAACGAGCGCTAAGTAAAAGTATAATGGATGATCTTCGAAAAGAATACTTCGATGGGCCTGAAGAAGTATACGTAAGATTCAGTTTTTCTTAGCACACATTTGGTAGTTGTAATAAATAAATAATAAAGTTTTATTCATTCAATGAGGACTAGAAACATGTATACATTTATGCAAATGAAAAAAGTTCATAATAATTAATTATAATAAGATTTTGATAGTTATCTTGTGTAAAGCCAGTGTCAAATCCCAAGCAGAACTTTTCTAGTTTACTATATTGGTATTATAAGAAATATTAAATTTAAACGTTAAAAATCTCGTGCATTGATCATATTTTAATACATTCGCACGTGCAAATATTAAACAATTAGGCATGTTAACTTGTGATGAAAGCAATGTTAGTTGCAGGAGTTCTATTTTGAAACTTGCTGATAATAAGTCATAATGATAAAATAAATGCCTCGTACTTTCATGTCTATTAATGTTAAAAATCAATTGTATAGATGCATTCCATGCTTTATATATTACATTTCTAACTTTATTATTAACAGAGATTGCATCAAGAACATAAAAAAGGATAGGTGCACATTTACCTTTTAATAACTCTAGAGCTACAAGTTCTTTGTTTACATCACAGTTAGAAATAATGGCATGAATTGCTGCATAAAATTTACCAATTTGCTCATTTAAATTAAACAAATTTTTAAAATTGTTTGCATTAAAAATACCAAGGTAACGTAACTTATTAGTAATAAGTTGATGAAATTCAACTTTATTATAAATATTTACAATTCATTCAATGTAAGATTTGTATTATTATTATATTTTAGATTTTGTTTTTAAGTGTTTAGTAATGATGACGACACCATATGTGATGCAATCTTATATTATTATATTATTTAAGTGTATTCAGTGCCTGTTTAATGCAAAAATGTCATCATTTAATCTTAGTTAAATTTGTAAACAATACTTCATGAAATTTTCAAAGTGTACTCAATGAAAGAATTGAATCCTTTTTGTATTAAATATATGGATTATACTACTTAGGAAACTTTTGATCAACACAGAGCTAAAGAAGATAAACTTGAAAAAGAAACTACAGAATATGAAGAAAAATATTTCGTTCGAATGCCCATGTCAAAAAAACAAAAGGTTCGATATTTGAAATTATGCTATTCATATTGAAATAAATGTGGAAAGATAGTCTACATGCATATGAACTTTTTGGATTAAAATTTTGCTCAAGCAATTTAAGTAACTATTTTATCACTGAAAACTGTTAAATCATAAATATAAAATTGTATTTTTCAGTGATTGATAATAATAGTTAGCTAGCGTTAATTTGCGCTAGCATGTTATCATTATTTGCTGTTGCTATTTTAATTGTTCTTTAGAATGCATCTCAAAAAGTTCGAACTCTTGCATCACTTGATGATTTGGTTTCCTTTGATAGCTCTAAAAATGATCAGGTAGGTCTTTAATAAATTTGTTTATAATAAATTCATTTTTTATTCTTAAAGGTATCCAAAGACAAGGTTGGGTAGCAATCAGAACTTTTGTTGCCGCAACGTATTAATTTAAATTAAGTATATTTTAGTAGACTGTGATATAAGATTCTTTAAAACTATAATTTACTGTACACAATAAATAATTATAAAGATAAACATTATTCAAACAAAAATGTGTAATTTTTTGTTGAAAACACTTATGAAAATATTATAATAAAATTGTAATGATATTACTTATTTAAATTCCAAATTATTTTTAACTTTAGAAAAAAATTATGAATATATTTATTCGCCATCTAGCAAGCATATTTAAACGTTTATTGTTAAACGTAAGTAAACAATTCTCTGTGATTGGTTAGTTAGTTACGGCGTCATGCTTCAAGCTGTTGAAGCGTCACGTGATCTTTTAGTCAAAAGTGATGCACTTTTGACACTCTATTTTTGCATATCATTCGTCTTTGGATACCTTTAAGTTATATCGTATCATTTGTTGCCTTTCTATTCATAACACATTGCTGGTTATGTTGGTAAATTTTTTAATTTAAGTGTGAGTTTAAATGATGTATTCATCATGCGACTGCACTTGTATAAAGTCTCGTTTTGTATTATATATTTTACTCATTTATTATACCACCAGTGTGCAAGTTCACACATATCAGCAGTGTTATAAATCACAACCAATGTTACTCATTATGCTAATAATAATTAGCAGTTGGTTCATAGACCACAGCTTTATCAACAATGATTACTTGATGCAATTTTTAATTTAAATTTTATATTTATTTTTTGTTTTAGAAAAATTCTGCCAGATCAAAGCAGGTAAAATGCGTTCACTGATCATGTATTTAATACCTTAGTTGTGGTGTTCAAATCGAATTAGATTTTATGTGCATTAAAATATTATTCAGGTGCACATTAGCAATATAATTCTGTTTAAAAGTCTTTATACATGGCTCTATTTAAAGTGTTGTGAGTTGTTTGTTTAAAGTTAACAAAGTAGCTTGAATTCATTTTTAATTTATTTGGAAATTTATTTTGTTTCTATTGAGACATGCATAAATATAATATTTAAAAAAAATTATCGTATTCTCATTTTATTTACGCTTGGACTTGTGTAAAAAAAAATTTTTCTTGCCTCTTGTGCTGCACAGTGTATATTATTAATTTGCAGTTTTGTTGATTTTGCTTCCTGAACTAAAATTTTTATGATTTATTCATTTTAATTTTACTATCCATTTGATTAAATATCTTTTTGTAGTCTTTATTTTTCTAAGATTAATCTAGTTAAGCCATGGGTAGATTATTCGCTACCTAATATAATTAGTGGCTAAATAACTTATTAATAGATTTGCTAGTATGCTGCTTAAACTATTGAAATGTAGCTATGAGTAACAAATAATTAGCAAAATTTAATGTGGCAGCGAAGTTTTAATAAAATAATTTTTTTTTTGCAGAAGCTAAAAAATAAGAAACATTTTAAGAAGGGTTTGTATTAATTTTTTTTACTCTCATCTACTCAATTCATGTAGAAAATTCACGTAATATTATAATATACCATATTTCAATGCAAAACATTTAACAGAAAACTTTGTAAAGCATTTTTAACAGTGATGGAATTGGAAGGTTTGGAATGTTTAGTGAAATAAAAGCCCTATGTTTTAAATTTATATTTTTATGGTTTGTAGGTGGTCAAAAGAAAAGGCGGAAATTTCATTGATAATAAATGTCTTCTGAACTTTGTAATAACTGCTGTCTAAAATGAATATAATTTTTGTGTTATGTAATGTATAGGCTATAAATTGAAATTGTTATATATTGTTATATGCATTTGTATTAAGAAATCATGGTTTTATGTGTAATAAATAGTTAAATACAAATAATTTTATTTTGTTGTTTGAATAAAAAAATCTTTAGAGACAAAGAGAAAATTCTGTCCAATGTTTTTCTTGCAAAACTTCATATTTTCTATTAAAATTACTAAATGTAAAAGTTTGTTTTTTTACGAATAATGAATGAGATTGAAAAATAAAGCTGTTATCTGTAAGTAAAGATTAAATGTCTGAAAACCTTGTTTTAATGTTCTATTGTACTGTTTTTAAGATTTGTGTAATAAATGACTCCTTTTAACATACTTTTTTTTTCATTCAGATACTATTAGAAAATGAATGCTTGCTGATAGTATGCTTATTAATAACTTGATTTAATACCAGAATTAGCTAATTGCTGTCTGATATCATCAGTGAAAGAAATGTCAATGATTGTAAAGACCTTGATTTATATTAATGAATACAATTATCTAAAATAATGCCTTAAAATACACCCAGATCAGCTTGCGGTGCAAGAAAAACCTCGTTAATTTTTGCCAATCAACAAGGCAGTTATTTACCAACTTTCAAGATCTGTTAATTAAAACAAAGAATTGCAGGTATCATAGACTATAAGTAGGCTATTTACATCTTGTATGTACACTAGATTGCCTTAGAGTCTGTAAAATTAACTAAAATTTTTTTGATACCTAGTTCTGAAATGTATGCATTGAGTACTTAGTTACTCATAGAATTATAATTCTACTAACTCTTTCGATTTCATTGACTGGAAACTAGATATTAAATACACCACTTAATGAAAACATTTAAATAGTGTTTAAAGATTTTTTAGTTTGAATTTTAATATTTAACTTCTGCTACATATAATTAAATGATAAGTCGCCAGCAAAAATTATTTGCTAATCGTCATTTTAATCATGAATATAGTAATTTTTTTATTTAACTGCATTATTCCTGTTAGGAACGATAATTTATTTTAAATCATGTTTTGGGCAACTCATCATATATAAAAGAGTCGCATGAATATGTACTAGGATGAGCGCTAGTGACTTAAACCTGTCATGCCTTGGTATCTTTAAATGTAGTGCTTTTTTAATGCTTAAGATTAAAAAGATTGATTAATTGATTGATTGATTGATGGATCAATTGATAGGTCGACCGATCGATTGATTGGTAACGCAGTTAGCTATATTCCTAAAGACTTTAAAAGATCTTTAAGTATATTTAAATACAAATAGAAAAATTTGTTTTTTTTTATTAAAATTGTTGCAGAGCAAGTTTACTGCCACAGTATAGTCCGCAGACTTAATCAATAGTTAAACCAAACTTACGAATCTGTAGGAAAAATAGATACCTAAACTTTATTCAATGAGCAGAAATGTAATTCAAATGAATATAAAATTATTTTGTACTTTCCGTGCCATTATAGAATGAGTTACAACTAAAAGTGGGCAGACGGCTTGTTACACAAAATTCGATAAGTTAGCTCTCTTAATATCTGTTCCTTGCTTTTTAAGTCAGTCCTTGACATTGGACAAAATACAAGACTAATATTTAGATTTTTTTTAAGGTATACTATAAAATGTTTTATAATTTACTTTTGATTTTTTAATATCTAATACGTGATACAAAAAATTAAAAAAATTATAAATTTGGCTCTAAAGTTATTTAATTTAGCTATTGTATTTATCTTTGTGATAAACTGTGTTATGCGTTACTGCTGTAAAATGTTTAGTCACAGTATCCTAGTTTTTAGTGCAACCAAAAAACCTTGGTTGCAACTTTAACCGTTTTAAAGACAGTCAATAGTTATTGTACCACAAAATGGAGGAAAGTCATCAAGCTGGTAAAAATACTATACGAATTTAATTTATTTTTAAAAGCATTAATACCTTTCTTTTTTTAGATATTTTTGATAATAATTATGGCTTTTGATTTTAATTTATTTTAAATGATAGTATGTGTGCTGTAAATTAATATCACATAAGGGTTTTAAAATTACTTAATAGTGTTTTAAAATACGTTTTAGATATTTGTCGCGTTTGCCGTTCTGAAGGAACTCCGGACAAACCTCTTTACCACCCATGTATTTGTACTGGCAGTATTAAATATATTCATCAAGAATGGTAATTTGTATAACAGTCTTTATTTATGTGTTTAGTAGGTTAAGTTTACATTCATAAATTGTCGGATCTATTTTGCAATTTTAAATGTTAATTAACTTTTATGTAATATGCTTACATAATTTTGTTTTTATTAAATAAATGTCCAACCGTTGATGAATTTGAATATAATTCACTTAGTTTTTAC
>CBDEWB010000013.1:0-15309 GCA_965243765.1 Halarcobacter sp.
GATTATCTTGTTAGTTATAAGGTAAAGTAATCAATTAGATCTCTTCATTTTTCATTAAGCCACAAAAATTGATCTAGTCGCTACTTAAATTTGTAATGTAACTATCTGACTGAAGTACAAGCTAGCTTAAACTAATATTTTTCTTTAAGTTTATTTGACCGCTTTCGCCGTTATCCGATATATTACTTTATCAAACTCTGTAGAAGTATTATAACAAGTTAGATATGAGCCGTTATTCATAGAATCTAAATTTTCACTTATTGACAAAAGGCACACAATAAGCTAAAATACTTTTATGATTACATACAATTGGAACAAAGAAAAGAATTTATTGTTAAAAGAAACTCGTGGTATTAGTTTTGAACAAATTGTAATGCATATTGAAAAAGGTGATTTAATTGATATTATTAAACATCCGAATAGTGAAAAATATGTAAATCAAAAAATATTAGTTATAAATATAAATGAGTACATTTATACTGTACCATTTGTTGAAAATAATAATGAATGGTTTTTAAAAACTATAGTGCCAAATAGACAGTTTACTAAAAAATATCTTGGAGGTAAAAAATGAAACGATATACATTAGATGATGAAGAAAACGAACTGCTTCAATCATTAGAGTTAGAAGAATGGGAATCTGTAGATAATTTACAGAATGAAATCATTCAACATCAAGAAATTGCAAAGAATACTTTGAGAAAAGATAAAAGAATAAATATTAGATTATCTTCAAATGATTTAGAATCGCTTAAAACAAATGCTGTTGAGATGGGATTACCATATCAAACATTAGTATCAAGTGTATTACACCAATATGTAACTGGTAGATTAATTCAACGGGTTGGATAACAAATCATGCAGACTGTGAAAATAGTCCCAAATAAGCCAACTTTATAGTCATTTTAAAAGTTAATTTTCCAAATATCTTAATTTTTTAGAAGAATTCCAAAAATAAAATATATTCATTAAAAAATAAGCCAAACAAAGCCCAAACACCAAGATATATTCCGCTATATCTTCTCTTATTTGGGTTAAATCCTTGTTTTTAATGGCTAAACACAGTTTTTTAAACAAAGCTATCCCTATTAGGTTTAAAAGTCTTCTAAAATTATAGGTAAACATAATAAGTGAATTTTCTCCAAGTACTTTTTATAAATCAAGACTTCGTCGTGTCTTTAGAACGAACTAAAAAGTGATCCCAACCTAAAGTTCTTTTTATTGTTCCAAAAGGATGTTCAACAATAGAACCTCTTTTTTTGACTATATCTTTAGCTTTTTGAGTATTCATTTTTATAGTATAATCATCAATGATAGTTTCATGCTCCCATCTATACATTTGTTTATAATTAGTTTTATCAGAAAGGCAAGATGATTTTAAAGGACACGATTTACAAATTATACTAGATAATCTATAGACATCTAAGCTTCTATTGTTTCGTTGATATTTTGAACCAGAATTATCAAGTATTTTATTATTTGGACAGATATAACAATCATCTTTATGATTGTAAGTAAATTGATTTTTACTAAACTTTGAATCTTTAATTTTCTTTTTTGTAGCTGTATTTCGCAAAGGTACAATTGTTTCAATACCATCATCAACACATTTTTTAATCTCTACTGAACTATAGTAACCCTTATCAGCAGTGATTATCATATCTTTGTTATCTACTATCTCTTTAGATTTTATAGCCATATTATATAATTGGTCTAAATCGTGACCATTGCAAGATATATCAGTTGCAACTATAAATTTAAAAGTATTATCAACAGCAATCTGTGAATTGTAAGCCATTAAATTATGAGCAGGTTTACTCATAACATTGGCATCTTTATCTGTTTTATTATGTTGGTTTTTACCTAGGCTATCTAAAAGATCTATATCTTTTTGAAGTTTTACTTTTTTATCTTTTAATTTTTGAGTATCTTCAGTAGAAATAGCTATATCTTTAATATTTTGGTTATCAGTTACTTTCAAAAGTTCCATATAACTTTTTATCTCTTTATCAATTTTACATAAATCATTTTGTACAGTTTTCTTCATAATAAGAGTATTTTTTGAAGCATTAGCTCTTAAAAATGCTCCATCAATTCCTACTAGTTCACCTGTGATTAAATTTATATCTTTTAATAAAAGAGAGAACTCTTTAAATATTATTTGTAACGCTTTTGGATTATCCTTACGAAAGTTTGCTATAGTTTTATAGCTAGGTATTAATCCTTGTGTTAGCCACATCAGCTCAATATTTCTTTTTATTTCAGTTTCTAGTTTTCTACTACTTCTTATTTTATTTAAGTATCCGTAAATATATATTTTTAATAATAATTTTGGATGGAATGCTGGTTGACCATCAGTAATTAAACTTTTTTTGGTTTTTATATTTAATTGTGATATGTTTAGTATTTCTACATATTCATCTATTGCTCTTGTCATATTATTTTCATCAACTAGTTCATCTAAACTTGGTGGGAATATTAATTGTTGATTTCTATGTAAACCTATTTTATATATACTCATATATTAGCCTTTATATAGTATATATTATACCTTTTTAATGGTTTTAAGATGGTTATTTTTAGTTGATTTTAGGGTAAATTTGCTAGAATATTTTATATAACTTGGGATTGAGTTCTTTCACAGTCTCAGAGGAGGAGGAACGAGGCTACAACGGCGATTGTTCGAGCTTTTAAATGTCGCATAAAGATATTTAGAATTGCAAATAATCAAGCCGTTAAATCGCCATCGTCCCTCACTTCGGTCGTTATGTCAACATTATATAAACATTATTTTTGATTAGACTATATAAAATAAAATGAATTCAAAATATAAAAGTTAAGTTCAAAGAATATGCTTAATCAATCGTCATATTAAGAATTTAAGGAGATGGAACCAATCTAATGGATGAAAATAAATATTTATTACTTTTAAATGAAAAAGATAAAACATCAGATGTTGAAAATATCACACAACAATCTACAAAAGTAGTTGTAAAATTCTTTAATAGTAGAAAGGAATTTTCATACAAGAAAACAAATGTTTTACTTTTGGATAATCCTACTATTTTTAATCACAATGCTCATATAATTTACTTAGGAACTCGCTGTTTATCTAATATTGAAAAAATTTTGGATTTTGGAAGTCATATTAAAGTTTTTTATATCCAAGGAAAAGTGTCATCATATTTAAAAAGCAAGCTTTCATTTAAACATAATGTTTTAGTAAATAGTAATGCTAAAAGTATATTAAACTACTTAAAAGAGCTTGCAAAGTACTTTAAAAGTACAGAAAGTGATTTTCTTTATAATCAATATGAAAAAATTAAATCTATTCATGAAGAGAGTGTTTTAGCAAAGTATTTAAAACCTGATAATATTAAAGAAAAAACTTTTGATTCTATGACAATATTTCCTTTTGGATTTAACTTAAGCCAAGAGAAAGCTGTTGCAGAAGCATTGACAAATCAAATAAGTATAATAGAAGGACCCCCTGGAACAGGCAAAACACAAACTATACTTAATATCCTAGCAAACTTAGTAATGGATGGTCAAAGTGTTGCTATTGTTTCTAACAATAATACTGCTATAACAAATGTATTTGAAAAATTAGATACCGAGGAGTTGTCATTCTTTTCAGCAGTGCTAGGGAATAAAGAGAATAAAGACAGCTTTTTTGAAAATCAAAATGAGATATATCCTAAATATAAAACTATTGATATAAAAACTATTGAGAAATATACGCAAGAAATTAAAAAAAGTATGTCTAAAATACAAGAAATGTTGAAAAATAAAAACAACTTAGCAACATTATCTTTAGAGTTAGAAGACTTGAAAATAGAAAAAAAATATTTTATGGAACTATATGCGACAAGAAAGATACAATCAGAAGACTATAAAAATTTTAATAACTATCAGGTAAGCAAAATCTTATCCTTATGGGCGGATATAGAAGAATTTCAACGAGACAATAAAGAGATAAACCTTTTTTTTAAAATAAAATCTATTTTTAAATATAGAATATTTACGTTCTCTTTCTATAACCATCCTTTGGATGATATTATTGTATTTTTACAAAATTGTTTTTATATGATAAAAGAAGCGGAATTAATATCTACTATTCAAAATTTAGAAACTATCTTAAGTAAATTTAATTTTGATAAGGAGTTATCTGAACATAGAAAAAAGTCTATGATAGTATTTAAATCGTATTTATCAAAAAAATACAATCTAAAAGATACTCGTAAGCGGTTTAGTAACGATGTTCTATGGAGAGGTTTTGAAGAGTTTATACAAGAGTACCCTGTGATATTTAGTACAACTCATTCTTTACGAAGCTCTACAGGCCCAAATTTTTTATATGACTATCTTATTATAGATGAAGCTTCCCAAGTTGATATTTTATCTGGTTCACTTGCTCTATCTTGTGCAAAAAATGTTGTAGTTGTGGGTGACCTAAAGCAATTGCCACATATTGTTAAAAGTGAATCCTTGAAATCAATAAATGATATCTTTAAAAATCATACTTTACATTCATCTTATAATTATGAAAATAGTTTACTATTATCAACTTCTATGTTATTTAAGAACATCCCTAAGATATTATTAAAAGAACATTACCGATGTAATCCTAAAATTATTGATTTCTGCAATAAAAAATTTTACAATAACGAATTAGTCATATTATCCAAAAGTAAAACTAAAGATCCACCTTTGTCTTTATATACTACATCTTCAGGAAATCATGCAAGAGGTACTTACAATCAAAGACAAATAGATGTTATAAAGAATGAAATACTACCTAACTTAGAGAGTAATAATATAGGCATAATTTCACCTTTTAGAAAGCAAGTATCTAAATTGTCAAGTGATATAAGCGATAGTCTTAATATTGAAATTGATACTGTACATAAATATCAAGGTAGAGAAAAAGACATAGTAATAATTACAACAGTTGTTAATAAAGAAAATGAGTTTGCTGATAATGAAAATTTACTCAATGTCGCTATTTCAAGGGCAAAAGACAAACTATTCATAGTAGTGTCAGATAATGAAAAAAATAAAAATATGAAAGATTTAATTAATTATATAAAATATAACAATTTTGAAGTGATTCATAGTAAAGTTTATTCTATATTTGATCTTCTTTATAAAAACTATTCTCCATATTTAGATAAATATGTACATGATGTTAAAAATATTTCTAAGTTTAAATCCGAAAACTTAATGAATAATATAATTCAAAAGGTTTTAAATAACAAAAATTATATTCATTTAGATAAAATATTCAACCTTCCTCTAAATAGATTAATTAAAGACACCTCTTTATTAACTCCTGACGAACGAAAGTTTTCTCAAAATGATTGGTCTCATTTAGACTTTTTAATTTATAATAAAATAAATAAACAAGCTGTTCTAGCAATAGAGGTTGACGGAGTAAAGTACCATGAAAATAATCCCGTCCAATTAAAACGGGATAAATTAAAAGATAATATTTTGAAAAAGTATAATATTCCAATTATTCGATTTCCAACGAATGGAAGTGAAGAAGAAAAAAAATTACTAAAAAAATTAAAAGATATTACAGATTAATGATTATAATTTAAATTATAGCTACAATTAGACTAAACATAAGACATAACAAGTACTAGCAACGAACAGCAAAGCTGTCGCTGAAGACAACCGTTAAGTCAAAGCAAGGAGTAAAAAGATGGCAAGTAATAATTTAGAAACATTATCAGAACTTTTCAATGATAAGATTTTTCGTATTCCTGATTATCAAAGAGGGTATGCTTGGGGGAAACTTCAAATTAATGATTTCTGGAGTGATTTAAATAATTTAGATGATAAAAGAATTCATTATACTGGAATGATTACTGTTGAAAAAAAAGATGAATATTATCATATTATAGATGGACAGCAAAGACTTACAACTATTATGATATTAATAAAAGTGATTTTAGATAATTTTGATAATGAAGATTGGATTGAGGATAAAGAAAAAAGTGATTATGTAAAAAAATTTCTTTTTAGAAAAACTGGTAAAGAAGGTAAAAATATAAAAGTTATTTTTGGATATGAAAAAGATAATCCTAGTGATTGTTATTTCAAAACTAGAATATTAGATTTAGAAGATACAGAATGTTATAGCGTGGCAAGTGAAACATTATATACTAAAAATCTTCAATTTACAAAAGACTTATTTATAGAAAAAATAGAAAAACTAAGTAAAGATGATTTAGAAATATTATTTAAAAAAGTTATCAAACAGTTAAAATTTAATTTTTATGAAATTGATGATGAATTAGATGAATTTGTTACATTTGAAACAATGAATAATAGAGGTAAGCCACTAACAACTTTAGAGTTGTTAAAAAATAGATTAAGGGCACCTCTAAAAACAACTTTTTCATCCATTTAATTAAATTTTTGGAAACATATCTTATCTTCAAATTCAATTTTATTAAAAATCTTAGTAAACTTCACACATTATTGGATAAAGTTTAGTAAAATTTCTATAATTTTCTTTCATTTTACTTGACTTTTACCTTTTCTAGTCTGATTATTTGTTCATATCTAAATAGGTTATATGTAAGATTTAAAAATCCTATGGATGATTTAATTCTTTTTAATCCTATGGATCTCATATGTAAGGCATCATTCATAGAGTTTGTCATAAATCCAAATATATGCTCAACCCTTGCTCTAATTTTAGATTTAATATGATTTGACTCTTTTTGGGTATTGCTAAGTGGCTTACCTCTATATCCTTTTTCATGAACAAAGCTTTTACATTCATTCTTTTCTAAAAACTCTTCTATTTCTTTACTTCTATATGCACTATCAGCATGAAGTTTATTATCTGTTTCATCTATAATATTTTTTATTTCAGTTGAATCATGTGGTGCTGCACTTGAAACACTATATTTAGTAATTAATTTAGTTTTCTCATCTGCATTTATATGATCTTTATATCCATAATGTCTTTCACCTGCTTTTGTCATCCATCTTGCATCACAATCTTTTTGAAATACTTTAGAACGATTCCCTTTTTTATCTTTTTTAGAAAATGCAATAGGAATAGCACCTTTTTTAATATCTGAATTATCACCTCTACTGTTTCTTTGTCTTGGTACATCTACAAAGGAAGCATCTATCATACTTCCTTCTTTCGCAATAACACCTTGGGTAATGAGTTGTTTAGCAAATAACTCAAATAATGTTTGAGATAGGTTTTTATTTGCTAATTGTTCTTTAAAATGCCATATTGTTTTTTCGTCAGGTATCTTATCTGTTATTTTTAAATTTAGGAATTGTTTAAATGATGTTCTGTCATTTATCTGAAACTCTGCTTGTTCATCACTTAAATTATAATACTTTTGTAGAATTAGAATTTTAAACATCATTAGCTTATCATATGCAGGTCTTCCACCAGCACCTTTTGGTTCAACATATAGAGCTTTTTCAATTGGATTCCTAAATAGTTCCCAGTTTATCACTTTATCTAATTTAGACAAAGGAGGTTGATACTCTTTGATTTTATTTTCATGATATTCTAAGTCAAATAATCCCGTCATTTTGAAGCCTTTATGAATGTTATATAATTAAATATTTTATCTAAATTATTGTTTTAAGGTGCTTGGGTTTTTAGAGGTGCCCTTAATATATTTAACCACTTTGTTAAAAGGACATGATAAAGAAGAAATTGATAATTTAAGAAAAGATATAAATAACTCTTGGAAAACAATATATGAATATTTAGGCAAGAATCCAAATAAAATCATAAGTGATGATAAATTTCTAAAAGATCATTGGATAATGTATTTTACTTATGATAGAGGTGTAGCAAATGTAGAAAAAGATTTTTTATTAAATAAGCACTTCACACAACAAAAAGTTTTAAATAAATATAGAAAAGATTTTGATGAATTAGAAAAAATGATGAAAGATATGAAAAAAGACATCAAAGATATTTATATTAATTACGATGATATAAAAGATTATGTTTTAAATATTCAAAAATCAATTATAGAATACTATCATATTGAAAATCCAAATGAATCATCTTATGACGAGCAAATAAAAAAATGGCTATCTAAACTCAATAGAATTGGTTTTAGTGCTTTTAAGCCAATCATTATGGCAATATTGGTAGAAAAAGTTAACACTAATCAAATAGTAGAAATATTAAAATTAGCAGAAACATATACATTTTTAGTTTTTACAGTATCAAGCAGAAGAGGTGATACAGGAAATAATAGAATTTATAGTTATGCCAATAAATTTTTTATAAATAAAGATAGTAATAAATTAATTCAAAATATTAAGAGTGAATTATTTTCTGATGACAATACTTACAAATGGGTTGATTTAAAAGCTTTTGAAAATACTATAAACAATCACTTTAAAGACGATAAGGGTTGGTATAGTTGGAAAGGTTTAAAATATTTACTTTATGAGTATGAATTATATTTACAGGAAGAAGCTAAAGGTGAAACTAAATTGCAATGGGAAGAAATCAATAAAGATACAATAGAACATATTTATCCACAAAATCCAAAAGATAAATGTTGGATTAGTGAATTTTCATCTTTAAATAAAAAAGAAAAATATCGTAATCTTCATTCTTTAGGAAATTTAGTTTTATTATCAAATTCTAAAAATTCTAGCCTACAAAACAATTGCTTTAATGCAAAAGATTATGACAAAAAGAATAAAAAAGATGTTTTTTCAAATGGTAGTTATTGTGAAATTGAAGTAAGTAAAAATATTAAATGGACATCCATTGAAATCAAAGAAAGAGGTGAAAAAATATTACAATTTTTATCATATAGATGGGATTTAACAATTTTAGATGATACAATTGAAACTCTACTGTAAAGACTTCTAACAAATCCTACAGACTGTGAATTTAGTCCCAAATAAGCTAACTTTACAGTCAAAATACAAGTTAAATTTTTAAATATTTAATATTTTTTCTAGAACTTTGTAAAAATAAAAAGTTTAGTAAAAAATAAGCCAAACAAAGCCCAAACACCAAGATATATTCCGCTATATCTTCTCTTATTTGGGTTAAATCCTTGTTTTTAATGGCTAAACACAGTTTTTTAAACAAAGCTATCCCTATTAGGTTTAAAAGTCTTCTAAAATTATAGGTAAACATAATAAGTGAATTTTCTCCAAGTACTTTTTATAAATCAAGACTTCGTCGTGTCTTTAGAACGAACTAAAAAGTGATCCCAACCTAAAGTTCTTTTTATTGTTCCAAAAGGATGTTCAACAATAGAACCTCTTTTTTTGACTATATCTTTAGCTTTTTGAGTATTCATTTTTATAGTATAATCATCAATGATAGTTTCATGCTCCCATCTATACATTTGTTTATAATTAGTTTTATCAGAAAGGCAAGATGATTTTAAAGGACACGATTTACAAATTATACTAGATAATCTATAGACATCTAAGCTTCTATTGTTTCGTTGATATTTTGAACCAGAATTATCAAGTATTTTATTATTTGGACAGATATAACAATCATCTTTATGATTGTAAGTAAATTGATTTTTACTAAACTTTGAATCTTTAATTTTCTTTTTTGTAGCTGTATTTCGCAAAGGTACAATTGTTTCAATACCATCATCAACACATTTTTTAATCTCTACTGAACTATAGTAACCCTTATCAGCAGTGATTATCATATCTTTGTTATCTACTATCTCTTTAGATTTTATAGCCATATTATATAATTGGTCTAAATCGTGACCATTGCAAGATATATCAGTTGCAACTATAAATTTAAAAGTATTATCAACAGCAATCTGTGAATTGTAAGCCATTAAATTATGAGCAGGTTTACTCATAACATTGGCATCTTTATCTGTTTTATTATGTTGGTTTTTACCTAGGCTATCTAAAAGATCTATATCTTTTTGAAGTTTTACTTTTTTATCTTTTAATTTTTGAGTATCTTCAGTAGAAATAGCTATATCTTTAATATTTTGGTTATCAGTTACTTTCAAAAGTTCCATATAACTTTTTATCTCTTTATCAATTTTACATAAATCATTTTGTACAGTTTTCTTCATAATAAGAGTATTTTTTGAAGCATTAGCTCTTAAAAATGCTCCATCAATTCCTACTAGTTCACCTGTGATTAAATTTATACCTTTTAATAAAAGAGAGAACTCTTTAAATATTATTTGTAACGCTTTTGGATTATCCTTACGAAAGTTTGCTATAGTTTTATAGCTAGGTATTAATCCTTGTGTTAGCCACATCAGCTCAATATTTCTTTTTATTTCAGTTTCTAGTTTTCTACTACTTCTTATTTTATTTAAGTATCCGTAAATATATATTTTTAATAATAATTTTGGATGGAATGCTGGTTGACCATCAGTAATTAAACTTTTTTTGGTTTTAATCTTTAAATCAGATATATTTAATATTTCTACATATTCATCTATTGCTCTTGTCATATTATTTTCATCAACTAGTTCATCTAAACTTGGTGGGAATATTAATTGTTGATTTCTATGTAAACCTATTTTATATATACTCATATATTAGCCTTTATATAGTATATATTATACCTTTTTAATGGTTTTAAGATGGTTATTTTTAGTTGATTTTAGGGTAAATTTGCTAGAATATTTTATATAACTTGGGATTGAGTTCTTTCACAGTCTCAGAGGAGACGAACAGGTTACCCATCAGCTTTTAAAGTAATTCTAGCTATCATTTTAAAAGTTAGATAGAAGTAGTTTGAACAATCACTAAGGGTAACCTGTTCGCTCACTTCAGTCGTTATATGAAAAAGTAAATACTTCCAAAATCTCTAATTATTAAAATAATAGTTAACTTTGGGTAAAATGATTATTCAATATATAATTATCATTTAATAATATGAAAATTTATAAAAACATTGCAAAATGACATATTTTTAAATAAAATTGTACTTTAGTGATATACTTTCTTCAATAAAGGAAAGTCTATGCAAACAGCAAGTTTATTTGATTTTATAAATAAATCACAAGGAAAAGATATAAAAACGTTAACATATATTTCACTTTTTAGTAGTGCAGGAATCGGTTGTTATGGATTTAAACAACAAGATTTTAAATGTATTGCAACAAATGAATATTTAGAAAAAAGAATAAAAATACAACAATTTAATAATAAATGTGAATTTGATAGTGGTTATATTCAAGGTGATTTAGCAACAAAAGAAGTTCAAGATAAAATATATAAAGAATTAGAAAATAATAATGTAAAAGATTTGGATATTTTAATTGCTACTCCACCTTGTCAAGGTATGTCAGTTGCAAATCATAAAAAAAACAATGAAACAAAAAGAAATTCACTAGTTGTTGAATCAATTAAAATTGTCACTAAAATAAAACCAAAGTTTTTTATTTTTGAAAATGTAAGAGCATTTTTAAATACAATTTGTACAGATATGGATAATATTGATAAACCAATTAAAGACTCTATCGAATTAAATCTTGGCGGTAACTATAATATACTATCAAAAGTAATTAATTTTAAAGAGTATGGTTCTCAATCAAGTAGAACAAGAACCCTTGTAATTGGTACTAGAAAAGATTTAGTAAATATAAGTCCTTACCAATTATTTCCAAAACAACAAAAAGCAAAAACTCTAAAGTCATTAATTGCTGATTTGCCATCACTAAAAATTATGGGTGAAATATCAGAAAATGATATTTATCATTCATATAGAAATTTTGATACTAAAATGTTACCTTGGATAGAAAATATAAAAGAAGGTCAATCTGCATTTGATAATATTGAACTAACTAGAATACCTCATAAAATTATTGATAATGAGATAGTCTTTAATCAAAATAAAAATGGAGATAAATATTCAAGATGGTATTGGAACAGAATAGCACCTTGTATTCATACAAGAAATGATATATTGTCTAGTCAAAGTACTATTCATCCATCAGATAATAGAGTATTCAGTATTAGAGAACTTATGAGAATGATGACATTACCAAATGAATTCAAATGGTCAAATATAAATTTTGATACACTAAATAATTTATCATATGAAGAAAAAAAGAAATATTTAAAACAAGATGAATTAAATATTAGACATTGTATAGGGGAAGCTGTTCCAACTAAAATCTTTGAACAAATTGCTCAAAATATAAAAAAAACTTTAAGACATAAAGTGTTATCTATTAATGAGATAGACAAGATTACTCAAAAATATCATTTAGAAGATATAAATATTTTACAAGATTTTATTATTAATAATAATCACAAATATGATTTAAATACTCTTTACAATATAGCTGAACTTTCAAATATAAAAAGAACTGATACAAAAGCATATTTTACTAGAGAAGATATAGTTTATAATGTTATAAATAAACTTCCATCATTTAAAAATAAAAAAACTATTAAAATACTTGAACCATCAGTTGGAATTGGGAATTTTTTACCTTTATTATTTAAAAAATATGAAAATATTCAAACTGTAATTTTAGATATTATTGATATTGACAATAATTCACTAGATACATTAAAAATATTATTAACAAAAACTAAAATACCAAAAAACTTTACTATAAATTTTATACATACTGACTTCTTACTATGGAAAAATAAATATCAATATGACTTAGTAGTTGGTAATCCTCCTTATGGAAAAGTAATAAATAATAAAACTTTATTAACAAAATACAAGTTAGATTGTGATAATAAAAAAACAAATAATTTATTTTCATTTTTTATTGAAAAAGCTATAAGGCTTTCTAAATATGTATCGTTAATAATTCCAAAAAGTTTAATTAACTCTCCAGAATTTAATCATACGAGAGTAATACTAGAAAATAAAAATCTACATTCCATTACGGATTATGGTGAAAAAGCTTTTAAAGGTGTAAAAATTGAAACTATTAGTTTTTTACTAGATACATATAAAAAAGACAAAAGTAAAGAAATAATTATTGAAAGTTATATAACAAATACAATTTCACATCAAAATAAAGATTATATATTTTCAAAAGACTTTCCTTATTGGTTAATTTATAGAAATAGTTTTTTTGATGCTATTGTAGATAAAATGGACTTAGATATTTTTGAAAGTTTTAGAGATAGACAAATCACAAAAAAACATACTTTAAATAGTGGAAATATAAGAGTTTTAAAATCAAGAAATATTGCTAGTAATAGTATTAAGGATATAGATAATTATGATTGTTTTATTAATGAAATAGATAGTTTTGTTGTATCAAAATATTTAAATAAAAATGACATAGTACTAATTCCAAATTTAACATATAATCCAAGAGCAACTTTTTTACCACAAAATACTATAACAGATGGTTCTGTAGCACTTTTAAAAACAAAGAATAATATAAGTGTTACAGAAAGTCATTTAGAGTATTATAGCAGTAAAGAATTTACAGAATATTATAAAATTGCTAGGAATAGAGGCACAAGGTCTTTAAATATTGATAATAATTCTGTTCAATTTTTTGGATTATTAAAAGAAGCATAGATAAAAGGAAATAAAATGTATCAAGCAAACTTTGGAACTAACAACCCATCACAAATTAGATTTAATAATGAGAGTGAATTTTATCAAACTTTAGGTTATTTAGCAAAATCTGATGAAACTACATCTATTCATTGGGAAAACAATGAAAATCAAGGAGCTTGGGGAAGTGAGGGGAGAATTCATTTTTATACAAATATTCCAACAATACCTGGTTACTTTAAACCAACAGCAGGAAAAGGTAATGTAATTAATAGAACTAATTGCAATGAGTTCATAGAGAATATTGTAACAAATAATAATTTTATAATGGGAGGTACTCAAAATATTGGAAATATTAGAAGTACTATTCCAGCAAATTTTATAAATGATTTTAATATTGGATTAACTTTATAAATTATGAAAAATAAAATAGAAACTCACTTTAATAATAGTAACTTTGATATTAAAGTTACAAATAATGCTAGATTCATGGATCAAAAGGTAACTCCTGATGTATTATGTATAATTGCAGATTGTATATTAAATTTTATTGAAACACAAGATTGTGACACAGTAGAATTTAATTCTTCAGATATATGGAAACACGACTATTCAAATACTAATATACAAGAGATATTTGGTAAAACAGATGTAACAAATAAAAAAGCTAAAAACGAGTATGATAAATTTTTTCAACAACCATTAAAAGCATTAGCTTATGCTAAAATTTTAAAAGAAGATAAAAGAGGTGGAAAAATATATTTTTCTATTCTAAATAAAGAAATTTTAGAATTTATTTCCATTAAAGAAAGAAATACTCTTGATTTTTTAAATATGTATCTTGAAAAAGTTTTAAAAGATAGTGGTATTTGGTATTTATTTGAAAACTTTTTTGTAGATAATACAAAAGAAAAGTTTAATTTATTAAAAAGTGAATATGAACAATTTATAATTGAACATACACGAATCAATGGTGAAACTGAAGTACGTAGAATTTTTACTAAAATCATTAATCCCCTTGCTTTCAAAAGACAAAAACATGGAACAAGCAAAGGATTTTTTTCAAAAGATATAATATCAAATGATGTATTAATGTACAATAGAAAAAACTGGAGAGATATAACTAAAAGTAAATCAGAAACTAGAGATGAATATGAGCTAAGAGCTAAAAATGAAATAAAAAAATCAAAAGATGCTTATGTTAAATATACTATAAATAAAGCAACTAATATAGTTAGGAAATTACATACACCGATAAGTGAGATAAATGATAATTTATCAGTAGGTGATGCAACACAAGTACATCATATTTTTATGAAATCAGAATATCCACAAATAGAATCATATATAGAAAATCTAATTTTACTAACAGGAACTCAACATAATACAAAAGCTCATCCAAATAATAATACAAGAATAGTAAATAAAGATTATCAATTATTGTGCTTATTGGCAAAAAGTGATTCAATTGAAAAATATTATAATACTTACTCAAAAGAAGATTTTCTTTTTGTATTAAGAGTAGGATTAAATACAGAGTTTACTAATAATATTGAGTTCGGAGAAATAAAAGAGAAACTAGTTGAATTGTACAATGTGGCTTAATTCAACAGATAACAAATCGTAGAAATCGAACAAGGCTATAGTACGAAAATATCGAGCTTTTATCTTTTAAAGTTAGTTATATAGTAAAACAAATATTTACTGAGTCATATCGCCTTGTCGCTTAACTTAGGCGTTATATGCAAGGAGCAAATATGAATTCAAATACAAACTTAACAGATAAAGAAAAACTAAGAGTCTGT
>CBDEWB010000014.1:0-6971 GCA_965243765.1 Halarcobacter sp.
TCTTTAGGAGACTGATTTACTATTTAAAGTAATTTGCCTGAGCAGATAATATTTAAGTAGTTAATATGTAAGTGGATAATATATAAGTAGACAATGTAATAGCAGATAATATACAAGTAGAAAATATACTAGTAGATAATATGTTAGGAGATATTATAATAGCAGATAATATTAAGTAGTCAAAATAATTTGCATTTATAGACAATATCCTATATTCAAAGTAATTAGCTTTCATAGACCGTGTGTAGTATTTGAAAAAAGTTGTATTTGTTGAGAATGTATAGTTTTTAAAGTAATTTGCATAAATAAACTATATGGAATATTTAAAGCAAGTTTTTTCCAAGTATATAAAGGTTTTTTTACTCCTCAAAGCTTACAATCAATCAGTTTTTTCCATGCATTCATTGTATAACTTTTAAGCTTTCATATACAGACTATATTTAAAGTAAATGGCAGGCGGATGACTCGTTTGTTTCTTTTAAAATTGGTAAAATACCATTATGCTTGTCTGCTATGTCAGCAGCTTTTTTTGCTGCAGTAGATAAATCTGGGAATATTTTATTTTATTTTCCTTAGATTAGAAATAAAATTGTATTTGTTCTTGCTAAATAATCTTAGATCCCTGTCATTATAGCTAGCAAATCTTGCCAGTTTTCTGCCAAGTCATGTTAATTTTATGGGAATAATTTCTTAATGTATAATGGGAACAAAAAATCTCTAGAGTAGTCCATATCATAAAGCAGATCTAGTTCGTTTTTAAGATTTTTTAATTCTGCATGTTTTATTATGTCTACAAGCACATTTACTGTACGCAATATAATGTTTGCTCAGTAACTGCGAACTTACATGCAACTAGTTTTTAAATGGAATTAGCTTCATGCTATGGTTGGTTATGGATAATTGCATCTCTTCAAGGATTGCAAAACCTAGACAGACTCTTAACTCTTTGAAAATTCTTTATATAATATGAGTAGCTATACTGAAACTAAGGTGCTATACAGTATTCCAATACTAGCCTAAAAATACACAAATTTCTTTCTCTAAGTAAAACGATAAATGGCAGCTACAAAATTTGTGCAAGGTACACCATATAAACATCCTGTTCTAATTTTGTTAATAGGATAAAATGAACAGTGACAGCATTGTCTATAAAACGCTCTTATTCATTGGTATTAGCAGTTGATATTTGCTCCTGCAGTGCATGTTTTGTGGCTATTTGACTTTATAAAAATGAACGTAGTTAGAGAGCAACTAAAGAAACACTGTTTATTCTTCAAACGCTTATCCATTTCCTGTAACACTAAAAAGGCAACCAACTTGGGTCGCAAACCTGTTGCCATTAAATGATTATTTTATAACAATTTATTAACTTTTATAAATTTTATAAATTTGTTCAAGAATTACGCTTAGGTTATGCAAAAGTTCGTAATATTAGCTGCTCTGTCTCTGTAGTGGCAAGAGCAAATGTTAAAGAGCAATACTGGCATGACTGCGTGAAATTTAAAACATAAAAATAATCAGTGCAACAACAATACCACAGTACCAGAAAAAATTAAGCACCTAAGATGAAGCGTTAATTCAATAAGTATAGAAACTGATATCTAGGCCTTTACTAGTTTTATACAATTCCTCACTAAGTATTTTTAAATCCAAATATTTTAAAGCAGAAAAGGCAATTGCAGTGAAAGTATGCACAGATATGTATCGAGTCAAGCTAATATGTGTGCTTCTTTATCCTTATCACGTCTTGTATGTAGTCTATTTCAAAGTAAATTAGTCGTGCTGTCAATGTTCTTGTCGTTAACAAAAACGGAAGCAAATGCTTTAAAACGAAAAAATAAAATGCTAGTTAACTATAACAAAATGAAAACTAAAAAATGCAATAAAACTAGTAAAAAAGCGAAGTAAGAAAATAAAAACTAAATCAAAACGAAAACTAGAAACTATAAACAAAAAAATAACTTAGTTTTCGTTGTTAAGACAATGCATAATTAAATAGTACTATCAAAATTTTTGTAGCAAAAATGACATGATCAGTTGGTTTACTATAAAGATATTAGAGCAGAAATAGATAGGAAGTTCCAGGCTCTTATCACGCGTATGCGCGAACCACAATTCACTTATCTCCGCTCTCCAATCAATTACCTAAGTCACGTGACAAAAATGTTGGTTTCATGTAAACAATATACCGTGACATTTTTAAAACTTTTCAATTGCAATAATTAACCATTTCACAAAATTTAAAAAAAAAATTTTTTTTGTTTAGATGTAAAAACTATGTATTTATCATTGTTGATAATTTATAAGGGCAAGTATTAAAAAGTTTCAGAAAGATAGTTTATGCTCAAATACGTATATGTACACGAACTTATCTACTAAAACTCTGTAAAACAATAACTTGTCATTTTCACAGTATCATAGTTAAAAAAAAACTATATATATACCAAATCTCAGTTTTTTAAACTGTAAGTCAATATATGAATTAAATAATGATTATTATGAATTAAATAATGATTATTACTAAAGTGGCTTATTTGTATACAGGTATATTGGCCCTATCTAGCTAAAGACCTGTAGAATTTTTCAGTTTTAAATTTAACTTAAAAGAGCTATTTATTTACCAAAACACTTTGTTTTTCAAGTAAAAAGTACATAGTTTAAACATCAATATATGAATCAATATTAACTAAAAACTGAGGATTTGTTTGCATTATATAATTATGTGAGTTATATTTATTTTGTATTTAACCTAGTAAAACATGTATGAATTGGATAATCTTCACCTCCAAATTATGTTTATGTAAGTGTACTTAGCGCTACGAAATCACTTTTATTTGCAGTGCATCAAAAATTTTACTGCCTCGGCTTACTTTATTATTGCTTTGTATTGTATGAAAACTTGTTTAAATTATAAAATTCATAAATATACTTCCTTACATAGAATCTACTATTCAAATAGTCCTTGCCAATATCCACATAAAAGAATCTTACAAAACGTTAAGCCTAAAACAATTTTTTTTTTTAATTAAAAATTTCATAGATTAGGAATTTGGTGTGTTTTTTGTTTGATGAACAAATTACAATATTAAATTTTAGGTCGTGTGTCATTATCTCAAACAGAAAGACAATTAAGATATTGTATTTCATACTGTTATTGATCAGTGTCACTGTTGGCGAAGTCCGACATACCAACAGAGTACTCTGTTGATATGTCAGATTTCGCCAACAGTGACACTGATCGATATCAGTATGATTGTATTTATGCTATATTTCAATCAGCATAACATTTATAAAAAATTTTACGCTATGTACAAAATATTTAAAGTAAAATTTAAAAAACAAAGTGTTAATATAGTTAAAAATCTTTACAATTGAAATTTGAACACCAATAATTTCATTAATCTTTATTATAACAAAAATGACAGTTCATAATTTAATTTGCAATACCCTAGTTCACGACTCTTTAAGTTTTTCTGTGACAATAATGTATAATAATAGCCTTATTATGCACCTGTAACATTAATAACGTGAAATTATAGTTTTTGTATAACAATAATCAGTATGTTTTTCGTTTTTGTCGAACCATTTGTCATTTTGTCAAACCATAATAAATTTCAAAATGTATTAAAATAGACCCTGAAAACAGAATTATCTAAAATAATTAAAAACTAATTATACATTTTGCAAAACAGAAACTTTAATATTCAAATTTTACTTATTACCACTAGAATAGTTATACGCTACTTACAATCAATTTAAAATGTGTTGCTTTAAACAAATTTTTTTAAAGAAATTATCGTACCTGTTTCTTATTTAGTCAAAGTCACATTCGGCATAAAGTATGTATTTTTAAATATTATATTACAGTTTTATGACTTGACATGAAACAGTATTGCATAAATAAGTATTAGCTATACTGCTACTATTAAATGTGTTTAAATTTTATATCATACCTAAACACTGTCCACAATCTAAATGACATTTTTATAACAACACAAAGAATTTTACTAGCGTGAAAACTTGTTTATATTTTATTTATTTTGATAAAAAATGTATATGATTGTAGAATTTTTAGTCATGTATATATGAAACAACATGTAACCTCTAAATTTCAATGTATATAGGAAATGGTTTTCTACGAGCTCAATATTCTTACGCAAAACTGTAAAAATGTAGAAATTTCTGTATAAAACAAAATTAGCTCTTAAATTAGCTATTTCAACCTCGACCAATATTTAGTACATGTAGGGAGATTGTTTATATTTAGATTAACACATATATTAGAGACTGAGACAGTTAGCCTACTTGAAGTCTTTTTATAAAAATAACTCTGTCTATTATAAGCATAAGTGCATGTTTTGAGGTTAGAATATTCTAAATTAGCTTGCAAAATGTATTTATTTTAATTTTGATCCGAGCCCGTTAATATACAATATGTGTAAGTATTGTTTAGATTAACATGTTACATGTTTAAAGTACATTTGGATTAACATAGTGGGAGTTACGAGAGCAAGTAAAAGTCAGAAAAGAAATAAGCTTGTTATTTGTAAAATACCTAGCAAATATATATAAACAGCTGCATACAAGCTCGAAATTCCTTACATTGATGAAAAATAGTATAATAAGAGCCCAAAATTCTTTTACAGTATAAAAAACCATTAAACAATCTCAAAATCTTGTAATATACTTACATAAACAACTTTAAACGAGCTCAAAATTCCTCCATGAATGTAATATAGTTTTATAAGTTTAAAAAACCTAGATATACAATTATACATATATGGAACGGTTAAACGAGCCCTATCCGAAAACTAAAGATTTATACGAACTCAAAATTTCTATACAGATATGAAAAAACTGCATTGGTACTAAAAATTCATAAACAAATATTAACCTATGTTTAAGGAGCTAAAATTAAATTCCAATATGTAAGAATTATATAGCTTTAAATTAGCTTGAAAGCTTTTATAAAGATGTAAAATAGTACAAAATGTTATTATCTTTTATTTTTATCACATATAATTATAAACCATACAAAATTTTAAGTCTTGTGTACGCAGGCAAACAGGAATAACTTTAATTATTATTTTGATTTTTTTTGCTTGTTCCTTTTTTTGCTCTTTTTGGTACGGCTCTTTAATACTTGGCACAATAGCCAGTAAATTTTTAATTTTGATATTTTGTTTTTTTAGTAGTACTCTCATACGTTATGCTAAATATGCGTTGTTCTAACATCCAATTATTCTGCATTGGTGGATGCATAATCATTATTATTACTTTTTTTTACTTTAGTCTACATGTTTTTACCTTGTTTATACACCGTAAATAAAGATATTATTATTACTATTATTATAGAACTGGAACAACACGATTAAAAAATATTAAAGCTGAAACACGGATTTTCATATATAAAAGAAACCGTTAGTGCCAGTGTTTATACGTATGAGTAACGTGTTCATTATTGCTTTACAAATATTTAAATTTAAATTTATTCTTGTACCGGTTCTTATTGCTTTACCAATCGTTACATTTAAATATATCCGAATGCTACTACATAAAATATATACCACTAATATTGTTACTAATTCTATTCTAATGACTATCACTGACTAATTCTAATAATTCGTGTAGTAAATAAATATACAGTAATTTTCTATGTTTTTTATATGATCTAAAACACAAAGCTGACATATATAAATAAATTAAAAAATCAAACTTATCTTTTTAAGAATAAACTGATTAACATTAGACCGCATTTTTTACATTTCTTCACCATTGCATGCAACTGTTTACAAATTCTCGTGCCATATTGAATAAATGAAAACCTAAGTCGTGTGACATGCGCGAAGAACGAGCTGCGGCTTAGATTAGTCTCGTTTCCTATCTATTTCCTCTCAGATATATATGGTTTACTTATTTTAACGAAAATATAGGACTACAAATACTTTATAGGCTCTTTACTTAAACTGCAGCAGTCAATTTTAGCTTGTTAGTTAACTTTATTATACTTTTTAGTTATTATTTCTACTTGTATCCACAACTGTTCATTTCAGCGTTTAGTTTAGTATTTATCATAATCATCATCGCATTCTCTTTATTTCTTGTCTTATATTAACTTGTTTTAATTTAATTTAGTCTGATATTAATTTGCTAATAACGAAGTAATGATTGATAGCTTAACAAAAATTTTTATTTTTCTTGTTAATTGTTACTTGCTAACTAGTTACTACATCTTGTAGTACATCAATAGGTAGATAAAAGTTAAAGTTACATAGGCTTGAAGACAGTACTACATAGACAATGCTATGATATTTGGCATATAGAGCAATTCGAAGTTTATAAATGTGCATCATATAAGTAAATCTTGACTCTTAAAAATAAAAAGTAAAAACTTAAAATTGAACTAAAACTAATACGAAAAAATAATGACAAAAACTAAAATGAAATAAGAACTAGAAAATAATCGAAAACTAAAACTAAATACAAACTAAAAATATAGTTAAAAACAAAATAAAAACTAAATAAAATAATTTTATTAAAACCATGAGAACACTGCATGCTGTCATATGCCGCCTACCAGTATATGACTCTGAACAATTCCATTGCACAAATTTTAGCTAATAATGATATTTTGTTTAAACATTTAACAAGATTTTAATACAAGTCTGCTTCTGGCTAACCAGATTCACTTTTGGTTATTCACTGTCATTACATTATGTGAAGTAATGTTTTGATGGATTTATACAGCTTTATTTAAGTCTTGGTAACATAAATATTGATGACTGTTGGCTAGCCATATTTGGACTCCTTGTGCATTCAAATACTTAAAGAAAAGTCTATAAAAATGCATAAAACATTACAAGAATATATAGTACATCAATACAGAGAGTATGATGTGTCAAATTTGCAAGATTTTATAATTAATTAATGCCGTGAATTAAGAACAAGGAAATTAGTTCTCTGTAACAAAA
>CBDEWB010000015.1:0-8848 GCA_965243765.1 Halarcobacter sp.
GACATTATGCGAAAATATTTCACCCATATGTATTATATTAGTAAGCAAAGAAATATGTGCTAAGAAAAACGAAATATTGCAAAAGGAAAAATGATATCCGAATGTTCGTGTATGTTTAAAGTGTCTGTTAATAAGTAGTCAATAAATGCGAATGTTTTAATCACGTGACCTCTATTTTTGTTTCGCCGGCTTTTCCATGTCGTTATTTTCCATAAAAATTTCCATAAGAAATAAGACAGTGATCAGTCTATAATAGGATGTCGCTAAAATTTTCAGTTATTTTATGCTAAGTGTTTTCAAATTTTTTTGCAATTTTTGACGGCATTCATAATCGTAGTTCGTTACTTTCATTAAAATATTTGCCTTACAAACAATATTAGTTGTATGTTTTACTTAAGTTCTTTTTTGTGCATGTCTTAATATCGCTTAACGTTGTAAATTCGATGCGAATGACTCTCGTCTTCTAAATTAGTTAAATATCATATAGGCCTAACTCAAACAAAAGTTTGGAGAAAAAAATTGTTTGAAAGTGTACAAGCAATTGTGCGACTATCGAGCAGTATATTAAACTAGAGAATTCGTCTTTTACAAACGCTCTACTTTAAACACAGAGCGCTCAGCTAAACGTTGATGAATTAAATGCTCAAATCGCTGCTAAATTTAATGCATTGAATGCACAAATTGTTTCTCTGCTAATAGACCTTCTGTTAATATACACCATTATCGATGAATCGGCATGATAACTTGCGATTGAAGAACAATGTTAATAGAAGCCATGCTATTAACAATGATTTGCAACAGGACTACAATACAAAAACTAATTTTTTATGGGGTTTTTGTGATTTTTAGCGAAGCATAGCTTAGTTGGTGTCAAAGTGTTATAATCAGCACTCCTTGCCTAATATTTCTGGAAATGTTTTTTCATGAGAAGTTTCTGCCACTTGTTTAAAAAACAGTATACGCAGCGCATTCGCTGGAACTTTGATATTTTTATGCTACGAATCCAACAGTCGCTTTACAATGGCAATAACTTTTTATCTCAAAGTTATCTCTGCATTCATGCTTACTCTAATAACTAAGTATTGGTTTAGGGCTCAAAAATGCGTAACTATTTTGAATTAATTATATGCCAGGAGGAAAGTTCTTTTATACAATCATCTGCCAGAATGCGTCTCTTTTTTAATTGTTTTGTTTCGCTAGGCGCTGTATCAGGAATAATGTTTTTACAACGTCTCTTGAAGAACAACAAGGAAAACTGCCACTCACAGTTTTCACTTACGAAGACTTTAAAAATTTCCGTAGAAGATTGCATGCAGCTGCCCGAAAATTTGATCAATGACAGGCTCATTTCCACATTGTCTGATTTATCTAAGATTTTTTAATGTTTAATATGCAATCACATAAATCATAATTTATCAATAAACATAATATATTAACAGACTATCAGTTTCAATTTTAATAAAATTGTAGTGCTGAATTAGTTATCTTGTCTTTTTTAAATAATATTGTTAATGCGCTTTACCTAAGATTACTCACAATCGGCTTTTTAAAGATATTTGTGAAGCCATTAATTCTACAAATCATATAATTTGGCTTAATAAATTATATTGCATGGTTTTCGTGAATTTATTCTCTCTTGGTTGACTAATTATTTAACGTTGTGTTCCCACTTTGTTGAATTTATTGGTTTGTGATTGCGCTTTATTCTATGGAGATCAATGGGTCACATTCGGCAGGGTTTTGTTTTATAACTCAATTCTTTTAATAATTTACCTCTTAAATATTGTTGACTTCTAATTACTTTATATGAATATATATCGTTAATTACCGCATTACATTTTATTATTATCAAATGTAAATATCATTGTTCAATAACTCCGAATGTATATTTTATTGTTTTATCTGTTTGTTTTAGTTTACATTTGATCAGTATCATGTTTACTTATCCAAATCATTTATAATTATATTTATTTTTGTCATTTAATTTGAATGAAAATATTGGTTTATAATTTTTGTCCGTAGTAAAAGTTGATATTTCAGCTTTCTGAGATATTAACTGTAAAATTAAGTTTATTTGCGTTGCTTGTGTTGTATGTTGCATTGAAAAAATTGTAATAAATCCAATTCAAAAATCTCATTTTATTACTTAAATATTACGTACAACGCGAAAATATATTATGAAATATAATTATAACAGTTTATATTAAGTAAATATCATAGCAGAAGTAAAATCAACTCGAAACAGAAAAATGATATCCAATAATGTTTATCACGTGACCAAGTTAAACAATGTAATTGGAAATATATTTGTCCGTAAGTAACCTTGTGATCCAGAGGCTAGCACGTGGTAATGTTATTTTTTTAAAAATGGGAAACATTGTCTTGATACTGACAGTAAGCCTACGTTGTGCTGTTGAATTAATAACATCTTTTTATGTTTAAAGTCAAATACTGAAGTTTGCGTAGACGTTTTAACCATACATCGTCTTTCACTTGAAATACGAGAACAAAATAAAAAATGAATGATGCAAGTTAATGCACATTAATGATTAATTAAGAACAACGCAAGCTAAAGTTATTGCAAATAAACGAACTAAAAAGTTAGCAACTTTTACTTTTATTTATAAAACTGACATCTTACAGTCGATCTAACACTGTGTACAATATTGATTTATTAACATATTAATCAATATGGAAAGTATAATGAAATTTAGAAAAAAACAGTTTTGCCTAAACAAATTTATTTATAAGTACGAAATATAAAATTTTTATGATAATAGTTCACAAGGAGCTTGAAATAATCATGAACCCAATATTAATATAGAACAACAATGACAGTAATTACATTTTTCCCCCTCTCAAAAAAATAATTACAATTAAAATAAAGTATAAAAACTTATCTAAAACTGATGGCTTAACACTGAACTTGTGTATAACTTATACGCATAGTATCATACAATTATACATTTATCTGAAAGCAACTAATGCAACAACAAAAAATGCAATGAATAATTTTTGTCCTTAAATTTAAGCAGGTGCTTTTAAAATGATTGAAAAATACAGAAATGCTGTATTTTAAAAATAACAGAAATTGTGTGAGCGAGTGTGTTCCGTAATAATTTATTAATTGGGCTTATGCGATTTTTAAATTTTTAATTCAATCGGTTTTTGATGTGGTTAAATTTAGTTTTAAATTTTATTTTTATTTTATTTTATTTTAATTTCAACGTCGATTCTAGTATCGATTTTATAATTAATTTAATGCAACGAGCAAGTTAACCATGTACAGCATATTTATCTTCTTACTTAACCACTAAAATGCGAATAAGTATGTCCATGACTTGTGAAGTCTGCTAGGCATCAGCAACAGATGAACTTTTAAGATAATTTTTTGATAATTTTATTTATTGTATTCAATTTATTCAATACACTTATTTTTAGTATGTTTTAAAATGAAACACTTTTGAAAATCAAAGTTTTCTATTTAATTTTTTTACTTTGATTTCGATTTAAGGATCAAAATTGAAGGCTATTTCAAATTTTGCACAATTCTTGTATATTATTTGCACAATATGCATTTTAAACAATGAGGCTTACCACATTGCAATCTGAGCAATACTGAGAAATTAGTTTCCAAGCACCTTTTCATACTGGAGCTGATACTTCTTCAGCAAGCTGTTAAACTATTTAACAATAAAATTTGAATGTACAAATGTGATATGCACATATTTATATGAATGCATATTCTACACTATAACGCTTAATTTTAAACTTGACTATTTCGTATTATTTTGAAGTTTAATATTATTGTGAAACTTACAATTCTATATAAAGTGTAGGTATTTAGGCTGTTCGTCTGTATACAGTAATATAGTTAACACAATGTACTCACAGCGTTGAGCTGTTTAACATAATACAGCATTTAAATTAAATTATATTGCGTATATTTTTTTAATTAATTTATGAACTATAGCATGTAGTATATCATACACATGCTTTTTTGTGGAGGTATCATACACGTGTCTATTTGTGGAGGTAGCATCTCTACAAATGCAAGTTGCAATACTAGATAAGCCTTTCAAACAAAAGTACACTATGTAATATAATGGCTGTAGACTATAAGATGAAGTAAAATAATGGTAGCTCATAGGTTTACATTTTCAACATCCATTTTTTTCAGCGACATAACTGCGAGTGATCATAACCTGCACTATTGTGAGTTGGAGCGCACCAGAATACAGTTCCAAAATCTTTCAATTTTCCAGACTCTAGGATAATATCTAATAACCTACACTAATAATGGAGGGCTCACAATGATATCTAGTCGATAGTCAAGAGGCCTTTAAACATCAAAGATCCGGGATGCAATATTTTCCTTTTTAACCATCGATTCTGCCATTTATGTACAAATGTTTTTGATAACGTAATAATGATACGATAATATTAGTAAACCATAAGAAACGATAACTCAATCAATGATGTCAATTGTCTCTTATGCTAACATAATTAGTATTTTAAACAATTCGCTAACGCTAAGCAATTACAATAAAGTAAACAAGTACACCACAACAGTTTTTTGTTAACGATAAGGAGGAACAAAACCAAAAAAAAGAAAAAAATTAAGTTGTTAATAGGAATTGAAACGAAACATTGGAAAACACAAAAGAAATAAAAAAGAAAACAAAATATATAGAACAAAATAAAAACAGTATAGAATAATTGGAACATAATAGCACTGAAAAAAAAATTATTGCAATGAAAAAATGTTAGGAACTATAGTAGAAACAATCAAACAAATAATGGCAGTAATAAACAAAAGTTAAAAAAATCATTCTATTATCCATACTTACTAGTCATAAATGCAGTTTGAATGAGACATAAGACATCAAACCTTGATGAATTATATCTCATCTTCCAAAGGGTAAGATACCATTGCTGCTTGCTCATAAAATTAGTCCAGTCAAAACGAAAAAAAAAAATTGTGAAAAAAGTAGCTAGAAGCAGCGATGTAAAAATTGTGAAACAAGAATTGCACATTTGTAATAGTTTTCCTACAGTATATAAAAGATTAAGACTGTTAGTTATATATCTTAGATAGGCATCAAAATAAAATTACGCCAGAGAGATATCTTTCAGTTAGTAGCTATCGCTTTTTATTCGAAGGTAAATTAATCACACTCGACATACTCCTTTAGTGGTAATTTACTGCAACGAGTTGCTGGTCAAAAAAGCTATCATACGTAAGAAAATGTAGAATTTATTAATGAAATAGTAGACAATAGCGTCTTTATAATATTATTGTTGCTTTCAGTGCATTGAGATTTGATTGATTTTATTATCGATATATCTTTACGTTTACTATGACTTTAACTACATTAATAATATTATTATTGTTAGTAACTATTGAATCAACCCGATTACAGTCTTTTGAGAATAATATACAGCCAGAGCGATATGGGGCTATTAGTAGATAAAATAATAGGGTTTTTCAAATACAGTGGGTCAAAAATCTCCGATCAAATCATTAAGTAATCAAATCGAACCAAATAGGATCATTTACATTTTAAATGAAATCTTCCTGCACTCAAAACCAAGTGGATAAAATCATAATTTAAATCGCGTTGTGATTACCATTTGCTCAGCACTGTGCCACGATTTATCTACAGTATGGCAGAAGTATAACATGAATTAGGCGAGCTTTAACAAGATGGTAGGCTGTAATAATCACTGTGTATTATTTTCACGAGCGAACATGCCATCACTCTTTATAGTGTGTTTCCTTCTAATCATTTTCTAATCACTTTATTTATTTAAGTCAGTTTTAATAGCTTTATATCTCCTAGTTTTTATTTGTTCTTTAGACTTTTTTAACTTAAAATATAATGGCACACTTTAACTTTTACTCGCTTACATTTTAATTACTTTATGAGTTTCACATTTATAGTTCCTGCACTTCTTTTCACCACACAAAGTATACATCGGTAATTTTGTACTTTTAAAAACTGTTAAGGCTTATTTAAACTCGTGCTAACATCATTGCCAGTTATTCTATAATTCATATACAAGCTCAGCTAATCGGACGCTTCAACAAAATCTTACTTAAAAGTAAAAAATAATCATTTATTCAAATTGTTAACAAAAAAGCAAAGCTTAATCTTTTGATGTGGTCACAAATATGTAAACTTTCTTTAGTTTCTACATTTTAGTTAGCTCATAGATAATATTAAACACCTCATGCTAAAGCCTTTTTTTAAAGTGTTAACATTTGTGAAGAAGTTTAGTTACACGGACTCATAACACTATGTACTTCAACTAGTATTAGTATCATTATCTTTATTTCTATTTTTAATAAAATATGTACTAATTTCTTCATCTTTATCTATTCAGTCAGGACTTAAGTAAAAAACATCAAAAATTGTTTTACCACTTTGGACAATAATATAACAACAAACGCGTTTATCGAACTTTTATAATATATTATCTCGTTCACAAAATCACTGTTTTTCTTAATGTAAAATTAATGCAGCTACTTAGCTTGTAGTTTTTTTTATTTATCAGAAATCATGAATACTCTAGTATCATCATTATTATTATAGAACTATGATAAGATAGAATTATAAAGATAAAATGTAGCTTAAGCGATTTGTCCAATATTCTATTATATTAACCAAGTTTGGTTTTTTATCATCAGTATTTAGATGCAATCATATACTTTTTTAATGACCTTATATATGTATTATTAATAATAAATGATAATAAGTTTTGTTTATCGTCATCAATATATAAATGCAATAATTTATTTTTGGTAATGATGCTGTACATGTATTAGTAATAAAAATATCTTCAATTTCAGAGAGCGAGGTCCACATCCATAAAAAAGACAATATTAAAACAAAAAAGATAACTCATTTTTTCTTCAATTATCATAGCAGTTTTCAATTTTTGCAAGCATTTATTAACCATTTTATTTTTTAGTGCTTGAAAAAGTAGTTCAAATAGTAGATTACTTTTATTATTATTCAGATAATACCACAGAAATAACTGTCTAACTTACAACAAAATGCCATCCAATATTCCGTAAGCATTTGTTCAAGGTTTTAGCATGTTTTGTGTATTCATTCAGCTAACAACAATGAAGTACAGTGCCACTAGCTTCCACATCTGAAATAACAACTTTCATAGTTTAGTTTTGCTTATTTATTGTAGTTTCAATTTTTTAATCATACTGAAAATACTTTAAGAGCTCAATATAACTATGGTAACATTAAAATACATTATCAGTAATAAAAAAAAATGTTTGTTTTATCTGCCAACATTGTATCTTTAAGTATTCTAAATCAAACTTCTGTATTAATTGTGGTTTCTGTAAACAACAAAAATGATTAAATTCAGTTGCATTGCTTTAGATTTAAATTGTTGTACTGCTAATCTGAATAGGTAACATCGCGTAAAATATGCAGCGGTGATTTAATTTGATTCTGAATTGTTGTATTGCTTTAAATATGAAAATAGAAAGATTGATGTAGGCAACGTGGATTTTGTTAAATTATTGTTTATGCCAAACAATATTAACACAGTTATGTAGTGCTGTTTCTTGTGCTTAGGTTATTATGTTACAGTCTATTACTTAATGTTTGTTATATAGCGCACTATTGTAAGTTACATAATATAATGAAAAGAAACAAAAGGGGGAGTTTTTGCTTTATATTTTTGTATGTGTAAAATACGACAATATAATATTAATTAACACTAAGGTTAAGAGCTGCTTTTTGTAAATCGCAGATACTTAAAAAAAGTTGGTCAATTTTTGCGTCAAATAAAAATTTTGATTCACACTTTTCCCAAAAAAATATATGAAAAAAAAGAACTAGTAAACTTTAATTTTGCATTTTTTGGTTTTATATACAGCTTATAATAAAATTGCTAATTGATTTTCGCAAATAATGAATTTAGTCCTGAAAAAATTGGAAAATTCAAGTCGCGCAAATTAATTGTTTTGGAAGTATTGCAGACAAAACGTTTCAGAATAACACTGAAAAAAAATTATTATTTGCAAATCACTAAACGCTTTGCATGCTTTAATAATTTTGATAATTTGGTCAATTGGCCCACTTTTAATAAGTCATTAACAAAAAATCCTACAATTGCATTTTTACATAACGTTTTAATAGTAAATATAAACATTTGGTAAAGAAACTAAAACTCTAAAGCGTATACTTTACAATCGAAAACAGTTATGTACCATTAAAGAAATCGTTAAGTTGCGTGTCGAAAATGCATCTTTTGGATAATATTGTAGAGCTTAATTGCACTTTTAAATAACACATTTTCAACAACAGTTTATCATAACAAAGAACACATAAAATGTACTTATTAAAAAGTTGGAGGAGTTAAAATAACTGTCGTATGTCTTTCAAACCGCCAAAAATGTCATCAATCTAAAATTTAGCAATAATTAATAAGAATTGCAAACACTTATGTACCTTCGCTTTCTTTATACGTTCCGCTGTTTACATTTCAATGCAAAATCGAGTGCAAAACTCGCAACAAATAAAATGGCCACTACTTTGGTCTTATTTTTTTAGTGGGAAACAGACTACATTTAGGTGACAGCTTAAATCGATAATATTGTGTATGCAATCAATACGATATATAAGCTCAAAATTACAATTTTCTGAATGTTAAGTCACATTATAAAGCATTTAAAAATCTAGCCTCACCTTAAGTAAAATAATATACACTTTAATTCCTAGCTTTCATTCAGACATACACTACGAAATACTTAAAAAAACGATGTTTGCAAACATCGCATTTTACCTACGCCATTATATACTCTTACACACAGCTG
>CBDEWB010000016.1:0-44313 GCA_965243765.1 Halarcobacter sp.
AACCATTATGTGGTTAATTGATAGTAATTAAGTAAAAAATAGCTCCTTGGTTAGGGGCTTTTTTTATGCCTAATTTTTACTCATAATTTATTTAAAGGTAAGTTGTAGGGTAAGGTTTTAGAAAAAGCAAAATCTCAAAATTTATCAAAAAAATTCCAATAAAAATAATCCAAAATACTTTTTAGTATTTTTACTATTACTACTATTTACTATTTGAAACATTGGAAAGTATAGATGTAATAATAGATACAGAAGTTTTTTTTCTACCAATGGGGATAAAAGTATCCTGTGTCGGGTATTATTTCTTCCTGTAATGAGGATGATTTTATAAAAACTACCCATAATGGGGATTATTTATAAAGCCCAATTCTAAGGATTACTTCCTACAGTGAGGATAACTTTATGCTATTACTTTTTATGTATAATTATGTATAATTAAAAAAGGATTTAAACATGTTAACTTTAGAACAATTAAAACAGAAAGCAAAAGATTTAGGTATTAATATTTCACATTGTGGAGATAATAAACCTTGTATTGAAAATGAGATAATTAAATTTGAGACTCCTAAAAAAATACGTAAACAAAGAAGAAGATAAATATAGACTTTCCATGGGTGTGAACAATTAAGTAAAATTATAAATCAATTGCTGGACTAAAAATACTACCTAATTCCAAACCATCATTTACTGTTTCTTTATCCTTTAATAAAAGATATTCCCCTTTTAAACTGCCTTCATATTGATATGTAGCAGGAACAGTATTTAAGTCAAAAGAGTTCATGGAATCATATAATTTTATATTTTTATAGTCATCATTTTTTAGAGCTGAATATATTTCTTTTAATAAATCAAAATATTTTTTTTCAATTTCTTCATAATGTGCATAACAACTAAATAATTTAGGCGGAAAAGGAACAATGCAATAATCATTGTTTTTATTGCGATTTGAAAAAACCATATCATAGATACCTTTTTTAATAGAAAGTAATACTATATCTAAATATATAGAACACCACTCATACCCTTTATCTATAGTAGCATTTTTATAATACATCCAATTATTATTATTATTTTCTTGTATGTACATCCATAAATCACTTAATGGTTTATCATTAAAATATGAAATCATATCATGTTGGTCTATAGTTTTATTGTTATATTCTTGCACTATTAAATCATCTATATTATTCATATTTTCATTATTATACATTGCACTTAATAAAGCTTTAGAACCTTCACTATTAACTATATACCTTGTAAATGATTCATAAAGATTATTAAATTTATTATTTGCCCATTTTATTTTAATTGGTATTTCTCCAGTTTTTAAATATTGTTCAAGTTCTTCCTCTGTAAAAGATTTTTCAACTAAATTTATTGATTTATTTTTATTTTCATTCTTTTTCCAATGAAAATATGTTCTTCTAGCAATTCCAAATAAATCACACATTGTATTAACCATATTGCACTCCATATTTATTATTATAGATATAGTATATTATATTGCACCTTTAAGCTCTATTTAATATATTGCACTATATACTTAGTTATATATTTATAGTGCAATATAATACACTATATAAATAAAAGGTTAGTAATATGGAACAAATAGCAGTTATACCAAATCATATAATAGAAGATTTACAAAATACTCAAAATCTTATATTAAAAAGAATATCACAAAATAATACATCTGAAAATGATGAAAAATATATCAGCCGTCCAAGTGCAGCTAAAATGTTTGATTGTGAAAGTCAAACTATAGCAAATTTTGAAAATGAGGGAATCATTAAAAGATATGGTAGAGGTAAATTTATAAGATATTCAATTGTTGAATTAAAAAAGGCAATGGGTATAGAATAATGAAAAAAGAATTAATTACTAATAAATCAAATACTTTAACAGAAGCAAAAACTGGAAAGCTTAGATTATTTGATGATAAGATTATCAATATATTATATTACCTTATTGAAAATAGTGAAGATGATATTTTAAAACTAAACTTATTAGATGTAAAAAAACTTTTAAATATTAAAACAAATGATTATATAGAAAGAATACTACAATCATTAGAGAGACTAGATAATACTACAATTTTACTAAGAGATATTACATACCAAGGCAGAGCTATCGAATGGGTATCTTCATCTATTATAAAGGAAATGATTCTATATAAAGATAGTCGTTCTAATGTTGAAATAGAAATATCAAGAAGAATTATTGAAGGACTTAAGCAAAAGTCAAACTTTACTCCTTTAGACATAAACATCTGCAACAATTTCACTTCAAAATATGGATTAAAAATCTATGAATTATTTAAAAGGTACGAGAATTTCACTACGAATCACCACTTATTTCAAAGAGATTCTGAATCATGTTTCATCATGTCAATTGATGATGCAATTGAGCGATTTGGAGTTACTTATAAATATCCTTCAAAATGGAAAGAAGCTTTTAATAGGGGTATTAATGAGATAAAAGAAATAACATCTAAAGATATAAATATTTTATATATCAAAAATGAAAAGTCATTTATTTTTTATTGGAAAAGAGATGATGTAAATATATCATTGAAAATGTTTAAAAAGAATATCAGAAAGAACTATATCAATCTTCCAATAATACATGAATATACACAAAGAGATAGTAAGAAAGTATTGTTATCTGTAAACCCTACAGGTAAACTTTATAACAAGCTTGATACTAATTCAATTTCATATGAAAACTCAAAAAAGTTGTGGGATTATTTATTCAAAAATCAATCAAAAATAATCAAATATAAAGGATAAGAAAAATGTATAAATTAATTAAAAAATTATTTGGATATACGAGTAATGGTGAACTTATAAAAGAGCATAACAGAGAAAAGCAAGACAAAAAGGATTTTAAAATTGGACAAGCAAGATTAAAACAAAAGTTATTACAAGCTCATATATTACAGTATAGACCGTATGGATACTAATATGGAAGATAAACTTAACCTAAAAGCACTATTTGAAGAAAAAAAAGCAATCAACACTATATTAAAAAGAACTATTGATAGTTTAAATAATGATATAGCTGTGCATTTATCAGAAATATTTAAGGAACTTGAAAATAAATTAAAGGAATTTGATTACCTTTTGTGCGTTCAACCTCATTACCATGAATTACATATTTCAATTTTTCAAAGTACAGATGATAAGGAAGCTGATAAATTGACTCATTTTGCCATTATTAATTACAAGATAATCAATGAAGAAGATGCATATATTCCTAAAAATATTTATGACTTAGTACAAAGTTTCTTAGATAATTTGGAGACATCATGATTATAGAAGTATATCTAAACGAAGAAGTTGAACCAGTTGGAGATAGTGGTACATTTTACATTGACACATCAAGTAATATATTTATTGAAGAAATTAACAAATATCAATGTCCTATACGATTAATAGATTTTTTAGATGAAGAATTTGAAAATAATAATGAAGTTACAGAGTTAATAAGATTACCTGAAAATGGAAAAATAGATTTATTTATAAATCTTAGCAATGAGACCCAAAAAATTATAGATGAAACTGATGGCTTCACTGAGTTTGATAAATATTTGGAAAATACAAGCCATTTAAATAAATATGGTAATCAAATCAATATAAAGGATAAAAATTAATGATACAAATAAAAGATAATTATGGCAACGACATGACACTTAAAGAAGTAGGAGTAATGCTTAAAGGTAATCCAACTTCTAAATTTATGGATGAGATAGAACAAACTTATAAGGAGAATAAAATAATGGGAAATAAAAATAATGATTCATCTAAGAGCCTTGATGAAATAGGAAATATATTAGGACATCACGCAATACCTCTAGAGAATATTAATGATGTATCAAATTATTTAAAACAAAGTATAGAAAAGCATGATGAAGATTTAAAAAAATCTTTTATGCTTGATAAATTAGATAGCAATACTAAATTTGGAGTATTTGAAGTTGAATTAGAAAATGGCTCATATAAAGTATCAACACAATTTTATGCTGATGATTTTGAAGATAGTGATTTACCAAAAGGTGAGAACAAAAAAGAACTTTTGTTCTACAGCAAACAGTTAAATATTTTGGAAAAATTATTTTATCAAAACTACAATTTAGAAGAATTATCAGCGATTGTAAAACAGCGAACTAACGAACTTGAACAATTAGAAAACAAATACAAAAGGATGAAAAATGACAAATAATAATGATTATGAATATGAATATGAATATGAATATGATATGCAATTGAGCAAATTAATACAGGAAGATTATACAAAAACAGAATCTGAAAAGCTACAAGCGAATTTAATTGAAGAATTACCATCATTGAGAGATGATGCAATTTCATTTGGATTTGGAGTAAATAACTTAATAAAAAGCACTCTTGTTACTGGTACTTTTGCGGTATTAATAAGTGGATGTAGCACTACCTCTTACCAAAATATTCATGAGTTGAACAAAATCACTCATGTAAAAAATAATTGCGTTCAACCTGATAAAAATAAATCCCCTTGGTACATAGGTAATTTATATGATTGTAAAAACAAAAGTTTTTTTATACCTTATCAATTATGGAGTGGTACAAGTTATGATGGCAATAAAACAACAAGTATAAAACATTTAGTAGATATATCAACTCAGTTTTCTTACAGAGAAGATAAACCATTCAAAACTAGAGCTGTATCTATTAAGTCTATGCCTTGGTTAAATAATAAACTCATATATAAAAGAAAAGAATATAAAAAAACTTATACAAAAGAAGAAGTCTTTATATTTAAATCTCATGGAATATCACGTATATATGACAATAAAGGCATTCAGTATGGTTTACAAACAAAGGATAGACTATTTATCAAAAAACATATCAAATTTCCAGCTGGTTATGGGTGGAAAATTAATGAATTAAAAACATTTATAGGATTCGTAAACAATATAAAGAGAACTACTGGAATTGAAATTAAATCAATGGAATTTAATGATGAAAAAGAATTAGAAAGTATCACATTTAATTGGCTTTTAAATGGTGGAAAATCAGAAATAATTAATTATAAGTACAGTAGAAATACTGGAATAATACATCAGTTTGGAGGAAAATAAAATGAAAACAATTTTTTTAATAACAAGTGTAATTTTCTTTAGTGGATGTGTGAATACCATAAGCACAACAGCTAGTATGTCTGAAAATTTACAAACAATTAAGAAAAATTATAATAAGTATTTTTCTAATGATAAGAATACAACAAAAATAGATAAAAATGAAATTAAGGTAGGTAAATAAAATGAATAATAATATACTTTTATTTAATGGAAAAGGTGGAGCAAGTAAGTCTACAAACAGTAATATAATAGCTTCACATATTAAGCATAGTTTACTTGTTGAAAATGACATTATAAATGAAACACAATCAGATATAAAAGGAAATTTTGAAGTAGTACAAATAGATTTTAATCATGAAAACCAGCAGTCATTTTTAGATTTTGAAAATATGCTACTTGAAGATAGAAATACAATTATTGATATAGGGGCTTCAAAAATTTCCATCTTTCATGAAGCTATGCTAAAGTCAAATTTATACGACACAATTGATTTATTAATAATTCCTTGTATGGATGGATATGACGATTTTAGTACAGCATTAGATTTATTAACAACTTTGAAAGATGTTATTCCAAGTGATAAAATCATATTTTCATTTAATCGTTTTAATGAATATGAATATAGTAATATCTTTGAACAGTTTGACAACTTCTCACAAAACAAACTACTAATAAAAGATACTTTCAATATAGATTTAGAAGATGAAAATAATTACTATGTATTGAAAGATTCAAGAGCAATTAAATATGCTCGTAATGTTGGCATATCACTAAAAACTCTATCAGATATGGATATAGATGAAGTTACTAAAAAACAAAGAGCAGAAAAAAATAAAGACAAAAGATTAGAGCTTACAAAAACTAAGTCTTTAATTACTCAAGCTAAAAACTTCAATAACGACTACGTAATTCCAATGATGGAAAAAATCAATAAAAAATTAAATGAAGGAACAAAATAATGAAAACTCAATATAAAATAATCGTAGGTGTTATTATCTTTGTAGTAGCAATAATAATCTTTATTAAATTAAATGATGGTGTTGAAAATATTATCAAAACAAATGAATTCAAAGAAACTATATCTTTAAAAAAGAATGAAAATAGTACATTTATAAATGGAGAAAAGATATTTCTGTCAAGTTCTAAAGATTACAATATATTAATAAAAAGAGCTATTGAAAATAAGCAAGACTATTTATTAAGAGATATTTTAAATGAGGAACAATATCAATATATAAAAAATGCTTATTTTGAAAAAATAGATAAAAAACTTTTAGAGTTCCATACACAAAAATTAGATATAAAATCTCAAGTGCAAGAAGCTATTAAACAATCAAAACAAGATATGAAAACAGGTCAGTTTACAAAAAAAGAATATAAAGCGTGGTTACTTGATATTAAAAAACAAGAAGCTTCAAAACTTCAAATTATAAAAGATAATGAAAACTATTTTAAAATAAAAAAACCTCATTTAGAAAGATTTGAAATAGTAAATTTAATAAATGATTATTACACTAATAATATAAATGTTGATACAAAAAATAATCCAAACATTAGATCATTAACATTATCACAAATAAGCCCATCTCATAAGGCTGTATCTTCGTACTATAAAGTAATTTTACGAAATGTAAATAATGCACTAAAAAGCACTAAAACTATAACTTTAAAAGATTTATTTCCAAAATATAAACTAGAACTAAAAACAATAACAGATTTAAATAATCAACTTAAAAAAGTAAAATATAACAAAGCTGGAGCAATTCAATATAAAATTACAGGTATTAAATTAAATGGATTAATAGGCTTATAAAATGAGTACAAAAATAGTGCAATTTACTCAACAACAAGTAGATTTATTTCAAAATGATATTATTGAAGTCATTTAAACAATTCCTAAATTTAAAAATAACAGATAAGATACCTGACGAAAAAACAATATGGCATTTTAAAGAACAATTAGCAAATAAAAACCTATCTCAAACATTATTTGAGTTATTTGCTAAACAACTCATTACCCAAGGTGTTATTGCGAAAGAAGGAAGTATGATAGATGCTTCCTTTGTAGATGTACCAAGACAAAGAAACAGTAGAGGTGATAATTCAGATATTAAAAAAGGTGCTATTCCTATTGCATTTTCTAAAAAAGATAAAAAAGGGAATCGTTCTAAAGTATTTCAAAAAGATTGTGATGCAAGATGGATGACAAAAGCAGGTGAAAGACATTATGGATATAAAGATCATATAAATGCAGATGAGAAAACTAAATTAATTACTAAATATAGTGTTTCAAGTGCAGCACCACATGATTCAACTGAAATAAAAAATATTATAGATGAAACAGATAATAAACTTCATGCTGATAGTGCATATAGAAGTAAAGAAATAGAAGAGTTTTTAGAAAAGAATGAATGTAAAAGCTTTGTTCATGAAAAAGGATATAGAGGTAAGCCACTTAGCAATACCCAAAAAGAGTCAAATCATATTAAATCTAAAATTAGAGCAAGGGTTGAGCATATATTTGGATTTATGACAAACTCTATGAATGATGCCTTACATATGAGATCCATAGGATTAAAAAGAATTAAATCATCCATAGGATTTTTAAATCTTACATATAACCTATTTAGATATGAACAAATAATCAGACTAGAAAAGGTAAAAGTCAAGTAAAATGAAAGAAGATTATAGAAATTTTACTAAACTTTATCCAATAATGTGTGAAGTTTACTAAGATTTTTAATAAAATTGAATCTGAAGATAAGATATGTTTCCAAAAATTTAATTAAATGGATGAAAAAGTTGTTTTTAGAGGTGCCCTTAAATGGATTAATAGGCTTATAAAATGAGTACAAAAATAGTGCAATTTACTCAACAACAAGTAGATTTATTTCAAAATGATATTATTGAAGTTTTGCAAGAAATATCAAAAGTATCTACACAGTTACAAGAGCAAAACATAGAAGTTACAAATATCTTTGATAACGAATCAAAAAATGAAAAACTAATAACAGATATTGACTTCTTAATAAATAGCGTTGGCATGATAAAAAATGAATTTGTAGGTGAGTTAAAAGATGTAAAAAACTTATATTCACGAATAGATGAACATATAGAAAGAATCAATACTATCAATAGAAAACTTGATAAAAAATATAGTAATTTTCAAGTACCTAGTACTAAGTCAAAATCTAATAAATACTTATTAATTTTAACTGGAATAATGCTAGGAATATTTTTAAATACATCAATTTTTATATATGCACATGATGACTTTTCGATAGTTTCAAATACTTATAATAAAGCATTAACAAAAACAAAGGACTACTATGAAGAATTTTAAAATAATTAAAAATATAATAATTGGTGCATTTGCAATATTTCTATTGCTACCATCATTTATAATAAATATGTTTGATTGGTATATGGCATTTGATGATGGAAACTTATTATATTATATAATTATGTCATATATATTTGTACCTATTATATTGTCTTTACACAAAGATGATATAAATAAAATGTATGTATCAATTGCAAATGTATTTATACTATTTTTAGCAATAGAATTTATAAATGAACCCTCTTTATACAATGGCGATATGTGGTTTTTAATAATATTTGTATTAGTTTATTTTATGCTCCTTGTTTGGGCTTTAGGATTAAGTGATAAGATTGTAAATTTTGATAAATATGGTTTATCATCTTTTGTAAATCCTAAACATTTATCTCAAGGATATTTATGGTCTTACGTAAAAGACATAACAACTAAATTAGCTTTTAATGAAGAAAAAAAGAACTTATATATAGATAACTTTAGACTTGATAGAGATATACCAAATAAAGAGATAATTGAACAAACACAAACTTTTATAAATCCACTTGATACAACTAAAACTATTTTAGCATTAGGAAAAATGGGTTCAGGTAAAACAGAATTTTTCAATTCAATATTAGCACAAAATGACACTTTTGATTTATATAATCGTGAAATAATACACGATGTAAAAGGCGATTTTACGCAAAAATTTTATGATAAAGATACAGATTTTATTTTTAATCCTTATGATAGTAGAGGTTGTTATTTCGATATATGGCAAGACATGAAAGAGAGTGAATCACTTGTGATATCATTCATAACAAACTTAATAGAATCGAACCTAAAAGAAAAGGATTTTTTTTCTAGTTCTGCATCAAGTGAATTATCACAATTTTTTGTTAAAACTCATTTTATGCACAAAGATAAATCATCTTGCGAAAAATGGATAATTTTATTAAATGAAATAGAAAAATATAAAGATGAATGTGGCGACGACCGTACAAAAACATCTATATATGCAAATATGGAACTTGGTATTGAAATGTTTAAATTGTTTGCTTGGCAATCAGCACAAAGCAATATTAAAGTATTTACTTTAAAAGATTTTCTAAACTCAAAAGGAAGATTAATACTTTTAAATAATGCTACACATTCTAAAAAGTTGTATCCGTTATTTACAGGGTTTGTTGCTATGCTTATTGAAATAATGTTAAGTAAAGAAGATACAAAAGAAGATTTATCACTTTTACTTTTAGATGAGTATTTATCTATAAAATTTGATGATGAAATAAGATTAAAATTACAAACTCAAATTAGGTCTAAAGGTGGATGTTTACTTATTGGTATTCAATATATTGATATGCAAAATATGAAATCAAAACAGCTATTAGATTCTTCAAAATTCGCAACATTAGTATTTAATGTAAGTGATAATGAAACAATAAAACATTTATGTTCTGCATACGGTACAGTTCATTATGAAAAGCACAAAGAAAGTAAACAAAAGAGTGTTTCAAAAGATGGTTCTTCATCTTCAAGAACACAAAGTATAGAAGAAAAGCAAGAAAACTTTTTAACTCCAAAACATATACAATCTATGCCAGAGTTTCATCACTTAACTTTGATACCTGAAAAAGAAATATTTTATCTAGGATATACACCACTTGTAGAACTTGAAACAATTAATAAAGCATTTGAAAAAAGAGATTTAACATCTTATTATGAGTTTATATATAAACAATCAAGTAAAAAAGAAATGAAAGTTATAGAGCATACTTTTAGTGAAAAAAGAGATATATACAATGAAATAATGGCTTTAGATGCACAAGCAGATAATTATAATGAAGAATTACTAAATATACTAAACAAATACAATTTAAACGATATTGAATTTGATGAATATTTTAATGAAGTAATGGAATAAATAATGAAAATCCAATCTACTCTACAAAAAACTAAAAAAGCTATAAAACTAGACAAAAAAGCAGTTGAAAAAGTCTGTGCTTGTAGAGTTTCTCAAGAAGAATACACACTTCTTGAAGATGAATTAAAAGAATTAGGATATAAAAATATGTCTGTGTATTTCAGAGAGATTATAATTGCAAGGAAACGAGAACACAATCTTTCTGATATAGAACGGTACAAAGTATTTTTAGTAAATACAATATCAAACAATGTAAATCAAATAGCAAAAAGAATGCATCAAGATATTAAAAGAAATGATGAAGTAGATTATAAAAAAACTTCTTTGTCTTTAGAAATATATATTGATGAACTATATGCGTTAATAGGTGCTAAATAATGCTAGCAACTGTATCAACTGGTAAAAGTGGAGGAACTGATTATTTAGAAGATGGAAAAGATAAAAATAGACTTCTTACTAATGGAGATATAATCACTAGAGATATGCTTGATACTAGAGTTACACTTCAAGGAGATTTAAGAGCCACAAATGAAATCATTGAAAGTAACAAAAATAAATTTTGGACAAAAGATTATTATCATATAACACAGTCTTTTAAAGAAAATGTATCGATAGAAGATATGAAAAATATAGCACAAGAAAATGAAAACTTTTATTTAGTAGGGTTTGATAAAAGTGAATATAATATATATACTGAATATCATATCCCAAAAGAAAATGCACAATATAAATTATTAACAGGAACTAATGGAGATAAAAAATATTATGATTTATTATCAAACGAACAAGCAAAACAATTTAAAAAAGACTATCCAAATAAAGCTGATTTATTAGAAAAAAGATATCCACATATTCACACAATAATACCAAGAAAAAATTTACTTACAGATACACAAATAAAAATAACTGATAAAGCCGAAATCAAAGCTTTAAACTCACATCAAGAATATATAAATATAAAATATGGTTTAGAATCTCCAAAAGAAAATAAAAGAGATATAACAAACCAACAATACAAAGCTAGTAAATATAACGATATAGAATTAAACTCAAAAGATTTTAAAGACCTAAGTAACGCACAAACAAAAAAGCTTTTAAGTGATGACATATACAATCAAATTATAAATGGAACTATCTCAAGCTATAAAGATATGATGGATTATTTAACAAATCAAGATTATATAACATCCATAAAAGAGATACAAACTAAAAAGAATAACTATGTAAAAATTAAAATAGATGGACAAGAAAAATATAGCAATTTAAGAGCTGAAATATTTACTAAAGATTTTTATGAAGATATTAAAATAAATTTTGATGAAAAAACTAGAAGAATTGAAGGTAAAAGTTTAAATGATTATAAGGCTGATATAAATACGTATAAAGAGAGAAGACAAAAAGAAGTATCTAAAAGATACGATACAGCAAGAAGTAAATCATTAAAAATAGATCTAATTGAACAATCTTTAAAAGATAAGTTTGAAAATAAAACTATATCAAATACAAATACTAAAAATATAATCAATGACTTAGATAATGGTAATTCAGTATTTTTAACAGGTGGTGCTGGAGTTGGTAAATCACACACCACAAATGAAGTTATAAAACACTATGAAGATAAAGGTTTAAAAGTTGCAAAACTTGGAAGTACAGGAATAGCAGCAACAAATATAAATGGACAAACTTTACACTCTTTTTTAGAAATTGGTATTAAGAAGAATTTAGATGAATTGATAAAATATGATAGTGATAAAAGTAATTTCGCAAAACATGATAAATTAAACGATAAGATAAGAGCTTACGATTTAATAGTTATTGATGAAATATCAATGGTTTCAAAAGCACAAATGGAAATGATACATCATAGACTTGATACTGCACATTATAAAGGCAAGATTATGCTTGTAGGAGATTTTAATCAACTTCCACCTGTAAGTAAAGATGAAAAAGTAGGATATGCCTTTGAATCTAAAGCATGGAAAGAATTAAAAACAAAAACTCATGAGCTAACAGTTATTAAAAGAAGTGATAATAAAGAGTTTGCAAAGCTATTAAATAGATTAAGATATGGATATATTTCAAAAGAAGATAATAAAACGCTTTTAGCTATGCAAGAAAGCAAAATAAATGAAAACAAAGCAACTTATATCTATTCAACAAATAAAGCTGTTAAGGAGCATAACAAAGCTAAATTAGATAAGCTTGATGGTGTAAGTGAAAACTATAAAACAAATATCAATTCAAATGAAGAATTAACTCCAAATCAAAAATATAAACTACTAGATGAAACACCCTTATATGATAGCCTTGAAATAAAAGAAGGTTCACCTGTACTCATTACTTCAAATGATAAAAATCTAGGTGTAGCAAATGGTGATAAAGGAATTTATCTAGGTATGCAAAATAATAAAATGCAAATCAAACTAAATAGAAATGATGAAATAGTATCAATTGAACAAAAAGAATTTAAAGCACAAATTGAAGAAAATAATAAAACAATAAGTGCCACGATTACAAACTTTCCAGTTAGACCAGCCTTTGCAATAACTACACATAAATCTCAAGGTATGAGTATAGATAATCTAGCAATAGATCCTAATAAACAATTTGAAAAGAATCAATTTTATGTAGCTGTTTCAAGAGCTAAGAACCCTGATAACTTAAAAATACTTCCACTTGATAGTAAGTATAAAAATAACTTTCAAGGTGTTGTAAAACAAGATAATAAAGTACTTGACTTTTATCATCCAACACTTAGAACTAAAGAACTAAAACAATTTGATAAAGAAGTACAAACTAGAGTAACACTAAAACAAGAAACTTATTTTAAAAACTTACAAAAGAAAAAAGATGAATCAATGCAAGTATCTAAACAAAAAGGTAAATCATCAACTTTAAAAGAATCTCAAAATACAAAACAATCCATATATGCAAAATCCAAAGAGCAAAGATTATCAAAGCAATATACTAGAAATAAGGTTCAAGAATTAAGAGATAAATTTAAAGAACACAAATCAAATATAAAAGCAGTCATTTCATCACAAGGAGTAAAAAAATTAAATCATGCAACACAAGTACAACAAGGAAACAAGGATAACTCAACAATAAAACAAACGAGTAAATATATACAAAATCAACAAGCAATAAAACAATTAATAAAAGAAAAAGGATAAAACCATGTTTACAAATGAACAAAGAGAAAAAGGCTTAAAATTTATAAAAGATAATAGAATTAAAATGAAAAATGATATGAAAAATAAATCAAATGCAGAACGAGCAAAAAAAGCCATAGAAGATATGAAAAAGAAAGCTCAAAAAGCAAGAGAAAATAAGCAAGAAAATAAAACTGAAAAAAAGACAGATGAAAAAGAAGAAGAAAAAACAAATGTACCTTTTAAAAAACAAAGATTAAGAGCTTCAGGGGATGAAAATTTTAAAACCACACACAAGCAACAATCAAAAAATAATACTAAGGTATATAGAACAAATTTTGAAGATATTAAAAAAGCACAAGTTGAACATAATAAAAAAGTTAAAAGTATAGCTAATAAAAAATCTCAAGGTCTTTCACGATGATACTTGAGTTTGTTAAGAATATGTCAAATAATAACAATGAAGAATCCAATGATGATGATTTAAAAAAGTTATTTGATAATAGAGATAATAAAGATGAAAAAAAAGGCAAATCAACAGGAGAAAAAGAAAAAACTAATGATGAAAAAAAAGCTGAAAAAGATTGGTTTGGGCAAAGAGTTTATGATGATGATGGAGAAAAGGTAAATACGTATTTTAGTTTGGTTTTATCATTTTTGAATCCTACATCATTATGGACTCCATCAAGATTTAAACATGCTAATTTTCATACACCAAAAGAAACACCACTTGACATGGGAACAATAAAAAGAATACAAAATGCGAAAGACAATGAAAAAACATTACTATCATCAGTACAAAAAAATGAAAAAGAATCAAAATCAAATAATTTACAAGATTTAAAAAAAGTACAAAAAGAGCTTAAGTCTAGTAATGTAAATACATTATCAAAAGAACAAGGGCAATATAAATAATGCAACAAAACATCTTTTTATTAAGTGATGCTAGTTATTCAAAACAAAGTACTATAACAGGAATTGCTGTATTTGATTCTTTTAAAAAAGAAAAGCATACATATACTTGTACAAATATAAACTCTGCAAATGAAGCTGAATACAAAGCATTACTTTATAGTATAAAAATTGCAATAGAAAATAAATATGATAATGTTATATTTGTTTATGATTGTATATCACTAGACTTAACAAAAATAAAACTATTTGTAAAATCAAAATTTAAACATTCTCAATTTCTTTGGACTAAAAGAGAATATTTAGAAAATGTAGATTCATTTGCAAAAGAAATTAGAATTAAACAAGAAAATATTAAAATACCAGTACTGGAGAAATTTAAAGAACTTGATGATACAAAAATATTTAAAATTTGTTTGTTAATTGCTAACAAAAGAGAAAAGGAAATTATCAATGGATATATAAACAATACACCAATAACATTATATACCAAGGATAACAAACTAATTGGAATACAAAATTCAAAAGGATATGAGTTTTTCAAATTTATATATCAAAATTTAAATAGTAATAAGAAAATACATTTTATTAATTACTTAGCATATATTAATCCTTTGTTACCAAAAAATACATTTAAAAAAAAGTTATCTAATGCGATTCAATTAAAATTTATAGAAAATATTTTAGAACAAATAAAATTACAAAAAGGACAAAACAAATGATAATAGACATACTAAGTGATTTACACCTTGATTTTTATTTTAACAATAATTTATCATTATCAAGTGAAGCAGTTAAATCAATATTTGAACCAATATTCAAAGATAACCATAAACGACAATGTGGAAATATATTAATAATAGCTGGAGATATAGGACACTATAATTTTCAGAATATTGAAGTATTAAAAATATTTCAAAAAGAATATTATAAATATATAGTTTGTGTACTTGGAAATCATGATTATTATCTAATTAATAATGGTCAAAAAAAAGAATATAATAGTAACTCATACAATAGAGCCAATGAGATGATAAAATTAATCAACTCTCAAAAAAATATGCATTGTCTTGATGGTAATGTAATAGAAATAGATGGTATTAAATTTGGTGGAGCTATGGGTTGGTACTCTAATGCATATTTAAAAGAATATTTTCCACTTGATGAAATAGATAAAAATAATATAAATAAATTATGGACAAATTTAAATAATGATTCACAGTTAATGTATGGAATTAAAAACTATGATGATTTATATAAAATAGAATATCCAAAGCTAGAAGCAGTATATAAGAAATGTGATGTAATGGTAACTCATATAAATCCATCATTTAAACATGAACACATAAATAAAGCATATCATAATGAAAAATCAAATACATTTTTTACTTTTGACGGACATAAATTACTTGAAGATGGAAGTATGAAATATTGGGTATATGGACATACTCATGATGATATTGAATATGAACTATATAATAAAAAAATAATATGTAATCCTATGGGTTATCCAGCTGAATCTAATTATGGTGATTGGGTTTGGATTAAAAGTATTGAGATAAACAAATGACTTATAGTGAACTGATTTATGAAGTTAATAAAAAAATTAAATTACTAGAAATTTTTGGTAGTGCTGCACAATTTAGTAAAGTGATGCAAAAATTTGGAATATTTTATGGTATTGAACATATAATGAAAGATGCTAAGTTAGTTTTTGCAAAAAACAAGATGTTTGAAAAGCATCCCAAGATAACTAATGAGATGATTAAAAAATTAAATAATGAATTAGACACTAAATACGATGTTGTTTGTGATGATGTGGAAGATTATGATAAATATTTTGCATATATGAATGATAATATAAATTACAATTATTTAGAACTTTTAGAAGAGCAGGAACTTCTTGAAATGGCAAAAGTGTTAAATAGCTCATTAAGTACGTGGACTAACGAAAATGATAAAAAATATGTAATAAATAAAATTGCTGAAATAAATTTGGCAATAAAAAAATGAACACTAAATTAATTAACACAACAAACACGGCTTTTAAAATATACATAAATGAAAAAGGTTATATAGAATATAATAAAACTAATACTAGATTATATTTTTATGCATATTCAGATAGAGAATTTTCATTTGGAACAACTGATATTTTAGAATTTAAAAGAGATGATAATATATTGGAAGTTAAAACACTAAATTCAATTTATACTTTTGAAGTAGATAAGAGTGTAGTTAATCCAAAAATTGCCATATTAACAGACTGTCAAAAATTAATTATTAAATATATGAAAAACGTAAAATCTAATTGTTTTAGTTGTACATCATATAATGTTTATACATTAGAAAGAATTATGAGTTTCGTAACATTTGAAACTAAAATAACTAGAAATGAAGCAATGCAAAAACTCGTCAAGAACAAACCTTTATTTGATATGTATGGTGATATAGTTACAAATATTGATCAAGCTGGTACCCCTAATGAAAAGATTTTAGATTTAAAAATATATGACAAATATAGTATATGTCTTGATGACATTAAAGATGAAGAATTTAAAGAGTGTTTAAATGCATTTTTATATGGTAGAAATTGTATAAAAAAAGATGATAAAGTGTTTGTGCATTTAACGGACTTTAGAGAGTTTTTAAGTTTTTAAAAACCTACTATTGGTATAGGTTCTTTGATACTTTGTATTAAATCGTTAATTAGAAAAAGCATAAAGGAATTATAATTAAAAAGTTATAAATCTATTAAATAAATAGAAGATTATATCTATTTATATTGACATCTATTAAAAAACTAGATATACTTACACATAGAAAAAGGATAAATAATGTTTAAAACAGGTAATCCAGTTACAGGTAAAGATTTTATTGATAGAAAAAAGCATTTGCCATTATTCAAAACATATATAGAGCAAAATCAATCTTTTATGATTAAAGCTCCTAGAAGATTTGGTAAAACTTCTGTTATAAAGCATCTATTAGAAGATAATAAAGATTATGAATTTGTATATATTGACATAAATAGAATGAGTAGTTTAAAATCACTTGCAGATGATATTATAAACAAAGCATATAAAATATCTAAAATTGACAACTTTATATTTAAAATAAAAAACTCTATGTTTGATTTACTTAAATCTATACAAGCAATAAAGATAGATGATATAGCAGAGGTAACTATTAAAATGTATGAAAAGGATGATATTGATGAAGTAGAGTATTTCTTACATAGTTTAGATGTATTAAATACAATTGCTATAAAAAAAGATATCAATGTTAAATTTGCTTTTGATGAGTTCCAAGATATATTAAAAATTTCATCTAAAGATATACTCGATAAAAGTAGGTCAGTAATGCAACACCATAATAATATCACTTATATTTTTTTAGGTAGCATTGAAACTATTATGACTAAAATTTTTGAAAATAAAAGTTCTCCATTTTTCCACTTTGCAACAATAATAGAATTACCACCACTTGATGTTAATGAATTATATAAATATAGCTTTGATGTATTTAATCAAAAAAATATTAAAATACCATCATTAAAATATTTACTGGAATATTTAGAAGGTCATCCAGATTATTCATTACAAGTTTTGCAAAAAGTATATTTTACAGCTCTTGCAGATGATATAAAAGAGTTAGATGAACACGATGTATATAATACATTAATTGATGTTATATCAGTTAATAAAGCATATATTGAAGAGTTAATATTAAAAGCAAAACAAAAAAAACATAGTCTTGATGTTTTGTATGCTATTGCAAATAATAAAAAATCAAATATTGAAAGTAAAACATTATATAATGTACATAGTGCATTAGAAGATTTGGGTTTTATAAAAAAAATAGGTTTTAGTAATTATATTATAAATGATATTTTTTTAAAAATATACTTACAGCAAGAAGATAATGATATTAAATTGCTTGATTACAACTATAACCCTATAATAGTTTTAAATAAGAGTTAATACTTAAACTAAGTCAAGTGACCAAACTGGAATCTCTTATCCTTGTCAATACTATTCCTAGTAATGGGTAATCTATCACTATTGACTTTAGCTGTGTTCTACTTCTAAAGTTGTAAGCGTATGGAAGGTCTATCTCCACCTCTTAGTTATATATTAGTATTCTACTATAAAATAATTTTTATGTCAATAAAGTATTTTTTCTTTTTGATAAAGCTCTTAATGATAAAAGATTAAGTGATAAAAAAATAAGTGATACTGGAATTTGAAGTAATGGATAAGTAAATAGAAAATCAATTATTGGTAATACCATAAAAAACAATATAAAATATCCAATTGTTTTAAATAAGTGCCCTTTAATAAAACCAATAATAACAGCTAATATAAAAACAACTACACTTAAAAGTAAATAACCATTTGACAAAATTTCAAAAATACTAGCAATCAAACAAAATCCTTTTTGATCTATTTATCATAATTATTTAATCCACTTAGAAGAAGTTATTATAACTGAATAAGCTAATCTTTTTGTATCATCAAATCCATTACCACTAATATATCTTTCAGATTGATAAGTTTCAATAGCCTTATAAAATGATTTCATATCTCTATTGTAAGAATTAGCTCTAAATATATCTTCTCTTAGTGCTTTTATAAATTGCAAATTATTTTTTTGATTAAATGCTTTTTCTGAATCAACACAAATATTGAAATTTAAACTTTGTTTCATAGCTACCGTAGTACATATTTCCTTAGCATTAACATTTAAAAAAATACCAACTAATAATACAGTAAATAAAATTTGCATAAGTTATCTTTTTTTATTAGATTGAGATAAAACAGAAGCTGCTAGTTTCTTAGTATCAGCACTATATTTATCACTTTGTAAAACTTTTGATGCTGTAGTTTCCATTTTTTTACCTGTTTCTCTTTTTGTATCTGATTGAGATAATGCAGAAGCAGCTAAACTTTTAGCAATTTTAGAAGAGTTAGAATCTCTTAATGTCTTTGAAGCTAATGAAGCAACTTGGTCTGATGTTTGTTTTTTGTTCATAATTGAACTCCCTTATTTTTTAATATATTAGTTTATCATAAAATAATTAGTTTTTAAAGTAATATAACAGATTGCAATATATTTACTAATTTCTAGGGTTTTTTAAGGGTTTACCCTTAAAGTACGACCATTTGTTTACAAATGGGTTTCGTGCCTCTTTTCTATTCTTGTATTGTCTTTTTTCTTATGTTTCTTTATATTATATTGATATTATATATATTATATCAATACTATAATAATATTATATAATTTATTATTGTTAATGTTATATAGATACTATATTATGTTATAATAATATTATAACTTTATTATACAAGGATAAAAATATGGAAATATCTAAAAATGCACTTGATTTTTTAAAATCTGAACAAAAAACTACAACTAAAAAAGTATCAGTTTTAGAACAATACAAAGATGATATTTTTTATTTAAAAGACAATAATATACCTATTACAAAAATAGTCATTTTCTTAAAAAATGAACATGAAATAAAAACATCTTATCCTAATTTGTTAAACTGGATAAAAAGACAAGATACTAATACTACAACTGTAAAAAAAGATGTTACAAAATTAGATAATAGAAATAATGTTAAAAATGATTTATCGAATGTGGATACAGTAATTACAAAATATGATAATGTTGATGGTGCTTTAAAAAAACATAATCTTGGTAGTAAAATAAAAAGACCAAGCATTCCCTTTGATAAATAAAAATGTTTTCATTAGATTTTGATACTATTGCTAAATCTCAAGGATTAAGAACTTTTTTAAATTTATTAGTCAAACAAACTATTACTTTAAATACTTCTTCATTTTCATTAGGTGAGAAAAGCTTACGTAATTATTTTAAAGATGATTTATGGAGTGATAAGCTTGAGGAAATAGTTTTTAGCCCTTATTCTGAATTTATTGATAACAAATCCAATATATTAGAATTATCCAGTTTAGCAAAAAATATTGCTAAACTGGATAATCAATCATATTGGAAAGTATATAAAAACTATATTTCATTTTTTTATAAAGTAATTGAAACTGCTGATAATGAATTATTAATATTTTTAAAACATATAGAGCAATTTATTAACTTAGGAATAAATTTAAATAACAAGAGACTATCTAGTTCAAAAACAGATAAACAGTTTTTAAAAATGTTAAAAGATGATAAATTAACAAATATATTATTTGATGAAAAATTAATTAATAAATTGTCAGATATTGTTTCAAATAAAAAAGTTGTTGACAAGGATATCAAATTACTAATGAAACTTGGTTCATTAAAAACATTATTATTTGTATTTGCATCTTATAATAAATTTGATGTAAATTTTAATAATAAAGATTTAACATATATTCTTTTTAATGAGAAAGTACCACTTAAATCATTTTTAGATTTACTAGAAAATTATGCTAATCATCCTAATGAAATTTATTCTGAACTTTATACAATATCAAATAATGAAGACTACCTAGATTTTAGGTTAAACAAGCCAAATAATGACCCTAAATATAAACTATACTATGACTGGAAGAAAGGGACAATTCCATCTCATAATAATTCATTAGAAATTGATAAAATTATTGATAAAATTGTCCCCATAGAATTAGCATTTACATATAAATTATATTTTAAATATGCACGTTTATTTACATTATTATACAATGAATTATTTAAAATTAAAAGTACACTTATAAACAATGATAATTTATTAGATGAACTAAAAAAAGATTATTTAAAATTTGAAAATATTAAGCTACTAGATTAATATCTAGTAGCTTATTTTAACAAGTAGGTCTATAGTCATCAGGGATAATATAAGGCTCTACTTTTTTAGGGTAAGTTATTGGATTATCCAACATAGTTTTTCCTTAATATTTATTTATGAACCTTGATATTCATCATTGTTTGGGTTTAATTGATCTGAATGGTTATCTAAATCTGCTTGTGTATGGTTAGCATTTGGATTAAAACTCATAATTATCCTCCTTTGTTGAATTTGATAATTAATACTTATAATATTAATATATCTTCAGTATAGTATCTCATATACATATTCTTTGAAACTTCGTTTTCGTGGAATTTTAGTAAAATTTATATTGATACTATTTGTTATATACTTGTTATTTTCATGTGCTAACGCTCTTCGTCTGTCCCTTAGCTAGATTTAACTAGCTATTGAAACTTTACTTTTAGTTTTTACAGTTTCACAACCATATTTACTTTTTATCTCTGCCATTGATTTTTGTTTTGGATTTCTACCTTTCATTTCGCCGTAATACCACTTCTTCTTTTTACTAGCCCATTTGAATGTTAAATCCTTTAGTTTGTCTTTAATAGCTCTTGTATCTCCACTAATCCAAATCCATGAGCCTATAACTTCAATTATGATATTTTCATAATGTAATATTTGAGATATTACTTTCTCTAGTTCTATATCAAACTTACTTTCAGATGAAAAGAATATTTTATGTTCTATTAAATCGTTATATACATTATTTAATATTTTAAATTCTTCATTACTTCCACCTACATCAGGATGCAACTTTTTAGCTAGTTGTTTATATAATTTCTTAGCTTCATTTATACCTGTTATATTTTCAAATTCTTTTTTAATATCATCTATACTTATCATTTCTTTTATCCTTTAATTTTTACCTTTTTAGATTTAGGGGAATTGGATATTTCCTTTTAATTATAGAAATAATCAAAGCTCTTCTAAATCTTTAAAGATTTTTACCTATTTTGAGTTTGAGGGGTTTTTGTAAGAATGTAAGGAATGAATTTTTACTTAAAGTAAAATACAAATATGAAGTATGAATATTTTATTTTAATATCAGTAAATAATTTGATAAACTGAAATGATGAAAAAACCTAACTCATAATAGGTATTTTTTTAAGATAATAAGTAAGCTTGTTATTTTGTTATGTAATAAAAATTAAAAGATATAATATTTACAACTGGGTAGCATAGCCTTGATAGAAGTGTAATAAAATTGCAAATTTTATTTTAAACGGATAGCGAGATTAGGCTTTTTATAAAAACTAACGAAGAAGTAGTTAAAATGATTTATGAAATTTAGATGCAAAAATTACAAAATATGATAATGTCGATGCTGCTTTAAAAAAACATAATCATGGTAATCAAATAAAAAGACCCCGTATCTTATAAGTAATATATAAGTTATAATTATTTATACTTACTTATACAAAGGTTTTATTTATGAAAAAAGTTTTATTTAACTTGTCTCTTCTTAATATTCTAAAACATCTCCTCCTACAAACTAAGTAATGTACACAAAAAATCAAAGTAATTTAATAACAAGTAGTATAATTAATAAAAATTTCGATACAATTCGCACTATTTATTACTATAATATAAATAAAAAAATAACCGCAATAGTGAAAAAAATAAATCACTATACAATAACAAACAATTTAAAAAAGGTAAAATATGTCTTTACAGAATTTAAAACATTTTGAACATTCTAATATAAGCACTAAAGAAATCGCTAATTTAGCAGGATTATTTATTGAAAAATATTGTGAAAGTGAAACAAGTGTTAACCCTAAAAGAATTGCGGATAAATTGAATATTGATACTCAATATTTAGAAGAAAAAGAATTACTACATGATATTAATATCAACGATTTATTAAATGACTCTCAATATGGTTCTATTGTAGTAAATGATAATCATGAAGCATCTTTTAAAATTAACAAAAACTTAACTTATAATCAAGAACGAAAAACAATTGCACATGAATTAGGGCATTATGTATTACATTCTCAAATGGGTAATATATCTGGTTATGCAAGTTATATTCCAAATATTAAAGATAAAAAAGTTGAAGAACAAGCAAATATTTTTATGATGTTTCTATTATTACCAACAAGTAGAATTGCAAAAGAAGAGTCATTAAATCCATTTGAGATTTCTATGAAATATGATGTGTCCTTTGATTTGGTACAAGATAGAATTTCATTTTTTCAAACAAATCAGTACTAAATGATTTATATTGCTGAGCAATAAAGATACAAGAGAAGAAATACTTAAAATTATTCAAGAAGAATCTAAATTAAGATTATTTTTGAGTGTTGATATTGTTAATTCTACTCTTTTTAAAAGAGAAGAAAAAACAAAAGAATTATGGGAATCAGTAGTAAAAGATTTTTATGAAAATTTTCATGCATTATTTAATGATGCTTTAAATGCTAAATTTATTACACCAGCTTACAAAGATATAAAATTAAATAAACCAAATATATGGAAGTATGTAGGTGACCAAATAATCTATGAAGTTAATTTAACTCATAAAACAGCCTCAAATTGTTATGTTATTGCATTTATAGATTCAATAGAACATTTTGTTACTAAATATTATAATGAAACATATAGTACATTAGACTTAAAAGCTTCTGCTTGGACAGCTGGTTTTCCTGTAAATAATATAGAAGTACAACCAATACATTGTAATTTAGGAAATATTGGGGAAGGTAATAATAACAATAATGTATATGATTTTATTGGTCCAGCTATGGATGAAGGCTTTAGAGTTACAGAATGTGCTAAAAGTTCTAAGTTTACAGTTTCTGTGCCATTAGCAGTTTTATTATTATCAGATATGGAAAGCTTTAAATCCAAAATAAATATACACGAAAAAATAAACTTTAAAGGAATTGTGAAATCTTATCCATTATGTTATATGGATATGAATACAAGAGTTAATGTAAATAAGAAAGAAAAGGCATTACTAATAAAAGTTCATCCTGATCAAGATAATTTATTAACATATCTTAAAAAACATATAGAAAAAGAATTTTTATTTATTCCACTTTGTGAAGATAGCCAAAAATTTATAACAGATGAGTACATGCAAAAATTTATTACAAAAAATACAGAAAATCAAAGAATAATTGACATACTAGATAGTAATAAAAACAATAGTGTAAAAAATAGTAATTTTGAAGATATTGCAAATAGTATTGAAACATCTAGTAAATAATTACATATTTTAGATCATTATATAATATTCACAACTGCGTATCATAGCCTTAATAGAAGTGTAATAAAATTGTAAATTTTATTTTAAACGGATAGCGAGATTAGGCTTTTATAAACTTTATGATAATATTATATTTCAACAAAGCGGTCTCACAAATATTTTTGTAGAGGATTAGAGCCTGGCACTCACTACCCTTTGTTTAACTTTATAGTAATATATTCAGCAGGACATATAATTGTGGATAAAAATACAAAATTAGAAGAATTTAAAAAAGCAGTTATAGATAATTTATACAAATCAAATTTTTATGAAGTATTATTAAATATTAAAAATATAGAAACAAATTTTCCAGATAATAAAGAAAGTCAATTTTATTACTACTATTTATACGATTTGATGGGCTGGGTTAGTCTTCATGAAAATAATGAATCTAATAGTTTAATACAAAAAGATAAAAATAAATATTTTAATCAAATACTAAAAGATAATAAAAATAATAAATCAATCACATATGTTAAATTATACCTATTTTTAGAAGATAATTTTAGAACATTTGAACATTACACATGGTTTAGAAAAAATGACAAATCGAAGACTTTACTAAATCTAGCATTATCAAGCAATAAAAATAACCTTGAAGCAAATTTTTATTTACTTTTTATTCAAAAAGAATTTAAAAAATGTTTTGACTTTTTAAATAAAAATACATTAGATACTAAGATAGTGCAAAAGTTTATTAATAAGTTTTGGAATAATGAAGAATTTTTAGATGACATAAGACAACTAAGAAAACAATATAATCTTAATACAGAGTATGATGAAATATTGTATTACACACAAAAAGAAGATTATAAATGGCTATATACATATTTTAACGAAAATGAAGAAAGAAAATCTAAAAGCAAATATATCACATATGGAACAGTTTGTTACAAACTTAAAAAATATAAAGAAACAATTCAATATTATGAAAATATGGATGACAAGAGTAGTGGTAATTTTTTAGTATTGGCAGAATGTTATGAAAAACAAAATGAGCAACAAAAAGCAATAGAGTGTTATAAAAATAATTATAATAATTTTTCTTCAGGATATTTAAAAGACATTATAGAAAAACTATTTAAATTGAAAGCATTTGATGAAATAGATACTATATTAAAAAAAACAAAATCAACTATTTATAAAGAAGAAAAAATATTTTATGAAGCAAAGTTATTAACTATTAAAAAAGAATATACTAATAGTATAAATCATCTTAGTGGTATTCTTGACAAGTTGCATAACCATCATAAAGAATTGAAAAAAGATATTTATTTTTTATTTATTTTAAATTATTATAAAATAACTTTAAAACATATGCAAAAAACATATAATGATATACTTTATGAAAAAGATTTTGAGCTAAACAATGTTTTTTTTGGATTAGAATATGAAATGTTATCTCCTTATAAAGATATGCTTAAATATATAAAAAAAATAAATATTGAATATAATAATGAATTTATTAATAAAACTGATTTATACAATGAAAGAATACATAAATATTATATTTTAAAAATTAAAAAACTTTATTGCAAGTCTAAAGAACATAAGTTTACACTTACGGATGAAAGAAAGCTTTATTATTTATCAGCATTTGAAGATTTAGATTCTCTTGAAGAAAGAATTATTATTTTTAATAATAAGATTAAAAAAGAAATAGAGAATCCAAAATATTATTTAGAGATGGGTAAATTACATCACTTAAAAGCCAAATTAAAAAATAATAATTTCAATTTAGCTATTCAAAATTTGAATAAATCAATAGAGTTATCAAAAAAATACTTCTTAAATCTTCATGGAGAAGCAGAATTACTATTGTTACAAATAACGAATAGCAAAGAAGATAAAAAAACTTTATTTGATAAAAGCATAAAGGATTATATTTTTTATAACTCCTATCAAAAAGATACTAGAACAATATTCTTTGAACAAACTTTATATAAATATCAAAGCTTTTCAATCGATAGTTTATCAAGCTTATCAGAAAACTATTTGTACTTTGCAAGTCCTGATAAATTGAATGATCCTTTTGATGTCTCATCCGAAACACTAGAAAAAAAATTTACTCATTTAAAACTTAAAAAAAGTGATTTTAAACTATACTCTTTATCTCAAATAAATGATAATAAACTAATGTGGTCACATTATGGAAAAGAGCATACTGGAATTTGTATCGGGTATAAGTTTTTATATTTACCAAGTTATGTTGGAAAAGATGAAGTAAAATATAAAAATACTAATTTAAATGAAAAAGAAATATTTGATAGCATTATAGAATATTGGACTGTAAAATCAGAAGATTGGGAGTATGAAAAAGAAGTTAGATTATTACACTATGGAGATAAAGAAAAAATAAAATATACTTTTGATATTGATGTAGCTTTTGAAAAAAATATAATAGGTTTACAAATAGAATCTATAACTTTTGGTTTAAAGTTTGAAAATGAAAATATTTTAAAACCAATTATACAAGAAATTGAAAAACAACAAGATAAAAAAATAACTCTTTTTAAAGCAAAAAGTTTTGAACAAAAATTAATAATTGAAACAATAAATTTATAAGTGTCTCCAAAATGATATTTTAGACATTACTATTTGTTTTATTTATTGGCTCACCAGTTTGTAAGTCTGTATTAATTGCATGTATAGTAATACTAAAACCTTTTTTCTTAAAATCCTCTAGCATATAATTATAATATTCATCATTCATTTTGAGTTCAATAATTTTAGCTAATTCTTCGCCAGCTCTAGTTAATTGAATATTACCTACATTTAAAGTTACATTGTCGCTAGGATGAGTAATAAGGTGTACATTATTGGCATACCCTAAAACAGCAAGACCAGATTTCCAACTTCTTGTTAAAGTACCATTATTTGAAAAATTTACAAGTCCTAAATCTTGTAAGTCGGTGAGTGTTCCATAATTTATATTTGATTTACTATATAATCCATTATTGTAATTGTCAATAATTGTCATTGCATGTCCCCCATCAGTCCAAGTGAAATTACACAATGATTGAAATAATACAGCATCCTTTTTTTCTAATAATGACATTATTTCAAGAGTTTTTTTAGAAAATATTCCTGGATTATTTGCTTCTTCTGATAATATTTTAGCCCATTTATTTTGCATGTCTTCATTTGATATATTTTTACATTTGTCAAAAAAGTTTGATAACCAATCATCATCAATATTTTCAGGGTTTGCATCTTCTTTTACATCTTTAAATGATTTTTGCGAAATATTTTCAATATTTTCTTGCTTTTTTGTTTCTTCATGTAATAACCTATGCATTGCCCTTTGTTGTCTCTCGCTTATTTTTAAATCTACTAATGCTTCAGTATTTTTCGCTTCACTATTTGCTTTAGCAATTCTTTTAATTTGCCAAGGCTTAAATACTGCACCTGTTGCATCAGATATTTTTTCTATAAGCGTATTAACAGGTTTAGACCAGTCTCCAGCAATTGTAATATTTGATTCACCCATATTTTATTCCTTTATAAATTATTCTTCCATATAACCATTTAAAACATCATTTGCAGTATCTAAAGTAGTTTTAGCATATCTTCTTGTTACAGCTGTTGAGCTATGCCCTAAAACTTTTCCTATAGCTTCTAAACTTTGCCCTTTATTAACCATGGTATTACCTAATAAATGTCTAGTATCATGAATTCTCATTTTTTCTATATCTGAATTTTTAAGTAATATTTTCCAATGATTCCTAAATGTGTTTCTGGTAATATATTTTGTCGTTTCACCTTGAAATATATATCCAGTTTTATTTATACCAAACTCAAGTAAAAATTCTGACAATGGTTTTAAAAGTGGATATTCTTGTCTTCTTCTAATTTTTGAATAAATATCTTCTATTATATATGTACCTTGGTCAAAATTTATATTTTGCCATTTAAGAGTAAGTACTTCATTTTGTCTTCTACCAAAATATAAAAATAACATAATACCTCTATATTTTAAAGGTTCATATTTTTTTATCTCTTCATATAATTTTTTTCTTTTTACATCTGTTAATTGAAAATCTATAGTATTATCAAACTTAGGAAGATTTATTTTTATAGCTGGATTCTTATTACATAGTTCTAAATCAATTGCATAGTTAAATACAGGTCTTAATATTTGTTTTATACTTTGTGCTGTTCTTGGAGCTAAACCTTGTTGTAGCATTTTATTTATAATTGGTTGAATATCAAAAGTAGTAATTTTTGATATTTCCATATCTCCAATTTTATCTTTAATCCATTTATCATAAGTTTTTTGATTTGTGTAAATACTTCTAGTAGATAAACTACTACCTTTAAAAATCATATAGTTTGTAAATAGTTCATTTAATGATTTAAAATATGTTTTAGATATTGTTCCTGTATCTTCTAATTCTTCTTTTAGTTCACTTCTAACAATAGATGCTTTTTTAACTGCTGCTAATCCTGTAATAGAATGATACTTTAAAGTTTTTTTAATAGTTCTACTTCTGAACCATAATTTTAGAACAATATCAATATTTTCATATTTGATTTTTTCTAAATCTTTTTTATTTAAAACTTTTTTATCTTTAAATATATTCCCAATATCTTTAAAATATAAACCTTTACAGTCTATAGTTGGTATTTCAATTTTTTTCAGTAAATCGTTTAATGCCATTATTAATATGTTTTTCCATATTGTTCGAACCAAGAATTAAAAATATCTACACATTTATTATTTGCACTACCAAAATAATTATTAAATAAGTTTCGTTGATAAAATGTACCATTAGACATTTGTTTATAGTCTGCTTCTTTAATATTAATAATTCTTATTTTATTCTTATCTATATTAAATACTTTCATTGTAATAATTAATTCTATAATATTCATTTTTCCTCCACCATCGGAAGCAAAAGAAGACCATCTATCTGATATTATGCATCGTGTAAAACCATTTTCCTTTTTATGTAATACTATATGAATAAGCATTTCATTTTTTTCAATAGGTAAACATGCAATAATTGGACTAAAACCATCTTTAAAAAACTTTTCGAAAACTTGTTGATTCAAATTGTAAGGAGTAAAAATATTTTCATTAATTAAGTTTTCATTATCAAAATAATTCTTATTTATGAAGAAGAAATTTTCTAATTTTTTTAAATACTCAGGTGGTATTTCAATTTCTCCATTTTCAAACTTTTCTAATTCCGTAACAGTTTTTAATTTATAAAAATCAATCATTTCTCGTTCTGTTAGTTGTAAAACTTCTGTTCTTAAAAACTTATGGCTCTTCCCAACTCTTTTTGCATATGATAATTTCTTATTTTCTTTTTCTTCTAACTTTTTATTATGTTCATTGTTAATTTCTTTATCATTGTGTCGAACAATATTATAAGTATTATTAATTTGTGAATTTGCATTATCTTTTCTTTGAATAAAATACATTATAACGGCAACCCCAATACCACTAAAAATAACGCTGGAATGTTCTACTATAAATTTATATATGTTAATAAGAAATTCCATCATATAGATTCTTTGTGTAATATATTTAGTGCCATTATTTAATATCTAATTTTTTATGCATTTTTTCATTTCTGCTAAATGTTCTTCAAGTGTAATTTCTTTTGTTTCAGCATTTTCTACTTCTTGGATTGCTTTTAAAGTTTCGTCATTAGGTATTTTTATTTGAAAAGGTATTCCTTTTTCTAAAACAGCTTGAGATAAAAATATATTAAAAGCATCACTTAATCCCATACCATATTGTTTAAATATTTCTTTTGCTTTATTTTTCATATTTGTATCAAGATATACATGTGTTCTTGTTTTACTATTTGCAGTTGCATTCATAATTTTATCCTTGTATAGTTTGGTACTATTATAACACACATTGTGTGTTATGTCAATTTTATTTAATACAAACCTGACATTTTTATTATTTAACATTCTGCATAAACTTTATGAAAACTATTAAAAATTTACATTTGTCACAGATAGCTTTTAAACGCTTTTTTAATACTTACCTAACACCAAGTATTAATTTACTATATTTATAGCTTACGAGTATCTTAAAATTAATATTAGAGCTAATAATTATATATATTTAAAAGTTAATATGTTATAATACTCAATGATAGTTAAATTTGTTCAATACTTAAATCAAGGTAAGTATTGGGTACGGTTTGAAACATTAAACCGTATTATATCATATAACTCATAAAATGGAATAGTACTGATTTTATAGGCTTTATATAGCTTTATACCATCTAGTATAAAAGTGGTTTTTTCGACTTAGGATCTGGTGCTTTACGGCGTGAAGGTTCAAGTCCTTTCATCCGCACCATCAAAGAAATTTAAACGGTTTAATAGACCAAAAAAATGTAGTTAATTGATAGTATAAAATGGTTAAATGCTCCTTGGTTAGGGGCTTTTTTATGCCAACAATTCCCTTGTATACGGTATTTACTCCACTTTATAGTAATTTATTATTTATTAATATTTCTTATAATCTAAACTCTTTTATTTCAACTTTTTTCACTCTCTTTAAGTTTTCTAAAATATTTCTAAGTCCTTGTCTAGTCCGTGCAATATCAAATTTTTGAATTACCCCAAAACTTCATAAGCCTTATTCAGCATTTGACAAATAGTAGTATATTTTTTTGTTTCATCACTTGAATTTATATCAGGATGATACTTCATAACTAATTTTCTGTATGCTTTTTTGATAGTTGCCTTGTCATCATTCCTTGATACACCAAGTATTATATAATAATCACTTGAAAAAAACTGTTCAAATTTTGTTCCATAAGGATTATGATTTGAGTTATCTTCGTAAGTGTTATTTGAATATGATGAGTTTTGCTCTTCATTATTATGAGAATAACTATTATCTCTGTTAGATGATTTTTTATCTTGCTCGTATGAGTTAGAATATTGTTGTTCTTGATAATAGTTGTTTTGTTTTTTATTCTGCTTTTGGTCTTTTTTAGTTTTATTATATTTTCGTTTACTGAAAAAGCCTTGTATTTTTTTGTAGGTTTGGTAAAACCATAAAACAACTTTTTTGATTTTAAAGTAAATAGTAAGAAAAATCGACTTAATTAAAAAAATGAGTGCTTACTTTTTTACTTTTTCTTATAATTGACTAAATAATAATCTACCAAATGCAGCTTCAAACCTTTATTCAATCCTCGATGTAAACTAATCATATTTTTCATGTGTGAAAATACTCCACCTTCAAGTGCATTTGTAGTATTTGAAATAGATAATTTTCTGTAGTTTTTATATGTAAAGAGATAGGGTAAATTTGTTCTCAAACTTCTGTATGCTGCCCTGATTCTTGGATGAGTATAATGTAGATCTCCAGTAGTTGCAGATACACTTTTTTCTTCTAAAAAATCTTTGTAAAATTTGTACCATTCCTCAAGCTTTTCTTTGATATTTTATTTTTTAGAATGTATTAGTTTATTTTGAATGTGTCAGCACTTGATTAGCTAAGAGTGATGATTGAGTGATTAAAGTTTTCCATTTTACTAAAGGCAAATACCTTTTTTCCTAAATCTTTTAAACTAGCCCCTATATGATAGACTTCTTTATCATCAATGATTAAAAACCTATCGTGAAAATCTTTAGTTGTTTTTAGTGATATTTTTTTATACTGTTTATTGTATTTTTCTAAATCTAGTTTTAGTGCTTTTGTGATTGTATGGGTGTGAATTGTAACATCTACTTTTTGATTTTTGCTAAATAGTGTTAGAGTTGTATCGTTTACATAATTATCAATAAGTACAATGCTTTTTTTAGCACTTCTAATCAAATCTGATACAAAGTTATGGGCATCAAATATTTGTCCGTTATAGAATATACCTTGTGCTTGTATGGGGTCATTGCTTTCTAATGCTTTGAAGATTTTATCAAAGTTTTCATCACTTTTAAAAAGCTTTTGTTCTATATGGTCAAATTTTTGAAATATAAGTGCATTTTGAGATATAAACTTTCTCATATTTATAAATTCTCTAATAATTTTAATACTTATATCTACTGCTATATCACTCTTTAAAATAGCACTAAGCATTGATACCCCTTGTTCTGTAAAAGCATAAGGAGTTCTTCTTAATCCCATGTTATCAGAATTAGAGGTCACAAATTGTGACCTCTAATTATTTAGTTCTTCTTTGGTAAGTTGAAACATAAAATCATCAGGAAACCTATTAATATTTCTTTTAACTGCTTGATTAAATACTTTAGTTTCTACACCATAAAGAGACCACTGCACAGTAACACTCTAAAGCGTATAAGTCAGAAGCAATAGATAAACTTTTAAAAGACAAAAAGATAACAAATAATATATGCCTAAAAGAAACACAAAAAATGAGTGATGAAGATAGAAAAAATCAAAAACCAAAACATAAAATAAGATCAAAAGTAGAATACTCATTTGCTCTAATAAAAACTGCTATGAAACAATCCACCACAAGGTTTATAGGATTACTCAGGAATAATATGAATTTTACTATTACATGTATAGCAGCTAACTTAAAACTATTCGCCCATAAGAAAATAAAAGCACAAAAAGTGAGAAATAGATGAAAATATAATAAATTCAATTAGAATTAAGAATAAAAGCAGATGTGAGATTAAAATTTATGAAAAATATTTTCAAAATTATACTTTAGAAATAAGATTGGTATAAATTTGGTTGTGCTTTGGCCTCGTAAAGTTAAACTACTATTCAAGACTGACATCATAAGACTTTTGCCTAATCTTATTGAGTAGTTGTCTAGTTTCACCACGTTATGGTTGCCTAGTTACATAAATAAGAAAGCGATAGCTTAACAACATAATTGTAAAATCTTTACAGCAAATAAGGATTTTAAAAATGCCACAAGTCTATCACTCTAATGCCAGAACAAACCAGCATGTAAGAGAAATAATACAACAATCTAATTTAACAAATGTTGAATTAGCAAATAATTATAATGTGAATGTTAAAACTATCGCCAAGCATAAAAATAGAGATTTTTTAAATGATAAAAGTTCAAGACCAAAAAGAATCCATTATGCTCTAACACCTTTAGAAAAAGAGTTAATTAAAGTAGTCAGAACAATGACTTGGATGGAGTTAGATGACTTAGCAGATACAATCGTTGATATTATTCCAAATGCAAATAGAAGTAATGTTTATCGTACTTTAAAAGCCTTTGATATAAACAGAGTTCCACAAGAGCAAAAAGAAAAAGCTAAAAAGTTCAAAGAGTATGAGCCTGGTTATTTACATATAGATGTAACTTATTTACCAAAGTTTGACAAGCAAAAATATTACCTATTTGTAGCAATAGACAGGGCTACAAGGCTACTTTACTATAAAGTGTATGAGAATAAGACAGCAGCAAATGCAGTATCTTTTCTAAAAGAATGTAAAGAATTTTTTCCATTTTACTTAACACATATTTTAACAGATAATGGATTAGAGTTCACAGACAAATGGGCAAGAGGAAAAGGTTTTGTAAGTGGTAATCATAAGTTTGATGTAGAGTGTAAAGATGATGAGATAGAACATAGGCTAACAGCTCCATACACACCTCAAACTAACGCAATGGCAGAAAGAGTAAACGGAACTATTAAAAATGCTACAATTAAAGCAGAAGAGTATGACAATATTGATGATGTTAAAAAAGATTTAAATAAATTTTTGATATACTACAACTTCAATAGAAGACATGGTTCTTTAAAAAAAGAATTAAAAGTTAGAACTCCATTTGATGCAGTTCAAAGTTGGTTTCAAACGAAACCTGAAATATTTAAGATTTTACCAGATGTGTTTCAACATATTGCTTTTGAAATGGTACAACGTGGTGAAACTTGACAAGTAGCTCAATAAATTGTTCATTAACTTTTAAAATGGTTTGTCGTGCATGATTTATAACTTTTCTCTTTTAAATACCTAATTATAGTGGTTTATGTTTGTTTTATGAATTATTTGAGAATTGTTATTGAGGTATGTTAGATGTTTAGTCCCTAATTCTCATGGAGTCAGCTATTATTTTATAAAAGGAGTAGATTTATGGGAAATATACAACACTCTAATGCCAAGACGACGCCAAGAATTCGAAAAGAAATACAAGAGTCTCAAGAGACAATCACAGAGTTAGCTGCAAGATTGTTCCTTAATCCAAAAACAGTAACAAAATGGAAGAATGCCAATAGAATCACTGATAAAAAAAGTGGACCGACGATAGCAAGGTCAACAGTACTAAGTCAAGAAGAAGAACAAATAATTTGTGAGTTTAGAAGAGTTACCAAGTTTGCACTAGATGATGTTTTTATAGCCCTGATGGATGAGATACCTAAAATGACAAGGTCAAACTTACACAGATGCTTGCAACGTCATGGATTAAGCCGTTTGCCCAAAGAACCCCGTGATAAAACAGAAAAAAAGAAGTTCAAAGAGTATGATATAGGATATGTCCATATAGATATTTCAGAAGTTCATAGTGAAGAAGGCAAAGCCTATATGTTCGTAGCTATAGATCGTGCTACTAAGTATACTTATGTGGAAATTCATGAAAGAATGACTCAGGCTATCGCTTGTTCATTCTTAGAAAACTTTATACAAGATATACCTTTTAAAATCCATACTATTTTAACAGATAATGGAGCTCAATTTACTTATGCACTTCTAAGTGAACATTTAAGACCAAAAGATAAGATTCATCCTTTTGATATAGTATGCCAAAAGTATAAAATAGAACACCGTTTGACTAAGTTTAGACATCCCTGGACTAATGGTCAGGTAGAAGTGATGAATAAAGTTCTTAAAGACCATACTGTGAAACTTTTTCATTATGAGACCTTAAAAGCTCTAAAGTTACACTTGATGAGCTTTCTTCTTTTATATAATTATCAGAAAAAACTCAAAGCTTTAAAGTATAAAACACCTTATGATACAATGTCTCAAATATTCAGGAAAAACCCAGAGTACTTTAAGTTGAATCCTTTGAGTAAGTCTTTGGGACTAAACAGTTAGATATATTCTTAGGTCAAGTTCATACTGATGATAGTTTGGTTCAATGTAAGTGCAGAGTTTGTAAAAAGCTTTATTATGGTTCTTTTCTTTTAAATGTGCCAGCTCATGAACAACAGTCATAGTTAAAAATTCTAAGGGAGTGTTTTTGAACATTGAAGAGACTCTTATTTCATTTTTACTTTTTAGTTTTGAACCTTGAACTCTTGAAATAAAAGTATGTAGACCTAAAGCATCATTTATCACACTTATTTTTCCATCATAAATAACTTTGCTAAGAGGTAAAGATTTTTTTTAAAAAGTTTTTTAAATCAATTGTGTAATTGTATAAAGCTTTATCGCTTTTGTATGCATGGACTTTGGGATATTTATTTAAAATATATTTACCAAGTTTTTTTGTGTTATTAGCTCTTGGATTTGTGATTTTATATGAGAGGAATAGTGTTCTAAATACTTAAGTGCTTTCAAATTAAATAAGTTCCTTTGTAAAATTAAAGCTAATTTTATCACAATCTATATTTTTTTAGTTAAAATTTAAAAAACAAAAAAAGTGATTTAAATGCAATTTGATGGATTTTTAGAAAATGGTTTAATTTTTTTAGATGAAATAAAAGAGAATAACAACAAAGTCTGGTTTGAAAATAATCGTCATCGTTGGGAAGAGTTGATTTTAACTCCTAATAAAGCATATGTAGAAGAGATGGGAGAACATCTAATTGCACTTGCTCCTTTTATAAAAGCCCAACCAAAAGTTTCAGGTTCATTATTTAGAATTTATAGAGATACTAGATTTTCACATGATAAAACACCTATTAAAACAAAAATTGGAATACTATTTTGGCAAGGAACAGCACATAGGATGCAATGCCCTTGCTTTTATATGCAATATAAAGTGAATGAAATACTAATAGCAACAGGTATTAGAGTATTTAAAACAGAGCTTCTGAAAACTTATAGAGAGTATATAAAAGTAGAAAAAAATGTCCAAGCCTTACATAAAATTTTACAAGATTTAAAAGAAAAAGGTTTGACTCTTCCTTTGCCTCATTATAAAAGATTTCCAAGAGATTTTAATGAAAATGATAAATATGCCTATTTGAGTTTATATAATGGCTTATTTGTACACAAGGCTTTTAAGCCAAATAAAACCTTTTTATCAAGAAAAATCATAAACTACAACTTCAAGTTTTATGACTCAACACTTGAGCTTTTTGGTTGGCTTGATGAGTTAGTAAAAAGTAAAAAGGATTAGTTAGTTTTCGGAACCACGATTTTAATCGTGACATTGCTGTATTTCAAGCTTTTACTAGCCACGAGAGAAGTCTAGATTCCGTGTGTAAAAATTTAAGTATAAATTACTTTTTCCAAGCTTTATCCCTAATACTATTTAGTGTTAAATTTCTATCTTCCCAAATACCTGTAAATTCACTAAGTTTATTTTTATTATTGAGCCACTTGCAAATTAACAAAAAAGCTCATAATTTAATTTATTTTGTTCAAAAAAGTTGAAATCTAATTTCAGATAAGTTATAATTTTATACCATAAAATTTAACAGAAAAGAGATTCAACTTATGAAAAATATTATACCAAAATCATCTTCAAATCTTTCAAATATGTGGACTAAAATTCTAAACCTTGAAAATTGTTTGTTTCCTGAGGTAAAAGAACAATTAGGAACATTAAGTACCAAAGAAGAGAAACTAATAAAGATTTTAGACTTTGCTCAAATTGAAAAGAATGTAACAGTTGTAACGATTACAAATACACCAAAAGACAGAGAAGAGATAGCAAGAGCAATGATTGCTAAATCTGTTTACAATATGCAAACAACAAGAGATTTAATTGATAGACTTCATAGCGATAGAGTATTACGAGTATTGTGTGGATGGAGGTATAAAATAGATATTCCAAGTGAAGCTAAATTTAGTAGGGTATTCAAAGAATTGAGTGATTTACAAATAGCTCAAAAAACTCATAAAAAGTTTGTTAATGAATATTTATCGGATACAGTTTTTATGTACAATGCAACAGATGCTGCTATGATACCACTTAGAGAAAAACCTGTAAAGATTGAGAAAGAAGAAAAGCCTAAAAATAAGGTCGGACGACCTAAGAAAGGTGAAAAGAGAGAGCCTGTAAAACCAAAGATTTTAGAACTACAAAAAGAGATGAAAACTACTAAAAAGATGTTATCTTTAGTATCTACTGTTTGTGGTGTTGGTGTCAAACAAAATTCTAAAGGTAACAGAGAGATTACAATAGGTGGTAAACTTCATATTAGTGCAGCAGATGGAGATATACCAATAGCAGCATTCTATTCAGGTGCAAATGTTCATGATAGTTCAGTAGCACTTCCACTTATCAATGAAACTGGTAAAAGAGTGATGTATCTTCGTGATTTACTTGATGCTTGGTATGACAGCGATATAATTAGAGAGTATTCTGAAAAACTAAATCATAAACCAATTATAGATATAAATCCCAAGAACTCAAAAGAATTAAAACAAAAGATTCAACTTATCAAAGATGAAAAAGTAAAATTTGAATTTTTAAATTTACCTAAATCATCAGATGAACACCACTACAATCAAAGAAGTATGGTTGAAAGAGTAAATAAATATTTAAAAGATGACTTTGGATATAATACAATTTATTATCAAGGAGCTACAAAAGTAGCTTCTGTTTTATCATTTGGAATTTTATCTGTTTGTATTCATCAAAGTTTAAAACTCATTACATGACTTTTATTAAAAATAATAGAAAAATCTTCAATTTTATAGTCAAAATCATAAAGTATGGAGAAAAAATATGATTTTTTAAGAAATTTACTAAATTTAGTGTAAACTACGCAAAGAAAAATAAATAATCATTTTTTTAAAACTAAAAGTGATGAAAATAAAAAATTAGCTATTGAGTATTATTGAATTTGCAAGTGGCTCGAAGGTATTGTATTTTTATCTTCACATAGTTGAATATTATCTTTACTAAAGTATCCTGCATCTGCTAAAAAAGATACTGGTTTTAATGATGGATGTTTATCATACCATTTAAAGCTTGGTATAACTTCTTGTTTATCGTTAGAGTTTTGAGTTAGATGTTGATGTACTGTTAATCTTGAATCATGTTCTACTGAAGCTTGTCCGTTATATGCTTGCATATAACCTCCACCAGATACTGGCATAATTCTAGATTCATCATCCGTAAGATTTACTTGGTCTTTATCATTAGGAGTTGAATCTGGTTCTTTTAGAACTCTACCTTTAGATTTTTTACCTGTTAGTTTTTCTGTATCTTCTGTATATTTTAGTTTATTATCATACTCTTTTTTATCTTTTTCATATCTAGTAATTGATCTTATTTCTATTTTGGAAATAGCATCTTTTATAACTTTTAAACGATCTTCTCTTCTTGATATCTCTTGCGGTATGTTCATACCTATATTTTCATCTTTATTATCTATGTCTTTAGCTTGAGCCATTAAAGATTTAACTTCATTTTCAAGTTGTTTTTGTAATTGTTTAGCATGCTTATAGCTAAGTGCTTTATGTTTAGAAGCATTTGCTTTTATTTTAGTTCCATCAAGGCTAACTTTTCCAACTTTTAATAATCCTGAGCCTTTAGCTATTAAAAGTATCTGTACAAATATATCTTCAAGTTCATTTAAAAATCTTTGTCTAAAATTTGCTATTGTATCATGGTCAGGATGACTGTTTGCAGCTATATATCTAAATGCTATAGAATCATATGCAGCATTCTCTAACTTTCTACTGGAAAAGATACCTGTAGAGTATCCATAAAATAATAATCCAAGTAATATCTTTGGATGATATGCTTGTTTACCAGATCTTCCACTATACTGTTTATCTATACTTGATATATCAAGTTGATCTATTATATCAACAATAAATCTTGCAAGATGATTTTGAGGTAGCCAATCTTCAATTGATGGTGGTAAGAGATAAGCTTGATCTCTATCATAAGATATATATTTATTCATTTAGATACTTTGTAAGTTATTTTATAGATGTAATTATAGCTAAATATTAATGTTTAAGCCCTTATACAAGGGGTATATCACGAGTTTTTTATTGAAAAATATTTAGATGTGTATCCGATAGACTCCTAGTAACAGAATCAGCTCCAATAAATATTTTTTTAGAAGCAAAATATTCACTATTTTCATCTATGGTTTTCCTAAGAACAATAGTATATTTACCTTTTTCAAGTTCTAAATCAGTATTACCCACACCAATCATAGCTATTTGTTCACTACCATTATAAATATTCACATTATTCATATTTGCACTAACTCTTAGTATCCCTTTTCCTGCAAAAAGCGTTGTAGAAAAGAAACAAATCATACAAAAAACTAAAATCTTCTTCATTTTAAACTCCCAATTTTTATTAAATAAATAATTTTATTTATGATAGCAAATATTAGGTTAAAATTTATCTATATCATCAACACTAAGTAGTCAGTCCTGAAAAACCAAACAATCCCTTATTTTAAGGGGTTTATCATCACTTTATAGCTATAATATCAACATAAAAAATATAGTAAAATTACGATAAACTCGTAAAATCAACTAAAAAAGTGGTCGAAATATGCAAAAAAATCTCTTCAGTGGTTCTTTTATGGATATGCTAGATTCAAAAGATTCTTTAATCGTTTTAGCAGATACTTTTCCTTGGTCGAAAATAGAATCTAAATTTAAAAAATATTATAAAAATGATAAAGTAGGAAGACCTAATAAGCCTATTAGATTAATGGTAGGATTATTACTTCTGAAACAGCTAAAAAACTTATCCGATGAAAGAATTGTTGAAGAGTGGAAGCAGAACCCTTACTTACAATATTTTTGTGGTTTTACTGAATATACACCTAGCTTACCTTGTCATGCAACAGAGTTAGTAAAATTTAGAAATAGAATTGGTAAAGATGGATTTGAATTTATTTTTAAATGCAGTGTTGAGTTACATGGGGATAATGCTAAAGAATCACAAGTAATAGTTGATAGTACAGTACAAGAGAGTAATATGACTTTTCCCACAGATGGTAAGTTAGCTATTAAAATAATAGTGAAACTATTAAAAATAGCAAAAAAAGAAAATATTAAATTAAGACGAAGTTTTATCAAAGAAATTAAAGAATTACGAATTCAACTAAGATTTTTTAGACATCCAAAGAAACTCAAAAAAGCACTTGGAGCTATGAAAAGATTAAGAGCAATTGCAATGATAGTTTTACGAGATATAGATAGAAAGTTTGATGATAATTTAGAGCTTCATAATAAATATGCACACTCTTTTTACCTTTTTAATAGAGTTTTAAAACAAGAGAAAAATACTCCCAATAAAATATATTCACTTCATGAGATAGATGCTTATGCAATTAATAAAGGCAAAGACCATAAAGGATATGAATTTGGAACTAAAGCTTCAATAGTTACTACTAAAACTACTTCTATCATTATAGGAGTATCTGCACATAAAACGAATATACATGATTCTAAAACTTTAGATGAAGTACTTGCTAATGCAATATCAAATATTGGAGATAAAGTTATCACAGAAGCTATCTGTGATAGAGGATATAGAGGAACAAAAGAAGTAACAATAAATAATAATACTATTTCAATATCAATACCAGGGCTAAGATTAAAAAGAGACAGTAAAGAACAAATCAATGTTAAAAGAGAAGTTTAAACGAAGAGCTGCTATTGAGCCAATCATTGGTCATATGAAATCTGATTATAGAATGGAGAGAAATTATTTAAAAGGTTTTAAAGGGGATGAAATAAATCTCTTACTCTCAGCTACTGCCTTTAATCTTAAAAAGTGGATGAATATCTACTTTTATGCACTTTTTATACAAGATTTTAATCTAGTACTAGAATCTACACAAGAGATACAAAGATTAACATCTTTATATCAACTATTGTTGATAATAAAATTTAGGTTTTTATAAAATATGATTGAATTAAAATTAGATTACTCTTTTTAAAGTGGTTTTTTCAGGACTGACTAAGTAATAAATAATCTATTTTGTAGCCACTATATTAATGATTCAGGATAGGTTCAATAATAGACCAAGAAAAGTATTTAATTACAAAACACCAAGAGAAGCATATTTAGAATCTTAATGTTGAACATATTGCACTTGTTACTTGAAGTTACAAGAGTAAAAAAGACTAGCTTATAAAAAAGTATGCTTTACATTTTCCCAAGATGAATTTAATTTATACCGTGAACTTGGATAATAAAGTTTTGAATAAGATGTAATTTCATTATTAGAAGTGACAGTTCGTGAGATTAGTAAACACGGTTCAAATTCATTTATATCTAAATATTCTTGAATCGTTTTATCTACTAATTTAGCTTCAATGGTATTTTTTACTTTCTGTATGGGAGATATTTTTTGTAAGTATTGTGCAGGGGTATTATTGCTAAAATCTTGTTCTATATAATACGGTACACAAGAAGGTTTAATATAGCGTATATCAAAACGTACAGGTACATCATTTTCTTTATGAATCATTTTTGAAATAAATATTTTTTGATCTTTTACTACATTTAAAATTTTTGAGATCTCTTCATTGGCTTTAATTTCTTCTAAACAAAGTAAAATATTTGAGTAACTATTTCCTCTGTCTTTTATTTCATCTGCGATATTTCTTAAATCTAAAATAGAACTTTGTGATATTTGTTTTTTTACAAAGGTTCCAAGCCGCGCAAAGCGTTCAACATAACCTTCTATTACTAATTCTGAAATGGCTTTATTCACTGTAGGCCTACTTGTTTTAAATTCTTGAAGCAGTTGCATTTCTGTGGATATTTTTTCTCCCTCTTTGTATTCATGGTTTAGAATTTGTTTTATAATATGTTCTTTTATAATTTTAAACAGAGGTTGTTTCATGTGAGCCTTGGTAGATTTGTTTTTATTTAGTTTATCAGAAAGATGGTAAAGAACCATCTTTCTAGATTAAAAACTTGGGATTAAGTCACTTTGTATAAAGTGACTTAATTAAAAAAATGAGTGCTTACTTTTTTACTTTTTCTTATAATTGACTAAATAATAATCTACCAAATGCAGCTTCAAACCTTTATTCAATCCTCGATGTAAACTAATCATATTTTTCATGTGTGAAAATACTCCACCTTCAAGTGCATTTGTAGTATTTGAAATAGATAATTTTCTGTAGTTTTTATATGTAAAGAGATAGGGTAAATTTGTTCTCAAACTTCTGTATGCTGCCCTGATTCTTGGATGAGTATAATGTAGATCTCCAGTAGTTGCAGATACACTTTTTTCTTCTAAAAAATCTTTGTAAAATTTGTACCATTCCTCAAGCTTTTCTTTGAAGTTCTTTTCTGTAGTTTAAGTAAGCCTTGAAACTATTTTCTTAAGATTTTTACTGGCTTCAAGTTTTGGTCTCATTGTAGTTGAGTCTGGTGCTAATGATTCTAAGCTTAATCCTGCAAATTTCATATAAAGTAAATTTACATTAAGTCCTTCTTCAGCTTTTTCATCACTTAAATCATAAAACTTCTGAATAAGGACTTAATTAAAAAAATGGGTGCATAAAACATTGTTTAAACTATGGTATATTGGGAGTAAACAAAGGTTTATTTACAAATGATTGTAAAAAAGCTCTAAAATATGTATAAATTGTCAATCTGATAACACTCAAAACAGAGGTTCAAGAAGAGGTATTAAAAGGTACTTTTGTAAAGACTGTAAAACTTCATTTAGCTCTAACAGAAGACCAGAACAACTCCATAAGATTATCTTTGAAGTGTACTTTTTACATCGACAAACCCTCAAACAACTTGCAGCTAAATATGACAGATCTATTCCATGGATAATGAAGCAAAGAGATGAGTATATTGTTGATTATAAAGTGCATCATCCCAGAGCAGTTAATTTAGTATGTGATGCAACTTTTTATGGAAAAAGAAAAGATAAACTTGGTACTTTAGTTTTCAAGGATGTTGAGACAAAAGAGATACTAATTTGGAAGCATATTCAAAGTGAACTAGTTCAAGACTATAGATATTTAAAAGAAGAGCTGTTTAATTTAGGATACACAATCACAAGTACTACTCTCGATGGAAAGAGAGGCTTATCTAAAGCCTTTAATAACATTCCAATACAAATGTGCCACTTCCATCAAAAGAAGATTGTACAAAGATATATCACTATGAAATCTAAACTTGAGGCTAGTAAAGATTTAAAGAAAATTGTATCAAGATTAACTCATACTACTCAAAAGAATTTAACTCAAAAGTTAGATGATTGGTATGATGAATATCAAGTATTTTTAGATGAAAAAACAATCTCAAAGACCACTGGTAAACTTCATTATACTCATCCAAGAATTCGAGCTGCATATAGAAGTTTAAGAACTAACCTTCCTTATCTTTTTACCTATAAAAATCATAAGAATTTAACAATATCAAATACAACAAATGCACTCGAAGGTGGAGTATTCTCACATATGAAAAATATGATTAGTTTGCATCGTGGTTTGAGTAAAAGTTTGAAGTTGAATTTAGTGGATTATTATCTTGTAAACTATAAAAAAAAATAGGAGATTATGCACCCATATTTTTAATTAAGTCAAATTTTGGTATATAGCTCTTTTTTTGGATCATCTACTTTTACTTCTAAAGACTCCAAATTCAATTCAGATGTAAATTTAATCCAGGAGGACAAACAAATCACTAAACAATCAAAATTTTTATTGTTTTCAATGAGATATCTTAATGTTTCAAGCCATCGTTGCGGAATTTTTAAGAATCCAT
>CBDEWB010000017.1:0-413241 GCA_965243765.1 Halarcobacter sp.
CTTCTAAAAAAGTTTTTAAAGGAACTTCAGAAAGTCTCATTTGAGCTACAACTCTCTCTTGTGCAGAATCAGCAGCAACATTTGCTAATATGTCACCTGATCTTTTTGGTGTAGCTTTTGCCATTAAATCTGTTAGGTTTTTAAACAAATAAGTTTTGTTTCCCATTTTAATTTTATAAGAATGTTTCATAGTTTTAATAAATATATGAAATACATATATCTTCCTTACTATATTAATTTTTTTAATATGATAATCTTACAATTATTTTATAGCTTGAATATAGCTTAAATAATAAATTATCAAACCACCAACTAAACATATCAAATTATGCTATAATAAAGAATGAAAAAAAGAGATGCAAGAACACTAAAAGTAGAAGCTCAACAAGAGCTAAGAAATCAGATAATAAGAATGAAAAAGTTAGGTATGTTAGCAAAAGATATATCAAAAATAACAAAGTCAAGTATAGAACATATATCTCGTATATGGAGTATGTATTAAAAAGTGGTAAAAAAGCCATTATGTTGAAAAAGAGAGGAAGAAAAAATGGAGATAAAAAGACCTTAAACCAAGAACAAGAAGCAAGATTAATAAAACGTCTTATAGATACAACACCACAACAGTTAAAATTTAAATACGTACTGTGGACAAGAGAATCTGTACAAAAACTAATTAAACATGATTGTAATGTGGATATGCCAATATCTACAGTAGGTAAATATTTACAAAGATGGGAGTTTACTTCACAAGTTCCTATTTTACTCTCTTGCTTTTCTTAAATATATCAATCTATAAACCATTGGAACAAAATATAAATTTAAAACAGTAGCCCATAAAACCCCAAATCCTAAAGATATAGCCATTGGTTGTAAAATCAAGGCCTGACCTGAAGCAAAGAAGATAAGACTGCTTAAACCTAGTACTGTTGTAACAGAGGTTAATAAAATAGGTCGTAATCTCATTTTAGCTTGAACTTCTAACTCTTTTATTGTTTTTGCTTTTTTTATAAAATCCATCATAATAATTCCATCATTTACAATAACTCCAATAAGTCCCACCATTCCTATCATACTTGGCATTGAGATATTTATTCCCATAATCAAATGCCCTACTAAAACACCTAAAATAGATAAAGGAATGGTTGAAATTATAATTAAAGGTTTAATCAAAGAATCAAACATCCAAACTAAAGCCATAAAAATAAGAACAACCGCTAAAATGGCAGCTTGCCCCATCTCTTCTTGAACTTTTTGATTCTCTTCTTGCTCACCTTTTACTTTTAAAGTCACTTTTTCGTTTAATTTATCTATATCTTTTTGTAAAATTTTAAATACTTCAGCCGAAGTAACTTCACTTAAAGAAGCTGTTACGCTTATAATTTGTTTATTATCTTCTTTAAAGATTTGTGAATAAACTGGTATTTTTATAAAATCAACTACATCAGATAAAAGAACTTTTTCATTTTTAGATGTTGTAACTTCAAAACTATCTAAACTACTCAAAATATCTTTTGATTTACTTTTAAATACAATATCAACAATACCTTTGTTATCAAACATTTTTGAATATGTACCTTTAAAATAAAAAGGTTTAAGTTCATTTAAAATAGTTTGTTCAGTAATACCTATGTCATTTCCATAAGAGTTTATTTTTAATTTTAACTCATAATTTCCTCTTAATACATCATCAGTAACGTTTGATACACCTTCTATACTATTTAATAACTCTTTTAGTTTAGTTGTTGCTATTATGACTTGATTTTTATCTCCTAAAACTGCTATTTCAACATCATTTTTTACAATTCCAGTTTGTGGTACAAATATTTTAAGTTCATCAAATTTTCCAGATTTTATATCTTTTTGTAAAATCTTTTTAAGCTCTTTTTCCATATCTTGGGCCGTAGATTCTCTTAGCATATTTGTATCATCATATTTAGGAGATAAATATGGATTTATAAAAACTTCAAAAAAGTTTGAAGGTGCTTTTTCATGAAGGTTTATAAACATCTGAAAATAGAACTCTTCATAATGAGCTATATTTTTACCATTAAGTTTTAATCCTGTTACAGAGGTAATAGAAGAGACAACATCTTTAAAATTAACACTATTTAAAATCTGTTTCTCTAATTCAAAAACTGCTTGTTCTGTTTGTTCTATTTTTTTACCAACACCTAAAGAACCAGTTATATAGACTTGTGTAGTATCAAAAGCAGGCATGAACTCAAATTTTTGTGATTTAAATATTATAAAAGTTAAACCAAAAATTACAAATACCATTAGTAATACAGTTAAATATTTACCTCTTAATAAAAAGTCTAATATTTTTGTATATATTCTATAATTTAAATCCCATACTTTATGTGATTTTCTCTTATTTTTATTAACTCTTAAAATTTGTTGTGCATGAAGCGGCAAAAAGAAAAATGCTTCTAACAAAGAAGACAGAAGTAAAATACTAATCATAATTGGCAAAATTTGCATAAATTTTCCAGTATCTCCACTCATCATAAGTATTGGTAAAAAAGCAAAAATTGTTGTAGCAGTCGCAGTTAAAACAGCAGGATACATCTCCAAAGCTCCATCAAGTGCAGCATTATATTTATTTTTTCCCATTTCCATATGTCTATAAATATTCTCACCTACAATTATAGCTTCATCAACAAGCATACCAAGTGCTATTAAAGCACCCAAAAGTGAAAGCATATTTAAACTATAACCTAAATAATCAGCAACAATTAAACCAATCATAAAAGAAGTTGGAATTCCAATAGCAATTACAATTGCAATTCTTAGATTTATAAAGACAAATAGTGCAATAAATAACAACATCAAACCAAATAAAATATTTGAAACAACAGTATTAAGTCTATTTTTTATCCAAATTGAAGTATCTATATAAGTATCAAACTTTAGATTTGAATATTGTTTTTCAAAATCTTTAGTAATAAGTTTGATTTTTTTAACAAGTTCAATGGCATCACCCTTCAAACCTTTATTAACTCCAATTGCAATATTTCTATTTGCATTATAATGAGAGACAGTTGTAGCCTCTCCTAAAGTAAACTTAACATCAGCGATATCTTTTAAATATACTTTTGTTCCATTTATTTTTAAAATAGTATTTTCTATATTTTCTATATTTTTTTCACCATTAAAAGTAGATAAATAATAGTGTCTTGTGCTATCTTTTATTATTCCAATTGGAATGATTGTACTTAAGTTTTGTACAGCTTTTATAATTTGGTTTTTATCTAAGTTATAAGCTTTTATTTTTTCATCATTAAAAGTAATTAATAACTCTTTATCACTCTTACCAAATATAGTAACTTGCGATAAATCTTGTAGTTTCATTATTTTTGATTTTACTTTTTTTGCTACTTCTAATAAATACTCTTTTGATTCATCATTTTTACCATAAACGGCAACAGTAATTAAAGGAAAAGACATAGTTATACTTTTTACTACTGGTTCGTCCATATCTGAGGGAAGATTTACTTTGATTTTGGAGATAATATCTTTTACATCATAAATAATTTTTTGAATTCCATTTGAATCTTTTAAATCAACTTGAATAGAAAAAAATCCATTTTTGATAATTGAAGATATTTTACTTACTTTACTAAATCCTAAAAGCTCATCTTCTATATCTGAAACTGCTATCTTATCAAGAACTTCAGAACTAGCCCCTGGGTATGAACCAGTAATAGAAATAGCATCCATTGAAGAAGGAGGAAATATCTCTTTTGGAATATTATAATAAGAAAAAACTGATAATAATAAAATTAAAAATAGTAAAAAGTGATTTAATATTGGTTTTTTTAAACCAAATTCAATAATTGTTTTTATCATTTTCTGCCTCTATTGAATAAATAATTAAAGAATCATCTATTTGATTTTTAAATTTCATATCTTCTAATTGTTGTACTAAAAATTTGTTCTCTTCTTTTAAAGACATATAATGTGCATATAATTTATTTATATCTTTACTTACATAATAAATATTATTTTGCAAGTAAATTTGCGGGAAAAACAAAAGTAAAGCAAGAATTAAAGTTCCAATTGCTATAAAAATAGAATTAACTGAATTTAATTTAATCAAACTTAAAAATCCTTAACTTTGAACTTCTACTTCTTGGATTCTTTTTTATCTCTTCTTTAGTAGGAATAATTGGTTTTCGCTTTATCATTTTTCCTAAAGAGTGGTTATTCCCACAAGTACATCTAAATACATCATTTGGGCAAATACATGATTTACTCCATTTTTTAAAATAATTTTTTACAATTCTATCTTCAAGTGAATGAAAAGAGATAATCGTAACAATACAATTTGACAATTTTATATCTTCTAAAGAATCAAAAAGCCTACGTAAAACTCCTAATTCATCATTTACTTCTATTCTAATACCTTGAAAAGGAAGTGTTGCAGGGTGAAGTTTCCCTTTATACATCTTTCTTGAAATAAACTCTGCAAGTTCTTTACTTGAAGAAAAAGGTCTGTTACTTACAATCAAAAAAGCTAGTTTTTTATATTCTCTTACTTCTCCATACTCTTTAAAAACTCTTGCAAGTTCATTTTGGGAATAAGTATTTACTATAATAGAAGCATCTAAATTTTGATTACGATCCATTCTCATATCTAAAGTATCCCCATCAAAACCAAAACCACGTTCATTTTTATCAAGTTGCAAAGAAGATACTCCAATATCAGCAAGTACTCCTCTTACATCATACTCTTTAAAATCTTTAAGTACATGTTCAAAATTACCTTTATTAAAAATAACTCTATTTTCAAAATTCTTTAATCTATTTTTAGAAAACTCTAAAGCTTCATCATCTTGGTCATTACAAATTAACTTAATATTCTGGTTTTGTTCTAACAATCCTTTACTGTGGCCAGCATATCCAGTAGTGCAATCTATTATGTAACCTGCATCAATTTCACTAAAAGCTTCTAGTGTTTCATTAAATAGTACAGGTATGTGTGGAATGTGCATTAAAATAGTCCTTATTAAACTTAATATATAATACCCAAAAATATATTCAAGGTTTTTAAAATGATTGACAAAAATACAGTAAAGTTATTAAGTAACCTTTCTTTAACAATGTTTAGAAAAAACTTCTTTGGTATTTATCATGGAGCTATTTCTGCAAAAAAAGATTACAACTCATTTATAATAAATAAAGCTGATGCAATTTTTGATGAAATGGATCAAAGTTCGTTTTGTTTGTTAAATATGAATAAAGAAGATTATAGATGGAAAGTAGCAAGTATAGATTCAACTATCCATTCAACAATATACACAAATATACATGAAGCAAAATATATAGCTTTTGGTGTTCCTATTTATACAACTGCATATACCTTCGAACATGATGAAATTGTATTTGATGATTTTTTTGGAAAAACAACATTTTCAAATATCAAAGTATATAATCCAGGAGATTATGAAACTTGGTATGCAAGAAATGCTCATGAAATTTCCAAGTATCTAAAAGAATCAAAAAGTCATATAATGGTTATCAAAGGAATTGGAACTTATGTTTATGATAGAGATATCAATAACTTAGTGAAAAAGATAGCAATTTTAGAGAACTCTTGTAGACTTTTAAGCATAAAATCTTCTTTTAAATAATAACTTTTAAAAATTTGATGTAATTTTTGTCTTTAAGGTTCTAAATTTTAGCTATTTCAAAGCTAAAATATTATAAAGTTTATCATATTTAATTTAAAATAAGGAGTTCATTTATGAACAAAGCAGAATTTATCGACGCAGTTGCAGCAAAAGCTGGTTTATCTAAGAAAGATGCAAAAGGTGCTGTTGACGCAGTTTTAGAAACAATTACTGAAACTTTAGTAAAAAAAGAAAATGTTAGTTTTATTGGTTTTGGTACATTTAGTACTGCAAATAGAGCAGCAAGAACTGCAAAAGTTCCAGGAACAGACAGAACTGTTGATGTACCTGCAACTATTGTTGCAAAATTCAAAGTTGGTAAATCTTTAAAAGAAGCTGTATCAGGTAAGAGAAAATAATTATTAGATAATTATGAGAAAAGGACTCAGAAGTGGGTCCTTTTTTAATGTCAAAATTATATGCCGCTGTGGTGGAATGGTAGACACGCTAGATTCAAAATTTGGTAAGCTATGCTTGTACCGGTTCAAATCCGGTCAGCGGTACCACTCAATAATCTAATACAACTCAACAACACCCATATTTAAAGCCTTTACAAAGACTATAGAAGATATAATAGTCTAATTAAATCTAATTCAATGTAACTAATTCTAAGGATAATAAATACATTATAAGTTACATTAAGCATTTTACACACTTTAAACAATAGTGTAATGTATTTAAGATTTAAAATATCAATGTAACTAAAGGGTTTGATTATGGCTAGAAAAGTAACACCATTAACAGCTTCACAAATACGAAATTCAAAACCAAAAGAAAAAGAATATAGACTATATGATGGTAATGGCTTACAGTTATTAATACAACCTACAGGGAAAAAGTTATGGATATTTAGGTTTACAAGTCCAACCAAACTAAAAGCACGAAATACATCTATAGGACTTTATGATAATAATAGTAATACTTTAGCTATGGCAAGAAGTAAAGCTAGTGAGTATAATAAATTAGTTAATGATGGAATAGACCCTATAGACTATAAAAAAGATGTGAAATTAAAAATCAAACAAGAAGAAAACTCAAATTTTAAAATGATTGCAGATGAATGGATAGAATTTAAAAAGAAAACCTTAGCTAGTACAACACATAAAAGAGTTGTTAATATGTTTGATAATAATGTGTTCCCTGTATTTAAAAATAAATCTATCAATGAAATTACACATCAAGACATAATTACAATGATTGAGAAAAAAGCAAAAGATGGTAGTGTAAGTGCAGGTAAATTATTTGGATACTTAACTAATATTTGGAAGTATGCAATTACAAAAGGATTATGTAAATACAATCCTTTTAATGATATTGTAAAAGATATGATTATAGTTAAGCAGGAAGTAGTACATAGACCAAAGATTACACATTTACCAACACTTAAAAAATTAATAAAAGATGTGTACTCTTCTACAGGAAGCTTATCAACACGAAATGCTTTATGTTTTGTACTTCATACACCTATAAGACCTGAAAACCTTATAGGGTTAAAGTGGAAGTATATAGATATGAAAAATCAAAAGTTAACTATACCACGGCATTTAATGAAAGATAAAAATATTAATTTACCTGCTTTTACAATACCATTAACAAAAGAAGCCGTTATATTATTAGGTATTCAACAAGCATATACAGGACATCAAGAATATGTATTTACAGGTAACACAAACGACCCTATAAGTAATAATACTACAAATCAAGCATTAAAGAGAATGGGATACACTAGAAATAGTGATAGAGATATGACTACACACGGCTTTAGGGGTACTTTTAGAAGCTTAACAGAAACATATCAAGATGAACATAAATGTAGTTTTGATTTAAAGGAAATAGCACTAGACCACCATACAAAAAATACTGTAGTAAAAGCATATAATCATCAAGCAGAATATTTTGAACAATTAAAGCCGTTAATGGAGTGGTGGAGTGATTTTATAATTAATTTAAGAGATAGTGATACAGATGGATTATAATTATAAAGATTTAATGACTGATATATTATACAAATGGGATAATAGTATGTTTTTATATGGTGGAGATATTGGACATACAGCTTTTACAAATATATATGAATTATTAGGTTATGAGTATTGTTCAGAATTTTTAGCAGATAAATTTTTTATAGAATTTAATAATAATACTGATAAAAATCATACACTAGATGGAATGAAAGGATTGCACGATAAAGATAAAAAATTATTGATACGATATTCAGATTATTTATTTAATACAATTAAAATAGATAAATATATATTACTTAGGTGTTTAGTCCCTAATTCTCATGGAGTCAGCTATTATTTTATAAAAGGAGTAGATTTATGGGAAATATACAACACTCTAATGCCAAGACGACGCCAAGAATTCGAAAAGAAATACAAGAGTCTCAAGAGACAATCACAGAGTTAGCTGCAAGATTGTCCCTTAATCCAAAAACAGTAACAAAATGGAAGAATGCCAATAGAATCACTGATAAAAAAAGTGGACCGACGATAGCAAGGTCAACAGTACTAAGTCAAGAAGAAGAACAAATAATTTGTGAGTTTAGAAGAGTTACCAAGTTTGCACTAGATGATGTTTTTATAGCCCTGATGGATGAGATACCTAAAATGACAAGGTCAAACTTACACAGATGCTTGCAACGTCATGGATTAAGCCGTTTGCCCAAAGAACCCCGTGATAAAACAGAAAAAAAGAAGTTCAAAGAGTATGATATAGGATATGTCCATATAGATATTTCAGAAGTTCATAGTGAAGAAGGCAAAGCCTATATGTTCGTAGCTATAGATCGTGCTACTAAGTATACTTATGTGGAAATTCATGAAAGAATGACTCAGGCTATCGCTTGTTCATTCTTAGAAAACTTTATACAAGATATACCTTTTAAAATCCATACTATTTTAACAGATAATGGAGCTCAATTTACTTATGCACTTCTAAGTGAACATTTAAGACCAAAAGATAAGATTCATCCTTTTGATATAGTATGCCAAAAGTATAAAATAGAACACCGTTTGACTAAGTTTAGACATCCCTGGACTAATGGTCAGGTAGAAGTGATGAATAAAGTTCTTAAAGACCATACTGTGAAACTTTTTCATTATGAGACCTTAAAAGCTCTAAAGTTACACTTGATGAGCTTTCTTCTTTTATATAATTATCAGAAAAAACTCAAAGCTTTAAAGTATAAAACACCTTATGATACAATGTCTCAAATATTCAGGAAAAACCCAGAGTACTTTAAGTTGAATCCTTTGAGTAAGTCTTTGGGACTAAACAATTAGGTATATGCTTAAATTAGTACTTTTAGTAAATAGATACAATCATTCACACTATAAAGACACTATGAATAAAGATATAAAAAAGATTATGCACAAAAAATATTTAAACTATGGAAAAACTGAAAAGATTAATATCTTTAAAAAAAGAATATATGACGTAATTGAATTAATGGGTGGTATGAGTACCTTTTATGAAGAAACCCAAGAATTTAAAAAAGAATTAATAGAAGCATATAATAACCCATCTTTATATGTAGTGCATAGATTAGAAGATAAAATACAACTAAATACAGCAGACATAAAAAATTATTTAGTTAGTCTAAAACTACCAACTAAAAATAATGATATAGAAAATTTTATTAATGATTTAAATAAAAAAACTATATAAAATCCCATTCCCTTAAATAAGGGAATATATCAAAAAAACTTCCTTGTCTTTTCTGCAATAATTCACATAATTAATTAATACGATACAACTTAATACAAGATAATCTAATTATCTAATGTTGTATAGCTACCCTTTAGCAGGGGCATCATTTTAAGTAATGTAAATAAGGAACTTACAAATGGAAAAGAAATATTATAGAGCAAATGAAGTAAAAAACTATCTAGGTATTGCACTTAGTACAGTATGGCTATATGCTAAGCAAAAAAAACTAACACCAATAAAATTGAGTGAACGAGTAACAGTTTTTGAAAAGTCAGAATTAGATAATTTATTTAATATTGATGTAGTAGCTTAATTATGAAAAAATTTGATTTAAAAGAAACAAAAAAAGCAATTAAGATGTTAGATTATTTATTAGATGGTGCAGAAATAGATTTAAAAAATAGTTGTGATTTAAAAGAACCTATAAGCTTATTAAAAAAACTAAATGTTAAATTTGTTATTGATAAAGGATTTTTATCATTGCATTTATCATATAAAAATTTAAGACTTGCAGGTAATTATATTTATTCACTATATGAAATAAAAGATATTCAAAGTAATCACTCCAAAACAAGTGAAGTCAAAAAACGGAAATTTTGACTCATTGAATTTTAGTAGTGAAAATCTTGAATACATATTTGTTGATAAAAATAAGTATAACATAGAGACAGTAAAAAGTAAAGGTGTTTTTGTACCAAATAGATGGAGTGATGAGTTTGGAAAATCAACAAGCCGTAACATTGTAGAAGCTAAGATATTACATATACATACAGGCTTAACACTAGCATTAAAAAGATATGCAATTAATCCAAATATGCAAACTTTAGAATTAGCAGGACTACAATGTTATAGTGAGAAATCTTTATTTTTAAATCAATTACTAAATGAAATATGGGAGCAGATACAAGAGTGTTATATTAGAAGAATTGATATAGCAAATGACTTTAAAAAAGTACCACAAAGGATAATTACAGAACTTGAAAAAAATAGAGTACCTTTTCAATATAAAAATACTGAATATTTTAAATCATTGAAAGAGAAAAAAGAAAATCCTAGATTGAATTTTAGACTTAATTAAAAAAATGGGTGCATAAAACATCGTTTAAACTATGGTATATTGGGAGTAAACAAAGGTTTATTTACAAATGATTGTAAAAAAGCTCTAAAATATGTATAAATTGTCAATCTGATAACACTCAAAACAGAGGTTCAAGAAGAGGTATTAAAAGGTACTTTTGTAAAGACTGTAAAACTTCATTTAGCTCTAACAGAAGACCAGAACAACTCCATAAGATTATCTTTGAAGTGTACTTTTTACATCGACAAACCCTCAAACAACTTGCAGCTAAATATGACAGATCTATTCCATGGATAATGAAGCAAAGAGATGAGTATATTGTTGATTATAAAGTGCATCATCCCAGAGCAGTTAATTTAGTATGTGATGCAACTTTTTATGGAAAAAGAAAAGATAAACTTGGTACTTTAGTTTTCAAGGATGTTGAGACAAAAGAGATACTAATTTGGAAGCATATTCAAAGTGAACTAGTTCAAGACTATAGATATTTAAAAGAAGAGCTGTTTAATTTAGAATACACAATCACAAGTACTACTCTCGATGGAAAGAGAGGCTTATCTAAAGCCTTTAATAACATTCCAATACAAATGTGCCACTTCCATCAAAAGAAGATTGTACAAAGATATATCACTATGAAATCTAAACTTGAGGCTAGTAAAGATTTAAAGAAAATTGTATCAAGATTAACTCATACTACTCAAAAGAATTTAACTCAAAAGTTAGATGATTGGTATGATGAATATCAAGTATTTTTAGATGAAAAAACAATCTCAAAGACCACTGGTAAACTTCATTATACTCATCCAAGAATTCGAGCTGCATATAGAAGTTTAAGAACTAACCTTCCTTATCTTTTTACCTATAAAAATCATAAGAATTTAACAATATCAAATACAACAAATGCACTCGAAGGTGGAGTATTCTCACATATGAAAAATATGATTAGTTTGCATCGTGGTTTGAGTAAAAGTTTGAAGTCGAATTTAGTGGATTATTATCTTGTAAACTATAAAAAAAATAGGAGATTATGCACCCATATTTTTAATTAAGTCCTAATTTACGATCAGTTATTGATACTTCTCGTAAGCGTGGCTTAAATGAGTTTGAATCATTGGTTTCTGTAATGAAGGGGAATTCTCTCTTTTAGATAGGGTGATTAGTTACAAAGAATTTTTAAAAATAAGGCACTACACTATTGTCTGAAAAATGATAAATTTGATAAAAATAGTAGTAAATTTAATTTTGAGGATATAACAGATGTAGAATTTAGATGATTTGTAAATTATTCTTTGAGAAAATTTATGAATTTTTTAACAGTACAGGCATCTTTTTATTTTATTATGTTAAAATAATTTTAGAAATATTATAGTATTTTAAAAAACTTTCTACAATTTAAACTTAGCTTAAATTGTAGGTTATTTTGCTAATTAAAAGTGTTTCTAAACTAAAGTTTTAAGGAGAAATTTCGTGAAAAAATTTATTTATGGAATTATTGCATTAGCAATAATATTTGCATTAAGTGGGTGTAATAAAGCAGCAAATGATGTACAACCAACATATATAAGCTCATTTAAATACGACTCAAAATCTTGTTCAGAATTAAAAAATGAATTAGATATTGTTGAAGAAAGAGTAGCAGTTATGTCAAGTGAAGTCAATAAAATAAAAAATACACAAGATGCTAAACTAGCTTTGGGTTGGTTATTTTGGCCTTCATATCTCATAATTGGTGACAACAACGAAGAAGTAAAAGAATTAGGACAAATTAAAGGTGAAGGTAAAGCTTTAAAAATTGCTATGAAGTCTATAAATTGTTATTAAATAATATATTTTATTTAATAACTAGTCGGATAAGAACACCACCTCACGATGATATTCTCTCCTAATAACCATACACCATGCTTCTGACTTTTTTATAGCCTACGATTTAAACATTAAGAGCTAAAAGCTTACGAAGTTTAAGCTTAAACTATGCTTTATAAAAAATAATCCCCATAACTATGTTAGGTAAATCCGACTAAATTTAAAACTACCATCCAAAGCACCTTTAACTAAAGAATTTAAAAAGTTTAAATAAGGGAACCTCTAAAAACAACTTTCTAATTTGTTTAAATCATTTTTAACTTAATTTTTAAAATTTATCACACGCGAAACTTGATTTACTATAAAATTCTACTAAAAATTATAATGATCTTTGTGAGTTTTTGTAAAATCTCTATGATTTCATATATTTTTACATAACTTTCACTTTTTGCAATCTAACTAACTGTTCATATCTAAAGAGCTTATATGTAAGATTTAAAAATCCTATAGATGACTTGATTCGTTTTATCCCAATGGACTTCATATGTAAGGCATCATTCATAGAGTTTGTCATAAATCCAAATATATGTTCTACTCTTGCTCTAATTTTAGATTTTATGTTATTTGAATCTTTTTGTTCATCTGTTAAAGGACTACCTCTGTAACCTTTTTCATGCACAAAGCTTTTGCAATTTTTATCTTCTAGAAATTCTTCTATCTCTTTACTCCTGTAAGCACTATCTGCATGAAGTTTATTATCTGTTTCATCAATGATATTTTTAATTTCAGTAGAATCATGAGGAGCAGCACTTGTAACACTATATTTAGTTATGAATTTAGTTTTTTCATCTGCGTTAATATGGTCTTTATATCCATAGTGTCGTTCACTTGATTTAGTCATCCAACTTGCATCAGTATCTTTTTGGCATAACTTGCTTCGTTTACCATTGTTATCTTTTCTGGCAAATTTTAAAGGTATAGCACCTTTTTTAATATCAGCATTATCTTCTTTAGAATTTCTTTGTCTAGGAACATCTACAAATGAAGCATCTATCATACTTCCCTCTTTTGCTATAATACCTTTATTTATAAGTTGTTTAGTAAATAGTTCAAATAATGTTAAAGATAAATTCTTATTTGATAGCTGTTCTTTGAAATGCCAAATAGTTTTTTCATCAGGTATTTTATCTCCAATTTTCAATTCTAAAAATTGTTTGAATGATGTTCTATCATTTATTTGAAATTCTGTTTGTTCATCACTTAAATTATAGTATTTTTGTAATATTAAAATTTTAAACATCATTATCTTATCGTATGATGGCCTACCACCAGCACCTTTAGGTTCTACGTATAAAGCCTTCTCTATTGGTTCTCTAAACATATTCCAATCTACAACTTTATCTAATTTTGTTAGTGGTGGTTGATATTCTTTTATTTTTCTCTCATGAAATTCTAAATCAAATAATCCTTGCATTTATAAAGCCTTTTGAGTGATATTTAATATCTATTTTAACTAAATCTTGATTTTAAATTGCTTAGGTTGGGTAGTTTTTAGAGATGCCCATAAGTTAAATTTTACACTTTTAGTTCCATTTAAGAATAGCTATCATTCTATACAGATTTATATATTTTTAAAGTGAGCTTTATTCTTAGTAAATATAAATTTTATATAAAATCATCTAATTTCTGTGATATTTTTTTAATATTTGCCATAGTAGTATCAATCATATCTAGTATTTTTGTATCTTTATATTTATTTAAATACAATTGATATAGATTAACTGTAAAACTTCATAAAATAGATATTGAAAGATGCTTTAAATTTGGTATGATTTTAGGAGAACTTAGGTGTTGACACGGAATTTATTACACTCCTGGTAACTAATCACCCTATCTAAAAGAGAGAATTCCCCTTCATTACAGAAACCAATGATTCAAACTCATTTAAGCCACGCTTACGAGAAGTATCAATAACTGATCGTAAATTAGCATAATTTTGTGCACCCTCAAGTGATTTTATTTGTTTATGCGTTTCACTTTTTTCAATGTATGGCATAGTTAAAAGATGTTGAAGTGATTTGTCATATTGACTTTTTAGAGTTACTCTAGCAATGGAAGTTAAGTTGACTTTATCATCTCTTATAGCTTCTTTGAGTAATGTCTTTATATCTTTCATTAGCTTAGTCTCATCACACTCAATAGCATAGTTTAAATCTCTCATCTTGTGTGCTAAACATAACTGTTCACTAACACACTCAAGTGAGCTATATGATGAATAATTATCATGAACCACACAAGCATTTTTAAAACCATTTGTAAAAGTATTGTTGATGACCTTAGTTCCTCGTGACTTATCCGCAACAATAAGAGTATTGCTCTCATTGTGAAAAGTCCAATGCCAATGTTTAGAGCCATTAACCTTACATCCAGTCTCATCTATACCTACTAGAGGAGCTTTCTCCAGTAGAGCTGTGATTTTGTTAATAGTATTTTGTGAGAGTGCTGAGGCTTTTGCTAATAAGCCTGTAATGCTTCCCTCTGAGAGTTTTATATTGAATAGGTTGTTCATAAGTTCTACTATTCTCATATTTGACATATACTGAGAAACACTTAGGTATGAAACCATAGCTATAACTGTTGACCCATAACTGATATTTGGTGATATTGTAAATGCACTACTGTCATGATTTTCATAACCACAAGAGAAACACTTTTTAGAGAAGCTTTGATACTCTGTTATTTTATGAGTAATAGATGATAATTCAATATCTAAGACTTGTCGTCTTTCTTTGAGTGCAGATACAACAGTAGATATATCACTACTGCACTTTTTACATTCTAATAGTTTATAAGGCAATGCAACAATCTCATCAGGAGTATCACTTTGTAAAAGAGTTACTCCCTCTCTCCCTGATTGTCCACCAACACTTTTACCACTCTTCTCTTCAAGAGATTGATTTTTATTATTTCTTTTTTGAGGAGGTGCTATCTCACTTGATGGTGAAATACTGGAGTTGTTTGAATTCTTTGGTGGTTTTTCTTGCACGAGGTTATCTTGAAGGTTTTCTATATATTTAAGAAGCTCTTTATGAGATAAATCTTTAAGTTCTTTTTTGGATTTTATTGAAAATTGATATTTCAGGCGAATTTTCTTCAAAATTTATTCCTACTTTTTATGTAGTGAATTATAGCTAATTAGTCCTATTTATAGGCTTTAAATTACTATTTATTGAGGTAAATATTAGAATTCTTTTTGAGGTTTCCTAGGGTGATTAGTTACCATATTTATAAAGATAAATCACTTTATGAAGATTTACATACTGCAAATATTAATCCCATGACTATGACAATTTTAAGAAGCTTAGTCATAAATATTTTACATCTTAATAAAGTAAAATCTATCAAAAATCAACTACTTGAAAATAGATGGAATTTAGATACTACTTTAGAATTATTATTAAATATTAGTTTTTAGTGGATTAAACTAGATGAACTACTAAAAGAAAAAGATATTAAAAATAATGTTTGTCTTAAAGAGAGAAATAAAATGAGTGATGAAGATAGAAAGAATCAAAGAGAAAATGAAAAACCAAAACATAAAATCAGAGCAAAAGTTGAACATTCATTTGCTTTAATAAAAACCAGCATGAAACAATCCACAACAAGGTTTACAGGACTGCTCAGGAATAATATGAATTTCACCATTACATGTATAGCTGCCAACCTAAAACTATTTGCCCATAAGAAAATAAAGGCACAAAACGTAAGAATAAGATGATAAAGAGAGGAAAGAATAGAGCAAATTCAATTAGAATTAGGAATAAATATAGATTTGAGATGATAATTTATGATAAATATTTTTAAAAAAGAGAGTGTAAACTCATCTGTGTAAACCAACCAATTATCCTCTAACTACTTTGTATATTTTTCCATAATTTCGCTGAAAAATATACATAGTTGAGGATAAATCTCTGACCAATTTCTAACTCTTGACCTTTTCCATTTATTTTGAACCTCTTTAGTTGATAAATACATTACTTTAAAAGCTGAATCTACTGTTGGGAAAGATCCTTTTGATTTTGTCTTTCTTTTAATTGTTGAATTAAGTGATTCTATTGGATTTGTTGTATAAATTAGCTTTTTAATAGCTTCTGGATATTTATAAAAAGTAGCTAATTCATCCCAATGATTTAGCCAAGATTGCTTGATATGAGGGTATTTTTCTCCCCAAATATCGTGAAATTCATTTAGGTTTTCTAAGGCATGTTCTTCTGAAATAGCAGTATAAACTGATTTTAAATCATTTGCAATTGCTTTTCTGTCTTTTTTAAGAAACAAACTTTAATGAGCTTCTAATTTGATGCACGATACATCACTGTATCTCTGCTTTAAGATAATTGGCTTGTATCGCTTCATTAAAACCATTTAGACCATCTATGGCAAAGATAAGAACATCTTCAACTCCTCTGTTCTTAATTTCATTAAGTAGTCAGTCCTGAAAAACCAAACAATCCCTTATTTTAAGGGGTTTATCATCACTTTATAGCTATAATATCAACATAAAAAATATAGTAAAATTACGATAAACTCGTAAAATCAACTAAAAAGTGGTCGAAATATGCAAAAAAATCTCTTCAGTGGTTCTTTTATGGATATGCTAGATTCAAAAGATTCTTTAATCGTTTTAGCAGATACTTTTCCTTGGTCGAAAATAGAATCTAAATTTAAAAAATATTATAAAAATGATAAAGTAGGAAGACCTAATAAGCCTATTAGATTAATGGTAGGATTATTACTTCTAAAACAGCTAAAAAACTTATCCGATGAAAGAATTGTTGAAGAGTGGAAGCAGAACCCTTACTTACAATATTTTTGTGGTTTTACTGAATATACACCTAGCTTACCTTGTCATGCAACAGAGTTAGTAAAATTTAGAAATAGAATTGGTAAAGATGGATTTGAATTTATTTTTAAATGCAGTGTTGAGTTACATGGGGATAATGCTAAAGAATCACAAGTAATAGTTGATAGTACAGTACAAGAGAGTAATATGACTTTTCCCACAGATGGTAAGTTAGCTATTAAAATAATAGTGAAACTATTAAAAATAGCAAAAAAAGAAAATATTAAATTAAGACGAAGTTTTATCAAAGAAATTAAAGAATTACGAATTCAACTAAGATTTTTTAGACATCCAAAGAAACTCAAAAAAGCACTTGGAGCTATGAAAAGATTAAGAGCAATTGCAATGATAGTTTTACGAGATATAGATAGAAAGTTTGATGATAATTTAGAGCTTCATAATAAATATGCACACTCTTTTTACCTTTTTAATAGAGTTTTAAAACAAGAGAAAAATACTCCCAATAAAATATATTCACTTCATGAGATAGATGCTTATGCAATTAATAAAGGCAAAGACCATAAAGGATATGAATTTGGAACTAAAGCTTCAATAGTTACTACTAAAACTACTTCTATCATTATAGGAGTATCTGCACATAAAACGAATATACATGATTCTAAAACTTTAGATGAAGTACTTGCTAATGCAATATCAAATATTGGAGATAAAGTTATCACAGAAGCTATCTGTGATAGAGGATATAGAGGAACAAAAGAAGTAACAATAAATAATAATACTATTTCAATATCAATACCAGGGCTAAGATTAAAAAGAGACAGTAAAGAACAAATCAATATTAAAAGAGAGAAGTTTAAACGAAGAGCTGCTATTGAGCCAATCATTGGTCATATGAAATCTGATTATAGAATGGAGAGAAATTATTTAAAAGGTTTTAAAGGGGATGAAATAAATCTCTTACTCTCAGCTACTGCCTTTAATCTTAAAAAGTGGATGAATATCTACTTTTATGCACTTTTTATACAAGATTTTAATCTAGTACTAGAATCTACACAAGAGATACAAAGATTAACATCTTTATATCAACTATTGTTGATAATAAAATTTAGGTTTTTATAAAATATGATTGAATTAAAATTAGATTACTCTTTTTAAAGTGGTTTTTTCAGGACTGACTAAGTAAGAAGAGCCAATATTTACTAGTTTCATTATTACCAATCCAAATTCCTATTATTTCTTTACTACCTTCTGCTGTAATTCCTAGGAGTCTGTCGGATTAACTAGATCCTAAATCATGATTATGACTAAATGTATCATATTGATAAATTAAAATTTTCAATTATTCATTTTGCAGAATAAATTTCAATATTATTGCTCAAATACTGCTATTATTACCTCTTTTAACAGCTAATTATATGTAGTCTTTTCAGATTATATCCTATACAAACAAGATTCCATTCACCTTTGGCTTTTTTAAATCCTCTAAACATAAATTGTCTAAATCCGATTACATGTTTTATAATACCAAAGACAGGTTCTACTGTACTTTTTCTTTCTGAATATATTTGTTTACCTTCTTTAGTTTGTAATCTGTGTTTTAGTTTTTCTACAATTGTTGGATTGGGAGGTAGTGGTTCTTCATCTGTGAATCTTGTTTCTAATGCTTGGTTATGATGCTCTTTACCAAATGAAATATAAGGTATTGTATTTTTATCTTCACATAGTTGAATATTATCTTTACTAAAGTATCCTGCATCTGCTAAAAAAGATACTGGTTTTAATGATGGATGTTTATCATACCATTTAAAGCTTGGTATAACTTCTTATTTATCGTTAGAGTTTTGAGTTAGATGTTGATGTACTGTTAATCTTGAATCATGTTCTACTGAAGCTTGTCCGTTATATGCTTGCATATAACCTCCACCAGATACTGGCATAATTCTAGATTCATCATCCGTAAGATTTACTTGGTCTTTATCATTAGGAGTTGAATCTGGTTCTTTTAGAACTCTACCTTTAGATTTTTTACCTGTTAGTTTTTCTGTATCTTCTGTATATTTTAGTTTATTATCATACTCTTTTTTATCTTTTTCATATCTAGTAATTGATCTTATTTCTATTTTGGAAATAGCATCTTTTATAACTTTTAAACGATCTTCTCTTCTTGATATCTCTTGCGGTATGTTCATACCTATATTTTCATCTTTATTATCTATGTCTTTAGCTTGAGCCATTAAAGATTTAACTTCATTTTCAAGTTGTTTTTGTAATTGTTTAGCATGCTTATAGCTAAGTGCTTTATGTTTAGAAGCATTTGCTTTTATTTTAGTTCCATCAAGGCTAACTTTTCCAACTTTTAATAATCCTGAGCCTTTAGCTATTAAAAGTATCTGTACAAATATATCTTCAAGTTCATTTAAAAATCTTTGTCTAAAATTTGCTATTGTATCATGGTCAGGATGACTGTTTGCAGCTATATATCTAAATGCTATAGAATCATATGCAGCATTCTCTAACTTTCTACTGGAAAAGATACCTGTAGAGTATCCATAAAATAATAATCCAAGTAATATCTTTGGATGATATGCTTGTTTACCAGATCTTCCACTATACTGTTTATCTATACTTGATATATCAAGTTGATCTATTATATCAACAATAAATCTTGCAAGATGATTTTGAGGTAGCCAATCTTTAATTGATGGTGGTAAGAGATAAGCTTGATCTCTATCATAAGATATATATTTATTCATTTAGATACTTTTTAAGTTATTTTATAGATGTAATTATAGCTAAATATTAATGTTTAAGCCCTTATACAAGGGGTATATCACGAGTTTTTTATTGAAAAATATTTAGATGTGTATCCGATAGACTCCTAGATATTTTATCTAATAAATTTTATTTTTAAGGTTTACACAGTTATATTTACACTCCCAATTTTATAGATCTTTTTAGTTGTGCTGTGGTCTCTTTGATTCTTTCTATCTTCATCACTCATTTTATTTCTCTCTTTAAGACAAACATTATTTTTAATATCTTTTTCTTTTAGTAGTTCATCAATAGCTTCTGATTTATAAGCTTTATCTGCACCTAATGATTTAATATCATCACCTAATTTTTCAACAAATGTATCAACGGTAGATATATCTGAGGTATTGGCAAATGTTGTCATTGTTTCTAAAATAGCTCCTGAATCTGCATCTGTTGCTATATGATTCTTATATCCTGTTGCATATTGTTTTTTACCTGCTTGATAACCTGTTCTTACATCTTTATCTATCTTTTGTTTATGCTCATAACTATCATCTTCATTTTCAATTATCTTTTTTGAAGTTTCAATATCTTTAGTATCTTTATTTTGAATCTCATCAAGTTCTTCATTTTTAAGAGTTTTAGAGTTATAAGATTTCTTTTTTAATAATCTTGATATTTGTTTTGATGATGGTTTTTTCTTTTGTAATTCTTCTTCAATAAGTATATCTATCGCTTTATTTAAAGCTTCAACCTTTTGTCTACTTTCACTTTTTTGTTCTTTATTTTTATTTTTGATTCTATTATTATGAGACTTTGTTAATGTTGCATCTACTAGTACATCTTTACCACCTGTTGCTATTAATCCTGCCTTTTCAAGTTGCTTATTAATATTTGTAAAAAGTTTACCATGAAGATTACTTTTAATTAAAGAATTTCTAAATCTACCTGTTGTAGTTGAGTCTGGTGCTAATGATTCTAAGCTTAATCCTGCAAATTTACATTAAGTCCTTCTTCAGCTTTTTCATCACTTAAATCATAAAACTTCTGAATAAGTAAGATTTTAAACATTAATATTTGATCATATGCTTGTACTCCACATACATTTTTACTTCCTGTTCCATTCTTCTTTAATACAGGTCTTAATTTATTAAAATCTATTATAGAATCTAATTGTTTTAAAAAAGAATCTACATATTCTAATCTATCATTAAGAGCATAATCTGAAAAAGAGAGGTTTGAATCTTTAAATGCCAATTTATTACCTTTTTGCTTAAATATCTTTAATTTATATGTGTAATTATAGCTAAAAATAGCCTTTAAATACCTTAACTAAAGGCTTGGTTGAGATTTATTTTAGAGTGTTACTGTGTAGTGGTCTCATAATTTAAACAATTCCTAAATTTAAAAATAACAGATAAGATACCTGACGAAAAAACAATATGGCATTTTAAAGAACAATTAGCAAATAAAAACCTATCTCAAACATTATTTGAGTTATTTGCTAAACAACTCATTACCCAAGGTGTTATTGCGAAAGAAGGAAGTATGATAGATGCTTCCTTTGTAGATGTACCAAGACAAAGAAACAGTAGAGGTGATAATTCAGATATTAAAAAAGGTGCTATTCCTATTGCATTTTCTAAAAAAGATAAAAAAGGGAATCGTTCTAAAGTATTTCAAAAAGATTGTGATGCAAGATGGATGACAAAAGCAGGTGAAAGACATTATGGATATAAAGATCATATAAATGCAGATGAGAAAACTAAATTAATTACTAAATATAGTGTTTCAAGTGCAGCACCACATGATTCAACTGAAATAAAAAATATTATAGATGAAACAGATAATAAACTTCATGCTGATAGTGCATATAGAAGTAAGGAGATAGAAGAGTTTTTAGAAAAGAATGAATGTAAAAGCTTTGTTCATGAAAAAGGATATAGAGGTAAGCCACTTAGCAATACCCAAAAAGAGTCAAATCATATTAAATCTAAAATTAGAGCAAGGGTTGAGCATATATTTGGATTTATGACAAACTCTATGAATGATGCCTTACATATGAGATCCATAGGATTAAAAAGAATTAAATCATCCATAGGATTTTTAAATCTTACATATAACCTATTTAGATATGAACAAATAATCAGACTAGAAAAGGTAAAAGTCAATTAAAATGAAAGAAAATTATAGAAATTTTACTAAACTTTATCCAATAATGTGTGAAGTTTACTAAGATTTTTAATAAAATTGAATTTGAAGATAAGATATGTTTCCAAAAATTTAATTAAATGGATGAAAAAGTTGTTTTTAGAGGTGCCCATATACTACATGCTCATCAATTAAATGAACAATATCAAATACTAATCTTGAAATTATTTTGGCACCTAAAGTTTTTTCATCAAATGTGGGATTAAACTCTGTTATATCTAAAAGTTTAATTCTGTTTTTATATTTTTTGAAACAGTGATTTAATACTTCATAGGTAATTTCTAAGCTAATACCTTTTGAAGCTGGAGCAGATACTGCTTCTAAAATATAGGCTGAAAAAACATCTGTATCTATAGTGATATAAATATGTTTTTGTTTTTTTAAAAACTTGTCAATATCTTCTTTAATTTCATCTAAATACAAAAGATTCATTTTTGTATCTTCTATATAAACAACACCTAAATCTTTAGCTTTTTTATACAAAGCTTTTGTATTTGAAGCTTTTGATACTCCTAAACACATATAAGAAAATTTTCTTTTTTCTTTTTTACATAAAGCAGCTATTTGAGCAAAAGGTGTTCCTGAAGTAGCTTCTTTGTTCACTCGTAAATCAAAGTGCGCATCAAAATTAATAATCGCAATATCTTCTTTTAAATATTTATGTAAAGCCAAAAAACTTCCATAAGCGGTTTCATGCCCTCCTCCTAAAACAAGAGGAAAGTGTTTGTTTTTTAATATTTTTTTGAGATATTTGGCATAGTTTTTTTGAGATTTTACTAAGTCTTCATTGGCAATAACTTTTCCAGCATCGTAAAGAATTTTATTTTCTAAATGATAAGCAAAGTTTCCCATGGCTTTTTTCAAAGCATCCCCAGCTTTTGAAGCGCCAACTCTTCCTTTATTTCTTTTAACACCCACATCACAATCAAAAGAAAAAAGACAAATACCTTTTTTTTTCGCAAAGGGCTCATTTATAAATTGTATTTTTTCATGCCAACGTTTTCCTAATTCTTTATCTTCTGCATCAACTCTTCCGCTCCATAAGTCTTTGTTTGCTTTTTTATACATTTACTTTTTCTCCTTGATACACACTAGAATGCAAAGCTGTTGGTCTAAAAGAACAAACTAAATCTCTAATATGATCAATATCCCAAATACAAAAATCAGCATCATAACCCAAAGCTAAGAGCCCTTTTGATTCTTGAAGCCCAAGAGCTTGAGAAGCATGTTTTGTTACCGCTAAAAATGTCTCATTTACACTTAAAGAAAATATTACAGCTGACATATTCATCATTAACTGCATGGAACATAAAGCAGACGTTCCTGGATTTAAATCACTAGCAATTGCAATTGGTACTTTATGTTTTCTAAAAAGATTAATTGCTGGCATTTTAGTTTCTCTTAAAAAATAATATGCCCCTGGTAATAAAACAGCGACTGTATTACTTTCTTTCATTCTTTTAATATCTTCTTCTTGTGTAAATTCTAAATGATCTACACTTAATGCTTTGTATTCACATGCAAGTGTGCTTGCTCCCATTGATGAGAATTGTTCGGCATGAAGTTTTACTCTTAAATGTAAACTTTTAGCTTTTTCAAAAACTCTTTTGATTTGATCAACTGAGAAAGCCAGATGTTCACAATACGCATCTACTGCATCTATTAGTCCTGTTTTATAAACCTTATCTAACATTGTTTCGCAAATATAATCAATATAAGCATCTGCATTGTTTTTATATTCATTGGGAACAGCATGGGCACCTAAAAATGTTTTTTCAATATGTATTGGATAATTGTCTTCAAGTTTTTTCATTACTTCTAACATTTTGATTTCACTTTTTGTATCAAGACCATAGCCTGTTTTAATCTCAATACAGGTCACACCTTCTTTTATTAAACAAATTAAGCGTTTTTCACTGCTTTCATAGATTTCATCAAAGCTACTTTCTCTTATGCCTTTAATAGAAGAGACAATACCTCCCCCTGCTTCTGCAATTTTGGCATAGGTTTCTCCATTTAGTCTTTTTTCAAACTCATTTGCTCTTGATTTTGCATACACTAGATGCGTATGACAATCAATTAAAGAAGTAGAAATAAGCCTATTTTCAACATTAAAACTTTCTTTAGATGTAAATTTTGATAAATTTTCCATTTTATCTATTTTTACTATTTTTTTATTTTTTATTGCTAAAAAACTGTTTTCAAGCACCTCTATTTCATTATTCTTATTTAGAACAGTAATTCTTCCATGGGTCCAAACTTTATCAAAATCTTTCATTTTCAGCTCACTTCTAGGTATATATTATTTAATTGTATTGACAATAAGATTAATTGTGTATATAATTGTAACATAAAATATTGGAGGAGACAAATTTATGAAAAATACAGAAGAAAAAAACATTTTTGTTTTAGGAAACATTTTAAAGTTTTCTATATTAAGTATGCTAGGAGTCTGTCGGATACACATCTAAATATTTTTCAATAAAAAACTGACTTAATTAAAAATATGGGTGCATAATCTCCTATTTTTTTATAGTTTACAAGATAATAATCCACTAAATTCAACTTCAAACTTTTACTCAAACCACGATGCAAACTAATCATATTTTTCATATGTGAGAATACTCCACCTTCGAGTGCATTTGTTGTATTTGATATTGTTAAATTCTTATGATTTTTATAGGTAAAAAGATAAGGAAGGTTAGTTCTTAAACTTCTATATGCAGCTCGAATTCTTGGATGAGTATAATGAAGTTTACCAGTGGTCTTTGAGATTGTTTTTTCATCTAAAAATACTTGATATTCATCATACCAATCATCTAACTTTTGAGTTAAATTCTTTTGAGTAGTATGAGTTAATCTTGATACAATTTTCTTTAAATCTTTACTAGCCTCAAGTTTAGATTTCATAGTGATATATCTTTGTACAATCTTCTTTTGATGGAAGTGGCACATTTGTATTGGAATGTTATTAAAGGCTTTAGATAAGCCTCTCTTTCCATCGAGAGTAGTACTTGTGATTGTGTATCCTAAATTAAACAGCTCTTCTTTTAAATATCTATAGTCTTGAACTAGTTCACTTTGAATATGCTTCCAAATTAGTATCTCTTTTGTCTCAACATCCTTGAAAACTAAAGTACCAAGTTTATCTTTTCTTTTTCCATAAAAAGTTGCATCACATACTAAATTAACTGCTCTGGGATGATGCACTTTATAATCAACAATATACTCATCTCTTTGCTTCATTATCCATGGAATAGATCTGTCATATTTAGCTGCAAGTTGTTTGAGGGTTTGTCGATGTAAAAAGTACACTTCAAAGATAATCTTATGGAGTTGTTCTGGTCTTCTGTTAGAGCTAAATGAAGTTTTACAGTCTTTACAAAAGTACCTTTTAATACCTCTTCTTGAACCTCTGTTTTGAGTGTTATCAGATTGACAATTTATACATATTTTAGAGCTTTTTTACAATCATTTGTAAATAAACCTTTGTTTACTCCCAATATACCATAGTTTAAACGATGTTTTATGCACCCATTTTTTTAATTAAGTCTAAAATGCCTGATCCACTGCTTACTGCAAAAGCCATTACATTAGGAATTGCGGAAATGTTTTTACCAGCTCTTGCTTCAAAAGAAGCAGTTGAGATTGTACGTTATGTTGTAGGTGTTGTTTCTATTTCATCTATCTTGTTTTTCTCAGCTTCTATTCCTTGTATTATTTCTACTTCTATTCCTTTAAGTATGAAAGAGATAATTATTGTTTGGTTTCAAAGAACTGTTTTATCTTTAATCATAGCATCTGGAGTTGCTCATATATTTTTATAAATAAAGCTAAGGATTTTCAAGAAAAAAGGTTAATTGTATTGACAATTAACCTTTTTGTATGTATAATATTAAATCAGAACAATAATAAGGAAATATTATGGAAAATAAAAGAGTAATAAGAGCCAATACAGGAACTACTCTTGAAACCAAATCTTGGCAAACCGAAGCAGTTTTAAGAATGTTAAAAAACAACTTAGATCCAGAAGTAGCTGAGAGACCTGAAGATTTAGTAGTTTATGGGGGCATTGGAAAAGCTGCTAGAAACTGGGAATGTTTTGATAAAATTGTAGAAGTATTAAAACGACTTGAAGATGATGAAACCCTTCTTGTGCAATCTGGAAAACCAGTAGGTGTTTTTACAACACATACAAATGCACCCAGAGTTTTAATTGCAAACTCTAATATTGTTCCATATAAAGCTACATGGGATACCTTTAATGAATTAGATAAAAAAGGTCTAATGATGTATGGGCAAATGACAGCTGGGTCTTGGATTTATATAGGCTCACAAGGAATTGTTCAAGGTACCTATGAAACATTTTTGTCTATGGCTAAAAAACATTTTAATGGTAGTTTAGAAAAAAGATGGATTTTAACAGGTGGTTTAGGTGGAATGGGTGGAGCACAACCTTTAGCTTCAACACTTGCAGGGGCTTGTATGTTAGCCGTTGAATGTGACGAAACAAGAATTGATAAAAGACTCGAAACAGGCTATTGTGATTATAAAGCAACAAGTTTAGAAGAAGCCTTAAAATTAATAAAAGATGCCACCAATGAAAACAAAGTTATTTCTGTTGGATTAGTAGGTAATACTGCTGAAATTTTTCCTCTTATTTTAAAAGGCGATTATTTACCAGATGCAGTTACGGATCAAACATCTGCGCATGATCCTTTAAATGGTTATTTACCTCTTGGTTGGTCTATGCAAAAAGCGAAAGAGCTAAGAATATCTGATCCTGCTTTAGTAGTAAAAGAAGCTAAAAACTCAATGAGCATACAAGTAAAAGCAATGTTAGGTTTTCATGAAAAAGGAATTCCTACTTTTGATTATGGAAACAATATCAGACAAATGGCACTGGATGCAGGCTTAGAAAATGCTTTTGATTTTAAAGGTTTTGTTCCTTTATATATTAGAGATTTATTTTGTGAAGGTACAGGGCCTTTTAGATGGGTTGCACTTTCAGGTGATCCTGAAGATATTTACAAAACAGATGCAAAAATGAAAGAATTATTCCCTGATAATGTTGGTTTGCATACTTGGTTAGATGGGGCAAGAGAAAAGATTCAGTTTCAAGGACTTCCAGCAAGAATTTGTTGGATAGGTGCAGGGGATCGTGCTAAAGCGGGGCTTGCTTTTAATGAAATGGTTAAAAGTGGCGAGTTAAAAGCGCCTATTGTAATTGGTCGAGATCATTTAGATGCAGGTTCAGTAACAAGCCCTAATAGAGAAACAGAAGGTATGAAAGATGGTTCTGATGTGGTTTCTGATTGGCCTTTATTAAATGCACTATTAAGTACAGCAGGAGGAGCAACTTGGGTGTCTTTACATCATGGTGGTGGTGTAGGAATGGGATTTTCTCAACATGCAGGACTTGTAATTGTTGCTGATGGAACAGAAGATGCTGCAAAAAGATTAAAAAATGTTTTAACCAATGATCCAGCAACTGGTGTTATGAGACATGTTGATGCAGGATATGATTTAGCCATCAAAAAAGCAAAAGAACAAAATTTAGATTTACCAATGATGAAAGAATAGGAGAAAGAATGTTTACATTAAATTTAGTACCAGGAAAGTTAACTCTTCAAGACCTTAGAAGAGTTAAAAATGAACAAACTTTTGTTACTTTAGACAAAAGTGCGCAAGCGAAAATAGAAGCAGCTAATAAGACTATTTTGGACATAGTAGAAAAAGACCAAACTGTTTATGGCGTAAATACGGGATTTGGACTCTTAGCTAATACAAAAATTGCAAAAGAAGACTTAGAAGATTTGCAAGAAAGAATTGTATTATCACACAGTGCAGGAATTGGTGAGTATATTTCAAATGCATCTGTGCGTTTAATGATTTTATTAAAAATAAATTCTTTATCTCTTGGCTTTTCTGGAATAAGATTAAAAGTAATTCAAGCTTTGATGGATTTAATTAATAAAGAAGTTTATCCTTGTGTACCTAAAAAAGGTTCTGTTGGAGCAAGTGGAGATTTAGCACCCCTAGCTCATATGGCAGCAATTTTATTAGGATATGGTTATGTTAGGTATAAGAATGAAATACTTCCAGCAAAAGTTGGTTTAGAAAAAGCAGGTATGTCTACACTTATTTTAGGTGCAAAAGAAGGTTTAGCTTTACTAAATGGAACACAACTCTCCACTGCTTTTGCACTTGAAGGTTTATTTTATGCAGAAGATTTATTTGCTTCTGCTGTAGTAGCTGGAGCAATGACAACAGAAGCAGTATTAGGAAGTCGTGCTCCTTTTGATAAACGTGTGCATGAAATAAGAGGACATCAAACACAAATTGATGCAGCTTCTATGTATGTCAATTTATTAGAAAAAGAAAGTGAAATTTCTTTAACACATGTTAATTGTGACCGTGTACAAGATCCCTATTCTATTAGATGTCAGCCTCAAGTTATGGGTGCTTGTTTATCTCAAATTAGAAACTCAGCCCATACTTTATTAGTAGAGTCCAATGGGGTAACGGATAATCCTTTAATTTTTGTAGATGAAGGAGATGTTATTTCAGGTGGAAATTTCCATGCTGAACCTATTGCATTTGCTTCTGATAACTTGGCTTTAGCAATAGCAGAAATTGGAGCTTTAAGTGAGAGAAGAATGTCTTTATTAGTGGATAAACACTTAAGCCAATTACCTGCATTTTTAGTAAATAATGGAGGAATTAATTCTGGTTTTATGATAGCCCAAGTTACGTGTGCAGCCTTAGCTAGTGAGAATAAATGTTTAGCCCATCCTTCTAGTGTGGATTCACTTCCAACATCTGCTAATCAAGAAGATCATGTTTCAATGGCTGCGTATGCAGGAAGAAGATTAGCCGATATGGCTGAGAATACAGCTGGTATTGTAGGTATTGAATTATTAGCGGCGGCTCAAGGTATGGATTTTAGAGCGCCTCATAAATCTACGAAAAACTTAGAAGCTGCTAAAAAAATCATTAGAGAAGAAGTGAGTTTTTATGAGCAAGACAGATATTTTACAGATGACATAGAAAAAGCAATGACAGTTGTACGTTCTGGAAAATATAATGACTTTATACAAAGTGACTTAATCCCAAGTTTTTAATCTAAGTAACAACAACTAATCAATATCTAATAATTCTTTTAAGGACCCCCCAACGCCATTAAGTTAAGGAATTAATTCATATTATTATAAGTCTAAAATATCAAACAGCACAAAGATAATTCATCAGAAAGCCTTATTTTATAGGCTTCTCAAGTAGTTTGTAACTACTATTTAGATATAATATATACTTATATTAGTAAGGTTAAATATGTTAAAAAAAACTGTCAAGTTTTAGCAGTTTTTAGAGATAAACCAAAAGATGTTGTATTTATAAATAAACATAAAATTGGTATAAATAGTTTCACAAGAAATAGAAAGTTAGGATTCGATAAAATTATGACTGTGATAATGAAAAAAAGTAGTAAATCTTTACAAAATAGTTTAAATGATATGCAATTAGATTTAGGTGATGATTATACAATCACTAATAGTGCATATACACAAGCAAGAGCTAAATTAAATTATACAGCATTTGAAGAATATGCAAATATGTCAGCAGAAGTTTTTTATAGTGATGGTGAGTATCAAACTTTTAAAGACTTTAGACTATTAGCTATAGATGGTTCAGTAACAACTTTGCCAAATAGTGAAGATGTAAAAAAAGAATTTAATCCCATGAAAGTAAGATGTCAAATTAAAGATTATGCAAAAGATGTGGTACAAGCAAGAGTATCATGTGTATTTGATGTCTTAAATAATATAGCAATAGATGCATCAATTACTAATAAAAATAAAAGTGATGATAATGATTTAGCAGCATATGATGAGAGAACTTTAGCTTACGGTCATTTAGAACATTGTGATGAAAATGATTTAACTACAATGGATAGAGGCTATATTGGCTTTGAACCATTTGCTAGAACATATAATAAAACAAATATATTGATTAGACTTAAAAAAAATATATTTACTAAAGCAAAATTCTTATTTGACAAACATAGTGAACAAAAAGATGTTGTTTTAGATATTACACCAAATAAACAAACTAAACAAAAAATGAAAGATTTAGGATTGCCAACTAAATTAAAAATTAGATTTATACAAGTGATTTTAGATACTGGTGAAGTTGAAGTACTAGCTGCTAATGTACTAGATAATAAGAAACTCCAAACAACAGATTTTAAAGAGTTATATGCTAAAAGGTGGGGAATAGAGACATATTACGATGTATTAAAAAATAGACTATATTTGGAAAACTTTACAGGATTAACAGCACTTGCCGTTAAACAAGATTTTTATGCCACTATATTTTTGACAAACTATGAATCATCAGTGACATACGATACAAATGAAGAATTAAAAGAAAAAACCAAAGATAATAAATATATACAAAAAGTAAATAAAGCAATATCATTTAATGCTATTAAATATAAAGCATTTGATCTATTTTATTCAGATGCTCCACACGATGAAGTACTTGAGCAATTAGAGAAGTTATTTTTAACAAATACAATAGTGATTAGACCTGATAGAAAATCAAAACCTAGACTGGATAAAGATGCTCAAAAATCTACAATAGCTACAAATTCGATAAATTTTTTAAAAAGAAAAAAGAAAAATGTTGGTAACTAAACAGCTTATACAAAGGGTTTATAATGATAAAAAGCTTAACTTAATGGCGTTGGAGGTGCCCTAAATTGAGGTTGAGTTCTTTCACAGTCTCACTGAGACTGTGAAAGAACTCAATCCCAAGTTATATAAAATATTCTAGCAAATTTACCCTAAAATCAACTAAAAATAACCATCTTAAAACCATTAAAAAGGTATAATATATACTATATAAAGGCTAATATATGAGTATATATAAAATAGGTTTACATAGAAATCAAGCATTGTTGCTAAGATATAAAGGTATATCAGTTGCAAATATATCATTTACACTTAATGTATGGAAAGAAACAGTGTATATATGCATAAGAAAATAGACTTATGGGCATCTCTAAAAACTGCCCAACCTAAGCAATTTAAAATCAAGATTTAGTTAAAATAGATATTAAATATCACTCAAAAGGCTTTATAAATGCAAGGATTATTTGATTTAGAATTTCATGAGAGAAAAATAAAAGAATATCAACCACCACTAACAAAATTAGATAAAGTTGTAGATTGGAATATGTTTAGAGAACCAATAGAGAAGGCTTTATACGTAGAACCTAAAGGTGCTGGTGGTAGGCCATCATACGATAAGATAATGATGTTTAAAATTTTAATATTACAAAAATACTATAATTTAAGTGATGAACAAACAGAATTTCAAATAAATGATAGAACATCATTCAAACAATTTTTAGAATTGAAAATTGGAGATAAAATACCTGATGAAAAAACTATTTGGCATTTCAAAGAACAGCTATCAAATAAGAATTTATCTTTAACATTATTTGAACTATTTACTAAACAACTTATAAATAAAGGTATTATAGCAAAAGAGGGAAGTATGATAGATGCTTCATTTGTAGATGTTCCTAGACAAAGAAATTCTAAAGAAGATAATGCTGATATTAAAAAAGGTGCTATACCTTTAAAATTTGCCAGAAAAGATAACAATGGTAAACGAAGCAAGTTATGCCAAAAAGATACTGATGCAAGTTGGATGACTAAATCAAGTGAACGACACTATGGATATAAAGACCATATTAACGCAGATGGAAAAACTAAATTCATAACTAAATATAGTGTTACAAGTGCTGCTCCTCATGATTCTACTGAAATTAAAAATATCATTGATGAAACAGATAATAAACTTCATGCAGATAGTGCTTACAGGAGTAAAGAGATAGAAGAATTTCTAGAAGATAAAAATTGCAAAAGCTTTGTGCATGAAAAAGGTTACAGAGGTAGTCCTTTAACAGATGAACAAAAAGATTCAAATAACATAAAATCTAAAATTAGAGCAAGAGTAGAACATATATTTGGATTTATGACAAACTCTATGAATGATGCCTTACATATGAAGTCCATTGGGATAAAACGAATCAAGTCATCTATAGGATTTTTAAATCTTACATATAATCTCTTTAGATATGAACAGTTAGTTAGATTGCAAAAAGTGAAAGTTATGTAAAAATATATGAAATCATAGAGATTTTACAAAAACTCACAAAGATCATTATAATTTTTAGTAGAATTTTATAGTAAATCAAGTTTCGCGTGTGATAAATTTTAAAAATTAAGTTAAAAATGATTTAAACAAATTAGAAAGTTGTTTTTAGAGGTTCCCTTGTATAAATCTAATTTTTAATTTAGCTGGCAATCCTAAATCTTTCATTTTTTGTTTAGTTTGTTTATTTGGTGTAATATCTAAAACAACATCTTTTTGTTCACTATGTTTGTCAAATAAGAATTTTGCTTTAGTAAATATATTTTTTTTAAGTCTAATCAATATATTTGTTTTATTATATGTTCTAGCAAATGGTTCAAAGCCAATATAGCCTCTATCCATTGTAGTTAAATCATTTTCATCACAATGTTCTAAATGACCGTAAGCTAAAGTTCTCTCATCATATGCTGCTAAATCATTATCATCACTTTTATTTTTATTAGTAATTGATGCATCTATTGCTATATTATTTAAGACATCAAATACACATGATACTCTTGCTTGTACCACATCTTTTGCATAATCTTTAATTTGACATCTTACTTTCATGGGATTAAATTCTTTTTTTACATCTTCACTATTTGGCAAAGTTGTTACTGAACCATCTATAGCTAATAGTCTAAAGTCTTTAAAAGTTTGATACTCACCATCACTATAAAAAACTTCTGCTGACATATTTGCATATTCTTCAAATGCTGTATAATTTAATTTAGCTCTTGCTTGTGTATATGCACTATTAGTGATTGTATAATCATCACCTAAATCTAATTGCATATCATTTAAACTATTTTGTAAAGATTTACTACTTTTTTTCATTATCACAGTCATAATTTTATCGAATCCTAACTTTCTATTTCTTGTGAAACTATTTATACCAATTTTATGTTTATTTATAAATACAACATCTTTTGGTTTATCTCTAAAAACTGCTAAAACTTGACAGTTTTTTTTAACATATTTAACCTTACTAATATAAGTATATATTATATCTAAATAGTAGTTACAAACTACTTGAGAAGCCTATAAAATAAGGCTTTCTGATGAATTATCTTTGTGCTGTTTGATATTTTAGACTTATAATAATATGAATTAATTCCTTAACTTAATGGCGTTGGAGGTGCCCTATACTTAAGAGTAAACAAAAGTTTATTTACAAATAGCTACAAAAAGCTCTAAAATTTCTCCAAAATGCAATTCCAAAAACACTATTTCTAAAAGTTCAAGAAGAGGAATTAAGAGATATTATTGTTATAATGTGATAATTGGTTTAGTTCAAAAAGAAAACCTAAAAACTTACAAAAACGACTTAATTAAAAAAACGGGTGCTTGAAAATCTTCTTCAACTATGTTATTATTGGGAGTAAACAAAGGTTTATTTACAAATGGCTGTAAAAAAGCACTAAAATATGTATAAATTGCAAGTCTAAAAATGTTATTTCCAAAGGTATGAGAAGAGGAATTAAGAGATATTTTTGCAAAAATTGTAGAGTATCTTTTTCTTCTACAAGAAGACCTAAACACTTAGAAAAAATAATCTTTGAAGAGTACTTTTTACATCGTCAAACTTTAAAACAATTAGCAACTAAATATAACAAATCAATTCCTTGGATTATGAAGAAAAGAGATGAATATATTGTTGATACTAAAGTACATAAACCAAGAGCAGTAAATTTAATTTGTGATGCTACTTTCTATGGAAAGAGAAAAGACAAATCAGGCACTTTAGTTTTTAAAGATAATGAGACTAAAGAGATTCTTATCTGGAAGCATATTGAAAGTGAAATAGTTAAAGACTACAAATATTTAAAAGAAGAGCTTATTGCCTTAGGCTATATAATTAAAAGTGCAACTTTGGATGGTAAAAGAGGCTTATATAAAGCTTTTAAAGACATTCTCATACAAATGTGTCACTTCCATCAAAAAAAGATTGTACAGCGGTATATTACAATCTGATGTTACGATAATCTAAATTTTAAGATTTAATAGAATTGTTACAATATTGATTAAAATTATTATATTTAACTTGCTAATATGATCCTTAAAACCTACAAAAATATACTTTATGAATTACCAATAAACCCTTTGTTTATCGTATTTACAAGCACTTTGAAACCACTATTTAGATATAATATATACTCTTAATACTAAGGAATTTTATGAGTTGTTTACAAGAATATTATCAAGATTATGCGTTAAGTTCATTTTAGAAAATAGAGATGACAAAATTAGCTAAACTTACTGGGGAAAGCCATGATGTATTTACAAAAAATCTATTACTTGATGATAGCTTTGATGATGAGACTAAATTATGGAAAACAATAAAATCATTTTTAAGAGATTATGAAAATGAAGATAATGGATGTATAATTATAGATGATTCATTACTTCATAAACCACATACAAAAGTAAATAATACTGTATGTTGGCAACTATGACCATGTAAGTGGGAAAAGTGTTAAGGGTATCATGATGTTAAACTTTCATTATACAGATAATAGTGGTATATCAATATCTTTAGGATATGAGATTATCACTAAAACTGAAGATAAATGGAGCGAAGAATATCAAAAGTTTATAAAAAAATCTATGTTTACTAAAAATGAAATAATGAAAGATAAACTCCCAATTTTATATTTTAATAATGAAGTAAAATATAAATATATTTTAATGGATAAATGGTTTACAACATCAGATAATATAGAGTTTATAGCATAGTGCTTTAAAAAAGCAATTTGTAGCACCAGTAAAAAAGAATCGTAAAGCAGCACTAACTCTATAAAGACAGAAATAAAAGAAGATATGTTAATATTGACAGCATAGATATGGGAGCTTGTAGTAGTCGACTTATATATTTAAAAGGTTGCAATACACCTTTGAATATTGGTAAGCAAATTGTCAAAAACGGCAACGATGGTGAACCTATGTATCTGTATCTTATGACTAATGATATAGACTTATCCTTTCAACAGACACTTGGAATCTATCAAAAACGGTGGAAAATAGAGGAATACCACAAGTCATTAAAACAAAATTTAAAGATAGAACATTCGCCAACTAAGGTTGAATTATCACAAAGAAATCATATTAACTTAACTATAGGTGCATTTATCAAGCTAGAAAAACTTCGTTTGAACTATAAAATGAATCACTTTGCAATTAAAGAAAAAATATATATTGAAGCTCTAAAGGTTGCTTATCAAAAAGTTAGAGAATTAAAGTGTGGATAATTCTGTAACATTTACTGTAAATTATGATATTTAGATTATCGTAACATCAGTTACAATGAGACCACACAAGCTTTAGCTTTTGATTTATAAAACTTGAAGCCAGTAAAAATCTTAAGAAAATAGTTTCAAGGCTTACTTAAACTACAGAAAAGAACTTCAAAGAAAAGCTTGAGGAATGGTACAAATTTTACAAAGATTTTTTAGAAGAAAAAAGTGTATCTGCAACTACTGGAGATCTACATTATACTCATTCAAGAATCAGGGCAGCATACAGAAGTTTGAGAACAAATTTACCCTATCTCTTTACATATAAAAACTACAGAAAATTATCTATTTCAAATACTACAAATGCACTTGAAGGTGGAGTATTTTCACACATGAAAAATATGATTAGTTTACATCGAGGATTGAATAAAGGTTTGAAGCTGCATTTGGTAGATTATTATTTAGTCAATTATAAGAAAAAGTAAAAAAGTAAGCACCCATTTTTTTAATTAAGTCGAAAATCATTATAAAAACTCTTGAACTCGCCCTACTTGTCCATCTTCAAACATTACTTTTATACCTCGTGGATGGTATTTTGAGCTTGTTAAAAGTTTTTTAACTACTCCAATTGTAAGTTTTCCACTTCTTTGATCTTTTTTTAAAACAATTTTCACTTTTAATCCAGGGTTTATATCATCTCGTTCTCTATGATCTCTTATCAATTTTCATCCTATTTTTTTTAAAATTATATCTAAAATTTTTAATAAAAAGTATTTTATAGATTTTCTTCTCATAAGACAATTTTTTTTATAAATTTTAATGATAAAATATAAATATTTTTTTATACTAATGCTAGAAGCGAACCTTTTACAAAAGACAATAAACAATGTTCTTTTTATGGAACTAAGTTTTTTAGAAAATATAAGTCTCATAGCTGATTAAATAAGAGTAGGTTACTTCTTAAATGCTAATGCTTTTTTAGCTTCATCCAAATGATAGAAAAATATAACTTTAAAAATAAATGTAATTTTTGTTTTCTTATCTTCAGTGATATCTAAAATAGTAAATTCAAAACCCTCACCTAAGCCTTCTTTTTTAGGTTCAACAAATAAATTAACATTTCCTAATGTTCTCATCATATTCATAGTAACTTTATACTCTTTAGGAGCAATACCATTAAGCATATCTCCACTTCTTTCTTCTCTTCTAATAGCATCAAAAAGAGTTGAAAAAGTATCTTTAAACATAGACTTACTAATAGAGATTTTTACTTTTGTAGTATGAAATGTTCCACTTTTATTTAATAAAGGATTTGGTTTTGCTGCACGTATCTCTTCAATCATAGTAAGAAAAGCATTAGATCCTCCAATACTATTTGCAAATTGAGTAATTTCAGAATATAATTCTTCTTTTATACTATTTTCTAATTTATTAAAATCCATAAATCTCCAATTATTTTTTTTAGAAGTATAGCAAATCCAAAGTATAAACAATATTTTTATTTTAATGCAAAATCAACAGCACTAAGAACATGAAGTTTTGCTATATCATAAATAGAAATATTTACATAACCTTATTTATCTCAAATTAATTTATAAATTCTTAAAGATACCTTTACTGTTAAAAAATTCATAAATTCATAAATTCTCTCAAAGAATAATTTACAAACTAAATTAGGTAGTAAAAATATCTACTTGGGAAGAAGAGATAAAAAAACTACTTGAACTTCCTATAAATACTATACTTTTAGACTTAATTAAAAAAATGGGTGCATAAAACATCGTTTAAACTATGGTATATTGGGAGTAAACAAAGGTTTATTTACAAATGATTGTAAAAAAGCTCTAAAATATGTATAAATTGTCAATCTGATAACACTCAAAACAGAGGTTCAAGAAGAGGTATTAAAAGGTACTTTTGTAAAGACTGTAAAACTTCATTTAGCTCTAACAGAAGACCAGAACAACTCCATAAGATTATCTTTGAAGTGTACTTTTTACATCGACAAACCCTCAAACAACTTGCAGCTAAATATGACAGATCTATTCCATGGATAATGAAGCAAAGAGATGAGTATATTGTTGATTATAAAGTGCATCATCCCAGAGCAGTTAATTTAGTATGTGATGCAACTTTTTATGGAAAAAGAAAAGATAAACTTGGTACTTTAGTTTTCAAGGATGTTGAGACAAAAGAGATACTAATTTGGAAGCATATTCAAAGTGAACTAGTTCAAGACTATAGATATTTAAAAGAAGAGCTGTTTAATTTAGGATACACAATCACAAGTACTACTCTCGATGGAAAGAGAGGCTTATCTAAAGCCTTTAATAACATTCCAATACAAATGTGCCACTTCCATCAAAAGAAGATTGTACAAAGATATATCACTATGAAATCTAAACTTGAGGCTAGTAAAGATTTAAAGAAAATTGTATCAAGATTAACTCATACTACTCAAAAGAATTTAACTCAAAAGTTAGATGATTGGTATGATGAATATCAAGTATTTTTAGATGAAAAAACAATCTCAAAGACCACTGGTAAACTTCATTATACTCATCCAAGAATTCGAGCTGCATATAGAAGTTTAAGAACTAACCTTCCTTATCTTTTTACCTATAAAAATCATAAGAATTTAACAATATCAAATACAACAAATGCACTCGAAGGTGGAGTATTCTCACATATGAAAAATATGATTAGTTTGCATCGTGGTTTGAGTAAAAGTTTGAAGTTGAATTTAGTGGATTATTATCTTGTAAACTATAAAAAAAAATAGGAGATTATGCACCCATATTTTTAATTAAGTCACTTTTATTAAAAATAATAGAAAAATCTTCAATTTTATAGTCAAAACCATAAAGTATGGAGAAAAAATATGATTTTTTAAGAAATTTACTAAATTTAGTGTAAACTACGCAAAGAAAAATAAATAATCATTTTTTTAAAACTAAAAGTGATGAAAATAAAAAATTAGCTATTGAGTATTATTGAATTTGCAAGTGGCTCAATATTTATATAAAATTGATTTAAGTCAATGCATAATAAGATTTTTGCTATTATACTCTTAAAGTTTCATCTTCAAAGTACTATGAAAATAGTATTTTGAAGATGAAATTGATTTCATCGTAAACAAGTAAAATGGTATTGGCTGTTTTAAATAATATGCCAATTTATAGTATTAAATTATTTGTTTGAGTTTTTTTACAACTTACTGTTAATTACATCTAAATTAAGATTAAGGATGTGCTACAAACACTAAAAGCTTTAGCAATATCAATTCCTACAAAAAATATAACACATCCTTAATCTTAATTTTTGATTTATGCTCACAGCCTCCTAATATGGATGGTAAGAGATAAAATACTTCCATAGCTTCCTAAATAGGTGAGTTTATATAATCAAAATAATACGCTTTCTTAGGTGATATGAAATTAATTATTCACAAGGAAAAGAAGATCATTTAATGATGTAATTAACTGTGAATTGTAAAAAAATTAATAAGCATTTCTTTAACTAAAAATGCTTAGATTTAAGAATTAGCTATTTGATTGTATTTAAATTTCTAAATAACTTTTAAAAGAATATTAATATATATTATTTAATAAAATATAATAAATTTTAAATATACTTTTAAAATTAAAGGGTATAGTCATGAATTACAAAAAAATATTTACAGGATTATTATTTGCAATAATAACCATAATAAGCACAGGGTGTGGTGAAAGTAGCTTCTTTGATAAAGCTGATGACACTAGCTCATCATCTATTATGTTACATGGAAATGTTGCAAAAGGACCTATATATAAAGCAGAAGTAAGAGCATTTAGACTAGATACTAATAAATTATTAAATACCGCTCAAACAGATGCTAAAGGAGATTACTCTTTAGATATTGGCACATACACAGGAGCTATTAAAATTACTGCAAAAGGTGGTAGTTATATTGATGAAATTTCAGGTGAAGAACAAGATACAACAAAGTTAATCCTAGAAGCTATCTCTGTGATATCTGATGATGAAAAAGTTAAAACGGTAAATATTACGCCTGTGACTGATATAGCTGCACAAGAGTTAGAAGATATGTACGAAGATATCATTAAACTTGCAAAGAAACAAAGTATAATTACAGATGTTAATATAAATATAGCAAGAATTTTAACAGGAAGTAGTTTTAATCCTACAAAAGTTAAACCTAAAATCTTAGGTAAAGACAAAATTGAACTAAATGATGGAGATGCAGGGGAATATGGTATTTTTCTAGCTGTATTTGCTAAATTGTCAAAGAGTGATGTTTCAAATGTAAAAGAAAAAATTGAAAAATTTTATAATGATATTAAAGACAATAGTGTATTAAGTGAAGACTCTAATACGAAGATAAAAGATGCTCTTGAAGATGACACTATCAAAAAAGGTATCAACACTGACGTAATAACTTCTATTGAAAATCAACAAAAGACATATGACGTAACTCCAGCAATAAGTGGAACTCTAATCAAAACCAATCAAAAAATAGAAGGAAAAACAGAATTTACTCTAAGCGTTAAAGATATTGACACCAAAGTACTTGTTCACTTTAAAAATAAAAAATCATTTGCTACTTTTGAGGCAAAAGATGAAAATGGTAAAGATATTGTTTTTATAAACAACGACTCAAAAATCACAGTGACCATTATAAATAGTGACAAGTTCGAGGAAACAAGAAAGGTTATACTTTTAATTGGTAAAACAGAGGTTCTATTAAGCAGTACAACAACAGCTACAGTAACGATTAAAGATTTAAAGATTACATCAACAGCTACTATTAAGAATACTTATAAAAAAGATGCAGATATAAATATAACTGTTGAATTTACAAAAGAGATAGAAGTAGTCCTTGATGAAAATAAAAAACCATCAATCGTTATTAAAGTAGGTAACGCAGACAAGTTGGCTTATTTCAAGTCATTTTCTGGATCAGATATAATATTTACTTATAAAGTTAAAGAAGGTGATAATGATATAAACGGTATTAGCGTACCAAAATCTGAGATTACATTAAATGGTGCTACTATTAAAACTACTAATGGTATAAATACAGATAATAACTATAATACGCTAGAGGATAATGAAAATCATAAAGTAGATGCAAAAGTACCCACTCTAACAGGAGTAGCTATTACTTCAAATGCAGGAGATAATAATACCTATGGAATTGGGAATACCATTATTATAGAAGCAAGCTTTAGTGAAAATATCACTTCAACAGATGCTAAAATAATAATAAATATTACGAACGACAGAACTTTATCAGCAGAAAGTTTTACTCAAGAGCAAATTTCAACCGGCACAAATAAACTTATCTTTAAATATAAAGTAGAAAAAGGAGATGAAGACATAGATGGTATTAGTGTACATAATCTTACAGGAACGATTATTGACACTGTAGGTAATAAAGTAAAAGATTTTACTTTTGAAGCTATTACTAATAATGCTTCGCATAAAATAACAACAGCTACAGTAACGATTAAAGATTTAAAGATTACACCAACAGCTTCTATTAAGAATACTTATAAAAAAGATGCAGATATAAATATAACTGTTGAATTTACAAAAGAGATAGAAGTAGTCCTTAATGATGATAAAGATAAACCACATATCGTTATTAAAGTAGGTAACGCAGACAAGTTGGCTTATTTCAAGTCATTTTCTGGATCAGATATAATATTTACTTATAAAGTTAAAGAAGGTGATAATGATATAAACGGTATTAGCGTACCAAAATCTGAGATTACATTAAATGGTGCTACTATTAAAACTACTAATGGTATAAATACAGATAATAACTATAATACGCTAGAGGATAATGAAAATCATAAAGTAGATGCAAAAGTACCCACTCTAACAGGAGTAGCTATTACTTCAAATGCAGGAGATAATAATACCTATGGAATTGGGAATACCATTATTATAGAAGCAAGCTTTAGTGAAAATATCACTTCAACAGATGCTAAAATAATAATAAATATTACGAACGACAGAACTTTATCAGCAGAAAGTTTTACTCAAGAGCAAATTTCAACCGGCACAAATAAACTTATCTTTAAATATAAAGTAGAAAAAGGAGATGAAGACATAGATGGTATTAGTGTACATAATCTTACAGGAACGATTATTGACACTGTAGGTAATAAAGTAAAAGATTTTACTTTTGAAGCTATTACTAATAATGCTTCGCATAAAATAACAACAGCTACAGTAACGATTAAAGATTTAAAGATTACATCAACAGCTACTATTAAGAATACTTATAAAAAAGATGCAGATATAAATATAACTGTTGAATTTACAAAAGAGATAGAAGTAGTCCTTGATGAAAATAAAAAACCATCAATCGTTATTAAAGTAGGTAACGCAGACAAGTTGGCTTATTTCAAGTCATTTTCTGGATCAGATATAATATTTACTTATAAAGTTAAAGAAGGTGATAATGATATAAACGGTATTAGCGTACCAAAATCTGAGATTACATTAAATGGTGCTACTATTAAAACTACTAATGGTATAAATACAGATAATAACTATAATACGCTAGAGGATAATGAAAATCATAAAGTAGATGCAAAAGTACCCACTCTAACAGGAGTAGCTATTACTTCAAATGCAGGAGATAATAATACCTATGGAATTGGGAATACCATTATTATAGAAGCAAGCTTTAGTGAAAATATCACTTCAACAGATGCTAAAATAATAATAAATATTACGAACGACAGAACTTTATCAGCAGAAAGTTTTACTCAAGAGCAAATTTCAACCGGCACAAATAAACTTATCTTTAAATATAAAGTAGAAAAAGGAGATGAAGACATAGATGGTATTAGTGTACATAATCTTACAGGAACGATTATTGACACTGTAGGTAATAAAGTAAAAGATTTTACTTTTGAAGCTATTACTAATAATGCTTCGCATAAAATAACAACAGCTACAGTAACGATTAAAGATTTAAAGATTACATCAACAGCTACTATTAAGAATACTTATAAAAAAGATGCAGATATAAATATAACTGTTGAATTTACAAAAGAGATAGAAGTAGTCCTTGATGAAAATAAAAAACCATCAATCGTTATTAAAGTAGGTAACGCAGACAAGTTGGCTTATTTCAAGTCATTTTCTGGATCAGATATAATATTTACTTATAAAGTTAAAGAAGGTGATAATGATATAAACGGTATTAGCGTACCAAAATCTGAGATTACATTAAATGGTGCTACTATTAAAACTACTAATGGTATAAATACAGATAATAACTATAATACGCTAGAGGATAATGAAAATCATAAAGTAGATGCAAAAGTACCCACTCTAACAGGAGTAGCTATTACTTCAAATGCAGGAGATAATAATACCTATGGAATTGGGAATACCATTATTATAGAAGCAAGCTTTAGTGAAAATATCACTTCAACAGATGCTAAAATAATAATAAATATTACGAACGACAGAACTTTATCAGCAGAAAGTTTTACTCAAGAGCAAATTTCAACCGGCACAAATAAACTTATCTTTAAATATAAAGTAGAAAAAGGAGATGAAGACATAGATGGTATTAGTGTACATAATCTTACAGGAACGATTATTGACACTGTAGGTAATAAAGTAAAAGATTTTACTTTTGAAGCTATTACTAATAATGCTTCGCATAAAATAACAACAGCTACAGTAACGATTAAAGATTTAAAGATTACATCAACAGCTACTATTAAGAATACTTATAAAAAAGATGCAGATATAAATATAACTGTTGAATTTACAAAAGAGATAGAAGTAGTCCTTGATGAAAATAAAAAACCATCAATCGTTATTAAAGTAGGTAACGCAGACAAGTTGGCTTATTTCAAGTCATTTTCTGGATCAGATATAATATTTACTTATAAAGTTAAAGAAGGTGATAATGATATAAACGGTATTAGCGTACCAAAATCTGAGATTACATTAAATGGTGCTACTATTAAAACTACTAATGGTATAAATACAGATAATAACTATAATACGCTAGAGGATAATGAAAATCATAAAGTAGATGCAAAAGTACCCACTCTAACAGGAGTAGCTATTACTTCAAATGCAGGAGATAATAATACCTATGGAATTGGGAATACCATTATTATAGAAGCAAGCTTTAGTGAAAATATCACTTCAACAGATGCTAAAATAATAATAAATATTACGAACGACAGAACTTTATCAGCAGAAAGTTTTACTCAAGAGCAAATTTCAACCGGCACAAATAAACTTATCTTTAAATATAAAGTAGAAAAAGGAGATGAAGACATAGATGGTATTAGTGTACATAATCTTACAGGAACGATTATTGACACTGTAGGTAATAAAGTAAAAGATTTTACTTTTGAAGCTATTACTAATAATGCTTCGCATAAAATAACAACAGCTACAGTAACGATTAAAGATTTAAAGATTACATCAACAGCTACTATTAAGAATACTTATAAAAAAGATGCAGATATAAATATAACTGTTGAATTTACAAAAGAGATAGAAGTAGTCCTTGATGAAAATAAAAAACCATCAATCGTTATTAAAGTAGGTAACGCAGACAAGTTGGCTTATTTCAAGTCATTTTCTGGATCAGATATAATATTTACTTATAAAGTTAAAGAAGGTGATAATGATATAAACGGTATTAGCGTACCAAAATCTGAGATTACATTAAATGGTGCTACTATTAAAACTACTAATGGTATAAATACAGATAATAACTATAATACGCTAGAGGATAATGAAAATCATAAAGTAGATGCAAAAGTACCCACTCTAACAGGAGTAGCTATTACTTCAAATGCAGGAGATAATAATACCTATGGAATTGGGAATACCATTATTATAGAAGCAAGCTTTAGTGAAAATATCACTTCAACAGATGCTAAAATAATAATAAATATTACGAACGACAGAACTTTATCAGCAGAAAGTTTTACTCAAGAGCAAATTTCAACCGGCACAAATAAACTTATCTTTAAATATAAAGTAGAAAAAGGAGATGAAGACATAGATGGTATTAGTGTACATAATCTTACAGGAACGATTATTGACACTGTAGGTAATAAAGTAAAAGATTTTACTTTTGAAGCTATTACTAATAATGCTTCGCATAAAATAACAACAGCTACAGTAACGATTAAAGATTTAAAGATTACATCAACAGCTACTATTAAGAATACTTATAAAAAAGATGCAGATATAAATATAACTGTTGAATTTACAAAAGAGATAGAAGTAGTCCTTGATGAAAATAAAAAACCATCAATCGTTATTAAAGTAGGTAACGCAGACAAGTTGGCTTATTTCAAGTCATTTTCTGGATCAGATATAATATTTACTTATAAAGTTAAAGAAGGTGATAATGATATAAACGGTATTAGCGTACCAAAATCTGAGATTACATTAAATGGTGCTACTATTAAAACTACTAATGGTATAAATACAGATAATAACTATAATACGCTAGAGGATAATGAAAATCATAAAGTAGATGCAAAAGTACCCACTCTAACAGGAGTAGCTATTACTTCAAATGCAGGAGATAATAATACCTATGGAATTGGGAATACCATTATTATAGAAGCAAGCTTTAGTGAAAATATCACTTCAACAGATGCTAAAATAATAATAAATATTACGAACGACAGAACTTTATCAGCAGAAAGTTTTACTCAAGAGCAAATTTCAACCGGCACAAATAAACTTATCTTTAAATATAAAGTAGAAAAAGGAGATGAAGACATAGATGGTATTAGTGTACATAATCTTACAGGAACGATTATTGACACTGTAGGTAATAAAGTAAAAGATTTTACTTTTGAAGCTATTACTAATAATGCTTCGCATAAAATAACAACAGCTACAGTAACGATTAAAGATTTAAAGATTACATCAACAGCTACTATTAAGAATACTTATAAAAAAGATGCAGATATAAATATAACTGTTGAATTTACAAAAGAGATAGAAGTAGTCCTTGATGAAAATAAAAAACCATCAATCGTTATTAAAGTAGGTAACGCAGACAAGTTGGCTTATTTCAAGTCATTTTCTGGATCAGATATAATATTTACTTATAAAGTTAAAGAAGGTGATAATGATATAAACGGTATTAGCGTACCAAAATCTGAGATTACATTAAATGGTGCTACTATTAAAACTACTAATGGTATAAATACAGATAATAACTATAATACGCTAGAGGATAATGAAAATCATAAAGTAGATGCAAAAGTACCCACTCTAACAGGAGTAGCTATTACTTCAAATGCAGGAGATAATAATACCTATGGAATTGGGAATACCATTATTATAGAAGCAAGCTTTAGTGAAAATATCACTTCAACAGATGCTAAAATAATAATAAATATTACGAACGACAGAACTTTATCAGCAGAAAGTTTTACTCAAGAGCAAATTTCAACCGGCACAAATAAACTTATCTTTAAATATAAAGTAGAAAAAGGAGATGAAGACATAGATGGTATTAGTGTACATAATCTTACAGGAACGATTATTGACACTGTAGGTAATAAAGTAAAAGATTTTACTTTTGAAGCTATTACTAATAATGCTTCGCATAAAATAACAACAGCTACAGTAACGATTAAAGATTTAAAGATTACATCAACAGCTACTATTAAGAATACTTATAAAAAAGATGCAGATATAAATATAACTGTTGAATTTACAAAAGAGATAGAAGTAGTCCTTGATGAAAATAAAAAACCATCAATCGTTATTAAAGTAGGTAACGCAGACAAGTTGGCTTATTTCAAGTCATTTTCTGGATCAGATATAATATTTACTTATAAAGTTAAAGAAGGTGATAATGATATAAACGGTATTAGCGTACCAAAATCTGAGATTACATTAAATGGTGCTACTATTAAAACTACTAATGGTATAAATACAGATAATAACTATAATACGCTAGAGGATAATGAAAATCATAAAGTAGATGCAAAAGTACCCACTCTAACAGGAGTAGCTATTACTTCAAATGCAGGAGATAATAATACCTATGGAATTGGGAATACCATTATTATAGAAGCAAGCTTTAGTGAAAATATCACTTCAACAGATGCTAAAATAATAATAAATATTACGAACGACAGAACTTTATCAGCAGAAAGTTTTACTCAAGAGCAAATTTCAACCGGCACAAATAAACTTATCTTTAAATATAAAGTAGAAAAAGGAGATGAAGACATAGATGGTATTAGTGTACATAATCTTACAGGAACGATTATTGACACTGTAGGTAATAAAGTAAAAGATTTTACTTTTGAAGCTATTACTAATAATGCTTCGCATAAAATAACAACAGCTACAGTAACGATTAAAGATTTAAAGATTACATCAACAGCTACTATTAAGAATACTTATAAAAAAGATGCAGATATAAATATAACTGTTGAATTTACAAAAGAGATAGAAGTAGTCCTTGATGAAAATAAAAAACCATCAATCGTTATTAAAGTAGGTAACGCAGACAAGTTGGCTTATTTCAAGTCATTTTCTGGATCAGATATAATATTTACTTATAAAGTTAAAGAAGGTGATAATGATATAAACGGTATTAGCGTACCAAAATCTGAGATTACATTAAATGGTGCTACTATTAAAACTACTAATGGTATAAATACAGATAATAACTATAATACGCTAGAGGATAATGAAAATCATAAAGTAGATGCAATAACACCAGTTCTTACTTTCACTAATAAAAATGTAGTTAATAGTAATTTTACGATAACAGTTACAGCAAATAAGCAGATGGAAACACTAAATGTTGCTAAAATAACTGCAAATAATGGTGTCACTACTAATACTGAAGTTACGTCGAGTGGTAATGCATATACAATTAGTTTTGTAATTAGTAGTACTACAAAAGAAGGCGATATAGTTATAACTTTTGCAAACGGTGCTATAAAAGATACCTATGGTAATGAAAATAACTCTGTTACTGTAACTATCAAGTATGATATAACTCCTCCAACACTAATCTTTACTTCACACAAAGATAATCAATTAATTGGTAAAAATGAAGCTTTAAACTTAACTTTAATAGGAACAACTGATGCAGAAAATGAACAAAAGGTACATTTAAGTATTGGGAAAGAAGTTCTTGGAACTGCAACAGTTCTTACAGATGATTGGAAAAAAGAAAATATAGAATTAAAACTAGTATCTAAAATGGATAGTAATAATATAATATTTGCGGGTGCTTCTGCGACAAGGAATACCTTCACTAACTTATTTGATGGAAATAAAGAATATAGTTACCCCACTGCATTTTCGGTAGAGCAAAACACTAATCAAGCAACTTTTTTAATAATACGTTTTAAGGAAGCAAAAATAATAAATAGTTTAAGGGTTTGGATTGATTCTCATTTTGTTCGTTGGGATCATAATAGAGAAATGGAAAAAGTAAGCTATAGATTTCTTGGTACTGATGGTAAGGCAATAACTACTTTTAAAAAAGGTACGATTACTGAAAAAGATTTTACATATGAAGTTTTCTCAGATACATCTAAGAAAATTTCCCAAATAACGATGTTTACAACAGGTGAACCTGATAAAACATCTTTTACTTTCTCAGAATTAGAGATTTATGTAAAAAACATAGAACATAAAATTACTGCAAAAGTAAAAGATGAAGCAGGAAATGAAACAAGTAAAGATCTTAACTTAAAAATTGTTGATGTCTTTACACTTCTTAGTGATAGTGTAAAAGAAGGTGGAGCTTTAGATAAGAAATATTCATTTGATGCCTTAAATAATGATAGTAATAGAAAAAATATATCTCCACAACTTAAATGGGGAGCAGCACCAGCTGGTACGAAAAGTTATGCCATTATTATGGATGATACAACAGCAAATAACTTTATACATTGGAATGTATTTAATATCCCTAAAAGTATAACATCATTTAAAGAGGGTTGGAGTGCAAATTATGAAAGTGGAAGCTCAGATATAATACAAAATACAGCAGAAGGAATTACAGAACCTGCCAATCAATATGTAGGACCATGGCCACCATCTAGTACACACACATACCAAATCAAAATATATGCGCTAAATATTGAAATACTTGAAAATAACACTAGTACTCAAAATACAGTAGCCTTTGAAAGTACTTATGGTGAAAATGGTAGTAAGAATATATTAGGCTCAACAACATTAACTTTTACATTTACACCGTAAAGTAAAAAGATAAAAATATGCAAGGGTATTACCCTTGTGTGTAATTTAAATAATATATTTTAGGCTAGATTTATTTGAAAATTTCGAGAGTGTAAACTCATCTGTGTAAACCAACCAATTATCCTCTAACTACTTTGTATATTTTTCCATAATTTCGCTGAAAAATATACATAGTTGAGGATAAATCTCTGACCAATTTCTAACTCTTGACCTTTTCCATTTATTTTGAACCTCTTTAGTTGATAAATACATTACTTTAAAAGCTGAATCTACTGTTGGGAAAGATCCTTTTGATTTTGTCTTTCTTTTAATTGTTGAATTAAGTGATTCTATTGGATTTGTTGTATAAATTAGCTTTTTAATAGCTTCTGGATATTTATAAAAAGTAGCTAATTCATCCCAATGATTTAGCCAAGATTGCTTGATATGAGGGTATTTTTCTCCCCAAATATCGTGAAATTCATTTAGGTTTTCTAAGGCATGTTCTTCTGAAATAGCAGTATAAACTGATTTTAAATCATTTGCAATTGCTTTTCTGTCTTTTTTAAGAAACAAACTTTAATGAGCTTCTAATTTGATGCACGATACATCACTGTATCTCTGCTTTAAGATAATTGGCTTGTATCGCTTCATTAAAACCATTTAGACCATCTATGGCAAAGATAAGAACATCTTCAACTCCTCTGTTCTTAATTTCATTAAGTAAGAAGAGCCAATATTTACTAGTTTCATTATTACCAATCCAAATTCCTATTATTTCTTTACTACCTTCTGCTGTAATTCCTAGCATAATATAAGCAGCTACATTTTTAACAACTCTATCTATTCTTATTTTAAGAATAGTTGCATCCATAAAAATGATTGGATACATTTGGTCTAAAGCTCTATTTTGCCAATCTTTTGCAAGTTCTAATACTTTATTAGTCATATTAGATATTGTTTCTGCTGAAAGTTCATATCCATATAAATCATCAAGATGTAATTGAATATCCCTTACACTCATGCCTTTGGCATAAAGTGATATTATTAAATTGAGAGTTCCTTCAAGAATTGTTTCTCTTTTTTTTATTAGTTGTGGTTCAAAACTAGAATCTCTGTCTCTTGGGATTTCTAAATCAACTTGACCATATTTGGAATTGAGTTTCTTTTTGTTATAACCATTTCTTGAGTTTGTGTTTTTTGAGATTTGGTTCTTTTCATAACCTAAGTGTGAAGTTAATTCTTCTTGTGCAGTTTCTTGTAAAACTTCTTTTAACATTGATTTAAATTCATTCTCTAATGATTCTAAACCTGTAAAAGTACCATCTTTTATTTGTTTCTTTAATTCTTCTAAATTTAATATTGCCATAATGTAAATCCTTAAAATTGATTTACTGGATATTTTATCCAATAAATTTTATTTTTAAGGTTTACACAGTTATATTTACACTTGTCCAGTTTCACCACGTTATGGTTGCCTAGTTACATAAATAAGAAAGCGATAGCTTAACAACATAATTGTAAAATCTTTACAGCAAATAAGGATTTTAAAAATGCCACAAGTCTATCACTCTAATGCCAGAACAAACCAGCATGTAAGAGAAATAATACAACAATCTAATTTAACAAATGTTGAATTAGCAAATAATTATAATGTGAATGTTAAAACTATCGCCAAGCATAAAAATAGAGATTTTTTAAATGATAAAAGTTCAAGACCAAAAAGAATCCATTATGCTCTAACACCTTTAGAAAAAGAGTTAATTAAAGTAGTCAGAACAATGACTTGGATGGAGTTAGATGACTTAGCAGATACAATCGTTGATATTATTCCAAATGCAAATAGAAGTAATATTTATCGTACTTTAAAAGCCTTTGATATAAATAGAGTTCCACAAGAGCAAAAAGAAAAAGCTAAAAAGTTCAAAGAGTATGAGCCTGGTTATTTACATATAGATGTAACTTATTTACCAAAGTTTGACAAGCAAAAATATTACCTATTTGTAGCAATAGACAGGGCTACAAGGCTACTTTACTATAAAGTGTATGAGAATAAGACAGCAGCAAATGCAGTATCTTTTCTAAAAGAATGTAAAGAATTTTTTCCATTTTACTTAACACATATTTTAACAGATAATGGACTGGAATTTACTGATAAGTGGGCAAGAGGAAAAGGATTTGTAAGTGGTAATCATAAGTTTGATGTAGAGTGTAAAGATGATGAGATAGAACATAGGCTAACAGCTCCATACACACCTCAAACTAACGCAATGGTAGAAAGAGTAAACGGAACTATTAAAAATGCTACAATTAAAGCAGAAGAGTATGACAATATTGATGATGTTAAAAAAGATTTAAATAAATTTTTGATATACTACAACTTCAATAGAAGACATGGTTCTTTAAAAAAAGAATTAAAAGTTAGAACTCCATTTGATGCAGTTCAAAGTTGGTTTCAAACGAAACCTGAAATATTTAAGATTTTACCAGATGTGTTTCAACATATTGCTTTTGAAATGGTACAACGTGGTGAAACTTGACAACACTCCCTTGAAAGTATATGAATTTCATATGTTTTTTTATTTTATTAATTTTTATACCTTGTGAATATTTCCAATAATTTTTAATTTATCTTTATGATTTTTTCTATAACGAATTATAAACACTTTATTTGTTTCTTTACCTTTTTCATTTATAATGTACTTAAAAAAGATTTCTTCTTCTTTTGTTGGAAGTCTTTTAGATTTTGTTTTAAATATCAAAATATTGAGTCCTTATTTAGTATTATTGTTTTGAATTGTAAAATATTATTTAGAGTATAATAGAAGAGAAGGTTCTTATCAATGGACTTTGAGGGATATTAATAAAGATTATAGAATATAATAAAAGGATTATAATGGGATTAGGTGTAGGAATTATAGGACTACCAAATATAGGAAAATCAACAACTTTTAATGCTTTAACAAAAGCTCAAAATGCAGAGGCACAAAATTATCCATTTTGTACTATTGAGCCAAATAAAGCTATTGTTCCAGTTCCTGATAAAAGATTAGATGCTTTAGCAAAAATTGTTAGTCCTGATAAAATTCAACATTCAACTATTGATTTTGTTGATATTGCAGGTTTAGTAAAAGGAGCTTCAAAAGGTGAAGGTTTAGGAAATAAATTTTTATCTACTATCAGAGAAGTTGAAGTTATTTTACATCTAGTTAGATGTTTTGAAGATGAAAATGTTGTACATGTTGAAGGTGATATTAATCCAATGAGAGATATTGAGATTATTGAGACTGAATTAATTTATGCTGATATTACACAACTTGATAAAAAATGTGATAGATTAAAAAAAGATTCAAAATTTGACAAAAAAGCTGCTTCTAAATTAGTTATTGCAAGTGCACTTTTATTTCATTTAAAAGAATTAAAACCAGTTTCAACATTTGAAAATAAAGAAGATAAAAACTTTGAAGAACTTGATAAAGAATTGAGATTTTTATCAAATAAAGAAGTTATTTACGGAGCAAATGTTGATGAAAATTCACTAAGTGATGGTGGAAATAACTATGTAACTATAGTTAAAGAACATGCAACTGCTGTTAATGCAGATGTAATTGTTTTATGTGCGAAAATTGAAGAAGAATTAATAGGTCTTGAAGAAGATGAAGCGCAAGAATTTTTAACTGATTTAGGTGTAGTAGAGTCAGGATTAGAACAAATTATTCATAAAGCATTTGATAAATTAGGGCTTCAATCTTATTTTACAGCTGGTAAAGTAGAGGTTCGAGCATGGACTATAAAAAAAGAAACTAAAGCTCCTCAAGCAGCTGCTGTTATTCATAATGACTTTGAAAAAGGTTTTATAAAAGCTGAAGTAATAGCATATAATGACTTTGTAGAATTAGGTGGAGAAGCTAAGTGTAAAGAAGTTGGAAAATTAAAACTAGAAGGAAAAGATTATATTGTTCAGGATGGCGATATAATGCACTTTCGTTTTAATGTTTAATTGTATTAAGAAAACATGAAATATTTCACATTTCTATACACTTAAAGAGTACTCATATATGACTTTTATACTAAAAAGCAAGCTAAAGCAGAGATCTTTGAATATATAGAATTTTATTATAATAGAACAAGAAATCATAGTTATTTAGGAAATTTATCTCTTGCTAGATTTGAAGACATTAATTTTATGTTACGAAATGAAATGCTTGATTAGGAATTATAAAAAATGTGTCCTATTAGGGTTGCTATATCATATATCAAAGAGATATGAGCGGTACTATTTTAATAGTACTAGGTTTTAAACTTGCTTTAGAAAAAAAAATTAAAAAAGGAAAAGTTAAATTTTAATTCCTTTTTCTCATAATTTATACTATGATTAAAAAACTTTTTATATATTCCTATAACATTAAAGAATTAATTATGAAATATTATGTAATAATAATTACATCAAAATAAGATAGTGTCCCAAGATGCTTTCTTAATTACTAGTCATAAAGTGTAAAATTTTAGAATATTTTTACTAGGAATATTATGAACTATTTAAAAGATTTAGAAAAAATTATTAATGTAAACTCATACACACAAAATAAATCAGGAATTGATAATGTTGGAATAATAATGACAACATGGCTTCAAGAAATAGGATTTAAAACTACCACTTATAAAAGAGAACTTTTAGGAGATCATTTACTATTTAAAACTCCAAAAAAAGATGGAATAAAAATACTTTTATTAGGACATAATGATACTGTTTTCCCAAAAGGCTACTTTGAAACATATCAAGAAGATGAAGAATGGATTTATGGTCCTGGAGTTTGTGATATGAAAGGTGGTAATATTGTAGCTCTTCAAGCACTTAGAAATACCTATAAAATAACTGGTAAATTATTTAACATAGATTTTTTACTTGTTTCTGATGAAGAAACTGGAAGTGATGATTCTAAAGAAATTACATCATCTATTGCAAAAAATTATGATTACTGTTTTGTTTTTGAAGCAGCAGGTAAAAATTTAGAAGTTGTAACATCAAGAAAAGGTGTTGGACGCTATATTATTACAGTTGAAGGAAAAGCTTCTCATTCAGGAACTTCATATAAAAAAGGCATAAATGCAAATCTTGAAGCTGCAATAAAACTACAAAAATACTCTAAACTTATAGATTTTGGAAAAGGTACCATTGTAAATGTAGGGAAGATCGAAGGTGGTATTGGAATTAATACTGTCTCGCCTAAATGTACTATGATAATGGAGTTTAGATTTGATACAGTTGATGAACAAAATCGAGTTATGAAAGAAGTAGAGAATATTACAAAAAATTCTTATGTTGATGGTTCAAAATCTCATTTAAATGGAATTATTCAAAGAGGAGTAATGCAAGAAAACAATAAACAATTAGAACTTATAAGTTTTTTTGAAAAACTAACTTTAGAAAATATTCCAACAGAAAAAAGAGGTGGAGTAAGTGATGCAAATATAGTTGCAAGTTATGGAGTTACTACGATTGATGGCTTTGGTCCTTATGGAGATGGAGATCATACAAGAAAAGAGAGAGCTTTAAAAAGTTCTTTTGAAAAAGAATAAATATGATGACAAAAATTTTAACATATTACCAAAAAAATGAAGCATAAATAATTTAAAAAAATTAATAGTAAACTCAAAAGTAGGAGAGAGTATGGGGGCAAAAATAGGTATGTGGCTTTACCAAAATGGTGGAGGCGATAAGATACAAGAACAGATTATCAAAAAACTAAAAGAGAAAAAAATTGATGTCCTAACAAATGTAAATCTAAGATATGCAATTGCCAAAAATAGTCATATTTTATATAATGACATTAAACTAGATAAATTAGATCTCTTTTTCTCTTATAACGCAGGGGAACAAACACAATACCAAATGTATTTATATAAAGCTTTAAATCATGTAGTTCCAATGATTAATTCTTTTGATTCATTAGAATTAACAGAAGATAAATTTCAAACATCCTTTTTACTAAGAAGAAATCATATTCAAACTGCTGATTATAAATTATGCCATAGAGATGATACACATCATTTAAAAACTATCATGAAAAAATGGAATAAAATGGTCTATAAACCAACTGATGGTTGGGGTGGTGTAGGACTTACAAAAATTGAAAATCAAGAAACACTAGATATGTTAATGCCTTTTTTAAATCAAATGGATTTAAGATACTTTTATGTTGAAAAATTTATTGATTATGATAATACTGATTTTAGAGTTGATATAGTAGATAATCAATTTGTTGGATGTTATGGAAGAAAAGCTAGTGGAACAGATTGGAGAACCAACGTAACAAGCGGGGGAAGTGTATTTGCAAGAGAGCCAAATGACAAAGTAATTGAATTGGCACTAAAAGCTACTAAAGTTACAGGGTTAGATATTGCAGGCGTTGATATTATATATGATAGAAAGAAAGAGGAGTATATAGTATTGGAAGTAAATGGTATACCAGCATTCGCTACACCAGAACAGGAAAAAATGGGCTTAAATTTTAATAATAAAAAAATTGAGCTAATTGTTGATTTAATTACTAAAAAAATAATTAATAAGCCTTCCTGTAAAAAAGAGCTTGAATAAAAGGTAAAATTTAAAAAGTGCATACTTTTAGGTTTTATCTTTAAAGTACTATGAAAAATAGTATTTTAAAGATGAAATTTATTTCATCGTAAACAAGTAAAAAGGTATTGGCTTTTATATAATTGCCAATTTATAGTATTAAATTATTTGTTTGAGTTTTTTTACAACTTACTGTTAATTACATCTAAATTAAGACTAAGGATGTGCTACAAATACAAGAGTTGGATCATAAGGTTTATTATGGTTATAAATCATCTAAATTTTGCACGACCTGAGGCTAAATATAAGATTTTTTTAGCCTTAGCGCCTCTTTTAGCTAAATGACCATATTTTAGGGTATTGCTGATTATTTAATGATGTAATTAACAGTGAATTGTAAAAAAATTTAACAAATTAAATTTAATACAAACATAAATAATATATACAATTTTTATTCTGTTTTAGTAATAAAAGTTGATTAATATATTATAGGAGGAGATATATATGAATAAATTACCAAAAGTAGGATTTTTATATCTTGATTATGTATTAAGATTTTTTGATCACTCTAACTTAAAAGGTTGGCCTAATAAAATTGAAACTGTAACTTACCATTGGGGTAGAGATAAAAGAAGATTTATTAATGAAGTAAAAGCAAAGCAAATCGATGTTTTAATAGGAAATATTCCAGCAACAGCTTATGAAACATTTAGAGAGATTTCCAAAGAACTTCCAAATGTTAGATTTGTTCCTTCATTAGAGACACAATTTTCTAATAAATCAAAAGAAAATGTTACTCTATTTTGTGAAAAACATGATATTGCAATTCCAAAAACAATGATTTTTCATAATAATAAAAAAGAGGCATATAAGTATTTAAAAAATAAAGCTACTTATCCTCAAATTATCAAAAAAAGTTACGGACCATCAAATTATGGTGGTTATTATGTTCATAAAGCAAATGATTATAAAGAAGCTTATGAATTATTAGAAAAAAAGAAATATGATCCAATTTATACTCAAGATGGTATTGATTTAAAATACTCAGGTGATTTAAGAATTATGTTAATCGGTCATAAACCAATCTGTGCATTTTGGCGATTTACAAAAGATGGAAAGTGGATTACAAATACCTCTCAAGGTGGTACAATGTCATATGAAAATGTACCTATGAATGCTTTAGAGCTTGCAGTTAAATCTTCTAAAGCTGCAAAAGCTGAGTATTGGGCTTGTGATATTGCCATTGATGCTAAAGATAACAAACTTTATATTTTAGAGTGTGCAACTGCTTTCGCAGCTTTTCCTTATATTAGAGATTGGATTGGTCAATACTTAATGTGGGACTTCTCAAATGGAAAATTTCCAATGCCTCATATTCCTCTATTTTCATGGGAAGAATTAGGTAAAATTGATCCTTCATTATTAAGAACAATGAGACATATTGGATTTAGTAAATACAAACCATCATGTGATGGAGCATTTTTTATAAATGAAAAAGATGACTCTTTTGATATGGAAAAAACATTGTTAAATGATGCGAGTGATTATCCTAAAGAGTATAAGTACGAAGATTTACCTATGCATGTTAAATTAGAAGATATACAAACAAAGAATACAAAAGATTATATAGAAGTTTATAAATTAAACTTTAATAATGCTACATTAACTGATATTATGACACTTCATGGAATGGAAGAAGAGTTAGCCTTAGAGATTCAAGAATATGTAAAAGACAATTTTATTACAGATTCAAGTGACTTATTAGAAATAGAATCAATTGATAAACAAATGTTAAATATTTGGGATGAAAATATTGATGATATGAGAATTGATATTAATAAAGCTGATGAATCAGTTTTAAAGAAAACAAAAGGCATTGGTGCTAAACTTGCAAAAACTATTACAGATTATAAAAATAAAAACAATGATTTTGATAATTTAGATCAATTTAAAGAGATTGATGGCATAGGAGATAATAAGCTACTACAATTAAAATCAAGATTTAAAATAGGAGAATAAATTTTGAAACAACTTTATCGTTCATATGATGAATCTACAGAAATTTTTAAAGAATATGAAAAAAAGTTCCCAAAATACTTTAAAGTAGAGTCAATCGGACAAACATGGGAAAAAAGAGATATAAATTTAATTACAATTACAAAAAATATTAAAAGTGCAGATAAAAATCCTGCACTTTTTTTTACTGGTACTATTCATGCACGAGAGTGGATTGGGCATGAATTAGCAATAGAATTTACAAAGTATATTTTAGAAAATCTAGAAACAGATCCAATCTTACAAAAATATCTTGAAAGAACAACTATCTATATGGTTCCATGTGCAAATCCAGATGGCTTTGAGTACTCAAGAAAGCATTTCTCTTTTTGGAGAAAAAATAGAAGAGTAAATATAGATGGTTCTTATGGAGTAGATTTAAATAGAAATTTTCCAATTGGCTATGTAAAATCTATATCAACAACCTCAAATGTTTATGGAGGTTCCGAACCTTTTTCTGAGCCTGAAAGCTGTGCCTTAAAAGATTTTGTTGAAAGTCATGAAAACATCTCGATTGCACTTGATTATCATTCACAAGGCAATGTATTTTTCCCTGCCCATGATTTTAGGCATGAAGATACTATTGATACAACTGATATGAATACTCTTTGTGCAAATATGGCAGAAGAGATAAGAAAAATTTCAGGACGTGAATATGGAATTCATCAAGGAAAACCACCTACTAGGTTAATTTCAGGAAGTGGAAGAGAATTTTATTATTCAAGAGGTATTATTTCAGCTGTTGTAGAAGTAGGAACTAGAAATATTTCTGATTACATGGATGATATGAATGAACATTTAAGAGAGCATATCCCTGCCCTACTAGCTGCTGTTAAAGAAGTGCCTAATTATTCAAAGAGAAACTCAGTTTATAGAGTAAAATCGTTTCAAATTACTGAAATTGGTTCAAATCATGTAGATTTAGAATGGGAATATGAAGCAAATAGTGATATTTTCTTCGAAATATATCGAAGTTTAAAGGATAAATCTTTTTGTAACTCATCAAACTTAATTGCTAAAACTAAAAGTTTAGAGTTTAGTGATATAAATTTGGTTTCAAATAAAGATTATTATTTCAATATCAGAGTTGTAAATAAAAAAACTAGTGAAAAATCTCCTTTCTATCCACAAATTAAAGTACGAACTAAACCTGATTATGATGAATTTAGTAGAACATATTATGCAAGTTCAAAAGAAACAGGATATGTTGCTGAGAACTTAAATAATAATAATAAACATTTTGGATTAAACTCTCTTTTTGTTGGAGTTGATGAAAATCATGGTGTATCATATGCAATTATTACAATAAATCTAAAATCATTGCCTATTGAAGCTTTAATTAAATCAGCGGCTATAAACCTATATCCAATAAATAGAGTATCTGCTACTATTGAAAAATATGGAGAATGGAATATTGGACTTGTAAATCAAGAAAATATGGGTGATATTACAAACTTTGATGATGTAGAAAATATGGATATTATTAAATATATAGGACGCCCTACAGAGTCTCATCAATTAACACAAGGTATATGGAGAGATTGGCATTTATCTGGAATTGAGTGTGACTATTTAAAAGAATCAATAGTTAATGATCAAATTGTATTAAGAGTTGAAGGACCAAAAGAGTTAATAATTGGTAGAACTAGACAAATGATGCAATGGGATATTGGTTATGGCAAATATGGTTATGGACTTTCATATAGACCAAGATTAGAGCTTACATTTACAGTCAAACCAACGATTACAAAATTATATCCAAAATCTGTAAATACAATATGTAAACAAAATGTTAGAGAAGATGAAATTATTTCAGGTTATGATAAAGATGGCTCAATTATTTATTCAACTTTTGAATTTGATTTGTCTTCTTTACCTTCATATAAAGATACTGTTATAACTCAAGCATATTTTGAACTCAATTCAACAAAAATATATATTAAAGATGATATTAGATTTCACTTGGAGTTTGTAGATGAAAAAATTAATAAAGATTATAAAAGTATAAAAAATAGAGAAATAATAGAAAATATTGGTTTTGATGTTTCTGCTACTGAACTAAAAAATAATCAAACTCAATACTTTGTTTTTGATACTTTTTCTGAAATAACTTTAAATGATAAATTCAAAAATAAATCAAATGTTGCTTTTGTTTTAAAACCAACATCATCAAAAAAATCTATGAAAAATAAATTTGTAACTTGGGAGATAAAAAATGCACAACTTACTCCTAAACTTATCCTAGAACATATTCCCAAAAGAAGATTTTCAGTTCCAAAAGTAATAAATGCAAAATTAAGTACTGAAGATGGGAAACTTAAGATTACTTGGAATAATCCTGATCACAAAGCTTTTAAAGGCGTTAAAGTTATTAAAAATGCATTTAGAGCTCCTTTTTCAACACATGATGGACAAAAAATATATGCTGGAAGTGATAATTATACTTTTGATGATTTTGGATCAAAAGATATAAATAAATATTATGCAATATTTACGTATGATGATGTACCTAATTATTCTGAAGCAATAATTTTAGAATATAAAGTGAAATAAGTTTTTTACCTTATTTTACAGCCTTTAATTTAAAATAATAGGATATAAATATGATTATGAAATTTAAAGAATTTTATCCAAAAATAGATAAAACAGCTTGGATTGCACCTAGCGCAGATGTTATTGGAAATATTAAGATTGGTAAAAATTCATCTGTTTGGTTTGGCTGTGTTTTAAGAGCTGATGTAAACCAAGTAATAATTGGTAAAAATACAAATGTTCAAGATTTATCTATGATTCATACAGACGTACATACCAAAACTATTTTAGGAGATAATGTAACAATTGGTCATAAAGTTATGCTTCATGGTTGTATAGTTGAGGATAACTGTTTAATAGGTATGAGTGCTACTATTTTAGATAATGCAGTTATTGGACGAGGTTCAATAGTTGGAGCTAATTCACTTGTAACTTCAAGAAAAGTTTTTCCAGCTAATTCTTTAATTATGGGAAATCCAGCTAAAGTTGTAAAACAGTTGTCAGCAGAAGATGAAGAAGGTTTAATCAAACACGCTGCTCATTATGTAGATTATAAAAATGATTATAAATAAAAAAGAAAGAATCTTTTTTTATTTAATTATGAGAGTGTAAACTCATCTGTGTAAACCCACCAATTATCTTCTAATTACTTTATATGTTTTTGCATAATTTCGCTGAAAAATATACATAATTGTGGGTAAATCTCAGACTAATTTCTCACTCTTGATCTTTTCCATTTATTTTGAACCTCCTTAGTTGATAGATACATTACCTTAAAAGCTGAGTCAACAGTCGGAAAAGAGCCTTTGGATTTTGTCTTTTGCAAAAATCACTCCCATCTGGACACCATATCACTTTCTAAAAGACACCCTAGTGGAGTGGTAACGTAAATTAAGACATATTTTTTATAATCCCTAAGCAAGCATTTCATTTTGTAACATAAAATTAATTTCTTCAAATCTAGCAAGAGATAAATTTCCTAAATATTAAACCCAAATAATTCCATACCAAATTAGACAACAAGCTAAATTGTTCTATAATTAGGTACTTACAAGCGAAAAAGCAACACTCAAAGATTTCACCCATCGGGTGTAACTTTTTCCAAAACGAGAGAATTATAATGCAAACAGTCTTAAATTTCAAACTAGAATCTACAAACGAGAAATTAACACCAAGAACAGGTGTAATAATACTTGGAGAATATCTCAAAGGTATGAACCTTGAGATACTCTGTAATACAAATTTACCAAAAGCTAAACGCAATAATGGTTACTCTGCATTTGAGTTTATTTATCCTTTAATTTTGATGCTACACAGCGGCGGTCGCTTTCTTGATGATATCAAAGAGATAAAAGTGGATAAGGCACTTGCAACACTTTTGAAAATTAAAAATATTCCAACAGTAAATGCCTTCTCAAAATATCTTCGTAAGCATGGAACTGATGGTGAAGAGGGTATAAGAAAAATAAACAAGAAGTTTCTCAAACAGTTTCTAAAAAGTGTTGAGAATGAAGAGTTGATATTAGATATAGATGCTACATTTATTGAAGCTCATAAGAATACAGCAAAGTGGTCATACAAAAATGCTCCTGGGTATATGCCTATGGTAGGACATATTAATGGAGGCTATGTAATAGACGTAGACTTTCGAGAAGGGAATGAAGCACCTGCAAGCAAAAATTTAGAGTTTATTAAACAATGTATATTACAACTACCACTTGGTAAAAAGTTCGATAGATTCAGAGCAGATAGTGCATCCTGTCAAGCTGATATATTCAACTACTGTGAAGAGAAAAATATACTATTTACAGTTACTGCAAAAAAGAATAAAAATGTGTTTGAATCAATTAAAAGTATTAAAGATAAAGAGTGGCTAACTTTCTCAAAGAGAGAAAAAGTAGCAGAGTTTACCCATACTATGCAAGATACAAAGAATGCCTTTAGAATGATTGTTATCAAAAAAGATATAACACCAACCCTCCCTACACTTGAAGGTTATATTGGCGATGAAGTAATGATGCAACATCAAGATGAAATCTTTTACTGTATTGCTACGAATGACAATGATTTAACTCCAACAGAGATAATTAAACTTCATCATCAAAGAGGTGAAACAAGTGAAAATAAAATTAAAGAGCTCAAAAATGGTTTCAATATGAGCTATCTTCCAAGTTCAAATCTTCAAGCGAATGCTTTTTATTTTTACATTGGCACTTTGGCTTACAATCTCTTTTTACTTTTTAAACAAATACTCGAAAAGAATTTACAAAAACACACAATTAAAACTATTAGATACAAACTTTACAATATCGCTGCTAAGATTATCACTCATGCAAGAGAAAGCATACTAAAGGTGAATGAGGAGTTTATTAATCTCTTACAAAGCATACGTCAAAAAGCTTATGAAGAGAGTTTTAAATGACGGTAAACCTAAACCTAGCAAACACCTTGATAAGCACAATGAAATTTATTCAAACAAGAGAGTATTGTCAAAAAATAGCGAATATTGCACAGAATATACAAAATTTAACACCGATGGAGAAAAATAAATATAAAAGATAAATTTATAGCCTAATTAGGTGCTTCTGGATTTAAAAAAAGTATAATTTCTATGAATTTGGAGGTGTATAATATGTTATGGAATTATTTGGGTTAAAACACCAACTAAACATATCAAATTATGCTATAATAAAGAATATAAAAAAGAGATGCGAGAACACTAAAAGTATAAGCTCAACAAGAGCTAAGAAATCAGATAATAAGAATGAAAAAGTTAGGTATATCAGCAAAAGATATATCAAAAATAACAAAGTCAAGTATAGAACATATATCTCGTATATGGAGTATGTATTAAAAAAGTGGTAAAAAAGCCATCATACTTGATAGCCTACGTGCACATCATTCAAAAATAGTAAAAGCTTGGGTAGAAGAGCATAAAATCAAATTATACTTTATTACTTGTCTGCATACTCTCCTGATCTTAATCCTGATGAATATCTAAACAATGACTTCAAGAGAAATGTAAACAAAGAAAATATACCTATAAATAAAAAAGAACTTACTAAAAATACAGAGAATTTTATGAATATGTTATGTAATAATCCTCAAAGAGTTAGCAACTATTTTAAGCATGAAAAAGTTTCTTATACTGCTTGATAAAATTGATATGTTTAGTTAGTGGCGTAATAATTGACAATTAAGAAAAATATAGTTAAAATTAACAAAACAACCGTTTGGGAGAATTATTATAAAAAAAACATCGAGAGAAGATATACTAGAATATTCAATTCAACTTTTTAAAAGTAATGGTTATTATCATACAACTATGGCAAATATTGCAGATAAGTGTGGTTTAAAAAAAGGAAGTATTTACCATTATTTTAAAAGCAAAGAAGAGATTGGACTAGAATCTTTAAAATATATTCACAAATATTTTAAAGATAATATTTATAAAATAGCTTATCAAGATGATTTGTCAAATAAACAAAAAATAAAATTATTTGTTAAAAAAATTGATGATTATTTTTTATATAGTAAGGGTGGTTGTTTATTGGGAAATTTAGCATTGGAAATTTCATCAGAAAATGTTATATTTAAAAATGAGATAAGAGAGTATTTTATAAATTGGGAAAAGGCATTAGCAAATATACTAACTATTAATTATTCAAATGAAAAGTCAATTGTATTATCAAAAAAATATGTTGCATTGACTCAAGGTGAAATAATGATGATGAATTTATATAACTCACCTGATAACTATCTTAAAGTTGGTAAAAAAATTATTGCTCTTTTGGAGTAATTTTTTTTAACTTAAATAATAAAACAACCGTTTGGTTGAATAGAGGAATTAATAATGAATGATGTAAATAAAGAAATTTATGAAGAAATAAATTACGAAGAATTAGCAAAATTAGAAGAAAAGCATAAATGGATTGTTAAACCAATATATATAGCTTCAACATATGTATCTAAGATGCCTTTTTTTACTTGGCTTAAAAATGTTGAGAATCCCAAAGAATTTAAAGAAGTTGCTTGTCAACTTTATTATCATTCAGATACATTTCCAAAAGTCATGGGTCTAATGTTAGCTTTAACACCACTAAGTGAGAGTAAAATGATGCCTTTTTATGCTAAACATGCTTATGGTGAAGCAGATCATTCAAAAATGCTGATGGATTGGATGATAAATCATAATATAATTGAAAATGAATCAGAAGTTTACAATACAATTATTACAAAAGAGACAAATTCTTGTGTAAATTATGCTTATCAAATGGCAATTGAACAGGATAGAGAAAAATGGCTTGTAGGTTTGAATAGTGGAATTAAAAGATGTTCAAATGATTTTTTTAAAGCAATGTCACCTAAAATGCATATGCTAAATATAGGAGATGATTATTTTGATGTACATGTTGAAGCAGATGAACATCATAGTATTATGGGGTTAAAATATATAAATAATTATAAGAATACTTCATTAAGAGGTAAAATACTTATTTCAAAAGCTTTAGAAGGGATAGAACTTTGGGCAAGTATGATTCACTCTTGGATAGGAATTCAAAGTTATCCAAAATTTAATCTTGATGGAACAATACAGATAAGTGAAAAAAAACAATGATTTCATATTTTCAAAAATTTATAGGAAAGCATGAGACAATTCCACAAAGACCTTCTTATAAATCTATTATACTAACTTGGTTTGGTAGTTTTATAGCTATAGCAATAGTTATTTTGTTAACAAATACCATAAATGAACCTCTTATATTGGGTTCATTTGGTGCCTCTTGTGTATTATTATTTGGGTTTCCAAAAAGTCCTTTTTCTCAGCCAAGAAATGTTATTTTGGGACATTTTATATCAAGCTTTATAGGATTGATTTTTTTCCATTATGTAGGAAATGAATGGTGGAGTTTATCATTAGCATTGGCAACTGCAATTGCAATTATGATTGCATCAGGGACAGTTCATCCTCCTGCTGGTTCAAATCCTGTTATTGTATTTTTAGCAGGAGCAAAATGGTCATTCTTAATAACACCCACTTTAATTGGCTCTATTATATTAGTAATTGTTGCCCTTTTTTATCTAAATCTTAAGAAGAATGAACAATACCCTTCCTATTGGTTGTAATATTTTAAAAATTATAAAGTTATGCTTCATGGCTGTACAGTTGAAGACAACTGTCTAATAGGTATGAGTGCTACGCTTTTAGTGGGGTTATTATTGGTAAAGGTTCTATTGTTGGAGCTAATTCTTTAGTAACTCAAGGAAAGAAATTTCCACCTAGAAGTTTAATTCTAGGAAGTCCTGCAAAAGTTATTAAAGAGTTATCAAAAGAAGATGAAGAAGGTTTAATTAAACACGCCGATCATTATGTAGATTATAAAAATGATTATAAATAAAAAGAGAAAACGAGAGTGTAAACTCATCTGTGTAAACCAACCAATTATCCTCTAACTACTTTGTATATTTTTCCATAATTTCGCTGAAAAATATACATAGTTGAGGATAAATCTCTGACCAATTTCTAACTCTTGACCTTTTCCATTTATTTTGAACCTCTTTAGTTGATAAATACATTACCTTAAAAGCTGAGTCTACTGTTGGGCAAGATCCTTTTGATTTTGTCTTTCTTTTAATTGTTGAATTAAGTGATTCTATTGGATTTGTTGTATAAATTAGCTTTTTAATAGCTTCTGGATATTTATAAAAAGTAGCTAATTCATCCCAATGATTTAGCCAAGATTGCTTGATATGAGGGTATTTTTCTCCCCAAATATCGTGAAATTCATTTAGGTTTTCTAAGGCATGTTCTTCTGAAATAGCAGTATAAACTGATTTTAAATCATTTGCAATTGCTTTTCTGTCTTTTTTAAGAAACAAACTTTAATGAGCTTCTAATTTGATGCACGATACATCGCTGTATCTCTGCTTTAAGATAATTGGCTTGTATCGCTTCATTAAAACCATTTAGACCATCTATGGCAAAGATAAGAACATCTTCAACTCCTCTGTTCTTAATTTCATTAAGTAAGAAGAGCCAATATTTACTAGTTTCATTATTACCAATCCAAATTCCTATTATTTCTTTACTACCTTCTGCTGTAATTCCTAGCATAATATAAGCAGCTACATTTTTAACAACTCTATCTATTCTTATTTTAAGAATAGTTGCATCCATAAAAATGATTGGATACATTTGGTCTAAAGCTCTATTTTGCCAATCTTTTGCAAGTTCTAATACTTTATTAGTCATATTAGATATTGTTTCTGCTGAAAGTTCATATCCATATAAATCATCAAGATGTAATTGAATATCCCTTACACTCATGCCTTTGGCATAAAGTGATATTATTAAATTGAGAGTTCCTTCAAGAATTGTTTCTCTTTTTTTTATTAGTTGTGGTTCAAAACTAGAATCTCTGTCTCTTGGGATTTCTAAATCAACTTGACCATATTTGGAATTGAGTTTCTTTTTGTTATAACCATTTCTTGAGTTTGTGTTTTTTGAGATTTGGTTCTTTTCATAACCTAAGTGTGAAGTTAATTCTTCTTGTGCAGTTTCTTGTAAAACTTCTTTTAACATTGATTTAAATTCATTCTCTAATGATTCTAAACCTGTAAAAGTACCATCTTTTATTTGTTTCTTTAATTCTTCTAAATTTAATATTGCCATAATGTAAATCCTTAAAATTGATTTACTGGATATTTTATCTAATAAATTTTATTTTTAAGGTTTATATAGTTATATTTACACTCCCGAGAAATCTTTTTTTATTAAATTAGCCAAGATACGATTTAGTTAATTTTGAATATAACTCATCAAAATTTACATTTTCCATTTTTTGTAAAATACTTACCATAATAATATTATCCTCCTCCCCATTCCAAACTTTAATATATGTTCCTTCTTTATATCCATTATCTTGTCTAAATTTATTTAAACAATTTTTACCAATATAAAATTTTTGTAACCAAGTAAAAGATAAACTAGAAATTTTACAACATCTGAAAAATTGATCAATAAATCTTTCAACTCCCGAAAAAGATGGCATATTCCCTGTCTCTATTGCTAAAGCAATATATGATAATTTTTCTGATTCTTTAATCATAAGTTTTACATCTACATCTTCAGAAACTTCATAAATACAATGAGTATTTACTAAAGAGACTGCCTTTGGTATATTTGTTTCTTGTAAAATATAAGACATTAAAAAGTGCCAGATATCAACTAGTTCTACGTGAATATTATTCATATCAGGTTTGGCATTTATATTTTTCCAATGCTTCCATGGAGTTGAATCAATCAATTCTGCAACTTCCATATGAATACATCTAAGCCAATTAATTTCTTTACCAAATTTATTTGAACCTAATTCCCAATTTTTACCATTTGTAGAGTCATTTAACTCTTTTTGTAATAAAAACATCTCTTCTAGTTTATGAGGAAAAGAAGATGACTCTTCTAAAAGTTCTGCTAAGGGTAAACACTCTTCAACTAAACTATCTAAAGATATATTATCAGGTAAATTTTTATCGCCTTTTAATAAATGGATTATTAAAGAAACTGTATAAGGTACCTCATCTTTTCTTTCCCACTCCAAAATATCATTAGAAGTTACGCCTATATAATGAATAAACTCTTCAATTGATACAAATTCAAGCGTTTTAATACTATCTTTTAAATCTTTATATAACAAATTATCACTCCTAAATATATTAATAAATTAAGCCTTTATTTTACTCAAACTTTACTTTACATAAAATCATATAAATAATAAAAGGTTGATTTTTTAATATTATAATTTTTATTTATTTATTAAATCAAAAAATGAACAATCTACACCACTACTTTTTTTTACTATAAGTGATGGTATGATTTGTGATTTAAAACCATATGCTTTACAGCCATGAGGTTTACTTTGTTCCCAAGTTACATAATAAAACTTGCATTTTTGACATACTATTCTTTGACTCATTTAAATATCAACTTTACTTTGAATTGCTTTTGCTAAAGATAATATATCCACATTTTCCAAACTAACTCCTGTTGGAACACCTTGAGCAATTTTTGTAAATGTAAGTGAGAAGTCTTTTAACTTATCTTCGATAAAAAGAATAAATGCATCATTTGATAAAGATGGAGTAATAGCAAATAAAATATCAGTAGTTTCATTTTCTTCTAAAAAATTAATCAATCTATTAGTACTTAACTCATCTAAAGCTTCTATAACAAAAAACAGGCCGTTAAACTGCTTAGATTCATTAATTATAAAAATATCTTTTGCACTTTGAACAATGCAAACTTTCTTTCTTTCTTTACTATCATCTAAACAGACTTCACAAATCTCATGTTCACTCATTGAACCACATTTTGTACATTTTTTTATATTAAGTAGTGCATTTTCAATACTATATGCAAGTTTTATACCACTATAACTATCATTCATAACTATGTGATATGCCAATCTTAGAGCTGACTTTTTACCAATTGTTGGTAAAGATTCAAATGCCTCAACTAAATCATAAAATTTTTCTAAACCTTTTTTCATAAAATAATTATAGCAACTCTTAATTGTTATTTAGATAAAATTTCGAAAAATATTTAGGAGTAGTAATTGACTGAAATAGATTATTATGAATTACTAGAAATTACTAAAAGTAGTGATAAAAGTACAATTAAAAAAGCCTATAGAAGAATGGCTATGAAGTTTCATCCAGATAAGAACCCAGGTGATTATAAAGCAGAAGAAAAATTTAAAGCTGTAAATGAAGCATATCAAATTCTAAGTGATGAATCAAAAAGAGAAGTATATGATAGATATGGAAAAGCTGGATTAGAAGGACATGGGCAACAAAGAGGTGGCTTTGGTGGTTTTGAAGATTTAAGTTCAATTTTTGAAGATATGTTTCAAGGTGGAGGCTTTGGTGGATCAAGTAGGCATGAAAGAAAAACATATAACTATAACTTAGATGTAGTAGTTGAAGTTTCAATAGAATTTAATGAAGCAATTTTTGGTGCTAAAAAAGAGATTAAATATACTTATAAAAATGCATGTAAAGATTGCAAAGGAACTGGAGCTAAAAGTGGTAAATTAAGTACTTGTACTCATTGTAATGGACAAGGTCAAGTTCATATGAAACAAGGATTTATGACTTTTGCCCAAACTTGTCCTCATTGTAATGGTCAAGGTCGGGCAGCAACTACCAAATGTAATACTTGTTTTGCAACAGGATATAAACAAATTCAAGATAAGTTTGAAGTAAATATTCCTGAAGGTGTAAATGATGGAAATAGAATTAGAGTTTCAAATAAAGGAAATATTGCACCAAATGGAACAAGAGGAGACTTGTATTTACAAATTAAAGCAAAAGAAGATTCTCACTTTATACGACATGATGATGATATTTATATTGAAGTTCCTATTTTCTTTACGCAAGTAGCCTTAGGTGCTTCTATTAAAATCCCTGGATTAAGAGGTAAGTTAAAACTTCAAATTCCAGCAGGAGCAAAAGATCAAGAACAATTCAAATTTAAAAATGAAGGTGTAACTTCAGTTAAAGGTTATGGAAAAGGGGATTTAATAGTACAAATTAAAATCAAATATCCAAAATCAGTAAATAACGAACAAAAAGAATTATTAGAAAAACTTCAAGATACTTTTGGAGTTGAAAGTAAACCTCATGAATCAAACTTCGAAGGAATGTTTGAAAAAGTTAAAAAATGGTTTTCATAAATAAGAGCAGTGTTCAATAACTCGTATAATACTATATTTACATAAAGTTCATAAAAGATAATATATCGGTCAAAAAATAGAAGCAAATAATTAATAATTTTTAATTAGCTTGTGACACAATTAGGTAGTTATGTCAAGTTTCACCACGTTGTACCATTTCAAAAGCAATATGTTGAAACACATCTGGTAAAATCTTAAATATTTCAGGTTTCGTTTGAAACCAACTTTGAACTGCATCAAATGGAGTTCTAACTTTTAATTCTTTTTTTAAAGAACCATGTCTTCTATTGAAGTTGTAGTATATCAAAAATTTATTTAAATCTTTTTTAACATCATCAATATTGTCATACTCTTCTGCTTTAATTGTAGCATTTTTAATAGTTCCGTTTACTCTTTCTACCATTGCGTTAGTTTGAGGTGTGTATGGAGCTGTTAGCCTATGTTCTATCTCATCATCTTTACACTCTACATCAAACTTATGATTACCACTTACAAAACCTTTTCCTCTTGCCCATTTGTCTGTGAACTCTAATCCATTATCTGTTAAAATATGTGTTAAGTAAAATGGAAAAAATTCTTTACATTCTTTTAGAAAAGATACTGCATTTGCTGCTGTCTTATTCTCATACACTTTATAGTAAAGTAGCCTTGTAGCCCTGTCTATTGCTACAAATAGGTAATATTTTTGCTTGTCAAACTTTGGTAAATAAGTTACATCTATATGTAAATAACCAGGCTCATACTCTTTGAACTTTTTAGCTTTTTCTTTTTGCTCTTGTGGAACTCTGTTTATATCAAAGGCTTTTAAAGTACGATAAATATTACTTCTATTTGCATTTGGAATAATATCAACGATTGTATCTGCTAAGTCATCTAACTCCATCCAAGTCATTGTTCTGACTACTTTAATTAACTCTTTTTCTAAAGGTGTTAGAGCATAATGGATTCTTTTTGGTCTTGAACTTTTATCATTTAAAAAATCTCTATTTTTATGCTTGGCGATAGTTTTAACATTCACATTATAATTATTTGCTAATTCAACATTTGTTAAATTAGATTGTTGTATTATTTCTCTTACATGCTGGTTTGTTCTGGCATTAGAGTGATAGACTTGTGGCATTTTTAAAATCCTTATTTGCTGTAAAGATTTTACAATTATGTTGTTAAGCTATCGCTTTCTTATTTATGTAACTAGGCAACCATAACGTGGTGAAACTAGACAATTATATTTAAAATTTGAGTGGCAACAAGAACAGTTAATAACTAGTTCGCATTTTACGAAGTAAAATTAGACTTAAAATCAAAGGGAGTGTAAATATAACTGTGTAAACCTTAAAAATAAAATTTATTAGATATACTTTTGCTAACTTTTTGAGATTAGAGAATACACCACCATCAATACTATTTGTTACATGATGAGTTATATACTACCCCAATATGTCAAGACAACTTTCTATAAAATCTAATTCCCACTATCAACTGTAACTTTATGCCACAATTTCATCTAATTTATTATAATTTACATCATTTATTTTCATACTTTCAAAGTATACATTCATAGGTTTTTTATAATTTAAAGTTTGATGAAATCTTCTATAATTATAAAACTCCATATAATCTGTAACATCATTTTTCAATGTTGATATTTTGAAATATTCATTAAGATATATCTTTTCCACCTTTGCACTTCTCCAAAATCTTTCTATACATAGTCAGTCCTGAAAAACCAAACAATCCCTTATTTTAAGGGGTTTATCATCACTTTATAGCTATAATATCAACATAAAAAATATAGTAAAATTACGATAAACTCGTAAAATCAACTAAAAAAGTGGTCGAAATATGCAAAAAAATCTCTTCAGTGGTTCTTTTATGGATATGCTAGATTCAAAAGATTCTTTAATCGTTTTAGCAGATACTTTTCCTTGGTCGAAAATAGAATCTAAATTTAAAAAATATTATAAAAATGATAAAGTAGGAAGACCTAATAAGCCTATTAGATTAATGGTAGGATTATTACTTCTAAAACAGCTAAAAAACTTATCCGATGAAAGAATTGTTGAAGAGTGGAAGCAGAACCCTTACTTACAATATTTTTGTGGTTTTACTGAATATACACCTAGCTTACCTTGTCATGCAATAGAGTTAGTAAAATTTAGAAATAGAATTGGTAAAGATGGATTTGAATTTATTTTTAAATGCAGTGTTGAGTTACATGGGGATAATGCTAAAGAATCACAAGTAATAGTTGATAGTACAGTACAAGAGAGTAATATGACTTTTCCCACAGATGGTAAGTTAGCTATTAAAATAATAGTGAAACTATTAAAAATAGCAAAAAAAGAAAATATTAAATTAAGACGAAGTTTTATCAAAGAAATTAAAGAATTACGAATTCAACTAAGATTTTTTAGACATCCAAAGAAACTCAAAAAAGCACTTGGAGCTATGAAAAGATTAAGAGCAATTGCAATGATAGTTTTACGAGATATAGATAGAAAGTTTGATGATAATTTAGAGCTTCATAATAAATATGCACACTCTTTTTACCTTTTTAATAGAGTTTTAAAACAAGAGAAAAATACTCCCAATAAAATATATTCACTTCATGAGATAGATGCTTATGCAATTAATAAAGGCAAAGACCATAAAGGATATGAATTTGGAACTAAAGCTTCAATAGTTACTACTAAAACTACTTCTATCATTATAGGAGTATCTGCACATAAAACGAATATACATGATTCTAAAACTTTAGATGAAGTACTTGCTAATGCAATATCAAATATTGGAGATAAAGTTATCACAGAAGCTATCTGTGATAGAGGATATAGAGGAACAAAAGAAGTAACAATAAATAATAATACTATTTCAATATCAATACCAGGGCTAAGATTAAAAAGAGATAGTAAAGAACAAATCAATATTAAAAGAGAGAAGTTTAAACGAAGAGCTGCTATTGAGCCAATCATTGGTCATATGAAATCTGATTATAGAATGGAGAGAAATTATTTAAAAGGTTTTAAAGGGGATGAAATAAATCTCTTACTCTCAGCTACTGCCTTTAATCTTAAAAAGTGGATGAATATCTACTTTTATGCACTTTTTATACAAGATTTTAATCTAGTACTAGAATCTACACAAGAGATACAAAGATTAACATCTTTATATCAACTATTGTTGATAATAAAATTTAGGTTTTTATAAAATATGATTGAATTAAAATTAGATTACTCTTTTTAAAGTGGTTTTTTCAGGACTGACTACATATATTATCTGTTGCTCTTCCTTTTCCATCCATTGAAATAATAATATTATTATCCTTTAATGTTTGAGTATGAATATAAGAGGTATATTGACTACCTTGATCGGTATTAAATATTTCTGGTTTTCCATATTTGGACAATGCTTCATTTAGCACACCCATGACTAAGTCAGTATCCATTGTATTAGATATTCTCCATGATAATATGGCTTTAGAATACCAATCTATAATAGCTGCCATATAGACCATTCCCTCTTTTATTTTAATGTATGTTGCAAAAATCACTCCCAAAAAGACACCATATCACTTTCTACAAAGACACCCTAGCGGTTAACAAAAAGACACCGTATCACTTTTTATCTGGACACTTTTAATAAAAAAGTGATAGGAAAGTTTAAATTAAGTTTATTTGCTGGATTAAAACTAATTTAAGTTTGAGATATTCTCCATATTAAACTACACTTCTAAAAATATTAGGAGTGTATCAATGAGGAGAGTTTTAATGAAACAGATTAAAGAGATACTAAAATTAAAGTATCAAATGGATTTCTCATATAGGAGAATAGCAAAGAGTCTTGGTGTATCTAGATCTGCTGCAGCTGAATATTGTAGAAGATTTGAGATATTACCAGATAAACTGGAAGATTTTTTATTGCATGATGAAGATATTATGTATAAAATGCTTTTCCCTGAACAAACTATATTACACAGGCAATCTTTAAGACCTAAACCTGATGTTGAATATATTGATAAAGAAATTCGTAAAAAAGGTGTTACATATCTATTGTTATGGCAAGAGTATAAAGAGCAGAATCCTGATGGTTATGGATACACTCAATTTAAAACTTATTATCATAAATATAAAAAGAAATTAAACCCATCAATGAGACAAATACACTTAAATGGTGAAAAATTATTTGTATATTATAGTGGTGTTACTGTTCCTATTTATAATAGTAAAACAGGAGTTATTTCAAAAGCTCAAATATTTGTAGCAGTATTAGGAGCATCAGGTTATACATATGTAGATGCAACACCTAGTCAAAAGCAAGAATACTTTATAAAGTCGCACACAAACTTTTAACTTCTTTGGAGGAGTACCTAAAATATTAGTACCAGATAACCTAAAAAGTGCAGTTATTTCAAATAATAAAGATGGGATTGTTTTAAATGAAAGTTATAAAGCAATGGCAAATCATTATGGGTGTGTAATTGAACCAGCAAGACCATATAAACCAAAAGATAAAGCAAAAGCAGAACAAGGAGTTCAAGCAATTCAAAGATGGATATTAGCCGTTCTTCGGCATAGAAAATTCTTTGATGTTGAAGAACTTAATGATGCTATATCTCCATTGCTTGATATTTATAACTCTAAGGTTATGAAACGATTAAAGAAAAGTAGAGATACTTTATTTAAAGAGTTAGATGAACCATACTTGCAACCACTAGCAGCTAATCAATATATTTATAAAGAGTTTAAAATAGCAACTGTAAATATAGATTATCATATAGAGCTTCAAAGTGCTAGATACTCAGTAACATTTAAATATTTAGGAGAAAAAGTAGAGGTAAGATACTCAACATCTACAGTTGAGATTTATCATAAATCAAAGCTAATTGCCACACATCCAAGATATTATGATAGTGAATATTCAACTATTAAAGAGCACCAACCTGAAAATCATCAATATCAAGATGCGAAGTTTAATCCTGGAAGATATTTAAACTGGGCAAAAAGTATAGGGGTTCAAACTGTAGAGTTTACAAAGATGAAATTAGAACAAGAGCAATTTCCATCATATGCATACAGAAAACTAAATGCCATTCTTTCATTGGCAAAACAATATGAAAAATATGAAGTTGATTTAGCTTTAGGATATGCAATGAGTATTAATGCCACTACAGTTGCATCTATAAAATCAATATTATCAAAAAAGCTTTATTATAAAAAGCCTGCTAATAATATTATAAATATAGCACAAAATAACCACAGTAATATTCGTGGTAATACAGAATATAAATAAAAAGGATAGAAAAAAATGAACCAAGAAACAGTAACAAATAAAATGAGTGAATTAAAATTAGAAGGCTTTAAAACAGCATACTTACGACAAATTGAAGATAGAAATTATGATAAATTATCATTTAATGAGAAACTCTATAACCTACTTGAATCCCAAGAGATACATCAGCACAACAGAAGGATTAAACTTAATTTTAATATATCAAAAATAAAAGATAAGCAAGCAACTTTAGAAGATTTAGTTTATAAGCAAACAAGAGGTTTAAATAAAGAACAAATTTTAGGATTAGCAAATATGGACTTTATAAGAAATTATCAAAATATTATCATTACAGGTAAAACAGGAACTGGTAAATCTTATCTCGCACAAGCACTAGCTAATCGTTCTATCATGGATGGATTTAAAGCTTATTATATTAGAGTTCCTACAATACTTGAAGATATATCAATCGCAAGAGCAGATGGAACATATACAAATTTCTTACGAAAACTTAGCAAATATAGTATTCTTATTTTAGATGACTTTGGAATAAATCCATTATCAGCTGATGATGCTACAAATTTATTAGAAATTATAGAAAGTAGAGTTGACTTATCATCAATAATTCTCACCTCTGAACTTCCTGTATCACAGTGGTATGATTATTTAAATAATGATACTGTTGCTGATGCAATATTAGATAGGATTGTACATTCTTCACATAGAGTTGAACTAAAAGGTACATCAATGAGAAAAATTATGTCAAAAATAAATTAACACTTGGACACTTTATGCTAAAATGTTGTTAGAGAATATTTCAAATTTGTAAGTGTCCAAGTGTTTGTGATACGGTGTCTTTGTTGAGTGATATTTGTAGTATGTTATATCAGTACTCCATACTTGATTTGCTCTTACTGTATCAAGTCCTCTAATTTTATATGAATGTTTAGGATGTTGTTTATCAGCCCAAGAAGTATTTGGTGGACGTACAGCTAGTACAGCTCTTAAACTTAACTGTTTACGATATTGGCGTACTGTATTGATACAGACATTGTATCCACGTTCTAATAACTCTTTGTGTACTTTAATATAACCATAACATGGTATATCTACAAATATTTTAACTATCTCATTTTTAATATCTTGTTTTATAGGATTTACCATAGGTACATAAAATAAATTACTTCTATTATAATTAAGTAGTTTACATTGTTTTACAACTGAAATTATTTTACTATCTGTTTTATCTGCTAACTCTTTTTTATAGCTAGAGTCCAAGCTCTTTAACTTTCCCACAGCCCACTCATTCTCTACAGTTAATTGACCTACTACTTTTGCATATTCATCAAGTTTTGCTTTTAATTTTATATTTTCTTCTTTATATTATTTTTACTTGCAATTTGTGTTAATGTTTTGTCTTCTTTTAAAAGTTCTAGTACTAATCTTGTTTTGAATTCAGCACTATAAACTGTTCTTGTTCTGCTCATATTATTACCCTTTATTTTTATTGTTTAATTTTACTATTTTAAGAATTAAACTTTAGAAAAAATTGTTTGTTTTTCTTGGGGTAGTATAGATGGAGTTAGATGACTTAACAGATACAATAGTTGATATTATTCCAAATGCAAATAGAAGTAATATTTATCGTACTTTAAAAGCCTTTGATATAAACAGAGTTCCGCAAGAACAAAAAGAAAAAGCTAAAAAATTTAAAGAGTACGAACCTGGTTATTTACATAGTGAGACCACTGCACAGTAAAAAGTAAAATAAATACTATCAAAACCCTTTATATAAGCCATATATCACTACTATTTAGCTAATATACAGCATAAATAAAAAGGTAAATAATGGCATTTAAAGAAACAAGTAATACATTTTCAGATATAGCAGTAACATCAAGACTAGAAAGAGTAAATTCATTTCTAAAACAAATAGATTCAATTATAGATTTTGAAAAGTTAAGACCAATACTAAATAAAAATGGTATTGGTACAAAAAATGTAGTTGGCTTAAAAGCTTATGATAATGTATTAATGTTCAAAGTATTATTATTACAAAAATACTATAACCTAAGTGATAAAGCAGTAGAAGAAGCACTATGCGTAAATCTATTGTTTATGAGGTTTGTAGGTATCAGTTTAGAAGATAGTGTCCCTGATGATACAACAATATGTAGATTTAGAAACTCATTATTAAAAAACAAACTTTATGATAAATTATTTGATGGAGTCACAAAACAATTAGAAGATAAAAATCTAATAGCTAAAATTGGTAAATCAGTTCTTGTAGATGCAACATTAATAAAAAGTGATAATACAAAAATTAAAGATAAAACCAAAGAACAAAGAAAAGAATCAAAACCTAAAGTACAATCTCATAATGATAAATTAGATATTCTTCTTGAAGAGGAATTAAACTCTAAAAAACCATCTAAGAAAAAAATAAAGTCACTTTTAAAAGCTAAAGAATACAACTCACGAACACTAAAAAATAAAGAGATTGATGATACTCAAGATATAAATACCAAAGATATAAAAACATCTCAAGCTATTATAAATAAAGAAGAAGATAGTTACAGCCATAAAGATAAGATAGATACTCATATACGAACAGGATACCATGCATCAAAGAAAGCTTACACACAAGGTTATAAAGTTCATATAGCTGTAGATGAAACATCAGGTGTAATACTAAAAGCCATGACCACATTTGCAAATACATCAGATATAGATACAGTAAAACCATTTGTAGAATCTATTAAAAATATAGACTCATTTTATGCAGATAAAGCATATAAGTCAGTAGATATAGATGAATATCTAGAAAACAATAATATTAAAAATATGATATGTTTAGAAGAGAAACAAAATATGTCAGAAGAACAAATTAAAAATCAAAGATTAGATGAAAAAAATAAACATAAAATCAGGGCAAAAGTTGAACATAGATTTGCTCATATAAAAACTCATATGAAACAATCCACTACAAGATTTATTGGTCTTGTCAGGAATAATATGAACTTTACTATTACTTGTTTAGCTTCTAACTTAAAACTATTGGCACATAAGAAAATAAAGGCACAAAACGTAAGAATAAGATGATAAAGAGAGGAAAGAATAGAGCAAATTCAATTAGAATTAGGAATAAATATAGATTTGAGATGATAATTTATGATAAATATTTTTTAAAAATTGAAAAAATAAAATTTTATAGATCTTTTTAGTTGTGCTGTGGTCTCATTATACTATAAAAATGAATACTCAAAAAGCTAAAGATATAGTCAAAAAAAGAGGTTCTATTGTTGAACATCCTTTTGGAACAATAAAAAGAACTTTAGGTTGGGATCACTTTTTAGTTCGTTCTAAAGAAAAAGTACTTGGAGAAAATTCACTTATTATGTTTACCTATAATTTTAGAAGACTTTTAAACCTAATAGGGATAGCTTTGTTTAAAAAACTGTGTTTAGCCATTAAAAACAAGGATTTAACCCAAATAAGAGAAGATATAGCGGAATATATCTTGGTGTTTGGGCTTTGTTTGGCTTATTTTTTACTAAACTTTTTATTTTTACAAAGTTCTAGAAAAAATATTAAATATTTAAAAATTTAACTTGTATTTTGACTGTAAAGTTAGCTTATTTGGGACTAAATTCGCAGTCTGTATGTTTTGTTAGCGAATTTTAACCCTACCAATATATCTGAAATCTAATTTTTCTTTTTCAATTTCTATTTTTCTTGCATCTTCCTTTGTTTCAGTATATTTAAATTTAACATAACAATTTTCTTCTAAAAATTTTTGTCTATCATTTTCTTTTGATAAATCTAAATTAGGAGCTATTTTTGTATCAAAATATAAATGTTTAGCCAATATTGATTGATTAGATCTTATATTCTCTGGAGAAATTGGTAAATTTGTTTTGAGTATTTCTAAATATATTTGCATTGAGTTCTTATGCTGTCTTAAACGTCTTTTTATATTTGTTGAGATTCCTACTTTGAGTGGAATATGATTATTTGTATATATTTCATATATTCCTGGCTTATTATTATTCAAATTAACAATTTCTGAAAATTTTATTTTTTGCATGAATGTTTCACCTCTAACGGCTGAATTGAAAAACGAGGGGATATTAGTAGTTGGGAGTTTCATCTTTCATTTTAGTAACTTGATGAAATGAAAGCTTGATATTTCCGACTATACCCTTGTTTTTTTCCTATGATTTGTTGTATGAATAACAAGTAAATATATAAATTTTATTTTATCATTTCATTTATATTATTTTTTATAATACTTTTAATTATTTGAATTTGTAAATTTAAATCTAATATACCACTATTTCTATTTACTTCCAAATCTATTTTATTAAAAGAAGTTATATTGAATTTTTCTATATGTTTTAAATAATCATCATTTTGATTGTAATATAATTTTGCAAGTTGTTGTTGTATATCTATTCCAAATGAAGGAATTGGTAGTTTTTCAAAATCCATACTTTTCATTTCTTTCATTTTTGAACCCATTGAAATATTTGAACACAATTTTCTTGCTAATTCTGAATTAATATAAGAAGATAAATATAGTAATTCATCTTTCGATTTATTATCTAGTCTATATAATCCTTGATTATGCTGTCCTTTACCTAGTTTATTATAGTCATAAAAAAAAGAAATTCCAACATGTTCACCTTTTGTTCCTTTTGAAGTTCTATTAATAAAAAGAATACAATCTTTAGTGATATTATATTTTTTATTTTTTATTGCGATTTTTGGTATTGTATTCATAATTCCTGTGTCTGCCATATTTGTTGGTGTTATCCAATTAATATCACCAAAATTAAATATTCGTTCATTTTCTTTTGGTGTAGAACCACTTTTAAGGTCTTTAGCATCTAAATAATAAAAGCCATTTGTGTAATTCTTTATTAAAAATTCAATTGTCTTAAACTCTTTCGTGTAGAGTCCTGTATCCAATCTATTATGTTCTTTAATATCTTGATAGGTAGGCATTGAATAAGAATACTTTTTATTTTTTTGATTATTATTTAGTTCATTTGTAATAATATCATTAATTTTATTAAATTTATTTTTCAATTCTATTTCTTTACTTATTAATGATTGTGTTAATATTGATATTTTTTTAATAATTTTTTTATCACTAGGAATAGGAATTTTTGTATATTTAAAATTATCTTTGGAATGTCTAATCGTAGCACCTTTGGGTGTCATTAAATCTATTTGTTCTTTAAAAAATGAACTTTTTAATATTCCTATGAGATAAAAGTTATCTATTTTTTTATTGAAATTTATTTTTACTATACCACTACTTATAGAATGGTTTGGTAAATCTTCATCTAAATAACAAATTTCACCAATATTACTATCCTTTACTAAAAGAATATCACCTTTTAAAAGATTAAAATTTCTAAAACTTTTTGGATTGATATTTATTTGTTCTTTCATATTTAATAATATAGAAGTATTTTGTAAACATTTTGTTCTAATAAATTTTATTTTAGATTTATCAATATAATTAAAGCTTCCTATTTCTTTACCATAGATAGGTTCTAAAATAAGATTTTCTAAATATTCATAATGACAGTTAATTTTAATAGATAAGTAATCACTTGATGAGAATGACTTATTTTTATGATTAACTAAATTATTGTAGTTTATAGTATTTGGTATTTTTGCAAACTGCATTATTGTTCACTTATAAAAATATCTTTTAATGACTCTTCTTGAGAATTACACCAAAATCTAAATTCTTCTATTATCGAAGATAACTCTTCATCTTGTACAGGTTCACCATCTTCATTAATTTCAATTTTAAATGTTTCTTTATTCATCTTAAATGTTGGATGATAATACTTTATTCTTTTATTTGTTTTTACTTCATAACCAACTTTTTGAATATCCTTTATGAATATTTCATAGTTGTCATTTTGTAATATTTCTAAATTATCTTTGGATGGTTTATATGCAACAATAATTGTTGTATTTACTCCAGTGTCTGCAAATGTATTTTTTGGTAAATCAAAAAGTGCAACAATTCTCATTTTAGAAAAAAACCAACTTCTTATTTCATTCCAGCGATTTACACTACCTATTGAATTAGATAAGACAATTCCCATCCTTCCATTTTCTTTTAAAATTTGGTAAGAATTTTCTAAGAATATTACACCATAATCAATGGCTTCATTTTCTTTTTCTTTATTGAAAATATTATATGTTTCATAACATTTAGCAATTTCTAATTCTTCACCTTTTGGTTCCCATTTACGATTATCACCAAATGGTGGATTTGTTAATACAACATCAAATTCTAACAAATTCCTATTTTTATTTCTCCAATTTCCATTATTGTGCAATATTGGATTTAAAGGTTTTAATTCATTATTTGTATCATATTTGTATTTTATACTTCCTAAATCATTTTTATGTTTAATTACAGAGTTTCCATCACCATTTAAAAGCATATTTAATGTTGCTAACCTTACCATATCTTTATCTATATCAACACCATAAATATTTTGTTCATCTAAATTTCCATTAGCATTTACATATGAAACGGAAAGAAAATCAGCTATTCCACTTGTTGGGTCAGTTATTCTTTCATTATTTCTTGGATTAACTATATTTACTAAAAAATCTATTATATGTATTGGTGTAACGAATTGAGCTTTTTCATCTTTTGTAAACTCATTTGCAAATCTGTGAAAAACTATTTGATATATATTTGTTTTTGTTGATTCCATAAAAGAAAAATCTTGAAGATTTTTAACAATTGATATTAAACCTTTTTTATGACTGTCATCTTCAAAGTCTATGAATTTATCATTTAAAATAATATGATATTTTGATTTAGCAATATTATATAACTTTTCAATTCTCTCTATAAAATCAATAATTTCTTTTGATTCAAGAGTTTTGTTTATATCATTTACATTAATATAAAATTTTAATTTTTTATTATTTTTTTCATCATATATTTTTAAAGCTAAAGACTGAATCAATATGTTGTAACCAGCTTGATTTACTAATGAGTTATTATCTAATGTTCTTAATATTTCACTCATAGCAAGATTTATTTGTTTTGAATTAATTCCAGATATTATATCTAAATCATCAATATTTCTATTTGATTTATCTTCATCAATAATTCTGTAAACTCTTTTATGCAATGCAGAATAATTTGGAATAATTTTATAGCTATCTGGTAGTTCCAAATTTAAATCATCAACCTTACTCTCATTTCCTTTATTATTTTTACTTTCATCGTACCTTAAAAATAGATTATCTTCTTTTTTAAATATAAATAATCTATCTTCATCATAATAAAAGCCTAAAACATTATTTTCTGCTTCTTTCATAGCAGGTTTTAACTGTGATGAATATACTTTTTTAATATCTTCTTTTGATGATTTTTTAAATTCTATCACGGCTAAAATATGTTTTCGTAACCATTCAAGATTTTCAACTTTATCTTTATTATTGTATTTATCAACCCAATCTTTACTGTCAAATATTACACCATCTAATCGTAGATTAGATGATCCTTTACTCCCTTTTGGAAATGAAAGTTCAACTCCAATATACTCTTTTGAATATAAACCACTGTTAATTAAGGAATATATAAATTCCCATTTATAATATTCTTCTGATGGTTTATTATTTTTATCTTTAATTGAAATATCAGTTAAATCATTACCTGAACTTTTTACTAATGATTTTTTTAAATAATCTTTAAGTTTGTATATTTCATTATATTTATTTTTTGCTTTTGAAAATGTTGTTTTTGCATTCATATATTTGACACCTAGTATTTGATTACTTAGTTTAGCTAAAAAATAATGATAAGCTTGTTAACCACTATTTGTCTAGTTTCACCACGTTATGGTTGCCTAGTTACATAAATAAGAAAGCGATAGCTTAACAACATAATTATAAAATCTTTACAGCAAATAAGGATTTTAAAAATGCCACAAGTCTATCACTCTAATGCCAGAACAAACCAGCATGTAAGAGAAATAATACAACAATCTAATTTAACAAATGTTGAATTAGCAAATAATTATAATGTGAATGTTAAAACTATCGCCAAGCATAAAAATAGAGATTTTTTAAATGATAAAAGTTCAAGACCAAAAAGAATCCATTATGCTCTAACACCTTTAGAAAAAGAGTTAATTAAAGTAGTCAGAACAATGACTTGGATGGAGTTAGATGACTTAGCAGATACAATCGTTGATATTATTCCAAATGCAAATAGAAGTAATGTTTATCGTACTTTAAAAGCCTTTGATATAAACAGAGTTCCACAAGAGCAAAAAGAAAAAGCTAAAAAGTTCAAAGAGTATGAGCCTGGTTATTTACATATAGATGTAACTTATTTACCAAAGTTTGACAAGCAAAAATATTACCTATTTGTAGCAATAGACAGGGCTACAAGGCTACTTTACTATAAAGTGTATGAGAATAAGACAGCAGCAAATGCAGTATCTTTTCTAAAAGAATGTAAAGAATTTTTTCCATTTTACTTAACACATATTTTAACAGATAATGGACTGGAATTTACTGATAAGTGGGCAAGAGGAAAAGGTTTTGTAAGTGGTAATCATAAGTTTGATGTAGAGTGTAAAGATGATGAGATAGAACATAGGCTAACAGCTCCATACACACCTCAAACTAACGCAATGGCAGAAAGAGTAAACGGAACTATTAAAAATGCTACAATTAAAGCAGAAGAGTATGACAATATTGATGATGTTAAAAAAGATTTAAATAAATTTTTGATATACTACAACTTCAATAGAAGACATGGTTCTTTAAAAAAAGAATTAAAAGTTAGAACTCCATTTGATGCAGTTCAAAGTTGGTTTCAAACGAAACCTGAAATATTTAAGATTTTACCAGATGTGTTTCAACATATTGCTTTTGAAATGGTACAACGTGGTGAAACTTGACAGCTAATTACAATACGAGGAGTTAAAAATGCAAATAGGTGGACACCATACACTGACATACATTGTTGCTCGTTTAGCGGGTTACACTTCGCAAGATGCATCAATAATTGCTTATAGCGCCCAATATGTTGATGATGCAACCAATTCTGGAACGATATATTTTGACAATGGTGCAATGTATAATCGCATTTCATCTGCTCATAAAATGCTTGATTATAAAAATTTAGATGAATTAGCAAACCATCAAGTATGGATTCCTTTTCATTTTCTCCCTGGTAATGAAGGTAAACCTCAAGGAGAAAATCCTGAAGGAGCTTTTATTAATAAGCTGGTTTGCTATCCAGACAGTTCTATTTCTCGTGATATGCTTAGGTCATGTGCTAATGACATTGACAAACCATATGCTTTGCATCGTCTTGGGATAACGATGCATGTATATGCTGATACTTGGGCTCATCAGGGTTTTGCAGGCGTAAATAACAAAATTAATGAAGTTAATAATTTTAAAAGTGAAGATAGGAAATTAGACGAAAGTTTTTCAAATAAAATTGCTAACTACTTCTTAAGTAAGATATTTCCACTTGGGCATGGTGCCGCTCTTAGTCATCCTGATAGACCTTCATTAGTATGGGAATATCAAAATGGATTGGGTAACAATATAAAAAGAAATAATCCAGATATCTTTATGGAAGCGGCAAATAAAATGTGTCAAGCAATGCAGTGTTTTTATCATTCAGAATTGAGTATGGACCTTGAATCAATGTCTGGGCTACCAAAGAAAGATGCAGATAAAATATTTGATCTAATAAATTCAATAAAAGAGAATTCTGGAGAAGAGCGCCATAAAAAATGGGTTGATGAAATTAGAAAAGGAAGTTTTTCTTTTGGGGCTGAAGAAATTGAATATATACCCAAAGGGGAAGGGTCTTGGAAATATGAAGCTATAGGGCAATTAAAAGATATAGACGAAGATGAAGATGAATTTATTTATGACGAAAGTTTTTTGCTGTCTAATTGGAAGCTTTTTCATGGCGCATTACAGGCGCATAGATTTGATATCCTTCATGATGTATTACCTAAGTATGGAATATGTTCAGCATAACAAATCCTTCAGACTGTGAATTTAGTCCAAAATAGGCTAATTCTACAGTCATTTTTACAGTTAATTTTTTAAATATGAGAGTGTAAACTGGGACTGTTCAGAAATCTGTGTCAATCGGGTAAAATAATAATTACTCAAGGAAACACAGATGAAGATAGAAATAGATGTAGAGCAATTTGCTCGTGATATAAAAGCTGGTAAAAGTATCGGTGGTAAAGATGGAGCACTAGGCGCACTAATTAAACAACTAACAGAAGTTGCACTTGCAGCTGAAATTGACTCACACTTAACCCAAGACCTCAATAGAAATCGTAAAAATGGTTATGCTACAAAAACTATGAAAAGTGAGCATGGAGAATTCCAATTGGATGTTCCAAGAGATAGAGATGGTTCATTTGAGCCTGAAATAGTTAAGAAAAACCAACGTACAATGAGTGGTGAAATAGAAGATTTAATTGAAGATATTTATGGTGTAGGCTTTTCTAAAGGTGCTATTAGTGCTGTAACAGATAAGATTATACCAATACTTCAAGAGTGGAAGACAAGACCTCTTGAAGAGGTATATCCATTTGTATTTTTAGATGCTATTCACTACAAAGTAAAAGAAGAAGGTAGATATATCTCAAAAGCTTTTTATACAGTCCTTGGAGTTGGAATTGATGGCAAAAAAGATATACCTGGTCTCTATCTCAACGAAAGTGAAGGTGCTAAGTTCTGGCTACAGGTCTTAACTGACTTACAAAACCGTGGAGTTAAGGATATACTTATCGCATCAGTTGATGGCTTAAAAGGCTTCCCAGAAGCAATTAACTCAAGTATTCCCCGATACAGAGGTTCAACTATGTATCGTTCATCATGTAGCGTAGCGGAATCCACACTTGCAAAATTCGCAATAGCCTACGATATGTAGGTTCAGCTTATCAAAAACAATTTGCTAAAGAACTTAAAAAAGTATATCAAGCTTTCTCAAAAGAAGAAGCAGAAATTGAACTGGGTAAACTTGAAGAAAAATGGGGTAAAAAATATCCTATTGTTTTTACTTCTTGGAGAAATAAGTGGGAGAATCTTTCTGCATATTTCCAATATCCAGCTGATATTAGAAAAGTAATTTATACTACAAATATTATAGAATCAGTTCATCGTCAATTTAGATCACTTACTAAAACTAAAGGTGGCTTTCCTAACGATAATAGCTTACTTAAACTACTTTTTATGGGTATTCAAAATGCTCAGAAAAAATGGACTATGCCTATTAGAAATTGGAGTTTAACCATCTCTCAACTTGCAATTCACTTTGAGGGGCGTTTGGATAAAGCACTTAACTTAAGATACAATTTTAGGAATTACTCGATCCTGACACAGATTATTGAACACTGCCTAAAAAGTTGCATCACAAACTATAACAATTTCTCTTGGATTATGTATTTTTGCAATTGGTTCATATTCTAAAATTTGCTTTCTTATCCACAGCAAACTTCTATTATAATCTTTATCTAGATTAACTAATATTTGTTTTCTATAAATATACTTTTTGAAGATTATTTCTTGTAGATTTCTTGCTCTTCTTTTTGAGCTAAATTTACGACCACATTCATTGCATTTATATCTTTAAATTCCATTTCTAATACTAATCTTTTTAGTATAATTTTTAAGCAATATGGACAAGTTTTATTGTTTTTTACAGCCATGTGTAAATAAACCTTTTTTAACTCCTATAATATCGTAGTTAACTTAAGTTTTTAGACCCTTGAATTTTTCATTAAGCCAGAAATCTAAACAACTTACTAAGTTAGATTCCAAAATACTCTTTTAATCTTTGTTTATGTTTTTGCATATCTGTTAATTTTTCAGTAGATTCAATTTTAACATTTTTCTTTTCTTTTTGTTTTTTTAAATTAATTAAAACATTTTCTAAAAATTTATTTTCAAGTACTTTTAATTTTGATAATTCATTTCTTACATAGGTTAAATCTTTATTTTTAGGAATAATATAAGGAGTAATAATAATAACTAAATTTTTACTTTTTTGATCATTTAATCTATTTTTAAAAAGTTCTCCTATTAATGGTATTTCACTAACGTAAGGAATTTTTTCGATTATTTTTTCTTTTTTTCTTTCAATTAAACCACCAATTATAACGCTCTCACCATTGTTGACAATGGCTGTAGTAATAATCTCTTTTTTACTAGTAATAGGATTAAAATTTGTTCTATTTGTATTTTTTATACCTTCTAAAATTGTATGTATATTTAGTAAGACTTTATTATCATTTGAAATCCGAGGTTTCACTTTTAAAGTTAAACCAATATCTTCTCTTTGAAAAGTTATTTTAGTAGTTCCCCCATCAGTAGTTGTATTTCCTGTCTGAATAGATATCGTTTCACCTACATATATCGAACTCTCTTTATTATTTAAGCATAAAATAGAAGGTTCAGAAATGATATCCAAAGCATAAGTTTTATTTAATAAATTAAGTGAAGCCCCTAAAGCCAAAGAAGAATGAATATTTGGGATATTCAAAGAAATTCCTTTTGTATTTATAACAATTGCTGCTCCACCGTTTAAGCTAGATGCAAAGGTATAAAGTTCAGATCCATGAAATTTTGAACCAAAAATACCAAATTTAATACCAATATCTTCAACCATATTATTGTCAATTTCTATAATCTTAGCTTTTACATAAACTTGAGATTTAGAAATATCAAGTTTTAGTATTATATTTTTTAGATTTTCAAGTTCATTTTTTCTTGCATCTATAATAATAGAGTTGCTCTCCTCATCAATTGAAATTGATGGTTTTTTATTTTTTAAATAATCTCTTTTCGAAATAATATTATTCAAAATCTTTTCTAAACTTTTCACTTCTATATTTGTAAGAAAAAATACTTCTGTATTATGAAGTAGCTCATTATTATGTTTTTTTATATTAGAGGTATTTTTCCTAATATATGTTTTTGCTATTTCTACTTTTTTAATTTTCTCTTTTATAATTTCTTTTTGTATACTTTCTAATACTAAGTTAGAACTAACAACTCTTAAGATATCACCATTTTCTAACAGTTGATACCCATTGTCTTGTAAAGAAAATCGTAATATCTTTAATAAGTTTTCTTTACTTATTGCTTTATTAGATATAAAATTCACTTCACCTTTTATATCATTTGATATTAATATATTTTTATTTAACTTTAAAGATGTAATTTTTATTAATTCAATTAACTTTAGATTTTTAAAATTAATATTAATTAACTCACTGGAAAATAAAATATTTATCGAAAGAAAAATTAAAAATATAATATATTTCATTAATACTCCTTGTAGTTTGAGTAGTATATTAAATAATATCTTATAATATTATTTAATATGAACTTATTTAATTGAATTAAAGTTAAAGACAAGATTAAGGTCACATTTTGATTAAAATCTTTTTTTATAATTTTAATTTTTAAATTATTTAAAATATACTCTATTTTGGATAATTTATGAGTATTCAAACTCTAAAGATACAGTTTCTAATTTTTTATATTAGGGGCACTTCTAAAAACTACTCCTAATCAACTAAAAAACATAATTTAGATAAAATCTAAAGATATATCAAAAAGATGGAGAAGTAGAATATGATTTCACTTCTGATTGCCAACTTTTAAAAATTGATTTTAAAATTATAAAGAATTAGTGTAAGCAGTTAAATATGCTTGCTCTTGGTATTTTTTTAAAATTTCTGGAAATTTAATCTCATTTTTTTTCTGAAAAGAACTAATAGAAGCAGCTGTAACAAGTTTAACTTCACACAAAGGATTCAATTGAATTAAAGCTTCCATTTTAAAAGTAACAGCTCCACCTGAAAAGTTCCCCTTTTTAGCTCTTTTTTTAATAAAAACTTTTTTAACACTATTTTGTTCTAAAAAAAGTAAAAACTCATTACAAAATTTTCGAATATTTTCTTGACTTTCGTCATTTTCAATTGTAATTTTTTTTATTTTTAAATTTATATATTCTTTATCTTTTAGTATAATTAATATTGTATTATTAGATTTTAATTCAACTCCACATATATTCATCATATTCCTTTATCTTTTAGGAAATTATAGTAAAGTTTTTCAATTTATTTTAATTTTATGACAAATTGTAATGTTTTTATTTTACCTAAGAATTATTTAATACCAAGTATAAATTTAAATTTTGTATTGTATGACATAAAAGGTTATAAGTTTATGAAGGAGTTAGAAGCTCCTTCATAGATTAAAAAAGTTTTAAACGTCTAAATGTTCAACATCTTTTGCATGTGCTTCGATGTAGTTTCTTCTTGGCTCTACTTCATCACCCATAAATAGTGTGAATGTATCAGATGCTACTTCTGCATCTTCTACTTTAACTCTTAGTAATCTTCTTGCTTCTGGTGTCATGGTCGTTTCCCATAACTGATCTGGATTCATTTCTCCTAGACCTTTATATCTTTGAATATATGCACCTTTTTTTGCAAGTTCCTCTATTTCATCTAGAACTTCGATTAAGTCTCTACCTTTAAATAAAGAAATATCTCTTTGCACTAATTTACTATAAATAAACGTAGCTTCACTAAAAAATGGAGAAGCAAATAATTCATCATCAATAATTAACTCTTCAAGACCTTCATTTGTTTGTACAAATAATTGAATTCTTTCATTAGTAACTTTCTTAGATAAAATATTGTAACCTTTATCATCTAAATAAGCTTTTACAATATCATAAAGTTCTAATAACTCTAATTTTACTAAATCAGGATTTTCTATTAGATGTTTTAAGATTTCAAGTAGTGAGTATCTTTTTGCTAAAGATTCTAACATTATTCTGTATTTTGCAACAATTTTAAATAAATCGACTAAATCGTTGTATCCTAAACCTTCAAAACTAAATGATTCTAAACCATTTTCAATTAAAAAGTTGGATAAAGCTGTATTATCTTTTAGATAAATTTCATTTTTACCTTTTTTATATTTATATAAAGGCGGTTGAGCTATATATAAATAACCTTTATCAATAATTGGTCGCAGAAATCTAAAGAAAAATGTTAATAAAAGTGTTTGGATATGAGAACCATCAACATCTGCATCTGTCATAATTATAATTTTATGATATCTAATTTTTTCTTCATTAAAATCTTCACCAATACCAGCACCAATTGCTGTAATCATATTTCTAATTTCATCAGATTTTAAAATCTTATCAAGTCTAGATTTTTCAACATTTAAAATCTTACCTTTTAATGGTAAAATTGCTTGATAAACTCTATCTCTACCTTGTTTTGCAGATCCTCCAGCAGAATCCCCTTCCACTAGATATAGCTCTCTAATTGCAGGATCTTTACTTTGACATTCAGCTAATTTACCAGGAAGAGTTCCAACAGTCATAGCATCTTTTTTTCTAGTTAAATCTCTTGCTTTTTTAGCTGCTTCTCTTCCACGTGCAGCCATTAAAGCTTTTTCCATAATAGCTTTTGCTTGTGCAGGATTTTCTTCAAAATGTTTCATAAGTGATTCATAAGTAACTTTTTGACAAATTGGTTTTATATATGAATTACCTAGCTTACCTTTTGTTTGTCCTTCAAATTGAGGTTCAGGAACTTTTACAGAAATAACTGCAATTAAACCCTCTCGTACGTCATCACCAGTAATTTTTGTATCTTTTTCTCTTATTGCTGCATTTTCATTTACATATTTTACAATTGCTCTTGTAAGTCCTGCTTTAAAACCAGTTTCATGAGTACCACCATCAATTGTTCTAATATTATTTACAAAAGAAAGTGTTTTTTCTGTATATGTTGTATTATATAAAATTGCAAAATCAGCTTCGATATCATCATCAGTTACGTTAAATGAAACTGCTTCTGTTACTGCATGCTCTTTGTTTAAATCATTTACAAATTGAGCTAATCCACCTTCAAAATGATAAATTTCTTTTTTATTTACTCTTTCATCTTTTAATTCAATTGTAATGTTTGAATTTAAATATGAAATTTCTTTAAATCTTTTTGAAAGAATATCAAATTGAAAATCAACTGTTTCAAATATAGAATCATCTGGCCAAAATTCAATTGTAGTACCAGTTTTTCTACAAGTATCAATAACTTTTAAATCTTCTACTGGAATACCAATTTTAAACTCTTGATAATGAACTTCTTTATTTTGATAAATAGTCATGTATAAATCTTTAGATAAAGCATTTACAACAGAAACACCAACTCCATGAAGTCCACCAGAAACTTTATAAGTATCTTTATCAAATTTTCCACCAGCATGTAAAACTGTTAAAGCAACTGTTGCGGCTGATTTTTTTTCAGTTTGGTGTATTCCTGTTGGAATACCTCTAGCATTATCAGAAATAATACAAGAACCTTTTTTTGTTAAAGTTATTTTAATAGTATCACAAAATCCAGCCATTGCTTCATCAATAGAGTTATCAACTACTTCATAAACACAATGATGTAAACCATTTATATTGGTATCACCAATATACATACCTGGTCTTTTTCTTACTGCTTCAAGACCTTTTAAAACTTTTATATTACTAGCGTTATATTCATTGCTCATTATATTCCTTTATTTTTCTAATACTATTGGCATAATAATTGTATAAAAATTTTTATCTTCTAAATAAAATGGTAAATTTGATTCATTAAATCCAATAGTAATATTTTCGTTGTTTGCTTGACTTAAAAAGTCTAATAAATATTTAGCATTTACAGCTAAATAAAAATCTGAATCAATATTTAATTCAATATCAATTTGTGTTTTTGATTCTGTATCTTCATCTAATGATTCAAATATTATAGAATTTGATTTAAATGTAATTTTAATATTTGAAAATAGTGAAGTAACTAATTTTATAGATTCAACTAAAATATTTTTAGGAATAGATAAATTATATTTTAAATTTTTAGGAATAATTTTTTCATAATCAGGAAACTTTCCATTAATTAATTTTGTAAAAAATTTCATGTTAGAATTAGAAACTATTAAATTATTTTTATCATAAGATATTTTTGAATTATCTAAGAAAAGTTTTTGAATTTCAATTATTGCTTTTTTAGGAATAATAAATTGTGCTTCATCATTTGATATATTTTGTAAATAAGATATTGCTAATCTTCGAGTATCAGTTGAAACAAAACTTATTTTGGAACTTTTTATATCAATTAAGGCACCGTTTAATTCAAATTTAGGATTATTATTATCAATTGCAGGTGTAATTTTTCTAATAGAATTAATTAAATTAATTGTTGAAATATCTAATTTTTTTAAATCTGTATCTAATACTAAATTTGGATAGTTATCAGCATCATACATAGGAAGTTTAAATGTTGATTTATTTTGTTTAATAATTAGATTATTATCAGTAGTTTCAATTATTATGTCTGTATCTTTTAATCTTTTAATTATTCCTAATAAATTAGAACCGTTTACAGTTGCTTTTCCATATATTGCATTAGTTATTGATTCTATATTACATTCTAATCCTATTTCATAATCTGTAGCTTTTAAAATAAGTTTTGATTCATTTATTTCTAAATATATATGTGAAGTAATTGCACTAGCATCTTTTTTTTCTAAAAATGGTTGCATTGATGAGATGATATTCTCAAAGATGTTTTTTGTAATTATGAACTTCATTTTAAAACTCCTATTATTTATATTTAAGTAGTGGAAGTAGTAGGTCATGTGAAAAGATGAAAACATTGTTTACTTAACGATTTCATCATGCTTCTTTGAGTGAATAACTTAAATTAATAATTCACATCTTTTCACATCTTTTTCTAAAACTTTTTTCCTACTCCTTAATTTATGATTTTATTTTTTAAATTTTGTATGATTAATTTAAAGTTTTCATCTGTTTCAATCAATTTATTTGTCTTTTGAATATTTTTTGAAATAGAACTATGATCTTTCATACCTAAAAATTTTGCAATATCTGGCATAGAGTTATGTGTAAGCTCACGTGCAAGATATATAACAACTCTTCTAGCATTTGCTACAGTAGCTGTTCTTTTTTTAGATTTTATATCACTTGGTTTAATATTTAATTCATTTGCAACAAGTGATATGATATCTGGTAACTTGATATTCTCTTTTTGTTCTTTAATTTGTTCTTTTAATAAATTTTGTGCAAGTTCTAAATTTATTTCTTGATTAAGTAAAGAGGCACTAGCATTAATTTTAATTAAAATACCTTCTATGCCTCTAATTGAACTATCTAAGTTACTCGCAATATAGTTTACAATATCTCTGGTTAAATGAATACCATTTAATTCAGATTTTTTTTCAATAATTGCAATTTTTGTTTCAAGTTCAGGTGGCTGTATATCTGAAGTTAAACCCCAATCAAATCTTGATTTTAATCTATCTACTAATCCTGCAATTTGTGATGGTAGTTTATCTGAAGTCATAACTATTTGTTTTTTTGCATTATGAAGTTCATTAAAAGTATGAAAAAATTCTTCTTGCGTTTGTTCTTTTCCAGATAAAAATTGAATATCATCAATTAATAAAATGTCACATTTTCTATATTTAGATCTAAAATGTTCCATATTTTTGTTTTTAATTGAAAAGGTAAAGTCATTCATAAACTGTTCAATAGTTACGTAAATTACAGTTTTTCCATGTTCAATTGCATTATTTCCAATAGCTTGTAAAAGGTGTGTTTTACCAAGTCCGGTTGCACCATAAATAAATAGTGGGTTATATTGAATTCCTGGTTTATTTGAAACTGCAAGTGAGGCATTATAAGCCATTTGATTAGAACTTCCTACTACGAATGAATCAAAAGTGTATGAAGGGTTTAAGATAGTACTTTCAGCAGTTTCATTTTTTGCTTTTTCTGAAATTATTTCTTTTTTTGTTTTGTTTTCACCTATTATTTTAATTTCAATATCTGGCTTAATACCATTAATTATTTCGAAACAGTGTTGAATATCAGAGGTATATTTACTTTTTATTCGTGCAGCGATATATTTATTTGAAACTTCGAAGATAGCTAATTTTTCATCTGATGAAATTTTTTTATAAGATAATTGTTTAAAATATCTTTTATAGTCTGATGGATTAGATTCTCTTTTTATAATCGTCAAAAACTCTTTGCTTGTCATTAAATGCATACTCTTTTATATATAAATTGCTAATAGTATATCTAAAGTTTTATTAAAAGTTTTTCACTAGTGAAAAAAAGTAAAATAAGATGTGAAAAACTAAATCACTTTAAGTGAAAATTTATTTAAATTTGACCATTATATGGACTATAACTTATGTGAAAACATAAATGTGAGGAATGTGAAAAATTGATAATATTAGGCATTAATCCAGTTATAGAACAAAATAGAAATAGTATAAAAATGAAAATATATTTATATACAGTTACGCTTTTATCTAACTTTTGAAAAAATTGTGATTATTTATAAAATAGACTTAATAAAAAAATAGGCACCTAAAAAGTTAAGTTAGATAGGATACTACAAGAACTAAAAAAGGTTTCTTCACAATGAGTTTTAAAAAAGTAATAAAAATACCCAAATTGTTTAAATAACAACACTCAAAAACGAGGTACTAGAAAAGGAATTAAAAGATATTTTTGTAATAATTGTAATGTATCATTTAGTTCAAATAAGAGACCAGAAAAACTACAAAAAATTATCTTCAAAGATTACTTTTCAAATAGACAAACTTTAAAACAATTGTAAATCAAATACAACAAATCACTTCCATGAATAAGAAAATAAATATTAGCCTATGATATTGGTGTAAAAGTGCATAATCCAATAACAAATAAAATTAATTATACTCATCCAAGAATTAGATTGGCATACAGAAGTTTAATGTCAAATTACCACCACTATTTGGATATTTAGATAATTTTACTGTAAGTTGCCTGAGATGGTAATCCTTTGCAATGTTTTATGGAGCTATATTTTATGGTATGTTTGGTTAATTTTTTATTTTTTATTTTATAATTTGGGATAAATCAAACATCACATAGAAATCATATTCATTTATGCGTATGTGCATTTATAAAACTTGAAAAGTATTGTAATTTAAATAGTAGTTTTAAAATTGAGATAAAATTCTAAAACCTTTTTACATGTAATACTTTAAATCTATCTCCCATTCCCGTTGGTTCTAGTAGAGTTTTGATTTTTTGAGATTCTCTTAAATAAGTAGATTCATCAGTGTTATTTTTTAAAATTTCAAGTAAATCTATAATTCCAAATTCTACTAAAGTTTGCATTTGAGTTTTAAAACTTATATCTTTTATATTTTGATTTTTAAAACAATCTATTAGATGAGTAAAATATACATCATATGTGATATCAGAGTTTGCAAAATACTTCTTCAAAGATAAATCTTCTTCAAAGATAGGAAAGACTTTATGTTTGGCGTATATTCTAGCTGAGAAATCATTTCGTGGAACTCTATCACCATAATCAAAAGTAATAAATTCAAATTTTTTTATATTTGTTTTTATATTTTTAATAAACTCTTCATATCCAAGAGATACTTCTCCTTTTGTAATTTTATATTTTTTACAATGCTCGATTATCTTTTCATCTTTACAAGTCTCAAACTCTATATTATGGTTATTTACATAAGCCATTTGTAAAAGATTTTCTTTATTTGTATAAACTAATTCACAAGAAAAAGTATCAAATATCTCATTTGCTACTATAAAAGCAGAGTTAAGTTTTACTTTATTTATATCATCATAATGTGTTATTTTTACGACATCTCCAAACGACTCTTTTAAATATTTTTCTTGTTGTTCTCTTAAATGTGAGAACCTCTCCACAATTGCAAAGTTTAGAGTTTCTAGAAGTTTTGGTTTTAGTGTGTAAATAAACTGAATAATATCAGCAAGTAAATAACCATGATGAGCTCCAACTTCTAAAATAGTACTGTTTTTAGTTAAGTTCCCATCTTCTATTGAATCAACAACTCTTTTACCAATGCTCCCACCAAAAAAACAGGAAGTAGAAACGCTAGTATAAAAATCGCCTTGTTTCCCTATTTGTTTATATTGTGAATAATAACCATCTTCGCTATAAAGCCAAGAGTTGAAATAGTCACTAAATTTTATTTTTTGTTTATTCATTCTAAAAGTGTATCTAAAAAAGGATTAGGGGGGTTAGAATAGACAAATATAAAAAGGATTTATTCCTTTTTATATTTTATTGTACGCAAGCGTCAATAATTGAGTTTTGATTAGGGTATAAATAAATTTCAACTCTTCTATTTAATGCCATATTCTCTTTTGTAGTATTAGAGGCAATTGGTTTGTTATATGAGCATCCTTTAGTAAATACTTGATTTGAAATATCACTGTTATATAAAGTATTTCCTATATTTGAAGCTCTTTGTTCAGAGAGTGTTTGGTTATAAGCATATGAACCTCTATTATCTGTAAATCCTATAACTTGTACTATTGTATTTGGATATCTTTTTAATACATTTGAAATCTTAGAAATTTTTCTTGAAGCATTTACTGTTGGAACAGCAGAGTTTGCAGCAAATACCATATTATCTCTTAACATAATTTTTACATATTGATCTGTATTTGAAACTATTAAATCATTATCAGAATTCATCTTTGCATTTGGATTGTTATTAACATCTGTTTCAAGTGTTTGTGCAATTTCTTTTGCTTGTTGATCCAGAGAATAACCAATTCCTCCACCAATCGCAGCTCCAATTGCACCTCCTAGGAAAACCCTTTTACTTTTATGTTTACCTTTTGTAATTCCACCTAAGACTGCACCTAAAATACCACCAATTAATGCACCTTGTTGAGTTTTTGTCATTCCAATATTATTTGAACCTGATTGAAAATTATTCTGTGCCACACATCCTACTAGCATTGCAACTATTATAGCTGATGTTGCTAATTGTTTTATAATTCTTATTTTTATCATTTGTACTTCCTTAGCTCTATAATTTAAATGATTATATCATTTTATTGGCGAAAGAATTGTGTATTTTGCAAATACTTTTTGTAATTAAAATGTAAATTATTTTTAATATAGTAACAGTAAAGATAAAAGATTAAGGATTAATCTTTTGAAAAAAACAAATAAGATATATAATAAAAAGTGTTAAATTATTTTTTAAATACTAATTTTTATGCAAAACACAAAAAAAGCCTTTTCATTCGTAGAGTTAATAATTGTTATATCTATACTTGCAATACTATCTGTTATTTGAATAAATATGTTAAATTCAAATACTCAGAAAGTTAATAACACAAAAGTACAAGCTGGGATAAAGACAATAAGTAATAGTTTATTTGCTTATTTAGAAGAAAACAAATCTCTACCAAACCCAAGCTGAAATAATAATTATTTTTCATCTGATTCTGGTTATTCTCACTCAGAAGATTCTGATTGATTTTGAGTTTATGGTTCTATTACAGAAGATACTCTTCCTAAAAAATATTTAGATTATATTCCTCTTGACCCTGTTTCAAATCATTATTATTCTTATTGAAAAACTTTGGATAGCCAATATTTTGAAATTGCATCAGTAATTAGAACTGAGCAAGAAGCAGAAACAAAACTAGATGGTACTTATCCTTGAGAATATGGTCCTATTAGTCTTATAAGAGAATACAATTGACCGTTTTTTGTATCTGATAAAAATAAAAATCACCTTCCTTATAATCCAGATGACATATAATAACTGCACAAATTAGAGATATTGTTTGAGTTGTTAAATTAAATAATCGATTAAATTTAGCTAAGTGAACAAAAAGACATTTAAAGCAGTGAGATAAAATTACTACTGGAGATAATTCTAGTGCTAATATATATTTTTCTGATGGTAGTATATCTTCTTTGCTTGCAGATTCTGAGCTTACTCTTACAGAAATGACTTATAAAAATGCACAAGATAATTTATTTACAAAAATTAAAATCTATTTATGAAAGGGTTCTATATTTACAAAAGCTACTTCTCTAAATAGTATTTTAGAAAAATCAGCATTTGAAGTTTATACTGCTGATACAACTGCTGCTGTTAGATGAACTATATTTTATGTAGAGGCTGATAGTTCAGATACTACTGTAATAGTAATAAAATGAAGTGTTGATGTATATAAACAACCAAACAATTCCAATAATGAATTAGAAATAACAGGAACAAAATTAGAAGTAAATCAGTGAGAAAAAACTGATAATTGAACTTCTACTTGAACTTTAAATAAAGCTGAGTTAAAAGATTTGATAGATAATGACAAAATAAAATATTTAAATAAAAATCTTCCAGATGGTAAAACTTTAGAACAGATTAAAAGAGGTAGTGATGAAGAACCAGAAAGAAAAGGTTGTGAGTTCCCAAGTAAAAAACACTGAGAAGTACATACTTTTTGGAAAAAAGTAAATGTGCTTTATGATGAAAAAGAAAATAATAGTTGTCCAAATAATCTAAAAAAAGATTTTACATGTGATGAATGAAAATGGAAAGATAGTAATTTAAATAAAAAAGAAAATACAGCTTATAGGTTCACTGTTTGTATACCATGAGAAATTCAAAAATGTAAAATATCTTCTAGCATTTACCCATGATTTATTAATTCAAATAAGAATACATCATTTGAATTAATAAAATGAAATGAAATTACTTTAACAAAAGAAGAAAATATAACAAACTGAAAAAAGATATTTACAAAAATAGTAAAATGTAATGATACTTTAGCACCTAGTGTAATAGGTCTATCAGATAGAATAGAATGTAGTAATTATTATCACAACGATAGTTCAACTTGTATAAGCAGTACTCAAAATAGGGGTATTTATTCAAAAAAATGGGAAGACTGAAAATGGGAAAAATGGAAATATAGTAAAGAACATACACCCTGAGATAAATTATTAAGTGTGAATTTAAACTGAGATTTTGAAATAGAAATTAAAGTTAAAAAAATACCTCAAGAAAAAAAATATTTATTACATTGATGAAATGATTTTAAATTATTTTTTAAAGATTGAGATAAAATATGTTTTCAAAAATGAAGTGTAGAAAAATGCGAAAATGTATCAGATAAAATAATAAGAATAGAAAGAGAAAATAATAATAAAATTTATATAAATTGAAATTATACTAATAAAACTGTAAGTTGAAATATTGGTAGTCTAAATATAGGTTATTCTATTGATATAACAGGTATATGAAAAGCATGAATAATGGATACTAATAATAAAATAAAATTAGAAATCTATAGAAAAAATTTTGATTCAACAATAGTAAGCACTCCAAAATCTATAACATATTCATGAAATGGATGTTGAAATTGTCCTAATTCAAATACTCGTAAAGGTTGGCATAGTTGAAGTTATTATGAATGGTGTACTGATATAGATGTAAAGTGTAAGAAAATAAGAATCTTTGGGGGGGGGAATAAAGATTTAGATTGGTTAAAAACTATAAAAATTTAGACTGAAAAAATTCATAATAAAAAAATACTTAAGACAATTCTTAAGTATTTTTTTATTATAAATTATTAGTAACATTTAAAGTAAATGTTTCAGTATCTACTCCTCCGTCAGTATTAGTAACTTTTATAGTTATATTATAGCTTTGATTTGAAGATTCGTCTCATAACCAAGTTGCGACTCAAGTATTAGAATCTATAGTAAGTTTTCAACTTGTTGGATCAGAAACTATAGAATAAGTAGCTCATGGATTAATATTTGTTCATGATACTGTAGTAACTGCTACATTAGCAAAACCTCAATTATCATTTATATTTTGAGTTCAAATTGTGTTGATTGTTGGAGAAGAAATTGTAGTAGGAACCACCTCTGGAGCTTTTTCAGCTCTTACAATACCACTATTCCAACTACTATTAGAAATATCTTGTGCCATATTATTTTGTGCAATTAAAGTTCTTGAAGGTCTAACATTCTTAGAACCACCTCCAAATGGAATATTTAGAGAAAATCATACTTTTTTATCATTTCAATAAGCTCTTAAACTCCAACCATTATCAGCATTATAAGTAGCTCCTAAATAAGGACTAGTATTAGTTTTTGTATCATATCAATCAGATTCAGTATTTGTATACTCAGCTCATCATTCAATAGAGAAATTATTAGTTATGTCTGTTCATAAAAAAGCTCTAGCTTTAATAGAATCAGCATCTGCAAATCCATTATTAGCATTGAATTTAGTACCTTTAACAAATCCACCTGCAAAAATCTTTTTAGAAACATCTCATACATAACCAGCACCTAAACCATATTGCATTCATTCATCTGCTTTAGAAACAGAACCTCAAACAACAACACCATTTTCATTATAAGCTCAACCTATACCATATTTATCACCAAAATTTGTAGTAACCTCTCTATAAACTTTATTTGCATTCATTCAAACTCAAACACTACCATTTCTAGCGATAAGAGATACATTATTTGTGTTTACAGAATCAAGACTATTATTAGCCTTTAAACCATTACTAGCACATCAAGTAGCCCCAATAGCCATACCTCAAATAAATAAAGCTTTTATTAATTTATCACTAAAAACATTTATAACAGAACTTAATGAAGAATTAATTTCAGCTCAAGCTCATGAAATTCAAACAGCTTCAGGGTTATTTCTTCCGATATTACTTTTTTCCATAATTTTATTTTTTATTAGGTTTAAAATATATTGTTTTTTCATTGTTTTCCTTTGTTTTAAATTTATAAACATTTGTTTATAGACAAATTTAATACTGTTTTTTTCTTTAGAGCAAATAAGGATCTTTTAACTGGAAACAACAAGTACATTTACAAAAGTCAATACACAAACTGCTCTTACTTACAAGGTATCCCTCCTTGCCCTCGTAACAATCAGTGCTCAACAATGTACTCTTAAATTTTGAAACCAATTTTTATATTTGCAAGAGGTCTATTTGTACTAATTTGTAAAATTAGTTTACTTTAGTTCTTGTATTTGGTAAGTACTTATTAATATTAAATTAAAGATTATTTTAATATATATACTTAACCAGTCCTTGGGAACTTAGGTAAATAATCTTATTTTTAATATTTGCTTAGTTAGGTTTGTGAATTTGGTTGGATTTACCTAATGTTCATAGGCTCTTTAAGAGTCTCAATATATATCTTTTCTTTCAATGCAAAGTGATTCAGATTATAATTTAGGCGGAGTTTTTCTAATTTTATAAATGCATAAACGTATAGATGAATATGATTTCTTTGTGATGTTTCAACTAAAGTTAAAGAGTGTTCTATTTTTAGATTTTGTTTTAATGATTTATGATATGCCCTTTTAGGTTTTTATTTTATTATAGACTATATTTTTCTATATCATATTTAGGGTAGCAGTATCACTTTTGAGAACTTAAAGAAATATTTTAATATGTCGAAACTTAACACCAATCCATACAGATGATTCTCTCTATATTGAAAATAAAGTTGAAGTTGTATTAATAGCAGAAGATATTTTAATAAATATGAGCCACTTGCAAATTCAATAATACTCAATAGCTAATTTTTTATTTTCATCACTTTTAGTTTTAAAAAAATGATTATTTATTTTTCTTTGCGTAGTTTACACTAAATTTAGTAAATTTCTTAAAAAATCATATTTTTTCTCCATACTTTATGATTTTGACTATAAAATTGAAGATTTTTCTATTATTTTTAATAAAAGTCATGTAATGAGTTTTAAACTTTGATGAATACAAACAGATAAAATTCCAAATGATAAAACAGAAGCTACTTTTGTAGCTCCTTGATAATAAATTGTATTACATCCAAAGTCATCTTTTAAATATTTATTTACTCTTTCAACCATACTTCTTTGATTGTAGTGGTGTTCATCTGATGATTTAGGTAAATTTAAAAATTCAAATTTTACTTTTTCATCTTTGATAAGTTGAATCTTTTGTTTTAATTCTTTTGAGTTCTTGGGATTTATATCTATAATTGCTTTATGATTTAGTTTTTCAGAAAACTCTCTAATTATATCGCTGTCATACCCAGCATCAAGTAAATCACGAAGATACATCACTCTTTTACCAGTTTCATTGATAAGTGGAAGTGCTACTGAACTATCATGAACATTTGCACCTGAATAGAATGCTGCTATTGGTATATCTCCATCTGCTGCACTAATATGAAGTTTACCACCTATTGTAATCTCTCTGTTACCTTTAGAATTTTGTTTGACACCAACACCACAAACAGTAGCTGTCAAGTTTCACCACGTTGTACCATTTCAAAAGCAATATGTTGAAACACATCTGGTAAAATCTTAAATATTTCAGGTTTCGTTTGAAACCAACTTTGAACTGCATCAAATGGAGTTCTAACTTTTAATTCTTTTTTTAAAGAACCATGTCTTCTATTGAAGTTGTAGTATATCAAAAATTTATTTAAATCTTTTTTAACATCATCAATATTGTCATACTCTTCTGCTTTAATTGTAGCATTTTTAATAGTTCCGTTTACTCTTTCTACCATTGCGTTAGTTTGAGGTGTGTATGGAGCTGTTAGCCTATGTTCTATCTCATCATCTTTACACTCTACATCAAACTTATGATTACCACTTACAAAACCTTTTCCTCTTGCCCATTTGTCTGTGAACTCTAATCCATTGTCTGTTAAAATATGTGTTAAGTAAAATGGAAAAAATTCTTTACATTCTTTTAGAAAAGATACTGCATTTGCTGCTGTCTTATTCTCATACACTTTATAGTAAAGTAGCCTTGTAGCCCTGTCTATTGCTACAAATAGGTAATATTTTTGCTTGTCAAACTTTGGTAAATAAGTTACATCTATATGTAAATAACCAGGCTCATACTCTTTGAACTTTTTAGCTTTTTCTTTTTGCTCTTGTGGAACTCTATTTATATCAAAGGCTTTTAAAGTACGATAAACATTACTTCTATTTGCATTTGGAATAATATCAACGATTGTATCTGCTAAGTCATCTAACTCCATCCAAGTCATTGTTCTGACTACTTTAATTAACTCTTTTTCTAAAGGTGTTAGAGCATAATGGATTCTTTTTGGTCTTGAACTTTTATCATTTAAAAAATCTCTATTTTTATGCTTGGCGATAGTTTTAACATTCACATTATAATTATTTGCTAATTCAACATTTGTTAAATTAGATTGTTGTATTATTTCTCTTACATGCTGGTTTGTTCTGGCATTAGAGTGATAGACTTGTGGCATTTTTAAAATCCTTATTTGCTGTAAAGATTTTACAATTATGTTGTTAAGCTATCGCTTTCTTATTTATGTAACTAGGCAACCATAACGTGGTGAAACTGGACAATTATACATTAAAACTATTGTTAAATTTAAAAATAACAGATAAGATACCTGACAAAGAAACAGTAGAGGTGATAATTCAGATATTAAAAAAGGTGCTATTCCTATTGCATTTTCTAAAAAAGATAAAAAAGGGAATCGTTCTAAAGTATTTCAAAAAGATTGTGATGCAAGATGGATGACAAAAGCAGGTGAAAGACATTATGGATATAAAGATCATATAAATGCAGATGAGAAAACTAAATTAATTACTAAATATAGTGTTTCAAGTGCAGCACCACATGATTCAACTGAAATAAAAAATATTATAGACATAACAGATAAAAGGTTACATGCAGACAGTGCATATAGAAGTAAAGAAATAGAAGAGTTTTTAGAAAAGAATGAATGTAAAAGCTTTGTTCATGAAAAAGGATATAGAGGTAAGCCACTTAGCAATACCCAAAAAGAGTCAAATCATATTAAATCTAAAATTAGAGCAAGGGTTGAGCATATATTTGGATTTATGACAAACTCTATGAATGATGCCTTACATATGAGATCCATAGGATTAAAAAGAATTAAATCATCCATAGGATTTTTAAATCTTACATATAACCTATTTAGATATGAACAAATAATCAGACTAGAAAAGGTAAAAGTCAAGTAAAATGAAAGAAAATTATAGAAATTTTACTAAACTTTATCCAATAATGTGTGAAGTTTACTAAGATTTTTAATAAAATTGAATTTGAAGATAAGATATGTTAAGAGGTCCAAAAATTTAATTAAATGGATGAAAAAGTTGTTTTTAGAGGTGCCCTTATTTTATTTCTTAGTCTCTATGCTTTTAATTATTTTATTCACTCTTTTTACTTTTTATATCAATTCCTAAAAGTTTTATGGGTGAAGCGATAATTCTTTTTATAATATTTATAGGGGCAGAAATACCATCTTTTGCTAATTTTGTTATATATTTAGGTTTATCCAAAGTACCATAAATTTCAACTTGAGTATCAACTCTTTTTTTATCTCCTAATAAAATATAATTTACAACAGGAATAAGATTAACAATTTTTGAATAATTTTTGAATAATATAAGTTTTAATTTTGCATTTATTTTTGATGTTTTAAAATCAATTGTTGTATTTCCATCAAAATCAACTCCATTTCCTTTTGTAAAGATTTTATGCATATTTAAATATTTATTTTTAAAATCATAAGTAAAATCAATATTTCCTTTAATTACTTTATAACCATTTAGTTTAAAACCTCTGGAAGTTGCCATTCCTACAACAGAAGGAATAACTAGTAAAGGATTTATTAATGCAGGAGAAGTATTTATAAGAATAAGCAAGTTATTCAATATTGCAAGATCTAAAATAATAGTATCTTTTAAAGTAACATGACCTGATATTACGTCATCTTTGCCGTTAGCTTTAAGGTTCACAGTCCCATTTTTTATTAACTTATTATTTATTAAAGAGTTTAAAAAATCATCATTCATATTTGTTGCAGTTACGGTAATCTTTCCTAAATAATCTTTAAAATATATAAACCTAGTATTTTTATATTTTAAATCAATTTGAGTAACATGATTCTTAAATACAAAATTATACTTATTCGCTTTTACAACATATTTATCATTTATTATGATATTTGAATTAACTCCATTTATATAATAATCAATCTTCGATTTATCATCTTCTTCTATAGACGTATCATATAAAACATCATACCCCTCTAAATCAATTTGAATTTTATTTTTTAAAACAAGATATTTTAATTTTAATTTATTGTCAGATGTTTTAACTATAAAAATATTATTTTTATAAGTTCCATTAAGATTTAAAGCAGTGACTTTTTCACCTTTTTTTAAAATTTTTAAATATAAATTTAAGACTTTACCTTCAAAATTAATCTTTGAATCTTTAATATATATATATGCCCATGAGGTTTGATAAGAATTCTCTTCATCAAAAATAATAGTAGAATTTTTTAGCTGTAAATCAATATCTGGTATTTTTTTTATTTTATTACTTTTATCATCATTGTAATTAAGTAATAAATCCATATTAGTAAGTTTTAAAAGAGGACTTTTATTTTTTTTCAAAATAATTTTGATATCACTATTATTTGTATTTATTGTTATTTTACTATTTTTGATAACCCCATTTGCCTGTAATGTTTTAATTTTTTTACCATTTTTTTCAAAAGGAAAATCTAATTCTTTAGCATGTACATTAAAAGTGATATTATTTTCATCAAGAATATTAATCTTTAAGTCACCTTTTTTAACATTAACCTTTTTTAAAAGATTTGAATAAGGATAAATAATACCTAAGTCTTGAATAAATACTTTAACACTTTCTGTAGATATATCTAATTGTGTTTTTAAAGCTTTTAAATTAATTTTTGTACTATCTTTAAAATCAATTTCTAATTTTGTAGTTAAATTTTTTATATTAACAATAGAACTTTTTCCATTTAAGATAGAAAAAGAGTTTATTTTAGCAACTCCTTTAGCCTTCAATGTTTTTGTATTAATATCTAAATCTAATTTAGCATTAATCATATTTTTATGTTTTACATAAGCATTTCTAATAAATACCATATTATCTTTTAAGATGATTTGGGCTTTTTTTGCTAAAAATTCAAAGTTATTAAGTTTTAAAACTGCATTTGTAGCATTAAAAATACCATCTATTTTTATTTTTTTTGAAGCTAAATATGGAATTCTAAGTATTAAAGAAGAGTCTAATTTACCACTTTTTTGAATAAGTGGTAAATTTATTTTAAAAGTTTTTAAAATTTCAAGAATATCTTCATTTAACATAACTTTAGTTTTTAAATCAATAATCACTTCACCTTTTTGCAAACTAGTTAAATGTGGAATAGTTACTTTACTTCCATATATTTTACTTTTATTGTAAATAGGATCTTTAATATCAAAAAATAAAGTATCATTTTTATAATCAATTATAAGTTTTTTAGTATTTATAACTTTTGCATCTTTATCAAACATAATTGTAGCATTACGAATTACTGCTTGACCTTTTAAAGAGTCTATAATGGGAAGTTTTTTATCTAAATTAAACTTTCCATAAAGATAATTTAATCTAATATTTCCTTTTATATTATCATACATCCAAGCTTCAGCAACACTATCTAATCTAAATAATTTTTTAAAAAAATTTATTGATTTTATATCTTTTGTTGTATTAATATAAAAATCTAAGATATCAGTCTTCGCATTAAATTGTATATTAAGTTCACCCTCAATGTGATTGTATAAATAAGTACCAAAAAAGTTTAGAATATCTTTTGATAAATTAATTTTAGATTTTCCAATAAAAGTCAAATTTATATCTTTTAAATACAAAGAATATATATCAAGAGCAACGGTAGAACCCTCAAATTTTAAATCTGCCGCTAAATTTATATATTTATTATTTAAATAAAGATGTTTATCATTTAGTGCAATCGTAAATTCATTACCTTTAATTTTAAGTCGTTTTATATCAATCTTTTGGAATACTTTAAACAGTAAAAGAAGTTTTTCAATATTTTTTTTTATATCATCTCTTGAACTCTCAACATTAGATTCTTTCATCTCAAAAACTATCTCTTTAGCTTCTAAAATCAGTTTTTTATCAAACTTTATATACAATTGCGAAATAGAAAAATTAGCAAAAGAAAATGAATCAATTTTTATACCTACAAAAAGAGAGAATACAAAAATTAAAAGAAAAAACAGTAAAAATATTATAATAAGTTTGATAATTTTCAACATTATAGAAATATTCCTTATAACAAGTATTAGTGTACTGTTTTATTTAAATATTCCATTAAGTTCAACAAAAGTATTGCATATACCAAAAGGAAGTACTAGTAATATTATAACACATTTAAATAAAACAGGATATGAATTAAATGTCATAGATAAATTTGTAATAAATCTTTTAGGTTATCCACAATCTGGCTGGATTGATCTAAAAACACAATATATGACAAAAGGTGATTTTTTATATAAAATTACAAAATCAAAAGCAGCTTTAAAAAATATCACTCTAATTCCAGGAGAGACATCTTATATATTTTTAAAAAATCTTGCTAAAAAATTTAATCTTTCAGAAGAAAAACTTAAACTTATTTATAATAAGCATGCCTACAAAGTAGATGGAAATATTTTAGCAGAAACCTACTCTTTACCTTATGGAATGAAAGAAGATCATCTTTTATACTATTTATTTTCACACACAAATAAAAAATATGAAGAGTTTTCAAGAAAGATATTTGGATATTACGATAAGAAAAAATGGTACTACTATATAGTAATGGCATCAATTATTCAAAAAGAAGCTGCAAATATTGATGAAATGCCTTTAGTTTCAAGTGTTATATATAATCGACTTAGACGTGGTATGGCTTTGCAAATGGATGGAACTCTAAATTATGGTAAATACTCACATGTTAAAGTAACTTCTAAAAGAATTAGAGAAGATTTATCTTCTTATAATACCTATAGAAATAAAGGTCTTCCAAACAATCCAATTTGTGCTGTTAGTTTAAATGCTATAAAAGCAGCAATATTTCCTGTAAAAAGTAATTATTTATATTTTGTAAAAAATAACAAAACAGGACTTCATAAATTTGCAAATACTTATAAAGCACATGTAAATAATATAAAAGCAAATAAAGGTGTTAAGAAAACTTATACTAAAATAAAATTAAAAGAGACAAAAGTAGATAAAGAAGCTAAAAAAATTATGAAAACTGATGTTTCAAAACAAAAACCAACTTCAATAAAAGATTTATGGAATAATATAAAATAATATTTGTGAAATATTGAAACAAACATTTTTTTATCACTAAAATAATAGTCATTTTCAATTATGATGAATTTAAATCCTGCTAATATATAGTACTTTAAAATTCAAATATAGGAAAAGAGATGTCAAAAATTATTTATACACAAGTTGATGAAGCACCTGCTTTGGCAACCTATTCATTTTTACCAATTATTAAAGCTTTTACAAAAAGTTCTGGTATTGAAATGGTAACAAAAGATATATCTTTATCTGGAAGAATTATATCAACATTCCCAGAGAATTTAAGAGATAATCAAAAAATTGATAATCACTTAAGTGAACTTGGAATTTTAACACAAAATCCATCTGTAAATATTGTAAAACTACCAAATATTTCAGCTTCTATTCCTCAACTAAAAACTGCAATTGCTGAGTTACAAGAAAAAGGTTTCTATGTACCTAATTATGATGCAAATGATGAAGTTACAGCAAGATATTCTAAAATTTTAGGAAGTGCAGTTAATCCAGTTCTAAGAGAAGGTAACTCAGATAGACGAGCACCAAGTGCTGTTAAAAATTATGCAAAAAAAAACCCACATAAAATGGGAAAATGGACAAGTAATTCTAAAACAAGTGTTGTGCATATGAATGAAAATGATTTTTATGGAGCAGAATTATCAACTACTTTCGAAAAAGCTGATGATTTAAAAATATCTTTCTTTGATCAAGATGGTAAAGAAACTGTACTTAAAGCTTCAACAGCAGTACTAGCTGGTGAAATTATTGATGCAACATCAATGAGTGCTAAATCTTTACAAGAATTTTATGCTTCTTCTATAAAAAGAGCTAAAGAAGAAAATGTATTATTATCATTACATTTAAAAGCTACAATGATGAAAGTTTCTGATCCTATTATGTTTGGATTTGCAGTTAAAGTATATTTTGCTGATTTAATTAAAAAGCATGGAAAACTATTTGATGAGTTAGGAGTTAATTTCAACAACGGTTTAGGAGATTTATACTCTAAATTTGATTCACTTGACGAAAACAAAAAAGCTGAAATTGAAGCTGATATTGCTGATGTTTATACTAAACAACCAAGACTTGCAATGGTAAATTCTGCAAAAGGAATTACTAACTTACATGTACCATCTGATGTTATTATTGATGCATCTATGCCTGCTATGATTAAAGATGGGGGTAAAATGTGGAATGATAAAGATGAAGAAGAAGATACACTTGCAATGATTCCAGATAGATGTTACGCTCAATCATTTAAAGCAGTAATTGAAGATTGTAAAATAAATGGAGCGCTTGATGTTACAACTATTGGAACAGTTCCAAATGTTGGTTTAATGGCTCAACAAGCAGAAGAGTATGGATCGCATGATAAAACTTTTCAATCACTAGCAAAAGGTCAAATTAAAATTATTAATAAAGCTAATGAAGATGTATTTACATTTGATGTGCAAGCTGGTGATATTTTTAGAATGTGCCAAGCTAAAGATGCTCCAATTCAAGATTGGATTAAATTAGCAGTTAGTAGAGCTAGATTATCTGATACTCCTGCAATTTTTTGGTTAGATTCTAATAGAGCACATGATGCACAAATGATTGAAAAAGTTAATAAATACTTACCAGAACATGATACTTCTGGTTTAGATATTACTATTATGACACCATTTGATGCAACTAAAAAATCTTTAGAAAGAATGAGAGCTGGACTTGATACTATTTCTGTAACTGGAAATGTATTAAGAGATTATAATACAGATTTATTTCCAATTTTAGAGCTTGGAACTAGTGCTAAGATGTTATCCATTGTACCTTTAATGAAAGGTGGAGGATTATTTGAAACTGGAGCTGGTGGATCTGCACCTAAACATGTTCAACAATTTAATGAAGAATCCTATTTAAGATGGGATTCATTAGGTGAATTTATGGCATTAACCGCTTCTTTTGAACACTTAGCTAATACACAAGATAATAAAAAAGCACAAGTTTTAGCTACAACTTTAGATAAAGCAACTGGAACTTTCCTTTTAAATGACAAATCTCCAGCTAGAAAGTTAGGTTTTATTGACAATAGAGGAAGTCACTTCTATTTAGCAATGTACTGGGCAGAAGAATTAGCATCACAAAATAATGATAATGAATTAAAATCAGAATTTGCACCAATAGCAAAAGCTTTGAGTGAAAATGAAGATAAAATTATTGCAGAACTAGTTGCAAATCATGGGAAAAAAGTTAATCTTGGCGGATACTATTTATTAGATGATAACAAAGCAATAGCTGCTATGAGACCATCAAAGACACTTAATTCTATTATTGGATAGATTTAGAATAATCTAAGTAAAAGGATATTATAACTAACTTTCCTTGTAATAATTTAAGGACACCTCTAAAATTATACTACCCCAATATGTCAAGACAACTTTCTATAAAATCTAATTCCCACTATCAACTGTAACTTTATGCCACAATTTCATCTAATTTATTATAATTTACATCATTTATTTTCATACTTTCAAAGTATACATTCATAGGTTTTTTATAATTTAAAGTTTGATGAAATCTTCTATAATTATAAAACTCCATATAATCTGTAACATCATTTTTCAATGTTGATATTTTGAAATATTCATTAAGATATATCTTTTCCACCTTTGCACTTCTCCAAAATCTTTCTATACATATATTATCTGTTGCTCTTCCTTTTCCATCCATTGAAATAATAATATTATTATCCTTTAATGTTTGAGTATGAATGTAAGAGGTATATTGGCTACCTTGATCGGTATTAAATATTTCTGGTTTTCCATATTTGGATAAGGCTTCATTTAGCACACCCATGACTAAGTCAGTATCCATTGTATTAGATATTCTCCATGATAATATGGCTTTAGAATACCAATCTATAATAGCTGCCATATAGACCATTCCCTCTTTTATTTTAATGTATGTTATATCAGTACTCCATACTTGATTTGCTCTTACTGTATCAAGTCCTCTAATTTTATATGAATGTTTAGGATGTTGTTTATCAGCCCAAGAAGTATTTGGTGGACGTACAACTAGTACAGCTCTTAAACTTAACTGTTTACGATATTGGCGTACTGTATTGATACAGACATTGTATCCACGTTCTAATAACTCTTTGTGTACTTTAATATAACCATAACATGGTATATCTACAAATATTTTAACTATCTCATTTTTAATATCTTGTTTTATAGGATTTACCATAGGTACATAAAATAAATTACTTCTATTATAATTAAGTAGTTTACATTGTTTTACAACTGAAATTATTTTACTATCTGTTTTATCTACTAACTCTTTTTTATAGCTAGAGTCCAAGCTCTTTAACTTTCCCACAGCCCACTCATTCTCTACAGTTAATTGACCTACTACTTTTGCATATTCATCAAGTTTTGCTTGTAATTTTATATTTTCTTCTTTATATTCTTTAACTGCTTTAGCAGGTTCCATTGCAACTACTGCATTCTCTAAAAATATCTTTTTCCAGTTTTGCAAATTCTTCGGTGTTATATTATTTTTACTTGCAATTTGTGTTAATGTTTTGTCTTCTTTTAAAAGCTCTAGTACTAATCTTGTTTTGAATTCAGCACTATAAACTGTTCTTGTTCTGCTCATATTATTATCCTCTATTTTTATTGTTTAATTTTACTATTTTAAGAATTAAACTTTAGAAAAAATTGTTTGTTTTTTTTGGGGTAGTATAGTTTGATTTACACTCTCCTATTTTCTTAAATCTTTTATTTCTTCTATGGATAAACTTGTAATTAATGATATAGTTTTATTATCAAGTCCTTGTAATATTGAAGTCTTAGCTATTTCTAAGTTTCGTTGTTCTATACCTTGTTCTATACCTTGTTCTATACCTTGTTCTATACCTTGTTCTATACCATTTTTCGTAGCAGTATCTATAGCATTTTTATCATCTGCTTGTTTTAAATCCATAGAATCATAATATTCTAACTCTTTTTTATTCCAGCTATATTTATTGGCTATTTGAAAAGCTTCTTGAAATTCTTTTATATTTTCATATTCTTTAGGGATTAAATCAAATGATGATGCGTTGTTTATGAAGTAAATCCATTTATCTATAGTAGTATTTAAGTCTTCAAGTTTAGTATCAAATTTCTTTAGTTCTATAAAGGTAAATTCAAAATCTTTTAAATCTTGTGTTGTTGTTTCTTGATTAATAATAAGATGTCTTGATATATAGTTAATATTATCAAACATATTAAAGTTAAGTATAGCTATATAATAAACTTTTTTAAGATTTTTAACATCTTCACCTTTTTGTATTTGAGATACATAAGCTTTAGAAGTATAATATAAACTTCTTTTATCAAAATCACTCAAATCTTTCTTTTGCATCTCTACAATGAATTTATCACCATTTTGATTTGTAGCTTTTATATCTAAAATTGTTTCTTTTAATTCTTTTATATCAGGTAATTGATAAGGATTATCTAAAGTTACAGATACTATAGCTTTTTCATTTTTGAAATCTAAGACAGAATTTAAAAAAGAGATTAAAATCTCTTTTTTATTTTCATTTCCAAATATCTTTTTAAATGCTAAGTCATTTTTTGGATCTGCAAATTTCATTTTAAAACTTCCTCTTTGATTAATTTAATTTATTATATCTAAGATACAATAAAGTTTTATTTATAGAGCCACTTGCAAATTCAATTACAACGAAGTATCTAATTTTAAATATAACCATTTTAAGATTTACAAAAATAGTTATTATTTTTTCTCATATATTTTACAATAAATTTACCAAATTTCTTAAAAAATCATATTTTTATTACATTCTTTATGGTTTGAGTTGTAAAAGTTAGTATTTCTAACATTATTTTTTATAATAGTCATATAATAAGTTTTAAACTTTGATGAATACAAACAGACAAAATAGCAAATGCTAAAACTGAAGCTACTTTTATAGCTCCTTGATAATAAATTGGATTTTAACATTATTTTAACTATGAATGGCTATTAATAAATAGTTAGGAGGCAACTGTCTCTTAAAATAAAATTATTTAAATTAAATGGAGCGAAAATGACAAAGATAAAAATATTAGGAATAAGTCTAGCAGTAGTAACTGCTTTAAGTTTTAGTGGATGTGGAAGTAGTGATAGCACAACTCCACCAGCAGATGATGGAGTACAAATATCAGGAAGTATACCAACAGATAAAATAGCATATATTCCAGATACTATGGATAAAATGTTAGCTTTTATAGGAATACAACCATTGTTTGCAGATTATGTTGGTACTGCAAATAAGATAATTGTAATCACTCCAGATTATAAAATAGTAAAAAAAGATTTAAATGCTGATGGAACTTTTTCAATAGATTTAAATACATCAAGTGCAATATTTTTAGTAAATGATAATACAAAAGAAGTTGTAGGAAGTGTATCAATACCTATTTCTAAGAATTCAAATATAACTTTAGATATGATGCCAAAAGGTAAAATTACTAAAGATTTAAAGTTGGGAGAATTAACTTTTAATGCAAATGGTACTGCTATAAGTAGCACTATAAATGTAGAATCTAATTTAGGTAATGATAGTGATACAAAAATATTAGCATCAATGAAGAGACCACAGCACAACTAAAAAGATCTATAAAAATTGAAAAAATTAAGATTTTATAGATCTTTTTAGTTGTGCTGTGGTCTCTTCATATTTAATTATATCCTGTAATTTCTCTATTGTTTTTTGTGTTAAGTTTGTTATATTTTTCATACTGTATTATAGCATAAGTTATGTTTAATTACTTGTTATATTATTACTAAAATTAATAAATTTTAAAATATGTTTAATTCTTTGGTACTACTTAGTGGTTTTATGATGGTTATTTTTAGTTGATTTTAGGGTAAATTTGCTAGAATATTTTATATAACTTGGGATTGAGTTTTTTCACAGTCTGCTTGGAGAGAACAAGTGTACTGTCAGCAGTTTCGAACTTTTAAGCATAAACAAACTAAAATGGTATGGTTATAAAAAGAAGTTAGTAAACAGCTTGAGGGTTACATCGTCCCTCACTTTAGGCGTTGTCAAAACTATTAGCTAAGGAGGTAAAATATAATTTTAAGAGGTTATACAGTGGGTTTTAAAAACCAAAGTTTTAAAATTTTTATTGAATATATGTCCAGTTTCACCACGTTATGGTTGCCTAGTTACATAAATAAGAAAGCGATAGCTTAACAACATAATTGTAAAATCTTTACAGCAAATAAGGATTTTAAAAATGCCACAAGTCTATCACTCTAATGCCAGAACAAACCAGCATGTAAGAGAAATAATACAACAATCTAATTTAACAAATGTTGAATTAGCAAATAATTATAATGTGAATGTTAAAACTATCGCCAAGCATAAAAATAGAGATTTTTTAAATGATAAAAGTTCAAGACCAAAAAGAATCCATTATGCTCTAACACCTTTAGAAAAAGAGTTAATTAAAGTAGTCAGAACAATGACTTGGATGGAGTTAGATGACTTAGCAGATACAATCGTTGATATTATTCCAAATGCAAATAGAAGTAATATTTATCGTACTTTAAAAGCCTTTGATATAAATAGAGTTCCACAAGAGCAAAAAGAAAAAGCTAAAAAGTTCAAAGAGTATGAGCCTGGTTATTTACATATAGATGTAACTTATTTACCAAAGTTTGACAAGCAAAAATATTACCTATTTGTAGCAATAGACAGGGCTACAAGGCTACTTTACTATAAAGTGTATGAGAATAAGACAGCAGCAAATGCAGTATCTTTTCTAAAAGAATGTAAAGAATTTTTTCCATTTTACTTAACACATATTTTAACAGATAATGGACTGGAATTTACTGATAAGTGGGCAAGAGGAAAAGGATTTGTAAGTGGTAATCATAAGTTTGATGTAGAGTGTAAAGATGATGAGATAGAACATAGGCTAACAGCTCCATACACACCTCAAACTAACGCAATGGTAGAAAGAGTAAACGGAACTATTAAAAATGCTACAATTAAAGCAGAAGAGTATGACAATATTGATGATGTTAAAAAAGATTTAAATAAATTTTTGATATACTACAACTTCAATAGAAGACATGGTTCTTTAAAAAAAGAATTAAAAGTTAGAACTCCATTTGATGCAGTTCAAAGTTGGTTTCAAACGAAACCTGAAATATTTAAGATTTTACCAGATGTGTTTCAACATATTGCTTTTGAAATGGTACAACGTGGTGAAACTTGACAAATATAGATAAAAATCAATTAAATATAAAGGAAAAATATGAAAATAATACTAGTAATACTAACGATAATGTGTTCAATACTATCTGCTACTGAAATAGCTAATTATAAATTAGATAACAATGCAAATAATTCTATAAATTCAAATTTTAATGGTACTATTATTGGTAATGTATTATCTACAATAGATAGAAATAATAAAGAAAATTCTGCTTTATTATTTAAAGGTGGATACATAACTATACCAAATTTTAAAAGTTTTAATTTTGGTAATGAACTTACAATATCTTTATGGATGAGAAGAGATAGTATTCCAAATTATCAAGGCATAATCAGTAATGGATACTATAAGTCAAGTTCATTTGAAATTAGAATGGGAAGGGAATCAGAAGGAACAGTTATAAGAACACGTGCAAATGGTAGTTTTGGAACTGTAGGTACAAGTTCTTCATATGTTATAAATATTGGTAAATGGCACCATATAGGATATGTAATTAGTGCTTATGAGGTTAAATTTTATATAGATGGGATATTAGTATCTAATAATTTGAAGAGTCAAGGAAATTTAAATATAAAAAATAATTCTTTGATTATAGGTGCTAATGGTGCATTATGGGAAAAATTTAATGGAGCTCTTGACAACATTAGAATATTTAACAATGCCTTAACTTATAGTGAAATCACTGCGTTATATAATGGAACTTTTGATAAGTTTAAATTAGAAGTAAAAAATGAAAAAAACATTACTACTATTGATGAAGGTAAGATTCCCATAAAAATAAAAATAAGTAATTTGTCGGATACAAAAACTAAATTTTTTCATTGGTCTACATTAACATTACCATCTAAAAAAGTAATGTCTTTAACATTACCAAAAAGAATAAAAGTAAACTCAAAAAAAAGAAAAATAATAAAAAGAAAAATAATGATAAAATCTTGGTATGAAAATGGAGAATATATTTACACTTATTATTTTATGAACAAACAAAATCAAATTTTGACTGATAGTTTTACTTTTAGAAAGGAGTAACATATTTTGGAAATAGTACCATCGGAAATAAAAAAAATCTATCAAGAAGGTAAGAACATAAGTTCTTATCTTAAAAATAAACTCAATATAGCATATAATAGTGATCAAATTATAGAACTAAGTTATGATTTGCAAACTGGAAGTTATCAAAACAAGTGGGCTAAGCCAGAATTGCAAAAACTATATAAACTCTTTACAAAAGAAATAGCTGATATAATACTTTCTACACTAACTCCTAATTCTATAATGGAAGCAGGAATTGGAGAAGCAACTACATTTTGTGGAGTATTAGATAACTTACCAAAAAATATTGAATCTTATGGATTTGATATTAGTTATTCAAGAATATCTTTTGCAAAAAAATGGCTAGAAGAAAAAGGATTTGGGAATACAAAAATATGTACAGGAAATCTTTTTGATATACCATTTTTAGATAGCAGTATAGATGTTATTTATACATATCATTCAATAGAACCAAATGGTGGTAATGAAGAGGCTATTTTAAAAGAATTATATAGAGTTACAAAAAAATATCTTATACTATTTGAACCTGATTATAATGGAACAAACAAGAAAAATAGGGCAAGAATGGATTCTCTTGGTTATTGCAAAGATTTAAAAAAAATAGCTTTAAAATTAGGATATATTATCGTATCAGAGAAAAAATTTATAAATAATTTAAATGATAATAATCCAACAAGTATAACCATTATTAAAAAAAACATAATAACTGAAACGCAGAAAATTAAAAATATTTATGCTTGTCCAAAATATAAAACACCATTAAAACTATATAATAAAAATCAAGCATATTATAGTGAAAAATCACTTTTAATGTATCCAATTATAGATAATATACCTTGTTTGAGAATTGAAAATGGTATATTAGCTAGTAAATTATTTGATAACAAATACAATAAATCATGTTAGAAAGAGTCTTGGATTTGAAAAAATGGAAAAAGCTTATATTCTAGAAAATGTAAATAATCCAAATATAAATTCTTCAGAATTCTTTTATGGTACTAAAGAGTTTACAAATCAGCAAAGAGTTCTTTTTGAAGAGCATTATAACGCTAACTGTCTACATAATGAGACCACTGCACAGTAACACTCTAAAATAAATCTCAACCAAGCCTTTAGTTAAGGTATTTAAAGGCTATTTTTAGCTATAATTACACATATAAATTAAAGATATTTAAGGAAAAAGGTAATAAATTGGCATTTAAAGATTCAAACCTCTCTTTTTCAGATTATGCTCTTAATGATAGATTAGAATATGTAGATTCTTTTTTAAAACAAATAGATTCAAGAGCCACTTGCAAATTCACAAAAAAGCTCATAATTTAATTTATTTTGTTCAAAAAAGTTGAAATCTAATTTCAGATAAGGTATAATTTTATACCATAAAATTTAACAGAAAAGAGATTCAACTTATGACAAATATTTTACCAAAATTATCTACAAACCTATCTAAAATGTGGACTAAAATTCTAAACCTTGAAAATTGTTTATTTCCTGAAATAAAAGAACAATTAGGAACATTAAGTACCAAAGAAGAGAAACTAATAAAGATTTTAGACTTTGCTCAAATTGAAAAGAATATAACAGTTGTAACGATTACAAATACACCAAAAGACAGAGAAGAGATAGCAAGAGCAATGATTGCTAAATCTGTTTACAATATGCAAACAACAAGAGATTTAATTGATAGACTTCATAGCGATAGAGTATTACGAGTATTGTGTGGATGGAGGTATAAAATAGATATTCCAAGTGAAGCTAAATTTAGTAGGGTATTCAAAGAATTGAGTGATTTACAAATAGCTCAAAAAACTCATAAAAAGTTTGTTAATGAATATTTATCGGATACAGTTTTTATGTACAATGCAACAGATGCTGCTATGATACCACTTAGAGAAAAACCTGTAAAGATTGAGAAAGAAGAAAAGCCTAAAAATAAGGTCGGACGACCTAAGAAAGGTGAAAAGAGAGAGCCTGTAAAACCAAAGATTTTAGAACTACAAAAAGAGATGAAAACTACTAAAAAGATGTTATCTTTAGTATCTACTGTTTGTGGTGTTGGTGTCAAACAAAATTCTAAAGGTAACAGAGAGATTACAATAGGTGGTAAACTTCATATTAGTGCAGTAGATGGAGATATACCAATAGCAGCATTCTATTCAGGTGCAAATGTTCATGATAGTTCAGTAGCACTTCCACTTATCAATGAAACTGGTAAAAGAGTGATGTATCTTCGTGATTTACTTGATGCTTGGTATGACAGCGATATAATTAGAGAGTATTCTGAAAAACTAAATCATAAACCAATTATAGATATAAATCCCAAGAACTCAAAAGAATTAAAACAAAAGATTCAACTTATCAAAGATGAAAAAGTAAAATTTGAATTTTTAAATTTACCTAAATCATCAGATGAACACCACTACAATCAAAGAAGTATGGTTGAAAGAGTAAATAAATATTTAAAAGATGACTTTGGATGTAATACAATTTATTATCAAGGAGCTACAAAAGTAGCTTCTGTTTTATCATTTGGAATTTTATCTGTTTGTATTCATCAAAGTTTAAAACTCATTACATGACTTTTATTAAAAATAATAGAAAAATCTTCAATTTTATAGTCAAAATCATAAAGTATGGAGAAAAAATATGATTTTTTAAGAAATTTACTAAATTTAGTGTAAACTACGCAAAGAAAAATAAATAATCATTTTTTTAAAACTAAAAGTGATGAAAATAAAAAATTAGCTATTGAGTATTATTGAATTTGCAAGCGGCTCTTAGATTTTAATAAATTAAGACCTGTATTAAAGAAGAATGGAACAGGAAGTAAAAATGTATGTGGAGTACAAGCATATAATCAAATATTAATGTTTAAAATCTTACTTATTCAGAAGTTTTATGATTTAAGTGATGAAAAAGCTGAAGAAGGACTTAATGTAAATTTACTTTATATGAAATTTGCAGGATTAAGCTTAGAATCATTAGCACCAGACTCAACTACAACAGGTAGATTTAGAAATTCTTTAATTAAAAATAATCTTCATGGTAAACTTTTTACAAATATTAATAAGCAACTTGAAAAGGCAGGATTAATAGCAACAGGTGGTAAAGATGTACTAGTAGATGCAACATTAACAAAGTCTCATAATAATAGAATCAAAAATAAAAATAAAGAACAAAAAAGTGAAAGTAGACAAAAGGTTGAAGCTTTAAATAAAGCGATAGATATACTTATTGAAGAAGAATTACAAAAGAAAAAACCATCATCAAAACAAATATCAAGATTATTAAAAAAGAAATCTTATAACTCTAAAACTCTTAAAAATGAAGAACTTGATGAGATTCAAAATAAAGATACTAAAGATATTGAAACTTCAAAAAAGATAATTGAAGATGATAGTTATGAGCATAAACAAAAGATAGATAAAGATGTAAGAACAGGTTATCAAGCAGGTAAAAAACAATATGCAACAGGATATAAGAATCATATATCAACAGATGCAGATTCAGGAGCTATTTTAGAAACAATGACAACATTTGCCAATACCTCAGATATATCTACCGTTGATACATTTGTTGAAAAATTAGGTGATGATATTAAATCATTAGGTGCAGATAAAGCTTATAAATCAGAAGCTATTGATGAACTACTAAAAGAAAAAGATATTAAAAATAATGTTTGTCTTAAAGAGAGAAATAAAATGAGTGATGAAGATAGAAAGAATCAAAGAGAAAATGAAAAACCAAAACATAAAATCAGAGCAAAAGTTGAACATTCATTTGCTTTAATAAAAACCAGCATGAAACAATCCACAACAAGGTTTACAGGACTGCTCAGGAATAATATGAATTTCACCATTACATGTATAGCTGCCAACCTAAAACTATTTGCCCATAAGAAAATAAAGGCACAAAACGTAAGAATAAGATGATAAAGAGAGGAAAGAATAGAGCAAATTCAATTAGAATTAGGAATAAATATAGATTTGAGATGATAATTTATGATAAATATTTTTTAAAAATTGAAAAAATAAAATTTTATAGATCTTTTTAGTTGTGCTGTGGTCTCATAAATGTACACTCCTTAATGAGCAAAAATTTAAGATTTAAAATGCTTGATGAGTATCTTGCTAATTATAAGAATAAATAATTATTTGGCCTGAAATATTTTGTATTAAATCGAAAGTTTTTAGGCGCCCATATTTTTTATTAAGTCTTTTTTAGAGGTTTATTAAAATAATACTAGATATATACTAGAACATTATAAAAGCTCAAGCAATATTGCTTGAGCTTTTATAATTTAAGAGTGAACTAAGTTTGTTAACTCATCAGCACTTACTTCATGGAAATTTAAATATTTATAAATATCTGCTCTTTTTTCAGCAGTGATTTTTTTAGGAACCATATCTAAATATTCTTCTTTTGTTGGAAGTCTTCCAAGTAAAGCACATAATGCAGCTACTTCAGCAGATCCTAAATAAACTTGAGAATCTTTTCCAAGTCTGTTATCAAAGTTTCTTGTAGATGTACTAAATACTACAGCACCTTGAGCAACATTTGCTTGGTTGCCCATACATAAAGAACAACCAGGAATTTCAAGTCGCGCACCTGCTTCTCCAAAGATAGAGTAATAACCTTCTTCAGTTAACTGTTGTTTATCCATTTTAGTTGGAGGTGCAATCCATAACTTAGCAGGTACAGGACCTTCACCTTTAAGAATTTCTCCTAAAGCTCTGAATAGTCCAATATTTGTCATACAAGAACCTACAAATACTTCATCAATTTTATCAGTTAATCTTTTTGGATCAGCTAAAATATTTGTTAAAGTATCAACATCATCTGGATCATTTGGACAACATAATAATGGCTCAGTAATTATACTCATATCAATTTCTATTGTTTCACAATACTGTGCATCATCATCAGGAGTGATTAATTCTGGGTTGGCAATCCATTCTTTCATTTTATCAGCTCTTCGTTGAAGTGTTCTAGCATCTTCATAACCTTCTTCAATCATTTTTTCTATTAAAGCGATATTTGAAGATAAGTACTCAATGATTGGTTCTTTATTTAATTGTACACTACAAGCTGCTGCTGATCTCTCTGCTGCTGCATCTGATAATTCAAAAGCTTGTTCAACTTTTAAATCAGGCAAACCAGAAATTTCAATTACTTTACCAGCAAAAATATTCTTTTTACCTTTTTTCTCAACAGTTAATAAACCTTGTTTAATAGCAAAATAAGGGATAGCATTAACCATATCTCTTAAAGTAATACCTGGTTGCCTTTCACCTACAAATTTAACATGTACAGATTCAGGCATAGTTAAAGGCATAGCACCAGTAACACTTGCAAAAGCGATAAGCCCAGAACCTGCTGGAAAAGAGATACCAATAGGAAATCTAGTATGAGAATCTCCACCAGTACCAACAGTATCTGGTAAACATAATCTATTTAACCAAGAGTGAATAACACCATCACCTGGTCTTAAAGTAACTCCACCTCTTGAAGTGATAAACTCTGGAAGTGTATGTTGTAATTTAACATCAGCTGGTTTTGGATAAGCAGCAGTATGACAAAATGATTGCATAACCATATCAGCGCCAAAAGAAAGTGCTGCAAGTTCTTTAATCTCATCTCTAGTCATAGGTCCAGTTGTATCTTGTGATCCTACTGTTGTACAAATTGGCTCACAATATATACCAGGTTTGATACCTTCAACACCACAAGCTCGTCCAATCATTTTTTGTGCTTGAGTAAAACCTTTACCATTATCAGCAGGTTGTGTAGGAGTAATAAATAAAGTAGATGCTTCTAAACCTAAAACATCTCTAGCTTTCATAGTTAATGCTTTACCAATAATTAGTGAAATTCTTCCACCAGCTCTCATTTCATCAGTTAATGTATTTGGAACTAATTCAAATTTAGAAACAACTGAAGCATCTTTTTCAATTACACCAGCATATAGTTTAACAGTGATAACATCGCCAGTTTCTAAATTTTCTACTGGGGCTTCGATTGGTAAACAACCTGAATCTTCTGCAGTGTTAAAGAAAATTGGAGCAATTATATCCCCAATAACAACACCACCAGTTCTTTTATTCGGAACACCATTAATATCTCTACCCATATGCCATTGAACAGAATTGATTCCTGATTTTCTAGATGAACCAGTACCAACAACATCACCAACATATACTAAAGGATGACCTTTTTCTTTAAGTTCAATAATTTTATTTAATGGATCTTCCATTCTTGATTGTAACATTGAAGTTGCATGTAATGGAATATCCGCTCTTGTAAATGCTACAGTTGCAGGAGATAAATCATCTGTATTTGTTTCACCAGGAATTTTATAAACAGTTAAAGTAATCTCTTCTTCTAATGCTGGTTTATTTGTAAACCATTCACCATTTGCCCAAGATTTTATAATTGCTTTAGCATGTACATTTCCACCATCAGATAATTCTTTTACATCATTAAATGAATCATATACTAAAATAGTGTTTTTTAATTCTTCCGCTGCAGTTTGTGCAACTTCTTCAATTTTTAATGCATTAATAAGTGGAGTAACATTAAATCCACCCATCATTGTTCCTAAAATTTTTATCGCTTCAACTTTAGAAATAACAGCACATGTTGTATTTCCTTGAACAACATCATTTAAGAATGCAGCTTTAACATAAGCAGCATCATCAACACCTGGATTAATTTTATTTTTGAAAATTTCTAGAGTATAATCTGAATCTTCTACAGTATCAGCTTTAAGTAATTCAACTAATTGTGCAGTTTCATCAGCAGTTAATGCTAATGCTGGTAAACCACCTTCTTGTAATCTTTCTTCAGTATGTGCTCTATAATCAGCGATTAAACTCATAATATAACTCCTAATTAATTTGTTGTCGTATTATACCATAATACTTTTTGCACTAATGTACAATTATTGTAATACCTGATACATTTTTTTATTCTACATAAAAAGGTTACAAAAAGTAATAAAAGTTTTAAAAGAGCTATTGTCCCGATTCTTTTTACCATAAATACAGCTTAAATAATAGGTATAATTGTAAAAAAAGTTTTCATGAGTATCTATATTTTAAATTATAAATTTTACAATTGTACAATATTTGTACAATATTTTTTAAATTGGAAAATAAACTTTCATTTTCATTTTCATTTTAATGGTAAAATAAACAATATAGTGATAAGGAATTAATCATGTATTCATATAGCTTTAAAACTTATAATGAGTTATTTGATTTTATTACAACTAGTTATGATAATTCAAAATTTCTCAACTACTTACAAAATGATGAATATATTTCTATCTCAGTTGTTGAGTTTAAAGAAAAAGTCATTTGTTTATCAATTACTCTAAAAAATATTGGTATCAAAAAAGGTGACACTATCGCTCTTTTTGCAAAATCTTCTCCTTTTTGGTTAATCTTTGATTTTGCAATTCATAAAATAGGAGCTATTTCTGTACCTATTTTTGATAATATTTCAAATACTAATCTTAATTTTCAAATAGAAGATGCAAATATCAAATATCTATTTATTGATTCTTATGAAAGATTAAAAGATATTAAACATAAACTTACTTTTATTACTCATAATTTTTGTATAAAAGGTGATGGATTTTATAATTTAGATGATATTTTTATGATGGATACAGTAGCTTGTGATATTTATGATTTAAAAAAACTAACTCCAGATGAAGATGATGTTTTTTCAATTATATATACTAGTGGAAATACAGGGACTCCAAAAGGAGTTCAACTAACACATAAAAATATAATAAATCAAATCCATGATATTAATGCTATCTTAGATTTAAAGAAAAATGAAGTAGTTTTATCACTTTTACCCTTAGCTCATATTTTTGAAAGAATGGTTATGAGTTTTTATTTAAATCGTGGAGTTTCAATATATTTTGTTGATGAAATACCAAATGTTGGGAAACTACTAAAAATAGTAAAACCTAATATGATGACTGTAGTTCCACGACTATTAGAAAAGATATTTTTTAAGATAAAAATAAATATAGAATCAAAACCTTTTATTTCAAGATTTATTGCTAAAAATGCTTTTTCATATGCTATGCAAAATAATATAAATAAGAACTCTTTTCTATATAAAATATTTGACAAAATAGTTTATAGTAAATTAAGAGATATTTTCGGTGGAAGAATTTCTAAATTAGTATCAGGAGGAGCACCTTTAAATAAAGAGATTTCACAATTTTTTAAAAATATAAATATTCCAATTTATCAAGGTTATGGATTAACTGAAAGTTCCCCCGTAATTTCAACAAATTATCCAGGATATAATAAGATTGGTTCAAGTGGAAAAGCAATTCCAAGTGTAGAAGTCAAAATAAATAAAGATGGTGAATTATTGGCACGTGGAGCTTCTATTATGAAAGGTTATTTAAATAATAAAGAACTTACCTTAGAAACTATTGATAAAAATGCTTGGCTTCATACAGGAGACTTAGCTAGTATTGATAAAGATGGATATATTTTTATAAAAAGTAGAAAAAAAGATATTTATAAATTATCAACAGGAAATTATGTCTCAACCATTCCACTTGAACAAGAGTTATCAAAAAACAAATATATAGAATTTGCAACAATAATCGCAAATAATAAAAAATATGTAACTTGCTTACTTTTTATTGATAAAGATGTTTACTTTAATGATATACTAAATAAACAATTTACACTAGATGAGTACTTTAATCAAAGTAAAATACATAACAGTATAAAAAAAGATATAAATAGAATAAATAAAAAAGTTAATGAATGGGAAATAATTATTCAATATACAATTGTTACAAAAGATATTTCAATAGAAGGAGGAGAACTTACTCCTTCTATGAAAATTTGTAGAGATGTTATTGAAAACAAATATGAAGAGATTATAAATAAAATGTATTAGGAGTTTCTCATGAAAGAAAGAATTGCAGTAATTGATGGTTTAAGAAGTCCAATTGCAAAGGCTAATGGAAAACTTGAAAAGGTAAGTGCTGATACTCTTGGAGCAATTATTGCAAAAGAGTTAGTTTTAAGAAATAAAATTCCTTACGATAAATTTGATGAAGTAATTATTGGAAATGTTGCACAACCAGTAAATGCCGCGAATATGGCGAGAGTCCTTGCTATTAGAGCAGGATTTTCACAAAGTACAATTGCACACACAGTTCATAGAAATTGTGCCTCTGGAATGCAATCAATCTCAAGTGCAATTGAAAAAATATATACAAATCAAGGAAGTATCTATTTAAGTGGGGGAGTTGAATCAATGAGCAATATTCCTTTACTTTTTAACGGTAACTTTAAAAACTTTCTTACTAAAATATCAAGTGCTAGAAGAACATCTGAAAAATTAAAAATATTAACTACTTTTCGTCCAAGCTTTTTAAAACCAATTATAGGTCTTATTTCTGGTTTAACTGATCCTATTTCTGGGAAAATTATGGGAATAACAGCTGAAAACTTAGCAAATGATTTTAAAATTAGCAGAGAAGAACAAGATGAATATGCTTTAAATTCACATTTAAAAGCTCAGAAAGCTCAAGAACTTGGGATTTTCAATGAAGAAATTCATTCCATTATAACAAAAGATTCTTCAATACAGCAAGATGATGGAATAAGATTAAACCAAACAATGCAAGCTTTAAAAAAATTAAGACCTATTTTTAATAGAACAAGCGGAACTGTAACAGCTGGTAATTCCTCTCAAGTATCTGATGGGGCTGCTGTGCTTATACTTGCCACAGAATCAAAAGCAAAAGAACTAGGAATTGAACCTCTTGGTTTTATAAAAGATTATGCTTATGCAGGATTAGATGCTTCAAGAATGGGATTAGGCTCTCTTTATGCTACAAAAAAACTATTCGATAAAACAAATACAAAACTAAAAGATATTGATTTAATAGAACTAAATGAAGCTTTCTGCGCTCAAGTAATTGCAAACATAAGAGCTTTTAAATCAAAAGAGTATTTTAAAACACATTTTAACTCTAACCCTTTAGGCGAAATAAATGAAGATATATTAAATGTAAATGGTGGAGCAATTGCCTTAGGTCATCCTGTTGGTATGAGCGGTACACGAATTGTACTTCATAATTTAAAAGAGTTAAAAAGAAGAAATCTAAAAACTGGTCTTGCTACACTTTGTGTTGGTGGTGGGCAAGGTGCTTCTTTTTTATTGGAGGTTTAAGATGCAAAATTTAACTTTAAATATAAAAAATAGTATTGCTAGAATAACTTTTGATTTACTAAAAGAAAAAGTAAATAAATTAAGTTTTGAAGTTCTTCAAGAGTTAGATGATTTATTAAATAAAATAAAAGATGATAAAAATATAAAAGTATTAATCATACAAAGTGCAAAAAATAATATCTTTGTTGCAGGAGCTGATATTAAAGAGATTCAAGCCATGCATAATGAAGATGAAATCTATTCACAAATTATAAAAGGTGATGATATTTTTAATAAACTTGAAGCTTTAAGTTTTCCAAGTATTGCATATATAAATGGTGCTTGTATGGGTGGAGGATTAGAGTTGGCTCTTGCTTGTACATATAGAGTAGCAAGTACAAATCCTAAAACAAAACTAGCTTTTCCAGAAATTAAACTTGGTTTTTTCCCAGGTCTTGGAGGGACACAAAGAGCACCAAGAATAATAGGACTTATCTCTTCACTTGATTTAATACTAACTGGAAAAAGCATAAACGCTAAAAAAGCTTTAAGAATTGGCTTAGTTGATAAAATTTTTGATGATGGACAAAAAGAGTTTAAACTTGAAAACTTTATACAAAGAGTTATAAACACTGAAATCAAAAAGAGAAAACTATCTTTTATAGATAATTTATTAGCAAAATACTCTTTATTAAGAGAAGTCGTATATTACAAAACTTTTAAAAGTATACAAGCAAAAGTAAATAGAGAATTTAATGCTCCATATATGGCACTAGAAGTTATAAAACAGACTTTTTCTAAACCTTTGAGTGAGGGTATTTTAGTTGAAGCAAAAGCTTTTTCAAAACTAGCTTCAACAAAAGAGTCTAAATATATGATTGAACTATTTTTCTTATTTGAAAAGTTTAATAAAGATTATAAAAAAACACCAAAGGCAATATCAAAAGTATCTATAGTTGGAAATGGTGTTATGGGAAAAGGAATTATTTGGCTTTTTTCAAAATATTTAAATGAAGTTAGAATAAAAGTGCGAAAAATAGAACAAGTAAGATTAATACTAAACTTTGTTGATAAACTTTATTCATCATATATAAAAAGAAGAACATTAAGTTCAAATCAAGTTGAATTAAAACTAAATAAAATTTCATATACAAATACTTATAATGGAATGAATAATATAGAACTTGCTATAGAAGCTATAATTGAAGATGAAAAAGCAAAAAAAGATACTTTTGCTAAACTAGAAAAAGTTTTAGATAAAGACTCTATTATTGCCTCAAATACCTCATCTATATCTATTGAAACACTAAGTTCACAACTTAAAAATAAAAAAAACTTTGTAGGTATTCATTTTTTCAATCCTGTAAATATGATGCCTTTAGTTGAAATTATTCCTTCAAGTAATACTTCACTAAAAACTATAAATAGAGTAAAAGAACTTCTAGTATCTTGTGGGAAAACACCTATTGTTGTAGGAGATTGTGCAGGGTTTATCGTAAATAGAATTTTATTACCTTATTTAAATGAAGCTGCTTTTATTTTAGAAGAAGGTTCAAGTATTAAAAAAATTGATAAAGTTTTAAAAGAGTTTGGAATGCCTATGGGACCTTTCACTTTAGCAGATACGGTAGGAATAGATATTGGGTATAAAGTAAGTGAGATTTTAAATACATCCTATGGAGATAGAATGCCAATAGCTCCAGTACTAAAAAGAATTTATAATGATTTAAAACTCTTAGGTAAAAAATCTAAAAAAGGTTTTTATATATATGAAAAGTTTTCTAAAAAAGTAAATGAAGAGATTACCACACCATATAACTTAAATAGACAATTTACAGATGAACAGATAATTCAAAGAACTATTTATATCATGGTAAATGAAGCTTCTAGATGTTTAGAAGAAGGTATTGTAAAAAGTGCCGATATTATAAATTTTGCAATGATTACAGGAACTGGGTTTCCACCATATAAAGGTGGATTATTAAATTATGCAAATGATATTGGATTAGAAAATATTTTAAATGCCTTAAAAGAGTTATATTCAAAAAGAGGTATTAGATTTAAACCAAGTAAGTTACTAATAAAACTTGTGAAAAATAAAAAAAATTTTAAAACAGGAGAAGAATTATGGATTTTTTAATATTTTTAATAATTTTAAGTGTTGTAGGATTTTACTCCTTACCACTTGTATATGCTTTAATTATTTTAGGAGTTTATACTTTTGTATTTTTTGATATCTCTTTTTTAGTCTGGATAATTTTAATTGCACTTGCGATTCCTTTTGTAATTAAATCCTTAAGGCAAAAATATATTAGCTCCAAACTAGTTAGTTTTATAAAAAAGAATAACTTAATGCCAAATATTTCAGCTACAGAAGAAGCAGCCTTACAAGCTGGAACAAATTGGGTTGAATCAAACTTCTTTGAAGCAAAAGTAGATTTTGATGCAATTAATAAGGAAAAAATAACAGAACTTACCAAAGAAGAACAAGACTTTTTAGATAACGAAGTTAATGAATTATGTGAAATGACAAGTGATTGGGAAATCTTTCAAGATAGAGATTTGAAACCTGAGGTCTGGAAATATATAAAAGGGAAAAAATTCTTTGGAATGATTATTCCAAAAAAATATGGTGGTTTAGAATTCTCTGCAACTGCTCATTCTCATGTTATTGAAAAACTAGTTTCTAGGTCACAAGTTCTTGCTATTACTATTATGGTACCAAATTCACTTGGACCTGCGGAGCTTATATTAAAACATGGTACTCAAACTCAAAAAGATAGGTACTTAAAAGATTTAGCTGTTGGTAAACTTGTACCTTGTTTTGGCTTAACAGAACCAAATGCAGGAAGTGATGCAACTTCTTTGAACTCAAAGGGTATTGTCTTTAAAGATGAAGATGGAAAACTAAAAATAAAACTTAATTTTGAAAAAAGATATATTACCTTGGGTAATGTAGCAACTTTAATAGGACTTGCTTTTAGACTCTTTGACCCTTTACATTTATTAGGAGAAAAAGAGGACTTAGGTATTACTTTTGGACTAATAGATTCAAAACTAAAAGGAGTTGATAACTCTAAAAGACATGACCCACTTGGTATTCCTTTTGTAAACTCACCTTTATATGGTAAAGATGTAATCATTAATATAGAAGATGTAATTGGTGAAGTTGATGGTATTGGTCATGGTTGGCAAATGTTAGTTGAATCACTTTCAATTGGCCGAGGTATTTCACTTCCAAGTGTATCTTTAGGTGGAAGCAAACTTGCTCTTAATGTTATTTCTTCATACTCTTGCTTAAGAGAACAATTTGGTTTAAGTATTGATTACTTTGAAGGTATTGAAGAAAAGATTGCAAAAGTAGCAGCATATACCTATATGTTAAATGCAGCAAGAAACTATACAATAGATGCTATTGATAATGGACATAAACCAGGAGTTATAAACTCTATTATGAAATATCATGCAACAGAGAAGTTTAGAGAAGTTATAAATGACTCTATGGATATTTTAGGTGGAAGTGCAATAATGAAAGGAGAAAAAAACTTACTTGCTCATGCCTATTTTGCTTTACCCATTTCAATAACTGTTGAAGGTGCAAACATACTTACAAGAAACCTAATGCAGTTTGGTCAAGGATTAATAAAATCTCATCCATATATTTATAAACAAATAACTGCCTTAAAAGCAAATGATGTAAAAACATTTGACGAAGCATTTTTTTCACACTTAGGACTTGTATTTACATCTTTTTGTAAAACTGTAACTTTTTATCTTACAAGAGCATTTTTTGTAAGGACTAAAGGAGAGTTTCAAAGATATAAACAAAAACTCGTTTGGGTTAGTGCTGATTTTACCTTTTTAACAAATTTAGCTTTAGTTTTTATTGGCCCTGCTTTGAAAAAAAGAGAAAATATAAGTGCCAGATTTGGAGATATACTTTCATATAGTTATTTAATAACTGCAACTCTAAGAGAGTATAAAAATAATCCAAAACAAAAAGATAAAGTTTTAGTTGATTATGTATGTCACTATGCTTTTAATCAAATTCAAATAGCAAGAGAAGATATCTTTAATAATATTGGGGTATTAAGAATATTTATTCCATTTTTAAAACTAAACGCAATTGGTATTAAAGCAAGAGATAAACTAAATGCCCAAATAGTTAATAACTTAAGAGACCCTGAGTACTTAAACGAACTAACAAATAATCTTTTTATCTCAAAAAATAAAAAAGATAGATTTTCAATCCTTCAAGAAGCTAACAAAATAAACAATGAGTGCAAAGACTCCTTTGCAATAATTAAAAAAGCTGTAAAAGCTGGAACAATCAAAAAAGATGATGTTCTAAATATGATTGAAGAAGCTTTAGAAAAAAAACTTATAAATAAAACAGAAATAAATAAACTAAAAAAAGCATATAAATTAAGACAAGAGATTATTTCTGTTGATTCATATAAAGTAAGAACATATAAGACTCTACGATGAAAAAGGATTTGTTCTTAAATTCTAGTGGTTTTGTATTAAATATTATAGAAAAAATATTAGATGCAAATATAAAGATAAAAGGAATAAACAATATTCCAAAAAACAACCCTAGAATTTTTGTGGCAAATCATTTTACAAGAATGGAAGCAATGATTGTTCCTTATGCTATGTATGAAATTACTGATAAAAAAGTAGGAGTTATCGCTGATGATAGCCTTTTTAAAACTTATTTTGGGAATTTTTTAGAAGAGCTTGGAGCTATGAAAAAATCAGAGCCTTATAGAAATAATATTATAATTGGAGATTTAGTAGTAGGACGTAAAGATTGGATGATATTTCCTGAAGGAAGAATGGTAAAATCAAAAGATATTACAAAAGATGGAGATCATTATTGTGTAAAGATAGATGGCATTTGTCAAAAAATTCACACAGGTTCTGCCTTTTTTGCTTTAAATTCACAACTTTTAAGAGAAGATTATTTTAATAAAAAAATTAAAAATATAACAAAATTTCAAAGAAAACATTTTATAAAAGAGTGTAAAGATATACAAAAAAATGAAACTATGATTGTACCTATAAATATTTCTTATTCAAATCTTAGAACTGGAAAAAACTTTCTAACTGATATGGCTATTAAATTTTTAAATAATATTGAGGAGAATTTTTTAGAAGAGTTAGAGATTGAAGGTAATATTGCACTTCACTCAAAAATTATTATACAAATTCTAAAACCTTATAGTACAAAAGATATTTTGAAAGAGATTTATAAAAAAGAGTTGGACCATAAAAAAATTATAAACAAATATAGATATGAATTAACACATAAGTTTATGAAAAATATATATGAACATATGACTATAAATTTTGATCATATATTTGCCATCACTCTTTTTGTGATAAATAGTAAAAGCATAAATATAAATCACTTCAAAAGAGTTTTATATCTTGTAGCATATCAAATTAAACTACACTGTTTATTATATGATGAAGATTTAGAAATTGATATTATTAACTTAGTCTCATATGAAAATTTTGAACCCTTTGAAGATATATTAAGTGTGGCTATTAAAAATAAAATAATTGAAGTAAAAGATGAAAACTATCTCGTAAATATAGATAATTTCCTAAATTCTCATACCCATCATACAATTAGATTAAAAAATATACTTCGTGTAATTTTAAATGAAATTTTAGTTATTAAAAAACTAAAAGATATAGTTCAAGTTTGCGTAAATAAAACAGAAGATGAAATAAATTTCGATCTACTTACTCTTTTACAAGATGAAGAAAAAAATGAATTTGAAAATGATTACAATAAATTCAAAGATGAAGAGGACATAAAAGATAAAAATATAGGAAAATCTTTTTCTTATGATAATTCAAATAGTGATACTTGTATTATAACAGTGCATGGATTTTCTTCTTCTCCTAAAGAAGTAGAAGAGTTAAGTCTATATCTATTTGAACAAAACTTTAGTGTTTATGCCCCAAGATTAAGAGGACATGGAACTTCATCACTTGATTTAAAAATTAGAAGTTGGAAAGATTGGTATTTATGTTTATCACGTGCTATTACAATTACTTCTTTAAAATATAAAAAAATTTATATAATCGGATTTTCAACTGGTGGACTATTAGCACTTTTAAGTACTAAAAAGTGTTATGCTCATCTAAAAGGTATTATTTGTATAAATGCTGCTTTAAATTTAAATGATATTAGAATAAAAACACTACTTCCTACAATTTCATTTTGGAATGATTTAGTTGCAGCTTTTAATGCAAAATATTTTGAAAAAGAGTATGTAGATAATATATCAGAGAATCCTATAGTAAATTATAATAAACATTACATAGACTCAATAGAACAACTGAACTTATTAATGAAAAAAATTAAAAAAAAATTAGCTAAAATTCAGACTCCAACCTTTATAATACAAGGTAAAAATGACCCAATTGTAAACCCTAGTTCGGCTTATGAAATATATGAAAAAATCAATTCAAAACAAAAAGAACTCTTGATGTTAGACTTAGATAAGCATATTATTATAAAAGGTAAAGATACAAAAAAGTTATTTGATTCAATTATAGACTTTATTAATAAAACAAATTAAAGAAACTCTAATCTTAGATAAATTTGAAAAAACTACATAATATAATTCCAATGACAAAACTTATGAAACTTAAAATTATAAGTATTGATGATGAAAAAATTAATAACAGCACCACCACTTGATGTAAATATAAATGACAAAGAGACCACAGCACAACTAAAAAGATCTATAAAATCTTAATTTTTCGGGAGTGTAAATATAACTGTGTAAACCTTAAAAATAAAATTTATTAGATAAAATATCCAGTAAATCAATTTTAAGGATTTACATTATGGCAATATTAAATTTAGAAGAATTAAAGAAACAAATAAAAGATGGTACTTTTACAGGTTTAGAATCATTAGAGAATGAATTTAAATCAATGTTAAAAGAAGTTTTACAAGAAACTGCACAAGAAGAATTAACTTCACACTATAATGTCCCTAGAAAAACAAACCAGTTAACCAAGTATTCTTATTCTAAATGATAGAATAAAATACAAAATATAGGGATAAATAAAAATGAGTACAAAAAGAAAAACATATAGTGCAGAATTTAAATCAAAGTTAGTTCTTGAGGTTTTAGAGGCAGAGAAAACTATAAATGAGATTGCAAGTCATTACGAAGTTTTACCAGTAAGTTTAAAAAACTGGAAAAAACAGTTTTTAGAAAACATGTCACTTGCATTTGATAAAAGTTCGGTGGTAAGAGAGTATAAAACTGAGATAGAAATTTTACAAAAAGATAAAGATAACATGGCTAAAAAAGTTGGTGAATTAACATTAGAAAGAGATTTCCTAGAGGGAAAGCTCGTAAGCTTGGTCTCATCTAAGAGTCGTAAGACTTTTGTAGATTCTGAGCATAAACTCTCCCTAAATAAACAATGTATAGCACTTAATATTTCAAAGTCATCATTATATTATATACCTGTACAAAAGTTCAGTAGTGATGAAGATATTACACTATTAAATATGGTTAATGATATATACTCAGAGTTTCCATATTATGGAACAAGAAGAATGCTAACTGCATTAGAAAATGAAGGATTCTTTGTAGGTAGAAAGTTGATCAAAACAATCTATCAATATCTAGGGATAAGAGCGATATATCCTACAAAGAAGACCACTATACCAAATAAAGAACATTATAAATATCCATACTTATTGAAAGAGTTTAAAAATGATAAAAATCAAGTAATTATTGATACTCCAAATAAAGTATGGAGTACAGATATTACATATATTAAACTTGAACGAGGTCATGTTTATTTAGCTGCAATTATTGATTGGAATACCAAGAAAATATTATCTTGGAAACTATCAAATACAATGGATGTATCACTTACAACAAGTGTGTTAAATGAAGCATTAAGTCTATATCCTAAACCTGATATAGTGAATACTGATCAAGGCTCACAATATACAGCGTCAGCTCATGTTGATATATTAAATAAACATGATATTAAAATATCCATGGATGGTAAAGGGCGAAGTATCGATAATATCGTAATTGAGAGATTCTGGCGTAGTATCAAATATGAAGAAATATATCTAAATGATTATAAAAGTATGAATGAATTGAGATACTCAATTGATAATTATATGCAAAAATATAATAGTAGAAGATTACATTCAGCTATTGGAAATAAGACACCAAATGAGGTATATTTTAAAGCTATTAATAATTTAGATAGTAAATTGTTACAAAAAGTATCATAGGTATTTGGAATAAGAAAACTTGGTTAAGTGGTCTTGACAAGGGAGGACATTATACACTTAGGTTATGAAAAGAACCAAATCTCAAAAAACACAAACTCAAGAAATGGTTATAACAAAAAGAAACTCAATTCCAAATATGGTCAAGTTGATTTAGAAATCCCAAGAGACAGAGATTCTAGTTTTGAACCACAACTAATAAAAAAAAGAGAAACAATTCTTGAAGGAACTCTCAATTTAATAATATCACTTTATGCCAAAGGCATGAGTGTAAGGGATATTCAATTACATCTTGATGATTTATATGGATATGAACTTTCAGCAGAAACAATATCTAATATGACTAATAAAGTATTAGAACTTGCAAAAGATTGGCAAAATAGAGCTTTAGACCAAATGTATCCAATCATTTTTATGGATGCAACTATTCTTAAAATAAGAATAGATAGAGTTGTTAAAAATGTAGCTGCTTATATTATGCTAGGAATTACAGCAGAAGGTAGTAAAGAAATAATAGGAATTTGGATTGGTAATAATGAAACTAGTAAATATTGGCCCTTCTTACTTAATGAAATTAAGAACAGAGGAGTTGAAGATGTTCTTATCTTTGGACTTAATTAAAAATATGGGTGCATAATCTCCTATTTTTTTTATAGTTTACAAGATAATAATCCACTAAATTCGACTTCAAACTTTTACTCAAACCACGATGCAAACTAATCATATTTTTCATATGTGAGAATATTCCACCTTCGAGTGCATTTGTTGTATTTGATATTGTTAAATTCTTATGATTTTTATAGGTAAAAAGATAAGGAAGGTTAGTTCTTAAACTTCTATATGCAGCTCGAATTCTTGGATGAGTATAATGAAGTTTACCAGTGGTCTTTGAGATTGTTTTTTCATCTAAAAATACTTGATATTCATCATACCAATCATCTAACTTTTGAGTTAAATTCTTTTGAGTAGTATGAGTTAATCTTGATACAATTTTCTTTAAATCTTTACTAGCCTCAAGTTTAGATTTCAGACTTAATTAAAAAAATGGGTGCATAAAACATCGTTTAAACTATGGTATATTGGGAGTAAACAAAGGTTTATTTACAAATGATTGTAAAAAAGCTCTAAAATATGTATAAATTGTCAATCTGATAACACTCAAAACAGAGGTTCAAGAAGAGGTATTAAAAGGTACTTTTGTAAAGACTGTAAAACTTCATTTAGCTCTAACAGAAGACCAGAACAACTCCATAAGATTATCTTTGAAGTGTACTTTTTACATCGACAAACCCTCAAACAACTTGCAGCTAAATATGACAGATCTATTCCATGGATAATGAAGCAAAGAGATGAGTATATTGTTGATTATAAAGTGCATCATCCCAGAGCAGTTAATTTAGTATGTGATGCAACTTTTTATGGAAAAAGAAAAGATAAACTTGGTACTTTAGTTTTCAAGGATGTTGAGACAAAAGAGATACTAATTTGGAAGCATATTCAAAGTGAACTAGTTCAAGACTATAGATATTTAAAAGAAGAGCTGTTTAATTTAGGATACACAATCACAAGTACTACTCTCGATGGAAAGAGAGGCTTATCTAAAGCCTTTAATAACATTCCAATACAAATGTGCCACTTCCATCAAAAGAAGATTGTACAAAGATATATCACTATGTGTCTAGTTTCACCACGTTATGGTTGCCTAGTTGTTTAGTCCCAAAGACTTACTCAAAGGATTCAACTTAAAGTACTCTGGGTTTTTCCTGAATATTTGAGACATTGTATCATAAGGTGTTTTATACTTTAAAGCTTTGAGTTTTTTCTGATAATTATATAAAAGAAGAAAGCTCATCAAGTGTAACTTTAGAGCTTTTAAGGTCTCATAATGAAAAAGTTTCACAGTATGGTCTTTAAGAACTTTATTCATCACTTCTACCTGACCATTAGTCCAGGGATGTCTAAACTTAGTCAAACGGTGTTCTATTTTATACTTTTGGCATACTATATCAAAAGGATGAATCTTATCTTTTGGTCTTAAATGTTCACTTAGAAGTGCATAAGTAAATTGAGCTCCATTATCTGTTAAAATAGTATGGATTTTAAAAGGTATATCTTGTATAAAGTTTTCTAAGAATGAACAAGCGATAGCCTGAGTCATTCTTTCATGAATTTCCACATAAGTATACTTAGTAGCACGATCTATAGCTACGAACATATAGGCTTTGCCTTCTTCACTATGAACTTCTGAAATATCTATATGGACATATCCTATATCATACTCTTTGAACTTCTTTTTTTCTGTTTTATCACGGGGTTCTTTGGGCAAACGGCTTAATCCATGACGTTGCAAGCATCTGTGTAAGTTTGACCTTGTCATTTTAGGTATCTCATCCATCAGGGCTATAAAAACATCATCTAGTGCAAACTTGGTAACTCTTCTAAACTCACAAATTATTTGTTCTTCTTCTTGACTTAGTACTGTTGACCTTGCTATCGTCGGTCCACTTTTTTTATCAGTGATTCTATTGGCATTCTTCCATTTTGTTACTGTTTTTGGATTAAGGAACAATCTTGCAGCTAACTCTGTGATTGTCTCTTGAGACTCTTGTATTTCTTTTCGAATTCTTGGCGTCGTCTTGGCATTAGAGTGTTGTATATTTCCCATAAATCTACTCCTTTTATAAAATAATAGCTGACTCCATGAGAATTAGGGACTAAACACCTAGTTACATATGGGAACCTCTAAAAACAACTTTCTAATTTGTTTAAATCATTTTTAACTTAATTTTTAAAATTTATCACACGCGAAACTTGATTTACTATAAAATTCTACTAAAAATTATAATGATCTTTGTGAGTTTTTGTAAAATCTCTATGATTTCATATATTTTTACATAACTTTCACTTTTTGCAATCTAACTAACTGTTCATATCTAAAGAGCTTATATGTAAGATTTAAAAATCCTATAGATGACTTGATTCGTTTTATCCCAATGGACTTCATATGTAAGGCATCATTCATAGAGTTTGTCATAAATCCAAATATATGTTCTACTCTTGCTCTAATTTTAGATTTTATGTTATTTGAATCTTTTTGTTCATCTGTTAAAGGACTACCTCTGTAACCTTTTTCATGCACAAAGCTTTTGCAATTTTTATCTTCTAGAAATTCTTCTATCTCTTTACTCCTGTAAGCACTATCTGCATGAAGTTTATTATCTGTTTCATCAATGATATTTTTAATTTCAGTAGAATCATGAGGAGCAGCACTTGTAACACTATATTTAGTTATGAATTTAGTTTTTTCATCTGCGTTAATATGGTCTTTATATCCATAGTGTCGTTCACTTGATTTAGTCATCCAACTTGCATCAGTATCTTTTTGGCATAACTTGCTTCGTTTACCATTGTTATCTTTTCTGGCAAATTTTAAAGGTATAGCACCTTTTTTAATATCAGCATTATCTTCTTTAGAATTTCTTTGTCTAGGAACATCTACAAATGAAGCATCTATCATACTTCCCTCTTTTGCTATAATACCTTTATTTATAAGTTGTTTAGTAAATAGTTCAAATAATGTTAAAGATAAATTCTTATTTGATAGCTGTTCTTTGAAATGCCAAATAGTTTTTTCATCAGGTATTTTATCTCCAATTTTCAATTCTAAAAATTGTTTGAATGATGTTCTATCATTTATTTGAAATTCTGTTTGTTCATCACTTAAATTATAGTATTTTTGTAATATTAAAATTTTAAACATCATTATCTTATCGTATGATGGCCTACCACCAGCACCTTTAGGTTCTACGTATAAAGCCTTCTCTATTGGTTCTCTAAACATATTCCAATCTACAACTTTATCTAATTTTGTTAGTGGTGGTTGATATTCTTTTATTTTTCTCTCATGAAATTCTAAATCAAATAATCCTTGCATTTATAAAGCCTTTTGAGTGATATTTAATATCTATTTTAACTAAATCTTGATTTTAAATTGCTTAGGTTGGGTAGTTTTTAGAGATGCCTATAAATAAGAAAGCGATAGCTTAACAACATAATTGTAAAATCTTTACAGCAAATAAGGATTTTAAAAATGCCACAAGTCTATCACTCTAATGCCAGAACAAACCAGCATGTAAGAGAAATAATACAACAATCTAATTTAACAAATGTTGAATTAGCAAATAATTATAATGTGAATGTTAAAACTATCGCCAAGCATAAAAATAGAGATTTTTTAAATGATAAAAGTTCAAGACCAAAAAGAATCCATTATGCTCTAACACCTTTAGAAAAAGAGTTAATTAAAGTAGTCAGAACAATGACTTGGATGGAGTTAGATGACTTAGCAGATACAATCGTTGATATTATTCCAAATGCAAATAGAAGTAATGTTTATCGTACTTTAAAAGCCTTTGATATAAATAGAGTTCCACAAGAGCAAAAAGAAAAAGCTAAAAAGTTCAAAGAGTATGAGCCTGGTTATTTACATATAGATGTAACTTATTTACCAAAGTTTGACAAGCAAAAATATTACCTATTTGTAGCAATAGACAGGGCTACAAGGCTACTTTACTATAAAGTGTATGAGAATAAGACAGCAGCAAATGCAGTATCTTTTCTAAAAGAATGTAAAGAATTTTTTCCATTTTACTTAACACATATTTTAACAGACAATGGATTAGAGTTCACAGACAAATGGGCAAGAGGAAAAGGTTTTGTAAGTGGTAATCATAAGTTTGATGTAGAGTGTAAAGATGATGAGATAGAACATAGGCTAACAGCTCCATACACACCTCAAACTAACGCAATGGTAGAAAGAGTAAACGGAACTATTAAAAATGCTACAATTAAAGCAGAAGAGTATGACAATATTGATGATGTTAAAAAAGATTTAAATAAATTTTTGATATACTACAACTTCAATAGAAGACATGGTTCTTTAAAAAAAAGAATTAAAAGTTAGAACTCCATTTGATGCAGTTCAAAGTTGGTTTCAAACGAAACCTGAAATATTTAAGATTTTACCAGATGTGTTTCAACATATTGCTTTTGAAATGGTACAACGTGGTGAAACTTGACAGCTATGAAATCTAAACTTGAGGCTAGTAAAGATTTAAAGAAAATTGTATCAAGATTAACTCATACTACTCAAAAGAATTTAACTCAAAAGTTAGATGATTGGTATGATGAATATCAAGTATTTTTAGATGAAAAAACAATCTCAAAGACCACTGGTAAACTTCATTATACTCATCCAAGAATTCGAGCTGCATATAGAAGTTTAAGAACTAACCTTCCTTATCTTTTTACCTATAAAAATCATAAGAATTTAACAATATCAAATACAACAAATGCACTCGAAGGTGGAGTATTCTCACATATGAAAAATATGATTAGTTTGCATCGTGGTTTGAGTAAAAGTTTGAAGTCGAATTTAGTGGATTATTATCTTGTAAACTATAAAAAAAATAGGAGATTATGCACCCATATTTTTAATTAAGTCACAATTTATACATATTTTAGAGCTTTTTTACAATCATTTGTAAATAAACCTTTGTTTACTCCCAATATACCATAGTTTAAACGATGTTTTATGCACCCATTTTTTTAATTAAGTCCACAATTTCATCTAATTTATTATAATTTACATCATTTATTTTCATACTTTCCAAGTATACATTCATAGGTTTTTTATAATTTAAAGTTTGATGAAATCTTCTATAATTATAAAACTCCATATAATCTGTAACATCATTTTTCAATGTTGATATTTTGAAATATTCATTAAGATATATCTTTTCCACCTTTGCACTTCTCCAAAATCTTTCTATACATATATTATCTGTTGCTCTTACTATATCAAGACCTCTAATTTTATATGAATGTTTAGGATGTTGTTTATCAGCCCAAGAAGTATTTGGTGGACGTACAACTAGTACAGCTCTTAAACTTAACTGTTTACGATATTGGCGTACTGTATTGATACAGACATTGTATCCACGTTCTAATAACTCTTTGTGTACTTTAATATAACCATAACATGGTATATCTACAAATATTTTAACTATCTCATTTTTAATATCTTGTTTTATAGGATTTACCATAGGTACATAAAATAAATTACTTCTATTATAATTAAGTAGTTTACATTGTTTTACAACTGAAATTATTTTACTATCTGTTTTATCTACTAACTCTTTTTTATAGCTAGAGTCCAAGCTCTTTAACTTTCCCACAGCCCACTCATTCTCTACAGTTAATTGACCTACTTTTTTAGCGTACGCACCTACTTTTGCTTCTAATTGTGTAATCACAGTTTTATATTCCTGAACTGCTTTAGCAGGTTCCATTGCAACTACTGCATTATTTAAAAATATCTTTTTCCAGTTTTGCAAATTCTTCGGTGTTATATTATTTTTACTTGCAATTTGTGTTAATGTTTTGTCTTCTTTTAAAAGTTCTAGTACTAATCTTGTTTTGAATTCAGCACTATAAACTGTTCTTGTTCTGCTCATATTATTACCCTCTATTTTTATTGTTTAATTTTACTATTTTAAGAATTAAACTTTAGAAAAAATTGTTTGTTTTTTTGGGGTAGTATAGTTTTGGGTTGCACTTGACAGTAACATCAGCATCAATTCATGACTCTCAAGTGATAAAAGAATTAATAGATAAAGATGATAATATTTTATATGCAGATTCTGCTTATAAATCTACCCAAAATAGAAGAATATCTAAAAGATACTAATGTAAAAAATAAAGTCATACAAAGAGCATATAGAAATACACCACTTACAAATAAGCAACATAAAGAAAATTACAAATACTCAAAAACAAGAGTAAGAGTTGAACATATATTTGGAACTCTTAAAACATCTATGAACTAAGCTCATGCAAATCCTTTACAAATAATTTACTCTATTATCAGATCGAATAAATTTAATTTTTAAGGTTTACACTCCCTTTTCTTGGGGTATTATACAATTAGATTTTTATTTTCATCACTTAATTTAAATAAATTTCTTGCATCTTCAAGTAAGATATTTGTATTTAACTACATAAGTTTTTCAAATGTCATTTTGCGTCTTTTGGTGTTTGTTTTAATACCTTATATATGATAAGAGCCCCAAATGCCAAAGTAATAACAGTAAATAAGATTGAAAATGTTTTTGTAATCACATATCCAACCATCAAAAGAGATAGTATCGTTGGCACTTCATTATAAGCTCTAAAAAAATTTCCACTTTTTGGATAGATACCATTAGCTAAGTTTTTTCTATAATATTCTAATGAAAAGGTATAAACAATAAGTAATAAAGCAAAAAATAGTTTTGCATATAACCAACCATCACCTTGAATTAAATCTGGACGTAAATATATCATAAAGGCACCACTTAATACAGTTGCCCACATGGCAGGTTGTCCTATGATTTTAAACATTTTGTATTCTTGTATTTTTACAACTTCTACAAAATCTGGTTTGTTCTTATGCTCTGTATGATATACAAAAAGTCTTGGTTGGTAAAACAGTAAAGCCATCCATGACATCATCGCCATTATATGAAAAGTTACTATCCATAAATAATATTCCATTATGTCCATTATATTGCCTTTATTTTTTTTAGCCAATTATCTAATATTTTTTCATATGCTATTCCAAGAGAGTTATAAAGATTTAAATCCTCTTTTAAATACTCTTGTTTTACATAACCACCAAAATCATGTGGATATAAATATCCAATATGTTTATTATCTAAATGAGTTGGTATATCTAAAATTTTACCATTTTTTACTTCACTAAGTGCTTTATTGATTCCTAAATATGCTGCATTTGATTTTGGACTTGAAGCTAAATAAATCGCACATTGACCTAAAAGTATTTTACTTTCTGGATAACCAAGCTTTGAGGTTGCAGTCATTGTACTAACGGCAAGATTTAAAGCATTTGGATTTGCATTTCCAATATCTTCACTAGCAAAAACAATTAAACGGCGTGTTATAAATTCAACACTCTCGCCGCCATTTATTAATCTTGCTAGATAATATAAACTAGCATCTATATCAGAACCTCTTAAAGATTTTATCATTGCACTTGCTAATTCATAATGAGTACTTGAAGAACTCGCTCCATCTCCTATGACATTTGCTCTAAGTTCTTTTAATAGGGATAAGCTTACGGTAGAATCTATTTTAATAGAGAAATTAAGAAGATTTAACATTGCCCTTGCATCGCCACTACTTGAAAGCATTAGATACTCTCTTGCATCTTCTTCTAGCTTTATACTATTTTCTTTTATGGCTTTATTTAATATTTGTGATAAGTCATCTAAAGTAAAAGGTAAAAACTCATATAAAAAAGATCTTGAACGTATGGCATTTGTTAGTGTAAAAAATGGATTTTCAGTACTAGCCCCAATTATAATTGCATCATAGTTTTCCATTATAGGAAGTAAAACTTCTTGTTGATTTTTTGATAATCTATGAACTTCATCTATAAATATTAAAGGTTTAATTAAAGTATTTTTATATCTATCAAATACTTTACGTAAATCTTCTACTTTTATTGAAGTCGCACTAAAATAGTAATAGTCAGTATTTATCTGTTTTGCAATAATTTTTGCAAGAGTAGTTTTACCAGTTCCAGGTTTTCCATAAAAAAAGAGATGTGGGATTTCTTTTTTTTGTATTAATTTATAAAGTGCTTTATCTTTTCCAACAATATGTGATTGCCCAATAAATGAGTTTAAATCACAAGGTCTTAATTGGTTTGATAAATCATCCATTAGTATCTAAAAAGTGTTTAAGGTTTTTGTATTCGTCTTTTGATAAATATCTGCTTTTTCCAGTTGGTAGATTATTAAGTGAAATTCCACCAAATTCAAATCTTTTTAAGTCCATAATTTCTAAACCAAAATGTCCAAAAAATCTTCTAAGTTCTCTATTTTTACCTTCGCAAATAGCAACTTTTATTTTTGAAAAGTTTTCTCCATTTGTTAAAATTTGGTATTTAATAAATGGCTCAAAAGTCATCGATCTTATTTTTGATTTTTCATGTCCACCCATCGAAGCATCTTCAAGTTCTAAACCATTTTGCATTGATTCTTCAACTTGTTTATGGATCTTTCCATCAACTTTGATTTTGTATATTCTTTCAAGTTTAGAGTGCATTAGCCTATCAGCTACACTAATAGAATCAGTTAATAAAATTAAACCCTCACTAGCATAATCAAGTCTTCCTACTGGCATGAAATGTTTAAACTTTTTATCTAAGGTATCAAAGATTACTTTTCTGCCTCTAGGATCATTTTTAGTAACTAATTCACCTTTGGGTTTGTTATAAACAATAACAGTATACATTCTATTTTTGTCTTCTTTTATAATTTGTTTACCAATCTTAATATTGTCAAATTCATCAACTTTTGTGGCAAGATTTTCTACAACTTTTCCATTTATAGAAACTTTTCCTTCTTCGATTAACTTATCTGCTTCTCGTCTTGAGTAATTACTATTATGAGAAATAAATTTGTTTAATCTTACTGGTTTATATTTTTCTTCTTCATCTTTTTTCATTTTATACCTGCTTGTATTAAGTCATGAATATGTAATACACCCACTATTGTATCATCTTCATTTGTAACAATTAATAACTGAATTTTATAATCTTCAATTATCTCTAATGCCTCACTTGCCAAAAGATTTTTATCTTTTATAGTTTTAGGATTTTTTGTAGCTATTGTTTCAACTTTACAATCAATTGAAAAATATGAACTCATTAAAGCTCTTCTTAAATCCCCATCACTTAATACCGATGTTAATTTGCCATTTTCATCAGTAATAAGTACATTTCCAAGTCTTCCTTCGCTCATAGTAATTATGGCGTCTTTTAAAATTGTTTCACGTGAAACAATTGGAAGATTATCTTTTTTTAATAGATCATCAACTTTTATAAAAAGTTTTTTTCCTAAACTTCCACCTGGATGGAATGAAGCAAAATCTTCTTTTTTAAAGTTACGTTTTTTCATAAGGCAAATAGCTAAAACATCTCCCATTGCCATTGTTAATGTAGTTGATGACGTTGGTACTGTATCTAAAGGACAAGCCTCTTTAGTAACTGAAATATTCATAAAAAAATCTGCATATTTTCCAAGTGTAGAGTTTTTGTCTTTAGCCATTGCAATTAATGGAATATTAAAACGTTTTAAGTGAGGAAGTAATTGAATAAGTTCTTCACTCTCTCCACTATAAGATAAGGCTAAAACAACATCATCTTTGCCAATCATACCTAAATCTCCATGCATAGCTTCAGTAGGATGTAGAAAGAAAGATGAAGTTCCAGTACTGGCAAATGTTGCTGCTATTTTAGCACCAACAAGTCCAGATTTTCCAACTCCAGTTACTATTAATTTACCTTTACATGAAATGATTAGATCAACAACTTTTTCTAAATCAAAAGTAGAAATATTTTTAGAAGCAAGTTTAAGTTCATTTGCTTCTGTATCTAAAACCTCTTTTGCAATTTGATTAAAATCCATTTTATTATCCTTATTGAACAAATAGTGTAGGTACAATCATTGGGTATTTTTTATATTTTCTTATACAGTGTTTTCTTACAACTTTTCTAATTTCATCTTCAAAGACTCTGTTATTCTTAAAAATACCTTCTCTTGCATTTGCAAGAAATATTACTAATAAGTCTTCAATTTCTTTAGAAAATGCTTTATCTAATTTATCTGGCACTAATCCAAAAGACGAAACTCTCGGTCTTTGTTCCATTTTTCTATCATTTGCATTTATTTGAGCAACAATCATAACAACACCTTCATTTGCCATAGTTTGTCTATCAATAATAATATCATCTGCAATTTTATTGTTTAATTGGTTATCAATATAAACTTTCCCTGTTTTAATTGATTTTACTTTTTTAAGATATTTAGGAGTAACTTCAATTTGTTCTCCATCACTCATAATATAAGTATTTCTCTCTAATACTCCACAAGCAATTCCAGTTTCTGCATGTTTTAAAGCATGGTTATATTCACCATGAATTGGCATAAAGAATTTTGGTTTAACTAATCTTAACATCAGTTTTTGCTCTTCTTGTGCCGCATGTCCAGATACATGAATTTCTGTAAAATCTTTATATGCTACTTTTGCACCAGCTTTTAAAAGTTGATTTAAAATAGCTGAAACACTTGCTTCATTTCCAGGAATTGCTTTTGCAGATAAAATTATTTGATCTCCTGGCTTAATTTTAATATGTCTATGTTCATGAATCGACATTCTATATAATGCACTCATTGGCTCACCTTGTGAACCAGTTGTAACTATTAAGATTTCATCATCTTTATATTTATTTACTTCATGTGCTTCAATAAATTGATCTTTAGGAAATTTAATATATCCAAGACTCATTGCTAAATCTAGATTTTTTTCCATTGATCTTCCAATAACACAGACTTTTCTCCCATGTTTAATACCACGATCAATTGCTTGATAAACTCTATGAATATTTGAAGAGAATGTTGACATAATTACTCTTCCTTTTGCGTTTGCAAAAAGTCTATCAAAAGTAGGACCTACAGTTTTTTCAGATTTTGTAAAACCTGGTGAATGTGAATTAGTAGAATCAGATAATAATAGTAAAACACCTTCTTCTCCATAATGTGCAAATCTATGTAAATCTGTTGGGAAGCCATCAATTGGAGTATGATCAATTTTAAAGTCACCTGTATGAATAATTGTTCCAGCTTCAGTTTTAATAGCTAAAGATGAAGCATCTATAATAGAGTGAGTTATATGAATCCATTCTACTTCAAAATCTCCAATTTTAACTGGAACTCTTTTTTGAATTAGTCTAAATAAAGATCTATATTCTCTAATTTTATGTTCATCAAATTTTGATCCAATCATTTCTAATGGTAATGATGTTCCATAAATTGGAAATTGTAATTCTTTAAACATGTATGGAATCGCACCAATATGATCTTCATGTCCATGAGTAATTACTACTCCTTTGATTTTATCTTTAATTTGTCTAATATATGTAAAATCTGGAATTAAAATATCCACACCATGCATATCATCATCAGGGAAACTCATTCCTACATCAATAATTATTGCACTCGTATCAGTTTCAATAACCATCATATTTCCACCAATTTCACCTAATCCTCCAAGAGGAGTGATTCTAACTTTTGCATTTGTAGATAGATTTAATTTATTATGTGGATTTAATCTTTCTTTATGAATTTTTTCATTTACTACATGAGCTTTTCGTAATTCATTTATCCATGTAGAATTTGTTCTACTATTATGAGTTTTTGCCCTACTATTGTTTGGGTTTCTTTTTTTATTATAAGGTTTCTTTTCATTGCTAGCTTTTGCCACTGGTGGCTGATTTTCATTATTTTTATTTAGAGGTTCACTTGTTTGTTTTTTTGGTTCCTCTTTTTTGACTATATCATTTTGATTGCTATTTTGGTTGTTTTCCATTCTTTACCTTTGTATAGAGTTGGCTATACAAAGATGCGCTTACTTGATGTGGTCGTAGAGTTTCAATTAAATTAAGTTCAACATAAATATCAGATAAAATATCTTTATTAACAATAGAAGAGATATTTTTAAATAGTTTTTTTCTTGGTTGCGAAAAACAAACCTTTAAAAACTTCAAAAAAACCTTATCTAGTGCTTTACTTTCATCTTTTAATATATGAAGTATTGAAGACGTAACTTTAGGAGGAGGATCAAAAGATTCAGGAGGGACATCAAATAGTATCCTTGATTCTTTTGATTGTAATTGTGTAATTACTCCAAGAGAAGAGTACTCTTTATCATTAACATTTGCAGAAAATTTTAAAGCTACTTCTTTTTGAACCATTACAATAATATTCTCACAATTATCATCTTCATATGCTCTTAATATAATGTTTGTTGCAATATAATATGGTAGATTTGCGATTAAATCATATTTTGTTTCATGTAAACTACCATTTCTATTCCAAGCTTCTAACACATCTGTGTGGATAAGTTTAAAATGCTTGTTTTCTAGTTCTATTGCAAATTTTGACTCTAATATACTGATTAAATCAATATCGACTTCATATGCAGTCGTATCTTTGTACTTGACTAATTTTTTTGTCAAATCACCTAATCCAGGCCCTATCTCCACTAGGTGGTTCTTGTTATGGGGCATCGATTGGATAATCCTCGTTAAAACGCTATTATCTTTTAAGAAATTTTGTCCAAATCTCTTTTTTGCTTTTATATTTTTCATACGAATTAGAAGTATATCTGTTTTTAACTTACAATTAGATAATATAAATTCCTAAAATAGAGCAAATAAGGATATATATTGAGTTATTTTGCAAAAAGAATTATTCCATGTTTAGATGTAAAAGATGGAAGAGTTGTTAAAGGTGTAAATTTTGTTGGGCTTCGTGATGCGGGTGATCCTGTAGAGGTTGCAAAAAGATATAACAACGAAGGCGCAGATGAAATCACTTTCCTTGATATTGCAGCAAGTCACGAAAATAGGGATACTATAGTTGATATTGTAAAAGATGTTGCAAAAGAAGTCTTTATTCCTTTAACAGTTGGTGGAGGGATTAGAAAGCTTGAAGATATCTATAAACTACTCAATGTTGGATGTGATAAAGTATCAATAAACTCTTCAGCAGTTGCAAATCCAGACTTTATTAACCAAAGTGCAAAAAGATTTGGATCACAATGTATTGTAGTCGCAATAGATGTTAAAAAAGTCCAAGATGGTTCTTATCATGTTTTTGTAAAAGGCGGTAGAGAGGATACTGGACTTGATGCTTTGATTTGGGCAAAAGAAGTTTATGATAGAGGCGCTGGTGAAATACTTTTAACTTCTATGGATACAGATGGCGCTAAAACAGGTTTTGAGCTAAATATTATTGGTCAAATTTCTTCAATGCTTGATATCCCTATAATTGCTAGTGGGGGTGCTGGAACTATGGAACATATGAAAGAAGCTTTTGAATGTGGAGCAAGTGCAACATTAGCAGCATCAATTTTTCATTTTAAAGAAATTGATATTATGGAATTAAAGCATTATCTAAAAGATAACAATATTTCAGTAAGGATTTAAAATGAAATTATTAAAACTATTTATGATTTTACCAATTTGTACATTTTCTTTTGAGTTAAAATTCAATAAAGATTTTTCAAAAGAGTTACAACATGATATTTTAAGTTCATATATTACTGTTAGTATTACAGATGATAACGAGGCTCTTATAAGTAATCGTCTTGAAGTTTTTAACAAGAAAATAAAGCAAAATGATAAAGTAGAAAAAAGATTAGGTACATTCAATATTCGTCCAAAATATAGGTACTCAAGTAACACCCCAAAAATTACTGGCTATATTGGAGAATTAAGATATAAAGTAAATGCATATAAAGCAAAAGACGTGAATGACTTTATTGCTGATCTTATAAAACTTAAAACAAATAGAGATACAACAATCTCTGTTAATAATCTTTTTTGGACTGTGAAAAAAGATACTTTTAATATTATTTTAGATTTATTAAGATTAGAAGCTATAAATTGGATTACACGTTATTCAAAAACCTTATCATCAGATCTAAATAAGAACTGTACAGCTGAAGAGATAAATATAAATACCTTAAGAGTTTCTTATCCAATTAGAAATAGAATGACTTACGCAAGTGTATCAGTTCCAAGCAGTTCTATCCCTATTCCAGAAACTAATCAAGAAAAAATACAAATAAACTCTAGTTATATATTGGATTGTAAATGATTATTTGTGCAGGAAGAAAAGAAACCTTTAAATTTGCAGAAATAATTGGTGTAGGGCTAATAGAGTCTGCTATTAATCTAACAAGACATTGTTTATTTAATAAACCAAACTTTATACTTTTTATAGGTAGTGCAGGGAGCTATGGTAATCACGAAATATTCGATATTATTGAGTCTAAAAGAGCATCAAATTTGGAATTATCTTTTTTATCAAATGATTCATATACTCCTTTAGATAATGTATTAGAGTCTGAAAATAAGATGGCAAGAAATGATACTATTGTTAATAGTTCAAACTATATTTCAACAAATGAAGAGTTAACAAAAAAGTTTGAAGCCTATGCAATAGGAATAGAAAATATGGAATTCTTTTCAATCTTGCAAGTTGCAAAGGAATTTGAAATACCAGTAGCAGGAATCTTTGTAATTACTAATTACGCAAATAAAAATGCGCACAAAGATTTTATAAAGAATCATGAAGAAGCTATGAGAAGACTTATAAAGTATTTATTAGATAAAAAGATAATAAAAGAATAGAATGTTTCACGTGAAACATCGTAAAGAAAATGTGAACGGCTTCACGTTTTCAGATGTTGAAAGCAAAGTGGTGTGCTTGTACCTACGAAGCTCGAGAAACATTACAGCCAAAATAATAGAAGCCCAAACAAGAGATATGGATACGTAGTATCCATGAAACTCAAAAATAAAAACAAGAAAAGTTAAGAAAAAAATATAGAACTAATATAAAAACGAAAAAAGGAATAAATTGCAATCAATATATGATTTCACTTTAGAAGAATTAAAAACACAATTAAAACCATCTTTTAGAGCCAAACAAGTATATAATTGGATATATAAGAAGTACATAACATCTTACGATGATATGAAAAATATCCCAAATGAGCTAAAAAAAAATTTAAAAGAAAACTATGCTCTTAATATTCTTAAGGTTATAAAAAAAGAAAAAAGTATTGATGGAAGTATCAAATATCTATTTGTACTAGAAGATGGTCATACTATTGAAACTGTTCTCTTATTGATGAAAAAGAAAAAGATAAATAAAGATGGGATGATTGAAAGAAGTGAAAAGTATACTGTGTGTATCTCTTCACAAGTAGGGTGTAAAGTAGGGTGTACTTTTTGTCTTACTGCTAAAGGTGGTTTTGTAAGAAATCTTACAGTAGGTGAGATTGTAGATCAAATTGTACAAATCAAAAGAGATAAGCAAATAGCTGAAAATAAATCTTTAAATATAGTTTATATGGGAATGGGTGAACCTCTTGATAATTATAAAAACTTTGTTCATTCTGTAAAGATATTTTCAGAAGAAGAAGGTCTTAGTATAAATAGAAGAAGGCAGACTGTATCAACTTCTGGAATCTCTTCAAAGATTAAAAAATTAGGAGAAGAAGATTTAGGTATACAGTTAGCTATCTCTTTACATGCAGTTGATGATGAACTAAGAAGTAAATTAATACCTATAAATAAAGCTTATAATATACAGTCAATAATAGATGCTGTTAAAGCTTTTCCTATTGATGCCAGACAAAAAGCTATGTTTGAATATTTAGTGATAAAAGATAAAAATGATGATATTGCCTCAGCTAGAAAATTAGTGAAACTTTTAAATGGAATAAAAGCAAAGGTAAACTTAATTTATTTTAATCCATATCTAGGTACGATATATAAAAGACCACAAAGTAGTGATATGATAAAATTCAAAGATTTTTTAATAAACAAAGGATTGTTTTGTACAATTAGAGAATCAAAAGGCTTAGATATCTCTGCAGCCTGTGGTCAATTAAAAGAGAAGGAATCAGATGGAAATACTTGATATTGTTATGATAGTTTTTATAGTTATTGTTGCAGTTGCATCAGCAATTGGTTTTTTTAAAAGTTATAAAGAAAAATAAGATATGTATAAGGAATAATATGGCAGTTACAAGGTTCGCACCTAGCCCAACAGGATATTTACATATTGGGGGCTTAAGAACAGCTCTTTATAGTTATCTATGGGCAAAAAAAACACATGGTGAGTTTAGATTAAGAATTGAAGATACAGATACTCAAAGAAATAATAAAGATGCAATGAAAGCAATTTTAAAAGCTTTTGATTGGGTTGGTCTTCATTATGATGGTAAAGTTGAGTATCAATCAAAAAGATTAAATATTTATAAAAAATATATACAACAACTACTTGATGAAGATAAAGCATATTATTGTTATATGAGTAAAGAAGAATTAACAGCTTTACGAGAAGAGCAAATGGCTAATAAACAAACGCCAAGATATGATGGAAAATATAGAGATTTTAAAGGATTACCTCTTGTTGGAATTGAACCTGTTGTTAGAATGAGAACACCTTTAGAAGGTGCTATTACTTTTCAAGATGGTGTAAAATCAGATATGAGTTTTAATTGTATTGAAATTGATGATTTCGTTATTGCTAGAAGTAATGGAATGCCAACATATAACTTTGTTGTAGCAATTGATGATTCTTTAATGGGAATGACTGATGTAATTAGAGGGGATGATCATTTAACTAATACTTCTAAACAAATTATAATTTATAAAGCTTTAGGTTTTGACGTTCCAAAGTTTTATCATGTTCCTATGATTAACAATCCTAATGGAAAGAAACTGTCTAAAAGAGATGGGGCTATGGACGTTATGGATTATAAGAATTTAGGTTATCTTCCTGAAGCACTTTTAAACTTTTTAGTTAGACTTGGGTGGTCTAATAAAGATCAAGAAATTTTTTCAATGGCTGAGATGTTAGAATTGTTTGATCCAAATAATATAAATAAATCTGCTTCAGCATATAATGAAGAAAAATTATTATGGTTAAATGCCCATTATATTAAAAATATTTCAAATGATAGATTAGCAAAAGAGTTAGAATTTTTTGATTGTCATTTAGAAGGACATGATAAAAAAGAGATGTTATTAGATTTATTAAAACAGAGAGCTCAAACTTTAGTTGAATTAAAAGAGGCAATCAATAAAATTTTAGATACCCCAACTTCTTATGAAGTAAAAGGTTCAAGAAAGTTTATAAAAGAAAGTACTTCTTTAATGCTAAAATCATATTTAGATATGTTAGAAAGTAATAAAGATACTTTACATCTTGCTTGTGATTATGAAGCGGTGACAAAACCATTTATAGAAGAGAACTCTTTAAAATTTCCACAACTATTTCAACCAATTAGAATAGCTTTAACAGGTGGAACTCAAGCACCTTCTGTATATGATATTATTGCTATTTTAGGTTTTGATGAAACAAAGACGAGAATAAATAAAGCTCTTGAAGTAAATTTTAATAAAGAGTTGATATTAAAAGAAATATAATAGTAGAAGATTACATTCATCTATTGGAAATAAGATTCCAAATGAAGTTTATTTTAAAGCTATTAATAATTTACATAGTAAATTGTTACAAAAAGTATCGTGAGTTGGTGGAATAAGAAAACTTAGTTAAGTGGTCTTGACAAGGGGGATATTATGTCCATATAATCCTGATGAAAAACTATTTACTGTAACAGATAAAAACGGTAAAATTTATTTTAAGTGAGATGAAATAAATACAACAACTGGTAGTTTGGCTTAATGAAAAATTAAGAGGTCTAAAAACTTAAGTTAACTACGATATTACAGGAGTTAAAAAAGGTTTATTTACACATGGCTGTAAAAAACAATAAAACTTGTCCATATTGCTTAAAAAATTATACTAAAAAGATTGATATTAGAAATGGAATTCAAAGATATAAATGCAATGAATGTGGTCGTAAATTTAGCTCAAAAAGAAGAGCAAGAAATCTACAAGAAATAATCTTCAAAAAGTATATTTACAGAAGATAAAGATTATAATAGAAGTTTGCCGTGGATAAGAAAGCAAATTTTAGAATATGAACCAATTGCAAAAATACATAATCCAAGAGAAATTGTTATAGTTTGTGATGCAACTTTTTATGGTAAAAGAAAAGATAAACTTGGAACTTTAATTTTTAAAGATATTATTTCCAAAGAGATATTAACATGGAAACATATTGATAGTGAATTAGTATTTCATTACAAACAACAACTACAGATACTTTTAGATTTAGGATACATTGTAAGGCTATCATCATTGATGGCAAAAGAGGCTTGTATAAAGCCTTTAAAGACTATCCAATACAAATGTGCCATTTCGGCTTAATTTTTCTTAAATCAAAAAATGAAATTATTTATTCATCTAGTACTATTAATAGTAAAATTATAAATAAAGATATTGTTATTATTTGATTAGATGAATTAACTCTTGATGAATTATGATTTCCATTACCAAGACGTGATTATATCCAATTTATAAAAAATCTGACTAATGCTTGAGTAGCTATTATCGGATTTGATATATTTTTTGTAAATCCAAATAAACTAGATCCAAAATGAGATATACTTTTGCAAATGCTATAAAAGAAGCTTGAAATATTGTTTTATGATGACCAATCAGTAGTATTTGAAAAATACAAAAACCATTACAAATAATATTTGATAGTGCTGTTGCATTTGGTTATTATAAACCAAATGTGAATCCTATTACTAATACTGTATTATCATTTAGACCTCCTACTAAATTAAATGACAAATCAAATAATTTGGAATACTATAATCATTTTTCTATTACATTATTAAAAGCATATTATTCAAAAATTTATAATACTGATTTTATAAATTATCATAAATTTGATGATGAATATTTTTATTTAAAACCTTGATATAAAATACCTTTTTATTTAAAATGAAAAAAAGATGTATTAATAAACTTTTTACCTGAAAATAAAATTACAACTTATTCATTTTTAGATATATATAATTGTTTAGTCCCAAAGACTTACTCAAAGGATTCAACTTAAAGTACTCTGGGTTTTTCCTGAATATTTGAGACATTGTATCATAAGGTGTTTTATACTTTAAAGCTTTGAGTTTTTTCTGATAATTATATAAAAGAAGAAAGCTCATCAAGTGTAACTTTAGAGCTTTTAAGGTCTCATAATGAAAAAGTTTCACAGTATGGTCTTTAAGAACTTTATTCATCACTTCTACCTGACCATTAGTCCAGGGATGTCTAAACTTAGTCAAACGGTGTTCTATTTTATACTTTTGGCATACTATATCAAAAGGATGAATCTTATCTTTTGGTCTTAAATGTTCACTTAGAAGTGCATAAGTAAATTGAGCTCCATTATCTGTTAAAATAGTATGGATTTTAAAAGGTATATCTTGTATAAAGTTTTCTAAGAATGAACAAGCGATAGCCTGAGTCATTCTTTCATGAATTTCCACATAAGTATACTTAGTAGCACGATCTATAGCTACGAACATATAGGCTTTGCCTTCTTCACTATGAACTTCTGAAATATCTATATGGACATATCCTATATCATACTCTTTGAACTTCTTTTTTTCTGTTTTATCACGGGGTTCTTTGGGCAAACGGCTTAATCCATGACGTTGCAAGCATCTGTGTAAGTTTGACCTTGTCATTTTAGGTATCTCATCCATCAGGGCTATAAAAACATCATCTAGTGCAAACTTGGTAACTCTTCTAAACTCACAAATTATTTGTTCTTCTTCTTGACTTAGTACTGTTGACCTTGCTATCGTCGGTCCACTTTTTTTATCAGTGATTCTATTGGCATTCTTCCATTTTGTTACTGTTTTTGGATTAAGGGACAATCTTGCAGCTAACTCTGTGATTGTCTCTTGAGACTCTTGTATTTCTTTTCGAATTCTTGGCGTCGTCTTGGCATTAGAGTGTTGTATATTTCCCATAAATCTACTCCTTTTATAAAATAATAGCTGACTCCATGAGAATTAGGGACTAAACATATAATGATACTATTGATCATAGTAAATTAAAATGAAAAATAATAATTCTTTGAGCAACTGCTAAATGAATAAAAGATATATTTACAACTCCTAATTGAATAGAATATTGAGTTACAGTTCATGCAAATATTGTTAATACAATACTTACAAAAAACTATTTATTATATTTAAATAAATACTGATGTTACAATAATCTAAATATCATAATTTACAGTAAATGTTACAGAATTATCCACACTTTAATTCTCTAACTTTTTGATAAGCAACCTTTAGAGCTTCAATATATATTTTTTCTTTAATTGCAAAGTGATTCATTTTATAGTTCAAACGAAGTTTTTCTAGCTTGATAAATGCACCTATAGTTAAGTTAATATGATTTCTTTGTGATAATTCAACCTTAGTTGGCGAATGTTCTATCTTTAAATTTTGTTTTAATGACTTGTGATATTCCTCTATTTTCCACCGTTTTTGATAGATTTCAAGTGTCTGTTGAAAGGATAAGTCTATATCATTAGTAATAAGATACAGGTACATAGGTTCACCATCGTTGCCGTTTTTGACAATTTGCTTACCAATATTCAAAGGTGTATTGCAACCTTTTAAATATATAAGTCGACTACTACAAGCTCCCATATCTATGCTGTCAATATTAACATATCTTCTTTTATTTCTGTCTTTATAGAGTTAGTGCTGCTTTACGATTCTTTTTTACTGGTGCTACAAATTGCTTTTTTAAAGCACTATGCTATAAACTCTATATTATCTGATGTTGTAAACCATTTATCCATTAAAATATATTTATATTTTACTTCATTATTAAAATATAAAATTGGGAGTTTATCTTTCATTATTTCATTTTTAGTAAACATAGATTTTTTTATAAACTTTTGATATTCTTCGCTCCATTTATCTTCAGTTTTAGTGATAATCTCATATCCTAAAGGTATTGATATACTGTCTAGTTTCACCACGTTATGGTTGCCTAGTTACATAAATAAGAAAGCGATAGCTTAACAACATAATTGTAAAATCTTTACAGCAAATAAGGATTTTAAAAATGCCACAAGTCTATCACTCTAATGCCAGAACAAACCAGCATGTAAGAGAAATAATACAACAATCTAATTTAACAAATGTTGAATTAGCAAATAATTATAATGTGAATGTTAAAACTATCGCCAAGCATAAAAATAGAGATTTTTTAAATGATAAAAGTTCAAGACCAAAAAGAATCCATTATGCTCTAACACCTTTAGAAAAAGAGTTAATTAAAGTAGTCAGAACAATGACTTGGATGGAGTTAGATGACTTAGCAGATACAATCGTTGATATTATTCCAAATGCAAATAGAAGTAATATTTATCGTACTTTAAAAGCCTTTGATATAAACAGAGTTCCACAAGAGCAAAAAGAAAAAGCTAAAAAGTTCAAAGAGTATGAGCCTGGTTATTTACATATAGATGTAACTTATTTACCAAAGTTTGACAAGCAAAAATATTACCTATTTGTAGCAATAGACAGGGCTACAAGGCTACTTTACTATAAAGTGTATGAGAATAAGACAGCAGCAAATGCAGTATCTTTTCTAAAAGAATGTAAAGAATTTTTTCCATTTTACTTAACACATATTTTAACAGATAATGGATTAGAGTTCACAGACAAATGGGCAAGAGGAAAAGGTTTTGTAAGTGGTAATCATAAGTTTGATGTAGAGTGTAAAGATGATGAGATAGAACATAGGCTAACAGCTCCATACACACCTCAAACTAACGCAATGGTAGAAAGAGGAAACGGAACTATTAAAAATGCTACAATTAAAGCAGAAGAGTATGACAATATTGATGATGTTAAAAAAGATTTAAATAAATTTTTGATATACTACAACTTCAATAGAAGACATGGTTCTTTAAAAAAAGAATTAAAAGTTAGAACTCCATTTGATGCAGTTCAAAGTTGGTTTCAAACGAAACCTGAAATATTTAAGATTTTACCAGATGTGTTTCAACATATTGCTTTTGAAATGGTACAACGTGGTGAAACTTGACAATATACCACTATTATCTGTATAATGAAAGTTTAACATCATGATACCCTTAACACTTTTCCCACTTACATGGTCATAGTTGCCAACATACAGTATTATTTACTTTTGTATGTGGTTTATGAAGTAATGAATCATCTATAATTATACATCCATTATCTTCATTTTCATAATCTCTTAAAAATGATTTTATTGTTTTCCATAATTTAGTCTCATCATCAAAGCTATCATCAAGTAATAGATTTTTTGTAAATACATCATGGCTTTCCCCAGTAAGTTTAGCTAATTTTGTCATCTCTATTTTCTAAAATGAACTTAACGCATAATCTTGATAATATTCTTGTAAACAACTCATAAAATTCCTTAGTATTAAGAGTATATATTATATCTAAATAGTGGTTTCAAAGTGCTTGTAAATACGATAAACAAAGGGTTTATTGGTAATTTATAAAGTATATTTTTGTAGGTTTTAAGGATCATATTAGCAAGTTAAATATAATAATTTTAATCAATATTGTAACAATTCTATTAAATCTTAAAATTTAGATTATCGTAATATCAGTTACTATTTTAAGAATTAAACTTTAAAAAAAATTGTTTATTTTTCTTAGGGTAGTATATATATTAAATCTGATTTTATAATAGGAATATTCATTTGATACCTTTATATTCTAAAGTATTATCTTTTACTTAAGTATCTTTCTAAAATAACTTTTGCTGCTAAAGAGTCAACTCTTCCATCTCTTTTGTATTTTATTTGACCTTTCATTAAATCTTCTGCTTCAATTGAGCTCATATTTTCTTCTTGCAGAGCATATGGTATTTTAAGTTTTAGTAAATTTATAAAATGTGTGATTCTTTTTTGCATATCAGCACTGGCACTTGGGTATCCTACAATTAGTTTATCTATTTCCCACTCTTTTAAAAATGAGTTTACATCATTTGCCGCTTGGTTTCTATTTTTTCTAAGTATTGCACTTTGAGGAGTTACAATACTCCTTGTAAGGCTTATAGCTACGCCAATTCTTTTAAGACCTATATCAATAGAAGCTAACTTCAATCAGTTTCCTTTATTAAAATTTAGCTATTATTATATCCTTAAAACAATAAAATTAGGAGAATACGTATGAAATTAGCTGTTTTTGATTTTGATTCAACACTTATGGATGGGGAAACTATTGACTTCTTGGCACAAGCCGTAGGCTTAGAACAAAAGATTGTAAGTATCACTGAAAAAGCAATGAATGGAGAGTTGGATTTTTTTGAATCTTTAATTGAGAGGGTGTCTTTATTAAAGGGGTTAAAATATGAGCAAGCAGTAGAAATCTGTAGAGATTTGCCGCTAATGCCTGGGGCTTATGAAACTGTAGCAGAATTAAAAAAACGAGGATATAAAGTGATTTGTTTTTCAGGTGGTTTTAAAATTGGAACAAGTCCTGCTAAAGAAAAATTAGGACTTGATGGAGACTTCTCAAATATTTTACACTCAAAAGACGGAATTTTGACAGGTCTTATTGGAGGTGATATGATGTTTGGATTTTCTAAAGGTGATATGATACAAAGAGTTCAAGCTATGTTAGGTATTTCAAAAAAGAATACTTTAGTTGTCGGAGATGGTGCAAATGATGTTTCAATGTTTGCTTATGCAGACAAAAGAGTTGCATTTTGTGCTAGAGATATTTTAAAAAAAGAGGCCAATATTATTGTTGATACAAAAGATTTAACAAAAATATTAGACCAAATATAAGGATGTTAAAATGAGTTTAAAAGAGGACATTAATTTTTCTTTATGGTGTGATTTTATTGAGAGAGAATTTTTAGAAAATAAATTTCAAGACATTATTAAAGATGAGATTATTCATGGTGCTACTTCAAACCCTACAATCTTTGAATCTTCAATACCTAATTCTATCGCATATGTGCAACAATTAGAGATGTTACAAGCAAATGAACCTAAAACTATTTATGAAGAATTAGCAATAACTGATATTAAAAGAGCTGCTTTTTTACTTGATGATTTACATCTTGAAAATGCAAATGATGGTTTTATTTCGATTGAAATAGATCCTTCATTATGTGATAATACACAAGAAACTATTGAAGAAGGAATTAGATTAAACTCACAAATTGGAGCAGATAATGTAATGATTAAAGTTCCTGCTACAAATGCTGGGTATGTTGCTATGAAAGAGCTTACTTCACAAGGAATAAATGTAAATGCAACTTTAATCTTCTCTCCTACTCAAGCTGTTAAATGTGCTACAGCTTTAAATGAAGGTATTATTGCTTCAAATAAAGATACAAAAGCTGTTGTTTCAGTATTTGTTTCAAGATTTGACAGAATGTGTGATAGAGACTTTAGAGAAAAAGGTTTGCAAACTGCTAAACTTGGAATAATAAATGCGACAAAATGTTACCATGAAGTAGAAAGAGTAGCTAATAAAAATATAAGAACTCTTTTTGCAAGTACTGGAGTAAAAGGAGATGAGTTAGATTCTAGTTATTATATAGATACTTTGATTTATCCAAACAGTGTAAATACTGCACCTTTGGCAACTATTGAAGCTTGGATTGAGAATGGAAAAAAAGAACAGTCTGAACTTATGAGTGAAAGTGATTGTGATTTATATTTTGAGTCATTAATCTCTAAGAAAGTTGATATAAATAGAGTTTATAATACTTTATTAAATGATGGACTAGAAGCTTTTAAAGACTCTTTTAAAGCCCTCTTATCAAAACTTCAAAAAAACGACTTAATTAAAAAAATGGGTGCATAAAACATCGTTTAAACTATGGTATATTGGGAGTAAACAAAGGTTTATTTACAAATGATTGTAAAAAAGCTCTAAAATATGTATAAATTGTCAATCTGATAACACTCAAAACAGAGGTTCAAGAAGAGGTATTAAAAGGTACTTTTGTAAAGACTGTAAAACTTCATTTAGCTCTAACAGAAGACCAGAACAACTCCATAAGATTATCTTTGAAGTGTACTTTTTACATCGACAAACCCTCAAACAACTTGCAGCTAAATATGACAGATCTATTCCATGGATAATGAAGCAAAGAGATGAGTATATTGTTGATTATAAAGTGCATCATCCCAGAGCAGTTAATTTAGTATGTGATGCAACTTTTTATGGAAAAAGAAAAGATAAACTTGGTACTTTAGTTTTCAAGGATGTTGAGACAAAAGAGATACTAATTTGGAAGCATATTCAAAGTGAACTAGTTCAAGACTATAGATATTTAAAAGAAGAGCTGTTTAATTTAGGATACACAATCACAAGTACTACTCTCGATGGAAAGAGAGGCTTATCTAAAGCCTTTAATAACATTCCAATACAAATGTGCCACTTCCATCAAAAGAAGATTGTACAAAGATATATCACTATGAAATCTAAACTTGAGGCTAGTAAAGATTTAAAGAAAATTGTATCAAGATTAACTCATACTACTCAAAAGAATTTAACTCAAAAGTTAGATGATTGGTATGATGAATATCAAGTATTTTTAGATGAAAAAACAATCTCAAAGACCACTGGTAAACTTCATTATACTCATCCAAGAATTCGAGCTGCATATAGAAGTTTAAGAACTAACCTTCCTTATCTTTTTACCTATAAAAATCATAAGAATTTAACAATATCAAATACAACAAATGCACTCGAAGGTGGAGTATTCTCACATATGAAAAATATGATTAGTTTGCATCGTGGTTTGAGTAAAAGTTTGAAGTTGAATTTAGTGGATTATTATCTTGTAAACTATAAAAAAAAATAGGAGATTATGCACCCATATTTTTAATTAAGTCTAATTTCACGATATTTGGGGAGAAAAATACCCTCATATCAAGCAATCTTGGCTAAATCATTGGGATGAATTAGCTACTTTTTATAAATATCTAGAAGCTATTAAAAAGCTAATTTATACAACAAATCCAATAGAATCACTTAATTCAACAATTAAAAGAAAGACAAAATCAAAAGGATCTTTCCCAACAGTAGACTCAGCTTTTAAGGTAATGTATTTATCAACACAGGAGGTTCAAAATAAATGGAAAAGGTCAAGAGTTAGAAATTGCTCAGAGATTTATCCTCAACTATGTATATTTTTCAGCGAAATTATGGAAAAATATACAAAGTAGTTAGAGGATAATGTTGGTTTACACAGATGAGTTTACACTCTCATAAAATATCTAGTAAATCAATTTTAAGGTTTACACAGTTATATTTACACTCCCGAAACTCTGCTTGTTCATCACTTAAATTATAATACTTTTGTAGAATTAGAATTTTAAACATCATTAGCTTATCATATGCAGGTCTTCCACCAGCACCTTTTGGTTCAACATATAGAGCTTTTTCAATTGGATTCCTAAATAGTTCCCAGTTTATCACTTTATCTAATTTAGACAAAGGAGGTTGATACTCTTTGATTTTATTTTCATGATATTCTAAGTCAAATTAGCTTAAATTGTGAGTTGTTTTTATTAATTTGCAAGTGGCTCTAAATTATTGTTTTAAGGTGCTTGGGTTTTTAGAGGTGCCCATAAATAAAAAGTTATTCGTTTTTTAGTACATCAATTACATCTATTTTTGTAGCCATTTTTGATGGATAATAAGAAGATAAGAATATAATAATTGTAGAACCAATTAAAACTGATATAAAGTCATACATTGATAAATTTAAAGGTAGCTTAGAAATCCCATAAACATCTTCTGGTAATGATATTATATCAAAGGTATCAATTATCCACATTCCAAAGAACGCAAGCATAATACCTGTTATTACACCCAAAAAACCAATAATTGTTCCAAGTTTTAGAAATATTCTTTTTATCTCTTTTTGAGATGCTCCCATTGATAAGAGTAGGGCAATTTCTTTTCTTCTGCTCATAACAGTCATTAGTAGTGATGAGATGATATTCAGAGCTGCTACGAGTATAATAAGCATTAAAACAATGAAAAGTGCTTGTTTCTCCATCTCCATTGCTGCAAAAAAGTTTCCATTTTGTTGCCACCAACCAATAGCTCCTGCACCTCTTGTTTGTAAAAATTTCTTTAGTGGTATTATATCATTTATAGCATCTTCTGAATATACATGAATTCCATCATAACTATTTTTATCTTTTTTAAGGAGAGTTTGTAAAGCTTCAATTGAAGTATATATATATGATTTATCAAAAGCATTAAGTCCTGATTTAAAAGAGTTTCGATAAGTAAATCTTTTTAGTTTTGGCATCATAGAAAAACCACTTGGGCTCAATGCAGTAAAATACAAAGTGGCCTTGCTTCCTACTCTTAAGTACAAATCTTCTTTAATTCCATTACCAATGATAATATCATATTTTTTTAACTCTAGGTTTGAGGCTGCTTTTTTATAAATTGAGTTAATTTCCATTTCTCTTTTTTGGTGTACACCAAAAATAATTCCTCCACCCATATTATCTTCATTTTGAATTATGACTTGTGATGATATATAAGGAGAAAATTTCATATTTGGAAATTCTTTTTCTAATTCATTTAACAAATTGGTATTTATACTATTTGAATATTTTTTATAAATTGACAAGGGATAATTCATCGTAAAAAGTTTATTTTCAAACTCTTTTGCAGTACCATTCATAATAGCCATTGTAATGATTAACACCATTACCCCAACTGCTACACCTACAAATGCTAAAATAGCACTTATAGATATAAAAGGATTTCTTTTGTCATATCTTAGATATTTTTTGACAATAAAATTTACTAATTTTTTGTTCAAATTAGTTCCCCACCAGTAAACCTCTTTTAGGTCCACTCTTACCATGACAATGTTTATATTTTTTTCCACTTCCACAAGGACAAGGTTCATTCCTAGCAATTTTTTTCTCATTTGTAGATAAATATTTTTCTTCAATATTAGTAGTTAAATTTTCATTTGACTCTTCCATTTTAGCTTTCATTTTTTCTAAGGCTTCTTCATCTTTACTTTGAAGTTGAACTGTAAATAAGATTTTAATAACCTCACTTTTTATATCTGAAATTAGTTCAATAAACATATTATATGATTCTTTTTTATATTCAACTAAAGGATCTTTTTGGTTGTAACTTCGTAGACCTATACCAGTTTTTAATGTATCCATTGAATATAAATGTTCTCGCCAAGTATTATCTAGAATTTGCAGATATAGAATTCTTTCTATTTCACTTTTTTGATCACTTGCAGCTACACTCATTTTCTTTTCATAAACATCTTTTATAATTGAAACAAGTTTTTCTTCAAATTTTTCATAATTTTCTGAGACGATATCATTTTTTTCAATAATTAAATTAAGTTCTTCTTTAAATTTAGTGATTATAAATTCATAATTAAAGTCTTCAGCAGGCATACCTTCTATAATTTCTGCATTCATAAGAAGATTTTGAGTGTAATCTAATCTATTTTCATCAAGTTTTGAATTAATGTCAAAATCTGGATTTAATAAGTCATTTCTAAAAGCATAAATTACTCTTCTTTGTTTATTTGCAACATCATCATATTCAAGTAAATGTTTTCTACTCTCAAAGTGCATTGCTTCAACTTTTTTCTGTGCATTTTCAACTGCTCTTGTAACCATTCTTGATTCAATATGCTCACCTTCTTCAATTCCCAGTCTTTCCATGATACCTTTAATTTTATCACTTCCAAAAATTCTTAAAAGGTTATCTTCTAAAGATAAATAAAACTGAGACTCTCCAATATCACCTTGCCTCCCAGCCCTTCCTCTTAACTGATTATCAATTCTTCTTGACTCATGTCTTTCTGTTCCAATAATAGCTAATCCACCAAGATCTAAAGTTTCTTGTGTTAATTTAATATCAACACCCCGTCCAGCCATATTAGTAGCAATTGTAATTGCACCTTTTTGACCAGCTTGTTCAATAATTTTACCTTCTTTTTCATGTTGTTTTGCATTTAAAACTGTATGAGGAATTTTTGCTTTTGTAAGTAAATCATGTAAATATTCTGATTTTTCAATTGATGCTGTTCCTACAAGAACTGGTTGCCCTTTTTCATGATATAGTTTAATTCTTTTACTAACAGCTTCAAATTTCTCTCTTTCACTTTTATATATAAGATCATTTTTGTCAATTCTTGTAACATCAACATTTGTTGGAATTGATACAACATCAAGATTATAAATTTCAGCAAACTCAGTTGCTTCTGTTTGAGCAGTTCCTGTCATTCCTGCAAGTTTATCATACATTCTAAAATAATTTTGGAATGTAATATCAGCTAGGGTTTGAGATTCATCTTGAATTGTTACATTTTCTTTGGCTTCTAAAGCCTGATGTAATCCTTCACTAAATCTTCTTCCTTCACTTAATCTTCCTGTAAATTCATCTACAATAATTACTTCATTGTCTTTTACAACATAATCAACATCTTTTTCAAAAATATAATTTGCTTTTAATGCTTGATCAAGATGATGTGATAACATTGCATTTTCTAATGAGTACAAATTATCTACTTCGTAAAGTTTTTCTGCTTTTTCAATTCCATCTTCTGTTAATAAAACTGCTTTGTTTTTTTCATCAACTGTAAAATCACCTGTTGAGTATGTTTTTTCATCAGCAGATTTAGACTCAATTAATTCACCTTTTTCTAAACTCATAGCAATTTCATTTGATCTTGAATAATCAGCACTTTTTTGATTTGATGGTCCTGAAATAATTAAAGGAGTTCTTGCTTCATCTATTAAAATTGAATCAACTTCATCAATAATTACAAAATTATGCTCTCTTTGAACTTTTTCTTCTAAGTCATAATGCATATTATCTCTTAGATAATCAAAACCATATTCATTATTTGTACCATATGTAATATCAGCAGAGTATTGTTCTTTTCGTTCAATATCATCTCTAATTGTTGTAATCAAGGCGCCCACAGAGAAACCTAAGAAATTATATAAAGGTTCAAGCTCTTTTGCATCTCTATTTGCAAGGTAGTCATTTACTGTTACAATATGAACACCTTTTCCACTCATGGCATTTAATACAACAGGAAGAGTTGCTACTAAAGTTTTACCTTCACCTGTTTTCATTTCAGTAATTCTTCCGTCATTTAATACCATACCACCAATTAATTGAACATCATAGTGCCTCATATTTAATACACGTTTACTAACTTCTCTTGTGATTGCAAAAGAGTCATTTAATACTTCATCTAAAGTTTTCTCTTCATTTTTAACCTGAATCTTTAACTTTTCAAATGTGCTTTTTAACTCTTCATCATTCATTGCTTCATATGTACTCTCTAAGGAGTCGATTATTAAAGCTCTTTTGCCATATCTTTTTACTTCTCTATCATTAGATGTTCCAAAAATTTTTGAAAAAATATTAATCATAAAAATATTCCTTTTATACCAAATTATTTCACAATATATTTACTTTAATTTAGTATTTAGTTATAATCGCAAAATTATATATCAAATAAGGTTAAAAAATGGTTTATAGAAATTTATTATTAGTACTACTTTTTGCCTCTAATATTTTTGGAGCAACAAAATTAGAAGATTTAAAAAGTTTAAAAGCAAATTTTATACAAACAATAATAAGTCAATCAAATAAAACTATAGAGTATAAAGGTGAACTTTTTATTAAAAATAGTGGAAAAGTTTTATGGAAGTATCAAACTCCAATTATAAAAAATGTTTATGTAATAAACAATGTTGTAATAGTTGATGAACCAGAGTTAGAGCAAGTTATATATACAACATTAGAGAAAAATATTGATATGTTAAAACTTTTAAAAGAGGCTAAAAAAATTGATAAAAATAAATATTTAGCGACTTTATATGAGGTTGAATATCTTATTCAAATGAATGAAAATAAAATTTCATCTTTATCATATAAAGATGAGTTAGAAAATAAAATAGTAATCACTTTTTTAAAAAGTGAAGAAAATATTGAAATAAAAGATGAAATATTTCAATTTTTACCTCCAAAATATTATGATATTATTGAAAAATAAATATTTTTTAGATATCATTCACTCTTAGGTACAATAGACAATAGCTTGTAAACATACAAGAGGAAAGTCCGAGCTGCCGTGAAGTATGGTTCCATTTAAAGAATGGCTAGAGTAATCTAAGGGATAGTGCAACAGAAAGTAAACTGCCATAAAATAATTTTTTAGAGTAGTTATTTTTAAATAAATTATTTGCTATTTTAGAAAATGACAGTTCTTATAAATTGTTTTATGGTAAAGGTGAAACGGTAGAGTAAGAGCCTACCAGCATTTTGAGTAATCTTAATGGCTATGTAAACCCAACCTGCAGCAAGAAGGGGTGGTATAAACTTCACAATAGATGCCCTTCGCAAGATTGTTAAAGTAATTTAACAACTAGATAAATTATTGTCAATTACAAAACTCGGCTTATCATTGTACCTAAGCTATACAATCCTTATTATAAGGGCTATTAAGAGTTTATATTCTCAATTGTTCCTAAATTTGTTCTCTTTTTGTTCTAAATAAATCGAATTTATTACTTAAATTAATTTCCTTACTATCAATTACACTTGTATAATGTTGTAGTATAACTTTAGCGAACTATAACTAATAATTTATTTTATAATGCCTCTAAAATATAAGACAGTAATTTAGTAAGATTTATTTTCAAAAAAGTTAAAATGATAAGAATTATGGAGATAAATTATGAGTAAAAAAAGATAAATGTTCACCCTGAAATGGATAATAGTATAAGATTTAAATTAGTAGATGAATATCTTGCCAATTATAAGAAAAAATGATTATTTAGCCCAAAAAAATTATATTAAATCTATATTACCAAGGATTTGAAGAAGTATCTTCATTTTTAGTTTTAAGTCTTTTTAAAAGTACAGGAGTTTTTTTATTCTGTAATTTACGGAACCATTTTTTCTCTTCTAAATCTGATATCTCTTGTTCTTTCATTTTTTTTTGTTTTTTGTTTTTACTAGTACTATCACTTTTTTCTTTCTTTTTTTCATCTTTTTTCTTTTTTTGTTTCTTATCTTTATTTTTATTTTTGTCTTTATTTTTTTTCTTATCTTTATTTTTATTTTTGTCTTTATTTTTGTCTTTATTTTTATTTTTATTTTTTTTCTTATCTTTATTTTTGTCTTTGTCTTTATTTTTGTCTTTATTTTTTTTCTTATTTTTCAATACTTTTTTTACTTCTTCTAGATTTTGGTTTGTTTCTACATCTTGTTTTATTTTTAAAGCTTTTTCATACATTTTTTTTGCATTTTCTAAATCATTTAGCTTAACATAAGTATTGCCCATATTATGTAATTTTTGATATTCTAAGCTTTTATTAGAAGTTGTAACTTGTTTATATCTACTAAGTGCTTCTTTATATTTTTTTTCTTTATATAAAGAGTTTGCCAGATTATAATTTGCTGCAGAGCTATTTGCTACTTTTTCATAATTTTTTGTAGCATTATTATAATCCTTTTGTTTGTAAAACTTATTTGCTTTATTGATAGTTTGAAAATTAAAAATATCTGCTTTGGCATCTGTTATAAATATAAAAATAAGAAGTAGTAAAAAGCTATTTAATGATTGTTTTCTTTTAAAATTTGGAAGAGATGAAAAAGCAATTAAAAGAATAAAAATTGCAAGTGCTAAAGGATAATAAAATAATTCAGTATAAGTTTTAAATTTTCTTGATTCTAACTCTTTTTTTGAAGATTTTTTTTCAATATCTGCTAATATTTGTTTAATATCATCATTTGATGTTGAATACTCTATATAGCCACCATTTGTATTTAAACTAAGTTTTTTGATATTTTTATTTAAACTTACTGTTACTATTGTTCCATCTTTTTTTGTTAAAAACTCACCATTTTCAAGTTTTATAGGGCTTGCTTTTTCTGTTGCGATTGCTAAAGTATAGATATTTATTTTACTTTTATTTGCAAATTTTATCTCTTTTTTATAATCACTACTATTTCCTCCATCAGTAAGAAGAAGTAAATTTTTATTTTCATAATCTTTTAGAAGTTTATTTGTTGCTTCTAAAGTTGAAAATATATTAGATCCACTATCAAAATTTATGCCTAAATCAAGATTTTCAACTAATATTTTTAAAGAATTGAAATCTTGGGTTACTGGAGAGAGTATAAAAGATGACTTAGCAAAAAGAATTACTGCAAGAGCATTTTTCTTAGAATATTCAATTATACTTAGTAATTTTTGTTTAGCTAAGGCTAATCTATTAGGATATATATCTGTTGCTAGCATAGATTTTGAAACATCAATTGCTATAACTATTGAAGCTACTTCTTGTTTAAAACTTTGATCTTTTTCATTAGCCACAGGTCGTGCTAGTGCGATTGCCATTAATATTAGGCTTATAAATAAAAGTATATTTCTTGTGCTTTTATTTATATGCTTATTTGAAACTGAAAGTTTATCTAAAATATCTTTTGAAAAGTATTTTTGAAAACTATCTTTGTTGGTTGTTATTAAAAACATTAGAAAAAATATTGGTATTAGTATTAAAAATAATACATTTTGATATAAGAATTGCACTTTGATTTATTCCTTTCCTTATATTTTATAGAATATTTAGTAATTTTTAGATAAAATCACGATTAAAATTAAAATAATCGGAGTAGATTTAATGGAATTTAATGTAAATAGAGTTGATGAAGCTAATGCAGTTATAACATCAACAATTTCAAAAAAGCTTATTGAAAGTAATTTAGACAAAGTAGCTAAACAAGCTGCTAAAACAATGGATATCAAAGGTTTTAGAAAAGGTAAAGTACCAGTTGCCGTTGCAAAACAAAGATATGCTGATAAATTAAGAGAAGATGCTGAAAGTGATGCGATTAGAACATTATTATCTAAAGGTTTAGCAGAGCTAAAAATATCAAATAATGATATTATTGGTGACCCAACTATCTCTAAGTTTGATAAAAAAGAAGATGGTTCTATTGAAGTTGAAGTAACACTTGCTTGCAAACCAAATGTTGATTTAGGTGATTACAAAGCTTTAGTTCCAGAAGTTGATGTAAAAGAAGTTGATGTAAAAGAAGTTGATGTAAAACTTAAAGAGATGGCACAAGATTCAGCTCCTTTAGAAAAAATAAAAAGAAAAAGAATGGTAAAAGACCAAGATTTTACAATTATTGATTTTGAAGGTTTTGTTGATGGTGTTGCTTTTGATGGTGGACAAGCTGATAAGTTTTCACTTCAAATTGGTTCTGGTTCTTTTATTCCAGGTTTTGAAGAACAAATTATTGGTATGAAATATGAAGAAAAAAAAGATATTACTGTAATATTCCCAACTGACTATCAATCAAAAGACTTAGCTGGTCAAGAAGCAGTATTTAAAGTACTTTTACATGAAATTCAAGAAAAAGTAGAAGCTAAAGTAAATGATGAGTTTGCAGCAAAAATGTTACCAGGTGAAGAAAATGTAACAGTTGATACTTTAAAAGAAAAAATTTCTGAACAAATGAAAAATGAAGCAAAAAGTGTTTACTACAGAGATGAGTTAAAACCTGCATTTTTAGATAAATTAGTTGAAGAGTTAAACTTTGCATTACCTATATCTGTAGTTGATCAAGAAGTTACTTTTACACTTAATAATAAAGTAAAATCAATGAGTGAAGATGAAATTAAAGCTTTAAAAGAAGATGAGTCAAAAGTAGAAGCTATTAGAGATGAGCTAAAAATTGATGCTTCTAAATCTGTAAAGGCTACATTTATTGTTGATGCTTTAGCAAAAGCTGAAGGTATTGAAGTTGATGATAAAGAAGTTACTCAAGTAATTTATTATGAAGCAATGCAAACTGGTAAAAATCCACAAGAAGTATTAAAACAATACCAAGATGCTGGATATTTACCTGCGATTAAAATGTCAATGATTGAAGATAAAGTTATTACTAAATTATTAGACGAAAAATTAATAAAATAAATCTTAGGATGTAAAATGAGTTATATACCATACGTAGTTGAAAAAAGTGGAAGAGGTGAGAGATCTTATGATATCTATTCACGTCTTCTAAAAGATAGAATTATTATGTTAAGTGGTGAAATAAATGATCAAGTTGCATCAACTGTTGTTGCCCAACTTCTTTTCTTAGAAGCTGAAGATCCTGATAAAGATATCTACCTATATATAAACTCTCCTGGTGGAGTTATTACAAGTGGTATGGCTATTTATGATACTATGAATTACATTAAATCAGATATTTGTACTATTTGTATAGGACAAGCTGCATCTATGGGTGCATTTTTATTATCTTCTGGGACAAAAGGGAAGAGATATTCTTTACCAAATTCTAGAGTTATGATTCACCAACCATTAGGTGGTGCTCAAGGACAAGCAACAGATATTCAAATTCAAGCTGCTGAGATTCAAAGAGTAAAAGATTCTTTAAATGTTTTAATTGCAGAACAAACTGGGCAAGATATTGAAGTTGTTGAAAAAGATACAGATAGAGATAACTTTATGAGTGCAGAAGAAGCTTGTAAGTATGGCTTAATTGATGAAGTTATTAAAAATCATAAGTAAAGTTTGTAATGACTAGAGAAGTTATAATATATCCAAATAAATTACTTAGAAAAAAGTCAGTAGATGTAGTGAAGTTCGATGAAGAGCTTCATACTCTACTTGATGATTTGTATGATACGATGATGCTTGAAAGTGGCATTGGTCTTGCTGCTATTCAAGTATCAATTCCTTTAAACGTTTTAATCATAAATATTCCAAATGAAGAAGATATTCAAGATAAGCAAACTTTAATTGAAGCAATTAATCCTGTAATCACACATAAAGATGGAACTCAACTTTTTGTTGAAGGATGTTTAAGTGTTCCTGGATTTAATGAAGAGATTAAAAGAGCACAACATATAATAGTAGAGTATTATAATCGTTTTGGCAAAAAACAAACAATGGAAACTGAAGATTTTTTAGCTGTTGCATGGCAACATGAAATGGAACATCTTGATGGGCATCTGTTTATTGAAAATTTATCTTATTTAAAACGAAAAAAATTTGAAAAAGAGTGGAAAAGTAGATTAAAAGAGAATAAGTCAACTCTTTTCCTCAAAGCACCTAGTAAAACAATATTAGAAATTGAGACTGTAAAATAAACTATGTAAACCCACCTCTTATCCATTAATCACTTAGTATATTTTGACATAATTTCACTGAAAAATATACTAAGTTGAGGGAAAATCTCATACCAACTTCTAATACTGTTAGCCTCCCATTTCTTTCATTAAGTCTTTCCTTACCCCAAGAAAAACAAACAATTTTTTCTAAAGTTTAATTCTTAAAATAGTAAAATTAAACAATAAAAATAGAGGATAATAATATGAGCAGAACAAGAACAGTTTATAGTGCTGAATTCAAAACAAGATTAGTACTAGAACTTTTAAAAGAAGAGACTTAATTAAAAAAATGGGTGCATAAAACATCGTTTAAACTATGGTATATTGGGAGTAAACAAAGGTTTATTTACAAATGATTGTAAAAAAGCTCTAAAATATGTATAAATTGTCAATCTGATAACACTCAAAACAGAGGTTCAAGAAGAGGTATTAAAAGGTACTTTTGTAAAGACTGTAAAACTTCATTTAGCTCTAACAGAAGACCAGAACAACTCCATAAGATTATCTTTGAAGTGTACTTTTTACATCGACAAACCCTCAAACAACTTGCAGCTAAATATGACAGATCTATTCCATGGATAATGAAGCAAAGAGATGAGTATATTGTTGATTATAAAGTGCATCATCCCAGAGCAGTTAATTTAGTATGTGATGCAACTTTTTATGGAAAAAGAAAAGATAAACTTGGTACTTTAGTTTTCAAGGATGTTGAGACAAAAGAGATACTAATTTGGAAGCATATTCAAAGTGAACTAGTTCAAGACTATAGATATTTAAAAGAAGAGCTGTTTAATTTAGGATACACAATCACAAGTACTACTCTCGATGGAAAGAGAGGCTTATCTAAAGCCTTTAATAACATTCCAATACAAATGTGCCACTTCCATCAAAAGAAGATTGTACAAAGATATATCACTATGAAATCTAAACTTGAGGCTAGTAAAGATTTAAAGAAAATTGTATCAAGATTAACTCATACTACTCAAAAGAATTTAACTCAAAAGTTAGATGATTGGTATGATGAATATCAAGTATTTTTAGATGAAAAAACAATCTCAAAGACCACTGGTAAACTTCATTATACTCATCCAAGAATTCGAGCTGCATATAGAAGTTTAAGAACTAACCTTCCTTATCTTTTTACCTATAAAAATCATAAGAATTTAACAATATCAAATACAACAAATGCACTCGAAGGTGGAGTATTCTCACATATGAAAAATATGATTAGTTTGCATCGTGGTTTGAGTAAAAGTTTGAAGTTGAATTTAGTGGATTATTATCTTGTAAACTATAAAAAAAATAGGAGATTATGCACCCATATTTTTAATTAAGTCGAATTTTTTAAAGAAAACTGTTGATACCTCAACTATAAAAACTGTTATGGAAATTGGTGGTGGATTTGGTACTCTTGGTGAAATTTTATTGCAAGATGATAAAAATGATATATTTTATATAAATGCTGATATTCCACCAGTTGGTTTTGTTTCTTCTTATTATTTACAAGAAGTTTTTGGAAAACATAACATAGCTGATTATGAAAACTTAAGAGAATTAGAAATTCTTAATATAAAAGAATTACAAAAACAATATATAGCTTTAAATATTTGTTCTTGGCAAGTTCCTAAATTAAGAGGAAAAATTGATTTATTTGTAAACTTTATATCATTTCAAGAAATGGAGCCAGATGTAGTACAAAATTATTGTAACTATATTGACAAACTTGAACCAAAATATATATTACTAAGAAATATTTTAGAAGGTAAAAGAAAACAAAGTGATGAATTTCAAGCTGGCGTTATAGAGCCTATATTAGGTGATGATTATAATGACTTTTTCCCAAATTATAAATTTGTAAAATCTGATTCTGCAATATATGGATTTATTACAGAAGATGGTTTTCATTCTCAACTTAGAATTTATGAAAGAAAGTAATTATGTTTAATAATAGTTTTGAAATAGATGGACAAATGATAGGTGATGATTATCCTCCTTACATCATTGCTGAAATGTCAGCAAATCACGGAAATAATTTTGAAAATGCTTGTGGTATTATAAGAGAAGCTAAAAAATGTGGTGCTAATGCACTTAAAATTCAAACTTATACAGCAGATACCTTAACCCTTAAATGTGAAACAAAAGAATTTGAAGCAAGTGGAGCATGGAGTGGACAGTATCTTTATGATTTATATTTAGATGCTTCTATGCCTTGGGAATGGACCAAAGATTTACAAAAAGTTGCAAAAGAAGTTGGTATTACTTTATTTTCCTCTCCTTTTGATTTTACTTCTATAGAGTTTTTAGAAAGTTTAAATATGCCTGCTTACAAAATAGCCTCACCTGAGATTATTGATTTACCACTAATAAGAAGAATCGCTCAAACGAAAAAACCTATTATATTATCAACAGGTAATGCAACATTAGCTCAAATTAATGAAGCTATAGAAGTATTAATTGAAGAAAATGTTAAAGATTTAGCAATTTTAAAATGTACTAGTGAATATCCTGCAAACCCTAAAAAGATTAATCTAAAAACAATAAACTATTTAAAAGATTTATATAAATGCCCAATTGGTTTATCTGATCATACTTTAGGTAGTGCAATTCCTATTGCTTCTATTGCATTAGGAGCTAGCATAATAGAAAAACATTTTATAATTAATAGAAAAGGCAAAACCGCAGATAGTTTTTTTTCTGCAACTCCAAATGAATTAAAAGCTATAGTAGATGGAAGTAAATTAGTACATAAAGCTATTGGCAAAGTTGATTTTCCATTACAAACAAAACCACATCAAAGAAGTTTAATAGCGATTCAAGATATTAAAAAAAATGATAAACTAATAAACAATATCAACTTTAAAAGTATTCGTCCCGGTGGTGGAATTGAACCAAAATATTTAGACTTGGTAAATAAAAGAAAAGTAACTAAGGATATATCTCGGGGTACATTATTATCTTGGGATTTATTAGGTGAAATTTTATAAATGAAAAATAAAAAAATAACTTTTTTTACAGAAGCTGGTACGACAAGAGGTATGGGTCACCTAGTAAGAAGTTACACTATTTATAAAAAATTCAAAAAAGAAAATTATGATGTTTCTTTTTATTTGGATAGTGATATTAATTATGATTCTAAATTTAATAATTTAAAATATTTTGAATGGAATGAGTTTGATTTTGAACAACAATTTGAAATAATATTTATAGATAGTTATATAGCATCTTTACTTATTTATAAACAATTATCTTTAAATACAAAAATCTGTGTATATATAGATGATTACGCTAGATTAGATTATCCACAAGGGATAATATTAAATTTTGCACCAAATGCAGATAAATCATTCTTTAAAGTTAAAAATAAAAAAAATACTTATTTATTAGGTATAAAATATATTCCTATTCGAGAAGAATTTTTAATTGTAAAGAAACAAGAAAAAGAACAATTATTTATTATGCTTGGTGCTAATGATATTGGAAATCATACTATTGAATTAATTGATGCAATAAAACACATCACAATAAATAAAGTAGTAATAACAACAAGTAAAAGTATTGCAGATAAATTAAAAAATTATAAAAATGTAATAACTTTACTAAATCCAACAAATACTGAACTCATATCGAGTATGTCCAATAGCTCACTTGCAATTTCAACAGCAAGTATGAATTTATACGAATTATCTTATCTCAATATTCCTACAATTATTATTGCTGTAAGTAAAAATCAGCATATTGGAGTAACACAGCTAATAAAACACAAATTAGCTTATGCTTATGTTGATATTAATTCATTAAATGTGAAAGAAGAATATACTACCCCAAGAAAAACAAACAATTTTTTCTAAAGTTTAATTCTTAAAATAGTAAAATTAAACAATAAAAATAGAGGATAATAATATGAGCAGAACAAGAACAGTTTATAGTGCTGAATTCAAAACAAGATTAGTACTAGAGCTTTTAAAAGAAGACAAAACATTAACACAAATTGCAAGTAAAAATAATATAACACCGAAGAATTTGCAAAACTGGAAAAAGATATTTTTAAATAATGCAGTAGTTGCAATGGAACCTGCTAAAGCAGTTAAAGAATATAAAGAAGAAAATATAAAATTACAAGCAAAACTTGATGAATATGCAAAAGTAGTAGGTCAATTAACTGTAGAGAATGAGTGGGCTGTGGGAAAGTTAAAGAGCTTGGACTCTAGCTATAAAAAAGAGTTAGTAGATAAAACAGATAGTAAAATAATTTCAGTTGTAAAACAATGTAAACTACTTAATTATAATAGAAGTAATTTATTTTATGTACCTATGGTAAATCCTATAAAACAAGATATTAAAAATGAGATAGTTAAAATATTTGTAGATATACCATGTTATGGTTATATTAAAGTACACAAAGAGTTATTAGAACGTGGATACAATGTCTGTATCAATACAGTACGCCAATATCGTAAACAGTTAAGTTTAAGAGCTGTACTAGCTGTACGTCCACCAAATACTTCTTGGGCTGATAAACAACATCCTAAACATTCATATAAAATTAGAGGACTTGATACAGTAAGAGCAAATCAAGTATGGAGTACTGATATAACATACATTAAAATAAAAGGGGGAATGGTCTATATGGCAGCTATTATTGATTGGTATTCTAAAGCCATATTATCATGGAGAATATCTAATACAATGGATACTGACTTAGTCATGGGTGTGCTAAATGAAGCCTTATCCAAATATGGAAAACCAGAAATATTTAATACCGATCAAGGTAGTCAATATACCTCTTATATTCATACTCAAACATTAAAGGATAATAATATTATTATTTCAATGGATGGAAAAGGAAGAGCAACAGATAATATATGTATAGAAAGATTTTGGAGAAGTGCAAAGGTGGAAAAGATATATCTTAATGAATATTTCAAAATATCAACATTGAAAAATGATGTTACAGATTATATGGAGTTTTATAATTATAGAAGATTTCATCAAACTTTAAATTATAAAAAACCTATGAATGTATACTTTCATAGTATGAAAATAAATGATGTAAATTATAATAAATTAGATGAAATTGTGGCATAAAGTTACAGTTGATAGTGGGAATTAGGTTTTATAAAAAGTTGTCTTGACATATTGGGGTAGTATAGACCTCTTCAAGACTTCTAGGAAAAGTATTAAAAAATATAAACATATACCTGCTTTGGAACTTATGATAAAAAGAATTAAACATACTAAAAATATAGATAACATAATTGTAGCCACTACAATAAATAAAGAAGATGAACCAATAGTATCTTGGTGTAAAAACAATAATATTAGTTATTATAGAGGTAGCGAAAATAATGTTTATGACAGAATACTAAAAACACATGAATTTTACAAATCTGATATAGTAATTGAACTATCAGGAGATTGTCCATTATTAGATCCAAAAGTAATAGAGTCTTGTCTTGAAGTATATTTAAATAATTCATATGATTATGTATCAACAGGATTTTCATACCCAATAGGCATGGCAGTTGAAATTTTTTCATTAGACGTATTAAAAAGTATCTCACAAGATAGAGAATTGAGTCCTGCGGATAAAGAGCATGTAAGTCCTTATTTATATACAAGTAATAAATATAAAGTTTTTCATAATGAGGCATCAAAAAAGAATCAATGTAAAAATTTATCAGTAACTCTAGATACAATTGAAGATTTTGAAGTAATACAAAATATATGTAAAGGATTTGATAATATTTACTTTACACTTGAAGATATTATATTATTTTCAAAAAACAATCCAAATTTAGTATTCATAAATAAAGACATACATAGAAAAGGATTAAGTTAATATGATAAATGTTGCAGTAATAGGAATGAGAAATATTTCTTTACTTTTTGATAAAGACAAAAATGACAATTCTAAATGTTTATCCCATATTAAGGCGATATACAGTCATAATCAATTTAATTTAAAATATATAATTGATATAGATCAAACTAATATTTCTCTAGTAAAAAGTTTCTTTCCAGATGTACAATATTTTAATACGCATATGAATTTAACAAATAAAAAAGACATTGATATCTTAGTTATTGCAACTCCTACTAAAACTCATTTTGATATTTTAAAGGATTTTAAAAATTCATATATTAAATTATTTTTTATAGAAAAGCCACTTTTTTATAAATTTAATGAATATGATGATTTAGATAAATTATTTAAATATAAAATCTTAATTAACTATACGAGAAGATTCGATAAGAGCCAAAATTTAAATCTGAAGTGCAATTTTTAAAAATAAATAAATAAAAATTGTAATGTTGGATTTGAAGAGGTTAAATGTTAAAATCTTTCTTCAATTCTAGCCACAGAATATAAGGAAGTAAAGATTGAAATATAAACATTTAACCCAAGAAGAAAGGTATCATATTGCAGCTTTAAAAAAGGCAAATTTTAATCAAAGATTTATAGCAAATGAACTAAAGGTAAGTGAATCTACAATTAGCAGGGAACTAAAAAGAAATAGCAGTAGCCAAAAACAAAGTTATAGTGCTATAAATGCTCATAAAGTTTCAGTAACAAGACGAATATATGCCTCAAAAAAGTCTAATTTAAAGATAGATATAAAATTGAAAAATATTATTAGAAAATATATAGTCAGTCCTGAAAAACCAAACAATCCCTTATTTTAAGGGGTTTATCATCACTTTATAGCTATAATATCAACATAAAAAATATAGTAAAATTACGATAAACTCGTAAAATCAACTAAAAAGTGGTCGAAATATGCAAAAAAATCTCTTCAGTGGTTCTTTTATGGATATGCTAGATTCAAAAGATTCTTTAATCGTTTTAGCAGATACTTTTCCTTGGTCGAAAATAGAATCTAAATTTAAAAAATATTATAAAAATGATAAAGTAGGAAGACCTAATAAGCCTATTAGATTAATGGTAGGATTATTACTTCTAAAACAGCTAAAAAACTTATCCGATGAAAGAATTGTTGAAGAGTGGAAGCAGAACCCTTACTTACAATATTTTTGTGGTTTTACTGAATATACACCTAGCTTACCTTGTCATGCAACAGAGTTAGTAAAATTTAGAAATAGAATTGGTAAAGATGGATTTGAATTTATTTTTAAATGCAGTGTTGAGTTACATGGGGATAATGCTAAAGAATCACAAGTAATAGTTGATAGTACAGTACAAGAGAGTAATATGACTTTTCCCACAGATGGTAAGTTAGCTATTAAAATAATAGTGAAACTATTAAAAATAGCAAAAAAAGAAAATATTAAATTAAGACGAAGTTTTATCAAAGAAATTAAAGAATTACGAATTCAAAGAAATTAAAGAAACGAATAAGATTTTTTAGACATCCAAAGAAACTCAAAAAAGCACTTGGAGCTATGAAAAGATTAAGAGCAATTGCAATGATAGTTTTACGAGATATAGATAGAAAGTTTGATGATAATTTAGAGCTTCATAATAAATATGCACACTCTTTTTACCTTTTTAATAGAGTTTTAAAACAAGAGAAAAATACTCCCAATAAAATATATTCACTTCATGAGATAGATGCTTATGCAATTAATAAAGGCAAAGACCATAAAGGATATGAATTTGGAACTAAAGCTTCAATAGTTACTACTAAAACTACTTCTATCATTATAGGAGTATCTGCACATAAAACGAATATACATGATTCTAAAACTTTAGATGAAGTACTTGCTAATGCAATATCAAATATTGGAGATAAAGTTATCACAGAAGCTATCTGTGATAGAGGATATAGAGGAACAAAAGAAGTAACAATAAATAATAATACTATTTCAATATCAATACCAGGGCTAAGATTAAAAAGAGACAGTAAAGAACAAATCAATATTAAAAGAGAGAAGTTTAAACGAAGAGCTGCTATTGAGCCAATCATTGGTCATATGAAATCTGATTATAGAATGGAGAGAAATTATTTAAAAGGTTTTAAAGGGGATGAAATAAATCTCTTACTCTCAGCTACTGCCTTTAATCTTAAAAAGTGGATGAATATCTACTTTTATGCACTTTTTATACAAGATTTTAATCTAGTACTAGAATCTACACAAGAGATACAAAGATTAACATCTTTATATCAACTATTGTTGATAATAAAATTTAGGTTTTTATAAAATATGATTGAATTAAAATTAGATTACTCTTTTTAAAGTGGTTTTTTCAGGACTGACTACTTAATGAAATTAAGAACAGAGGAGTTGAAGATGTTCTTATCTTTGCCATAGATGGTCTAAATGGTTTTAATGAAGCGATACAAGCCAATTATCTTAAAGCAGAGATACAGTGATGTATCGTGCATCAAATTAGAAGCTCATTAAAGTTTGTTTCTTAAAAAAGACAGAAAAGCAATTGCAAATGATTTAAAATCAGTTTATACTGCTATTTCAGAAGAACATGCCTTAGAAAACCTAAATGAATTTCACGATATTTGGGGAGAAAAATACCCTCATATCAAGCAATCTTGGCTAAATCATTGGGATGAATTAGCTACTTTTTATAAATATCCAGAAGCTATTAAAAAGCTAATTTATACAACAAATCCAATAGAATCACTTAATTCAACAATTAAAAGAAAGACAAAATCAAAAGGATCTTTCCCAACAGTAGATTCAGCTTTTAAAGTAATGTATTTATCAACTAAAGAGGTTCAAAATAAATGGAAAAGGTCAAGAGTTAGAAATTGCTCAGAGATTTATCCTCAACTATGTATATTTTTCAGCGAAATTATGGAAAAATATACAAAGTAGTTAGAGGATAATTGGTTGGTTTACACAGATGAGTTTACACTCTCTTTTTTAAAAATATTTATCATAAATTATCATCTCAAATCTATATTTATTCCTAATTCTAATTGAATTTGCTCTATTCTTTCCTCTCTTTATCATCTTATTCTTACGTTTTGTGCCTTTATTTTCTTATGGGCAAATAGTTTTAGGTTGGCAGCTATACATGTAATGGTGAAATTCATATTATTCCTGAGCAGTCCTGTAAACCTTGTTGTGGATTGTTTCATGCTGATTTTTATTAAAGCAAATGAATGTTCAACTTTTGCTCTGATTTTATGTTTTGGTTTTTCATTTTCTCTTTGATTCTTTCTATCTTCATCACTCATTTTATTTCTCTCTTTAAGACAAACATTATTTTTAATATCTTTTTCTTTTAGTAGTTCATCAATAGCTTCTGATTTATAAGCTTTATCTGCACCTGATGATTTAATATCATCACCTAATTTTTCAACAAATGTATCAACGGTAGATATATCTGAGGTATTGGCAAATGTTGTCATTGTTTCTAAAATAGCTCCTGAATCTGCATCTGTTGATATATGATTCTTATATCCTGTTGCATATTGTTTTTTACCTGCTTGATAACCTGTTCTTACATCTTTATCTATCTTTTGTTTATGCTCATAACTATCATCTTCAATTATCTTTTTTGAAGTTTCAATATCTTTAGTATCTTTATTTTGAATCTCATCAAGTTCTTCATTTTTAAGAGTTATAAGATTTCTTTTTTAATAATCTTGATATTTGTTTTGATGATGGTTTTTTCTTTTGTAATTCTTCTTCAATAAGTATATCTATCGCTTTATTTAAAGCTTCAACCTTTTGTCTACTTTCACTTTTTTGTTCTTTATTTTTATTTTTGATTCTATTATTATGAGACTTTGTTAATGTTGCATCTACCAGTACATCTTTACCACCTGTTGCTATTAATCCTGCCTTTTCAAGTTGCTTATTAATATTTGTAAAAAGTTTACCATGAAGATTATTTTTAATTAAAGAATTTCTAAATCTACCTGTTGTAGTTGAGTCTGGTGCTAATGATTCTAAGCTTAATCCTGCAAATTTCATATAAAGTAAATTTACATTAAGTCCTTCTTCAGCTTTTTCATCACTTAAATCATAAAACTTCTGAATAAGTAAGATTTTAAACATTAATATTTGATCATATGCTTGTACTCCACATACATTTTTACTTCCTGTTCCATTCTTCTTTAATACAGGTCTTAATTTATTAAAATCTATTATAGAATCTAATTGTTTTAAAAAAGAATCTACATATTCTAATCTATCATTAAGAGCATAATCTGAAAAAGAGAGGTTTGAATCTTTAAATGCCAATTTATTACCTTTTTGCTTAAATATCTTTAATTTATATGTGTAATTATAGCTAAAAATAGCCTTTAAATACCTTAACTAAAGGCTTGGTTGAGATTTATTTTAGAGTGTTACTGTGCAGTGGTCTCAGTATTGTATATAGATAAAAAGAACTAAAAGTTAAATTGTATCTTTAAAGTCTAAAAATGCTAAAATATAACTACTAAAAAGGAAATATAATATGAAAAAAATATTTATGATACTAACAGCATTAATAATTATGCACTACCTTATTTAGGCCAGAGGTGCCGGCGCCCTAGTTTTGCAGGAAGTTTATGAATCTCCAGCAAATCGGGTGATCCCGATAATATAAAATATTGAATACACGCTCCATGGAAGGATAAAATGTGGCAAATATACTAAAGCAGGCTGAAGCGACCAAAGAATCTATAGGCACTGAACGTAAAAGATATCTTTGTCATACTGACAATATAATGATGGTTGTCATTGATTTTGATGACGGACCCCATAGTGAGCCTGACCCTCCACATCATCATCCCCATGAACAAATTTCTTATATAGCGCAGGGAGAGATCATGGTTTTTATTGATGGCACGCCCTCACAATTGGGCCCTGGAGATATATTCACAGTCCCACCAAACATTCCCCATACCATACAACTTCTAACCAGGCATGCCCGTTTAGTGGATACCTTTACCCCCCTGAGAGAAGATTTTCTCAGTTGATTATTCATTGAAATAACAGAGAACTTTTTGATTGGGAATAACGGCTTAACAAAAATTCAAGGGTCTAAAAACTTAAGTTAACTACGATATTACAGGAGTTAAAAAAGGTTTATTTACACATGGCTGTAAAAAACAATAAAACTTGTCCATATTGCTTAAAAAATTATACTAAAAAGATTGATATTAGAAATGGAATTCAAAGATATAAATGCAATGAATGTGGTCGTAAATTTAGCTCAAAAAGAAGAGCAAGAAATCTACAAGAAATAATCTTCAAAAAGTATATTTACAGAAGATAAAGATTATAATAGAAGTTTGCCGTGGATAAGAAAGCAAATTTTAGAATATGAACCAATTGCAAAAATACATAATCCAAGAGAAATTGTTATAGTTTGTGATGCAACTTTTTATGGTAAAAGAAAAGATAAACTTGGAACTTTAATTTTTAAAGATATTATTTCCAAAGAGATATTAACATGGAAACATATTGATAGTGAATTAGTATTTCATTACAAACAACAACTACAGATACTTTTAGATTTAGGATACATTGTTAAGGCTATCATCATTGATGGCAAAAGAGGCTTGTATAAAGCCTTTAAAGACTATCCAATACAAATGTGCCATTTCCATCAAAGAAAAACAATAAACAAATATCTAACTAGAAAACCAAGACTAGAAGCTAGTAAAGATTTACAAAAGATTATGTATAATTTAACAACTACAACTCAAATAAACTTTACAAAAAAATTAAATAAATGGTATAAAAAGTATCAAGTATTTCTTGATGAGAAATCAGTATCTCCAACAACTGGAAAACTAAATTTTACTCATTCAAGAGTTAGATCTGCATATAGAAGTTTGATAACAAATTTACCATATTTATTTACATACAAAAATCATAAAAATATTACTATTCATAACACAACAAATTCGACTTAATTAAAAAAATGGGTGCTTACTTTTTTACTTTTTCTTATAATTGACTAAATAATAATCTACCAAATGCAGCTTCAAACCTTTATTCAATCCTCGATGTAAACTAATCATATTTTTCATGTGTGAAAATACTCCACCTTCAAGTGCATTTGTAGTATTTGAAATAGATAATTTTCTGTAGTTTTTATATGTAAAGAGATAGGGTAAATTTGTTCTCAAACTTCTGTATGCTGCCCTGATTCTTGGATGAGTATAATGTAGATCTCCAGTAGTTGCAGATACACTTTTTTCTTCTAAAAAATCTTTGTAAAATTTGTACCATTCCTCAAGCTTTTCTTTGAAGTTCTTTTCTGTAGTTTAAGTAAGCCTTGAAACTATTTTCTTAAGATTTTTACTGGCTTCAAGTTTTATAAATCAAAAGCTAAAGCTTGTGTGGTCTCATTGTAATATACCGCTGTACAATCTTTTTTTGATGGAAGTGACACATTTGTATGAGAATGTCTTTAAAAGCTTTATATAAGCCTCTTTTACCATCCAAAGTTGCACTTTTAATTATATAGCCTAAGGCAATAAGCTCTTCTTTTAAATATTTGTAGTCTTTAACTATTTCACTTTCAATATGCTTCCAGACAAGAATCTCTTTAGTCTCATTATCTTTAAAAACTAAAGTGCCTGATTTGTCTTTTCTCTTTCCATAGAAAGTAGTATCACAAATTAAATTTACTGCTCTTGGTTTATGTACTTTAGTATCAACAATATATTCATCTCTTTTCTTCATAATCCAAGGAATTGATTTGTTATATTTAGTTGCTAATTGTTTTAAAGTTTGACGATGTAAAAAGTACTCTTCAAAGATTATTTTTTCTAAGTGTTTAGGTCTTCTTGTAGAAGAAAAAGATACTCTACAATTTTTGCAAAAATATCTCTTAATTCCTCTTCTCATACCTTTGGAAATAACATTTTTAGACTTGCAATTTATACATATTTTAGTGCTTTTTTACAGCCATTTGTAAATAAACCTTTGTTTACTCCCAATAATAACATAGTTGAAGAAGATTTTCAAGCACCCGTTTTTTTAATTAAGTCGTTATTTAGAAGAAAACAAATCTCTACCAAACCCAAGCTGAAATAATAATTATTTTTCATCTGATTCTGGTTATTCTCACTCAGAAGATTCTGATTGATTTTGAGTTTATGGTTCTATTACAGAAGATACTCTTCCTAAAAAATATTTAGATTATATTCCTCTTGACCCTGTTTCAAATCATTATTATTCTTATTGAAAAACTTTGGATAGCCAATATTTTGAAATTGCATCAGTAATTAGAACTGAGCAAGAAGCAGAAACAAAACTAGATGGTACTTATCCTTGAGAATATGGTCCTATTAGTCTTATAAGAGAATACAATTGACCGTTTTTTGTATCTGATAAAAATAAAAATCACCTTCCTTATAATCCAGATGAACATATAATAACTGCACAAATTAGAGATATTGTTTGAGTTGTTAAATTAAATAATCGATTAAATTTAGCTAAGTGAACAAAAAGACATTTAAAGCAGTGAGATAAAATTACTACTGGAGATAATTCTAGTGCTAATATATATTTTTCTGATGGTAGTATATCTTCTTTGCTTGCAGATTCTGAGCTTACTCTTACAGAAATGACTTATAAAAATGCACAAGATAATTTATTTACAAAAATTAAAATCTATTTATGAAAGGGTTCTATATTTACAAAAGCTACTTCTCTAAATAGTATTTTAGAAAAATCAGCATTTGAAGTTTATACTGCTGATACAACTGCTGCTGTTAGATGAACTATATTTTATGTAGAGGCTGATAGTTCAGATACTACTGTAATAGTAATAAAATGAAGTGTTGATGTATATAAACAACCAAACAATTCCAATAATGAATTAGAAATAACAGGAACAAAATTAGAAGTAAATCAGTGAGAAAAAACTGATAATTGAACTTCTACTTGAACTTTAAATAAAGCTGAGTTAAAAGATTTGATAGATAATGACAAAATAAAATATTTAAATAAAAATCTTCCAGATGGTAAAACTTTAGAACAGATTAAAAGAGGTAGTGATGAAGAACCAGAAAGAAAAGGTTGTGATTATTGAATTGAAAAATTATGAAATTGAAAAAAAGCATTCTTTTATAGTAAATGAAATGTAGATTCTTGAAATAAATGTGATGATAAGAAAAAAGAATTTCATTGTAACGACTGAAAATGGGAAAATACAGACTGAAAAGAAAAGAATTCATATAAGTTTACAGCTTGTATAAACCCTACAATTCAAAAATGTAAAAATGGTTTTACAAATAATAATTGAATTTGTGTAAAAGATTCTATAGATTGTAAAATTTGAAACTTAAATTGAACAATGAATGGATTAAGTTGTGAATCTACAATTAAAATTAATAATATTCCAACAAATTCATTTTCAAAAGAATTTTATATATCTCATGATAAAATTGAAATTTATGTAAATAATACTCCTAAAATATATTTAAAAGATAAAAATAATCCCTCTAACAGAAAAAACTTTTACATTAATAAAAATGATACAATTAATATTAAAAAAACAGAAAAAACAAATGAAATAGAATTTTGTATAAATAGTAAATGTATACTACCCCAAAAAAAACAAACAATTTTTTCTAAAGTTTAATTCTTAAAATAGTAAAATTAAACAATAAAAATAAAGGATAATAATATGAGCAGAACAAGAACAGTTTATAGTGCTGAATTCAAAACAAGATTAGTACTAGAGCTTTTAAAAGAAGACAAAACATTAACACAAATTGCAAGTAAAAATAATATAACACCGAAGAATTTGCAAAACTGGAAAAAGATATTTTTAAATAATGCAGTAGTTGCAATGGAACCTGCTAAAGCAGTTAAAGAATATAAAGAAGAAAATATAAAATTACAAGCAAAACTTGATGAATATGCAAAAGTAGTAGGTCAATTAACTGTAGAGAATGAGTGGGCTGTGGGAAAGTTAAAGAGCTTGGACTCTAGCTATAAAAAAGAGTTGGCAGATAAAACAGATAGTAAAATAATTTCAGTTGTAAAACAATGTAAACTACTTAATTATAATAGAAGTAATTTATTTTATGTACCTATGGTAAATCCTATAAAACAAGATATTAAAAATGAGATAGTTAAAATATTTGTAGATATACCATGTTATGGTTATATTAAAGTACACAAAGAGTTATTAGAACGTGGATACAATGTCTGTATCAATACAGTACGCCAATATCGTAAACAGTTAAGTTTAAGAGCTGTACTAGCTGTACGTCCACCAAATACTTCTTGGGCTGATAAACAACATCCTAAACATTCATATAAAATTAGAGGTCTTGATATAGTAAGAGCAAATCAAGTATGGAGTACTGATATAACATACATTAAAATAAAAGGGGGAATGGTCTATATGGCAGCTATTATTGATTGGTATTCTAAAGCCATATTATCATGGAGAATATCTAATACAATGGATACTGACTTAGTCATGGGTGTGCTAAATGAAGCCTTATCCAAATATGGAAAACCAGAAATATTTAATACCGATCAAGGTAGTCAATATACCTCTTATATTCATACTCAAACATTAAAGGATAATAATATTATTATTTCAATGGATGGAAAAGGAAGAGCAACAGATAATATATGTATAGAAAGATTTTGGAGAAGTGCAAAGGTGGAAAAGATATATCTTAATGAATATTTCAAAATATCAACATTGAAAAATGATGTTACAGATTATATGGAGTTTTATAATTATAGAAGATTTCATCAAACTTTAAATTATAAAAAACCTATGAATGTATACTTTCATAGTATGAAAATAAATGATGTAAATTATAATAAATTAGATGAAATTGTGGCATAAAGTTACAGTTGATAGTGGGAATTAGGTTTTATAGAAAGTTGTCTTGACATATTGGGGTAGTATAATGTATTAATATTTCAAAAGCTATAACTTATTCTTGAACAGGTTGTAGTCAATGTCCATTTGATTTTTATAAAACTGAAAAAAAGTGGTACGGACATAAATATAGAAAATGTAAAACTCTTGATGTAGTATGTGCAAAAAGAGAATGATTGTTGGAAATTCTAAATGATAAAAATTGGTCAAAAACTATATAATAAAAAAGACTTTTTAAAGTCTTTTTTTAGTTTATCAATTATCAAAATCTACTAAATCAAATCTTTTTTCTTCACTTAATAAACCTTCAGAATCTCTTACTTTAAATAAGAAATAAGAATTTCAAGAGTTTCATAAAAACATTTGATAAGTAGCATTAGTTCAATTTATAGATAAGCTTCAACCTCAAGGTTGTTGAGTAATTACTATAGTTAATGCATTATCCGCATCTTCATTATCAGAAATAACATCAGCCATAGAAAATGTTTTTGAAGAATTAGTTCATCAATCAGTGCTTCAATTAATTGCTACTGGAGCAGTATTTGGAGTTGTAGGAGGAACCACCTCTGGTGCTTGTGTGTCTGGTTTTTCTATTTCAGTCTTAGTAACAAAACTATCAGGAGCTAATCTTTGTGCTTCAAAACTATTAGTAGCAATAGCTTCTTCAAAAGTATCTTTCATATTTAAAGGAGTGCTTGCAATTCATTGTCTATATTCTAATGCTCAATATGAACCATTTTGAGAATTATATGTTCCTCTAACAAAAGGACTCCAACCACTATCAGATTTTTTACCTCACCATCTATATTGTATACCAGCTTTTACTACCAAAGAATCATCAATTCTATCCCTACTATCATATCAACCAGTAAAAGCTAAATCATTATTTGGATAATAAGTTACAAATATCACTCAACAAAGACACCGTATCACAAACACTTGGACACTTACAAATTTGAAATATTCTCTAACAACATTTTAGCATAAAGTGTCCAAGTGTTAATTTATTTTTGACATAATTTTTCTCATTGATGTACCTTTTAGTTCAACTCTATGTGAAGAATGTACAATCCTATCTAATATTGCATCAGCAACAGTATCATTATTTAAATAATCATACCACTGTGATACAGGAAGTTCAGAGGTGAGAATTATTGATGATAAGTCAACTCTACTTTCTATAATTTCTAATAAATTTGTAGCATCATCAGCTGATAATGGATTTATTCCAAAGTCATCTAAAATAAGAATACTATATTTGCTAAGTTTTCGTAGGAAATTTGTATATGTTCCATCTGCTCTTGCGATTGATATATCTTCAAGTATTGTAGGAACTCTAATATAATAAGCTTTAAATCCATCCATGATAGAACGATTAGCTAGTGCTTGTGCGAGATAAGATTTACCAGTTCCTGTTTTACCTGTAATGATAATATTTTGATAATTTCTTATAAAGTCCATATTTGCTAATCCTAAAATTTGTTCTTTATTTAAACCTCTTGTTTGCTTATAAACTAAATCTTCTAAAGTTGCTTGCTTATCTTTTATTTTTGATATATTAAAATTAAGTTTAATCCTTCTGTTGTGCTGATGTATCTCTTGGGATTCAAGTAGGTTATAGAGTTTCTCATTAAATGATAATTTATCATAATTTCTATCTTCAATTTGTCGTAAGTATGCTGTTTTAAAGCCTTCTAATTTTAATTCACTCATTTTATTTGTTACTGTTTCTTGGTTCATTTTTTTCTATCCTTTTTATTTATATTCTGTATTACCACGAATATTACTGTGGTTATTTTGTGCTATATTTATAATATTATTAGCAGGCTTTTTATAATAAAGCTTTTTTGATAATATTGATTTTATAGATGCAACTGTAGTGGCATTAATACTCATTGCATATCCTAAAGCTAAATCAACTTCATATTTTTCATATTGTTTTGCCAATGAAAGAATGGCATTTAGTTTTCTGTATGCATATGATGGAAATTGCTCTTGTTCTAATTTCATCTTTGTAAACTCTACAGTTTGAACCCCTATACTTTTTGCCCAGTTTAAATATCTTCCAGGATTAAACTTCGCATCTTGATATTGATGATTTTCAGGTTGGTGCTCTTTAATAGTTGAATATTCACTATAATAATATCTTGGATGTGTGGCAATTAGCTTTGATTTATGATAAATCTCAACTGTAGATGTTGAGTATCTTACCTCTACTTTTTCTCCTAAATATTTAAATGTTACTGAGTATCTAGCACTTTGAAGCTCTATATGATAATCTATATTTACAGTTGCTATTTTAAACTCTTTATAAATATATTGATTAGCTGCTAGTGGTTGCAAGTATGGTTCATCTAACTCTTTAAATAAAGTATCTCTACTTTTCTTTAATCGTTTCATAACCTTAGAGTTATAAATATCAAGCAATGGAGATATAGCATCATTAAGTTCTTCAACATCAAAGAATTTTCTATGCCGAAGAACGGCTAATATCCATCTTTGAATTGCTTGAACTCCTTGTTCTGCTTTTGCTTTATCTTTTGGTTTATATGGTCTTGCTGGTTCAATTACACACCCATAATGATTTGCCATTGCTTTATAACTTTCATTTAAAACAATCCCATCTTTATTATTTGAAATAACTGCACTTTTTAGGTTATCTGGTACTAATATTTTAGGTACTCCTCCAAAGAAGTTAAAAGCTTTTGTGTGCGACTTTATAAAGTATTCTTGCTTTTGACTAGGTGTTGCATCTACATATGTATAACCTGATGCTCCTAATACTGCTACAAATATTTGAGCTTTTGAAATAACTCCTGTTTTACTATTATAAATAGGAACAGTAACACCACTATAATCTACAAATAATTTTTCACCATTTAAGTGTATTTGTCTCATTGATGGGTTTAATTTCTTTTTATATTTATGATAATAAGTTTTAAATTGAGTGTATCCATAACCATCAGGATTCTGCTCTTTATACTCTTGCCATAACAATAGATATGTAACACCTTTTTTACGAATTTCTTTATCAATATATTCAACATCAGGTTTAGGTCTTAAAGATTGCCTGTGTAATATAGTTTGTTCAGGGAAAAGCATTTTATACATAATATCTTCATCATGCAATAAAAAATCTTCCAGTTTATCTGGTAATATCTCAAATCTTCTACAATATTCAGCTGCAGCAGATCTAGATACACCAAGACTCTTTGCTATTCTCCTATATGAGAAATCCATTTGATACTTTAATTTTAGTATCTCTTTAATCTGTTTCATTAAAACTCTCCTCATTGATACACTCCTAATATTTTTAGAAGTGTAGTTTAATATGGAGAATATCTCAAACTTAAATTAGTTTTAATCCAGCAAATAAACTTAATTTAAACTTTCCTATCACTTTTTTATTAAAAGTGTCCAGATAAAAAGTGATACGGTGTCTTTTTAGAAAGTGATATGGTGTCTTTTTGGGAGTGATTTTTGCAAATAAGTAGCTCTAACATCTGCTCAATTATAATTTTTACCATTAAGTATAGATGTTTTATATGCAGCAGCAAAATCAAATTGACCAAGTTCAGTAGTTATTCTATGGATTACTTCAGCATAATGTGTTTTAACATCTCATGGATTTACTAAATACTTATAATCAGCATCAGAACCAAAATCTACTGAATCCATTTTATTTACAATTCCTCATAATTCAAAATTAGTAGTTTTACTTCATCAACCAATAGCAACTCAATACGATTTTTGAACAAGACTCTCAGTCCTATTATTTAAAGTAAAATCTCTATTTAAATACCCAACTCATCATTTAAGATATGCAGGAGTATCCCCTAAATCAATTTTTCAAACTCATGCAAATTTTTCATAATCTCTTCATTTTTCTAAATCTAACAAAAAATTATCTCATCTTGCTATAATTCAAGCTCAAGAATAAGATTCTCATCCATTATTTGAATTTATACCATGTATTGTGGTTGAAAATCACTCAGGCATTTTTAATCACATTTCTATATTTTCTGGAACACTTGAAAGATCATTATCAAAACCATTATTAGTTTTTAAATTATTACCATTACTAGCACATCAAGTAGCCCCAATAGCCATACCTCAAATAAATAAATTTTTATTAATTTATCACTAAAAACATTTATAACAGAACTTAATGAAGAATTAATTTCAGCTCAAGCTCATGAAATTCAAACAGCTTCAGGGTTATTTCTTCCGATATTACTTTTTTCCATAATTTTATTTTTTATTAGGTTTAAAATATATTGTTTTTTCATTGTTTTCCTTTGTTTTAAATTTATAAACATTTGTTTATAGACAAATTTAATACTGTTTTTTTCTTTAGAGCAAATAAGGATCTTTTAACTGGAAACAACAAGTACATTTACAAAAGTCAATACACAAACTGCTCTTACTTACAAGGTATCCCTCCTTGCCCTCGTAACAATCAGTGCTCAACAATGTACTCTTAAATTTTGAAACCAATTTTTATATTTGCAAGAGGTCTATTTGTACTAATTTGTAAAATTAGTTTACTTTAGTTCTTGTATTTGGTAAGTACTTATTAATATTAAATTAAAGATTATTTTAATATATATACTTAACCAGTCCTTGGGAACTTAGGTAAATAATCTTATTTTTAATATTTGCTTAGTTAGGTTTGTGAATTTGGTTGGATTTACCTAATGTAGATATTGGCATATCCACATTACAATCGTGTTTAATTAGTCTATTTTAAAAACTTTAAATTTGAAAGGAGAAGTTGTTCTTTTGCAAGTCGCTCAATAATTGAAGAACTACTAATCAATGAAATAACTTGATATACGATATCTATATTTTTTTAGAGCTTTTATATACTCTCTTGCATCACCTATTGAAACTTTTATTTTAATATTTTTATCTTCATAAAATTTATTTTTAGAAATTGAAGAAATAATGTGTTTTATTTCATTAAATTTATTTTTAGAAATTGAAGAAATAATGTGTTTTATTTCATTAAACTCATTTGAAAAATTAAAATCATTTAAAGATTCTATTAGTTCTAAATTAAATTCAGGAGAGTAAATCTGTAAGTTAATATTTAAGTTATTTTTTTTAATGTAATATATTGTGTATTAGCAGATGAGACTGCTTGTGTATCGTTGCTTTCAATTATTAAAGGATATGCACCTAAAGGCAAAACACTAGTAATGAAATATACAGTTAAAAGATTTAAAATAAACTTTAGAAAAGCCTAACCCTCATTTATACAAAGTAAATCTAAAATCTTATCTTGGTTTGCACAAAAGTTACCATTTTTTTCAATTAGAAAAAGTTCTTTCGCTTTTCCTTTACTTGTGTGTAGTTTTGCACTTTCAATTTCTACATTAAAGTCATCAAATATTTTTGCAATATATGCAAATAAGCCTTTTTGATCTTTTGTTACAACATACATTGAAGCTAGATAAGTTGCATGATTACAATCTACTTCTACCTCTTCTTTTTTTATTATAGGTATACGGAGTTTAGTTTTTTTTGTCATATCAAAAGAACTTTTGATTATCTCTTCTATATAATATATATCTTCATCATCAACTTTTTCTGAAAATGAGATATAAAAAGCTTTTTTATCATCATATAGTTTAAAAATATTCATAGAGTTGATATTTAAGAACTCAAGTTTTCCTAATAAGTATCCTAAATTTAAAGAAGATTTTCTTATAATCCTAATTGTTAAATGTGTATTATTTTCTATTCTATAAATATAATTATTTACATCTTTTGCTTTAATTGCAATATCCAAAATATCATCAGCTTTAAGCTGTAAGAAAATTTGGTTAGATGATATATACATTATTTTCTTTTTTATTATATTAGGAAGTTCTTTATATCTTTTTAGATTTTTAATTGTATTTTGTTTTGCAATTCTTCGAGAATTTTCATTTAAAAGTTCAATATTATCAAAAGCTGGTAATGATTGAAGATATAAAGCTTTTAATAATGATGCAGTTGAGCTTTTATAAACATTTTTTCCTACGGCTGAGATATCTGCATAAGTTACTACAAATAGTATTTTTAAATTAAGTTCATTTTGTACTAATGCTGTAAATGCAAGTATTACTTTTTGTGAGTAGATATCTTCATTTGAAGCAACTTTACTCATCATGTTATGATATCTTATAAGTAAAGTTCCTTTTTTTATATAATCTTCTTCAAAACCAAAAGATACTGCCATATGTTTAAATAGTTTTTCCCCTGCAATATGGTGATCAATTAATCTGCCTTTCCCAATATCATGAAAAAGTGCAACTAATTTTACTAAAGTTTTTTCTTTTTCTTCTAAGCTTTCATAAATATTATTTATATAAGAGTCTTGTATGTTTTCAACTTTTTTTAGTGTTTTAATTGAATGTAGATCTACTGGATGTTGATGATATCCATCAAATTGTGGCTGATGAATTATTTTTTTTGTTATAGGTAATATTGCTTTAAAAAGCTCAGAGTTATATAAAAATTTTATAATAGGATACAAGTTTTTCCTATAAAGTAAGATTTTAATAGTTTTTTTAAGTTCTATTGTTTGTTTACTTGCTAGTTTTGTTTTACTTGCATAATAAATATATGATCTATCAAAAAATTTAATCTCACTTGGAAGTTCTATTAATTCTTTTAATAAGTTATTTAAAGTTTTTGGTTTTGCATTAAAAGATGTATATAATTTATCTTCAATTAAATATAAATTCTTTTTTAATCTGTATTTTTTTAATTTTGTTATATTTTTTTGCTCAAAAGTAATTTGTCTAGTAAATTTTTTTACCATTACACTTGCAAAAAAGTGAATATTATGTAAAGATTCTAAAATCTTTGTCATGCATTGATACTCTTTTGTTTTTCTTGGTTTGTGAGCGAACCCTAGTTTTGAACTTAGTTCTGGAAGTATATCAAAGTTTACGGTATCTAGTTTTTTCTTTGCAATATTGTGCAAATAGTTTCTTACTTTAAAAATATATTCCAATGAAAATCTATATTTTCTATACTCTTCTTCACTAAACTCTTTTCCAATTAACTGTTTAATATCAGATACTCCAAAAATAACAGTCGCCATCCAAAAAATCATATTTGATTCTCTCATACCTCCATAACCATCTTTTATATTTGGTTCCATTTTTAAAGGATATTTGATAAGTCTTTTTTTATGTTCTTCAAGTTTTTCCAAGACGAAATCTTTCTGTTTTGTTTTTCTAATTTTTTGTAAAACATTTTGATATGCAAACCAAAGATATTTTGAACCATAAATAATTCTTGATTCTAAAATAGAGGACTTGATTGTAATATCTTCTTTTACTTCTTCTTCTATCTCTTTTAATTCATGAACTCTTGAACCCAATTTTAAGCCACAATCCCAAGCAAGGGTTATAAGTTCTTCCATAATTTTTTTTACATTATAGCCTTGAATATCTTCATATAAAATCATTAAATCAACATCAGAATATATACATAATTGCTCACGCCCATAACTTCCAAGTGCAATTAGTGTAATAGGAATAGAAGTACTCATAGGTTGATAATTTCCAAAATGTTTTCGTAAAATGTATTTATATAATAGTATTATAAACTTATCTGTATGTTTTGTATGTTTTACAAAAAAATCTTTTCCTCCAATTGTTTCAAGTATTATATCAATTGAATTTACATATAGTTTAAAATAGTTTCTAAAAACTTTTGATATTTCAAAATTAGGTGCATTTAAAGAAATGAGCTCTTCGATTTTTATATTTAATTCAGTCATTTAAAAACTCTTTATGTGTTTCTATTTTTTTTCTAAGTGTTATTCTATTTAGTCCTAAATGTTTTGCCATTTGTACTTGAGACTTATATTTTCTATTGGCTGCTTTTAATATAGGTACTTCAAGAAGATATAAAAAATCTTTGTAAGAGTTTTCTCCTTGCATATTTGCATATATGTAATTTTCAATAAACATTAAAATTTCATCTTCTCCAATAGTTTCAAAAAGATATGAAAAATAGATAGATTTTCTTAGACTATCGGCATTATTTGATATATTTATCATTAAATTTGAAGTAATAATTTGTTCTAAATTTAGAGTAGAAGCTGCTTCTTTTGAAAATTTTATTGTTAATGCTTTTACATCTTCTTTTCTTTGTTTTAAATTTGGTAGTTCTATAGTAATAGTAAATAATTCATTTAACTTTGAGTTGAGTTCACTTTTTAATGTAGTCGCAATTACTCTAATGCTATTTTTATTAATCCAAGTTATCAGCATATCTATATTTGTAATATTTTCTATTTTATCAATAATAATTGAACAATTTTTTAAATTTATTATATTATCAACAATATCTTGTTGTAAGTTTTTAGCTTTAAATATCATAGCTTCTGGTACTATATATTTTGAAAGTGATTTCTTTCCAACCCCAGGTTCCCCAGAGATTAGAGCATTTACTTTGACACTTTGTAAAAGTTGTGCTGAGTTTAAAATCTCTTTAGAGTTTTTCGATATTGCTATATAATTTTCCATGTAAGAACTCCTATATAAAACTATTATAACATATAGTCAATAAAACAAATGTATAAAGAATATACATTTTGCAAAAGATTAACACTCTGATAAATATATTATGTGTAATATATTTATATATAAGAAAGATAACTTTCCTAATATTGTGTATATAATATATACAATTAAAATGTTCAATTTATAAATTTATCTGATAAGATTTCGACATAATTATTTTTTAAAGGAAAAATATGGAAAATTTTAATGACGTGAAATATATATTAGATGGATTTTTATTTGTATTTTCGGGTATTTTAGTAATGTGGATGGCTGCAGGTTTTGCAATGCTTGAAGCTGGATTAACAAGATCAAAGAATAATGCAACAGTATTAACAAAAAATATGGCACTTTTTGCTATCTCTTGTATTATGTATTATTTTGTTGGTTATAACTTAATGTATGGAGATGGTTCATCTTTTATGGGAAGCTTTTCAACAATTAGTATGCAAACATCAGCTGATGCTTCATATCCAGTAGCTGCAGATTTCTTTTTTCAAGTTATGTTTGTAGCAACTTCTGCTTCAGTAATTTCTGGAACAATTGCAGAGAGAATGAAATTATGGCCATTTTTAATATTTGTTGTATTTTTATCAGCTGTGATTTATCCAATTCAAGGTCATTGGACTTGGGGTGGAACTAATTTAGGCGGAGTTCTTGATGGTTTTTCTGATTTTGCTGGTTCAACAATTGTTCATAGTGTTGGTGGTTGGGCTGCGTTAGCTGGTGTACTTATCTTAGGAGCTAGAAAAGGCAAATATACAAAAGATGGAAACATTAAACCAATTCCAGGTTCTAACTTAACGTTAGCAACTTTAGGAACATTTATCTTATGGATGGGATGGTTTGGTTTTAATGGAGGAAGTCAATTAGCGATGGGTTCTAAATCTGATATTGATGCTATTGCTTTAGTTTTAGTAGATACTAATATGGCTGCTTGTGCAGGTGCTGTAATGGCCGCAATATTAACTCAATTTTTATATAAAAAAGTTGATTTAACAATGGTTTTAAATGGTGCTTTAGCTGGTTTAGTATCTGTAACTGCTGGCCCTGATTTAGGAATGACTGTTTCTTTTATTGAAGGTATAGTTGGTGGTGCTTTAGTTGTATTTGCTGTTCCTTTATGGGATAAGTTAAGAATTGATGATCCTGTAGGTGCTTTAAGTGTACATTTAGTTGCTGGTATTTGGGGAACTTTAGCTGTTGGTATTTTTAATCCTGAAGTTACAATTTTAGCACAACTAAAAGGTATTGTTGTAATTGGTGCTTTTGTTTTCACAGCTTCTTTTATAGTTTGGAAAATTTTAGATTTACTTGTTGGAATTAGAGTTGATGAAGAGACAGAAATAACTGGTCTTGATATTCATGAAACAGGATTAGAGTGTTATCCTGAATTTAAGAAAGCTTAATAAATAAATTATAAGAGGAAAAATTATGAAAAAAATTGAAGCAATTATAAAACCTTTTAAACTTGAAGAGGTAAAAGATGCCTTAGTTGAGAGTGGAATTATAGGAATGACAGTTTCAGATGTAAAAGGTTATGGAAGACAACAAGGGCATTCTGAGTTATATAGAGGTGCAGAGTATATTGTTGATTTTTTAGCTAAAATTAAAATTGAAATTATAGTAAATGATGATGATGTTGATTCTACTGTTAATATTATTGTATCTGCTGCAAAAACTGGCAAAATTGGTGATGGAAAGATTTTTGTTACATCTATTGAAGAAGTAATTAGAATTAGAACCGAACAAAGAGGAAGCGAAGCCGTATAAAACTTTGAAACATACAGGAGATTTTATCTCCTGTATTGTAAAATCTATCTATTTGTATATTAAATATACAAGTGAGTACTATCTTAAATCTTTAAAAATATATATAATACTTTTAATTAAAAAATAAAAGGGTTATAATATGGAACTAGAATCAGTTAGTTATGTACTTGATACATTCTTTGCACTATTTTCAATGACATTAATTATCTTTATGGTGCCTGGCTTTGCTATGCTTGAAGCAGGAATTGTGCGAACAAAAAATGTTTCAGCAGTTTTAATGATAAATACAATGATATATGCAGTTGCATCTTTATCATTTTTATTAATTGGCTACTCAATTGCGTTTGGAGATTTTGGAAGTGATACCATGTCAAAATGGGCAGCGCTTTTATTTCAAATGGCTTTTGTTGGTAAGGTAATTAATATCATGTCAGGTGGAGTTAGTGAAAGAGCTAGAATCTTACCTTTGGCATGTTTTACTGTAATTATGGGAGGAATCATTTATCCTATAGTTGTAAACTGGACTTGGGGGAAAAATATGCTCTCTGAGACTTTTTTGAATCTATCAATGTATGATTTAGCTGGATCAACTGTAATTCATTCTACTGGTGGCTGGGCTTTGTTAGCTGCAATTATAATTATAGGAAGCAGACATAGTAGATATACTAAAACAGGTGGGATTAAAGTAATCCCTGCTTCAAATATTCCTTTAGTTACTTTAGGTGCTTTTCTTTTATGGATTGGTTGGTTTGGGTTTAATGGTGGTTCTGTTGGTTCAATTTCTTCAAAAGAAGCTGCTGATACAGTTGCTCTTACAATTTTAAATACAAATACAGCAGGTCTAGTAGGAGCAATAACTGTAGGACTTTTTATGTATTTTAAATATAAAAAACTAGATATTACTATGGTTTTGAATGGAGCTTTAGGTGGTTTAGTTTCAATCACCGCAGGCCCAGATTTATATGATATTTATACTCCAATTTTAATTGGAGCAATTGGTGGTATTATAGTAGTTTTTGGAGTATCATTTTTTGATAAATTAAAACTTGATGATCCCGTTGGTGCTTTATCAGTTCATTTATTAAATGGTATTTGGGGAACACTGGCTGTAGGTATTTTTGCTTCTAATGGAGATACGATAACATTATTGGGGCAAGTAAAAGGTATAGTTGTTGTAGCACTTTTTGTTTTTACGATTTCGTATGTGTTTTTATTTTTAATTAATACAATTACACCATTAAGAGCGCATAAAGATGAAGAAATGCAAGGGTTAGATGTAGAAGAGTGTGGATTAGAAGCATACCCAGAATTTAAAAGAGCATTTTAAAATAATTTAATTTAAATAAATTATTACTTAAAATTATATTATGCTAGAATAGCTTTAATTAAAAAGGATAAAAATTGAAAAAAATAGAAGCAGTTATTAAACCGTTTAAATTAGAAGATGTAAAAGATGCTTTAACAGAAGCTGGGATTACAGGTATGACAGTTTCAGATGTAAAAGGTTATGGAAGGCAACAAGGGCATTCTGAGTTATATAGAGGTGCAGAGTATGTTGTTGATTTTTTACCAAAAATTAAATTAGAATTGGTTGTTACTGAAGCTGATGTTGATTCTACAATCAAAATAATTATTGATTCTGCAAAAACTGGTAAAATTGGTGATGGTAAAATTTTTGTTTCTCCAATTGAAAGAATTATAAGAATTAGAACAGGGGAAGAAGACGAGGAAGCAATTTAATATGCAAAATTTTGTTATAAATTCAGCTTTAGATATGCATCTTCACTTACGTGATGATGATATGCTAAAGCTAGTAGGTCCTCTAACTTCAAAAACTTTTTCTGGTGCCTTAGTAATGCCAAATCTTATTCCTCCAATTACAAGTAAAAAAGCTTTATTATCATACAAACAAAGAATTAAACAAGCCTGTATTAATGATGAGTTTGAAGCATATATAACACTATTTTTTCAAAATGATTATTCGTACTCTTTTTTAGAAGATATTAAAGATGAGATTATTGCACTTAAACTTTATCCTGCTGGTATTACTACAAATTCTGGAACAGGTGTATCTTCAATGAATCTTGAAGTTTTAAGACCAACTTTAGAATCAATGAGCAAACTTGGAATTCCTTTATGTATTCATGGTGAAACGAATGGTTTTGTTATGGATAGAGAAGCTGAGTTTATGCCAATTTACGAAACTATTGCTAAAGCTTTCCCTGATTTAAAAATTATTATGGAACATATTACAACTAAAGATGCAATTGAATTATTAGATAAATATGATAATTTATATGCGAGTGTGACTGTACACCATTTACTTATTACTTTAGATGATGTAGCTGGTGGAATGTTACAGCCTCATCTGTTTTGTAAACCAATTGCAAAAAGACCAAGAGATAGAAAAGCACTTTTAAAAGCAGCTTTAAAAGCTCATCCAAAATTAATGTTTGGAAGTGATTCTGCTCCTCACCCAAAACATAAAAAAGAGAATTGTGGTTGTGCTGCTGGTATTTTTACTTCGCCTATAGCTTTACAAGTGTTAACCCAACTTTTTGAAGAACATAACTGTTTGGATAATTTAAATACTTTTGTAAGTTTAACTGCCCAAAAAATTTATAATATAAAACCTAAAGTTAAAACTATTAAATTAGTTAAAGAAGACTTTATAGTACCTTTTATTTATGAATATAAAAATGAAAATGTAGTTCCTATGTACGCAGGGGAAACTATTACTTGGAGTATTGAAGATTAAGTATTAAAAGATAGAGATTTTTTATTTATTTCTGTCTTTTAAAAATCTTTTAATATTTACATTTGCTTCTTTTGATTTTTTAATTCTATCTTCTCTCATTATTCTAAGTATTTCTAAAGTTTCTTGTTTTTCATGATCTACGTTTGATTTTATTTGAATAGCTTTTCTATTATTAGAAATTCCAGATACTCCTAAAAATTTCTCTGTATGATTAATATATATTTTTGAAGAAGATGAAGTAGCATTTTTATTAAAAACAATAATATCATCTTTTTTTAAATTTAAAAGTTCAGATACTGTAAGTTCAGTTTCTGCCATTATTGCTTCAATATTCATTCTTGCTCCTGAAATTAAAGTTGTAATATCTTTATTTCGACTTACCTTTTGATTTTTACCTTCGTTAAACATTTTTTCAACAATTTTATTTAAAAGTGGCTCGATATATGAAATAGGGTAACAAATTGATAGAAAACCAGACTCTTCATCTATTGTAAGTTCTAGAACTACTAATAATACAATTTCATGGTCTGAAATAATTTGAATTGCATTTGCATTTGTATCTCTTGATTCTATTTTAAAATTAAGTGTACTAATCTCATCCCAAGACTTATACATATGTTTTACAAACATTTGATAAAAGTGATCAAGAATCTCAACTTCAATTTCTGTTAATTCTCGATCAAGATTATCACTTGCAGCAATAGCTCCACTTCCAAGAAGTTCTGCAATTATTTTATGTGAAATTCCAGGGTTACACTCAATTACGATTCTTCCTTCTAGTGGTTTTATTGAAAGGGTATTAAGTGAAGTTAATTGAGGAATTGAAAGAATAAATTCACCATATGTCATTTGTTCAATTGAGTATAACTTAATATCAACAATTTTTCGAAGCATGGCAGATAAATCAGTTATTAAATCTCTTAACATCTTATCATGAAGAGTTGAAAAAGCTTTAAATTGTTCACTTGATATTCTATTAGGTTTTTTAAAATCATAAATAGAGTAGTTTTTTTCTTTTGATATAATCTGTTTTTTGGTTACATCATTAATCTCTTCCTTTGATTCTGCGATATTTAATAGTGCATCAATTTCATCTTGACTTAAAAATTCAGCCATTTTATCCTCTTATTTCAAGTTCAACGTTAATTGCACCTAATTTCTTTATCATTTTTATAGTATCAATAATATCAGTAATAGGAAGTTTCATAACTTTCATAGCTCGAACTAAGTCTGAAATTGTCGGAGTATTTTTACTATTAAGTAGCATATTGTCAATATTAATAGCAACTGGTTTATTATCTAGTTTGACATCATCTCCTATGTCTTTACCTTTATTAAGTAATTTATTTTCCCATTCTAGGCTGTTTAAAGAAAATTTTTTAATTCTAATCGTAAAATTATTGCTAGCAACTGTGACTGGACCAATTGGGATATCTGCACCTGCAATAATTGTTTCTAGGTCCATATCTATAATGATTCTTTTTTTAAAACTAGAATCAACTTCTATATTTTGAATATCAGAAATAAATTTTACAATAGAGATATTTATAGGTTTTTTAATTTCTATGGTTCTTGTGTCCATTGCCATTGCAATAGATATCCCAAAATATTCATTTATTTTCTTTTGAATTAAATAAGCTTGTTTGGCATCATTTTTAAATAGACTCAGTTTGATTGAATCTTCATTTTGAAGTGAGTAATTAATCTCATTTTCAATTGTAGCTCCCTCATAAATAAAACCAGTTGTTAAATTTTTGGAATTTGAAATAATCGTGCCTTGAGCAAGTGCATAAACTTTTCCGTCAACAGCTTTTAATTGAGTCAAAAGAAGTTGTCCATAATTAATAGATTTAGAATCTCCAATAGCAGAAATTTTGATTTTGATTTTATCACCTTGTCTTGAAAAGGCAGGTAATTTTGCAGTAACCATAACAGCAGCAATATTTTTTGATTTTATTGATGATGTAGGTATTTTTATATAAGAGTTTCTAAGTAAATTTTGCAAAGATTGCATAGTAAACTTCGATTTATCACCAGTTCCTGAAAGTCCTACAACTAAACCATAACCAATTAATTGGTTATCTCTAATTCCAACAATATTAGATATATCTTTTATTGTTTGAGCATAAATTGAATAAAATATAAAAAATAGTAGTATAAAAATTCTCAATATGACACCTTATGCATAATAATAAACATTTTATCTAAAATTTTATAAAAAAAAGGTATAATTTATAAAAAATAATTTTAGGGTTATCTTTTGATTATATATATTTATGGAACTGATAGTTTTAAAAGAGAGATTCATTATGTTTTGAATCATTCTAATATTAAATTTAGATTAAATGCGCATGATGAAATTATAGATTTAAAAACACTGAATCAATTAAAAGATGCAATTGCTGACAATCCTGATAATATCTATTTAATAGATGATTCTAAAATAATCAGAAAAAATACCTTACAAGAAAAAATTAAATTCTTCAAACCTAAAGATGGAATTAAGCAAGAGTATTTGTTGGATCATGGAATTGGAGATATTTCAGTTGATTCTATGGATGAATTATCTAAACATATTATTAAAAAACTTGAGTCAGTGATTTTAGAAAATGAGTCAAATGATATTCAGGAGTCTATTGTTGAAATAGTAGAAGATGCTTATATTGAACTTGATTCTGAGTTAGGTAGTCTACTTTCTCACAGAGATTTAGAAAAAGATGATTCAGAGTTTTTAAATACGAAAGATGAACATAGTAGTTTGGAAATTGTTGGGAATATACAAAATAGTTTACATGATGATTATAATGAAGATTTGTATTTTGATAAAAATTTAGATAATATTGAAGAAAAAGTAGAGATGATAATAGATGAACCTGTTCGAGGAGATAATATGGCGGATGACTTTTCAGAATTTAATAGCTTAGATGAGAATGAAATAATGACAGCATTAGATGGAATGAATGATAATATAATTGAAAAAGAATCTATAAAGCAGTCCATTATATCTGCTTGCGATAATTCAACAAAAAATATTGATATGGATAGTTCAAATGTAGATGACATTGCTAAATTAATTTCACAATTGCTTAATAATAAGACATTGGAGATAACTGTAAAAGTAAAAAATTAGTATGGATTTGATTGCCATTGCTGAAAATACAGTAAAAATTATTTTGTTATTAGGATTGCCATCTTTAATGGTAAGTATGATAATTGGTTTAATAATATCAATTTTTCAAGCAGTAACTCAAGTTTCTGATGCTTCTTTAACTTTTGTGCCAAAAGTGGTCTTTGTATCTATTTTTATATTAATCTCTTTGCCGTGGATTGGAGATAATATTGAAGGCTATACAAGAAATTTGTGGGATATGATTTTGATATTTGGACAATAGTTATGATTAAAAAACTATACAAACTAAAGAAAACTCAAACGGACCAAAAGATGATGCAAAAAGGTCAACTTCTTTCTAAAATTAATAATATCGATAGTGAAATCATATTAACTGAAAATAAAATTAGTACAACAAGTGTTCAAAAATATGGTGCTATTTCTGATTTTGCAGTTTTAGCAATACATAAAAATACCATGAAGATGCATATTTCTAAGTTAAAACTAGAATTAAATAGTCTAAATATAGAATTAGATCTTATTATAAAAGAGATAATAGAGTTACAAAAGCAGAGTGAACAATACTCTTATATACTTGAAGAAGAAAACCAAGAAAAGATAAAACGTCTTTTAATGGCAGAAGAAGAAGCATCTAATGAATATATGCAAAGTAAATATATAAATAGATAAAAAGGATATTTTTTGTTAAAAATAGTATTAAGTTGTATTTTATTTTTTTCTTTATTAAATGCACAAAAAGATAGATTAAGTAGTACAGCTCTTATAAAACAGAAAATAGAAATAAAAGAACTAAAAAAAGAGTTGAATATTTTTTATAATAAAAAAGAAAAAGAATATCAATCTAGAAAAAAAGAGCTTGATATATTATTAGGTAAAATTGAAAAAGAAAAAAAAGATATAAAAGGTCTATATTCTAACAATTTGGTAATTTTAAAAGATATAAAAGGTGAAATAAAAAGTAAAACTTCAAAAATTTACAATAAAATGAAACCAAAGATAGCAGCTTCAATATTTAATCAAATGATAAAAGAAGGTAAGATTGAAGATGTTTTTGATATAATCTTAAAATTAAAAGAGAGTAATGTTACATCTTTGATGAAATTTTTAAATCCAAAAAATGCATCAACGTTGACAATAATGTTATTAAATTATCAAATAGAAAAATTATAATAAAGGGTATTTATGGCAGAAGAAGGAAGTGAAGAAGTAAAAAAATCAAGTGGTGATAGTAAAGGGATAATGATAGTTCTCATTGCTTTGATTGTAATATTAATGTTAGCAGTTGGAGGAATAGGATACTTTTTATATTCAAAAGGTGTATTATCAGATCAACCAGCATTAGAACAAAGTAGAAAAATAGTAAAAAATGATGCATTGAAAGAGACGTTTAAAACTTCAATTAATGATTTAGTTCTAAATATCACAAATTCAAAAGGTCGCGAAAAGTTAATGAAATTATCATTTACTTTAAAAAGTGTTGAACCTACAATTGAGGCCATTGTTGAAGAATTTAGACCTGAAATTATAGATGCTGTTATTGCACAAATTTCTTCAAGATCTTCTGAAGAGTTACTAACTGTTGGCGGGAAAGCTTTATTAAAAGAAGAATTGCTTGAAGATATTAATATTATTCTTAACGAAGCAAGACTTAAGAATGAAGACATAATCGAAAATAGTGTTAAAAAGATGTTCTTTACAGCATTTGTAATCAAATAAATGATAATTGCGGTAAAAAACAATAATAAAAAGAGATTTTTTATAAAGATTGCTTCTTTTATTGCAGTTATTATAATGTTTATTGTTTATTACTATCATATGAGTGCAGAGTTTACAAAACAGCAAGAAAAAAATGCCGTAATTAAGCTTAAAATGGTAAAAAAAAATAAAAACCTAAAAAAAAGTAAGAAGTTAGAACGAATTATTTATAAAGAAATTGAAACAGCTGTTGATTTAATGGATCAAAGAAATGTTAATAGCATAAGAATCATCTTTAACAAAGCGCTTATAGTAGTTGATCTTGGTACAAATTTAGATGCATTGAAAATCAGGTATGGAAGTATGGCGTTAATTAAAAAAGATATTAAAGACATTAAAATAGCAATTGACTTAAAATATATAATCGAGAATAAATATGATAAAAAGTAACTATGTATTTTTAGTCTTGCCATTTTTATTTATTTCTTGTGTGAATCAACAAAATATAGATTTTAATGAACCAAAACTTCAAATTCCAAAAAAAGTTCCTATTGTAAAAAGACATAAAGGTTCTTTATTCTCTACAAAAGGACCGTCATTATTTGCAGATAAAAAAGATTTACAAATTGGAGATATCATCCAAGTTAAAATTAGTGAATCTTTATCTTCTAATACGAATAATAATAGAGAAACCTCTGCTAAGAGAAAAAATAGTTTAGGAGGGGGAATTGTGACTGCTGGATCTGGTGGTTTTGGTTCAAAAGTTGTTAAGGCAATTAATCCTTTTACTAATATAGGTTTTGGTTCAGCAACAACAAGTATAAATAATGGTAAAGTAAAGAGTAAATTAAACGAGACTTTTTCTACTAATGTATCAGCAACAATACAAGAGACATATCAAAATGGTAACTACCTAATAAAAGGTTTTAAAGAGATGTTAATAGATGGTCAAAAACAATCTTTACTTTTAAGTGGAGTTATTAGACCATATGATATAACTTCTGATAATTCAGTATTCTCGTCACAAATTGCAAATTTAAAAATATTGTATCAAAAAGATGGTGAAGAACAAGATGTTTTGCATATCCCTTGGGGTTTAAGTATCATACAGAAATTTTGGCCATTTTAATCTAAAATTAAGAAATGTAATGTAATAATAAGGAATTATTTATTATAAAGGAGTAAATATGCTTAAATTATTAAATACAGCAGCAAGTGGTCTTAACGCTGCAAAAACAGTAGTTGAAAATATTTCAAATAATATTGCTAATGTAAATACTCCTGGATATAAAAAAAGAGTTGTACAATTAAATGAGTTAAATATAAATGGTTCAAGATTTACAGGAGGGGGAGTTAAAGCTGATGAGGTTTATAGAATAACCTCTCAATATGTATATAATAATTTAATTAATGAAAACTCAAAATTGAATTATTTAAATAAAGTTGCTTCAATACTTGGTAATATTGAAACAATGTTTCAAGAAACTAAAACAAGTGGTTTTTCAAATAATTTAAACAGATACTTTCAATCAGTTGAAAATCTACGCTCTAACCCAAATTCTGAAATCTTTAGAACTGCATATAAAAATCAAGGTAAAATTTTAGTTGATTCTTTAAAAAATTTATACTCTAATATAGAAAAAGAAGAGAAATTAACAAGAATATCTTTAAAAGAAAATGTTGTAAAAATCAATAATATTATAAAAAGAATAGGTTCTATAAACCAGCAGTTAGGACAACATAATATAGCTTCAAATGATTTACTTGATAAAAGAGATAGATTAGAAAAAGAACTATCAAAATATGTAGATATTGACGTTGATAGAAGTAATGGTGAATATGAATTAAAAATTGGTGGTACTACTGTTATTAACAATACAAATGTTAGGAATGTGACAATAGTTGAAAATGATACTATTCAAATTGATAGGTTTGCAACAACGGATGCTAGTAATAATGTTATTGATAATATAATAGGTCGTAGTTCTAATGGTTTACAAACTGGTGCTATTGTTACTTATAAGTTAAATAATGAATTTGAAGTATCAGTTAAGATGGGTGATTCAGTTGTTGATGCAAATGGAAATCCGGTTGATTTAGGAAATGGTAATAATATAATTAACAATACTAATTATATTAGAGCCTTAGCATATAAAATCAACCATGATGCAAACATATCTGCAAGTGTTCACGCTTATAATGGTAATTATTCTTTAGATGCTAATGGGAATAAAGTAGAACATACAAGTACTGATAAGTTTTTGCTTATTGAATCAAAAATCAAAGGAGAAGAACACTCTTTTGAAGGTAGAATTTCAATAGTTGAAGCAAATCCGACTTCTGGAGATATTACTAGAAATACAGTATTTAAAGATAAATATCAAAGTAAAGAAGCTAAAAATAACGTAAACCTTGCAATTTTTGAAAGAAAAATAAATATCAAGTCTGGGATAATAAAAGCACAAATAGAGAATTTAACCACAGATGCAGTTAATAATAAACTTGTAGGCTATAAAAATAAACTTGATGACTTTGCTAGATCTTTAAGTGATATGTATGATAAATATATAAAAACAGGAAATGATAAATACATATATGGTCATGTTGCAAGTGATGAATATAATGGTTCAAAACCAATAAAACATATTAACTTGTTTTCTGGTGCAGATGTTAAAAGTTTAAAATTTAATCAAAATGCGGTAAATGATTTATTGCAAAGTGATTTAGATTATATGAGCAAAATGCAATGGAAAAAAGATGTAGAGTTTGATGGTTTTGCACAAGATGCGTCTAGCAGGGCAACTAGATCTTTTTCAGAATTTTATCAAGAAATCAGAGTAAATATATCTTCAGATAAAGAGAATAATGGTTTTCTTCATGAAGCACAAAATGCAGTTAGCCACTCATTAGAATCAACATTTGATAAGTTAACAAAAGTTGATTCTGATAAAGAGATGATTAATTTAATGAAATTTCAAGCAGCATATACAGCTAATGCAAAAATTATAACAGTAGCTGATAAAATGTTGCAGACTATTTTAGGAATAAGGTAAAAGGAGGATATTATGGCCGAAGGAATATTAGGTTTAGGAACAGGGGCAGCTTCATTAAATAATAAATTAATAGAAAAATTAAAGACTGCAGAACGTAGATCTACAGTAGAACCTCTTGAAAATAATTTAAAAGATTGGAATACAGAAAAAGAAAAAATTACTGAAATAATATCAAAAGCTAATGAGTTGCTAGAGACTATAAAATCTTTTGATTTGTTTGTTGCAGGAGGAGTTACTGCATTTGATCAAAAAACAGCAAATGCTTCTGGTAAATCAGTAGTTTTTGATGCAATTGATGTGAGCACTTTAAATAAAGGCACTACAAATGTAACAGTAACTCAGTTAGCAAAAAGAGATGTTTTTCAATCAAATGCTATAAAAAAAGATGTCAAAGACCGTAATATTGATAAGGATAATTTACTTATTACATTAGATGATAAAACATATACTTTTGACACTACTGGAAAAACTTATGATGAGCTAGCAAAAGAAATAAACTTAAATAGTAACTTCACAGCTTCTGTTGAACAAGTTGGAGTTGATTCATATAGATTAGTTATAAAAAGTGCTGAATCAGGAAAAAGTAATGCTTTAAAAATTGCTGGTGGAGCAAGTGACACTTTAGGCTATACAACTGATGGGCATGCAAACCCTGATGCAAATATTCAAAAAGCGTCAAACTTAAAAGCCACTGTAAATGGTATAGAATATAATGTTTCAACAAATCTTATTATTGTTGATGGAGGACTTAAGATAACTGCCATAGAAACTGGAAAGTCAAGTATTTCTATTCAAGCAGATACTACTAAAATCGAGCCATTACTTCAGAAGTTTATATCTAAATATAACGAGCTTATGAACATGGTAGATAAAGAGTTATATTCTGCTGATAGTTCAATTGAGGATAAGTCAACTTTGAGATCTATGATGAGTGGAATAAAAGATAAACTTTTTAGTTCATATGGAACAAATAAGTCTTTAAATATTTTTAATTTTGGATTTGAGATTAGTAAAAATGGATTATTATCAATAGATTCTACAAAATTTAATGAAGCTGTTAAAAATAATATAGATGGTTTAAAATCACTTTTTTTAGGTGTTGCTGAAAAAGAAGGCTTAGGAACACAATTAAAAACATATTTGGATGATTTAGACTCTTTTTCAGGCTTATTAACTAAGTATGAAGATACTATGAATAATAGAAAAGAAAATTTAGAGAAAGCTAAAACTAAAGCTATTAAATCACTTGATAGCAAATACGCTCTTTTATCTTTACAATTTGCAGCTTACGGGATAATGATAAATAAATTTGAAGCTCAATTTTCTAGTCTTAAACTAATGATAAATCAATCAATGGCTAAATAAAATTATTAAATCAGTTTTTTATACCAGTCATTTCTCTTTAAAAACTAAAGTAAGCTACGATAGAATCATCGTTAAAAAAGATTTATTTACAATGAGTTTTAAAAAAGTAATAAAAAGTATCCAAATTGTTTAAAAAATAATACGTAAAAAAGAACTTACTAAAAATAGGGAGAATTTTATGAACATGTTATGTAATAATCCTCAAAGAATTAGCAACTATTTTAAGCATGAAAAAGTTTCTTATGTTGCTTGATAAAATTGATATGTTTAGTTAGTGGCGTAATATAAATAAACTTTTCTTTTGATCTATTTATTATAATATTTTCAAATATGTTCTCTTTTTTTATTGATGACCTTTTTGACTTATATATTATATTTTTTTTATAATAAAAAATACCTATTTATACCATAGTAATTTAATCAACTTATCTTTTTTTATAAATTTCTAAATTTACCCAAGTTATTTTATATACTTTATATTTTCTAGAAGAAATAGCTTTATTATAAGCAATATCAGCATTATTAATTTATTATTTTTCTAAGGAACGCATTAATTTAGTCAAAATACAGTAATTTAATATAGAATATTATTCTAATTATGATTAATTTACTTGACATTAGTAAAAAAAAATATTACAATTTCAATATATAAAGTCAAAACAAATGAAAAAAAGGAATTAAAATGCAAAAGGAAACAATTGCACTACATGGGGGATATAACAAAAAAGAGGGTTATGGAACTATGTCTGTACCAATTGCACAAACAACAGCTTATGCATTTAGAGACGCAGAACATGCAGCTAATTTATTTGCACTAAAAGAACTTGGATCAATTTATACTAGATTAAATAATCCAACTACTGATGTTTTAGAGCAAAGATTTGCACAGCTTGAAGATGGAGCAGGTGCTTTATGTGTATCAAGTGGTCAATCAGCTATTTTTTATGCTATTGCAAATGTTGCTGTTGCTGGTGATAATATTTTAATATCTGATAAATTATATGGTGGAGCAGTTACATTATTGACTCATACTATTAAAAGATTTGGTATTGAAGCAAAGATTTTTAGAAGTGAAGATGCTTCAAATTTAGAAAAACAAATAGATGATAAAACAAAAGCTATTTTCTTTGAATCATTATCAAATCCACAAATTGCTATGGCAGATGTGGAAAAAATTGTAGAAATTGCCCAAAGAAATGGGGTTTTAAGTATTTGTGATAATACAGTTGCTACTGCAGTTTTATTTAATCCAATCAAATGGGGTATTGATGTTGTTGTTCATTCAACTTCAAAATACATAAATGGTCAAGGTACAACTATTGGTGGCATTATTGTTGAAAGAGACGGATTAGCAGAGTTTTTCAAAACAAACGCTTTGCGATATCCTGATTTCAATGAACCAGATCCTTCATATCATGGATTAGTTTATGTTGATGTTCCTTTACCGAATTTTTGTCTAAGAGCTAGATTATCACTTTTAAGAGATATTGGAGCAGTTCAATCTCCTCATAATTCATGGTTACTAATTCAAACATTAGAAACTTTAGACTTGAGAGTTGATAGACACTCAAACAATGCTTTAGAAGTTGCAAAATATTTAAACACACATGCAAAAGTTAAAGCAGTAAATTATCCAGGATTAAAATCTGATAAATATTATGATAAAGCTCAAAAATATTTCAAAAATGGAAAAGCTTCAGGGCTTATCTCTTTTGAGGTTGAATCTTATGATGAAGCAAAACGAATAATTGATACAGCAAAACTTTTTTCTATAGTTGTAAATATTGGTGATTCAAAGTCATTAATTGTTCATCCAGCATCAACAACTCATTCTCAAATGAATGAAGAAGAGTTATTAAAAGCAGGAATAAATTTAACAACAGTTAGATTATCAATTGGACTAGAAAGTCCTATTGATTTAATAAAAGATTTAGAACAAGCGTTAAGTTAGGAATAATAAGATGCCATTAATTTCAACAAAAGGTGTATATGGTTTAACAGCTATGTATGAGCTAAGTAAACATAAAAAGGAGTCTCCTATGCAAATTAAGGAGATTTCAACAAAAGCAAGTATTCCACAAAACTACCTTGAACAACTTTTAAGTAAGCTAAGAAGAGCTGAACTTGTAAGAAGTATCAGAGGAGCAAAAGGTGGCTATATTTTAGCAAGAAAAGCAGAAGATATTTTAGTAAAAGATATTTTGATTGCTTTAGAAGATGATTTAAAAATCATTGATTCAAAAGCAGAAAATCCAATATTAAATATCTTCTTTGATGATGCAAAAAAGAGCATGAAACAGATTTTTGATATTAATTTAGCGAAGTTGGATGACTATCAAGAGAAGTACAACGAAGTTTTACATTACAGTATATAAAGGATATGAAATGAAATACGCACAAAATATTACAGAATTAATTGGAAATACACCCTTAGTTAGGCTTCAAGCCTCAAGCAACAGAACTGAAGCTACAATTTTAGGTAAATGTGAATTTATGAATCCTACTCATTCAGTAAAAGATAGAATTGGAATAAATATGATTCAAACTGCTTTAGATGCTGGTTTAATCAATGATTCAACAACAGTTATTGAGCCTACAAGTGGAAACACAGGAATTGCTTTAGCTTCTATTTGTGCAGCTTTGAGTATTAAACTTATTCTTACTATGCCAAGTTCAATGAGTATTGAAAGAAGAAAACTACTTAAAGCTTTAGGTGCACAACTTGTACTTACTGAACCAGAAAAAGGAATGAAAGGTGCAGTTGAAAAAGCAAATGAATTAGCTAAAGAGACTGAAAATTCATTTGTTCCTCAACAATTTAATAATGCTGCAAATCCAGATATTCATAGAAAAACAACTGCAAAAGAAATTTTAGCAGATACAGATGGAAAAATTGATATTTTAGTTGTAGCTATTGGTACAGGTGGAACTATTACTGGAACTGGCGAAGTATTAAAAATACATAATCCAAAAATTCAAGTAATTGCAGTTGAACCCGAAGCATCCCCTATTTTAAGTGGTGGAAAACCAGGTCCTCATAAAATACAAGGTATTGGAGCAGGATTTGTACCAGAGGTATTAAATACAACTATTTATGATGAAGTTGTAAAAGTTTCAAATGAAGATGCAATTGCCACTTCAAGAAAACTTGCAAATGAAGAGGGATTATTGGTTGGTGTATCCTCAGGAGCAAATGTATTTATAGCAGAACAAATTGCAGCTAGACCTGAAAATAAAGGTAAAATTATTGTTACAATTTTATGTGATACAGGCGAGAGATATTTAAGTTCAGGATTATATGATGATGAGTAAAAACTCATCATCATATAACCTCAGATATTTGAGGTAAAACAAAATGGCTGAAAAAGCTTATAGAACAGTAGTCAAAACAATTTCTTGGCGTACTATTGGAACTCTTGATACAATCCTTATCTCTTATTTTATTACTGGTGATTTAAAAATGGCGGCCTCAATTGGTTCAATTGAATTATTTACAAAAATGGGACTTTACTATTTTCATGAAAGAGCTTGGAACAAAATTACTTTTGGAAAAATTAAAGAACCTGATTATCAGATTTAAGGTATGCAAATGAATGTTGATGATTTAAATAAAAAATTCCAAAATAAAAAATCTGAAGAAATTTTAGAATACTTTTTAAAAAAATATGGACAAAAAGCAGCATTGTCAAGTAGTTTAGGAGTAGAAGATCAAGTATTGACTGATATGCTTTTAAAAATTGATAAGAATGCAAATATTTTTACCCTTGATACAGGAAGATTACATACTCAAACATATGATGTAATGGATGCAACAAATTTAAAATATGGAATTAAAATAAATGTTTTTTTTCCAAAAAATGGAGATGTTCAAAATCTATATCAAATACAGGGTATTAATGGACACTTTGAAAGCATTCAAAATAGAAAAAATTGCTGTAGTATTAGAAAAATGGAACCACTTAGAAGAGCCTTAGTTCCTTTAAAAATTTGGTTTACTGGATTAAGAGCTACTCAAAGTATTACAAGAGTTGATATGCCAATTGTGGAATATGATAAAAACTTTGATGTTATAAAAGTAAATGCTCTTATTCCTTGGAGTGAAGAAGATGTATGGAATTATATAAAACAAAATAGAGTTCCTTATAATAAACTTCATGATAAAGGATTTCCTAGTATTGGATGTGCTCCATGTACACGGCCAGTTAAAGCTGGCGAAGACATTAGAAGTGGTAGGTGGTGGTGGGAAAATTCAGAGCATAAAGAGTGTGGATTACACTCTAAATAAAAAAAGATAGAAGAAGTCACACTTTTAATTTGAAAGATTCTAGGAAATTTTTAAATATAAAATTAATGGAGAAATTATGATAAGTACTAACAAACTTACACATTTAAAACAATTAGAAGCTGAATCGATGCACATCATGAGAGAAGTTATTGCAGAATTTGATAATCCTGCAATGCTTTACTCAGTTGGAAAAGATTCTGCTGTTATGTTACATCTTGCAATAAAAGCATTTCATCCAGCAAAACTTCCTTTTCCTCTGCTTCATATAGATACAAAATGGAAATTTAAAGAGATGATTGCTTTTAGAGATCAAAGAGCTAAAGAGCTTGGATTTGAATTATTAGTTCATACAAACCCTGAGGGAATTGCTCAAAATATTGGACCATTTACTCATGGTTCTGCTGTTCATACAGATGTTATGAAAACTGAGGGTTTAAAACAAGCTTTAAACAAATATCAGTTTGATGCTGTATTTGGAGGAGCACGAAGAGATGAAGAAAAATCTCGTGCAAAAGAAAGAATTTACTCTTTTAGAGATGAAAAACATAGATGGAATCCAAAAAATCAAAGACCAGAACTTTGGAATATATATAATTCACGGATAAAAAAAGGTGAATCAATTAGAGTATTTCCACTTTCAAACTGGACAGAACTTGATATTTGGCAATATATTTATCTTGAAAGTATTCCTATTGTTCCTTTATATCTAGCTAAAAAAAGACCAGTTGTAGTTCGCGATGGTGTTAAAATAATGGTAGATGATGATAGATTTCCACTAAAGAATGGAGAAGTGCCTTTAATGGAATCTGTTAGATTTAGAACACTTGGTTGTTATCCTTTAACAGGAGCAGTTGAATCAACTGCTTCAACATTACCTGAGATTATTCAAGAAATGTTATTAACAAAAACTAGTGAGAGACAAGGCAGAGTAATTGATAATGATTCATCAGGATCAATGGAAAAGAAAAAAATAGAGGGGTACTTTTAAAATGAGCATTCAAGAAGATAAAATAGCTAATGATATTGAGAGTTATTTAAAAGAGCATGAAAATAAACAACTGTTAAGATTTATTACATGTGGATCTGTTGATGATGGAAAAAGTACTCTAATAGGAAGACTTTTACATGATTCAAAAATGATTTTTGAAGACCAATTAGCAGCAATAAAAAAAGATTCAATTAAATCTGGAACTACTGATGGAGAGTTTGATTTAGCACTTTTAGTTGATGGTTTACAAGCTGAGAGAGAACAAGGTATTACTATTGATGTTGCTTATAGATATTTTGCAACTGATAAAAGAAAGTTTATTATTGCAGATACTCCAGGGCATGAACAATATACTAGAAATATGGCAACTGGTGCTAGTACTGCTGATTTAGCAATTATTTTAATAGATGCTAGATATGGAGTTCAAACACAAACTAGAAGACATAGTTTTATTACAAAATTATTAGGAATTAAACACCTTATAATTGCTATAAATAAAATGGATTTAGTTGATTTTAGCCAAGAAAAATATGAAGAAATTGAACAAGATTATTTAGAATTTGCTGATGAATTAGGTTTAACATCTGATTTAACAATGATACCTTTATCTGCTTTAAATGGTGATAATGTAGTAAATAAAAGTTCTAAATCTCCTTGGTATAAGGGTAAAACTTTAATGAGTACACTTGAAACAATTGAGATTTCAAGTGATAGAGATTTAACACATTTTAGAATGCCAGTTCAATATGTAAATAGACCAAATTTAAACTTTAGAGGTTTTTGTGGAACTATTGCAGCAGGTGTTATTTCTGTTGGAGATTCTATAACTGTATTACCCTCAGGGGAAAGCTCGACTGTAAAAGAGATTGTTACTTATGATGGCAATATAGACTATGCCTATGCACAAATGGCTATTACTTTAACTTTAAATGATGAAATTGATATTAGTAGGGGCGATATCTTAGTAAAAAGTGATGAACAACCTGATATGGCAAATACTTTAGATGTAGATATTGTATGGATGAGTGAAGAATCTTTATTAAAAGGAAAACAATATAATATAAAAAGAGCGGCAACTACAACAACAGCTTGTATTGAATCTTTTTATTATAAAACTGATGTTAATACTTTAGAGCAAAAACCTGTTAATGCCTTAGAATTAAATGAAATTGCACATGCAAAACTTTCTTTAAATCAAAATATTGCTTATGATTCATATGGTCATATAAAAGCTATGGGCTCATTTATTATTATTGATAGAATTACAAATAATACGGTAGGTGCGGGTATGATTACAGGAAAATCAAAAACATCTTCAAAAACTGTGCCAAGTGAATATGGTGAATTTGAAATAGAATTCAATGCACTTGTTCGAAAACATTTCCCTCATTGGGAATCTAAAGAGATATCTTAGGAAATATTATGGCAAAAGAAAATAAAGCTCAAAGAGTTGAGAGAATTAAAAAAGAAAAAGATGGTCTTGATGTACTTCAAGACATCTATTTATATGCAATAACAGGAGAAGCAATTCATCCTGAAGATATAGATAGATTAAAATGGTATGGTTTATATACTCAAAATAGAAATCTTCAAGATGAAGATGATGCTACTTTATATTTTATGTTAAGAGTAAAACTTGAAAATGGTTTGTTAAATTTAGAACAGTTAAAAATAGTCTCTTTAATCTCAGAAAAATATGCAAGAGGAACAGTTGATTTTACTACTAGACAAAATTTACAATTTCATTATATTAGAGTTGTAGATTTACCAGAAATTTTTAGGCTACTTGATACTGTAAATTTATATAGTATTTTTGCAGCAGGAGATGTCCCTAGAAATGTAGTATCCTGTCCAGTAAATGGGATAGATCATGATGAAATAACAGATGTAAGAGCTGTAGTTGAAAAAATTAATGTTTTATTTAAAGGAAATAGACTATTCTCAAATCTTCCTAGAAAATATAAAGTTGGAATAAATGGCTGCTCTAAACATTGTACAGGACATGAAATCCAAGATTTAAGTTTTAACGCTGTTAAATTAGAAAATGGAAAAATACAATTTGCTGTAAGCATAGGTGGTGGATTAGCTTCAAATAAAAGGATAGCTACACATATAGGTTATGTAACTCCTTCACAAGTTAGTCCTATGGCTAAAGCTGTTACAAGTATATATAGAGATTATGGACTTAGAGAAAATCGAAGAAAAGCTAGACTTGGTCATTTAGTTGAACTTTGGGGTATTGCAAAATTTGTAGAACAAATAAATAAAGTCATTAATTTTAAAATAAAACCAGCAAATGAATTAGAATATACAAACTCTAAAAATAGAGATCATTTTGGAATACATGAAAGTAAAGAAAAAGGTAAAAGTTTCATAGGCTGTTCTTTAAGTTCAGGACATATTGGAGTTGAGGGATTAAATAATTTAATCACTTTACTTGAAAAATATAAAACGACAAGTTTGAAAACAACAGTTACACAAAATATTATTATACTAGATGTTCCAAATGAAAATAGTAATAATTTTGCAAAAGATTTAGAAGAAATTGGAATTTTTGTATATCCATCAAATTTTCGAGCAAAAACTCAAGCCTGTACAGGGATTGATTTTTGTAAATTTGCGATTTCTGAAACTAAAGGAGTATCAAGAAGATTAGTGACTCACTTAGAAGAAAAGTTTCCTGATTTTAAAGAGAGGGTTTCTATTTCAGTAAATGGTTGTCCGAATTCATGTGCTCATTTACATATTGTAGATTTAGGACTTATAGGAACAAAAATTAAAAAAGATGGCTCTTCTGTTCCAGCTTTTGATCTTTTAGTTGCAGGTTATTTAGAAGGAGTAAACTCAAAATTTACACAAAAAACTAAAATAAAATTTGCAGTTGAAGATACAAATGAAATAATTGAGAATTTATTAAATGAGTACTTAAAATCAGATTTTAATACTCTTCATGAATTTTTATTAACAAAAGTAGCTTAAAAAATCAAAATTTATTAAATTTTTAATTTTAATGTTGATTAATAAAAGATATAATTAAAATAATTGGCTTAATAAAAAATATGTGCGCCTAAAAACTTAATCTAACTCAGGCACTATAAGGGTTTAAAAAGGATTATTTATAATAGATTATAAAAAGCTCTAAAATATGTCCTAAATGTAATTATAAAAGTGTTAAAAAAAAGATAAAAGAAATAATATCCAAAGATATAAATGCAAACATTGTAATAAATGGCTTAGCTCTCAAAGAAGACCAAAAAAACTATAAAATAAAATATTTAAAGAGTACTTTTTACAAAGATAAACTTTACAACAATTATCACTCAAATATAATAAGTCAATACCATGGATTAAAAAGCAAATATTAGAGCATGATATTGGAGAAAAAGTTCATAATCCAAGAGAAATAAATTTAGTTTGCGATACTGCTACCCTAAATAGGACATAGAATTTACGAGTCTATGATAAAATAAAAACCTAAAAGATTATTATGACAGATTAAAAGAAAGAGGAAAACATACTACAGTTACACAAATTGCAGTGATGAGAAATATGATAGCAAAAAATATAAATTATTTGTAGCATAATTGTTGTTTATTTAAACATTCTTTAATGTGACAACTCGTATCATTTATATTAAAAATAAGGTCATTCCATGAATAAAAAAGCAATTATTTTTACAATTGACGGAGTAAGAAGTGACGCGCTACTACTTGCTAACACTCCTTTTCTTAAGCAAAAAATAAAAGAAGGGACAAGTGGTTTTTCAGGAAAATGCTTGATGCCCTCTATTACTGTACCCAATCATGCTTCGCTATTTCGCTCCCGTTCACCTGAGAGTCATAAAATTATTGATAATTATGATTTAGCACCACAAGAAGAAAACACTTTATCACTTTTTGATATTATGTTTGATAACAATAAACAATGTGCCGCTATAATAAGTTATTTGCCTTTAGCAAATGCTTATGGCCATTGTGAAAAACTAAATTATTTAGTCCATAAAAATATCAGTCTAGGCCTTAAACACAAAATACCTAATAATTATTCTGCTTTAGTAGAAGAGCATTTATTACAAGGAGCAGCATTAATTAAAAAAAACAATGTAGCTTTAACTCATGTTTATATAGAAATGCCTGATATTGTGGGTCATCAGTGTGGGTGGATGTCAAAAGAATATATAAAAGCTATTGAAAACAGCGATATTTTAATACAAAACTTTATCAGAAGCTTGGGAAGCAGTGCCAGTGAATATGCATTTTTTGTTACAACAGATCATGGGGGTCATAATAAAGAGCATGGATCTGATTCTATTGAAGATACCACTATATGGTTTATTGCATTTGGTGCAGGTATTAAACACACTACTGTCCCTCATTTTAGTATTTTGGATATTATGCCTAGCATATCAAAGTACTTAAATATCGCACAAGAGTCCCATTGGGAAGGAATTCCATTGGATATTTTACAATAAACATTAATTTAAGACCTTTGTAGGAGAATCATGTCATACCAAGCCATCGTATTAATACTAATTTCTACACTCTTACACGCAACGTGGAACATGTACAGCAAGAAACTAAAATTAACAAGCAATTTCTTTTGTATTGGCGGATTTTTGATGCTCCTTATTTTACTTCCCATTTTTATATACTTTTTTCATGTAGTAGACAAAATAAGTACTTCTTTACTTCTTATTCTTATTGTAAGCAGTTTTTTTCAGGCTATTTATTTTATAGGCATTACAAAAGCTTATTCTTTTGGAAAGCTCTCTCTTTCTTATCCCTTGTTACGCAGTATTCCTATTTTATTTGTTCTAATATATAATATATCTTTTGGCAGTATAAGTACTGTTTCAAACGAAGCAATTTTTGCAAGTCTTTTTATTATTCTAGGTTGCATTTTATTGCCTCTAAAAAACTTTAAAGACTTAAGCCTAAGTAACTATGCAAACAAAATGATTATATTCGTTTTCTTAGCAGCCTTAGGAACTGCTGGATACTCTATTCTTGATAGCCAAGGAATGCCACTGCTAATCTCTTTAGCTCCACAGGTACACATAAGTGAAATTTCTTTTGTGTACATTTATATGCAATTGCTTTTTACGAGTATACTTTTGGGAATTTTTATTTTGTTTGATAAACAATCAAAAAAAGAATTCATACATATTTTACGCTTTGAAAAAAAGAAATCTTTGTCTATAAATGCAGCTATGCTACTAGCCTATGCACCTATTCTTGTTGCGATGACCATGGTTTCAAATGTAGCTTATGTTGTGGCATTTAGACAAGCCAGCATTCCTATTGCGTTTTTAATGGGAGTGTTTATTTTAAAAGAAAATAGTTTTCCAATACGTTATCTTGCGATTATTATTATTATTTTTGCATTAATAGCGAGTGCTTTATATTAGATTTTTGACCATTTATGTTGAGTAATTTTATCTGTAGCAATTATATTGCATTTGTTTTTGACACATTTATTCCAAAGCTCTTCATCATTCACTACCCACGCTCGTGAAATTATATTTTTTTAGTAGAGTTTTTCAAAAACCGTTTCATCAGTAAATCATGTGACTGAATAGAGACATCATAATTGTAAAAAAGTATATTTTTATCATTTGGCGAGTCATTATAGTTCATGTCTTTATCACAAAAACATAAAACGTTATTTGTATTCTTAAGACTATAACTTTGTTTGTATTCTTTTTCACCTGTAATGCAGATAATACACATACCTTCTAATTGATTTAATCGTGGCCAAGCATTTTTTAAAGCACCAGTATATAAATTTTCTTCTGCTCCTTGAATATTTTTTGGTTTAAATATTTTGCCTGTATAGTATTTTTTGATATAGGCATCAATCGCAAGAGAAAAGTCTTTACTCCAACAATGTTTTATATCTAAATACAAAGTAAATACTTGATGTCTCGGATTTTGTTTCGACCAAGAACTCAGTTCTTCAAAATACGTGCTTAATTGTTTTGCATTTTTAAGAAAATATTTTTCATGCGAAACAGACCAATCATTTTGATCTTTTGCTTGTGAAATATCAAGTTCAATAGCGGAACAATTATAATCATAAACATATTGACCTTCTTTTATATGATCAACAATATTTTCATTTATTTCTTCATTATTATGACCTGCTTTAAAAATCGCCTCATTGTAAAAAGGATTTAAGAAATACAAGTACCTTCCTCATCAAAGAATAATATTTTATCTCCATGCAAAGCCCAGGAAATATCATCATCTACTTTATATGTACTTTTTGGACCTGATATCGCACGTAAAAAACCGCCCTCTTTTGTTTTAATGTCGTATAACGTTTCTCTTCCTTGATTCTCTATAAATATAATTTTGCCATTAATATCTCCACTGTTACTAATATCAATATGCTCAGGTCTTATACCCACTTTAATATTATCTCCATTTGAAGCAATAATACTTCTTTTAACTTTAAAATCTAAACCTTCTCCTATAAAATTCCCCTCACTATATTTACCTTTTATTATCGAAATAGGTGGATTTCCTAGAAAACTAGCAATAAATTCATTTTTAGGATGCTTGTACATTTCAATTGGTTCGGCAACCTGACAAATCTCTCCATCTTTCATTAATGCAATTCTGTCACACATACTCATAGCTTCAACTTGATCATGTGTCACTAAAATAGCTGTTACTCCTAGCTCTTTTTGAATTCTTCTAATTTCAACCCTCATTTCTAAGCGTAAAGTAGCATCCAAGTTTGCCAAAGGTTCATCTAAAAGTAAAATTTGAGGTTTATGCACCAAGGCTCTTGATAATGCAACACGCTGTTGTTGCCCTCCTGATAACTGATAAGGACGTCGATCAAGAAGATTATCAATTTTTACAAGTTTTGCTAATTTTAAAACTTCTTCTTGAATATTTTCTTTTGAATATTTTCTTACCTTTAAGGGAAATGCAATATTTTCAAAAACCGTCATATGAGGATATAAGGCATAAGATTGAAAAACAATTCCAATATTTCTATCTTTTGCTTCAATATTTGTAACATCCTTTCCACCAAAAAGAATACGTCCCCCATTGATTTGATGTATACCACAAATAGAAAATAAAGTAGTTGTTTTCCCACATCCAGAAGGTCCTAATAAGGCAATCATTTCTCCACTTTTAATAGTTAAATTCATGTCTTTTATTACTTGAACACCATCAAACTCTTTACAAAAATTATCTAATTTAATTTCCATTATCCTTTATTTCCTCCACCATATATATTCATAAGTTTATCTTGCGTAAAGATATAAAACAACAACACAGGCAACATATAAAATAATCCTATTGCCTTAAACAATCCAAAATCAAACATTTTATCGTCATTAACAAGGTTTCCCAAATAAATTGACAAGGTTTGAACATCAGAACTAGGAGCCAGAACTAAAGGTAAAATATATTCTCCCCAACCAGAAATAAAAGAAAAAATCAATACAGCAGCAATAGCAGGTTTAATTTGTGGCAATATTATTTTAAGCCACACAGTAAATCTACTTGCACCATCTTGAATGCCTGCCATTTCTAACTCCCAAGGCACACTGTCATAAAAACCTTTCATTAACCATATTGCAAAAGGTAATTCAAGTGCAACTTTTACAAGAATAATACCTTGTAAGGTATTATATAAACCAAGTTCTTTTAAAACCACATAAATAGAAATAAGAAGAGTAACACTTGGAAATGCATGTAACATTAATATTCCACTCAAGTAAAAGGAGCGATGGGGAAAGTTTAAACGCGATAAAGCGTATCCTGCCGTAATAGAAACACATACCACAATAGCAGACACTGAACTTGCAAAAATAAAGGTATTAAAAGTAGGAACCCAAACAGATCCATGACCATCAATATTTGACCATAAAAATCTCCAACTTTTTAAAGAAAAAAATTCTGGCAAGATACTACCTTCCGCACGAATAGTAACTGAATCAATAAATAACCATCCATACATAATAATTATTGGTAAACTAACTAGTACTAAAAAAAATAGAATAATCCAATGCTTTTTATTTTTCATTTTAACTCCTTACTCAATTGGTAATTTACGTGAAATTTCGTTAAACTTAAATACTTTTAAATAAATAAGCGTCAGTATCACACCCACAATCACTAGTCCAATTGCCAAAGCAGAACCATAACCATATCGATAGTTCCAAAAGTCATTAAATAAAGCTTCTTGGAAAATATGCAAAGACCAAACCATTGTAGTATTGTATCCTGGGCCGCCATTTGTACTTAAAAATATCAATTCAAAAGAAGTCAATAAACTAAGTGTTTGATACGTGGCAATAAACAAAATGGGCCATTTTAATTGTGGCAACAAAATATAAAAAATTTGCTGCATTTTGCTCGCCCCATCAATATCTGAGGCATACAATAAAGATTTTGGAATAGCCTGCAAAGCGCTTGCAAAAATAATCATTCCCATACTCGTACCAATAAAACCATTCATAAATACAATAGTCGTAAAAGGAGCCAATTCCATCATAATATTGCCATCAATTCCAAAAACAGTTGGGATAAATCCAGTATCATAAGTAAACCATTTCCACAATAAGACATATATAACAGCTGGACTAATTCTTGGAATTAACCAAAGAGATCTAAAAGCAAGGCCTTGTCCTTTTGGTAAATAAAAAGTACTAATAGCAATGACCAAAGCAAAACCTATATTAAAAAACCCTAGGGTAAAAAAACATATACAAAGGTATTCTTAACAATTTTACCGAGTTCAGAACTTTTAAATAAATGTGCATAATTATCAGTAGTCCATGTCCAGCCACTGTAAGAACTGTCGGTAATTTTTTCAATATTACTGAGGTTTTTTATCCCAATTTTTTTCAGTTCAACAATAAATTCACTTTTATTTTCAAAAGAGATATCCATCATCGAAGTATTAAAATAAATAGCTATTTTTTTTCTAGTTCGTACATTAGATCGAACATTTCTCTTAATTTCTCTTTCAAACATACGGCGTACTTTAAAAACTTGTCCTTCCATATTTCTTAATTGATCAAGATCTTCGTCTGTTAAAGAAGGAAGAATATTTTGTAGCTTGTCAAGTTTTTTTTGGTAATAACATAAGATTTATTGTTAATTTTTTCTAATATTTCAAGAGGCATACCATCATTTGTTAATTGTTTGATAGTATTAACACTAAGCATATATGTACCTTTTGAAGTGATTCCTGTACTTGAACTCATAGTAGTAAAACTAAAAATAAATGTTAATACTACGGGCAATAAAAAAAACAGCAATATCATTGAAAAAGCAGGAAGCATAAACATATATGCTAATGAATATTTTTTTAAATGCATAAGTGACCTTTTATTTAGCAAAAGCCAAAAGTTTGGCTTTTGCTAGTATTATTCAATAATTAAATTAGACCCTAAGGATTGTTTCAAGTTATTAATTGTCCAGTTTCACCACGTTATGGTTGCCTAGTTACATAAATAAGAAAGCGATAGCTTAACAACATAATTGTAAAATCTTTACAGCAAATAAGGATTTTAAAAATGCCACAAGTCTATCACTCTAATGCCAGAACAAACCAGCATGTAAGAGAAATAATACAACAATCTAATTTAACAAATGTTGAATTAGCAAATAATTATAATGTGAATGTTAAAACTATCGCCAAGCATAAAAATAGAGATTTTTTAAATGATAAAAGTTCAAGACCAAAAAGAATCCATTATGCTCTAACACCTTTAGAAAAAGAGTTAATTAAAGTAGTCAGAACAATGACTTGGATGGAGTTAGATGACTTAGCAGATACAATCGTTGATATTATTCCAAATGCAAATAGAAGTAATGTTTATCGCACTTTAAAAGCCTTTGATATAAACAGAGTTCCACAAGAGCAAAAAGAAAAAGCTAAAAAGTTCAAAGAGTATGAGCCTGGTTATTTACATATAGATGTAACTTATTTACCAAAGTTTGACAAGCAAAAATATTACCTATTTGTAGCAATAGACAGGGCTACAAGGCTACTTTACTATAAAGTGTATGAGAATAAGACAGCAGCAAATGCAGTATCTTTTCTAAAAGAATGTAAAGAATTTTTTCCATTTTACTTAACACATATTTTAACAGATAATGGATTAGAGTTCACAGACAAATGGGCAAGAGGAAAAGGTTTTGTAAGTGGTAATCATAAGTTTGATGTAGAGTGTAAAGATGATGAGATAGAACATAGGCTAACAGCTCCATACACACCTCAAACTAACGCAATGGCAGAAAGAGTAAACGGAACTATTAAAAATGCTACAATTAAAGCAGAAGAGTATGACAATATTGATGATGTTAAAAAAGATTTAAATAAATTTTTGATATACTACAACTTCAATAGAAGACATGGTTCTTTAAAAAAAGAATTAAAAGTTAGAACTCCATTTGATGCAGTTCAAAGTTGGTTTCAAACGAAACCTGAAATATTTAAGATTTTACCAGATGTGTTTCAACATATTGCTTTTGAAATGGTACAACGTGGTGAAACTTGACAAATAAGTATATATTCCAACATTTTATTAAAGCTTTTAAAATACACTAAATGCAGATAATATAATATCTTTTAAACTGTAAATTATATTTGTTCTTTGTTTTCTTGTATCTTCTATATTTGATATATTACTTGTAAATGATTCTATTAAAGAATCAAAAATATTTGTCTGTCTCATTTGCTTAAACACTCCTATTTATGGTCTATATTATAGCTAAAATTAGGTGTTAAAAAGCTTTTAAAAGCCTATAAATAAAGGGGTTTTGTGAATTTATTTAGTAATTATTTTGGAAGATTTTAACTATATAAATTTTCACTTAGAATTGCTGTGGGTAGTACTTACAGCTTGCCTTTTTTTAATAATTTAGGTATAATTCGCGATTTAAAATAACTTGAGGAATATATCATATGGAACAAACATTATCTATCATTAAACCTGATGCCGTAGCTAAAAATGTAGTTGGTAAAATCTTAGATAGATTTGAAACAGCTGGATTAAGAATTGCAGCAACAAGACAAATGCAATTAAGCAAAACAGATGCAGAAGCGTTTTATGCAGTACACGCACAAAGACCTTTCTTCGCTGATTTAGTAAAATTTATGATTTCTGGACCTGTAGTTGTTACAGTTTTAGAAGGTGAAAATGCAATGAGTATCAATAGAGACTTAATGGGAGCAACTAACCCTAAAGAAGCTGAAGTTGGAACAATTAGAGCTGACTTTGCTGAATCTATTGATGCAAATGCAGTACATGGTTCTGATTCTGTTGAAAATGCAATAATCGAAATCAACTTTTTCTTTGCAACAAAAGAAATTTGTTAAGAATTTAACAGTTTTCTTATGAAAATAGAATTTAAAAAAGTACCACAAATACCTAAAGACTTTACGACAAAGTTTAATTCAGTTACAATTGAAGGTACTTTTTGTAAAATATCGTCATCTTTAGTCAAAATAGACTCAACATTAATAGGAAATATTCCTATTATTTGTAGCAGATGCGGAAATAACGATACAATTGCTTTAGATGAAAAGTTTAATTTTGTAATAAGTGATTGTATTTATAATGATAAATCTTCAAATCATGAAGATTTAGTAATAGAGATAGAAGATGGATTTATAAACTTTGATGAAATTATTCAAAGTGAAGTATCTTCTACACTTAGTGATTACCATATTTGCCAAGATTGTGCAGAAAATGGTTTTATAGAAAAAGAATATTAATAAAGGATAAAAAATGGCAGTACCAAAGAGACGAGTATCTCACTCACGAGCAGCTAAAAGAAGAACTCACTATAAAATTACTTTAAAAAAACCAGTAAAAGATAGTGATGGAATCTGGAAGATGCCACATATGGTTAACCCAAATACGGGTGAATACAAAAGCTAATGCTTAAAATAGCAATAGATGCAATGGGTGGGGACTTCGGTCCTGAGCCTATAATTGACGGACTTATTGCAGCGTTAAAAAATAATAATACTTTTACTGCAATAGCAGTTGGAAATAAAAGCGAACTTAATGCTTTAATTCCCTCTAACTTTAAAAGCAGAATTGAAATCTTACATTCTAATGATGTAATTAGTATGCATGACTCTTCAACTGACGCTCTTAAAAGAAAAGAATCAACAATATATAAAGCAATAGAACTAGTTAGAAATGGTGATGCCAATGCGGTTGTATCAGCAGGTCATTCTGGCGCTTCAATGTTTTTAGCAACTCTTAGAATTGGTAGAATACAAGGTGTTACTCGTCCTGCAATTGCAACATTAATGCCTACTAGTGAAAATCAAAATACTTTAGTATTAGATGTTGGTGCAAATGTTGATTGTGATGCAAAAAACTTATTTGAATTTGCAATTATGGGACAGACTTATGCAAAAGATGTTCTTCAATTAGATGACCCTATTGTTGGATTACTAAGCAATGGAGAAGAAGAATCTAAAGGTAATGAAGTAACAAAAGAAGCATATGAACTTATCTCTAAAATACCTAATTTTGCTGGAAATGTTGAAGGTAGTGATATCTTCAAAGGAACAGTAGATGTTGTAGTATGTGATGGATTTATTGGAAATATTTTACTTAAAACTGCAGAAGGTGTAGCAGATACTATAGGACAAATTTTAAAGAAAAATCTTAAAAGATCACTTATTTCAATTACAGGTGCAGTTTTAATGAGAAAAGTTTTCAAAAGTTTAAAAGTTCGAGTTGATTATGCTGAGTATGGCGGTGCACCATTACTTGGAGTAAAATCACCTGTAATTATTGCACATGGTAAATCAAATCCTAAAGCTATTAAGAATGCAATTTTTCAAGCAATAAATGCAGCAACTTCAAATCTAAATGAAGATATTGAACAAAAATTAGATTTATATAAATAATTAAGGATTTTGTTATGACTTATGCAGCTTTTAGATCTATTGGTGCTTATATACCACCAAAAATTATGACAAATGCAGATTTTGAAAAAATTATAGATACTACTGATGAATGGATTACAAAAAGAACTGGTATTAAAGAGAGGCGAATATCTGAAGAGAATGAAGCCTCATCAGATTTAGGAGCAAGATCTGCTGAAGTTGCAATACAACGTGCAAAAATAGCTAAAGAAGATATTGATTTAGTTATTTGTGCTACTGTTACACCTGATTATTTATGTATGCCTGCAACTGCATGTTTAATAGCTTCAAAATTAGATTTACCTCCAGTTCAATCTTTTGATATTAGTGCTGCTTGTACAGGTTTTGTATATGCACTATCTATTGCAAAAGCATTTATTGAAGCTGGAATGAAAAAAAATGTTCTAATTATTGGAGCAGAAACTTATACATCTATTTTAGATTATACTGATAGAGGAACTTGTTTTATCTTTGGAGATGGAGCAGGAGCAGCTATTATATCAGCGACTACTGATAAAAGCGAAGCTATTGTTGATGTAAATTGCTCTAGTGATGGAAACTATCATGACTTAATAATAACTAAAGGTGGGGGAAGTAAACATCCTTGTTCACAAGAAGTACTTGATCAAAAGTTAGCTTGTATTAAAATGAAAGGTAATGAAACTTTCAAACTTGCAGTTAAAACTTTAACTACAGACGTACAAGTTATGATGAAAAAACATAATATCTCAAATAAAGATATTAAACATTTTATTCCGCATCAAGCAAATATGAGAATCATAAGTGCAGTTGGTAAAGCATTAGGATTTAATAAAGAACAAACAGTTATCACTGTTGATAGGTATGGAAATACTTCTGCTGCTTCGATACCAATGGCAATGAATTACGCATATGAACAAGGAAGAATTAAAGCTGGCGAAACAATATTATTTGATGCTTTTGGTGCTGGACTTACGTGGGGTTCTGCTCTGTTTCCATTTGCTGGAAAATAACCTAGTTGGGTAAAACTCCTCATGATTCAACTGAGATCAAAAATACAATTGACGAAATAGATAATAAACTTCATACGAATAATGCCTATAGAAGTAAAGATATAGAGAAATTTTAGAAGATAAGAACTGTAAAAGATTTGAAAAAAGTTATGTATAATTTAACAACTATAGCTGAAAGTAGATTTACTACAAAGTTAAATGAATAGTATAATATTTATAGAAGAATTAACTGTGAATCCAATTACTAGAGAATATTTTTATAAATATCAAAAATTAAGAGCTACATAATGGAAAATAATCAAAAATATTTTGAAACTATAAAATGTGAAGATTTTGAAATTTTTAATCTTTCTTATCATAACAAACGCATATCAAATACAATTTCTATGAATTTGAATCTGCAAGATTATATTTATCCTCTTTCGAATGCATTATTTAGATATAAAGTAATTTATTCAACTGAAGGTATTCAAAGTATAGAATATTTTAAATATAAAAAAAAAGAGATAAAATCTTTTAAACTCATAGTTGATAATGAAATAAATTACTCGAAAAAATATTTAAACAGAGTTAATATAAATAATTTATATAATAAAAAAGAAAATACTGATGAAATTATTATCATAAAAAATTCTTTTGTAACAGATACTAGCATTGCAAATATTGCTATTTTTGATGGCGCTAATTGGATTACGCCTAAAATACCACTACTTAAAGGGACAACAAGAGCTAGGTTATTAAATGAACAGATTATTTTTGAAAAAGATATTACTATTGAAATGCTAAAACATTCACAAAAGTTTGCACTTTTAAATGCAATGATAGGTTTTGATGTTATAGAAGATTATTCATTTTTTGAATAAACTTTACTCAATATTATACTTTTTGTATTTAATAAAATAAAAGATAATGAGACCACTGCACAGTAACACTCTAAAATAAATCTCAACCAAGCCTTTAGTTAAGGTATTTAAAGGCTATTTTTAGCTATAATTACACATATAAATTAAAGATATTTAAGCAAAAAGGTAATAAATTGGCATTTAAAGATTCAAACCTCTCTTTTTCAGATTATGCTCTTAATGATAGATTAGAATCTTAACTTTCGCACCTAAAATAACCTAAAAATCATCAACTAAACCATTAATTGTCAAACAAAGTCTTTTAATTGTCATTGCTATATACATTTATATTTTAAATATAAATATAAAAAATAATCTTTCAATTTTCTCCTGATAAATGTACTTATAAAGCCTTTAAACACTGTGGTTTAGTTATAATATGCCTATCAAACTAAGGAGATTTATTGATGAATATTAAAGAAAAAATAACTAATGTAATAAATGATAAGTTAAAAAATCCAATATACAAGACAATGCAAATATTAAATATAAAAACAATTTTATCACAAAGTAATTTCACTAAAAAAGATGGAGTAAGTGTTTATATGGTAGTTATTCACTTTGTATATATGCTTGTGATGAATAAGAAAGTATCAACATTTATAAATCAAAGCGATGATAGTTTAAAAAAAGATATTTACTACAGGTTGCTAAGTAACTCTAGTTACAACTGGCGAAAACTGTTATCGTTATCAACATTAAAGATACTTAAATTACTTCATAAGGTACAAGATAGTAAAGCTATAAGAGTTTTTATTATTGATGACACCATAGAGGGGAAAGTTGGTAAAAATATAGAGGGTAGCTGCAACGCCATTAAGTTAAGCTTTTTATCATTATAAACCCTTTGTACAAGCTGTTTAGTTACCAACATTTTTCTTTTTTCTTTTTAAAAAATTTATCGAATTTGTAGCTATTGTAGATTTTTGAGCATCTTTATCCAGTCTAGGTTTTGATTTTCTATCAGGTCTAATCACTATTGTATTTGTTAAAAATAACTTCTCTAATTGCTCAAGTACTTCATCGTGTGGAGCATCTGAATAAAATAGATCAAATGCTTTATATTTAATAGCATTAAATGATATTGCTTTATTTACTTTTTGTATATATTTATTATCTTTGGTTTTTTCTTTTAATTCTTCATTTGTATCGTATGTCACTGATGATTCATAGTTTGTCAAAAATATAGTGGCATAAAAATCTTGTTTAACGGCAAGTGCTGTTAATCCTGTAAAGTTTTCCAAATATAGTCTATTTTTTAATACATCGTAATATGTCTCTATTCCCCACCTTTTAGCATATAACTCTTTAAAATCTGTTGTTTGGAGTTTCTTATTATCTAGTACATTAGCAGCTAGTACTTCAACTTCACCAGTATCTAAAATCACTTGTATAAATCTAATTTTTAATTTAGTTGGCAATCCTAAATCTTTCATTTTTTGTTTAGTTTGTTTATTTGGTGTAATATCTAAAACAACATCTTTTTGTTCACTATGTTTGTCAAATAAGAATTTTGCTTTAGTAAATATATTTTTTCTAAGTCTAATCAATATATTTGTTTTATTATATGTTCTAGCAAATGGTTCAAAGCCAATATAGCCTCTATCCATTGTAGTTAAATCATTTTCATCACAATGTTCTAAATGACCGTAAGCTAAAGTTCTCTCATCATATGCTGCTAAATCATTATCATCACTTTTATTTTTATTAGTAATTGATGCATCTATTGCTATATTATTTAAGACATCAAATACACATGATACTCTTGCTTGTACCACATCTTTTGCATAATCTTTAATTTGACATCTTACTTTCATGGGATTAAATTCTTTTTTTACATCTTCACTATTTGGCAAAGTTGTTACTGAACCATCTATAGCTAATAGTCTAAAGTCTTTAAAAGTTTGATACTCACCATCACTATAAAAAACTTCTGCTGACATATTTGCATATTCTTCAAATGCTGTATAATTTAATTTAGCTCTTGCTTGTGTATATGCACTATTAGTGATTGTATAATCATCACCTAAATCTAATTGCATATTGTCCAGTTTCACCACGTTATGGTTGCCTAGTTACATAAATAAGAAAGCGATAGCTTAACAACATAATTGTAAAATCTTTACAGCAAATAAGGATTTTAAAAATGCCACAAGTCTATCACTCTAATGCCAGAACAAACTAGCATGTAAGAGAAATAATACAACAATCTAATTTAACAAATGTTGAATTAGCAAATAATTATAATGTGAATGTTAAAACTATCGCCAAGCATAAAAATAGAGATTTTTTAAATGATAAAAGTTCAAGACCAAAAAGAATCCATTATGCTCTAACACCTTTAGAAAAAGAGTTAATTAAAGTAGTCAGAACAATGACTTGGATGGAGTTAGATGACTTAGCAGATACAATCGTTGATATTATTCCAAATGCAAATAGAAGTAATGTTTATCGTACTTTAAAAGCCTTTGATATAAATAGAGTTCCACAAGAGCAAAAAGAAAAAGCTAAAAAGTTCAAAGAGTATGAGCCTGGTTATTTACATATAGATGTAACTTATTTACCAAAGTTTGACAAGCAAAAATATTACCTATTTGTAGCAATAGACAGGGCTACAAGGCTACTTTACTATAAAGTGTATGAGAATAAGACAGCAGCAAATGCAGTATCTTTTCTAAAAGAATGTAAAGAATTTTTTCCATTTTACTTAACACATATTTTAACAGATAATGGATTAGAGTTCACAGACAAATGGGCAAGAGGAAAAGGTTTTGTAAGTGGTAATCATAAGTTTGATGTAGAGTGTAAAGATGATGAGATAGAACATAGGCTAACAGCTCCATACACACCTCAAACTAACGCAATGGTAGAAAGAGTAAACGGAACTATTAAAAATGCTACAATTAAAGCAGAAGAGTATGACAATATTGATGATGTTAAAAAAGATTTAAATAAATTTTTGATATACTACAACTTCAATAGAAGACATGGTTCTTTAAAAAAAGAATTAAAAGTTAGAACTCCATTTGATGCAGTTCAAAGTTGGTTTCAAACGAAACCTGAAATATTTAAGATTTTACCAGATGTGTTTCAACATATTGCTTTTGAAATGGTACAACGTGGTGAAACTTGACAGCATATCATTTAAACTATTTTGTAAAGATTTACTACTTTTTTTCATTATCACAGTCATAATTTTATCGAATCCTAACTTTCTATTTCTTGTGAAACTATTTATACCAATTTTATGTTTATTTATAAATACAACATCTTTTGGTTTATCTCTAAAAACTGCTAAAACTTGACAGTTTTTTTAACATATTTAACCTTACTAATATAAGTATATATTATATCTAAATAGTAGTTACAAACTACTTGAGAAGCCTATAAAATAAGGCTTTCTGATGAATTATCTTTGTGCTGTTTGATATTTTAGACTTATGGGCACCTCTAAAAACAACTTTTTCATCCATTTAATTAAATTTTTGGAAACATATCTTATCTTCAAATTCAATTTTATTAAAAATCTTAGTAAACTTCACACATTATTGGATAAAGTTTAGTAAAATTTCTATAATTTTCTTTCATTTTAATTGACTTTTACCTTTTCTAGTCTGATTATTTGTTCATATCTAAATAGGTTATATGTAAGATTTAAAAATCCTATGGATGATTTAATTCTTTTTAATCCTATGGATCTCATATGTAAGGCATCATTCATTAGAGTTTGTCATAAATCCAAATATATGCTCAACCCTTGCTCTAATTTTAGATTTAATATGATTTGACTCTTTTTGGGTATTGCTAAGTGGCTTACCTCTATATCCTTTTTCATGAACAAAGCTTTTACATTCATTCTTTTCTAAAAACTCTTCTATCTCCTTACTTCTATATGCACTATCAGCATGAAGTTTATTATCTGTTTCATCTATAATATTTTTTATTTCAGTTGAATCATGTGGTGCTGCACTTGAAACACTATATTTAGTAATTAATTTAGTTTTCTCATCTGCATTTATATGATCTTTATATCCATAATGTCTTTCACCTGCTTTTGTCATCCATCTTGCATCACAATCTTTTTGAAATACTTTAGAACGATTCCCTTTTTTATCTTTTTTAGAAAATGCAATAGGAATAGCACCTTTTTTAATATCTGAATTATCACCTCTACTGTTTCTTTGTCTTGGTACATCTACAAAGGAAGCATCTATCATACTTCCTTCTTTCGCAATAACACCTTGGGTAATGAGTTGTTTAGCAAATAACTCAAATAATGTTTGAGATAGGTTTTTATTTGCTAATTGTTCTTTAAAATGCCATATTGTTTTTTCGTCAGGTATCTTATCTGTTATTTTTAAATTTAGGAATTGTTTAAATGATGTTCTGTCATTTATCTGAAACTCTGCTTGTTCATCACTTAAATTATAATACTTTTGTAGAATTAGAATTTTAAACATCATTAGCTGTTTAGTCCCTAATTCTCATGGAGTCAGCTATTATTTTATAAAAGGAGTAGATTTATGGGAAATATACAACACTCTAATGCCAAGACGACGCCAAGAATTCGAAAAGAAATACAAGAGTCTCAAGAGACAATCACAGAGTTAGCTGCAAGATTGTTCCTTAATCCAAAAACAGTAACAAAATGGAAGAATGCCAATAGAATCACTGATAAAAAAAGTGGACCGACGATAGCAAGGTCAACAGTACTAAGTCAAGAAGAAGAACAAATAATTTGTGAGTTTAGAAGAGTTACCAAGTTTGCACTAGATGATGTTTTTATAGCCCTGATGGATGAGATACCTAAAATGACAAGGTCAAACTTACACAGATGCTTGCAACGTCATGGATTAAGCCGTTTGCCCAAAGAACCCCGTGATAAAACAGAAAAAAAGAAGTTCAAAGAGTATGATATAGGATATGTCCATATAGATATTTCAGAAGTTCATAGTGAAGAAGGCAAAGCCTATATGTTCGTAGCTATAGATCGTGCTACTAAGTATACTTATGTGGAAATTCATGAAAGAATGACTCAGGCTATCGCTTGTTCATTCTTAGAAAACTTTATACAAGATATACCTTTTAAAATCCATACTATTTTAACAGATAATGGAGCTCAATTTACTTATGCACTTCTAAGTGAACATTTAAGACCAAAAGATAAGATTCATCCTTTTGATATAGTATGCCAAAAGTATAAAATAGAACACCGTTTGACTAAGTTTAGACATCCCTGGACTAATGGTCAGGTAGAAGTGATGAATAAAGTTCTTAAAGACCATACTGTGAAACTTTTTCATTATGAGACCTTAAAAGCTCTAAAGTTACACTTGATGAGCTTTCTTCTTTTATACAATTATCAGAAAAAACTCAAAGCTTTAAAGTATAAAACACCTTATGATACAATGTCTCAAATATTCAGGAAAAACCCAGAGTACTTTAAGTTGAATCCTTTAGTAAGTCTTTTAAACAATTAGCTTATCATATGAGGTCTTCCACCAGCAGTTCAACTATAGAGCTTTTTCAATTGGATAAATAGTTCCCAGTTTATCACTTTATCTAATTTAGACAAAGGAGGTTGATAATTTTATTTTCATGATATTCTAAGTCAAATAATCCCGTCATTTTGAAGCCTTTATGAATGTTATATAATTAAATATTTTATCTAAATTATTGTTTTAAGGTGCTTGGGTTTTTAGAGGTGCCCTTATAATAATATGAATTAATTCCTTAACTTAATGGCGTTGGAGGGTAGCTGTGATTATTTATGGAGTAATAAAGAGAAACGAACAGTAAGAGGTATTAATGTTGTGTCTCTTAATTATAGTGATGGTTTCTCTAACTTTATGTTAGACTTTGCAATTGTTACAAATAAATATGCAAGAGTAATAATAGATAATTTTAAAAATATTATTGATACTAGAACTAATGCTCATAAGAGAAGATTAGAAACATTAAAAGGTAAATCACAAATAGCTATAGATATGATTAAAAGAGCTGTGAATAGCGGTATATATGCTGATTATCTACTTATCGATAGTTGGTACTCTAAACCTTCATTTATAAAAGAGATGAATGATTTAGGATTAAAAGTTATTACAAGAGTAGCAAACAATAATAAAATATGGAACTTTATTGGGGAGAGAAAAACTCTTAATGGTATCTATGAAAAGTCTAAGAAATTAAAAAATATCAAGTCTAGTACTTATGGTAAAAAAATTAAATATAAATACTTTTCAGTAGTAGTTGAACATAAAAAAGCCAGTAAGGTTAAGATAGTATTTTTAAAAACGCAAGAGAAATTAATACCTATAATATCTACTGATTTAGATATTAGTGATGAAGTTATTATTGATACTTATAGAAGAAGATGGGATATAGAGCAAGGCTACAAAGAACTTCGCGAACACTTTGGATTTGGTAAAGAAGAAAATAGAATCTATGAAGCACTAATAGCTAGAATTACACTATCGTTTTTTACATATAATATTGTCAGTTATATCAATCGTATCAGTCATGAACCTAAAACAATTGGTGGATTATTTAAAGATTTAGAATGTGAACTTCATACTCTAGCAATTGCTATGCAAACATTTATAGCTATACTTGATGAAATAGCACAAATAGAAGAAAGTAATCAATAGAAATGATGATTTTACCACTATCATTGATACTTTAAAGGATGTGACTGCTAAATTGCTTGGTTTTAGGTGCGAAAGTTAAGTTAGAATATGTAGATTCTTTTTTAAAACAAATAGATTCAAGAGCCACTTGCAAATTCACAAAAAAGCTCATAATTTAATTCATTTTTGTTACAAAAAGTTGAAATCTAATTTCAGATAAGTTATAATTTTATACCATAAAATTTAACAGAAAAGAGATTCAACTTATGACAAATATTTTACCAAAATTATCTACAAACCTATCTAAAATGTGGACTAAAATTCTAAACCTTGAAAATTGTTTATTTCTTGAAATAAAAGAACAATTAGGAACATTAAGTACCAAAGAAGAGAAACTAATAAAGATTTTAGACTTTGCTCAAATTGAAAAGAATGTAACAGTTGTAACGATTACAAATACACCAAAAGATAGAATAGAAATAGCAAGAGCAATGATTGCTAAATCTGTTTACAATATGCAAACAACAAGAGATTTAATTGATAGACTTCATAGCGATAGAGTATTACGAGTATTGTGTGGATGGAGGTATAAAATAGATATTCCAAGTGAAGCTAAATTTAGTAGGGTATTCAAAGAATTGAGTGATTTACAAATAGCTCAAAAAACTCATAAAAAGTTTGTTAATGAATATTTATCGGATACAGTTTTTATGTACAATGCAACAGATGCTGCTATGATACCACTTAGAGAAAAACCTGTAAAGATTGAGAAAGAAGAAAAGCCTAAAAATAAGGTCGGACGACCTAAGAAAGGTGAAAAGAGAGAGCCTGTAAAACCAAAGATTTTAGAACTACAAAAGAGATGAAAACTACTAAAAAGATGTTAAGTAGCACCAAAGAATTAAACATTAATTATCAACTATATAATATGGCAACAATTTAGTTACAAAAATAGTTTCTTTTAAAAGTCCAAAATTGATTTTATATTGACTGCTTCCATAATTATCAAATACTTTTTTAACATATTCAAGTAAATTGTTATAACTTAAATATGCAGTATATGCAATCCAATAATATTTCATAAATTTCCATAGAATCTCTATGATATTTAATTGTGGTGAATATGGCGGTAGATATAATAGCGTCAAACCTCTTCTTGCCCATTTTCCAATATTAGATTTAAATTTTTTAGATTTATGTGCATTATCTAAAATGACTATAGTTTGTTTTTCTAAGGTTAACGTAAAATCATCAAACACCTCTATTACTTTATCGCTATTAACTTTACCATCAGCAATATATGACTTAAGTTTATTCTTTCTACTAAGAAAACCAAGTACATTAATCCTTTTTATAGATAGTGTTTTAACTGTTGCAGTATTATTTACTTCTGACCATAAATAAGGACAATTAGATGTAGGTGAGAATCCACTCTCATCAAACCTGTATATATCAATCTTTCCCTTTTCTTCTAGCTTTTCATAACGAATAATTTTCGATACAACTGTATCATAAAGTTCTTTATTTGGTTTCTTTGGTGGTACTTTTTTTACTCTTGTATAACTCAATCCTATTTATTTTTTAAAAAAGTTCTTACGGTTTCGTTTGATACTATTACATATTAGTGCAGCAGATGGAGATATACCAATAGCAGCATTCTATTCAGGTGCAAATGTTCATGATAGTTCAGTAGCACTGTATTATAGCATAAGTTATATTTAATTACTTGTTATATTATTACTAAAATTAATAAATTTTAAAATATGTTTAATTCTTTGGTACTACTTATCTTTAGTATCTACTGTTTGTGGTGTTGGTGTCAAACAAAATTCTAAAGGTAACAGAGAGATTACAATAGGTGGTAAACTTCATATTAGTGCAGCAGGTGGAGATATACCAATAGCAGCATTCTATTCAGGTGCAAATGTTCATGATAGTTCAGTAGCACTTCCACTTATCAATGAAACTAGTAAAAGAGTGATGTATCTTCGTGATTTACTTGATGCTTGGTATGACAGCGATATAATTAGAGAGTTTTCTGAAAAACTAAATCATAAAGCAATTATAGATATAAATCCCAAGAACTCAAAAGAATTAAAACAAAAGATTCAACTTATCAAAGATGAAAAAGTAAAATTTGAATTTTTAAATTTACCTAAATCATCAGATGAACACCACTACAATCAAAGAAGTATGGTTGAAAGAGTAAATAAATATTTAAAAGATGACTTTGGATGTAATACAATTTATTATCAAGGAGCTACAAAAGTAGCTTCTGTTTTATCATTTGGAATTTTATCTGTTTGTATTCATCAAAGTTTAAAACTCATTACATGACTTTTATTAAAAATAATAGAAAAATCTTCAATTTTATAGTCAAAATCATAAAGTATGGAGAAAAAATATGATTTTTTAAGAAATTTACTAAATTTAGTGTAAACTACGCAAAGAAAAATAAATAATCATTTTTTTAAAACTAAAAGTGATGAAAATAAAAAATTAGCTATTGAGTATTATTGAATTTGCAAGTGGCTCAAAACTTTTTACAAATATTAATAAGCAACTTGAAAAGGCAGGATTAATAGCAACAGGTGGTAAAGATGTACTAGTAGATGCAACATTAACAAAGTCTCATAATAATAGAATCAAAAATAAAAATAAAGAACAAAAAAGTGAAAGTAGACAAAAGGTTGAAGCTTTAAATAAAGCGATAGATATACTTATTGAAGAAGAATTACAAAAGAAAAAACCATCATCAAAACAAATATCAAGATTATTAAAAAAGAAATCTTATAACTCTAAAACTCTTAAAAATGAAGAACTTGATGAGATTCAAAATAAAGATACTAAAGATATTGAAACTTCAAAAAAGATAATTGAAAATGAAGATGATAGTTATGAGCATAAACAAAAGATAGATAAAGATGTAAGAACAGGTTATCAAGCAGGTAAAAAACAATATGCAACAGGATATAAGAATCATATATCAACAGATGCAGATTCAGGAGCTATTTTAGAAACAATGACAACATTTGCCAATACCTCAGATATATCTACCGTTGATACATTTGTTGAAAAATTAGGTGATGATATTAAATCATCAGGTGCAGATAAAGCTTATAAATCAGAAGCTATTGATGAACTACTAAAAGAAAAAGATATTAAAAATAATGTTTGTCTTAAAGAGAGAAATAAAATGAGTGATGAAGATAGAAAGAATCAAAGAGAAAATGAAAAACCAAAACATAAAATCAGAGCAAAAGTTGAACACTCATTTGCTTTAATAAAAACCAGCATGAAACAATCCACAACAAGGTTTACAGGACTGCTTAGGAATAATATGAATTTCACCATTACATGTATAGCTGCCAACCTAAAACTATTTGCCCATAAGAAAATAAAGGCACAAAACGTAAGAATAAGATGATAAAGAGAGGAAAGAATAGAGCAAATTCAATTAGAATTAGGAATAAATATAGATTTGAGATGATAATTTATGATAAATATTTTTAAAAAAGAGAGTGTAAACTCATCTGTGTAAACCAACCAATTATCCTCTAACTACTTTGTATATTTTTCCATAATTTCGCTGAAAAATATACATAGTTGAGGATAAATCTCTGACCAATTTCTAACTCTTGACCTTTTCCATTTATTTTGAACCTCTTTAGTTGATAAATACATTACCTTAAAAGCTGAGTCTACTGTTGGGCAAGATCCTTTTGATTTTGTCTTTCTTTTAATTGTTGAATTAAGTGATTCTATTGGATTTGTTGTATAAATTAGCTTTTTAATAGCTTCTGGATATTTATAAAAAGTAGCTAATTCATCCCAATGATTTAGCCAAGATTGCTTGATATGAGGGTATTTTTCTCCCCAAATATCGTGAAATTCATTTAGGTTTTCTAAGGCATGTTCTTCTGAAATAGCAGTATAAACTGATTTTAAATCATTTGCAATTGCTTTTCTGTCTTTTTTAAGAAACAAACTTTAATGAGCTTCTAATTTGATGCACGATACATCGCTGTATCTCTGCTTTAAGATAATTGGCTTGTATCGCTTCATTAAAACCATTTAGACCATCTATGGCAAAGATAAGAACATCTTCAACTCCTCTGTTCTTAATTTCATTAAGTAAGAAGAGCCAATATTTACTAGTTTCATTATTACCAATCCAAATTCCTATTATTTCTTTACTACCTTCTGCTGTAATTCCTAGCATAATATAAGCAGCTACATTTTTAACAACTCTATCTATTCTTATTTTAAGAATAGTTGCATCCATAAAAATGATTGGATACATTTGGTCTAAAGCTCTATTTTGCCAATCTTTTGCAAGTTCTAATACTTTATTAGTCATATTAGATATTGTTTCTGCTGAAAGTTCATATCCATATAAATCATCAAGATGTAATTGAATATCCCTTACACTCATGCCTTTGGCATAAAGTGATATTATTAAATTGAGAGTTCCTTCAAGAATTGTTTCTCTTTTTTTTATTAGTTGTGGTTCAAAACTAGAATCTCTGTCTCTTGGGATTTCTAAATCAACTTGACCATATTTGGAATTGAGTTTCTTTTTGTTATAACCATTTCTTGAGTTTGTGTTTTTTGAGATTTGGTTCTTTTCATAACCTAAGTGTGAAGTTAATTCTTCTTGTGCAGTTTCTTGTAAAACTTCTTTTAACATTGATTTAAATTCATTCTCTAATGATTCTAAACCTGTAAAAGTACCATCTTTTATTTGTTTCTTTAATTCTTCTAAATTTAATATTGGGAACCTCTAAAAACAACTTTCTAATTTGTTTAAATCATTTTTAACTTAATTTTTAAAATTTATCACACGCGAAACTTGATTTACTATAAAATTCTACTAAAAATTATAATGATCTTTGTGAGTTTTTGTAAAATCTCTATGATTTCATATATTTTTACATAACTTTCACTTTTTGCAATCTAACTAACTGTTCATATCTAAAGAGATTATATGTAAGATTTAAAAATCCTATAGATGACTTGATTCGTTTTATCCCAATGGACTTCATATGTAAGGCATCATTCATAGAGTTTGTCATAAATCCAAATATATGTTCTACTCTTGCTCTAATTTTAGATTTTATGTTATTTGAATCTTTTTGTTCATCTGTTAAAGGACTACCTCTGTAACCTTTTTCATGCACAAAGCTTTTGCAATTTTTATCTTCTAGAAATTCTTCTATCTCTTTACTCCTGTAAGCACTATCTGCATGAAGTTTATTATCTGTTTCATCAATGATATTTTTAATTTCAGTAGAATCATGAGGAGCAGCACTTGTAACACTATATTTAGTTATGAATTTAGTTTTTTCATCTGCGTTAATATGGTCTTTATATCCATAGTGTCGTTCACTTGATTTAGTCATCCAACTTGCATCAGTATCTTTTTGGCATAACTTGCTTCGTTTACCATTGTTATCTTTTCTGGCAAATTTTAAAGGTATAGCACCTTTTTTAATATCAGCATTATCTTCTTTAGAATTTCTTTGTCTAGGAACATCTACAAATGAAGCATCTATCATACTTCCCTCTTTTGCTATAATACCTTTATTTATAAGTTGTTTAGTAAATAGTTCAAATAATGTTAAAGATAAATTCTTATTTGATAGCTGTTCTTTGAAATGCCAAATAGTTTTTTCATCAGGTATTTTATCTCCAATTTTCAATTCTAAAAATTGTTTGAATGATGTTCTATCATTTATTTGAAATTCTGTTTGTTCATCACTTAAATTATAGTATTTTTGTAATATTAAAATTTTAAACATCATTATCTTATCGTATGGTGGCCTACCACCAGCACCTTTAGGTTCTACGTATAAAGCCTTCTCTATTGGTTCTCTAAACATATTCCAATCTACAACTTTATCTAATTTTGTTAGTGGTGGTTGATATTCTTTTATTTTTCTCTCATGAAATTCTAAATCAAATAATCCTTGCATTTATAAAGCCTTTTGAGTGATATTTAATATCTATTTTAACTAAATCTTGATTTTAAATTGCTTAGGTTGGGTAGTTTTTAGAGATGTCCTATTGCCATAATGTAAATCCTTAAAATTGATTTACTAGATATTTTATCTAATAAATTTTATTTTTAAGGTTTATATAGTTATATTTACACTCCCTAATAATTTTTCTAATATCAGCAGGATATTTAAAATATACAGATAAATTCTTCCATTTATTTCATTAAAATCAAATTTTATTTCTTCTTTCATATTCAATCCTTATTTCTATTTTATCAGATTGACACGGAATTTTAAACGCTCTAATTTTAAATATTAGATTTTATAAGACCCTTATACTATGAACAATTTTTAACCTCATCTGCATATAAAAGCTGAAGTTTTTTTGTAACCTCTCCTACTTTGCCATTACCTACTGCTTTTCCATCAATACTAATTATTGGAGTGATTTCTTTTGTAGTACCTGTTAAAAAAGCTTCATCAATTTCATCAATTTCACCTAAAACAATGGGAAACTCATGTACTACAATGTTTGCTTTTAAACAAAGTTCTAAAACTAAGTTTCTTGTAACTCCTGCTAAAATACGATTAGTTCTTGCATGAGTATGAAGTTCATTATTCTTAATAAAACATACATTTGATAAAGTTCCCTCAGTAATAACTCCATCATGAACAAATAAAGCTTCTGCACAATCTTTTTGTTTTGCAATCTCGTTTGCCATACAATTAGGTACTAAAGAAATACATTTAATATCACATCTTGCCCATCTATTATCAGGTACAGTACAAACGTTAACTCCCTGATTAAAAACTTTTTCATCTATATTTACAGGAATAATAAAAGCATAAACTCCTACTTTTGTATCACTTAAGGGGAAATAGTGAGCTCTAGGAGCAGCTCCTCTTGTAATTTGAATATAATATACCAATTCTTTTGATTCATAATTATTTTCTTTTAATAGAGACCTAAAAATCTCTTTTAGTTCATTTTTTATTGTAAAATTAATATGAAGGGCATCTAAACTTCTTTGAAACCTTTCTTTATGTTCTTCAAACTTAAAAAGTTTATTATTATAAACTCTAAAAGCTTCATAAACACCATCACCAAAAATAAAACCTCGATCTTTAGTAGATACAAAAGAATTCTCTTCATCACAATACTTACCATTAATATATGTAATCATTTTATTCTCCTTAAATAACATATATAGTAACAAAATAGTATTAAGTTACAAATAAAAAAGTTGCGCTATAAAATATATTTATTTAATATTTAGATTATGCTTTAATCTATATAATCACGAAGAATTATAGTAGGTAAATCCGACCAAATTCAAAACTACCATCCAAAGCACCTTTAACTAAAGAATTTAAAAAGTTTAAATAAGTTAAATTTTACACTTTTAGTTCCATTTAAGAATAACTATCATTCTATACAGATTTATATATTTTTAGAGTGAGCTTTATTCTTAGTTGTCCAGTTTCACCACGTTATGGTTGCCTAGTTTCATAAATTAAGAAAGCGATAGCTTAACAACATAATTGTAAAATCTTTACAGCAAATGGTAACTAATCACCCTATCTAAAAGAGAGAATTCCCCTTCATTACAGAAACCAATGATTCAAACTCATTTAAGCCACGCTTACGAGAAGTATCAATAACTGATCGTAAATTAGCATAATTTTGTGCACCCTCAAGTGATTTGAATTGTCCTGATACTTTTTGCTTAACTTTTATATTTCTAATGGCACGCTCACTAGCATTATTATCTGCTGGGATATTTTCATTAAGTAAAAAAGTAAACAGTTTATCTTTAGATTTTGTAAGTGATTTTATTTGTTTATGCGTTTCACTTTTTTCAATGTATGGCATAGTTAAAAGATGTTGAAGTGATTTGTCATATTGACTTTTTAGAGTTACTCTAGCAATGGAAGTTAAGTTGACTTTATCATCTCTTATAGCTTCTTTGAGTAATGTCTTTATATCTTTCATTAGCTTAGTCTCATCACACTCAATAGCATAGTTTAAATCTCTCATCTTGTGTGCTAAACATAACTGTTCACTAACACACTCAAGTGAGCTATATGATGAATAATTATCATGAACCACACAAGCATTTTTAAAACCATTTGTAAAAGTATTGTTGATGACCTTAGTTCCTCGTGACTTATCCGCAACAATAAGAGTATTGCTCTCATTGTGAAAAGTCCAATGCCAATGTTTAGAGCCATTGACCTTACATCCAGTCTCATCTATACCTACTAGAGGAGCTTTCTCCAGTAGAGCTGTGATTTTGTTAATAGTATTTTGTGAGAGTGCTGAGGCTTTTGCTAATAAGCCTGTAATGCTTCCCTCTGAGAGTTTTATATTGAATAGGTTGTTCATAAGTTCTACTATTCTCATATTTGACATATACTGAGAAACACTTAGGTATGAAACCATAGCTATAACTGTTGACCCATAACTGATATTTGGTGATATTGTAAATGCACTACTGTCATGATTTTCATAACCACAAGAGAAACACTTTTTAGAGAAGCTTTGATACTCTGTTATTTTATGAGTAATAGATGATAATTCAATATCTAAGACTTGTCGTCTTTCTTTGAGTGCAGATACAACAGTAGATATATCACTACTGCACTTTTTACATTCTAATAGTTTATAAGGCAATGAGACCACTGCACAGTAACACTCTAAAATAAATCTCAACCAAGCCTTTAGTTAAGGTATTTAAAGGCTATTTTTAGCTATAATTACACATATAAATTAAAGATATTTAAGCAAAAAGGTAATAAATTGGCATTTAAAGATTCAAACCTCTCTTTTTCAGATTATGCTCTTAATGATAGATTAGAATATGTAGATTCTTTTTTAAAACAATTAGATTCTAGAGCCGCTTGCAAATTCAATAATACTCAATAGCTAATTTTTTATTTTCATCACTTTTAGTTTTAAAAAAATGATTATTTATTTTTCTTTGCGTAGTTTACACTAAATTTAGTAAATTTCTTAAAAAATCATATTTTTTCTCCATACTTTATGGTTTTGACTATAAAATTGAAGATTTTTCTATTATTTTTAATAAAAGTCATGTAATGAGTTTTAAACTTTGATGAATACAAACAGATAAAATTCCAAATGATAAAACAGAAGCTACTTTTGTAGCTCCTTGATAATAAATTGTATTACATCCAAAGTCATCTTTTAAATATTTATTTACTCTTTCAACCATACTTCTTTGATTGTAGTGGTGTTCATCTGATGATTTAGGTAAATTTAAAAATTCAAATTTTACTTTTTCATCTTTGATAAGTTGAATCTTTTGTTTTAATTCTTTTGAGTTCTTGGGATTTATATCTATAATTGCTTTATGATTTAGTTTTTCAGAAAACTCTCTAATTATATCGCTGTCATACCAAGCATCAAGTAAATCACGAAGATACATCACTCTTTTACTAGTTTCATTGATAAGTGGAAGTGCTACTGAACTATCATGAACATTTGCACCTGAATAGAATGCTGCTATTGGTATATCTCCATCTACTGCACTAATATGAAGTTTACCACCTATTGTAATCTCTCTGTTACCTTTAGAATTTTGTTTGACACCAACACCACAAACAGTAGATACTAAAGATAACATCTTTTTAGTAGTTTTCATCTCTTTTTGTAGTTCTAAAATCTTTGGTTTTACAGGCTCTCTCTTTTCACCTTTCTTAGGTCGTCCGACCTTATTTTTAGGCTTTTCTTCTTTCTTAATCTTTACAGGTTTTTCTCTAAGTGGTATCATAGCAGCATCTGTTGCATTGTACATAAAAACTGTATCCGATAAATATTCATTAACAAACTTTTTATGAGTTTTTTGAGCTATTTGTAAATCACTCAATTCTTTGAATACCCTACTAAATTTAGCTTCACTTGGAATATCTATTTTATACCTCCATCCACACAATACTCGTAATACTCTATCGCTATGAAGTCTATCAATTAAATCTCTTGTTGTTTGCATATTGTAAACAGATTTAGCAATCATTGCTCTTGCTATCTCTTCTCTGTCTTTTGGTGTATTTGTAATCGTTACAACTGTTATATTCTTTTCAATTTGAGCAAAGTCTAAAATCTTTATTAGTTTCTCTTCTTTGGTACTTAATGTTCCTAATTGTTCTTTTATTTCAAGAAACAAACAATTTTCAAGGTTTAGAATTTTAGTCCACATTTTAGATAGGTTTGTAGATAATTTTGGTAAAATATTTGTCATAAGTTGAATCTCTTTTCTGTTAAATTTTATGGTATAAAATTATACCTTATCTGAAATTAGATTTCAACTTTTTGTAACAAAAATGAATTAAATTATGAGCTTTTTTGTGAATTTGCAAGTGGCTCACTTTATAAAAAATTAAATTTTAATTATGTCTTAATTGATAAGTTATATCTCCAGCTCCAACACCTAATATAATACCATCTTCAAAAGTCTTAAAAACTTCTCCATCTTTCATTAATTCTACTTTATCTTCATTTGCTCTTAAACTTTCGGCAAATATTGGATTATATTGAGCAAACTCTTTTTGAAAATCTATATCTATTTTTTGTTCACCTGGAATTGTCCAAATTGGTAAAATTACAAGTTCATCACATCTCTTAAAACATTTTTTAAAACCCTCTAAATTATCATTTGTTCGAGAGTATTTATGTGGTTGCCAAATCACAACTCTTCTATTCATATTTGTAAGATTATCATAAATTTCTACTGATTTTAATGTAGCTTCAATCTCAGTTGGATGATGAGCGTAATCATCAATCACTACCATTTTTTTATTTTTTTGAACAATATCAAATCTTTTTTTAATACCAATATAATTTTTTAGATTTTCTCTAATTACTTCAATACTTATTTCATTTAAAGCTGCTATTATCGCTAAAGAAGCATCAATTGCAATATGATAACCAAAACCCCAAACTTCAAAAGAACCATAATCTTTTAAATCAAATTTAGTAGTAGGCTCCCCATCTTTTAATAAATATGCAAGATTTTTTATATCAATACTTGGATATAAAAATGTAGCTTTTTTTATATTTAATTTTTTTATATATTCATCTTCTCCATTTAAAACTCTTACTTTTGCCAAATCTATAAATTTTTCATATGATTCAAAAAATTTATCATAATCATAATGGTAATACTCCATATGTTCAGGCTCAGCATTTGTAACAATTGCACAATAAGGATTTGATAATAAAAAACTAGCATCAGATTCATCGGCTTCAAAAGCAAGTATATCACTCATATATCTAAAGTTTGAACCAAAATCTTTAGAAATCGCACCAATTAAAGCAGAAGAGTTTAGAATGGAAGCTAAAATTGCAGTTGTTGTAGATTTTCCATGAGCTCCTGCAACACAATAGTTCTTTTTATCTCCTAAAATGATTGGTAAAGCTTCTTTTCTTGAAAGTGTTCTTATTTGTTTTAATCTAGCTTCTATTAGTTCTGGGTTTTCATCAGTTACTGCTGCTGAATAAATTACTAAGTCAAAATTTTCATCTATATTATCAACATTTTGAGGACAGGATACTTTAATACCTTCATTTACTAATTCTTGTGTGATTGGTGAACTTTTTGCATCAGAACCAGAAACTTCATAACCATCGTTTTTTAAAAATCTAGCTAATGCTGAAAGTCCAATTCCACCTATTCCTATAAAATGTACTTTCATTATTTATCCAATAAATGTTTTAATTTTTTATACTCTTTTTTAAGAGTCTCTTTATTTAATTCTAAATATTCTTTTAAGACATAATTAAACTCTGTTATAAAATATCCATATGTTTCATTATCCCCACAAGCTTCTAAGTTTACATCTTTTTTATAAAAATTATCTAAACTTGTATTTGTTGATAGGGCAATAAGATGTGCATTTAAAGAAGATAATAAAATATCATCATCTAAAATATTTGATAAAACAAATAATAAATTTTTTGCCCCATCGAAGTTATTATAACTCCACTTTTCAATTGCATGTTCATAAAAAGCTCTTACATAAAAAAGATTATCATCTTCAAGATTAAGTTTTTTATTTTCATCTATAATTATTTGAACCTCATCAAAAGTAATTTGTAAAATATTTTTATAAACTTCATTAATTTTTGTTTCATCTATATCTAAAACTAAAAAAGAATCTAATACTTCGTAAAGCGCAGATATATTTTTTGTACTTATTGCATCAGTTTTTGTCTTTTCTAAATATTTCAAAAACTCTGGATTTGTTCTTGCTTCTTGAAGTTGCTCTTTATGCATCAATAAAATCCTTAAGTCTTAATAGTATTTCTTTAGTTTTATGTTCATTTTCAACTAAAGCAATTCTTACATAATTTTTTCCAATACCATTTCGTCCTAAAAAACTTCCAGGTAATACTTTTACATGTTTTTCTTTAAATAGATTTTTTGTAAACTCTAATTCATTTTCTACCTCAAGCCAGATATAAAATGTTGCTTTTGGTATTTTTGTTCCTAAAATATCTCTTGCTAGTTCAAAGTTTTTTCTATATATTTTTCTAAACTTTTCTACATGGTCTTGATCATTCCAAGCAAGCATTGCTGCTTTTTGTAAAGGAATAGGTGAAGCACAACCTACATAAGTTCTATATTTCATATAAGCTTTTAAGATATCTTCATCTCCTGCAATAAAACCACTTCTTAGCCCTGGAGCAGAGCTTCTTTTTGAAACTGAGTTCATAACTAAGATATTTTTAAACTCTTTATTTTCAACATCTATACTAGCTTCTAATAGTGAAGCTGGTTTATCATTTTCATTAAAATATATTTCAGAATAGCACTCATCATTTATTAAAATAAAATCAAACTCTAAAGCTTTTTTAACCCATACAGCTAACTCATCTTTAGTCATTTCAGCTGATGTTGGATTATTTGGGTAATTTAATATTACTAAATCACATTTTTCCAACTCTTTATCACTAAGATTTGCTTTAAAGTTATTTTTCTTAGTTAAATCAATATGAATAACTTCCGCCCTACTAGCAAGCGCAGCTCCTTCATAAATTTGGTAAAAAGGGTTTGTAAAAGCAATTGTTGGTTTTTTTATATCAAATAAAGCAAATTGAGGGAAGTTAAAAAGAACTTCTCTTGTTCCAAATGTAGGAATTAGTTGATTCATTTTTAATTGTACGTTAAATCTTAATTGTACAAAATTTATCATAGCTTCTTTAAGTTCAGGTAAACCCCTACTCGCAGGGTATTTTTGTAAAAATGATGTTGAATTTTTTAAAGCTTCTTGGATAAAAGAAGGAGTCTTAAATTTAGGTTCACCTATAGTTAAAGCTACTAAGTCATACTCTTTATTAGGAGTAATATCTGCTAATAATTCATTTAATCTTTCAAATGGATATTGTTCAAATTTCATTTTTTCCCTTATTTTTCTATAATTGGTATTAATAGTTGACTATATTTTTTTAAATCAAAAGAGATTAAATCAGGGTTTGTATATAAAAATTTCCAAGAAAATCTTTTATTAAACATATCCTCTTTTAAAGGCAATACTTGCAAGGTATTTGTCTGTTTTTTTAGCTCTCTAATTGGATTTTTTTCATCTGATATTATTTCAACTTTTTGATTAAATATTTTTGCTAAATTTTCAAAATGATCAAGTAATCTAGTTTTATCTTCATTATGACCTATTGGATCCATATCAAATATTCTTGTTTTTGTTTTCAGTTGACTAGAAACATCAAAAACTACAGGAGATATCTGCTCATAAGAGTTTACATCATTGATTAAAACAACAGTTTTTTTAATTCCCCCAACTAAGTCATTGCCTAATTTAAAAATAGGAATTTTAAAATCTAAAACATCTTTAATATTTTTTTTATTCTTAAACATCTCATTTGCTAAAATCAACATTCCAATATCAAAAGTTTTTACATCACCTTTAAGAAGTTTTATCATTCCTAAATCATGATAATCCATTTTGATTTCAATACTATCATTATCACTAAAACTATATTTTATTAAGTTCATTATTCCAACCGTTGTAGGTCTTGTAATTCTTACAATAAGTTTTTTATTTTTTAATCTTTTATTTAAATATATAACTTCTGCAATTATATCAATTACTCTTTGCTTATTATACAAATAAAGATCAAGATATAAATATATATTATGACCAAAAGGCATAGGAAATTGACCTTGTGATTTGCCTATTGCATTATAAACTTGCATTAGTACAGTTGGTTTTCCAATAACCAAAATTATATCATTTGGTTTTAAAATTAGTGAAAATTTAATGTTTATAAGATGCTGATTTCTATATAAACCAAATATTTTCCACTCATTTTGTTCAATTGAACCAATATATCTATAAGCATATGAGCTACCAAAGGGAATCGTAATTTCCATAATCTCACCTTGCTTAAGACCAATATTCTGAGCCATAACTGGCATATTTGGTAATCTCTCAACCATACCATTAGCCAAAACTTCAATTCCCTTATAAATACTTACATAAGGATCTTCTAATTCAATACCCCAATAGTCTAAAATTGTGATTTGAAGATTACTTTTATTTGCTTTGATATTTTTAATTACATTTAATATTTCATCTTTTGAATTTAATGAAACTAGTGCTTCTGAGTGAACATTTTTATCCAATACCATTGCTAATTTAGATTCAGAAGTTGGGTCGAACTTATAAAATGTAAAATTTGAAGCTTTCTGTTTAGGTAATATCGAATCATTCATATAAACAATATCATAACTATTATCACGGCTATTTGCTTCAAAAATTCGTTGCATGAGTTTTTTTGCAACTATACCATCAAGGATTACTAATATTTTTTTCATGTACCATTATAACTAAAAGTATTAAATTTTATATTCTACCAACGAAAATCCAATTTCTATACCTTAAGATTGATATTTTATTATCTGATGTTACGATAATCTAAATTTTAAGATTTAATAGAATTGTTACAATATTGATTAAAATTATTATATTTAACTTGCTAATATGATCCTTAAAACCTACAAAAATATACTTTATAAATTACCAATAAACCCTTTGTTTATCGTATTTACAAGCATTTTGAAACCACTATTTAGATATAAGACATAGTCAGTCCTGAAAAAACCACTTTAAAAAGAGCAATCTAATTTTAATTCAATCATATTTTATAAAAACCTAAATTTTATTATCAACAATAGTTGATATAAAGATGTTAATCTTTGTATCTCTTGTGTAGATTCTAGTACTAGATTAAAATCTTGTATAAAAAGTGCATAAAAGTAGATATTCATCCACTTTTTAAGATTAAAGGCAGTAGCTGAGAGTAAGAGATTTATTTCATCCCCTTTAAAACCTTTTAAATAATTTCTCTCCATTCTATAATCAGATTTCATATGACCAATGATTGGCTCAATAGCAGCTCTTCGTTTAAACTTCTCTCTTTTAATATTGATTTGTTCTTTACTATCTCTTTTTAATCTTAGCCCTGGTATTGATATTGAAATAGTATTATTATTTATTGTTACTTCTTTTGTTCCTCTATATCCTCTATCACAGATAGCTTCTGTGATAACTTTATCTCCAATATTTGATATTGCATTAGCAAGTACTTCATCTAAAGTTTTAGAATCATGTATATTCGTTTTATGTGCAGATACTCCTATAATGATAGAAGTAGTTTTAGTAGTAACTATTGAAGCTTTAGTTCCAAATTCATATCCTTTATGGTCTTTGCCTTTATTAATTGCATAAGCATCTATCTCATGAAGTGAATATATTTTATTGGGAGTATTTTTCTCTTGTTTTAAAACTCTATTAAAAAGGTAAAAAGAGTGTGCATATTTATTATGAAGCTCTAAATTATCATCAAACTTTCTATCTATATCTCGTAAAACTATCATTGCAATTGCTCTTAATCTTTTCATAGCTCCAAGTGCTTTTTTGAGTTTCTTTGGATGTCTAAAAAATCTTAGTTGAATTCGTAATTCTTTAATTTCTTTGATAAAACTTCGTCTTAATTTAATATTTTCTTTTTTTGCTATTTTTAATAGTTTCACTATTATTTTAATAGCTAACTTACCATCTGTGGGAAAAGTCATATTACTCTCTTGTACTGTACTATCAACTATTACTTGTGATTCTTTAGCATTATCCCCATGTAACTCAACACTGCATTTAAAAATAAATTCAAATCCATCTTTACCAATTCTATTTCTAAATTTTACTAACTCTGTTGCATGACAAGGTAAGCTAGGTGTATATTCAGTAAAACCACAAAAATATTGTAAGTAAGGGTTCTGCTTCCACTCTTCAACAATTCTTTCATCGGATAAGTTTTTTAGCTGTTTTAGAAGTAATAATCCTACCATTAATCTAATAGGCTTATTAGGTCTTCCTACTTTATCATTTTTATAATATTTTTTAAATTTAGATTCTATTTTCGACCAAGGAAAAGTATCTGCTAAAACGATTAAAGAATCTTTTGAATCTAGCATATCCATAAAAGAACCACTGAAGAGATTTTTTTGCATATTTCGACCACTTTTTAGTTGATTTTACGAGTTTATCGTAATTTTACTATATTTTTTATGTTGATATTATAGCTATAAAGTGATGATAAACCCCTTAAAATAAGGGATTGTTTGGTTTTTCAGGACTGACTAAGTAAGATTTTAAACATTAATATTTGATCATATGCTTGTACTCCACATACATTTTTACTTCCTGTTCCATTCTTCTTTAATACAGGTCTTAATTTATTAAAATCTATTATAGAATCTAATTGTTTTAAAAAAGAATCTACATATTCTAATCTATCATTAAGAGCATAATCTGAAAAAGAGAGGTTTGAATCTTTAAATGCCAATTTATTACCTTTTTGCTTAAATATCTTTAATTTATGGGCACCTCTAAAAACCCAAGCACCTTAAAACAATAATTTAGATAAAATATTTAATTATATAACATTCATAAAGGCTTCAAAATGACGGGATTATTTGACTTAGAATATCATGAAAATAAAATCAAAGAGTATCAACCTCCTTTGTCTAAATTAGATAAAGTGATAAACTGGGAACTATTTAGGAATCCAATTGAAAAAGCTCTATATGTTGAACCAAAAGGTGCTGGTGGAAGACCTGCATATGATAAGCTAATGATGTTTAAAATTCTAATTCTACAAAAGTATTATAATTTAAGTGATGAACAAGCAGAGTTTCAGATAAATGACAGAACATCATTTAAACAATTCCTAAATTTAAAAATAACAGATAAGATACCTGACGAAAAAACAATATGGCATTTTAAAGAACAATTAGCAAATAAAAACCTATCTCAAACATTATTTGAGTTATTTGCTAAACAACTCATTACCCAAGGTGTTATTGCAAAAGAGGGAAGTATGATAGATGCTTCCTTTGTAGATGTACCAAGACAAAGAAACAGTAGAGGTGATAATTCAGATATTAAAAAAGGTGCTATTCCTATTGCATTTTCTAAAAAAGATAAAAAAGGGAATCGTTCTAAAGTATTTCAAAAAGATTGTGATGCAAGATGGATGACAAAAGCAGGTGAAAGACATTATGGATATAAAGATCATATAAATGCAGATGAGAAAACTAAATTAATTACTAAATATAGTGTTTCAAGTGCAGCACCACATGATTCAACTGAAATAAAAAATATTATAGATGAAACAGATAATAAACTTCATGCTGATAGTGCATATAGAAGTAAGGAGATAGAAGAGTTTTTAGAAAAGAATGAATGTAAAAGCTTTGTTCATGAAAAAGGCTATAGAGGTAAGCCACTTAGCAATACCCAAAAAGAGTCAAATCATATTAAATCTAAAATTAGAGCAAGGGTTGAGCATATATTTGGATTTATGACAAACTCTATGAATGATGCCTTACATATGAGATCCATAGGATTAAAAAGAATTAAATCATCCATAGGATTTTTAAATCTTACATATAACCTATTTAGATATGAACAAATAATCAGACTAGAAAAGGTAAAAGTCAAGTAAAATAAAAGAAGATTATAGAAATTTTACTAAACTTTATCCAATAATGTGTGAAGTTTAGTAAGATTTTTAATAAAATTGAATTTGAAGATAAGATATGTTTCCAAAAATTTAATTAAATGGATGAAAAAGTTGTTTTTAGAGGTGCCCTATATTTAAAATTTCCATTTTTAGGTTTTATGTTTCTTAATTTCAATCGTTTGCATCTGTGTTTCAATCCAATTTTAAACTGGAGTGGTAACATAAATTCATACTTATAATTTAAACAATTCTAAGTTAAAATCTGATGTTACGATAATCTAAATTTTAAGATTTAATAGAATTGTTACAATATTGATTAAAATTATTATATTTAACTTGCTAATATGATCCTTAAAACCTACAAAAATATACTTTATAAATTACCAATAAACCCTTTGTTTATCGTATTTACAAGCACTTTGAAACCACTATTTAGATATAATATATACTCTTAATACTAAGGAATTTTATGAGTTGTTTACAAGAATATTATCAAGATTATGCGTTAAGTTCATTTTAGAAAATAGAGATGACAAAATTAGCTAAACTTACTGGGGAAAGCCATGATGTATTTACAAAAAATCTATTACTTGATGATAGCTTTGATGATGAGACTAAATTATGGAAAACAATAAAATCATTTTTAAGAGATTATGAAAATGAAGATAATGGATGTATAATTATGAGACCACAGCACAACTAAAAAGATCTATAAAATTTTATTTTTTCAATTTTTAAAAAATATTTATCATAAATTATCATCTCAAATCTATATTTATTCCTAATTCTAATTGAATTTGCTCTATTCTTTCCTCTCTTTATCATCTTATTCTTACGTTTTGTGCCTTTATTTTCTTATGGGCAAATAGTTTTAGGTTGGCAGCTATACATGTAATGGTGAAATTCATATTATTCCTGAGCAGTCCTGTAAACCTTGTTGTGGATTGTTTCATGCTGGTTTTTATTAAAGCAAATGAGTGTTCAACTTTTGCTCTGATTTTATGTTTTGGTTTTTCATTTTCTCTTTGATTCTTTCTATCTTCATCACTCATTTTATTTCTCTCTTTAAGACAAACATTATTTTTAATATCTTTTTCTTTTAGTAGTTCATCAATAGCTTCTGATTTATAAGCTTTATCTGCACCTGATGATTTAATATCATCACCTAATTTTTCAACAAATGTATCAACGGTAGATATATCTGAGGTATTGGCAAATGTTGTCATTGTTTCTAAAATAGCTCCTGAATCTGCATCTGTTGATATATGATTCTTATATCCTGTTGCATATTGTTTTTTACCTGCTTGATAACCTGTTCTTACATCTTTATCTATCTTTTGTTTATGCTCATAACTATCATCTTCAATTATCTTTTTTGAAGTTTCAATATCTTTAGTATCTTTATTTTGAATCTCATCAAGTTCTTCATTTTTAAGAGTTATAAGATTTCTTTTTTAATAATCTTGATATTTGTTTTGATGATGGTTTTTTCTTTTGTAATTCTTCTTCAATAAGTATATCTATCGCTTTATTTAAAGCTTCAACCTTTTGTCTACTTTCACTTTTTTGTTCTTTATTTTTATTTTTGATTCTATTATTATGAGACTTTGTTAATGTTGCATCTACCAGTACATCTTTACCACCTGTTGCTATTAATCCTGCCTTTTCAAGTTGCTTATTAATATTTGTAAAAAGTTTACCATGAAGATTATTTTTAATTAAAGAATTTCTAAATCTACCTGTTGTAGTTGAGTCTGGTGCTAATGATTCTAAGCTTAATCCTGCAAATTTCATATAAAGTAAATTTACATTAAGTCCTTCTTCAGCTTTTTCATCACTTAAATCATAAAACTTCTGAATAAGTAAGATTTTAAACATTAATATTTGATCATATGCTTGTACTCCACATACATTTTTACTTCCTGTTCCATTCTTCTTTAATACAGGTCTTAATTTATTAAAATCTATTATAGAATCTAATTGTTTTAAAAAAGAATCTACATATTCTAATCTATCATTAAGAGCATAATCTGAAAAAGAGAGGTTTGAATCTTTAAATGCCAATTTATTACCTTTTTGCTTAAATATCTTTAATTTATATGTGTAATTATAGCTAAAAATAGCCTTTAAATACCTTAACTAAAGGCTTGGTTGAGATTTATTTTAGAGTGTTACTGTGCAGTGGTCTCTTAGATCTGCATATAGAAGTTTGATAACAAATTTACCATATTTATTTACATACAAAAATCATAAAAATATTACTATTCATAACACAACAAATTCTATTGATGGTGAAGTATTTTCACCAATGAAAAAACTATTAAAAATACATAATGGTTTTACTAAAAATTTGAAGTTAAAAATGCTTGATGATTATCTTGTTAGTTATAAGGTAAAGTAATCAATTAGATCTCTTAATTTTTTCATTAAGCCTATTTTATATATTCATATACTTTTTTACAACATCAATTAGGTTGTTGATTATTTTATCACTAAGCTCTAAAGCTTCTTTTTCATTAGATGAAATAATCGCATCAATTAGCTGCATATGAACCTTTGCAGATTTTTCTAAATCTTCTAAGCCTTTATAGTAATACCAAAATCTTCTAGATCTTATATGAAGTGAACTTGTAGCATTTGAAGCAAATTCATTACGTGCTGCTTTAAAAATTGTATTATCAAGTTTTTTATCAATTCTTAAATATTCTTTTATATCTTTATTATCAACTGCTTTTTGCATAGATATTTTAAACTCACAGATTTTTTCTTTTTCACTTGGAATTGCATATTTAGTAGCACGAGAGATTAATAAGTTATCTAAAACTTTTCTAGTTTCTAAAATTGCTAATTGATTAGCCATATTAATATCAGAAATTTCAATTCCATGTCTAGGAATTATATTAATCAAATTTTGATGAGATAGTTTTAATAAAGCTTCTCTTAAAGGTGTTCTTGATGTATCAGTTAAAAGCATTAATTCTTTTTCGCTATATGTTTTACTTGGTTCAAGCTCTAATGTTACAAGTAATTCTTCTAATAATATATAAGCTTTACTTGATAGGTTATTTTCTGGCATATTATTCCTTTTATCTTAAAAAAATCCGTATTTTAATTCATCTTCTTCATTTATAATAAATGTATGTTTACCTATAACAAATGCATTCCCTCTTACTTGTGGAATTATTGCATCATAAGGCCTATATTTTATATCTTTTATAACAGATACTTACAAAGTAGTATCTAAAATACTTTCAATTACAATTTTTTCATCTTTTGAAATTTCAGTTTTTTATAATGTATTGCAACACGTCCACAAACACCAGAACCAGTAAGACTTCTATCTACTCCGCCATTTGCAAAACACAAACATTTTTTGAATGATGTGCGGATTTATTACTTATAAAAATAGTGCCATATAAAAAACTTAAATCATATTCAAATGGATGTTTGATATCATCTTTATTTTTTATTATAGTTTCTTTTATTATTTTCCCATAAGATATTATTTTATCATAATTATCCTTTTTAAGATTAAGCCCTATTTTATAAGCATAAAAAGCTCCACCATAAGCTAAATCATAAGAAATTTTACCCAAGTTTGGAACATTTATTTTTTCATTTATTGCAAGAACAAATGAAGGAACACATAAAAAACGATACATCTTTTACCGAACCATCTTCATTTATTCTCCTTTAATTCTTTTTTGCTATAAATACTAAAAAAATTCCAAAAATAATTACACTTGATATCATTAAAAATTTTATTGTTATATTTTCACTAAAAACTAAGGCAGAAAGATAAACAGCTATCATTGGAACTAAAAGTAAAAATGGCGAAATAAATGATATATTTTGCCATTTAACTAACCAAGCCCAAATACCATGTCCTAAAATACTTCCAGCAATGACTGTATAAAAAAATGAAAACCAAGAAATATTATTTTTAATTTGCAAAATACTTAAAAGAGACTCATCATTATAGATCATTAACATATACAAAAAAGGAAGCCCAAATAGGGACGTATATGCAATAATACTTAATGATGATAAATCTTTTAACTTCTTTATTAAAACAAAATATAGCCCTAGACAAAAAGCAGATGCACATGCTATCAATAAAGCCGTAATATTATTTAATGCACTTGGTTTATAAAACATTATTAGAATACCTACAAAAGCAATACTTAATCCACTTAGTCTTAATTTGCCAGGGGAATCAGCAAATAAAAACCAAGATAATAAAATACTAAAAGGAATTGCCAATTGAATAACAACAGAAATAGCCCCAACGCTTTGTGTATACTTAAGTGATAAAAACAATAAACCATAATGTCCAGGCACCAATACAATTGTAGTAATTAGTAAAAACAATAAATCTTTATTTTTAGGTTTTCTAACAAATGGAAATAGAATTAAAAAAACCAATAAGAGCCTATAAAACAGTGCCGTATAAACGTCAAATTCATTAAGTACGAATTTAATAAATATAAAATTTCCAGACCATAAAAACACTACTGATATTGTGCAAAATAGTACAAAAATTTTATTATTCTTTAAATTCATATTTAAGGGCACCTCTAAAAACAACTTTTTCATCCATTTAATTAAATTTTTGGAAACATATCTTATCTTCAGATTCAATTTTATTAAAAATCTTACTAAACTTCACACATTATTGGATAAAGTTTAGTAAAATTTCTATAATCTTCTTTTATTTTACTTGACTTTTACCTTTTCTAGTCTGATTATTTGTTCATATCTAAATAGGTTATATGTAAGATTTAAAAATCCTATGGATGATTTAATTCTTTTTAATCCTATGGATCTCATATGTAAGGCATCATTCATAGAGTTTGTCATAAATCCAAATATATGCTCAACCCTTGCTCTAATTTTAGATTTAATATGATTTGACTCTTTTTGGGTATTGCTAAGTGGCTTACCTCTATATCCTTTTTCATGAACAAAGCTTTTACATTCATTCTTTTCTAAAAACTCTTCTATCTCCTTACTTCTATATGCACTATCAGCATGAAGTTTATTATCTGTTTCATCTATAATATTTTTTATTTCAGTTGAATCATGTGGTGCTGCACTTGAAACACTATATTTAGTAATTAATTTAGTTTTCTCATCTGCATTTATATGATCTTTATATCCATAATGTCTTTCACCTGCTTTTGTCATCCATCTTGCATCACAATCTTTTTGAAATACTTTAGAACGATTCCCTTTTTTATCTTTTTTAGAAAATGCAATAGGAATAGCACCTTTTTTAATATCTGAATTATCACCTCTACTGTTTCTTTGTCTTGGTACATCTACAAAGGAAGCATCTATCATACTTCCCTCTTTTGCAATAACACCTTGGGTAATGAGTTGTTTAGCAAATAACTCAAATAATGTTTGAGATAGGTTTTTATTTGCTAATTGTTCTTTAAAATGCCATATTGTTTTTTCGTCAGGTATCTTATCTGTTATTTTTAAATTTAGGAATTGTTTAAATGATGTTCTGTCATTTATCTGAAACTCTGCTTGTTCATCACTTAAATTATAATACTTTTGTAGAATTAGAATTTTAAACATCATTAGCTTATCATATGCAGGTCTTCCACCAGCACCTTTTGGTTCAACATATAGAGCTTTTTCAATTGGATTCCTAAATAGTTCCCAGTTTATCACTTTATCTAATTTAGACAAAGGAGGTTGATACTCTTTGATTTTATTTTCATGATATTCTAAGTCAAATAATCCCGTCATTTTGAAGCCTTTATGAATGTTATATAATTAAATATTTTATCTAAATTATTGTTTTAAGGTGCTTGGGTTTTTAGAGGTGCCCATAAATTAAAGATATTTAAGCAAAAAGGTAATAAATTGGCATTTAAAGATTCAAACCTCTCTTTTTCAGATTATGCTCTTAATGATAGATTAGAATATGTAGATTCTTTTTTAAAACAATTAGATTCTATAATAGATTTTAATAAATTAAGACCTGTATTAAAGAAGAATGGAACAGGAAGTAAAAATGTATGTGGAGTACAAGCATATGATCAAATATTAATGTTTAAAATCTTACTTATTCAGAAGTTTTATGATTTAAGTGATGAAAAAGCTGAAGAAGGACTTAATGTAAATTTACTTTATATGAAATTTGCAGGATTAAGCTTAGAATCATTAGCACCAAACTCAACTACAATAGGTAGATTTAGAAATTCTTTAATTAAAAATAATCTTCATGGTAAACTTTTTACAAATATTAATAAGCAACTTGAAAAGGCAGGATTAATAGCAACAGGTGGTAAAGATGTACTAGTAGATGCAACATTAACAAAGTCTCATAATAATAGAATCAAAAATAAAAATAAAGAACAAAAAAGTGAAAGTAGACAAAAGGTTGAAGCTTTAAATAAAGCGATAGATATACTTATTGAAGAAGAATTACAAAAGAAAAAACCATCATCAAAACAAATATCAAGATTATTAAAAAAGAAATCTTATAACTCTAAAACTCTTAAAAATGAAGAACTTGATGAGATTCAAAATAAAGATACTAAAGATATTGAAACTTCAAAAAAGATAATTGAAAATGAAGATGATAGTTATGAGCATAAACAAAAGATAGATAAAGATGTAAGAACAGGTTATCAAGCAGGTAAAAAACAATATGCAACAGGATATAAGAATCATATATCAACAGATGCAGATTCAGGAGCTATTTTAGAAACAATGACAACATTTGCCAATACCTCAGATATATCTACCGTTGATACATTTGTTGAAAAATTAGGTGATGATATTAAATCATCAGGTGCAGATAAAGCTTATAAATCAGAAGCTATTGATGAACTACTAAAAGAAAAAGATATTAAAAATAATGTTTGTCTTAAAGAGAGAAATAAAATGAGTGATGAAGATAGAAAGAATCAAAGAGAAAATGAAAAACCAAAACATAAAATCAGAGCAAAAGTTGAACATTCATTTGCTTTAATAAAAATCAGCATGAAACAATCCACAACAAGGTTTACAGGACTGCTCAGGAATAATATGAATTTCACCATTACATGTATAGCTGCCAACCTAAAACTATTTGCCCATAAGAAAATAAAGGCACAAAACGTAAGAATAAGATGATAAAGAGAGGAAAGAATAGAGCAAATTCAATTAGAATTAGGAATAAATATAGATTTGAGATGATAATTTATGATAAATATTTTTTAAAAATTGAAAAAATAAAATTTTATAGATCTTTTTAGTTGTGCTGTGGTCTCATAGTTGATATTATTCCAAATGCAAATAGAAGTAATATTTATCGTACTTTAAAAGCCTTTGATATAAACAGAGTTCCGCAAGAACAAAAAGAAAAAGCTAAAAAATTTAAAGAGTACGAACCTGGTTATTTACATATAGATGTAACTTACTTACCAAAGTTTGAGAAACAAAAATATTATTTATTTGTAGCAATAAATAGAGCTGCAAGACTATTGTATTATAAAGTTTACAAGAATAAATCAAGTGAGAATGCAGTAGAGTTTTTAAAAAAATGTAAAGAGTTTTTTCCATTTTACCTAACTCATATATTAACAGACAATGGACTGGAATTTACTGATAAGTGGGCAAGAGGAAAAGGATTTGTAAGTGGCAATCATAAGTTTGATGTAGAATGTACTAAAGATGAGATAGAACATAGGCTATACAGCTCCATATACACCAAAAACTAACGCAATGGTAGATAAGAGTAAATGGAACTATTAAAAACGCTACAATCAAAGCCCAAGACTATGAAAATATATATGATGTTAAAAAAGATTTAAATAAATTTTTGATATACTACAACTTCAATAGAAGACATGGTTCTTTAAAAAAAGAATTAAAAGTTAGAACTCCATTTGATGCAGTTCAAAGTTGGTTTCAAACGAAACCTGAAATATTTAAGATTTTACCAGATGTGTTTAAAAATATTGCTTTTGAAATGGTACAACGTGGTGAAACTTGACAACTAGCTTAGATAGTATATTATAACTCATAATTTATTAGGTTTGGTTTAGGATAGATATATTTATTATTAAATATAATAGTTACAAATGTTACTTTTATAATATAATAAAAAATTATATTATAAATCGTGTTATATTATATGCTATAAAAGCAAAAATCCATGCAGTTGTAGTAGTAAAGATAAATAAATAACCTAAATACTTAAATCCTCCAGCTTCTCTTGCAAACACCATTGATGCTGCTAAACAAGGAAGGTAAATCATACAAAATACAATAAAAGATACAGCAGATGGAAAAGGAATATTATTTTTGATTTTTTGTATTAATGAATGACTTGTTTCATCTTCTTCATCTCCAAGTCCATATAAAATACTTAAAGTTGCAATAACAATCTCTTTTGCTGCAAGTCCTGCTTCCAGAGCTACTGACATCTTCCAATCATAACCTAATGGTGCAAAAAATGGTTCTGAAAATTTACCAATTTTTCCTAAATATGAGTTTTCTAAATTATATAATGCAAGTTCATTTGTAAGTTTTTTCTTTTCTTTTTCATTTTTAGTTAATTCCATTTTTGTATTAAATTGGTTTTGTATTTCTAAATGTTTTGGATAATTACTTGCAAACCAAATAAGAATTGAAGCAACTAGAATATACGTGCCAGCTTTTTTTAAATACATCCATGCTGAGTTTGAAACACTATGCCAAATTAATCTTGTTGAGGGCATTCTATATTTTGGCATTTCCATTACAAAAGGCTCATCTTCATTTTTAAATACTACAACTTTTAAAACTTTTGCTGCACATAAACCAAAAATAGCACTAGTTAGATAAATAGCAAATAAAATATTTCCTGCATTGTCAGGTTTAAAAAAAGCACCAATAAATAAAACAAAAATAGGAAGTTTCGCTCCACAAGCCATAAAACCTATAATAAAAAGAGTTAATAGTCTGTCTCTTTTATTTTTTAAAGTTCGTGCTGCCATATATGCAGGAACAGAACATCCAAAACCTGAAACTAAGGGAATAAATGATTTACCATGAAGTCCAAATTTATGAAAAAGACCATCAAGTAAAAATGCAACTCTACTCATGTATCCTGTTGTTTCTAATAAAGCAATACCAAAAAATAGTATTACAATATTTGGAAGAAATAAAACAACTGCACCCACTCCTGCAATCGCTCCATCTGCTATCATTGAAGATATAGCGTTATTTCCTAAGATTTCTTTTGTTTTATCGATCACTAAAGTAAAAAAACCATCTATTAAGTCCATTGGTATATTTCCTACTTCAAAAGTTAGTTGAAACAATGACCACATAAAAAATAAAAATATTGGTAAACCAAAGAATTTGTGAATTAAAATAGCATCAATCCTTGATGTAAGATCTTGTTTCTTTCTATCTTTTTTACTTATTATTTCTATTACAACCCCTTTTGCGAAAGAATTTTTTTCATCAGTGAAAATATCATCTAAATCTTTTGTATTATAATGAAGAAATAGATGATCTAAGGATTTAGTTAAAATAGGTAGTAATTCAATCCAAATAGGGTCATCATGGAAATTTTTATATATATTTTTATTCTCTTGTAGAAGTTTAATTGATAGTTCCCTATAGGACATTTTACTTTTATAATTTTTATCTTTTAGAAGTTCAGATATATTTGTTATCTCTTCTTCTACAGTATCAGAAAAGACTAGTTTTGTAGGAAGTTTAGAACTTTTTTGTTTTTGAATAATTGATTCAAGAAGCTGTTTTATTCCTGTTTTCTCTTTTGCCGAAGTTTTAACACACGGCTTACCTATAATTTTTGCTAAAAGGATAGAGTTTATACCTATACCTTCATTTTTAGCTTCATCTGACATATTTAGTGCAATTACCATTTTTTTATCAAGGGCAAGAAGCTCACTTGTGAGATATAGGTTTCTTTCTAAGTTTGTCGAATCAATTACATTTAAAATAATGTCATAATTTTCATTTTCAAGATATTTTTTAGTAATTTTTTCTTCTAGTGTATAATCATTTAAAGAGTATGCGCCTGGCAAATCAGTTACTATAAACTTATAATCTTTATATTTAAATTGAATTTCTTTTTTCTCAACAGTAACACCAGAAAAATTACCCACTCTTAATTTTGCATTAGATATTGAGTTAATGAGCATTGACTTACCAACATTTGGCTGTCCTACTAAGGCAATTCTTATAACTTTTTCAGCTGTAAATTTGCTGCTTAACATTTATCTACCTTAATTTTTAAAGCTTCAGATACTCTCAACGCAATCTTTGTTCTATCTATTTGTATTTCAATCGTTTTTTTTGCTAAAGTAATTGCTAAGATTTTAATAACTGCATTTTTTGTAATTCCAAAAGAATTAAATCTTGCTTTAAGTGTTTTTTCTGCATCTATATTTTTTATAATTGCTTTTTCATTTAATTTCAACTTGTCTAGAGTCATAACTATTCCTTAGAATGAAATGATTATAATTATCATTAAGTTCTTACTATAATTGTAAAACAATAACTCTTAATAACAACTTAAAATTAAGGTAAATATTATGATGTAGATTCACATTAAAAGTGCAATGTTTAAGAAGTCAAGATATTAAACCACCAACTAAATATATCAAATTATGCTATAATTAAGCTTAACAAAAGTTTTAAACTCCAAAAACATTCATAAAACTTCACTATAGGGCACCTCTAAAAACAACTTTTTCATCCATTTAATTAAATTTTTGGAAACATATCTTATCTTCAGATTCAATTTTATTAAAAATCTTACTAAACTTCACACATTATTGGATAAAGTTTAGTAAAATTTCTATAATCTTCTTTTATTTTACTTGACTTTTACCTTTTCTAGTCTGATTATTTGTTCATATCTAAATAGGTTATATGTAAGATTTAAAAATCCTATGGATGATTTAATTCTTTTTAATCCTATGGATCTCATATGTAAGGCATCATTCATAGAGTTTGTCATAAATCCAAATATATGCTCAACCCTTGCTCTAATTTTAGATTTAATATGATTTGACTCTTTTTGGGTATTGCTAAGTGGCTTACCTCTATAGCCTTTTTCATGAACAAAGCTTTTACATTCATTCTTTTCTAAAAACTCTTCTATCTCCTTACTTCTATATGCACTATCAGCATGAAGTTTATTATCTGTTTCATCTATAATATTTTTTATTTCAGTTGAATCATGTGGTGCTGCACTTGAAACACTATATTTAGTAATTAATTTAGTTTTCTCATCTGCATTTATATGATCTTTATATCCATAATGTCTTTCACCTGCTTTTGTCATCCATCTTGCATCACAATCTTTTTGAAATACTTTAGAACGATTCCCTTTTTTATCTTTTTTAGAAAATGCAATAGGAATAGCACCTTTTTTAATATCTGAATTATCACCTCTACTGTTTCTTTGTCTTGGTACATCTACAAAGGAAGCATCTATCATACTTCCCTCTTTTGCAATAACACCTTGGGTAATGAGTTGTTTAGCAAATAACTCAAATAATGTTTGAGATAGGTTTTTATTTGCTAATTGTTCTTTAAAATGCCATATTGTTTTTTCGTCAGGTATCTTATCTGTTATTTTTAAATTTAGGAATTGTTTAAATGATGTTCTGTCATTTATCTGAAACTCTGCTTGTTCATCACTTAAATTATAATACTTTTGTAGAATTAGAATTTTAAACATCATTAGCTTATCATATGCAGGTCTTCCACCAGCACCTTTTGGTTCAACATATAGAGCTTTTTCAATTGGATTCCTAAATAGTTCCCAGTTTATCACTTTATCTAATTTAGACAAAGGAGGTTGATACTCTTTGATTTTATTTTCATGATATTCTAAGTCAAATAATCCCGTCATTTTGAAGCCTTTATGAATGTTATATAATTAAATATTTTATCTAAATTATTGTTTTAAGGTGCTTGGGTTTTTAGAGGTGCCCTCCAACGCCATTAAGTTAAGCTTTTTATCATTATGAACCCTTTGTATAAGCTGTTTAGTTACCAACATTTTTCTTTTTTCTTTTTAAAAAATTTATCGAATTTGTAGCTATTGTAGATTTTTGAGCATCTTTATCCAGTCTAGGTTTTGATTTTCTATCAGGTCTAATCACTATTGTATTTGTTAAAAATAACTTCTCTAATTGCTCAAGTACTTCATCGTGTGGAGCATCTGAATAAAATAGATCAAATGCTTTATATTTAATAGCATTAAATGATATTGCTTTATTTACTTTTTGTTTATATTTATTATCTTTGGTTTTTTCTTTTAATTCTTCATTTGTATCGTATGTCACTGATGATTCATAGTTTGTCAAAAATATAGTGGCATAAAAATCTTGTTTAACGGCAAGTGCTGTTAATCCTGTAAAGTTTTCCAAATATAGTCTATTTTTTAATACATCGTAATATGTCTCTATTCCCCACCTTTTAGCATATAACTCTTTAAAATCTGTTGTTTGGAGTTTCTTATTATCTAGTACATTAGCAGCTAGTACTTCAACTTCACCAGTATCTAAAATCACTTGTATAAATCTAATTTTTAATTTAGTTGGCAATCCTAAATCTTTCATTTTTTGTTTAGTTTGTTTATTTGGTGTAATATCTAAAACAACATCTTTTTGTTCACTATGTTTGTCAAATAAGAATTTTGCTTTAGTAAATATATTTTTTTTAAGTCTAATCAATATATTTGTTTTATTATATGTTCTAGCAAATGGTTCAAAGCCAATATAGCCTCTATCCATTGTAGTTAAATCATTTTCATCACAATGTTCTAAATGACCGTAAGCTAAAGTTCTCTCATCATATGCTGCTAAATCATTATCATCACTTTTATTTTTATTAGTAATTGATGCATCTATTGCTATATTATTTAAGACATCAAATACACATGATACTCTTGCTTGTACCACATCTTTTGCATAATCTTTAATTTGACATCTTACTTTCATGGGATTAAATTCTTTTTTTACATCTTCACTATTTGGCAAAGTTGTTACTGAACCATCTATAGCTAATAGTCTAAAGTCTTTAAAAGTTTGATACTCACCATCACTATAAAAAACTTCTGCTGACATATTTGCATATTCTTCAAATGCTGTATAATTTAATTTAGCTCTTGCTTGTGTATATGCACTATTAGTGATTGTATAATCATCACCTAAATCTAATTGCATATCATTTAAACTATTTTGTAAAGATTTACTACTTTTTTTCATTATCACAGTCATAATTTTATCGAATCCTAACTTTCTATTTCTTGTGAAACTATTTATACCAATTTTATGTTTATTTATAAATACAACATCTTTTGGTTTATCTCTAAAAACTGCTAAAACTTGACAGTTTTTTTTAACATATTTAACCTTACTAATATAAGTATATATTATATCTAAATAGTAGTTACAAACTACTTGAGAAGCCTATAAAATAAGGCTTTCTGATGAATTATCTTTGTGCTGTTTGATATTTTAGACTTATAATAATATGAATTAATTCCTTAACTTAATGGCGTTGGAGGTGCCCATATAGTGCTACAATGTTAATGTAGTACTTCTTACTTTTTTAGAAACAAAAGACAGGTTATTCCCTATGTTTCTGCTTTTATCAAAATTTACTACAATCATGCCAGCAAATTTATTATTTTTATAAAATTCAACTCTAAATATTTTTCCATTTTTATCAATTGAAAATCTCTTTAGAATCTTACTTTTTTTTATTTCAATTCCAGATTCATCCCGTTTGCCTTTTTTAATAAAACCAATAATATTTACTCTAAAGTTTTTTATAGGATAAATTTTAAAACTATTTTTAATATTTACTATTGAACCAAGTTTAACTGTTTTTTGTTTACCATCAACATTCATTATGATATCTCTTTGTTCAGTAGAAACTTCTAAGTAATCAGCTTTTAGCTTAGCTAATCTTCTATTTCCATAATGAATAATATAAGTACTATTCTTTTTAATAACTGTCATTAAAGGATTAGATGGAGTAAAGTCTAAAGTACCATCTTTTTTTACTGGAAAATAGTTTAGCATTGTTCTAATCTTGCTCAATGGCAATTGAATCTTGTTATCATAAAAAGAGATATAAATATCATTATCAATCACATTTTTGATAGCTTCAGGATTTAGGTTAAATTGTCTTTCAAATTTAATTCCCATAATTTCCATATATTTTTCAAGGGCAACTAAATGATAATAAGTTCTTTCAAATAATGGTAATGATTTACTAGCTTCATGTCCAAAAGCTGCTTTACCATTATTAATTGCAAAATATGTTAATGTTTTTTCCATCTCTTTATCACCCAGTTTAGTATGTGTATTTTTAACACTGTATCTATCTCGTTCTCTAATTAAATTTTCATTAAGATAAGCACAAACTTCTTTTGAAATATCTTCTAAATTTCCATAAGCATCGATATTTAACTTTGCTTGATCAATTATTGAACTTTGGCCCCATCTAAAAGGAGAATGCATTTTATCTATAAATTTTTTTCTGTAAAAACCACTTCCATCATGTAAGTTCAAAATTACTTTTACATCTTCTGAAGTTATATATTTTTTAATTCTTTGAACTGAATTATAATCTGGATCATTAGATACAAGTTTTGCAAACTTTCTATTCATGTCACCAAAAGGGCCACGTGATCTTTTTATTATTGAATAAAAATTCAAATTAGGAACTACCCAAATAGAACCTTCAGTTATTTTATAATGTGTTGCTATTAAAGAAGCCGCCATAAAAGCACCAGGCTCATCACCTTGAATACCACCTACTATTAAAAGAGTATTATTATCTTGAACACCCTTTTTAATAAAATCAAAATCAAAACTTTGATTATTTGCATAAAGGCTTTGAATAAATAGTGTAATTATTAGTAATCTAAATAACTTTAATATGCCAAGGTTCATATCTTACTCCGTCCTTATTATTAATTGTATATCTCATACCTATATATTGAAGTTTTCTCATCTGTAAAAATTCTTTTGTAAATGCAAACCGTGCTGTAAAATTCGCAAGGCCAAAACCTTTTTTCCCTACATCAAAATCTGCAACACTATGATAAGTAAAAGCAGGAGGAGCTAAAGATTTAGAAGCAAGAGACATATTTCCATCAACAGAATCAATTTTATCTAAAAATAGTTTTGTTTGTTTTATAATGCTCCTTACACCTGAAGTTAAGATTAAAGAAGACCCAACATCAGAAATCATTTTGTAATAAGTTTTTTCTGGTTTACCCTTAAATAAATAATGTCCAGTTCTAGGAATCTTAACAACATCTTTTTTCTTAATTTGTTTAGTGATTCTATTTGATATTCTATCTCCAAAAAAACCATGAGAAGAAGGATTATAATAAAATATTTCTTCTAAAAATAGTATCTCTTCTTTTGAAAATCTATTAATCTTTCCTGAATATTTTGCAACTTTTAACATATCATCAAAACTAATAATATTAAAATTTCCATATCCTACATGTTTTTGAATAAGTTTTAATTTTTCTCTTACGGTTACAAATTCATTTAAATGTTTCTTCTCAATAAAAATATCTTTTTTAAGACTCAAAATCTTTTTCTTGCTTGTTTTTTTCAATTCCATAACTCTATCTGTTAGAATAATATCTCTCTTACCTTGAATAGTTTTTTCTATTTTTTCAGTTATGGGAATTATGCTGAAAGTACTTTTGATTAATTTATTTTTAAATATGTTAGTTGGAAATACTTGTCGCTCAATAATGCTAATTAAACCTGTAGCATTAAGCACTAAAGGAGCTAAAACAATAGTTGTTGAATATTTTAAAAAGTCTCTTCTTTTCACATCATGTCCTATTATAAAACCATCTTAATTTCTTTATGCTCACCTAGTATCTTATACAACTCTTTTCTTTTATCTTCATTATGAACTAAGAGCTCTAAAGAATAACTTTTAAATTTACCTTTTTTACTTACTTTCGATTCAATAAGTTTATGTTTATAATCCCCTAAAATATTACTTACTATTTTTTTAGAGTTTTTATCTTTGAGCAGTACTAGTTGTTTAGTCCCTAATTCTCATGGAGTCAGCTATTATTTTATAAAAGGAGTAGATTTATGGGAAATATACAACACTCTAATGCCAAGACGACGCCAAGAATTCGAAAAGAAATACAAGAGTCTCAAGAGACAATCACAGAGTTAGCTGCAAGATTGTTCCTTAATCCAAAAACAGTAACAAAATGGAAGAATGCCAATAGAATCACTGATAAAAAAAGTGGACCGACGATAGCAAGGTCAACAGTACTAAGTCAAGAAGAAGAACAAATAATTTGTGAGTTTAGAAGAGTTACCAAGTTTGCACTAGATGATGTTTTTATAGCCCTGATGGATGAGATACCTAAAATGACAAGGTCAAACTTACACAGATGCTTGCAACGTCATGGATTAAGCCGTTTGCCCAAAGAACCCCGTGATAAAACAGAAAAAAAGAAGTTCAAAGAGTATGATATAGGATATGTCCATATAGATATTTCAGAAGTTCATAGTGAAGAAGGCAAAGCCTATATGTTCGTAGCTATAGATCGTGCTACTAAGTATACTTATGTGGAAATTCATGAAAGAATGACTCAGGCTATCGCTTGTTCATTCTTAGAAAACTTTATACAAGATATACCTTTTAAAATCCATACTATTTTAACAGATAATGGAGCTCAATTTACTTATGCACTTCTAAGTGAACATTTAAGACCAAAAGATAAGATTCATCCTTTTGATATAGTATGCCAAAAGTATAAAATAGAACACCGTTTGACTAAGTTTAGACATCCCTGGACTAATGGTCAGGTAGAAGTGATGAATAAAGTTCTTAAAGACCATACTGTGAAACTTTTTCATTATGAGACCTTAAAAGCTCTAAAGTTACACTTGATGAGCTTTCTTCTTTTATATAATTATCAGAAAAAACTCAAAGCTTTAAAGTATAAAACACCTTATGATACAATGTCTCAAATATTCAGGAAAAACCCAGAGTACTTTAAGTTGAATCCTTTGAGTAAGTCTTTGGGACTAAACAACTAGTTTATATTTCCATAAGCAAGGATAACTTAATTTAAGTTTTTCTTTACTTAAATCTATCACCTATTAAAGTCTCCACTTTTGCCACCAAATTTCTTTTCAAGTTGAACATCTGAAATAATCATTGATTTATCGATAGCTTTTACCATATCATAAATAGTTAAAAGCCCAATAGAAACCCCAGTCAATGCTTCCATTTCTACACCTGTTTGTCCATTTAATTTTACAGTAACAGTTAATTTAAATCCTGGAAGAGAAGCAATTTCTTCAGTATCACAATTTATTCCACTTAAAAGCAAAGGGTGACACATAGGTATTAATTCACTTGTTTTCTTAACTGCCATAATTGAAGCAATTACTGCTGTTTGAAGAACAGGACCTTTTTTTGTATTATTAGAAACAATTGTAGTAAACGCTTCCTCACTCATACTAATCTTTCCAGAAGCAATTGCAATTCTAATAGTTTCTTCTTTATCACTAATATCAACCATTTTAGGTCTATTATTCTTATCTAAATGTGTTAAATTCAATACCAAGCCTTATATATATCTTCCCTAAAATTTAAATCTGAAGTGCAATTTTTAAATTAAAAAATCATACCAATTTTTACCTTAAGCTGCCATTTCAAGACCATAAAAAACTTCATTAAGCCAGACTTTCTCAATTTAATAGGAATTGTTCTGTTCAAAAAACTGTGTTCAGCCATTAAAAACAAGGATTTAACCCAAATAAGAGAAGATATAGCGGAATATATCTTGGTGTTTGGGCTTTGTTTGGCTTATTTTTTAATGAATATATTTTATTTTTACAAAGTTCTAGAAAAAATATTAAATATTTAAAAATTTAACTTGTATTTTGACTGTAAAGTTAGCTTATTTTGGACTAAATTCACAGTCTGTCCGAGACTGTGAAAGAACTCAATCCCAAGTTATATAAAATATTCTAGCAAATTTACCCTAAAATCAACTAAAAATAACCATCTTAAAACCATTAAAAAGGTATAATATATACTATATAAAGGCTAATATATGAGTATATATAAAATAGGTTTACATAGAAATCAACAATTAATATTCCCACCAAGTTTAGATGAACTAGTTGATGAAAATAATATGACAAGAGCAATAGATGAATATGTAGAAATATTAAATATATCTGATTTAAAGATTAAAACCAAAAAAAGTTTAATTACTGATGGTCAACCAGCATTCCATCCAAAATTATTATTAAAAATATATATTTACGGATACTTAAATAAAATAAGAAGTAGTAGAAAACTAGAAACTGAAATAAAAAGAAATATTGAGCTGATGTGGCTAACACAAGGATTAATACCTAGCTATAAAACTATAGCAAACTTTCGTAAGGATAATCCAAAAGCGTTACAAATAATATTTAAAGAGTTCTCTCTTTTATTAAAAGATATAAATTTAATCACAGGTGAACTAGTAGGAATTGATGGAGCATTTTTAAGAGCTAATGCTTCAAAAAATACTCTTATTATGAAGAAAACTGTACAAAATGATTTATGTAAAATTGATAAAGAGATAAAAAGTTATATGGAACTTTTGAAAGTAACTGATAACCAAAATATTAAAGATATAGCTATTTCTACTGAAGATACTCAAAAATTAAAAGATAAAAAAGTAAAACTTCAAAAAGATATAGATCTTTTAGATAGCCTAGGTAAAAACCAACATAATAAAACAGATAAAGATGCCAATGTTATGAGTAAACCTGCTCATAATTTAATGGCTTACAATTCACAGATTGCTGTTGATAATACTTTTAAATTTATAGTTGCAACTGATATATCTTGCAATGGTCACGATTTAGACCAATTATATAATATGGCTATAAAATCTAAAGAGATAGTAGATAATCCAGATATGATAATCACTGCTGATAAGGGTTACTATAGTTCAGTAGAGATTAAAAAATGTGTTGATGATGGTATTGAAACAATTGTACCTTTGCGAAATACAGCTACAAAAAAGAAAATTAAAGATTCAAAGTTTAGTAAAAATCAATTTACTTACAATCATAAAGATGATTGTTATATCTGTCCAAATAATAAAATACTTGATAATTCTGGTTCAAAATATCAACGAAACAATAGAAGCTTAGATGTCTATAGATTATCTAGTATAATTTGTAAATCGTGTCCTTTAAAATCATCTTGCCTTTCTGATAAAACTAATTATAAACAAATGTATAGATGGGAGCATGAAACTATCATTGATGATTATACTATAAAAATGAATACTCAAAAAGCTAAAGATATAGTCAAAAAAAGAGGTTCTATTGTTGAACATCCTTTTGGAACAATAAAAAGAACTTTAGGTTGGGATCACTTTTTAGTTCGTTCTAAAGAAAAAGTACTTGGAGAAAATTCACTTATTATGTTTACCTATAATTTTAGAAGACTTTTAAACCTAATAGGGATAGCTTTGTTCAAAAAACTATGTTTAGCCATTAAAAACAAGGATTTAACCCAAATAAGAGAAGATATAGCGGAATATATCTTGGTGTTTGGGCTTTGTTTGGCTTATTTTTTAATGAATATATTTTATTTTTGGAATTCTTCTAAAAAATTAAGATATTTGGAAAACTAACTTTTAAAATGACTATAAAGTTGGCTTATTTAGGACTATTTTCACAGTCTGTACGATTTGTTAGGTTTATTTTGTTTGCTTATTTATTAAAAGCATTTCCTTTTCCTAAATTGCACTGTTGACATTTGACTTCTAAGTTATTTTCTTCAGTTTCTCCACCTTTTGAATAAGGTAATATATGGTCAACATGTAATTTTACACCTCTTTCTGTAGTTGGACTTTTTCCACATGATTGACAGGTAAATCCATCTCTCATAAGAATTGAAAAACGGAGTCTGTCTGATATATTTCTTTTTGTTTTATGTTTAATAACTTTATTTTTAGGTACTAGTATATCAGAAAATACTTTTTCTGATATACTAGTATCTGCCTCTTGGTTTATATACTTACCAAAATTTATTAAAGTATCATTCCAGCTATTAAATCTACTAAGATAAGTATTTAAAGCAAATTTTGAAATTGGTTTTTTTATTTCTTTTGATGTTGGTTGTTGACCAAGATATTCCCAAATATTTTGTAAATTTTAAAAAAGTTCATCATCACTTACATGGTTTTTTGCTTTTCCTGCTTTAAGTCCAATTTTTTCTAAGGCATTGTGCCATGTATCAAATCTTCTACTTAAAGTACTTGCATGAAACTTTCCAAGTTTATTATATCCTGCTACTGTAATTTGTTTTTTTCCAAATTTTTTAGCTACATTTTGAAGGTCATTTAATAATTCTTCTTCACTCACTGTTCGATTTTCTAACTTTATATTAAAGTTCAATATCCATCCTTTATATATAACTTGCTTAAGATAACTATTTATAACTACCCATAATTATACACATATTATCCTAAAACCTCCTAAATGGTACAAAAGTATGACATTTTGCAATATTTTTATTGATATCTAACATATTTTGATAGGATATCATCTTAAATAAGATATAAAAGGTGCAAATTATGCAAAAAGATAAAAAATGATTAGATTTAGTAGTTGACAAAATCAGTGTAAAACATTATAGTATAAAAACTGAACAATCATATAGCAGTTGGATAATAAGATACGTCTTATTATCATAATAAAGAATATCCCAAGGATATGGGAAAATATGAAATTGAACAATATTTTACATATTTAGCAGTTACACAAAAGATAAGTCCAACTACTCAAAATCTTGGTGGGTTTGAGGTTTATATCTTACTATAATTAATCTCTACTTTTTACGCCGATTTATTGCACTTATTGGTTAAATTCAAGGTATACATTATACTCAAACAAAGAAAATTAAGGTAAACGATGTCAGAACAATATATTAAAATTATAGATGAATTAAAAAATATGAAAAAGTATCCAAAAAAACTCTTTTATAAAGGAGATATCTCTTTACTTAAAAAAAGAAAAGTTTCAATAGTAGGAACACGTAAACCAACTTTATATTCTCAACAAATAACCCATAAAATTTCAAGTGAACTTGTAAAAAGAGGAGTAGTAATAGTAAGTGGTGCAGCAATTGGTATTGATGCTATTTCTCACACTAGTGCTAAAAGTTCAAATACTATTGCAGTTGTTGCAAATGGTTTAGATATAAGATACCCTGCAATTAATTCAAAACTTATAAAATCAATTGAAGAGAATGGTTTAATTTTAAGTGCTTATAAAGATGGTGAAAAAGCACGTCCTTACAGTTTTGTTTTAAGAAATGAAATTGTTACTGCTCTTGGAGAAATTTTAATTGTTACCCAAGCTGATGAAAATAGTGGTACCTTAACTTCAATAAATTATGCTCTTAAAATGAATAAAAAAATTTATACTATTCCACATAGACTAGGAGAGAGTCTAGGAACTCAAAAACTAATACAGCAAGGTTTGATTGAACCAATTTATGACTTAGAGAAGTTCTTAAACTCTTTTGGAAGAATTTTACAACAAGAAGATACATTAGAGGTTTATCTTAATACTTTTCCTTTATACGATGAGGCCTTAAAAATATATGGCAATAAAATTTATGAGTTAGAACTTGAGGGTAAGATTATAATAAAAAATGGGTATATTAATCCCGTTTAATACTAAAATTTCTTTTACCTTTTACAAATTTTAAAATTGTATAACCTACAACACCAGATAAAAAAGAACCTATTAAAATACCTAATTTATCAGTATGATGAAAAATCATAGTCTCTTTAAAAGCTAAAGAATTTATGAATAAACTCATAGTAAAACCAATTCCAGTTAACACAGCAACCCCATACATTTGAGGCCAAGAAACAAATCTTGGAAGTTTTGCTAATTTATATTTTACAGCTAAATATGAAAAAAGAAATACACCAATTTGTTTACCGAAAAAGAGACCATAAATAACACCTAAAGAGGCAGGTTGCATAATTTTTTCAAACGATAAATTACTTAAATCAACTCCCGCATTTACAAATGCAAAAAGTGGTAGAATATAAAAAGCAACCCAAAAATGAATATAATGTTGTAAAGATTTTACGGGTGAAATATGTTTTCTTTTTTCATTTATTGCATTTAAGGGAATTGTAAAAGCAATAATAATTCCAACTAAAGTTGCATGAACACCAGATTTCATAACAAATATCCATAATAACATACCTATAATTGCATAAAAACCTAAACGTGTAACTTTAAATCGATTAAGTATAAAAAGAAGCATAATACAAAGTGCAGCTAAAGCTATTGCTAAAAAAGATAGTTCTGAGGTATAAAAAACTGCGATTATTAATATAGCACCTAAATCATCAAAAATAGACAAGGCCATCAAAAATATTTTAAGTCCAACTGGTATTTTTTTCCCCAAAAGAGATAGGATGCCTAGAGCAAAAGCAATATCAGTTGCAGTAGGAATTGCCCAACCTTGAAGGGCAAACTCATTATCAAAATTAAACATTATATAAATTAAAGCAGGAACAAACATCCCACCAAGAGCAGCAATTGCAGGAAGTGCTACTTTAGACACACTTGATAAATGTCCAATGATAAGTTCTCTTTTAATTTCTAAACCAATCAAAAGAAAAAATATAGCCATTAATCCATCATTAATCCATAATATTAGTGGTTTATTAATATGAAGAATATTTCCAACTTTAAACTCTATTTGAGTATGTAAAAAAGAGGTATAAAAGTCTGCAAAAATAGAATTTCTTAAAACTAAAGCCAAAATTGTTACGAATATTAAAATAAGTCCAGATATTGATTCTTTTTTTATATATTTTCTAACTAGTATTTTCATAGTTTCACCTAATGTTTAATACTATGAGCCGCTTGCAAATTCAATAATACTCAATAGCTAATTTTTTATTTTCATCACTTTTAGTTTTAAAAAAATGATTATTTATTTTTCTTTGCGTAGTTTACACTAAATTTAGTAAATTTCTTAAAAAATCATATTTTTTCTCCATACTTTATGGTTTTGACTATAAAATTGAAGATTTTTCTATTATTTTTAATAAAAGTCATGTAATGAGTTTTAAACTTTGATGAATACAAACAGATAAAATTCCAAATGATAAAACAGAAGCTACTTTTGTAGCTCCTTGATAATAAATTGTATTACATCCAAAGTCATCTTTTAAATATTTATTTACTCTTTCAACCATACTTCTTTGATTGTAGTGGTGTTCATCTGATGATTTAGGTAAATTTAAAAATTCAAATTTTACTTTTTCATCTTTGATAAGTTGAATCTTTTGTTTTAATTCTTTTGAGTTCTTGGGATTTATATCTATAATTGCTTTATGATTTAGTTTTTCAGAAAACTCTCTAATTATATCGCTGTCATACCAAGCATCAAGTAAATCACGAAGATACATCACTCTTTTACCAGTTTCATTGATAAGTGGAAGTGCTACTGAACTATCATGAACATTTGCACCTGAATAGAATGCTGCTATTGGTATATCTCCATCTACTGCACTAATATGAAGTTTACCACCTATTGTAATCTCTCTGTTACCTTTAGAATTTTGTTTGACACCAACACCACAAACAGTAGATACTAAAGATAACATCTTTTTAGTAGTTTTCATCTCTTTTTGTAGTTCTAAAATCTTTGGTTTTACAGGCTCTCTCTTTTCACCTTTCTTAGGTCGTCCGACCTTATTTTTAGGCTTTTCTTCTTTCTCAATCTTTACAGGTTTTTCTCTAAGTGGTATCATAGCAGCATCTGTTGCATTGTACATAAAAACTGTATCCGATAAATATTCATTAACAAACTTTTTATGAGTTTTTTGAGCTATTTGTAAATCACTCAATTCTTTGAATACCCTACTAAATTTAGCTTCACTTGGAATATCTATTTTATACCTCCATCCACACAATACTCGTAATACTCTATCGCTATGAAGTCTATCAATTAAATCTCTTGTTGTTTGCATATTGTAAACAGATTTAGCAATCATTGCTCTTGCTATTTCTATTCTATCTTTTGGAATGTTTGTAATCGTTACAACTGTTACATTCTTTTCAATTTGAGCAAAGTCTAAAATCTTTATTAGTTTCTCTTCTTTGGTACTTAATGTTCCTAATTGTTCTTTTATTTCAGGAAATAAATAATTTTCAAGGTTTAGAATTTTAGTCCACATTTTAGATAGGTTTGTAGATAATTTTGGTAAAATATTTGTCATAAGTTGAATCTCTTTTCTGTTAAATTTTATGGTATAAAATTATAACTTATCTGAAATTAGATTTCAACTTTTTTGAACAAAATAAATTAAATTATGAGCTTTTTTGTTAATTTGCAAGTGGCTCAATAATAAAAATAAACTTAGTGAATTTACAGGTATTTGGGAAGATAGAAATTTAACACTAAATAGTATTAGGGATAAAGCTTGGAAAAAGTAATTTATACTTAAATTTTTACACACGGAATCTAGACTTCTCTCGTGGCTAGTAAAAGCTTGAAATACAGCAATGTCACGATTAAAATCGTGGTTCCGAAAACTAACTAATCCTTTTTACTTTTTACTAACTCATCAAGCCAACCAAAAAGCTCAAGTGTTGAGTCATAAAACTTGAAGTTGTAGTTTATGATTTTTCTTGATAAAAAGGTTTTATTTGGCTTAAAAGCCTTGTGTACAAATAAGCCATTATATAAACTCAAATAGGCATATTTATCATTTTCATTAAAATCTCTTGGAAATCTTTTATAATGAGGCAAAGGAAGAGTCAAACCTTTTTCTTTTAAATCTTGTAAAATTTTATGTAAGGCTTGGACATTTTTTTCTACTTTTATATACTCTCTATAAGTTTTCAGAAGCTCTGTTTTAAATACTCTAATACCTGTTGCTATTAGTATTTCATTCACTTTATATTGCATATAAAAGCAAGGGCATTGCATCCTATGTGCTGTTCCTTGCCAAAATAGTATTCCAATTTTTGTTTTAATAGGTGTTTTATCATGTGAAAATCTAGTATCTCTATAAATTCTAAATAATGAACCTGAAACTTTTGGTTGGGCTTTTATAAAAGGAGCAAGTGCAATTAGATGTTCTCCCATCTCTTCTACATATGCTTTATTAGGAGTTAAAATCAACTCTTCCCAACGATGACGATTATTTTCAAACCAGACTTTGTTGTTATTCTCTTTTATTTCATCTAAAAAAATTAAACCATTTTCTAAAAATCCATCAAATTGCATTTAAATCACTTTTTTTGTTTTTTAAATTTTAACTAAAAAAATATAGATTGTGATAAAATTAGCTTTAATTTTACAAAGGAACTTATTTAATTTGAAAGCACTTAAGTATTTAGAACACTATTCCTCTCATATAAAATCACAAATCCAAGAGCTAATAACACAAAAAAACTTGGTAAATATATTTTAAATAAATATCCCAAAGTCCATGCATACAAAAGCGATAAAGCTTTATACAATTACACAATTGATTTAAAAAACTTTTTAAAAAAAATCTTTACCTCTTAGCAAAGTTATTTATGATGGAAAAATAAGTGTGATAAATGATGCTTTAGGTCTACATACTTTTATTTCAAGAGTTCAAGGTTCAAAACTAAAAAGTAAAAATGAAATAAGAGTCTCTTCAATGTTCAAAAACACTCCCTTAGAATTTTTAACTATGACTGTTGTTCATGAGCTGGCACATTTAAAAGAAAAGAACCATAATAAAGCTTTTTACAAACTCTGCACTTACATTGAACCAAACTATCATCAGTATGAACTTGACCTAAGAATATATCTAACTGTTTAGTCCCAAAGACTTACTCAAAGGGTTCAACTTAAAGTACTCTGGGTTTTTCCTGAATATTTGAGACATTGTATCATAAGGTGTTTTATACTTTAAAGCTTTGAGTTTTTTCTGATAATTGTATAAAAGAAGAAAGCTCATCAAGTGTAACTTTAGAGCTTTTAAGGTCTCATAATGAAAAAGTTTCACAGTATGGTCTTTAAGAACTTTATTCATCACTTCTACCTGACCATTAGTCCAGGGATGTCTAAACTTAGTCAAACGGTGTTCTATTTTATACTTTTGGCATACTATATCAAAAGGATGAATCTTATCTTTTGGTCTTAAATGTTCACTTAGAAGTGCATAAGTAAATTGAGCTCCATTATCTGTTAAAATAGTATGGATTTTAAAAGGTATATCTTGTATAAAGTTTTCTAAGAATGAACAAGCGATAGCCTGAGTCATTCTTTCATGAATTTCCACATAAGTATACTTAGTAGCACGATCTATAGCTACGAACATATAGGCTTTGCCTTCTTCACTATGAACTTCTGAAATATCTATATGGACATATCCTATATCATACTCTTTGAACTTCTTTTTTTCTGTTTTATCACGGGGTTCTTTGGGCAAACGGCTTAATCCATGACGTTGCAAGCATCTGTGTAAGTTTGACCTTGTCATTTTAGGTATCTCATCCATCAGGGCTATAAAAACATCATCTAGTGCAAACTTGGTAACTCTTCTAAACTCACAAATTATTTGTTCTTCTTCTTGACTTAGTACTGTTGACCTTGCTATCGTCGGTCCACTTTTTTTATCAGTGATTCTATTGGCATTCTTCCATTTTGTTACTGTTTTTGGATTAAGGAACAATCTTGCAGCTAACTCTGTGATTGTCTCTTGAGACTCTTGTATTTCTTTTCGAATTCTTGGCGTCGTCTTGGCATTAGAGTGTTGTATATTTCCCATAAATCTACTCCTTTTATAAAATAATAGCTGACTCCATGAGAATTAGGGACTAAACATCTAACATACCTCAATAACAATTCTCAAATAATTCATAAAACAAACATAAACCACTATAATTAGGTATTTAAAAGAGAAAAGTTATAAATCATGCACGACAAACCATTTTAAAAGTTAATGAACAATTTATTGAGCTACTTGTCAAGTTTCACCACGTTGTACCATTTCAAAAGCAATATGTTGAAACACATCTGGTAAAATCTTAAATATTTCAGGTTTCGTTTGAAACCAACTTTGAACTGCATCAAATGGAGTTCTAACTTTTAATTCTTTTTTTAAAGAACCATGTCTTCTATTGAAGTTGTAGTATATCAAAAATTTATTTAAATCTTTTTTAACATCATCAATATTGTCATACTCTTCTGCTTTAATTGTAGCATTTTTAATAGTTCCGTTTACTCTTTCTACCATTGCGTTAGTTTGAGGTGTGTATGGAGCTGTTAGCCTATGTTCTATCTCATCATCTTTACACTCTACATCAAACTTATGATTACCACTTACAAAACCTTTTCCTCTTGCCCATTTGTCTGTGAACTCTAATCCATTATCTGTTAAAATATGTGTTAAGTAAAATGGAAAAAATTCTTTACATTCTTTTAGAAAAGATACTGCATTTGCTGCTGTCTTATTCTCATACACTTTATAGTAAAGTAGCCTTGTAGCCCTGTCTATTGCTACAAATAGGTAATATTTTTGCTTGTCAAACTTTGGTAAGTAAGTTACATCTATATGTAAATAACCAGGCTCATACTCTTTGAACTTTTTAGCTTTTTCTTTTTGCTCTTGTGGAACTCTGTTTATATCAAAGGCTTTTAGAGTGCGATAAACATTACTTCTATTTGCATTTGGAATAATATCAACGATTGTATCTGCTAAGTCATCTAACTCCATCCAAGTCATTGTTCTGACTACTTTAATTAACTCTTTTTCTAAAGGTGTTAGAGCATAATGGATTCTTTTTGGTCTTGAACTTTTATCATTTAAAAAATCTCTATTTTTATGCTTGGCGATAGTTTTAACATTCACATTATAATTATTTGCTAATTCAACATTTGTTAAATTAGATTGTTGTATTATTTCTCTTACATGCTGGTTTGTTCTGGCATTAGAGTGATAGACTTGTGGCATTTTTAAAATCCTTATTTGCTGTAAAGATTTTACAATTATGTTGTTAAGCTATCGCTTTCTTATTTATGTAACTAGGCAACCATAACGTGGTGAAACTAGACAACTACTCAATAAGATTAGGCAAAAGTCTTATGATGTCAGTCTTGAATAGTAGTTTAACTTTACGAGGCCAAAGCACAACCAAATTTATACCAATCTTATTTCTAAAGTATAATTTTGAAAATATTTTTCATAAATTTTAATCTCACATCTGCTTTTATTCTTAATTCTAATTGAATTTATTATATTTTCATCTATTTCTCACTTTTTGTGCTTTTATTTTCTTATGGGCGAATAGTTTTAAGTTAGCTGCTATACATGTAATAGTAAAATTCATATTATTCCTGAGTAATCCTATAAACCTTGTGGTGGATTGTTTCATAGCAGTTTTTATTAGAGCAAATGAGTATTCTACTTTTGATCTTATTTTATGTTTTGGTTTTTGATTTTTTCTATCTTCATCACTCATTTTTTGTGTTTCTTTTAGGCATATATTATTTGTTATCTTTTTGTCTTTTAAAAGTTTATCTATTGCTTCTGACTTATACGCTTTAGAGTGTTACTGTGCAGTGGTCTCTTTATGGTGTAGAAACTAAAGTATTTAATCAAGCAGTTAAAAGAAATATTAATAGGTTTCCTGATGATTTTATGTTTCAACTTACCAAAGAAGAACTAAATAATTAGAGGTCACAATTTGTGACCTCTAATTCTGATAACATGGGATTAAGAAGAACTCCTTATGCTTTTACAGAACAAGGGGTATCAATGCTTAGTGCTATTTTAAAGAGTGATATAGCAGTAGATATAAGTATTAAAATTATTAGAGAATTTATAAATATGAGAAAGTTTATATCTCAAAATGCACTTATATTTCAAAAATTTGACCATATAGAACAAAAGCTTTTTAAAAGTGATGAAAACTTTGATAAAATCTTCAAAGCATTAGAAAGCAATGACCCCATACAAGCACAAGGTATATTCTATAACGGACAAATATTTGATGCCCATAACTTTGTATCAGATTTGATTAGAAGTGCTAAAAAAAGCATTGTACTTATTGATAATTATGTAAACGATACAACTCTAACACTATTTAGCAAAAATCAAAAAGTAGATGTTACAATTCACACCCATACAATCACAAAAGCACTAAAACTAGATTTAGAAAAATACAATAAACAGTATAAAAAAATATCACTAAAAACAACTAAAGATTTTCACGATAGGTTTTTAATCATTGATGATAAAGAAGTCTATCATATAGGGGCTAGTTTAAAAGATTTAGGAAAAAAGGTATTTGCCTTTAGTAAAATGGAAAACTTTAATCACTCAATCATCACTCTTAGCTAATCAAGTGCTGACACATTCAAAATAAACTAATACATTCTAAAAAATAAAATATCAAAGAAAAGCTTGAGGAATGGTACAAATTTTACAAAGATTTTTTAGAAGAAAAAAGTGTATCTGCAACTACTGGAGATCTACATTATACTCATCCAAGAATCAGGGCAGCATACAGAAGTTTGAGAACAAATTTACCCTATCTCTTTACATATAAAAACTACAGAAAATTATCTATTTCAAATACTACAAATGCACTTGAAGGTGGAGTATTTTCACACATGAAAAATATGATTAGTTTACATCGAGGATTGAATAAAGGTTTGAAGCTGCATTTGGTAGATTATTATTTAGTCAATTATAAGAAAAAGTAAAAAAGTAAGCACCCATTTTTTTAATTAAGTCGATTTTTCTTACTATTTACTTTAAAATCAAAAAAGTTGTTTTATGGTTTTACCAAACCTACAAAAAAATACAAGGCTTTTTCAGTAAACGAAAATATAATAAAACTAAAAAAGACCAAAAGCAGAATAAAAAACAAAACAACTATTATCAAGAACAACAATATTCTAACTCATACGAGCAAGATAAAAAATCATCTAACAGAGATAATAGTTATTCTCATAATAATGAAGAGCAAAACTCATCATATTCAAATAACACTTACGAAGATAACTCAAATCATAATCCTTATGGAACAAAATTTGAACAGTTTTTTTCAAGTGATTATTATATAATACTTGGTGTATCAAGGAATGATGACAAGGCAACTATCAAAAAAGCATACAGAAAATTAGTTATGAAGTATCATCCTGATATAAATTCAAGTGATGAAACAAAAAAATATACTACTATTTGTCAAATGCTGAATAAGGCTTATGAAGTTTTGGGGTAATTCAAAAATTTGATATTGCACGGACTAGACAAGGACTTAGAAATATTTTAGAAAACTTAAAGAGAGTGAAAAAAGTTGAAATAAAAGAGTTTAGATTATAAGAAATATTAATAAATAATAAATTACTATAAAGTGGAGTAAATACCGTATACAAGGGAATTGTTGGCATAAAAAAGCCCCTAACCAAGGAGCATTTAACCATTTTATACTATCAATTAACTACATTTTTTTGGTCTATTAAACCGTTTAAATTTCTTTGATGGTGCGGATGAAAGGACTTGAACCTTCACGCCGTAAAGCACCAGATCCTAAGTCTGGCGTGTCTACCAATTTCACCACATCCGCATAATAAAAGTATCTTTATAAAAAGACCTAATTGACAAACTTCAATATAAATCTTATACATGGTACGCCTGACACGATTCGAACGTGTGACCGATGCCTTAGAAGGGCATTGCTCTATCCAGCTGAGCTACAAGCGCAATTGTAAAAATGGGGTAAGTAACCGGAATCGAACCGGCGACCCTCTGAACCACAACCAGATGCTCTAACCAACTGAGCTATACCTACCATCTAAAAATGGTCGGAGTGAGAGGGTTCGAACCTCCGACCCCCTGGTCCCAAACCAGGTGCGCTACCAGGCTGCGCTACACTCCGAACAACCACTCTTTCTTTAAAAAGTGGACAGAATTATACTATGTTTATTTATTATTGTCAAGAGCTTTTTACTAAAATTGTATTAATCCATCAATTGGTGAGCTTGCTGTTGCGTATGGTTTTTTAGGAATTCTTCCTGCTTTATAACCCATTCTTCCTGCAATAACTGCATACTTCATAGCTTCAGCCATTTGAATTGGATTTTGGGCTTGTGCTATTGCTGTATTAGTTAATACAGCCTCTGCGCCAAGTTCCATAGCAATAGAAGCATCAGAAGCACATCCAACACCTGCATCAACAATCACAGGTACATTTACTGCATCTTTAATAAATGCAACGTTATATCTATTTTGAATACCAAGTCCTGAACCAATTGGTGCAGCTAACGGCATAATAGCATCTGCCCCTGCATCTTCTAATCTTTTTGCAATAATTGGGTCATCATTAGTATAAGCCATGATTGTAAAACCCTCTTTTTTAAGAACTTCACAAGCAATTATTGTTTCAAGTACATCAGGATATAAGGTTTTTTTAGCATCCCCAATTACTTCTAATTTGATTAAATCAATTCCAGTAGCTTCTCTCATAAGTCTAAAAGTTGTGATTGCTTCATCTGCTGTAAAACAACCAGCTGAATTTGGAAGAAGTAAAACATTTGTATCTTTGAAATAATCTAATAGATTTTCTTCATTTGGATTCATAATATTTACTCTTCTAATTGCAACAGTAATAAGCTTACTTCCACTTGCAAGAGTTGCATCTCTTGTTGTTTGAAAATCTGCATACTTACCAGACCCTACAATCAGTCTACTATTAAATTCATATTTACCTATTTTTAAAATATCACTCATATATTTTTTCTCCTATGATGCTTTGTATAGAATTTTTATTAACAGTTTTCATTTATAAATCTTTTGTAATCACAACTTACATTTTCTATGTTTACAGATATAATTTCTGGAACATCATAGCTATGTAATTCTTTAATTTGGCTTTGTATTTTTTTGAAGTTTTCTTTTTTAGTTTTGATACTTAATAAAATTTCTTTATCGTTACAAAATTTGTCTTTAAAGATATAAAAAGATTCTATTTTACTCATTTGAACACAAGCAGCCAATTTATTCTCTACAAGAACTTTTGAAATTAAAGTTGCCTCTTTTTTTGAAGAACAAGTAGTTTGTACAACAATTAACTTCATAACTTTCTAACCTCTTCTATTAAATCAGAAGGAATCAAAGAGTAGTTATTTTTTTTAAAATTACTTGCTGCTTTTGTATGAGCTAAACTTCCACTAATTGTTGCATCTAAAGAACTGTAACCTTGGGCTAAAAGTGAAGCAATAAGCCCACTTAAAACATCGCCACTTCCACCTTTTGCCAAAGTAGCTGTTCCAAAAGTATTTATATATATTTTAGCATCTTGAGAAATCAATACATTGGCACCTTTTAATAAAAGCACAACCTTAGGGTATTTTTTACAAAACATTTGAACATACTTAAATCTATTGTTTTGTAAGGTATTTATATCAATCTCACAAATATTACATAGTTTTAATAAACCACAAAACTCTTTTGGATGAGGAGTTAGTACAATATCTTTATCTAAAGCAGTTAAAATTACTTCTTCATATAACAAATCAGCATCAACAATAATTGGAACTTTTTTTGCTAATATTTTTTCTACTTCATGAATTTTATATTTTCCAAGTCCCATTCCAATTGCAATTGCACTACAGTTTTTTGAAATCAAATGTGTCTGCATAATATGACAAGGTAAATCAATCTCTTCATGACAAACAATACTTACTATTCCAGTTCCAAAACCAAAAGCTGCTTTGGCAGCTATCACTCCAGCTCCTTTTTTACAACCAGCAACTACATTTAAGTGTCCGTAATTTCCTTTATGAGAATTTTTCTTTTCTCTAAAAGGAAGTTTTAAATCTTTATCATCCAATAAAAATATATTTGTAAAAGTTTCATATACTTCTCTTTGCACCCCTAAAGAAGCAACTATAATTTCACCTACATAATCTTTTGAAACATCAGTAAAAAGAGAAGTTTTTAAAGCTCCCATAGTGATAGTTAAATCAGCTTCAAAAGCTACACTTTCTACTTGTCCTAAATTATTTACACCACTTGGAATATCACAAGCAATTTTATATGAATTATATGAGTTCAAAAAATTTATAATTTCTTTGGAATCTTTATTTAAAGGTTTATTTAACCCTGTTCCAAACAAACAATCAATGATAATATCACATTGTAATACCTCATTTACAATATTTACTTTAAGTAACTTAGCTCTTTGAAGTTGAAGTTTTGACATTTTTGATTTACTAGTATTTGCAAGATAAAGTTTTACCTCATATTTTGAATGAAGAAGTCTAGCTAAGGTTATACCATCAGCCCCATTATTTCCACTTCCACAGACTATAAGAATAGATGAAGTTTTATTAAAAGAGTATTCAATATAATTAGAAATTGCTAAACTTGCATGTTCCATCAATAAATCTTCACTTAAAAAAAATTCTTCATAACATCTTTTATCTAAGCTATGTACTTCATTAAAAACTTTTTGCATAAATTATCCTTATTTTTTAAACTTCCATCCATCTTTTAATAAGATGTCTTTAATTTTTTCTTTTACATTACCTTGCAGTTCAATCCACTCATCTCTAATTGCACCACCACAAGCTAACTTCTTCTTTAAAAGTTTTAGAATATCTTTTTTTAAAGCTTCATTAATATTAAATCTTCCTACAAGTGTAACAGGTTTACCTTTTCTTTTTTCATAAGTAAATACTAATTGATGTAAATTTTTATCTTTTATTTCATTGGATTGTTTTTTATTTTTTTTATCATCTTTTGAAGTATCATAAGTATCACCATCTAAATTTGAACCCATTTTAAACATCTTGTTTTCTTTCAAGTATCATAATCAATATTTTTTTATTAATTATAATACAAAGATTGTATTGTGTCAAAAATAAAACGAAACCTTGAATTTATTCAAGGCTTTTTGAGGGGTAGCCCTAAGTTTCTATCTAACCATTTTTCCTATGATTGGTATTGTAATTCTACCAGTTAAATAACTATAAATAGTATTCTCTGATGGTATGTCACTTGTTATTTTTAGCTTTGGTTCTAAATTTCTTAAAATATTTGAAAAGGCTCTTTTGTAAGTTTTTGTTCTTTGATAATAATATTTATTTTTTCATAAACTTCCACAGAACACCTTAATAATTTATTTTCATGATAATAAAATACTTTAAAATGTTTAAAAGGAATTTATACTGAGACCACTGCACAGTAACACTCTAAAATAAATCTCAACCAAGCCTTTAGTTAAGGTATTTAAAGGCTATTTTTAGCTATAATTACACATATAAATTAAAGATATTTAAGCAAAAAGGTAATAAATTGGCATTTAAAGATTCAAACCTCTCTTTTTCAGATTATGCTCTTAATGATAGATTAGAATATGTAGATTCTTTTTTAAAACAATTAGATTCTATAATAGATTTTAATAAATTAAGACCTGTATTAAAGAAGAATGGAACAGGAAGTAAAAATGTATGTGGAGTACAAGCATATGATCAAATATTAATGTTTAAAATCTTACTTATTCAGAAGTTTTATGATTTAAGTGATGAAAAAGCTGAAGAAGGACTTAATGTAAATTTACTTTATATGAAATTTGCAGGATTAAGCTTAGAATCATTAGCACCAGACTCAACTACAACAGGTAGATTTAGAAATTCTTTAATTAAAAATAATCTTCATGGTAAACTTTTTACAAATATTAATAAGCAACTTGAAAAGGCAGGATTAATAGCAACAGGTGGTAAAGATGTACTGGTAGATGCAACATTAACAAAGTCTCATAATAATAGAATCAAAAATAAAAATAAAGAACAAAAAAGTGAAAGTAGACAAAAGGTTGAAGCTTTAAATAAAGCGATAGATATACTTATTGAAGAAGAATTACAAAAGAAAAAACCATCATCAAAACAAATATCAAGATTATTAAAAAAGAAATCTTATAACTCTAAAACTCTTAAAAATGAAGAACTTGATGAGATTCAAAATAAAGATACTAAAGATATTGAAACTTCAAAAAAGATAATTGAAAATGAAGATGATAGTTATGAGCATAAACAAAAGATAGATAAAGATGCAAGAACAGGTTATCAAGCAGGTAAAAAACAATATGCAACAGGATATAAGAATCATATATCAACAGATGCAGATTCAGGAGCTATTTTAGAAACAATGACAACATTTGCCAATACCTCAGATATATCTACCGTTGATACATTTGTTGAAAAATTAGGTGATGATATTAAATCATCAGGTGCAGATAAAGCTTATAAATCAGAAGCTATTGATGAACTACTAAAAGAAAAAGATATTAAAAATAATGTTTGTCTTAAAGAGAGAAATAAAATGAGTGATGAAGATAGAAAGAATCAAAGAGAAAATGAAAAACCAAAACATAAAATCAGAGCAAAAGTTGAACACTCATTTGCTTTAATAAAAACCAGCATGAAACAATCCACAACAAGGTTTACAGGACTGCTCAGGAATAATATGAATTTCACCATTACATGTATAGCTGCCAACCTAAAACTATTTGCCCATAAGAAAATAAAGACACAAAACGTAAGAATAAGATGATAAAGAGAGGAAAGAATAGAGCAAATTCAATTAGAATTAGGAATAAATATAGATTTGAGATGATAATTTATGATAAATATTTTTAAAAAAGAGAGTGTAAACTCATCTGTGTAAACCAACCAATTATCCTCTAACTACTTTGTATATTTTTCCATAATTTCGCTGAAAAATATACATAGTTGAGGATAAATCTCTGAGCAATTTCTAACTCTTGACCTTTTCCATTTATTTTGAACCTCCTGTGTTGATAAATACATTACTTTAAAAGCTGAATCTACTGTTGGGAAAGATCCTTTTGATTTTGTCTTTCTTTTAATTGTTGAATTAAGTGATTCTATTGGATTTGTTGTATAAATTAGCTTTTTAATAGCTTCTGGATATTTATAAAAAGTAGCTAATTCATCCCAATGATTTAGCCAAGATTGCTTGATATGAGGGTATTTTTCTCCCCAAATATCGTGAAATTCATTTAGGTTTTCTAAGGCATGTTCTTCTGAAATAGCAGTATAAACTGATTTTAAATCATTTGCAATTGCTTTTCTGTCTTTTTTAAGAAACAAACTTTAATGAGCTTCTAATTTGATGCACGATACATCACTGTATCTCTGCTTTAAGATAATTGGCTTGTATCGCTTCATTAAAACCATTTAGACCATCTATGGCAAAGATAAGAACATCTTCAACTCCTCTGTTCTTAATTTCATTAAGTAGTCAGTCCTGAAAAAACCACTTTAAAAAGAGTAATCTAATTTTAATTCAATCATATTTTATAAAAACCTAAATTTTATTATCAACAATAGTTGATATAAAGATGTTAATCTTTGTATCTCTTGTGTAGATTCTAGTACTAGATTAAAATCTTGTATAAAAAGTGCATAAAAGTAGATATTCATCCACTTTTTAAGATTAAAGGCAGTAGCTGAGAGTAAGAGATTTATTTCATCCCCTTTAAAACCTTTTAAATAATTTCTCTCCATTCTATAATCAGATTTCATATGACCAATGATTGGCTCAATAGCAGCTCTTCGTTTAAACTTCTCTTTTAACATTGATTTGTTCTTTACTGTCTCTTTTTAATCTTAGCCCTGGTATTGATATTGAAATAGTATTATTATTTATTGTTACTTCTTTTGTTCCTCTATATCCTCTATCACAGATAGCTTCTGTGATAACTTTATCTCCAATATTTGATATTGCATTAGCAAGTACTTCATCTAAAGTTTTAGAATCATGTATATTCGTTTTATGTGCAGATACTCCTATAATGATAGAAGTAGTTTTAGTAGTAACTATTGAAGCTTTAGTTCCAAATTCATATCCTTTATGGTCTTTGCCTTTATTAATTGCATAAGCATCTATCTCATGAAGTGAATATATTTTATTGGGAGTATTTTTCTCTTGTTTTAAAACTCTATTAAAAAGGTAAAAAGAGTGTGCATATTTATTATGAAGCTCTAAATTATCATCAAACTTTCTATCTATATCTCGTAAAACTATCATTGCAATTGCTCTTAATCTTTTCATAGCTCCAAGTGCTTTTTTGAGTTTCTTTGGATGTCTAAAAAATCTTAGTTGAATTCGTAATTCTTTAATTTCTTTGATAAAACTTCGTCTTAATTTAATATTTTCTTTTTTTGCTATTTTTAATAGTTTCACTATTATTTTAATAGCTAACTTACCATCTGTGGGAAAAGTCATATTACTCTCTTGTACTGTACTATCAACTATTACTTGTGATTCTTTAGCATTATCCCCATGTAACTCAACACTGCATTTAAAAATAAATTCAAATCCATCTTTACCAATTCTATTTCTAAATTTTACTAACTCTGTTGCATGACAAGGTAAGCTAGGTGTATATTCAGTAAAACCACAAAAATATTGTAAGTAAGGGTTCTGCTTCCACTCTTCAACAATTCTTTCATCGGATAAGTTTTTTAGCTGTTTTAGAAGTAATAATCCTACCATTAATCTAATAGGCTTATTAGGTCTTCCTACTTTATCATTTTTATAATATTTTTTAAATTTAGATTCTATTTTCGACCAAGGAAAAGTATCTGCTAAAACGATTAAAGAATCTTTTGAATCTAGCATATCCATAAAAGAACCACTGAAGAGATTTTTTTGCATATTTCGACCACTTTTTAGTTGATTTTACGAGTTTATCGTAATTTTACTATATTTTTTATGTTGATATTATAGCTATAAAGTGATGATAAACCCCTTAAAATAAGGGATTGTTTGGTTTTTCAGGACTGACTACATATAAACATCTTAATATTCAAAATACAACTAACTCTATAGAAGGTGATATATTCTTACATATGAAGAGTATGATAAGTTTACATAGAGGAATTACTAAATTGAGAGTGTAAAATAAAAAGTAGTTTTAATACTACTTATTATTTGTTAAATATTCATGTGCCATATAAGAACTTCTAGCATATGGAGTACTATGAACAAACTCAAAACCTAAATTAAGAGCAAGCTTTTTATATCTATCAAATTGTTCTGGTCGAACATACTCTAAAACTTTTTGAAAATTTCCTGATGGTGCTAGATATTGTCCGATACTTAAAAATTTACATCCAACTTCAATCAAATCTTTAAAAACTTGAACCATCTCTTCTTCTGTTTCTCCAATACCAACCATTAAAGCACTTTTGGTTTTTATTTTATCTCCACCAATTTCTTTTAATCGTCTTAATACTTGTAGAGATCTTTTATATGAAGCATTTTTTCTAATTTTATATAATCTTGGTACGGTTTCTATATTATGTCCAATTATAACAGATCCACTATCAACTACTCTTTGAAGTGATTCTTCTCTCGCTTTAAAATCAGGTATTAAAATTTCTACTTGTGTACCTTTTGATTTTTCTAAAATATCTTGAGTTACTCTAAAAAATTGTTCAGCTCCACCATCTTCTAAATCATCTCTAGCTGGACTTGTAATTACAACAAATTTAAGTCCTAGATGTAATACAGAAGTTGTAACTTTTTGAATCTCATCTAAATCTACTTCTGTAGGTTTACCTGTTAGAACATTACAGTATGAACAACGTCTTGTACAGATATTTCCTAAAATTAAAAATGTTGCGTTTTTATTTGCAAAACATTCACTGATATTAGGACATTTTGCTTCTTGACAAATAGTATGTAGTCCCCCTACATCTTTTAGTAAGTTCTCCATCTCTCTTTGAGCAATTGGCGATATTTTTTTTCTTAACCATTCTGGTTTTTTAAATTTTACCTTAGTTGCCATAGTCATACTTATCCTTTAAAAATAAAGATTTTTTATTTTCTTCATCTTTTGTTAATTTTGAATACTCTATTTCAACATCAAAACTCTCTTTAAATGCTTTAATTAATAATTTTTTTACTTCCTCATATGAAAGTTTTATATTTATATCTTCTAAAGAAATTCCAATTTTTGTATCAATACTCTTATTGTTTATACTTTTAATTGGAATTGATCCATGTTGAAATATTGCTTTTTTTGTTCTTCTTTGTGCATTTCCACCTATTTTTTTGCCATCAACTAAAATGTCATATGCTTCAAAACCTACTTGACAATACTCATTTTTGCTTAAAATTATATTTTTATCATCTTTTGCATACTTCGCATCAAGTCCAAGTTTTGTATAAAATTTTATGATAAATGAACAAATCTTTTCATAAGATTCTTTTATATTAAACTCTTTTAAAAGTTCACTTGGAATCACTAAAGAGTATGATAAATCATGTCCATGAAATAATACTCCTCCTCCTGTAATTCTTTTTGCACAATTATTATTATAATCTTCAACAAACGAATATGAAGAGAAATTTTGTGATATGCCTATGGTAAATGAGGATTCCCAAGTATAAAGTCTAAATATCGCAAAATCATTATTTCCAAAGTTTGAAAGTAGTGCATCATCAATAGCCATATTTTCTTTTGCACTTTTATCATTATCTTGAATTACTCTAAATTTTGTTTTATTATTTATCATTTATACTCACTTATTAAAAATTAGCGTATTAGTATTACTTATAGTATAATTATATATAAAATTTAAATCTAGAATTTTTTAATATATTTCTTTAATTTTTGCATTATAATTCAATTTCATTTTATAAAACTTAACTAATAAAACTAATATTTAGACCAAGAAATAATTTAAGTTGATTAAAGTATCATATGCTCACAATACGTTAACGTAGTTATTATGACTACATAATTTAGACATAATAAACATATATTCATTATGTCTAAAATAATATAATAAATAAATTCAGTGAAATTTTTTAAAAGGAAGTATAAATGTCAGACATAAACTTAAATGATATTGATCCACTAGAAACACAAGAGTGGATGGATGCATTAGATGTAGTTATTGAAGAAGAGGGAAGTGAAAGAGCTCATTTCTTATTAGAGAAGTTAATAGATAATGCAAGACGAAATGGATCAGATATTCCACATAGTTCAAACACTGCTTATTTAAATACTATTCCAGTTAATCAAGAGCCTAAAATGCCGGCAAATCATGATTTAGAGAGAAAAATTAGATCTATTATTAGATGGAATGCACAAACAATGGTTTTAAGAGCTTCTAAAAAAGACTTAGAACTTGGTGGTCATATTGCTTCTTTTCAATCTTCTGCTACACTATATGATGTTGCTTTTAATCACTTCTTTAAAGCCCCAAATACTAAAGATGGTGGAGATTTAGTATTTTATCAAGGACATATATCTCCAGGTATTTATGCAAGATCTTTTGTTGAAGGAAGAATTTCTGAAGCTCAAATGAATAACTTTAGACAAGAAGCATTTGCTGATGGTCTATCTTCATACCCACATCCAAAATTAATGCCATCTTATTGGCAGTTTCCTACTGTATCAATGGGTCTTGGACCAATACAAGCAATTTATCAAGCAAGATTTTTAAAATACCTTACAAATAGAGGTGTTAAAAATTGTAGTGGCCAAACTGTATACTGTTATATGGGTGATGGTGAGTGTGATGAACCTGAATCTTTAGGTGCTATAGGACTTGCTGGACGCGAAGGTTTAGATAACTTAGTATTTGTTATTAACTGTAATTTACAAAGACTAGATGGTCCTGTTCGAGGAAATGGAAAAATTATTCAAGAACTTGAGAGTACATTTAGAGGTGCTGGTTGGGAAGTTACTAAAGTGATCTGGGGAAGATTATGGGATTCTTTATTAGAAAAAGATAAATCTGGAAAACTACAACAACTTATGGAAGAGACTGTTGATGGTGAGTATCAAAACTTTAAACAAAAAGGTGGAGCTTACACAAGAGAATATTTCTTTAATAAATACCCTGAAACTGCAAAACTTGTAGAAAATATGAGTGATGATGAAATCTGGAAATTAAATCGTGGTGGTCATGATCCAGTTAAGGTTTATGCTGCTTATAAAAAAGCACAAGACACTGTTGGTAAACCTACTGTAATTTTAGCAAAAACTGTTAAAGGTTATGGAATGGGTGAGGCTGCTGAGGGTAAAAATATTGCTCATGGTGTTAAAAAAGTAGATACAAATCTATTAAGACAATTTAGAGATAGATTTGATTTACCAATTTCTGATGAAGATGTATTAAAATTAAAATATTATAGACCAGCAGAAGATAGTGAAGAGATGAAATATATGAAAGCTCAAAGAGCTAAGCTTGGTGGTTGTATTCCTCAAAGAAGAGAAAAATTCTCAACTCCTTTAAATATTCCTGCTTTAGAAAAATTTGATGCTTTATTAAAAGGTAGTGGTGATAGAGAAATTTCAACTACTATGGCATTTGTAAGAGTATTAAATATTTTAGTAAAAGATAAACAAATTGGTAAAAAAATCGTTCCAATTGTACCAGATGAAGCTAGAACATTTGGTATGGAAGGTATGTTTAGACAATTAGGTATTTATGCCAATGAGGGTCAAAAATATATTCCACAAGATAAAGATCAAGTAGCCTACTATAAAGAAGATAAAAAAGGTCAAGTACTACAAGAAGGTATTAATGAGTTAGGAGCCATGGGTTCTTGGACAGCTGCTGCTACTTCATACTCAATTAATGATTGTCCTATGATTCCATTTTATATTTTCTATTCAATGTTTGGATTTCAGAGAACTGGAGATATGTGTTGGGCAGCTGGTGATCAAATGGCAAGAGGTTTCTTAGTTGGAGGAACATCTGGTAGAACTACACTTAATGGTGAGGGACTACAACATGAAGATGGCCATTCACATATAATTGCAAATACTATTCCAAATTGTGTATCTTATGATCCTACTTATGGTTATGAAGTTGCTGTTATTGTACAAAATGGTATTACTAGAATGTATGGTGAAAAACAAGAAAATATTTTCTATTACCTTACAACTTTAAATGAAAACTATAAACAACCAGCAATGCCTCAAGGTGTTGAAAAAGGTATTTTAAGAGGTATTTATAAACTTAAAACTGTAGAAGCTAAAAATAGTTATAAAGTTAAATTATTAGGTTCTGGTTCAATTTTAGAGCAAGTTAGAGTAGCTTCTGAAGTTTTAGCAAGTGATTATGGTATTGCTACTGAAGTTTATTCTGTTACTTCATATAATGAATTAGCAAGAGAAGCTCAAGATGTTGAAAGATCGAATTTATTAAATATTGATGAAGAAGATAAAATTGCTTATGTTGATCAAGTATTAGGTAGTGATGAAGAAAATATCATTATCTCTACAACTGATTATATTAAGTCTTATTCTGAACAATTAATACCATTTGTAAAAGGTTCATTTAAAGCACTTGGAACTGATGGTTTTGGTAGATCTGATTCAAGAGCAAATTTAAGAGCATTCTTTGAAGTTGATACTGATTTTATTGTGTTTACTACATTAGCACAATTAGTTAAAAATGGTAAGTTAGATAAATCTATTTTAAGTGCAGCTATGAAAAAACATAATATTGATCCTAAAAAAATCAATCCATTAAAAGCATAAGGAGTAAGGTATGAGTAAATTACAAGATATTATTATTCCAGATTTAGGTGGCGATACAGATGTTGATTTAATTGAAATTATGGTTGAGATTGGTGAAACAGTTGAAATTGAGGATGGTTTAATCACACTTGAAACTGAAAAAGCATCTATGGATGTTCCTACAACTCATGCAGGAATTATAAGAGAGATTCTTGTAGAAGTTGGAGCTAAAGTTAATGCAGGTGATTTAATTGCAAGAATTGAACTTCAAGATGAAGTGGTTATAAAAGATGAAGTTTCAACTTCAAGCGTTGAAGTTAAAGAAAAAGTAGAAAAAGTAGCTGTTGAAGCTGTTGAAGCTGTTGAAGCTGTTCCTACTGCTACTTTAATTGAACAAACTATTACAACTGTAATTGAAGATATTGTTGTGCCTGATATTGGTGGAGATACTGATGTTGATGTTATTGAAGTAATGATTAGCATTGGAGATCAGATAGATTTTGATGATGGTTTAATTACTTTAGAGACTGAAAAAGCATCTATGGATGTTCCTGCTCCTTTTGTAGGAGAAGTATTAGAAGTGTTTATTAAAGCTGGTGATAAAGCAAGCGAGGGTACTTTAATTGCAAAAGTACAAAAACAAGTAGTAACTTCAACTTCTGTAGCAGTTACTACCCCTACTGTTTCAACTCCTGCTCCTGCTGTGTCTGAAAAGAAAGAAGTAGAAGTAGTTAAAATAGAAACTTCAAGTACTACTTTAACTACAAAAGCTGCAAAAGTTTATGCCTCTCCAAGCGTAAGAAAAGTTGCACGAGAATTTGGTGTAGATTTAGGATTTGTTAAAGGTACTGGTAGAAAAAATAGAATCTTAAAAGATGATATTAAAGCTTATGTAAAAGAGCAATTAAGCAAACCAAGAGCAAGTGCTAGTACTGGGGTTGGTTTTGATTTTCCTACATTAAAAGAAATTGATTTCTCTAAATTTGGTAAAATTGAGACTATTGAATTAACTAGAATTCAAAAAATATCAGGTCCTACACTACATAGAAACTGGGTATCTATGCCTCATGTTACACAATTTGATGAAGCAGATATTACAGAAATGGAAGCATTTAGAAAACAACAAAATTCAATAGCTGATGGGTTTAAACTTTCGCCTCTAGTATTTGTTGTAAAAGCAGTAGCAAAAGCACTTGAACTTCATCCTAAATTTAATTCTTCATTAAGTTCAGATAGACAAAGTATTATTATGAAAAAATATTTTAATATTGCAATAGCTGTTGATACTCCAAATGGTTTAGTTGTTCCAGTGATTCGTGATGTTAATAAAAAAGGTTTCAAAGAAATCGCTTTAGATATGGCTTTAATATCACAAAAAGCTAGAGATGGTAAACTTAAATCTATAGATATGCAAGGTGCAAGTTTTACTATTTCTTCTTTAGGTGGAATTGGCGGTACTTATTTTACTCCAATTATCAACGCTCCTGAAGTTGCGATTTTAGGTTTATCTAAATCTGAAATTAAACCAAAATGGGATGGAAGTGACTTTAAACCAGTGTTGATATTACCCTTATCATTATCATATGATCATAAAGTTATTGATGGTGCAGATGGTGCAAGATTTACAACAACATTAGCTAGATTATTAGGCGATATTCGTCTATTAAATTTATAAGGAGCCTTTGATGAATAAAATTAAAGGACAAGTATTAGTAATAGGAGCAGGACCTGGTGGCTACTCTGCTGCTTTTAGATGTGCAGATTTAGGTTTAGATGTTATTTTAGTTGAACGATATGAAACTTTAGGTGGAGTTTGTTTAAATGTTGGTTGTATTCCTTCAAAAGCCTTACTTCATGTTGCTAAAGTTATGGAAGAAGCTGAGCATATTAATCATGCTGGAATTAAGTTTGCTAAACCAGAAGTTGATTTACTAGGCGTTGCTGCTTATAAATCAGGAATTGTAAAAAAACTAACTGATGGTTTAAGCGCAATGGCAAAAATGAGAAAAGTAACAGTTGTTCAAGGTGTTGCAAACTTTATTGATGCTAATACTGCTTTAGTAAATCATACGGATAAAGAAGGTGAGCAAACTACAATTAAATTTGATAATTGTATTATTGCTGCTGGATCTCAAAGTTCTAAAATGTCTTTTATTCCACATGAAGATTCAAGAGTTTGGAATGCTACTGATGCTTTAGAAGTAAAAAAAGTTCCAAAAAGAATGCTTGTAATGGGTGGTGGAATTATTGGCCTTGAAATGGGAACTGTTTACCAAAAACTAGGTTCTCAAGTTGATGTTGTAGTTCGTGGTCCTCAAGTTATGACTGGAACTGATAAAGATATTGTAAAAATATATACAAAATCAAATCAAAAGAGATTTAACTTTATGTTTAAAACTCAAGCAGATTCAATTGTTTTAAAAGATGATGGTATTCATATTAACTTCAAAGGAAATAATGCACCAGAAGGTACACAAGTTTATGATGTAGTTTTAGTAGCTATGGGTAGAACTCCAAATGGATTAAAACTTGGCTTAGAAAATGCTAGTGTAAATGTAAATAAAAAAGGTATGATTGCTACGGATAATCAATTACGTACAAATGTACCACATATATTTGCTATTGGTGATATTATTGCAGGACCTATGCTAGCTCATAAAGCTGTACATGAAGGTCATGTTGCTGCTGAAGTTATTGCAGGGCACAAAGTGTTCTTTGAACCAAAACAAATTCCAAGTATTGCTTATACCTTCCCTGAAATTGCAACTGCTGGTCTTAGCGAACTTGAAGCTAAAGAAGCTGGTATTAACTATGAAGTTGCTACATTCCCTTGGTCTGCATCAGGACGAGCAATGGCAGCAGATGTTTCAGGTGATGGCATGACAAAGTTAATCTTTAATAAAGATACTCATCAATTAATTGGTGGAGCTTTAGTTGGAGATAATGCAGGTGAACTTTTAGGCGAAATCTCACTAGCACTTGAAATGGATTGTGATGCTGAAGATATCGGTCTTACAATTCATGCTCATCCAACACTACATGAATCAATTGGTATGACGGCTGAAATATTTGATGGAACAATAACAGACTTACCAAACTCTAAAGCTGTAAAGAGAAAGTAATTTTAGGTAGTGCAAACTCAAGTGTGTAAACCCACCAATTATCCTCTAACTACTTTGTATATTTTTCCATAATTTTGCTGAAAAATATGCATAGTTGAGGATAAATTTTAGACCAGTTTCTAACTTTCGAACTTTTCCATTTATTTTGAACCTCCTGGATTGATAAATATATTAATTTAAAAGCTGAGTCTATTGTTAGAAATGAACCTTTAGATTTTGTCTTTCTTTATATTTCAGCTTAGGATAAATAGTTTGTATCGCTTCGTTAAATCCATTTAGACCATCTATTGCAAAGATAAGCAATATTTGCTAGTTTCATTATTTCCAATTTAATACCTGTCAAGTTTCACCACGTTGTACCATTTCAAAAGCAATATGTTGAAACACATCTGGTAAAATCTTAAATATTTCAGGTTTCGTTTGAAACCAACTTTGAACTGCATCAAATGGAGTTCTAACTTTTAATTCTTTTTTTAAAGAACCATGTCTTCTATTGAAGTTGTAGTATATCAAAAATTTATTTAAATCTTTTTTAACATCATCAATATTGTCATACTCTTCTGCTTTAATTGTAGCATTTTTAATAGTTCCGTTTACTCTTTCTACCATTGCGTTAGTTTGAGGTGTGTATGGAGCTGTTAGCCTATGTTCTATCTCATCATCTTTACACTCTACATCAAACTTATGATTACCACTTACAAAACCTTTTCCTCTTGCCCATTTGTCTGTGAACTCTAATCCATTATCTGTTAAAATATGTGTTAAGTAAAATGGAAAAAATTCTTTACATTCTTTTAGAAAAGATACTGCATTTGCTGCTGTCTTATTCTCATACACTTTATAGTAAAGTAGCCTTGTAGCCCTGTCTATTGCTACAAATAGGTAATATTTTTGCTTGTCAAACTTTGGTAAATAAGTTACATCTATATGTAAATAACCAGGCTCATACTCTTTGAACTTTTTAGCTTTTTCTTTTTGCTCTTGTGGAACTCTGTTTATATCAAAGGCTTTTAAAGTACGATAAACATTACTTCTATTTGCATTTGGAATAATATCAACGATTGTATCTGCTAAGTCATCTAACTCCATCCAAGTCATTGTTCTGACTACTTTAATTAACTCTTTTTCTAAAGGTGTTAGAGCATAATGGATTCTTTTTGGTCTTGAACTTTTATCATTTAAAAAATCTCTATTTTTATGCTTGGCGATAGTTTTAACATTCACATTATAATTATTTGCTAATTCAACATTTGTTAAATTAGATTGTTGTATTATTTCTCTTACATGCTGGTTTGTTCTGGCATTAGAGTGATAGACTTGTGGCATTTTTAAAATCCTTATTTGCTGTAAAGATTTTACAATTATGTTGTTAAGCTATCGCTTTCTTAATTTATGTAACTAGGCAACCATAACGTGGTGAAACTAGACAAATACCTATTATCTCTTTAGTTCCTTCTTGAGTTACTCCTAGCATTATAAGTTTTAAAGAAGAAAATATTTAAAGACTTTTTTTATTTTTCATAAACCATAAAAATGAGAACATCAAACCTGGAGTTTTTGCTTTGCTCTCATCATACATAAAAGTTTCAAACTCCTCAAGAGGCAAAAATATTAACTCAATCTGTTCATCGTTTATACCTCCACCTTCATGAATCTTCATTTTTTCACTTATAGAAGCATAATATAGACTTTGACATCCCCCACTAACTCCTACATTTGTATAAAAAGAGGTTATTCTTTTGATATTATTTAAAGGCACATCGTAACCACACTCCTCATCAACTTCTTCTTTTACAATAATTTCCAAACTCTTATTTTTATCAACAAGTCCTGCACATAGTTCATAAGTAAAAGTCTTAGTTTTATCATTTAAATAAACAGGTGCTCTAAATTGTTTTACTAATAAAAATGCATTCTTTTCTTCATGATAAAGTAAAATAGAAACGGAATCTAAACTTTTTACTGCTTCCCATACTCTCTTCTTCCCATTTAAAGTGTATGTTAGTTTCATGGGATGAACAAATTTTGTATCTGTTAATTTATCTATTTTAAAATTTTCTATTTTATTATTCATTATAAACCTTTTGTATATTTTATGTTTATTTCAATAAAATATAAATAAAACCTCTATTAAAAAAGGAATTATTATGAAACTAGGCTTAAAACCATTTAGACCATCTATGGCAAAGATAAGAACATCTTCAACTCCTCTGTTCTTAATTTCATTAAGTAAGAAGAGCCAATATTTACTAGTTTCATTATTACCAATCCAAATTCCTATTATTTCTTTACTACCTTCTGCTGTAATTCCTAGCATAATATAAGCAGCTACATTTTTAACAACTCTATCTATTCTTATTTTAAGAATAGTTGCATCCATAAAAATGATTGGATACATTTGGTCTAAAGCTCTATTTTGCCAATCTTTTGCAAGTTCTAATACTTTATTAGTCATATTAGATATTGTTTCTGCTGAAAGTTCATATCCATATAAATCATCAAGATGTAATTGAATATCCCTTACACTCATGCCTTTGGCATAAAGTGATATTATTAAATTGAGAGTTCCTTCAAGAATTGTTTCTCTTTTTTTTATTAGTTGTGGTTCAAAACTAGAATCTCTGTCTCTTGGGATTTCTAAATCAACTTGACCATATTTGGAATTGAGTTTCTTTTTGTTATAACCATTTCTTGAGTTTGTGTTTTTTGAGATTTGGTTCTTTTCATAACCTAAGTGTGAAGTTAATTCTTCTTGTGCAGTTTCTTGTAAAACTTCTTTTAACATTGATTTAAATTCATTCTCTAATGATTCTAAACCTGTAAAAGTACCATCTTTTATTTGTTTCTTTAATTCTTCTAAATTTAATATTGCCATAATGTAAATCCTTAAAATTGATTTACTGGATATTTTATCTAGTTTAATCCACTAAAAACTAATATTTAATAATAATTCTAAAGTAGTATCTAAATTCCATCTATTTTCAAGTAGTTGATTTTTGATAGATTTTACTTTATTAAGATGTAAAATATTTATGACAAAGCTTCTTAAAATTGTCATAGTCATGGGATTAATATTTGCAGTATGTAAATCTTCATAAAGTGATTTATCTTTATGAAAGTACATAGTTTCAACTTGCCAATGCTTTAATCCTAAATTATGAAATTCTTTTGCAGTATCTTTAAAATTTGTAATAGCAAATGATGTTGTTAAAGTTTCAGTAAATTCTCCTGTTTTTTTATTGACTTTATGAATAGTTTTATCAATTCTTATTATGGTTCTAATATGTGTCATACCATTATGATAAAAACAACTATTATTTGTAAAAGTTAATACTTTTCTTTTGGCTAAGTTTTTATCCTCTTGTTTCAAATCTGATATATAAGTATCTGTAGGCTTTTTTGTATTGGATATATCAATAGCTTTAGTTAATAGCTTTTTCTGGTTACCTTTTAGTTTAGCATAATATTTTGAACCATCTTTTTCAATCTTGTTTAGAGTTTTTTTTAGTATTCATTGCATCAAATGTATAAATAAAACTATCATCTAATTCATCAATAAGTTCTCTTAATGCAGGTACTTCGGACTTATTGGAAATCTTTTTATGTGCTAATATTATCCCAGTATTGGCTAATACTGCACTCAACACTTCTGTTGATTTATTTGCATTAACACTACTACCATTCATAACTTTACCATCTACTGCTAATTGTTGTAAATTATCAGTTTTATCAACTAATCCATAAATCCATATCCTAAAAACTTTTTCTAATTCTAAATAATTAACTTCTGCTAAAATCTCAGCCACAGCACTCCTGCTTGGTGTTCTAATAAATTCTACACCTAAAAGTTTTTTGATTTTATTATTTTGAATATGATTTTTTATCCAGACCCATATCTCTTTATAATTTACCGCACCCATTAATTGTGCAATTACTGATAAAAATAAAATATGTTCTAATTTATGAAGTTTACCTTGACCTTTTCTATGATCAGGTATATCTGCTAAAAGTTGTAATAATTTATTTCTTTTTGCTATGGCTTCATAGCCTTTCTTTGATCTTTTATTTGATAATTTCTCTCTAAATTGATTTGCCATAATACCACCTTTTTATAGATATTATAGCCAAAAAGTACTATAAACTTAATTAAAAATTTTTAATGGATTGAACTATATTTTATCTAATAAATTTTATTTTTAAGGTTTATATAGTTATATTTACACTCCTATTGGGAAGTAATAATATTAGTAAAATCTACCGTAAAGGTTGAACCTTCATCAATCTTCGAAACAAAATTTAATTTTAGGTCATAACCTTTGCAGATACAATTTACAATATCAAGCCCAATACCAAAACCGCCTTCAATATTATTTCCTCTTTTATAACGCTTGAAAATTTCATCTTGTTCTTTTTTTGTTATTCCTATTCCAAAATCTTGAACACTAAGAAAACTATCTTTTAATATTACCTCTATAGTTGAATTACTGTTACTATATTTAATCGCATTTGACAATAAATTATTTATAACTTTTTGAGTTTTTGTTTTATCCATTTCAATTTGTAAAACATTAACGTCACATTTTATTATAATATTTTTTGTAATTGAAATATCATTAAAAAATTCTACACTATCGTGTATTAACTCATCTAAATTAAATTTTTCTTCGATACTTTCATGGAAATCATCAAAAGCCGAAAAATGAATATCATTAAAAATCTGTGATATTTGTTTAGAACTGCTTAAAATATATTTCATCATTTTTTCAGGGTTTTTACCTTTTTTGAGCATTGAAACAGAAGTCATCAAAACTGTAATTGGAGTATTTAATTCATGTGCAGAATCTTTTATAAAGTTATCCATATGTCTTACTTTTTCACGCACTGGTTTTAATAAAATTTTAGCAAGTAAATATCCAATGCACCCTACAAATATTGCACTTAAAATAAGTGCTATTACAATATAAATTTTAAGATTATCTCTATCTTGAACACCTTTACTAGTCTGCATCACAATATATTTTATAGGAATAGAAACATTATTTAATTCTTCAATATAAAAATGAAAAAATTTACTTTTATAAAATTTTTTATTAAATTTTATAAAATTTTCATCTTCCAAATCAGAGTATATAAGTTTTTTATCTTTATCAAATAAAGCATACTTTAAAACATCTTTTTTAAGCTCTTTAGGCTCATAAAGTTTTTTGTGCATATAAGCATTTAAAATATCTGCTTTTATTTTCATGGAAGCATTACTAAGTTTCATACTACAAGTATTTTCAAGACTCTCTACCTCATCTTGATAATATACATAAAGTAAGATACTTATTAAAAAGATTGCTGAACCTACATAAATTAATAAAAAACTTAATAAGGCTTTTTTTTCATTATTATTCAAATTTGTACCCTATTCCTCTAATAGTTATAATTCTATTTTTCCCAATAAGTTCTCTTAAGTTTTTTATATATACTCTAATAGTAGCATCAGTTGGCATCTCTTCATAAACCCATATATTTTGTAATAACTCTTCACTAGAAATTATTCTATTTTTATATTTACAAAAATATTTTAAAATGTCCCTCTCTTTTAAAGCTATACTTTTTGATTCATTATTTATTATTAATTGACAAGATTCTGGGATAAACTTAATATTAGAACTAATAATAAACTCTTCTACTTGTTCAATCATAAAGTGTTTACAAAGCTTTAAAATACGTTGATCTAACTCTTCTAAATCAAAAGGTTTTTTAATATAATCATCAACACCACTCTCAAAAGACTCTTTTAAATGCTTAGTATCTTGATAAGCTGTTAATATTATTGCAGGAGTTTGATTCTTATAATCCTCTCTAATAGTTTTTAAAATTTCAATTCCACTCATTATGGGAGTATTAATATCCAAAAGTGCTAAATCAAATACCTCGTCAATTAAGTATTCTAATGCCTCTTGTCCATTTGTACTTAGAGTTACATCGTAACCTTTATCAGTTAAATGATCATTTAATAAATCATTTAAAGCAGGATCATCTTCAAGAAGTAATATTTTCATTAGCAATTTTCCTTGTTAAATTTATTTATAATATTTCAATTATACCTATTTTCTCTTATTTAAGGGCACCTCTAAAAACCCAAGCACCTTAAAACAATAATTTAGATAAAATATTTAATTATATAACATTCATAAAGGCTTCAAAATGACGGGATTATTTGACTTAGAATATCATGAAAATAAAATCAAAGAGTATCAACCTCCTTTGTCTAAATTAGATAAAGTGATAAACTGGGAACTATTTAGGAATCCAATTGAAAAAGCTCTATATGTTGAACCAAAAGGTGCTGGTGGAAGACCTGCATATGATAAGCTAATGATGTTTAAAATTCTAATTCTACAAAAGTATTATAATTTAAGTGATGAACAAGCAGAGTTTCAGATAAATGACAGAACATCATTTAAACAATTCCTAAATTTAAAAATAACAGATAAGATACCTGACGAAAAAACAATATGGCATTTTAAAGAACAATTAGCAAATAAAAACCTATCTCAAACATTATTTGAGTTATTTGCTAAACAACTCATTACCCAAGGTGTTATTGCGAAAGAAGGAAGTATGATAGATGCTTCCTTTGTAGATGTACCAAGACAAAGAAACAGTAGAGGTGATAATTCAGATATTAAAAAAGGTGCTATTCCTATTGCATTTTCTAAAAAAGATAAAAAAGGGAATCGTTCTAAAGTATTTCAAAAAGATTGTATACTACCCCAATATGTCAAGACAACTTTCTATAAAACCTAATTCCCACTATCAACTGTAACTTTATGCCACAATTTCATCTAATTTATTATAATTTACATCATTTATTTTCATACTTTCAAAGTATACATTCATAGGTTTTTTATAATTTAAAGTTTGATGAAATCTTCTATAATTATAAAACTCCATATAATCTGTAACATCATTTTTCAATGTTGATATTTTGAAATATTCATTAAGATATATCTTTTCCACCTTTGCACTTCTCCAAAATCTTTCTATACATATATTATCTGTTGCTCTTCCTTTTCCATCCATTGAAATAATAATATTATTATCCTTTAATGTTTGAGTATGAATATAAGAGGTATATTGACTACCTTGATCGGTATTAAATATTTCTGGTTTTCCATATTTGGATAAGGCTTCATTTAGCACACCCATGACTAAGTCAGTATCCATTGTATTAGATATTCTCCATGATAATATGGCTTTAGAATACCAATCTATAATAGCTGCCATATAGACCATTCCCCCTTTTATTTTAATGTATGTTATATCAGTACTCCATACTTGATTTGCTCTTACTATATCAAGTCCTCTAATTTTATATGAATGTTTAGGATGTTGTTTATCAGCCCAAGAAGTATTTGGTGGACGTACAACTAGTACAGCTCTTAAACTTAACTGTTTACGATATTGGCGTACTGTATTGATACAGACATTGTATCCACGTTCTAATAACTCTTTGTGTACTTTAATATAACCATAACATGGTATATCTACAAATATTTTAACTATCTCATTTTTAATATCTTGTTTTATAGGATTTACCATAGGTACATAAAATAAATTACTTCTATTATAATTAAGTAGTTTACATTGTTTTACAACTGAAATTATTTTACTATCTGTTTTATCTACTAACTCTTTTTTATAGCTAGAGTCCAAGCTCTTTAACTTTCCCACAGCCCACTCATTCTCTACAGTTAATTGACCTACTACTTTTGCATATTCATCAAGTTTTGCTTGTAATTTTATATTTTCTTCTTTATATTCTTTAACTGCTTTAGCAGGTTCCATTGCAACTACTGCATTCTCTAAAAATATCTTTTTCCAGTTTTGCAAATTCTTCGGTGTTATATTATTTTTACTTGCAATTTGTGTTAATGTTTTGTCTTCTTTTAAAAGTTCTAGTACTAATCTTGTTTTGAATTCAGCACTATAAACTGTTCTTGTTCTGCTCATATTATTATCCTCTATTTTTATTGTTTAATTTTACTATTTTAAGAATTAAACTTTAGAAAAAATTGTTTGTTTTTCTTGGGGTAGTATAATAGATAATAAAGATGAAAATATAGGTATGAACATACCGCAAGAGATATCAAGAAGAGAAGATCGTTTAAAAGTTATAAAAGATGCTATTTCCAAAATAGAAATAAGATCAATTACTAGATATGAAAAAGATAAAAAAGAGTATGATAATAAACTAAAATATACAGAAGATACAGAAAAACTAACAGGTAAAAAATCTAAAGGTAGAGTTCTAAAAGAACCAGATTCAACTCCTAATGATAAAGACCAAGTAAATCTTACGGATGATGAATCTAGAATTATGCCAGTATCTGGTGGAGGTTATATGCAAGCATATAACGGACAAGCTTCAGTAGAACATGATTCAAGATTAACAGTACATCAACATCTAACTCAAAACTCTAACGATAAACAAGAAGTTATACCAAGCTTTAAATGGTATGATAAACATCCATCATTAAAACCAGTATCTTTTTTAGCAGATGCAGGATACTTTAGTAAAGATAATATTCAACTATGTGAAGATAAAAATACAATACCTTATATTTCATTTGGTAAAGAGCATCATAACCAAGCATTAGAAACAAGATTCACAGATGAAGAACCACTACCTCCCAATCCAACAATTGTAGAAAAACTAAAACACAGATTACAAACTAAAGAAGGTAAACAAATATATTCAGAAAGAAAAAGTACAGTAGAACCTGTCTTTGGTATTATAAAACATGTAATCGGATTTAGACAATTTATGCTTAGAGGATTTAAAAAAGCCAAAGGTGAATGGAATCTTGTTTGTATAGGATATAATCTGAAAAGACTACATATAATTAGCTGTTAAAAGAGGTAATAATAGCAGTATTTGAGCAATAATATTGAAATTTATTCTGCAAAATGAATAATTGAAAATTTTAATTTATCAATATGATACATTTAGTCATAATCATGATTTAGAATCTAGCTAATCCGATAGACTCCTAGTACATCTTTACCACCTGTTGCTATTAATCCTGCCTTTTCAAGTTGCTTATTAATATTTGTAAAAAGTTTACCATGAAGATTATTTTTAATTAAAGAATTTCTAAATCTACCTGTTGTAGTTGAGTCTGGTGCTAATGATTCTAAGCTTAATCCTGCAAATTTCATATAAAGTAAATTTACATTAAGTCCTTCTTCAGCTTTTTCATCACTTAAATCATAAAACTTCTGAATAAGTAAGATTTTAAACATTAATATTTGATCATATGCTTGTACTCCACATACATTTTTACTTCCTGTTCCATTCTTCTTTAATACAGGTCTTAATTTATTAAAATCTATTATAGAATCTAATTGTTTTAAAAAAGAATCTACATATTCTAATCTATCATTAAGAGCATAATCTGAAAAAGAGAGGTTTGAATCTTTAAATGCCAATTTATTACCTTTTTGCTTAAATATCTTTAATTTAGGGGACTTCTAAAAATAGGTCCTAAGCTTATAAAATTCTAGTAAATCAGAAACATCTATGAAACATTAATAAATATGTCCTCAAAATAATCATAAAGAAACTACCCTTAAACCCTTTATTTAAGGTATCTAAGATGCAATTTTAGCTATAATTACACTATAAATTATCGTAAAAAGTGAGTATATTATGGCAGGATTATTTGATTATGAATTTCAACTTGATGAGATTAAAAAACATCAACCACCTTTACAAAAGTTAAATGAGATTATAGATTGGGAACTATTTAGAGAACCTATTGAAGAGGCTTTTGCTAAAGAGAATAAAAAGAGTAATGCAGGTAGAAAACCATATGATAAATTATTACTATTTAAAATAATAATTTTACAACGATACTATAATTTAAGCGATGAACAAACAGAATTCCAAATAAAAGATAGATTATCATTCTTGGATTTTCTAGGTTTACAAATAGGTGATAATGTACCTGATAGAAATACAATTTGGCTATTTAAAGAGGAACTAAAAAAGAATGATTTATCTAAAAGATTATTTGATACATTTACTTCTAAACTGATATCCAATGGTGTTATAGCTAAAGAAGGAACACTTGTTGATGCAAGCTTTGTAAAAGTACCTAAACAAAGAAATAAACGAATTGATAATGCCGATATTAAAAAGGGAGCTGTTCCTTTAGAATTTGGAAAGAATAAAAATAAACTATCTCAAAAAGACACAGATGCTAGATGGGTAACAAAATATAAAACTAGAGAATTCGGATATAAAGACCATATATCAGTTGATCAAAAAACTAAAGTTATAACAAACTATACAGTTACACCATCATCGACTCATGATTCACAAACTATCAAAGATTTAATCAATGAAGATGATACTACATTATATGCAGACTCAGCATATAAATCAATTGAGATAGAAGATTATCTCAAAGAAAAGAATGTAAACTCAAAAGTAATAAAAAGAGCCTATAGAAATAAACCACTTACAAATTCCCAACATAAACAAAATTATAAATATTCAAAAACAAGAGTAAGAGTAGAACATATATTTGGTACTATAAAAACATCATTAAATAATGGTCTTTCTTTAAAGTGCATAGGATTAGAAAGAATCAAATCCATAACAGGACTTCTCAATCTCACCTATAATCTACTGAGGTACGAACAATTAGTTAGATTAAAGGGTGTACCTATTATGAAAATTTGATAAATAATCAATAAAATAGTGATTTGAATCACTACTTTAACTGGATAGCAGAGATTAATTATGGTTCAAACTATGATATCATTTCAAATCAATTTTTTAAAATGCATATCCAATATTTTTCTTGTATAAATTAGAAAGTTTATTTCTAAACTCTATTTTTAGAGGTTCCCTTTATATGTGTAATTATAGCTAAGAATAGCCTTTAAATACCTTAACTAAAGGCTTGGTTGAGATTTATTTTAGAGTGTTACTGTGCAGTGGTCTCATCGTAGCTAACTTAAGTTTTTAGACCCCTGAATTTTTTGTTAAGCCGTAATTATACTTCAAATTAAACACTCTTTTAAGTCTAGTTTAGATAAAATCGCGAAAATATTAATATAAAGAGATTTAATGAGAGATATTAGAAATATTGCCGTTATCGCGCACGTTGACCACGGTAAAACTACATTAGTAGATGAATTATTAAAACAATCAGGAACATTTTCAGCTCATCAAGAAATTGTTGAGAGAGTAATGGATAGTAATGATATTGAAAAAGAAAGAGGAATTACAATTCTTTCTAAAAACACAGCTATTGATTATGATGGTATAAGAATTAACATTATAGATACTCCTGGTCATGCTGATTTTGGTGGAGAAGTTGAACGAGTTCTTAAAATGGTTGACTGTGTATTACTTTTAGTTGATGCGCAAGAGGGTGTTATGCCTCAAACTAAGTTTGTTGTTAAAAAAGCTTTATCTTTAGGTCATAGACCAATTTTAGTAGTAAATAAAATTGATAAACCAGGTTCAGATGCTGATAGAGTTGTTGATGAAGTTTTTGACCTATTTGATCAAATGGGTGCAACAGAAGAGCAGTTAGAATTCCCAGTTATTTATGCAGCAGCAAGAAATGGTTATGCAAAGTATGAATTAGAAGATGAAAATAAAGATTTAACTCCTTTATTTAAAACCATTTTAAAAGAAGTTCCAAAACCAACTGGTTCTGATGATAATGGTCTTCAGTTGCAAGTATTTACACTTGATTATGATAACTTCATTGGAAAAATAGGAATTGCTAGAATTTTTAATGGAACAATTTCTATGGGTGAAACTGTTACTTTAGTTAAAGCTGATGGTGAAAAAATAAAAGGTAGAGTTACTAAACTAATTGGTTTTAAAGGTGTTGAAAGATTTGACATTGAAAAAGCTGGAACTGGTGATATTATTGCTGTTGCTGGTTTTGAAACTATTGATGTTGGAGATTCATTATGTGATCCTTTAAACCCAATGCCATTAGATCCTATGCACATTGAAGAACCTACATTATCTATTACTTTCCAAGTAAATGATTCTCCACTAGCTGGAACAGAAGGTAAATTTATTACATCAAATAAAATTGATGAAAGATTAGAAACTGAAATGAATACTAATATTGCTATGAATTATGAGCAAATTAGTGAAGGTAAATTTAAAGTTAACGGTAGAGGAGAATTACAAATTTGTATCCTTGCTGAAAATATGAGAAGAGAAGGTTTCGAATTTTGTATTGGACGACCTGAAGTAATTATTAAAGAAGTTGATGGTGTTAAAATGGAACCATTTGAGCATTTAGTAATTGATTTGCCTGATGCATTTACAGGAACAATTATCGAGAAATTAGGAAAAAGAAAAGCTAGTATGACAAACATGGTACCAATGGGTTCTGGTTATACAAGATTAGAATTCGAAATTCCTGCTCGTGGTTTAATTGGAATTAGAACTGAGTTTTTAACTGATACTAAAGGTGATGGTGTAATGAATCACTCTTTCTTAGATTTCAGACCTCATTCAGGTATTGTTGAATCTAGAAAATATGGTGCTTTAGTTTCTATGGAAAATGGTGAAGCTGTTGGTTATTCAATTTTTAACTTACAAGATAGAGGAATAATGTATATTAAACCTCAAGATAAGGTTTATAACGGAATGATTATTGGTCAACATGCAAAATCTAATGATTTAGATGTTAACCCAGTTAAAGCTAAACAACAATCAAATGTTAGGTCTTCAGGTGCTGATGAAGCTATTAAATTAGTTCCACCAAGAGTTATGGGTCTTGAAAATGCACTAGAGTGGATTGAAGACGATGAACTAGTTGAAGTTACTCCTATCTCTATTAGAATTAGAAAAAGAGAGCTAGATACAGTTGCTAGAAAAAGATCAGCTAAGAAAGCTAAATTTTCTTAATAAAATATAAAAATTATTTGATTTTAAAAAAAATTCTTTATTTTTTTATTTAAAGTTAACAAGCTAAGTTGCATACCACTATAACGCATAATTCGTGCTGTATCTTTCCACTGTTTTTTTTCATAACAAGGTGTAGGACATAATCTACACCTTGGTTTTATTTCATGTGGACATTGTAATAATCTATCAAAAGAGTACTCTATTTTTGCCAAACATTCATTACAAAGATTTAGTTCAAGATTTATTTGTGTATCTTTATAGTTTAACTTTTTTTGTATAGATTTTTGTTCTTCATGTTTATTTTTACAATAGAGTTCAAAAAACTTTTTCAAAGTATTTATTTCTTGTTGAAACTTTATTATTTCCATATTTAAAAACTTACCTTTTTTTATTTAAATTTTATTTTATCATTTTTGTATAAAATCATTATAATTACAATGATTTGTATCAAGAAAATATATATTATGAATTTAAAAAACTTTTATTCTTCAATACTTTTAATGAAAAAGAACTTGAAGAACTAAAAGATGCCCATTCAACTTGGAAGTGCAACATTAATCCTATTTGCCAAAAAAGTATAAGGATAACAGAAATAGAATTTTATATTTTTGTATTCCACTTTTAGGCCTTTCTATCTATTTGTAACCGTTATGTAACCTATTTTATCTACAATTTTAAAAATTATATAAAAGGTTAACTTTGCATTCATTTGAATCAAAAAATAGAGTAACGCAACTAAAAGAAAAAGCAATTAATTTAGCTTTAATTACAGCTGCAACAATCTCTATTTTGACAACATTTGGTATCTTATTTTCAATTCTTTTTGAAGCCATCTCTTTTTTTGAACTAAGAAGCTTTTGGTATTTTTTAACTGGGATAGAATGGTCACCAGGAATTGAAGGTAGTAAATTTGGAGCAGTTCCAATATTTACAGGCACTTTTATGATTACTTTTATTGCAATGTGTGTTGCTATTCCTGTTGGTTTAGGATCTGCTATTTATATGAGCGAGTACGTAAGTACTCGTACAAGAGATTATTTAAAACCCTTATTAGAAGTTTTAGCAGGAATTCCTACTGTTGTATATGGCTTCTTTGCAGCAATTACAGTAGCACCTTTTATTGTAAAAGTAGCATCTTTTTTTGGACTTGAAGCCACCTTTAATTCAGCGCTTGCTTCTGGAGTTGTAATTGGAATTATGATTATTCCTATCATCTCATCTTTAAGTGATGATGTTATTCGTGCAGTTCCTGATTCACAAAGAAAAGCCTCTTTAGCTTTAGGTATCACTCAAAGTGAAACTATAAAAAATATTGTTTTACCTTCTGCTTTACCAGGTATCATATCTGCAACATTACTTGGTTTTTCAAAAGCTATTGGTGAGACTATGATTGTAGTTATGGCAGCAGGACTAAGACCAAATATTTCATTAAATCCACTTGAAGATATGACAACTGTAACAGTACGAATCGTTGATGCTTTAGTTGGAGATCAAGCTTTTGATTCACCAGCTACATTAAGTGCTTTTGCTTTAGGGTTAACACTATTTGTAGTGACATTAATATTAAATATCATTTCATTAATGTTAATTAGAAAATTCAAAGAAAAATATAAAGTGAATACATTATGAGTAAAAATAAAAATAATCCATTTTATGACCCAACATTAAGTGCAAGACATAGAAGTTCAAAAAGATTTAAAGCTTTTACTTTAGCATCTTTACTTTTCTCAATTGCTTTTTTAGTATTCTTTCTTTTTGATATTATTTCAAAAGGAGCACCAGCATTTCAACAAGCTTATTTAAATGTTGAAGTTACATATAATGAAAAAACAATAAAAAATACAAGATCAGCAATTGATAGAAAATATAGAAAAGTTGTATCAAGAGCTTGGCTTAGAGAAATTCCTAAATTAGTAAGAGAAAATCCTTCTCTAATGGGAACAACAGCAATGACTTGGGTATTAGCAGATGATCAAGTTGATCAGTATTTAAAAGGTCACTATTATAAACTTAAAAATAAAGATAAAGAGTTAATTGATCATATGAAAGTATTAGAAAATGTTCAATTAGAGTTTAATAAAATCTTTTTTACTAATGGCGATTCGAAAATACCAGAGTTTGCAGGCTTTAATGCAGCAATTATTGGTTCAATTTTTACTCTTTTAATTACTATGGCTTTTGCTTTTCCTATTGGAGTTATGACAGCTATTTATCTTGAAGAGTTTGCAAGTGATAATAAATTTACTCAAATTATTGAAGTAAATATAAATAACCTTGCAGCTATTCCTTCAATTTTATTTGGTCTTTTAGGACTTGCAATTTTTATTAATCTTTTTGGACTTCCACGAAGTTCACCTTTAGTAGGAGGATTAACTTTAGCACTTATGACTTTGCCAATTATTATTGTAAGTTCACGAGCAGCTTTAAGATCAGTTCCTGATTCTATTAGACAAGCAGCTTATGGCTTAGGTTTAACAAAAATTGAAGTTACAAGAGATCATGTTCTACCTTTAGCGTTTCCAGGTATTTTAACTGGTTCAATTATTGGTCTTGCACAAGCTATGGGTGAAACTGCTCCACTTATAATAGTTGGAATGATTGCGTTTATACCTGATGCTGCAAGTTCTGTAATGGAAGCAGCAACAGTAATGCCAGCACAACTTTTTACTTGGTCTGGAATGCCTGAGCGAATGTATATAGAAAAAACAGCAGCTGGAATTATGGTATTATTAGCAATTTTAATTGCATTAAATACTTTTGCAATTTATTTAAGAAAAAAATATGAGGTTAAGTGGTAGGGAATAGTATGAATGCAAATATGCATATTGAACATAATAATTCAAACTTACATTCTAAACAGGAAACAAAAATGGATAAAAAAAATATAAAAATTGATGTAAAAGATTTAAATCTTTGGTATGGCAAGAATCATGCCCTTCATCAAATAAATATGCTAATTTATAAAAATAAAATTACAGCATTAATTGGGCCATCAGGTTGTGGTAAATCTACTTTCTTAAGATGTATTAATAGAATGAATGACTTAATTTTAAGCGTCAAAATTGAAGGTACTATTGTAATTGATAATAAAAATATTTATGATAAAGATGTTGATGAAGTTAGTGTAAGAAAAAGAGTTGGAATGGTATTTCAACAACCAAATCCTTTTCCTAAATCAATTTATGCAAATGTTGCATATGCCCCACTTAAACATAATTTAGTAAAAAAAGGTAAAGCTTGTGATGCTCTTGTAGAGAAATCACTAAGAGATGCAGGACTATGGGAAGAAGTTAAAAATAAATTAAATGATCCAGGAACTTCATTATCAGGGGGACAACAACAAAGATTATGTATTGCTAGAACAATTGCAGTTAAACCTGAAGTAATTTTAATGGATGAACCAACATCTGCACTTGACCCAATTTCAACTGAAAAGATTGAAGCTTTAATGTTGGAACTTAAAAAGAATTACACAATTGTAATTGTTACACATAATATGCAACAAGCGGCAAGAGTTGCTGATCATACAGCATTTTTCCATCTGGGAGATTTAATTGAATATAATGAAACAGAAACAATTTTTGTAAACCCAGAGCATAAAAAAACAGAAGATTATATAACGGGAAGGTTCGGATAATGTTAAAACCATACAATGACAATGTAAAGATTATAAAAAATGAAGTTCATAATATTGGACAAGCAGTAATTCATGCAAATAAGATTGCACTTTCTGCTTTAAAAGAAAATGACTTAAGTATGTTAAAGGATGTAAATCTATCTATTAAAAAACTTTCGATTAAATCAAATGAAATTGATAATTTAATTGTAAAAACCTTAGCTTTATACTCACCAGAAGCAAGAGATTTAAGAGAAATGGTTTCATATTTAAAAATAACAAATGAATTAATAAGAGCAGGTTCTAATGCAAAAACATTTGTTAAAACATTTAAAAAGTGTTTTACACAAGAGTTAAATCAACAAGCTATTTTAGAATATGCAATTCCTCTTTTAAAAGCATCAAACTTAGCACTTCAAACTGCTATTGAAATGCTTCATGAAAAAGATGAAAGAATAATCGAAGAATATTATAATAAAGTATCAGTTGAAGAGAGTAAAACTGATGATTTATATGCAATGGTAGAGAAAAATATTTTAAAACTCATTTCAAAAAATCTAGACTTATCTAAAGATTATTTTGATGTATTAAGTTCACTAAGAAAATTAGAAAAAACTGCAGATAGAGCAGTTTCAATTGCAAACCTTTTAGTCTATGCTCAAATTGGGGGAGAACTAGAACGAGCATAATTTTTAATTATGTTATAATTTAATATGAAAAGAGCAATAGTAACTATAAAAAAATATTTTCGTTCAAATTATGAAGTCCTTGTAGCTACTGCAATATTTGTAACTGTGATATTTTCTGGGTATCCATTTTATAAAACTATTATTTTATTATTAGAATTTATTGTAATAATGGAAGTTGTTAAAATGATTTCTGACTTTATAAAAAAGGAAAAACTAAGATTAAGATTTGTAATTGATATTTTTATAATCTTTCTGATTAGAGATGTAATTATTTATTCTTCAAATCCAAAAAAGGATTATTTTACAATTTTATTCTTACTTTTCGTAATCTTTATCTTCTTTATATTTAGAATATTTGCTATTAAATACTCTCCTGGAGTTATAAAAGTATCAAAAGATACAATTATTGAATATGAAGATGAGAGAGAAAACAAAAAAGTTTCAAAAGATAAAAAGTTAATGGCGAAAAATGAAGAAACATGAATATAAAACTAATTTTAATAGTAGAAGATGAAGAGGATATTTTAGAACTTTTAGAATATACTTTACAAAAAAATGGTTATGATACGATAGGTTTTTTAAGTGTTAATAATAAACTTGAAGAGATTTTAGAAGAAGAAAAAATTGATTTAATTTTAATGGATAGAAATTTAAATGGAATTGATGGAACAACTTTTATAACAAGTATTAAAGAAAAAGGTTATAACTGTCCAGTTATTTATCTAAGTGCAAAAGATAAAGATGAAGATATCTTAGAAGGTTTTGAATCTTATGCTGATGATTATATCACCAAACCTTTTAATATAAAAGAATTACTAGCAAGAATAAACGCTGTTATTAAAAGATCTTCAAAAGAAATCTCTATTATAAAAGTAAGAGATATCATCTATAAAGATTCAAATAAAAAGTTTTATATTAACGAAAAAGAGATTGAATTAACTCACTTAGAGCATGATTTATTTTTAGAATTTATAAAAAATAAAGATATTTTATTATCAAGAGAATATTTATTAGAAGCTATTTGGCAAGACTCATATAATAAAAAACTAAAAACAGTAAATGTTGCTATTAAAAGACTTAAAACCAAAATAGATCCCTTAAAGACAAAAAATTATATAAAGTCAATTAGAGGAGAAGGTTACCTATTTTGTTAAAGCTGCATCAACTATTTCTAAGAACATTTTTTATCATATTTTTTCTAATACTATCTGTTTTAAGTATTACAACTTATTACTGGTCTAAAAATATATATCTTAATCAAATTGAAAAAAATCTATCTCAAAATATTGATTCTTTATCAATTGCTATGAATTCTTTTGATAATTTAGATTATTTAATAAAAACTTTCAAGGCAAAAACAGCACTTAGAATCACTATAATTAACGAACAAGGTGTTGTAATTGCAGATAGTGATAAAGATAAAAATCTCATGGAAAACCACTCAAATAGATATGAAATAATAAATGCAAAATATAAAGGTTATGGTAAAACAATAAGATTTTCACAAACTTTACAGCAAGAACTACTTTATGTTGCAAAAAAACTTGTTATAAATGACACTATTTATTATATAAGACTTGCAGACTATACAGATAAAATAAAAGAGAACTTCGAAAAACTTATTTATCAAATAATAGGTTTTATTGCAATATTTATAATTTTGGTTTTTTTGGTTACTTATTTTATAAGTATAAAAATCAAAAGAGAAACAAATTCAATTCTAGACTATTTAACAGTATTAAGTGATAAAAAACCAAGTTATGAAATAGATTCTACTTTTTCACAAGAGTTTAATAATATTACAAGACTTCTTAACAAAGTTGCTTTTAAACTTTCAAAAAGAAATAAACAAAAAGCAAAACAAACAGCTAAATTAAAATTAGCTAATAAACAAAAAGATGAAATAATTTCAGCAATTTCCCATGAATTTAAAAACCCTATTGCTATTATATCTGGGTACACTCAAACAATTCTAAGCGATCAAGACTTACCAAATAGTATGAAAATAAAATTTTTAAATAAAATTTATTCAAATAGCAATAAGATGTCAAATATTATAAATAAACTAAGACTCACTCTAAAACTTGAAGAAGGTAAACAAGAGATTAGTAAAAGTTCTTATTCTTTAAAAAGTATATGTGAAATTATTATTTCAGATTTAAAAGACAAATATAAAAACCAAGATATTCATATTTCAGGAGAAAATATTCAAATTAAAGTAGATGAAACATTTTTTTCAATGGCAATTTCAAACTTAATAGAAAATGCCCTAAAATATTCAGAAGATGATGTCTTCATAAATATAGAAAAAAACTACATCTCAATAATTGATACAGGAATAGGAATTAATCAAAAAGAGATAGAAAAAATCAACCAAAAATTTTATAGAGTTTCAAATAATGGCTGGAATAACTCTCTAGGGTTAGGGCTTTTTATTGTATATTCAATTCTAAAATTACATGATTTTAAACTTGAAATAAAGAGTAATATTGATGTAGGCTCTGAATTTATAATAAAATATTAAATATGACTTAATTTAAGTACTACTTAAGTATTAATACACTATTATTCCACCTCATTAACAAAATTGGAGAAAATAAATGAAATTTACTCAAATGGTAAAAGCTAACGAAATCCAAAAAGATTGGATTATCATAGATGCAACAGATAGAGTTTTTGGTAGAATTATTACTGAAGTTGCTACAATATTAAGAGGTAAAAAGAAACCTTACTTTACTCCTCATGTAGATTGTGGAGATAATGTAATTATTATAAATGCTTCAAAAGTAAAGTTTACTGGTGCTAAATTAGAAGATAAAAACTATTACACACACTCTGGATACTTTGGTAGTACTAAAACTCACAAAATGTCTGACATGCTAGAGAAGAATACTGAAAAGTTATTCAAACTAGCTACAAGAGGTATGCTTCCAAAAACTAAACTTGGAAAAGTAATGCTAAAAAAATTAAAAGTATATGCAGGTAGCGAACACCCTCATACTGCGCAAATTAAAGGATAAGAGTAATGGCAAAAGTATATGCAACTGGAAAAAGAAAAAGTTCTATAGCAAAAGTATGGTTAGAAAATGGAAGTGGTGAGCTTTCAATTAATGGTCAATCTTTAGATGTATGGTTAGGTGGACACGAAGCTGTTAAAAAGAGAGTTATGCAACCTTTAGAAGTTTGTAAACAAACTACGTCTGTGAATATCATAGTTCAATCTTTAGGTGGAGGTTACTCTGCACAAGCTGATGCTGTTAGACATGGTATTTCTAAAGCTTTAGTTGCTTATGATGAGCAATTTAGAGCAGTGTTAAAACCTTTTGGATTATTAACAAGAGATGCTAGAAGAGTTGAAAGAAAAAAATACGGTAGAAAAAAAGCAAGAAAATCAGTTCAATTCTCAAAAAGATAGTCAGATTTTATTTAAAGAATTTTATTTACTTATATTCAAAGGAACTACGAAAGTGGCTCCTTTTTTTTATGCACTTTACAAACCTTTCATGAAAAACACACTAAAATATTCACATGAAAATTTTAATACTATTTGTCCAGTTTCACCACGTTATGGTTGCCTAGTTACATAAATAAGAAAGCGATAGCTTAACAACATAATTGTAAAATCTTTACAGCAAATAAGGATTTTAAAAATGCCACAAGTCTATCACTCTAATGCCAGAACAAACCAGCATGTAAGAGAAATAATACAACAATCTAATTTAACAAATGTTGAATTAGCAAATAATTATAATGTGAATGTTAAAACTATCGCCAAGCATAAAAATAGAGATTTTTTAAATGATAAAAGTTCAAGACCAAAAAGAATCCATTATGCTCTAACACCTTTAGAAAAAGAGTTAATTAAAGTAGTCAGAACAATGACTTGGATGGAGTTAGATGACTTAGCAGATACAATCGTTGATATTATTCCAAATGCAAATAGAAGTAATGTTTATCGTACTCTAAAAGCCTTTGATATAAACAGAGTTCCACAAGAGCAAAAAGAAAAAGCTAAAAAGTTCAAAGAGTATGAGCCTGGTTATTTACATATAGATGTAACTTATTTACCAAAGTTTGACAAGCAAAAATATTACCTATTTGTAGCAATAGACAGGGCTACAAGGCTACTTTACTATAAAGTGTATGAGAATAAGACAGCAGCAAATGCAGTATCTTTTCTAAAAGAATGTAAAGAATTTTTTCCATTTTACTTAACACATATTTTAACAGATAATGGATTAGAGTTCACAGACAAATGGGCAAGAGGAAAAGGTTTTGTAAGTGGTAATCATAAGTTTGATGTAGAGTGTAAAGATGATGAGATAGAACATAGGCTAACAGCTCCATACACACCTCAAACTAACGCAATGGTAGAAAGAGTAAACGGAACTATTAAAAATGCTACAATTAAAGCAGAAGAGTATGACAATATTGATGATGTTAAAAAAGATTTAAATAAATTTTTGATATACTACAACTTCAATAGAAGACATGGTTCTTTAAAAAAAGAATTAAAAGTTAGAACTCCATTTGATGCAGTTCAAAGTTGGTTTCAAACGAAACCTGAAATATTTAAGATTTTACCAGATGTGTTTCAACATATTGCTTTTGAAATGGTACAACGTGGTGAAACTTGACACTATTAATACTACTGTTTAATCTTTTACTATCCTCAAGTTTGAATCTATCTATGACTTCTAGCCCTAGTAAATTAAATCCAATTTTACTAAGTGATTCTGCTAGTTCAGATATATCTGGTTGGCTATTTAATGGTCTTTTTAAATATGATAAAGACGGAAAGGTGATAACAGATTTAGCAAAGTCTTATAAATTTGATTCAAATACTAAACTAATTATCAAAATTAGAAAAAATATTCTTTGGCATGATAAAAAAAAGTTTACAGCACATGATGTAGTTTTTACTTACAACACAATTATGAATCCAAAAGTTTATACTTCAATAATTTCAAATTATAAAGAAGTTAAAAGTGTAAAAGCACTTGATGATTACACAATTGAAATAATTTATAAAAAACCATATTTTAAAGCTTTAGAAATTTGGATGACTTCTATAATTCCAAAACATATATTAGAACATGAAAAAGATATTATGACAAGTTCATTTAATAGAAACCCAATAGGAACAGGGCCTTACAAATTAAACTCTTTTAAAAACTCTTCTGATATAAAACTTATTGCAAATGATGATTATTTTGAGGGAAGAGCTAAAATAGATGAACTAAGTTATAAATTTTTACCAGATTCGACTACTTCGTTTTTAATGTCGAAACAAAATAAATTAGATTTAGGAGGATTAACTCCTCTTCAAATTGATAGACAGATTGATAAAAAATTTAGAAAAAACTATAAAATCATTGAACAACAAAGTTTTGGATACTCTTATTTAGGATTTAATTTACGTAAAAAGAAGTTTCAAGATATAAGAGTTCGACAAGCCTTATCTTTGGGAATAAATAGACAAGAGTTAGTTGATATTTTATATTTTGGACATGGAAAAGTTTGTACTGGACCTTTCTTGCCTGGAACTTTTGCTTTCAATGAAAAAGTTAAAGCTACACAACCAAATTTAAAAAAAGCAAAACAACTTTTAAAAGAAGCAGGATATGATGAAAATAATCCGTTCTCTTTTGAACTTGTAACAAATACGGGAAATGACATAAGAATCAATGCTGCACAAATTTTGCAATATCAATTAGCAAAAATTAATGTAAAAGTTACAATTAGAGTTATGGAGTGGCAAGCTTTTTTAAATACGGTTGTAAACCCTAGAAACTTTGAAACTATACTTTTAGGTTGGAGTTTATCTCTTATACCTGATGCTTATCCTTTATGGCATACAAACTCTGATAAATTAGGAAGGTTTAATCTAGTAGGATATAGAAATAAAGAAGTAGATAAATTAATTGAAGAAGGTTCAACTACAGTAGAAAAAGATAAATTAAGTCTTATCTATAAAGATATTTTTAGAAAAATTACAGATGATATTCCATATCTATTTTTATATATTCCAAACTCAATTACAGTTATAAATTCAAAGATTAAAAATGTAGAACCAGCCTTTATTGGTATCACTCATAATCAAAAAGATTGGATAAAGCCATAATATACTAAACTGCAATTTTGAGAAGAAGGAGCGATAATGGAAAAAATTATTCTTTTTGATTTAGATGGTACTTTAATTGATTCAACTGAAGCAATACTATCAACATTTCATCATACATTCAAAAAATTCAACTACAATTTTACAAGAACTGATGAAGATATAAAATCACTTATTGGTTATCCCTTAGATATTATGTATTTAGATTTAGGGATTACACAAGAATTAGTATGGGACTATGTTCACGCATACAAAGAGAAATATAGAATAATCTCAAAAGAACAAACTAAACTACTAGAATTTGCAAAAGAAGCAATAGAACTTGCAAATACTTTTGCAAGACTTTCAATCGTTACAACTAAAACTGGACTTTTTAGTGAACAACTTCTTGAACATATGAATATTATGCAATACTTTGAATATGTTATAGGAAGAGAACATGTTGAACATCCTAAACCTCATCCAGAATCAATTCATAAAACTTTAGATTTAATGAATATAAGAAATACTTCTGATATATGGATGATTGGAGATACAGAACTTGATTTAATTGCTGCAAATAGTGCAGGAATAAATTCAGTAGGAGTTCTATGTGGCCATGGGAAAGAAGAGACTTTAAAAGAATATACTTCATTTATTACAAATCACCCACTCGAAGCAGTAAAACTAATAAAACAATTTTCAGAATCATAAGTAAAATATTATGAGCATATATTATTAAATACAACTTATATTGAACATATGCTTATCATGGTCTTTAAATGAGTATTTAATTTGTTAAATTAATAAAAAATTATTAAATCTTCTTTTATTCATCGATTTATAAGTTTACTTTAATTAAAATTTAAGATATATATATATATATCTATTAAGGATTGTTTATGTCAAAAATCTTAAAAACTATGGATGGAAATGAAGCAGCTGCTTATGTTTCATATGCGTTTACTGAAGTAGCTGGAGTATATCCAATTACTCCATCTTCGCAAATGGGTGATAATACTGAAAAATGGGCAGCTCAAGGTAAAAAAAACTTATTTGGTACAACTGTTAAAGTGATTGAAATGCAAAGTGAAGCAGGTGCTGCTGGAACTGTACATGGGTCATTACAAGCAGGAGCATTAACAACTACATACACAGCATCGCAAGGTCTTTTATTAAAAATACCAAATATGTATAAAATGGCTGGTCAACTTTTACCATCAGTTATTCATGTAAGTGCAAGAGCACTTGCCACACATGCTTTATCAATTTTTGGTGATCATCAAGATGTTATGAGTGTACGAGCAACTGGATACTGTATGTTAGCAACTGGTTCAGTTCAAGAAATAATGGATATTGGTGGAATTGCTCACTTAGCAGCAATTAAAGGTAGAATTCCATTTTTACACTTCTTTGATGGTTTTAGAACTTCTCATGAAATTAATAAAATTGAAGTAATGCCTTATGAGGTATTTGATAGATTAGTTGATTATGAAGCAATCCAAAATTTTAGAGATACTTCTTTGAACCCTGAATCTCCAGTTACGAGAGGTACTGCACAAAATGACGATATCTACTTTCAAGGAAGAGAGGCCTGCAATAAGTTTTATAATGCCATGCCTGATATTGTAAATGGATATATGGAAGAGATATCAAAAATAACAAAAAGAGAGTATAAACCATTTACTTATTATGGTGATAAAAATGCTACTGATATTGTTATTTGTATGGGTTCAGCAAATGAAGCTATTAAAGAAACAATTGATTATTTAAGAGAAAAAGAGAATAGAAAAATTGGATTATTAGTAGTTCATTTATATAGACCTTTTTCAACGAAATACTTTATGAATGTATTACCAAAACATGTTCAAAGAATCTGTGTATTAGATAGAACAAAAGAGCCTGGAAGTTTAGGTGAACCTTTATACTTAGATGTTAGAAATGTATTTTATGATGAAAAAAAACAACCTTTGATTATTGGAGGACGATATGGCCTATCTTCAAAAGATTTTAAACCAAATGATGTAATTGCAGTATTTGATAACTTAGCATCTGATAATCCAAAAAATGGATTTACAGTAGGTATTAATGATGATGTTACTTTTACTTCAATAGAAGTAGGTAACAATGTAACTGTAACATCTGATAAAGTTAGGGAGTGTTTATTTTATGGTCTTGGTGCTGATGGTACTGTTGGGGCTAATAAAAACTCTGTAAAAATTATTGGAGATAAAACTGATTTATATGCACAAGCGTATTTTGCATATGATTCAAAAAAATCAGGTGGTTTTACAAGATCACATTTAAGATTCTCACCAAAACCAATTAGATCAACTTATCTTGTAACAAACCCAGGATTTGTAGCTTGTTCAAAAGAAGTTTATTTAGAACAATATGAGGTAATTGACGAAATTAGAGATGGCGGAACATTTTTACTTAACTCAATTCATACAGCTAAAGAAATAATCTCAACTATTCCAAATAGAGTTAAAAAAATATTAGCAGATAAAAAAGTTAAATTTTATGTGATAAATGCAACAAAACTAGCACGTAATTTAGGTTTAGGAACAAGAACAAATACAATTATGCAATCAGCATTTTTTAAACTTGCAGATATTATTGAGTTTGAAGAAGCAAAAGGTTATATGAAAGAGTTTGCAGAAAAATCTTATGCAAGTAAAGGTGACTTAATTGTTCAAATGAACTATGAAGCTATTGAAACCGGAGCAGATGGTTTAGAAGAGGTTGCAGTAGATCCTGCTTGGTCTGATTTTGAAACAACTGCTTTAGTTGTTAATTCACAATATAAAGGTACGGACTTTGTTGAAAACTTTGCAAAAATTGTAAATGCTGCAAAAGGAAATGAACTTCCTGTATCTATTTTTGAAAATAGAGAAGATGGTACATTTGAGCATGGAACTACAAAGTATGAAAAAAGAGGGATTACTGATATTGTTCCTATGTGGATTGAAGAGAACTGTATTCAATGTAACCAATGTGCTTTTGAGTGTCCTCATGCAGTTATTCGTCCCTTCTTATTAAACGAAGAAGATGAAGAAAATGCACCTCAAGGTGTAAAAGATCACTTACTAGATGGAACTGGAAAAGGAATCAAAGGTAACTATAAATTCAAAATCCAAATATCTATTTTAGATTGTACTGGATGTAATGTTTGTGTTGATATTTGTCCAACAAAAGAAAAATCACTTGTTATGGTTCCAGTTACTCAAGAAGCAGCAAAAGGCGAACAAGAAAATGCAGATTATTTATTCAATGAAATTGAATATAAAGATTATGTAGTTTCTAAAGATACCTTAAAAGGTTCACAGTTTGCTAAACCTTTGTTTGAATTCCATTCAGCTTGTCCAGGTTGTGGAGAAACTCCATATATCACACTAATTACTCAATTATTTGGAGAAAGATTGATGATTGCAAATGCAACTGGTTGTTCTTCAATTTATGCAGCATCAGCACCCTCAACTCCATATACTAAAAATGATAAAGGTGAAGGTCCTGCTTGGGCAAATTCACTATTTGAAGATACAGCTGAGTTTGGTTTTGGTATGCATAATGCAAATGAAACTATTAGAGATAGAATTGAAACTATTATGAATGACACTATGGAAAAAGTTTCAAATCCCTTAGTAACTCTATATAAAGAGTGGATTGAATGTAGAAGTGATGGAGTAAAAACTCAAAGATTAAGAGATTTACTTGTGCCTGTACTTAAAGATCATGCAGATGAACCAGGAGTTAAAGATTTAATCTCACTTAAAAAATATATAGTAAGAAAATCTCAATGGATATTTGGTGGAGATGGTTGGGCTTATGATATTGGCTTTGGTGGGCTGGATCATGTTCTTTCAACAGGACAAAATATTAATGTACTTGTAATGGATACAGAAGTTTACTCAAATACAGGAGGACAATCTTCTAAAGCAGCTAGGGCTGGATCTATTGCTGAGTTTACAAATGATGGTAAACAATCTGCTAAAAAAGATTTGGGTTATATTATGATAACATATGGAAATATCTATGTTGCACAGATTAACTCAAGAACAAGCCAAAAACAAACAATGCAAGCAATTAAAGATGCAGAAGCATATCCTGGTCCTTCATTGATTATTGGATATTCTCCTTGTATTGCACATGGTATTAAGGGTGGATTGATGAAATCAGTTGATCAAGCTGACTTAGCTACTAAATGTGGTTATTGGCCAATTTATACTTATGATCCAAGACTTGCACTAAAAGGTAAAAATCCTATTAAGATTTCTGGTAAAAAACCAGATTGGGATAGATATGAAGAGTTCTTAATGAGTGAGAACAGATATATTCATCTTAAAAAAGCTAACCCTGAGCATGCCCAAAGATTATTTGCAAAAAATAAATCTGATGCACAGTTTAGATATAGACAATTAACTAGAATGGCAACAGCTGACTGGTCGGATGAAGTTATGCAGGAAGAAAAATAAATCTATTATGTACTCTTTATAATCATTTGATTATAAAGAGTACTTTATTTTTTTTAAATAAACAAAAATACCAAAAGAGTCTTTTCAAAATTCTTCCATAAAAGATACAAAAGTTAAGAACTCACAACTTTTAATTACTTATGGTATATAAAATAACTAAAGACTAATTTAGTAGAGTTAGGATAAAATTGCTAAAAATAAAGAGGAAATATTATGCCATTATTAGATTCATTTAGAGTTGATCACACTATCATGCCTGCCCCTGCAGTTAGAGTTGCAAAAACTATGAAGTCACCTTTAGGAGATATTATTACAGTTTTTGATTTAAGATTTTATGCCCCAAATATAGCAATGATGAATGAAAAGGGAATTCATACCTTAGAGCATCTTTTTGCTGGGTTCATAAGAGAACATTTAAATTCAGACAAAGTTGAAATCATAGATGTCTCACCAATGGGATGCAGAACTGGTTTTTACATGAGTCTTCTTGGACACCCAAGTGAAAAGAAAGTTGCAAAAGCTTGGAAAAAAGCTATGAAAGATGTACTAAAAGTAAAAAAACAATCTGATATTCCAGAACTAAATGTTTACCAATGTGGTACCTGTGAAATGCACTCACTTGATGAAGCTAAAAAAATTGCTGATGATATTTTATCAACAAAAATAGGTGTTATGAGTAATGATGAACTATTTTTAACTGAAAAGAAAATGAAAAAATTTGGTATCTAAATGTCAAAAGAGTTAACTATAATACCCCAATAAAATAAGAACGAAAAAATAAGTACAAAAAGAAGAATATTTACAACAGAGTTTAAAACAAAAGTTGTTTCAGAAGTTTTACAAGATGAAAAAACCTTAAATGAGGGAGCATTAAAAGTTCATCAACAACTTTTAGAAGATGAATATGATATAAGCTTGAATACAGTATATAAATATAGGCAAGAGATGGGATGAAAACCAATACTAGGAGCTAAATCTATTAATTTAACACAACCCAATAAACGGCATAAAAAGTATAGTTATAAACTACGAGAAATTAATATTATAAGAGCGAACTAAGTTTGGTCAACAAATAAACATATATTAAAATAAATGGTGGTATAGTTTTTATAATCATAAAAGATTTCATCAAACTTTAAATTACAAAAAATTAATGAGTTTTTATTATGATAGTTTAAAAATTAATGATGAAACTTATAATAAATTGTGGCATAAGGTAACAGGTGCAAAAGAGAATTAGAATTTATAAATAGTTGTCTTGTTTTCTTGGGGTATTATAGATAATGTAGTATTTTTAAAAGATACAAATTATGAAGAGCCATTAAAAGTTATGTATGAATACTATATGAAAAATAAAGAGTTACAAGCTAACTTAGAACAAAGTATTGAATTTATAAAACGAAATAGATATGTGTGTGCTTATGCTTATAAAAACAAACATCATGATTTTGCAAATTTTTTTTAAATGAAGATTTATTAGAGTCTTTACAGGCTGATTTACCATATTTATTAAAATAGGAGTATGAAATAAAAAAAGTTAGAAAAGTTCATATAGAAATTACAAATATATGTCATTTAAAATGTACTTTTTGTCCTCCTAAAGTTGTAGCAAATGAAACAATAAGTTTAGAAAAATTTGATAAGTTAAATAAAGAACTTAAAGAGTTTACAAATGAGTTAGCTTACCATGTGGTTGGCGATCCTTTAATTTTGAGTAATTTAGATAAGTATTTAGATATAAGTTATAAACATGCTTTAAAAGTTAATATTACAACTACTGCAAATAGATTAAATAGTAGTTATTTTGATACTTTAATGAATAAAACAATAAGACAAATAAACTTTTCTATAAATTCATATAATGCAAATTTATATAAAAAAAGTTTAAATGAGTATTTAAATCCAATTTTGGATTTTTGTGAGTATGCAGTTTTGAAAAAACAACATTTTTTTATTAATTTAAGAATTTGGAATTTAGATGAATCAAAGAGTGCAAAAGAGTTTAATCAAAGAGTTTTTGATACCGTAAATAAAAGATTTAATAGTGAAATAGATATTAATGATGTTTATAAAAATAGACCAAAAAATATAAAAATAGCAAGAATGATATTTTTTAATTTTGATGAGTATTTTAACTGGCCTAGTTTAGATAATAAACTTGTTTCAAAAACTGGAACCTGTTATGGTTTAGAGTCTCATTTTGGAATATTAAGTTCTGGAACAGTTGTACCTTGCTGTTTAGATAAAGATGGTATTGTAAATCTTGGAAATATAAATAATTCACGATTAAAAGATATCTTAGAAACTAATAGAGTAAAAGATATTCAACATGGCTTTAAAAAAGGTATTTTAATTGAAGAATTTTGTCAAAAATGTGAATATAGAACGAGATTTGATAAGTAGTATTTTATATAAAATAATTACTTTTATTTAAAAAGGATATAAATGTTAGAAGGACAAATAATAGCTTTAAGTGTAAAAGATTTTTTTACAAAACCAATGTTAAAAATTGCAATTTTACCTTTGCTTTTTATTATGATTATAATGCTATTATTTTTTTATAGTGCTACTGATTATGGTTTTATTGCTTTACAAGAATTTATAAATAATTCTCAAAATACTCAAACGCATACGGTAATAATCGATGCAAATGCTCCTTTTTATTTTGTATGGCTTATATATTTGATTGTTTTTTTGTTTAAATATTCTATTACTGCTTGGTTGGTTGGTTTTTTATTTTATACTATTGGAACAATATTTATTATGATATTTTCAGTTCTTTTAACTATAGTAATCATTGGTTTTTTAACACCTATGATTTTAAAAATTTTACAAAAGAGACATTATGCACACTTAGAAACAAATGGTTTTGGAACGTTATTAAGCCCTTTATGGGTTTTATTTAAAAGTGTGCTTATAATGATCTTACTTTTGATTATTTTTATTCCCTTGTATTTTATTCCCTTTATAAATATTATTGCAATTTTTTTTCCATTTTATTATTTTTTTCATAAATTATTAACTTTTGATGTAAGTTCAACTATTTTAACTAAAGAAGAATACTATTTAATTCATATAAAAAAAGCTAATAATTTTAGATTTAGAACACTATTTTTATATCTTATTTCTATGATTCCTTTTATAACACTTTTTTCTGCTGTATTTTATATAATATATTTAGGACATAGTTATTTTATAGAACTAGAAAAACTAAAATCCATTAATTTAAATGTTAAGAATATAAAATAAGATACAAAACTTATTCAAAAGAGTTAAGGAATTAATCTATAACCTATCCCTTGAATATTTCTAAGAGAGTTTTCTGGAAGTTTTTTTCGGAAGTTTTTTATAAATAGCCTCATAGCATTTGGAGTCATAATATGCTCTTCACTCCAGATAATATTTTCTATCTCTTCATAAGTTATAATTCTATTTTTTTGAATTAATAGTTTTAAAAATTGGTTTTCTTTTTTTGTAAGTTTTAATTCTTCATTTGAAGTTTGAATTATTGATTTACTTTCATCAAATAACCAACCCTCAGGCAAGTTATATAAACATGCATTATCATAACTTTTTATAAAAGATTCTAATGCCTCGTTAAGTTTTAGATCAGTTATTGGTTTTACAATATATTTTACAAGATGAAGTTCAGTAGCTTCAAGCATATAATCTAAGTCTGTATATGCAGAGGTGATTATAACTCTTACTTTACTATCAGTTTTACGAATCTTACGGATTAATTTAATACCTGTTTCATTTGGCATTCTTATGTCTGTTATTATTAAATCAGGTTTATTTATTTCATATAAATGAAAAGCTTCTTTGGCATTTTTTGCAAGGTAAATATCTTTAAAAAGATGTTTTAAAATTTCGTTTATATTATTTCTAATTCCTTCTTCATCTTCTACATATAAAAGTGTAAAACTACTAAGTTTTAAAGCTAATTCTTTGTCCATATAAAAACCTTTATTATTAAAGATATGTTATGATATCTAAAAAATCTTTAGGGTACAAATTTGCAAATTATTACAGAAAAAAATATTTCAAAAATTATGATTTATGTTTTTATGATTATTATGACATCAATGATTTTTATGATTTCTTATTTTTATGTAAAAAATACATATCAGGATTTTGATATTCAAATGGATAAGTTTGCTAAGAAGTATTATCATAATCAAAAAGATATATTAAAAAAAGAAATTGATACTATTATTGATATTATTAAATATAATGCTACAAAAAGTTCGGAAGATGAGAAAGAGTTAAAAGCTGATACTATCAGGCTGCTAAATCATATTTCTTATGATAAAAATAAAAGTAATTATATTTTTGTTTATGATATTTTAAATATAGAAGGTGGGGATAATTTTGCAAGATTTCTCGTAAATCCAAATCGTACTGATTTAATTGGAAAATTAATATCTACAAATTATGTAGATATTAATGGAATAAAATTTCGTGAAGTTTTTTTAAAAGACATTAGATTAATAGGTGAGTCATATACACAATATGCTTATAAAAAAATATTTACAGATGAAGTACAACAAAAACTTTCCTATTTTAAATATTTTCCAAGATGGAATTGGATTATTGCTGTTGGAGTTTATCTTGATGATATAGAATATGATATTGCAAAAAAGAAGTTACTTTTAAAAAAGAGAGTAAAAAAACAAGTTGTTCAAAATATTTTGCTATTTTTGCTATTTTTAGTTTTTGCCATAGTTATTTCTATATTAGTATCTCAAAAAATTGATGAAGTATTAAAAACTTATCAAAAGAAAGTTTATTCTAAATCTCAAGCACTTAAAGAGTTAAATGAAACCTTGGAAAAAAGAGTTGAAGATGAAATTGAAAAAAATAGAGAACATGAAGAACTTTTAGTTCAAAAATCAAGATTTATTGCTTTAGGTGAAATGATTTCAAATATTGCACATCAATGGAGACAACCTTTATCTGAATTATCTTCAATACTTATGTTTATTAAATTTAAATACGATATTAACAAATTAGATGAAAAAACAATGAATCAAAAGTCTAAAGAAGCAGAAAGTGTAATTGATTATATGTCTCATACGATTGATGATTTTAGAAATTTCTTTATGCCTAAGAAAGATAAAGAGCGTTTTGCTCTTAGAACGGCTTTAGATTCAATTATGACAATAATTTCAAGCACTTTATCAAATAATAAAATTAATATTACAATTTGTATTGATGATAGTATTACACTTAATACTTACATAAACGAATTTGAACAAGTTATTTTAAATATTATTACAAATGCAAAAGATGTTTTAATTGAAAAAGATATTAAAAAAGCTTGGATAAAAATTTATACTACAGAAGACGAGTATAGTATTACTGTGATTATTGAAGACAATGGTGGAGGAGTTCAAGTTAAACCAAAAAATAAAATATTTGAACCTTATTTTACAACAAAAAAAGATAGTGATGGTACAGGAATAGGACTTTATATGTCTAAAACTATTGTTGATAAGAATATGAATGGAAAATTAAAAGTTAGAAATACAGAATATGGTGCTAGGTTTGAAATTGTTTTACCAAAATAAATAATTAAACAAAGAAGTTTTATCTTCTTTGTTTAAATTTATTTTTATCCCATCATAAGGTTTGGTAACCAAAGTGCAATTTGTGGAATATATGTTACAAGTAATAATCCAACTAAAATAGTAAGTGTCCAAGGGAAAGCTGCTATTATTACATCTTTTATTGACATTCCAGTAAGGCCTGAGGTAACAAAGAGATTAAGCCCAACTGGTGGGGATACCATTCCTAGTTCCATATTGATTGTAATTACAATACCAAAGTGAATAGGGTCAATTCCAAGGGCTACTGCAACAGGAAGTAATAAAGGTACCATAATCATAATAATTGCAGATGGTTCCATAAAAGACCCTGCAATGATTAATAAAACATTTACTAATAATAAGAACATATACTTATCTACATTTGCTTCAATTAAAATATTTGTAATTCCTTGTGGAATATTTTCAAGAGTTAAAAAGTGTGCAAAAAGCATTGCATTTGCAATAATAAACATAATCATAGCTGTTGTTTTTGCAGACTCTAAAGCAGTATCAAAAAACTCAACTAATTTTATATCTTTATAAATAAATACAGAAATGAAAAATGCCCAAACTGCTGCAACTGCTGCTGCTTCAGTTGGTGTAAATATACCACCATAAATACCAACCATTACAATAACGATTGTCATAAGACCCCATGAAGCATCTTTCATTTTAGTTAATCTAACTTTAAATGATTGAGGTTCGGTTCTTTTGAATCCTAATCTAACAGCTCCTATATAAGTTACTATCATCATCATGATACCTAACATAATACCTGGAACAATCCCTGCTATAAATAGTTTCCCAATTGAAACTTCTGCTGTAACTCCATAAACAATTAATACAATTGATGGTGGAATTAAAATACCTAATGAACCAGCCGTTGCAATAGTTCCCACAGCATATTTTTTTGGATATCCAGCTTGAATAATCGCTCCAAACATAATAGAACCAATTGCTACAACAGTAGCAGGAGAACTTCCTGAAACCGCAGCAAAAATAATTGATGCAAAAATTGCAGCAATTGGAAGACCACCTGGAAGATGTCCTACAATTGATTTTGCAAATTCTATAATTCTGTTTGCGGCACTTCCTTTAGATAAAAGATTACCAGCTAAGATAAACATTGGAATTGCCATTAAAGAATAGTGTTCAACTTTTTCAAACATCATAGAAGATATTTCAATTGGTGAAATATCAGTAAATAACATTAATGTAACAAAAGTAGATGCTCCTAAACAAATAGCGATTGGAGTACCTAGAATAACAAGAAATAAAAATATTCCAAATAATACAGCTACACTCATAACATTCCTCCTGTTTTCTTTTCGATTTCTTTTACAATGTCATTTAATTCTTTAACATTTTTATTTGTATTATCTTTGGATTTAGCACCTAATTTAGATAAAATCATTTCTGCTTCACTCTCTTTTAAAATTTTATTATGATTTGTAGATAAAATCATATGAATTCGTTCACCTACTCTAAATGCAGCGAAAGTAAAAGATATTGGAATTACTAAATATATAATCCACATTGGTAAATCCCAAAGGTCAATTGATCTCTCATCTATCTCAATTACAAGTAACAGGTACTCATACCCATAATATGCAACTACAAGTAAAAATATAAATGTAATTAAATGTGAGATTAATAACATTATTTTAGCAACTCTTGAAGGTACGATATCTAAAATTACTGTTATAGCAATATGTGCATCTTTTTTAAAACAATAGGCAGCTCCAAAAAAGACAGACCATAAAAACAGAAATATTGTCATTTCTGTTGCCCAAACTAATGAAGCATTAAAAGTATATCTGGCAACTACATTTGTAAATGCAACTGCTACACCTCCTGTAATACCGATTACAGCTATTGATCTATTAATAAAACCAATGATTGTACTAATTATATTTAACATAATTATATCTCCTTAATGTTTTATTATAAAATAAAGTTATGTATCTATTGTGTCTTTTTATATAAATTATACCGTTAATTGCTTTTTTTAAAATAAATTAGTATTTTGGTAATTTAATTGCTTTTTTATGAGGTGTATTTTAAAAATCCACTAGTTAAGTTACTAGTGGATTATGAGGTTTTAGAAAAATTGTTATTTTGTATTTAAAGCACCTTCAATTAAGTCTTTACCAATTTTTTTTGAAGAATAAAATTCTGGATAAATCTTACGAACTACTTTTGCCCAAGCATCTCTTTGCTTAGTAGTTAAGGTAATAATTTCTAATTTACCAGTTTTTTGAGCATACTCTTTGATTAAGTTAAATTGTTTAGTATTTAACTCTTCTGCATATTCTCTCTCTTTTTGTGTAGCGTCATTCATAGCTTGAATTACATTTTTTTGTAAATCTTTTGGAAGTTTATTCCAGAATTTTTTACTCATTACAACTAAATATCCTAAATATCCATGATTTGTTATTGTCATATATTTTTGAACTTCATAGAATTTTTTTGTATATATATTTGAGTTAGTATTTTCTTGACCATCAATTACACCTTGTTGTAATCCTGAATATACTTCAGAAAATGGCATCATTTGTGGATTTGCTCCAAGTGCATGAAATTGTGCTTCAAGAACTTTTGAAGACATAATTCTAAATTTTTGACCTTTTGCATCTTCAGGTTTAATTAAAGCTTTTTTAGCAGATGTTAATTGTTTAAAATGATTATCCCAAAAGTTAAGTGCAATAATACCTTTTTTAACAACTAGTGCTTTTAACTTAATACCAACTTCTCCATCTTGAACTTTATGTAAATGATCCATATCTCTAAATAAGAATGGTAAATCAAATAGAGCTAACTGAGGTACAATTTTACCAAACTTAGAAAAACTTGGTGCAGCCATTTGAACAGAATTTAATCTAAGTGCTTTTAAAACAGCATTATCTGTGTATAATTGCGCAGATGGATAAATTTGTACATCAATTCTGCCTTTTGATAATTCTTCTAGTCTAGTTTCGAAATATTTTACTGCTTTACCTTTTGGTGTATTAGTACTTACAACATATGAAAATTTTAATGTAAAATCTGCCGCCATCGATGATGTAACTAGCATTGCCGTTGCTACTGTTCCTAAAACCAATCTTTTACCTGTAAACAGGATTCCATTTCTTTTCATCATTTTAACTCCTTAAGTTTGTTTAGAAGAAAAGTATTCCATAAACTTATGTAAATATTATGTACTTTTATTAAAATTTATAAATTTTAATAAAAGTAATCTGCCAATTTATATCAGAAATACAACAAAACCATCTAAATTAATCCATTTGTGTATTTGTCAAGTTTCACCACGTTGTACCATTTCAAAAGCAATATGTTGAAACACATCTGGTAAAATCTTAAATATTTCAGGTTTCGTTTGAAACCAACTTTGAACTGCATCAAATGGAGTTCTAACTTTTAATTCTTTTTTTAAAGAACCATGTCTTCTATTGAAGTTGTAGTATATCAAAAATTTATTTAAATCTTTTTTAACATCATCAATATTGTCATACTCTTCTGCTTTAATTGTAGCATTTTTAATAGTTCCGTTTACTCTTTCTGCCATTGCGTTAGTTTGAGGTGTGTATGGAGCTGTTAGCCTATGTTCTATCTCATCATCTTTACACTCTACATCAAACTTATGATTACCACTTACAAAACCTTTTCCTCTTGCCCATTTGTCTGTGAACTCTAATCCATTATCTGTTAAAATATGTGTTAAGTAAAATGGAAAAAATTCTTTACATTCTTTTAGAAAAGATACTGCATTTGCTGCTGTCTTATTCTCATACACTTTATAGTAAAGTAGCCTTGTAGCCCTGTCTATTGCTACAAATAGGTAATATTTTTGCTTGTCAAACTTTGGTAAATAAGTTACATCTATATGTAAATAACCAGGCTCATACTCTTTGAACTTTTTAGCTTTTTCTTTTTGCTCTTGTGGAACTCTGTTTATATCAAAGGCTTTTAAAGTGCGATAAACATTACTTCTATTTGCATTTGGAATAATATCAACGATTGTATCTGCTAAGTCATCTAACTCCATCCAAGTCATTGTTCTGACTACTTTAATTAACTCTTTTTCTAAAGGTGTTAGAGCATAATGGATTCTTTTTGGTCTTGAACTTTTATCATTTAAAAAATCTCTATTTTTATGCTTGGCGATAGTTTTAACATTCACATTATAATTATTTGCTAATTCAACATTTGTTAAATTAGATTGTTGTATTATTTCTCTTACATGCTGGTTTGTTCTGGCATTAGAGTGATAGACTTGTGGCATTTTTAAAATCCTTATTTGCTGTAAAGATTTTACAATTATGTTGTTAAGCTATCGCTTTCTTATTTATGTAACTAGGCAACCATAACGTGGTGAAACTGGACATGTATTCATTAAGACTAGCAAATACTTCTTGAACAAATATTTAATACAGATTAAGGTAGTTAATATACCAGTTATATTCATACTCAAACATTAAAAAATAATAACATTATGATTTTAATGGATGGAAAAGGATGAGCTACTAGTAATTGCACCAATTAAATAAAATAACCACACTTTACAACTTAATGTTAAAAAGATAAAGGCTAAACAGCAAAATATAGATTGCTAATGCTCAAAAACTACAAATACGCAATAAAAAATCAAAATTAAAAGTTACTGTCCTGCCCTAACACACCGAACATAAAAACTATTTGACTTATCGTTGTAGTACGAATAGCCATAAAAGCTGTAGATAATCCACGCAAATAGTATTACTAAAATACGGGAGCTCTAATAGCCCTTAGAGCTACCAGATTTAAAAAAACTATTTTTTAATTTTTTTGTTTTTATAGGTTTTTTGTACTCCAAACTATACTTGAAGATAAAGATGAAGTACACGAACTGCAAGCACAACTTTTATTTTTTAATTTACTGTATAAAATAAATAGTGCTGAAATAATAATCAAAATAGCTGATAATTTTGTCAAAATTTCGACTGATTCATTTACAAAATTGTTTAACAAAGATTGTAAAACAAAAACGGAAACTACAACTAAAATCAAAGCGCCTAAAGCATGAATTATCCCATAAATAAAAGAGATAAATAGAAGTGCAAAAAGAGCAATATTATCGCCATTATCTATTTTTAGTTAAAAGAAGTAGAAATAGTAACTTAACTTTCGCACCTAAAATAACCTAAAAATCATCAACTAAACCATTAATTGTCAAACAAAGTCTTTTAATTGTCATTGCTATATACATTTATATTTTAAATATAAATATAAAAAATAATCTTTCAATTTTCTCCTGATAAATGTACTTATAAAGCCTTTAAACACTGTGGTTTAGTTATAATATGCCTATCAAACTAAGGAGATTTATTGATGAATATTAAAGAAAAAATAACTAATGTAATAAATGATAAGTTAAAAAATCCAATATACAAGACAATGCAAATATTAAATATAAAAACAATTTTATCACAAAGTAATTTCACTAAAAAAGATGGAGTAAGTGTTTATATGGTAGTTATTCACTTTGTATATATGCTTGTGATGAATAAGAAAGTATCAACATTTATAAATCAAAGCGATGATAGTTTAAAAAAAGATATTTACTACAGGTTGCTAAGTAACTCTAGTTACAACTGGCGAAAACTGTTATCGTTATCAACATTAAAGATACTTAAATTACTTCATAAGGTACAAGATAGTAAAGCTATAAGAGTTTTTATTATTGATGACACCATAGAGGGGAAAGTTGGTAAAAATATAGAGGGTAGCTGTGATTATTTATGGAGTAATAAAGAGAAACGAACAGTAAGAGGTATTAATGTTGTGTCTCTTAATTATAGTGATGGTTTCTCTAACTTTATGTTAGACTTTGCAATTGTTACAAATAAATATGCAAGAGTAATAATAGATAATTTTAAAAATATTATTGATACTAGAACTAATGCTCATAAGAGAAGATTAGAAACATTAAAAGGTAAATCACAAATAGCTATAGATATGATTAAAAGAGCTGTGAATAGCGGTATATATGCTGATTATCTACTTATCGATAGTTGGTACTCTAAACCTTCATTTATAAAAGAGATGAATGATTTAGGATTAAAAGTTATTACAAGAGTAGCAAACAATAATAAAATATGGAACTTTATTGGGGAGAGAAAAACTCTTAATGGTATCTATGAAAAGTCTAAGAAATTAAAAAATATCAAGTCTAGTACTTATGGTAAAAAAATTAAATATAAATACTTTTCAGTAGTAGTTGAACATAAAAAAGCCAGTAAGGTTAAGATAGTATTTTTAAAAACGCAAGAGAAATTAATACCTATAATATCTACTGATTTAGATATTAGTGATGAAGTTATTATTGATACTTATAGAAGAAGATGGGATATAGAGCAAGGCTACAAAGAACTTCGCGAACACTTTGGATTTGGTAAAGAAGAAAATAGAATCTATGAAGCACTAATAGCTAGAATTACACTATCGTTTTTTACATATAATATTGTCAGTTATATCAATCGTATCAGTCATGAACCTAAAACAATTGGTGGATTATTTAAAGATTTAGAATGTGAACTTCATACTCTAGCAATTGCTATGCAAACATTTATAGCTATACTTGATGAAATAGCACAAATAGAAGAAGTAATCAATAGAAATGATGATTTTACCACTATCATTGATACTTTAAAGAATGTGACTGCTAAATTGCTTGGTTTTAGGTGCGAAAGTTAAGATAGTAAACATATCATTTATAACTTTGTACAATTTCTTTAGCTGTTTTAATTAAATTTATATCCCAATCTTTTGCTAATGGATTTATTATAGCTACAGTTCCTTTGATACTTTTAGAAATTGTTTTGGCTCCTTTTTTAGAAAATTGAGGGGATACGAAAACTATTTTTATTTTATGCTCTTTCGCATCTTTAATTAACTCAATTAATTCTGCTGGTTTTGGTTCCTTCCCTTCTGATTCAATAGCAATTTGTTCTAAATTGTAACGTTTAGCAAAATATCCCCATGATGGATGAAAGACCATAAAAGGTTTATTTTCTACAGTTTTTAATATATTATTCAATTCATTATCAAGAGTATTTAACTCTTCTATGAACATTTGATAGTTTTTCAAATAAAATTTTTTATTTGTTTCATCAATTTTAACTAAAGCTTCGTAAATATTTTTAGCTTGTATTTTTACTAAAACTGGATCTAACCAAATATGAGGGTCTAACCCTTTATGATTATGTTTTTTTTCATTATGCTTAGTTTCATGATTTTTCTCATTTTTATCTTCATTCTCATCATGATGTTCATGTTTAAGCATTTTAATTTTTTTAATACCTTCATCTGTATCAACTATTAACATATCTTTATTTGCATTTTTAAATTTACTTAACCAAACATCTTCAAAAGGTACATCAATTGAGAAATAAATTAATGACTTTGATAATTTTTTCATTTGAGAAGTTTTTGGTTCATAAGTTGCTGGTGAAAAACCTGGTTTTACCATTACATTCACGGCAATCTTATCTTTTGCTATTTTTTGTACAAAATATTTCTGAGGTACAATCGATACTGTTACCTCTTTTGCATAAATCAAACTTGATAAACTAAGTAATATTACTAATAAAAATTTCATATAATTCCTTTTTGCAATCTAGTTGCATTTGGAAAATACTAATATAATATAACTTTAATGCAACTTAGTCGTAAAAAGTTTTTTATTTGCAAAACTGCTTTTAAAAAATAAAAAGATATAATTTATCTATGAATATAGAAACAATAGCCCATGAGAAAAATATAAAATTGACAACAGCTAGAAAAGCAATCTTAAGAATTTTGTTAAATTCGAATAAACCTTTGTGTTATGAAAATATTAAAAAAGACTTATCGATGGATAAGACTACGTTTTATAGAAATATTAACAAATTTGAAGATGAAAATATTATTAGTTCTTTTGAATCTAATGATAAAAAAAAATATTTTGAAATTCAAAAAATAAAACATTCTCATTTCATCTGTTCATCATGCTCACAAATAGAATGTATACATGAAAAACTAAACTTCCATCTTGAGGGCTATAAAATTGATAATATCATTATAAAAGGTATCTGTCCTAAATGTTTAAAATAAAATTATAATTTATTTACATGCAATAAACCCTATAAAGTTGCCAATTATGAGAGTACACGTAGAACATATATACTCAAATAAAAAAAAGAAATTCTAGTTCAAAGAAAAATCAATGCAGAAAGAATTCCTAGTGCTGTCAATATTCCATATGATGTATGGTGTGTTTAATCTTACAAAAAATATAAAGGGGAACTAACTCTCTATATTTTTATTTAAAAAAGCTTTTAAATGCTTCTGCTATCTCTTTATTACTAGCACCTGAAGGTTTTTTTTTATCACCTGAAGAAGGTGTAGAGTTTGTATTAATAAGTGAATCTAAATTAAATTTATTACCTAATTTATTTTTTAGTTTATTTATTTTTGCTTTTAGTTTTTTTCCATACTTACTTTTTAGGAAAGCTTTTGTATCAACTTTAATTTTAGGATTTGATAAACTTCCTTTAATAACTGTATCAAAACTATATTTTGTAATAGTTGCTTTTACCAAAGCATTAATAGAGTTTTTTTCAGTATTTATTGTACTATTTGGTATATAAATTTTTGTATATTTACTTTTCATATCAATAACCGTATTAATAATATTTTTGTTAATATTACTATTGATTTTAACTATTTCATAAACTTCTTTAGTCAAATCAAATCTTGCAAAAGTATTGATAATATCTGAGTATTGATTTTTTATAAAACGCCCATTTATTAAATTTCCTTCAACTTTCCCTACTTGTGTTGCTAGATTATAATTAATATCAATATTTGATTTAGAAATAAAAATTTCTGGATAATATAACATATGAGTTAATGATTTAACTTCAATATTTTTTATACTTGCTTTAAAGTCATCATTTAAAAGATTAAAATTAATATTTCCTCCAAATAATGATGAAGCACCATCTATAGAAAGATTATTTGCACTTTGTTTAATATTTCCTTTAAATTTAATAGCTCCTCTCATTTTTGTTTGTGTGATATCATAAAGTTTAGAAAGATCAGTAAAGTTAATTATATAATCACTTACAAAAGTTCCTTTTTCAGTATCAAAAATAGCTTTTGATATATCTAAATTTATAACAGTTGTGTTTAAATCAATTTTTGAAATAGCTTGAGTTTTTACTAAGTTTGTTACTATATTACCTTTAAAAGTTATAGGCTGTTTTAATTTTTGAGCAAACTCTTTATTTATAACTTTGTTATTAATTTTACTTTCTAAGATTGTTGTTATTATTTTACCATCAAGATTTTTAATATCTGTACTTTTTATTTTAGCATCAATATTTATTAAACCATTTGCAAAAATTGGTTGATTTACTAGATATAACAGTTCTTCTATTTTTGCATTTTTCATATTAAATATAATATTACTTGGTTTAAAATCAACTAAGTTAATATTATAACTAGTATCACTTAATGCAAATTTACTTGTACCTTTTATAACTATTAACTCTTGATTTCCTTTTGCACTACCTTTTGTAGAAAAAGAACCATTAAGTTTTTGTTTTATTATGTTTTGAAGTTTTGATAAGTCCTTAATGTTTATATCATAAGTTAAATCAACACTTTTATCTAAAATAGCTAACTTACCTGCAATATTTATATTTGAGTTTCCATCAATTGTAGCACTAAATAAAATATCACTCATGGTTAATTTAAAATCATTAACTTTTAAATTTACATCATCTCGACCTTCATTTACTTTTTCTTCGATTATTGATGCAACATATAAATTACCAAGTGTAGTAAAGAGTAAACCATAGATAATCCCAATAACAGCAACGATAAGCAATGCTAAACTAAAAAATAATTTTTTCATAATAAAACCTTTTAACTTATTTAATTATACAGCTGATTATACATAAAAAGATTAAAATTAAAATTATTTTGTTATCTTAAGTAATCATAATATCTATTTATTTCTATTCTAATGAAATATTAAATATATATGATGTATAATCTCTGCCTAACAAGGTGTCAGTAGGGAAATATTTGCATTTATGTAAGTATTGCTAGTTTTTTAAAACTAGTTACGCTATCCGAACGTACATTGTTAAAATATTTTATTAGGAAAAAAAATGAAAAAAATTGTTCTTTTATTATTAGCTATTGCTAGTGTTGCATTTGCCGCAGAAGCATCAGTTGCAAATGAAACTTTAAAAGGTTACTCAGTACTTGCTGCTGGTGTTGGTCTTGGTCTTGCTGCTCTTGGTGGAGCTATTGGTATGGGTAATACTGCTGCTGCAACTATTGCTGGAACTGCTAGAAATCCAGGTTTAGGTGGAAAATTAATGACTACTATGTTCATTGCATTAGCAATGATCGAAGCACAAGTTATTTATGCACTTGTAATTGCAATGATTGTATTATATGCAAACCCATTCTTATAAGATATAGCTCAAAATAAAGATTTTAATAAATCTTAAAAGGTTAAGAAATTTTCTTCTTGACCTTTTTTAATTCTCAATAAAAGTTGCATCTGTGGCGGAACGGTAGACGCGCGGGCTTGAGGGGCTCGTTCTTAATCGAGTGTGAGTTCAAATCTCATCAGGTGTACCAATTTAATACATAAATTTTCAAAATTAAATCTACTTGAATATTTTTAGAATATCTCTAAGATTCCATTTATAAAAAGCTACAAGTTTAATAGAAACACTGTCTTGAATAATTCCATCTTCACTATCATAAGTAACAATAACACCATTTTTTAGATTGAAATTATTACAAACATTATTACAGTTAGCTCTAAAATATAACAAGTCCATACCCTAGATTAAAAAGCAAATTTTAGATTATGAAGTAGATGAAAAATATCACAATCTAAGAGCAATAAATTTAATATGTGATGCAATATTTTATGGCAAAAGAAAAGACAAATTAAGTACTTTAGTTTTTTGATTTAACATTGAAATAGCTTAGAAGTTGTGAAATTTTTTGTGAAGTTTATGTGAGTTCAAAATGAGAGAGAACGCTGTCATAGACAGCTATCTGCTCATTTTATTAAATAGAATTATGGTACAATAGAGGGCTTACATCCCCATTCCACCCATTCCTCCCATTCCACCCATGTCTGGCATTGCAGGCATAGCTGCTTTATCTTCTTTGATATCAGTTACTGTTGCTTCTGTTGTTAATAACAATGATGCTACAGATACTGCATTTTGCATTGCTACTCTTCCAACTTTTACAGGATCAACGATTCCAGCTTTAAACATATCAACATACTCACCTGTTACTGCATTGAATCCAAAATTTTCATTACTTGCTTTTGCAACTTCATTTGCAACAACACCAGCATCAAAACCAGCATTAATAGCAATTTGTTTAAGTGGAGCAGAAATTGCTCTTAAAATAATATCAGCTCCTATTTGCTCATCACCATCAAGTTTTAAAGATACTTTAGCAGCAGCTCTAATTAAAGCAGCTCCACCACCAATAACAATACCTTCTTCAACAGCAGCTCTAGTTGCACTTAACGCATCATCAACTCTATCTTTTTTCTCTTTCATTTCAGTTTCACTTGCAGCACCAACTTTAATAACTGCAACTCCACCAGAAAGTTTTGCTAATCGTTCTTGTAGTTTTTCTTTATCATAATCAGAAGTTGTATTTTTAATTTCTGTTTTAATTTGATTAACTCTACTTTTTACAGCATCTGAAGTTCCTGCACCATTTACTATAGTTGTATTATCTTTATCAATTACAACTCTAGCAGCAGTTCCTAGGCAAGACACTTCAACAGTTTCAAGTTTCATTCCCATCTCTTCAGCTATAACAGTACCACCAATTAAAACAGCAATATCTTCAAGCATAGCTTTTCTTCTATCACCAAAACCTGGAGCTTTAACAGCTGCAATGTTTAATGAACCTCTTAATCTATTTACAACTAAAGTTGTTAATGCTTCTCCATCTACATCTTCAGAAATAATTAATAAAGGTCGTCCTTCTTTATTAACTGATTCTAAAATCGGCAACATCTCTTTTAAGTTAGAGATTTTTTTGTCATATAATAAAATATATGGATTTTCCATTTCTGTAGTCATTTTTTCAGTATTTGTTACAAAGTAAGGTGATAAATAGCCTCTATCAAATTGCATACCTTCAACTACATCTAACTCATCAGAAATACCCTTAGCTTCTTCAACAGTAATAACACCATCTTTCCCAACTTTTTCCATAGCTTCAGCTATCATAGAACCAATAGCAACATCAGAATTTGCTGAAATAGTAGCAACTTGCTCAATTTCAGTTTTATTAGCAACTACTCTTGAAGCAATTTTTAAATTTTTTAAAATAGCTTCAGTTGCTTTATCCATTCCTCTTTTTAGTGTAATAGGATTAGCACCTGCTGTTACATTTCTAAGACCTTCTTTAAATACAGAATAAGCAAGAATAGTAGCAGTTGTAGTTCCATCACCAGCTTCATCAGCAGTTTTAGAAGCAACTTCTTTCACAAGTTGTGCTCCCATATTTTCTAGAGTATCAGACAGTTCAATCTCTCGTGCAACTGAAACACCATCTTTTGTAATTGTTGGAGCACCGAAAGATTTTTGTAATAATACATTTCTTCCTCTTGGACCCATAGTAACTTTTACAGCATCTGCTAATTTCTCAACACCTGTGAATAATCTGTTTCTTGCCGCATCACTAAATAATACTTCTTTTGCCATCTTACATAACTCCTATAATATTTTTAAGTTCTAATACTAAATAATCAACATCCTCAAGTGTTAATTCACTTCCTCTAAATTGTTCAAAAACAACTATGTCGTTAAGCTTAATACCCTCAACTTCTGAACCAATTGCTAAAACTTTTGCAGTATTTGGTTTCTCTTTTGCTGAATCTACAAGAATAATTCCACTTGCAGTTTTTTCCTCAACTTCTGTTCTTTCAACAAGAACTCTTTTCCCTAATGGTTTAAAATTCACTATAATTCTCCTAATAATTTCTTTGTAATAATTGCTAATTTAGCACTCTACTTTTTAAAGTGCCATATTCTATAATATTTTTCTTTAATTGTCAAGTACGTTTAGCTTCTTTGACTAAAGTTAGCAATTAAAATTTATTTATGTCTGTATAAATATTCTAAAAGTAAATCTTTTAATACATTCTTTAATTTTTTATCAAATTTATTTAAGCTATATTCACATTTACTTGCCAAGCTGTTAGCTGCTTTAATAGCACCATCTAAACCAAGTAAATTTACAAAAGAGTTTTTTGAATCATCATTATGTGTAGTTTTACCTGCTTGTTCTTCACTTTGTATTTCATCAATAATATCATCTTGAATTTGAAATAAAAGACCAATATCTATACCAAATTTATAAAGTTTTTCTTGAATATCTAAATCATATTCACTTATTATTGCACCCATTTTTAAAGAACTTGCGATTAAGTTTGCTGTTTTATGAGTATGTAAGAACTCCAATTCACTAAGTTCTAATTTATGATTTTCAAAATAACAATCAATTGCTTGACCAATAATCATTCCATTAATTCCACCATCACTACTCAATGATTTTATTAACTCTATTTTAATATCATTACTTAAAGGTGCATTTGCAATTTGATTAAAACTTTCCGTATTTAAAGCATCCCCAACTAATATAGCTGTTACTTCATCATACTTTTTGTGTAAGGTTTCAAACTCACGTCTTAAGTCTGCATTGTCCATACTAGGCAAGTCATCATGTATTAAAGAGTAAGTGTGTAACATTTCTAAGCCTAAGGCAACGGGTAGAGAATTCTTAATCAACATACTTTTATTAGATTTAACAACACATAACAAAAGCATTGGTCTGAATCTTTTTCCCCCAGCTTTAAGCATATCACCTAAAGCATTCTCAAAATATGGATGAAACGTTTTTGATTTTGGTAAATTATCTAAAAGGTATTCTTCAAATTGAGATAGAAGTTTGTGCATATTTAAGATTTTTGTCCGAAAGCTCCAAGCCCACTCATCATATTCATAGCTATCATTTTTTTACCTTCATTACTTTGCTTAATCACATCATTCATCGCAGAAATTAGTAATATTACTAAGGAATCTTTATCTTCAAGTAAAGAGTCATCAACTTGTAAATCAATAACTTCAGAGTTACCATTGATCGAAATTTCGATCATCCCTCCTCCAGATTTTGAAGTAAAAATAGTATCTACATTTTTCTCTTTTGCTTTTAAAGCCATTTCCTGAACTTGCCCCATCACTTCATTTAAATTTAGTGTACTTAAATCAATACCATCAAACATCATTACTTCCTACTAATTCATTAGTTATTATTTCTATATTATTATTATCATCAACAATAACAACTGTTGGCTTATAAGTTTTTAATTCATCACTATGCAATGATACATAGGATATTACAATTATTTTATCACCAATTTCAACTTTTCTAGCAGCTGCACCATTAAGACACATCTCTTTACTTCCAGCTTTTCCTTTGATAACATAAGTTGTAAATCTTTTACCATTAGTAACATTAACGATTTCAACTTTCTGTCCAACCATTAATTTTGATGCTAGCATCAACTCTTCATCAATTGTAATTGAACCAACATAATTAAGATTTGCATCTGTAACTGTGGCTCTATGAATTTTACTATATAGCATTTCAAATGTCATATATAAAGTCCTTTATTGCTCTAATTTAATAGGATCACCCCAAAACTGTTCTGGAATTATAAATTCTTGAACAATGTTACCACCTATTATATGTTCCTCTACTATTTTATCAAGTTTTTCCTTAGATAACTGACAATACATTAGACTTAATTAAAAATATGGGTGCATAATCTCCTATTTTTTTTATAGTTTACAAGATAATAATCCACTAAATTCAACTTCAAACTTTTACTCAAACCACGATGCAAACTAATCATATTTTTCATATGTGAGAATACTCCACCTTCGAGTGCATTTGTTGTATTTGATATTGTTAAATTCTTATGATTTTTATAGGTAAAAAGATAAGGAAGGTTAGTTCTTAAACTTCTATATGCAGCTCGAATTCTTGGATGAGTATAATGAAGTTTACCAGTGGTCTTTGAGATTGTTTTTTCATCTAAAAATACTTGATATTCATCATACCAATCATCTAACTTTTGAGTTAAATTCTTTTGAGTAGTATGAGTTAATCTTGATACAATTTTCTTTAAATCTTTACTAGCCTCAAGTTTAGATTTCATAGTGATATATCTTTGTACAATCTTCTTTTGATGGAAGTGGCACATTTGTATTGGAATGTTATTAAAGGCTTTAGATAAGCCTCTCTTTCCATCGAGAGTAGTACTTGTGATTGTGTATCCTAAATTAAACAGCTCTTCTTTTAAATATCTATAGTCTTGAACTAGTTCACTTTGAATATGCTTCCAAATTAGTATCTCTTTTGTCTCAACATCCTTGAAAACTAAAGTACCAAGTTTATCTTTTCTTTTTCCATAAAAAGTTGCATCACATACTAAATTAACTGCTCTGGGATGATGCACTTTATAATCAACAATATACTCATCTCTTTGCTTCATTATCCATGGAATAGATCTGTCATATTTAGCTGCAAGTTGTTTGAGGGTTTGTCGATGTAAAAAGTACACTTCAAAGATAATCTTATGGAGTTGTTCTGGTCTTCTGTTAGAGCTAAATGAAGTTTTACAGTCTTTACAAAAGTACCTTTTAATACCTCTTCTTTGAGTGTTATCAGATTGACAATTTATACATATTTTAGAGCTTTTTTACAATCATTTGTAAATAAACCTTTGTTTACTCCCAATATACCATAGTTTAAACGATGTTTTATGCACCCATTTTTTTAATTAAGTCTAAATTTTACATAAATTACAAAAAAAATTGAAAAGTGGAATGATTCTAAATATAAGAGGCGTTGGATATAAACTTATGAGTAAATAGATTTATATCCCTGGATATTTAATCTCTTAAAATTTTAATCAAAATACCTTTTTGTTTATCTCTAAAGATAACTTCTTTTTCATTTTTATCAAATAAATCTTTTAAGAACATATCATCATAGGACTCATCTAGGGTTTGTCTATTAAAAGCTTTTAAACTTTGACACTCAAAAGTATCTCTACAAATTTGATTATCATATATTTTTAGATTTAAAACTACTGTTCCTGCTGAAAATATTTGTACTTGAGTATAGTTCGCATATTTTGAGATAAAACCTTTATCATAAAACTTCATTTTTGGTGTTTTTATTAATATTGCAGCACTATTACTAATTATAGGGGTATTAAAAGAACAAGCCATAAAAAGAAACATATTTATTAAAAAAATTAATGTAGTTCTAATTTATAATCCTTTGTTATAAAATATTCTACTATAATACAATAAAAAAGAATAAAGGTAATGTTTGTTAGTACATATTTGCTGTTCTGTAGATTCTCACTATTTTTTACAAAAAATTCAAGAAGAGTTTCCAGATGAAACCTTAGTTTGTTTTTTTTATAATCCAAATATTCAACCTTATAATGAATATCGTTTAAGATATTTAGACGTTGAGTATTCATGTAGACGTTTAGGAATACCACTACTTGAAGGTGCCTATAATCTTGATCAGTGGCTTAAAAAAGTCAAAGGATTAGAACAAAAGCCAGAAAAAAGTGATAGATGTACAGTTTGTTTTGATGATAGATTAGAAACTAGTGTAAAAAAAGCAATTGAACTTGGACATGACAAATTTACCACAACCTTACTTATTTCACCTAAAAAATCGCAAGATAAATTAGAAAAAATTGGCACAAAACTATCTAAACAATATGACTGTGAATTTATTTTTAGAGACTATAGAAGTGACAATGGTACCCAAACACAAGGTCAATTAGTAAAAGAAAATTCACTTTATAGACAAAACTATTGTGGTTGTTTATTTGGTTTATTACAACAAAGAGAATCGCAAGACAAACTAATGGATGAAATGTTCTCCCCTATATCAAATCAAATACTTCCTGAATCTATTGAAAGCAGACTTGAACTATATAAACGAAGAGATGAATTAGAAGAACAAAATATTCCATACAAAATAATAAAACAAAGGTTCCTTAACTACAGATTATTATCAGGATTCACTAAAATAGATAAAAAAATAGTCCCTTCATACTTTTTATGTTATTCATCTTTAAATGGGGAAAAAATAAATGGAAAAATTGAGTATGAAAAAAATGAAATCTCTTATTTAAATAGAGATGAAGTAAAAATTTTAAGTATTAATATATTTAATGAGTTAGGAAATAGTACTTATCAAAATGTAAAAGATTTAATGTTTAATCCACCAACTTTTGAATCAGAACTAAACATTAGAAATAAAATTACAAATAATCAATATGGTTTATCAACTATAGTTGTCGTTGATACTGTAATTGATGGAAAATATGAAATAGAATTAAATGCCCAATCCTATGAAGATGTAATGGAAGTAATTATATGAAACTATTAGTTTGTGCGATGGAGACTTCATCAAATACTCACCTAAAAGAGTTAAAAAAATATCTAAATAATGATGTAGAACTTTTAGGTGTTTTTGATAAAGAGTTAGGGAAACCCTTATATGATTTAACCTATCTTGCTATTATGGGCTTTATTGATGCCATTAAAAAATTAAAATTCTTTTTCAAACTTCGTGATGAATTAGTAAATTTAGCACAGCAGTGTGATAAAGTTTTACTAATGGATAGTTCAGGATTTAATCTTCCACTTGCAAAAAAACTAAAAGAAAGATATCCAAATAAAGAGATAATTTATTATATCTTACCTCAAGCTTGGGCATGGAAACAAAAAAGAGTTGAAAAACTAGAAAAATACTGCACAAAACTATGTTCAATAATTCCTTTTGAAAGTGAAATTTATCATGATAAAGAAAAAATTACTTATGTAGGGCATCCTTTATTGGATGAAATTACCAACTATAAAACAACTTTAGAAGAAACAAATAAAATTATATATATGCCAGGAAGTAGAAAAACTGAAATAATAAACCATATGGATGTATTTAGAGAACTTACAAAACAAATAAAAAATAAAGAACATATTTTAATCATACCTTCAAAATTTGATCAAGCTTATATAAAAAAATTTTATGGTGACATATCAGCTTTCACTATCTCAAACGATGCACATCAAATCTTAAAAGAAACAGAATTTGGATTTATATGTTCAGGAACTGCAACTTTAGAAGCTTCTATAATAGGCACACCTTTTGTTATGAGTTACGTAGCTAAGAAGTTAGACTATTTTATAGGAAGATTTTTTGTAAAACTTCCATATATTGGACTTGCAAATATATTCTTTCATAAAATGGGACAAGAACCAATCCATAAAGAATATTTTCAAGAAGAAGTTAATGTAAAAAATCTACTAAATGAATATAGAACTATGAATAGAACTAACTATCTAAAAAATTCTCAAACTTTAAGAGACTATCTGCAATATGGTAGTTCAAAAAATATTGCAAAAATAATTCAAAACTAATTTATTTTTCGCTAAAATAAATGACTTAAATTAAAATATAACAAATATAGTAGGATACAGAATGTTAAACATTACAGAGATACAGGAAATTTTACCACATAGATATCCTCTTTTATTAGTAGATAGAATTACTGAAATGGAAAAAGGTATCAGCATTAATGGATATAAAAATGTATCAATGAGTGAACCTGTTTTCCAAGGACACTTCCCAGGACATCCAATTTATCCAGGAGTAATGATTCTTGAAGGTATGGCACAAGCAGGAGGAATACTTGCACTAAAAAGTAATAACCTTACAAATGAAGAATTGAAAAAGAAAGTTATCTATTTTATAAGTATTAATAACGCAAAATTTAGAGCTCCTGTTGAGCCAGGGGATAGATTAGATTACATAGTTAAAATTATAAAATTAAGAGGAAACTTAATAGTTCTTGATGGAAAAGCTTATGTAGATGACAAATTAGTTGCTCAAGCAGAATTAAAAGCAATGATTGTAGATAAATAATTATGAATAACATTCATCAAACAGCAATAATTGAAGAAGGAGTACAATTAGGTGATAATATTACTATTGGTGCTTTCACAATTATTGGTAAAGATGTAAAGATAGGTGATGGAACAACTATTGCCTCACACTCTCTTATTGAAGGTAAAACTACAATAGGAGAAAATAATCAAATCTTTTCACATGCAACATTAGGAACAATTCCACAAGATTTAAAATTTGATGGTGAAGATGTTGAGCTAATAATTGGAAATAATAATAAAATTAGAGAATACACACTATTTAACCCTGGAACAATTGGTGGTGGAGCAATCACAAAAATTGGTAATAATAATTTATTTATGGGTTATGTTCATGTTGCACACGATGTAATTATTGGGAATAACTGCGTGTTCGCAAATGTTGCTACTCTAGCAGGACACGTAGAAATTGGAAATAATGTTGTAATTGGTGGATTAACACCAATTCATCAATTTTGTAAAATAGGTTCAAATGTAATGGTTGCAGGAGGTTCTATAATCACTCAAGATATTCCGCCTTTTTGTTTAGCAGAAGGGAACCGTGCAATTCTAAGAGGTTTAAATTTAAAGGGTCTTAGAAAAAAATTCAAAAATAGAACAGATATTGATGCTATTAGAAAAGCATACAAGGCTATTTTTGAATCAGGAGAGGCAATTGCTGATGTTTCAAAAGAGTTATTAGAAACAAATACTAATGAATATGTACACGAGTTAGCTAATTTTGTATTGGCTACAAAACGTGGTATACCATTTAATAGAAAATAGGATTTTTATATGAGTAAACTTGAATGTGATTTTTGTGGAACTGCTGATTCTAGTTCTAATCCCATAATTTCTGGAGACAATGCCTCAATTTGTAAGGCTTGTGTAAATGCTGCACATGATATCATGGCAGGAACAAAGGATGAAAATAATGATTTTCCTAAAAATGAAATAAAAAAGGAAAAGTCACATGCAGAACTGAAAAGTCCTGCACAATTAAAAAAGATTTTAGATGATTATGTAATAGGACAAGAAAGAGCAAAAAAAGTTTTAGCCGTTGCAGTATATAATCACTACAAAAGAATTTTTAGACATGATGAGATTGAAGATGATACTGAGATTAATAAATCAAATGTGCTGTTAATTGGACCAACAGGTTCAGGTAAAACACTTTTAGCTCAAACTATTTCTAAATATTTAGATGTACCTTTAGCAATAGCAGATGCTACATCTTTAACTGAAGCTGGTTATGTAGGTGATGATGTTGAAAATGTTATTACTCGATTAGTTCAAGCAGCAAATGGTGATATTAAAAAAGCAGAAACTGGAATTATTTTTATTGATGAAATTGATAAAATTGCTAGAATGAGTGAAAATAGATCAATTACTAGAGATGTATCAGGAGAAGGTGTTCAACAGGCAATGCTAAAAATTATCGAAGGTGCTACTATAAATGTTCCACCAAAAGGTGGAAGAAAACATCCTAGCCACGAAGCTCTACAAGTTGATACTACAAATATTTTATTTATTTGTGGTGGAGCATTTGATGGCATTGAAGATATTATTAAGAAAAAACAAGGTGCCAATATACTAGGTTTTAATCATGAAAAAGTTAGCTCTAAAACAAAAAATATTATTTCAAAAGTTGAAGCCCATGATTTAATAAAATATGGTCTAATTCCAGAACTAATTGGTAGACTTCATATGATTACAACACTTGAAGAGATTAGTGAAGATGATATGATTCATATTTTAACAGAACCCAAAAATGCTTTAATTAAACAATATAAAAAATTATTCAAATTAGATAATGTAGAATTAAAATTTGAAAAAGCTGCTTTAAAAGAGATTGCAAAACTTGCAATTGAAAGAAAAACAGGTGCAAGAGGATTACGATCTATTTTAGAAGATATTATGTTAGATATCATGTATAATTTACCTATATTTACTAATAAAACTATTACTATTACAAAAGATGTCGTGACAAAAGATAAAGAACCAAAAATAGCATAAGAAAAGGATATAAATGTTTTTAGACAAAATTATTGGTCTATTTTCAAATGATATGGCAATTGACTTAGGAACTGCAAATACAATTGTTTCTGTAAAAGGAAGAGGTATTATTATAAATGAGCCCTCAGTTGTTGCAGTACAAAAAGATAGATATGGAAGAGACAGAATTTTAGCAGTAGGTCAAGAAGCCAAACAAATGATTGGTAAAACTCCATCAAATATTCAGGCAGTTAGACCTATGAAAGATGGAGTTATTGCAGATTTTGAAATGACTGAAAGAATGATTAGATACTTTATTGAAAAAGCACACTCTAGAAAATCATTTATTCGTCCAAGAATTATTATTTGTATTCCACATGGAATCACTCAAGTTGAAAGAAAAGCCGTAAAAGAATCAGCAATTAGTGCAGGAGCAAGAGAAGTATTCTTAATAGAGGAACCTATGGCTGCTGCAATTGGTGCTGGTATTCCAGTTTCTGATCCTTCTGGTTATGTAATAGTTGATATTGGTGGGGGAACTACTGAAATTGGTGTTACTTCTTTAGGTGGTCTTGTTTTAAGTAAATCTATAAAAGTTGCAGGTGATAAGTTTGATAAATCCATTATTGATTATGTTAGACAAAATTATAATCTTTATATAGGTGAACGAACTTCTGAAAATATCAAAATTGAAATTGGAACGGCAATTAAACTTGATAATGAACTAAAAATAAACGTAAAAGGTAGGAATAACTCTGGATTACTTTCAACTATTGAACTTGGGAGTGAAGGTGTTAGAACAGCAATTAAAGAACCTTTACGAGAAATTACAGCCGCAGTAAGATCAGTATTAGAAGAGATGCCACCTGATTTAGCTGGAGATGTTGTAGATAACGGAGTTATTTTAACTGGTGGAGGAGCACTAATTCGTGGTATAGATAAATATTTAGCAGATATTATAAAACTTCCAGTGAAAGTTTCTGACGAGCCTTTATTAGCTGTTGCTTATGGAACAAGTAATGTATTAGATCAGGAAAATTTATTAAAATTAATCACGAATGAGTAAATTTTTATTCTTTCTTCTTTTTATTACTATTAGTTTGGGCTATCTTTTTAAGGTAGACCAACTAATCTCTAAAAATTTTAATCCCTTAAATAGTATTAAAAAATCTTATGTCGAGACTTCTTTATCTTTTAAAAATATAAAAGATAGATATTTTAATCAAGTTTTACAAATTGAAGAACTTCAAAAAGTAAACACTGAACTTAAAAATTACAAATTGTACTATCTTAGTACAAAGAATAAACTTGACTCTATATTGGAAGCTTTAGATTCTTCAAGTTCTATAGCACAACAAATAAGTTTCACTCAAGTTATTTCATATATAAACTTCAATGATTTTACAAAAGTTTGGTTAAATTTAGAAAAAAAAGATGATGTGATTTTAGGTTTAATATCAGAACAGTATGCAGCAGGAATTGTACTAAATCAAAATGGAAAAGCAAAAGCATTTTTAAATGGAAATGAAAAAGCTAACTATGCAATATTTATTGGAGAAAATAAAGCTCCAGGAATTATTCATGCATCAAAAAATAAAGAATATCTAGTTGCCAAGTATATTCCTATTTGGTTTGATATTAAAATAGGTGATGAAGTTATAACCTCAGGAATGGATGACATTTTTTTTGAAGGATTAAAAGTTGGTAAAATAATTTCAATTAAAAAAATGCAAGATATTCAAGAAGCTACTATTATGGCTTATGCAAAAGTATTAAAACAAAAATCATTTTTTGTTTATAAGAAAATACACAAAGAAAAATCTCCAGAAAAGATTCTTACAAAAGATACTAAAAAGAACTTATAAAATAGTTTTAATATGCTTCCAAATAATTATCTCTCGAAAGTCATTATCTTTGAAGATTAAAGTACCTAACTTATCTTTCTTCTTCCCATAAAAAGTAGCATCACATGCTAATTTATTACTCTTGGTTTGTGTACTTTTCCCCTACATCAAATTCATTAATTTGTTGTCGTATCCATGGTATTGATCTTTTATATTTATCTGATAGCTGGATTAGTGTTTGTTGATGAAAAAAGTATTCATTAAATATTTTCTTTTGAAGTCTTACTGGTCTTCTTTTAGAACTAAATGAAGTATTACATACTTTACAAAAGTATTTTTTTATTCTTCTTTTTGACCCTCTGTTTTGAGTCTTTTTTGAATGGTAATTTGGACATATCTTAGAGCTTTTTTACAATCATTTGTAAATAATATACTACCCCAAGAAAAACAAACAATTTTTTCTAAAGTTTAATTCTTAAAATAGTAAAATTAAACAATAAAAATAGAGGGTAATAATATGAGCAGAACAAGAACAGTTTATAGTGCTGAATTCAAAACAAGATTAGTACTAGAACTTTTAAAAGAAGACAAAACATTAACACAAATTGCAAGTAAAAATAATATAACACCGAAGAATTTGCAAAACTGGAAAAAGATATTTTTAAATAATGCAGTAGTTGCAATGGAACCTGCTAAAGCAGAAGAGTATGACAATATTGATGATGTTAAAAAAGATTTAAATAAATTTTTGATATACTACAACTTCAATAGAAGACATGGTTCTTTAAAAAAAGAATTAAAAGTTAGAACTCCATTTGATGCAGTTCAAAGTTGGTTTCAAACGAAACCTGAAATATTTAAGATTTTACCAGATGTGTTTCAACATATTGCTTTTGAAATGGTACAACGTGGTGAAACTTGACAATTAATGACTAGGGATACCGCTTCATCTGGACTTTGATCTCCAGACCAAACTGCCATTAAACCTTTCCATACAATGGCATCGTATTGTGAAAAATTAGCACTATTAGGTTGTGCAAAAGCACTTTTTAACAATCCTGAGACCGATGCAGTCCATTTATCGTTAGAATAAATATCAATATCTGCTTGTGCAAGTGTTACACCTAAATGTGCAGATGCAATTGCATGCAAGGTATTTAATCGTGGTTCTGTAGCAATTGAGATTAATTGTGCAGCTATTTGAGCTGTTTCTTCTGATCCTTTTGAACTAATTAAATACACCAAAGGATGAGTTAAAGTATTCGCTTTTCCAATTTTGTTTCCAGCTGGAATTAAAGAAAAAGATATTTCTTTAAAAAATTTTAACTTTTTATTTTCAGTAATATATCTTTTATAATGCCATGTTCCTCCATGCCAAAAGCCAACTTTCCCAAAAGAAACTGCTTTATACCAATCATTCCACTCTGTTCCAATATGTGATTTTTTAGTTACTTTATAGGTATAAACTGCATCATAGAAAAATTGATAATAACCTTTTAAAGCAGCTTTTGTAATAATTAGTTTTCCAAGTTTATCATTGTATAATTCGCCACCAAAAGATTTATAAGATTGCCAATAATCTCCTCCTTTGGATATTCTAGGATAAAACCCAAAACCTTTTTTAACTAAACCTTTGTCTTGCATTTTTTTGGCTTCTTCTAACATTTTATACAAAGTAAATTTTCCTGATTTAACATCTTGTCTAAAAGAAGCTATTTTTTCTTTAGAATATCCAATAGCTTTTAGATGTGCATTCCATGCAAAAAATGGACGAGCTTCTGCATCTTGAGGTATACCCCAAACTCCTCCATTCCAAGAAACAATCTTCCAAAGAGAAGGAATAACATTATTTAAAGGCCAAGAATCTAAATCAACATAATTTTCAATTTTTCGTATTAAACCAGATTTTCCCCAAATAGCAATGTCTTCATGCCCGCCAAGTATTATTTCAGGGCCAGATCCAGAGTCAGCTGCCAAAGTAAAAGCTTGTTTCATTTTTGACCAAGCTGCTCCGCCTGAATATACTTTTGTTTTAACTTTAACTTGAATATCGATGCCACTAATAATATATTCTTCATTTAATATTTGAGCTGCTGTTTTTATATTTTCAACTCTATACCGCTCACTTTGATCGGCATTTGCCCAAATAGTAATGACAACTTCTTTCGCAAACATAGTAGTTCCAAGTAGTATTGCTAAGCCCAAACAAATACGTAAATAGTTTTTAAACATAATCTTTTCCTTTTTAGTTATAGAAAATTCCATATATTAAATAATATAATAAACATTTATATTATCACCTAAACACCAAATTGATTTGATGTTTTAAATACTTCAACAAGTACTTAAAACATACAAGCAATGGCTTTATATGTTTATGTCTAATATACCAGATAAATCTTTTTGTATACTGGGTGTTACTGCATACACAACATTTCCTTTTTTCCACGTTGTACTCATGTAAGTCATTGTTCTTGCACCTGCTTCTTGTGCTATTAATAAACCAGCCGTTGCATCCCAAGGATACATATGTGCTTCATAATAAGCATCAAATCGTCCTTTTGCTACGTGCGCTAAACTTAAGGCACCAGCTCCCATTCTTCTGTATTCGCCTCCTTTTTGTAACACTTTTGATACTAAATTAAGATAAGGATCAATACCACTTCTATGGGAACGTCCAAAAGCACATAAGCTTTCTTCAAAACAATGATTAGCAACTTTCATTTTTTTCTCATTCATATAAGCACCTTCATTTAAAAGTGCGGTATACATTTCTTTCAATTCAGGGTCATATATAAGGCCTAATTCAATAGTCCCATTTTTTATATAAGCAATTGAGATACAATAATATGGTATTCCTCTTAAAAAATTAGCAGTTCCATCTATTGGATCAATGAGCCAATATGAATTGTTTTTACTTTGTTTTTCACCTCTTTCTTCTCCATAAAAACCATCTTGTGAAAATGCTTTCTTTAAAGATGAAATTATTAAATCTTCAACTTCAATATCTGCTTGTGAGACCAAATCTTGAAGATTGTCTTTTTGTTTAATTCTTAATGTTTCTAAATTATTAAAATATTCATTTGCAAGTGCTCCAGCTTGTAAGGCCACGTTTTTAGCACATTCTAATCTATCTTTGAATTCATTCATTATAAGCCTTTTTTAGCAATTTTTTTAAATACGAAATATCGTTACTAGAGACAAAGTCAATAAGTTCTTTTTCTATTAAAGATTTTAAAAATATGTTCTTATTTTTATACATTGAGTATTCTTCTTCATTTGGAAGACTAAGGCGTATCATTATTTTTAATTTTTTTAATAATTTTGCATCACTTATATCAAATCTATTGTATTCAATCGAAACAATATCTGCCTTACAATCGCTTACTACTTTATCAATGTGAATTGGACGGCAATGAATAATAGCTTCTGTTTTAATGCCTATTTTATTTTTAATTTCTTTTAAAATAACATGATCAAAACTAATTATAATAAGATTATTGGTATGAGGACATTTTTTCAATAGTAAGTATAATGCATTTAAGTATTCATTAATATTATTATTTTCTTTGATTTCAATTTCAAGTACAATATCGTTTTTTTGACTCCAAATAATTGTTTCTTCTAAACTAGGAATTTTTTCATTTCTAAAATTTTCAAAACCATTTGGAGCTGAAATACTTTGTAGTTCTTTTAAAGTGAAATCACATACAAGTTTATTAATCTGACTCACACGTAAAAGGCTTTGATCATGAATAACAACAATTTGTTTATCTCTTGTTAACATTGTATCAAGCTCAATACTATAAGCTCCCAATTTTTTAGCTTCGCGAAAAGAAGCTAAAGTATTCTCGGGTCGTGTTGCGGACTGCCCTCTATGCGCAGTTAAAAATACTTTTGATGTATTACTATTTTCCAAAGAATATCTAAACATTTGAATAAATCCTTGTGTAAAAATAATTAACCTACTACAATCCGATAATACATTACTTTATATTACATTCATCATTCTGTAAGAATTAATAATAAATTTGATCTATAATTTGTTTTTATGTGTAGAATTGATACATTAAATATATAAATTTATATTTAGATTATTAATTATAGAAATTATTAGATAGTATTGTATATATATGTAACACTAGGTAGAAATTAAAATTAACCTAAATAATTTATAAGGTTATTTTTCTAATATTGTTCGAGTTTAAATAAGCCTTCCTATAAAGAATAACTTAAATGAAAGGTAAAATTAAAAAAGTGCATACTTTTAAGTTTTATCTTTAAAGTACTATGAAAAATAGTATTTTGAAGATGAAATTTATTTCATCGTAAACAAGTAAAATGGTATTGGCTGTTTTAAATAATATGCCAATTTATAGTATTAAATTATTTGTTTGAGTTTTTTTACAACTTACTGTTAATTACATCTAAATTAAGATTAAGGATGTGCTACAAATACACGAGTTGGATCATATGGTTTATTATGGTTATAAATAGCCCAGATAATATATGCTAGTTTTCTAGCAACTACTATTAGTGCTTCTTTTTTAGCCCTACCTAAAGCTATATGATTTCTAAAGATTTGTTTTAATTCACTATTATGTTGTACAGCTGCCAACCTAAAACTATTTGCCCATAAGAAAATAAAGACACAAAACGTAAGAATAAGATGATAAAGAGAGGAAAGAATAGAGCAAATTCAATTAGAATTAGGAATAAATATAGATTTGAGATGATAATTTATGATAAATATTTTTTAAAAATTGAAAAAATAAGATTTTATAGATCTTTTTAGTTGTGCTGTGGTCTCTTAGAGGATTTAAAAAAGCCAAAGGTGAATGGAATCTTGTTTGTATAGGATATAATCTGAAAAGACTACATATAATTAGCTGTTAAAAGAGGTAATAATAGCAGTATTTGAGCAATAATATTGAAATTTATTCTGCAAAATGAATAATTGAAAATTTTAATTTATCAATATGATACATTTAGTCATAATCATGATTTAGGATCTAGCTAATCCGACAGACTCCTAGTTTAGATAGTATATTGTAACTCATAGTTTGTTTGGTTTAGGATAGGTATATTTATAAAAAACTCAATCTTAAATATTATAAGATTAAAATTCTTGACAAAATATCTAAAATTGATGGTGTTGTCAATAAAAATGAAGATTTTACGAGTATAATATTTATCTTGCAAAGCACTACTTAAAATTTGCTTGGATTTAGGTATGAAAGTTAAATAATTTATACATAATAAAGAAAAAATTAACAAGGATATCTAATGATTAGTGACAAAACTTTTATAAATATTGCCCATGAAATTGCAAGTGCTTCAAAATGTGTTTCAAAACAAGTTGGTGCAGTAATAGTTAAAGATGGTAGAATTTTATCAACAGGATATAATGGAACTCCTGCAGGCTATACTAATTGTAACCAATACTGGAATAATGAATATACCAAAGATCATCACGAATGGTCTAAAACGTATGAAATACATGCTGAAATGAATGCTATCATTTGGGCAGCAAGAAAAGGTATAAGCATAGAAAATGCAATAATATATGTAACGCTAGAACCTTGTAGCGAATGCTCAAAAAATTTAATAGCAGCTGGAATTAAAAAAATTATTTATGATAAAGCTTATGAACATACAAAGTCTGATGTTGTATCAAAATTTATTAAAGATAATAAAGTAATAATTGAGAAAATCAATTAAGAGCTTTTAAAGAGTATGGAATTACAGCATAAGGAGCGCATAGAAATTCAAGTGCTTCGCAAAAAATAAAATTTAAAGCTATCACGAAATTTATTAAAAAATATCTTTAAAACAAGATGCCTTAAAAAATAAATATCATAAGATTTTCATATTGATACTATATAATTTAGTATCAAATAAAAATTTCAAGAAGGAAGAAATATGAAAATTGGACTATTTATCCCATGCTTCATGAATGAATTGTATCCAAAAAGTTGTGTAGCAACACTGAAAATCCTTCGTAATTTAAATTTAGACGTAGATTATCCACTTGAACAAACCTGTTGTGGACAACCTATGGCAAATGCTGGCTGTTCTCAAGATATGAAAGCTTTAGCAACAAGATTTGTAAAAACTTTTAAAAAATATGATTATATAGTAGCACTAAACTACTGGCTCATGTGTTGTTATGATAAAAGAACATTATAGTGAATTCTTTGGAGAAGATGACAAAGATTATAATAAAGTAAAAGTCTCTATTTATGAAGTTTGTGAATTCTTACATGATATTATAAAAGTGAAAGAGTTAAACGTATCATTTCCATATAAAGTAGGAGTTCATAATTCCTGTCATGGGCATAGAGCTTTAGGATTAGGAACGCCTACTGAATTAAATGTACCAGAACTATCAAAACTAAAAAACTTACTCTCACTAGTTAAAGATATTGAACTTGTTGATTTAACAAGAGATGATGAATGCTGTGGTTTTGGTGGAACTTTTTGTGTAACGCAAGAAGCTATTTCTGTTGCTATGGGAAAAGATAGAATAAAAGACCACTTAAGCTCAAATGCACAAGTTATGACAGGTGCAGATATGTCCTGTTTAATGCATATGGAAGGTCTTATAAATAGAAATAACGAACCTTTAAAAGTTATGCATATAATTGATATATTAGCAGGGGAGGCTTAAAATGACTTCAGTAGATCATCCACAAAATGCCCAAAAGTTTGTAGATAATGATGAAAGAATGCATTGGCACGATAAAGCCTTATGGTTTGTAAGAGAAAAAAGAGATTTAGCGAGTAAATCTATTCCAGAATGGGAAACTCTAAGAACTTATGCAGATCAAATAAAAACACATACTATGGCAAACTTAGATAAATATCTAATTGAATTTGAGCAGAACGCACAAGAAAGAGGGATTACTGTTCATTGGGCAAAAGATGCCCAAGAACATAATGAAATTGTTTACAAAATTTTAAATAAAAATAGTGTAACAAAACTTGTAAAATCTAAATCTATGTTAACTGAAGAGTGTCATTTAAATCCATATTTAGAGCAAAGAGGAATAGAAGTAATTGATACTGATTTAGGAGAAAGAATTGTTCAATTAAGAAATGAACCGCCTTCACATATCGTCTTACCAGCTATTCATCTAAAAAAATCTGAAGTATCTGAAACTTTTGTTAAATACTTAGGAGCAGAACCAGGAAATGATGATCCTACTTATCTAACACGAGTAGCAAGAGCAAGTTTAAGAAGTGACTTTTTAAACGCACAAGCTGGATTAACTGGGGTAAATTTTGCAATTGCGCAAACAGGTGGAGTTGTTGTTTGTACAAATGAAGGAAATGCTGATATGGGAGCTAGTGTTCCACCTTTACATATTGCATCAATGGGATTAGAAAAAATTATTCCAAGGTTAAAAGATTTAAGTGTATTTACACGCCTTTTAGCAAGAAGTGCAACGGGACAAGCAATTACTTCTTATACTTCTCATTTTCATGGGCCATCAAATGGGGGTGAGATGCATATTGTAATAGTAGATAATAAAAGAATACCTTTTTTACAATCTGAATCTTATAAAAAAGCCTTAAACTGTATTAGATGTGGTGCATGTATGAATACTTGTCCAATATATAGAAGAAGTGGAGGGCATTCTTATGAGTATGTAATTCCTGGACCTATTGGTTCAACTCTATCAACTTTTAGAGATCCAAAAAAATATAAAACACTATCTTTTGCTTGTACTTTATGTGGTTCATGTACAAATGTATGCCCTGTAAAAATTGATTTAGATTCACAACTTTACACTCATAGACAAGATTTAAGAGAAAAAAATATTATCTCAGTACAAAAGAAATTTTCTATGAAAGCAGGAGTTTGGTTAATGTCACATCCAAAACTTTTTAATCTTTTTGGAAAAGTTGTAAGAAAAATTGTACCCTTGCTTCCTAAAATATTAATTTATAATAAATTTAATATTTGGGGTAAACAAAGAGATCTCCCACTAATGCCAGCAAAAAGCTTTAAAGACTTATATAAAGAAGGATTAAAAGATGACAAGTAGAGAAAAAATACTCAATACAATAAAAAATAACAATATTGTTAAAGATACAACTTTACCAGAGTATTCAAATTTTGGAATAACTTTTGAAAATAAATATGATAAATTCTCAACAATGTTAAAAAGTGTTGGAGGAGACGCTCTATTTATAAAAAAAGAAGAACTTGACGATACTATTAAAAAACTTTATTTAGATGAAAAAGTAATTAGCACAAATTTATCTTACTGTAAGTTAGGAAATTTTGATTCAAATGCTCAAGATGACGCTCATAAATTACAAGATATAGATTTAGCAATTGTAAAAGGTAGGTTTGCTGTTGCAGAAAATGGTGCAGTTTGGATTAAAAATGAAGAAAATAAACACAGAGCTTTATATTTTATTGCCCAAAATATTGTAATTGTAGTTGAAAAAAATTCAATAGTAAACAATATGCATGAAGCTTACGAATTAATATCTTTTGAAAATGACTCTTTTGGTGTTTTTATAAGTGGACCTTCAAAAACTGCTGATATAGAGCAATCTTTAGTTATTGGAGCACATGGACCTAAATCTAGTTATGTAATTTTTGTTGACTAATGATATAATTAAATAAATTATCTAAGAAGCAGGTTGTAGATGAAGAAAATATTTATACTCATTTTACTTTTTTTACAATTTTTATATGCCTCAAATCAAGAAGTATTGCTACTTCACTCTTACCATAAAGGATATAAGTGGACTGATGATATTTCAAAAGCAATTGAAGAAAAATTTTTACCACATGAACACATTGAACTTACAACTTTATATATGAATACAAAAAGCGTTGTAGGCCCAATCTATTTTGATAAACTAGCAGACTTATACAAAGAACAACTTTCAAATAGAAAATTTGATTTAGTTATTGTAAGTGATAATAATGCTTTTGAGTTTGCAATTAAATACCATGAATATCTTTTTAAAGAGCTCCCAGTACTTTTTACTGGCATTAACAATTTTGATAAAGCACTATTAGATGAAAACTTTATGACTCATTATATGAGTGGAGTTGTGGAGCAAGTTGATTTAGAAAAAAACTTTAAACTCATACTAAATTTACAACCAAAATTAAAAAAGCTTCTTATTATTAATGACCAATCAAAAACTGGTTATGCTTTGAAAAGGGACTTAAGACCAATTCTAAAAAAATATTCTAAAAAAATTGAAATTGAATATATTGATAATATGAATATAAAAAATTTACAAAATAAAGTTTCCAAATTAGATAATAATACAGCAATATTATTTATACTTCCCTTTAAAGATAAAGCAGGTAAATTTTTTACATATAAACAAAGTTTAAAAAAGATTAGAAAAGTGAGTAAAGTACCAATTTATGGACTTTGGGATTTTTATTTAGATTATGGAGTAGTTGGAGGATTGATGACTTCTGCTACTGCTCAAGGGGATGCAGTAGCAAGTATGGCATTAAAAGTTTTAGATGGTGTAAAACCATATGATATCCCAATTTTAGAAACTTCTCCAAATAAATATCTTTTTGATTATAAAGAGTTACATAGATTTAATCTTAATATTGATGCGTATCTTGAAGATTATGAAATAATCAATAAACCTTATAGTTTTATTAGAGAGTATACAAAACTTGTAATAACAACTTTAACAATTATAATATTTTTAATGATTATGGTTTTTTCTATGAAAGCAAATATCACAAGAAGAAAAATTGTTGAAAAAGATTTACAAAATAGAATTAAATTTGATAAGGTCTTATTAGATACTCTACCAAATCCAATTTACTATAAAAATAAAGATGGTAAATTTTTAGGTTGTAACAAAGCATTTTCTGATTTTTTAAATATTACAAAACAAGAAGTTATAGGAAAAACAGCTTATGACTTTTTTGCTCCACAAATTGCAAGTCAAAATGAACTAATTGATAAAGAGTTGTTACAGACTTTAGGAACAAACACTTCTGAAGTTACACTTCATTTATCTAATCATCATATGAAACATATTATAATAAGTAAAGCTGTTTATCTTGATAATAATGGTTCCATTGGAGGAATCATATGTATTATGGATGATGTAACAGAAATAATTCAACAAAAACAATTTTTAATCCAACAGGGTAAACTTGCAGAAATGGGAGATATGATAGCAGCTATTGCACATCAATGGAATGAACCTTTAGTAGAATTATCAGCCCAAGTTCAAGATATTCAAACTTCTTTTTTATTAAAAGAATTAGAAAATACTCAAGTAAAAGAGTTTGTAAATGATTCTATGGTTCAAATACAATATATGTCAAAAACATTAAGTGATTTTAGAAACTTCCTAAAACCCTCAACAAAGAAGAAAAAATTTTCAATTAGGAAAGCTTTTGATGAAATATGTGAGATTATTGGAAAACAAATTTTTTATTCAAATATTAACATGACATTTAATTATAAGCTAAAAGAAGATGAACTACTTATTTATGGTTATGAAAATGAATTTAAGCAGGTTTTATTAAATTTAATTAATAATGCAAAAAATAAAATTATTGACAAAAAATCAAATGATAAATTTAATATTACAATTAATATATCTTATCATGAAAATTATAATAAAATCGAAATCATAGATGATGGAGGAAATATTCCCACTAAAATCATTGATAAAATATTTGAACCTTACTTTACAACTAAAAAAGATGGTACAGGTTTTGGACTTTATATGGCAAAAGTTATAATTGAGGATAAGATGGATGGAGTCATTACAGCTAAAAACAGAGATAAAAATGTTATATTTACACTAACTCTTCCACAAAAAAAAGGTTTATCTAATGAAAGTACTATTACTTGAAGATAATAAAAAGCTAAATACTACAATAAAAAAAAGACTTGAGCTAAAAGGTTATAAAGTATCAAATTTTATTGATGGAAAAGATGCTTTAGATAATATTATAGAAGGTTTTAGCTGTTTTATATTAGACATTAATGTACCTAATATAGATGGTATTAAGATTTTAAAAAAAATAAGAGAGTATTATGAAGAAGTTCCAGTTATTATAATAAGTTCAACTGTTGAACTTGATATTATAAAAGAGTCATATGATTTTGGTTGTAATGATTATTTAAAGAAGCCATTTTTTATAGATGAGCTTGAAATTAAAATTGAAAAACTTTGTCAAATAAAAAATAAACCTATTGAGTTTGGAGAAAATTGTACGTTTGATTATAAATCTTCAATTATAATAATTAAAGAAGAAACTCAAAGACTTACAAAAAAAGAGAGACTGCTTTTAAATCTATTTTTAACTAAAAAAAATCAAATATTAACTTATGAAGTTATTGAAAACTATGTCTGGGAAGGTTCTTTTGCTTCAATAGAATCAATTAGAAGTCTAATAAGAAGACTTAGAAAGATTCTAAAAGAGAATTATATTCAAACTGTTGTTGATACAGGATATATTTTCCATCCGCTAAGTATAGAATAAAAATCTACTTTAATGAGCATATACTCATAAATACTATAAATTATAGAGTTTTTCTAAATATTATCAAAATATCATACCTTTGTCATTTTTGATAGTTAAAATTTGTATGAGACAAAATAAAGGAGATACTATGAATATGTTTAGTAAAACAACTAAATTACTAGTTGCGTCTGTTCTAATCGTCGGATTAGGAACAGTAGCTATGGCAAAAGACAAAGTTTACAAATGGAAACTAGCAGCAACTTGGGGACCTACACTGTCACCATTGATTGATGCACCAAAAAATATGGCAAAACTTGTAAAAGAGATGTCAAATGGAAGATTTATTATAAGAGTTGATGCTGCAAATAAACATAAATCACCATTTGGTGTTTTGGATATGGTTAAAGGTGGTCAGTATGAGATGGGTCATAGTGCATCTTATTACTGGAAAGGTAAAGATATCAATACTTTACCATTAACAACTATGCCTTTTGGTATGATTGCACCTGAACAATATGCATGGTTCTACTACGGAGGTGGCATGGAGTTAATGCAAAAAGTCTATAAAAAGCATAAAGTATTATCATTTCCTGGTGGAAACACTGGTAATCAAATGGGTGGATGGTTCAGAAAAGAAATTAAAACTGTTGATGACTTAAAAGGTCTTAAAATGAGAATTCCTGGTTTTGCTGGTGAAATTATGGCTAGACTAGGTATGATTGTTACAAATATTGCTTCAGGAGAGTTATATACTTCACTTGAACGAGGTACTATTGATGCACTTGAATGGGTAGGTCCTGGAATGGATATCAAAATGGGATTCCATAAAATTGCATCTTATTATTATACAGGATGGCATGAACCAGCAGCTGAATTACAATTCTTAGTTAATGAAAAAAAATTTAAAGAACTACCTGCTGATTTACGACAAATTTTACTCACAGCTATGAGAGTATCTGCTTATGATATGTATATTCAAAACTATCATATGAGTTCTGAAGCTTGGTCAAAAATGCATAAAGACTTTCCAAATATTAAAGTTAAAACTTTCCCAAAACCAGTTATGGATGCTATGAAAAAAGCTAATGCTGAACTTTTAGTTGAAAAAACTAAAAATCATCCATTGTTAAAAGAAATTATTGATTCTCAAACAGCTTATCAAAAGAAAGCTAGAGAGTGGACTAAAATGTCAGATTATATTTATTTAAAAGATAACTTATAATATATACTTGATATAATCCCCTTTTTAGGGGGGGGGTTACTTATATAATAATAAGTCAAATAAATATAATCAAACCTGTATTTATTTGACTTATTGAAAACACCCAAAGGATTTTTATGTTATTAAAACTTGAAAAAGTTTTTGATAAATTTGCCAATATTATTGGAGTAATCACTGCTTTTGCAATGGTACTTATGATATTAAATGTATTTTATGATGTTGTTGCTAGATACTTTTTTAAAACAGGCTCAATTGGAATGCAAGAGATGGAATGGCATCTTTTTTCTGTAATTATTTTATTAGGAATATCTTATACTTTAAAAGAAGATGGTCATGTACGAGTTGATATTATTTATGATAGATGGTCTGATAAAACAAAAGCAATAGTTAACATGGGTGGAGCTATTTTATTTATTTTACCAATTTCAATATTAGTAGGACTTAGTTCAATCGATAATGCAGTAGAAGCATATGTTTCAATGGAGCAAAGTGGAGATCCAGGAGGATTACATTACAGATGGATTGTAAAATCTTTAATACCTCTCTCATTTTTATTATTAATTATTGTAGATATTGGATTTTTCATTAAAAACTTAAATGTTTATAAAGGAAACCATGCTTTAGCAGAATTTGGATTGAAAGATGAAATAGAACATTTAAAACATGATATAGATGATTATAAGAATAATCATAATACTACAAATAAAGGAAATTCAAAATGATTGCAATTGTAATGTTTATTGCAGCACTTTTTATGCTATTAATTGGATTTCCTGTTGCATTTACTTTTGCAGCAGTTTCTGTATTTTTTGGAATACTTGCCGGTGTTTTAACTATCTATGCAGATGGTGGATTCGATGTTAGTTTTTTAGCTGGCTTAAATGAAGGACTCAGTGAGGGTATTGCAATGTTTGATTTCATGCCTTTTAGAATTTATGCAATTCAGCAAAATACAATTTTAATGGCAATTCCAATGTTTATATTTATGGGAATTATACTACAAAAAACTGGGCTAGCTGAAAAATTACTTGAATCAATGGGATTTTTATTTGGTGAAATTAGAGGAGGAGTTGCTATATCAACTGTACTAGTTGGTTCTTTACTTGCTGCTTCAACAGGAGTTGTAGGAGCATCTGTTGTTGCCATGGGAGTTATTTCACTTCCTGTGATGATAAAGTACAAATATAATATTGGACTAGCCACAGGTACTATTTGTGCTTCTGGAACTTTAGGACAAATTATTCCACCTTCTATTGTTTTAATTATTTTAGGAGATGTATTTCAAGTTCCAGTAGGAGATCTTTTTAGAGCAGCTGTATTTCCAGGATTAATGTTAATTGCAGGTTATATTCTATTTATTCTAATTATTTCTTATATTAAACAAGATTATGCTCCTGCAATACCAGCTGAGCCTAATCGTGGTAATAAAAAACAACAAATCATGAGAGCTTTAATAGATATTATTCCACCATTAACTTTAATATTATTAGTTCTTGGTTCAATTTTTGCAGGAGTAGCAACTCCAACAGAATCGTCAGCTGTAGGATGTTTGGGAGCTATTGGATTAGCTTTATTATATAGAACATTTCAAATAAACATAGTAAAAGAAGCAGCCTTAGAATCTGTTAAAATAACATCAATGGTTTTTGCTATTTTAATAGGAGCAACCGCATTTTCTATGGTATTTTCATATACAGGAGGGGAAGAGATTGTTGAACATTTTTTATTAAATTTACCTGGTGATGACAAATGGGGATTTATATTATTTACAATGTTAGCAATTTTTGTTCTTGGATTTTTTATCGATTTTGTGGAAATTTCATATATTATTGTTCCAATTTTAATACCAATTGCTGATGCTTTATCTATTAATCCCGTATGGTTTGCAATTTTAATTGCAATGAATTTACAAACATCGTTTTTAACCCCACCATTTGGATTTAGCCTCTTTTATTTAAAAGGAGTGGCCCCATCCAGTGTTAAAACAATCCAAATTTATAAAGGTGTTTTACCTTTCATTGCTATTCAAGTTATAGTTTTAGGTATACTAGCTGTATACCCAGAGTTGTTTGGAATTAATGCAACAGTAGGATAGAGAGAATCTCTCTCTATCTTTACTTAGATGAGGAATTATCATGAGTTCTAAAATAAATAAAACCTTAATATCAAATATAGTTTTTCTTATTCAAGACATAATGTATATCTTTATAAATAACTCTCAACAAAAAAAATATACAGTAGCAAGACAAGAATAATCCTATTTATTTATCATAATCATATAATAAATAATAATCAAAGGATTCACCATGCTAGATACAAAATATCAAAACTTTTATAATAAAATTAGTCAAAAAATTGATGTAAAAAATATATTTACAGATAAACTCCATACTTTCGCATATGGGACGGATGCCTCTTTTTATAGATTAATTCCAAAAATTGTTATAAAAACCCATAATGCAAAACAAGTTTCCCAAATACTAGAACTTTCAAATAATATGAATTTAAGTGTAACTTTTAGAGCAGCAGGAACTTCTCTTTCAGGTCAAGCTATAAGTGATTCTATTTTAATAGTCACTTCAAGAAATTTTAGAAATTTTAAACTCTCAAGTGATAAAAGTCTAATCTCACTTCAACCAGCACTAACTGGACTTGAAGCAAATAATATTTTAGCACCATTTTCTAAAAAAATCGGACCTGATCCTGCAAGTATAAATACGGCTATGATTGGTGGAATTGCTGCAAATAATGCTTCTGGTATGTGCTGTGGAATTTCACAAAACTCATATAAAACATTAAAATCTATGAAACTGATTTTTGCAGATGGGTCAAAACTAGATACAGCCTGTGAACAAAGTAAAGAAGAGTTTAGTAAAACTCATAAAATATTTTTAGATGATTTAGTCAAAATCTCAAATGATAGTAAAAATGATGAAGAGTTAAGAGCAAAAATCCAAAGAAAATTTAAAATCAAAAATACTTGTGGATACTCTTTGAATGCTTTAATAGATTTTGATGATGTATTTGAAGTCTTACAACATTTAATCATTGGAAGTGAAGGAACTTTAGCCTTTATTGAAGAAATTACTTATTATACTGTTGAAGATTTAAAAGATAAAGCAAGTGCACTTATCTATTTTAAAAACTTAGAAGAAGCTTGTAAGGCCGTAACTAAATTAAAATTAGCAAGAAACGACAAAAGTATTATAATTGATGCAGTTGAACTTATGGATAGAGCAGGATTAAGAAGTATTGAAAATGATCCAGCGATGCCAGCATTTATCAAAGATTTTGATGAAAACATTACTGCACTTTTAATAGAGACAAGAGCAGTATCCCCTCAAGCTTTAAAAAAACAAACAAAAAAGATTGAAGTTGTATTAGAAGATTTTGATGTAATAAGAGATATTTATTTTACTGATAAGGTTGCTGAATATACACTATATTGGAAAATCAGGAAAGGTCTTTTCCCAGCTGTTGGAGTAATTAGAAAATTAGGAACTACTGTAATTATTGAGGATGTTGCCTATCCCATTGAAGTACTTGCAGAGGCAACTTTGGAACTACAAAATTTATTTAAAAAACATAACTATCATGAAGCTTTAATATTTGGACATGCGCTAGAAGGAAATTTTCACTTTGTATTTACTCAAGATTTTTCAGATCCAAAAGAGATTAAAAGATATGATGACTTTATGAATGATGTAGTTCATTCTGTTGCAGTAAAATACCAAGGAAGTTTAAAAGCAGAACATGGAACAGGAAGAAACATGACTGCTTTTGTTGAAATAGAGTGGGGTCAAACTGCATATAGCATGATGAAAAGAATAAAAGAACTTTTTGATCCAAAAACTCTTTTAAATCCTGGTGTTATTATAAATGATGATCCTGAAGCTCACTTAAAAAACCTAAAAAAAATGCCTTTAACAAATGAAATTGTTGATAAATGTATTGAGTGTGGCTTTTGTGAACCAATTTGTCCTTCAAATGAATTAAGCTTAACTCCAAGACACAGAATTGTAATCAATAGAGAAATTTCAAGATTAGAATTAATTGGGCAAATAGAAGAAGCCAAAGAGTATAAAGATTTATATCAATATGGAGGAATAGATACCTGTGCGACTTGTAGTTTATGTTCAACCGTATGTCCAATAAAAATTAATACAGGAGATTTAACAAAACATTTAAGAGCAGAACAAATTTTATCAAGTGTAAATAAAATAGCAAGTTCTATCTCAAATAATTTCTCAATGACTCTAAAAGGTATGAAATTTGGACTTTATAGTGCAAATATCACTCATGCAATTGTAGGAACTCCAAGTATGGAAAGTATTACTTCAGTACTAAGAAAATGGACTAATAATAAAATCCCTAAATGGAGTCCATATTTACCAAAACCTGTAAAAATAAACTTAAACTTTGAGCAACAAGGTCATAAGAAAAAAATTGTTTATTTTCCATCATGTATAAATAGAAGTATGGGAAGACATTCTAAAACTACAGTAGATGAAGAATTATTTGATGTAACTGTAAAACTTTTACAAAAAGCAGGTTTTCAAATAATTTTTCCTAAATCTTTAGATAAATTATGTTGTGGAATGCCATTTTCATCAAAAGGATTTATAACTCAAGCCAAAAGTAAATCAAATGAATTAGAATCAGAACTAAATAAAGCTAGCAATTTTGGAGAATATCCAATTTTATGTGATACCTCTCCTTGTACTAAAAAAATGATTGAGAATTTTAAAAATAAGTTAAAAATTTATGAGCCAATTGAGTTTGCATTAGATTTATTAAGTGAAAACTTAGAGTTTACAAAAATTGATGAAACAATTACAATTCATACAACTTGCAGTTCAAGAAAAATGAACTTACATGAAAAATTTATAAAACTTGCGAATATGTGTGCAAAAAAAGTTATAGTGCCAAATGATGTAAAATGTTGTGGCTTTGCAGGAGATAGAGGTTTTCGTTTTCCTGAGTTAAATGATTCAGCCCTAAGATTTTTAAAAATAGAAGTAAAAGATGCAAAACTAGCATTTTCAACTTCAAAAACATGTGAAATAGGTTTATCTGAACATTCAGAGCTAGATTACAACTCTATATTTTATCTAATTGATAGCTGTACAAAAAGTAAAAAAAGTTAATCTTTTAAAATCAAAACAAATATTTACCATTTTTTAGGTAAAATGTTTGTTTTATTAAAAAGGATTAAAATGAAGAACTTATTATTTGCTTTATTATTATCAGCTTCAATTTCATATGCTCAAATGCTTGATGGTATTGGCTTAGTTGTAAACGATGACCCAATTACATTATATGATATAGAAAAGAGAATACAAACACAAAATATTTCAAAAGAAGTTGCAGTGGGACAATTAATGGATGAATCATTATTTAACCAACTAGTTAAAAAATATAGAATATCTGCTGATATATTTGATGTAAATAATTACCTAGAAAAAATAGCTGCTTCAAATGGTATGGATTTATATACTTTTAAATCAATTATCAAACAAAAATACAAAGATTATAATAAATATGAAGAAAATACAAAAAAGTTAATTATTAGACAAAAACTAACAAATACTTTAGTTCGTGGTAATTTAAAAATTGCAACTCAAGAAGATTTAGAAATTTATTATAATAATAATGAAAGTAAATTTCAAATGGCTTCTAATGTAAAAGTTGTTCAATATGCTTCAAAAGACAAACAATCATTAATGAATATAAAAACTAATCCAATAGCAAATATTCCAGGGGTTAGTAAAAGTCCTATTGATTTAGACCAACAAAACCTAAATCCACAACTAAGATATATTATTAATGAAACAAAATTAAATCAATTTACACCAATTTTTACCTCTAATAAACAATATGTAATGCTTTTAATTCTTAATAAAGTCAATCAAACAACAATCAAATTTGAAGATGTAAAAGATAAAATTTTCAATATAGTAATGCAAGATAGAGAGAAAAAATATTTAAAAGATTATTTTGAAAAATTAAAAATCTCTGCTGATATAAAAATAATCAGATAAAAGGAAATAAATGTTTGAAGTTGTTATAGGTTTGGAAGTTCACGTACAATTAAATACAAATTCTAAACTATTTTGTTCTTGTGCAACAAGTTTTGGAGAGAAACCAAATACAAATGTATGTCCAACTTGTCTAGGACTTCCAGGAGCACTTCCTGTTTTAAATAAAGAAGCAGTACATAAAGCAATTATGTTAGGTACTGCTTTAAAAGCAGAAGTTAGTAGAAAATCAATCTTTAATAGAAAAAACTATTTTTATCCTGATTTACCAAGTGGTTACCAAATCTCTCAATTTGAAGTTCCTATTGTTGGACTTGGTGAATTAGTAATTAATTTTCCAGATGGAAGTCAAAAGACTATTGGTGTTACACGTGCTCACTTAGAAAATGATGCAGGAAAGAGTATTCATTCAGCTAGTGGTTCATTAGTTGATTTAAATCGAGCTGGAACACCTTTACTTGAAATCGTATCTGAACCTGATATGAGAAGTTCAGAAGAAGCAATTTTATATCTTAAAAAACTTCACTCAATTGTAAGATATCTAGGAATATCTGATGCAAATATGCAAGAAGGAAGTTTCAGATGTGATGTTAATATTTCTATTCGTCCAAAAGGTGAAATAAAACTTTATACAAGATGTGAAATAAAAAATATGAACTCATTTAAATTTATTGAAAAAGCAATTGCTTTTGAAGTAAATAGACATATTGAAGCTTGGGAAGATGGTATTCATTCTACTGAGATTGTTCAAGAGACTAGACTTTATGATGCAGATAAGGGTGAAACTAGATCAATGAGAGGGAAAGAAGATGCTGCAGATTACAGATATTTCCCAGATCCAGACCTTTTACCTGTGATTATTACAGAAGAGATGATTGCGAAATATTCCGTAATTCCTGAACTTCCAGATGAGAAAAAAACAAGGTTTGTAAATGCGTATGGACTTAAAGAGTATGATGCTTCTGTTATTACTTCTTCACTTGAAATGGCTAATTTCTTTGAAACAATGATGAAAGAAAAAATTTCTGGTAAAAATGCAGTTACCTGGCTTACTGTTGAATTACAAGCAAGATTAAAAGATGGAGTGACACTTCTTGCTTCTCCTGTTCAAGCTAAAAAATTAGCAACACTAGTGAAAAATATTGAAAATGGAATAATTTCTGGAAAAGCAGCAAAAGAAGTACTTGATTATTTAATGGAAAATAATGTAGAAATTGATGAGGTTATTGAAAAACTTGGCTTAAAACAAGTATCAGATGATGGAGCTATTTTAGAGATCATTGATGGTATTTTAGCTGCTAATACAGACAAAGTTGAGCAGTATAAAGCAGGGAAAGAGAAATTATTAGGATTTTTTGTAGGTCAAACTATGAAAGCCTCAAAAGGTACTGCTAACCCACAAAAAGTAAATGAATTACTAAAACAAAGACTTTCTTAAAAGAGGTATTATGAAAAAAAATTCTATTGCAGTAATTGGTGCAGGTAAATGGGGACAAGCTCTTCATTTTGCACTAAATCAAAAACAAAAATGTTTAATAACATCTAGAACTAAAAGAGATATTGAAAACTTTTGTTCTTTACAAACTGCCCTAGATTGTGAATATCTAATAATTGTAATACCAGCTCAACAAATAAGAACTTGGCTAGAAGAAAACTTTGTTTTTAAAGGACAAAAAATACTTGTAGCTTCAAAAGGTATTGAAGCTACAAGTGGTAAATTTTTAAATGAAATTTATGAAGAGTTTATTCCTAATACAAATATAGGTTATATCTCAGGACCATCTTTTGCAGCAGAAGTTATAAAAGGTTTACCTGCAGCTATTGTCTTAAACTCGACAAATAAAATTTTATATGATAAATTTGAAACTTTTTTTCCAGATTTCTTAAAAACTTATTATAGTGATGATGTAATAGGTGCTGAAATTACAGGGGCATATAAAAATGTACTTGCAATTGCTTCAGGAATTTGTGATGGTTTAAAATTAGGGAATAATGCACGAGCTTCTTTAATTTCAAGAGGTTTAGTAGAGATGCAAAGATTTGGAAAACATTTTGGAGCCAAAGATGAAAGTTTCATAGGATTAAGTGGAGCAGGAGATCTTTTTTTAACAGCAAGTTCAACGCTTAGCAGGAACTTTAGAGTAGGCTTAGGCTTAGCCCAAGAAAAAAGCTTAGAAACTATCTTAGAAGAGCTAGGAGAAGTTGCAGAAGGTGTTAAAACATCAGAAGCGATAGTAAAACTCTCTTCAAAGTTTGATATTTATACCCCAATTGCTAATGAAGTATTATTAGTGCTTAATGGTAAAAATCCAAAGGATAGTTTAAAGGATTTATTAAGCTCATAAGGATTTACATATAAAGAGACCACAGCACAACTAAAAATATCTATAAAATTTTATTTTTTCAATTTTTAAAAAATATTTATCATAAATTATCATCTCAAATCTATATTTATTCCTAATTCTAATTGAATTTGCTCTATTCTTTCCTCTCTTTATCATCTTATTCTTACGTTTTGTGCCTTTATTTTCTTATGGGCAAATGGTTTTAGGTTGGCAGCTATACATGTAATGGTGAAATTCATATTATTCCTGAGCAGTCCTGTAAACCTTGTTGTGGATTGTTTCATGCTGGTTTTTATTAAAGCAAATGAGTGTTCAACTTTTGCTCTGATTTTATGTTTTGGTTTTTCATTTTCTCTTTGATTCTTTCTATCTTCATCACTCATTTTATTTCTCTCTTTAAGACAAACATTATTTTTAATATCTTTTTCTTTTAGTAGTTCATCAATAGCTTCTGATTTATAAGCTTTATCTGCACCTGATGATTTAATATCATCACCTAATTTTTCAACAAATGTATCAACGGTAGATATATCTGAGGTATTGGCAAATGTTGTCATTGTTTCTAAAATAGCTCCTGAATCTGCATCTGTTGATATATGATTCTTATATCCTGTTGCATATTGTTTTTTACCTGCTTGATAACCTGTTCTTGCATCTTTATCTATCTTTTGTTTATGCTCATAACTATCATCTTCATTTTCAATTATCTTTTTTGAAGTTTCAATATCTTTAGTATCTTTATTTTGAATCTCATCAAGTTCTTCATTTTTAAGAGTTTTAGAGTTATAAGATTTCTTTTTTAATAATCTTGATATTTGTTTTGATGATGGTTTTTTCTTTTGTAATTCTTCTTCAATAAGTATATCTATCGCTTTATTTAAAGCTTCAACCTTTTGTCTACTTTCACTTTTTTGTTCTTTATTTTTATTTTTGATTCTATTATTATGAGACTTTGTTAATGTTGCATCTACTAGTACATCTTTACCACCTGTTGCTATTAATCCTGCCTTTTCAAGTTGCTTATTAATATTTGTAAAAAGTTTACCATGAAGATTATTTTTAATTAAAGAATTTCTAAATCTACCTGTTGTAGTTGAGTCTGGTGCTAATGATTCTAAGCTTAATCCTGCAAATTTCATATAAAGTAAATTTACATTAAGTCCTTCTTCAGCTTTTTCATCACTTAAATCATAAAACTTCTGAATAAGTAAGATTTTAAACATTAATATTTGATCATATGCTTGTACTCCACATACATTTTTACTTCCTGTTCCATTCTTCTTTAATACAGGTCTTAATTTATTAAAATCTATTATAGAATCTAATTGTGTAACTAATCACCCTAGGAAACCTCAAAAAGAATTCTAATATTTACCTCAATAAATAGTAATTTAAAGCCTATAAATAGGACTAATTAGCTATAATTCACTACATAAAAAGTAGGAATAAATTTTGAAGAAAATTCGCCTGAAATATCAATTTTCAATAAAATCCAAAAAAGAACTTAAAGATTTATCCCATAAAGAGCTTCTTAAATATATAGAAAACCTTCAAGATAACCTCGTGCAAGAAAAACCACCAAAGAATTCAAACAACTCCAGTATTTCACCATCAAGTGAGATAGCACCTCCTCAAAAAAGAAATAATAAAAATCAATCTCTTGAAGAGAAGAGTGGTAAAAGTGTTGGTGGACAATCAGGGAGAGAGGGAGTAACTCTTTTACAAAGTGATACTCCTGATGAGATTGTTGCATTGCCTTATAAACTATTAGAATGTAAAAAGTGCAGTAGTGATATATCTACTGTTGTATCTGCACTCAAAGAAAGACGACAAGTCTTAGATATTGAATTATCATCTATTACTCATAAAATAACAGAGTATCAAAGCTTCTCTAAAAAGTGTTTCTCTTGTGGTTATGAAAATCATGACAGTAGTGCATTTACAATATCACCAAATATCAGTTATGGGTCAACAGTTATAGCTATGGTTTCATACCTAAGTGTTTCTCAGTATATGTCAAATATGAGAATAGTAGAACTTATGAACAACCTATTCAATATAAAACTCTCAGAGGGAAGCATTACAGGCTTATTAGCAAAAGCCTCAACACTCTCACAAAATACTATTAACAAAATCACAGCTCTACTGGAGAAAGCTCCTCTAGTAGGTATAGATGAGACTGGATGTAAGGTTAATGGCTCTAAACATTGGCATTGGACTTTTCACAATGAGAGCAATACTCTTATTGTTGCGGATAAGTCACGAGGAACTAAGGTCATCAACAATACTTTTACAAATGGTTTTAAAAATGCTTGTGTGGTTCATGATAATTATTCATCATATAGCTCACTTGAGTGTGTTAGTGAACAGTTATGTTTAGCACACAAGATGAGAGATTTAAACTATGCTATTGAGTGTGATGAGACTAAGCTAATGAAAGATATAAAGACATTACTCAAAGAAGCTATAAGAGATGATAAAGTCAACTTAACTTCCATTGCTAGAGTAACTCTAAAAAGTCAATATGACAAATCACTTCAACATCTTTTAACTATGCCATACATTGAAAAAAGTGAAACGCATAAACAAATAAAATCACTTACAAAATCTAAAGATAAACTGTTTACTTTTTTACTTAATGAAAATATCCCAGCAGATAATAATGCTAGTGAGCGTGCCATTAGAAATATAAAAGTTAAGCAAAAAGTATCAGGACAATTCAAATCACTTGAGGGTGCACAAAATTATGCTAATTTACGATCAGTTATTGATACTTCTCGTAAGCGTGGCTTAAATGAGTTTGAATCATTGGTTTCTGTAATGAAGGGGAATTCTCTCTTTTAGATAGGGTGATTAGTTACCAATTTTCTTTAAATCTTTACTAGCCTCAAGTTTAGATTTCATAGTGATATATCTTTGTACAATCTTCTTTTGATGGAAGTGGCACATTTGTATTGGAATGTTATTAAAGGCTTTAGATAAGCCTCTCTTTCCATCGAGAGTAATACTTGTGATTGTGTATCCTAAATTAAACAGCTCTTCTTTTAAATATCTATAGTCTTGAACTAGTTCACTTTGAATATGCTTCCAAATTAGTATCTCTTTTGTCTCAACATCCTTGAAAACTAAAGTACCAAGTTTATCTTTTCTTTTTCCATAAAAAGTTGCATCACATACTAAATTAACTGCTCTGGGATGATGCACTTTATAATCAACAATATACTCATCTCTTTGCTTCATTATCCATGGAATAGATCTGTCATATTTAGCTGCAAGTTGTTTGAGGGTTTGTCGATGTAAAAAGTACACTTCAAAGATAATCTTATGGAGTTGTTCTGGTCTTCTGTTAGAGCTAAATGAAGTTTTACAGTCTTTACAAAAGTACCTTTTAATACCTCTTCTTGAACCTCTGTTTTGAGTGTTATCAGATTGACAATTTATACATATTTTAGAGCTTTTTTACAATCATTTGTAAATAAACCTTTGTTTACTCCCAATATACCATAGTTTAAACGATGTTTTATGCACCCATTTTTTTAATTAAGTCAGAATCTTAATAAGTTTTTCCTCTTTTGTGCTTAGAATTCCTAATTGTTCTTTTACCTCAGGAAACAAACAATTTTCAAGGTTTAGAATTTTAGTCCACATTTTAGATAGGTTTGTAGATAATTTTGGTAAAATATTTGTCATAAGTTGAATCTCTTTTCTGTTAAATTTTATGGTATAAAATTATAACTTATTGAAATTAGATTTCAACTTTTTGTAACAAAAATGAATTAAATTATGAGCTTTTTTGTGAATTTGCAAGTGGCTCTATAAAATAATTTATAAACTACTGCAAAATTAGAAATTATTCTAGATTTTTATGACTTTAGAATTTCTATATCAGGATTTGGGTTCATAACCTACCTTACAGCCTTAATAATATATACTAAAATCAAATTTTAGCAAAGTAAGGATTAAAATATTATGAGAATAAAAATCCAACCTATGGGAGATTATCAAACTAATTGTTATATTGTTACAATAAATGATAAAGATTTTATAATTGATCCTGGAGTCAATGCTACACAATGGATAAAACAAAATATTAAAAATCCAATTGCAATATTAAATACACATGGACATTTTGATCATGTGTGGTCAAATAAAGAGACTAGTGATTTATTTAACTTAAAAATCTATACACCAAAAGATGATAACTTTATGCTTCAAAAAGACCCATATAATATGGGGATGATACCTTCATGTGCAGATATATTAGTCGAACATGATGAAGAAATTGATTTTGATGGAATAAAAGTAAAGTTTCATTTTTTCCCAGGACATACACCTGGCTGCTCTGCAATTGAAATTGATAACAACTTATTTACAGGAGATTTTATTTTTAAAGGTTCAATTGGACGATGTGACTTCCCTTTTTCTGACCCAGCTCTTATGATTAAAAGTATTGATAAAATATTAAAATGGGATAAAGAAATTATAATTTATCCAGGACATGGGTCCTCTACTACACTAAATAGCGAAAGAAGTTCATTGATAAATTGGAAAAATTATTTATAGGAATTTAACCGAAGATGATACAATAGATTTATTTTAAAGCTATTGTATTTTTCTAGCTTTCGCATAAACTCTTTTAGGAGCAGGATAACCTTCAATTGTTTTAGAACTATCATTTGGATTTAAAAAATCTTTTAAACTTTCATCAAAAGACCAAGATGTTGCTCTTTGTTCTTCACTAGTTGTGGTTGTTGTTGCAATTACTTCAATATTCTCAAACCCTGCTCTGTGTAACCAATTTTTTAAAGCTGAAATAGTAGGAATAAAATATATATTTGAAATCTTAGAATATTTTTTATTTGGAGTTAAACAAAGTTCTTTTTCTCCATCTATCATAAAAGTATCAATTAAAATTTCACTTTTTGAATTAAGTCCTCTTGCAAGTGATTTTAAAGTTCCAACAGGATCTGCTCTATGATATAATACACCTAACATAAATATAAAATCAAATTTATGAGTATAATATTCTAAATGCTCAACTCCTAACATCTCATATATAATATCTGATTTTACAAAGTGATTTATAAACTCAAACTGATGTAAAGTTAAAGGTGAAGGATCAAAACCAACTAATCTTTTTGGTTTATCTTCAAGCATTCTAAACATATAATAACCATTATTGCAGCCAATATCTGCAACTATTTTATCTTTTAAATCAAAATGCGGACGTATGAGATTATACTTTATATTACTCTGCCATTCACTATTTATTTCTAAACCAAATAAATTAAAAGGTCCTTTTTTCCAAGGAATTAATTTTTTTGCAGATTCTTTTATTAAATCAAACTCTTTTTTACTCAAATCATCTTTTTTCCCTATTGTAAAATAATCAGAATTAATAATCTCAACATTGTTTTTTTCTATAGTAAAAGCTTTCTGCAATTGAGTATACCAAGGCTCTACATTTTTCCAAGACCTACAATCTTCTTTTTTCTTTTTTAATATTTTAATATCCATAATGCAATTATATTAAGTATTTATTAAAAAATACTTTTGATGATTAGAATCAAAGAAATTCATAAGTAATTTTTGTATAATTACGAAATTCTAAAATTGTGATTTAATGCTTATCTAAACTACACATAAAGTTTATATGCACAGAGTATAATTATACAATTTCTTTATAGGGCATCTCTAAAAACTACCCAACCTAAGCAATTTAAAATCAAGATTTAGTTAAAATAGATATTAAATATCACTCAAAAGGCTTTATAAATGCAAGGATTATTTGATTTAGAATTTCATGAGAGAAAAATAAAAGAATATCAACCACCACTAACAAAATTAGATAAAGTTGTAGATTGGAATATGTTTAGAGAACCAATAGAGAAGGCTTTATACGTAGAACCTAAAGGTGCTGGTGGTAGGCCATCATACGATAAGATAATGATGTTTAAAATTTTAATATTACAAAAATACTATAATTTAAGTGATGAACAAACAGAATTTCAAATAAATGATAGAACATCATTCAAACAATTTTTAGAATTGAAAATTGGAGATAAAATACCTGATGAAAAAACTATTTGGCATTTCAAAGAACAGCTATCAAATAAGAATTTATCTTTAACATTATTTGAACTATTTACTAAACAACTTATAAATAAAGGTATTATAGCAAAAGAGGGAAGTATGATAGATGCTTCATTTGTAGATGTTCCTAGACAAAGAAATTCTAAAGAAGATAATGCTGATATTAAAAAAGGTGCTATACCTTTAAAATTTGCCAGAAAAGATAACAATGGTAAACGAAGCAAGTTATGCCAAAAAGATACTGATGCAAGTTGGATGACTAAATCAAGTGAACGACACTATGGATATAAAGACCATATTAACGCAGATGAAAAAACTAAATTCATAACTAAATATAGTGTTACAAGTGCTGCTCCTCATGATTCTACTGAAATTAAAAATATCATTGATGAAACAGATAATAAACTTCATGCAGATAGTGCTTACAGGAGTAAAGAGATAGAAGAATTTCTAGAAGATAAAAATTGCAAAAGCTTTGTGCATGAAAAAGGTTACAGAGGTAGTCCTTTAACAGATGAACAAAAAGATTCAAATAACATAAAATCTAAAATTAGAGCAAGAGTAGAACATATATTTGGATTTATGACAAACTCTATGAATGATGCCTTACATATGAAGTCCATTGGGATAAAACGAATCAAGTCATCTATAGGATTTTTAAATCTTACATATAAGCTCTTTAGATATGAACAGTTAGTTAGATTGCAAAAAGTGAAAGTTATGTAAAAATATATGAAATCATAGAGATTTTACAAAAACTCACAAAGATCATTATAATTTTTAGTAGAATTTTATAGTAAATCAAGTTTCGCGTGTGATAAATTTTAAAAATTAAGTTAAAAATGATTTAAACAAATTAGAAAGTTGTTTTTAGAGGTTCCCATATAACAAAAGGATAAAAAGTGAAAAAGTTTATCGACGTCTTATTCTCTTTTAAGACGACTCTTATATTATTAACTATACTAGGACTAGGAGCTGCGGTTGCAACTTTTATTGAAAATGATTTTGGCACATCTTCTGCAAGAGTACTAGTTTACAATCATATTTGGTACGAAACAGTTCTAGTATTAACAATGGTTAATCTAACAGGAATAATATTTAAATATAAAATGTGGAAACATAAAGGAAGATTTATATTTCATACTTCATTTGTAATTATATTATTAGGTGCAGGTATTACTAGATATTATGGATACGAAGGTATTATGCATATTAGAGAAGGAAAAACAGAGAATAGAATGATTTCATTAGAGCCTTATCTGCAAGTGAAAATCAAACAAGAAAATGGAAGCTATTATAAAGAGTTTCCTATCGAATTAGCAGCCTTAGGGAGTAATAGCTTTTCTCATAAAATTAAATTTAATAACAAAGAACTTGTAATTAAGTTTAAAGATTATATGTATGCAAAAAAAGGTCAAAATGATATGAGTATATTAACAGTTGATGCTATTTTAAATGGAGAAATTAAAACTGTTAAACTTCCTGGAAAAAGAGGAATGAAAGGTTTTTCTAAAATTGAAGACTTTGGAGATACTGTTGTTACTTTAGAGTATGGTTCAAAAGTTTTAAAACTTCCTTTTTCAATTAAATTAAATGATTTCCAATTAGAGAGATATCCTGGAAGTATGGCACCTTCATCATATGCTTCTGAAATAACTGTAATAAGTAAAGATGGTTCAACTTATGATTATAGAGTGTTTATGAATAGAACACTTCATCAAGGAAATTTTCTATTCTTCCAAAGTTCATATGATCAAGATGAAAAAGGAACTATACTATCAGTTAATAATGATCCAGGAAAATGGCCAACATACTTAGGATACTTTTTATTAACACTTGGTCTTATTGTAAATCTTTTTGATAAAAAATCAAGGTTTTGGAGATTAACTAAATATGTAAGTTCTAGAAATGCAGCTGCCTATATCACTGTACTTTTAATTGCTTTTAGTTCAAGTAATTTAGAAGCCGCGACAACTAATACTTTAAATGTTAATATTACAAAGAATAATATAAGTGCTTATTTAGAAAACTTTAAAGATAAATCAACTTTAACTGCTCAAAAATTTTCAAGAGTTGTTGTTCAAAGTAGTGGTGGAAGAATGAAGCCACTTAATACTTTAAATAAAGAGATAGTTAATAAACTAACATCTAAAAGTTCAATGTTTGAATTAAATTCTGATCAAATTATTTTAGGAATGCTTACACGTCCTGAAATTTGGCGAAAAATACAAATGATAAAAATAAAAACACCTAAATTAAAAAAGCTTGTAGGTGTTGAAAAAAATCGAAAATATATTTCATTTGCAGAAGTATTTAAAAATGGTAAATATGTACTTCAAAAAGAAGCACAAAAATCATTGATGATGAAGCCTAATGAACGAGGTACATTTGAAAGAGATATTATAAAACTAGATGAAAAATTAAATATCGCCTATATGGTTTATAATGGTAGTTTATTTAGAATGTTTCCTCAATTTGGAACTGATGATAATAATAAATGGTATACACCTTTAGATGCTATAAAAATATTTAAAGACAAAAACCAATCAGCAGTAGAAGCTATGATTAGAGGTTTTATAAATACAATAATAGAAGAAAATTGGAAGATGGCAAATAACTTTTTAGATATGATTGTACAATATCAAGAAAAAGCAGGAGCAAAAATTATACCATCAAAATCTCAAATAGAAACAGAGATTACATTTAACAATTTTGATGTTTTCCCAAAAATCACACTTGCTTATATTATACTTGGTTTAATAATGCTAACAGTAGCTTTTATTGTTGTATTTAATCCTAAACTAAAACCTAAAAAAACAACTTTAGTATTTTTTATACTATTATCAACTTTATTTGGCTTACATACAGCAGGGATGGGATTTAGATGGGTTGTTTCAGGGCATGCGCCTTGGTCAAATACTTATGAATCATTACTTTATATCTCATGGTCAGCCGTATTTGCTGGAGTTGTATTTTTTAGAAAATCATTACTAGCACTTAGTGCAGCAGTTATAATTGCAGGTATATTTATGTTTACGGCTCATTTAACTGGAATTGACCCACAAATTACAAATTTAGTTCCTGTACTTAAATCATATTGGTTAACTATTCATGTATCAATTCTAACAGCATCTTATGGTTTTTTTGGACTAGGAGCAATTTTAGGTTTACTAACACTTATTATGTTTATCTTTAGAAAAAATAGACCTCACTTAGATGAAACAATCAAAACAATAGTAGCAATTACAGAAATTTCATTAATCATAGGTTTAAGTGCTATTACTATAGGAAACTTTTTAGGTGGAGTTTGGGCAAATGAATCTTGGGGTAGATACTGGGGTTGGGATCCAAAAGAGACTTGGGCTTATATATCAATTATAGTTTATATAATTGTTTTACATCTTAGATTTGTAAAAGTACTAAATACTCCTTTTGTTCTATCAGCTGCATCATTAGTTGCTTTTTCTTCAATCTTAATGACTTACTTTGGTGTAAACTTTTATTTATCAGGTATGCATTCATATGCAACAGGAGATCCAGTTCCTATTCCAACTTGGGTATATTATGTAACACTAGGTGTATTTATTACAATTGCACTAGCTTCCAAAAATAGAAATTTAAAAGATGATGTTTGTCATATTACTTAGAAAGAAGGTTCCATCTTTAAAAATCTTTAAGGTGCTTTTTGATAAAATTAAAATAAGTAAGGATAAAAATGCAGCATTTGATAAGAACAGCAGATTTTACAAAAGAGGAAATTTTAAGACTTTTTGATGATGCTAGAATGTTTTTAGATATGGAAACAAGTGATGTTTTAAAAGGTAAAATTATTGTTACACTATTTTTTGAAAACTCAACTCGTACTAGAAGTGCTTTTGAGATAGCTGCAAAAAGATTAGGGGCTCAAATAGTCTCACTTGATGTAGGAACAAGTTCACGAAGTAAAGGTGAAACAATTTTTGATACAGTTGCAATTATAAATGCAATGAAACCTGATGCTATTATTATAAGACATAGTGAATGTGGACTACCTGGAACTTTAGTTGATCATGTTGATTGTCCCATTATAAACGCAGGAGACGGTAAACATGCTCATCCTACACAAGCTTTATTAGATCTTTTTACTATTATTGAACACTTTAATGGTGATGTTGAGGGTAAAAAAGTTGCTATTGTTGGAGATGTTAGTACTTCACGAGTAGCTGGTTCAAATAGAAGATTACTTCCAAGATTTGGAATGGAAGTTTCTTTCGTAGCACCTGATTGTTTTAAATATGCAAGTTCAGAACATAAACAATATGATCATATTTCTGAGATTATAGATGAAGTAGATATTGTTATGAGTCTAAGAACACAACTAGAACGACATAATGAAATATTTTTTGCTTCAATTCAAGAGTATGCAAAAGATTATTGTATTACAAAAGAAACTTTTAGAGATAGAGATATTTTATTACTTCACCCAGGACCCGTAAATAGAAATATTGATATTAGTGATGAGATGTTAAAAGATCCTAGAAATAAAATTTTAGAACAAGTTACAAATGGAGTTGTAGTTAGAATGGCAATACTAAAGAAGCTTATAAAATAATTTGAATAAAAAACTAAAAAATATACTCAATAAATATGGCTCTTTAAAAGAGCCATTTTTTTTTATGATATCTTATGATGTATCAAAGTTTTATGTACACCCTTTAAAAGATTTATCTTCTAGTATCAAATTTGAAATAAATAATAAAGTATCTTCAAAAATATCACAAAAACAGACAATAAAAAAGTATCCTTTATCATTTGAAGAGTACAACAAACAGTTTAATATTATTCAAGAACATATAAAATCTGGAAATAGTTATCTATTAAATCTTACTTCAAAAACTCACATTAAAACAGATTTTTCACTTGATGAAATATACGAAAAAGCACAGTCAAAATTTAAATTAAAATTTTTTGATAAATTTGTTTGTTTCTCTCCTGAAAAATTTATAGAAATTAAAAAAAATAAAATCAGTACTTATCCTATGAAAGGTACAATTGATTCAAAAATTCCAAATGCACAAGCTAAAATCTTAGGTGATTTAAAAGAGATGGCTGAGCATACTATGGTTGTAGATTTATTAAGAAATGACTTAGGCGTTGTTTCAAATAAAATTAGAGTTGATAAGTTTAGATATATTGAAAAAATAAATGCAGGAGATAAAAAACTTTTACAAGTAATTTCAAAAATTTCAGGTCATTTGGACTCTTCTTGGCATTATAAAATTGGGGATATCTTGGCTTCTCTTCTTCCTGCTGGTTCAATCACTGGTTGTCCTAAGAAAAAAACAGTAGAGATACTAAAAGAAGTTGAATCTTATGATAGAGAGTATTATACTGGAGTTTTTGGAGTATATGATGGTACTTCTTTAGAATCTTCAATCATGATAAGATTTATACAAAAAGATAGACTTGGCAATCTATATTATAAAAGTGGAGGAGGAATAACTTGTGGTTCAAATGCTTCTTTAGAGCACGAAGAACTTATAAATAAAATATACCTTCCTTTTTAACTTAAATAGACTAACTCAAAAAAATCTATTATTAATAGTTTTTAACCTTTAAAAATAAATTAAATGCAGAGATGTTTTAAAATCTTTTTTGTATACATATAAGTAAATATAGCTACAGAATAAATTATAACTAAAACTCCAAACCATAAATCTATATAGTCAAGTTCAAAATAGACTACAAAAAGATAAGCTACTAAAAAATTTGCTATTATTTGTCTGTATAGTGAAATATATATAATCATTTTAGGTTTTTTAATAGCTTGAAGTGTTGATACACAAATAAATAAAATTACATATGCGTAAAAAATCCAAACTTCTACCAATATATATTCAAAACCATAGTTTATAACTTCTAAATCATTATCAAATTGTTTAATAATAAGTTTTCCAAAAATATATAAAAAAATAATTCCAAAGGTACAAATATAAAAACCATATTTTAACGCAAGATTCATAGTCTGTTGAACTCTATCATACTTCTTAGCACCAAAGTTATTAGAAATTAAAGATAATACTGCTGAACTAAGTCCAACAGCAGGAAGAAGCATAAGCTGTTCAACTCTAAATCCTATTCCATATCCAGCAACTGCTTTTACTCCATATAAAGATACAAAATACATTAGTATTATTGAACCGAAGGCCATAATAAGCATATTCATACTTGATGGAATTCCTTGTAAGATTAAATCTTTATAGATTTTCTTATGTGGTAAAAAATATTTTATATTTTCAAAATGTATTAATTTTGTTTGTAATACTTTATAAAACATATAACAACCATTTATTACTTGAACTAAAACTGTTGCTAGCGCTATTCCTTTTATCCCCATAGCTGGAATAAACAAAAATCCATATATGAACAAGGGGTTTAGTATTAAATTAGCAAAGAATCCAAATATAAGAATGTTTCTATAAGGTTTAGTATCTCCTTGAGATATTAAAATTGCATTTAATGCAAAATTTGTCATAAAAAATATAGTTCCAGCTAAAATTATATTTGTATATTCTAAAGACATATCTAAATAAACTCCACTTGCTCCTAAAAATTTAAATAAATAAGGAGAAATTATAAAACCAATAATAGTAAAAATTACAGCTAATATTTGTATAAATAAAACACCTTTATGCGCATATAAACTTGCTAAAAAGTGTTTATTTCTTCCATTTGCATTTCCAATTAGTGCAGTAATTGCAGCAGAGAATCCATATCCTAAACCAATAATCATAAAAAATATCATAAAAGAGAGTGACAGCGCAGAAATTGCTTGTGTTGATATAAGTCCTGCATACAATGTATCTACTACATTATACATCGTATTAAAAAACATACCAGTACTTGCAGGTATTGCTATTTGTTTTATAAGTTTTGGAATATCACCCGTTATTAGGTGTTTTGATTTTCTTATTGCCATGCTCATATAATTTAATTCTCAATTCTAATCATAACTGGTTTAGAAGTAACAGCACCAGCATCTTCAAGAGCTTTTAAAGCAAAAATAATATCTTTTTCAACAGATGTATGTGTTGATAATAAAAGATTAGAGCAAGTTTTATTTAAAGGTTTTTGAATTAATTTCTCTATAGAAATATTTTTTTCACCTAAAATAGTTGAAACTTTTGCTAATACCCCAACTTTATCTTCAACTCTTAGTCTTAAATAATATTTCGTTCTAATTTTATCTTTTGACATAAGTTTTAAATCTTCACCATAAGAAGATTCAAAGCCTAACATAGGAGAACCTTTTCCTCTTCTTGCTATATCAACAATATTGGCAATAACAGCAGAAGCAGTTGCATCTCCACCCGCCCCTGGTCCATAATACATAGTCTCACCAACTTTATCTCCAATTACAGAAACTCCATTCATAACACCCTCAACTTTAGAAATCATTTCACTATTTGGAATAAATACAGGATGAACTCTAAGTTCAATCTCACTTCCTCTTTTTTTAGCAATTGTAAGAAGTTTAATCGCATAATCAAACTCTTTTGCAAAGGCAATATCTTCTGAAGAGATATCTTGAATTCCTTCAATTAAAATATCTTCAGGTTTAGCATTAATTCCATATGCAATTGAACCTAAAATTAGAAGTTTATGAGCGGCATCAAAACCACCAACATCAAAAGTAGGGTCAGCTTCTGCATATCCTAAATCTTGTGCTTCTTGTAAAATTGTTTCATAATTAATACCTTCATGCATCATTTTACTAAGCATATAATTACAAGTACCATTCATGATACCTTTAATTGATAAAATATGATTTGCAGTTAATCCTTCTCTTAAGGCATTAATAATTGGGATACCGCCAGCTACTGCTGCTTCATATTCAAAAGGTGTATCTCCTGCTAAGTCTTGAAGTTCATATCTGTGATAAGCAAGAAGAGCTTTATTTGCAGTTACAACGGCTTTACCTTTTGCTAAAGCTTTTTTTACAACCTCAAAAGGTTTTTCAACTCCACCCATAAGTTCAACAATAATATCAATTGAATCATCATTTAAAACTTTATCTATATCATCTGTTAATTCAATGCTAACATCTCTGTATTTATTTAAATTATTCACAACACCAATTACTGGTATAAGTTCACAACCTGCACGTGCAGTTATAATATCTTTATTATCTTTTAAGATATTAGCAACGCTAGTACCAACAGTTCCAACTCCGATTATTCCTATTTTCATTTTGTATAAATCCTTTTTAAATCTCAATAGCATTTTTTGTAAATATTTTATATGTTAATGGAACTTTTTTAATTTTTGTAGTTAATAATTTCTGCTTAACCATTGCATCACTAAATTTTTTACAAATAAACGTACATTTATTTACATTAATTTTTTTCTTTTCTAATACGTTAAAAACATTTTCAATTTGTTTTATTATTTCTTTTAATATATGATTAGTAACTAATCATATATTAAATCTCTAAAAGTAGAATCTTTCCATCATTTTTAATAACTATACAATCACATAATTGTGGTTGAGATATATCTCTTTTAACCTGTTTATCTATTTATCCCTAAATCAGGTTTATATATTCTTGCGATATCTTTTTTATTTATTGTACAAGCATTTTCCTTACATTCAGAAGAGACATGAAAAATACTGCCTAAAATATTAGGTAAATCCGACAAATTTAAATAAGCATTATCAATAGTCAGTAAATAAAGGATTTAGTAATTCTTGGGTTAGATAAAATTATTAACTTTTAGTTCTAATCTGTCAAGTTTCACCACGTTGTACCATTTCAAAAGCAATATGTTGAAACACATCTGGTAAAATCTTAAATATTTCAGGTTTCGTTTGAAACCAACTTTGAACTGCATCAAATGGAGTTCTAACTTTTAATTCTTTTTTTAAAGAACCATGTCTTCTATTGAAGTTGTAGTATATCAAAAATTTATTTAAATCTTTTTTAACATCATCAATATTGTCATACTCTTCTGCTTTAATTGTAGCATTTTTAATAGTTCCGTTTACTCTTTCTGCCATTGCGTTAGTTTGAGGTGTGTATGGAGCTGTTAGCCTATGTTCTATCTCATCATCTTTACACTCTACATCAAACTTATGATTACCACTTACAAAACCTTTTCCTCTTGCCCATTTGTCTGTGAACTCTAATCCATTATCTGTTAAAATATGTGTTAAGTAAAATGGAAAAAATTCTTTACATTCTTTTAGAAAAGATACTGCATTTGCTGCTGTCTTATTCTCATACACTTTATAGTAAAGTAGCCTTGTAGCCCTGTCTATTGCTACAAATAGGTAATATTTTTGCTTGTCAAACTTTGGTAAATAAGTTACATCTATATGTAAATAACCAGGCTCATACTCTTTGAACTTTTTAGCTTTTTCTTTTTGCTCTTGTGGAACTCTGTTTATATCAAAGGCTTTTAAAGTACGATAAACATTACTTCTATTTGCATTTGGAATAATATCAACGATTGTATCTGCTAAGTCATCTAACTCCATCCAAGTCATTGTTCTGACTACTTTAATTAACTCTTTTTCTAAAGGTGTTAGAGCATAATGGATTCTTTTTGGTCTTGAACTTTTATCATTTAAAAAATCTCTATTTTTATGCTTGGCGATAGTTTTAACATTCACATTATAATTATTTGCTAATTCAACATTTGTTAAATTAGATTGTTGTATTATTTCTCTTACATGCTGGTTTGTTCTGGCATTAGAGTGATAGGCTTGTGACATTTTTAAAATCCTTTTTTGGTAAAAAGATTTTACTATGATGTTGTTAAGCTATCGCTTTCTTATTTATGAAACTAGGCAACCATAACGTGGTGAAACTGGACACTAATCAATATTATAAAACTACTTATCTAGTGTGCTTTAAAGTGGCTATTTTAAATTTGCTTGGATTTATCTAATAAAACTCCTTTTTTAGTCTATTTTAATTTGTCAGCTCTTGGGAAAATAAATACTAATTTTCTATATACAATAATTCTTTCAGGCTCATCAATAGCGTAAGCTTTGATAGTTATTGTAATTGGAGTATCTTTTGTATTATCATTTACTAATAATTTATTGGTTTTTAAAACAATAACTTTTTTTGCAAGTTTTTTAGGACTTAACCTTAAAGGTCTAAATCTTGTAATTTCTATATCTTTATTATCAATAATTTCTAAGGCATAAGTGTGAGGTTTAGAATCTGTATTTTGGAATAAAAATAGATAGTTATTCGCAACAACATTATTTTCTTTAATTTTATATAATTGAGTTGTTTTATTTACATTTAAAAGCATATACTCTTTTTTCCCACCCATTACAAAAAGAAGTCCTATAATCAAAGTTAAGATTACGGCATACATAATAGTTGTTTTTCTAATGATTTTTGTTGGAATATTATCTTCTATTGCATTAGTACTTGACCATTGGACAAGTGATGGTTTCCCAAGTTTCCCCATAACTGTAGTACAAGCATCAACACATTCTAAACAGTTAATACACTCTAATTGAAGCCCTTTTCTAATATCAATATGAGTAGGACAAACTGTTACACAAGTTTCACAAGTTGTACACTCATTTGTTTCTTCTGGTAAATCTTTTACTTTAAAGATAATTTTTTCTTTCTCTTCATTATAAATTTTTCCACCACGGTTGTTAGAGTAAATAGCTTGTAAAGTATTATCATCATATAAAACTGATTGAACTCTTGAATAAGGGCAAATATAAACACAAAAGTCTTCTTGTAACCAAATTACATCATATATAACAAAAGCAGCAGTTGATAGTACAATACCAATTAAAAGCATATGTTCAGTAGGGTTTTGTAAATAAGCGAAGAAGTCTTCAGGAGGAACAAAATACCAAATTAAATTAGATGCAGCTATTAAAGATAGAGCTGACCAAAGTACAATTGCAATTATTTTTTTAGATATATTTTCGGCTTTTTCCCAGTTTGGTTCTTTTTGTTTATTTTTAATTCTTCGTAAACCTAAAAGTTTACTCTCTATAAAATCTCTATAAACAACTCTAAATATTGTTTGTGGACAGACCCACCCACACCAAGCTCTTCCACCAATAGCCGTAGCTGCAAAAATACCAAGAAATAGTAACATTAATAAAAATGGCATCATATACAATTCTTGCATATCAAATGCAATTCCCATTAAATGAAGCTGTTTTTTATCAAATGATAATAAAAATATATGATTTCCACCAATTGTAATAAAAGGTAAAACTAATGATGTAATAGTTGCTAATATATAAACATAATATCTTTTTATTCTATAAGAAGTTTTCTTTAACTTAATACTTTTTTCTTCCATTTTATAAGTCCTAGAATATTTTTTCTTATTTTATATAAATACAACTTATAATTAGCATAAACTATTATAAGTTGTACTTATGCAGAAAAATTAATTAGTATTACTATTTATCATTTACTTCTTAGTTAAATTTACTTTTTTACTTTTTACATTTATATACATATGAATAATATCAAGAGCTGAAGGGGTAATTCCTGAGATTTTACTTGCATTAAAAAGTGTAGGTGGTTGGAACTTTTCTAGTTTTTCTACTACTTCATTTGATAAACCTGGAATTGATTTAAAATCAAAATTATCTGGAATTTTTAATTTTAACATTCTTTTCATTTTATCAATTTGTTTTTGTTGTTTTGTGATATATCTGAAATATTTTGCTTCTATTATGATTTGTTCTTTTAGATAATCTTCTATATCTTTAAAACTTGGAACAAGTGCATCGAATTTTTCTTTTGTAACTGTATGTCTTCCTACTATATCGATTAATAGAACTTTATCTTTTATTTTATCTTCACCTAAAGACTCAAGAAGGTCAAGGTTCTCTTTTTTTGAAGTAAACCATTGTCTTGACATAAAAGCAACTGCATCTTCTAAAACTTTTCTTTTTTGTTCAACTTTTTTTAATGTTTCATCATTAATTAATCCAAACTCATGACCATATTTTGATAATCTTAAATCAGCATTTTCTTCTCTTAAAAGAAGTCTATATTCTGCTCTTGAAGTAAACATTCTATATGGTTCTGTTGTTCCTTTTGTAACTAAGTCATCAATTAAAACACCAATATAGGCTTCATCTCGTCTTAGTATAAAAGGTTCTTTCTTATCAATTGCTAATACAGCATTAATTCCTGCTATGAAACCTTGTGCTGCAGCTTCTTCATAGCCTGTTGTTGCATTAATTTGTCCTGCATTATAAAGGTTTTTGATTTTTTTAGTTTCTAAGGTATGTTTTAATTCTGTTGGATCAACATAATCATACTCAATTGCATAACCATAACGAACTATTTTCGCATTTTCAAGACCTTTAATAGAGCGAATCATATCTTTTTGTACATCAATTGGCATAGAAGTACTAAGACCATTTATATAGTATTCTGTACACATCTCAGTTTGTGGTTCTAAAAATAGTTGATGTCTTTCACGTTCAGAGAATCTACTTACTTTATCTTCAATACTTGGGCAGTATCTAGGACCACTTCCTTTTATTTGTCCTGTAAAAAGAGGTGCTCTATCGAAGTTACTAGAAATTTTATCGTGAGTTCTTAAGTTTGTGTATGTAATATAACAGGGAAATTGTGTAGGATTGAATTTAGCTTTATTAGTTCTAAATGAAAAAGGAGTTGGTTTTTCATCTCCTCCATGTGCTTCCATAAGATCAAAGTTAATAGAGTTTGCATCAATTCTTGCAGGAGTTCCTGTTTTAAGTCGTCCTACATTTAAGCCTAACTCTTTTAATTGAGTTGATAGAGTTGAAGATGGAAATTCCCAAGCTCGTCCTGCTTCATAAGTTTTTTGACCTATATGAATAAGTCCTTTCATAAAAGTACCCGTTGTGATTATTACTTTTTTTGCAAAAAACTCTTCACCTAGTTTAGTATTTATTCCATAAACTTCATTTTCATTTTTTACAATTAATGAAGATACTTCATCTTGATAAACTTCTAAATTAGTAGTATTATGGCAAACTTGTCTCATATACTCTCTATATTTATCCATATCAATTTGAGCTCGGCTTCCTTGAACTGCCGCACCTTTTGAGGCATTTAATATTCTAAATTGAATACCTGTTGCATCAGTACATAGTCCCATTTCTCCACCAATTGCATCTAGTTCACGTACAAGATGACCTTTTGCAAGACCACCAATGGCAGGGTTACATGATGCAGCTCCGATTTGTTCAACTAGCATTGTAATTAGTAGAGTTCTTTTACCCATTCTTGCTGCTACTAAAGAGGCTTCTATTCCAGCGTGTCCTCCACCAACAACTATAATATCGTAACTCATATCTTCTCCAAAAAAAGTTATATAATCAACTTTTTGATATTTTTAATTTATTTTATTTATATTGAAAAGTGTTTTAATTTGATTGACAGTTGTGTAAAAAGAATAAAAATTAGCTTCTCAATAATTTTTTGGTATTATAGCAAATATTTTGAACTTTATTATAATTTTTATAAAGGATTTATGTGTTTACAGGATTAATTCGTGAAATGGCTGAGGTTTTAAGTTTTAAAAGTAATTTTTTAACACTTAAAGCTAAATACTCTCCTAAAATCGGTGATTCTATTGCTATTAATGGTGCGTGCTTAACAGTCGTAAGGGTAAGTAGTGATACTTTTAGTGTTGACTTATCTCCTGAGTCACAAACAGTTTTAGCAATGGAAAATTATCGTGGAAAAGTTCATATTGAAGCTGCAATGATGATGGGTGATAGGTTTGAAGGTCATATTGTTCAAGGTCATGTTGATTGTTTAGGTGAAATTACTAAAATTCAAGGCAATGGAAATTCTACTGATTTTTTTATTGCTTTACCAAAAGAGTATATTAAATATATTATTCCTAAAGGTAGTGTTGCTATTGATGGGGTTTCATTAACAGTAAATAAAATACTAAAAGATAGTTTTAGACTTACTATTATTCCTTATACAATTAAAAATACACTTTTTACTAAGTATAAAGTTGGAACAAAAGTAAATATCGAAACAGATATGTTTGCGCGTTATGTTTATAATATGTTCAAAAGAAATGATAAATCAAAACTTTCTTGGAAAGATGTTGATAATATTATGGCTGGGTATTAGTGATGAAAAGACGTGAGTTTTTTAAAATCTCAATCTTATGAGCCACTTGCAAATTCAATAATACTCAATAGCTAATTTTTTATTTTCATCACTTTTAGTTTTAAAAAAATGATTATTTATTTTTCTTTGCGTAGTTTACACTAAATTTAGTAAATTTCTTAAAAAATCATATTTTTTCTCCATACTTTATGATTTTGACTATAAAATTGAAGATTTTTCTATTATTTTTAATAAAAGTCATGTAATGAGTTTTAAACTTTGATGAATACAAACAGATAAAATTCCAAATGATAAAACAGAAGCTACTTTTGTAGCTCCTTGATAATAAATTGTATTACATCCAAAGTCATCTTTTAAATATTTATTTACTCTTTCAACCATACTTCTTTGATTGTAGTGGTGTTCATCTGATGATTTAGGTAAATTTAAAAATTCAAATTTTACTTTTTCATCTTTGATAAGTTGAATCTTTTGTTTTAATTCTTTTGAGTTCTTGGGATTTATATCTATAATTGGTTTATGATTTAGTTTTTCAGAATACTCTCTAATTATATCGCTGTCATACCAAGCATCAAGTAAATCACGAAGATACATCACTCTTTTACCAGTTTCATTGATAAGTGGAAGTGCTACTGAACTATCATGAACATTTGCACCTGAATAGAATGCTGCTATTGGTATATCTCCATCTGCTGCACTAATATGAAGTTTACCACCTATTGTAATCTCTCTGTTACCTTTAGAATTTTGTTTGACACCAACACCACAAACAGTAGATACTAAAGATAACATCTTTTTAGTAGTTTTCATCTCTTTTTGTAGTTCTAAAATCTTTGGTTTTACAGGCTCTCTCTTTTCACCTTTCTTAGGTCGTCCGACCTTATTTTTAGGCTTTTCTTCTTTCTCAATCTTTACAGGTTTTTCTCTAAGTGGTATCATAGCAGCATCTGTTGCATTGTACATAAAAACTGTATCCGATAAATATTCATTAACAAACTTTTTATGAGTTTTTTGAGCTATTTGTAAATCACTCAATTCTTTGAATACCCTACTAAATTTAGCTTCACTTGGAATATCTATTTTATACCTCCATCCACACAATACTCGTAATACTCTATCGCTATGAAGTCTATCAATTAAATCTCTTGTTGTTTGCATATTGTAAACAGATTTAGCAATCATTGCTCTTGCTATCTCTTCTCTGTCTTTTGGTGTATTTGTAATCGTTACAACTGTTACATTCTTTTCAATTTGAGCAAAGTCTAAAATCTTTATTAGTTTCTCTTCTTTGGTACTTAATGTTCCTAATTGTTCTTTTATTTCAAGAAATAAACAATTTTCAAGGTTTAGAATTTTAGTCCACATTTTAGATAGGTTTGTAGATAATTTTGGTAAAATATTTGTCATAAGTTGAATCTCTTTTCTGTTAAATTTTATGGTATAAAATTATAACTTATCTGAAATTAGATTTCAACTTTTTTGAACAAAATAAATTAAATTATGAGCTTTTTTGTGAATTTGCAAGTGGCTCTAAGATATAATATTAAATCAAATTGAACTTAGGGCTAAAAATGATTAATAAAATTATAAATAATACAAAGTATAAAGAATTAATGTGCACACAAATTAAAGATACAATTAACTTTCTATTAGAACAAAATCAAGAGTTTGCAATAACTGCGAATATTGATGCTTTAAAGTTCCTTCCAAAACTTCCTTCTGTAACGCATTCAACATTTGCTAAATTTCCACTATTTATTCTATCAAATTACACGTATACAACTATTAAGATTGATGAAGATTATCTATATTTTGAAGCAGGATTTGGTAGTGAAAATTTTGGATCTATAGTGCAAGTTCCATTGTATTCTATTTTTCAAATTATTATTGATGAATCAATTTTATTTATAAATGCACTTGCAACAGTTGATAAATTTAATGAACCTTCAGAAGAAAAATCTTTTAATATTTTTAAAAAGAATTTAAATAATAAAAACTTTATTTAAAAAGATATTAGAATATTGAAATACGAAAGAGAATTAAAAACAGCATTTAAAATATTAATTCTTATTATGATGAGGTATTCAGTTTTGTGTTTAATTTTAAATTTGTATCATTATAATATCCCTACAAAAACTAGTGTGGTAACCTAAATCAAGACACAGAAATTAAACAATTCTGACTTAAAATAAACTAATAAAGGCTACACATGAGAAAAAATAAATACAGTAAAGAATTCAAAGATTCCACCGTACAGTTAATTTTAAATAATAATGAAAGTGTTGTAAAAGTAGCACAAGATTTAGATTTAAATGAGAAGACATTATGCTGTTTGCTTACTGCGTATAAAAAAACATAATATACCAACCAGAGTTTTGAGGACGTCCAGTTCTACTGAGTCTTTAGATGAAGAGAATAAACGTCTGAAGCGTGAAAATAGAATATTAAAACAAGAGCGTGATATATTAAAAAAAGCAAGAGCATACTTTGCAAAAGAAACTCTATAAGATATGCCTAGATTTTCAAATATAAAAAGAATTTTAGTATAAAATTAATGTGTAAAGTAATCAAAGTAAATAGATCTTCTTAATTATAATTGGATAAAAAACTGGTTGTATAATGAAAAAAGTCGATAAGCACGTCAATGAACCAATACTTGCAATATGGAATGACCCCCTAAAAATAAACAAATATTAATTCAGTAAATTAATGTAATAATGATTTAGATCATTTTAAGTTAATTAAAGGCTTAAAAATGGGAAGAATGAAATATACAGAAGAGTTTAAAATAGAAGCAGTAAATCAAGTTATCAAAAATGGCTATGGAATAAGAAAAATAGCTCTAAGACTTGGAGTAAATAAAGATTCATTACGCAATTGGATTAAACAATTAGAATCTCCAAAAGCAATACAAAAACATCAAATAACAGATTTAAAAGATGTAGAAATTAAAAAGAGTTAAAAAGAGTTAAAAAGAGTTACAGAAGAGAGAGACATTCTAAAAAAGGCAGCGGTGTACTTTGCAAGCCACATAAATTAAAATACTTTTTTATTAAAAAACATAGTTTAATCTATAGAGTTAGTAAACTATGTAAAGTAATGAAAGGGACTGTTCAAAAATCTCGTATAATAGAATATTGAACACTACCACAGATAGTGAGAATGTATTTTTAGAGGTTCCCTAAACTTTTATAATTAAATTGAAAGTGAGAGTGTAAACTCATCTGTGTAAACCAACCAATTATCCTCTAACTACTTTGTATATTTTTCCATAATTTCGCTGAAAAATATACATAGTTGAGGATAAATCTCTGACCAATTTCTAACTCTTGACCTTTTCCATTTATTTTGAACCTCTTTAGTTGATAAATACATTACCTTAAAAGCTGAGTCTACTGTTGGGCAAGATCCTTTTGATTTTGTCTTTCTTTTAATTGTTGAATTAAGTGATTCTATTGGATTTGTTGTATAAATTAGCTTTTTAATAGCTTCTGGATATTTATAAAAAGTAGCTAATTCATCCCAATGATTTAGCCAAGATTGCTTGATATGAGGGTATTTTTCTCCCCAAATATCGTGAAATTCATTTAGGTTTTCTAAGGCATGTTCTTCTGAAATAGCAGTATAAACTGATTTTAAATCATTTGCAATTGCTTTTCTGTCTTTTTTAAGAAACAAACTTTAATGAGCTTCTAATTTGATGCACGATACATCACTGTATCTCTGCTTTAAGATAATTGGCTTGTATCGCTTCATTAAAACCATTTAGACCATCTATGGCAAAGATAAGAACATCTTCAACTCCTCTGTTCTTAATTTCATTAAGTAAGAAGAGCCAATATTTACTAGTTTCATTATTACCAATCCAAATTCCTATTATTTCTTTACTACCTTCTGCTGTAATTCCTAGCATAATATAAGCAGCTACATTTTTAACAACTCTATCTATTCTTATTTTAAGAATAGTTGCATCCATAAAAATGATTGGATACATTTGGTCTAAAGCTCTATTTTGCCAATCTTTTGCAAGTTCTAATACTTTATTAGTCATATTAGATATTGTTTCTGCTGAAAGTTCATATCCATATAAATCATCAAGATGTAATTGAATATCCCTTACACTCATGCCTTTGGCATAAAGTGATATTATTAAATTGAGAGTTCCTTCAAGAATTGTTTCTCTTTTTTTTATTAGTTGTGGTTCAAAACTAGAATCTCTGTCTCTTGGGATTTCTAAATCAACTTGACCATATTTGGAATTGAGTTTCTTTTTGTTATAACCATTTCTTGAGTTTGTGTTTTTTGAGATTTGGTTCTTTTCATAACCTAAGTGTGAAGTTAATTCTTCTTGTGCAGTTTCTTGTAAAACTTCTTTTAACATTGATTTAAATTCATTCTCTAATGATTCTAAACCTGTAAAAGTACCATCTTTTATTTGTTTCTTTAATTCTTCTAAATTTAATATTGCCATAATGTAAATCCTTAAAATTGATTTACTGGATATTTTATCCAATAAATTTTATTTTTAAGGTTTACACAGTTATATTTACACTTGTCCAGTTTCACCACGTTATGGTTGCCTAGTTACATAAATAAGAAAGCGATAGCTTAACAACATAATTGTAAAATCTTTACAGCAAATAAGGATTTTAAAAATGCCACAAGTCTATCACTCTAATGCCAGAACAAACTAGCATGTAAGAGAAATAATACAACAATCTAATTTAACAAATGTTGAATTAGCAAATAATTATAATGTGAATGTTAAAACTATCGCCAAGCATAAAAATAGAGATTTTTTAAATGATAAAAGTTCAAGACCAAAAAGAATCCATTATGCTCTAACACCTTTAGAAAAAGAGTTAATTAAAGTAGTCAGAACAATGACTTGGATGGAGTTAGATGACTTAGCAGATACAATCGTTGATATTATTCCAAATGCAAATAGAAGTAATGTTTATCGTACTTTAAAAGCCTTTGATATAAATAGAGTTCCACAAGAGCAAAAAGAAAAAGCTAAAAAGTTCAAAGAGTATGAGCCTGGTTATTTACATATAGATGTAACTTATTTACCAAAGTTTGACAAGCAAAAATATTACCTATTTGTAGCAATAGACAGGGCTACAAGGCTACTTTACTATAAAGTGTATGAGAATAAGACAGCAGCAAATGCAGTATCTTTTCTAAAAGAATGTAAAGAATTTTTTCCATTTTACTTAACACATATTTTAACAGATAATGGATTAGAGTTCACAGACAAATGGGCAAGAGGAAAAGGTTTTGTAAGTGGTAATCATAAGTTTGATGTAGAGTGTAAAGATGATGAGATAGAACATAGGCTAACAGCTCCATACACACCTCAAACTAACGCAATGGTAGAAAGAGTAAACGGAACTATTAAAAATGCTACAATTAAAGCAGAAGAGTATGACAATATTGATGATGTTAAAAAAGATTTAAATAAATTTTTGATATACTACAACTTCAATAGAAGACATGGTTCTTTAAAAAAAGAATTAAAAGTTAGAACTCCATTTGATGCAGTTCAAAGTTGGTTTCAAACGAAACCTGAAATATTTAAGATTTTACCAGATGTGTTTCAACATATTGCTTTTGAAATGGTACAACGTGGTGAAACTTGACAACACTCCCTTGAAAGTATATGAATTTCATATGTTTTTTTATTTTATTAATTTTTATACCTTGTGAATATTTCCAATAATTTTTAATTTATCTTTATGATTTTTTCTATAACGAATTATAAACACTTTATTTGTTTCTTTACCTTTTTCATTTATAATGTACTTAAAAAAGATTTCTTCTTCTTTTGTTGGAAGTCTTTTAGATTTTGTTTTAAATATCAAAATATTGAGTCCTTATTTAGTATTATTGTTTTGAATTGTAAAATATTATTTAGAGTATAATAGAAGAGAAGGTTCTTATCAATGGACTTTGAGGGATATTAATAAAGATTATAGAATATAATAAAAGGATTATAATGGGATTAGGTGTAGGAATTATAGGACTACCAAATATAGGAAAATCAACAACTTTTAATGCTTTAACAAAAGCTCAAAATGCAGAGGCACAAAATTATCCATTTTGTACTATTGAGCCAAATAAAGCTATTGTTCCAGTTCCTGATAAAAGATTAGATGCTTTAGCAAAAATTGTTAGTCCTGATAAAATTCAACATTCAACTATTGATTTTGTTGATATTGCAGGTTTAGTAAAAGGAGCTTCAAAAGGTGAAGGTTTAGGAAATAAATTTTTATCTACTATCAGAGAAGTTGAAGTTATTTTACATCTAGTTAGATGTTTTGAAGATGAAAATGTTGTACATGTTGAAGGTGATATTAATCCAATGAGAGATATTGAGATTATTGAGACTGAATTAATTTATGCTGATATTACACAACTTGATAAAAAATGTGATAGATTAAAAAAAGATTCAAAATTTGACAAAAAAGCTGCTTCTAAATTAGTTATTGCAAGTGCACTTTTATTTCATTTAAAAGAATTAAAACCAGTTTCAACATTTGAAAATAAAGAAGATAAAAACTTTGAAGAACTTGATAAAGAATTGAGATTTTTATCAAATAAAGAAGTTATTTACGGAGCAAATGTTGATGAAAATTTACTAAGTGATGGTGGAAATAACTATGTAACTATAGTTAAAGAACATGCGACTGCTGTTAATGCAGATGTAATTGTTTTATGTGCGAAAATTGAAGAAGAATTAATAGGTCTTGAAGAAGATGAAGCGCAAGAATTTTTAACTGATTTAGGTGTAGTAGAGTCAGGATTAGAACAAATTATTCATAAAGCATTTGATAAATTAGGGCTTCAATCTTATTTTACAGCTGGTAAAGTAGAGGTTCGAGCATGGACTATAAAAAAAGAAACTAAAGCTCCTCAAGCAGCTGCTGTTATTCATAATGACTTTGAAAAAGGTTTTATAAAAGCTGAAGTAATAGCATATAATGACTTTGTAGAATTAGGTGGAGAAGCTAAGTGTAAAGAAGTTGGAAAATTAAAACTAGAAGGAAAAGATTATATTGTTCAGGATGGCGATATAATGCACTTTCGTTTTAATGTTTAATTGTATTAAGAAAACATGAAATATTTCACATTTCTATACACTTAAAGAGTACTCATATATGACTTTTATACTAAAAAGCAAGCTAAAGCAGAGATCTTTGAATATATAGAATTTTATTATAATAGAACAAGAAATCATAGTTATTTAGGAAATTTATCTCTTGCTAGATTTGAAGACATTAATTTTATGTTACGAAATGAAATGCTTGATTAGGAATTATAAAAAATGTGTCCTATTAGGGTTGCTATATCATATATCAAAGAGATATGAGCGGTACTATTTTAATAGTACTAGGTTTTAAACTTGCTTTAGAAAAAAGAAATTAAAAAAGGAAAAGTTAAATTTTAATTCCTTTTTCTCATAATTTATACTATGATTAAAAAACTTTTTATATATTCCTATAACATTAAAGAATTAATTATGAAATATTATGTAATAATAATTACATCAAAATAAGATAGTGTCCCAAGATGCTTTCTTAATTACTAGTCATAAAGTGTAAAATTTTAGAATATTTTTACTAGGAATATTATGAACTATTTAAAAGATTTAGAAAAAATTATTAATGTAAACTCATACACACAAAATAAATCAGGAATTGATAATGTTGGAATAATAATGACAACATGGCTTCAAGAAATAGGATTTAAAACTACCACTTATAAAAGAGAACTTTTAGGAGATCATTTACTATTTAAAACTCCAAAAAAAGATGGAATAAAAATACTTTTATTAGGACATAATGATACTGTTTTCCCAAAAGGCTACTTTGAAACATATCAAGAAGATGAAGAATGGATTTATGGTCCTGGAGTTTGTGATATGAAAGGTGGTAATATTGTAGCTCTTCAAGCACTTAGAAATACCTATAAAATAACTGGTAAATTATTTAACATAGATTTTTTACTTGTTTCTGATGAAGAAACTGGAAGTGATGATTCTAAAGAAATTACATCATCTATTGCAAAAAATTATGATTACTGTTTTGTTTTTGAAGCAGCAGGTAAAAATTTAGAAGTTGTAACATCAAGAAAAGGTGTTGGACGCTATATTATTACAGTTGAAGGAAAAGCTTCTCATTCAGGAACTTCATATAAAAAAGGCATAAATGCAAATCTTGAAGCTGCAATAAAACTACAAAAATACTCTAAACTTATAGATTTTGGAAAAGGTACCATTGTAAATGTAGGGAAGATCGAAGGTGGTATTGGAATTAATACTGTCTCGCCTAAATGTACTATGATAATGGAGTTTAGATTTGATACAGTTGATGAACAAAATCGAGTTATGAAAGAAGTAGAGAATATTACAAAAAATTCTTATGTTGATGGTTCAAAATCTCATTTAAATGGAATTATTCAAAGAGGAGTAATGCAAGAAAACAATAAACAATTAGAACTTATAAGTTTTTTTGAAAAACTAACTTTAGAAAATATTCCAACAGAAAAAAGAGGTGGAGTAAGTGATGCAAATATAGTTGCAAGTTATGGAGTTACTACGATTGATGGCTTTGGTCCTTATGGAGATGGAGATCATACAAGAAAAGAGAGAGCTTTAAAAAGTTCTTTTGAAAAAAGAATAAATATGATGACAAAAATTTTAACATATTACCAAAAAAATGAAGCATAAATAATTTAAAAAAATTAATAGTAAACTCAAAAGTAGGAGAGAGTATGGGGGCAAAAATAGGTATGTGGCTTTACCAAAATGGTGGAGGCGATAAGATACAAGAACAGATTATCAAAAAACTAAAAGAGAAAAAAATTGATGTCCTAACAAATGTAAATCTAAGATATGCAATTGCCAAAAATAGTCATATTTTATATAATGACATTAAACTAGATAAATTAGATCTCTTTTTCTCTTATAACGCAGGGGAACAAACACAATACCAAATGTATTTATATAAAGCTTTAAATCATGTAGTTCCAATGATTAATTCTTTTGATTCATTAGAATTAACAGAAGATAAATTTCAAACATCCTTTTTACTAAGAAGAAATCATATTCAAACTGCTGATTATAAATTATGCCATAGAGATGATACACATCATTTAAAAACTATCATGAAAAAATGGAATAAAATGGTCTATAAACCAACTGATGGTTGGGGTGGTGTAGGACTTACAAAAATTGAAAATCAAGAAACACTAGATATGTTAATGCCTTTTTTAAATCAAATGGATTTAAGATACTTTTATGTTGAAAAATTTATTGATTATGATAATACTGATTTTAGAGTTGATATAGTAGATAATCAATTTGTTGGATGTTATGGAAGAAAAGCTAGTGGAACAGATTGGAGAACCAACGTAACAAGCGGGGGAAGTGTATTTGCAAGAGAGCCAAATGACAAAGTAATTGAATTGGCACTAAAAGCTACTAAAGTTACAGGGTTAGATATTGCAGGCGTTGATATTATATATGATAGAAAGAAAGAGGAGTATATAGTATTGGAAGTAAATGGTATACCAGCATTCGCTACACCAGAACAGGAAAAAATGGGCTTAAATTTTAATAATAAAAAAATTGAGCTAATTGTTGATTTAATTACTAAAAAAATAATTAATAAGCCTTCCTGTAAAAAAGAGCTTGAATAAAAGGTAAAATTTAAAAAGTGCATACTTTTAGGTTTTATCTTTAAAGTACTATGAAAAATAGTATTTTAAAGATGAAATTTATTTCATCGTAAACAAGTAAAAAGGTATTGGCTTTTATATAATTGCCAATTTATAGTATTAAATTATTTGTTTGAGTTTTTTTACAACTTACTGTTAATTACATCTAAATTAAGACTAAGGATGTGCTACAAATACAAGAGTTGGATCATAAGGTTTATTATGGTTATAAATCATCTAAATTTTGCACGACCTGAGGCTAAATATAAGATTTTTTTAGCCTTAGCGCCTCTTTTAGCTAAATGACCATATTTTAGGGTATTGCTGATTATTTAATGATGTAATTAACAGTGAATTGTAAAAAAATTTAACAAATTAAATTTAATACAAACATAAATAATATATACAATTTTTATTCTGTTTTAGTAATAAAAGTTGATTAATATATTATAGGAGGAGATATATATGAATAAATTACCAAAAGTAGGATTTTTATATCTTGATTATGTATTAAGATTTTTTGATCACTCTAACTTAAAAGGTTGGCCTAATAAAATTGAAACTGTAACTTACCATTGGGGTAGAGATAAAAGAAGATTTATTAATGAAGTAAAAGCAAAGCAAATCGATGTTTTAATAGGAAATATTCCAGCAACAGCTTATGAAACATTTAGAGAGATTTCCAAAGAACTTCCAAATGTTAGATTTGTTCCTTCATTAGAGACACAATTTTCTAATAAATCAAAAGAAAATGTTACTCTATTTTGTGAAAAACATGATATTGCAATTCCAAAAACAATGATTTTTCATAATAATAAAAAAGAGGCATATAAGTATTTAAAAAATAAAGCTACTTATCCTCAAATTATCAAAAAAAGTTACGGACCATCAAATTATGGTGGTTATTATGTTCATAAAGCAAATGATTATAAAGAAGCTTATGAATTATTAGAAAAAAAGAAATATGATCCAATTTATACTCAAGATGGTATTGATTTAAAATACTCAGGTGATTTAAGAATTATGTTAATCGGTCATAAACCAATCTGTGCATTTTGGCGATTTACAAAAGATGGAAAGTGGATTACAAATACCTCTCAAGGTGGTACAATGTCATATGAAAATGTACCTATGAATGCTTTAGAGCTTGCAGTTAAATCTTCTAAAGCTGCAAAAGCTGAGTATTGGGCTTGTGATATTGCCATTGATGCTAAAGATAACAAACTTTATATTTTAGAGTGTGCAACTGCTTTCGCAGCTTTTCCTTATATTAGAGATTGGATTGGTCAATACTTAATGTGGGACTTCTCAAATGGAAAATTTCCAATGCCTCATATTCCTCTATTTTCATGGGAAGAATTAGGTAAAATTGATCCTTCATTATTAAGAACAATGAGACATATTGGATTTAGTAAATACAAACCATCATGTGATGGAGCATTTTTTATAAATGAAAAAGATGACTCTTTTGATATGGAAAAAACATTGTTAAATGATGCGAGTGATTATCCTAAAGAGTATAAGTACGAAGATTTACCTATGCATGTTAAATTAGAAGATATACAAACAAAGAATACAAAAGATTATATAGAAGTTTATAAATTAAACTTTAATAATGCTACATTAACTGATATTATGACACTTCATGGAATGGAAGAAGAGTTAGCCTTAGAGATTCAAGAATATGTAAAAGACAATTTTATTACAGATTCAAGTGACTTATTAGAAATAGAATCAATTGATAAACAAATGTTAAATATTTGGGATGAAAATATTGATGATATGAGAATTGATATTAATAAAGCTGATGAATCAGTTTTAAAGAAAACAAAAGGCATTGGTGCTAAACTTGCAAAAACTATTACAGATTATAAAAATAAAAACAATGATTTTGATAATTTAGATCAATTTAAAGAGATTGATGGCATAGGAGATAATAAGCTACTACAATTAAAATCAAGATTTAAAATAGGAGAATAAATTTTGAAACAACTTTATCGTTCATATGATGAATCTACAGAAATTTTTAAAGAATATGAAAAAAAGTTCCCAAAATACTTTAAAGTAGAGTCAATCGGACAAACATGGGAAAAAAGAGATATAAATTTAATTACAATTACAAAAAATATTAAAAGTGCAGATAAAAATCCTGCACTTTTTTTTACTGGTACTATTCATGCACGAGAGTGGATTGGGCATGAATTAGCAATAGAATTTACAAAGTATATTTTAGAAAATCTAGAAACAGATCCAATCTTACAAAAATATCTTGAAAGAACAACTATCTATATGGTTCCATGTGCAAATCCAGATGGCTTTGAGTACTCAAGAAAGCATTTCTCTTTTTGGAGAAAAAATAGAAGAGTAAATATAGATGGTTCTTATGGAGTAGATTTAAATAGAAATTTTCCAATTGGCTATGTAAAATCTATATCAACAACCTCAAATGTTTATGGAGGTTCCGAACCTTTTTCTGAGCCTGAAAGCTGTGCCTTAAAAGATTTTGTTGAAAGTCATGAAAACATCTCGATTGCACTTGATTATCATTCACAAGGCAATGTATTTTTCCCTGCCCATGATTTTAGGCATGAAGATACTATTGATACAACTGATATGAATACTCTTTGTGCAAATATGGCAGAAGAGATAAGAAAAATTTCAGGACGTGAATATGGAATTCATCAAGGAAAACCACCTACTAGGTTAATTTCAGGAAGTGGAAGAGAATTTTATTATTCAAGAGGTATTATTTCAGCTGTTGTAGAAGTAGGAACTAGAAATATTTCTGATTACATGGATGATATGAATGAACATTTAAGAGAGCATATCCCTGCCCTACTAGCTGCTGTTAAAGAAGTGCCTAATTATTCAAAGAGAAACTCAGTTTATAGAGTAAAATCGTTTCAAATTACTGAAATTGGTTCAAATCATGTAGATTTAGAATGGGAATATGAAGCAAATAGTGATATTTTCTTCGAAATATATCGAAGTTTAAAGGATAAATCTTTTTGTAACTCATCAAACTTAATTGCTAAAACTAAAAGTTTAGAGTTTAGTGATATAAATTTGGTTTCAAATAAAGATTATTATTTCAATATCAGAGTTGTAAATAAAAAAACTAGTGAAAAATCTCCTTTCTATCCACAAATTAAAGTACGAACTAAACCTGATTATGATGAATTTAGTAGAACATATTATGCAAGTTCAAAAGAAACAGGATATGTTGCTGAGAACTTAAATAATAATAATAAACATTTTGGATTAAACTCTCTTTTTGTTGGAGTTGATGAAAATCATGGTGTATCATATGCAATTATTACAATAAATCTAAAATCATTGCCTATTGAAGCTTTAATTAAATCAGCGGCTATAAACCTATATCCAATAAATAGAGTATCTGCTACTATTGAAAAATATGGAGAATGGAATATTGGACTTGTAAATCAAGAAAATATGGGTGATATTACAAACTTTGATGATGTAGAAAATATGGATATTATTAAATATATAGGACGCCCTACAGAGTCTCATCAATTAACACAAGGTATATGGAGAGATTGGCATTTATCTGGAATTGAGTGTGACTATTTAAAAGAATCAATAGTTAATGATCAAATTGTATTAAGAGTTGAAGGACCAAAAGAGTTAATAATTGGTAGAACTAGACAAATGATGCAATGGGATATTGGTTATGGCAAATATGGTTATGGACTTTCATATAGACCAAGATTAGAGCTTACATTTACAGTCAAACCAACGATTACAAAATTATATCCAAAATCTGTAAATACAATATGTAAACAAAATGTTAGAGAAGATGAAATTATTTCAGGTTATGATAAAGATGGCTCAATTATTTATTCAACTTTTGAATTTGATTTGTCTTCTTTACCTTCATATAAAGATACTGTTATAACTCAAGCATATTTTGAACTCAATTCAACAAAAATATATATTAAAGATGATATTAGATTTCACTTGGAGTTTGTAGATGAAAAAATTAATAAAGATTATAAAAGTATAAAAAATAGAGAAATAATAGAAAATATTGGTTTTGATGTTTCTGCTACTGAACTAAAAAATAATCAAACTCAATACTTTGTTTTTGATACTTTTTCTGAAATAACTTTAAATGATAAATTCAAAAATAAATCAAATGTTGCTTTTGTTTTAAAACCAACATCATCAAAAAAATCTATGAAAAATAAATTTGTAACTTGGGAGATAAAAAATGCACAACTTACTCCTAAACTTATCCTAGAACATATTCCCAAAAGAAGATTTTCAGTTCCAAAAGTAATAAATGCAAAATTAAGTACTGAAGATGGGAAACTTAAGATTACTTGGAATAATCCTGATCACAAAGCTTTTAAAGGCGTTAAAGTTATTAAAAATGCATTTAGAGCTCCTTTTTCAACACATGATGGACAAAAAATATATGCTGGAAGTGATAATTATACTTTTGATGATTTTGGATCAAAAGATATAAATAAATATTATGCAATATTTACGTATGATGATGTACCTAATTATTCTGAAGCAATAATTTTAGAATATAAAGTGAAATAAGTTTTTTACCTTATTTTACAGCCTTTAATTTAAAATAATAGGATATAAATATGATTATGAAATTTAAAGAATTTTATCCAAAAATAGATAAAACAGCTTGGATTGCACCTAGCGCAGATGTTATTGGAAATATTAAGATTGGTAAAAATTCATCTGTTTGGTTTGGCTGTGTTTTAAGAGCTGATGTAAACCAAGTAATAATTGGTAAAAATACAAATGTTCAAGATTTATCTATGATTCATACAGACGTACATACCAAAACTATTTTAGGAGATAATGTAACAATTGGTCATAAAGTTATGCTTCATGGTTGTATAGTTGAGGATAACTGTTTAATAGGTATGAGTGCTACTATTTTAGATAATGCAGTTATTGGACGAGGTTCAATAGTTGGAGCTAATTCACTTGTAACTTCAAGAAAAGTTTTTCCAGCTAATTCTTTAATTATGGGAAATCCAGCTAAAGTTGTAAAACAGTTGTCAGCAGAAGATGAAGAAGGTTTAATCAAACACGCTGCTCATTATGTAGATTATAAAAATGATTATAAATAAAAAAGAAAGAATCTTTTTTTATTTAATTATGAGAGTGTAAACTCATCTGTGTAAACCCACCAATTATCTTCTAATTACTTTATATGTTTTTGCATAATTTCGCTGAAAAATATACATAATTGTGGGTAAATCTCAGACTAATTTCTCACTCTTGATCTTTTCCATTTATTTTGAACCTCCTTAGTTGATAGATACATTACCTTAAAAGCTGAGTCAACAGTCGGAAAAGAGCCTTTGGATTTTGTCTTTTGCAAAAATCACTCCCATCTGGACACCATATCACTTTCTAAAAGACACCCTAGTGGAGTGGTAACGTAAATTAAGACATATTTTTTATAATCCCTAAGCAAGCATTTC
>CBDEWB010000018.1:0-710540 GCA_965243765.1 Halarcobacter sp.
ACCTATAGTTTCAGGATCAAGTGCAGATGTTGGCTCATCAAAGAGTATTATTTTTGGTTTCATTGCAAGTGATCTTGCTATTGCAACTCTTTGTTTTTGTCCACCTGATAAATCAGCAGGATAAGAATCAACTTTATCTTCAAGTTTTACTTTTTTTAATAACTCAAAAGCTATCTTGTTTGATTCAGATTTATTTACTTTTTTAACTAAACCTTGAGCTAAAGTTATATTTTCTAAAATAGTTAAATGTGGGAAAAGATTAAAATGTTGAAAGACCATTCCTACTTCACTTCTAATGATTTGTAAATTTTTTCTACTTTTATAAATATCTACACTATCAACTGTGATAGTGCCCTTATCAATATCTTCTAATCCATTTATACATCTAATTAATGTAGATTTTCCAGAACCAGATGGTCCACAAACAACAACAATTTCACCTTTTTTTACATAAAAATTTATATTTTTTAAAACATGAAAATCATCAAAAAATTTATTAATATTATCCATTTGTATTATATTAGGGCTCATGTTCTCTCTTTTTTTAAGCTTAAGTCCATTATTATATAATAATACTTAGTTAAATATTAATTAATACGTCACAATAGTATCAGTTTTTAAGATTTAATAATTTTATTTTTTTAGGAGATTATAGTTGAAACAAAAATTACTGAGTATAGAGCAGATTTTCTACTCTTAACAGTTGCTATTGCATGGGGTATTACTTTTCTTATAGTACAAGATGCAATTAAAATAGTTCCTGTTTATGCATTTTTATTTTTTAGGTTTCTCTTGCTACACTTTTGATGTTGATTATTGCATATAAATATTTAAATGAATTAAACAAACAAACAATAATATATGGTGTAGTTTTAGGAATATTTTTATTTTTAGGTTTTACAACACAGACTTTTGGTTTGACTTTCACAAAAAGTTCTATTGTTGCTTTTTTAACTGGATTAAATGTAGTTATTGTGCCTTTTTTAGCTTATTTTTTGTTTAAAAATCATGTTAGAAAAATGGTCTTTGTTGGTTCTCTCATAGCTGTTGTTGGTTTATATTTATTAACAATGAGTGAAAAATTAACATTAGGAATAGGTGAAATTTTAACACTATTTTGTGCTACTTTTTTTGCTTTACAAATTATTTTTACTGATAAGTATTCAAAAAAAGTAAATGTCTTCTTATTAGTTTTGTTTCAATTATTAACAGTAAGTATTTTATCTCTAATATTTTCATTAAGTCTTGATAGTGTTACTTTTAGTTTAGATTTTGATTATATTTTTATTAAAGCAATTTTAATCACTTCTGTCTTTGCAACTGTATATGCTTTTTTAGTTCAAACCTATATGCAACAATTTACAACACCAACTAAAACGGCAATTATTTTTACGATGGAACCTGTAAGTGCAGGTTTTTATGGATACTTCACTGCAAATGAAACTTTTAATAAAACACAATTAATCGGTGCAGTATTGATATTATTTGCTGTTCTTTTAAGCAAAATTAAATTTAAAACATTATAATTTTTTATAAAATGCTTTTTTATTGCTATGGTAAATATGTATACTAACGAAAGAATACAAATTAGGAGTTCTAAGATGAAAAAGTTTTTATATATCACTGACCAAGACGAATATACTAATCATAGTTTTATAGGGCCACTTTTTGAAAATATTTAAAAAAAATACTTTCAAGTATATAGGCTACCTCTAAAAATACATTCTCACTATCTATACTTTGCATAATTTAGAATATTTTAAAAGTTTTAAACTTAATTAACTAAAAACAACTAATTTAACAAATAATTTTTACAATAAATCTTCAGATATAGTGATACAAATTGCTATTTTACATATAATTATCTAGTTTTTCATTATTGGTATATTTTTTAATCTCACTAATTGTTCATATCTTATAAAGTTATATGTAAGATTGATAAGTCCTGTAATAGATTTAATTCTATCTAATCCTATTGATTTTAGATTTAAAGCAGAGTTTATAAAGGTTTTAAGAGTTCCAAATATATGTTCAACTCTTACTCTTGTTTTTGATGTTTATAGTTTTCTTTATCTTGTTTGTTAGTAAGTGGTGTATTTAGATATGCTCTTCGTATAACTTTACTTTATTGATTTACTGCTATATGATTCTTATATCCAAATTCATTTGTTTTATATTTTGTTACCTATCTTGCATCACAATCTTTCTGCTTTAGTTGTTCTTTGAACAAGCATATAGTTTTTTCGACTTAATTAAAAAAATGGGTGCTTACTTTTTTACTTTTTCTTATAATTGACTAAATAATAATCTACCAAATGCAGCTTCAAACCTTTATTCAATCCTCGATGTAAACTAATCATATTTTTCATGTGTGAAAATACTCCACCTTCAAGTGCATTTGTAGTATTTGAAATAGATAATTTTCTGTAGTTTTTATATGTAAAGAGATAGGGTAAATTTGTTCTCAAACTTCTGTATGCTGCCCTGATTCTTGAATGAGTATAATGTAGATCTCCAGTAGTTGCAGATACACTTTTTTCTTCTAAAAAATCTTTGTAAAATTTGTACCATTCCTCAAGCTTTTCTTTGAAGTTCTTTTCTGTAGTTTAAGTAAGCCTTGAAACTATTTTCTTAAGATTTTTACTGGCTTCAAGTTTTATAAATCAAAAGCTAAAGCTTGTGTGGTCTCATTGTAATATACCGCTGTACAATCTTTTTTTGATGGAAGTGACACATTTGTATGGGAATGTCTTTAAAAGCTTTATATAAGCCTCTTTTACCATCCAAAGTTGCACTTTTAATTATATAGCCTAAGGCAATAAGCTCTTCTTTTAAATATTTGTAGTCTTTAACTATTTCACTTTCAATATGCTTCCAGACAAGAATCTCTTTAGTCTCATTATCTTTAAAAACTAAAGTGCCTGATTTGTCTTTTCTCTTTCCATAGAAAGTAGTATCACAAATTAAATTTACTGCTCTTGGTTTATGTACTTTAGTATCAACAATATATTCATCTCTTTTCTTCATAATCCAAGGAATTGATTTGTTATATTTAGTTGCTAATTGTTTTAAAGTTTGACGATGTAAAAAGTACTCTTCAAAGATTATTTTTTCTAAGTGTTTAGGTCTTCTTGTAGAAGAAAAAGATACTCTACAATTTTTGCAAAAATATCTCTTAATTCCTCTTCTCATACCTTTGGAAATAACATTTTTAGACTTGCAATTTATACATATTTTAGTGCTTTTTTACAGCCATTTGTAAATAAACCTTTGTTTACTCCCAATAATAACATAGTTGAAGAAGATTTTCAAGCACCCGTTTTTTTAATTAAGTCGTTTTTGTAATAGTGGTTGATGTTTTTTAATCTTATCTACTTGAAACTCATAATCAAATAATCTAGCTATTTTTTACCTACTTATTGTTAAATTTATGTAGTATTATAGCTAAAATATAGTTTTAAAGCCTTTAAGAGACTACTACACAGTAACACTCTAAAATAAATCTCAACCAAGCCTTTAGTTAAGGTATTTAAAGGCTATTTTTAGCTATAATTACACATATAAATTAAAGATATTTAAGCAAAAAGGTAATAAATTGGCATTTAAAGATTCAAACCTCTCTTTTTCAGATTATGCTCTTAATGATAGATTAGAATATGTAGATTCTTTTTTAAAACAATTAGATTCTATAATAGATTTTAATAAATTAAGACCTGTATTAAAGAAGAATGGAACAGGAAGTAAAAATGTATGTGGAGTACAAGCATATGATCAAATATTAATGTTTAAAATCTTACTTATTCAGAAGTTTTATGATTTAAGTGATGAAAAAGCTGAAGAAGGACTTAATGTAAATTTACTTTATATGAAATTTGCAGGATTAAGCTTAGAATCATTAGCACCAGACTCAACTACAACAGGTAGATTTAGAAATTCTTTAATTAAAAGTAATCTTCATGGTAAACTTTTTACAAATATTAATAAGCAACTTGAAAAGGCAGGATTAATAGCAACAGGTGGTAAAGATGTACTAGTAGATGCAACATTAACAAAGTCTCATAATAATAGAATCAAAAATAAAAATAAAGAACAAAAAAGTGAAAGTAGACAAAAGGTTGAAGCTTTAAATAAAGCGATAGATATACTTATTGAAGAAGAATTACAAAAGAAAAAACGTAACTAATCACCCTATCTAAAAGAGAGAATTCCCCTTCATTACAGAAACCAATGATTCAAACTCATTTAAGCCACGCTTACGAGAAGTATCAATAACTAATCGTAAATTAGCATAATTTTGTGCACCCTCAAGTGATTTGAATTGTCCTGATACTTTTTGCTTAACTTTTATATTTCTAATGGCACGCTCACTAGCATTATTATCTGCTGGGATATTTTCATTAAGTAAAAAAGTAAACAGTTTATCTTTAGATTTTGTAAGTGATTTTATTTGTTTATGCGTTTCACTTTTTTCAATGTATGGCATAGTTAAAAGATGTTGAAGTGATTTGTCATATTGACTTTTTAGAGTTACTCTAGCAATGGAAGTTAAGTTGACTTTATCATCTCTTATAGCTTCTTTGAGTAATGTCTTTATATCTTTCATTAGCTTAGTCTCATCACACTCAATAGCATAGTTTAAATCTCTCATCTTGTGTGCTAAACATAACTGTTCACTAACACACTCAAGTGAGCTATATGATGAATAATTATCATGAACCACACAAGCATTTTTAAAACCATTTGTAAAAGTATTGTTGATGACCTTAGTTCCTCGTGACTTATCCGCAACAATAAGAGTATTGCTCTCATTGTGAAAAGTCCAATGCCAATGTTTAGAGCCATTGACCTTACATCCAGTCTCATCTATACCTACTAGAGGAGCTTTCTCCAGTAGAGCTGTGATTTTGTTAATAGTATTTTGTGAGAGTGCTGAGGCTTTTGCTAATAAGCCTGTAATGCTTCCCTCTGAGAGTTTTATATTGAATAGGTTGTTCATAAGTTCTACTATTCTCATATTTGACATATACTGAGAAACACTTAGGTATGAAACCATAGCTATAACTGTTGACCCATAACTGATATTTGGTGATATTGTAAATGCACTACTGTCATGATTTTCATAACCACAAGAGAAACACTTTTTAGAGAAGCTTTGATACTCTGTTATTTTATGAGTAATAGATGATAATTCAATATCTAAGACTTGTCGTCTTTCTTTGAGTGCAGATACAACAGTAGATATATCACTACTGCACTTTTTACATTCTAATAGTTTATAAGGCAATGCAACAATCTCATCAGGAGTATCACTTTGTAAAAGAGTTACTCCCTCTCTCCCTGATTGTCCACCAACACTTTTACCACTCTTCTCTTCAAGAGATTGATTTTTATTATTTCTTTTTTGAGGAGGTGCTATCTCACTTGATGGTGAAATACTGGAGTTGTTTGAATTCTTTGGTGGTTTTTCTTGCACGAGGTTATCTTGAAGGTTTTCTATATATTTAAGAAGCTCTTTATGGGATAAATCTTTAAGTTCTTTTTTGGATTTTATTGAAAATTGATATTTCAGGCGAATTTTCTTCAAAATTTATTCCTACTTTTTATGTAGTGAATTATAGCTAATTAGTCCTATTTATAGGCTTTAAATTACTATTTATTGAGGTAAATATTAGAATTCTTTTTGAGGTTTCCTAGGGTGATTAGTTACGAAAATTGTATCAAGATTAACTCATACTACTCAAAAGAATTTAACTCAAAAGTTAGATGATTGGTATGATGAATATCAAGTATTTTTAGATGAAAAAACAATCTCAAAGACCACTGGTAAACTTCATTATACTCATCCAAGAATTCGAGCTGCATATAGAAGTTTAAGAACTAACCTTCCTTATCTTTTTACCTATAAAAATCATAAGAATTTAACAATATCAAATACAACAAATGCACTCGAAGGTGGAGTATTCTCACATATGAAAAATATGATTAGTTTGCATCGTGGTTTGAGTAAAAGTTTGAAGTTGAATTTAGTGGATTATTATCTTGTAAACTATAAAAAAAATAGGAGATTATGCACCCATATTTTTAATTAAGTCGAATTTCACCATTACATGTATAGCTGCCAACCTAAAACTATTTGCCTATAAGAAAATAAAGACACAAAACGTAAGAATAAGATGATAAAGAGAGGAAAGAATAGAGCAAATTCAATTAGAATTAGGAATAAATATAGATTTGAGATGATAATTTATGATAAATATTTTTTAAAAATTGAAAAAATGAGATTTTATAGATCTTTTTAGTTGTGCTGTGGTCTCATGGTGGCACAATTTTGGTTGGTTTTGTTGCACTTTAAGTGTGAATTGGTGACCATTGAAACTATTTGTTCTTTTTATCCAAGATAATTTGTTTTTCCATTGCTCTTGTGTAAATTTATCTTTTCTTAGGTACTAAGAAAATGGAGGTTCTGCAAATTGATAAAGATTAAATGTGCTAACTCTTAGTTTCATACTTTATTCTTTAGTATGCCATTTCATTTTATCTTTAAATCTTTGAACTTTTGCTTTACTTTTTGGGCTTAAATCAACACTACTTTTATCAATATTGTCCCCATAATCAATATTTAACATATCAGATTTTGACATTTTTAAAATTTGTGATTGAAAAACGCTTCTATGTCCTGTAATTAAAAAACTAATAACGGCACTAATTGCTGCATAATGAGCAATTTCTATTCCAAAAAGCTCAACTGCCATGATTATTGCAGCAATTGGAGAATTTGTAGCTCCTGATAAAACACTAACAAGCCCAAGTGCTGCAAATAAAGCAGTTTTTTCACCTAGAATATTACCAAAAAAGTGTCCACTAGTTGCGCCTATATAAAAAATTGGAGTAATTACCCCTCCACTTCCTCCTGATCCTAAAGTAATAGAAGTATAAACAGTTTTTGCAATAAAAGCATACCATGGTACGTCTTTTGAAAATTCTTGGTCACTATAAAATAGAGTTGCAATAGTATCTAATCCTAAACCAAAAAATTGATCTCCAATAAAAAGTGATAAAACTACTAAAAATGTTCCGCCTAAAAATGCTTTTAGGTAAATATTTAGTTTTATTTTTTTGATACCCATTTCTGTTCTTCTTAATACTGTAATTAAAAAATCTGAAATTAAACCAAAAAATAGACCAGCAAGTATAACTTGCGATATAAGAACAATATCAAAAGGCAATGCTTGTGAAAAATTAGTATGAAAATATACGTAGTTGATACCCAAGAGTTTTGCTGTTGTAAATGCTGCAAATCCTGCAATAAATGATGGTAATAAAACATCATACATAATAATACCAACAATTAAAACTTCTACTCCAAAAATAGCTCCTGAAATAGGTGTACCAAAAACAGAGGCAAAACCTGCGCTAATACCACAAATTACAAGTTTCTTCCTATCTTTTTCAGAAAATTTAAATATATCTGAAATAAATGAGGCAGCTCCAGCCCCAATTTGAGCCCCAGGACCTTCTTTTCCTACAGAACCACCTGTAAACATAGTAATAACCGTAGCAACTAATTTAACAGGTATAACAGAAATTTCAATCTTTCCATTTTTTCTATGAACTGCTTCAATAACTTTTTCTGTACCATGGCCTGTTGCATTTGGAGCAAAGGTTCTTATTAAATAAACTGTAAGCATAAGCCCAAAAGGAAGTAAATAATAGGACTCGAAACTTAAATAATCTTTTGCCTTTTCAGACTCATGAATTGTATTTAAAAAAAATGTCACAATTGCACCAATTATAACACCAATGGCAGAAGACAGTATTACCCATTTGATAACACTAAAAAAAATAAGAGATTGTTCGATAAAATGTTTTTTCATAAAAAATCTTAGTTATAGAATATTATACTTATTCTAACAGAATAATATTGAAACTATTATGTTATAATCGTTTAATTTATTAAATTTTTAATAAAAGGCTATATTATCATATTAAATAATAAAACACTTCTTGCTCAATTTAAACTATTTTGTGAAAAAAACAACCCTAAAGATTTAGAAACTGCAGTAAATTATTTTGCAGTTTTTGGAGGACTTGATATCAAAATTGATATGACTAAACCTTTACGAACATTAATTATAAGACATATTTTAAGTGAATATTATAAGCTTCAAACTTATATTGGTAAACTTACAAAAAATTCTGCCCCTTTTCATAAAATATTAACAGGCATTGCTTTAGGAGATAGACGAACTAATAGTGCTTTTAAACGTGCAGATATTGAATATGACGAAGGGATGAAAGCCATTTATGATTTAGAAGAGCTTGAAGTTATTACAACTGAAACTTCACTTGATTATTTAAGTGTGAATTTCCAAGAGAGTGATGTGGCTGATAAATTACTTTTAACAACTCCTTTTTTAAGATTTTGGTTTGCTTTTGTATCTCCTTTATATAGAGGAATTAAAAGAGAAGAATATAATGAATGTTTTGATAGATTTAATAATTATCAAGCAGAATTTATGGGTTTAGTTTTTGAACAACTTTGTCACGAATACGTTAAAACAACTTTTAAAGATGATGAAATTGATGAAATTGGAAGATATTGGGATGATAACAATAAGCTTGATTTAGTAGCACAAACAAAATCAGGAAAAGTAATAGTTGGATCTTGTAAATATAGTAATAGTAAAGTTAAAAAAAGTGAATTAAACAAATTAAAAGATATTTGCAAAAACCTTAAAATAGTTTCAGATTATGTAGTACTATTTTCAAAAAAAGGTTTTACAAATGAACTTAAAAGTGAAAAAGGTGATAGTTTAAAACTTTTTACAGTTAAATCTTTAAAAGCACTTCTTAATTAATTTTTTATTTGCGAAACTCTTCAATCTTTGAAATGAAGTAAACTGGGTATTCTAACATTGGATAGTGTCTAGCTTCTTGACACTCAATAATTTCTAAATCTTTATAAAAAGCCGTAAACTTTTTTGATGATAGTTGATAAAAACTTGCCTCATATAGAAAGAAGTGAGTTTGTAAAATCTCTTCGCGAAAATGGTATAAAGATAGCTTAATGAAAAATTCAGGGGTCTAAAAACTTAAGTTAACTACGATATTATAGGAGTTAAAAAAGGTTTATTTACACATGGCTGTAAAAAACAATAAAACTTGTCCATATTGCTTAAAAAAATATACTAAAAAGATTAGTATTAGAAATGGAATTCAAAAATATAAATGCAATGAATGTAGTCTCATCAAGTATTTCTTGATGAGAAATCAGTATCTCCAACAACTGGAAAACTAAATTTTACTCATTCAAGAGTTAGATCTGCATATAGAAGTTTGATAACAAATTTACCATATTTATTTACATACAAAAATCATAAAAATATTACTATTCATAACACAACAAATTCTATTGATGGTGGAGTATTTTCACTAATGAAAAAACTATTAAAAATTCATAATGGTTTTACTAAAAATTTGAAGTTAAAAATGCTTGATGATTATCTTGTTAGTTATAAGGTAAAGTAATCAATTAGATCTCTTGATTTTTCATTAAGCCTGTTTTTACGATTCTTCTCTAAATCTTGGGGCAAGTGAGTTTCTAGTTCTGCTTGAAGTGCCGCAAACTCTGCTACATCTATTTCTATCTTCATCTGTTCTTTCTTCTGGTACCACTCAATAATCTAATACAACTCAACAACACCCATATTTAAAGCCTTTACAAAGACTATAGAAGATATAATAGTCTAATTAAATCTAATTCAATGTAACTAATTCTAAGGATAATAAATACATTATAAGTTACATTAAGCATTTTACACACTTTAAACAATAGTGTAATGTATTTAAGATTTAAAATATCAATGTAACTAAAGGGTTTGATTATGGCTAGAAAAGTAACACCATTAACAGCTTCACAAATACGAAATTCAAAACCAAAAGAAAAAGAATATAGACTATATGATGGTAATGGCTTACAGTTATTAATACAACCTACAGGGAAAAAGTTATGGATATTTAGGTTTACAAGTCCAACCAAACTAAAAGCACGAAATACATCTATAGGACTTTATGATAATAATAGTAATACTTTAGCTATGGCAAGAAGTAAAGCTAGTGAGTATAATAAATTAGTTAATGATGGAATAGACCCTATAGACTATAAAAAAGATGTGAAATTAAAAATCAAACAAGAAGAAAACTCAAATTTTAAAATGATTGCAGATGAATGGATAGAATTTAAAAAGAAAACCTTAGCTAGTACAACACATAAAAGAGTTGTTAATATGTTTGATAATAATGTGTTCCCTGTATTTAAAAATAAATCTATCAATGAAATTACACATCAAGACATAATTACAATGATTGAGAAAAAAGCAAAAGATGGTAGTGTAAGTGCAGGTAAATTATTTGGATACTTAACTAATATTTGGAAGTATGCAATTACAAAAGGATTATGTAAATACAATCCTTTTAATGATATTGTAAAAGATATGATTATAGTTAAGCAGGAAGTAGTACATAGACCAAAGATTACACATTTACCAACACTTAAAAAATTAATAAAAGATGTGTACTCTTCTACAGGAAGCTTATCAACACGAAATGCTTTATGTTTTGTACTTCATACACCTATAAGACCTGAAAACCTTATAGGGTTAAAGTGGAAGTATATAGATATGAAAAATCAAAAGTTAACTATACCACGGCATTTAATGAAAGATAAAAATATTTAATTTACCTGCTTTTACAATACCATTAACAAAAGAAGCCGTTATATTATTAGGTATTCAACAAGCATATACAGGACATCAAGAATATGTATTTACAGGTAACACAAACGACCCTATAAGTAATAATACTACAAATCAAGCATTAAAGAGAATGGGATACACTAGAAATAGTGATAGAGATATGACTACACACGGCTTTAGGGGTACTTTTAGAAGCTTAACAGAAACATATCAAGATGAACATAAATGTAGTTTTGATTTAAAGGAAATAGCACTAGACCACCATACAAAAAATACTGTAGTAAAAGCATATAATCATCAAGCAGAATATTTTGAACAATTAAAGCCGTTAATGGAGTGGTGGAGTGATTTTATAATTAATTTAAGAGATAGTGATACAGATGGATTATAATTATAAAGATTTAATGACTGATATATTATACAAATGGGATAATAGTATGTTTTTATATGGTGGAGATATTGGACATACAGCTTTTACAAATATATATGAATTATTAGGTTATGAGTATTGTTCAGAATTTTTAGCAGATAAATTTTTTATAGAATTTAATAATAATACTGATAAAAATCATACACTAGATGGAATGAAAGGATTGCACGATAAAGATAAAAAATTATTGATACGATATTCAGATTATTTATTTAATACAATTAAAATAGATAAATATATATTACTTAGGTGTTTAGTCCCTAATTCTCATGGAGTCAGCTATTATTTTATAAAAGGAGTAGATTTATGGGAAATATACAACACTCTAATGCCAAGACGACGCCAAGAATTCGAAAAGAAATACAAGAGTCTCAAGAGACAATCACAGAGTTAGCTGCAAGATTGTTCCTTAATCCAAAAACAGTAACAAAATGGAAGAATGCCAATAGAATCACTGATAAAAAAAGTGGACCGACGATAGCAAGGTCAACAGTACTAAGTCAAGAAGAAGAACAAATAATTTGTGAGTTTAGAAGAGTTACCAAGTTTGCACTAGATGATGTTTTTATAGCCCTGATGGATGAGATACCTAAAATGACAAGGTCAAACTTACACAGATGCTTGCAACGTCATGGATTAAGCCGTTTGCCCAAAGAACCCCGTGATAAAACAGAAAAAAAGAAGTTCAAAGAGTATGATATAGGATATGTCCATATAGATATTTCAGAAGTTCATAGTGAAGAAGGCAAAGCCTATATGTTCGTAGCTATAGATCGTGCTACTAAGTATACTTATGTGGAAATTCATGAAAGAATGACTCAGGCTATCGCTTGTTCATTCTTAGAAAACTTTATACAAGATATACCTTTTAAAATCCATACTATTTTAACAGATAATGGAGCTCAATTTACTTATGCACTTCTAAGTGAACATTTAAGACCAAAAGATAAGATTCATCCTTTTGATATAGTATGCCAAAAGTATAAAATAGAACACCGTTTGACTAAGTTTAGACATCCCTGGACTAATGGTCAGGTAGAAGTGATGAATAAAGTTCTTAAAGACCATACTGTGAAACTTTTTCATTATGAGACCTTAAAAGCTCTAAAGTTACACTTGATGAGCTTTCTTCTTTTATATAATTATCAGAAAAAACTCAAAGCTTTAAAGTATAAAACACCTTATGATACAATGTCTCAAATATTCAGGAAAAACCCAGAGTACTTTAAGTTGAATCCTTTGAGTAAGTCTTTGGGACTAAACAATTAGGTATATGCTTAAATTAGTACTTTTAGTAAATAGATACAATCATTCACACTATAAAGACACTATGAATAAAGATATAAAAAAGATTATGCACAAAAAATATTTAAACTATGGAAAAACTGAAAAGATTAATATCTTTAAAAAAAGAATATATGACGTAATTGAATTAATGGGTGGTATGAGTACCTTTTATGAAGAAACCCAAGAATTTAAAAAAGAATTAATAGAAGCATATAATAACCCATCTTTATATGTAGTGCATAGATTAGAAGATAAAATACAACTAAATACAGCAGACATAAAAAATTATTTAGTTAGTCTAAAACTACCAACTAAAAATAATGATATAGAAAATTTTATTAATGATTTAAATAAAAAAACTATATAAAATCCCATTCCCTTAAATAAGGGAATATATCAAAAAAACTTCCTTGTCTTTTCTGCAATAATTCACATAATTAATTAATACGATACAACTTAATACAAGATAATCTAATTATCTAATGTTGTATAGCTACCCTTTAGCAGGGGCATCATTTTAAGTAATGTAAATAAGGAACTTACAAATGGAAAAGAAATATTATAGAGCAAATGAAGTAAAAAACTATCTAGGTATTGCACTTAGTACAGTATGGCTATATGCTAAGCAAAAAAAACTAACACCAATAAAATTGAGTGAACGAGTAACAGTTTTTGAAAAGTCAGAATTAGATAATTTATTTAATATTGATGTAGTAGCTTAATTATGAAAAAATTTGATTTAAAAGAAACAAAAAAAGCAATTAAGATGTTAGATTATTTATTAGATGGTGCAGAAATAGATTTAAAAAATAGTTGTGATTTAAAAGAACCTATAAGCTTATTAAAAAAACTAAATGTTAAATTTGTTATTGATAAAGGATTTTTATCATTGCATTTATCATATAAAAATTTAAGACTTGCAGGTAATTATATTTATTCACTATATGAAATAAAAGATATTCAAAGTAATCACTCCAAAACAAGTGAAGTCAAAAAACGGAAATTTTGACTCATTGAATTTTAGTAGTGAAAATCTTGAATACATATTTGTTGATAAAAATAAGTATAACATAGAGACAGTAAAAAGTAAAGGTGTTTTTGTACCAAATAGATGGAGTGATGAGTTTGGAAAATCAACAAGCCGTAACATTGTAGAAGCTAAGATATTACATATACATACAGGCTTAACACTAGCATTAAAAAGATATGCAATTAATCCAAATATGCAAACTTTAGAATTAGCAGGACTACAATGTTATAGTGAGAAATCTTTATTTTTAAATCAATTACTAAATGAAATATGGGAGCAGATACAAGAGTGTTATATTAGAAGAATTGATATAGCAAATGACTTTAAAAAAGTACCACAAAGGATAATTACAGAACTTGAAAAAAATAGAGTACCTTTTCAATATAAAAATACTGAATATTTTAAATCATTGAAAGAGAAAAAAGAAAATCCTAGATTGAATTTTAAGATATATAGTAAAACAAAAAAGGAAAATTTAGATTTTGAACTTGAAAGATTTGAGACAGTTTTTAAAGGTAGTTATTTTGAGAAAGTAAAAGTAAAAGATTTAAAAAGTCAATTTAATAGAATGGAAAAAACAATTTTAAGATTTAGTGGACAGAAAACTAAAATAATACACCCTATAAGTTAATATATAAGTTTTTAACTACTAACACAGATAAAAGCCTTTTAGAATGGTACTTTAATAGGCTTTTATTTTTTTACAGAAAAGGAAATGAAAAAATGAAAGAAAATGATTTTAATTTAGAAGAGTTAGAACACTTAGCACAAAATGGACTAAGTAATATAGAAATAGCATTATCACTAAATATTAGTGAAAAAAGCTTTTATAATTATATGAAAAAATTTACAGTTTTTACAGTTGCCATAAAAAAGGGTAGAGAAACTTTTAAAAATAGTATACGAAGTGCATTATTAGACAAAGCCACTAAAGACAAAGATACAACAGCATTAATATTTTTAACTAAAAGGTTATCATTGTTTAAAAATGATGAGGTATCAAATGTTAAATTAAAAGATAGTACAGATACTTTAAGAGCCTTTGAATTACTTTATAACTCAAATCTACCACTTGAAAAAAAAAATAGCTTAAAAGCTATACTAGACAGTTTTACAAAAAACTATGAAGTTACTGAACTTGAAAAACGATTAAATGAATTGGAGCAAAATTATAATGAGAAATATAAGCAACAGAATTAAAAAACTAGAAGATATACATCAACAAATTGAACCTATGGTTATGTTTTTAAATTTTGTAGATAAAAATGATAAAGACAAAGAGCCATTATATTATAAGTGCGATGGAATAGTTTTTGAAAATAATACTACCATTGAAGATAGAATTATTAAACAATGTGAAGATAATGGCTATGCTATGTATATGGCTACTTCTTGCAATAAAGATGGTACTAATTAATTTAGTGGTTGAAAAAAATCACATATATCAACATCTAACACATCGGCAATTTTTGTTAGATGTTCTATATTAAAATGCTTATTGTTATGACCTATTTCAGCCATTGATACAGTACCAACAGCCTTATGACCTATTGCTAAAGATAAAGCTAATTGAGACACATTTTTTTCTTTTCTAATTCTTTTAACATTTTGACCTATATTTTTATATACATCAAGCATTTTTTCATCTGTAATATTACAATCTTTCATTTTTACCTACTTATAGTTAAACTAACTACAAGTATAAAAAATATATAATTTTTCAACAACTAACTATAGTTAGGCATAAGGATAAAAATGAAAATAATCACAGCAGAACAGTATAAAAAAGCACTTCAAGAGATTAAAATAAGTGATAATCAAATGTTAATGTTAAAAGCACATTATGAAGCATTAAACAAATCAATAACATTTCAAGAGTTAGCAAAAGTTGCAGGTTATAATGATTACACAGGTGCAAATGCACAATATGGAGTATTAGGGCATTTATTAGGAGATGCAGTTGATTTTACATTTCAAAAATCAGACATTAGAAAAGATGATGATTTTTATAGTAGTGCTATAGGGATGCCAAACCCTTATATTACAGATAATTTTAATTTAGTTATGTATCACGAATTAGCAAAAGCAATAGAGCAACTAGATTTATTTAATATGAAAAAGGATTAATAAATGGATGGTATATTATTTATAACTTTCTTTTTATCAATTATAGCTATGTTTATCGGTGTTGTAAAGCCTTTAATCGTTATAAGATGGAAAGATGAAGCTACACGAAAAGATGTATTTAAAGTTTATGGTACAGTTATGATAGTTAGCTTAATATTGATTTCTATATTTGCAAAAAGAGTAGAAAACAAAGAAGTTATACAAGAAGTAGAAGAGCAAAAAATAGCACAGGTTAAAATTGAAAATAAAGAGCCTGTAAAAGAGACAAAAATTAAACAGATTAAAATAGTTGATAAGCCTATAGCACCATCAACTAAAAAAATTGATGTAGTTTTAAATGAGACAGTAGAAAATGATAATGGTAAGATTACAATAAAAGGTACTACAAACCTACCGAACAATACAAAATTTTTAGTATATATTTCAAGTGATTTATATAATGCAAGTGATAGCTTTGAAGTGCTAAATGGTAGTTTTATATCATCAACATTTTCAAATCAAGGAAAACCTTTATTTAATGATAAATATGAAATTTCAATTAGAACTAAATCATATAAAGAACAGCCAAAAAATGTACAGCATTTAATGGGAAAAGATGGTATTAATTTAGTTGGTAAGTTAATCTTTAAAAATGAATACTTTCACGATAATAATCTTAAATATACTACACATTATACTATTGACAATTCTATAGATAAAAAAGAAATTGTATCAATAACAAGTACACAACTAAAAAAAGTTATTAAATCATTAAAAAACAACTACGATATTACAGCAACAGCCTTTAACAATGAAAAATTAAATAAATTTAAAATGTGTTGGAATGATAGAAGTTGTGAAGTATATGCAGATAAAGTACAAATACAAGCTATATATAAAAAAGTTGAAGTTCTTACAAGTTCACAGGTAACACCATTGTATTATCAAAAAGTGTGTAGTGCTGCAATGATTGCATTGACAGGTGCAAACAAAGAATTAATAGAACAACAAATACCACAATATTTTAATTATGTATCACAAAATGGTAGTAGTAGATGGAATATATTAGGTATTGAATTAACTATTAGTGCAGATAGTCAAGGATTATTAGGTTGTAGCTTTTACAAACAATAAATTATAAATATTTACTATGAAAATATTTATAACATTACTTGTATTTACTTTAGCAGTATTTGCAAGTAATGAATTTAAAGGGTGTGATAAAGTAATAGATAAACAAGTTTATAAAGTATGTTACAGCTACAAATATAAAGGGGCTTTATTTGTATCTTATACATTAAATGGTGCATTAGTCAATGTAACCAACATCAAAAAAAGACCCTCATTTTATAGTGAAAAAAATATACCTATACAATATAGAAGCAAATCAAAAGACTATTTTAAAAGTGGTTTTGATAAAGGACATCTTTTATCTGATGCAAGTATAGATTATGATAAGAAAATACTAAAAAAAGCTTATTCTATGGCTAATATAATTCCTCAATATCCATCAATAAATCGTTATACTTGGATTAAGACTGAAAAACTAGAAAGAAAGTTAGCAGTTAAACTTAAAACTATTAAAGTGCTTATAGGTATTATATACGAAGATAATCCACAAAGAATAGGAAAAAATAAAATAGCAGTTCCAAAAGCATATTATAAAAAATTGTACAATGATGATGTAGGTTACAAAAAATGCTTTTATTATATAAATAGTATTGATGTAGTTACTAAGGGAGATAGACTAATACATCATTTAGTAGATTGTAAGAGTATATACACATTATCAAATACACATACACAAAACACCAAAGATACATACACAAAAAAACAAAAACAGGGCAAAAACTATACACAAATAAACAAAAAGATTAAAGATGAAGATACACATAAAAAATATGATTGTACAAAAAAAGTGTATTGTAGCACTATAAAAAGTTGTGATGAAGCTATGTATTATTTGAATGTATGTAATTTAAAAAGACTTGATAGAGATAAAGATAATATTCCCTGTGAAAAACTTTGTAAGTAATGTATTTTATTTAATATAGCTATTAATCTAATAAGATATAATACACTATAATTTTAATCATAAAGAGTAAAAAATCAAAGTAACATTTAATTTTAGTTACATTGGAAGATACATTGTGATTTACGAAATGTTGCTAAGTGCCTTAATAAAGGCTTTTGGTAGGTGTGTATTGGTACCTAATACTGTATTCAATATTTTATCTAAATTGACACAGAATTAGTTATAGTCCCAATTTAGTTTTTATTCAAACCTATATCTATATATTTTCTAACTTTTGTAATTTCTTGTAAATTTATATCTTCTGAAATAATTTCTTTAGTATCATCTCTAAAAATATTGCCCCAAGGTGTTATAATACCACTTCCCTTTGCCATATTCTCATCTGCACTATTTGAGGCTAATACAAAACATTGATTTGCAATAGCTAGAGCTTCACACATTGTTTCATAATGTTTTTTTCTTTTTACTCCCCACATTGAAGGATTTAAAATAAGATCAGCTCCTAAAACTTTATTCCATAATTGTGGAAATCTAATCTCAAAACAGATTAAAATAGCAACTTTTAAACCATTAATTTTTATAATTTTTATATCATCTATATTTCCACTTTTAAAATATGAAGGTTCATCTCCTAAGGGAAATAGTTTATGTTTAGATTGAGTATGAATAATCTTTTGTTTTGAAAAAATATATAAAATATTAAAATATTTACCATCTTTGTTTATTATAAAAGATATTGCAATAGTTTTATGCTTAGATAACTCTTTTAACTCTTCTATAGCATTATTAGCAAAAACTGAAGCCTCTTGCATTCTATCATAAGAAAAACCTGTTAGACAAAGCTCAGAGGCAAGTATAAAAGAGTTTTCTTCACAAGAAGAAATCAACTCTTTTAAATGTTTTAAATTTTCTTTAAAATCTTTTTTAGTTTTAGTTTGAAGTGCTACTAAGTTCATCTTGTGCCGTTTTTATTAATGCATTTAATTTATCTTCATACTCTTTTCCCATTTTTTTATTAGTTGATTCAAATCTAGTAACTAAAACAGGTGTAGTATTTGAAGCTCGAACTAATCCCCAACCATTTTCAAAAATAACGCGAACTCCATCTACATCAATAATATCTACTATTTTAGGAAATGATAAAGGAGGATTTTTTAATAACTCTTTTATTTTAGCAACTAATAAAAATTTTTCTTCTTCTGTAGTATGTACTTTGATCTCTTCAGTTGAAAAAGTAATAGGAAGGGCTTCTATCTCTTTATCTATATCCATTTTATTAAAAATTAACTCAAGAAGTCTAAATGTTGCATAAATCGCATCATCAAAACCAAAATATCTATCATTAAAGAAAATATGTCCACTAACTTCAACTGCAAGGTCTGCATTTAACTCTCTTAGTTTTACTTTTAAGTTTGAGTGACCTGTTTTATACATAATAGCTGTACCATTTTGATTAATCAAATCATACATAACTTGTGTACATTTAACTTCACCAATAACAATAGGATTTTTCATAGTTTTAGCAAATAAAATTGCCATGATGTCACCTTTTACATTATGTTTCTTAGTTAAAAATGCAATTCTATCAGCATCCCCATCATAAGCAAAACCATATTCATAATCATCTTTTAAAGCTTTTTTAATATCTACTAAGTTTTTTTCATCACTTGGATCTGGATGATGATTTGGAAAAGTTCCATTAGGTTCACAATATAGTCCATCATAATTTAATTCTAATTTATCTAAAATTGTAGTTAAGACTGTATCAGCAACTCCATTTCCACAATCAATTATAAATTTTTGAGGCATTGCTTTTAAATGTGAAAATTCTTTTACCATATAATCAATATAAATCGACTTTACATCAATAACATGATTTGTATCATTATCTTCAATAATTATATTACTAGCAATAATTTCACCACCTAAAGCATAAATATCATCTCCAAAAAATGGTGCTTTATCTAAAGTAATTTTAAAACCATTATAAGGACTTGGATTATGACTTCCTGTTATCATAACAGAAGAATTTGCTTGTATTATTTTACCATTGATTTCAAAATTTTGATAGTTAGCAAAATAATTCACACCTGTTGCTACCATTCCCATATTTAAGACTGTACAACCTGCTTTATTAAAGCCGCTTGCAAGATATGAAAAAAGCTCAGGGGAGTGAATTCTAGCATCATAACCAATAGCTATATATGAATTTTCTGTAAACTTTTCAAAAACCTTTTTACCTAAAAAGTATCCAATTAATTTAACAGATTCACTATTAAGTTCTTCTCCTACAATACCTCTAATATCATACTCTCTAAAAATGGTTTTTTTTATCATTTTAGCCCTTAAAATTTTTGCAAAATTATATCATAATATTAATTATCTTCTATTATACTACCCCAATATGTCAAGACAACTTTCTATAAAACCTAATTCCCACTATCAACTGTAACTTTATGCCACAATTTCATCTAATTTATTATAATTTACATCATTTATTTTCATACTATGAAAGTATACATTCATAGGTTTTTTATAATTTAAAGTTTGATGAAATCTTCTATAATTATAAAACTCCATATAATCTGTAACATCATTTTTCAATGTTGATATTTTGAAATATTCATTAAGATATATCTTTTCCACCTTTGCACTTCTCCAAAATCTTTCTATACATATATTATCTGTTGCTCTTCCTTTTCCATCCATTGAAATAATAATATTATTATCCTTTAATGTTTGAGTATGAATATAAGAGGTATATTGACTACCTTGATCGGTATTAAATATTTCTGGTTTTCCATATTTGGATAAGGCTTCATTTAGCACACCCATGACTAAGTCAGTATCCATTGTATTAGATATTCTCCATGATAATATGGCTTTAGAATACCAATCAATAATAGCTGCCATATAGACCATTCCCTCTTTTATTTTAATGTATGTTATATCAGTACTCCATACTTGATTTGCTCTTACTGTATCAAGTCCTCTAATTTTATATGAATGTTTAGGATGTTGTTTATCAGCCCAAGAAGTATTTGGTGGACGTACAGCTAGTACAGCTCTTAAACTTAACTGTTTACGATATTGGCGTACTGTATTGATACAGACATTGTATCCACGTTCTAATAACTCTTTGTGTACTTTAATATAACCATAACATGGTATATCTACAAATATTTTAACTATCTCATTTTTAATATCTTGTTTTATAGGATTTACCATAGGTACATAAAATAAATTACTTCTATTATAATTAAGTAGTTTACATTGTTTTACAACTGAAATTATTTTACTATCTGTTTTATCTGCTAATTGTCAAGTTTCACCACGTTGTACCATTTCAAAAGCAATATGTTGAAACACATCTGGTAAAATCTTAAATATTTCAGGTTTCGTTTGAAACCAACTTTGAACTGCATCAAATGGAGTTCTAACTTTTAATTCTTTTTTTAAAAAACCATGTCTTCTATTGAAGTTGTAGTATATCAAAAATTTATTTAAATCTTTTTTAACATCATCAATATTGTCATACTCTTCTGCTTTAATTGTAGCATTTTTAATAGTTCCGTTTACTCTTTCTACCATTGCGTTAGTTTGAGGTGTGTATGGAGCTGTTAGCCTATGTTCTATCTCATCATCTTTACACTCTACATCAAACTTATGATTACCACTTACAAAACCTTTTCCTCTTGCCCATTTGTCTGTGAACTCTAATCCATTATCTGTTAAAATATGTGTTAAGTAAAATGGAAAAAATTCTTTACATTCTTTTAGAAAAGATACTGCATTTGCTGCTGTCTTATTCTCATACACTTTATAGTAAAGTAGCCTTGTAGCCCTGTCTATTGCTACAAATAGGTAATATTTTTGCTTGTCAAACTTTGGTAAATAAGTTACATCTATATGTAAATAACCAGGCTCATACTCTTTGAACTTTTTAGCTTTTTCTTTTTGCTCTTGTGGAACTCTATTTATATCAAAGGCTTTTAAAGTACGATAAATATTACTTCTATTTGCATTTGGAATAATATCAACGATTGTATCTGCTAAGTCATCTAACTCCATCCAAGTCATTGTTCTGACTACTTTAATTAACTCTTTTTCTAAAGGTGTTAGAGCATAATGGATTCTTTTTGGTCTTGAACTTTTATCATTTAAAAAATCTCTATTTTTATGCTTGGCGATAGTTTTAACATTCACATTATAATTATTTGCTAATTCAACATTTGTTAAATTAGATTGTTGTATTATTTCTCTTACATGCTGGTTTGTTCTGGCATTAGAGTGATAGACTTGTGGCATTTTTAAAATCCTTATTTGCTGTAAAGATTTTACAATTATGTTGTTAAGCTATCGCTTTCTTATTTATGTAACTAGGCAACCATAACGTGGTGAAACTAGACATTTACCCTTTATTTTTATTGTTTAATTTTACTATTTTAAGAATTAAACTTTACAAAAAATTGTTTGTTTTTCTTGGGGTAGTATAGATGGAGTTAGATGACTTAACAGATACAATCGTTGATATTATTCCAAATGCAAATAGAAGTAATGTTTATCGTACTTTAAAAGCCTTTGATATAAACAGAGTTCCACAAGAGCAAAAAGAAAAAGCTAAAAAGTTCAAAGAGTATGAGCCTGGTTATTTACATATAGATGTAACTTATTTACCAAAGTTTGACAAGCAAAAATATTACCTATTTGTAGCAATAGACAGGGCTACAAGGCTACTTTACTATAAAGTGTATGAGAATAAGACAGCAGCAAATGCAGTATCTTTTCTAAAAGAATGTAAAGAATTTTTTCCATTTTACTTAACACATATTTTAACAGATAATGGATTAGAGTTCACAGACAAATGGGCAAGAGGAAAAGGTTTTGTAAGTGGTAATCATAAGTTTGATGTAGAGTGTAAAGATGATGAGATAGAACATAGGCTAACAGCTCCATACACACCTCAAACTAACGCAATGGTAGAAAGAGTAAACGGAACTATTAAAAATGCTACAATTAAAGCAGAAGAGTATGACAATATTGATGATGTTAAAAAAGATTTAAATAAATTTTTGATATACTACAACTTCAATAGAAGACATGGTTCTTTAAAAAAAAGAATTAAAAGTTAGAACTCCATTTGATGCAGTTCAAAGTTGGTTTCAAACGAAACCTGAAATATTTAAGATTTTACCAGATGTGTTTCAACATATTGCTTTTGAAATGGTACAACGTGGTGAAACTTGACAATAAAGCAGTAGAAGAAGCACTATGCGTAAATCTATTGTTTATGAGGTTTGTAGGTATCAGTTTAGAAGATAGTGTCCCTGATGATACAACAATATGTAGATTTAGAAACTCATTATTAAAAAACAAACTTTATGATAAATTATTTGATGGAGTCACAAAACAATTAGAAGATAAAAATCTAATAGCTAAAATTGGTAAATCAGTTCTTGTAGATGCAACATTAATAAAAAGTGATAATACAAAAATTAAAGATAAAACCAAAGAACAAAGAAAAGAATCAAAACCTAAAGTACAATCTCATAATGATAAATTAGATATTCTTCTTGAAGAGGAATTAAACTCTAAAAAACCATCTAAGAAAAAAATAAAGTCACTTTTAAAAGCTAAAGAATACAACTCACGAACACTAAAAAATAAAGAGATTGATGATGCTCAAGATATAAATACCAAAGATATAAAAACATCTCAAGCTATTATAAATAAAGAAGAAGATAGTTACAGCCATAAAGATAAGATAGATACTCATATACGAACAGGATACCATGCATCAAAGAAAGCTTACACACAAGGTTATAAAGTTCATATAGCTGTAGATGAAACATCAGGTGTAATACTAAAAGCCATGACCACATTTGCAAATACATCAGATATAGATACAGTAAAACCATTTGTAGAATCTATTAAAAATATAGACTCATTTTATGCAGATAAAGCATATAAGTCAGTAGATATAGATGAATATCTAGAAAACAATAATATTAAAAATATGATATGTTTAGAAGAGAAACAAAATATGTCAGAAGAACAAATTAAAAATCAAAGATTAGATGAAAAAAATAAACATAAAATCAGGGCAAAAGTTGAACATAGATTTGCTCATATAAAAACTCATATGAAACAATCCACTACAAGATTTATTGGTCTTGTCAGGAATAATATGAACTTTACTATTACTTGTTTAGCTTCTAACTTAAAACTATTGGCACATCAACAAATGAGATTACAAAAAATAGTAAATAGATGAAGATAATAGGAGAAAATGGTATATCTGTACCAAATATAGCTAATAAATCAAAATATAAGATACTAGTTTATGAGAAATATTTTTAAAAATTAGAATGTATAGAGAGTACTGGTGTATATTTAATTATGCAATGGTCTCATCATGTGTATTTGATGTCTTAAATAATATAGCAATAGATGCATCAATTACTAATAAAAATAAAAGTGATGATAATGATTTAGCAGCATATGATGAGAGAACTTTAGCTTACGGTCATTTAGAACATTGTGATGAAAATGATTTAACTACAATGGATAGAGGCTATATTGGCTTTGAACCATTTGCTAGAACATATAATAAAACAAATATATTGATTAGACTTAAAAAAAATATATTTACTAAAGCAAAATTCTTATTTGACAAACATAGTGAACAAAAAGATGTTGTTTTAGATATTACACCAAATAAACAAACTAAACAAAAAATGAAAGATTTAGGATTGCCAACTAAATTAAAAATTAGATTTATACAAGTGATTTTAGATACTGGTGAAGTTGAAGTACTAGCTGCTAATGTACTAGATAATAAGAAACTCCAAACAACAGATTTTAAAGAGTTATATGCTAAAAGGTGGGGAATAGAGACATATTACGATGTATTAAAAAATAGACTATATTTGGAAAACTTTACAGGATTAACAGCACTTGCCGTTAAACAAGATTTTTATGCCACTATATTTTTGACAAACTATGAATCATCAGTGACATACGATACAAATGAAGAATTAAAAGAAAAAACCAAAGATAATAAATATATACAAAAAGTAAATAAAGCAATATCATTTAATGCTATTAAATATAAAGCATTTGATCTATTTTATTCAGATGCTCCACACGATGAAGTACTTGAGCAATTAGAGAAGTTATTTTTAACAAATACAATAGTGATTAGACCTGATAGAAAATCAAAACCTCGACTGGATAAAGATGCTCAAAAATCTACAATAGCTACAAATTCGATAAATTTTTTAAAAAGAAAAAAGAAAAATGTTGGTAACTAAACAGCTTGTACAAAGGGTTTATAATGATAAAAAGCTTAACTTAATGGCGTTGGAGGTGCCCTTATTTTTTATTAAGTCTAAAATATTAATAATGTCTATGAATATATGAAAAAAAATCATAAGAAATAAAAAAGTTTTGAAATTCTTTTTGTAGTATCACATAGGTATCACTTAAAAATTAAGGCATAAAAAAGCCCTATGCAAAAGCCCTCTAGGAGCTATTATATAGGGCTTCAATGGTACGCCTGACAGGATTCGAACCTGTAACCGCCGGGGCCGAAACCCAGTGCTCTATCCAGTTAAGCCACAGACGCATTAATAAATTGAGGTAAAATGATATCATAAGTAAACTTATACTTTTAAAAAGTTAAAGTTGAAAAAAGTTCTTAGAACAGTATACCTAATTATTTGAATTTTCATCTTTTCTTTTTGGCCTAGGTTTTTTGCACTATAATCTACACCTGTTAATAATTTTATTTTATCATAAAAACTATTACCGTTATTTTATAGAAAATTTATATTTACTAACTGTCAAGTTTCACCACGTTGTACCAGCAATTCTAAGTGAAAATTTATATAGTTAAAATCTTCCAAAATAATTACTAAATAAATTCACAAAACCCCTTTATTTATAGGCTTTTAAAAGCTTTTTAACACCTAATTTTAGCTATAATATAGCCCATAAATAGGAGTGTTTAAGCAAATGAGACAGACAAATATTTTTGATTTTTTAATAGAATCATTTACAAGTAATATATCAAATATAGAAGATACAAGAAAACAAAGAACAAATATAATTTACAGTTTAAAAGATATTATATTATCTGCATTTAGTGTATTTTATTTTCAAAATAAATCTTGGTTAAGTTTTCAAAGGGATATTGATGAGACCACTGCACAGTAACACTCTAAAATAAATCTCAACCAAGCCTTTAGTTAAGGTATTTAAAGGCTATTTTTAGCTATAATTACACATATAAATTAAAGATATTTAAGGAAAAAGGTAATAAATTGGCATTTAAAGATTCAAACCTCTCTTTTTCAGATTATGCTCTTAATGATAGATTAGAATATGTAGATTCTTTTTTAAAACAAATAGATTCAAGAGCCACTTGCAAATTCACAAAAAAGCTCATAATTTAATTCATTTTTGTTACAAAAAGTTGAAATCTAATTTCAGATAAGTTATAATTTTATACCATAAAATTTAACAGAAAAGAGATTCAACTTATGACAAATATTTTACCAAAATTATCTACAAATCTATCTAAAATGTGGACTAAAATTCTAAACCTTGAAAATTGTTTGTTTCTTGAAATAAAAGAACAATTAGGAACATTAAGTACCAAAGAAGAGAAACTAATAAAGATTTTAGACTTTGCTCAAATTGAAAAGAATGTAACAGTTGTAACTATTACAAACATTCCAAAAGACAGAGAAGAGATAGCAAGAGCAATGATTGCTAAATCTGTTTACAATATGCAAACAACAAGAGATTTAATTGATAGACTTCATAGCGATAGAGTATTACGAGTATTGTGTGGATGGAGGTATAAAATAGATATTCCAAGTGAAGCTAAATTTAGTAGGGTATTCAAAGAATTGAGTGATTTACAAATAGCTCAAAAAACTCATAAAAAGTTTGTTAATGAATATTTATCGGATACAGTTTTTATGTACAATGCAACAGATGCTGCTATGATACCACTTAGAGAAAAACCTGTAAAGATTAAGAAAGAAGAAAAGCCTAAAAATAAGGTCGGACGACCTAAGAAAGGTGAAAAGAGAGAGCCTGTAAAACCAAAGATTTTAGAACTACAAAAAGAGATGAAAACTACTAAAAAGATGTTATCTTTAGTATCTACTGTTTGTGGTGTTGGTGTCAAACAAAATTCTAAAGGTAACAGAGAGATTACAATAGGTGGTAAACTTCATATTAGTGCAGTAGATGGAGATATACCAATAGCAGCATTCTATTCAGGTGCAAATGTTCATGATAGTTCAGTAGCACTTCCACTTATCAATGAAACTAGTAAAAGAGTGATGTATCTTCGTGATTTACTTGATGCTTGGTATGACAGCGATATAATTAGAGAGTTTTCTGAAAAACTAAATCATAAAGCAATTATAGATATAAATCCCAAGAACTCAAAAGAATTAAAACAAAAGATTCAACTTATCAAAGATGAAAAAGTAAAATTTGAATTTTTAAATTTACCTAAATCATCAGATGAACACCACTACAATCAAAGAAGTATGGTTGAAAGAGTAAATAAATATTTAAAAGATGACTTTGGATGTAATACAATTTATTATCAAGGAGCTACAAAAGTAGCTTCTGTTTTATCATTTGGAATTTTATCTGTTTGTATTCATCAAAGTTTAAAACTCATTACATGACTTTTATTAAAAATAATAGAAAAATCTTCAATTTTATAGTCAAAACCATAAAGTATGGAGAAAAAATATGATTTTTTAAGAAATTTACTAAATTTAGTGTAAACTACGCAAAGAAAAATAAATAATCATTTTTTTAAAACTAAAAGTGATGAAAATAAAAAATTAGCTATTGAGTATTATTGAATTTGCAAGTGGCTCTTAGATTTTAATAAATTAAGACCTGTATTAAAGAAGAATGGAACAGGAAGTAAAAATGTATGTGGAGTACAAGCATATGATCAAATATTAATGTTTAAAATCTTACTTATTCAGAAGTTTTATGATTTAAGTGATGAAAAAGCTGAAGAAGGACTTAATGTAAATTTGCAGGATTAAGCTTAGAATCATTAGCACCAGACTCAACTACAATAGGTAGATTTAGAAATTCTTTAATTAAAAATAATCTTCATGGTAAACTTTTTACAAATATTAATAAGCAACTTGAAAAGGCAGGATTAATAGCAACAGGTGGTAAAGATGTACTAGTAGATGCAACATTAACAAAGTCTCATAATAATAGAATCAAAAATAAAAATAAAGAACAAAAAAGTGAAAGTAGACAAAAGGTTGAAGCTTTAAATAAAGCGATAGATATACTTATTGAAGAAGAATTACAAAAGAAAAAACCATCATCAAAACAAATATCAAGATTATTAAAAAAGAAATCTTATAACTCTAAAACTCTTAAAAATGAAGAACTTGATGAGATTCAAAATAAAGATACTAAAGATATTGAAACTTCAAAAAAGATAATTGAAGATGATAGTTATGAGCATAAACAAAAGATAGATAAAGATGTAAGAACAGGTTATCAAGCAGGTAAAAAACAATATGCAACAGGATATAAGAATCATATATCAACAGATGCAGATTCAGGAGCTATTTTAGAAACAATGACAACATTTGCCAATACCTCAGATATATCTACCGTTGATACATTTGTTGAAAAATTAGGTGATGATATTAAATCATCAGGTGCAGATAAAGCTTATAAATCAGAAGCTATTGATGAACTACTAAAAGAAAAAGATATTAAAAATAATGTTTGTCTTAAAGAGAGAAATAAAATGAGTGATGAAGATAGAAAGAATCAAAGAGAAAATGAAAAACCAAAACATAAAATCAGAGCAAAAGTTGAACATTCATTTGCTTTAATAAAAACCAGCATGAAACAATCCACAACAAGGTTTACAGGACTGCTCAGGAATAATATGAATTTCACCATTACATGTATAGCTGCCAACCTAAAACTATTTGCCCATAAGAAAATAAAGGCACAAAACGTAAGAATAAGATGATAAAGAGAGGAAAGAATAGAGCAAATTCAATTAGAATTAGGAATAAATATAGATTTGAGATGATAATTTATGATAAATATTTTTTAAAAATTGAAAAAATTAAGATTTTATAGATCTTTTTAGTTGTGCTGTGGTCTCACTAATGTATAGTAAACACCTCTACCCATACCATGACTTTGCATAATATTTTTTTCTACTAAATCAGATAAATCTCTACTTGCAGTTAATCTTAGAGTTTTAGTTATATTCATATATTTTTGAACTTTCATTCCACCTTTAAATTGTTCTGGTAAATATGAAAGCATTTTTAATATGATTTTCTTTTGCCTATCATTTAATTTTGTATTTATATGTTTATCCCAAAATCTAGCTTTAGTTTTTACAGTTTCTATTTTTTCAAGAGTATCATCAATAGACTCTTCAAGTAATTCTATAAACCATTCTATCCAAAGGCTAATATCTTGATTTATATTTGTACATACTCTATCAAGTACCTTATAATATTCTTTCCTTTTTTGATAAATCATAGTAGAAATTGAATAAAAATTTACATTTGCTAAAGAGGATTGTGCCAATATATAATCAGTAATTGCACGAGCTATTCGTCCATTACCATCATCAAATGGATGAATTAATACAAAATACAGATGTGCTATTACAGATTTATAAATGCTATTTAAATCACTATGAGTATTTAACCATACTAAAAAATTATCCATAAGTTGTTCTATATTTTGAGATGGTGGTGCTATGTAATGAACTTTTTCTTTATTCCATGCACCTGATACTATTTGCATATCTTCTATATCAGTTCTATATGAACCTATATTTATATCTCTTAGACCTGAACTACCTGCAGGGAATAATGCCTTGTGCCATAATAAAAGTCTTTTTTTGTCTAATGGCTCTTTATTTGTTTTAGCATCTACTAATACCTCTATTAGTGAATCAGATTGTACTGTGTAACTATAATCATCTTCAAGTCCAAGTTTTAATATTTTATTTATAGATGAACTAACAGATGATCGTTGTAAAATCTCACCTTCGATTGCAGATGTTGATAAGGCATCATTTAAAAGTACATCTAATAATAATTCATTCGAATCTTCTATATTCATAAATTTTTCAATCATATTCAATTGACCAAATTTATAGTTTAAGTTCTCTAAGTTTATATTTTTATATATAAAATCTGGAAAATTTTTGCCTTCCCAAATCCATTTATTTTCTTCTTGATATATTTTCATGGTTTAATTGTATCATTTTTTGATATATTTATAGCTTATAATCGTATCATTCTATATTAAATTATTATTTGTATAAATCATTTGCAAAAGCTCTACCACTATCAGGTGCTAATTTTGCATATCTCAGTGTCATATTTATATCTTTATGATTCATTAGTGCTCCAACAGATTCATTCGGACAGTTCTAAAAGTAAAAAATATCTAAATGCAAAATTATACCATAAGTGTCCGACGGTTTTTATTTTTTGCCAATTTTAGACCTTAATTTCCTCATAGATTCACCCTCTAATTCTATCCTATGAGATGAGTGAACAACTCTATCTAAAATAGCATCAGCAACTGTGTCATTATTTAAATAATCGTAAGTAGTACCAAAGAATTAAACATTAATTATCAACTATATAATATGGCAACAATTTAGTTTCAAAAATAGTTTCTTTTAAAAGTCCAAAATTGATTTTATATTGACTGCTTCCATAATTATCAAATACTTTTTTAACATATTCAAGTAAATTGTTATAACTTAAATATATACTACCCCAATATGTCAAGACAACTTTCTATAAAACCTAATTCCCACTATCAACTGTAACTTTATGCCACAATTTCATCTAATTTATTATAAGGGAACCTCTAAAAACAACTTTCTAATTTGTTTAAATCATTTTTAACTTAATTTTTAAAATTTATCACACGCGAAACTTGATTTACTATAAAATTCTACTAAAAATTATAATGATCTTTGTGAGTTTTTGTAAAATCTCTATGATTTCATATATTTTTACATAACTTTCACTTTTTGCAATCTAACTAACTGTTCATATCTAAAGAGATTATATGTAAGATTTAAAAATCCTATAGATGACTTGATTCGTTTTATCCCAATGGACTTCATATGTAAGGCATCATTCATAGAGTTTGTCATAAATCCAAATATATGTTCTACTCTTGCTCTAATTTTAGATTTTATGTTATTTGAATCTTTTTGTTCATCTGTTAAAGGACTACCTCTGTAACCTTTTTCATGCACAAAGCTTTTGCAATTTTTATCTTCTAGAAATTCTTCTATCTCTTTACTCCTGTAAGCACTATCTGCATGAAGTTTATTATCTGTTTCATCAATGATATTTTTAATTTCAGTAGAATCATGAGGAGCAGCACTTGTAACACTATATTTAGTTATGAATTTAGTTTTTTCATCTGCGTTAATATGGTCTTTATATCCATAGTGTCGTTCACTTGATTTAGTCATCCAACTTGCATCAGTATCTTTTTGGCATAACTTGCTTCGTTTACCATTGTTATCTTTTCTGGCAAATTTTAAAGGTATAGCACCTTTTTTAATATCAGCATTATCTTCTTTAGAATTTCTTTGTCTAGGAACATCTACAAATGAAGCATCTATCATACTTCCCTCTTTTGCTATAATACCTTTATTTATAAGTTGTTTAGTAAATAGTTCAAATAATGTTAAAGATAAATTCTTATTTGATAGCTGTTCTTTGAAATGCCAAATAGTTTTTTCATCAGGTATTTTATCTCCAATTTTCAATTCTAAAAATTGTTTGAATGATGTTCTATCATTTATTTGAAATTCTGTTTGTTCATCACTTAAATTATAGTATTTTTGTAATATTAAAATTTTAAACATCATTATCTTATCGTATGGTGGCCTACCACCAGCACCTTTAGGTTCTACGTATAAAGCCTTCTCTATTGGTTCTCTAAACATATTCCAATCTACAACTTTATCTAATTTTGTTAGTGGTGGTTGATATTCTTTTATTTTTCTCTCATGAAATTCTAAATCAAATAATCCTTGCATTTATAAAGCCTTTTGAGTGATATTTAATATCTATTTTAACTAAATCTTGATTTTAAATTGCTTAGGTTGGGTAGTTTTTAGAGATGCCCATAATTTACATCATTTATTTTCATACTTTCAAAGTATACATTCATAGGTTTTTTATAATTTAAAGTTTGATGAAATCTTCTATAATTATAAAACTCCATATAATCTGTAACATCATTTTTCAATGTTGATATTTTGAAATATTCATTAAGATATATCTTTTCCACCTTTGCACTTCTCCAAAATCTTTCTATACATATATTATCTGTTGCTCTTCCTTTTCCATCCATTGAAATAATAATATTATTATCCTTTAATGTTTGAGTATGAATATAAGAGGTATATTGACTACCTTGATCAGTATTAAATATTTCTGGTTTTCCATATTTGGATAAGGCTTCATTTAGCACACCCATGACTAAGTCAGTATCCATTGTATTAGATATTCTCCATGATAATATGGCTTTAGAATACCAATCTATAATAGCTGCCATATAGACCATTCCCTCTTTTATTTTAATGTATGTTATATCAGTACTCCATACTTGATTTGCTCTTACTGTATCAAGTCCTCTAATTTTATATGAATGTTTAGGATGTTGTTTATCAGCCCAAGAAGTATTTGGTGGACGTACAGCTAGTACAGCTCTTAAACTTAACTGTTTACGATATTGGCGTACTGTATTGATACAGACATTGTATCCACGTTCTAATAACTCTTTGTGTACTTTAATATAACCATAACATGGTATATCTACAAATATTTTAACTATCTCATTTTTAATATCTTGTTTTATAGGATTTACCATAGGTACATAAAATAAATTACTTCTATTATAATTAAGTAGTTTACATTGTTTTACAACTGAAATTATTTTACTATCTGTTTTATCTGCCAACTCTTTTTTATAGCTAGAGTCCAAGCTCTTTAACTTTCCCACAGCCCACTCATTCTCTACAGTTAATTGACCTACTACTTTTGCATATTCATCAAGTTTTGCTTGTAATTTTATATTTTCTTCTTTATATTCTTTAACTGCTTTAGCAGGTTCCATTGCAACTACTGCATTATTTAAAAATATCTTTTTCCAGTTTTGCAAATTCTTCGGTGTTATATTATTTTTACTTGCAATTTGTGTTAATGTTTTGTCTTCTTTTAAAAGCTCTAGTACTAATCTTGTTTTGAATTCTGCACTATAAACTGTTCTTGTTCTGCTCATATTATTATCCTTTATTTTTATTGTTTAATTTTACTATTTTAAGAATTAAACTTTAGAAAAAATTGTTTGTTTTTCTTGGGGTAGTATATATTTAAAAACTCTACTTCCTCAGTTCAAGAGTTAGTAGATACCTTAAATTCAAAATTCTTTTAAATAGTGTTAGGATCTGATGTTACGATAAAATCTGACTAGTCAGTATACTGCACTTCTAAATGTGGATTTTCATTCGTATTCTTGTATGTTCTAAATTTTTATAAGAATATAAGTTATACAGCAGTATGATTTTATTCATAATAAAATAAATTAAAAAAACTTTAAGATAAAAATAGTTATTATCTAATAAATTATTTATAAGGATTATAATTATGCGAAAAGGGTTTTCACTTTTAGAGTTAATATTTGCTATTGTTATTATTGGAATAATTGCCTCTTATGCAATTCCAAAATATATGAATACAAAAGATCATGCACTTGCTACAACTATTAAAAACGATATTGTAACTATAATTTCTTCTATTCAAACCTATTATCTAATAAATAGAAAAATAGAAAAAATATCAGATACTATTATTGTGAATGAACTAAATTGGACAATAGAAGATAAAAAAATCACTTTTCAAGATAAAAAGAATGATTGTGCTGTTATTGAAGTAGCTAATGCAAAAATTATATTAACTATAACTCCAGGAACTAGTAATGTATGTAAACAATTAGGTTCCATAGGTATAAAATCACAAGAAATAGATTTAATATGATTAGTTTCATAAAAAGCCAATCTTAACAAAATGTGTAATAATATTGTATTTATTATACAATCATAATATCTTTTTAGATAGAATAATTACCTTTATATAATTTAAAAACTACAAAAGGTAAAATAGTGAAACGTACGATTATAAAAGAGCTACAAAGTCATCTTGAAACTATACACGAAGTTATAAAAACTATGAGTGAACCATTGGAAAAAGCTTCATGTTTAGCCGTTAATACTTTAAAAAATGGACATAAAATCATACTTTTTGGAAATGGAGGAAGTGCAGCAGATGCTCAACATATTGCAGCTGAGTTAACAGGACGCTATAAAACTGAAAGAAAAGGTTTAGCAGGACTTGCACTTACAACTGATACTTCAGCCCTTACTGCTATCGCTAATGATTATTCTTATGATAGAATTTTTGATAGACAAGTTGAGTCTTTGGCTCAAAAAGGTGATTTGTTAATAGGTATTTCAACTTCTGGAAATTCTAAAAATGTAATAAATGCTTTTAAAGTAGGCAAAGAAATGGGTTGTAAAACTCTTGGTTTTTCTGGTCGTGATGGAGGAGAAATGAATGAATATTGTGATATAAATTTAATTGTACCTTCAAATAATACTCCTAGAATTCAAGAAATGCATATACTCTTTGGCCATACAATTTGCCAAATTATAGATGATAACTTTTAGACTTTAACATACGAAAAATCTATATTAAGAGAGAAAAATGATTTTAAGTCAAGAAGATAAAAAGATTATTTATGATTCAATAAGAGATATTAAAGATTTTCCTAAAAAAGGAATAGTTTTTAAAGATATCACTACACTATTAAATAATAAAAAAGCCTATCAGACTTTGATGAATCATTTAGAAAAAAGATATGAATCTTATAACTTAGATTATATAGCTGGAATTGATTCAAGAGGTTTTATTTTTGGTGCTGTTTTAGCTGATAGATTAGAAATTGGTTTTGTGCCTATAAGAAAAAAAGGGAAACTTCCTAATACTACAGTTTGTGAAAAATATCAGTTAGAGTATGGTTTTGATGAAGTTGAAATTCATCTTGATGCTTTCCCAATTAAGAATGCTAGGGTTTTAATGATAGATGATTTATTGGCAACGGGTGGAACTGCAAATGCAGCTGCAAAACTTATAAAAAATATAAATGCAAATTTAGTAGAGGTATGTTTCTTACTAAATCTTACTTTTTTAGAAGGTGAGAAAAAAGTAGCAGAATATGCACCTGTTTATTCTGTATTAGATATTTAAAAGAGATTAAAATGAAAACAAATATATATATACCAAAAGCTTCAAAATTTGATCCAGATTTAAATGGTCACTTTGGAAAATTTGGAGGGCAATATATTCCTGAAACATTGATGCCTGCCCTAAAAGAGTTAGAAAAAGAGTATAATAAATATAGATTTGATGAAGGCTTTTGGAATGAAGTTAATGCTTTATTAAAAGATTATGTTGGAAGGGAAACCCCTTTATATTTTGCAAAAAATATTTCAAAAGAAATGGGTGCCAAAATATATTTAAAAAGAGAAGATTTAAATCATACAGGGGCTCATAAAATAAATAATGTAATAGCTCAAGGACTATTAGCAAAAAAGCTTGGTAAAAGAAAAGTAATAGCTGAAACAGGAGCAGGGCAACATGGTGTTGCTGCTGCTACTATTGCAGCACTTCTTGACCTTGAGTGTACAGTATTTATGGGTGCAAAAGATGTTGTTAGGCAAGAATTAAATGTCTTCAGAATGAAACTTCTAGGTGCTAACGTAGTATCAGTTGAAGCAGGAAGTAAAACTTTAAAAGATGCAATGAATGACGCAATTAGATATTGGGTTACTAATGCAAGAGATACATATTATATAATAGGAACAGTTGCAGGTCCCCATCCTTATCCTATGATGGTTCGAGATTTTCAAGCAATTATTGGTTATGAAGCTAGAGCTCAGATTTTGCAAAAAGAGAATAAACTTCCTGATTATATTGTTGCTTGTATTGGTGGTGGCTCAAATGCTATTGGCATGTTTTCACATTTTTTAGAAGATAAAGGAGTTACATGTATAGGTATAGAAGCAGGTGGGTTAGGTCTTGACACTAATAAACACGGTTGCTCACTTGAAAAAGGAAGCCCTGGAGTTTTACATGGACAGTGTTCATATTTATTACAAGATGAAGATGGTCAAGTACTAGAAGCACATTCTATATCTGCTGGACTTGATTATCCTGGAATTGGACCAGAACATAGTTTCCACAAAGATAATGCCAGTGTAGAATATGATTCTATTACAGATGATGAAGCCTTAGATGCTTTTGTTTGGTTAAGTCAAAAAGAAGGAATTATCCCTGCTTTTGAAAGTTCACATGCAATTGCATATTTAAAAAAAGCAAAAGATAAATTTAAAGATAAGCTTGTAATTATCAATTTATCAGGTCGTGGTGATAAAGATATGGTTCAAGCAAAAGATTTATTAAATTTTTATTAGGAATTGATATATTATGAAGATAAAGTTAAAAAATAATTCAGGGAAAATTTTATTTGTAGTTGTACTTACTTTTTTCTCTTTTTTAGCATATAGTTTATATAATGCTCCCGTTAGTGGAATAGAAGCTAAATTTATTTATCTTTTAAAAACTTATGGTTATGTAATTCTTTTTGCTTGGAGTATTCTTGAAGGTGAAGTAGGTCTTATTATGGCTGGGCTTTTATCTCATGCTGGAGATATGAATTTATATATGGCTATACTTATTGCAGGACTAGGTGGTTTTGCAGGAGATCAAATATATTTTTATATAGGTAGACTTAATAAATCATACGTACATAAAAGATTTAAAGGTCAAAGAAGAAAATTTGCTTTTGCACATTTGCTTTTACAAAAATATGGTTGGCCTATAATTTTTGCCCAAAGATATATGTATGGTATGAGAACGATGATTCCAATATCTATTGGTTTAACACGATATAGTGCATTGAATTTTGCATTTATAAATCTAATTTCAGCTTGGTGCTGGGCTACTATTACAATTGTACCAGCTTGGTATTTTGGAGAAGAGATATTAGAAGTTCTAGAATGGACAAAAGATCATTTGTATTTCACAGCACCATTTGTGATTCTTTTTGGTGGAAGTATAATTTATTATTTCCAAAAAATGACTAAAAAAAAGGAAAAAAGTTTTGAAAGTAAATCTTAGTAATGAAAATATAAAAACAAATATAGAAATAATTATAGTGTTTAATAAAAATTTACAAATATTAGCTGATAAAAAAATATTAAAAAAATTAGATTTTAATGGGGCTGATGAAGAAGTAATTTTACTTCCAGAGTCAAAAAAAATATATGTAGGTTCTAAAAATGATACTTATGATAGTCTTGCAATTGCCATATCTTGTGCTATAAAAAAGTTTAATAGTACAAAATATAAAACTGCAAAAGTAAATATTAAAGCAGAATATTTAAAAGCAATAGTAGAGGGTTCTATTTTAGGATCATATGCTTTTAAAAAATATAAATCTAAAAAAGTAAAAAGTAAAAAACAAGAATTTATTATACTTGTAAACGGAAACTTAAAAGAGTTATCAAATACTTTTGAAAACTCAGTAGTAATTGCAAATGCTGTAAATAAAACAAGAGATTTTGTAAATACTACACCAGAAGATTTTTATCCAAAAGTTATGGCTAAAGAGGCTAAAAAAATAGCAAAAGAGGGTAATTTAACTTACAAAGTTTATGGTGAAGATTATTTAGATAAAAGTAAAATGCATGCCATGTTAAGTGTGGGACGGGCCTCAAGACATGAGTCTCAATTGATTCATTTAATTTATAAACCAGACAATGCTATTAAAAAAGTAGTTCTTATTGGAAAAGGATTAACGTATGATTCAGGTGGTTTATCTTTAAAATCAGGTGAGCATATGGTTACTATGAAAAGTGATAAAAGTGGTGGTTGTGCAGTTCTAGGAATTATGGATGCAATTTCAAAACTAAAATTACCTATAGAAGTTCATGGTATTATTGGTGCTGTTGAAAATATGATTGGTGGAGATGCTTATAAACCTGATGATATTTTAACTGCAAAAAATGGAACAACTATTGAAGTTAGAAACACAGATGCTGAAGGACGTTTAGTTTTAGCTGATTGTTTATGTTATGCTCAAGATAAAATCAAAGATATTGATTATATTTTTGATTATGCTACACTAACAGGAGCTTGTGTTGTTGGTGTAGGTGAATACACAACTGGTATCATGGGAAATAATGCAGGTTTAAAATGTAAAGCTGTAAGACACGCTTTAAATTCAGGTGAATATGCAACTTCATTGCCATTTAATAGATTCTTGAAAAAAAGTATAAAATCACAAATAGCAGATATTTGTAATACTTCTAATACTAGATATGGTGGAGCTATTACTGCTGGTTTATTTTTAGATAATTTCATTAAAGATGAAAATAAAAATAAATGGCTACATTATGATATTGCTGGACCTGCTTATGTTGAAAAAGCTTGGGGGTATAATCCTTATGGTGCAAGTGGAGCTGGAGTTAGAATGACTTTAGAATTTCTAAAAAATTTAGAAAAATAATTTAACAAAACAAGAGAGGTAAATATGATTAAAATTGAAAAAAAACCAAATATTTTAGTAATTGGTGATTTAATGATAGATTCTTATTTAATGGGAACTTGCGATAGAATTTCTCTTGAAACACCTGTTCAAATTGTTGATATTAAAGATGAAAAAATATTACTTGGAGGTGCTGGAAATGTTATTCGTAATCTATCTTCTTTAGGTACTGAAGTTAGTGTTATGTCTGTTGTTGGAAATGATGATACAGCTATTTCAATCAAACATATGCTTGATGAACTGGAAGTTAAATCTTTTTTAATGGAGCAAAAAGGACGAAAAACATCTAAGAAAACTAGAGTTATGGCAGGAAATTCTCAAGTTTTTAGATTTGATCATGAGAGTAAAAATAATATTTCATTTGATAATGTAAAGAAACTATATTCTAAATTGCAAGAAAAAATAAATGCTTATGATATTATATTACTTGCTGATTATGGAAAAGGTGTACTAACAAATGATTTTACAAAAAAAATCATTGAGTATGCAAATAAAAATAATGTAAAAGTAATAGTTGATCCTTATGGTAGTGATTATGCTAAATACAAAGGTGCTTATTTATTAATATCAAATAAAGATGAAGCCTCAAAAGCTACAAAAATAGAAATTGAAAATAATGATAATCTAATTGAAGCTTTAAAAGAATTACAAAATATATTAGAATCAAATATATCTATTGTAACACTTTCAGAAGAGGGAATTGCTATATATAAAGAAGATAAACTATCAATCATGCCAACTGTGCCACTAGAAGTTTTTGATGTTACAGGTTCAAGTGATACAGTGTTAGCTGCAATTGGTTTTGCAATTTCTTTAGATAATAACATTCATAAATCTGTAGAGTTCGCAAATCTAGCTTCAGGTGTTGTTTTAAGAAAAGCAGGAAGTGCAACAGTAAGTATTGATGAAATAGAATCTAATCAAGTTAATTTAGATAAAAAAGAAATAAAAAAAAGTTTAAATAACAATAAAATAGAAAGTATAAAAATAACTATATAAACCTTAAAAATAAAATTTATTAGATAAAATATCTAGTAAATCAATTTTAAGGATTTACATTATGGCAATATTAAATTTAGAAGAATTAAAGAAACAAATAAAAGATGGTACTTTTACAGGTTTAGAATCATTAGAGAATGAATTTAAATCAATGTTAAAAGAAGTTTTACAAGAAACTGCACAAGAAGAATTAACTTCACACTTAGGTTATGAAAAGAACCAAATCTCAAAAAACACAAACTCAAGAAATGGTTATAACAAAAAGAAACTCAATTCCAAATATGGTCAAGTTGATTTAGAAATCCCAAGAGACTTGCAAGTGTGGATTCCGCTACGCTTCATGAGATTCTAGTTTTGAACCACAACTAATAAAAAAAAGAGAAACAATTCTTGAAGGAACTCTCAATTTAATAATATCACTTTATGCCAAAGGCATGAGTGTAAGGGATATTCAATTATTTATATGGATATGAACTTTCAGCAGAAACAATATCTAATATGACTAATAAAGTATTAGAACTTGCAAAAGATTGACAAAATAGAGCTTTAGACCAAATGTATCCAATCATTTTTATGGATGCAACTATTCTTAAAATAAGAATAGATAGTGCGTTACCTTGAAAATTTCTAATTTTTAAGAAGCATAAGTTCTTATAAATGTAGCTGCTTATATTATGCTAGGAATTACAGCAGAAGGTAGTAAAGAAATAATAGGAATTTGGATTGGTAATAATGAAACTAGTAAATATTGGCTCTTCTTACTTAATGAAATCCAAAATTTAAATCTGAAGTGCAATTTTTAAATTAAAAAAATCATATCAATTTTTACGGTAGTGTTCAATAATCTGTGTCAGGATCGAGTAATTCCTAAAATTGTATCTTAAGTTAAGTGCTTTATCCAAACGCCCCTCAAAGTGAATTGCAAGTTGAGAGATGGTTAAACTCCAATTTCTAATAGGCATAGTCCATTTTTTCTGAGCATTTTGAATACCCATAAAAAGTAGTTTAAGTAAGCTATTATCGTTAGGAAAGCCACCTTTAGTTTTAGTAAGTGATCTAAATTGACGATGAACTGATTCTATAATATTTGTAGTATAAATTACTTTTCTAATATCAGCTGGATATTGGAAATATGCAGAAAGATTCTCCCACTTATTTCTCCAAGAAGTAAAAACAATAGGATATTTTTTACCCCATTTTTCTTCAAGTTTACCCAGTTCAATTTCTGCTTCTTCTTTTGAGAAAGCTTGATATACTTTTTTAAGTTCTTTAGCAAATTGTTTTTGATAAGCTGAACCTACATATCGTAGGCTATTGCGAATTTTGCAAGTGTGGATTCCGCTACGCTACATGATGAATAATACATAGTCAGTCCTGAAAAACTAAATAAGTCCTTATTTCAAGGGGCTTAACACTACTTTTTAGCTATAATTTCGACAAGAATAAATACTACAAATGTGATAAAATCGTAAATTAAACTAAAAAAGCGGTCGAAACTATGCAAAAAAATCTTTTTTAACATCATATATATTTTCATAGTCTTGGGCTTTGATTGTAGCGTTTTTAATAGTTCCATTTACTCTTATCTACCATTGCGTTAGTTTTTGGTGTATATGGAGCTGTATAGCCTATGTTCTATCTCATCTTTAGTACATTCTACATCAAACTTATGATTGCCACTTACAAATCCTTTTCCTCTTGCCCACTTATCAGTAAATTCCAGTCCATTGTCTGTTAATATATGAGTTAGGTAAAATGGAAAAAACTCTTTACATTTTTTTAAAAACTCTACTGCATTCTCACTTAATTTATTCTTGTAAACTTTATAATACAATAGTCTTGCAGCTCTATTTATTGCTACAAATAAATAATATTTTTGTTTCTCAAACTTTGGTAAGTAAGTTACATCTATATGTAAATAACCAGGTTCGTACTCTTTAAATTTTTTAGCTTTTTCTTTTTGCTCTTGTGGAACTCTGTTTATATCAAAGGCTTTTAAAGTGCGATAAGCATTACTTCTATTTGCATTTGGAATAATATCAACGATTGTATCTGCTAAGTCATCTAACTCCATCCAAGTCATTGTTCTGACTACTTTAATTAACTCTTTTTCTAAAGGTGTTAAAGTTGTTTTTATATTGTGTGGTCTTGAACTTTTATCTTTAATAAAATTCCTATGCTTCCATTTAGAGATAGTTTTAATATTTAGATTGTAATTTTTAGCTAATTCAACATTTGTTAAATTAGATTTCTGTATTATTTCTCTTACATGCTGGTTTGTTCTGGCATTAGAGTGATAGACTTGTGGCATTTTTAAAATCCTTATTTGCTGTAAAGATTTTACAATTATGTTGTTAAGCTATCGCTTTCTTAATTTATGAAACTAGGCAACCATAACGTGGTGAAACTGGACACTTATGTATTAACCCAAGGAATAACAAAAAGTAAAAAAGCTGCAATAGTTACAACCTTGGGTTTAACGACTGGCCTTATTATTCATACAAGTGCAGCTACTCTTGGTATTTCTGTAATATTTCAAACTTCTGAAATAGCTTTTAATATTGTAAAGTATGTTGGTGCTACTTATTTAATTTATATTGCATATCAAGCTTTTAAACATAGAAATGAAGCTTTTGATTTAAACGTTCAAAATTCTTCTAGTGAGCTTAAAAAATTATATATGAAAGGATTTATTATGAATATACTAAATCCAAAAGTATCTATATTTTTCTTAGCTTTTTTACCTCAGTTTGTAAATACACAAAGTGGAAATATTCCAATGCAAATGATTATTCTGGGTGTAATTTTTATGATTATGACTGTTGTAGTATTTTCTTCAATAGGAGTTTCTGCAAATATGTTAAGTTTGAAATTGTTAGAAAAACCAAGTATTATAAAATATATGAATCTTCTAACTTCTTTTGTGCTTGTTAGTTTAGATCTTAAACTAGCTTTATCTTCAAGATAAAACTAGTTTACTTCATCTGAATAAACGCAGACGTTAAACTCTTCAACTAAACCATCTTTATTTACACAATGAGTTTGAAAAAAATCTTTTATATAAGGTTTTTCACAATGAAGCTCAAAAGACTCTTTTGAGTCCCAAATTTCATTAAATATAATAGGAAATGATGTTCCTGTTGCATTTGGGTGTGTCATTTGTTTTGTTACAAGATATTGTACACATCCATCTTCTCTTTGTGCTAGAGGCTCAAGATTTTGAAGTACTTTTAGTAACTCTTGCTCTTTTCTTTCTTTGGCTCTAAAGTGCGCGATACAGTATATTTTCTTTGACATTATTTTATTTGCCCATTTCCATAAATTTTATATTTAAAAGTTGTTAAATCAGTTACTCCCATAGGTCCTCTTGAATGAAGTTTATTAGTTGAAATACCAACTTCAGCTCCTAATCCAAAAGCAGCTCCATCAGTAAATCTTGTACTTGCATTTGCGTATACACAAGCTGCATCTACTTCATCTAGAAACTTATTTACTATTGAGTAGTTTTCACTTATTATTGATTCTGAGTGTCCTGAACCATATTTATTGATATGATAAATTGCTTCTTTTATATCTTTTACTACTTTTATATTTAAAATATTTGCCAAATATTCAGTATCATAATCTTCATGCGTAGCACATTGAATAGCTATAAATTTTCTTGAATTATCACAACCTTTTAATTGTGTTCCTTCTTTTATAAAAGCTTCATATAATGGAGGTAAGATATAAGGTGCTACATTTTGATGAACTAAAAGTGTTTCCATTGCATTACAAACACCAGGTTTTTGACATTTTGCATTTATAGCAATAGAGATTGCTTTTGCATGATTTGCATCTTTATCAATAAAAGTATGGCAAAGTCCTTTATCATGTTTTATTATAGGAACAGTTGCCTTTGCACTTACAAATTTTATTAATTCACTTCCCCCTCTTGGAATAATTAAATCAACATATTTATCTTGTACAATTAATTGAGCAACACCTTCTCTTGTAGAATCTGGTAATAAAGCAATAGCTTGCTCAGGTAATTTATTCTTTGCTAAAACTGATCTTAGAATAGTTGCAATTGCTTTATTTGAATGTTCAGCTTCTTTCCCACCTTTTAAGACACAAACATTTCCACTTTTGAAACATAAAGCTGCTACATCACTTGTAACATTTGGTCTACTTTCATAAATAATACCAATTACCCCAATTGGAATAGAAACTTTTTGAATATTTAAACCATTTGGTGTAATCCAACCCTCAAGAGTTTTTCCTACAGGCTCTTTTAGCGAAGCAATTTCTTTAATTGCATTTGCCATAGAAAGAATTTTATCTCCTGTTAGTTTTAGTCTATCAATAATATCTGCTGAAAGATTTGTTAAAATTGCATGACTTATATCTTTATCATTATTTTCAATAATATAATCACAATGATTTATTAAAGCATCAGCCATTTCAAGTAAAACTTTGCTTTTTATTTCACCACTTAAAGTTGCTATTTCTCTACTTATTTTTTTTGATTCTTCTAAAAATTGTTTCATATAATATCCTATTATATTACATTTTATCTAAAATATTCTTGTTTAGCTAAGTATTAATATAACTAATAATCTGATGTTATTTAAAAGGATAAAAAAATAAGTTATTAGGTATAAAGCAGCAGAAAAAGAATCCTACTACTTTAAAGTTTTGCTTAAGATAATGCGTTTAATTTATCTGTAAGTGCTTGTTTTGATTGAGCACCAATTAGTTGATCAACTAATTCTCCATTTTTCATAAATAAAATTGTTGGAATAGATCTAACACTGTATTTAACAGCTAAATCTTGTTGCGTATCTGTATTAACTTTACAAATATTTGCTTTTCCATCAAAATCTTCTGCTAGTTCTTCAATAACAGGAGATAACATTTTGCAAGGCCCACACCAAGGTGCCCAAAAGTCTACTAGTGAAATTCCTTCTTTTACTGTTGCTTCAAAATTTTCAGTTGTTAATTCTATATATTTACTCATAAATTATCCTTATATTTAATTTTGTAAGAGTTTATCTTATGAGTGAATGTTTGTCAAGTATATACCAATAAATTGTATAAATACTAAAAAGTGCCTATAAAGTAATTTTTGTTACACTTTAGAGTTGAATGGGCGGTTTAAATAGATTAAAAAGTTTAAAATGGATAAAAAAGAGTATAGCTATTTCTTTCAATTATCGACAGATATTATTAGTGGGAAGAAAACTGATTCCTATTTTAGAAGAGTTACACGATTGGGGCAAAGAGTATGCCAATAATAATAGGAGCCTAACAATCTCTTAATTAGCTATATAAAATAGAGATTGGGTGATTATGTAGAGCTATAACTTTGTTACATTTGGTGACTTGACACAGAATTTATAACGCTCTCTTCTTTTTTATAATTTTACTAAATATCTTCCTACTGCCTTACCTGCTAATAAAATTTTATATGTATCTGAAATTTCTTCTAGCTTTATCTGCGTTGTAAGATTTTCAAGTGTTTTTATTTTAAATTCATTTGCAATTTTTCTCCAAGCTGCAATTTTTTTATCTATTTTACACTCAACGGAATCAATTCCAATTAATCTAACTCCTCTTAATATAAAAGGAAATACATTTGTTGGCAAATCAATTGAAGCAGTTAAGCCACAACAAGTAGCAACTCCATCATATTTTACAATTTTTAAAGCCTCTGCTAAAATATTTCCTCCTACTGTGTCAATAACTCCAGAAAATCTCTCTCTTCCCATAAGCCTTTTATTTTCTAAATCAAAATCTTTTCTTAGTATTACTTCTTTTGCTCCAAGCTCCTTTAAAAAAAGAATTTTTTCTGCTTTCCCTGAAATTGCAACAACATCAAAGCCTAGTTTACTCAAAATTGCAATCGAGATACTACCTACTCCTCCTGTTGCTCCTGTTACTAATACCTCACCTTTCGTAATACCATTATTTAATAACTCATTTACACTAAGCGCTGCTGTTAATCCTGCTGTTCCATAAGTCATAATTTCTTTATCTGAGATGTTTTCTGGTATTCTTACTACCCATGATGATGGAACTTTTACAAATTGAGAATGTCCTCCATTTGTGTTCATTCCTAAATCATAACCTGTTACTAAAACTTTATCTGCTATTTTAAACTCATCACTATTTGACTCTTCAATAGTCCCTGCTAAATCTATTCCTGTAATATGAGGGAAAACTCTAGTAACGCCAGGATTTCCAACTGAACTTAGAGCATCTTTAAAATTTAATGAAGAATAACTTACTTTAATTAGAACTTCATTTTCTATAATTATTGGTTTTTCAATCTCTTTAACACTTGATGTAAAACTATCATCTTCATTTTGTTCAACTATATAAGCTTTCATTTTATTCCTTATATTATTTTTTATATAAACTGTATCTAAAATATCAATAAAGAATAATAAAAAAAACTATTTTTTTAGAACAAATTGTGCAAGTATTCCCTCTTATGTGGAAAGAAAAAATCTTTTATAATTAGACAAAAACAGATAAAAGCTAAAATATTTAATACCAAATTATTATCAAAGTCTAAATAAAAATACATAATAGGTAAAAATATTACCAAAGGGTATTTTATAAAATAGAAAAAAATTAGTGTTCCGTACATTACTTTCATGTTTGCCTCTGTTTTAATAAAAAATAAATTATAACACTAATACTAGTGGTTGATAGCGTCATACTCATAATTAATATTTGGTATCGTACTGCTATTAAAGAGACCGCAGCACAACTGAAAAGATCTATAAAAATTGAAAAAATAAGATTTTATAGATCTTTTTAGTTGTGCTGCGGTCTCATGATAGGTTCAAGAAAATTGTCATGCGATTATTCAATATGTTTTCCAACTAAAAGTATGGATTTTAAAGGTATCCTATTCTTACATAAGAAATATCAGCAACATTAACTTTTTTTAATCTTTTTGATATTTGCTCTGGTAATCAATCATCTGTAATATATTTTCGAATAATATTTTTTAATTTTATGCCCATTTTTAAATTAGATTTTTTAGATGCATATTTCCTTCTTGTTATTGAAACTTTATTAGCATTGATTGCACTGTAACTTCTTGTTTGGCTACTACTATTTCTTTTTAGTTATCTACTAATTGTAGAAAGCTAACACCTAAATCTTTAGCTATTATATTATTTTTATATCCTGCTTTTTTAAAAGCTTGAATATGGTATCTTTCTTCCATTGTTAAATGTTTATATTTCAATCTTTACTTCCTTATATTCTGTGGTTAGAATTGAAGAAAGATTTTAACATTTAACCTCTTCAAATCTAAAATTACAATTTTTTATTTTCAAATTTTCAAATTTTCAAAAATTGCACTTCAGATTTAAATTTTGGAAATGGTATAAACTCAAGATTTCTTTAAAGTTATTTATTATAGGGCATCTCTAAAAACTACCCAACCTAAGCAATTTAAAATCAAGATTTAGTTAAAATAGATATTAAATATCACTCAAAAGGCTTTATAAATGCAAGGATTATTTGATTTAGAATTTCATGAGAGAAAAATAAAAGAATATCAACCACCACTAACAAAATTAGATAAAGTTGTAGATTGGAATATGTTTAGAGAACCAATAGAGAAGGCTTTATACGTAGAACCTAAAGGTGCTGGTGGTAGGCCACCATACGATAAGATAATGATGTTTAAAATTTTAATATTACAAAAATACTATAATTTAAGTGATGAACAAACAGAATTTCAAATAAATGATAGAACATCATTCAAACAATTTTTAGAATTGAAAATTGGAGATAAAATACCTGATGAAAAAACTATTTGGCATTTCAAAGAACAGCTATCAAATAAGAATTTATCTTTAACATTATTTGAACTATTTACTAAACAACTTATAAATAAAGGTATTATAGCAAAAGAGGGAAGTATGATAGATGCTTCATTTGTAGATGTTCCTAGACAAAGAAATTCTAAAGAAGATAATGCTGATATTAAAAAAGGTGCTATACCTTTAAAATTTGCCAGAAAAGATAACAATGGTAAACGAAGCAAGTTATGCCAAAAAGATACTGATGCAAGTTGGATGACTAAATCAAGTGAACGACACTATGGATATAAAGACCATATTAACGCAGATGAAAAAACTAAATTCATAACTAAATATAGTGTTACAAGTGCTGCTCCTCATGATTCTACTGAAATTAAAAATATCATTGATGAAACAGATAATAAACTTCATGCAGATAGTGCTTACAGGAGTAAAGAGATAGAAGAATTTCTAGAAGATAAAAATTGCAAAAGCTTTGTGCATGAAAAAGGTTACAGAGGTAGTCCTTTAACAGATGAACAAAAAGATTCAAATAACATAAAATCTAAAATTAGAGCAAGAGTAGAACATATATTTGGATTTATGACAAACTCTATGAATGATGCCTTACATATGAAGTCCATTGGGATAAAACGAATCAAGTCATCTATAGGATTTTTAAATCTTACATATAAGCTCTTTAGATATGAACAGTTAGTTAGATTGCAAAAAGTGAAAGTTATGTAAAAATATATGAACATAGCTTCTTTGATAAAGCTGATGACACTGCTATTAAAATAATGCTAGGAAATCATGAATTATAAAAAAATATTTACAGGATTATTATTTGCTATTATTATGCTACATGGAAATATTGCCAAAGGACCTATATATAAAGCAGAAGTAAAAGCATTTAGACTGGATACTAATAAATTATTAAATACCGTGCTAACAGATATTAAAGGAGATTACTCTTTAGATATTGGTACATACACAGGAGCTATTAAAGTTACTGCAAAAGGTGGTAGTTATATTGATGAAATTTCAGGCATAAAACAAGACGCAAAAGATTTAAACTTAGAAGCTATTTCTGTGATATCTGATGATAAAAAAGTTAAAACAGTAAATGTTACGCCTGTGACTGATATAGCTGCACAAGAGTTAGAAGATATGTACGAAGATATCACTAAACTTGCAAATAAAAAAAGTATAATTGACAGATGTAAATAAAAATATAGCAAGAATTTTAACAGGAAGTAGTTTTAATCCTACAAAAGTTAAACCTAAAATCTTTGATAAAACAGGTAAAGACAAAATTGAACTAAGTGATGGAGATGCAGGGAAATATGGTACTTTTCTAGCTGTATTTGCTAAATTGTCAGATAGTAAAGTATCAAATGTAAAAGCAAAAATTGAAAAATTTTATAATGATATTAAAGATAATGGTGTATTAAGTGAAGACTCTAATACGAAGATAAAAGGTGCTCTTGAAGATAACACTATCAAAAAGGTATCAACACTGAAGTAATAACTTTTATTAAAAATCAACAAAAGACATATGACATAACTCCAATAATAACTGGAACTCTAATCAAAACCAATCAAAAAAGAGAAGGAAAAACAGAATTTACTCTAAGCGTTAAAGATATTGACACCAAAGTACTTGTTCACTTTAAAAATAAAAAATCATTTGCCACTTTTGAGGCAAAAGATGAAAATGGTAAAGATATTGTTTATATAAACAACGACTCAACAGTCACAGTGATAATTACAAATAGTAAAGATTTTAATGAAACAAGAAGTGTTACACTTTCAGTTGGTAAAGAAACGGTTACATTAAGCAGTACAAGCAATAAAGAAACTACCTCTAATCTTAGTGAGAGTGAATCAAAACCGTTTAACTTGATAAGTAAAATAAGCTATAACTTAAATTTCAATAAGCACTTTAGTGACCCAGATGATAATGATAAATTCAAAACTAAACCATATGAGACTAACGAATGGCAGACTACCTTGACATTTACTACTAAAAGTCCACTACCTAAGGGAATCATATTGGATACAAACGGTCTTTTAAATGGTGCTTCAGAAGAACCAAAACCAAAAACATTTCCAATTACGATAACAGCAACAGATATCTATAAGAATACAATAACTAGAACTGTCAGCTTAAATGTTTCAGTTAAACCACAAGTAGCAAGTATTGAATTAAAATCTCCTAACTCTACAAGACTAAAAGAAAATCAAACAGTACAAGCAACACTAAAATTTAATCAAGATATAAATATTACAACAGCTGGGACTATGGAAATTACATTTGCCAATAATGCAGGTACTACAGGTAGTTTTGATATACCACAGGGGAATATTTCACAAGATACAGGTATAGAGATTACAATAACAGCAGGTAGTGGAAGTATTTCTGAAGTAATTGCTTCTAAGATTACTTTAGTTGATACAGAAATTACAAATTTTTTAACTATTGCAGGGCAAGAGGTTAAAAATTTAGCAATAGATAACGCTGCACCTCTTTGGACGAGTGTGAGTAATATATATGTAAGTGAAGATACAGGTACAGATACTGTTATTTATACATCAAAGGTAAACGATGATGATAAGGACGTAACTTATAGTATCTCTGATGATAATTTTACTATTACAACAAAAGGTAAGTTAAGCTTAAAAAAAGCTTTAGATTATGAAACAACAAAAAAGTATACTTTAGAGATTACTGTAAAAGATAGCCTTTTAAATAGTTCTGCTAAAACAGTAACTATAAACGTAACAAATGTATTAGATACGCCACCTCTTTTAGCTACTCCAAAAACAACAGAAAATATAGCAGAAGATATAAAAAAAGGTACATCTATAGCTACAATTTCAAGTGCTTTAAATGCTTTAGAAGATCAAAAAATAATTGATAGTTTTAAGATAACAAGTGGTGATGATAATAATAATTTTACTGTTAATAACAAAGGGGTAGTAAAAATAGCAGAAAAGAGTCATATTGATTATTCTGTAAATACTACTCATACGTATATTTTAAAAATAAGTGCTTCAAATAAGGCAGGAGCTAGTAAGAAAGTAACGTTAAATATTCCAGTTACAAATGTTAATGAAATTACAGCTAAAGATGACAAAAAAACTATGAAAAATACCGAGAACTCTATAATTATAGATGTTCTTGCTAATGATGATAAAGGGATAGATAACAAAGATTTAACTATTAAAAGTGTAACAGTACCCAATATTGGTACAGCTGAAATTATAGATGACAATAAGATAAAATATACAAACACTTCTACAGACACAGGAACTATTTCTTTTACTTATACCATGACTAATGGGGAAGATGACAACACCGCAAATGTAAATATCTCTATAATTGATGCAACTTTAGTACCAGATGCTCCTACTGTAAATACTATTGCAGATGATGATATTATAAATTCCCTTGAGAGTAAAAGTGCTGTAAATATTACAGGAACTGCTACACCTGATATAAAAGTAACCGTTACTTATAATGATATTTCAAAAACAGTTAAAAATGTAGGTTCAGATGGAAAATGGAGTGTAAAATATGAGGTAACAGAACTTCCTAGCAATGGAACATCATCAGAGGTAGTAGCATATACTACTACTGTTTTTGGTACGGAGAGTCTTAAGAGCAAAAAAACTCTTAAAATAGATACGACTAAACCAACAGTTACAATTACTAATGATAAGAGTGTGGATACATTAAACAAAACTGATAATACCGTAACTTTTACATTTTCTTTTAGCGAAGAAATAAAGAGTTTTACTGCGAATGATATTACTGTACAAAATGGAGAAAAATCTACTTTTAAATCAGTAATTACTGATAAAAAGTGGACTTTAGCTGTAATAGCAAATGATAATAGCACAAAAGCTATTACTGTAAGTATTAATCTAGATATAGAAGATAAAGCAGGAAATAAGCTTAGTAGTGAAGGAAATAAACTTGATGATGAAAAGAAACTAGTTTCTAAAAGTATTAAAGTTGATACAAGAGAGGTAACTCTTGAGGTAACTTTTCCTATTATGGAAGATGGTATTATCTCTAAAGCTGAAGAGGAAAGAGTTATTATAAGTGGTACTACTAACGGTAGGAAAGTAGAAGTGACAATTGCTACACTTGACAAAGTAGATGCCAATGTAAATGATGATGGAAAATGGGCTACTAAAGGAATTAATATAAGTTCATTGCCTGAAGGTGCACTTACTTTAGTGATTAAAGCTTCTAAAAATGGTAATATAAAAACTCTAACTTATAATGATAAAATATTAAAAGATACACTTAGTCCTACAATATCTGAGCTTATTATTCCTACAACCTCTTTACTTAATGAAAATGAATTTAAGATTAGTTTTAAATTTGATACATTTGTAACACCTATGAAACTTCCAATGAAAGATAATTTTATATTAAAAAATGTAGATTTGATATCAAATGTTTATAACCCGACAAGTAAAATTTATACTGTTACCTTTAAACCCAAAGATGATGACGAAGGTACTTTAAAAATCATTTTAAACAAAAATGCTGTAGAAAGTATTGCAGGAAATGGAAATAAGGAAAAAGATTTATATACACGTAGTTTTAATTCTAAGTATCCAACAATTACTATAACCTCACATAAAGAAGGTCAATTTATTGATGAAAGTGAAGCTTTAGACATAACTCTTAAAGGTAAAACAAAAAATGCAATAAAACCAAGTAAAGTTACTATCACAAATGTAACAACAAATAAGATTATAGGGACTACAACAGTTGATGAAAATAATAAATGGAGTCAACATATTACAGGATCAATCCAAGAGATACAAAAGTTGTATACAGGTACCAAGCCATTAGTAAGCTATAAAACTAAAGACAATTATGCTACGATTAGTAGTAATTCTCAGGGGTTTAATGATTTGAGAAATTTATTTGATGGAAATAAGCAATATGGCAAGAGTTATTCTACAGATTTTGGCAGATACAAAAATGGTGCAACATTTACTATAACTTTTACAAACCCACAATTTATAAAATTCATTGATATTTGGGGTGGAGCTAGAAATTATGCCCTCAATGCAAGATGGGATTTTTACGATACAGATAAAAATATAGTAAAAACTATACAAAAAGATAAGTATGATGAAGATAGGTATTATAAAGTATTCCCTCACGTACTTACCCCTATTAAAAAGATAATAGTTACAAAAACAGGAGATGATTGGTTTTCTTTTAGTGAAATGAAAATCAATGCCATTAATTTAAGTTTTAAAGCTTCTGTTGAAAGTACCACAGGTAACAAAGCTTCAACAAGTATTAATTTTAACATTACAAAGCATCCAGATATCACATCTATAAAGTTAGATAAGTCTTTAATACTTAATGGCAAAACAATGCAAATAACTGTGAACTTTGATACAAAAATTAAGACTAGTACATTTACAAAAGATGATTTCATAGTTACAAATGGGGAAATAAATAGTATAAACTTTACTACAGTGGATAATAAAACAGTAGCAACTGCCATATTTATTCCAACTCCCGAAATAGATGCATCAGTTAATACCATAAAGATTGGAAAAGATTGGAAAAATTTTGCGGGTATTAATGCATCAGAAAAATATGAAAGTGAAAATTATAAAATTTATACAAAGCTTACAGTAGTAAACCAAGTGAGTTTTGCTTTACATTCTACCCCATATCATATAGGAGAGAGTGTAAAAATAAGAGTTGCTTTTAATAAAAAAGTAACTGTTGCAGGAACTCCTTCTTTAAATATCGGGCTGAACGGGAGTAGTACAACGAAACAAGCAAGCTATCTAAGTGGAAGTGGTACAAAAATATTGCTTTTTGCATATAGTATAAAAAGTGGCGACAGTGCAACTGCTATCTCAGTTGATGCTGATATAAACGTAAGTAATACTAATACGATAAAAGATATAGAATCAACAGCAAACGTTAATCCTGCTTTTACTGCAATAGATCCTGATGATAGACATATAGTAAATACAGATAAAGATGGGATTGTTTCTATTATTGTTACATCAAATCCATCTAAGACTTCATATGTAAAAGATGAGAAGATTAACTTCAAAGTGACATTTAGTGGCGGTGTAACAGTAACAAATGCTCCAACTTTAAGCTTAGTAGTAGGCGATAAAATAGTTAAAGCTATATATAAAGATGGAAGCGGTACTAAGATTATAAATTTCACATATACAGTTGAAGATAATTCTTTTGATGCAGATGGTATATCTATATCAAAAAATGCTATTCTTTTAGCTGAAGGTACGATCAAAAGTTCTAATGATAGCGTTCTTTTATATAATGCTCAAGTATCAAATATAAAAGGACAAACTGTAAACTCATTGACTCCTTATATAAAAGATATAACTCTAAGTGCAACAAAATCAGGTTTAAATGAAACAGCAATTGTAGGAGATACTCTAAAAGCAAGCTTTACTTTTAACTCAAATGTTACCTTAGAAGGAACAGGTATTTCTCTAAAAGCAAAAATTGGGTCAAAAGATATAAGTATGGCGTTTTTCTCACAAGAGGCTAATAAGTTAATATTTACTTATACTATTGTAGAAAATGATAGCTCAATTAGTGGGTTTAACCTCATAAAAAATTCTTTAATTTTAAAAAGTGGTACAACTTTAAAAAGTAGCATAAATGATAAAGATGTAGCCTTAAATCACTTTGCTACAAGTAATAATACAAAAATTGATGGTATTAAACCAACTCTTGTAATTACTGCTCCTAAGAAAGTAAATAAAGATTTCACAATAACACTAAGCAGTTCAAAAGAGTTAAGCAGTATAGATAAGAGTAAGATTAGCGTTTCTGCTCTTTTTGATGTAAGTGAATTCAAGCTTGCAGCGGATAAAAAATCTGCAACTTTAAAAATGACTTTAAAAGCAGATACTAAAAGTAATGAAAAAAATCAAGATATAAAAGTAACTTTTCAAGCAGCAGCATTTACAGATACAAGCGGGTTAAAAAGTAAAAAGCAAGAAAAAACTATCAAATTTGATAATAATACTACACTTAGCATTACAAATCCAATAGTAGATAAGATTTATACTTTAAAAGAGATGCAAAATATGAATATATCAGGTACGACAGATGCTGAAGCTGGACAAAAAGTAAAAGTAAATGATATTTTTGATGTAGAGGTACAAGCTGATGGAACTTGGAGTAAAAAGGTTAATTTACTTACAAGAAGTAATATTGCACTTAAAAGTAATGGCTTAGTTAAGATTTCAAGTTCACCTGGACTTATATGGCCTGATGATAAGAGTATAGATGATTTAATAGATGGGAAAAAATCAAAATCTGATTTATTTAAGATTAACAATGCATTAGATAAGAGTTTAACATTTAAATTTGATGAGAAATATAAGGAAGCGAGGTTTACTATTTGGCATAAAGATGCAGGAGATTATGCAGCATTTTGGACAACATTAAACGGCTCTTTAATTATTTTTAAAAATGGTGACAAAGTTGTAAAACAACTAATTTTTAAAGGAAAACAAGAATATTCCACAGGGGTATCATCTAAATCTTATGATATAGAAACAAATATAGTATTTGATGAAGTTGTATTTGTATTTAAAAAATCAACTCCTTGGTTTGGCGAAATTGAGATTTTGGCAAGTCCTGTTACAAAAGCTTATATAAATGCAAGTGTAAAAGATAAATTAGGTAATAAAGCTAGAGTAACCAAAACTGTAAATATGGATATCACGGTTCCTACAGTAAGCATTGAACTAAATACTAGAAATATTCTAGCAAATAAAAAGTTAGCAGCTACTATAACCCTAAGTGAGGCAGTAAAAGGTTTTAGCTTAGAGAATATAAGTGTTACAAATGATAGTATTGATATAGATGGTCAAAAGAAATTTGGTACTTTTACGTTAGAAGATATAAACCTTCTTAAAAAAAGTATCATATTTACTCCAAATGCAGAGACTAAAGCTGATAATATAAAAATAGTTATTGGCAAAGATTTTACAGATCTCTATGATAATAAACCAATAGCTATTACAAGCAGTGCCTCTTTTAATATAGATACCCTAAGAGGTAAAATTAATACTATTATAATACTACCTCATTTTGAGCCTACCATACCTTTTGTAACAAATGAAGAGATTAATATTAGAGTTGTTTTTGAAGAAGATGTAACAGTACAAGGTACTCCAAGTATAAAAATACTTTTATATAAAGCAGATGATACAACTGTTGAAGCAAAGGCTACTTTTAAAAATGCTATTAATACAAAAGTATTAAATTTTATATATAAAGTACAAGCAGGAGATCTATATAGTGCTATGAGCATCCCTAAAGGAGATATTGATTTAAATGAAGGTTCTATAAAATTATTATCAACAAATGATGCAAATATTAGTTATGAAAATGTACCTGAAAATACAAATATTAAAATAGATAGTACCATAACGTCAATTAGTTCTATAAGTATTAGTTCAAATCCAGGTGCAGATAAAACATATACAACAGGTGATAAAGTAGAGTTTAAAGTAGAGTTTACTAAGGCTATTACAATAACAAATACTAATGCTAAATTAAAATTTACCTTAGATGAGACGGTAAAAGAAGCTAGTTATAAAAGTGGAAATGACAATACAATTCTCTTTGAGTACCTTATTGTAAGTGGTGATAAAGATACCAATGGGATAAGTATAAATTCTAATGCTATAGCTGCTAATTCTTTTGGAGAGAATATCTTTTTAAACAATGTTGCAATAGCTAATGATGAAAATCATAAAGTAAGTACTACAGGATCTACTATACAACATAGCTATTTTGAAACAAAGCCAAGTATTTATTATAAAGCAGGCGATACAATAACGGCTATTTTAGAGTTTAATGAAAATGTAGTGCTTACTACATCTAAGCTTAAGCCAAGTCTTACCTTGAAACTTGGAGATAAGCTTGTAAAAGCCCAATATAAAACAATAGAAGATACTAAGATGTACTTTAGCTATATAGTTCAAGATAAAGATACAGCAAAACAAGGTGCAAGTATAGTAAAAAACTCACTTAACTTAAATTTTGCACAATTACAAAATATTGTTGGTCTTGATGTGAAACTAGAATTGAATAGCTTAATTAATGCTAAGAATATTATAATTGATACACTAGTTCCCACTCTTACTATTAAAATACCCAAGAATCAAAATAAGGATTTTACTGTAACTATAGAAGCAAGTGAAGAGATAACTATAAAAGATACAAATAAATTTAGTATAAATCAAGGAAGTATCAACAAGATAGATTTAAATGAGAATAAGAAAACTATAACGATAAAAATAAATGCACCAACTAGCTATGATGGAGATATAAGTCTTAAAATAGAAACAGGGGCAGTAGAAGATAAAGCTAGAAATAGCAATACTCTAACTACAGAAACTAGCTTTTTTAGTACAAGCAAGCCAACTATTAGTATTACTACACCTTTAAATAATACAAAACATTTAGTAGATGATGGAGTACTTATAACAGGTGTTTCAAATATTGAAGATGATCAAAAAATAACTGCAAAAGTAGGCGAATTAAAAGTTGGAGATTTTGTGGTTAAAAATGGTAAATTTGAAGCAATAATCCCTAGAGCTTATTTTAGTAAGAAGTATAGATATGTAAGAGCATATTTTGCAAGCGAGGCTGATAAAGAGGTAGGAATTACAGAACTTGTAGTTTTAGATTCAAAAGGTAAGTTCTTAGAGCTTAATAAAAAAATTAGCCTGTTTAAAAAAGTTGATGATGACTATGTAAAAGCAATCGAATTAGATGATGGTGTTATTAATGGAACAAGAGGTCAGTATAGTAGTGGTGGAAGAGGTATCGCTAATATACCAAGCGGAAAATATTATTTAGATTTAGATTTATTAGACAAATATTCTATTGCATTAATTTCATTGGATACTTCAAGTACAGCCACAGGAAAAGATATTATCTTACAAGTATCAAATGATAAAATTACTTGGGATACTATAAAATCTTATAAAGATCATGGAACAAATATAAGAAACAATAATTGGCCAACTCCTTTTATGGCAGAGAGTACAAAGATAAAATTTTATGCTACAAATAAATATGGAACCTCTTCGGTTGAAGTTAGCAGAGATTTAAAAGGTTCTCTAAAAGCAACTGCAAAAATTAGTTTAGATAAAACTGTTGTAAAACTTGGGGAAGATATAAATATCTCTATAACTTTAAGTCCAAATACAGATTTAAACAGTTTTACAAAAGATGATATTATTGCACCAAATGGAACTTTAGGAGATCTTAAAACTGATCCAAATAATGCTTATAAAAAATATATAAGTTTTACGCCAAGCCTAAATATAAATGATGCAACAAATGTAATCACTTTAAAGAATACTTGGACTAATAAAGCTTCAATTAATGCTTTTACAACAACAAGTAAAAACTATGAAGTAGCAACAAAACCAGTTACAATAACTATCACAGATGACCAAGATAAGGTTACAAATAAAGAGATTAAATATACCTTTAAATTATCATCACCTAGTACTTCTTTTACTATAGAGGATATAGATATAGTTCCTGCTACTGCTGTAAAATCAAACTTTACAGGAAGTGGTGATAGTTATAGTTTAAAAGTAACACCACCAGAAGATTATAAAGGAGATTTAACTCTTACAATACAAACAGATAAACTAAATGATAAAAATAATATAGGGAATTTACAAGCAAAACATATTCAAAAAGTAAATACTAAAGCTATGCCAAAACCAACTATTGATGATATTTCTACATTAACAAGTTTTACTGAGACTGTTACTATTACAGGAACAGGACAAGTTGGAGCTACTATAACTATAGAGTTTAACAATAGCAAAGACACTGCAACAGTAGATAATACTAAAAATTGGAGTTTAACTCTTAGTAATACGAATAACCTAGAAAATGATACTTATACTATAAAAGCAGTGATGAGTGATGAAGCAGGAAATAGTAATTTTGCAAGAAAAACTTTTACAATAAATCTTCCTGCTTCTACCCCTACGCTTTTTATAGATTCAATTATAATGGTTGATAATATTATTAATAGCTTTGAAGCATATAATACTAAGGTATCAGGAAAAGCAAAAAATCTTAATAATGAAGTCTTAACTTTAAAAATAGGAACTATTACTAACACTACTACAGTGTCAGATGATAAGTGGAGCATAGATAATATTGATATTTCTTCATTAGATGATGGAGATATCACAATAATTGCTACAGTTAATAATCTAAGTAGAAGTATAACTATTTTAAAAGATACAGAACCAATGATTCCAACATTTACTACTCCTAAATTACTTGTAAATAAAGATTTTAATATTACACTGGAATTTAGCAAAGATGTAATAGGTTTTGATATAACAAAGTTAAAGATAACAAATGCGACTATATCCTCACTAACAAAAATTAATGATAAAAAATATACGCTTGCTATTGATACAAGCAGTATTACAACAAAAGCTACTGTATCTGTATCAATAAAAAAAGATACATTGTTTACAAGAGTTGGAAGTAAAATTTCAGATACCAAGATTGAGGTTATTGTAGATAAAACTCCTCCAACACTAAGCTTTACTTCACATGAAGATAATCAATTGATTGGTCAAAATGAAGCTTCAAACTTAACATTAGAAGGAACAACTAATACAGAAGAGGGGCAAGAGGTTAGTTTAAGTTTTGGAGGTGTTGATTTTAAAACTGCAACAGTTGAAGAAAACGGTATTTGGAAAAAAGAAAATATAAATTTAGGAATAAGTTCGCTAAAACAGATAACAACGAGTACAAATCTTTTAAGAGTAGATGACATTTCCAATAATGTTAATTTTGTAAAAGTAAGTGGAGGTATTAAGTCTTGGTATTCTATGTTAACGGATAATAGCATTGGATCATATGAAGAGACTTGGGAAGCTACAACTTTTAGATATGATTTCAAAGATATTTATACAAAGGGTAAATTTTATATAGCCTTTTCAAATAACTTCAATGAAAGAATACCTGGACAAAAAGTTAAATTTTATCTTTTTGATAAGTTAGTCTATACAAGTCCCTCTTCAACATGGGCTAGTTCACTTGCTGGCAATCTAAGTACTAATATTAACTTTAATAGAGTTGATTTTGTTTTAACAGCTTCAGGTGCTAGGGTTACAGAATTTAAAGTGTATGGTCAATCTATTGATCGCAAGTTCACTGCAAAAGTAACAAATAAAGTAGGAAATGAGGCAAGTGCAAATATTAACTTAAGAATTACAAATTCTCCTACAATAAGTACATTAAGCATAAGTGATAAAAAGTTAAAAAAAGATGCTACAGCAACACTGGTAGTTACATTTAACAATGCAGTTAATATAACTACTTTTAACAAAGATGATATAACTGCACCAAATGCAAGTCTTGGTGAGTTTACATGGAGTAATGATAACAAAACATTAACTACAAACTTAACTCCAATAAATAATACTCAATATGATAATACAAATAGAATTGTAGTTGGCAAAGAGTGGAATGATGTAAATGATGGAAATCCACTTAATGAATATACAAGTGTAAATTATGAAGTTGATACAAAAAGTCCTGCTATAACAAATATAGCTATCACTTCAAATGCAGGAGAAGACAAGACCTATGTAACAGGCGATACAATTACTTTAGAAGCAAGCTTTGATGAAAAGATAACTTCAGCAGGTGATGCTACAATAAAAATAAAAATCGGGGAAGTTGAAAAAACCTTAAGCGCAAGCGTAGTTACTTCAAGTAACAATACAAATAAACTTATCTTTGAATATACAGTAAAAGCTGGGGATGAAGATACAAATGGTATAAGTGTAATAGGCAATACTCTTAAAGGAAATATTTTTGATACTTTTAAAAATGAGGCAAATACAACAGATTTATCTTTTACAGATATAGATAGTAATCTTGATCATAAAGTACAAAGTATTAAAGTAGATATAAGCAATATCACTTTTATGTCAACTCCACTAGACAATAATACTTATGTAGAAGGTGAAGTTATTGAAATAAAGCTTGAGATATCAAAACCTGTAATAGTTTTAGGAGAGCCTACAATTGATTTAGAAATAGGTGAGAGTATTAAAAAAGCTATATATATGCCAACAGACAAATATACTAAGATACTTATCTTTAAATATACAGTTGCACAAGGAGATTATGATACAGATGGTATCAAAATAAAAGCTAATTCATTAACTCTTAATAAAGGTAGTATCTTAGATACTAATAATCAATCACTAGGCTTAACTTTTGCTAAAACTATTAATAGCAATGCTAAGGTAGATACTTTAGTTTCAACTATAGTTATCACAGGACCAAAGCACGTAAATTCTGCTTTTGATATTACAGTCACTCTAAATAAGAGTAGAACAACAGCTCTTCTTATAACGGTATCAAATGGTACTCCTTTACTATTAGAAAGTAATCAAAAAGTGTATAAGTATACTATTACTCCAAATCAGGACTTTAACGGCGATGTAACGATAAGTATAGGAAAAACTACAAAAACGGTAGTTGTAGATATTATACCTCCAAGCTTAAAAATTACCTCTGTTTTCAAGGCAGAGCCTATGACTTTACAAGAAGCTTCAAACTTAACCTTAGAAGGGACAAGTAGTGCAGAAAATGACCAAGAGGTACATTTATATATTAAAGATACTTTGCTTGGAAGCACAAAAGTTACAGATGGTAAGTGGAGTAAAAGCGCAATTGCACTTAAAGATAAATACTACAGATATGTAAGAGTTTACAGTGATGGTTCAGATCAGAATACTGGTAACCATATAATAGAGTTAGAAGTATATGATACAGACAATGTAAATGTAGCAAGTGGTAAAACAGTAACAGGATATAAAGTCAGCGATAATGAACCTATTGTTATACAAAATAGTTCAAGAATTACTGATGGTTCTAAAACAAACTTAAATTATTATTCAAGCATTAGCGCTGGGTATATATATACATTGCTTGATTTAGGTGGCTTACATGAACTAAAATCGATTAAAGTATGGAGATATTTTAATGGAAGAAAATATAATAAAGCTCATATAAAAGTATCAAATGATAATGTTAATTGGCTTAGTGTATATGATGGAAGCACTCCTTATGCAGAATGGAGTAGTGGTAAAGAGTTTAAAACTATACCTTATACAACAATACGAGGAAGCACAACTTTAACTGCAAAAGTAAAAGATAAAGCAGGAAATGAGACAAGTGCAACGATTTCTTTAGAAGTTGAAAAGTCTCCTCTCGTAAATAAAATAACTATAGGTAAAACAAAGTTAAACAAAGATTCTAGTGCAAAGGTAGAAATTAGATTTAATAGTGAAGTTAGTAGCAAGACTTTTGATCTTAACTTCCTGGAAGCAGCAAATGCAAAGCTTGTTTTTGTTGTGGACCATGATGAGAGTGGTAAGGACTGGACTCATGAAAAAAATGTTTTACATCTAATCTTAACTCCAAAGCCTAATATTCAATATGATAATACAAATAAAATTGTAGTTAAAAAAGGTTGGATCGATAATAAAGGTCACTCTAATGAGAGTAGTTATACAAGTGTAAATTATGAAGTTGATACAAAAAGTCCTGCTATAACAAATATAGCTATTACTTCAAATGCAGGAGAAGACAAGACTTATGCAATAGGTGATACAATTACTTTAGAAGCAAGCTTTGATGAAAAGATAACTTCAGCAGGTGAAGCTAAAATAAAAATAAAAATCGGGGAAGTTGAAAAAACCTTAAGCGCAAGCGTAGTTACTTCAAGTAACAATACAAATAAACTTGTCTTTAAATATATAGTAAAAACTGGAGATGAAGATATAAACGGTATCAGTGTAGTAGGCAATACTCTTACAGGAAATATTTTTGATACTTTTAGAAATGAGGCAAATAAAACAGATCTATCTTTTGTAACTATACTTAATAAGCCAAATCATAAGATAAAGGCTCTTGAGATGCTACATATACTAAATATTAATTTTTCATCAAATCCACAAAGCAATAGTACTTATGTAAAAGATGAAGATATTAAAATAGAGCTTACTATCTCGGCACCTGTAGTGATTACATTAGGAGCTACTATTGATTTAGAAATAGGCAAAGATATTAAAAAAGCTATATATGATTCTATAAGTGCTGATAATAAAACATTGACATTTGTATATAAGGTTAAAGAAGGAGACTATGACAACGATGGTATCAAAATAAAAGCTAATTCATTAATGTTGAATAAAGCTGAGATTAATGGTGCTGATGGACAAATACTAAACTTAACTTTTGCTAATATTACTAGCTATGATAAAGTAAATGCTTTACCTTTAACTCTAGTTATCGACGCACCACTTAGAGTAAAAGCTGCCTTTGATATCACAGTTACTCTAGCTCAGAAAGCTATACCTCCTGCTGTAGAAGTAAGCAATGCTACTTTTAAAATACTTGGGGACAATAATGTAAGTAAGACAGTGTATAAGTATACTATTACTCCAGATTCTGGCTTTAACGGGGATGTAACGATAACTATAGGAAAAACTACAAAAATTGTAGTTGTAGATATTCAAGCTCCAACATTAACATTTAACCAAGTGGAGAATACTATATCTCCAGAGAAAGCTTCAAACTTAACCTTAGAAGGGACAAGTAGTGCAGAAAATGACCAAGTGGTAAATTTATATATTGAAGATACTTTTCTAGGAAGCACAAAAGTTACCGGTACTACTGATACTATAGATGGTACTTGGAGTAAATCAGGTCTTAAATTATTAGAAAATGTAGCTAATCCAGACAAAGGTGTAGTTGAAACTTATAGCGGAACAAAGGCTAGTATGGCAGGTAGTAGTTATGCTGATATAAGACATATTTTTGATGGAAATAAAGCTTATGGTTATAGTACTGCCACAGATTTTGGAGAAGGATTGACTAAAAATTTCACAACTATATTTAAAGTATCAACGAGTTTAGATCATATAAGATTATATGGTGGTGAAGGTAAAAATTACAGAAATTATACACTAAATGCTAAATGGGATTTTTATGACAGCAATAATGAGATAGTTAAAACTGTCACACCAACTTCTTATGACAAAGATTACTATTTTGACATTCAATTAGATGGATTATTTATTAAAAAGATAGTTGCTACAAATAGAACTTCGACTTACTTTAGTATAACTGAGTTGGAAATATATCGTGTTAATACAAATCCTGTAGTTACTGCAAAAGTACAAGATCAAGCAGGAAATGAGGCAAGTGCAACGATTTCTTTAAAAGTTGCACATTTGCCTGGCATAAAAATAATAACTATAAACAAAACAAAGTTTAAAAAAGGTTCTAATGCAAGCGTAGAAATTAAATTTACTAGTGAAGTTAATAAGGCTTTTACCAAAAATAATATAACTACACCAAATGCAACTCTTAGTGATTTAGTATGGAGCAATGAGAATAAAACAGCAACAGCAACCTTAACTCCAAAAGATGGTATTCAATATGATGATACAAATAAAATAGTAGTTGAAAAAGGTTGGAGCGATAAAGAAGGTCACACTAATGAGAGTAGTTATACAAGTGTAAATTATGAAGTTGATACAAAAAGTCCTGTTTTAAAACGAGTAGTTATTTTTTCAAATGCAGGAGAAGACAAGACCTATGAAATAGGCGATAAAATTACTTTAGAAGCAAGCTTTGATGAAAATATTACTTCAAGCGATGCTAAAATAATAATAAAAATTGGAGCAAAAGAGGAAGCTATAGACTTAACTACCGCAAATTCAAATAAACTTACCTTTGAATATATAGTAAAAGATGGAGATGAAGATATAAACGGTGTAAGTGTAGTAGAAAATACTCTTACAGGAAATATTTTTGATACTCTTGGAAATAAGGCAACAGATATAGCATTTGACGCTATTAATAATAGCACTTCGCATAAAGTATCAACAGCTATAGCAACTATTAAAAAGATAAGTATTACCTCACAAGCTGATCATGGTTCTTATAGAGTAAATGATAATATAACTATAACAGTTGAATTTACAAAAAATGTAACAGTAACTAATATGGATAATAATAAACCATATATCTTTATTAAAGTAGGCGAAAAACAGAAACAGGCTACTTATAGCTCAATTGATAATACAAAAATGAAATTTACTTACAAAGTTCAAAAAGGCGATAATGATACAGACGGTATTAGTATACTAAAAGGTAAGATTATATTAAATGGTGCTACTGTTAAAAATGCAAATATTGAATATTATGATAAAGAGTTAACTGATGATCCAAATCATAAAGTAGATACACAAGCACCGATTCTTACTTTCACTAATAAAAATATAGTTACTAGCAATTTTACGATAAAAGTTACAGCAAATGAGCCGATACAAGCACTATCTGATGATTTGATAACTGTTAGTAATAATGTAAGCATAGGCAACATTACAAAGAATAGTGACAAAGAATATACAATTAACTTTAAGATTGGCAATGATACAGCAGAAAATAAAGATATAGTTATAACTTTTGCAAAAGGTGCTATACAAGATATACATGATAATGGAAATGAAAGTAAAATTATAACTATCAAATATGATAAAACTCCTCCAACACTAAGCTTTACTTCACATAGTAAAAATCAATCTATAGGAAGATTATCAAATTTAACAATAGCTGGAACCAGTGACGAGATAGGAGCAAAGGTTACACTTAAATTAGAAAATAAGAGCCTAGGAACTGTAATAGTTCAAAATGATGGTAGTTGGAAAAAAGAAAATATAAATCTAGGAATAAGTTCACCAAGAAAAATAACTTATGAATGGACAAATCTTTTAAGAGTAGATGGCATTCCAAATAACAGTAACTTTGTAAGAGTAAGTGGAGGTATTAGTAGTTGGTACTATACGCTATCTGATACTAATAAAACAAGTTGGAGAGAAAGCTTTTCTGCTAAAACCTATAGATATAACTTTAAAGATATCTATACAAATGCTCATTTTTATCTACATTATCAACCAGGTGGGGCTAAAGCTTGGAAGATTAGAAGACCAGGGCAAAGAGTAAAATTTTATCTAAATGATACTTTAGTATATACATCTCCTGTTTCAGGACAAGAAAATTATTTTTCAAAATGGGTAAATCCTTCAATGAAATTTAATAGAGTTGATTTAGTCTTAAATGGTTCAGGGGCAAGAGTTACAGAGTTTGAAGTATTTGGTAAATCTGTTGATAAGATAAATCTAAGTGCAAATGTAAAAGATGAAGCAGGAAATACGAAAAGTACAACTCTTCCTTTAAATCTTGCAGCTAGTCCTATAATCAAACAATTAACTATAAGTAATAAAAAGTTAAAAAAAGGTGATCAAGCAAATCTAGTATTTACATTTAACAATGCAGTTAAGATAGATACTTTTACCACAGCTAATATAACTACACCAAATGCAAGTCTTGGTGAGTTTACATGGAGTAATGATAATAAAACAGCAACAGCAACCTTAACTCCAAAAGATGGTATTCAATATGATGGTACAAATAAAATTGTAGTTGACAAAGAGTGGAGTGATATAAATGATATAAATCCACTTAATGAATATACAAGTGTAAATTATGAAGTTGATACAACAAGTCCTGTTTTAGAACGAGTAGTTATTTCTTCAAATCCAAAAGCAGACAGTATTTATAGAATTGGAGATACAATTACTTTAGAAGTAAGCTTTGATGAAAACATCACTTCAAGCGATGCTAAAATAAAAATAGATATTGGAGGAGTTGAAAAAATCTTAGAAGTAGCTACTTCAAGTACAAATAAACTTATCTTTAAATATATAGTAAAAGTGGGGGATGAGGATACAGATGGTATCAGTATAAAAGCCAATCTTACAGGAGATATTTTTGATACTTTAAAAAATAAGGCAGAAGCTAGCAATCTAAAATTTGATGCTGTTACTAATAGTATTTTGCATAAAGTAAAAACAGATAAATCAAACATTAAAGCCATAAACATCACATCAAAACCAAGTACTATTAATGAAATTTCTGATACTTATATTGTAGATAATGAGATAGAAATAACTACTACTTTTACAAAACCTATAAGTATAAGTAGTCTAGATGATTTTAATAAACCATATATCATCATTAATATAGGTGGAGTTATGAAATACGCTATTTATAAAGAAGTTAGTGATGGTTTAAAAATGACATTTATTTACAAAGTTCAAAAAGGAGAGCTTGATACAAACGGTATTAGTGTACCAAAAGGTAAGATTATGTTAAATGGTGCTATAGTTAAAACAAATGATATTATAGCAGATATTCAATATAACAATATAAGTGATGATGCAAATCATAAAGTAGATACACAAGCACCAACTCTTACTTTCACTAATAAAAATGCGGTTAATAGCGATTTTACGATAAAAGTTACAGTAAATGAGCCGATACAAGTACCAAACAGTAGTTTGATAACTGCTAGTAATCATGTAAGCATAGATGGTACACCTGTGATTAGTACTAATAAAAAAGAATATACAATTAACTTTAAGATTGACAATACTACAACAGAAAATAAAGATATAGTTATAACTTTTGCAAAAGGTGCTATACAAGATATACATGATAATGGAAATGAAATTAAAACTGTAACTATCAAGTATAATAAAACTCCTCCAACACTAAGCTTTACTTCACACGAAGATAATGGCGAAATTTATATTAAGGAAGCTTTAGACTTAACTCTAGCAGGAACAACTAATGCAGAAGATGGACAAAGCGTAAGTTTAAGTGTAGGAACTACTAGTCTTGGAATTGCAACAGTTCAAAATGGTACTTGGAGTAAAAGCGCAATTGCACTTAAAGATAAATACTACCAATATGTAAGAGTTTACGGTGATGGTTCAAATAAGAATGATGGTACTCATTTAGTAGAGGTAGAAGTATATGATACAAACAATGTAAATGTAGCAAGAGGTAAAGCAGTACAAGGATATAGAGTTATTGATAATCAACCTTTTTCTATTACTGAGAGTTCAAGAATTACTGATGGTTCTAAAAGCGACAAATATTCTTATTCAGACATTGGCGATGGGTATAAATATGTATTACTTGATTTAGGTGGCTTACATGAACTAAAATCGATTAAAGTATGGAGATATTTTGATGGAAGAAAATATAATAAAACTCATATAAAAGTATCAAAAGATAATGTTACTTGGCTTAGTGTATATGATGGAAGTACTCCTTATGCAGAATGGAGTAGTGGTAGAGAGTTTACAACTATACCTTATACAAAGATACTAGGAGAGATCACTTTAACTGCAAAAGTAGAAGATAAAGCAGGAAATAAGACAAGTAAAAGTATTTCTTTAACAATTGAAGATTTTCCTAGAATAGAAACATTAACTATAGACAACACAAAGTTAAAAAAAGATGCTACGGCAACACTAAAATTTACATTTAACACTAAGATTAATACAAGTACTTTTAGCAAAAATGATATAACTACACCAAATGCAACTCTTAGTGATTTTACATGGAACGATGATAATAACATAGCAACAGCAACCTTAACTCCACAAAGTAATATTCAATATAAGGCTACAAATAAAATTGTAGTTGACAACTCTTGGAGAGATTTTCATGGTCACTTTGGTCTTAAATATACAGGTATCAATTATGAAGTTGATACAAAAAATCCTATTTTAGAAGAGGTAATTATCACTTCAAATGGAGATGATAATATTTATGCAATTGGGGATACAGTTACTTTAGAAGCAAGCTTTAATGAAAATGTCACTTCGAAAAATGCTATAATAAAAGTAAATATTGGGACTAAAGAAAGAGATTTAGAGTTAATTGAGTCAAGTAAAAATCAGAAAAGTTCAAATAAACTTAGCTTTGCATATACAATAACGGATGATGATAAAGATGCAAACGGTATAAATGTACTAGCTAATAGTATTACAGGAGATATTTTTGACACTTTAGATAATAAAGCAGAAAAGAATGACCTACTTTTTTCAGCTATTTACCATAGCTTTTCGCATACAATATCAACAGCTATAGCGACGATTAAAACTCTAAAAATTACATCAATGCCTACTTCGCACACTTATGGGAAAGATGCAGATATAGATATAACTGTTGAATTTACAAGAGCGATAGAAGTAGCCCTTGATGAAGATAAAAAACCATATATCATCATTAACGTAGGTGGTATTGGAAAGTATGCTTATTATAAGTCATATTCTGATTCAAAGATAATATTTACTTATAAAGTTAAAAAAGGCGATCTTGATACAAACGGTATTAGTGTACCAGCAGCTGAGATTGAATTAAATAGCGCTACTATTAAAACTGCTAATAGTAAAAATGCAGATATTAGATATTATAAAATAAGCATAACTGATGATTCAAATCATAAAGTAGATACACTTCCGCCAGTTATTACTTTTAAATATCCTGATAAAGTTAACGGCACTTTTAATGTTATAATTTCAGCTAATGAGAAGATAAAAGAACCAAGTAATGGTTCTATAAGCATTAGTAATGGTTCTATAAGCGTAGGCGACATTACAAAAAATAGCGACACAAAGTATACAATTGAATTTAATGTTAGTGATGATGCAAGTGAAACTGAGCTTAAAATAACTTTTGCAAAAGGTGCTATACAAGATATATCCGGTAATGAATATGAAGAAAAAGCGATAAATATCACGATTGATAAAACGTCACCAGCCTTAGCTATCACTTCACATACTAATAATCAATGGATTGATAAAAGTGAAGCTGCTGACTTAACCTTAAGTGGAACAAGTGAAGCAGGAGCAAAAGTTAACTTAAGTTTTGGAGGTGTTGATTTTAAAACTGCAACAGTTGAAGAAAACGGTATTTGGAAAAAAGAAAATATAAATTTAGGAATAAGTTCGCCAAAACAGATAACAACGAGTACAAATCTTTTAAGAGTAGATGACATTTCAAATAATAGTGACTTTGTAAGCGTAAGTGGAGGTATTAAGTCTTGGTATTCTATATTAACGGATAATAGTACTAGTAGTGCTTGGGGATCATATAAAGAGACTTGGACAGCTACAACTTTTAGATATGATTTCAAAGATATTTATAACAATGGTAAATTTTATATAGCTTTTGCAACCACACAGGTCTCTAGGAGACCTGGACAAAAAGTTAAATTTTATCTTTTTGATAAGTTAGTCTATACAAGTCCCTCAAGTTCAACATGGTCTAGTTCACTTGCTGGCAATCTAAGTACTAATATTAACTTTAATAGAGTTGATTTTGTTTTAACAGCTTCAGGTGCTAGGGTTACAGAATTTAAAGTGTATGGTCAATCTATTGATCGCAAGTTCACTGCAAAAGCTACAGATGAAGCAGGAAATGAGACAAGTGCAGAACTTAACTTAAAAATCGTAGATGGCTTTACACTTCTTAGTGATAGTGTAAAAGAGGGTACAGCTTTAGATAAGAAATATTCATATAGTACCGCAGATGAGACTAGAGAAAATATATCTCCACAACTTAAATGGGGAGCTGCACCAGCTGATACGAAAAGTTATGCCATTATTATGGATGACACAACAGCAAACAACTGGATACATTGGAATGTATTTAATATCCCTAAAACTATAACATCATTTGAAGAGGGTTGGAGTAGTACACATAGTAATGCGAATAGTGATGGTATACAACAAAATACAGCACAAGGAATTACAGAACCTGCAAATAAATATGTAGGACCATGGCCAGATAACCATCCTATTGCTAAGCATACATACCAAATCAAAATATATGCGCTAAATATTGAAACACTTGATGATAACACTAGTACTCAAAATACAGTATCCTTTGAAAGTACTCATGGTACAAATATATTAGGCTCAACAACGTTAACTTTTACATTTACTGCACCATTAAGTAGTGAAAGATAAAGAGATACAAGGGGCAAAGCCCCTTTTGTATATTTTAAGTGAAGTGAATTTTAGAAAGAAGATTGAAATGATTGATATAAGATTATTACAAAAAGATTTTGATACTGTAGCAAATGCACTTAAAAGAAAAGGTGTTACAAGTGAAGTTTTAGATAACTTACATGAAATTTCAAAAAATGCAAAAGCTGTAAGACAAGAGATGGAAAATGTTACAGCAGAGCAAAACAAATTGTCACGTGAGTTTGGTCGATATAAAAAAGAGAGCTTAAATACTGCTTATTTACAAAAAAGTATTAATGAACTTAAATCAAGTAAGCAAAAATTAGAAGACAAGGTTAGAGTAATTGAAGAAGAATTAATTTCACTTGCTTTAGGTATTCCAAATTTACCAGATGATTGTGTTCCAAATGGTGCAGATGAAAGTGAAAATATTGTATTAGAAACAATAGGGGAAAAACCTAGTTTTTCTTTTAAACCTAAAGAACATTGGGCCATAGGTGAAAAAGACGGTACCTTAGATTTTGTACGTGGGGTTAAACTAGCAAAATCAAGATTTGTAGCTATGAGCGGACAAGCTGCAAAAATGGAAAGAGCTTTAATAAATTATATGCTTGATTTTAATACTAAAAGAGGATTTAAAGAATGGTATGTTCCTTTTATGGCAAATTCAAATACTCTTCAAGGAACAGGACAGTTACCAAAATTTGAAGATGATTTATTTAAAATTGAGGGTGAAGATTTATATCTAATTCCAACAGCTGAAGTTGTACTTACAAATCTTTATAATGATGAGATTTTAGAAAAGCAAGAATTACCTTTATTACTTACTTCTTATACTCCTTGTTTTAGAAAAGAAGCAGGAAGCGCTAGCCGTGATACAAGAGGGCTAATAAGACAACATCAATTTGATAAAGTAGAGATGGTAGCCATTACTACACCAGAACAAAGTGATGAAGTATTTGAAAAAATGCTTACTTGTGCAAGTGATTTATTAACATCACTAGGCTTAGCTCATCAAAAAGTTCAACTTTGTACTGGAGATTTAGGTTTTAGTGCTTCTATAACTATTGATTTAGAAGTATGGTTACCAGGACAAGGAAAATACAGAGAAATTTCATCAATATCAAATACAAAAGAGTTTCAAAGTAGACGTGCAAAAATCAGATTTAAAGATGACAAGAAAAATATTTTAACTCATACGTTAAATGGTTCTGCCTTAGCAGTAGGGCGAACGTTAGTAGCTATTATGGAAAACTATCAAAATAAAGATGGATTAGTTAGTATTCCAGAAGTATTAAAAGAATATATGTAATATAATAATAAGTAGAGATTCTTAAAAGATATCTGCTTATTAACTATTTAGAAATAAGTATAAATCTTTTTATAATTATTCTAAAAAATCACAGACAATTTGGAGAGCGGCTTAATCCACTACCTTGGAAGGGTAGCGTAGAGAAATCTACCGTCGGTTCGAATCCGACATTGTCTGCCATTTAAATTTAATGATAGCATAATATTAAAAAAAGTAGATATTCACTTATGACTAAAATAATTTCAAAATGGTTTATTCAATCAAGTGGGCTGAGCTACCCACATTTTTTAAATACCCACAAAGTGTGCGAAAATTAATTTATACAACAAATCCTATTGAATCTTTAAATGCTACAATAAAAAGAAACTAGTGGGTTTACTTTTGTTTTTAGGTGCCAACGCTTTATTGTCCTTTTATTTTTTAGTAAATAAAAATATATTAGTTTTTTTGTTTATTTTACTAAATAAAATAACAAGTATTACGAGCAGATATCCATATTGAAGAATACTTAAAGATTTTTGCGCCATAACAAAATGTACTGTCGTTAATGCAAGAACTAAATACAAAACTTTATGGTATTTATTATACTGTCTAAAAAGTTTTTTAGTAGAGGTACTTGTCATCAATACTAATGAAATAAATCCTATCATCCCTAAATAAATAAAGGGTTTATCTAAAGTCTCTTCAATAGCAAAAAATAGGTCTAATTCCATATCTAAAATCAAAAAATTACTCATATGCAAAAATGCATAAAAAAATCCAAACAGACCAATTAACCGTCTGTGTTTAACAAGTTTTTTAAACCACAAAGACAAAATCGTAGTAAAAAATAAAATAGTTATAGCACTTGCCCCTGTTATGGAATAAATATACTTAATAGGGTCTTTTACATTTTGCAATAAAAATAATTCTGTATTAATATACACGAGTGGAAGCAATAAAATAAACCAAATAACTTTTTTCATTAGAAATACTTTTTTAGATCCATATCTTTATACATATGCCCTACCTCTTTTTCATAGCCATTAAATAACTTTGTTTTTTTCTTAAAAAAAGAACCCAAAACTCTTTCTCTTCTTTGAGACCATCTTGGGTGATCTACTTTTGGATTTACATTTGCATAAAATCCATACTCATTTGCATTTTGATCCTGCCAAGTATTTAAAGGTTCTTTATCAACAAAAGAGATTTTATCAATGGATTTTATAGATTTAAAACCATATTTCCAAGGTACAACTAAACGAATAGGTGCTCCATTTTGACCTTCTAAAGTTTTACCATATAAACCAACAGCTAAAAGGCTTAAAGGATTCATGGCTTCATCCATTCTAAGACCTTCTACATAAGGATAAGTCACAGAAGCAAAAATACCTCTGCTTTGATCAGGGAACATATCTTCATCATATTTTGTAGTAAACTTAACATATTTAGCACTTGTTAAGGGGGCTACATCTTGGATTAATTTTTTTAATTCAAAACCAATCCAAGGCACAACCATAGACCAGCCCTCTACACATCTAAATCTATAAATCCTCTCCTCTAGGACATGTTTTTTAATTAAATCTTTGATATCAATAGTCATAGGGTTTTTCACCAAACCATCAATAGTAATTGTCCAAGAAGAGGTATCCATATTTTTCGCTAAACTTTTTACTCTTTCTTTCTTAGTTGTAAATTCATAAAAATTATTGTACGAAGTAATTTCATCAAAGGTATTCAAATCCAAACTTTCTTTATTTGAATCTCTTAAATATTTAAGATTAGAGCTAGGTATATTTTCTTTTGCCATAACATCTAACAACGCTGAGGAAGCAATAATACTTGCAGCCCCTAACTTTAAAAAATTTCTTCTTTTATTAAATAATATCTCAGGGGTTATGTCTTTATAACTTAAGTCTTTCATGCTCATCCTTTTCTTCTCTTTTTGTAGAGTATATACAAACAATGTAAAGACTTTGTTTATTCTGCTTTGAAAATTATAATTATTATATCAAAAACTATGTTATCACTACACCCACAACATATAGTTGATGATACGCAAACACAACAAGCTATAGTTATTCGTGATAAATGAATGGCAAAAAATAGTTAAAAAACTTGAAATATTAGATTTGCACTCTCTTTACACTCTCGTAATGTTACATATTTGACATTTTTTCATTTGATAAAATGATTTTATGTTTATACATATCACCTTTTATTACTAAATTAGAATATTCAATTGGTTTATTATCTTGATTAAAAGATAATCTTTTTAAAGATAATAAAGGAGAACCCTCTTTTATATTTAGTTTTTTAGCATCTATGGCATTTGCAGCAATCGCTTCAACTATCTCTTCCGCATTTTTAAATTCTATATTATACTCTTCTTTTAAAAATAAATATAATGATTCTAAATTTAATTTTTTATCAATATCTGGAACTGTTTTAATATCAAAATAATTTGTCATTAAAGCAAAAGGTATCTCATCTAATAATCGGACTCTTTTAATACATAACAAAGTAGAACAATCAAGTATCTCTTTTACAAAATGTTCTGTTTCAATCATCTCAAAAGATATAGACTTAGTAGTTAATGAATGTTTCTGTTTTGATAAACGTTGGGTTAAAGAACCTATAGAATTTGCATCATACAGTACCTTCTTTTCAGATACGTAAGTACCTTTACCTTGTTTTTTTATAACCATATTATCTTTTTCTAAAACTTCAATTGCTTTTCTAATTGTAATTCTAGAAACATTATATGTTTTTTCTAATCGTCCCTCTGCCGGGATAATATCATTTACTTTATAATTCAGTTTAATATCTTCTAAAATCTTATCTTTTACTTGAAGATATAAAGGTATACCATTTTTAATAAACAAAAAACAAATCCTTTTATTCTAAATTTTTTAAAACATTAATAATATTAGTTAAAATTAAATTAATTAAATATTTTTAATTAATAATTATCTTACACGATTCATTTTTAAATTGTACTTAAACTTATCAATATAAATACGACTTAACACCTATAAATAATTATCTAAAATTGCAAGGGCATCAATTTTCTCAATATTTACTCTATTATCATCCCAGAAAAGTTCATTTTTCATAATAAGTAATACTTGTTCTAATACATCTCTTGCAACTTTTTTATCAATTAAAGCTAAAGCTGTTCTTCTTACTAAAAAATCTAAAGGTTTTTGAACAAACTCATTTTTAATACAATAAATAAGTTCTGCATTTGTGTAAGTATAATTTTCATGTAGTTTTACAATATTTTCTACACTTTCATACACTTCTAATGCTTTATCACCATACAAAGATACAAGATGTTTAGAAAGTTCTTTATCTTCTATATTAAGAACAGAGTCATTTTTATACTTTTGACTACCAATAAGTTTTAATTTTTTAGTTTGACATTTTAAAGGTTTTAAAAAAAATGATTTAATAATATAATCAACTGCTTCTTCTGACATTTTTCTATAAGTAGTCCATTTTCCACCTATAATACTAACTAAGCCAGAATTTGAACTTGTAATAATATGTTCTCTTACTATACTTGAAGTTGAGGCATCTTTAGGAGGAGAAATTAAAGGTCTTATTCCACACCATGAAGAAAGAATCTCATCTTTGTTGATTTTTAAATCAAAATAGATTTCTAAGTGTTTTAATAAATAATCAACATCAGTAGATGATACTTTTGGACGTTCTTCTAATATAGTCGATTCATCTGTAGTTCCTACTAAACATTTACCCATCCATGGTAAAATAAATAGTACTCTACCATCTTCTGTTTTAGGAATCATAAGTCCTTCTTTTGATGGTAAATACTTTTTATCTAATACAATATGTATTCCAGAACTTAAATCAAGCATTGATTTTGCTTCTTTATCATCTAAAAGACGTACTTTGTCTGAAAAAGCACCAGTAGCATTAATTACGATCTTTGCTTTAATTATATACTCTGTATTATTTATCTTATCTTCAACATTAAGACCTGATATCTTGCCATTCGTATAAATAAAAGATTTAACTTCAGAATAATTTTTACAAACTGCATTGTATTCTTGTGCTGTTTGTAATAAAGATATATTTAATCTAGCATCATTAAAACTTCCATCATAGTATTTAACTCCACCAACTAATCCATCTTTCTTTATACTTGGAAAACTATTAAACATCTTTTTTTTTGAGACAATAGAGCTTCTTCCTAATCCTCTTTTCCCAGATATAAAATCATATAAACTTAAACCAATAAACATATAAGGTAGTTCCCACCATTTATATATAGGAGTAACCAAAGTTAATCTAGAACATAAATGAGAAGCATTTTCTAATAATCTATATCTCTCTTTTAAGGCCTCTTTTACTAAATTAAACTGATTTTTGTTAAATCCTTTAACCGCAGCTTCTAAATATCTAACCCCTCCATGCACTAATTTAGTACTACGTGAGCTTGTACCTTCTGAAAAATCATTCTTCTCCAAAAGCAATATTTTTAAACCTCGTGAAGCGGCATCAAGTGCAATTCCACTTCCAGTTGCCCCTCCTCCAATTATAACTACATCATATACTCTATTTTTCATAGAATTAATATCCTTAACTTAATTTACATTATAAGGTTATAATGTTTATTTTAGACATTATAATGTTTTAATTATAAAAAGAAAATTAATTGATAATATTATCTAGCTAATCCTTAAAAAAGTAATTTTGATATAAGCAAACTTGACAAAAAGAAAAACATATGATAATATTTTCATATGAATAAAATATCATATGAAGGAAAATTATGAAACATACATTTAAATCAAAAGACATTGCTTGTATCTCTTGTGCAAACTTAATCAAAGGTGCCTTAGAGGATGAGTTTGGAACTATTGAAGTTAATTTAGAAACTGAACCAAAAGAAGTAAGTGTTGAACTATTAGATGATGATAGAATTGATGAATTCAAAGGTCAAATGGCTGATATCGGTTTTGTAATAATTGAAGAGTAGATAATAAATAAAATGAATACAAAAGCTAAACTGATTCGTTCTTGTTGTGAAGATATTAGTTATATAGATGATATTAAAAAAGATTTGCCAAGTAATGAAAAACTACATTTAATAACATCTATCTTTAAAGCTCTAAGTGACCAAACTAGAGTAAAAATACTCTTTACACTTTTAAAATATGAAATATGTGTAGGTGAAATGGTAAATCTTTTAGGAATACCACAATCTCATGTATCTCATCAATTAAAAATCTTAAGAAAATATAATATCGTAACATTTATAAAAGATAAAAAAATGTCTTTTTATCAAATTAAAAATGAAGAGGTAAAAGCTATATTACAACTTGCAGAAAAAAGTGCACAGGAGTAAAAAATGTTAAAAGAAAATATCAAATTAAATATATCAGGTATGACTTGTGTAAATTGTTCTAATGGAATTGAAAAAGTTACATCAAGATTAAAAGGTTTACAAAGTACCAAAGTAAGTTTTGCTTCAAACTCAGGTGAGTTTATAATAGATACTGAAATATTAGATAAAAATAAATTAATCTCTAAAATAAAAAGTCTGGGTTATGAAGTTGTTGAAGATTTAAAAGCCTTAGAAATATCAAAACAAAAAGCATATGAAAGTTTAAAAAATATTTTTATTTTATCTGCTAGTTTAACAGTCCTGATGTTCTTTTTTGTCTTATTCCCTCTTGAAGATATAAAAATTAACACTTATGTTATGTTAGGTATAGCTACGATTGTACAGTTTTATCCAGGTGGTAGATTTTATATTTTATCTTACAAAGCATTAAAAAATAAAAACTATGACATGAATGTTTTAGTAGTTCTTGGAACTTCAGCTGCTTATTTTTATTCTGCTTTTGTTGTAATACTTCCTTCTTTATTCCCAGAACATTTACGTTTTATTTATTTTGATGGGGCTAGTGTTATTATTACTTTTATTCTTCTTGGTAGGCTACTAGAAGAGAGAAGCAGGACTAAAGCAAATGATTTTTTGACAAATCTTATGAATCTTGCTCCTTTAAATGCGAATAAAATCGAAGAAAATGGTGACATAACAAAAGTCTTGGCAAAAGATTTAAAAATAGATGATTTAGTTTTAATAAAACAAGGTGAAAAAGTTTCAACTGATGCTGTCATTATTGAAGGTGAAGCTGATATAAATGTTTCTATGATTACAGGAGAATCTCTTCCTATTTTTAAAAAAGTTGGTGATGAAGTAATATCTGGCACAATTAATACAAACGGAGTATTAAAAATAAAAGTGTTAAAACTATCAAGCGATACAACATTATCAAAAATTATATCACTTTTAAATGAAGCCCAAAGTAAGAAAATGCCAATAGCAAGATTTGCAAATAAAGTAGCAAATATTTTTGTACCTATTGTAATAGCAATTTCTATTTTGACTTTTTTTGTTTGGTATTTTGTAGTTGCAGATGCACTTAGTGCTATTTTAGCTTCAATTTCTGTTTTGATTATTTCTTGTCCTTGTGCTTTAGGACTTGCTACTCCTATTGCCATAGTAAATTCTGTTGGAAAAGGCGCACAAGAGGGAATTTTGATTAAAAATCCAGAAATTCTTGAAATCATAAAAGATATAAAATACGCAGTTTTTGATAAAACTGGAACTTTAACTAAGGGTGAGATTTCTGTAAAAGATATTTTAGCAGAAGAAAAATATTTATCTTTCTTGGCTTCAATTGAACTTTTAAGTGAACATCCAATTTCAAAAGCAATAGTAAAATATGCTAAGAAAAATAGTATAAATAGTAAAGAAAAAATAACAAATCTTGAGATACTCCATGGTAAAGGAATGAGTGCAAAATTTATATATGATGATCTTGAACAAAAGATGTTAATAGGAACTTTAGAGTTATTAAAACAAAATAATATAAAAATAGAAGATAAATACAAAGACTTTTTTGAAAAAAGTTTAAATGATGGAAATGGAGCAATTTTATTAAGTGTAAATAACACTTGTATTGGAGTTGTTTCTTTAGAAGATTCTTTAAAAGAAGGTGCAAAAGAGTTAATTCAAGCTTTGAAAGATAAAAATATTATATCTATATTATTAACAGGAGATAATCATATAACAGCAAATAAAATAGCTTCAAACATAGGTATTACTAAAGTTTATTCACAAGTATTACCAGATGAAAAATATCAAGTAATAAAAGAGTTACAAAAAGAGGCAAAAGTTATGTTTATAGGTGATGGAATAAATGATTCACCATCTATTAAACAAGCTGATATAGGTGTTACTTTAAACTCTGGTTCTGATATAACAAAAGATGCTGGAGATATTATTTTAATGAATAATGAGTTAAATTCAGTATTAAAAAGTATTAATTTATCAGAAAAAACAATGAGTGTAATTAAACAAAATCTTTTCTGGGCATTTATTTATAATGCCTTAGGAATACCGTTAGCAGCTGGGGTTTTATATCCTGTTTTTGGACTTATGTTAACACCAATGTATGCAGGTATTGCAATGAGTTTTAGCTCTCTTACTGTTGTATTAAATTCTTTTAAATTAAAATTTTTAAATTTATAAAATAAGCAAAAAGATTGTTTTACTTTTTATCCATTATTTATCCAAATTACTATAAAATAATCTTATTAATAAAAGTTTGATATTTGGCAATTTTTATTTTTTAAGGAAGTTAAAATGAATATGGTATTAAAAAAAAAGATTAGTAAAAGTTTTTATCCTCAAGTAATAAAACTTTTATTATTATTACTTATTATGATTACAACAATAAATGCAAAAGAAAAATATACAAATAGTTTAATATCAGAGGATTCTCCTTATTTACAACAACATGCTCATAATCCAGTAAATTGGTATGCTTGGAATAAAGAGAGTTTTAAAAAAGCAAAAGATGAAAATAAAATGATTTTTTTATCAATTGGATATAGCACTTGTCATTGGTGCCATGTTATGGAAGAAGAATCTTTTGAAAACGAAGAAGTTGCCAAAATATTAAATAAAGACTATATCTCTATAAAAGTTGATAGAGAAGAGATGCCTCATATAGATAAGTATTATCAAAATGTATATAATATTATAAAACATAGAGGTGGAGGTTGGCCTCTAACAATAGTTTTAACCCCAAATAGAAAAGCTTTTTTTGCAGAAACTTATATTCCTATTGAGACAAGATATAATAGACTTGGAATAAAAGAACTTTTAACTTCAATTCAAAGAACTTTTAAAAATGATTTAGAAAAGATTAATAAAACAGCAGAACAAATTGAAGAGATTTTAAACGATTATAAAAGTACCAGTACAAAAAATTCTTTTTTAAGTATTAAATTGGTAAGTGCTTTTGTAGATGATATTGATAAATCTTTTGACCATGAAAACTTTGGGATTGGAGTACGGCCTAAGTTTCCTCATGCTTCAAGTATTGAAACTTTATTAGATATTTATACAATATTTAAAAATGATAAAGCTTTAAATCTGGCCGAAAAAATGTTAAAAGCTATGGCAAGTGGTGGAATTTATGATCAAATTGAAGGCGGTTTTTATAGATATAGTGTTGATGAAAAATGGATGATTCCTCATTTTGAAAAAATGTTATATACAAATGCTGAACTTTTAAGTGCTTACTCAAAAGCATATAGTATTACAAATAATGATTTTTATAAAAATATAGTAAATGGAATTATAGATTTTACAAAAATAAGATTTGAAAAAGAAAATCTTTTATATAGTGCGAGTGATGCTGATAGTTTGATAAAAAATAAAAAAGAAGAGGGTGCTTATTTTGTTTTTTCTTATAATGAAACAAAAAGTTTTTTAAAAGAAAAAGGTTACACAAAAGATGAAATAGAAAAAATTGTAAACTATTTTAATATCTCATTTGAGGGCAACTTTGAAAATGGTTTATCAAATCCTTATCTTAAAGATACTTCTTCTTTAAATAATATATCAAAAATAAAAACTGATTTAAAAGAATTAAGAGAGAAGAAATCATATCCTTTTGTTGATTATAAAATTTTAACTTCATGGAATGCTATGTATATATCTTCTTTATTTGAAGCTTCTATCCTTGATAGTATAAATGGAAAAAATGCTATAAAACTTTTAGATACTTTATTAGAAAACCTTTATATAAACAATATTTTATATCATCAAAGATTACTTGATAAAAAACCTAAAGTAAGAGCACTTTTTGAAGATTATTCATTTTTAATAAATACACTTCTAAAAGCTTATGATTTTTCATTGGAAAAAAAATATTTAACTTTAGCAATAACTTTAAATAATGAAGCTATTAATAAATTTTATAAAAATAATAATTGGCTTATGAGTGATGATGAATTTAAATCAAATGCAGAAGTGTATGATAGTTCTTATAGAAGTTCACTTTCCCAAATGATAGATAATATTCTAAAAATAGCACTTTTAGATGAAGATTTAAAATTACAAAACTTAGTAAAAAATTCTTTAGAAAACAACTCTTTTATTTTAGCAAGTAGTCCAAGTTCTAGTTCTTGGTTAGTACGAACTTATATGGCATTTAAAAAAGAGTATATAGTTTTAAAAGCCCCAAAAGATAGCTTAGAAAATAAAACTTTAATTAGGTATCCTTTTTTATTAAAAAAAGTGAATAAAAATAAACTGTATTTAGCTTGTAAAGTTGATGTTTGTTTTGCTTATAACGAGAATTTTAAAAAAATTATAAGTGAGATTGAAAAAGAAATCTCAAAGTAGATTGTCGCAGTTTTATTCAACCATTCACATAAGTTTCATTTGATAAAACAAAATTTATTGAAATAATGAAATAAAAAAAGAGATAATATGATAGAATCTAAAGCAGAAATGATTAATCGTGCATATATAGGATGAATTTTGATAAGAATTGCAATGATAGAAGATGATTTAGAACTAGCAGATATTCTAACTCAATACTTAAAAAAATATAATATTGAAGTAAAAAACTACAAAGATCCTTTTTTGGCTCTTAGTAGTTTTAAATTGTATAAATATGATTTAATTATATTAGATTTAACACTACCTGGAATGGATGGTCTTGATGTTTGCAAAGCAATAGTAAAAGACTTTGATATTCCAATTATTATTTCAAGTGCGAGAAGTGATATAACTGATAAAGTCACGGCCTTACAGCTTGGAGCTGATGATTACTTACCAAAACCTTATGACCCAAGAGAATTAGAAATTAGAATTAAAACTATTTTAAGAAGATTTAATCATAAAAGTATTGATATTAAAAAAGAAAAACAGGGTGTTTTTAAACTTAATACTGATAAAAAAGAGATAACAAAGAATGGTAAATTCATTAAATTAACAGCAGCAGAGTATGAAGTTTTATCCTTAATGATGAAAAGAGAAGGTTTTATAATAAGTCGAGAAGATATTTATGAGAATGCTGATTTATTAAATGCAGATTATGAAAACTCTGGCTCACTTGCAGTTATAATTAATAGGATTAGACATAAAATTGAAGATAATCAAAAAGATTTAGTTTATCTTCATACAATTAGAGGTATGGGGTATAAATTTACGCAATGAACAGATCATCAATATTTTTCACAATAACTGTAAGTTTTATTATATCAATTGTTTTAGTAATCATTAGTTTTTGTATTTTAATGATGACAAGTTATAAAAGGATAGATCATCAATTAGTAAATAAATATCAACCAATCATAAAAATGGTTTTTAAAGAATACTATATAAATGGTGGAATTAGTCAAAAACTAAAAGATAATTTAGAATCATTAAATTATAAATTTTTTTCAAAAAAAGCTATGATTGATGCAGTAACATATAATCCAAATACTAAAGTTATTGTTCAAAAAAAGTTTAAAAACTTTTTACTGCGTGTTTTACAAGTAAATGATAAACAGTTTATATATATAAAAAGAAAAGGAAAAACTTTTTTAATAGAAGATAAAAGTGACATAATACAACATTCAAGAGTTTATATTCTTATAGTCTTTGCTATTATTTTACTTACTCTTATTTTATCCTTTATTGTAACTTTGCGAAAATTGATGCCTTTAAAAATATTAAAAGATAAAGTAAGTACTTTAGGTGATGAAAATTTTGATTTTGATTGTTGTGATACTAGTAAAAAAGATGAAGTGTCAATGCTTGGAATGGAGTTTAAAAAAACTGCCAAAAAATTAAAACAGATAAAAGAAGCTAGAAATATATTTATTAGAAATATAATGCATGAATTAAAAACACCAATTACAAAAGGAAAATTTTTAGCAGAACTTGAAAGAAGTAAAGACAATAATGAAAAATTAAAAGAGGTATTTAATCGCTTAGAAGCTTTGATAAATGAGTTTGCTTCAATAGAAGAACTTATTTCTTCGACTAAGAATATTGAAAAAAATTATTACTTTTTAGATGATATTATTGATAATGCAAAAAATATTTTAATGGTGGAAAATGATGAGGTTATTGGAAGTTTAGATAATACAAAACTTGAAGTAAATTTTAAACTTTTTTCAATTGCAGTAAAAAATTTAATTGATAATGCAATTAAATACTCAAATGATAAAAAAGTAACTATCAAAACTTTTAATCAAGATATCATATTTGAGAATAGTGGACCTGAGTTAAAATATGATTTAGAGAAATATTATGAACCATTTTTCGCAAACGAAGAAAAAAGACAAAACTCATTTGGATTAGGTCTTTATATAATTTATAATATCTTAAAAGCAAATAAATATTCTTTAAGCTATGAGTATAAAGATGGAATAAATATATTTATGTGTAAAAAGGATGAAGAAAATTAAAGATGCAAGATTTTCAAAGAACCAATTCCAATACAATAAAAAAGATGATTGTTATATCTGTCCTAATAATCAAATTCTAGCAAGCAGTCACACTTAATACAAAAGAAATAATAGAATGTCAGATTTGATTATCGTAACATTAGTTAGCACTTGTTATATAAAAGTGCTAAATTTATCTTAAACTTTAGCTTCCTTTTATAAAGTTGTGATAAAATTTCATTATAAAATTTAAAAAGATGAAGGATAAATTTATGGCTAAACATCAATTTCAAACAGAAGTAGGACAATTATTACATTTAATGACACACTCTTTATACTCAAACAAAGAGATTTTTATTAGAGAATTAGTATCAAATGCAAGTGATGCTATTGATAAATTAAATTATTTAAGATTAACAGATGATAGTATTAAATCTTCACTACCAGAAGATTGGGCAGGAGAAGTTAATATCTCTTTTGATGAAAAAGATAAATCATTAACTATTATTGATAATGGTGCAGGAATGAATGGAGAAGATTTAATTTCTTCAATTGGTACAATTGCAAAATCAGGAACAAAATCGTTTGTTGAAGCAATGACAGGTGATGCTAAAAAAGATTCAAAGCTAATTGGACAATTTGGTGTTGGTTTTTATTCTGTATTTATGGTTGCTTCTCATGTAGATGTAATTTCAAAAAAAGCAGGAGATGAAGATGCTTATAAATGGTCAAGTGATGGTTCAGGTGAATTTGATTTAGATAAAGTTATAAAAGAATCAGTTGGAACGGTTATTTATATTAAATTAAAAGATGAAGAAGCAGCTGAATTTGCTACTAAAGAAAGAATTACAACTATTGTTGGAAAATACTCTAATCATATTGCATATCCAATTTTTCTTAACTATGTTGAAGAAGTAACTGAAGAGTTAAGCAAAGAAGATACAAAAGCTGGGAAAAAAGCTAAAAAATCTGAAGAAAAAAAACATGAAAAAATAAATGAAGCTACAGCTTTATGGATGCAAGCAAAATCTAAATTAAAAAAAGAAGAGTATAATGATTTTTATAAATCAATTTCTCATGATTCACAAGACCCAATGACAGTTATTCATACAAAAGTTGAGGGTGTAAATGAATATACTACACTATTTTATATTCCTGCAACTGCACCGCTAGATATGTATAGAGCTGATTATCAACCAGGAGTTAAACTTTATGTTAAAAGAGTATTTATTACCGATTCTGAAAAAGAGTTATTACCAACTTATCTTAGATTTATAAGAGGTATTATTGATTCTGAAGATTTACCATTAAATGTTAGTAGAGAAATCTTACAAGAAAATAGAATAATGGCAAATATAAAACAAGCTTCAGTTAAGAAGATTTTAAATGAAATTAAAAAATTAGCTAAAAATGAAAAAAAGTATGAAAAATTTATTGCTGAATATAACAGAGCTTTAAAAGAGGGTGCTTATCAAGATTTTACAAATAAAGATACTATTTTAGATTTACTTAGATATAAATCTACTAAATCAGAGAAAATGACTTCTTTAGCAACTTATAAAAAAGCAGCCAATACAGAACAAAAAGCAATTTATTATATTGTTGGTGATAATGAAAATGTATTAAAAAATTCTCCACTAATAGAAGCATATAAGAAAAATGATATTGAAGTATTAATCTTAGATGATAAAGAAATAGATGAAATCATCACTCCTGCACTTGGTTTTTACCAAGAGTGGCAATTTAAAGATGTATCATCTTGTGAAGCTCCAAAAGTAGAACAAAGTGAAGAAAAGAAAAAAGAAGTAGAATCAAAATTTGAAGATATCACTAAAAAAATAAAAAAATTTTTAGGTGAAAGTGTATCAGATGTAAGAGTTACAAACAGACTTTCTGAGTCACCTTCTTGTGTTGTTAAAGATGGAAATGACCAGATGGCACAAATGGCACAAATGATGAGATCAATGGGTCAAGAAATGCCAGAACCAGCACCAATTTTAGAAATAAATCCAAACCATGAAATAGTAACAAAATTAAATGATTTAAAAGATGATTCTTTGGTTGATGATATCTCTTGGTTATTATTAGATCAAGCGAAATTAAGCGAGGGTATGGAAATCACAGATGCAGTTGCATTTGCTCAAAGATTAAATCGAATTACAGCAAAAGCTCTTTAATAGAACTATTTGCTCTTGTGTTAAAGTAGCTTTAAATCAATGGAAAAGCTACTTCTTAGGTAGTGTAAACTCATCTGTATACCCATAAAGGTACAGTTGTGAATCTTTGGTTAAAAGGTTATACAAAAGAAGTAAATACTTATATAAAATGTATGAAGGAATTAAATGACAGTTGATGATAAATTAATTGATAAACTAGCTAAACTGTCAAGTTTAGAGATAGAAGATTCAAGAAGAGAAACTCTTAAGTCTGAACTTGCAGATATTATTAATTTTGTTGAAAATTTAAATGAAATTGATGTTTCAAATATTGAAGCAACTTTTAGTACTATTGAAGGTGGAACACCTTTAAGAGAAGATGTTGCGGTGCAAGATTTAGAACTATCTAATCATATTTTACAACATGCACCAAAATCAGAAGATGGTTACTTTATAGTATCAAAAATTATAGAATAGGAGAATTAATATGTTTAAGGTTTATGGAATAAAAACCTGTGATAGTGTACGAAAAGCCTTAAATTTTTTTAAAGAAAACAATATAGAAGTTGAGTTTTCTGATATTAAAAAAGAGACCCCAACTTCAAGGACAATACAATCTTGGCGTGAGAAAATAGATATAAATATACTTTTTAATTCTAAAGGAACTAAATACAGAACTTTAAGATTAAAAGAGTTAAATTTAGATGATGATGGTAAATTTGAATGGCTATGTAAAGAGCCTATGCTTTTTAAAAGACCTATTATTGAATATGATAATAAAGTTTTAGTAGCTTTTAAGGAAGAGACTTATAAAGAAATTTTTTTATAAAAATATTTATTTACATAAGATTGAGAGTGTAAAATTGTAGTGTTCAATAATCTCGTATAGTAGAATATTGCAAATATGATACTATATTTAAATCTTTAAGTGGTGATTTTCTTCCGCGACCAGATTTTTCATGTAAACTTTCAATACCATCTTTTTCAAGGTTTCTAATTTATTTCCATATTGCTTGATATTTTATATATATTGAGCTTTGGTTTTTTTCATAGTCTCTTCGTTATTATTTGTAAGTTATTACGCCACTAACTAAACATATCAATTTTATCTAGCAACATATTAAATCTATTCTTTTAATAAGCAAAAACTCTCATGGTTTAATAAGTTCAATAAATTTTGCATTATTTTTATCAATAGAAATCCACGAGTTACAATCAAATTCAATTTTTACAACTTCTGCCATTTTAATTTTATTTTTAAACTCTGTATATGTAATACAAAGTTCTGTAAGAGCTGGATTATGACCTACTACTAATAAAGTATCAACTGTATCAAAAGTATATGTTATTGATTCCATAAACTCATTGAGGAAAGCTTGATAAATGACTGCATTATACATTATATTTTTTTTGTATCCTAAAGTTTCTGAAATAATTTCAACTGTTTGCCTTGCTCTTATTGCTGGACTTGAAATAATTAAATCTGGCAGTATCTTTTTTTCTTTTAATTTTTGAGATACTTTAATAGTATCTTCAACACCTTGTTGTGTTAATTCTACATCATAATCATATTGATCTGATTGTGATTCGTTTTTTTGCCCATGTCTCATAATATATAATATTTTCATTTTTACTCATTAAACTAGTTTATAATAAGTTTAAAAGTATTTAGCTTGAAATTTGATAAAAAATAGAATTTTTTTAAATATTTTATAAATAATTTTTCTTTGAATAATCAAATGAAACAAATTTTGCATTTTTTTTATTTATTTCTCTCCATGAGTGGCAAGTGAATTCAATTTGTATTATTCCACAAGTTGGTAAGTTTTCATTAAAATCTGTTAAATAAAATGCTAACATATTTAAAGCTGGATTATGACCTACTATAAATACTTTTTTATATGAATCATCAATAAAATTAATAATTTTAATAAGATTTTTTAACGAACTTTCATATAAATATTCGTTGTACATTATTTTATTTTTAAAATTTAACTTTTCTATTATATATTGAGTAGTTTCTCTTGCTCTATATGCAGGGCTTGATATTATCAGGTCTGGATATATACCTTTTATTGCTAGAATCTTCCCCATGAAAGGAGCATTCTTTTTTCCCCTTTTACTTAAAGGTCTATCAAAATCATCTAAGTTTGGATTTGACCAATCAGATTTAGCATGACGAATTAAATATAACTTTTTCATATTTACTCTTTTTATGATAAATTTTATCATATCTTTTTTTGTATAAGTTAAGTATAATATAAAAAAGCATAAAAATTGAGGGATAAAAATTGGGTTATGATTTAGAAAAAAAACTGGTAATTGCTATATCTTCAAGAGCACTTTTTAATTTAGAAGAAGAGAATAAAATTTTTGAAGATAAAGGTGTTGATGAGTACTATAAGCATCAAATAGAAAAAGAAAATGAATTAATTAAAAAAGGTACAGGTTTTAGACTTGTGAAAAACTTACTTAGAATAAATGAAGATTTCCCAAATGACAAACAAGTTGAAGTAATAATCATGTCAAGAAATAATGCAGCAACAAGTTTAAGAATCACAAAATCAATTGATAAGTATAAACTAGATATTTCTCGTTCTGCTTGGAGCGGAGGAAATGATATATTTAAATATTTGAAACCTTTTAAAGTAGATCTTTTTTTGTCAGCAAATGAAAGTGATGTGCAAAATGCTATAAATGAAGGAATAGCAGCAGCTAGAATCTTACCTTATAAAGAACATAATGAAGAGTTTTCTTCTCAAGTTAGAATTGCTTTTGATGGTGATGCTGTTTTGTTTTCAGAAGAGTCTGAAATTGTATATAAAACACAAGGGTTAGAAGCTTTTTTAAAATATGAAAAAGATAATGCAAATAATGCTTTAAAGTCAGGTCCTTTCGCCCAGCTTTTAAGAGTTATATCAAATATACAAGCAAAATATTCAGATGAACAAACACCAATAAGAACAGCTCTTATAACTGCAAGAAATTCTCCAGCTCATGAAAGAGTAATAAGAACTCTATCTCAATGGAGGGTTAGATTAGATGAAGCATTCTTTTTAGGTGGAGTCGATAAATATGAGATAGTAAAAGCTTTTGGGGCAGATATTTTCTTTGATGATCAAGATGTACATCTTGAAAATACTTCAAAAATGATTCCAAGTGCAAAAGTTTTATATAAAAAAGAGTCAATTTTAAATAGAATTTAAATTATTGCACTTAATATTGCATTAACTTTTTGATAATAATATATTAATAAAAATAGTAGAAAAGATATTTATGGAATAGGTTAAAACAATATAGGGCTTCTTTAATTGAAGACACAAGGCATTTTGTTTATAAAATAACTAAAAACTTAGTTCAAAAAGCTGGTTTACCTATGCCAAAGTTTATGTGATCTCAGATAATACTTCAGAGCAAACATCACATATGTTTATAATTAATCCATTTTCAGGTCTTAAATCTTCTTTTGGTAGTTTATTTAGAACACATCCAACTACTGAAGATAGAGCTTCAAGGTTAGAAGAGTTTAAAAATGGTTTCAATAGAAAATATTTTTTTATTGAAAAATAGATACTAAATTATTTTGAGTAACCTCTTTTTGTAAAATAGGATAAATACCTTTTGCAATTAATGAAATTTTCAAATCATAATTAATATTTTGTATTAAGAAATAATTAGTTTTAAAATCATATAAAACATTAGGCAGTACGTTACAGGCAGCTTCATCACTGTTATCATACATAGGGTTGTTTATACAATTTGATGATTTTAATTTATAATTTTTAATAAAAAAAATCCAGATATATTTTGCATGTATATCAGTATATTCTAACTCTTTATTACTATTTGAACAAATAGCAACATGGAATTCATTTTTTACTTCATGTACTTTAATATTACTTCCAGTTACTAATGCAAGAGTTATTTTTTTTCTTGCACTTTTTATTATTCTTGCAAATGTAGCTCTTGAAACATTCATTTTTTTAGCAGCATCTTCTTGATACATACAAAATGAATCCATTAAATGAATTGCTTCTAACTCTTCATGTAATAAAATAACATCGTGTTTAGCTTCAATATCTTTGGGTCCAAAATATTTAGATACAGGTTTTAATTCGAGTTTTCGTTGAAGTTTTTCTCTTGCCATTATTAACCTTATTAATTAAGTACCAAAATTTTATCATAGATATGTTAAATTTAACTTGACATATGTTCATTAAGTTGATATGATTCTGCCATATATTCATTATAATTATTGTATATATCTTTTTAAATAAAAACTTCGATTTTCTTTATATGAACTTTATAGTTCGACTTAGTTTACAAAGTATATGTATTGTTTGAAACATCAATTGTTTTTTAGATTAAATTAATTATAAATTGTCTTTTTCCTAATTATTACTTTTTTATTCAAAATAAACTTATAAAAATAAATTAAAAATAAGCGGAACAAAAATTCCGCTTATATCCTTTCAACTTAACCAAAGTAAAGGATAGATAAATAATACAAAATTTTACTTTAAATAAAATATAAATTTTACACTTAGTTATAAATTTTTCGCATATTCTCCATTTTGCTACTCATATTTAGTAATAACATATCAGCAATAACTAAAGCCAGCATAGATTCTGCAACAACAGAACCTCTTATTGCAACACAAGGATCATGTCTACCTTTTAATTTACAATTAACATCAGAGTTTTTTATATCAACAGTCTCTTGTTCAATAAAAATTGAGGGGGTAGGTTTAAAATATATTTTTACATTTATTTCATCACCATTACTAATTCCTCCAAGAACTCCACCACTATGATTGGTTTTAAAACCAAAAGTTCTTATCTCATCATTGTTTTGTTTTCCTTTAGAAGAAACAGAATCAAGTCCATCACCAATTTCTACTGCTTTTACAGCGTTTATACTCATCATTGCATTAGCAATTTGAGAATCAAGTTTAAAATATATTGGTTCACCTAAACCAATAGGGCAGTTTTTAACATTAATAAGGGCTACACCACCAACAGAGTTATGCTCTTTTTTTGCTTTAATAATTGCTTCTTTTTGGCTCTCTTCAATATTTTTATCTAAAGAAAAAATTTCAGAGTTTTGTGCAAATTTAAAATCAATATTTTTTGCTTTTATTCCATCAATCTCACAAATACCACTTTGAATATTTATATCAAGTTCTTGCAACATTAACTTTGCAATACTACCTGCTGCTACTCTTGCCACTGTTTCTCTTGCCGAACTTCGCCCACCACCTCTATAATCTCTTATGCCATATTTATGCAAATAGGTAAAATCAGCATGTCCAGGTCTAAATAAATCTTTTACATTAGTATAATCTTTACTTTTTTGGTTTTTATTAAAAATAATCATAGAAATTGGAGTTCCTGTTGATAAACCTTCAAAAACTCCAGATAAAATTTCAACTTTGTCACCTTCTTTTCGTGATGTGACATAAGCATTCTGACCTGGTTTTCTTCTATCCATTTCATTTTGAATAAACTCTTCATCAATTTTGATACCAGCTGGAACTCCATCAACTATACATCCCAAAGCTTTCCCATGACTCTCTCCAAAAGTTGTAAATTTAAATTTTTGTCCAAAACTATTCATTTACTTACTCCTTTTAAAAAATGTTAATAGCAATTTTTGCTACAGCTTGCTGTGCTAACTTTTTACTTTTGCCTATTGCTTTACCATAGGTTTTTCCATCAATCCAAATTGATACTTCAAACTCTTTTTTATGATCAGGTCCATAAGAAGCTTCAACTCTATATTCAGGGATTGAACCAAATTTTGCTTGAGTTATTTCTTGTAAAGCAGTTTTATAATCACTAAACAGTACGTCTAAATTTATCTCTTCATATGAAGTTTCTAATAAATGTAATATTATTACTTTTAGAATTTTAACTCCAGACTCTAAATAAATTGCCCCCATGACTGATTCAAAAGCATCTGATAAAATAGAAGATTTTGTTCTTCCTTCATTTCTCTCTTCTGCATTTGAGATGTAAATATAATCTCCAAGTTTAATATCGTTTGCTAATTTAGTAAATCCTGTTTCATTTACTAAAGAGGCTCTTATTTTTGATAAATCACCTTCATTTGATTTTGGAAATTTTTTGAATAAATATTCTCCAACAATTAAATTTAAAACAGCATCTCCTAAAAATTCTAATCTTTCATTGTTATAAGGTTTTTTATAACTTTTATGTGTAAGTGCTTCGATTATTAGGTCTTTATTTTTAAACTGATAATCCAAACACTTTTCTAATTTTGCATAATCGCTCATATTTTTTTCCTTTTAGTTTTAAATTTTAGAAAGTATATCACATATTTCATTATGCTTATATACTGTTTTATTTATAATTTTATATTGTGTGTAAATTACTATAAAGATTGATTTCTTTCACTTAACTCTTTAATTAAATTATATTTTACTTTAAATGTTAAAATATTATGACAATGTGGGCATCTTGCATCAAATATTGGATGCATATGTTTACAAGAGTTACAAATAAATTCAAAATTAATTGTTGCAGGTATTTTGTGTTCCTGAGAATTTAAAATTATCAGAATATTAAAAACAAAATCATCACTATGTTTTATTGTATTTAAGTAGCCTTTTGCATTATAAAGTTCAGTTAAAAATTTATTATCAGAAACTTTATCAAAATTTATATCATCAAAATTTATATACCACATCAAGTCAAGAAATTTATCTAAATTAAATTCATTGATATGTTCCCAGAAAAAATCTTTATTAAATTGTAAATAAAATTGTGCAACTATTCTCTCAACTAAAGGATTTTCTTTAAATATCTTATATAATTTTTCGCTTTTTATTTCATAAGTATCAATAGGATTATTTATTATATTTAAGGTATTTATAAAAATTTTGTCATTTGTAGTTTGAACACCAATTTCATTTAAACACTCTATTATATCGCTTGCATGTTCATATTCTTTTAGTTTTTCATTGATAATTAACAGATATTTTAATACTTTTGTATTTCTTGGAGAAAATTTTAAAATTCTTAAAAATATTTCTCTTGATCTTTGCATAAAACCACCTTTAAAATAAGTAGTTCCTAGAAGTTCTAACAATTCTTCTTTTTTTACTCTATCTGCCACATGTTCTAAAAGTGTAAGATAAACAGAAATTGCTTTATTATAATTTCCTTGATGTACAAAAGTAGAAGCTAATAAAATAATTGAGTCAAAAGGAAGATTGTATGTTTTGTAAAGGTGTACATAATCTTCTTCTTTTAATTTACCAATTTCAAATCTTTTTAATAGTTTTCTATAATCTTTTCTTGCACATCTCTCTTTATACACACTAAATGTATAAGTAATAAATGATACAAAAAATACAAATACAAAAAATACAATAATTCCAAAAAGTGGATCTCTGTATTCAATAACTAAACTATTCAAAAAAAACCTTATTTATATAATTTAAACTTCAATATATCATAAAATATCATACAAAATAATAAATCTTTAAAATTAAAACTTATAAAAATATAATCTATATATAATTTTATAGAAAGTTTGTATTATAATTTGATATAATCTTAAAATGATTACAAAAGAGTCCATAAAAAACCTAAAAAACCATCTTGATGTTGTTGATGTAGTTTCTCAATTTATTGAGCTTAGAAAAGCAGGCGCAAATTTTAAAGCTTGCTGCCCCTTTCACGGAGAAGAAACTCCTTCTTTTGTAGTAAGTCCTGCAAAACAGATATACCATTGTTTTGGTTGTGGTGTTGGCGGTGATTCTATAAAATTTGTTATGGAATATGAAAAGTTATCATATCCTGAAACTTTAGAAAAATTAGCTTCAATGACAAATGTAAATTTAGAGTATGACAATAATAATCAAAAAAAACAAGATATAAGAGTACTTGAAGATATAAATAAATACTATCAAAAACTATATGTTAATAATGATACAGCAAAAAAATACATTCACGATCGTGGTATTTCAGAATTTTCAGTTGAAAAGTTCGAAATAGGATATGCTCCAATTTCAAGTGATACAATTAATTTTTTTAAAAACAATTATTATAATTTAGCTGATGCGAAAGAGTTGGGTATAATTGATACTGGAACAAATGGTCTATATTCAAGATTTATAGAAAGAATAACTTTTCCCATTTATTCAATTAGTGGAAAAATTGTTGGTTTTGGAGGTCGAACAATTACAGGACATAATGCAAAATATGTAAATTCTCCTCAAACAAAATTATTTCATAAATCAAAACTATTATATGGATATAACCTTGCAAAAGAGAATATTTATAAAAAAAATAGGATTATAATTACTGAAGGATACTTAGATGTTATTATGCTTCATCAAGCAGGATTCAATACAGCAGTTGCGACGCTTGGAACTGCCTTAACCCAAGATCATTTACCTCTTTTAAGACGAGGAGAACCTAAAGTTATTGTTGCTTATGATGGAGATAAAGCTGGACTAAATGCAGCTTTTAAAGCTTCAGTGATGTTATCACAAGGTGAGTTTGAAGGCGGAGTTGTAATTTTTGGTGATGACAAAGATCCTGCAGATATGGTGAATGATGGGAAAATTGAAGAGTTAAATAAAATCTTTGTAAATCCTACTTCTTTCATATCTTTTGCAATTGATTTTATAATTTTAAAATATGATATAAATAACCCTTCGCAAAAACAAAAAGCATTAATTGAAGCTAATGACTATTTAAAATCTTTAGGAATTATTTATCAAGATGAGTATAAAAGATATATTGCTCAAAGCTTAAATGTACGTGAAAGCTTAGTTAAAGTAAGTACAGATAATGTTAGGTCAAATGATGTTAATCTTATCAAAATTGATATTGCCGAACTTTGTATAATAAAATCAATTTTGGAAAAACCTCAAAGATTAGATTCTGTCTTAGACATTATTGATGCTTCAATGTTTGAATTTCACAAAAATGAATTTGAACTTTTAATATCTGATATAAAACATCAAAGTTTTAATGGAATACTTTTAAATGATAAATTAGAAGTTTATGATGATGAGAGATTAAATAAAGAACTTTTAGTTTTACTTTTAAAGTTTTATACAAATAAATTAAGAAATGTAAGATATAACCAAAATTTAGAGTTTAGAGAAAAGGCGAATATTTTAAGGAAAATAAAAGATAATATTTATCAATTAAAACTTGGTAAATTAGTAAATTATAATTTATAATTTATAATTTACTAATTTATGAAAAAACTATCCATTTTTTAGTATAATTAGTAAAAATTAGTAATAAGGATATTTTATGGAAATTTTAGAATCAAAAAATGCTCCTGCAGCAATAGGTCCCTATTCACAAGCTATAAAAGCGAATGGATTAATATATACTTCAGGACAAATACCGTTAACGATTGAGGGTGAAATAGTAGAACATGATATAAAAATACAAACAAGACAAGTTTTACAAAACTTAAAAAATCTTTTAGAAGATTCTCAAAGTAGTATGGATAAAGTTATCAAAGTTACTATTTATCTAGAAAATATGGATGATTTTGCAGTTGTAAATGTACTTTATGCAGAGGCTTTTGGCGATCATAAACCAGTGCGTAGTACAGTTGCAGTTAGAACTTTGCCTAAAAATGTTCTTGTTGAAATGGATGCAATAGCTTTATCTTACGATTATCACTAAAATATTTTCTTTTAAAGAAAAGTTAATCTAAGATTTGGTATGATTTCATCCCGTTAATATAGAATAATTTAGAAGATTGATAAAATTAGAGGAATTAAGTATGTACGCAATTATTAAGTGTGGTGGTAAACAGTATAAAGTAACTGAGGGTGATATCTTAGATATTGATTATACAGGTAAAGCTGCTAAAGAAACTCTTGAAATTACTGATGTTTTAGCTATCAATGATGGTGAGCTAAAAACTGGTGATGCTGTTTCTTCTGCGAGAGTAGAAGCAGAAGTTGTTTTAAATGGAACTGGTGTAAATAGAGACAAAAAAGTTATTATTTATAAAAAAAGAAGAAGAAAAGATTCTAAGTTAAAAAGAGGTTTCAGAAAAAGCTTCACTAAAATTAGAATCACTAAAATCGCTGCATAAGTTAAAAGGATAGAGTATGGCTCATAAAAAAGGACAAGGAAGTACACAGAATAATAGAGATTCTGCTGGTAGAAGACTTGGTGTTAAGAAATATGGTGGAGAAGTAGTTAGAGCCGGTAATATTATTATCAGACAAAGAGGTACTAAAGTTCACATGGGTGAAAATGTTGGTATGGGCAAAGATCATACTATTTTTTCACTTATTGATGGTGTAGTTAAGTTTGAAATAAAAGATAAAAATAGAAAAAAAGTATCAGTTTACGCTTCGTAAATTTAAACTTAATTAAATTTTTAAAAGGGTGTAGCGAATTCGCTTACACCTTTTTTTATTTTAGGAGATAAAAGTGTTTGTAGATAGTGTTAAATTTACTGTATCATCAGGTAAAGGTGGACAAGGTTGTTCTTCTTTTAGAAGAGAAAAATTTGTTGTTAAAGGTGGGCCTGATGGTGGTAATGGTGGAAAAGGTGGAGATGTTTATTTTAAAGTAGATAACAATACTGATACACTTTCATGGTTTAAAGGTAAATATGTCTTAAAAGCTGAAAATGGTAAACAAGGTATGGGTAGAAATATGACTGGAAAGTCAGCTCCTTTATATACCTTAGTAGTACCTCCTGGAACACAAATTATTGATGATGAGACAGATGAAGTTATTTTAGATTTATTAGAAGAGGGTCAAGTTAAATTATTTTTACAGGGTGGAAAAGGTGGACTAGGAAATGTTCACTTTAAAAACTCAAGAAACCAACGACCTACTTATTTTCAACCAGGACTTCCAGGAATTAGTAGAACTATAAGACTAGAGCTAAAACTTATTGCAGATGTAGGATTAGTTGGATATCCAAATGTTGGAAAATCAACACTTATTTCTACAACTTCAAATGCAGCTCCTGAAATTGCAAATTATGAATTCACAACTTTAACACCAAAATTAGGTGTAGTAGAAGTTGGAGATTATAACTCTTTTGTAATGGCAGATATTCCAGGAATTATTGATGGTGCTAGTAAAGGCCGAGGTTTAGGTTTAGAATTTTTAAGACATATTGAAAGAACTAAAACTTTATTATTTATGATTGATATTGCAAATTATAGAACTACAATGGAACAGTATTCTGTTTTAAAAGATGAAGTAAAAAAATTCTCTGCTGAATTAAGTGGAAGAAAATTTGCTATTGCTTTATGTAAATCTGATGCTTATTATGGTGAAGATATTAAAGAAGATATTGAAGAATTTATTAAAGAATTAGGTTTAGAAATTTCAGGATCAAATGAGTTTGGTTTTGAGAAAAAATTACCATATTATATTCAAGATTTGACATTTAATAGATTTGATGAAAGCAAACCATTTTTTGTTTTACCAATCTCTTCAGTAACTCATTTTAATACAAAATCTGTATGTCATGCTTTATATGAATTAATAGGACAAAGTAAAAAATGAAAAGATTAGTTATTAAAGTTGGTAGTGCTGTATTAAGAGAAGATAATAATTTAGCCTTGCAAAGACTTGATAATTTAGTTGATTTAATTGCAAAATTAAAGATTGAGAAAAAAATAGAAGTTATTTTAGTCTCTTCTGGAGCTGTTGCTGCTGGAAATATAACTCTAAATCTAGATAAAACTAATATTTTAAATAGACAAGCTTTAGCTGCAATTGGTCAACCTCTGTTGATGAAACATTATAAAAAAAGATTTGCCAAACATGGTTTAAAATGTGCTCAAATGTTGATTGTTGCAGAAGATTTTGATTCAATTAAAAGACTGCAAAGCGCAAAAGGTGTTATGGAGATTTTATTAAAAAATAACATAGTACCTATTTTAAATGAAAATGATGTAATTGCGAATGAAGAGCTTTTATTTGGAGATAATGATCAATTAGCAGCATATTCTGCACACTTTTTTAATGCTGATTTATTAGTAATTTTAAGTGATGTAGATGGTTTATATGATTCTAATCCTCACGAAAATTCTAATGCTAAGATGAGAAAAATTGTAAATTATTTATCTCCTTTAGAGTTAGAAATTAAGCATTCTGCAAACTCAGAATTTGCAACAGGTGGAATAGTTACAAAATTAAAAGCTGCAGATTTTTTAATGCAAAGAGACAATATGATGTATTTATCTTCTGGTCTTGATTTAAAAAATGCTTATGATTTTTTATTAGATGGAAATCATAATAGTGGTACAATTTTTAAAAAATAGAGGTTAAAAGTGAGTAAAAAAATATTGTTTATGGGAACTCCTGCTTATGCTACAAGAATATTTGAAGAAATTTTAAATAGTTCTTATAGTTTAGTTGGTCTTTTTACGCAACCTGATAAACCTGTAGGAAGAAAACAGATTATAACTGCACCTCATATAAAAGATTTTTGTCTTAATAATGATATAAATATACCTATTTTTCAACCTCTAACATTAAGAGGTAATAATGAAGTCGTCAAACAGATAAAAGCTTTAAAACCTAATTTTATAATTGTTGCTGCTTATGGACATATTTTGCCAAAACAGATACTAGATATTGCTCCTTGTATAAATTTACATGCTTCATTATTACCTAAATATAGAGGTTCTAGTCCAATTCAAGAATCATTATTAAATGATGATGAATATACAGGTGTAACTTCTATGTTTATGGAAGAAGGACTTGACAGTGGTGAAATTTTGGCTTTTCAATATCTAAAAATAACTGCTGCTATGGAAGTTGATGTTGCTTTTGATAAGTTATCTGAGATTGCAGCAAAACTTACTATTACAACACTTGATAATTTTGAAAATATAAATTCAAAAAAACAAAATGACTTAGAAGTTAGTTTTTGTAAAAAAATTAAAAAAGAGCATGGTGAAGTTTATTTTAAAGATGCCAAAAAATTATATTTAAAATATAAAGCTTACTCTTATTGGCCTGGTGTATTTTTATCTTCAGGACTTAAATTAAAAGAAATTAAACTTCTTGAAACAGAATCTGAAAATACGCAAGGAGAAATTCTTGATTTTGATGAAACATCAGTTATTATTGGATGTAAAAGAGGAAGTCTAAATATTAAAATCCTTCAAGCTCCTTCAAAAAAGATTATTAAAGCTGTAGATTATATTCGAGGTCAAAGATTAGTTAAAAGTAGTATTTTAGTTTAAATAGTAATAAAAACTACTTACAGATATAAGTGATAATAAAACACCAATAACTAAAGCATTAATTGCTAACCTTTCATCTAATCCACCTTTAATTGCTAAAACAACAGCCATTGTCATGGGTGGCATTGCTGCTTCTAAAATTGTAGTTTTACTCCAAGTATCTTCTAAGTTATAAAAAATTGAAAATGCAATTAATACAAGAACCGGTACAATTAACATTTTTATTATAATAGCAGCAGATACTAACTTTATTTTATAAAATATATTTTTTAATTCTAGTTTCATACCAATTGCAATCATCGCAATTGGCACAAGAGTATTACTAATTGTTTCAGATGTATTCAGTAAAAATACAGGTACGGAAACAAACTTTAGTAATACAGTTAAAAAAAATATGATAATTGGAGGAAAAAATATTATACTTTTTACAATTCCTCTAAAATTAACATGCTGTGAACTTCCCCAGTTAATAATAATCATTCCTAAACTAACTAAAAGTAAAAAAGAACCAAATAAGTCATAAATAAGTGCATAAACAACATAATCTTGTCCATAAAAACTATCAATATATGAAAAACCAATAAAAGAGGTATTTCCAAAAGTTGCTATAATTACAAAAGTAGCTAAAGTTTTTTTATCAAGTTTAAAAAGTTTTGCAATAAAAAATGATAAGAGTAAATTTGCAAGAATAATTGTATTAAACATAAATATAAGTCCTAATGTTTCATACGTTAAGTCTAAGGGGTATATTTTTACAAAAACAACAGCAGGCAATGAAAAATATATTACAAATTCAACAAGCTCTTTTGAGTTGTCTTTAAAAAATATTTTGAAAAAATATCCCAAAAATAAGTAACAAGCAATTGGTAGTATAGAATCGAACATATTTCTCTTTTTAAAGATTATAATTAATATGTCCTTGTATATTAATTACATATAATCTAATATGAACATTATTACATTAGAAAAAATTGATTCTACTCATACTTATTTAAAAAATTTAATTAAAAAAGAAGGTTTTACTTATCCAACTTGTGTAGTTACATCTTATCAAACAAAGGGAATTGGAAGTAGAGGAAATACTTGGAAAGGAATTAAAGGAAATCTGTTTTTTTCTTTTGTCTTATCTAAAAAAGATTTACCAAAAGATTTAGAACTTCAAAGTGCTTCAATATATTTTTCTTATCTTTTAAAAGAAATATTATCAAAGTCTGGTTCTAATATATGGTTAAAGTGGCCAAATGACTTCTATCTTAAAAATAAAAAAATTGGTGGAACTATTACAACTCTTACTAATGATTTACTTTATTGTGGAATAGGTCTTAATTTAGTTGATGTTAGTACTGGTTTTGGTAAATTAGATATTAATATAGATTCAAAATTAATTTTGAATGAATATTTTAAAAGTTTAGAAAAAGATATTTCGTGGAAGCAAATTTTTAGTCTCTTTCAGATAGAATTCAAAAGAAGTAAAAAATTCAAAGCAACAATAGATAATAAAAAAGTTTTATTAGAGAATTCCATTTTAAATGATGATGGATCTATTGAAATAAATAATAAGAAGGTTTTTAGTTTAAGATGACAGAAGTAATTGCAATAGCAAATCAAAAAGGTGGTGTTGGTAAAACAACTACCGCAGTTAATTTAAGTGCAGCCCTAGCATTAGAAGGTAAAAGAGTCTTACTGATTGATTCAGACCCTCAAGCAAATGCAACAACATCATTAGGGTTTCAAAGAGATACGTATGAATATAATATATATCATGTGATGTTAGGAACAAAAGAGTTAAGTGAAATAATTTTAGATTCTGAAATTGAAAATTTAAAAGTAGCCCCATCTAATATTGGTTTAGTTGGTATTGAAAAAGAGTTTTATAAAAATACAAAAGATAGAGAATTAGTTTTAAAAAGAAAAATAGATCCTATAAAAAAAGATTATGATTTTATCATAATTGATTCTCCTCCTGCGCTTGGTCCACTTACTATAAATATTTTAAGTGCATCAAATTCTGTGCTTATTCCAATTCAATGTGAGTTTTTTGCTTTAGAAGGACTGGCTCAATTACTTAATACAATAAAATTAGTTAAACAAACAATTAATAGACAATTACAAATAAAAGGTTTTTTACCTACAATGTACAGCTCTCAAAATAATTTATCAAAACAAGTATTTGCAGATTTATCACAACATTTTGAAAGTAAACTTTTTAAGATTGATGATAACTCATATGTAGTAATACCAAGAAATATTAAACTTGCAGAAAGTCCTAGTTTTGGAAAGCCTATTATGTTATATGATGCAGAAGCTAGTGGTACAAAAGCTTATATGAATTTAGCACGTGCAATTGCAGGTTAAAAAAATTAATTTTAGGATTGAATATGGCATTAGGTAGAGGTCTTGGTGAACTTTTAGGTGAAGTAGAAATGGCTTATAATACTTCTAATACGAATTATAGTAATCATAGTATTTTAGAATTAGATGTTAATCTAATAAAACCTAATCCCAATCAACCAAGAAAAATATTTGATGAAAATAAATTAAAAGAGTTAGCTGCTTCAATCACTGAACATGGTCTGCTTCAAGCAATTATAGTAATTGAAAATAATAATGGCGAATTTGTTTTAATTGCAGGAGAGAGAAGATTAAGAGCTCATAAATTAGCGAATATAAAAACTATAAAAGCTACTATTGTTGATATTGAAGCTTTTCAATTAAGAGAATTAGCTTTAATTGAAAATATTCAAAGAGATGATTTAAATATTGTTGAATTAGCTTATTCTTATGCTCAATTATTAAACGAACATAGTATTACTCATAATGAATTATCACAAAAAGTTTTTAAAAGCAGAACTTTGATTACAAATACTTTAAGATTATTACAATTAAGCTCATATTCACAACAAATGCTTGCAAATAGTAAAATATCAGCAGGTCATGGCAAGGTTATGTTAGGTTTAAGTGATGAGACACAAAAAGTAGTTTGTGATTCTATTATTGGGCAAAAACTCTCAGTTAGAGAGACAGAAACTTTAGTTAGAAAATTAAAGGCACCAGTTTCAAAAAGAACTAAAAAAAATAAAAGAATTTTATATGATTTTAAACCCTTAGAAAAAGTTATGAAAACTTTACAAAATTCAAATTTAAAAGTAAAAGCAGAAAAAAACTATTTCAAGATAGAAATTAACTCTCAAGATGATATTGAGAAGATTTCTAATTACTTTTGTAACACTTTATAAATTTCTTTTCTTTATCTTATTGATTTAATGTATTCTTATAAGTATTTTAGATACTCTTTAATCAGTTTTAATAAAACTAAACTGTAAAAAAATGGAGGAATGAATGTTAGACATAAGTCCTGTATTATTGTTAAGTTCAGGAGTTATCTTCCTTTTTGTTATTGCAATACTTAATAGTCGTTTATTCGTACCACTACTTAAGCATATGGATGATAGAGCAGATTCTATCAAGAAAGATTTAGAAAATGCTCAATCAAACAGTGCGAATGTTGATGGTATAATAGAAGAAGCTAGTCATGTGATTGCTGAAGCTAAAAAAGAAGCTGCTTCTATTAGAGAAAAAGCATATACTGAAGCAAAAGATATAGCTGATGCTAAACTTATAAGTGCTAAAGACAAACTTGAGAAAAAATCTTTCAAGTTTACCAAAGACTTAGAAAAAGAAACAAAAGCTTTAAAAGAATCATTATTAGCATCAATGCCTCAATTCAATGAGAGCTTAAAAGCTAAAATTAGCTCGATTTAGAGAAGGGGTAGAGTTGAAAAAATTATTATTATTTGGATTAGCTTTAGCTCCTTTAGGGTTATTAGCTAATAGTGAAGGTGCGATTGAATCAGATATTGTTCAAAGAATTGTTAACTTTATAATTTTTGCTGGAATTTTATGGTATTTACTTGCTGATAAAATACAAGCATTTTTAGCAAACAGAACAGCTTCTATTCAAGCTGAACTTGATAAAGTAGAAGATACTTTAAAAGCTTCAAAAGATAAAGCTGAAGATGCTAGTGCAAAATTAGAAGAAGCAAAGATTATTGCTATTGAAATTATTGATATTGCAAAGAGTGAAATTGATGTAGTTAAACAAAAAGTAGCCAATAGTATAGAATCTGAAATTACTAATTTAGAAAAAAGCTTTGACGAGAAAATCAAAGTTGAAACATTAAAAGCTAAAAGAGCAACAGTCTCTTTAATTCTTAATGAGTTATTAAATTCTAAAAATCTTTCGTTAACACAAGATGAGTTAGTAAATATTGTTCTTAAGAGGGTCGCATAATGAATGATTTAATAGCGAAAAGATATGTAAAAGCATTAGTAGATGGTAGAAATTTAAAGTCAATTACTGCTGTTTATAAAGATTTAAAAAAAATTTCATCAGCATATGGTGAAGAAAAATTTATATCAATTATTACTTCTTCTGAAGTTAGTAATGATGATAAAGTTAATTTAGTTATTTCATTTTTAGATAAATGTAGTAAAGAGTTATCAAACTTGATTAAATTATTAGGGATTAATAAGCGACTTTATATAATTCCAGCAATTGTAAAAGAGTTAGAGTCTCAAATATCTAAAATGAATAATACTTATACTGGGGTAGTATACATTAACAAAGAATTACCAGCTAAATATATGACTTCAATTGAAGCTCAGTTTAGTAAAAAATTTGATATTAAGTTATCACTATCACAAAATGTTTGTGATTATGATGGTATCAAAGTTGATATTGATAGTCTTGGAGTGGAGATTTCTTTTTCTAAAGAAAGACTTAAGTCACAAATGATTGATCATATTTTAAAAGCAGTTTAGAACTTAACTAAAGGAGAAATTGAATGGGTTCAAAGATTCAAGCAGATGAAATTAGTTCAATCATAAAAGAAAGAATTAATAATTTTGAATTAAACGTAGATGTTAATGAAACGGGTAAAATAATCTCTTATGCAGATGGTATTGCTCAAGTTTACGGTCTTAAAAATGTAATGGCTGGGGAAATCGTTGAGTTTGAAAACGGTGAAAAAGGTCTAGCTTCTAACTTAGAAGAGGCTTCAGTTGGTATTGTTGTTCTTGGAAAAGGTGAAGGACTTAGAGAAGGTACATCTTGTAAAAGACTTGGAAAAATTTTAGAAACACCAGTAGGTGAAGCTATGATTGGAAGAGTTGTAAATGCATTAGGTGAACCTATTGATGGTAAAGGGGTTATTGAATCAACTGAGTCAAGAGTAGTTGAAGAAAAAGCTCCTGGAATCATGGCTAGAAAATCTGTTCATGAACCATTGCAAACTGGTATTAAAGCAATTGATGCTCTTGTCCCTATTGGACGAGGTCAGCGTGAGCTTATTATTGGTGATAGACAAACTGGTAAAACTACAATTGCTATTGATACAATTCTTAATCAGCATAATCAAGATGTTATTTGTATTTATGTTGCAATTGGTCAAAAAGCTTCAACTGTTGCTACAGTTGTAAGAACGTTAGAAGAAGCTGGAGCAATGGAATATTCTATTGTTGTAAATGCATCTGCATCTGATTCAGCTGCATTACAGTTTTTATCACCATATACAGCTGTTACAATTGGTGAGTATTTTAGAGATAATAGTAAACATGTTTTAATTATCTATGATGATTTAACTAAACATGCTGTTGCATATAGAGAAATGTCTTTATTACTAAGACGTCCTCCAGGTCGAGAAGCATTCCCAGGGGATGTATTTTACCTACACTCAAGATTACTTGAGAGAGCTGCAAAGTTAAATGATGAATTAGGTGGTGGTTCTATGACTGCTTTACCAATTATTGAAACTCAAGCAGGTGATGTTGCTGCATATATTCCAACAAATGTTATTTCTATTACAGATGGTCAAATATTTTTGGAAACTAACCTTTTTAACTCAGGTATCAGACCAGCTATTAATATAGGTCTTTCTGTATCAAGAGTTGGCGGTGCCGCACAAATTAAAGCTACTAAGCAAGTTGCTGGTACATTAAAACTTACTCTTGCACAGTTTAGAGAACTTGAAGCATTTGCTCAGTTCGCATCTGATCTTGATGAAAATACAAGAAAAGAACTTGAATTAGGTCAAAGAATGGTTGAAGTATTAAAACAAGGTGTTAACGCTCCTTTAGTAATTGAAAAACAAATTTGTATTATTTTTGCTGGAACAAGAGGTTATTTAAATGATATAGCTGTTGAGGATGTAGTAAGATATGAAGCTGAATTACATATTTTTATTGAGCAAAAATATTTTAACATCTTAGAAGATATTAAAACTAAGAAAAAGTTAGAAAAGGATACTGAAGAATCATTAAAATCAGCATTAGAAGAGTTCAATACTATATTTAGTGCAAAATAAGGATAGTCTATGGCTAACTTAAAAGAGATTAAAATAAAAATTAGAAGTGTTAAAAACACTCAAAAAACAACTAATGCAATGAAACTTGTTTCTTCTGCTAAGCTTACACGGACAAGACAATTGTCTGATCAAGCTAGATCTTATTCAAAAAAGATTAATGAAGTACTAAGTGAAATAGCAAATAGAGTTAACAAAGTTCAAGATAGAGGAAATACTAATAAAGCTTTCCTTCAAAATGATAATCCTAAAATAGTAGATATCGTATTTGTTACTGCTGATAAAGGACTTTGTGGTGGTTTTAATATGGTTACAATTAAAATTGTTATCAAAATGATGGCTGAGTATAAAGCTAAGGGTATTACTGTAAGACTTAGAGTTTCTGGAAGAAAAGGTGTTGATTACTTTATTTTCCAAAAAGTAGATTTATTACAACAAATTTCTACGCTTTCTGCTGCACCTGATTATGATAAAGCATCTGATTTTATAAAAGAAGTTGTATCTGATTTTAATGAAGGAGCTACGGATAAAGTTATATTAGTTTATAATGGATTCAAAAATATGTTAGCTCAAGAGTTAAAAACAAGAGAACTTCTGCCAATCTCGTTAGAAAATATTGAAGTTAATGAAAAAGAAACTTCAATATTAGAGATTGAGCCAGATGATGACGAAGAAGTGTTAAATGAATTAACTGGCAAATATATTGATTTCAATATGTATTACTCTTTAATAGATTCTTTAGCAGCAGAACATAGTGCACGAATGCAAGCTATGGATTCAGCTACTAAGAATGCTAAAGAAAAAGTTGACTCGTTAACAATTGAATATAATAAAGCTAGACAAGCTGCAATTACAACAGAGTTAATTGAAATTATCTCTGGTGTAGAATCATTAAAATAATATAAAGGAGCTGCCCGTATGAAAGGTAAAATTATTCAGGTAATGGGACCAGTTGTTGATGTTGAATTCGACGGCTACTTACCAGAAATAAATGAAGCAATTGAAGTTACACTTGCTGATAAAACTCAAGATAGACTAGTTCTAGAAGTTGCTGCACATATTGGTGATAGTCGTGTACGAACTATTGCTATGGATATGACTGAGGGATTAACTAGAGGTCAAGAATGTATCGCTACAAGAGGACCTATTAAAGTTCCTGTTGGTGAAGCTGTACTAGGAAGAATTTTTAATGTTATTGGAGAGCCAGTTGATGGTGGTGCGCCAGTTGCAGAAGATACTCCAAGATGGTCTATTCACAGATCTGCTCCTTCTTTTGAAGAGCAGTCTACAAAAACTGAAATGTTTGAAACTGGTATCAAAGTAGTTGATTTACTTGCTCCTTACTCAAAAGGTGGAAAGGTAGGATTATTTGGTGGTGCTGGTGTTGGAAAAACTGTAATTATTATGGAATTAATTCATAATGTTGCCTTTAAACACTCAGGATACTCTGTATTTGCTGGTGTTGGTGAAAGAACAAGAGAAGGGAATGACCTTTATTACGAAATGAAAGACTCAAACGTACTTAACAAAGTTGCACTGTGCTATGGTCAAATGTCTGAGCCTCCAGGTGCTAGAAATAGAATCGCCTTAACTGGTCTTACTATGGCTGAGTACTTCAGAGATGAACAAGGTCTTGATGTTCTTATGTTTATTGATAATATCTTCAGATTTGCACAATCAGGTTCTGAAATGTCTGCATTATTAGGAAGAATTCCTTCTGCTGTTGGGTACCAACCAACACTTGCTTCAGAAATGGGTAAGTTGCAAGAAAGAATTACATCTACTAATAAAGGTTCAATTACTTCTGTACAAGCTGTATATGTACCTGCGGATGACTTAACAGATCCAGCTCCTGCTTCTGTTTTTGCTCATTTAGATGCAACAACAGTTCTTAACAGAAAAATTGCTGAAAAAGGTATTTATCCTGCAGTTGATCCATTAGATTCATCTTCAAGAATTCTTTCTGCTGATATATTAGGGCAAGAGCACTATGATATTGCAAGAGGTGTTCAATCAGTTCTTCAAAAGTATAAAGATTTACAAGATATTATTGCAATTCTTGGTATGGATGAATTATCTGAAGAAGATAAAATGGTAGTTATAAGAGCTAGAAAAATAGAAAAATTTTTATCTCAACCATTCTTCGTTGCAGAAGTGTTTACAGGAAGCCCTGGAAAATATGTTGAATTATCTGATACTATAGCTGGATTCAAAGGAATCTTAGCTGGTGAGTATGACGATATCCCAGAAGGTGCGTTCTACATGGTTGGTGGAATTGACGAGGCTTTAGCTAAAGCTGAGGGAATGAAATAATTAAAGGCGACTTTATGGATACATTAAGATTATCAATAGTTACACCAAATGGTCAAATTTTTTCTGATGACGTTAAAACAGTGACTCTTCCAGGTAAAGAGGGAGAGTTCGGTGTTTTACCAGGACATGCGTCTTTAGTTTCATCATTAAGTGTTGGTGTGATTATTATAGAAAAAACAGATTCAATTGAAGCAGTAGCTATTAACTGGGGTCATGTTAAAGTTAACGAAGATTCTGTTGACGTTCTTGTAGATGGTGCAGTTGCACTAACTTCAGGAGCAGATTCAGAAATCGCTAAAAATATTGAAGCTGCAAAAGAATTAGTTAACTCTGTTAAAGATGCAAATGTATCATTAGCAATAGTAGAAGCTAAAATCAACTCATTTGCTTAGTATAAGTTAATATGATTGATTCAGCTATAAATTATTTACAAAATGGTGGGGCAATAACACTTATTGTGTTATTGCTTTTATCATTCTATCTGCTATTAGTTTTTTGGATATTTATTTATCGATATTTATCGTTAAATTCTTTAATATTCATTGAAAAAAAATCTCTTGACTCTTTAACTTCAAGATCAGTTACCTCAAGCCCTTTATCAGCTTTGAGCAAGTGCTCTAACAATTCTACTCAAAAAGAGATATTACATGCTTGTGAAATTTCTATAATTAAAGATGCTAGTGTTGGTATTTCATGGATGTCTATTGTGGCTTCAACTTCACCTTTTATTGGTTTATTTGGAACAGTTGTTGGTATTTTAGAATCATTTGCAAAATTTGCTAATCAATCAAAAGTTAGTTTTTCTATTATTGCTCCTGCTATCTCTGAAGCCTTGGTTGCAACTGCAGCTGGTATTTTTGTAGCAATATTTGCTTATACTTTTCATCAACTATTAGTAAGAAAAGTTTATGAGTTAAATATTTATTTAAAAGCACAATCTGAAATTTTAATTGCTAAAGGATAAAAATGTATGATTATAATCAAAAGCCTGATTTAAATATTACTCCTTTAGTTGATGTTATGTTAGTACTTCTAGCAATTATGATGGTTACTGTTCCTGTAATTCAATTTGAAGAATCTATAAACCTTCCAAAAGGAAGTAAATCAAAATACATTCAAGAAGTTAAAAAAATTGATATTTTAGTAACAAAAAATAGAGTTGTTAGTATTAATAAAAAAAAATATAAACTTGATAATTTTGCAGATAATTTTTTACTTTTTGTAAAAGATAAAGATAGAAAAACTCCTATTCATATACGAGCTGATAAAACTTTAATTTATGATGATGTGATATTTGTATTAAAATCAGTAAAAGAAGCTGGTTTTGTTAAAGTTTCACTTATTACTGATGGATAATTATGCAAGAGAAGAACTATTTTTATTTAGCAGGATTTATATCTGTTAGTATATATGTTACAATTTGTATTTTATTGTTGTATTATCTAAATTCTCCAAAAACAAAAAAATTTGATGCATTTTCAAAAACTACAGTTTTAGAACTTGAGTTAATATCACTAAAATCAAATAAAAATAAAGTTGCTGAAAAAAGTATTGTGAAAAAACAAGAGATTATTCAAAAATCAACTTCAAAATCTCATAAAGCAAAAGCAGATTTTAAATCACTTTTTGCAAATGTTAGAATAAAAGCAAAAATTATTAGTAAAAAAAATATAAATACTATAATTGCTTCAATTGATACAAGTAGATTTAAATCTAAATTTCAAAAACAGAAAAAAACAGATAATATATCTATTTCTAAGCTCTTAACTTCAATTAAAACATCAAGTGAAATACCTGTTAACGCAGGTGGTAAAGGTGAAAAACATAAATATTTTTCTAAAATAAAAGAGATTTTATGGATAAGATGGAATCCTAGATTATTAGAAGAAGGATTAAGTGTAAAAGTTCTTGTAAAGATTACGAAAGATGGTAAATTTGATTATCGTATAATGAAATATTCAAATGATATTAGATTTGATGAATCTTTAAAAGAGTTTTTAAACGCACAAATAAATGAGATGTTCCCTACACATAATATAAAGAATAAAGTTGATATAATTATAAATTTTAAATCAGAAGGTTAATAAATGAAAAGAATTTTAGGTTTAATTTTACTTTTAGTAAATTTAGTTTTTTCTGCTGATGCAGAACTTGATATTATAAAAAAATCTAGTTCTCTACCAAAGATAGTAGTTTCTATTTCAAATGAAGTAAGTCAAAATAATCTTACAATAAAAGTTAAAAATATGATTTTAAAAGATCTAAATGTAAGTGGTCATTTTGATGTGATAAAAAGTGACATGTTAGTTCCTTATAATAAAAGCCCTGATATGTTAGTATTATCAAATCAAGGAGTGGATCTATTTTTAAATATTAATTCAACTCTTAGTGGTTTTGGTACCTATTTAGTCAAAGTAAAATTATTTGATGTTAATTCTAAAATTCTTGTTTTTAATAAAACTTTTACAAGCTCACAAGAAGCTAGATATCCTTTTTTAGCTCATAGAATTGCAATATCTATTAATAAATATTTAAAAGCTCCCTCAATTGATTGGATGGATAAGTTTGTAATTTATTCAATATACAAAAAAGCAAAAAAAGCTGATATTATGATTGCTGATTATACCTTGACTTATAAAAAAAGTGTAATTAGAGGAGGGTTAAATATTTTCCCTAAATGGGCGAATAATAAACAAGATAGTTTCTATTATACAACGTATAATAATGGTGTTCCTACTTTAATTAAAACTAATATTTATACAAGAAAAAGAGAAATTATTATGAAAAGTGAGGGTATGTTAGTTGTATCTGATGTTAGTGCTGATGGCAAAAAACTTTTAATTACAGCATCGCCTGAGTATCAACCAGATATTTATTTATATAATGTAAAAAATAAATCAAAAATTAGATTAACTTCATACAAAGGAATTGATGTAGGTGCTCATTTTGTAGAAAATGATACAAAAATTATTTTTGTATCTGATAGGTTAAAATATCCAAATATATTTGCAAAAAAACTTGGTAGTAGAGGGGTTCAAAGACTTGTTTTTCATGGAAGAAATAACTCTTCTGTAACAACTTATAAAGATTTTATAGTTTATACAAGTAGAGACAAAGATAATGAATTTGGTACATATGGTTTTAATTTATATCTAATATCTACAAAAAGTGATTTTCTTAAAAGACTTACATCTTCAGGGACTAATCAGTTTCCAAAGTTTTCAAAAGATGGAGAATCAATAATATTTCTAAAAACTAATAATAACAAAAGTTCAATTGGAATTATAAGATTAAATTATTCTAAATCGTTTTTATTTCCGTTTAAAAGTGGAAAAATCCAATCTATAGATTGGTAAAATACAATAAAATATTTATTAAATAAGTTTATAATTAATCATTAAGCTTATGTTTAGTAAAATCTATTAAATTTTTTAAAGGAAAACAATTATGAAAAAATTAAGTATATACACTTTTTTAGTAGCAGCAGTTTTATTTACTGGTTGTAGCCAAAAAGAAGTTGAAGTATCAAAACCAAATGATACAATGGTTAACAACAATTCTGAGTCCTTGTTAAATAAAATGGACGATTCTAATATTCAAGAAGAAGTTATCAATGATGCTTTATTAGAAAGTGCTGAAAATGGTTACTATTATATGATTAATAGTAAAAGAGAATTCATTGAAAATATATATTTTGAATTTGATAAATATAACTTAAATACAAGTACTAAAGAAATTGCTAAAATAAATGCAATTAAATTATCTAGTATTAAATCTGGAACAATGATTAGTGTTGAAGGTAATACTGATGAGTGGGGGAGTGATGAGTATAATTATGCTTTAGGTTTAAAAAGAGCAAAAGTTGTTAAAGATAGCTTAGTAAGAGAAGGTATCTCAACATCTTCTATAAGAGTAGTTAGTTTTGGTGAAAGTAATCCAACTTGTAGTGAAAAAAATTCGACTTGTTGGCAAAAAAATAGAAGAACAGAGTATAAACTAGTTAAATAGTAGATAAACAAATTAAACAGTAGATGAATAAATTAATTTTAAGTACTCTATTAATCAGTAGTACCATAGTTGGAGCCAATGAGGTTTCAGTTTTTGGTGCTGGTAATTTAGATTCAAAAAATCCTTATGGATTAAACTCAGCTGAAAAAAATATTTTAAAGAATAAAAAAACTTTATGGAATATTAATTCTAAAGTAAAAGATGTAAAGTATACAGTTGAATCAATAAATGAAAGATTGGATGGTTTAGAGTCAATCTATGAAGGTGATTCTGTTAAATTAAACGAATTAGTTTTGAAATTCAATGATATACTAAAAAAAATTGAAGAAAATTCTACTTTAAGTGAAAAAGATTCTAGCGATATTGAAAACTTAAAGAGCGTATCTTCACAGATACTATCTATACAAGAAGAGATATCGGCAGAAAATAAAAAAAATCTATCCAACTTTAAAAAAGCTATATCAAAATTTTCTAAGAAGATAAATATAATTAATTCTAGTTATATTTCAGAAAAAGAGTTTAAGTCTAATATGAATCAGTTTATTACTAGAAGAGAATTTAATGCATTTAAAAAATCTTTAGGTGCTAAAACTAGTAGTAAAATTAAATCAAATGCTAAAAATAAAAAGATATCATCTATTAATGATAAGAAAAGTATGATGAGTGAAGCTTTAAGATTATTTAAGAAAGATTATTTTACAAAAGCTATTCCAATTTTTGAAGATTTAATAGCTGCAAATTATAAACCAGCTTCAAATAATTATTATTTAGGTGAAATTCATTATTATAGAAAAAAATATGCAGATGCTATCTCATATTTTAAAATTTCAGCAATGCTTTATGATAAAGCTTCTTATATGTCAAAGCTTTTACTTCATAGTGCAATTTCTTTTGAAAAAACAAAAGATTTTAGTAATGCAGCAAATTTTTATTCATCTTTGATTGATATTTATCCAGATTCAAAAGAAGCAAAAACTGCTACAAAAAACTTATCAACTATACAATAAATAAATTAAACTTAAATAGGAGAAAATTAATGTCAAAAGTAATTGGTATAGAATACAATTTAAAAGACGCAAATTCAGGCGACCAACTTGATTCAAATGTTGGAGGAGCACCTTTAGAATTTATTACTGGAAAAGGTCAAATTATTCTAGGCTTAGAATCTAAAGTAGTTAAAATGGCTGAAAATGAATCAGCAGATATTTTGGTTGACCCAAAAGATGGGTACGGTGAATTCAATGAAGAAGCAGTGCAAACTCTTCCAAAAGAACAATTTGCTGGCATTGAATTATCTGAAGGTATGACTTTATATGGAACTGGCGAGCAAGGTGAAACTGTTGAAGTTACAATTAAATCATTTACAGATAAAGAAGTAACGATTGATTATAATCATCCAATGGCTGGTAAATCATTAATGTTTTCTGTTACAGTTCTTTCATTAAGAGATGCAACTGAAGAAGAAGTTCAAACTGGTGTTATTGGTGGGATGGCTGCAACGAATGGCGGTGGTGGATGCTGCGGTAGTAAAGGTGGAGCTTCAGAAGAAGATGCACCATCTCAAGGTGGTTGTGGTTGTAGCCACTAATTGGCAGGTTGCTAAAACATTTATTTTGTAACTACACGAAAAATATAAAAAAGTCTAGAAGTTATTACTTCTAGACTTTTTTATTTATTAGACTAAAATATAAGAGTATACTAGTACTCAAAAATAAAATAAAAATTTATAATAAGGTGAAAAAAATATGAAAAAAGTTGCATTTATTTTTCCAGGTCAAGGAAGTCAATCCCTTGGAATGGGTAAAGATTTTTTTGAAAATAGTGATATAGCTAAAAAAATGATTAGTAAAGCAAGTAAAAGACTAAATATTAATTTTAAAGAATTACTTTTTGAAGAAAATGATAATTTAGGTAAAACTGAATTTACACAACCTGCTATTTTATTAGTAAGCTTAATTGCTTTAACAATTTTTAAAAGTAAGTGTGATGTTAAACCAGAATTTGTATTAGGACACTCATTAGGTGAGTTTTCAGCTTTAGTATCTTCTGGAGCTTTAGATTATTTAGATGCTATTGAATTAGTACATAAACGAGGATTATTCATGACAGAAGCTTGTTCAAAAGTTGATGCAGGAATGATGGCATTAGTTGGACTTGATGATAAAAGCGTTGAAGATCTTTGTTTAGCACAAAGAAAAGAAGGCAAAAAGATTTGGCCAGCAAATTATAATATGGATGGTCAGCTTGTTGTTGCAGGAATTAAAGCTGATTTAGAATCATTAGTTGATACTTTTAAACAAGCAGGTGCAAAAAGAGCGATTGTACTTGATATGTCTGTGGCTTCTCATTGTGAGCTTCTAACAAGTGCAGTTGAAAATTTAAAACCATATTTAGAAGAGTATTTAAACGAAGAGTTTTCATCAGTTATATCAAATGTAAGTGTATCATCATACACAAGTAAAGATGAAGCAATTGAACTTTTATCATCTCAATTAACTTCTCCTGTAAAATATAAACAATCAATTTTAGCAAATGTAGATAAAATTGATTGTTTTATTGAGTTTGGAAATGGGATAGTTTTAAAAGGTTTAAATAGAAAAATATGTAAAGGTACTGCAACTTTAAATGTAAATAATGTAACATCATTAGAAAAAGTTTTAGAGGAATTAAATGCATAGTATTAAAAAATTAGCAATATTAGGAGCAATGGAAGAGGAAATAGAACCACTTCTTAATTACTTTGATGATATAAAAGTTACTCAGTTTGCAAATAATAAATATTATGAAGTTACTTATAATGGTTTAGAAATTGTAATCGCGTATTCAAAGATTGGAAAAGTATTTGCTAGTTTAACTGCTAGTACAATGATTGAAAAATTTAAATGTGATACTTTACTATTCTCTGGTGTTGCAGGAGGAATTAATTCAACACTTAAAATAGGTGATTTAATTATTGCAAATAAACTTTGTCAACATGACTTAGATATTACAGCTTTTGGACATCCTTATGGATATGTTCCAGAAGGTGCAGTTTTTATAGAAACTTCAAAAGAGTTAAGAAATATTGCTTTTGAGACTGCAAGTGAAAATAAAATTTCAGTAATAGAAGGTATTATTGCAACAGGGGATCAGTTTGTTCATTCAACTAAAAGAAAAGAGTTTATCGAGTCAACTTTTAAAGCAGATGCTTTAGAGATGGAAGGTGCAAGTGTTGCAGTAGTATGTGATGCTTTAAATGTACCTTTTCTTATCTTAAGAGCTATTTCTGATACAGCAGATATGGATGCTGGGTTTGATTTTGATGAGTTTCTAAAAACATCAGCTGTTAAATCTGCTGATTATATGATTAAAATTATCGATAAATTAAATAAATAAATCTTTTCCTATTTTTTGATAATCTACTTAATAATGATTATAATTTACAATATATGCAATTAAAAGAAAAATATCAAGAACTAGAAAATGTAAGTCAAAGTTTGATTAATTAGTCTTAAATGTAACTTAAAAGTTTGCATACTTAGAAATCAATCTAAGTATGATAGGTTAATAATTTTTAGAATTTTGTATTTGGAATGGGAAAGTTATCAACAACAAAATCAATATCTTTATCTCCTCTTCCACTTAAGTTTATTAATATTGTTTTATTAGAACTTAAATTTTTTGCAAGTTTCATAGCAAAAGCAATTGCATGAGCTGATTCAAGAGCAGGAATTATACCTTCAAGTTGAGATAATTTGTAAAAAGCATCTACTGCTTCTATATCATTACATAAGCCAACTTTTGTTCTTCCAATATCCTTTAGATGTGCTTGTTCTGGTCCTACTGAGGGATAATCAATTCCTGAAGCAATTGAATAAACTGGAGCAGGTTCACCTTTATTATCTTTTAACATAATTGAGTTAAAGCCATGCATAACACCTTCTTTTCCATAAGTTAAACTTGCAGCATGCTCGCCTAAGTTTTTACCTTTTCCAAGAGGTTCTACTCCATATAGTTCAACTTCTTTATTATCAATAAAACCTGCAAAAATACCCATAGCATTTGATCCACCACCAATACAGGCAACAATATTATCAGGTAAGTTTTTTTCATGTTCCAAAAATTGTTCACGTGATTCAATACCAATTATACTTTGGAAATCTCGAACCATCATAGGGAAAGGATGTGGACCTACAACACTACCAATACAATAAAGTGCAGTTGAAGCTTGTACTATATAACTTTCAAATGCTGAATCAACTGCTTCTTTTAAGGTTTTAAGCCCATGTGTTGCTGGAATTATTTGAGCTCCTAAAATTTTCATTCTTACAACATTTGGATGCTCTTTTATAATATCAACTTCCCCCATATGAATTTCACACTCTAACCCAAAGTAAGCAGCTGCAGCTGCAAGTGCAACTCCATGTTGTCCAGCACCTGTTTCTGCAATAACTTTTTTCTTTCCTAAATGTTTAGCTAAAATAACTTCAGCCATACAGTGATTTAATTTATGAGCACCTGTATGATTTAAGTCTTCTCTTTTTAGATAAATTTTAGCTCCGCCACAAAGCTTTGTTAAATTTTTTGCAAAACTAATTGGTGTTGGTCTTCCTTGATAATGTTTTCTAACATATTTTAAATCTTCAATAAACTTGGGGTCATTTTTTAGTTCATTATATGCTTTTTTTATATCATTAAACGGTTCTTCTAAAATAGGAGGAATGAAAGAACCTCCAAATTTACCAAAATATCCCTCTTTATTTGGAGTACTATTTAAATACGTATACATTAGCTATTTCCTTTTTGTAAAAATTCTTTGAAAAAATCTGATCTATTTTTAACACCAGTTTGTCTAACTTTATAGATTTTTTATAAAGTAGATATTTTTCTATTATATTTAATTCTTTAATTTTATCATATATATTTAAAATTAAAGTATAATTACTTACCCCAAATTAATTTATAAATTCTTAAAGATGCCTTTACTGTTAAAAAATTCATAAATTCATAAATTTTCTCAAAGAATAATTTACAAATCATCTAGATTCTACATCTGTTATCCTCAAAATTAAATTTACTACTATTCAAGACTAACATCATAAGACTTTTGCCTAATATTATTGAGTAGCTCAATAAATTGTTCATTAACTTTTAAAATGGTTTGTCGTGCATGATTTATAACTTTTCCAGCTATATTATAAAGTTTATATCTAATTGTTTTAACTGTATGCTTTTGTAAATTCTCATCTAAAATTTGTTTGAATAATAAAAATAGATTATAGGCTAAAGTACCTATTACAAAGTAGAATGAATTAGCTTTAAAACCACCACTTTGAAGCATTAAAATTAATGAGTATATATATTCAAAATATTAGCAGGGGAAAACTTAAAGTCATATAATATTGAGCACTGTTATCATAAAACTTTTGATAAGTAATTTTTGTTATAATATGAATTCAAATATATTATTGGAGTTTTTATGTCGCCGTTAACTTTAAAATTTTTTTTATTTATACTACTGTTTCCACTTTTTTTATTTTCTCAAGAAGCAAATATCACGCAAACAGAAGAGATAAAGCAAAGCATTGATGATCATTTAGTAGAAGAACTTTTAGTAGTAAAAGTTGTAATTGATAATATAAATAAAGAAAAATATTTAAAATCAACTTTTAATAAAAAAAAATATGATAAAAAAATAAACTATTTACTTACTAGGATAAATATAAATCAAAGAAAAAGAAACTATTCGGCTGTTAAAAGAGATGAAATTAAATTATTACTCTTACAAGAGAAAAAATTATATATCACAACTTTAAAAGATATTGTAAATGCAAAAAAATCTTTTAAAGATAAAGGGTACTTCTTAACACTAATATCAAATAATATAAAAACATTAGAAAACAACTCTTCAGAAAAATATGAAGAATTTTATAGAATAGAGTTAACAAAAGATAATAAAATATCAAAAAAGTTTGTAACAAATTATTTAAACTTTACTGCACAAAGTAATCAACAACTTTTTACTTTAAAATATTTATTCAATAATATCAACACTTATAGAAAAACAAACTTTTTTATTGATCAATTTAATATACAATATTTTATTACTTTAATTGATTCACAAAAATTCATATCTTCAATTTCAGAATTTACTGCCTATTATTTAAAGTTTTCTATAGGTGAAATTTTAGTTGTTCTTTTTATAATCTTATTTTTTAGACTTTTAAATACTAGAATTATCACTATACTAAGTACTTTTATAAATAAACTATTTATGAGAAAAGAGCTTTTGTCTGATGAAGAAGACCTTCAATTATACATAAAGAAGTCTATTGAAAGACCTTTGATATTAGCACTCTACACACTTTCTATTCAAATATCATTATATATACTAATAAAAGATACCGAAATTATAAATAAAATCGTTCCTTGGATAAATACTATTTATATGAGTTTATTTACATGGACAATATATTCACTTTTTACAAATAGTATTTCAAATTATGCTCAGCATTTGATTTTAAAATATCCAAATGTAAGACGAGAGATGATTGTGTTCATATTAAAAATAATCAAAATAATTTTAATTTTACTTGTAATTTTATTTCTATTCTCAGAACTTGGAATAGATATAAAAGCAATTGTAGCTTCTCTTGGGGTTGGGGGTATCGCTATTGCTTTGGCATCAAAAGATACTCTAACTAACTTTTTTGGCTCATTAAGTATTATGGCTGATAACTCATTTTCTCAAGGTGATTGGATTCAAACTAGTAATATTGAGGGTACGGTTGTAGATATAAGAATGAGAACAACAAGAATCAGAACTTTTGATAATGCAATGATAACAGTACCAAACTCTGAACTTGCAAATGCAAATATAAAAAACTACTCAAAAAGAAAGATAGGTAGAAGAATTAAAATGAAACTAGGAGTAACATATGAAACCCCTATGGAAAATATTGTAAATTTTAAAAAAGATATTCTAGAAATGCTAAATAATCATACTAATATAGCAACAGAAAAAAATGCCATCTTAGATAGAAGCAAAAAATTTGAAGCTATAAAAAGAGAAGATTTACAAGGTGTAAAAAGAACGCTTTTAGTTTATATAGATGAGTATGATAATAGCTCAATAAATATTTTAGTTTATTGTTTTACAAGAAGTCCCAATTGGGAAGATTGGCTAAGTGTCAAAGAAGATGTAATAATACAAATACATCAACTAGCTATAAAAAATTCGTGTAATTTTGCATACCCTACACAAACACTTTTTCTGAAATAGGGAGTGTAAATATAACTGTGTAAACCAACCAATTATCCTCTAACTACTTTGTATATTTTTCCATAATTTCGCTGAAAAATATACATAATTGAGGATAAATCTCTGAGCAATTTCTAACTCTTGACCTTTTCCATTTATTTTGAACCTCTTTAGTTGATAAATACATTACCTTAAAAGCTGAGTCTACTGTTGGGAAAGATCCTTTTGATTTCGTCTTATATATTTTAGTGTTCTTCCTTTTTGAATTAATTTAGAATTCTGCGCTACTAACCCAGTTTGTTGGCTCTTCAATAAAAGATATAATGTTTTCTAAGATCATTTTGTGTTTTATCTCTTCTTCTGCAATTTTTATGAAAATTAATTTCTCTTTTTCATCTTCAATCTCTTTAGATTTTTCTAAATAAAATTTATAAGAATTATCTTCTCTTTCAATTGCTTCTTGATAATATTTAATCTCTTCTTTACTTAAATCTAGACTATCTTTTTCTTCATTAAGAATTTCAAAGATAGTTTTTGTATCAGTTATAATATCTAGTTTATCAACATCTATATTATTATTTTTCATCATGTTTTTGAAAATATTATAATGTTTTACTTCTTCTGTGGCCAACATATTAAAAATTCTTTTTAATCCATTATTAGGAGATTTATCGACTAATTCTCTATAATAAGCTTCACCTTCTTTTTCAATCTTCATTGCATACTGGTATACATTCATGCTAGTCCTTTAAAGTTTATTTAAGGATATTATCATATAAATAAACTTTAAAGTCAATTTAAGGATAATCTAACTGTATGCAATATTAACGGGAGGAAACTCTTCAAAAGATTTTTTAATTGAATGATTTATTGCATGTTTATACTTAGAGTATTGTGTAGGAGAGGCAAATTGCAGTAATTCAATTGAACCATTTAATGTTTTCTCTTTTTTATATACAAAAACTATTTTTTTACCCATATTTACACATCTTGAATAAATAAGTTCTGCATAATCGTAAATATATGGAAACTCCTTAGAGTTTATTTTTTCGCCCCAAGCAAAAAAGATAAACTTTCCACTAGGTATTATAGTTTGTGCATCAAGATACATTATTTTTCTATCAAATTCTGTATTTTGAGAAGAGTTATATGTTTCTAAGTCAGCATTAAATTTCATTAAAAGTTGCGATGCATCAATTTTTTCTTCATTTAAGTTAAAAAGATTTCTTATTTCAACTAACTTTCCTGCACAATGCTTATTCATAGCTTGCTTAAAAGTTGTTATATAGTTTTCTGACTTTAACTCAACATATTCATCAAACTGATTAAAATCTTGTTCTAATAAAAATTTATTTGAATCAAATCCTACAGGTGTTACCATAGGGTTATATAAAAATATAGTTCCTATAATATTTTTTTTTCTATCTTTAGTTGTTTTTATTAGTTGTTTTAACTCTTTTGCTGTGATTATTCCATCTTCTTTATTAAAATATAAATAACTAGATGTAACAAAAACTTCTTCATATTTAGTTTCTAGTATTCCAAAATATTGCATTATAAATCCTTAATTAGTATTTATAATGCTATCAAAATATTGCTATCATTTGCTTAAAACTAAGAATGCAATGAAAATTAATCTAAGTATTTTATTTCTATTAAATCTACTACATATTTAGTAGCTATTTTTTATAGAATTAAATTAAAAAATGTTAAAATAAGATATATAAAACAAGGAATAATATAGTGATTGATATTACACAAATGAGAAAACAATATTTAGAAACAGGCTTAAGCGAAGATGACTTAGATGTCTCACCTTTAAAACAATTTGAGCTTTGGTTTAATCAAGCAATAAATGCCCAATTAAGAGAACCAAATGCTATGGTTTTAGCTACTGTTGGCAAAGATATGATGCCTAGTGTCAGAACAGTTTTATTAAAAATATTTAATGAACAAGGTTTTGTTTTTTTTACAAATTATAATAGTAAAAAAGCAGCTGATATTGAAGAAAATCCTAAAGTTTCTGTACTTTTTCCTTGGCTTGATTTAGATAGGCAAGTAAAAATTGTAGGAAATATTGAAAAAATATCTTCAAAAGATTCTTTAAAATATTTTTTATCACGTCCCAAAGGAAGTCAAATAGGAGCTTGGGTATCACATCAAAGTGAAGTAGTAAGTTCAAGATCAATTTTAGAAGCAAAGTTTTCTGAAATGAAAAATAAGTTTTTAAAAGGAGAAATTCCTTTTCCATCTTTTTGGGGTGGCTATGTTATTAAGCCAATAAAGATAGAATTTTGGCAAGCAGGTGTTGATAGATTACATGATAGATTTGTTTATACTTTACAAAAAAATAATTCTTGGAAAGTCGAAAGACTAGCTCCTTAAGAGCCAATAGCAGTAAGTGAAATATCTTTAATAAAGAAACTGACTAATTAATAATTTATTTGTTTTATATCTACAAACTACAAAAAGAGAGATTATACCTCTTTTTGTAGTTTTTCTTTTCTTTTTGCTTTCATCTTGGTGAGTGCTAATTTTCTCATATCAGCAGTAGTGTCAGATTCATCCATAATTTCAAGACCAAGAAGTGTTTCAATACAATCTTCAAGAGTAATCAATCCCTCAGTTTGATCATAGTTATCTAAAACTATAAACATATGTTCTCTTTTTTGAATAAATTTATTCAAAACTTTTGAAACTGGAATATTTTCATTTAATGTATATACTGGCATCATAATTGATTCTATTGACACTTCTTTGTTTTTAATTGCTTGTTTAAAAAGTTTTTTTGTGAGTATAATTCCTACAATATTATCAATAGTACCTTCGTATACTGGAACTCTAGAAAATTTAAAAGTTCTAGTATCTTCTAAAATATCTTCGATTGTTGTATTTTTTTCTACTGAATACATTACTGAACGTGGAGTTAAAATATCTTTTATTTTTGTATCATTTAAAGTTAAAGTATTTTCAATGATATCTGATTCTAAATCTCCAATAATTCCGTCCTCTTCACTTAATAGTGTAGAGTGAATTAACTCTTCTCTTGATAATGAATCACTATTATCATTTCCTTTTATTTTTTTTGTAACAAATTGAGTTATTATAATTAAAGGATAAGTAATAAATATGAAAAATTGAATTACTCTTGCAGCATTTAGTGCTAATTGTTTCCAATAAACTGCTCCAATAGTTTTAGGAATAATTTCAGCTAAAAATAAAATAGCAAAAGTAAGAACAATTGATACAATCATTACTAAAGTTTTATCTCCTGAAAAAACACTTTGAGCTTGTATTCCAATTGCAGTTACACCTAAAGTATTAGCAATTGTATTTAAAATTAAAATTGAAGCAACTGATATATCAATTTCATTTTTTAATTTTTTAAGTAGTTTTCCAGCTGTAGGGTTTTTATTTGTTAAAACAGATATATAAGTAAAGTTAGTAGATAGAAGTATTGATTCTAATACAGAACATAAAAAAGATACACTAATTACAGCAATAAATAGAATTATTAGTAGTTCCATTTAAAACTTCTATAAATAAAATACCGCCTCTGGGAATTATCGTCCAATAAAGACTCCTTAAATTTTGAAAATATTTTTATATCATAGCAAAACAATCTTTAAATTTATTTTTTTTTGACAAAAACATCTATATTTTGTATAATATGTTATAAACGATTAAGGAGGTCCTTATGGAATATGGTTTAATCCCATCAATTAATCAATTTGCTGATAATAAACAAATATTAATGCAGCAAATAAAACCTTTGAATAAAGTTGCAGAGTTAAAAAATAGTAATGAAGCTAAAGAAATTGTCAAAGAAAAGTTTCTAAAACTAGAAGAAGTCACATCAACAAAAAAAGTTGATAAATCAAATGTTCTTAAATATCAAGAAGTAGTACTTACAAATTTGAATTTTGGCTTTAATAGCTCTTCTAAAGATTTTTTTGTAAGAATAACTAGAGGTAAGAGTACAAATCAGTATCCTACGGATGTAATGATGAAATTAAAAGCTTTTTTTATCGCACAAGCTAGGTTAATAGCAAGTTAATGAGAGTGTAAAATAAACTATGTAAACCCACCTGTTTCTTTTACACTCTCAAGCAATTTCTAATACTAGGAGTATTCCATTTATTTTGTTGCACTTTAGAGTTCAATTGAGGTTTTACGTTAGCACATAAAAAAAAAGGGTGGAAGTCAAACTTCTACCCTTTTTTAATTTTAGCAAATTTATTAAATTATGCTGCGATTGCTTCTTTTGCTTTTATAACTAAAGATGCAAATGCTTCAGAATCATTCATAGCCATATCAGCTAGGATTTTTCTATCTAGCTCAATTTTAGCTAGATTCATACCATTAATGAATCTTGAATAACTAATATCATTTAGTCTACAAGCAGCATTGATTCTTACGATCCAAAGTTTTCTAATATCTCTTTTTTTCTGTCTTCTATCTCTGTAAGCATATACTAAAGAACGTTCTAATTGTTCTTTTGCTTTTCTAAAATGTTTTCTTCTACCACTATAAAATCCTTTAGCAGCTTTTAAAACTTTTTTATGTCTTTTTCTTCTAACTACACCTGTTTTTACTCTAGGCATGTTTTTCCTTTCTTTACCATATCATTATGATTAGGTGTCGATTTTATAAAATCGAACTTGTCCACAATTTGTGGAGGGACTAAATAACTAGTTTTATAAACTAATTATGCTAAACAAAGCATTCTTTTAACTCTTGTAGAATCTGCATTTGCAATAGTTTTTGGGCCTTTTAAGTTTCTTTTTGACTTTTGTGACATCTTAGTTAAGATGTGGCTTCTAAAAGCTGATCCTCTTTTAATAGAACCGTTCTTTTTTACTTTAAATCTTTTTAAAGCACCACTAACTGATTTCATCTTTGGCATCGTGGAGTCCTTTCTAATAAATTTGCATTTTCAATTTGCGTGAAAAAGTTTGACATTATACTTAAATTTTGCTTTACGTATGTTTAAAGAATAGGCAGGAAAAAAAGAAAGAGTAGAACCTCTTTTCTTTTGAAATTATAAGTTAGTTTATAAAATTAGTTTTTATGATGCTCATTTTTAGGGATAATATACATATTAACAAATCGTCCTTCTTGTTTTGGTAACATCTCTCTTGCTCCAATTTCTTCAAGCATTGGCCATACTCTATCAAGTACCGCAGTACCTGCTTCTGGATGAGCCATTTCTCGACCTTTTAAGAATACTCTACATTTTACATGGTATCCTTTTTCTAAAAATTCAATAGCATGTTTTACTTTATAGTTTATATCATTATCAGCAATTTTTACAGAAAATTTTACTTCTTTTACTACAATTACTTTTTGTTTTTTTCTTGCTTCTTTTTTCTTTTTTTCTTGTTGATATTTAAACTTACCATAATTCATAATTTTTGCAACAGGAGGTTTTGCCTCTGGTGCAATAAGTACTAAATCAAATCCTAAATCTTCAGCAGTTGAAAGTGCATCTCTTGTTGAAATAATCCCATAATTTGTTCCATCATCTCCTGTACATCTAACTTCTTTAGCTATAATATCATTATTCATTATTACATTGTCTTTTTTTGAATTTCTACTCAAATTTTGCTCCCTGATTTAATTTTATTTAACATAGTAAAGAATTCTTCTTTACTCATATTTGATTGTTCTCTTTTTCTTCTATCTCTTAATGCGATAGTTTGATTTATAACTTCTTCATCTCCAAGAACTACAATCATTGGCACTTTTCTTTTTTCTGCCATTCTTACTCTTTTATTCAAACTTTCATTCATTGAATAAATTTCACCATCTATATCATTATACACTAATTCTTTATTTAATTCTTTTGCATATTCTACATGAGGTTGCGCAATTGGAATAAATATTACTTGTGTAGGTGCAATAGCAAATGGAAACTCCCCAGCACAATGTTCAGTTAAAATACCAATAAATCGCTCAAAAGAACCAAGTATGGCTCTATGAATCATTACAGGCTGTTCTTTTTCACCCTCAACATTAATATATTCAATATTAAATCTTGTAGGTAAATTCATATCTACTTGAACCGTACCACATTGCCATTGTCGTCCAATAGCATCAGTAATTTTAATATCAATTTTAGGACCATAAAATGCTCCTCCACCTTCATTAATTCCGTAAGGAATATTATTTTCATCTAAAGCATCCATAATACCTTTAGTTGTTTTTTTCCAGAAAATATCATCACCAATAGCTTTTTCAGGTTTAGTTGATACTTCTATCTCAAATTTAAAGTCAAACATTTTCATTAAAGCTTCCACAAACTCTAATACTTCAATAATTACACTTTTTACTTGATCTTCCGTACAAAAAATATGAGCATCATCTTGAGTAAATTCTCGAACACGAAATAAACCATGCATTGTTCCACTCATTTCATGTCTATGCACAAGTCCATATTCAAAAAATTTCATAGGTAAATCTTTATATGAAACAAGTTTATTTTTGAAAATTTGTATATGACCAAGACAATTCATAGGTTTTAAGCCATATTCTTGATCATCAATCGTTGTAAAATACATATTTTCTTTATAATTTTCATAATGTCCAGATGTTTTCCACATCTCAGATTTCAGAATCTCAGGACCACGTACTGGCTGATATCCTCTTACTCTATGTGCTGTATATAAAAGATGTTCTAGTTTTGATCGTAATCTTGCACCATTTGGTAACCATAATGGTAATCCAGCTCCTACTTCATCATTAAATGTAAAAAGTTCTAATTCAGTTCCAAGTTTTCTATGGTCTCTTTTTTTAGCTTCTTCTAACATTTTTACATAATCATGTAACTCTTTTCTATCAAAAAAAGCAATACCATAAATTCTAGTAATCATTTCTTTTTTTTCATCACCACCAAGATAAGCACCTGCTACTCTGATAAGTTTAAAAGTTCTAATCATTCTGGTATTAGGCATATGAGGGCCACGACATAGATCTTCAAAATTACCTTGTTTGTATAAGGTTAACGTATCATCTGTGATATTTTGTAAAACAGCTTGTTTTAATTCATCATCAGCAAATTTTTCTAATACTTCAGCTCTTGTTGTATCATATCGCAAAATAGGCAGTTTTCTTGCTGCGATTTCTTTCATTTTCTTTTCAATTTTTGATAAATCTTCGTCAGAAATTTTTGATTCAACTTTAAAGTCATAATAAAAACCTTCTTTAACAGTAGGTCCTACAAAAAATTTAGCTTCAGGATAAAGCTCTTTAATAGCTTGTGCCATCATGTGAGCACATGAGTGTCTTAGAATCTCTAATGATTCAGGAGAGTTATCAGCTTTTATAACATCACCTTGAATATTTAAAGCTTCAGCAGTTTGAAGATCATATATCTGACCTTCACTAATAAGACCAATTGGTTCCAATTATTTCCTTTTGTTTATTTTAAATAAATATTTTTAGTATTTTAACAAAAAAGCACTTAAATTTAATCTTAGTAATTATTTTTCAGTAAAAACTTGCTAGAATATGTAATGATTTTAAACTTATCTAAAATAAAAACGGAAGCATTATTACTATTTTGCAAAGATTTAATATTCTCTTATAAAGATAAAGAAGAAATATTTTTTGATATTGACCCTGAAATAAATGAATATATCAATAAAATATCAGATGATATGTACAAGCAGATGAAAAATTGTACTTTCCCCAACGAATATTATTTAAAAAATTCAAAACATTATCGGATAAAAGCTATTTTAGAAGCATATAACTTTATAAATAAGGAATTAACAAAAGAGTTTAAAGATGTAAAACTTTTTAATCCCTCAATGTTATATTTTTCTCTTCTTGCCGTTTGGTTTAAAGAACTCGATAAAGAAAGTCGCTCAAAAGAGTATATATATTTTACACTATACCCATATACAACAGTTTATGATAAATTACTTATTAATATCAAAGATAATAAATTTAAAATATTAAATATTTCTATGTTAGAACTTGCAGAAAAAATTATTTATAAATTAGATAAAATATCTTTGAGAAAATAAAAAAGAAGAATAAACTTGCAAATAAAAAGTATACTTAAGAATTTAAAGATTCAACTGTACTATTAGTATTAAACAGTAATGAAAAAACTGAAACAATTGCAAATGATTGAGAGTGTAAACTTTAAAACGCTATATGCGTGGATTAACACTCAACTGCATTAACAGCTAAACCGCCTAATGATGTTTCTTTATATTTATTCATCATATCTTTACCTGTTATAAACATAGTTTTTATAACAGAATCTAAAGATACATAATGTTTTCCATCTCCATTTATTGCCATTCTTGCTGCATTTACTGCTTTCATTGAAGCCATTGCATTTCTTTCAATACATGGAATTTGTACATATCCACCAATTGGATCACATGTTAAACCTAAATTATGTTCCATCCCTATTTCAGCTGCATTTTCAACTTGATTTATAGTTCCTCCCATAGCTTCAGCTAAAGCTCCTGCTGCCATAGAACATGCAACACCAACTTCTCCTTGACATCCTACATCAGCTCCTGATATAGAAGCATTTTTTTGATACAACATTCCAATTGCCCCTGCTGTTAATAAAAAACTATTTATACTTTGCATATCATACTCATCTAAATTTTTATTTATAAATCTATTCATATAATGCATAACAGCAGGTATAATACCAGCTGCACCATTTGTAGGGGCAGTTACAACTTTTCCTCCACAGGCATTTTCTTCATTAACTGCAAGTGCATATAAATCAATCCAATCCATAACTTCTAGCGGATCAGTCATAGAAAAGTTTGCTTTTTTGGAAAGTTTTTTATAAAGTATATGAGCACGTCTAGGAACTTTTAAATGTCCTGGCATTAAACCTTCATTTTTACAACCTTCTTTAACTGAAGTCTGCATTACTTTCCAGATTTCTTTTAATTTATCTTTTATCTCTTCTTCGCTTCTATAAGATTTTTCATTTTCCATTACAAGTTCTGAAATTTTTAAAGAATTCTTTTTACAAAGTTCTATTAACTCTTTAGCATTATCAAAAGGATAAGGAATTTGTTTAATATCTTTTGTTTCCTCTTTGTCTATTTCATCTTCATCTAAAATTAACCCACCACCAATAGAGTAATACGTTTTGTGTATTAATTTACAGCCATTTTTATCATAAGCATATAATTTAATTGCATTTGCATGAAAAGAAAGAAACTCCATTTTAAAAATCAAATCTTTTTCGTAATCAAAAGAGATAGAGATATTATCTAATAATTTTATCACTTTCGTATCTTTAATTTTTTGAAATTTTTGATTCATAGTAGAGGTATCAATAGTTTTAGGTTCATCTCCAAAAAGACCTAATAAAACTGCAATATCACTTGCATGACCAAGTCCAGTAGCAGCTAGTGAGCCATAAAGAATGATTTTTAACTTTTTAGTTTGTTTTAGTAAATTTTTTTCTTTTAAAATAGAAACAAATTTATTTGATATAAGCATAGGTCCTATTGTATGAGAACTTGAAGGACCAATGCCTATTTTAAAAATATTAAATATACTTGCATTCATACTTTTTCTTTATATATTAATGATCTAAAATTTGTTCTAAAAATTGTTGCAATCTAAGAGATTGAGGGTTATCAAAAAATTCATGTGGTTCATTTTCTTCAATAATTTGTCCTTCATCCATAAAAATAACTCTATCTGCAACCTTTTTAGCAAATCCCATTTCATGAGTTACGCAAACCATTGTAATACCCTCATCTGCAAGTTCTACCATAACATCTAAGACTTCAGAAACCATTTCTGGATCAAGTGCAGAGGTGGGCTCATCAAATAACATAATCTCTGGATTCTTACATAAACATCTAGCAATTGCAACTCGCTGTTGCTGTCCACCTGAAAGTTGATTTGGATATTTATATGCTTGGTCTGCAATTTTTACTCTTTCTAAATAATGCATAGCTGTTTCCATTGCTTCTTTTCTTGGTTTTTTATAAACCCAAGTAGGTGCCAATACTAGGTTTTCTAAAATTGATAAATGAGGGAAAAGATTAAAATGTTGAAAAACCATTCCAACTTGGGATCTAATGTCTCGTACAATTTTTACATCATCAATTAAATTAGTTCCATTAATAAAAATTTTACCTTCTTGAAATTTCTCAAGATAATTCATACATCTAATTGTTGTAGATTTTCCAGATCCAGAAGGTCCACAAATTACAAGTTTTTCACCTTTTTTAATATTAAGATTTATATCTTTTAGAACATGAAAATCTCCATACCATTTATTAACATCTTGCATTTTAATCATATATTCTGTTTCACTCATAATTGTTTCCTACTTATTTTCTGTGTTAAATCTTCGTTCAATAGATTTTGAATATTGAGACATTGAGAAACAAATAACCCAATATATCATTGTTACGAAAACATAACCCTCAACTTCATAACCCAACCATTGGGTATCACTATTTGTTAAAGTAACCATCGCTAAAATATCAAATAATCCAATAATTAAAACTAAGGTAGTATCTTTAAATAAAGCAATAAAAGAACCCACAATATTTGGAATTGATATTTTTAAAGCTTGTGGTAAAATCACTAATCCCATAGCTTGCCAATATGTAAGTCCAAGTGAATTTGCAGCTTCGTATTGCCCTTTTGGAATAGCTTGTAATCCACCTCTTATAACTTCTGCTATATATGCACTTTGAAATAGTGTTATTCCTATTAAAGCACGTAACAATTTGTCAAATTCTATTCCATCATGAAAAAATAAAGGTAGAATTACTGAAGCCATAAATAAAATAGTAATTAAAGGAACCCCTCGAATAAACTCAATAAAACCAATACATAAAGTTCTAATTAGAGGCATTTTAGATTGTCGCCCTAAAGCTAAAACAACTCCAATTGGGAAAGAAGCAACAATGCCAATAGCAGCAATAATGATAGTTAACATTAAACCACCCCATTTTTCTGTTTCTATATGATCTAAAGAAAATATTCCTCCTGAAATCAAAATAAACGAAACAATAGGATAAATAACTAAAATTAATAATTTTAATTTTGAATTTATAATAAATCTAAAAGCTATAATTATGACAAAAAATAGCATGAATACTAAATTTGGTCGCCACTGTAAATCTTGAGGATAAAAACCATACATAAATTGATCAAATTTTTCAATTATAAAAATCCATCTAGCACCATCTTTTGTGATTTCAGCTTGAGTACCACTCCAAGTGGCATCAAAAATCATCCAATCAAGTAAAGATGGAATTGTTACATATAATAAATAAAAACTAAGCAGAGTTAAAATAGTATTTGTAATACTTGAAAAAAGTTTCTCTTTAATCCAATAAATTAGTCCTTTAGTAGAACTAGGAGCATCTCTTGCTTCTTTTGATTCAAAAATCATCTTATCTCTCCTTTATCTGAATTTTTGTATTAACATAATTTAAAGTAACTGAAATAATAATTGAGAATGTTAAATAAACTGCCATGGTCATTAAAATAATTTCTATTGCCTGTCCTACTTGATTTAAAGTGGTACCTGAAAAAAGAGTAACAATATCTGGATATCCAATAGCAGTAGCAAGTGATGAGTTTTTGACAAGATTTAAATATTGATTAATAACAGGAGGAATAATAACTCTTAAAGCTTGAGGAAGAACGACTTTTTGTAAAATAATATGTTCTTTTAAACCTAAAGATTTTGCAGCCTCTTTTTGTCCTTGTGGAACAGATTCAATTCCAGCTCGGACTGCTTCTGCTATATATGTTGCAGTATAAATACTAAGAGCAAAAGCAAGGGCTAAAAGTTCAGGAATAATAGTAAAACCACCTTTAAAGTTAAAACCTTTTAAAGCTGGATAATCAGCAGATATAGGCTGACCTGAAATAAAATATACTAATACAGGAGAAAAAATTAAAATTGCTAATGAAACTTTAAAAAGAGGGAATTCTGCTCCTGTTTCATCATGTCTTTTTTTAGACCATTTAGCTAAATAAAATACTGAAAAACAAGCTATTAAAAGTGCAATTCCTATAAAAATAGCATTTGATTCTAAGATAGGTTTGGGGATTATGAATCCTCTGTTATTTAAAAATACTGAGTCAAAATAAACATAACTTTTTCTAGGGCTTGGAAGGGCTGCTAAAACAACATTATACCAAAATAAAATTTGTAATAAAATTGGAATATTTCTAAAAATTTCAACATAAATCATACAAAGTTTTGATATTAACCAATTTGTAGATAATCTTCCAACTCCTATCACTAAACCTATAATTGTAGTAAAAATAATCCCAATTACTGAAACTAAAAGTGTATTTAAAATACCTACAAGAAATACTTTTCCATAAGTTGAAGTAGTATCACTATACTCTACTAGATTTTGACTAATCCCAAAACCAGCAATTTCATCTAAAAATGCAAATCCAGTACTAATCCCTCTTTTTGCAATATTATCAAATAGATTATCTGCAAAATAGATTGCTATTAGTATAACTAAAGCTAGTGTAACTATTTGATATATAACTGCTCTATTTTCTGGATTATTATAAAATCCCTTAGAAAATAGAGAAGTTTGTTTATTTGTTTTCATAATTAACCTTAAAAAAAGAGAGTATAAAAATACTCTCTTTGAAAATTATCTATCTAATTGGCATTGGGTACATTAAGCCACCTTTATTCCATAACTTATTTAAACCTCTATCAATATTTAAGGCTGAACCTTTTCCTAAATTTCTATCAAAAGATTCACCATAGTTTCCTACTTGTTTAATTGCATTATAAGCCCATTTAGCATCTAATCCTAAATTAGCCCCTGCTTTTCCTGAACTTCCTAATAATCTTTTAATACTTGGATTTTTAGAGTTCATATTTTGATCAACATTTGCTGATGTTAAACCTAACTCTTCTGCTTCTAAGATTGCATACATTGTCCATTTAACAACATTAAACCACTTATCATCACCTTGTCTTACAACTGGCCCTAATGGCTCTTTTGAAATAATTTCCGGTAAAACTATTACTGAGTTTGGATCTTTCATTTTTAATTTTAATCCATATAATTGTGAAGCATCAGAAGTAACAACATCACATCTACCTTTTTTAAATCCATCAATTGTTTGCCCTGAAGTATCATAAGTCACTGCTTTATAATTCATATTATTAGATTTAAAATAATCAGTTAAGTTAAGCTCAGTTGTTGTACCTGCTTGAATACAAAAAGTAGCCCCATTAAGTTCTTTTGCAGATTTAATGCCTAAACTTTTATTAGTTAAAAAACCTTGTCCATCATAATAATTAACACCCGCAAAATTTAATCCTAAAGAAGTATCTCTAGTTGCTGTCCAAGTTGAAGAACGAGCTAGTAAATCAATTTCGCCACTTTGAAGTGCAGTAAATCTCTCTTTTGCAGTTAAAGGAATATATTTCACTTTTGAAGCATCACCTAATACAGCAGAAGCAACTGACTTACAAAAATCAACATCAAGACCTTTCCAAACTCCCTTAGAGTCAGTTGCAGAGAAACCTGCAATTCCAGTTGAAACACCACATTTAATTACACCAGCTTTTTTAACATTGTCTAGTGTACCTGCTGATGAAGCAGTTGCCATTAAAGCTAATGATGCAACACTTAATAATAAAGTTTTTAATACGTTCATTTTCAATCCTTATATTTTTTTTGCCAATTCAATAATTAAAAATCATCAAATCAAACATCTTAAATTAGTATATAAAAGAAACATAGCAAAAGCATAGCAAAAATATTGAATTGGCGTTATAAACTACTTAATATGTAATTTTTTAATAAACTTATAATTAGGATGCATAATTAATTTTAGAATTAATTGTTTCTCCCTAAATAATTCATAAAACAAACATAAACCACTATAATGAGGTATTTAAAAGAGAAAAGTTACACTAAAAATTTTCACCTAATGGGTGTAACTTTTCCTAACTAGGATTTAATCCTAATGCAAACAATCTTAAATTACAAACTTAAAACCTACAAATGAAAAATTAACTCCAAGAACAGGAGTAATAATATTTGACTTAATAAAAAATATGCACCTATTTTTACTATTGAGTCGTAAATTAAAAGGGTTAACGCTCTTTAAAACCTAAATAATTGGACTATAAACTATCAATCAAAATCTATTCGAACTTGTGTCTGCCCTGCAGTTCCAAAGGCTTTATCTATATTTTGTGCAATTTTTTTAAAATTAATTCCTTGAATAGTTTTTAAAGATTTTAAAATATCTTTTTTACCATTTACTAATTCTTTTGATTTAATTCCATGTGAAATTGATAAACTTGCTTCCACAAAGGCTGACAATTTATCACATTGTTTTAGTGCTAGTCCATCTATTGCATTATATTTATTTTCGTTATATGCTGATAATCCTTCTGTTACAACTTCTATTTCATCAGTATATATTTTATCTAGAAATTCATTTTTGCCTTTACTATACAGTCCTAAATAATAAGAAAATTCATCCTTAATAGATTCTGGTATATTTGGCATAATAGCTTCATCAATTTTAATAATCTCATATTCACTGATAATTTCAGATAAATCATCAACTGAGTATTTAACTGGTGAGATAATATCTCTTGTCAAAACTTCAGGGAAATCATGGAAAAGTGCAGTAAAAAAGTTATTTTGTAATCTTTTATCACAAGCTTTTACGTCAAGTGAATAAAAATATCCAAATAATGCAACAGTTAGCATATGTCCTAAAACTGAAGTTTCAGGAACTCTTGGTGTTTGTGTCCAACGTTTTTGAAATCTTAATCTTCCACTTAAATCAACTATCTTTGCAAGTTTTTTATTTAAGGCAATTTTTCTAATTCCTATTAATTCATAATAATCTTCTAACTCTTCTTCTACACTTTTTTTAACAGCATCTATATCTGATAAAAAAGCACTTGTTTGATATACAATAGAAAATTCCCATTTAGTTGAGATATATGAAGCAGCTTTTAGTATAAATCTTTCTTTTTTGTACATAGTGGGGGTATTTAGGTACTCTTCAAATTTTCTTAAAAAGTTACCGTCATTAATATCTTGAAGAGAGTCTCTTAGTTTTTCAATAACCCAAGCGTTTATTTCTTTTTCTTTTTTTTGTAAAGCATTTCTAAAAACATCTGGTCGTATATCTGTAACAACTACTCGTCTTAAAAATTCAAATATTCCTGCTTCTATAAGATGTGTGAAGTTTATATCTTTTTCAAGTTTTGCAATAAAATATGCAATGATAAACTTATGAGCTTGTTTATCAAGTTCAACAAGTTCTACCATTCTAGGATAATCATTCCATCTTTGAATAGAAGCAGAAGTAAAAATATAATCAATAATTTTTGAATTAATCATTTTTTTTCTTCGGTGTTCCATCACCTTTTGCAATCATATATTTACCTAACATCATAGCGCCAACAACAATTCCAACAACCACATACGCAACCCAAGGTTCTCTCATAAATTTCCTTTATACTCTACAACTTCCAAATAAAGAGTTTATTTTCTCAACTCTACTTTCATGTCTTCCACCTTGAAAACTAGCTTTGTTCCAAGCTTCTACAATTGCATCAATCATACCATATCCTGAAACCCTCTCACCTAAGCAGATGATATTAGCATCATTGTGTTCTCTTGCCATTTGAGCTGAGTATTGATTGTGACATAAAGCTGCTCTAATGCCATCAAATTTATTTGCAGCCATACTCATACCAATTCCTGAACCACAAATTAGAATACCTTTGCTTCCTTGATTTGCTAATACTTCTTTGCAAACTTTTTGTGCAAAATCTGGATAATCAACTCTATTTTTGTCATGTGGTCCTAAGTCTATCACTTCATGACCTTTTTTTTCAAAAAGCTTTTTTATATATGCTTTTATATCTATTCCTGCGTGATCTTTGCAATAAAGTATTTCATTTTAATAAATTCCTTTTTCGTGATTAATTTTTATATTTTTTCCATACATATCTTTTGCAATACTTGAAGGTGTTCTAAATAATCTATCCCATCTAATATTTTTATCTTTATCCCAAGAAAAATAGATAATCCAAGGTGTTCCTATTATTAACTTATATGGTACCGTCCCCCAAAATCTTGAGTCATTTGAGTGATCTCTATTATCTCCCATCATAAAAAATTCATCTTTTGGTATTTCAATTGGCATCATATTAAATAGTTTTGGTTGGTACATGCCATTATTTATAACACTTGGATCATTATGAATTCCTGGATGATCTTTTCTATATGGATCAATTATCCATAATTTATCATTAAATTTTATAATTTGTTCTTTTTTATAATTTTTCTTAACATATTCATTTCCCTCATGTGGGTGTAAAAGCAAATGTTTATCTTGTAATGCTACTAAATCTCTACCAACTGCAACATTTCTTTTTACATAATGAACATTAGGATTTCCAGGATACAAAAATACTACAATATCACCTCTTTTAGGACGATCACCCTCAATAAGGTGTCCATTATCATTAAAATCAGGTAATACTTTTATATTTATCCATGGAATAGTTGGTGTTGGTATTCCATATGAGAATTTTTTAACAAAAAGCATATCTCCAATTAATAATGAATTTTTCATACTCCCACTTGGAATTACAAAAGCTTGTGCCACAAAAAATATTATACTTAGAACAATTATAATTGTTCCTGTCCATGAACTTGACCAGTCATATAGTTTTTTTATCATTTTATTCCTACTTTTTTCATTTTAATAAATTCCCTCTTTATGATTGAGTGTTATATTTTTTCCAATTATATCTTTTTCAAGACTTAAAGGTGTTGCAAATACTCTATCCCATCTTATCTCTCTATCTTGTGATAATGACATAAAAATCATCCAAGGAGTTCCTACTATAAACTTATATGGAACAGTTCCCCAAAATCTAGAGTCATTTGAGTGATCTCTATTATCACCCATCATAAAATATTCATTCTTAGGGACTTCTATTGGCATCATATTAAATAGTTGTGATGGATATCTTCCATCATTTATAACGCTTCCATCATTATGAATTCCTGGATGATCTTTTCTATAGGGATCTACTACCCATAATTTATCATTAATTTTAATAATGTTTTCTTTAGGATAATTCTCTTTTACATAATCATTTCCCTCATTTGGGTGTAAAAGCAAATGTTTACTTTGAACTGCAACTAAATCCCCACCAACTGCAATATTTCTTTTTACATAATGAATTTTTTCATTTTTGGGATATCTAAATACTACAATATCCCCACGTTTTGGACCATCACCTTTAATTAAATGACCATTATCATTAAAATCTGGTAATAATTTAATTTCTAACCAAGGTAATCTAGGAATTGGTACTCCATAAGAGAATTTTTTTACAAAAAGCATATCACCAATTAACAGAGTATTTTTCATACTCCCACTTGGTATGATAAAAGATTGGGCAACAAACGACATGATGAAAAGCACAATTACTATTGTACCTATCCATGATGAAGACCAGTTGTATAATTTATTCAATATTATTTTTCTCTTTCAGTTCTTAATTTTGCAGCTCTTACTGTATTTTTTAGAAGCATTGCAATAGTCATAGGTCCAACTCCACCTGGAACGGGAGTGATATATGAACATTTCTCTTTACAAGCTTCGTAATCAACATCACCTACAAGTTTACCAGTATTAAGTCTATTAATACCAACGTCAATTACAATAGCATCTTTTTGTAGCATATCAGGAGTTATAAGATTAATTCTTCCTGTTGCTACAATTATGATATCAGCTTTTAAAGTATGCTTTTTTAAATTTGTTGTTTTTGAGTTACAAACTTCAACAGTTGCTCGTGCATTTATCATAAGCGCTGCCATTGGTTTACCAACAATATCAGAAGCTCCAATAATACAAACATTTTTCCCAAGTACATCAATTTTGTATTCTTCTAATAATCGCATAACTCCAAAAGGAGTAGCAGGAACAAAGGCATCTAAATTTGATACCATTCTTCCTACATTATAAGGATGAAAACCATCAACATCTTTTAAAGGATCAATTGCTTCTAAAATAGTCGTAGTATCAACTTGTTTTGGAAGTGGTAATTGAACTAAAATACCATCTAAATTTGGATTTTCATTCATTCTTTGTATAATATCTAAGATTTCATCTTGAGTGATTGTACTTGGCATTTCATGTACAACTGAGTAAATACCAGCATTTTTACAAGAGTTTGCTTTCATTCTAACATATGTAGCACTTGCTGCATCATTTCCTACTAAAATTACTGCAAGACCTGGAGTGATATGTCTCTCATTTTGAAGCTCTTGCACTTCAATCTTTACTTCTTCTTTTATTTTTAAAGATAATGCTTTACCATCAAGTATAATCATCGTTTATTAACCTCATATTTATTTAATTTTAGGTTGATATAATATCTAAAAATATTTTACATAAAGGTTAATATTGAAATACTTCTTTTTCATAACTATTATTACTTCTTTTTTAATTTCACAAGAGATTGATAGTTCATTTATTACTAAGCTTGAATATGGGGCAATGCTTTATAAAAAACCAAGAGGTGTTGGTTGTGTTAATTGCCATAAACAAGGTAATAAAGCTGTAGAAATTGCAAAATTCAAAGAAATAGACAGCGAAACAAAAGAGTTAGTAAATAAATCAATTATAGCACCTGCAATTAATAATGTAACTTTTGAAGTATTTTTAGAAAAAATGAGTGCAGATAAAACTGAATCAAAAGTAATGCCTACATACTTTTTGACTGAGGAGGAACTAAAATCACTCTACCACTACATTAAAAATATAAATAAAAAATAGCTTAAACTAACTTTTATAAGAATTTCTATATAATTACGCTCTTAAAAAATAAACAATAAAAAGGATAGCTATGTTAGAGGGTATCGTAAGAGATAGTATGACAAAACAAGCAAGTAAAACTTTAAGAAGAGATGGTTACTTAATCGCAAACATCTACGGAAAAGGTTTAGAAAATATTAGCGCTGCATTTAAAAAGAATGAATTTATAAAATTCTTAAGAAATAAAAAAACAATTGCATTTGATGTAAATGTTGCTGGAAATGTATTAAAAGTTGTAGTTCAAGAGTATCAAAAACATCCTGTTACTTCAGATTTATTACATGTTGATTTAATGGTTGCTCAACTAGGTGTTAGAACTTCTTATAAAGTTCCTGTAACTGTTGAGGGTACTCCAAGAGGTCTTAAAAATAAAGGTCTTTTCATCTTTCATAAGAAAAGAGTTCCAGTTAAATGCACTATTGAAAACTTACCAGAATCTTTCAACTTACAAGTTGCAGATCTTGATACTGGCCATAGTATTTTAATTAGAGATATAATAATGCCAGAAAATGTTGTATGTTATTTAGATTCAAGAGTACCAGTTGTAGGCGTAATTACAGCTAAGTAATTAGTAATGCACTTAATAGTTGGTCTTGGAAATATTGGTGAAAAATATCAATTAACTAGACATAATGTTGGGTTTTTAGTCATAGATGAAATGACTAAAAATCTTACAACTTCAAATATAAACAAATCAAACTTTAAAGCAGATGTTTTAAAATCTATCTATAACTTATTTATAAAACCAAAAACATATATGAATCATTCTGGTGAAGCTGTAATCGCTATTAAAGATTACTATAAAATTGATATAGACAATATTATAGTAATTCATGATGATATAGATTTACCTTTTGGAACTGTAAAGTTTAAAGTAGGTGGAGGACATGGTGGTCATAATGGTTTACGATCAATTGATTCTCATATTGGAAAAGATTATATACGAGTAAGAATTGGTGTTGGAAAACCAATTATTAAAACAGATGTTGTAAATTATGTTTTATCAAACTTTTCAAAAGAAGAATTAAATAAATTAGAGGGTATAATAACTCATACTATAAAAGCAATTAAAGCACTTAAAACTGAAGAGATTGTTGAAGTAAAATCCAAATTTACATTGAAATAAATGAGCATATTAACAAAATATATTTTAAATAAATATCTAATTAATTTTATAATTGTTTTAATATCTTTACAACTATTTTTTGTTGGAATGGATTTTTTACAAAACACAAAAGATTTACCTAATTCTGCAAATTTACAACTTCTATACTTAATGTACAATAGTTTTTTTACATTAACATTAACCTTACCACTTTCTTTGGTATTTGGCTGGATTTTAACACTTGTTGTATTTGTTAGAAATAATGAATTAGTAGCTTTTTCTTCTCTTGGTGCAAAAAAGTCAAACGTTTACTCACCTGTTGTAATAATATCTTTTATTTTACTTATAGGTTTACTTTTGATTCAAATGACACCAATGGCATATTCATATGAACAGAAGAATAAAATTTTAGATGGTAATTATTTTACAAATACTAAATCAGATATCTTTTTAAAATATAATGATAACTTTGTATATTTTAAAAAGTTATTACCTTTAACAAAACAAGCAGAAGGTATTCATATTTATAAGTTAAAAGATAATGATATAGTTGAGATTATTATTGCAAAAAAAGCATATTTCCAAAATAATAAATGGTATGTTGTTAATGCCAAAATTGTTACCAAACCAAAAGAATTGAATTTTGAAACATCTAAACTTGAAGTAAGATATGAAAAATTCTTTAGCACTTTAGAGGGATTTAAACCTAAAATTCTTGACAATGTGTATGAAATAAAATCGTCTTTTTCTATTATTGATGCTGTATCTGCCTTATTTTTGTTAGAAAAACAAAATGTCAATACAGATAGGATTAGAGCTGCAATTTATTATGGAACAATAATTCCTTTTTTTACTTTACCTCTTATTATGTTAATATTTATTTTTACTTCATACAACAGAAGATTTTTTAATATAGGCTCATTTATATCTTTTTCTATTTTTGGTACATTAATAGTTTGGGGTGTTTTTTTTATGCTTTATAAGTTTTCAAATAGTGGAGTTATGAAACCTGAGTTTTCACTTCTTTTGCCAATAATAATTTGGTATTTAATATCATATTTAATTTATAGAAAAAAGAATATACTTTAATGAAAAAGATAAAAGCATATGGTATCGTTTTATATAAAATTGAAAAAAAAGTTATTAAGATACTACTTTGTAAATCTATAAAAAGCCTTGATAAGTGGGGTTGTTTAAAAGGTATACAAACTACTAACGAGTCAAGTAAAGAGTGTGCAAAAAGAGAGTTTTTAGAAGAGTGTTCAATTAAAATAGAGACTCACCTTTTTGAAGAGTGTTTTTCTCAATTCAATGAATATAAAGATATAGGTATTTGGCTTGTTAATATAAAAAAATTATCTGATTTATCTATGTACTTTGCGAATGATAAATTATATGATAATTATTTATCCTGGGAAAATTCTAAAGTGAAATTCTTTAATATAAAGCATTTACCTAATATAAAAAAGAAACAAAAAAGTTTATTAATAGAGATTAAGGATTTTTTGCAAAATAAGCATCAATTCCATTAGCAATTCCAATAGCTAACTTTTTCTGATACTTAGATTTATATAATCTTTTTCCCTCTTTTGGATGTGTTATATAACCAACTTCTATTAAAACAGAAGGCATTAGAGCACCTACTAGGACCCAAAATGGTCCTTCTCTTACTCCTCCATCAAATACATCTTTATACATTTTTCTTGTATCATTTAATATATTTCTCTGAATATCTATTGCAAGTTTATTTGAAGCAGTTATTTTATGTTGATTTAAAATTGTAAGCAGAGTATTTTTACTACTATAATTCATTTTTCTAATATCTGATTTATTTTCACGAGCAGCTGCTCTTTTTGCTCTTTCACTTCTTGCTGGGCTTAAAAAAAAAGTTTCTATTCCATGTGCCTCTTTTACTCTATTTTTATGTGCTGCATTAGCATGAATAGATATAAAGATATTTGCTTTCTTCTTATTTGCTAAAATTGTTCTATTTCTTACTTTTATAAATGTATCATTATTTCTTGTTAAATATACTTTATAGCCTCTTTTTTTCAAAATTGATTGAACATATTTTGCTACATTCAATACTACTATTTTTTCATATTTTTTATTTGTACCAATTGCTCCTGAATCTTTACCGCCATGACCAGCATCTATTACTACAATTCTATTTTGTCCAACCTTAAAGAATTTTGTTCTTTTTATAATAGTTGTTTTTTTCAATTTCCTATTTGATTTATTTTTCAGATTTAAAACTTTTATTATAAGTTGTTTTTTATTTATTAGATATATAGTTTTGAGATTATATCTGTCTTCAAAAAGAATTCTTAGCACATTTGTTTTTTCTTGTTTTATTACAATTTGTTTTACACCCTTGATTCTAAGTTTTGTAGGGTGTGCATCTTTAAAACTACCTTTTATATCATAAATATCTTGATTTGCATTTTTAAGTTTTTTTTCAAAAAATTTTATATATTCTTTTGTAATATAAGTATTAAAATTTATTATAATAGCATTTTTAACAGAAATGACACTATTAATAGTATATTTTGATCTATTTTTAGGTAGAAGTTTTACTTTTGAAATGTTTTTATTTTTTTTAACATCTTTTTTTCTTTTCTTCTTTATAGTTTTAATTGGATTAAAATAAATTTTTTTATTATTTACTGTATTTGAAAGAGAACCATTATATTTTCTTAATTCTTTTTTATATTGTTTTACATTCTTTTTGAGTTTTGTACCATTTTTTATTAAAGTTTTTAAACTTTTTATTTCTAAATTATGGTTATTATTTAATACTGCTCTTAAATAACTCATTCTAGCATCGTTATATGTTTGTTTGATATCCTCACTTGCTAAGATATTAAGTGAAGATATTAAAAAGAAAAATAGAAGAATAAAAATTTTAAAAATTTTATTCTCCTATAGTTAATTTTTCTATAAGTTCGTGAACAGAGATTATTTTATTTAGTTTATATCCATTTGCTCCTGTGAAAAATAGACCAGTTTCTTCATCGCCTTCATATGCTGAGCTTAATCTATCGGCAATACAATATCCAACCACTTTTGCTTCAACTCCTCTATTACAAGGTGCAACACAGTTTGAAATACATACTACTTTTGGTGCAGTTCCTTGTTCTATATTTCTTTGTAAATTAGTTCTTACTCCACGTGCTGGAAGACCAACAGGAGATTTTATTAATTTTATATCATCAGCTTTCGCATTTAATAAAACCTTTTTAAAGTTTGCATGTGCATCACACTCAAAAGTACCTATAAATCTTGTACCCATTTGAACACCAACACAACCCATTGCCATGAATTTGTCAATATCATTTTTATCCCAGATTCCACCTGCTGCAATAATTGGCATGCTTCCCCAGTTTTTAGCTTCTTCAATAACAGGAGTAAGAATATTTTCTAATTGGAATTCTTCTTTAAAGCAGTCATCATAAGAAAAACCTTGATGTCCACCACTTAAAGGACCTTCAACAATTACTGCATCAGGAAGTTTGTTATATCTTTTCCATTTTCTACAAATAAGTTTTAATGCTCTTGCACTTGAAACAATTGGTATTAAAGCAACATCTGGAAAATCTTTTGTAAATTCAGGCATATTAGTAGGTAGTCCTGCACCTGTAATAATCATATCTGCACCTGCTTCACATGCATCAAGTACAGTTCTACCATAATCATTACTTGCATATAAAACGTTACATGCTAACGGAGCATCACCACAAATTTTTCTGGCATTATGTATAATTGCAGTTAAGCCTTTTTTAGAATAAAAGTTTAGTGCATCTTTAGGTTTCCCTCGAACAAGTTTATCAACATATTTTTTATTTTCATAATAACCAGTCCCAACTGCTGAAACTACACCCAATGCACCCTCACTACTTACTGTTCCAGCTAATTGATCCCAACTTACACCAACACCCATTCCACCTTGAATAATTGGATGTTTAATTTCATATTTACCTATTTTCAAAATGAGCCTTGTATTTTATTAGTATCTTAGCGAAATTCTTTTTACCTTTTTGTAAAATATATTCACCATTATCTAAATTTAATTTTTCGTTACTAACTTTTTTTTGATTTAATGATACTGCATTCGCCTTTACATCTCGTCGTGCTTGTGATGTTGATTTTACTAATTTAGCATCAACTAAAGCTTGACAAATCCAAATTCCACTTTTCATTTCAAAACTTGGCATATCTGTAGGGATATCTTTTCTTGCAAATACTTTTTTAAATTCTTCTTTTGCTTCTTGTCCTTTACCTAAACCATGAAATCTATCAACTATTTCAATTGCTAGTGCATCTTTCACATCTTTTGGATGTATCGTTTTAGTTTTTACACCTTCTTGTAGTTTATCTATTTCTTTTAATGACTTAGTAGATAACAGTTCGTAATATCTCCACATAAGTTCATCTGAAATTGATAAAATTTTACCAAACATATCAAAAGCTTTATCAGTAATACCAATATAATTTCCTAAAGATTTAGACATTTTATTAACTCCATCTAAACCTTCTAAAATAGGCATCATCAATACTGCTTGTTGTTTTTTACAATTGTATGCTTTTTGTAATGTTCTTCCCATTAAGAGATTAAATTTTTGGTCTGTTCCACCAAGTTCAATATCTGAACTCATAGCAACTGAATCATAACCTTGAAGTAGGGGATATATAAATTCACTTACTGCAATTGGCGTATTTGAAGCATATCTTTTTGAGAAATCATCCCGTTCAATCATTCTAGCAACTGTTAAATTAGAAGCTAGTATAATTAATCCACTAGTTCCAAGTTCCTTTAACCATTTTGAGTTAAACATAACTTCTGTTTTTTTTTCATCTAAGATTTTAAAGACTTGACTTTTGTATGATTGTGCATTGTCTAAAATATCTTGAGAACTTAAAACTTTTCTAGTTTCACTTTTTCCAGTTGGATCACCAATTGTTGCAGTAAAATCTCCAATTAAAAATTGAACAATTCCTCCAAATTTTTGAAATGTTGCAAGCTTTTGAATTAAAACAGTATGACCTAAGTGTAAATCAGGAGCAGTTGGATCAAAACCAGCTTTTACATAGAAATTTTCGCCATTGTCATAATAATTTCTTAATAATTTTTCAATTCGTTCAATATCAATTATTTCTGCAGCTCCTCTTTGAATTTCAGATAATGCTATTTTAATTTTTTCTTCCATTTATCCTCTTTTGATTTAAACTATTTAGTATATGCATCTTTTTTTGAAAAGAACTCTATTACTTTTGTTTTTCTCTCTATCATTTTTCTTACCTGTTCAATATTTGAATTATTTAACTCAAATTCAATAGCACAATATTGTCTATAAGAATGTTTTTCTCTTCCATATTCTACAGATAAAATATATCCTTCATATTGACTCATATAAGTTAATAATCTAGCTAATTCACCTTTTGTATTTGGCATACTAATTACCATTTTATATTCATATAGAGTATCTTTTGTCCATTGAGAAAAAAGCATTTCATCATTATTGAATATTTTTTTATATGCTTTATCACACATTTTATGATGGATAATTGCTTTGTTCCCTTCTTTAAATGCAACAATATCATCTGCAAATTTTGGATGGCAACAGTGGTCGAATGATATAGAACTAATACTAAAATTTGAGTATATTAAAATATTATCAAATTTATTCCTTTTAATTTTACTTGTATATATTTTAAACCTTGCTACAAAACCTTGTTCTTTTATAATTTTTTTCTCAATTTGATGTTTTACGTGTTTAAAGTAGTCAAGAATATGTGGTATTTTCGCTAAAGAATCTGTTTTTATTATTGAAGTTATATTTTTTACATATTTTGAAAATAGCGTATTTATTATATTTCGTCCACTTAACTCATCAATCTCTTTTAATCTCTGTGTACAAAGTGCCTTTATTTGTTTTTTTGCTCTACTTGTTTTTACTATATCAACCCAAGAACATCTAGCAATTATATAATCAACTGTAGTAATCGAAACTATATCAGAACTATGAAGTTCTGTTAATAGTGATTTTTTTATTTTATTTATATGGCATTCAATTGCTTTTTTCCCCAAATCTGTATGAACTGCATATGCAAAATCATAGGCAGTTGCACCTCGTGGAAGATTAAAAGTGTCTCCATGAGGTGAATATACTACAATCTCTTCTGAATATAAATCTGCTTTTGTATCTTGATAAAACTCTTCTACATTATCATTTGAATACTCTAATGATTTTAGCCAGTTTAGATTTGGTTGTTGTTTTACACCACTTTTATACATCCAATGAGCAGCAATTCCATATTCTGCAACTTTATTCATTTCAAAAGTTCTTATTTGAACCTCATATATTTTAGAGTTATAGAAAACAGTTGTATGAATTGTTTGATAACCATTTTCTTTTGGAGTTGATATATAATCTTTAAATCTTGAAATTAAAGGTTTGTTTTCTAAATGTAATAAGCCTAAAACCTTATAACAATCAATATCTTCTTCAACTAAAATTCTAATAGCAAGTAAATCGAGTACTTCATCAATACCTACACCTTTTCTTTGCATCTTTAGATAAATAGAGTAATAATGTTTTATTCTTGAAAATATTTTTATTTTATTTATATCAAAGCCATTTATTTCTAATAATGTTTTTGTTGAAGATATAAATTTATTGAATGTTAATTGTATTGCGTGCTGATGTTCTTTTATAAAATTATCAATTTTTTTATATTCTTTTGGATAGATATAATAAAATGCTAAATCTTCTAACGTATTTTTAATAGTAGAAATACCTAATCTATGAGCAATTGATACATAAACTACTAAAGTTTCTTCTGCAATTCTGAATTGTTTGCTTGGATCTAAGGCGGCAAGTGTCAACATATTATGTAATCTATCGCAAAGTTTTACTACTAAAACTCTTACATCATCAATAGATGCAATTAACATTTTTCTAAAAGTCATAGCAGAAGATATTAGTTTTTTATTTGAACCTGAGGATACTAATTCATGTTCTCTAAGTTCATCAATTTTTGTTAATCCATCAACCATATGAGCTATATCTATGCCCCATTTTTCTTCTATAAATTGTAAAGAATATTCTGTATCTTCAACTATATCATGTAATAAAGCGGTTGCAATAATATCTTCTTCATTTGAAAAGTGAGAAGCAACACAAGCAACCAAAATTGGGTGAACAGCATATGGTTCGCCACTTTTTCTAAACTGTCCTTCATGAGCGGTTATAGTAAACTCGATTATATCTTGAAGTTTAGGAGTAATACTAGCTTCACTTTCTAGAAGTAAAATAGCATCATTTATATTATTGATGGTTTGAATTTTTTCAATAAATGAATCCATATGAACTACTTAAGAGTGATAAAAGCGTAAGCTTTATAACTACTCTTTATCTACAAAACCTTCAATTACAAGTAAACCAGTTGCAATTTCATCAATTGCAATATCTGTATATTTCATATTTTGAGTATTTTTTTCTAAAAGTGGTTTTGCACCTTTACTTAGTTCATTTGCTCTTTGTCCAACTGCGACAGCCAGAATATATCTATCATTGTTTACTTTTTTTAAAGCTCGTGCTATTCTTTCTTCTAATCTCATTCTAATCCTTTATTATTTTACAATTGAGCATTTACTATAATCACCATTTATAATAGCTAGTAAATTACCTTTTTCATTCATATTTGAAATAACAATTAGTAGTTTATTATCTTTTGCAAGTGCAATAGCTGTATCATCCATAACTTTAATATGATCTTCTAATGCTTGATCATATGTTATTTGTTCTAATTTTACTGCATCATCAAATTTTATTGGATCTTTATTATAAATACCATCTACTTTTGTTGCTTTTATTAACATACAAGCATCAATTTCTGTTGCTCTTAATGTTGCAGCTGTATCAGTTGTGAAATATGGATTTCCAGTTCCAGCTGCAAAAATTACTACTCTTCCTTTTTCAAGATGTCTTATAGCTCTCCTTACTATATATGGTTCTGCAATTTGTTCCATTTTTATAGCTGTTTGTAACCTTGCATTTAAACCTTTATGTTCTAATGCTTCTTGCATAGCAATACCATTAATAACAGTAGCTAGCATACCCATATAATCTGCACTTGTTCTTTTAATAATACCATCAGCAGCAGCAGTAACACCACGAACAATGTTTCCTCCCCCAATTACAATACCAACTTCAATATTGTTATCTACTAATTCTTTGATTTCTTTTGCAATATAATCCAAGATTGAAGTATCAATACCATAACCATCGGAACCAGCTAATGCTTCACCTGAAAATTTTACAAGTACTCTCTTATTCATTACGTTCCTTTTATATTTTGCGATTATATCTAAAAACTTCTAAATAAGAAGTTAATATAGTTTTTATATGAAGTCAACTAAGGGCCCATTCATAAAAAGGCAAAACAGTTATTTCAATATTTTCATATAAAAACTGTTCATTATTTGATACTGTGACAATTATTAATTCTTTTATATTATATTCATCTATTATTTTTTTTATTTTTTTTATTTTAGATTTCATCATAAAAGAGTTAAAAAATGCTATACAAATAATAGCTAAGTTTTTTTTTGGCATGTAAAAATCTATATAATCTAAATAATAAATATTTTCATATTTATTAATAAGTTCTGAAAAAATAATATTTGTTAACTCGTTTTTAAATTTCTTTTTATGTGTTATAGCACTTAGAAAAGCTGCATTATATGAATATATTTTTTTCATAGCTTTTTTTTGATTAAATTTTTCAATAAAATATATTATTTTCTCATCTTCAAAACGTTTACACTCTTCATAAAATTTATCTTTTGAAATTTTTGTCTCTTTTTTTAAAGTCAAATATAGTTGATTTAGTGATTTTTTTTCATCTATATTTAAAAATAGAATTTTTAAAATCTCTTGTGATGTTTGATTATGATTCATTGTTGCTATTAAGGTCTGAAGTTGACTTAAAATTTTAAATTCATTTATATGTAAAGATTGAACAAGGTTACCATATTTTAAAAAATAATTAAAACTTTGAGTAATATTTTGATGTTTATTATCGTGTAATAAATACTCTTCAAAATCAAGAGGAGTTAAAAATATTTTTTTATAACCATCTAATAAATTAGTTTTATTTGTAGAAATTATTATACTATCACAATATGGAATCTTAAAATCAAATTCAAAGTTTTCTAATACTATAACTTTAATATTGTTTTTTAAAACATACTCTTCTAAATTTTGTATTATCTCATTTTTATTGTTTCTTATATCTTTTAAATCAATATATAAATATTCTTCTGTTTCAAAATTTGATAAATAATCATAAATTAAAAAACTTTTTCCAGTTTTAGCAGGTCCTGAAATAATAGTTTTAGGGTAAGTAATTCTAGTCTTTCTTTCAATAAAATTAATCTTTAAAAACTCTAGTTCATGACAAAACTCAAGTGTTGTCATTTTTTATTTCATTATATTTTATTGCTTCTTTTATTGCATTTATATAACTTTTTGTATTTAATTTTCTATTTTTTTTGTATGCAATATCAAAGGCAGTTCCATGATCAACAGAAGTCCTTATTATTGGTAAATTCAAGCTTATATTTATACTTTCATCAAAATATAAAGCTTTTAAAGGAGCTAAGCCTTGATCATGATACATTGCTACAAAATATTGACAGTTTTTTCTAGAGTTTGGAGAAAAAGCTACATCAGGAGCTAACGGACCAAAAAATATCTTTTTTTTGAGTATTTTATTAGCTTTATTAATTGCTTTTGAGATTTTTATCTCTTCATTGCCTAAAACTCCATTATCACTAGCATGAGGATTTAAACCTAAAACTCCAATTTTTTCTATTTGTACTTTATCTTGAAAATTTAATAAAAATTGTGTTAATTCTTTTGTTTTTATTTTTAATGCAACTTCTTTTAATGCAATATGTTCAGTAAACAAAGATACAAACATTTTTTTACAACCTAACATCATAATCGCATTTCTATCAAAAATATCTCTTAGTATTTCTGTATGACCTTTATATGTTATATTTGCTTTACTCCAAGATTCTTTGTTAATTGGGAGTGTGACTATTGAGTCTACTTTTTTTTCTTTTGCTAAATTTATTGCTTGAATAAATGAATCATATGAATATTGTCCAGATTTTTTTGATACTATTCCTGGCTCTATTATAAAGGTACCTCTAATTTTATAAATTCTAAAATCTTTTGGAATTTTTAAGTCTAAAAGTTTTGAGGCTTGTTTTAACATTTTTTTATTTATACAATAAATAGGAGTACAAATTTTAGAAATTTTTTTATGAGTTTTTAAAGCAATTCCAATTCCAATTCCATTTAAATCACCAATGGAGATTGCAATTTTTTCTTTTCTTTTTATTTTCATATTAATTCTTTTATTTCAATAATTGCATCTTTGAGTCCTGTAAAAACAGATCTAGCAATAATACTTTGTCCTATATTTAATTCTTCTATTGTTTTTATAGAAGATATTTTTTTTACATTTTGATAATTTAAGCCGTGTCCAGCAGCAACTTTTAATTTAAGTTTTTTTGCATATTTTGAAGTATCTTTTATAGTTTTAATTGATTCTTTTAATAATTTTTTTAACTCTTTTCTTGGTAATTCTAACTCTTTTATACTATGATGAGTATTTATTAAATTACTATTTAACATTGCATAAACATTTGCATATGTACCAGTATGAAGTTCAATCCATTCAACTTTTAGTTTTTTACTTAATTCTATAATATTATTGTTTGGATCAATAAAAAGCGATACTTCAATTTCATTTTTATGAAATTTTTTAATAGCTTTTTTTAGTTTTAAGAAATGTGATTTTAAATCAAGACCACCTTCAGTAGTAACTTCATCTCTATTTTCAGGAACTAAAGTAACTCTTGCAGGTTTTAATTTACAAACAGTATCAATAATACTTTCATTAATTGAGCACTCTAAATTAACTGGAAGTGCTGCTTGTTCTATTATTACTCTTGCATCATTATCATGAATATGACGCCTATCTTCTCTTAAATGAATTGTAATTTGATCAGCCCCAGCTAATTTACAAATTCCAATAGCATCAAGGGGATTTGGGTCATTTATATTTCTGGCTTCTCTTAAAACTGCGATATGGTCTATATTTACTCCAAGTAACAAATTTAATCCTTTATGATAAATCTTTTAATGTTGCAATGTTAGCCGCAAGTTTATTATGAACTTCTTCATACTCTGACTGTGGAACGCTATCTGCAACAATCCCAGCACCTGCTTGGAAGATTATTTTATCTTTTGTAAGCATTGTTGTTCGAATAGTAATTGCACTATCCATATTTCCATCAAAACTAAAATATGCAATACTTCCAGAATAAAAATTTCTTTTTATTTTTTCAAATTGGGCAATTAATTGCATGGCTCTAATTTTTGGAGCTCCTGTCATAGTTCCAGCTGTAAAAGTTGCTGCAAAAAGATCAAACATGTCATACTTCTCATCAATTATTGCTTCTACATTTGAAACTATATGCATAACATGTGAATATCTCTCTACTCTCATAAGTTCTGTAACTTTCACAGTGCCAACACTAGCGACTCTTCCTACGTCATTTCTTCCTAAATCTACTAACATGATATGTTCTGCTCTCTCTTTAGTATCATTTAGTAATTCAACTTCCATTTCTAAATCTTGGTCTAAAGTAGCACCTCTTTTTCTAGTACCTGCAATTGGTCTTAATAAAATATGTCCATCAACTAATCTTACCATTACTTCAGGAGAACTTCCTGCAATTGAAAATTTTTCATATTCTAAAAAAAACAAATATGGACTAGGGTTTTTACTTCTTAAGGCTCTATAAAAACTTAAATGATCAACTTTTGCTTTTTGAATAAATCTATTTGATATCAAAATTTGAAAAACATCTCCTGTTTTTATCATCTCTTTAGATTTTGCAACCATTTGAAAAAACTCTTCTTTTGAATAGTTAAATTTTCCCTTATCAATTATAATTGCTTTTTTTAAAGGTGTAAATTTATAAGAAGTAAATAGTTCTTTTTCTATTAAATTTAAATCTTTTTCTTTTTCTTTTAATGAAGTTACCATCACAAGTTTTGAAGTTTTATGTGAAAAACCTAAAATTATTTTAGGTCTAATCAAATCTAAATCAGGAATCTTTAATTGATCAATTAGATTATTCATTGGTTCTTTTAATGAAGGTTCGAACTCTTTTCCAATATCGTAGCCAATATTCCCAATAAATCCATCAATTAAACCAATGCCAAGTTCTAGTGATTTCTTTTTATAAAAATTTTTATCAAAATTTTTATAATATTTTTGTAAAAATTTTAAAGGATTTGATTCTACTTCTTGAACTTTTCCATTTCCATTTTTATAAAAACAAGTATTGTTTTCATACCAAACTCTTTCTCTATCTCCTATTATTATATAAGAGTAGTTCCCATCTGTTGAGTTTATAGTGCTTTCAAAAAGAAAAGTAATTTCATCTTTATAAATATTTTTAATTTTTTCATAAATAGATACTGGTGTAAATTGATCTAGAAAAAGTTCTTTTGAATAAAATTCCATTAAATTATTACCTTTTAAAATGTTAAAATAAATGTACTAGAAATATTAAGTTTTTTCTTTATATTATCTGTTTCTAGTTTTGCTTGCTCTCTTGAATTGTAAGGACCTATTAATAGCTTATGAAATATTTTATTTTTTATTTTAATTTTATATATTTTATATTTAAAACCATGTTTAGTAATACTTGATAAATATTTATTTGTTGGTATTTTTGAAAATGCTCCAATTTGTACAAATGTTCCTTTTGGTTTATTAAAACTTAAACTAAGAACTTTGTTATTTTTTGATTTGTTAATAGCTTTTTTTAAAACTTTTTTAGTTTTCTCTTTTTTTATTATTTTAGCTTCTTTTATAATCTTAGTAAATTTTACTTCTTCTCTTGCAACTTTTTTACTAGGAGTATATATATTTTTTGTATTAAACATATCAGCTTTAATTACTTCTGTTTGTTCTATGATTTGTTCATTCTTTTCTATTACTTTAAGGTTTAGTTTTTCATCAACTATCTTTTCATTTTTAATTTCTTGTCTTTTTTCTTCTTTTATATTTTCTTCTTTTATATTTTTTAGTTTTTCATTAATTATTTTTTGATATTCTTCTTCAATATTTTCATTTTCTAAAATATTTTGAACATTCTCATTTTTATATTTTGCGAATGAATTATTAGAAGAACTATCACTTGTTAGGAGGCGAATAATTATGATTGTTAATAAAAATAAGATTACTAAGATTAAGCCTAAAACTAAATATTTCTTTTTATTTAGTTCATTAGAATTTGTATGTTTACCCAACATTATATCACTATATTCTTGTTCTTCTTGAATTCCTATCTCTCTTTCAAGTATTGAAGCAGTACTCTCTCGTACTGGTTCTTCATATACAGCTTGTGCATTTTTAATCTCAGTTAATCTTTGTTCAATCTCATTTTTTTCTTGTTTAAGTTGAACTTTCTTTATAAATTTTTCGCCTCTAATTTCCATAAAATATCCTTATATTTATAAGTTTAAAATATCACCTAATAAGTAGCCTTATCATAAATAACAAAACAACGAGCAAGAATTTTTAACTCTTCTTTAATCTTACTTTGTAAATCAGTATTGTTAATATCATCTAAAACATCACAAATTCTATTTGCAATAATTTCAAATTCTTTTTCTTTCATTCCCCGTGTAGTTAAAGCAGGAGATCCTACTCTTATGCCTGAAGTTACAAAAGGTGATCTTGTTTCCCCTGGTACTGTATTTTTATTTACAGTAATTCCTGAATTTCCTAAAGCTGTATCAGCTTCTTTTCCTGAAAAATCTTTATTTAAAAAAGATACCAAGATTAGATGATTATCTGTTCCATTTGAAACTATATCATACCCTCTTTTTATTAATATATCAGCTAGTACTTTTGCGTTATTTATTACTTGTTGTGCGTAATCTTTCCAAGAAGAATCTAATACTTCTTTTAAAGCTACAGCTTTAGCTGCCATTACATGAACTAATGGTCCACCTTGCAATCCTGGAAAAATTGCTGAGTTTATTTTTTTAGCAATATCTTCATCATTTGTCATAATCATTCCACCACGTGGTCCTCTTAAAGTCTTATGAGTTGTTGTTGTTACAACATGAGCATAAGGAAAAGGAGACATATGTAAGTTTGCAGCTACTAATCCTGCTATATGAGCAATATCTGCAAATAAAATAGCACCTACTTCATCAGCTATTACTCTAAACTTTTTAAAATCTATTTCTCTTGCGTATGCAGATGCTCCACAAACAATAATTTTTGGTTTAACTATTTTAGCTATATCCATTACTCTATCATAATTGATTCTTCCATCTAATTCAACTCCATAATAAAAAGCTGAATAGTTTTTACCAGAAAAAGATGCTTTAGAACCATGAGTTAAATGTCCTCCATGAAAAAGATCCATACCAAGAATTTTATCACCAGCTTTAAGCAAGGCTGCATAAACTGCACCATTTGCTTGAGAACCTGCATGAGGTTGTACATTTGCAAATTTACAATTAAATATTTTACAAGCTCTATTTATTGCTAATTGTTCAACTTTATCAGCTTGTTCACAACCACCATAATATCTCTTTGCAGGATATCCTTCTGCATATTTATTAGTAAAAATTGAACCCATTGTTTGCATTACAGCTGGGCTTGTGAAGTTTTCACTTGCAATCATTTCAAGATGATCTGTTTGTCTTACTAATTCATTTTCTAAGATATCAAATATCTCGTTATCTGATTCTTTGAGGTTTGCTTTTGTTATGTAGTTCATGTTTATATAATCTCCAGTATTTTAATTTTTTCTAAACTTCATCTGCGTGTAAATCAATCTCATTTTTAATTGGTTTCATTGCAGGGAATAACAGTACATCTCTTATTGAGTGTTGATTTGTAAGCATCATTACTAATCTATCAATTCCTATTCCTTCTCCAGCAGTAGGAGCCATTCCATATGATAAAGCATTTACAAAATCTTCATCCATTTCATGTGCTTCATCATCTCCACCTAATTCTTTTGTAGCCATTTGTTCTTCAAATCTTTCTAATTGGTCAATTGGATCATTAAGTTCAGAAAAGGCATTTGCAATCTCTTTACCTGCAATAAATAGCTCAAATCTATCAGTTAAATGAGCATGAGAGTCATTTCTTCTAGCAAGAGGTGATATCTCTACTGGGTATTGAGTGATAAATGTAGGGTTAATTAATTTAGCTTCAACATATTCATCAAATAATTCACCTTGAAGTTGACCTAAATTCATATTTTCATTTACTACTATGTTTGCAGCCTTTAAGTATGTTATGATGTTATCCTTGTCTTGCGTAATACGAGCAGGAACCCCACCAATACTAGTAAGTGATTCAATTAAAGAAATTTCAATAAATTGTGAGAAATCAATTTTAAAATCACCATAAGGTAAAATAGTTGGTAAGTCTAAGTGTTCAAATAAATATTCAAAATACTCTTTTGTTAAAATGATTAAATCTTTATATGTTTTATAAGCCCAATAAAATTCAATTGAAGTAAATTCAGGGTTATGCGTTGCATCCATACCTTCATTTCTGAAACACCTATTGATTTCAAATACAGCTTCAAAACCACCTACAATTAATCTTTTTAAATATAACTCAGGTGCAATTCTTAAAAATCTATCAACACCAAGTGCATTATGATGAGTAGTAAATGGTTTAGCATTTGCCCCTCCTGCTATTGGGTGCATCATTGGAGTTTCAACTTCTAAAAAACCTTTATCTTCAAAAAATCTTCTTGTAAGAGAAATTACCTTTGATCTAATATGAAAAGTTTTTTTAACTTCACTATTCATTATTAAATCTAAATATCTTTGTCTGTATCTTAACTCTTTATCTTGAATTCCATGATATTTTTCTGGAAGTGGAGAGATAGCTTTTGTTAAAATTGTTAACGAATCAACATGAAGTGACAACTCACCTTTTCCTGTAATAAATGGGTATCCACCAACTTCAATAATATCACCAACTTCAATAGTTTTTTTAAAAGTTTCATTATAAAAACCTTCAGGAAGCTTGTCTCTTGATACATAAATCTGTAAAAGACCACTCTCATCTTCGATTTTTAGAAAACTTGCTTTTCCCATAAGTCTGAAAAATTTAATTCTTCCAGCAACTATGTAGTGTCTTTTCTCATCTCTTTTATTTTCAGTTTGAAATAGATCACTATTTACGTTTAAAAACTTAGATATCGTAGTATTTCTTTCACACTTATTTGCATAAGGATTGATGCCTTTTTCTCTTAGTGTATTTGCTTTTTTTATTCTTTGTTGTATATATTTATTTTCAAACAATCTTAATTCCCTTTATTTATTTCATTTATCATTTGTTCTGCTTCTTTTTTTGCATCTTCAGAGGTTTTATTCATAGGTATGAGAATGTTATTATTTAGCTCTTTTGTTACTGTTTCAATATTTTTTTCAATTACTTTTTTAACTTCATTAACTACAGTTGCTCCAGACTTTATTGTACTTTTTTTTATCTGTTTTACTGTATCTTCTACTTCTTCTACAAATGTTTTTTCTTTAATTAAATCTGGGTCTTCTTTAATTTCTTCACTTGGTGATATTGTTTTTTCAACTGCATTTGTAAAATCAGAAGTATCAAGTTTTACAATAAAGCCACCAGTTTGAATTAATAAAGGAAATATAATAGTTGTTGCAAACTTTTTATCCATTAAATCTTTAAACGAGTTTACTTGATATAACGAATATGCAATTACCGAAAAAATTAAAAATATTTTTGCACTACCAAAAACAAATCCTAAAATTCTATCAAAAATGCCTAATCCACTTACAGCAAATATTTTACTTAAAATAACTCCTAAAATATATACTATAGCCCAAAATCCAACAAGACCAATGACAAAACCAATAAGTTTTATTGTTGTACTATTTTCTAAAGCAAGAATAGGAGTAATTAATTTTCCAATTTCAACAGCAACTCTTGAGGCTACAAAAAGACCACCCACGATTCCAACAAGGCCAAATACCTCTTTGATAAAACCTCTAAATAGTCCCTTTAAACCAAGAAAGACAGTAATACTTACAATCACAATATCAAAAATTGTAAAATCTTGCATATAAATCCTTTATATAATAATATCGCAATTATATCTTAGTTTTTCAAAAAAAAAGTTTAATAAGGATTCTTTAGCTGTATGCTATCTGTTTTAATGTAATTATAAAGTTTAAGCCTTTACAATTTTAAGTGTATAAATTTATTTTATTTTTTACTGATAATTAATCTTTTTTTGATAAAATGCAATTATGACAAATATGATAAAAAGATATCCAACAAAAAAGATTTATGTAGGTGGTGTTGCTGTTGGTGGTGATGCCCCAATTTCTGTTCAATCTATGACTTTTTCTAAAACTTCTGATGTGGAAGCTACGGTTGAACAAATTAAAGCTTTGCATTTTGCAGGTGCTGATATGGTTAGACTTGCTGTTCCTGATATGGCTGCTGCGAATGCTTTAAAAAGTATAAGAGAACAAACTACTCTTCCTTTAATAGCCGATATTCATTTTAATTATAGACTTGCACTAATTGCGGCTGAGTTTGTTGATTGTATTAGAATCAATCCTGGAAATATTGGAAATAAAAAAAGAGTAGCAGAGATTGTAAAAGCTTGTAAAGAACGAAACCTACCAATTAGAATTGGTATAAATTGTGGTTCTTTAGAATCGCAGTTTGAAAATAAGTATGGACAAACTCCTGAAGGTATGGTTGCAAGTGCTGATTATAATCTTAAGTATTTAGAAGATTTAGGTTTTACTGATATTAAAATTTCATTAAAAGCTAGTGATGTTCAAAGAACAGTAACAGCATATAAACTTTTAAGACCTATGAATAACTATGCTTTTCATTTAGGAGTTACTGAAGCTGGAACACTTTTTCACTCAACTATAAAATCTTCAATTGCTTTAGGCTCTTTACTTCTTGATGGTATTGGCGATACTATGAGGATTTCAATTACAGGTGAACTTGAAAAAGAGATTGAAGTAGGACATGCTATTTTAAAAGATGCAGGTTTAAGTAAAGATGGTTTAAATATTATTTCTTGCCCTACTTGTGGAAGAATTGAAGCTGATTTGGTAAGTGCAGTTACACTTGTTGAAGAAAGAACAAAACATATTAAAACACCTTTAAATGTTTCAGTTATGGGTTGTGTTGTAAATGCCCTAGGTGAAGCAAAGAGTGCAGATGTTGCTATTGCATATGGAAAAGGAAGTGGATTAATTATTAAAAAAGGTGAAATAATTGCAAAACTTCCAACAGAAGAACTTCTTGATAAATTTTTAGAAGAAGTAGAAATAGAGGCTAAAAAACAAAGTTAGTCTCTATTTTACAACTTATATAATCCTACTGATTTAAAACAAATTTCGCTACAATCTTAGGCTTAACTTATTGGAGAATTAATGGATAGTGTATATAGTATAAATATAGAACGAGCAGTTCTTAGCTCAATTTTATTTAACCCAGAAGAATTAGAAGATGTTTTAGGTGTCTTAAAAGCAAAAGATTTTTATCTTCCTGCTCATCAAAAAATTTTTGAAGTTATGATTAAATTACATGATGACTCTATGCCAATTGATGAAGAGTTTATTAGAAAAAGAATTAATTCAAAAGATGTAGATGATTCTATTTTAATAGAAATCTTATCTGCAAATCCAATTACAAATACTATTGCATATGTAAGAGAGATAAAAGATAGTTCTTTAAAAAGAGAACTAACTACACTTGCAACAACTATAAAAAAAGTTTCTTTAGAAGAAGAAATTACTGCAAATGATGCCTTAGACGTAGTGCAAGGTGAGCTTTATAAAATATCAACAAATAGTGCTACAACTGAATTAAAAGATATGGAAGAGATTACTACTGAAACTCTTGAATATATTAAAAGAATGAAACTTTTAGGAAATAAACATCTTATAGGCGAGACTACAGGTTTTTATGATTTAGATAAAAAAACAACAGGCTTTAATGCTGGTGATTTAGTCATTATTGCTTCACGTCCTGCTATGGGAAAATGTCTAGCTCGTGGCACAAAAATAGTGATGTTTGATGGAAGTTTAAAAAATATTGAAGATATAAAAATTTCAGAGCAACTTTTAGGAGATGATTCAAAACCTAGAAATGTATTATCAATTACAAGCGGAAAAGAACAAATGTATTGGGTTCGTCAAAATAAAGCTTGCGACTACAGGGTAAATGAATCACATATATTATCATTAAAACGAAGTAAAACAGAAGGATCTCATAAAAATGGAGATATTTTAAATATAAATGTAAAAGAATATTTAGAAAAATCAGATAAATTTAAAAGCAACTATAAAGGTTATAAAGTTGCAGTTGAATTTGGAGAAAAAGATATAAAAATTGATCCATATTTTTTAGGACTTTGGTTAGGGGATGAATCTTCTTCTAAAGTATCAATTTATACGCAAGATAATGAAATAGTTGAGTATTTAAATGAATATGCTTTAAAATTAAAATTACAAGTTAGAGAGTATATCCAAGATGATAAGTGTCCAGAATACTCAATAACACATAAAAAACATGTAGATGGGAAAACAGCATTTTCTTTGCACAAGCTATTAAGAGAAGAGAATTTATTCAATAATAAACATATACCAAATGATTATTTAATTAACTCAGAGGAAAATAGACTAAAGCTTTTAGCTGGTTTACTTGATAGTGATGGACATTATAATAAAAATGAAAATGGTTTTGAAATAACACAAAAATTAGAATCTTTAAGTAAACAAATTAAATATCTTTGTGATTCTTTGGGCTTTAGAACTTCATTAAATTCTAAAAAAGCAACTATTAAAGAGATAGGTTTTGAAACAGAAGTATACAAAGTAAGAATTTTTGGTGATATAAATAAAATACCAGTAAAAATAAAAAGAAAGAAAGCCAAAGAATGGACTTGTAACAGAACTTGGAATCAAACTAGTATAAGTGTTGAAAAAGATATAATAGATGATTATTTTGGTTTTGAAATAGATGGTAATAGTCTTTTCTTACTAGAAGATATGACTGTTACTCATAATACTGCTCTTGTTTTAAATATGGCTCTTAAAAATATAGAGTTAGGGAAAGGTGTAATTCTTTTTTCACTTGAAATGCCAGCTGAACAATTAATGCTAAGAATGCTTAGTGCAAAAACTTCAATTCCTTTACAAAACCTTAGAAAAGGTGACTTAGATGATAACCAATGGACAAATTTAACGGCCGCTTTTGAAGATTTAAATTCAAAAAAACTTTTTGTAGATGATGGTGGGAGTATAAATATTAATCAACTTCGCGCAAGGGTGCGAAAACTTGCTCAAAATGAAGATAATAAAATTTCTATGGTAATAATAGATTATTTACAACTTATGCAAGGTACTGGAAATAAAGATAGACATCAAGAAGTATCAGATATTTCAAGGGGTTTAAAAATGTTAGCTAGGGAGATGAAAATACCAATTATTGCACTTTCACAGTTAAACAGAGGGCTTGAGAATAGACCTGATAAAAGACCTATGTTAAGTGATTTAAGAGAGTCTGGGGCTATTGAGCAAGATGCTGATATTATTATGTTTGTATACAGAGATGATGTATATAAAGAGAGAGATGAAGCTAGAAAAGAGAAAGAAGCAAAAGATAAAGGTGATGAGTACAAATCAACTTTTATCAATAAACTAGTTGAAGAAGCAGAAATAATAATTGGAAAACAAAGAAATGGACCAATAGGAACTGTAAAACTTGATTTCCAAAAACAACTTACAAGATTCGTAGATAAAGAAAATGCTAATGAAGCACCAATTGAGGTAATTTTTGAATCAGTATCTGATACAAATCGAGAGACTCAAATAGACGTACCTGATATTTTTTAATTGGTTATTCTTAATCTGATATTGAGAAGTAAATCTCTGAAGTCTTTAAAACAAAAAAGTAGAAAACGAATAAATTGTTAAAAATAATAGTAACATAATGAAAAAATCAAGCACTAGAAGGATTAGAAAAATTGATGAAAACTGAAAAGATAATAAAAAAATGTTTATTCCCCGCAGCTGGATATGGTACTAGATTTTTACCTGCTACAAAAGCTATACCTAAAGAGATGTTACCAGTATTAACCAAACCTTTGTTACAGTATGGTGTAGAAGAAGCTATTATTGCAGGTTGTGATACTATGGCTATAGTAACAGGACGTGGAAAAAGAGCTATTGAAGATCATTTTGATATATCTTATGAATTAGAGCATCAAATAAAAGGTACAAGTAAAGAACACTACCTTACTGAAATACGAGAAGTTATAAATAAATGTACCTTTTCATATACTAGACAAGTAGAGATGAAAGGTTTAGGTCATGCAATTTTATCAGGAGAGACTCTAATTGGAAATGAACCTTTTGCTGTAATTTTAGCAGATGATTTATGTGATAATGAAAAGGGAAATACTGTTTTATCTCAAATGATTGAAATATATAAAAAATATAACTGTTCAATTGTAGCAATAGAGGAAATACCTTTAGAAGATACTAACAAGTATGGAGTAATAGCAGGAAATGAAATAGAAGATGGTTTATATAGGATAAAAGATATGGTTGAAAAACCAGAGCCAAAAGATGCTCCCTCAAACTTAGCAATCATAGGGAGATATATCTTAACTCCTGATATTTTTGATATCATAAGAACTACAAAACCAGGACGAGGTGGAGAGATACAAATCACGGATGCTCTTTTAGATCAAGCAAAAAAAGGCATGGTACTTGCATATAAATTTGATGGAAAAAGATTTGATTGTGGTAGTGTAGATGGCTTTATTGAAGCTACTAATTATTTTTATGGAAAAGTAAAAAAATAGATATTCAATATAAATCTATTTTAAATCTTATATCCTTAGATGAAAGTACACTAATTGATATACGAGAAATAGTGCCATTTTTTTACTTGGAAATTATAAAATTTAGAAATCTATAAACAAATATTTATTAATAAAATATTAATAAAACTTTTGATATTCTTTTTGACTTAAATAAAAAAGGTTTCTATTTTGACGGAATATAAAACAAACATAAATGATAAAATATCTGAAGATGAAATTGATTTAAAAGAACTTTTCCTTACCCTTTGGAATAAAAAAAAATTTATTTTTATATTTACTTCTTTAATAACTATTGGAGCAATAATTTTTGTTCTAAATACAACTCCTATATATGAAGTAAAAGTTATCTTAGAAGTGGGTTCAATCAATACTAATAATACTAATAATACTAATAATACTAATAATCGTGTTTTACTTGAAAATACATCTTCAATTATAAATAAAATTGATATCCTTTACAATATTAATGCATCTGAAGATGAGGTATCAAAATTAAATAGTATTAAATTACTAAAAGGAACTAAAGATTTAATAGAAATATCAGTTTATTCTATTTCTAACTTCTCTGCGATAAATAAAATCAACGAAATACTTGCCACCATTAAAGATAAACATAAAATTAAAATTAAAAATTATCAAAAATTATTAACAAGTAAATATGAAAATATTAATAAAGAGTATAAGAGGTTAAAAAACGAACAAAATATTATATCAAATAAGATTCTTAGAAAAGAATCTTTAATAAATAAAGTTTTAGCAGATAATCCAGCAGTTGCAGCAGTATATGCAGTAAGTTTAAATACACAAAATATGGAGCTTTTAGATCTAAAGAATAGAATATATAAAATAAACGAAGACTTATCTGTTGTTAAATTGTCACTATTACCCTCGAATATAAAAGAAACACAAATTTTAGGATCAATTATACAAAAAGATTATCCTGTTAAACCAAAGAAAAAACTAATAGTAATTATCTCCTTTATTACAGGATTTATATTATCAATATTTTTAGTTTTTATAATAAACTTTATACAAAGTTTTAAAGAAGAAAAGACAAACTCTAAATGACAATATATTAATTTTAAAAAAGGCATTACTCCAACTAAATTCGTACAAATAAATGAAGATAGCAATAGCAGGAACAGGATACCTAGGATTATCAAATGGTGTTTTATTAGCACAGCATAATGAAGTAATTGCTTTGGATGTGGTTAGAGAAAAAATAGAGATGTTAAATAAAGGTGTTTCACTAATTGAAGATAAAGAAATACAAGAATTTTTAGATAACTCAAATAATCTAAACCCCAAAGTAACTCCTACAAACTATAATCCTGATACAAACTTTTTTAATACCCAACTAGTAAAACTTGTAATAAAAGTCTTAAATAAATTCAAGGTTCCGATATATCTTATTATATGCTAGTCAAATATGTTATAATACAACAAAAGGTAAGAAATGAGACTATCAACACAAGAAGTTAATGTTTTAAAAGAGAAACTAGATTCTTTACATAAAGAAGCAAGACTTTATCTGTTTGGTAGCAGAGTTGATGATGAGAAAAAAGGTGGAGATATCGATATCTTGGTGGTAAGTGAGAAAATCAATAAAAAAGATATAAGATTTTTAAGATTAGATTTCTTTGATCATTTTGGTGAACAAAAGTTAGATATAGTTTTAGATAATGGAGATTTTAAAAATCCATTTACAAAATTAATAAAACAAAAGGCAGTGTTATTATGATGACTGAAAAATTAAATAATGATTTTGAACTTTTAAAAAAACAATTATTTTGGATAGATATATCTTTTAAAGAGTGTCAAAACATTGGCTTAAAAAAGAACTATTCTATAGATGAGTTTGGAAAATTTGAAACTTTATGTTCAAGATATAGTAGAAGTATTGATTTTTTAATAAGAAAAATATTTAGAACACTTGATGAATATGAATTTGAAAATCAAGGAACTTTAATAGATGTAGTAAATAATGCTCATAAAAGAGATTTATTTGAAGATATCCAAATCCTAAGACTTATGAAAGATGTAAGAAATACAATAGTTCATGAATATATTGAAGAGAATTTAATTGAGATATTTGATGAAGTTTTAGAATATACTAATGAATTAATACTAATTATTAATAATACAATTAAATATATAGATAAGTTAAGAGATAGTAACAATACAAAATAAAAACTTATGATTTATATTTATTGTAGAATCTATTTTTAACTTCTAGATGGAACTATAATAAAAAACAAAGCTACCTTCCTGTAAAATTCAATAAATGAATTTATAAATTAACTTTAGGATAAATCAGTCTGCAAAAAAGAAGAATTAACACTTTCAGTTTTACGCAATATAACAGAAATAAAAACTCAAAAATCACTTGCCCTTGATATAGGTATTAGTGTAGGAAAAGTAAATTATGTACTTAAAGCTTTAATAGAAAAAGGTTTTATAAAAGCAGATATTTTTTTTGCAAATAAAAATAAAAATCAATATAAATATTTTCTAACTCAAAAAGGACTAGAAGAAAAAATATCACTAACAAAAAAATTCATAAATAGAAAAAAACTGAATACGAAGAACTTCAGAACGAACTTAAAATATTAAATAAAAACTTCACAAGGAATACAATCAAATGAAGATAGCAATAGCAGGAACAGGATACGTAGGCTTATCAAATGGTTTACTATTATCACAGCATAATGACGTAATAGCCCTAGATATAATTCCTTCAAAAATAAAAATGCTAAATAAAGGTATCTCTCCAATAGAAGATAAAGAAATCCAGGAATTTTTAGATAACTCAAAAAATTTAAACTTTAAAGCAACCTTAGATAAAAATGAAGCATATAAAGATGCAGATTTTGTAATAATAGCAACCCCAACAAACTATGATGAGAATACAAATTATTTTGATACTTCTTTAGTAGAATTAGTTATTAAGGATGTATTAGAACTGAATCCAAAAGCTACTATGATTATAAAATCAACAGTACCCGTAGGATTCACAAAAGAAATCAATAAAAAGTTTAATACCTCAAATATTATATTTTCACCAGAATTTTTAAGAGAAGGAAAAGCTCTCTTTGATAATCTCTACCCTTCAAGAATTATAGTAGGTGAGAAATCACAAAGAGCTAAAACTTTTGCGTCTTTATTGGCTCAAGGTGCTAAAAAAGAAAATATAGATATTCTTTTTACAAACTCAACTGAAGCAGAAGCAATAAAACTTTTCTCAAACACCTACCTTGCAATGAGAGTAGCTTATTTTAACGAACTAGATTCATACGCCCAAAGCCATAATTTAAATACAAAAGATATCATAAACGGAGTATCTTTAGATTCTCGAATTGGAACTTATTACAATAATCCCTCTTTTGGGTATGGTGGATACTGTCTACCAAAAGATACCAAACAATTAAAAGCAAATTATAAAGACGTTCCAAATAACCTCATTTCGGCAATAGTAGATTCAAATTCAACAAGAAAAGATTTTATAGCTGATTCTATTATAAGTAAAAATCCTAAAATAGTAGGAATTTACAGACTTATTATGAAAGAAGGCTCTGATAATTTTAGAGCCTCCTCTATTCAAGGAATAATGAAAAGAATAAAAGCAAAAGGTATAGAAGTGATTATCTATGAACCAGTATTAAAAGACGAAGAATTCTTTAATTCAAAAGTCATAAAAGACTTAAGCGAATTTAAAAAATGCTCAGATGTAATAGTTGCAAATAGATTAAGCAAAAATATAATAGATATTAAAGAAAAAGTTTACACAAGAGATATTTTTAACAGTGATATATAAGGAAACAGAGTGAAGATTTTAGTAACAGGAACAGCAGGCTTCATAGGAAGTCATTTAGCAATAAAATTATTAGAGCGTGGAGATGAAGTTGTAGGGCTTGATAATATAAACGATTATTACGACCAAAAAGTAAAATACGGTAGACTTCATCGTGGAGGTATTATTGAAAAACTAGAAGATGGTGACAATATTGAATATAATAAATTATTAATATCTAGTACAAATCAAAACTATAAATTTATAAAACTGAACCTTGAAGATAAAGATAATATGATGAAACTATTCGAAGAAGAGAAGTTTGATGCTGTTTGTAATCTTGCTGCTCAAGCAGGAGTTAGATATTCTTTGACTAACCCAGATGCATATATGGATTCAAATATTATTGGTTTTATGAATATACTAGAATCTTGTAGACATAATGGTGTTAAAAATTTATCATATGCTTCTAGTTCAAGTGTATATGGGCTAAATGAAGAATTACCTTTTTCTACAAATCATGATGTTTCTCATCCTATATCACTTTATGCAGCATCCAAAAAATCAAATGAATTAATGGCTCATACTTATTCACACTTATTTGATATTTCAACCACAGGATTAAGATTCTTTACTGTTTATGGACCATGGGGAAGACCTGATATGGCGCTATATCTTTTTACAAAAGCAGCACTAGAAGGAAAAACAATTGATGTATTTAATAATGGTGACATGTTAAGAGATTTTACTTATATAGATGATATTGTAGAAGGAATAATAAGAGTTATAGAAAATCCAGCTAAAAAAGATGAAGATTGGAACGGCAAAACAGGAGAAGTTTCTACTTCTTCTGCCCCATACAAGATATATAACATTGGTAATAATAATCCTGTTAAATTAATGGACTTTATTACAGCAATTGAGAATAAACTTGGACTCCCTATAAAGAAAAACTTTTTACCTCTGCAAGCAGGTGATGTACCAGCAACCTTTGCAGATGTTCAAGACTTCATAAATGATTTAGGTTATAAACCAGCAACTTCAATACAAGAAGGTGTAGATAAATTTATTGATTGGTACTTAGAATTTTTTAATATTAACATGGAGAAAATACATGAAAAATAGTAAAATATGTATAATTGGTCTTGGTTATGTAGGGCTTCCTTTAGCTCATGCATTTTCATCTAAATATGAAGTAATAGGTTTAGATATTTATCCAACAAGAATAAACGAGCTTAATTCTGCATATGATAGAACTTTAGAGCTAAATGAGTCACAACTTAAAGAGGCACTTGATAATAATATAAAATTTACTTGTAATACAGAAGATATAAAAGATTGTAATATTTATATAGTTACTGTTCCAACTCCAATTGATAAGAATAAAAGACCTGATTTAAGTCCTTTAATTAAAGCCAGTGAGACTATAGGAAACGTTTTAAAAAAAGATGATATTGTTATTTATGAATCTACAGTTTATCCAGGAGCTACGGAAGAAGAGTGTGTACCTATTCTTGAAAAAATTTCAAAGCTAAAATATAATAAAGATTTCTTTTGTGGTTATAGTCCTGAAAGAATTAATCCTGGAGATAAAGAACATACTGTTACAAAAATACTAAAAGTAACAGCAGGCTCAACTCTCGAAATCGGTAAAAAAGTAGATGCACTTTATGCAAGTATTATAACAGCAGGAACTCATCTCGCACCTACAATCAAAGTAGCAGAAGCTGCAAAAGTAATTGAAAATTCTCAAAGAGATATTAACATAGCCTTTGTAAATGAATTAGCAATTATTTTTAATAAACTAAATATTAATACAAATGATGTTTTAGCAGCAGCAGGAACAAAATGGAACTTTTTAAACTTCAAGCCAGGTTTAGTCGGTGGACACTGTATTGGTGTTGATCCATATTATTTGACACATAAAGCTCAGCAAGTAGGATATAATCCTGAAATCATACTTGCAGGACGTAGACTAAATGATAATATGGGAATTTACGTAGCAAATCAAGTAATAAAACTTATGATTAAAAAAGGACATAAAGTTGAAGGGTCAAAAGTTTTAATTCTTGGTATCACTTTTAAAGAAAATTGTCCTGATATAAGAAACTCAAGAATAATAGATATAATAGAAGAACTTCAAGAGTTTGGATGTAATATTACAGTATCAGATTATTGGGCAGATAAAGAAGAAGTAAAAAAAGAATACAATTTAGAGTTAAATAATGATATTAATTTTGATGACTATGAAGCAGTAGTTTTAGCTGTTGCTCATGATAGATTCAAAGATATAAAATTAAATAATAAAAATCAAATTGTTTATGATATTAAATCTATTCTAAAGAAAAGCGATGGGAGATTATAATAAATAAAAAGAAATTTGCACTAATAGGGTTTGCCTAATCTTTTTTAGAATCCCCTCTATTTTAATCTAAAATATTATAAATCTAGCTATAATTTCAAAATATGAAAAAATAAAAAGGTTAAATTCTATTGAATAATACTTTATACAAAGAATATGTTGAATTACAAATACTTGAAGCATTAGCTGAAAATAAGACACAAACTACTATCTCTCAAGAGTTATCTATGGCTATAGGAAAAGTAAATTATATTGCGAAAGCTCTTATAAAAAAAGGTTTTATCAAAGTAGGTAATTTTGTTAATGCTGAAGATAAAACAAAGTATAAATATTTATTGACAGATAAAGGTTTAGAAGAAAAAATCAATATAACAAAAAGATTTATTATTATTAAAAAAGCTGAATACGAAAGAATGCAAGAAGAACTTGAATATGATATGCAAAGAAAGCGGGATATTAAATAAGATGATAATCTCAAAAGTGGCGAACAAAAGATTGAGAAACAAAAATAATTATGCAATACTCTAAAAACTTCTATCAAATTAAATCAAATGAGACTATATTTGAATCTATTAAAAATGAGATTGATACTATTGGATATTATAATCTACCATTGCAAGACACCACTGAGATAAAAGAGTATGCTAAAACTATAACTCAAAAAGATATTGCTATTATAGGTATTGGTGGAAGTACATTAGGTACTATAGCTATCTATGACTTTTTAAGAAAATCAAATACTTATGATAAATTATTATATTTCTTTGAATCAACAGACCCAATGGATATAAAGTCAAGATTATCAAGACTCAAACTAGATAATACTCATTTTATAGTTATAAGTAAGTCAGGTACTACTATAGAAACTATAAGTATTTTTAAATATCTTAGTTCATTGATAACTATAGACAAAACAAACTGTACTATAATAAGTGAAAGTGATAGCAAACTCACAAAGTATGCAAATAAACATAGTATAAAAACATTTGTTATATCTAAAAATGTAGGTGGTAGATTTTCAGTATTTTCTACTGTTGGATTATTACCACTAGCCATAGTAGGTGTAAATATAGATGCTCTTCTAGCAGGAGCAAAAGAAGTAAGAGAGAGTTTCTTCTCGCAAAGTAACTATTATGAAGAAATTATACAAAAAGCAAGATTTTTAGTAGAAAATAAAAATAGATTTAATATAAATGTACTTTTTTCATATTCTACAGCACTAGAGGGTTTCAATAAATGGTATATTCAACTATGGGGTGAGAGTTTAGGAAAAAGAAATATCAACAATACTAAACAGTCGCACACTCCAATAGGTCTGATAGGTCCTGTAGACCAGCATAGTTTTTTACAACTTATAGTTGAAGGAAAAAGAGATAAAACAGTAACATTTATAAAGATAAATGATTTTGATGATGATACTATAATACCATCAAATACACTAGATGGATTTGATGATTTAGAATATATAAACAATTTTTCTTTTTCACAACTCATAGAAGCACAAGCAAATGCTACAATACAAGCGATACAAGATTTAAAAGATGTACCATGTGATGTGATAACTATAGAAAAAGTAGATGAGTATAATATAGCAAAACTTATGTATAATTACCAACTACTTACATCTTGTATAGGTAAATTTGTACAAATAAATACTTATAATCAACCAGGCGTTGAGAATGGTAAAGTTATATTAAAAAAGCATTTAAAAGGTGAAAAATGTTAAGTAAAAGTAAATTTCTTTACTTTTATAATTTTTGGAACCTGAAATTATATGTTTGTAAAACATAACTGGAGGCTCTAATGATATTAGTAACAGGTGGAGCAGGATATATAGGAAGTCATACACTTATAGAACTTGCAGATGCTGGATATGATTTTGTAGTATATGATAATCTTTGTAACTCTTCACAAGAATCATTAAAAAGAGTTTCTAAAATCATAGGTAAAAATATATCTTTTGTGGAAAGTGACATAAGAGATAAAACAGCATTGCAAAATGTATTTAAAAAATACGATATAGATTCTGTTATTCATTTTGCAGGACTTAAAGCAGTTGGAGAATCGGTACAAAATCCAATTAAATACTATGATAATAATGTAAATGGAACTTTAGTACTTTTAGATGTAATGAAAGAATATAACTGTAAAAAGATAGTCTTTTCTAGCTCTGCTACAGTATATGGAGTTCCTAAAACTACACCTATAGAAGAAGATTTTCCAGTAGGTGCTACTACAAACCCCTACGGAACTTCAAAATATATGATAGAGAGAATTCTAAATGACATGTATATCAGTGATAATAGTTTTAAAATATCAATATTAAGATACTTTAACCCAGTAGGAGCTCATGAATCTGGTACTATAGGTGAAGACCCAAATGGTATACCAAATAATCTTATGCCTTTTATATCTCAAATAGCAGTTGGTAAAAGAGAAGTTTTAAATGTATTTGGTGGAGACTATGATACTGATGATGGTACAGGAGTAAGAGACTATATACATGTAGTTGACTTAGCAGATGCACATGTAAAAGCTATGAATTATCTAAATAGTTCATCATTTAACAGTAAAAATTCTACATTTAATATTGGCACAGGAAGAGGTTACTCAGTACTTGATATAATAAAAGCTTTTGAAAAGGCAAGTGATAAAGAAATAGCTTATAAAATAGTGGAAAGAAGAGTAGGTGATATAGCAAAATGTTTTGCTAATCCTTATTATGCTAAAAAAATCTTAGATTGGAATGCAACTAAAACTATAGATGAGATGTGTGAAGATAGTTGGAGATGGCAGATGAATAATCCAGATGGGTATATTAGAAGTAATCATGCCAAAAATTAGTATGTTTTATGGAATAATTATTAGAATGTATTGTATTCCTAAGAAACATAATCCACCATATATCCATGTTTATTACAATGAATATGTAGGTAAATTAAAAAGTATGATACAAAAACAATATAAAATAGCAATAGCAGAAATAGGATATGTAGGTATATCAAACGGTATACTTTTAGCCCAATACAACGAAGTAGTAGCACTAGAAAGAAAAAATAGTGTCATTAAAAATGTTGCTTATCTAGTAAAGTTTGCTAAAGCTATAGGACAAACTGCTGTAATGTTTCATACTATTACGTGGATGAGAGTGTATGTACATTGAATATTAAAACTATATTTTCAATATCAATAATGATGCTTGTTGCAAGATTTTCGTTGATGATATTTAATCTTATAATAGTTCGTTTTTTAGAAATTGAAGATTATGGTAGATTAACATATGCAGATACTATTTTAGGATTTGTAATTGTTTTATCAGGTTTAGGTATGCATACAATTGGAATAAAAGAAATTAGTCAGAATAAAAATAAATTTGTTGATATTTTTACTAATATAATGACAGCAAGAATACTTACAACAATGGTTTTAAGTTTGTTATCAGTATTTTTATTTTTAGAAAAAAGGATATACTTTAGAGTTTTTATTATACAATACTGCATTCATTTTTTTACAAATTTTATTAATTGATTGGTTTTTAGTTGCAATGGATATGAAAAAAGTATTATTTATATCTCTTATTAGTGGAGTTTTAATACAGTATATTGTATTTTATTATTTTTATCATATTGATAATATTAATATAGAAAATATTAGAATTTCTCAGTTGTTTGGTACACTTATTACTACTTCTGTAATGTTTATATTTACTTTAAAATTTTATAATCTAAGTTTATTGAGTTATTGTAAAATAAAAGATTATTTAAAAAAATCTTTACCATTGTTAGGTTCATATGCCTTTCAACAAACATATTATGCTGGAATACCAATTGCTATTTCAAATTATCTGGGTTTTTATGAAGCAGGAATATATGGTGTAGCAACAAGACTTGCATTAGTCTTAGTTACAGTTAGAAATATTATATTGCAACCATTATCAAGAGAGTTTTATAAATATAGTATAAAAGAATATATAAAATATATAAAAAAATATTTGTTATACATTTCTCCTGTACTTTTATTACTTTATATAACTTTGTATGTTTTTTCATACGAAATATTAGAATTGTTTTATGGTAAACAGTATACAGATATTTTAGTTATCGAAATTTTTAGAATAGCTATGTTTCTACCAATTATTTATTTCATATTTATTGGACATACTACTATTCTTATCTTATATAATAAACAAAAATATTATTTATTTGCAAGTTTTATATCAGCAGTTATATTTATATTAATAATATTAATATCAAAACTAAACTTAGTAGAATATATATCATTATTTATCGTATTAGAATTAATGATATTTATTTTTCTACACTATTTTATAATAAAGGACAAAAATGAAAAAAAAATATAACATTCATAATATAATAAATGTTGAACTTGACTTAACAATTCATTGTAATGATGTACTTAAGACTGTAGATATTCAATTAAAAGAATATTTCTCTTTAAAAAAGAATAAGCACTTTACTATGAAAATTATTGTAGTTGATAATATTGAAAATTGTATACCTAATGAAAAAGTATTTGAAGTAATTGGTAAAGGAAAAAAAGAAAGAATTATTTCAGATTCAAATTTCTATTTAGATTTTAATCGTAAAATTAAGCTTGTAAAAGAGAATGATTTAATATCAACTATTTTTATTGAAAAAGGAAATAATTTGATTTTAAATCCTTGTATTCACTATAATTTAATTATCTTAGGATATACCTTTTTGCATTCTGCTGCAATTTCTTATAATCAAGATTCAATAGTTTTCCCTGCATTTGGTGGAATAGGAAAAACAGCTCTATTGTCTTCATTTAATGATAAAGAATCATATAAAATAATGGGAGATGATTTAAATATCTTAAGCTCAGATGCTAGTATACTTTCTTTTAGTAGAGCATTTATTTTGTATTCTTATCATAATAAATTATTTCCACATATATTTAAAAAGAATAGTTTTAATATATCTAAAAATAATATAAAAAGAAAAGTTTTTAGTATTTTCTATACTAAATTTGGAAAAAGTATTGCAAGAACTATTTTATCAATGATACCTAACTCTATGTCATCATTGTTGTTATCTAATTTACATATACCAAAGTATGAATTAATTGTTTCTCCTAGTGATATTTTTAAAGAAGAAAAAATTGAGAGAAATAGTACAAATTTAAAAGCATATATATTCTTATCACGAAGTGATAATTTATCTGAATTATCAATTAATAAAATATCTGATACTGATTTAGAGAATAGAATGTTTTCGATTATTATGAATGAATGGAGAGCTGATTTAGACATGCTTTTTGATATGGGTGGTTTTAATTTTATTGATATGAATTTATTTACATCAAAGATAAAAGAATTAATACATAATAGTATTGGAAATATTAAATATAAATATATAGTTAATATTCCTAGTTTTATTGATGATGAGAAGTATATTAGTTTTATGCATACTGAAATTGAAAAAGTTTTTAAAAATGTCTAATCCACTTATTTCAGTAATATTACCTGTATACAATGGTGCAAAATTTGTTTCAAAAGCAATAGAATCAATTTTAAATCAAACATTCAAAGATTTTGAATTAATCATTATAAATGACGGCTCAAAAGATAATACATTAGAAATACTTAAATCTTATGCAAAAAAAGATAAAAGAATAAGAATTATTTCAAGAGAAAACAAAGGTTTAATTAAAACATTAAATGAAGGTTTTTTAGCTGTTAAAGGTATATATATTGCTAGGCAAGATGATGATGATATTTCACATTCTACAAGGTTTAAAAAACAAATAGAATTTATGGAAAATAATAAAGAATATGCACTTTGTGGAACATTTTATAATGTAGTTAGTGAAAATGGTGAATTTATAAGAAAACATTTTTTGCCTTCTTCAAATATAAATATACAAAAAAATTTGTTTGATAGTTGTTTTTGTCATGGCTCTATTATGATTAGAAAAAATATGATTGAAAATATGATTTGGTACAATAAAGATTCTTTACATGTAGAAGATTACGATTTTTTTATTAGAATTGCAAAAAAACATAAAGTATACAATATCCCAGAGTATCTTTATGATTGGTGTTTTAGAGGTGAAAGTGTTTCTTTTGAAAATTATAAAGAACAAAGAACAAATAAAATTGCAATTAAAATCTCGCATACTGAAAATTTATGTTTTGAGAATGCCAAGATAAAAGCGATAGAAAGTTATACTCTGAGTGATTATAATGAAAATCTAGCAACAGTATATTTACTTGAAAATAAAAGACTGAAATCAATAAAACACTATATAAAAAGTTTATTAGAAGATTTTAGAATTAAAAGTTTTATTAAATTTGTTTTATCCCTAATTAGTAGAAAATTATGGATAAAATCATTAGAGTATATACGATACAATAAATATAAGAAAAATTAATATGAATATATTTTTATTTATATATTTTTTATTTGCTTTGCTGATGCCACGGATAGGACCAATTAATATTTTAGATGTATTTAATTTATTGCTAATTATATATATCCTACTTAGTAAAAATAGAGTAAAAAAATTATATATATTTAAAAAAGAAATATTGTATTCATTGTTCATGTTGTTTATTAGTTTTCTTTTTTTGTTATTAAATTTATTTTTTAATAATGGTGAAGTAAGTGTGCATTTTGTTTATAGATTCATAAGATTATGCCTAGTATTAATTTCTACAATTTATATTATTAGTATTATGAATGAAAAAAATATTGATATTCTAATGTCAAAAATTATACCAAGTATTTTTATCATACATTCAATTGTAATATTATTAGAAATATTAGATTCAAATATAAAGTTATTTTTTGTTAATTTTGCAATAAATTTTGATCAAGAATTAGCTTTACAATATATGAGGATATCATATAGAACGCCAGGTTTATTTGGAGGTTATGATAGTGCAAATGTATTTTCAGCAATAGGAATTTTATATTTTATCTATAAAAAAAATATTTCTATAATATTTAAAAGTTTAAGTGTATGTTTACTTATACTATCTATGTTTGTAACAGCAAGGGTTGGAATGTACTCACTGATTATTCTTCTATCTTCTTTATTTATTATAAAGTTTATTATTTTCAAACATAATACTAAATCAATGTTGTATGGAATTACTTTTTTGATTTTTGTTATATTTATATTTAATTTGTACATAAATAAACTTATCATTTTACCTGGTGGGTATGAATATTTGTTAAGTTCTCTTAATAGATCATTTGAACTTTTTAGAAATATAAGTGAAGGTTCTAGTGTATCCACTTCTAGTACAGATAAATTGTTTGCTTATCATTATCATTTGCCCTCAGATTTTAAAACCTTATTTATTGGAAATACCTTTCCTTCTTATCAATATGGAACGGATTTTTGGTATAGAAGTGATGTTGAATTTATAGAATTGATTTATGGAAATGGGATTTTTATTACTATTTTATTTTATGCTTTCATTTTATTTATGGCTATGAATTCCTATAAGGAAAAGAATGAATATTCAAAGTTATTTTTACTTATTTTATTTTTATTATTTATTGGAATGTTTAAAGGTAAATATTTTTTAACATTACATTTTATAAATATATATATTCTTTTATATGTCGTAGGAAAAATTATTTTTTTTAAAAGGAAATTAAATGATTAAAAATATCATTATATATATATTATTGGTTCTATTTTATTTTTTTATTGAGGGATATACTCTTGAGAACTTTGAAGAAAAAATGTGGTTACAATCATTTAAAGATATTATAATCTATATTCCAGCTTTTTTATTATCTGTATATTTTATATTTTTAATATTAATAAATAAGAATAAAATTATAAGATTTATTATGTATTTTTTATTATTTATTATAACGACTGTATTTTTAGGATATAAAGAAATTAATGGATTTGGATTTGGAATTATTGAAGCTAGAATTGCAGTATCTGAAATAATGTTTGCAAGTGAAGCTTTCGATACTTATTTTAAAAGTTTTATTAGAGCTAGCCTCTATGCTATTGCTATACTAATAATTGTGATTCTAATAATTGAAAAAATAGCAAATAAAAAAAATACGAATTTTCAAGTAATTATTCTATCTTTTATTTTTATTTTTTATGGTTTTCTTTCAACTGGTGGAACTATATCTCAAAAATTTAATATAATAGTTAAATTTCCCTATACAATTTATTATGCTGTTCAAAACAAATTATATAACGGTAATAGAGATAAAGTTTTTACTAAACCAGATAATCAAAAAATAAAAAATATTATATATATCGTAGATGAAAGTGTACGTGGAGATATGTTAGATATCAATAACAATACTTATAAAACAAACCCATATTTAACTTCTATTAAAAGTAAAATTATTAATTATGGTATTGCCTCTTCAGGAGCAAATTGTAGTGCAAAATCGAATATTATTTTACTAAGTGGACTTCAAATTACAGATTTTCCAGATAATAATGAAAGATTACTTAAAAATCCAAGTTTATTTCAATATGCGAATAATTCAGGTTATAATACTGTTTATATAAATAATCAACCTTCAAGAATGCAAACATATTTTACTAGTTTTGATTTTAAAAGCATTAATAAAATTTATCAAGTTGTTGATATTTATCCTAAATTCAAAGCATATGATAGGGATATTGAATCAATAAAATTTATTAAAAAAGAATTAGATAAAAATAAAAGTAATTTTTTCTACATAAATAAATATGGTTCACATTTTCATTATGAAAATGCCTATCCTCAAGATAAGAATTTTTTTACTCCAACACTAAAAAGAGGTGAATGGGGAGATAATAAAAGAAAAATGATGAATAGTTATAAAAATGCAATTAACTGGTCAGTTGATAATTATTTCAAAGAATTATTAAAAGTTATAAAAGACAGGAATGATACAATAGTAGTTTATACGAGTAACCATGGACAAAATATTGGAAATTCTAAAATTTTAACTACACATTGTAATACAGCTAATGCAAATAGTTATGAAGCTAATGTTCCATTATTTATAATTCCTTTTGTTAATAGTAAATTAACTGATAAATTAAAATTAAATGTAAAAAATAATTATAATAAAGTATCACATTTTAAAATTTTCCCAACATTAAAAAGACTTATGGGGTATAAAAATGAAAAGTGTGAATCTCTTTTTTCTACTGAAAATAAAAAAAGGTTTTTTATTTCAGGAGATTTATTCAACAGAAATGGATTATTTATAAAAAAGGAGTTTTTATATGAATAAAAATAAAAAATATATTATTTTTGGAGATGCTTCATATCCTCATATTTATAAATGGTATCAACAATTAAAAGATGATTATGATGTTTATGTTGTTACTTTTGGAAAAAAAAAGTTTATAAAATATAAATATGAAAAATTATATAGTTTAGAACTAAATATGAGTTCATCTGGTGGAAATAAACAAGTATTAAAATCTTTAGTAAAAGTTTATAAAATTTTTAAAGAAATAAAACCAAGTATAGTTAATGCTCACTATTTAACTAGTTATGGATTTATAGCGGCTTTAATTAGTAAAGTACTAAAATTTTATTTAGTACAGTCAACGTGGGGAACAGATATTTTAGTTACACCTAATAAAAATAAAACCTTTAAATTATTAGCTAAATTTTCATTAAATAGTGCAGATTTGATTTCTTCTGATAGTTTAAGTATGACAAAAGTAATAAAAAAATTATCCAATAAAGAAGTTATTACTTTTCCCATGGGTATTGAAAAAAGTTTATTAACAAATACTTATGACAAGTATGAGGATTTCACTTTTCTTAGTTTAAGAACATTAAATGAAAATTCTAATATAGATATGATTATAAATGCTTTTTATAAATTTCATAAAGTTAACAAAAATGCAAAACTTATAATCGCTCACAAGGGACATAAAGAGAGAGTATTAAAAGACTTAGTAAAATCTTTAGATTTAAATAATAATGTTAGTTTTGTAGGTTTTTTAAATAATGAAGAATTAGTGTATAACATGAAAAAATCTCATGTTTATTTATCTTTATTAACAAGTGATGCTTTATCTGTTTCACTTTTAGAAACAATAGCATGTGGATGTATACCTTTTGTTTCAAATGTTGAAGGTAACTTAGAAGTTATAAAGAATAATGAAAATGGATTTATTATAGATAATGAAAATGAGTTATATTCTATTATGAATAAAGTTTATAAGAGTTATGATATTATTGTAAAAGATATAAATAAAATAAATAAAGAATATATAAAAAAAAATGCTTTAATTGATAATAATTTTAATTTTTATAAAAAGAGTTTAAATGAGTGATTTAATATCAATAGTAACACCATCATACAATAGTAAAGATTTTATAAAAAATACAATAGATTCTGTTATTTCTCAAACATACACAAATTGGGAAATGATAATAGTTGATGACTGTTCAAAAGATAATAGTGTAGAAATAATAAAAGATTTAATAAAAAATGAAAAAAGAATTATACTTATTTGTTTAGATAAAAATATTGGTGCAGCAATGGCTAGAAATAAAGCGCTTGAATTAGCAAATGGAAATTATATTGCATTTTTAGATAGTGATGATATTTGGTATAAAAGGAAACTAGAAAAACAGATTAAATTTATGCAAGATAATAACTATGAAATATCTTTTACTTCTTATGAAACAATTAATAAAGAAGGCAAATTAAATAATCATAAAATTAATGCTGTTAAAAATTTAAATTTAGAACAATATCTTAAGAACACAATTATTGGGTTTTCAACATCTATGATAAATAAGAGTTTTATAAAAGAAGAAATTAAATTTTTAAACATTAGAATTAGACAAGATACAAACTTATGGATTACCTTATTAAAATATGGATATACAGCTTATGGTTTAGAAAACAACTTAGTGAAATATAGAATTCATGCTAACTCTATTTCATCAAACAAAGTAAAAGCAGCTAAACAAGTTTGGAACTTGTATTATAATATACACAAATTTGGTTTATTTAAATCAATTTATTATTTTATATTTTATGTTTTTAATGCAGTTAAAAAAAGAATATAAGAGATTAAAATGCAAATACCATTTCATAAAACACATACTACAGATGAAGAAATCAACGCAGCAGTAGATGCCATAAAGTCTGGTTGGCTTACTATGGGTCCTAAAACTATAGATTTTGAGAATAAATTTAAAGATTTTATAAAAACTTCAAATGCAGTATCTATGAACAGTGCAACAGCTGCTTTACACTTATCTTTAAAAGCAATTGGCTTACAAAGAGATGATGAGGTTATACTTCCTACAAATACTTTTGTAGCTACTGCTGAAGTAGTAACATACTTTGATGCAATACCTGTATTATGTGATATTGAAGAAAATACTCATAACATAAATGTTTCAAAGATTGAATCTTTAATTACTTCCAAAACAAAAGCCATAATGCCAGTTCATTTTGCCGGTCAGCCTTGTGATATGGATGAAATATATGAAATAGCTTTAAAACATAATCTAAAAGTTATTGAAGATGCTGCTCATTCTATGCCTAGTTTATACAAGGGAGTGAGTATTGGAGCTTTAAAAAAAACAGATATTACTTGTTTTTCTTTTTATGCTACTAAAACACTTTCAACAGGTGAGGGAGGAATGGCTACAACATTTAATGATACCTATGCTAAATCTATGAAAATAAATAGACTACATGGAATAAGCAAAGATGCATGGGATAGATATACTACAAAAGGTGCTTGGTATTATGAAATAGTTGATAATGGTTATAAATATAATACTACTGATATTAATTCTTCTATTGGAATAGTACAATTAAAAAAACAAAATGATTTAAGAAATAAAAGAGAAAGAATAGCTTTAAAATATAATGAAGCATTTAAAAATGATTCTAATATTATTCTTCCATTTTTAAAAGAAGATAGAATTACTTCTTGGCATTTATATGTTATTAAAATTGATAATAGAGATGAAGTAATTGAAAAACTTAAAGCTTCTGGCGTAGGATGTTCTGTACATTTTATTCCTGTTCATAAACATCCATATTATAAAAATAAATATGGATATAAAAATGAAGATTATCCAATAGCAAATAAAGTGTTTGAAAAATCTTTATCTTTACCTATTTATCCTGATATGGATGATGAAGAAATACAATATGTTATAAATAAAGTAAAAGAAATTGTATAAAAACTACTTTAAGAGAGTTTTTGATTTAAGTGCATCTCTAATAGGTATTATTCTTTTAATACCTATTATTATTCCAATTATAATTTGGATTAAATTTTCTTCTAAAGGATCTCTGTTTTTTGTACAAAAAAGAGTAGGTAAAAACTTTAAAGAATTTAATTTATATAAATTTAGATCTATGGTTATTGATGCTCCAAACTTAGGACCTTCTGTAACTTCAGGAGATGATCCAAGAATTACAAAAGTTGGTAAAGTTATAAGACGTACTAAAATAGATGAACTTCCTCAGCTTGTAAATGTAATTAAAGGTGATATGTCTTTAGTTGGTCCTAGACCTGAAGTTATGAAGTTTGTAAAAGAGAAAAAAGAAGATTATAAAATAGTATTATCTGTTCTTCCAGGCATTACAGATAATGCTGCAATTGAATATAGAGATGAAGAAAAGATAATGCAGGAATATGAAGATAAAGATAAAGTATATATAAATTTAATATTACCTGAAAAAATCAAGCTTTATAAATATTATATTAATAATATTTCTTTTTTTAATGATATTGAATTAATATTTAAGACTTTAAAGGTGATTTAATGAAGTACTTTGGTAAACGAATTTTAAATTTTTTAGTAATAACAGTTTTAACTGTTATTACTTTCTATTGGTCTTTTTTTATATTTAAAATGCAAGTTGATTATATATTAATATTGTACGTTTTACTAGCTAGATTTATCTGTTCTTATTTTATATTAAAAGATTATTCATTATCTTGGTCTAAAACTTCATCAAAATCTTTTTTGATTAAAAGTGTTGTTTATATATCTGCTTTTGTAATATATATGCCATTTATATATGGTAAATATAGAATATCATTTATGTTGTCAGAATTATTTTTATATCTTTTTTTTATATCTTTTATAATGTACTATTATAACTATTTTATGAATAAAAGTAAAACTTCAAAGTCTAAGAATATTGTAATTTATGGAGCTGGAAAAGCTGGGTTACAACTTGAACATGAATTCATAAATTCAGAATATAAAGTTGTGTGTTTTATAGATGATAATAAAGTTTTACAAAATAGATCTATTGATGGAATTTCTATTTTATCAAGTAAAAATTATAATAAAAAATATTCTAATTCAAAATTTGATATGATGATTATTGCTATGCCTTCTGCTTCAAAAGAAAATATAAATATTACTTATGAAAAAATGGAAAATAATTTCAAATCTATTAAAATATTACCATCTTTAGAAAATATTCTAAAAAAAGAAGATTTTTCAAAACAATTAAAAGATATTACAGTTGAAGATTTATTAGCAAGACATCCTGCTGATTTAGATAAAAAACAGATAGAATCTTTTATAAAAAACAAAGTTATTTTAATAACAGGAGCTGGTGGAAGTATTGGATCTGAAATAGCAAGACAATGTAAACTATTTAACGCAAAAGAATTAATTTTATTGGATCATAGTGAAATAAACTTATATTCTATTACAGAAGAATTACATGATTTTAATATTGTTTCAGTAATGAAATCTGTTGTAAATAAAGATGTTCTACGAGATACTTTTGAAGAATATAAACCTGATATTGTAATACATGCAGCTGCTTATAAACATGTACCTTTAGTTGAAGATAATATTTTATCAGGAATTACCAATAATATAATTGGAACAAAAAACTGTATTGATTTAGCTATTGAATTTAATGTAAAAAAGTTTATACTAATTTCTACTGATAAAGCAGTAAGACCTACAAATGTGATGGGTACAACTAAGAGAATATGTGAATTATATTCTCAAAATGTAAATTCTAAAAACACTGAAATAGTAGCGGTAAGATTTGGTAATGTTTTAGGTTCTAGTGGTTCTGTTATTCCTAAGTTTAAAGCTCAAATACAAGCAGGAAAAAATATTACTGTTACTCATCCTGATATTACTCGATACTTTATGTTAATATCAGAAGCCTGCGAGCTCGTACTTCAAGCAGGAGCTATTGCAAAAGGTGGGGAGATATTTATTCTTGATATGGGCGAACCTATTAAAATAGTTGATTTGGCTAAAAAAATGATTGATTTATCAGGGAAAAATGATATCAGTATAGAATTTTGTGGCTTACGAGCAGGTGAGAAACTATATGAAGAACTTCTTATAAATGATAGTGATAAAAAAACTCAATATGAATCAATTACAGTAGCAAGTCTTACAGTTTTTGATATAGATAAATTAAATAAGAAAATTGATGAATTAATAAAATCTGATACTCCATTAGAAAAATTAAAAGAAATTGTTCCTGAGTTTGAGCATAAACTAAATAATTAATATATTATGTATATATTAATTATCATTTGGAATCAATATGAAAAGAATTGAAGTAAAAATATTAGATAAAAAAGTAGGTGAACTATTTTTTGAAAAAGATAAAAATAAAGTAGTCTTGATAAGGGGACAAGAGAGTGTAAACTCATCTGTGTAAACCAACCAATTATCCTCTAACTACTTTGTATATTTTTCCATAATTTCGCTGAAAAATATACATAGTTGAGGATAAATCTCTGAGCAATTTCTAACTCTTGACCTTTTCGGCTTAACAAAAAATTAAGAGGTCTAAAAACTTAAGTTAACTACGATATTATAGGAGTTAAAAAAGGTTTATTTACACATGGCTGTAAAAAAACAATAAAACTTGTCCATATTGCTTAAAAAATTATACTAAAAAGATTAGTATTAGAAATGGAATTCAAAGATATAAATGCAATGAATGTGGTCGTAAATTTAGCTCAAAAAGAAGAGCAAGAAATCTACAAGAAATAATCTTCAAAAAGTATATTTACAGAAGATAAAGATTATAATAGAAGTTTGCCGTGGATAAGAAAGCAAATTTTAGAATATGAACCAATTGCAAAAATACATAATCCAAGAGAAATTGTTATAGTTTGTGATGCAACTTTTTATAGTAAAAGAAAAGATAAACTTGGAACTTTAGTTTTTAAAGATATTATTTCCAAAGAGATATTAACATGGAAACATATTGATAGTTGTCAAGTTTCACCACGTTGTACCATTTCAAAAGCAATATTTTGAAACACAACTGGAAAACTAAATTTTACTCATCCAAGAGTTAGATCTGCATATAGAAGTTTGATAACAAATTTAACATATTTATTTACATATAAAAATCATAAAAATATTACTATTCATAACACAACAAATTCTATTAATGGTGGAGTATTTTCACTAATGAAAAAACTATTAAAAATATATAATGGTTTTACTAAAAATTTGAAGTTAAAAATGCTTGATGATTATCTTGTTAGTTATAAGGTAAAGTAATCAATTAGATCTCTTAATTTTTCATTAAGCCAAAGTTTAAAAGTAGATAATACTAAAACTAAAGAGATATTGAATTTTAAAAATAAGTATAGTGTAGAGGATGTAATACAATTGATGTTGGCTAGGTAGCTTTTATTTTACTTTTAATATGATACAATAATATAAAAGACAATAAAGGATATAAAATGACAATGGTAGTAGGGATGAGAGACTTAGCTCGAAATTCAAATATCTTGGATGGTTATGACTATGTAGATGTTGAAGATAAAAAGACACATGAATACAAAGGATTGTTTATATCTCCTAAGTATGCAGATGAATTTAAAAGCTTTTTGAATGATAAAATATCTAAAGACAAGCAAGAGCAATTAAATGAGCTTGAGAAATTTGCTGGTTCAAATGAGATAAAAGATAAATATAAAGGTCTAGAAGGTAAAGAATTGATGAGAGAAGTATCAAAGGCAAAGTGTGGACTTTAAAAAAGTATTTTTAGATACAAATATAGTATTAGATATTTTAAATAGTTCTCGACCAAATAGTAAGGATGCAAAACTATTATGGGAAATACTGATTATTAACGATTGTCAAATTATCATTAGTGAGGATATGTTAAGTACGATTTTTTATATAAATAACAATAATGAAAAAACTTTAGAATTCTTTAAAATTATACAAAATAGATGGTTGATAGTTGCTTTTGACAAAAGTGTTGTTCAAAATGCAGTTGATTTATCATTGGAAAAAAATTTAGATTTAGAAGATTTACTTCAATGTTTGTGTGCCAAAGAAAATGGATGTGATTTGTTTATAACAAATGATAAAAAGTTTTGGGATTGTGGCTTGAATATTATCTCAAGTGCTGAGTTTTTGAAAAGAAAATGATATATTTACTACTTTTAATATTATCCTTTACCCTCACATACTACATAAAAAATTACTATAAAAATATTGAATTTCAACTATTGGGTTTTTTGGATGTTGATAATAATTCAGCTATATCACAAGAACAAATGAATATATGGGTTGAAGAAGGATGTGTAAATTATATTGGGGTAGTATAAATTGAAGTAAAAATATTAGATAAAAAAGTAGGTGAACTATTTTTTGAAAAAGATAAAAATGGAGTAATCTTGACAAGGGGGACATTATATTTTTAGTACATTATGAAACAAAACTTTTTTTTAAAATTGGAGTTTAAGTATATGAAAATTTCTATTTAGATTTTTTATTACTATCTAATAAGTTCTTTGCAAAAGTATATGCATCTTGCGTAATATCCTCACCACTAATCATTCTTGCTATTTCATTTACTCTTGTAGTATCGTTAAGTTTAGTTACTTTTGAAATGCCATTTTTCTTATCTACTAAATAATGTTGCTGTGCAATTGAAGTTAGTTGCGGTTGATGAGAGATAGCAAAAATCTGATAAGTTTTAGATAACTTATGTAAAACTTTTGCAATAGCAGAGCTCTCTTTTCCACTTAAGTTTGCATCAATTTCATCTAAAAACAATATTCCATTGTCAATAATATCAAAATCACTTATAGAAGTTAGTAAAGCAAGTCTTAACCTATTAAACTCACCTGAACTAATAGTGTCTAAATTAACTCCATTTAACTCAAAGACAACTTCATCTGTTCCTGTTTTATCTAAGTTATTATTCTGCAATTTAATTTTTGCTTTTGATAAATATAAATATTTTAAATAATGATTGATTTTATCTTCTAATATTTCTATTGATAATTTTCTGCTTTCAGAAATTTCTTTTGTAAAAAAGTCTATTTCAGATGAAACTTTAAGTAGATTTTTTTCCAATATTACTTTTTCAAAAGAGATATTCTCGTATGATTCTAGCTCCAGTTCTTTTTTCTTTTTATATAATATTGCTTCTTCTAAAGACCCAAAGCGTTTTTGCAATTCTGCTAATTTTTCAATTCTATCTAATACACTTTCAATATCTAACTCTTCTAATTCATACAATGAATCATGGAAGTTTTCAAAAGTATTATTTAATTCATTAATAGCTTCATTAAAAAAAGTTGCATCTAGATCCAAAAGTTTTAAGACGTTATTTACTGATGTAGTGTAAGAAAATATTTCATTTGATTTTTCAATTGCTTCTTGAATCTTATCTTTTTTTGACATTTTCTTTTTAATGTCATTTAGCTCTTCATACTCTCCAATAATAGGGTTTATAGAAGATATTTTTTCTATTTCAAACTTTGCAAATTCTTTTAAATCATCTAATTTATTTTCATCTGCTTGAATTGTCCTTAACTCTTTTTTAATCTTTTCTAATTTAGAAAAAGAGTTAAGGAAATTTTCTTTTAAACTTTTAAACTTCTTATCTTTTTTTAGACAAAGAGAATCTAAAAAATCAATTAATTTAGAACTACTGAAATCATTTGTATCTTTAAGATGTAAATGTTTGATTAAATTTTTTGAAAATTGATTTAAATTTTTTCTTGAAATACTTTGAGAATTTAGAAAATATCTTATATTATCCTTTTTTATCTGCTTTATAATAATTTCATCATTCACTGATATATCATAATCTTTATTTTTTATATTTAAAGATCTTAAATTAATTTCTCCTAAGTTTGCATGACAATCACTAATTCCAAAAAGAGATAAGATTGCTTGCATTAAAATAGACTTACCTGCTCCACTTGGACCTGTAAATACTATTAAACCTTTTTCAAGTTCCATTTCAACTTCACTAAATGACAAAATTTTTTTTAAATATATTCTATTTATCATATATATTAATTACCCCATCCTAATTTTTCATTTAATACTTCAAAAAAGTTTCTACTAGTTCTATGTATTAATTTAGCTTTTTTACTTGCAATTTTTACTTTTATAACTGTATTATTTTCAACTTCGTATGTATCTTGCCCATCAATAAGTAAAACTGCACCATCCTTATCATTAATTTTAAATTCAATTTCAATATCAGCAGGCATAACTAAAGGGCGCTGAGTTAAACTGTGAGGAGATATAGGGGTTATAATAAAAGCTTCAGTCAAAGGATAAACTATTGGTCCTCCTACTGATAAATTATATGCAGTTGAACCAGTAGGAGTTGAAATAATTACTCCATCACCATAATAAGAATTAAAATAGCTTCCATTGATTTTTGATCGAATTTTTATCATAGAAGCCATAGTCTTTCTAGATATAACAATATCATTAAAAGCTATAAAAACTTTATCATTTACAGAACATTCAACTAACATTCTATTATCAATTTTATAATTATCACCTTTAAAATCATTTAAAAAGTTTGATAATTCATCATAAACAATATCAGTTAAAAATCCAAGAGTTCCCATATGAATACCCAATATAGGTATATCAAATTGAAAAGACTTTCTAACAACAGATAATAAAGTCCCATCTCCACCAAGAGATACTAAAAAATCAACTTCATCACAAAGCTTTTTTAAAGGGAGACCAAGTTCCCCAATCATAAGAGCACTTTTTTCTTCTAGTAATATGTCTATATTATGTACTTTAAAACACTCTGTAATCTCTAAAAACTCTTTTTTTATTTCAGGTGAACATGGTTTTAATATTATCCCAGCTTTATTAGAAGCTTTTAGTTTTTCAAAACTTTTTGTTATTTTCAAGTTTTATTTCCTATTTTATTCAATTTGACATTAATTTCTTTTATTATGGCGACCTTTAAAAACAATCTTTTCAGTCATTTTTTAGAGGTTACCATAGAATTTTTTAAATTATATCAAGTTTAATCCTATTTTTGTTAGAAACATTATGAAATTTAGTAAAATCTTTATCCCTAATAATTCCATAAGATTTAAACAAGAAGCCATCTATAACTATAATGCAGTATATGAAAAAGAAAAAGTTGGACTTAAAACTTTCACCCAACAAGTGCAACTTTTTATCAGGATTGTATTATAACACAGACTATTTTAGATAAAAATTTGCAAACCATAAAAATATATCCAAAGCTTTAGATTATAAACATTATTTTTGTTATCCATATTCATCATGGGAAAGAGGTCTAATAAATATATAAATAGACTTATTAGACAATATATTCAAGGAACTATTACGCCACTAACTAAACATATCAATATTTATCAAGCAGCATAAGAAACTTTTTTATGCTTAAAGTAGTTGCTAACTCTTTGAGGATTATTACAGGGCACCTCTAAAAACTACCCCCCCAATCAACCAAAAAGTACAATTTAGATAAAATCTAAAGATATATCAACAAACAAGGTTAAAGAAATGGCAGGATTATTTGATATAAAATATCATGAGAGAGAAATAAAAGAGTATCAAGCACCATTGAGTAAATCAGACAAAGAAACTCTAAAGATGATAATTCAGATTCAAAGAGAAAAATTGTGAAAGCTTCTTTTATTAAGTCAGAATTTATAACTACTTTTACTTATAATTGATACTGTTTTTGAAACTCATCACTAATATCTATTATTCCTCTTTGTTTTAATGATTCCAAAACACTAGGCGTACAATCAACGTCATCTGGCCATCTTCGTTTATAGTTATCAAAAGAATTTTTATTTGTAGCATCTATGCAAAGAGTATTTGAAGTTACATAGATATCTCTATTTGAATCAATATTATTAACTACCCTCCACACTAACATATATGGGTTTTCTACATCATTTTTATTAGCATCATCAACTATTACTAAAATTTTTATATTTTTATAAAGAGATTTTAATTGTACAAAAATTTCTTTTTGATTTTTAGTTTTTTTAACTGCAATTACAACGATAGGATTTTTTGTATCTGTAAAATATTGCTTTAAAAGTTTTACGTCAGAACTTTTATCTTGCATTTTTTCTAATAATATCTCATCACTTAAAATATTAATAGTAAGTTCAGGAATTTCTTCCCCCGTACAATCAATCCCTAGCTTGCCACCAACTGCAAACTTAGGACTTGAGTGATCAAGAGCATCAACAACACCTTTTGAAATAAATAAATCTTTAATATCAATTCTATTTAAAATATATTTAGTAATTTCATTATGAGAAGTTAAAGCTGGTGCATCATCATTTACAAATATAGCATGTTTAACAAAACTCATTTGTCCTACTCCCCAAAAAGCATGCATCATTTGTTGAGCATGTCCTGGGTAAAAAGTTTTTATTTTTGCTAAGATAAGATTATGAAAAACTCCATTTTCTGGCATATAATAATCAATTAAATCAGGTGCTGTAGTTTGTAAAAGTGGTAAAAATATTCTCTCTGTTGCATGTCCCATATATTTATCTTCTAAAGGTGGTTTCCCAACAACGGTAGCTAAAAATATAGGAGATTTTTTACTAGTAATTGCTGTTATTTCCATAAAAGGATATTCTTCTTCTAAAGTATAATAACCAGTATGATCTCCAAAAGGTCCTTCGATTTTTAATTTACTTGGATCAACAAAACCTTCAATTACAAAATCATTATCTCTTGGAATATAAATATCATTTGTAATACTTTTTACAAGTTGGGCATTTTTATTTTTTACAAATCCATAAAGCATAAGCTCAAAAACACCAATTGGTAAAGGAGCTTGTCCACACCAAATATACATTGGATCTCCACCTATTCCTATTGAAACTGGCATTTTTTTACCTGCTTTTTTATATTCATGAAAAAAATGATTTGAATCTTTATGAATCTGCCAATGCATACCTATCGTATGATTATCATAAACTTGTAATCTATACATTCCAAGGTTTTTAAGTTCACCATTTAAAGATGTAGTATATACTTGTCCCATAGTAATAAAAGGACCTCCATCTTGCTCCCAAGTAGTTAAAATTGGTAGTTCAGATAGTTTTGCATCTTTACCTAGTTTTATAACTTCTTGACAAGCACCTTTTCCTGAACTCTTTTTTGGTATAGTATTTTTTAATGCAAAAAGTTTTCCAAAAGTTGATAGTTTTTCAGAAAAAGTTTTTGGAGGTTTCATTTTTAATAAACCCTCTATCTCTGCACCAATTTTATCTCCATCACCAATAAATAATTCAACTGCTTTTTCATTACAAAATACATTCATCAAAACTGGAATATCAAATTTTTTATTATTCTTTTTATCTATTACATTGGTAAATAATAAAGCTTTTGAATCACTTTTTTTAACTTCTATATATGCAATATGAGGAATTTCCAAATAAATATCTAGTTCATCATCTATAATTCTTAATAAATCATGTTTCTTTAAAAGATGAATTGCTTCAATCATTAATATATCCCATTCTTTTTAGTCTGCTTAAAATATTCGATATTCTATCTTATTTTATATTCTTGCAATATTAATTTATATATCATTATACAATTTAAATAAAAGAAGAGTTACATATGACAAATTTTGATGAAATTATAGAACGAAAAAATACAAATTCTGTAAAGTTTGATGCATTACAAGATTATTTTGGAGAAGAAGAATTACAACCTCTTTGGGTTGCTGATATGGATTTTAAAACATCTGATGTTATTAATAATGCACTTCTAAAAAGGGCAAAACATGGAATATATGGTTATGCAAAAGCAAGAAAAGAGACTTTTTCTTTAGTTCAAGAATGGATGAAGAAAAGACATAATTGGGAAATAAAAACAAATTGGATTTCATTTATAAATGGAGTTGTTCCTGCTTATTCTGCTGCAATTGAAGCCTTAAGTGACGAGGGCGATGAAATAATTGTGCAAACACCAGTATACTTCCCACTCTTTAAATCTGTAAAACAAAATAATAGAACACTTGTTACTAACTCATTAAAAGAAGTAAATGGTTATTATAAAATGGATTTAGAAGATTTAAAAAGTAAAATAACTTCAAAAACAAAAATATTAACGCTTTGCTCACCTCATAATCCAGTTGGTAGAGTTTGGGACAAAGAAGAATTAAAAGAGTTAGCAGAAATTTGTATAAAAAATAATATTACAATAATCTCAGATGAAATACATGCAGATTTAGTATTTAAAAAATTTACTCCACTTGCTTCTATTTCAGAGGAAATTTCAAATATTACACTAACTCTAAATTCTCCTGGAAAAACATTTAATATTGCTGGACTTAATTGTGCTTATGCAATATCTTCAAACAAAGAAATTTTAGATAAATTTAATGTAGTTGTTAAAAAAAGAGAAATTAACTCAATCAATGTTTTTGGGATAACAGCTTTAGAAGTAGCTTATGAATCTGGAGAAGATTATTTAGAGAAACTAATAAAGTACTTACAAACTAATATTAACTTTACAGAAGAATATTTAAAAAATAATAATTCCAAAATTATTTTTAGAAAACCAGAGGCAACTTATTTACTTTGGTTTAGCTTTAAAGATTATTCTATTTCACATACAAAAGTCAAACAAAAGTTACTCAAAGTCTCAAAAGTTGCATTAAATGATGGAATCTCTTTTGGTACTGAGGGTAGAGGCTTCTTTAGATTAAATTGTGCCTTACCAAGAGAAAAATTAGCAAAAGCATTGACTAAAATAGTAACATATTTTTAAGCTAAAAAAAAGATTGTATTACAATTCTTCTCACTATAAAATTATATGTGGACATTTGCTTATATCAATATATAACATTATAAAGTTTATTGTACAATCTCTAAACAATAAAAATATATGGGATAGATTATGTCAACACATTTAATTCTTTCGTCAGTGATATTTGTAGCAATTGGTCTAGTTTTAGTGGGAGTATTTGTACTAACTAGATATCTTGGACCAAATCATACTGATAACAAGTTAAAAAATACAGTTTATGAAAGTGGAGTCTCAAATCCAATTGGAAACACTAATATAAGATTTTCAGTGAAATTTTATTTAGTTGCAATTTTATTTGTATTATTTGATGTTGAAATCATTTTTATGTTTCCTTGGGCAGTAAATATTAAACAATTAGGGTACTTAGGGCTTGCGGAAATGTTCATGTTTATGGGACTACTTTTTGCAGGGTTAATTTATATATATAAGAAAAAGGCACTTTCATGGGATTAGGAGCAGAAGCCAGTTTTGGCGACTCAGTAGTTACAACAAGACTTGATGAAGCAATTAACTGGTCTAGATCATATTCATTATGGCCAATGGCATTTGGTACAGCATGTTGTGGAATAGAATTTATGTCATTAGCAGCTGCCAAATATGATATGTCAAGATTTGGTGCAGAAGTTGTAAGATTTTCGCCTAGACAGGCAGATTTACTTATAGTTGCAGGAACAATATCATACAAACAAGCTCCAATTTTAAAGAAAATTTGGGATCAAATGTGTGAACCTAAATGGGTTATATCAATGGGAGCCTGTGCTTCTTCTGGTGGTTTTTATGATAACTATACAACTCTACAAGGTATTGATGAAGTCATTCCTGTACATGAGTATATTTCAGGTTGTCCTCCAAGACCAGAAGCTGTAATTGATGCCATTATGAGAATTCAAGAAAGAATTCAAGATGACTCAATACTTAAAGAAAGAGATCAAAGTTTTAAGGGAATATTAGATGCTTAAGACTGATATGTTAATAGATGCAAAAGATATAAAATCTACACTTACTCGTTTAAAAAATGATGAAAAGTATACTCTTTTATTAGATATAACCGCAGTTGATTATTTAGAATATCCAGATGTGACACCATCAAGGTTTGCTGTTATATATATTTTAAGAGACAGTACTTTTAAAAAACACATTACTATTAAAGCTTACGTTGATGATAATACTTTAAAAGTAGATACAATTTCTGATTTATATTATGCTGCTGATTGGGGAGAGAGAGAAGTATTTGACCAATATGGAATAAGCTTTAAAGGTCATAAGAACTTAAAAAGAATTTTAAATCATCATCAATTTGTAGGACATCCTTTAAGAAGAGATTATTCAATTACTAAAGGTCAGATTTGTACTAAAACTGAAGACTTAGTTGATGAAATGAATCCTTTATTAAAAAGATATGGATATACAGATGAAGATTTAGAAGAACTAATGTTATTAAATATTGGGCCATCACATCCTGCAACACATGGTACAATTAGAAATTTTGTAGCCATGGAAGGTGAAACTATTAGAGCCTGTGTAACTGAAATTGGTTATTTACATAGAGGTTTTGAAAAATCTTGTGAAAATCATACTTATTCTCAAATTATACCTTATACTGATAGATTAAATTATTGTAGTGCAATTTTAAATAATATTGGTTATTGTAAAAGTATTGAAGAGATGTTAGATATTGAAATTACTCCACGAGCAAAAATGATTAGAGTTATTATTGGCGAACTAAGTAGAATCACTGATCATTTAGTATGTAATGCTGCTAATATGGTAGATTTAGGTGGACTTACTAATTTTTGGTACCTTTTTGCACCAAGAGATAAAGCATATGATCTATTTTCAAAATTAACAGGTGCTAGACTTACTAATTCATATACAAGAGTTGGTGGCTTAGAGTATGATTTATATGATGGATTTGCTGAAGATTTAGAAGAAATTTTAAAAGATATAGAAAAAGCAATTCATGATGCTTTATCATTAGTTGAACATAATAAAATCTTCTTAGATAGAACACAAAATGTAGGTACTATTGATTCCAAATTTGCAATTAGTGCAGGAATTACAGGTCCGAACTTAAGAGCAACTGGAGTACCTTTTGATTTAAGAAAAGATAGTCCATATTACGGTTATGAAAATTTTGATTTTGATGTAGTTGTAGGAAGTCATGGAGATGTTTATGACAGAGTTATGTGTAGATTTGAAGAGATGAAACAATCTATGAAAATCATAAGACAAGCTATGAAAGAACTTCCAGATGGAGATATTAATGTTAAACATCCAGCAGTATTTTTGCCAAATAAAAATAAAGTATATGGAAATATCGAGGGTTTAATGAATCAATTTAAACTAACATTTGAAGGCATAAAAGTTCCTAAAGGTGAATATTATTCAGCTAGTGAAGGTGGAAATGGAGAGTTAGGATTTTACACTGTAAGTGATGGAAGTGGTACTCCATACAAGGTAAAATGTAGACCACCTTGTTATTATGCACTTGGTGCTTATGCTAGAATTGTAGAAGGTCATATGTTAGCTGATGCTGTTGTAACGATGGCTAGTATGAACTTTATTGCAGGGGAGTTTGATAGATAATGAAAGAATTTATATACACAAAAGAGAATGAAGAAAAATTTCAAAAAACTCTAAAAAAGTATCCAAAGTCTGATGCTATGATGTTACCTGCTTTGTGGTTAGTACAAGAACAAATAGATTGGCTAAGTCCAGAAGCTATGATTTTTGTTGCTAAAAAATTAAATAAATCTCCAATTCAAGTTTATGAATTTGCAACATTTTATACAATGTTTAATTTAAAACCAATTGGTACTTATCATATTGAACTTTGTAAAACTCTATCTTGTATGATTATGGGTTCTAGAAATTTAAAAGAATTTATAAAAAATACTATTGGAATTGAACCAGGACAAACATCAAAAGATGGAAAATTTCATTTAAGTGAGGTTGAATGTTTAGGTGCTTGTGGTGGAGCTCCAATGTTCTCATTAAATGGGAAATATCACGAACATCAAAATATTCAATCACTTAAGAAGATTATAGAGGAGTGTAAATAATGATTGTTAAAATAGTTAGTAAAAATTTCGACATTCCTGACTCTCATAAATTAGAAGTAGCACTTAAAAATGGAAGATATTCTTCTATTGATAAACTTTTTTCTATGACTCCTGATGAAGTAACTGATGAAGTTTGTAAAAGTGGCTTAAGAGGAAAAGGTGGAGGAGGGGCAGCTTGTGGTCCAAAGTGGAAACTTATGCCAAAAGATGATCCAAGACCAGCTTATTTAATCGCAAATGGTGATGAATCAGAACCCGGTACTTTTAAAGATAGACAAATCTTTCAATACGATCCACATCTTTTAATTGAAGGAATTATTTGTACTTCATATGCTATTAATGCTCATGACTGTTATATTTATATCAGAGGTGAATACAAATTTTTTATTGATAGAGTAAATGATGCAATTGATGAAGCTTATGAAGCTGGAATCATTGGTGAAAAAATTATGGATAAATATGACTATCGTATGAATATCACTGTTCATAGAGGTGGCGGTGCTTATATTTGTGGTGAAAAATCTGCACTTATTGAATCACTTGAAGGAAAACGTGGTCATCCAAGACTCAAACCACATCAAAAAGAGTGTGAATGGTTCTTTGATAATCCAGCAACAGTAAATAATGTTGAAACAATTGCCTCAGTTCCACATATTATTGAAAATGGTTATGAAGCTTATACTCAATATGGAACCCAACAAGCTCCAGGAACTATGTTATTTGCTATGAGTGGACCTGTTAAAAATCCAGGTGTTTATGAAATAGCATATGGTAATAAAATGACTGATTTTATAGAAAAAATTGGTGGGGGAATGAAAGATGGGAAAAAACTTAAAGCAGTTATTCCAGGAGGGGCATCTTGTCCAATTCTAACTGCTGATGAAGTTGAAACTGCTTATTTAGATTATGAATCTATGTGGTCTATTGGTTCCACTCTTGGAACTGGTGGGATGATGATTATTCCAGAAGATGTTTCTATGGTTGATGTAGCAAAAAATTTAATTGAATTTTATCATCATGAATCATGTGGACAATGTACTCCATGTAGAGAAGGTACAGGATGGATAGATAAAATTATTCAAAAAATTTTAAATGGTGATGGTTCAGCTATTGACCTTCAAACAATACTTGATGTATGTGGAACAATGAATGGTAAAACCATTTGTGTATTCGCACCAGCTGTAAAAGATATTATACAAAGTATTGTACAGAAGTTCAGACATGAATTTGAAGCAGAATTTAACAAATAAATTAAACTAAAGGAGAAGAATATGGGTAAAAGTACTTTGACATTAACAGATAATAGAAATGGTAAATCGTATGAATACGATATTTTAAGTGGAACAAGAGGACCAGATGTAGTTGATATTAGATCTTTTTACAAAGATTCTGGAATGTTTACTTACGATCCAGGTTATACATCAACTGCATCTTGTGAGTCTAAAATCACATTTATTGATGGTGAAAATTCTGAACTTAGATATAGAGGTTATGATATTAAAGACCTTGCAGGAAAACACTCTTACTTAGACGTATGTTATTTATTAATGAGAGGTAAACTACCAACACCTGAAGCTTCGAAAAACTTTGATTTAGAAATTAGACATAGATCATTTTTAAATGAAGGAATTATTAGAATTTTTGATGCTTTTCCTGATCATGCTCATCCAATGGCTACGCTTGGTTCGGCAGTTATGGCATTATCAACATTTTATAAAGAGCATTTAAATTTAGAAGATGAAGCTGAATTTAAAGAAATGAGAAGACGAATTGTTGCAAAAATGCCAACAATCGCTGCTATGGCATATAGAAACTCTATTGGTGTTCCACTTATTTATCCAGATGTAGATCGATATTTCACTGAAAACTTTTTATATATGTTAAGAGCTTATCCAGGTGGGAAGATGAAATATCTTGGTAATGGATTAAATGAAGAGATTAAACAAGTTGAAGTTGATGCTTTAGATGCAATCTTTACACTTCATGCTGATCATGAACAAAATGCTTCTACTACTACTGTACGAGCTGTTGGTTCAACAGAAGCTCATCCTTATGTATCAATTGCATCTGGAATTGCTGCTTTATGGGGATCTGCACATGGTGGAGCAAATGAGAAAGTAATGGATCAATTAAAATTAATTGGTGATGTTAAAAATGTACCAACGTATATTGCAAAAGCAAAAGATAGAAATGATCCATTTAGACTTATGGGATTTGGACATAGAGTGTATAAAAACAGAGATCCAAGAGCTGAATGTTTAAAAGGATTACAAGATCAACTAAGAGTTGAATTAAATCTTGATTCTAAATTATTAGATATTGCCGCTGCTATTGAAGAAGCTGCGTTAAGCGATGAATACTTCATTAAAAGAGGATTATATCCAAATATTGATTTCTACTCAGGAGTAATATTAACAGCACTTAGAATTCCTGTTGAAATGTTTACGCCAGTTTTTGTAATTGGTAGAACAGTTGGATGGATTACACATTGGTCAGAATTAAAGCAAGATCCAACTTCTAAAATTGCAAGACCTAGACAGTTATATACTGGTAAATAAAAATTGCAAGACGGTCAAATAAAAGGAGATGCCACAATATGAGTGAAATTGTTAAACTATCAGTAAATGGGGATAATATAGAGGTTGAAAAAGGAAGTTTATTAATAGACGCCCTTTTAGATAGAGATATAGAGATTCCACATTTTTGTTATCACCAGGCTTTAGGTAAAGATGGAAACTGTAGAATGTGTATGGTTGAAATTGAAGGACAAAAAAGACCACAAATTGCGTGCGATACTCCAGTAAAAGAGAATATGGTAGTAAGAACAGTTGGAGCAAATATTGAGAAAGTAAGACGAGATATCTTAGAACTTCAATTAATTAATCATCCAATTGACTGTCCTACTTGTGATCAAGCAGGAGAGTGTAAACTGCAAGATTATTATATGGATTCTGGATTTTATGAATCTAGAGTTTTGGTAAATATTAAGAACCATGCTAAAAAAGCTGTTGATCTTGGTAGTAATGTTATGCTTGATCAAGAAAGATGTGTGCTTTGTACTAGATGCATAAGATTTTTTTCTAATATAACTAAAACAAATGAATTAGGGGTAATTAATAGAGCTGATTACTCAGTAATAGAAACATTTCCAGGAAAACCACTTGACAATCCATATGCTATGAATGTAGTTGATTTATGTCCTGTTGGAGCTTTAACATCAAAAGATTTTAGATTTAAACAAAGAGTTTGGTTTATGGAATCTTTTAATGCAATTTGTAATGGCTGTTCAAGAGCTTGTAATATTTATGTTGATCATAGAAAAGAGAAATATAAAGATGACCAAATTTTTAGATTCAGACCTAGAGTTAATAAAGAAGTTAATGGTTGGTTTATGTGTGATGAGGGAAGATTATCATATGTAAATGAAGCTGAAAATAGATTTACTAAAGCTTTAGTTGATTCAAATGAAACTATTTTAGAAAATGCAATAAAAGAAACCTTTACTTATTTAAGTGCAGATAAAGATATCTTATTTGTATTAGACCCAAGTCTTTCATTAGAAGAGATGCAAAATACACAAATGTTAGCAAAAATATTAGGAGCTAATGTAAGTGGTTATTCACCACAATATATAGATGAAACATTTGGAGATGATTATTTAAAGCAAAATGATAAAAGTGTAAATAGAGTTGCATTTAAAGAGTTAAAAATAAGTGAAGATGGAAAAGATTTTAAATCATTTATAAAAAAAGCTTCGCTGGTTGTTATTTTAAATAACAACTATTTTGACAAAAATATTAATTTATTAGAAACTAAAAAAGTAATAAGTTGTTTCTCTCATAATTGTGAAACTATTGCAAATTCTGATATTGCAATTCCTATTGCATCTTTTTACGAAAAAAGTGGAACATATATAAACTTTGCAGGAACAAAACAAAAAGTTATTTCAAAAATTAAGAAAAATAGTCCAAGTGAATCTATTACTTCAATAATAGAACATATTAAAACTTTAATAGATAAAGGCAAGCTATGAGTACAGCTTCAATAGTAATTATTATTATAAATATAGTTCTTGCTAAATTATTAGCCGTAGGAACTACTCCAATTTTAGTATGGTGGGAGAGAAGAGTTGCAGGTTTAATTCAAGATAGAACAGGACCAAATAGAGCATCAATAGGAGGAATTAGACTAGGAGGTCTAATTCAAAGTTTTGCTGATATGTTAAAGCTAGTATTTAAAGAAGATTTTACATCTGGTCATATTAAATACAAAACACTATTTACAATTGCTCCTGCAATTGTATTTTTCTGTTCATTTTTAACTTTTGCAGTAATTCCTTTTGCTGATGTATTAGTGATTGATGGTATTTCTCATGCAATGCAAGCAATTCCTACAACTCTAGGAATCATGTGGTTCTTAGCATTTGCTGGACTTTCTATTTATGGAATCATTTTAGGTGGGTATTCATCTGCAAATAAATATGGACTTTTAGGTTCAATTAGAGCAGTTGCACAAGTTATTTCATATGAAGCGGCAATGGCACTTGCAATTATTTCAATGTTATTAACTTATGGTTCAATTCATTTAAATGAAATGGTTCAAGCACAAGGTAACTTAGTATTTGGAGTTATTCCTGCTTGGGGTATTTTTATACAACCACTAGCAGCATTAATTTTTATAGTGACTTCATTTGCTGAAACAAATAGAGCTCCTTTTGATATAGTTGAAGGTGAGAGTGAAATTGTTGCAGGATATCACACTGAGTATTCAGCTATGAGATTTGGACTTTTCCAAGTAGGAGAATATGCAGCAATGAGTGCATCATCTGCTTTAATTGTAACAATTTTCTTTGGTGGATATCAAATTCCATGGATGGATACAGCTACTTTACAAAGCAATATATCATATGTAATTTTTGCAATAATCATAATTTTACCAATACAAACATTTTATTTCAATAAATGGTTAAGAAAGAATTATAACTGGAAAGATGCAAATGATGTGAGGGCAAAAGAGACTAATATATTAATAAAAATATTTTGGATAATTACTATTGTGATTATGTCTGTTTTAAGTATCTTTTTAATAACTGGGTTAGGTACAAATGGAGTAAATATTGCAACAACGGTAATTCAAATTGCGACTTTTGTAACAAAATTTTTCATGATGAGTTTTGTCTATATTTGGATTAGATGGACACTATTAAGATTTAGATATGACCAATTACAAATGTTAGGTTGGAAAGTGTTATTACCATTATCACTTTTAAATATCATAGTTACAGCTACATTTATTGTAGTGTCAGGAAGTTAAGATGGGAATTATAATCGTACCTAGACATGGACAGTCATTAAAAGATAAATTATATCTTCCTGCAATTGCAGGAGGTATGAAAACTACTTTTACACATTTTATAAAAAATTTCAAAGATATATCAAATGTAAGAACAGTACAATATCCAGAGGTTCAACCTGATGATATAACTGATAGATATAGAGGGGTTCATCGTTTAACAAAATGGGATGATGGAAGTGAGAAGTGTGTTGCTTGTTATATGTGTGCAACAGCTTGTCCAGCTCAATGTATTTTCATAGATGCAGAAGAAAGACTTGATGGTGTATCTGAAAAAAGACCAAAACAATTTAAAATTGATTTATTAGAGTGTGTATATTGTGGGTATTGTGTTGAAGCGTGTCCATGTGATGCAATTAGAATGGATACTGGTATTTTTAGTTTAACTGGAAGTACTAGAGAAGAATTTGTTTTAGATAAAGAACAACTTATGGCGAATGAACGTTCAAAGGATTTTAATGATGACTGATTTAGTATTTATAGCTCTTAGTCTTTTTGCAATATTAGGGGCAATTGCAATGTTAGTTTATAAAAGCCCAATGTATAGTGCAATTGGAATTCTTATTACAATGTTAAGTGTAGCAGGATTATTTGCACTTTTAAATGCAACTTTTCTTTTTATGGTTCAAATCATTGTATATGCAGGAGCAATAATGACATTAATGTTATTCATTATTATGTTTCTTAATATAAAAGATGAAAACTTACCAAAAGAACCAAAAAAATATATATTAATTGCACTTGGGACAGTAATAATGATTCCTTTTAATGTAGTTATATTAAAAGCAGTATCAAATCTTCCTAATGCAAATATGAATATAGTTGAAGGAACATTTGGAGATATCAAACCAATTGGAATCCAACTTTATACTAATTGGTTATTAGCTTTTGAATTAATATCAATACTTCTTCTTGTAGCTTTAATAGGGGCTGTTGTATTAGCAAAAAGAAGAAAAATAATAAAAAAGGAAAATTAATGATTAGTTTAACATCATATGCATTTGTTTCTATGATTCTATTTTCTATTGGAGTAATAGGGGTAATTGCACGAAGAAATATTTTTGTAATTTATATGTCAATAGAACTAATGTTAAATGGAGTAAATTTATTTTTTGTAACATTTGCAAGATATCATTTTAATATGGATCCCCAAGTAATTACTATAATGGTAATTGCTATTGCTGCTGCTGAAGCAGCAATATTTTTATCAGTTATTATCCTTTTATTTAGATCTAGAAAATCTCTTGATACTGATATTTTTACAACATTAACACAAGGTGAGCAATCATGATGAACAGTTCTTTGTTAATATGGATTATTTTAGCTCCTTTATTAGGGGCTATTGTAAATGCTGGATTTTATTTTTATCATATTAAAAAGAATCCAGTTTCACAGCTATTATTTGCTGTTATTGGAACAGGTACACCATTAATTGCATTTTTAATTACATTAAAAATATTCTTAAACATGGTAGATAATGGAGCCACCTATCATCAAGTACTTTTTACTTGGCTAAATGTAGATACCTTAAATATTCAAATGGGATTTTTAGGTGATAACTTATCAATTTTTATGTCGATGTTTGTAACTTTTATAGGGTGGTTAATTCATATTTATGCAATAGGTTATATGACAGGCGATAATGGTTTTGGTAAATTTTTTGCTTACTTTAACTTATTCTTAGCTTCTATGTTAATTTTAGTTCTTGCAGATAATCCAATAATTATGTTTATTGGTTGGGAAGGAGTTGGAGTTTGTTCATACCTTTTAATCTCTTTTTATTATAGTAATAAAGATAATGTTATTGCTGGAAATAAAGCATTTATTGCAAATAGAGTTGGCGACTTTGGATTTATCTTAGGTTTAATCACTCTATTCTTTGCTATTGGTGAAGGTGATTTAAATTTTATGTCAATCGAAGCTAATATTGGAAATATACCACATGAACTATTATTACTTTCAGGGTTTTTGTTATTTGTTGGAGCAATGGGAAAATCAGCACAGATTCCATTATATGTATGGTTACCTGATGCAATGGCAGGGCCTACACCAATTTCAGCTTTCATTCACGCAGCTACCATGGTAACAGCTGGTGTTTATATGGTTGCAAGATTTCACTTTTTATATGTTGAAATTGAAGAAATTGGTATATTTATAGCTTATATTGGTGCATTTTCTGCCCTTTTTGCAGCAATTATTGCAACAAGACAAACTGATATTAAAAAAATACTTGCCTATTCAACTATAAGTCAATTAGGATATATGTTTATTGCTGTTGGTTTAGGTTTTTATAGTACTGGGTTATTTCATGTATTTACACATGCTTTTTTTAAAGCAATGTTATTCATGGGAGCAGGTGGAATGATTATTGCTTTACATCATGAACAAAATATATTTAAAATGGCTCAACACAGAGTTTCCTTGCCAATAATTAAAGCTACATTTTTTATAGGTGTTTTAGCAATTTCAGGTGTTCCATTTTTATCAGGATTCTTTTCAAAGGATGCAATATTAACAGCAGCCTTTCAAGAAGGTCAATACTTAATTTGGGGAATTGCAATGTTTACTGCATTTTTAACGGCATTTTATATGTTTAGAATGTTTTTCATTCTTTTCGTTGCACCAAATAAGCATTTAAGTAATTATGTATACACATCAAAAACTATCACTTTCCCACTTGTTATTTTAGCAATTGGAGCAATAGCTGCCGGATATTTAAATCTTCCAGCAGTTCTTGGCGGCGAACATTTAGTTGATACTTGGTTAGCAAAATTAAATTCAACTGAAATACATATGTCACATTTAACTGAATGGATATTAATGTTTATATCAGTGGCAATTGCATTTTCTGGAATTTTTGTAGCTTATAAGAAATACTCGAATTTTGATGTATTTAAACCTGAGATAGAATATGGACTAATTGGAAACAAGTTCTACATAGATGAAGTCTATGACAAAATATTTGTACAATTTAGTAAAAAAATATCTACATTTATTGATAAAACAATTGATACAAAAATTATTGATGGTTTTATTATGGGTACGTGTTATGAATTTTTAGCATTTGGTAAAAAAGTAGCAATAATTCAAAATGCAAACGTTAGATTCTATGCAAGTTTCATGCTTATTGGTATGAGTTGTATATTTATCTATTTATATATTTCGCTAGGACTGTAAGATGAGTGAAAATATATTATCTTTTATTATCTTTTTACCAGCAATGATTGCTTTTGGTTTAATGATTACAACAAAACATGTTAATACAGTTAGAAATATATCATTTTTAACTACAACAATTATCTTAGCACTTGTACTAAAACTTTATATTGATTTTGAACCAACTGTAGGTATGCAGTTTGTAACAAATGTTCCTTGGATTGCTTCATATGGTATTAATTATTATATTGGAGTTGATGGTTTTTCTTTAACTATTTTGATGATGATTGCAATTTTAATTCCAACATCATATTTACTATTATGGGAAGGAAGAACAAAAGGCTACTGGATTAATATGTTATTAATTCAAACAGGTGTTACTGGTACCTTATTGTCACTAGATGTTATACTATTTTATTTTTTCTGGGAAGTAATGTTATTACCTATTTTCTTAATGATTGGTATTTATGGATCAGGAAATAAAATATTCACAACTATTAAAGTAACAATTTATACGATGGCTGGTTCTTTATTAATGTTTATTGCAATAGTTTATTTAGGGGTTGCATACCATACTGAATTTGGAACATGGTCTTTCCAATATGATAATTTAACAAAAATTACAATTCTAAGTTATAATGAAAGAATATGGCTATTTTTGGCTTTCCTTTCTGCATTTGCAATTAAAATTCCTATTTTCCCTCTACATACTTGGATAATGGATACATATAAAAATGCACCTACTGGTGCAGTTTTTTTACTATCTTCGATTATGGCGAAATTAGGTATTTATGCAATTGTAAGATTTTTAATTCCTATTTTTCCAGAAATTTATGTTGAATTTTCAACTTGGTTTGTAGCTATTGGATTATTTGGACTTGTATACTTTGGAATTGCAGCATTAATGCAAGATGATATAAAAAGAATGTTTGCATATTCGTCTGCATCACATTTAAGTTTTATTGCAGCTGGAATCTTTTCATTAAATGCCTTTGGTATAAATGGAGCTTTATATTTAATCATTGCACATGCAATAGCAACTGGAGCTTTATTTTTACTTGTAGGTTTAATATATGAGGAAACTGGATATAAAACAATTAAAGATTTAGGAGGACTTGCAAAAGGTGCCCCTATTTTTACAGTTATTTTTGCAATTATGTTATTTGCAAATATTGGACTTCCTGGAACAAATGGATTTGTTGCAGAATTATTAATTATTTTTGGAATATATGAGTTTAACCATACCTTAGGTTATATCTCTGCACTTACAGTTATTATTGGTGCTTCGTATATGTTATGGATGTTTCAAAGAGCTATTCTACAAGATAGAAGGGGAGAAGCTTTAAAATTTAGAGATTTAAAAATCAAAGAAATAATTGGGCTTGCACCTTGGATTATCTTAGTATTTGTAATGGGTATTTATCCAGATGTGTTCATAGATAAATTTGAACCAACAGTTACACATTATTTAAATGATATTTTACAAGTTGGAGCAACAAAATGAGTGAGCTAATACATCTATTGCCTGCCATAATAATTTTAATTTCGGCCGTTTTATTAATGCTAATGAGTATGTATGAAGATAGATTTAGTACAAAGTTATATATTATTGTATCTTCAATAGCACTAATCTTGGCATTAATTTTAACTTTTATTCCATTTGGTGAACTATATTCACTTAGACCATATAACGAACTTTTTAATAATGTTATAATTTTTGATACTTTTTCAAACTTTTTTAATATTTTATTAATTTTAGGTACATTATTAACACTATTAATTGGTGAAAATTATTTCCGTGCTAGATCATACTTTAAAGGTGAATTTTTCTCTATTTTAATGTTTGCTCTATTTGGGATGATGTTATTAGCGAATGCAAATGAACTTATAACTGCTTATACAGCACTTGAAATTGTTTCTTTTGCAATTTACATTATGGTTGGATACAACACTGAAGATAGTAAAAGAGTTGAAGCAATATTTAAATACTTAGTCCTTGGATCTTTCATTGGAGCTTTTTATCTATTAGGTGTTGTACTTATTTATGGGGGAACTCAAAGTACAAACTTATCTGAAATATCTTCATTTATTTCAAGTCATGATAGCAGTGAACTTACCTTAGTATATATTGGTGTTACTTTAATTTTATTTACATTTTTATTCAAAATTGCAGCATTTCCCTTCCAATCTTGGGTACTTGATGTTTATAGAGGTGCACCTATGATTATTACTGCATATATGGCCTCAACATTTAAAATTGCTATTTTTTCATTTTTCTTAAGAATGATGTTGCAAGATATTGCTCCTATTTTAGACTTCTGGGATTCTATTATTTATGTAATTATAATTTTTACATTAGTTTTTGGTACTTGGCTAGCAATTACTCAAAATATTGTAAAAAGGATGCTTACAGCTTCTTCGATAGTTCATACAGGATATATGTTATTAGCGATTATTTCATTAGGTCAAAATATTTATAGTGCCTATTCAATTGTATTTTATTTAATTGCTTATTTATTATCAGCACTTGGATCATTTGGTATTATTTCACATATTATTTCTGACAGAAAAATGAGAGTAACTTATGATGATTTTAAAGGTTTAGGAAAAGAGAGACCATTTCTAGCTGCAATGATGACAATATTTTTATTTTCACTAGCAGGAGTTCCATCAACAATTGGATTTATTGGTAAATTTTATGTATTTACTGAAGCTATAAATGCAGGATATGCAGCCTTAACAATTCTAGCAATTATTGCAACATTTATATCAGTTTATTATTACTTTAAACTTATTGCGATGATGTATTTTTATCCTACAAAAGAAGAGTGTCTTAGTAATGACTTTAATGATAAAAGAATTTCAACATATGCAATTGCATTTTTAGCAATTATTGCAGTTTTAGGTGGAGTAGGAAGTGCAATTATTTTCTTTATTCCTATATTAAATATAGATATTTTAATTAATATTACACAGCAAGTAATTCAATCACTATTCTTGAAATAATGATGAGTTAATTTGTAACATAATACACATAATTTCATTATATAAGTACCTTTTCGCTATACTTAATGCTATTAATTTATACCGAAAGGATATCAAATGAGTGACCTATTAGAAGGTTATTTAGGCGTAACTATTGAGAGAAAAAAGAGTAGAACACCAGCAAAACTTGATTATTTACAAAGTGCAACTGGACTTATTCTAGGTCTTTTTATGTGGGGACATATGTTATTAGTGTCATCTATTTTAATTTCTAAAGATTTTATGTATGGTGTAACAAAACTTCTTGAAGCAAGTTTTATTTTTAAAGGGGGAAGCCCTTTATTAGTTAGTATTTTGGCATTTGTAATTTTTGCAATATTTATTACTCATGCAGCAATGGGTATGAGAAAACTTCCTGGAAATTTTAGACAATATCAAGTAATGAAAGCACATGCGAATAGTATGAATCATGAAGATACGAAACTTTGGTTTACACAAGCTTTTACTGGTTTTGCGATGTTTTTTTTAGGTTCAATTCATCTTTTTATTATTATGACAAACTCAGATGCAATCGGTCCTTATGCAAGTGCTGATAGAGTGTGGTCTGAGTGGATGTGGCCTTTATATATTTTATTACTTTTAGCAGTTGAATTTCATGGTACAATTGGTCTTTATAGATTAGCTGTAAAATGGGGATGGTTTGATGGTAAAAATCCAAAAGCAACAAGAATTAAATTAAAAAAATGGAAAAAAGGTTTAACTTACTTTTTCTTAATTTTAGGGTTTACAACACTAGCTGCTTATATGAAAATTGGTATGGATCATGCAGATAAACAAGGTGAAAGATATCAACCTACTGCAAAAGTTATTGAATATAAAATTAATACGGGGAGAGTTGCATAATGAAAATCAATTACTGTGATGCACTAATAATAGGTGGAGGACTAGCAGGTCTTAGAGCTGCTATTGCTACACAAAAAAAAGGTTTAAATACTATTGTTTTATCATTAGTTCCTGTTAAAAGGTCACATAGTGCTGCTGCACAAGGTGGTATGCAAGCATCTCTAGGTAACTCAAAAATGTCAGATGGTGATAATGAAGATTTACACTTTTCTGATACTGTCAAAGGAAGTGACTGGGGATGTGATCAAGATGTTGCAAGAATGTTTGTACATACTGCACCAAAAGCAATTAGAGAACTTGCTGGTTGGGGGGTTCCATGGACTAGAGTACGTGAGGGCGCACGAGAAGCTGTAATTAATGCTAAAAAAACAACAATTACTGAAGATTCTGATAGACATGGATTAATTATGTCAAGAGACTTTGGTGGTACAAAGAAATGGCGTACATGTTATACTGCTGATGCAACTGGACATACAATGTTATTTGGTATTGCAAATGAAGCACTTAAAATTGATGTAGATATTAGAGATAGAAAAGAAGCAATTTCATTAATTCATGAAAACAATAGATGTTATGGAGCAATTGTTAGAGATTTAATTACTGGTGAACTAGAAGCTTATGTTTCAAAAGGTACCTGCATAGCAACAGGTGGATATGGAAGAGTGTTTAAACAAACTACAAATGCTGTAATTTGTGAAGGTATTGGTGCAGCTATTGCACTTGAAACTGGAATTGCAACTTTAGGAAATATGGAAGCAGTTCAATTTCACCCAACACCTATTGTACCATCAGGTATTTTACTAACTGAAGGTTGCAGAGGAGATGGTGGAATCTTAAGAGATGTAGATGGTCATAGATTTATGCCAGATTATGAACCTGAGAAAAAAGAACTTGCTTCAAGAGATGTTGTTTCAAGAAGAATGATTGAGCATATTAGAAATGGAAAAGGTGTTCCTTCACCTTATGGAGATCATATTTGGTTAGATATCTCTATTTTAGGTAGAGAGCATATTGAAAAAAACTTAAGAGATGTTCAAGAAATTTGTCAAATCTTTAATGGTATTGATCCTGCTGATGAGGGTAAAAAAGGATGGGCTCCTGTTTTACCAATGCAACATTATTCTATGGGTGGAATCAGAACTAAAAAAACTGGAGAATCACAAAAACTATCTGGGCTTTTTGCTTGTGGTGAAGCTTGTTGTTGGGATATGCATGGATTTAATAGACTTGGAGGAAACAGTGTTTCTGAAACAGTTGTTGCTGGTATGATTATTGGTAATTATTTTGCTGATTATTGTTTAGATAATGATATTATAATAGGAACAGCAACTATCCAAAATTTTTTAGATGAGCAAGATGCTTATTTAAATACTGTGTTAGCATATGATGGAATTGAAGATATTTTTAGAATTAAAAATAGAATGCAAAACCTAATGGATAATAAAGTTGGAATTTTTAGAGATGGAGAACGCTTATCAGAAGCTGTATTAGAGCTTGAAGAGTTACTTAAAAAAACTAAACAAATCAATGTAAAATCTAAGCAAAGAGTTGGTAATCCTGAACTTGAAGAAGCATATAGAGTTCCTAAAATGTTAAAAATTGCTCTTTGTGTAGCTAAAGGTGCACGAGAACGAACTGAATCAAGAGGGGCTCATTATAGAGAAGATTATCTTAAAAGAGATGATGCAAATTGGTTAAATAGAACTTTAACTTCTTGGCCTAATGCTTCTGATACTCAACCTACAATTACATATGAAGAATTAGATATCATGAAAATGGAAATGCCTCCAGCATTTAGAGGATATGGTGCCAAAGGCATGATTATTGAAAATGAAACTTCAGCTGTTAGACAAGAAGAAGTTGATGAAATTAAAGAAAAAATGGAAGCAGATGGAAAAGATAGACACGCTATTCAAGATGCCTTGATGCCATTTGATTTACCTATGAATTATAGAGAATTAAACAAAAGAGCAGGAGATAAATAATGAGTATAGAAAAAGGTAGAGAAATAACTATATCAGTACTTAAGTTTAATCCAAGATCGAAGGTTTCTAAACCTCATTATGTTGATTTTAAATTAGAAGAGACTCCAGGGATGACTCTTTTTATTGCATTAATGAAAATTAGAGAAGAGTATGATCCTGATATATCTTTTGACTTTGTATGTCGTGCAGGAATTTGTGGTTCTTGTGGAATGATAGTAAATGGGAAGCCAGTACTTGCGTGTAGAACATTAATTGCTAATTTCCCAGAAGGAAAATTAACACTTCTTCCAATGCCAGCATTTGAGCTTATCAAAGATTTATCAGTAAATACTGGTAAATGGATGGATGATATGTCTAAAAGAGTTGAATCATGGATTGTAACTGAAAAAGTAACTGATATTTCAAAAATGGAAGAAAGAGTTGATCCAGATGTTGCGGATGAAACTTTTGAACTAGATCGTTGTATTGAGTGTGGAATTTGTGTTGCTTCTTGTGGAACACTTCTAATGAGACCAGATTTTGTAGGTCCTGTTGGACTTAACAGAATTGCAAGATTTGAAGTAGATCCTCATGATAAAAGAATAGCAGAAGACTTTTATGAGCTTGTTGGTGATGATGATGGAATTTTTGGTTGTATGTCATTACTTGCTTGTGAAGATCATTGTCCTAAACATTTGCCATTACAAAATAAGATTGCATACTTAAGAAGAAAACTAGTAGCACTTAGATAATTATATGAGAGGATATCCTCTCATATAAAAGTAAATAACTTCAAACTATTGGAGGTCACTTTTGAGTTTAACAAATGATTATTTTCTTCTTTACCATGGTAAAAACATAGAACAAACAACAATATATGAAACTATTAAAAAAAAGCATAGTGATAATTTTTTTGATATTGCAGCATTAATTGTGTGTTCAACTAGGAAAAATTATGAAAGATTTATTACTTTAGATAGTTTTAAAAAGCTTGCTCTTAAAATAACAGATCATGAAATCATAAATCTTGAAGAGTTGTATCAACTGCAATATTCAATAATAGAAACAATTCAAAATGATACTAAAAATTGCCAAATTGATCAAATGCATAAAAGCTTTAAATATCTAGAAAAAGAAAATATATTAACTACTTTAGAGTATAAAAAATTAATTTCTCTATTTGATCCAAAAGAACTTGCAATTTGCGATGATGAAATAGATGTTGAAGATGACTTAGAAATTGAAGAAAAAAAACCTTTTAAAGAAGCTAGGCTTGAACTTGATGATTTAATTGCAGAATTAAAAGATTTATTTAATACGCAAGATTTTAAAAATGAGTTAGACGAAACTTTAAATTACTTAGATAATCAAAAATTCTCAATTGGGATTACTGGTGTTATGAATGCTGGTAAATCTACAATGTTAAATGCCTTAATGGGACAAGAAATATTAGGAAGTGCAGTTGTTCCTGAAACTGCAAATTTAACTATTGTAAAATATGGACACCCTGAAGCAAACGTATTTTATTGGAATAAAAACGAATGGGATAGAATTAAAAAAGCAGCTCTTGAATTAGAATCTATAAAAGAATTTGTAGCTGAAACTGAAAGAATATTTGGAGATGAATTATCTACTTTAATCAAAGAAGAATCTTATAATGAAAAAGTAGATATTAATAATTTAGCAGCTTATACTTCAGTAGAAACTAGTGGTAAAAAGTGTAATTTAATTAAATATGTTGAGTTAAAATCAGATTTAAACTTCTTAGCCGAAGGAATAGAAATAGTTGATACTCCAGGACTTGATGATCCTGTTATTCAAAGAGAAGAGATTACAAAAGAGTATTTAGCCCAATGTGATTTAATGCTTCATTTAATGAATGTATCTCAAAGTGCTACATTAAAAGATATAGGATTTATAATTGATGCTCTACTTTATCAAAATATCACAAAACTACTAATTGTAATCACAAGAGCCGATACTGTTTCAAAAGTACAATTAGAAGAAGTTATTAACTACACAAAATCTTCTATTAAGGCACAATTAAAAGCTCAAAATAAGGATAGTAAGTTAGATTATATTTTAAGTCATATTCAGTTTATTCCAATATCTGGGAAAATGGCATTATTACATAGAACAGGAAGAAGTAAAGAGGCAATAGAAGCTGGATATAATTTAGAAGATACTGGTATTTTAGATATTGAAGAGTATCTGGATGAAACGCTATTTGGAAGTAATTCTAGTAAATCTAATTTGATTATAAAAAGTTCTAAAATACAAGTAGTTAAAACAATAGAAAAAGAATTAAAGTCTTTTAATTATGAATTAATACTTTTATCAAAATCAAAAGAAGAGTTAGAATTAGACTTAGAAGTTTTTAACAAACAAAAAATCACAAATGAAAGAAATTTTTCTCAAATGAATGATGATATTAATTCATATACCCAAGATGCAAAAAATTATATAGATACTTTAGAAACATTTTTAAGTACAGAATTAATAGATTTACAAAATCTAATCAAACAAAGAGTTTTTTCTGATGTAAAATACTCTTTTGAGAAAACTAAAAAAAGACCTCAGAGTTCAAGAATACAAACTATAATTGAAACTGCAATTAAAGATGGAATAATTGATATAATTAGAGATTATAGATATAAATTTATTAAAAAATCTCAAATAATTGGTGAAACTTGTGAGCAAAAATACCAAGATTTAGGTTTTATAATAGGACATAAAAATGATAATTTTGATGCCATTGGATTTTTTCAAGATGATTTTAAAACAGGTTTTCTAAGCTCTTCAAATGATGTCTTAATCTCTAAAATTATAAATGAAATTAGTAAAAGCAAAGCAAATAAACTTAAAGAACTTGATAGAAATATAGAAGTTTTTATTAAAGAAGAGTTTACTTCAATTGATAAAAATATAAAAGAAAAAGCAATAAAGATTTCAAAAGTTTTAATTGAAAACTTCTTTAAAGAATTAGCTGAACCTTTAAAAGTTTTTGAACATAAATTAAAAAAAGATGAGAAATCACTTCAAGATAAAATAAGAACATTTGAAGAAAATGAGATAAATAAAGATGAAGAAACAATTAATATCCATAAAAAAATAAAAAAACTTGAAATAATAAACAAAGAACTTAAATCATGAGTATTTTAAGTAGTTTTGTAAAAGAGTATAATCAAAAATTTATACAAAAAAAAGAAGAATTTGAAAAAGGTTTAATAGGAGATATTAAACGAATTAGCTCTAAACTTTTAGATGATAAATTTTTACCGTCAATTCAATTAAAATCAATTTTAGATAAACAGATTAGACGAGCAAGATATCCTATGGAAGTCGCAATTATTGGACAATTTTCTTCTGGAAAATCTACCTTTTTAAATGCTCTACTTTCACGTAACATTTTACCAACAGGAATAACTCCTGTTACTTCAAAAGTAAATTTTATTAATTATGGGGAAGAGTATAAACTAAAAATCACTTATTATTCCGGAGCTCAAGAATATGCTCCAATTGAGTCCATCTCTGATTTTACAGATCAAAGACAAAATGAAATAAATGATATAAAATATCTTACTTTATATGCTCCAATGGATATTTTAAAAGATATATCTTTTGTAGATACCCCAGGGCTTAATTCACAATCTCAAAATGATACAGATACTACAAGAAAAGTTTTAAGAGATGTTGGAGGAATTATTTGGCTTACATTAATTGATAATGCAGGTAAGATGTCTGAAGCTGAAGTTTTAGAAGAGTATATGGAACATTTTAAAAACAAATCTTTATGTGTATTAAATCAAAAAGATAAATTTAATGAAGAACAAATTCAAACAACAATAAATTATGTAAAAGATAAGTTTTGGAAATACTTTTCTCAAGTAACTCCAATATCTGCAAAAATGGCACTTAAATCAAGAGCTCACCATAAAGATATTTTAATCAGTGATGAATATGATAAATTTGTAAAAGAGTTTAAAAATAATTTAAAAAATAATGATATTGATTCTTTAGATTTTTTTGTAAAAGAGTTTAATACTTTTAAAAGTAAAATAAGTAAAATTAAAAATAGTGATACTGCTAGGAATACAAAACTTTTAGAAGAATCAAATATCCAAGAAGTACTAGATTTTATCAATAATACAATCAGACCACAAGCTGCTGAATCTAAAGAGTTTGCTATTAAAAAAGATTTAAAACAAATATGTGATATTTTGATTAAAGAGTATAATACTATTATAGGAGTTTATAACTCTCTAGTAGAAATATTACATACTGCTCAAGATGATATATTAAAAGATTTTGACAGTATTCATAAAACCTACTCAAAAGAGTTATTCGGAATATATAATTCGCTTGAAGTAATTATGGAAAAAATTTCACATGAAACGTATCAAAGCATAAAAAAACAAAAAGCATATAGATATGAAGAAAAAGATGGTTTTTTAAGTAAAGATGATTTTGAGAAAATCGAATATGAAACTTATTGGATAGATTCAGATAATGTGTACAAAAATCTATTTTATGATGATCAAACAATTGATAAAATGTTTAAACGTACTATTAAACAACTTAAATTAATTGAAATAAATTCAGATGAAGCATATAGATCAGTTTACCGAAATATTAAAAATAGAGTACATAGATGGCAAGAGCCTTACGAACTTATAAAAAAACATAGAGAAATAGCTTCTGATGCTGAGTTTTCAACAACTAGACATTTTGCTGCAAAAGTATATGAAAATATATTAAAACAATATCATAGAGCAATTTTAGAAAATATTTCAGCCTTACGTAAAAAGTTTGCATATTTTAATGGAGCTTTATCATATTCATATATTCAAACAACACAAGCAACTATTGCACATTTTGAACAACAAATTGCAGAGTCAGTACTTTTATACGAAAAAGAACCCACTAGATTCTCAGTTTATCACCCAAGAGAAGATGAGATTTTACCAAAATTAAAATCTAACTTTGGCTTTGAAAAAATTGAAGATTTTTTAACTTCAAAAAGAAACTACTTATTTAAAATTATTCAATACTCAAAAAAACAATATTTAGAAATAAATCAAGATAGAATGGATTTTGTAGAATCAAAAAAAGAGATATATCTAAAAAAAATAGAGGCTTTGCAAGATATTAAAAATAAGATATAATAAAAAAGAACAATATTAAATACATTTAATATTGTTTTGAAAAATTATAAAATCTTAATTCAAAAATTATTCATACCTATTATTTTAATAACTTTATTTAACTTTAAATTAATACCTCTCTACACAGCTATAAATTTAAATAAAAGCCAAAAAAGTAGCTAAAGTTTCAAAGTTATTTCTTTAAATAATAAAACTAAAATATCTATATAAATTATCAAATAAATCTTATATCTAACCTCTTTTAAAATACTATTTAGATATAATTATTTATTATAATTTGATGGATAATAGATTAAAAAAAGAAAAAATATTTTAGCTAGAAGTTATAAAAAAATGCAAGAAAAAACTATTAATGAAAGATGATGCTATATCTCAAGTACAAGCATCTTGGAGGTTTTTTAATAATTCTAATGTTACTACAAAGAAGTTATTTCAACCAATAGCTGATACATTAAAAAGTAAGATGGTACAACAATGTAATAAATTTGTTTTAACTATGTCTGATTGGTTGTATTTAGATTATAAAAAACATATTTCAAAGAGTGAATTAAAATCAGAAAATATCAAATGATATAAAAGTAAGAAAAATACTTATTAATCTAAGTGGTAAACAGATACAAAGAGGTATAGATTTTACCTATCCTGCGTTATTAAAGAGTTTAGAAAACTATTTAATAACTATTGATACGCTTACACAATTTAGTATTGAAGATATATTTAATTAGAGAGAAAAAATTTAGAATGACTGAAAATAAATTTAATAAAGCCTTAGAGTTTAGAAAGAATGATATGTATATTTATAAAATAAGTGAGGAAAAAATAAGTTGGATCAAATAGATGTATTAATATTATTAGACGCAGATGGATTAGTAGATAAAGAAAAGTTTGAAAAACATATTAAAAAAGAGGGTTTTTCTCTTGTTGAAGGTGAAAACTTTGTTTATATAGGAAAATCATCAACTACAACTTTTGCAACAAAAGCATATATTTTAGAAGTATTTAGAAAAGGACTTCAAAAAAATAGTTTTAGTTCTGCAATGTTGATATTTTTATTAAATGAAACACCTTACCCTTCATATTATTATGATAAAACTACAAATGATTTTAAACTTAGCAAAGCAGATAATTAGTGAATAACATATACGACTTTTTAAAAAATCTAAAAGAGAATAAAAAACTTAAAGAATGTCAACTTTTAATAGTAAATGATGATAAACAAGCTGCAATGGCAGCTGATATTATCTCTTTTTTAGGTTATAAAGCTTTTGCTTTAGCAGATTTTAGAGCTAATTTTGGAGATGATTTATTATCTTTTTCAACAGAACTACAAGATATTACAAAAGTCTTAAATGAGTATTATTCATATAAAAAACAGAATAAGATTTTAATAGCACCTATTAGAACTATCTCTTTTCCTATGCCTAAAGAGAAATGTTTTGACTTTTTTGAAATATCTTTTGCAGATACAATTAATATAAAAGAGTTTAAACAAAAGTTATACAACTGGGGATATTACTTTGTAGATATTGTTACTTCTGAGGGAGAAGTATCTGTTCGTGGGGATATTATTGATATTTGTCCCCTTGATTGCGACAAAGGTTTTAGAGTCTCTTTATTTGATGATGAAGTAGAATCAATACGAGAGTTTGATATAGAAGATCAAAAGTCTGTTAAAAAGGAATTAGAAAGTTTTAAAATAACTCCTGCTTTTTTAGCTTTAGATGAAAAATCACTCCAAGAAATAAATGAACAAATCCAAACAGTTTCAAGTGATGCTTTTATTAAAGATATCCATTCTTTAGGATTTTGGTATTTAGATGATCTAGGAGAATATCTTCCAAATCATTTAAACTCTTTTATAACCCAAGATGCTCTTGAAGAACTAGAAGAAGCTTATGTTTTTGAAGAAAAAAGAATTAATAAAGAGAAATTTTTAGTAACTCCACAGATTTTTAATAGTAAAAATTATAAAGAGATAAGTCCTGCAAATGTAAAAGAGTTTATCTCTTTTCATAATGATAAAAAGATAACTATTATTTCGAGTACTGAAGCCAAGGTAAAATCATTTGATTTAGAGTTACGTGATAAAAAAATAAAATATGTTTTCGAACCTTATATTGTAAATATTTTAGGGGATAAAGAAGTAATAATTTCTTTAAATAAAGAGATTAAAAAAAGAAGAAAAAAGAAAATAAAACTTGTTCTTGATGAGCTTTTAGTAAATGATTATATAGTTCATGAAAAACATGGTATTGGACAATACAAAGGAATAGAACCTGTTGTTGTAATGGGTGCTAAAAGAGACTTTGTAATTGTAATGTATGCAGGAGAAGATAAACTTCTTATACCTGTTGAGAATATTGATTTAATAGATAGATATATAGCTGATGGAAGTTCATATGCAACTGTTGATAAGCTTGGAAAAGGCTCTTTTGTTAAGTTAAAAGAGAAAGTAAAAGAGAAACTATTTGCTATTGCAAATGATATCATAAAACTAGCAGCTGCAAGAGAACTTGTAAATGGTATAAAAATAAATATAAATAAAAATATTTTAGTAGAGTTTGCTAAAAGTTCAGGTTTTGAGTATACCAAAGATCAAACAAAAAGTGTTAAAGAGATATTTGCTGATTTAAGTTCTGGAAAAGTGATGGATAGACTTCTTTCAGGTGATGTAGGTTTTGGAAAAACAGAAGTAGCTATGAATACAATATTAGCAACTATTTTAGATGGATATCAAGCTATATTTGTCTGTCCTACAACGCTTTTATCAACACAACACTATCATAGTATGAGCGAACGATTTGCACCTTATGGTATATCTATGGCTAAATTAGATGGAAGAACAAGTGCTAAAGAGAAAATTCAAATTAAAAAAAGTTTAGAAGCAGGAGAAATACAATTAGTAATAGGAACACACTCCTTACTTGGTATTACTGCTAAAAACCTTGCTTTAGTTATTATAGATGAAGAGCATAAATTTGGGGTAAAACAAAAAGAGAAATTAAAAAATCTAAGAGAAGATGTACATATTTTTTCAATGAGCGCAACTCCAATCCCAAGAACACTAAACCTAGCCTTATCAAAACTAAAAGGTATGAGTTCACTTCTTACTCCTCCAAGTGAGAGATTAGGGGTTCGAACTTATGTAAAAGAGTACAGTGATAAACTAATCAAAGAGATAGTTTTACGTGAGAAAAGACGTGGAGGACAGCTATTTTATGTACATAATAATATAGCTTCTATTGATGCAAAAAAACAAGACTTATTAGAAATAATTCCAAATATAAAAATAGAAATCATTCACTCAAAAGTAAAACCAGCAGAATCAGAAAAGATTTTAGAACGTTTTAAAAATAACGACTTTGATATTTTATTAGCAACTTCAATAGTAGAATCAGGACTTCATCTTCCAAATTCAAACTCAATTATAATAGATGGAGCAGATAGATTTGGAATAGCAGACTTACATCAGTTACGAGGACGAGTAGGGCGAAGTAACAAAGAAGGGTTTTGTTATTATGTAGTAGAAGATAAAAAACAAATCACCCAAGATGCAATAAGAAGATTAGTAGCACTTGAATCAAACTCATACTTAGGAAGTGGAACAGCCTTAGCACATCAAGATTTAGAAATAAGAGGCGGGGGAAATATAATAGGTGAAGCTCAAAGTGGACATATAAAACAAATAGGATATGGTTTATATCTTAAGATGTTAGAAAATGTCCTTGCAAATCTAAGTGGAGATACAAAAAAAGAAACTCAAACAGTTGATATAAAATTAGCAATTTCAGCTTATATTTCAAGTGATTATATAGTTGAAGATAGAGTAAGACTAGAGTTATACAGACGTCTTAGTAAAACTATAGAGAAAAATGATGTATATAAAATAGAAGAAGAAATGGAAGATAGATTTAGTAAACCAGATATTCCAACAAAACAGTTTTTAGAACTAATAATGATAAAAATCCTAGCTTTACAAAAAGGTATAAAAAACATAAGCTCATATGAAATGAATATAAGTTTTACAAAAAATGATGATACAAAAGAATTAATAAAAAGCCCTAGTAGAGATGATGATGATGTTATTAATACTACTTTGAAGTATTTAAGAAAGTAAGTTGATATAAAATTGAGAGTGTAAAATAAACTATGTAAACCCACCAGTTTCTTTTTAATAACTTCTCATATTTTGCCATAATCTCTTTAAAAAATATACTAAGTTGAGAATAAATCTCAAACTATAATACCCCAAAAAAACAAGACAACTTTTTATAAATTCTAATTCTCTTTTGCACCTGTTACCTTATGCCACAATTTCAGATAATTTATTATAATTTTCATCATTAATTTTTAAACTATCATAATAAAAACTCATTAATTTTTTTTAATTTTTGACTTAATCAAAGAAGCAGGAGGCTAATTTATAACTTATTATTATAGTTATAAAGTGTCAAGTTTCACCACGTTGTACCATTTCAAAAGCAATATGTTGAAACACATCTGGTAAAATCTTAAATATTTCAGGTTTCGTTTGAAACCAACTTTGAACTGCATCAAATGGAGTTCTAACTTTTAATTCTTTTTTTAAAGAACCATGTCTTCTATTGAAGTTGTAGTATATCAAAAATTTATTTAAATCTTTTTTAACATCATCAATATTGTCATACTCTTCTGCTTTAATTGTAGCATTTTTAATAGTTCCGTTTACTCTTTCTGCCATTGCGTTAGTTTGAGGTGTGTATGGAGCTGTTAGCCTATGTTCTATCTCATCATCTTTACACTCTACATCAAACTTATGATTACCACTTACAAAACCTTTTCCTCTTGCCCATTTGTCTGTGAACTCTAATCCATTATCTGTTAATATATGAGTTAGGTAAAATGGAAAAAATTCTTTACATTCTTTTAGAAAAGATACTGCATTTGCTGCTGTCTTATTCTCATACACTTTATAGTAAAGTAGCCTTGTAGCCCTGTCTATTGCTACAAATAGGTAATATTTTTGCTTGTCAAACTTTGGTAAATAAGTTACATCTATATGTAAATAACCAGGCTCATACTCTTTGAACTTTTTAGCTTTTTCTTTTTGCTCTTGTGGAACTCTGTTTATATCAAAGGCTTTTAAAGTACGATAAATATTACTTCTATTTGCATTTGGAATAATATCAACGATTGTATCTGCTAAGTCATCTAACTCCATCCAAGTCATTGTTCTGACTACTTTAATTAACTCTTTTTCTAAAGGTGTTAGAGCATAATGGATTCTTTTTGGTCTTGAACTTTTATCATTTAAAAAATCTCTATTTTTATGCTTGGCGATAGTTTTAACATTCACATTATAATTATTTGCTAATTCAACATTTGTTAAATTAGATTGTTGTATTATTTCTCTTACATGCTGGTTTGTTCTGGCATTAGAGTGATAGACTTGTGGCATTTTTAAAATCCTTATTTGCTGTAAAGATTTTACAATTATGTTGTTAAGCTATCGCTTTCTTATTTATGTAACTAGGTGTTTAGTCCCAAAGACTTACTCAAAGGATTCAACTTAAAGTACTCTGGGTTTTTCCTGAATATTTGAGACATTGTATCATAAGGTGTTTTATACTTTAAAGCTTTGAGTTTTTTCTGATAATTGTATAAAAGAAGAAAGCTCATCAAGTGTAACTTTAGAGCTTTTAAGGTCTCATAATGAAAAAGTTTCACAGTATGGTCTTTAAGAACTTTATTCATCACTTCTACCTGACCATTAGTCCAGGGATGTCTAAACTTAGTCAAACGGTGTTCTATTTTATACTTTTGGCATACTATATCAAAAGGATGAATCTTATCTTTTGGTCTTAAATGTTCACTTAGAAGTGCATAAGTAAATTGAGCTCCATTATCTGTTAAAATAGTATGGATTTTAAAAGGTATATCTTGTATAAAGTTTTCTAAGAATGAACAAGCGATAGCCTGAGTCATTCTTTCATGAATTTCCACATAAGTATACTTAGTAGCACGATCTATAGCTACGAACATATAGGCTTTGCCTTCTTCACTATGAACTTCTGAAATATCTATATGGACATATCCTATATCATACTCTTTGAACTTCTTTTTTTCTGTTTTATCACGGGGTTCTTTGGGCAAACGGCTTAATCCATGACGTTGCAAGCATCTGTGTAAGTTTGACCTTGTCATTTTAGGTATCTCATCCATCAGGGCTATAAAAACATCATCTAGTGCAAACTTGGTAACTCTTCTAAACTCACAAATTATTTGTTCTTCTTCTTGACTTAGTACTGTTGACCTTGCTATCGTCGGTCCACTTTTTTTATCAGTGATTCTATTGGCATTCTTCCATTTTGTTACTGTTTTTGGATTAAGGGACAATCTTGCAGCTAACTCTGTGATTGTCTCTTGAGACTCTTGTATTTCTTTTCGAATTCTTGGCGTCGTCTTGGCATTAGAGTGTTGTATATTTCCCATAAATCTACTCCTTTTATAAAATAATAGCTGACTCCATGAGAATTAGGGACTAAACAACTAGGCAACCATAACGTGGTGAAACTAGACAATTAGAACGTGGATACAATGTCTGTATCAATACAGTACGCCAATATCGTAAACAGTTAAGTTTAAGAGCTGTACTAGCTGTACGTCCACCAAATACTTCTTGGGCTGATAAACAACATCCTAAACATTCATATAAAATTAGAGGACTTGATACAGTAAGAGCAAATCAAGTATGGAGTACTGATATAACATACATTAAAATAAAAGGGGGAATGGTCTATATGGCAGCTATTATAGATTGGTATTCTAAAGCCATATTATCATGGAGAATATCTAATACAATGGATACTGACTTAGTCATGGGTGTGCTATTAAAGAAAAACTTGTTGCTAAATACAAGATAGAATGAAAAAGACCAGTAAAATTAAAAGAAGATATGGATTTTTCTTCTAAAGATTACAAGGTTATAGAAAGGGATTTTCTAGATGAAAGTGATTATATTAGACATAATCCTAAAAAATTATCTAAAGCTATTATAGATATAGCTTGAGGTTGGATAAAATAAAAGAGTTGTGCTAGAAAACTATAAATTTTAATCACTAATATTTTTAATATTATGGTTTATTTTTCAAAATGAAATCTTCCCCGATAAAGGTTTTAAATTATGTAGTTCAAGGAAATCCAAGTTATTATCTATTAAAATAAGTTTATTATGAATAAAAAATTGTCATTTTTTAAAAAGATTGTAATCATCCATTTTATAATCATTAGCATATTAATGGGACTTTTCGCTTTAAGCGATGCCTCATTTTTACAAAGAATAATATTTATCATAGATTATCCTATTGTTTTTTTATGGGGAATAACAGACAGTATGTTTTTTGATTATTGGGGAATATCTTTAAATAATTTTCCATCTTTTTTCTTTTTCTTTGGAATTATTGGGAGTTTGTTTTGGGGCGTGATGGGTAAATTATTAATGTTTTTAAAGCAAAAGATATACCGTATATGAATTTTTATCATATCACTAGCATTGATATCAATATTAGTGATTACTTCTGGTATGCAGTTGATATTAATATGGGAAGGTCTTTATATCAACACTATCACTACTAGTTCTTTTAATGTAGATAATGAAAGATTATATATGTGGGGAGACATCAATACTAAAACACCTTCACAATTAAAAGAAATTTTAGATGATAATCCAAATATAAAAACTATTGTTCCTGTCCAGATTGATGGTTCAGTAGATACTGAAAGAGGAGCAATAATGGCTGGGAATTTAGTTCGTAAAAGAGGACTTAATACTCATATAACCAGTAGTTCTGTTATTTCCTCTGGAGGAGTTGATTTTTTCCTTGCAGGAGTAAAAAGAACTATGGAAAGAGGAGCAGAAATAAATATTCATTCATCAAGTGATGGATTTATTGATTTTGTAGATTTACCCAAAAATGACCCATCACATGATTTTAATAAAAACTATGTAAAAGAAATGTTAGGGACAGAAGATTTTTATTGGGTTACACTTAAAGCAGCTCCTTCTGATGGATTTCATACAATGACTGAAGCTGAAATTTTATTATATAAAATAATTACTGAGCCTATTCTTCCGTCTGAACAATCTGAATTTTTATTTTCTCTTAAGACTTCATATTGGTTTCATGATTTATCAATGTCTGAACAATCTGAATTTTTATTTTATCTTATAGCTGGTACATGGATTTCAAGTGAAAAAATGGGTTCATATGAACTAATACTCCATAAAGATGGAAAAGCTGAATCAAAAGGTCATTCTAAGAAGACGTATCAAAAATGGAAAATTATTACTGATGCACAAATTGTATTTACTTTTCGTAAAAATGGGATATTAGAACAAGAAACATATACTATAGAAGAAGTAGGAGATGAAAAATTATATTTTAAAGATAGTAATGGAAATGATATTTTTTATAAAAAGAAAAAGGATTCATAGAATCCAATTTATAAAGATGAGGCAGTTTAAAGCCTAAAAACCACTTTAATCATTCTAAATTATTACTAAATTTCTTAAAATTAACTAATCTCTTTAATTATTTTCAATAATTATACTGAGGCTTTAATTTAATTTTATATTTTTTTATAATGGTATCCCTAAGAACTTTAATATTAGAACATTTGAAAAGTATTTATCACAAATAGATTTAAATGAATTAAGTGAGTTTTATATATTTTTAAAAAGTATATAAACAAATATCATATAATCAACATATTTTAAAAAGCCAAAAATAAACTTGATTTTTATAGCCACTTATGGCATAATGATTGTATATTTAATTTTAAGGTGTTTATTATGACTAGATTACATTTACTACAAAAAGTAAAAATTAGAAAAGAAGAAATTGGAATTACACTTGATAATCTCTCACAACTTTCAAATCTTGGGTATAGAACCATATCAAGATTTTTTTCTGGCGATGATGTTAAACTTAGTACAGTTGAGAAAATCACAAACTTATTAGGGTTAGATTTTGCAGGTAATGAAATGATTGATATAGATACTTTAAAAAATAAAAGAGCTGAACAAAAAGCATTATATATTGTATCCTTAGTGCAAGACACATCATCTTTAGAAATGCAAGGTTTAGAAAAGAACAATCTAAACATTTTAATAGAAGATACAAAAGAACAGTTTTTAACAGGAGTTTATCAAAAAAATTTATGGGCAAGTTAATATAAAATATGAAAGATACAACTAAAATAAAAGGTGCAACATATACAGATGATATATCAGGATTAAAACTTGATACATCTAAACAATATACTTTACAAGATATATATTTTTATGAAGCAAAAAATATCACAAAAGCTACTTTAAAGTATCTATCAATTAAACCTGATAAAAAAGTAGCACCATTTACTTATGAGTGGTTTTTTCAGGACTGACTATGTATCTAAATGCTATAGAATCATATGCAGCATTCTCTAACTTTCTACTGGAAAAGATACCTGTAGAGTATCCATAAAATAATAATCCAAGTAATATCTTTGGATGATATGCTTGTTTACCAGATCTTCCACTATACTGTTTATCTATACTTGATATATCAAGTTGATCTATTATATCAACAATAAATCTTGCAAGATGATTTTGAGGTAGCCAATCTTTAATTGATGGTGGTAAGAGATAAGCTTGATCTCTATCATAAGATATATATTTATTCATTTAGATACTTTTTAAGTTATTTTATAGATGTAATTATAGCTAAATATTAATGTTTAAGCCCTTATACAAGGGGTATATCACGAGTTTTTTATTGAAAAATATTTAGATGTGTATCCGACAGACTCCTAGTAAGTACAGAGCTAAAAAAGCTTGTAGATGATTTTGAATATTGGGAACAAAATAAAAGTTTTGATGTCATAGAAATAGCTTCAAGACTTCATCATAGAGCAGTACAAATACATCCATTTAAAAATGGTAATGGCAGGTGGTCAAGAATGTTGACAAATATCTATTTAAAGCAAAATGGATTAGAGCCAACAAAATGGAATGAAAATTTGTTATCAAAAGAAAATTTACATAGAGATGATTATATAAGTGCTTTGAAAAAAGCTGATAATATGGATTATGCAGATTTGATAAAATTACAAAGTAATACTATATGATAAATGATTTATTGACATACATTATGTTATTATTTAGTCAGATATAATCATAGGTTACATAAATGGATTTAAAGAAAATTTTTAGAGGTATAAGCTCAAAACTAGAGAATGATTTTAAAATATCATCAGAAATAAATCATAATGGTAGTAAAGGTACATATAGAGAAAATGCACTCAAATATTTTTTAAATTCAGGTAGACTTCCTAAGCGATATGGGATTGGAAGTGGAGAAATTATAGGGCATACAAGAGATGTATCAAAACAATGTGATTTAATTCTTTACGACCAATTTGATAGTGTATCATTGCTGTATGATGAGAATATTCAAGTTTATCCAATTGAATCTATCTATGGAGTAATTGAAGTTAAATCATCTTTATCAAAAAAAGAGTTATTTAAAGCACTTGATAATATAAAATCAATCAAGTCACTTACTGCTGACAACCATATAAAACAATCATCTGGATTTTCAACAACATACTCGCCAAGAGAAAAACCTTTTGGTATGATTTTTGCATATTCTTTAGAAAACAATTCACTACAAAGTTTAGTTGAAAATGTTAAACAGTGGGAAAAAGATAATATTCAAGAAAATTCTACAAATTTAATTGTTGTGTTAAATGAGGGTATTATTTATCATCATGATGAATATTTGAAATCTTTATATTCAAGCAAAAATTTAAAAAATGCAAAATATGTATCCTATCTTTCTTATACAAATGATACCCTATTTCATTTTTATTCTATTTTGCTCAACTTATGTACTAATATGAGAGTTGGAGGTATAAATTTAGAAAACTATTTTAAACCATCAGAACAGATTGGTAATTATATAGTTAAGTGTCAAGTTTCACCACGTTGTACCATTTCAAAAGCAATATGTTGAAACACATCTGGTAAAATCTTAAATATTTCAGGTTTCGTTTGAAACCAACTTTGAACTGCATCAAATGGAGTTCTTACTTTTAATTCTTTTTTTAAAGAACCATGTCTTCTATTGAAGTTGTAGTATATCAAAAATTTATTTAAATCTTTTTTAACATCATCAATATTGTCATACTCTTCTGCTTTAATTGTAGCATTTTTAATAGTTCCGTTTACTCTTTCTGCCATTGCGTTAGTTTGAGGTGTGTATGGAGCTGTTAGCCTATGTTCTATCTCATCATCTTTACACTCTACATCAAACTTATGATTACCACTTACAAATCCTTTTCCTCTTGCCCACTTATCAGTAAATTCCAGTCCATTATCTGTTAAAATATGTGTTAAGTAAAATGGAAAAAATTCTTTACATTCTTTTAGAAAAGATACTGCATTTGCTGCTGTCTTATTCTCATACACTTTATAGTAAAGTAGCCTTGTAGCCCTGTCTATTGCTACAAATAGGTAATATTTTTGCTTGTCAAACTTTGGTAAATAAGTTACATCTATATGTAAATAACCAGGCTCATACTCTTTGAACTTTTTAGCTTTTTCTTTTTGCTCTTGTGGAACTCTGTTTATATCAAAGGCTTTTAAAGTACGATAAACATTACTTCTATTTGCATTTGGAATAATATCAACGATTGTATCTGCTAAGTCATCTAACTCCATCCAAGTCATTGTTCTGACTACTTTAATTAACTCTTTTTCTAAAGGTGTTAGAGCATAATGGATTCTTTTTGGTCTTGAACTTTTATCATTTAAAAAATCTCTATTTTTATGCTTGGCGATAGTTTTAACATTCACATTATAATTATTTGCTAATTCAACATTTGTTAAATTAGATTGTTGTATTATTTCTCTTACATGCTGGTTTGTTCTGGCATTAGAGTGATAGACTTGTGGCATTTTTAAAATCCTTATTTGCTGTAAAGATTTTACAATTATGTTGTTAAGCTATCACTTTCTTATTTATGTAACTAGGCAACCATAACGTGGTGAAACTGGACAAGTAAGATTTTAAACATTAATATTTGATCATATGCTTGTACTCCACATACATTTTTACTTCCTGTTCCATTCTTCTTTAATATAGGTCTTAATTTATTAAAATCTATTATAGAGAGCCGCTTGCAAATTCAATAATACTCAATAGCTAATTTTTTATTTTCATCATTTTTAGTTTTAAAAAAATGATTATTTATTTTTCTTTGCGTAGTTTACACTAAATTTAGTAAATTTCTTAAAAAATCATATTTTTTCTCCATACTTTATGGTTTTGACTATAAAATTGAAGATTTTTCTATTATTTTTAATAAAAGTCATGTAATGAGTTTTAAACTTTGATGAATACAAACAGATAAAATTCCAAATGATAAAACAGAAGCTACTTTTGTAGCTCCTTGATAATAAATTGTATTACATCCAAAGTCATCTTTTAAATATTTATTTACTCTTTCAACCATACTTCTTTGATTGTAGTGGTGTTCATCTGATGATTTAGGTAAATTTAAAAATTCAAATTTTACTTTTTCATCTTTGATAAGTTGAATCTTTTGTTTTAATTCTTTTGAGTTCTTGGGATTTATATCTATAATTGCTTTATGATTTAGTTTTTCAGAAAACTCTCTAATTATATCGCTGTCATACCCAGCATCAAGTAAATCACGAAGATACATCACTCTTTTACCAGTTTCATTGATAAGTGGAAGTGCTACTGAACTATCATGAACATTTGCACCTGAATAGAATGCTGCTATTGGTATATCTCCATCTACTGCACTAATATGAAGTTTATAATGTCCCTAGAAAAACAAACCAGTTAACCAAGTATTCTTATTCTAAATGATAGAATAAAATACAAAATATAGGGATAAATAAAAATGAGTACAAAAAGAAAAACATATAGTGCAGAATTTAAATCAAAGTTAGTTCTTGAGGTTTTAGAGGCAGAGAAAACTATAAATGAGATTGCAAGTCATTACGAAGTTTTACCAGTAAGTTTAAAAAACTGGAAAAAACAGTTTTTAGAAAACATGTCACTTGCATTTGATAAAAGTTCGGTGGTAAGAGAGTATAAAACTGAGATAGAAATTTTACAAAAAGATAAAGATAACATGGCTAAAAAAGTTGGTGAATTAACATTAGAAAGAGATTTCCTAGAGGGAAAGCTCGTAAGCTTGGTCTCATCTAAGAGTCGTAAGACTTTTGTAGATTCTGAGCATAAACTCTCCCTAAATAAACAATGTATAGCACTTAATATTTCAAAGTCATCATTATATTATATACCTGTACAAAAGTTCAGTAGTGATGAAGATATTACACTATTAAATATGGTTAATGATATATACTCAGAGTTTCCATATTATGGAACAAGAAGAATGCTAACTGCATTAGAAAATGAAGGATTCTTTGTAGGTAGAAAGTTGATCAAAACAATCTATCAATATCTAGGGATAAGAGCGATATATCCTACAAAGAAGACCACTATACCAAATAAAGAACATTATAAATATCCATACTTATTGAAAGAGTTTAAAAATGATAAAAATCAAGTAATTATTGATACTCCAAATAAAGTATGGAGTACAGATATTACATATATTAAACTTGAACGAGGTCATGTTTATTTAGCTGCAATTATTGATTGGAATACCAAGAAAATATTATCTTGGAAACTATCAAATACAATGGATGTATCACTTACAACAAGTGTGTTAAATGAAGCATTAAGTCTATATCCTAAACCTGATATAGTGAATACTGATCAAGGCTCACAATATACAGCGTCAGCTCATGTTGATATATTAAATAAACATGATATTAAAATATCCATGGATGGTAAAGGGCGAAGTATCGATAATATCGTAATTGAGAGATTCTGGCGTAGTATCAAATATGAAGAAATATATCTAAATGATTATAAAAGTATGAATGAATTGAGATACTCAATTGATAATTATATGCAAAAATATAATAGTAGAAGATTACATTCAGCTATTGGAAATAAGACACCAAATGAGGTATATTTTAAAGCTATTAATAATTTAGATAGTAAATTGTTACAAAAAGTATCATAGGTATTTGGAATAAGAAAACTTGGTTAAGTGGTCTTGACAAGGGAGGACATTATAGTTTACCACCTATTGTAATCTCTCTGTTACCTTTAGAATTTTGTTTGACACCAACACCACAAACAGTAGATACTAAAGATAACATCTTTTTAGTAGTTTTCATCTCTTTTTGTAGTTCTAAAATCTTTGGTTTTACAGGCTCTCTCTTTTCACCTTTCTTAGGTCGTCCGACCTTATTTTTAGGCTTTTCTTCTTTCTCAATCTTTACAGGTTTTTCTCTAAGTGGTATCATAGCAGCATCTGTTGCATTGTACATAAAAACTGTATCCGATAAATATTCATTAACAAACTTTTTATGAGTTTTTTGAGCTATTTGTAAATCACTCAATTCTTTGAATACCCTACTAAATTTAGCTTCACTTGGAATATCTATTTTATACCTCCATCCACACAATACTCGTAATACTCTATCGCTATGAAGTCTATCAATTAAATCTCTTGTTGTTTGCATATTGTAAACAGATTTAGCAATCATTGCTCTTGCTATCTCTTCTCTGTCTTTTGGAATGTTTGTAATAGTTACAACTGTTACATTCTTTTCAATTTGAGCAAAGTCTAAAATCTTTATTAGTTTCTCTTCTTTGGTACTTAATGTTCCTAATTGTTCTTTTATTTCAAGAAACAAACAATTTTCAAGGTTTAGAATTTTAGTCCACATTTTAGATAGGTTTGTAGATAATTTTGGTAAAATATTTGTCATAAGTTGAATCTCTTTTCTGTTAAATTTTATGGTATAAAATTATACCTTATCTGAAATTAGATTTCAACTTTTTTGAACAAAATAAATTAAATTATGAGCTTTTTTGTGAATTTGCAAGTGGCTCATGAATTAGTATTTCAAAATTTTTCCAAAAAAATGCAAAAAGAAATAGAAAATAACAAGGATAATAATGTCTTATAAAAAAACGAAATATTGTAAAGTTAGAACGGTCACTACTTTTTTGAGTTTATCTAAAGATAAAAAAACCTGGGCAAAAGAAATACAAAAAGCCTGTAACTTTTGTAAAGATTTAACTAAAAATTTTGAAGCTAAAAATTATGAAGTACAGTCTATAAGAATAGTTACGAATGCTTTTGGGGAGTATTTAGATACTTCTTCTTTAAAAAACGCGTCAAAAGACTTGCAAAGCATTAAAGATATTATTGATAAGATTTCTTTTGATGGTTTACGAATACGTTTTGCTATAGGTGAGGCTAAAACCTATGAAGAAATTGCTTTATTGCCAGAGCTTATAAGAGATTATGGAGATTTATGCAATGCTTGCGTGAATGTACCATCTAATGATTTGGGTATTTTAAACAATGATTTAATTGAGCATTGTGCTATTGCTGTTAACCGCATTTCAAAAATTACACCAAGAGGGGAAGGAAATTTTAATTTTACTGTTAATTTTAATTGCGAAGAATTTATTCCTTATTTCCCTGCATCTTATTTTAATTCTTCTTCAAAAAACTCTTATGTTATTGGTTTAGAAACACCTGATTTATTGGTAAAAGTTCTTAAAAATCTTGCTAAAAAATATTCTCATGCTTCTCATACAGAATTTTTTGAAGAAGCCTATGCACGAATGTGTGAAGCTTTGCAATATCATGTAGATGAATTAAAAACAATTCTTGATACACATACAAATGATGATTTTGTTTTTGCAGGATTAGATTCTTCAGCAGCTCCTTCTAAAAATTGTTCTTCAATGGTTAAGGTATATAAATTGTTAGGGGTTAAACACTTTGGAATCTCTGGAAGTATTGAAGTATCTTCTTTATTAACAAAAGTTTTTAAAAGTATTAAAAATATGCCACTTTTAGGATTTTCAGGATTAATGTTGGCTGTTATTGAAGATGAAGGTTTAGCAAAAGATATTACAAACAAAAAATATGACATCAGATCTTTATTGGCAAATTCAGCCGTTTGTGGAATAGGGCTTGATACAGTACCCATTCCAGGAGATACGTCCTTAGGAAAAATTTCTGCTTTAATGAGAGATACAGGGACTTTGGCTTTTAGATTAAACAAACCTTTAACGGTGCGACTTTTCCCTTATCCTAAACTAAATGCAGGTGATATGACTGCTTATCAAAGTGATGATTTGTGTAATTGTGCTGTTTTAGAAGTTCCTTAAAAAAATGAAAAGAGAAAATAAGTGAAAATTGCTATTTTATCCGATATTCATTCCAATGTATTCGCACTTGAAGCAGTTCTTGCAGATGCGAAAAGTAAAAATGTTGATATTTTAATCAATTTAGGAGATATTTTATATGGTCCTATTGCTCCCAAAGCCACCTATGAGCTTTTGAAAAAACACAGATTTATTACAATAAGTGGCAATCAAGACAGACAAATAGTAGAAGCCTCACAAGAAGAAATAAAAGAGAATGCTACCTTAGCTTATATTTTAGAAAATTTGGGGTCTGAGGGCTTAAAATGGCTAAAGGAACTGCCTTTTGATACACAATTTAATGAAGATATTTATTTGTGCCATGCTACTCCTAAAGATGATTTGACGTATTTGTTAGAAGATACACAAAGCGGTTATAATATTTTAAAAAACGATAAAGAAATTCTAAAATTACTTGGAAATAATACATCAAGGGTTATTTTGTGTGGACACACTCATATTCCAAGAAAGATATATTTAAGTACGGGTCAGCTTATAATTAATCCAGGAAGTGTCGGTTTGCAAGCATATAAAGACGATGAACCATGGGTTCACTGCATGCAAAGAAAAACTCCTGAAGCCTCTTATGCTATTTTAGAATATAAAAACAATACCTATACAGCTGCTTTAATAAATGTTTCTTATAATTATTCTTTGGCAATAAAAGAAGCTAAAAAAAGAAAAAGAGAAGATTGGATGCATTATGAGACCACTACACAGTAACACTCTAAAATAAATCTCAACCAAGCCTTTAGTTAAGGTATTTAAAGGCTATTTTTAGCTATAATTACACATATAAATTAAAGATATTTAAGCAAAAAGGTAATAAATTGGCATTTAAAGATTCAAACCTCTCTTTTTCAGATTATGCTCTTAATGATAGATTAGAATATGTAGATTCTTTTTTAAAACAATTAGATTCTATAATAGATTTTAATAAATTAAGACCTGTATTAAAGAAGAATGGAACAGGAAGTAAAAATGTATGTGGAGTACAAGCATATGATCAAATATTAATGTTTAAAATCTTACTTATTCAGAAGTTTTATGATTTAAGTGATGAAAAAGCTGAAGAAGGACTTAATGTAAATTTACTTTATATGAAATTTGCAGGATTAAGCTTAGAATCATTAGCACCAGACTCAACTACAACAGGTAGATTTAGAAATTCTTTAATTAAAAATAATCTTCATGGTAAACTTTTTACAAATATTAATAAGCAACTTGAAAAGGCAGGATTAATAGCAACAGGTGGTAAAGATGTACTGGTAGATGCAACATTAACAAAGTCTCATAATAATAGAATCAAAAATAAAAATAAAGAACAAAAAAGTGAAAGTAGACAAAAGGTTGAAGCTTTAAATAAAGCGATAGATATACTTATTGAAGAAGAATTACAAAAGAAAAAACCATCATCAAAACAAATATCAAGATTATTAAAAAAGAAATCTTATAACTCTTAAAAATGAAGAACTTGATGAGATTCAAAATAAAGATACTAAAGATATTGAAACTTCAAAAAAGATAATTGAAAATGAAGATGATAGTTATGAGCATAAACAAAAGATAGATAAAGATGTAAGAACAGGTTATCAAGCAGGTAAAAAACAATATGCAACAGGATATAAGAATCATATAGCAACAGATGCAGATTCAGGAGCTATTTTAGAAACAATGACAACATTTGCCAATACCTCAGATATATCTACCGTTGATACATTTGTTGAAAAATTAGGTGATGATATTAAATCATTAGGTGCAGATAAAGCTTATAAATCAGAAGCTATTGATGAACTACTAAAAGAAAAAGATATTAAAAATAATGTTTGTCTTAAAGAGAGAAATAAAATGAGTGATGAAGATAGAAAGAATCAAAGAGAAAATGAAAAACCAAAACATAAAATCAGAGCAAAAGTTGAACATTCATTTGCTTTAATAAAAACCAGCATGAAACAATCCACAACAAGGTTTACAGGACTGCTCAGGAATAATATGAATTTCACCATTACATGTATAGCTGCCAACCTAAAACTATTTGCCCATAAGAAAATAAAGGCACAAAACGTAAGAATAAGATGATAAAGAGAGGAAAGAATAGAGCAAATTCAATTAGAATTAGGAATAAATATAGATTTGAGATGATAATTTATGATAAATATTTTTTAAAAATTGAAAAAATTAAGATTTTATAGATCTTTTTAGTTGTGCTGTGGTCTCATAACTTGCAATCATTACAAGAGTAACGTTGTATTCCTTTACTAATACCTCTTGTTTGCATATTATTTTTTAAACAATTTGGACATTTTTATTACTTTTTTTAAAACTCATTGTAAATAAACCTTTTTTAACTCCTGCAATATCTTAGTTTACTTAAGTTTTTAGGTACCTAATTTTTTTATTAAGCCAAAATTAAAATAAAATTAGAAAACTATTTATTCTTACTTGAAGAGTACAACTTATCAAAATATGATATTAATCTTCAACAAATTTACCTAGTTTTTTAGAGCTTACTGCTTCAAAGATTATAAAATTATTAGAAATATTTTGATATACTATTATCTATTGTTTTAAACATTAGGGGATAAAATGAACTTTGTATCAATTATTATGGGAAGTAAATCAGATTACGATATTATTAAAAATTGTGCTGATACTTTTGAAAAATTCGACGTAAAATATGAGATGATAATATCTTCTGCACATAGAAGTCCGCAGAGAACAAAAGATTATATTAAACAAGCAGAAGAAAAAGGTGCTGTTGTATTTGTAGCAGCAGCAGGAATGGCTGCACATTTAGCAGGTGTAATAGCTGCAACTACAACTAAACCAGTTATTGGTGTACCTATGAAAGGTGGAGCAATGGATGGTATGGATGCGATGCTTTCAACTGTACAAATGCCAGCTGGTATGCCAGTTGCGACTGTAGCTCTTGGAAAAGCAGGTGCAATTAATGCTGCTTATCTAGCGATACAAATTTTAGCTATAACTGATAAAGAATTAGCTATTAAAATAACAGAAGATAGAGTAATTAAATCAAAAGCTGTTGAAACAGATTCTAAAAGTATAGAAGTACTTATTTAATTAAAAAATTATACTATTTATTCTTATTCTAAGTTTAAGTAGTATGATTATTTTCAAATCTATGAATAAAAAGCATTAGGAATCAAATAAATGATTACATTTTCAGAAATTCTATTAAAATTACAAGAATTTTGGGCTAAACAAGGGTGTAATATTGTACAACCTTACGATATACCAGCAGGAGCTGGAACTTTCCATCCTGTCACATTTTTAAGAAGTTTAGATTCAACTCCTTGGAGCACAGCATACGTAGCTCCTAGTAGAAGACCAACTGATGGTAGATATGGACAAAATCCAAATAGACTTGGATCTTATTATCAGTTTCAAATATTAATTAAACCAAGTCCTTCAAATATTCAAGATTTATATTTGCAATCATTAGAGTATTTAGGATTAGATTTATCTAAACATGATATTAGATTTGTAGAAGATAACTGGGAGTCTCCCACGCTTGGAGCTTGGGGTCTTGGCTGGGAAGTTTGGCTTGATGGTATGGAAGTTACACAATTTACTTACTTTCAACAAGTAGGTGGTATTGTTTGTGATCCTGTTGCTGTTGAAATTACTTATGGGACTGAACGACTTGTAATGTATTTACAAGGTGTTGATTCTATCTTTGATATAGTTTGGAGCATAAGTGAGCATGGTACAACTACTTATGCTGATATTCATAAAGAGAGTGAAATTCAATTTTCAACATATAACTTTAAAATTGCAGATGTAGATATGTTATTTAGACATTTTGATGATGCTTTTAAAGAGTGTAAAGTATGTTTAGATAAAGGTTTGCCTCTTCCTGCTTATGATCAATGTATGATGGCTTCTCATGCTTTTAATACTCTTGATGCAAGAAAAGCTATCTCAGTAACACAGAGACAAAATTATATATTAAAAGTACGAGAATTATCTTTAGGATGTGCCTCTTTATATAAAGAACAAGAACCTCAAAGATTAAAAAGAATAGGAGGAAAATAATTTGTTAAAATTAAAAGAAATTTATCAATTTTTAGATGATTTATCACCTTTTTCTTTACAAGAAACATGGGATAACTCAGGTTTAATTATTGGTAATTTAGAGGATGATATAAAAAAAGTTTATATTTCAATAGATTTAGATGAAACAATGTTAATCTACATTGAAGAAAATTCTTTGATTATTACACATCATCCTTTAATTTTTTCACCTTTAAAAACAATCAATTATGACTCATACAGCACAAAGTTGTTAAGGATATTAATCAAAAAAAATATATCTTTGATATCTATGCATACCAATATTGATAAAACTCATTTAAATAAATTTGTAGCCAAAGAGATTTTAGGATTAGAAGTTATTGATAGTTTAGATTATATCTCATATGCTAATGTTAATGATACGTTTTCTAACTTTGCCAATAAGATATCTTCTAAATTAAATTTACCATATTTAAAATATGTTAAATGTAATGAAGAGGTAAAAAAAGTTGCCTTAGTAACTGGTGCTGGAATGTCTTTGTTAAATGATGTAAAGGCTGATTGTTTTATAACAGGTGATATCAAATATCATGATGCTATGGAAGCAAAAACAAGAGGAATATCTTTAATTGACATAAGACACTATGAAAGTGAAAAACACTTTAGCTCCCTTATGAAAGGACTTATAGCTGAATATTTGAAAATAAATAAATTAAAAGCTATAATAAGAGATTCAAAAAACCCATTTAAGTTTTATACCCAAGGAGAAACTATTGAATAAATATCTACAGGATTTAGTAAAGTTATCAAATTTTGATAATTCGATTAGTATGTTTGAACCAAAAATAGACAATGAAAAAGAAAAATTATCTATTTTTGTTGAAGTTGCACAGAGTATTAAAAGTTCTATTGACGAAATATATACATATATTGATGATATGAAATCAAAAAGAACAAAAAATAATACGCATTTAGTTGAGTTAAAAATTAAATTAGATGATATTTCTAAAAAGAATAATGAAATTCAAAATGAAAGAGAGTTAAAAGCTTTACAACTTGAAGAAGAAATAGCAAAAGAACAAATGTCATTTGCAAATGAAGAAATTATTAGACTTGATACAATCGTAAGTTCAAAAGAAGAAGAGCTAAAAGAGTTACAAGCTAAATTATTAGAAGAAGAAGAATCAATTAAAGAGATTCAAGTAGGAGTTGATAATTCAATTGATGCAATAAATAAAGAGAGAAATATAATTTACCGATCAAGAGGTGAATTATTAGAAAAGTTTGATAATAAAATTTTAACATTTTATGAAAAAATTAGAAGATGGGCAAAAGATTCTGCTGTTGTTCCTGTAATTGATCAAGCTTGTTACGGTTGTTATATGAAAATAAATGATAAGACATATTCGGAAGTTATTAAATCTGAAGAGATTGTAAACTGTCCTCACTGTGGACGAATTTTATACAAAGAAGTTGAAACTGAAGAGGCTTGATATTGAGCCTTTTTAGTTTAGTTTATTATTTAATAGCTTTATTAGTTTATATTATAGTTCTTCCTTATTTAATATATAAATCAAAACATCAAAAGTATAAAGTAGCTATCCCTTCAAAATTCTTCTTATTTAACAATCCTAGTTTTAAAAATGAAGGTATTTGGTTTCATACCTGTTCAATGGGTGAAACAAAAGCAATAAAACCAATTATTGAAAAACTTAATTGTGATATAAATATTTCTGTTATTACAAATACAGGTTTTAAAGAAGCTCAAAATTTATCTTCAAATGTGAGATATCTTCCTTTTGAAATATTTTTACCATTTTGGATAAAAAAACAAAAAGCTTTAGTTGTTATGGAAGCAGAGCTTTGGTATATGCTTTTTGTAGTTGCAAGAAATAAAGGTGCAAAAACTTTTTTAATAAATGCAAGAATTTCTGATAAATCATATAAATCATATAAAAGATTTACATTTTTTTATAAAAGAATATTTAAAAATATTGATAAAGTTTTTGCACAAAGTGAAATTGATAAAAGTAGATTAGAGCAATTAGGTGCTAAAAATGTTGAAGTTATTGGAAATATTAAATTGGCACTTCTTCCAAAAGTTAGTAAAAGTTTTAAAAAACCAAAAGAAGTTTTAATAACAGCAGGTAGTACACATGAAAATGAAGAAGAGTTAATATTAAATGCATATGATAGAAGTTTTGGAAAGTTAGTTATAGTTCCACGACATCCTGAGAGATTTGAAAAAGTAAATACTTTGATAAAAAAATATGTTAAAAACAAAAATCTTACGTATCATAGGTTTTCTAATAAAGAAGATTTTAGTAGTGATATTATTTTAGTTGACAAACTAGGGGAGTTAAATAATATTTATGCAGTTTCTGATGTAGTAATACTTGGAGGTGCATTTGAAAATATTGGAGGGCACAATCCAATTGAACCAGCATTTTTTGGGTGTAAGTTAATTAGCGGTGAGAATATTTTTAATCAAAAATTATTATTTGAGTGTGTTAAAAATTATAGTATAATCAAAAATGATGAATTAAAAAGTATTTTAGAAAAATTAGAAAAATTAGAAAAATCAAGATTAGTGAAAATAGGTAATTTAGACCCTCTTATTAAAATTCTAAAAGAACTAAGTTAGTTAAAAGGAATAACAAATGGAACAAGATAAAGCATACAAAGTATTAGCAAAACAAATAGGAATTTCAAATTCTAAAGCTAAAGATTTAATTGATAAAGGACTTGTAAGAGCTGCTGGTAAAAAAGTTATGATTGCAAGAGGAGAAATAGATGAGGATACTATTTTTACTGTAAAAGAGATTGATAGTATTAAAATGATTTTTCAAGATGATGATATTGCTGCTATTGATAAACCAGCTTTTTTAACAAGTGATGAAGTTGCATGTAAATTTCCTGATTATATTATGTTAAATAGACTTGACAAAGAGACTAGTGGTGTTATGCTTTTTGCAAAAAATGAAGAGTTTAGAACAAAAGCAATTGCTGAATTTAAAGCTAATAGAGTTTATAAAGAGTATGTTGCAATTGTTGATGGAAAAGTTATTGATGAAATTGAAATTGATAAGCCGATATTAACTGCAAAAAATAGAGGTATAGCAAAATCTAGAATTGATTCTAAAAAAGGTAAACCTGCTAAGTCTACAGTTTATCCTATGTTTATAGAAGGTAATAAGTCAAAAATTAAAATTGTAATAAATACAGGAAGAACTCATCAGATTAGAGTGCATCTAAACTCAATTGGTTTGCCAATTATTGGAGATACAATTTATGGCAAAGCAGCTGCAAATATAAATCGAGTTTTATTACACTCTAAAAAAACACATATTTTAAATTATAAATTTGAAGCAAAAGAACCAAGAGAATTAAAAGTGTATGGTTTTAATTAAAATTTAAGAAAGTAAAATAGATAAAAGTCCTAAAATAGGGATTTTATCTAATAAAAAAATTAATTTTTACTTAATTAAGCATGTAGTTAAACTTCTTTAAAGTATAAAAATAGTAAAATCTTTCAAATTAAAATTTGGAGCTAGCTTGTTTGATTCAATAACCGGTTCTATACGAAATGCAGTAAATAAAATTAGACATAAAGATGATGTTGCTTCTTTAAAAAAAGCAATAACAGAGTTAAAAAAGTCATTATTAAAGTCAGATGTTCACCATAAAACAACAAAAGATTTAGTTGCTGCTATTGAGGTAGAAACTAAAAAAAATGGTATAGGGCAAGACTCTTTTTTATTAGCATTACAAAATGAATTGACAAATGTACTAACAGCTGAGGGAAATCAAGGTTTTGTATTTTCTAATACTCCTCCTACAACTATTCTTATGACTGGACTTCAAGGTTCAGGTAAAACAACAACAACTGGTAAATTAGCAAATTATCTCAAAACTAGAAATAAAAAAGTATTAGTTGCAGCTTGTGATTTACAAAGATTAGCAGCTGTTGAGCAATTAAAACAAATTGCACAACAAATTGAAGTTGATATTTATTTTGATGATAATGAGACTAATCCAATTAAAATAGCAATAGCGGCACAGCAAAAAGCGAAAAAAGATCATTATGATGTACTTTTAATAGATACAGCGGGACGACTAGCAATTGATGATTTATTAATGACTCAATTAGCTGATATTAAAAAAACTGTTAATCCTTTTGAAGTTTTTTATGTAGCTGATTCTTTAACAGGTCATGATGCAACGAAAACTGCAAGTACATTTAAAGAAAAAATTGGTATTGACGGTGTTATTTTATCTAAATATGATGGAGATACTAAAGGTGGTGTTGCTATATCTATTGCACATCAAGTTGGTGTTCCTTTAAGATTTATTGGTACTGGTGAAAAAATGCCAGATTTCGAAGTTTTTATTCCTAAAAGAATAGTTTCAAGATTAATGGGTGCTGGAGATATTGAAGGACTTGCAGAAAAAACAGCTGCAATTATTGATGAAAAGAAAGCAAAAGAAGTTACTAAAAAGATTAGAAAAGGTGAGTTTAATTTTAACGACTTTTTAGATCAGCTTTCAATGATGAGCAAATTGGGTTCTATGAAATCCATTATTGGAATGATTCCAGGACTATCACAAATGGCAGGCTCTATAAAAGATATGGACTTTGAAAACTCTGATGAGATTAAAAGAATTAAAGCTTTAATTGGTTCTATGACTCATAAAGAGAGAGAAATTCCAAGTTTAATGAATCCAAGTAGAAAAAGAAGAATTGCAAAAGGTTCAGGTTTATCTGAAATGCATATAAATAAAATATTAAAACAGTTTAAAAATGCATCAAAAATGGCAAAAAAACTTTCATCTAAAGGTGGAATGAAAGGTTTACAAAATATGATGTCACAAATGCAAGGTGGCGGAGGAATACTAAAGCTACCAAGATAGAATATAATTTACTAGTGTTGGGTTGTAAACTTAAGAAGATGAGTTTAGAACTCAATACTATAAAAACAAATAAAAATAAGGAAAGAAAATATGACAGTAATTAGATTAACTAGAATGGGAAGAAACAAAAAACCATTTTACAGAATAGTAGTAACAGATTCAAGAAAAAGAAGAGATTCAGGTTGGATTGAATCAATTGGATACTATAACCCAGTATCTGAACCTAAAGTTCTTAAAATTGATGAAGAAAGATATAACTATTGGTTAAGTGTTGGTGCAAAACCTTCTGAAAAAGTTAGTAAATTAGCAAACCAAAAGTAATTTTAGAATATAATTAAATATGATTACAAATTTTATAGAAACTTATGCAAAACTTATTGTAAATAAACCCAAGGACGTTAGTATCACATCTAATAGTATTGATGATACTTTTACTGAGATTACTATATCAGCACATAGTGATGATATAGGTAAATTGATTGGTAAAAATGGAAATATGATAAATGCTTTAAAAACTATGATAAATGGTTGTAAAGCTAAAAATGGTGTTTCTTACAAGATACAAGTAATTGCAAAGTAACTTAATCTTTATGAAAGATAATATTTATATTGCAAAAATAGGAAAAGCAGTAGGACTAAAAGGTCAATTAAGACTTATTATGGACTCTGATTTTCCTAGTCAATTTAAAAAAGATGCAATATTTATCACAAATAAAAAGATTGAACTAAAAGTTCAAGAATATAAAAGGTCTCAAGAACTTATAAAGTTTAAAAATTATGATGATGTTGATACTGCAAAAAAACTTACAAATCAAGAATTATATGTATCATATGAAGATACAAAGAAAAATTGTCAGCTAGATAAAGATCAATACTTTTGGTTTGATATACAAGATTGTCAAATAGTTGAAAATGGGAAAGCTTTAGGGGTAATTAAAGATATCCATAGATATCCACTTGATGATTATTTAGAAATCTCAACTGATGAAAAACTAGTAAAAGAAAAACTTCCTAATACCTTTTTAATTCCATACATAATGATTGAATACATTCTAAGTGTTGATATTAAAAATAAAATTATAACTACACAAAACTGCTTTGATATATTAGAAAATTCATAAGTTATTATAAGCTCCAAAATTTAAATCTGAAGTGCAATTTTTGAATTAAAAAAATCATACCAATTTTTACCTTAAGCTGCCATTTCAAGACCATAAAAAACTTCATTTGGAGTTTTCCAATTTAAAGCGGGAGTGTAAATATAACTATATAAACCTTAAAAATAAAATTTATTAGATAAAATATCTAGTAAATCAATTTTAAGGATTTAGACTTAATTAAAAAAATGGGTGCATAAAACATCGTTTAAACTATGGTATATTGGGAGTAAACAAAGGTTTATTTACAAATGATTGTAAAAAAGCTCTAAAATATGTATAAATTGTCAATCTGATAACACTCAAAACAGAGGTTCAAGAAGAGGTATTAAAAGGTACTTTTGTAAAGACTGTAAAACTTCATTTAGCTCTAACAGAAGACCAGAACAACTCCATAAGATTATCTTTGAAGTGTACTTTTTACATCGACAAACCCTCAAACAACTTGCAGCTAAATATGACAGATCTATTCCATGGATAATGAAGCAAAGAGATGAGTATATTGTTGATTATAAAGTGCATCATCCCAGAGCAGTTAATTTAGTATGTGATGCAACTTTTTATGGAAAAAGAAAAGATAAACTTGGTACTTTAGTTTTCAAGGATGTTGAGACAAAAGAGATACTAATTTGGAAGCATATTCAAAGTGAACTAGTTCAAGACTATAGATATTTAAAAGAAGAGCTGTTTAATTTAGGATACACAATCACAAGTACTACTCTCGATGGAAAGAGAGGCTTATCTAAAGCCTTTAATAACATTCCAATACAAATGTGCCACTTCCATCAAAAGAAGATTGTACAAAGATATATCACTATGAAATCTAAACTTGAGGCTAGGAGTCTATCGGATACACATCTAAATATTTTTCAATAAAAAACTCGTGATATACCCCTTGTATAAGGGCTTAAACATTAATATTTAGCTATAATTACATCTATAAAATAACTTAAAAAGTATCTAAATGAATAAATATATATCTTATGATAGAGATCAAGCTTATCTCTTACCACCATCAATTAAAGATTGGCTACCTCAAAATCATCTTGCAAGATTTATTGTTGATATAATAGATCAACTTGATATATCAAGTATAGATAAACAGTATAGTGGAAGATCTGGTAAACAAGCATATCATCCAAAGATATTACTTGGATTATTATTTTATGGATACTCTACAGGTATCTTTTCCAGTAGAAAGTTAGAGAATGCTGCATATGATTCTATAGCATTTAGATATATAGCTGCAAACAGTCATCCTGACCATGATACAATAGCAAATTTTAGACAAAGATTTTTAAATGAACTTGAAGATATATTTGTACAGATACTTTTAATAGCTAAAGGCTCAGGATTATTAAAAGTTGGAAAAGTTAGCCTTGATGGAACTAAAATAAAAGCAAATGCTTCTAAACATAAAGCACTTAGCTATAAGCATGCTAAACAATTACAAAAACAACTTGAAAATGAAGTTAAATCTTTAATGGCTCAAGCTAAAGACATAGATAATAAAGATGAAAATATAGGTATGAACATACCGCAAGAGATATCAAGAAGAGAAGATCGTTTAAAAGTTATAAAAGATGCTATTTCCAAAATAGAAATAAGATCAATTACTAGATATGAAAAAGATAAAAAAGAGTATGATAATAAACTAAAATATACAGAAGATACAGAAAAACTAACAGGTAAAAAATCTAAAGGTAGAGTTCTAAAAGAACCAGATTCAACTCCTAATGATAAAGACCAAGTAAATCTTACGGATGATGAATCTAGAATTATGCCAGTATCTGGTGGAGGTTATATGCAAGCATATAACGGACAAGCTTCAGTAGAACATGATTCAAGATTAACAGTACATCAACATCTAACTCAAAACTCTAACGATAAACAAGAAGTTATACCAAGCTTTAAATGGTATGATAAACATCCATCATTAAAACCAGTATCTTTTTTAGCAGATGCAGGATACTTTAGTAAAGATAATATTCAACTATGTGAAGATAAAAATACAATACCTTATATTTCATTTGGTAAAGAGCATCATAACCAAGCATTAGAAACAAGATTCACAGATGAAGAACCACTACCTCCCAATCCAACAATTGTAGAAAAACTAAAACACAGATTACAAACTAAAGAAGGTAAACAAATATATTCAGAAAGAAAAAGTACAGTAGAACCTGTCTTTGGTATTATAAAACATGTAATCGGATTTAGACAATTTATGCTTAGAGGATTTAAAAAAGCCAAAGGTGAATGGAATCTTGTTTGTATAGGATATAATCTGAAAAGACTACATATAATTAGCTGTTAAAAGAGGTAATAATAGCAGTATTTGAGCAATAATATTGAAATTTATTCTGCAAAATGAATAATTGAAAATTTTAATTTATCAATATGATACATTTAGTCATAATCATGCATTTAGGATCTAGCTAATCCGACAGACTCCTAGTAAAGATTTAAAGAAAATTGTATCAAGATTAACTCATACTACTCAAAAGAATTTAACTCAAAAGTTAGATGATTGGTATGATGAATATCAAGTATTTTTAGATGAAAAAACAATCTCAAAGACCACTGGTAAACTTCATTATACTCATCCAAGAATTCGAGCTGCATATAGAAGTTTAAGAACTAACCTTCCTTATCTTTTTACCTATAAAAATCATAAGAATTTAACAATATCAAATACAACAAATGCACTCGAAGGTGGAGTATTCTCACATATGAAAAATATGATTAGTTTGCATCGTGGTTTGAGTAAAAGTTTGAAGTTGAATTTAGTGGATTATTATCTTGTAAACTATAAAAAAAATAGGAGATTATGCACCCATATTTTTAATTAAGTCAGTAAAATGGAAAAAATTCTTTACATTCTTTTAGAAAAGATACTGCATTTGCTGCTGTCTTATTCTCATACACTTTATAGTAAAGTAGCCTTGTAGCCCTGTCTATTGCTACAAATAGGTAATATTTTTGCTTGTCAAACTTTGGTAAATAAGTTACATCTATATGTAAATAACCAGGCTCATACTCTTTGAACTTTTTAGCTTTTTCTTTTTGCTCTTGTGGAACTCTGTTTATATCAAAGGCTTTTAAAGTACGATAAACATTACTTCTATTTGCATTTGGAATAATATCAACGATTGTATCTGCTAAGTCATCTAACTCCATCCAAGTCATTGTTCTGACTACTTTAATTAACTCTTTTTCTAAAGGTGTTAGAGCATAATGGATTCTTTTTGGTCTTGAACTTTTATCATTTAAAAAATCTCTATTTTTATGCTTGGCGATAGTTTTAACATTCACATTATAATTATTTGCTAATTCAACATTTGTTAAATTAGATTGTTGTATTATTTCTCTTACATGCTGGTTTGTTCTAGCATTAGAGTGATAGACTTGTGGCATTTTTAAAATCCTTATTTGCTGTAAAGATTTTACAATTATGTTGTTAAGCTATCGCTTTCTTATTTATGTAACTAGGCAACCATAACGTGGTGAAACTAGACAAGAATGCAGTAGAGTTTTTAAAAAAATGTAAAGAGTTTTTTCCATTTTACCTAACTCATACATTAACAGACAATGGACTGGAATTTACTGATAAGTGGGCAAGAGAAAAAGGATTTGTAAGTGGCAATCATAAGTTTGATGTAGAATGTACTAAAGATGAGATAGAACATAGACTAACAGCTCCATATACACCAAAAACTAACGCAATGAGACCACAGCACAACTAAAAAGATCTATAAAAATTTATTTTTTCAATTTTTAAAAAATATTTATCATAAATTATCATCTCAAATCTATATTTATTCGGGAGTGTAAATATAACTGTGTAAACCTTAAAAATAAAATTTATTAGATAAAATATCTAGTAAATCAATTTTAAGGATTTACATTATGGCAATATTAAATTTAGAAGAATTAAAGAAACAAATAAAAGATGGTACTTTTACAGGTTTAGAATCATTAGAGAATGAATTTAAATCAATGTTAAAAGAAGTTTTACAAGAAACTGCACAAGAAGAATTAACTTCACACTTAGGTTATGAAAAGAACCAAATCTCAAAAAACACAAACTCAAGAAATGGTTATAACAAAAAGAAACTCAATTCCAAATATGGTCAAGTTGATTTAGAAATCCCAAGAGACAGAGATTCTAGTTTTGAACCACAACTAATAAAAAAAAGAGAAATAATTCTTGAAGGAACTCTCAATTTAATAATATCACTTTATGCCAAAGGCATGAGTGTAAGGGATATTCAATTACATCTTGATGATTTATATGGATATGAACTTTCAGCAGAAACAATATCTAATATGACTAATAAAGTATTAGAACTTGCAAAAGATTGACAAAATAGAGCTTTAGACCAAATGTATCCAATCATTTTTATGGATGCAACTATTCTTAAAATAAGAATAGATAGTGCGTTACCTTGAAAATTTCTAATTTTTAAGAAGCATAAGTATACTACCCCAAGAAAAACAAACAATTTTTTCTAAAGTTTAATTCTTAAAATAGTAAAATTAAACAATAAAAATAGAGGATAATAATATGAGCAGAACAAGAACAGTTTATAGTGCTGAATTCAAAACAAGATTAGTACTAGAACTTTTAAAAGAAGACAAAACATTAACACAAATTGCAAGTAAAAATAATATAACACCGAAGAATTTGCAAAACTGGAAAAAGATATTTTTAAATAATGCAGTAGTTGCAATGGAACCTGCTAAAGCAGTTCAGGAATATAAAACTGTGATTACACAATTAGAAGCAAAAGTAGGTGCGTACGCTAAAAAAGTAGGTCAATTAACTGTAGAGAATGAGTGGGCTGTGGGAAAGTTAAAGAGCTTGGACTCTAGCTATAAAAAAGAGTTAGTAGATAAAACAGATAGTAAAATAATTTCAGTTGTAAAACAAGGTATTAAAAATGAGATAGTTAAAATATTTGTAGATATACCATGTTATGGTTATATTAAAGTACACAAAGAGTTATTAGAACGTGGATACAATGTCTGTATCAATACAGTACGCCAATATCGTAAACAGTTAAGTTTAAGAGCTGTACTAGCTGTACGTCCACCAAATACTTCTTGGGCTGATAAACAACATCCTAAACATTCATATAAAATTAGAGGACTTGATACAGTAAGAGCAAATCAAGTATGGAGTACTGATATAACATACATTAAAATAAAAGGGGGAATGGTCTATATGGCAGCTATTATTGATTGGTATTCTAAAGCCATATTATCATGGAGAATATCTAATACAATGGATACTGACTTAGTCATGGGTGTGCTAAATGAAGCCTTATCCAAATATGGAAAACCAGAAATATTTAATACTGATCAAGGTAGTTGTTTAGTCCCAAAGACTTACTCAAAGGATTCAACTTAAAGTACTCTGGGTTTTTCCTGAATATTTGAGACATTGTATCATAAGGTGTTTTATACTTTAAAGCTTTGAGTTTTTTCTGATAATTATATAAAAGAAGAAAGCTCATCAAGTGTAACTTTAGAGCTTTTAAGGTCTCATAATGAAAAAGTTTCACAGTATGGTCTTTAAGAACTTTATTCATCACTTCTACCTGACCATTAGTCCAAGGATGTCTAAACTTAGTCAAACGGTGTTCTATTTTATACTTTTGGCATACTATATCAAAAGGATGAATCTTATCTTTTGGTCTTAAATGTTCACTTAGAAGTGCATAAGTAAATTGAGCTCCATTATCTGTTAAAATAGTATGGATTTTAAAAGGTATATCTTGTATAAAGTTTTCTAAGAATGAACAAGCGATAGCCTGAGTCATTCTTTCATGAATTTCCACATAAGTATACTTAGTAGCACGATCTATAGCTACGAACATATAGGCTTTGCCTTCTTCACTATGAACTTCTGAAATATCTATATGGACATATCCTATATCATACTCTTTGAACTTCTTTTTTTCTGTTTTATCACGGGGTTCTTTGGGCAAACGGCTTAATCCATGACGTTGCAAGCATCTGTGTAAGTTTGACCTTGTCATTTTAGGTATCTCATCCATCAGGGCTATAAAAACATCATCTAGTGCAAACTTGGTAACTCTTCTAAACTCACAAATTATTTGTTCTTCTTCTTGACTTAGTACTGTTGACCTTGCTATCGTCGGTCCACTTTTTTTATCAGTGATTCTATTGGCATTCTTCCATTTTGTTACTGTTTTTGGATTAAGGGACAATCTTGCAGCTAACTCTGTGATTGTCTCTTGAGACTCTTGTATTTCTTTTCGAATTCTTGGCGTCGTCTTGGCATTAGAGTGTTGTATATTTCCCATAAATCTACTCCTTTTATAAAATAATAGCTGACTCCATGAGAATTAGGGACTAAACAGGTAGTCAATATACCTCTTACATTCATACTCAAACATTAAAGGATAATAATATTATTATTTCAATGGATGGAAAAGGAAGAGCAACAGATAATATATGTATAGAAAGATTTTGGAGAAGTGCAAAGGTGGAAAAGATATATCTTAATGAATATTTCAAAATATCAACATTGAAAAATGATGTTACAGATTATATGGAGTTTTATAATTATAGAAGATTTCATCAAACTTTAAATTATAAAAAACCTATGAATGTATACTTTCATAGTATGAAAATAAATGATGTACATTATAATAAATTAGATGAAATTGTGGCATAAAGTTACAGTTGATAGTGGGAATTAGGTTTTATAGAAAGTTGTCTTGACATATTGGGGTAGTATAAAGTTCTTAAAAATGTAGCTGCTTATATTATGCTAGGAATTACAGCAGAAGGTAGTAAAGAAATAATAGGAATTTGGATTGGTAATAATGAAACTAGTAAATATTGGCTCTCTTTACTTAATGAAATTAAGAACAGAGGAGTTGAAGATGTTCTTATCTTTGCCATAGATGGTCTAAATGGTTTTAATGAAGCGATACAAGCCAATTATCTTAAAGCAGAGATACAGCGATGTATCGTGCATCAAATTAGAAGCTCATTAAAGTTTGTTTCTTAAAAAAGACAGAAAAGCAATTGCAAATGATTTAAAATCAGTTTATACTGCTATTTCAGAAGAACATGCCTTAGAAAACCTAAATGAATTTCACGATATTTGGGGAGAAAAATACCCTCATATCAAGCAATCTTGGCTAAATCATTGGGATGAATTAGCTACTTTTTATAAATATCCAGAAGCTATTAAAAAGCTAATTTATACAACAAATCCAATAGAATCACTTAATTCAACAATTAAAAGAAAGACAAAATCAAAAGGATCTTGCCCAACAGTAGACTCAGCTTTTAAGGTAATGTATTTATCAACTAAAGAGGTTCAAAATAAATGGAAAAGGTCAAGAGTAAGAAATTGCTCAGAGATTTATCCTCAACTATGTATATTTTTCAGCAAAATTATGGAAAAATATACAAAGTAGTTAGAGGATAATGTTGGTTTACACAGATGAGTTTACACTCTCACACTCTCGAACAGTCCCCTCTTTTTAGATCACTTTCACTTTTTCTAGCCTAGTTAACTGTTCATATCTGAAAAGATTGTATGTAAGATTTAGAAATCCTATAGATGATTTTATTCGTTGTATTCCTATACACTTCATGTGTAAAGCATTATTCATAGAGTTTGTTATAAAACCAAAGATATGTTCTACCCTAGCTCTTATTTTAGATTATTTGAATCTTTTTGTTTTTCACTTAGAGGACTACCTCTATATCCTTTTTCATGCACAAAGCTTTTACAATTTTTATCTTCTAAAAACTCTTCTATCTCCTTACTTCTATACGCACTATTTGCATGAAGTTTATTATCTGTTTCATCTGTGTTTCCTTGAGTAATTATTATTTTACCCGATTGACACAGATTTCTGAACAGTCCCCAGATGAGTTTACACTCTCGCTTATTCTAATAGTTACATCTTTTTTCATACTCTACTTGGGTAAAATCAATTAAATAAGCCTCTTTTATATCATTTTCTAATAGGTTATTAAAAACTTTGATTCTCTCTTTATTTGAATCATATGGTCCAAATAGTATTTCAATGCTATTCTTAGAGTTTCTACATAAAGATAATTTTTTATCGAATTTTTGCACTTTCTCTAAGAATAATTTGTATAAATTCCCTTTTATCGTTGCTACATTTATGAAAGAAAGAAAGAATTTTACTTTTTTATTTTCTGTTATAGTATCTTCTATCATTATATTTTCTTGCAAGATATTTTTTTTACTTTCTAGTTCCTTGAAAAAATTATTTTTTTCTATTTCAAGGGCAAGAGTAGCTTCTTCTTGTATTTTTATAAATTTTTTATGTTCTTTTTTTAACTCTAATTGTTGTTTTAATAATTCTTCTTTTTCTTTTTCAATCTTTGCATAATTTGCTGCAATTTTTTCTTCAGCTTCTTTCTTTTTTTGAGTAATTTCTTTCTTTCTTTTTGCTTCAGCTTTTTTCTTTACTAGTTTTATTTTTCTCTCTTCAGCATCAAGTTCATCTCTATTCATTATTTCATATTTTGTAAGCATTGTAAGTTTTTTATTTAGTCTTTTTTGATTTAAATCTTTACTATTAAAACTAATAACTTTTTTTATATTAGAGGTTTTTGTTTCTATTTTCTTCTTTGGTTCAGAATCGAAATATCCCATAAAATATAAAACTGCACCAATTGTTATCAGTAATAAAAGAAAAGCTACTATTGACATTAATACTTTATATATTTTTGGTCTTTGTTTTTGTATTAGAATTAAACTTTCATCTTCTTCTGGAATAGTTTTATTTTGAGATAAACTTTCATCTTCTTTTAGAATAGTTTCATTTTGAGATGAACTTTTTTTTTCAGATATTTTATTGTCATTTAAGTCTGTACTTATTGTTTCAGCTATTTCCTCTTTACTTAATTTATCATTATTTTGACTTATTAATTCTTCATCTTGAGTAATTTCATCTGTTGTTTCTAATACTACTTCTTTTATGATTTCTTCATCTGTTTTATCAGGCATCTTCAACTCTTTATTTTCTTTTATTTTTTTGTCTTTCTAAAATCTTATTTTTATTTTTTTTATAGTATTCTCGTCTATATTCTTTTAACTCTTCTTTTTTAGTTTCTCTATATGTCTTGTCATATTCTAATCTTTCCTCTCTCTTTTCTTTGTAATAAGCTTGTTTCTTGTCTTTATACTCATTAATATTTTCTATAATTTGTTCTTTTCTATTATCAATATATTTTTTTTGTTTTTTAGCAATAAGTTTGATATTTATAGAAAAGTTCTCATTATTTAACTCTTTTGAATAATCTATTTCTTTATATTTTTTATATTTTGTATCTTGTTCTTTACTTTTTAAATAGTATTCTTTTTTCTTTTGCTTATATTTTAACAAATTTTCTTCTCTTAGACTTTTCAATTCTTTTAGATTCATAGATATAAGATTAAGATATTTATCTTATCTTTTTAATCTATTAACAGTATCTAACATACTATCAGTTGTTGTAATAGCTTTAGAATTTGCTTCATATGCACGCTGAGCAGTAATTAAATCAACCATTTCAGTTACAAGTTTTACATTTGATAATTCAACCATACCTTGTCGAAGTCCACCAAATTGATCCGTTGTTGGGTTTCCTTCAATTGGATCGCCTGAAGCATCGCTTTGCATAAATAAAGATTCACCAATAGGAGATAATCCAGCAGGATTTATAAAATCAACAATTGTAATTTGTCCTAAATTTATTGTAGATCCTGTTGTTGGGTCTGTTGCACTTACAATTCCATCTTTTGCAATTGTTAAATTAGTTAAATTATCTGGAACTGTAATTTGTGGACTTAAGGTATAACCATTTCCATTAACAATAGTTCCTTCATTATCTAATTTAAAAGCACCATTCCTAGTATATGCTGTTTCCCCATTAGGTGTAGTTATTTGAAAAAAACCATTACCTGTAATAGCAATATCTAATTTATTACTCGTTGATTTTAAATCACCTTGTAAGAAATTCTTTTGAATACCGGATACTCTAACTCCAAGTCCTACATCAATACCTGTAGGGTTAATAGTTGTTTCAGATGTTTTTCCTGCCGTATAATTTAATCTTTCATACATTAAATCTTGAAACTCTGCTCTATCTTGTTTAAATCCTATAGTATTTACATTAGCAATATTATTTGCAGTTACATCAATTTGATGTTGCATTGCATTCATTCCTGTCGCAGCTATATAAAGACCTCTTGTCATAATTAACCCCTTTTTTTATATATAAAAGTAAATTATATTTAAAAATTTTAAAAAGTTAGATAAAATGTAATTTAATTCTAGCAGTTATTAAGTATAAATTTAAATCAAATCATATATAATAAATGATATTTTGAATATAGTTTAAAAATAAGGGTTACAAATATGAGTATGAGTCAAGAAGAAATAGAAGTTTTAATGAATGGTCTAGATTTGGAAGATGAGTCATCTAAAAATGAATCTAATGATTCAAAATCTAATATGTCAGAAGATGATATTAATGATTTAATTTCACAAACTGAAAATATTAATACAGATAAAGAAAAAAAAGATGAAGTTATGGAAGATTCGAAAAAAAATGATTCATCAAATGAAACAAATATTGATGATATTTTAAAAGAGTTAGAAGATACAGATAGTGAAAAAAAAGATGAAAATATTGATGAACTTATCTCTAATTTTGAGGAAGATAATACTACTTCTGAAAATAAAGATTCAAACTTAGAAGAATTATTATCTAGTAATAGTGAGATTTCTTCAAATATTAATAAACAAGAAGATATTTTATCTAATACTGATTCTATCAAAGATGATAAAAAATTTAATGACATTGGAAAAGATTGGTCTGATAATAAAATTAATGAAGGTATTTTTCCTTTACCTGCTGGAAATGATACGAAAGTAGTAAACCAATTAAGTGAAGTTGCTAATGATTCAGAAGAACAAGCTAGAAAGGTTATGGATATATTGAGTAATATTCTAGAGTACAACAATGATATTCAAAATGATTTAAAAATATTAAATAGTTTTAATGAAAAGCAGATTTCAATGTTAAGCTCATTAAATCAAAAATTTCCAAATATTGAAGTTTTTAAAGAGAGTTTATTAGAATCTAAAAAAATGACAAGTCATCTTACCTCTTCAACACAAAAGGTTGATGGTGGAACAAATGATATATTCCAGGCCATGAAATTAATGCAATTTAATGATATTAATAGGCAAAAAATAGAAAGAGTAATGTCAGTAATTAGAAAACTAGCTACTTATCTAAATAATATTTTTGAAGATGATGAAAGCCATGACGAAGTTGTAGTTGCTAAACATATTCATGGAGATAAAACGTCTGATTTAGTTGATGATGAAGATTTAGAGTCTTTAATAGCTGAATTTAATAAGTAAGAAGGAATAAAATGAATCAAGGTACATATCCTTTAGCTGCATCTATGATTAATCAGATCAATAGACTTGATATGATTTCTAATAATCTAGCAAATATAAATACAAATGGTTTTAAGCAAGAAGATACAACAGAGGGTTCATTTAACTATTATTTACAAAGAGCAAAGCAGGAAGGTTTTACTCCTTCTAAAATAAATGAAGTAACAAATACAATTCCTAAAATGGATGGGAAATTTATTTATCAAGATCAAGGTCCAATTATGACAACAGGTAACACTCTGGATTTTGCTTTACATCAAGCAGATACATTTTTCAAAATTGAAGATAAGAGTGGGGAAATTGTTTATAGTAGGGATGGCGCTTTTAAAATTATGCATGGTTTTTTAGTTGATGCAAATGGACAGTTTATTTTAAATAATGATAATGAAAGAATTTCAACAGAAGATGATTTTATTAATCAAATTGCAGTAGTAAAAATTGATTATAAAGAATTAGATAAATATAAAGATAATAACTATCAAACTAAAGAAAATGCTTCTATTGAAACTTTTGAATTAAATGATGGTGAAATTCTTCAAGGTGCACTAGAAAAATCAAATGTGAACTCAGTTTTAGCTATGGTTGGTTTGATTGAAGCTCACAGAAGATTTGACCAATCTCAGAAAGCCATATCTACAATTGATGAGATAAATGGAAAATTAATTGATAAAATTGGGAATAATACTAGATCATGAAGCCAAGTAGCGTAACTGATATATTATTTAACCAATTAAGTTTTAGAAGTAATAGACAGCAAGTCATTTCAAGTAATATTGCAAATATCAATACTCCAAACTATAAAACAAAAGATTTAATTTTTGAAAATGAATTGAAAAAAGTAAATGATAGTCATGATTTAAAGATGTTTTCAACAAATTCAATGCATATGAGTGGTTTAACAAATATACAAAAAACTAATAAATCAACTTTAATACAGGTAAAAGATTTAGAAGAACAAAATGATGGTAATAATGTTAATTTAGATACTCAAATGAGTGAAATGTCAAAAAATAAAGTTATTTTTGATGCCATTCAAGCAGCTATTAAAAAAGATTCAAGATTATTTAGATCTGTAATTGAATCATCACAAAAAAATTAATTTTAGGATATTTATTATATGGATCAACTTTTAAAATTTATAAACAATTTAAATTCAGGACAAAGAGCTGTTATTATTGGTGGCTTTTCTCTTTTGTTTGTGCTTTTAATTGGTTTATTAGTTTACTCAAATATAAAAGCACAAGATAAAAAATTAAATTATACTATTGCAACAAATCTAACTAAAAATCAAGTTATGTTAGCTTCAACTGAATTAGAAGCTTCTGGGATTGAATTCTCAGTCATTGGAAGCGGGAATAATTTAACATTAAAAACTTCAAAAGATTTTATTAATATTGCAAAAATAAGACTTGTTACAAGTGAAGCTTCAACAAATAAACATGTAGGATGGGAAATATTTGAAAAATCTTCTTTAGGAACTACAAATTTTGAAAATAAAGTTAAATACTTAAGAGCTTTAGAGGGGGAACTTTCAAGATCTTTAGAGTCTTTATCTGGAGTCTTAAGAGCAAACGTAAAAATTGCAATTCCTAAAAATACTATTTTTACAGAAAGAAAATCAAAAACTACTGCTTCTGCAGTAATCTCATTAAAGCCAGGTGTTTTTTTAACTCAAAGACAAATTGATGGAATCAAAAATTTTATAGCTTCTGCTATAAGTGATTTAAAAAATGAGAATATTAAGTTAATTGACCAAGATGGCAATTTATTACAAATGTCATCTGATGATATGGATAATCAGAAATCTTTAACTCAAAATAAATATAAAAAGAAACTTGAAGAGAGTTATGAAAAAAAGATTGTATCACTTCTTGAGCCTTTTCTAGGTATTAGCAGAGTTGTTGCAAGAGTTAATTTAGAACTAGATTTTAAAAAAATACATGTTCAAGAAGAGATATATGAGCCTGAAGGAACTATAAGAAGTCAACAAACTACAGAGAATACATCAAATTCTATAGGTGGAAGTAATGGTACTGGTGGTATTGTAGGAGTTGATAATAATATTAAAGAACCAGATGAAATAAAGTCTAATTCAGGTACATCGTCAAATAATGAAAGTACAAAAAATATTACCAATTATGAAATATCTAAAAAAATAATTGATGAAACAAGTAATAATTACTCTTCTATAAAACGAGTAAGTGCAGCAGTTACTTTTGATTCTTCTGTATTAAAAGATGTTCAAAACAAAGATGAATTTTTAGCTTCTATCGAATCAATCGTTCAAAATACTATTGGATATAACCAAAAAAGAGGTGATAAAATCACTGTAAAAGATTTTAAATTTATAGATTCTAAAGATTTTTCTGAAAATACACAAAAAGTTGATAAAAATGGAAATGTAATCTCTACAGAAGATATTGAAGATAATAATTCTACTGATATCTTATCTATGGTAAGATCAATTTTAAGAGATTTTAGTGAATATTTTCAATATCTAATCGCTTCTATTTTATTATTTGTTTTTTATAAAAAATTTATTGTAAATCATGAGGTTGTGATTTTAGGAAATAAAGGACAGAGACAAAAACTGAATGATGATGGTAATCCAATTGATGATGAGTTTATGGATGAGTTTATGTCTGATTATGAAGATGAATTTAATGCAAATACAGCCCAAAGTAGATTAAAAGCAAAAGTAAAAAGTCAAATTATGAATAATATTGAAGGTTTGGATGAAGAAAATGCTGCAAAATATGAAATCTTAATTGAGACATTAGATAAAGAAATTAATGAAAGTCCTGAAGAAGTTGCAAAAATGATAGAACTGTTATTAACAGAAGGTAACGTAAAATTTAAATAAGGTAAAAAATGGAAGCAGAAGAGCATAATGAAATATTAAAAGGTATGTCTATGTATGATAAGGTTGCACATTTTTGTGTACTTATTGGAGAAGAGTCAACAGTAAAGATTTTTCAGCATTTACCTAAAAATATTGTAGAAGAAATCTCTACTACGATCACGATGATTAATTCAGTTGATAAAGATACTTCTTTAGCAATATTAGATGAATTTAATATATTTATGCGTTCAAAAAGTTTTATAAGTTCAGGTGGCTATGATTACGCGAAAGAGATTTTATATAAATCTTTAGGAAAAACAGAAGCTGATGAAGTTTTGGCAAAACTTTCAAGAATGAAATTAGCTTCTCAATCTTTTGCATATTTAGATGCTATTAATCCTAAACAGTTATCAGATTTTATTAAAGATGAATCTCCTCAAACAATTGCTGTGATTTTAGCTCACATGGAATCATCTCAAGCAGCAGAAGTCTTGATGCAATTAGAAGAAGATATTAAAGTTAAAGTAACTATGCAAATTGCAACAATAAAAGATGTTTCTCCTGATATTGTAAGAACAATTTCTCTAGTATTAGAAAAGAAACTTGAATCATTATTATCTTCAATTGTTGACGTAGGTGGTGTTAAAGTTGTTGCTGATATGTTAAATAGACTTGGTCTTAAGTCTCAAGAAATACTAAAAAATATTAATGGTGTTGATACAACGTTAGCTACAAAGATTAAAGAGAATATGTTTGTATTTGAAGATTTATTAACTTTAGATGGTGAATATATAATGAAAATTTTGCAAAATGTAGATACCGGTGATGTTGCAGTTGCTATGAAAAATGCAACTGAAGAGGATATGGAGAAAATTACATCTTCTATGTCTTCAAGAGCAACAGATAGATTTAAAGAAGAGTTTGAAATGCTGTCCAAGGTTAAAATTAAAGATATAGAAGCAGCACAAAGAAAAATGTTAGAAGTAGCCCAAAAAATGATTGAAGAGGGTGTAATTGACAGAGATATGGATGAATAAGAATGAATAAAAATAATGTATATTCTAGTGCAAAAGTTATATCGCAAAGTGATGAAGTTAAAGAGTATCAATTAGGTACTTTTATTCAAAATAATGTTAGTTCAGAGGAACAAGTTACTTCACAAATTCATTTGAATGATAAATCAATTAATGGTAATATTGATCCTGTATTAAATGAAATTAAAGCCTTAACTTCGCAAGTTAATCAAATATATGAAAAAATAACACTTTTGGAAAATAATGGCATGAGTGGGCGTGAAATTGATAAACAAGTTGTAGAAGCAATTAAAGATTTGAAACATTATGCAAATTTTTTTGAACAAGCAACATTTCAAATGGAATCAAAACTTTTAAGAACATCTATTTCAATTGCTCAAAAAATAATATCAATTGAAGTGGGTGAGAATTCTTCCTTAATTGCAAAGCAGACTATTACTCATCTTCTAGAAAAGATTAAAAGTGCAACAAAAATTAAGATACATCTTAATCCAAAAGATTATGAAGTCTTAAGACATGATTTGAATTTAGAGAATTTTATCGAATTAAGTGAAGATAGTAATGTAACAGCTGGTGGTGTTGTTATTGCAAGCGATTTGGGTAATTTTGATGGAAATATTGAATCAAAAGTTAGTTCACTGTTAGAATCTCTTGATTTTATAATATAGAGTATAAATTTTGAAAAACTTTATTTAATGCTTTAAATAATCTAAAATAGCTTATTTTTGTGTTATACTAATATAATTTATCAAAAAGTATTATTATGGAAATTAGTGAACGAGATTATGATTTATTAGTAGATACACAAATTGTTGTTGATGTAATGTTAGGCAATGCAAATATTACAATTAAAGAATTTTTAAATTTAAGTGAAGGAGATATTTTATCTTTAGATAAGCAAGCAGGTTTAGGTGGTGATATTTATGTTAATCAACGAATAGTTGGAATAGGTGACATTATAGTCATTGATGAAAAACTTGCAGTAAGATTGCAAGAGTCGATGGATTCTGATAATGTCGTTAGATACTTTTTTGAAGAAAATATAATTTAGGAGTTAGAGATGGTAGATAATAATGTAAAAACTAATACTGGTATAGATGGTAATCGGTATACTACAGCAGTAAGTAACGATAAACTAACGAATAAAGACTTTTTAAAGCTTATGCTTGCTCAATTAAAACTTCAAGATCCGACAAAACCAATGGATTCTGCGAAAATGCTTTCTACTCAATTGCAAATGTCTACAATTGAAACAAATTTACAACTATCAAAATCAATGAAAGCTCTTAAAAGTTCAATTGCAAGTATGGCACTTTCTAATGCTGTAGATTTTATTCATAAAAAAATTGATGCATTTGTAAATATGCCTGTGAAAGATTCAGACGGAAATATTCTAAAAGATAAAAATAATAAAACTATAACTAAAAAAGTGAAAGCATCATTTTATATAAAAAGTGTTCAAATAAGAAATGGAGTTACTTTACTTGAGAGTAATGAGTTATTAGGTTTTAAAGATAGAATTAAGGATGTTGAAAAGAAAATTTCAATTAATTATGATTATAAAACAGGACAAATTAAAAACAGTGATGGAACTTTAAGCGATTATTATATACGTCTTTCTAAATATGGTAGATTTGATACTGATACTAATGGTAAAATTGTTATTGTAGATAAAGATGGGAATATAAAAAAACCTGAATTTAAACCAGATGGATCAGATGTTAAGACTCCTAAGTTTGCTTTTAGTAGTACTGATGCAATTTATTCTAAAGATGTGACTTTTATTAAATACGAAGATATTGTTAAGATTTATTAAGTAAATTATTGATAGGATATTATAATGATTAGTGGATTATGGAATGGAATTATGGGCTTAAATACCTTTAAAAAAGCTTTATCAGTTGAATCTAATAATATTGTTAATATTAATACAGTAGGACATAAGTCAAATCAAATTTATTCTGAAGATATGATGTATCAATCATGTTATGGAAAGGGTTCAAGAGTTCAATCAGTTTCAAAAAACTTTAACCAAGGAAGTTTTAAAATAACTAATCATAATTTAGATGTCACCATTAATAGAAAAGGGTTTTTTTTTATTAAAGATATTTTATCTAATGAACAGTTTTATACAAGAGCTGGGAATTTTAAAATGGGAACAGATGGAACGTTACAGAGTGCAGATAACAAACATGTCCTTGGCTTATCTTCTATAGTTTCAAATGTGACTAGTTCAGATGATACAACTATATTTAATAAAAACTATATAATTTCACTTGCTTCTAAACCTATTTCAAATAATTCTTTTTTACAAACAATTAATACGAAATCAACAGATTATTATAAAAGTGCAGTTTCTAGCGGTATTTCAGGAAATGGTTATAAAAGTGCAGGATCAAAAACTTCTGATATTGAGATATTAATTACAGATTATAGAGAGAAACTAGATTTATATGTTTCAAACCATCAAGGTAATAATTTGTATTCAAAAACAGATTTAAGTGGTGAAGCTAAATATGCAGGTTATCAATCTAAAGCAATACAAATTGAGGAGATGGTTTAGTAAACTTGATGGTTTTTCAAAGAACTTTTGAAGCAAATTCAAAATCTATTACAACAATAGATAAATTTTTAAAAATAGCAATACAGTTAAAAAAATAATTTCAGAATAAGTGTTTAAATATAAGTGTTTTAAGAAGCATTAATATTTGAACATGGAAGTGTTTAAAATTTTATCTAAAAGGATAGATCATGATCGGAGCATTATGGACAGGAATTTCAGGACTAGCGTCTCATCAAAAAGCGTTAGATAATGAAGCTCACAATATAGCAAATGTAAATACAATAGGGTACAAAGCCTCAAGAATTTCATTTTCAGATCAAATGTATCAAAATAGAATCGGAAAAGGTTCTAAAATACTTGATGCTGAAAAATTATATGTTCAAGGAAACTTAAAATTAACTGGTGTTAATTATGATATGGCACTGAATGGAAATGGATTCTTTACTGTTTTAAATACACGTTCTAGTGGTTCATCTGAAACTCTTTATACAAGAGCGGGTAACTTCAGAATGGGTGATAATGGAACACTACAAGATGCAGCAGGAAATGAAGTCCAAGGTTGGGCAATGCGTCCTATTGATAAAAAAAAAGATGTTACGAGTACAAATCCAAATGTAAGTATGTTTACAAATGCTTATTCAAAATTATTAACTTCAAAAGTTGTAAAGCATTCTAATTATATTGAAACTATTACTGCAAAAGCAACAGATTATACAAAAACAGCAAAAGCTGACTCTTCTACTATTTTCTCAGGAGCAGGTGGAAAAAGTAAATCTGCAAAAATATCTGATATTGAAGAGCTAGTAAAAAATTATTCTAAATGGTTGCAAAAGCTTAAAGAAACGCCAAATAGTGGCAGTGCAAGTTCAACTACACAAATTTCTCAAATAAATTTCAAATCTCTTAATTCTTTAAAAGGTACAGTAGATAATGGACTTATGTCTAAAACTGGAGATCAGATTTACGTATATATAAATGGTAATAAAATTTCACAAAGTTATATTTCAGCAAGTGCTTCAAGTGACTTAAATGGTGATGGTACAACAGATTCCAAAGATAATTTAATTGCAAGTAGAATTGCAACGTATAAAGGATTAGCCGATAAAATTTCAGAAATACCTGGGTTAAGAGCTTATATGGTAAGTGAAACTAATGGTAACACAAATGATGTATTAGAAGAATCAGATAGTTTTAAATTATCAACTTCTAATGAAGATATGGTAAAAGGAATTATTCAAATTGAATCTTTAATACCAGGTAAAGCTTTTACGATCACAGAAGTAGCAGAAGTCTCAGGAAGTAATGTTGTATCAGGAGATTATCAAACTAGTACTGATGCTGTTGAAGGAGTAGGCATTGGAGCTCTTCATAGTGCAAGAGATGCTTTATCAAAGGCAATTAGTGGAAAACAACAAGATGTGTATACTGCTGCAGATTTAGCATTTGGAACAAGCAATGCTTTTAAATATTCAATTTCAATATATGATAAAAAATTAGGAAAAATAATTCCAGTTCCAAATAATAATGCTATTCCTCCTTTAGCAGTCCCTATTGAAGTCTCAGGAAATGACATAGATTCGTTTATTGCTGACTTTAATGCAAAAGCTGCTGGATCTACTCCAAATTTATTGGATCATGTTGAAGCTATAAAAATTAATGGTAATTTAGTAATTCGAACAAAAAATGATAACTTTGATGTTAAATTTTCAAGTTCATTAGTGCAAGATCCTAATGGTACAAAGACTCCAATTGCAAAAAATAATGATTATAGTGGAAGAGCAGGTGCTGGTGCAGAGTTTATAGAGGTGGTAAATACTGTAGATCAAGCTACTACACAATCTTCATTACAATTAAAACTTGATACTTTAGGAATCTCTGATTCTGCATTTGGTGAGTTTTCTGTTGATAGTACAGGATTAATTACTATGAAACAAGATGGTGTAAAGTTTGTGATTGGACAGGTATCTGTTGCTTTATTTAATAATAATAGAGGATTAGAACCAAGTGGTGATAATTTATATGCAAAAACCAATGATTCTGGTGAGCCTAATTATAATTTAAATAATAACAAAACAGCAAAAATAGCAACTAAAACACTAGAGCTTTCAACTGCTGACTTATCTGAAAGTTTAGTTAATTTAATGGTTTTTCAAAGAGCCTTTGAAGCGAATGCAAAATCAATCACAACTGCAGATCAGTTATTAAATACTTTAATTAATTTAAAAAGATAATATAAAACAAGAGGATTTCCTCTTGTTTTAATTTTTAAGAGGGAAAAATTGGATAATTTTTTATTAATTACAATTACTGGAGTTTTACTTTTATATTTTTTTTCGAGTACAAATGTTTATAAATCTTTATATCAAAAAATAAATGAAGAGAAAAATATTGTAGAAAAAGAAAATAAAAAACTTATTACTATTATAGACAGATATGAAAAACAAGTAAAAATAACTTCTGGTGCCGTTAAAGAAAATCAAGAAAATCTTCACGTAGCACGTGAAGATTTACAAAAAATAAGATTAGAAAATACTGAACTAAAACATCAAGTTGAACTTTTAGAATCAAGAGCTGAAGAACTTTATGCTCAAATAAATACAATGATTTAGGTATTTTTTTGAAAAAATTAATTTTAATAACATATATTTTTATTTTTTCAATAACACTAATTGCAAAAGAAGATATAATAGAATCTCAGCCAGAAATTTTATTTAAATATGACAAATTAAAAAAAAATCAAGAAAAATTTAAATTGCAAGTTGAATTTAATAGAGCAATATTATTTTTAGAAAAGAATGAATTTAAAAAAGCTATTAAAATTTTCAAAACAACTTCAAAAAATTTTAAAATTCCATCTTTATTAAATATTGGTATCGCATATTATAAGTTAAATCAGTTAGAAAACTCTGTTTTATATTTAAATAATATTTATCAATATAAAAAAGCTTTCTTAACTAATACTTATTCTTATATATCTGCATCATATTATTTATACCAAATTAAGAAAGAGGATAAATATCTTCAAACTATTATTAATGTAACAAAAAAGAAAAAAAGATTAAGTGAGCATTCAAAGGGAATGATTGCAGATACCTTTATTATTTTAAAAGATTATGACAAGGCTTTAAAAATACTTAATTCTATGAATTTCTCACTAGATTTAAAAAAAGCTATGTTATATATAAAAACAAAAAACTATACACAGTCAGAAATATTTTTAAATAAAGCGCAAAAAAAAACTTTTAATGAAGAAAAAATTAATAGAATTCTTTGGTTAATGGTTTTTAGAGATTTAAAATCAAATGAGTTGGAAAAATTAACTGAACATCTTGCAGCTATAAATAAAAGAAAAAAATTATTTAAAGTAAATTTTAAATATCCTCTAGAAATATTTTTTAATAAACATAAATATACTGCAAAACAGTATTTAGAGTTTGTTACAAAGTTTAATAAAGATAGAAAAATAGATTTTATGTTTTATTTTGCACCTTTTATTTTTTCAGATAATAAAGAAATCTTATATGATGCATCAAGAGGTTTTATATTCAAGGATAAGCAAAATGTAAAAAGTCTTGAACATATGGTATCTTATAATTCAAAATTTCTTGATATTATCAAAGAAGATCCGATTATTAGAGTTTCAAAATTAAAGTTATTTATTAAAGAAGATTCTAATTCCTATGTATATTATAATTTGGCTTTATGTTATGCTCAAATAAATGACTTTCATAATGCTTATAAATATTTTTCTAAAGCATATAAATTAAATCCTGGAAATAAACTTTATTCTATTATGACTTTAATAAGTGCAAAAAAAATAAATAAAAAAATAGTAGATAGAGAGTATATTGAACAAAATATAAAATCTAAAAATGGTATGTATCAATATTTTGGTCAACTATTATATAAAATGTTTATTAACAAAGAGTTTTTACTTAAGTTTGAACCTTTAAATTATAGTAAAACAATTTTTTATAAGTCTTTAGATTATTTAATAAAACAATCTGAGGATGAAATTGATTTATCTCATATATTATTTAAAGATCATTATAAAGATCCTTTAATATATTTAATGCAACATACTATTAGAAGGAAAGGTGAAAATGATTATCTTTACTTTTCTAGATTACAAGATATTATTCCTCTAAAAATTAATAATAATTTTTTAGAAGGTCCTTTAATTATTACTCGGTTTTATATTGATTTATTAAAATCTATTGGACTCTTTTACAAAGCTGACTTAATATTAAAAGGACTTGAGAGCCCCTCCTATCAAAGAACTAAAGCTCTACTAGAGTTATATAATAATAAACCAAAAAATACTTTAAAAATACTTGAAAAATTGCAAAAACGTTATAAATTGGAAGATAAGTATACTATGTATTTGGTTGTTGCAGCTCTTTTAGAAGCAGGAGAATATAACAATGCTTCTATTCAAATATCTCTAATCAGGGCTATTTTAAATGATACAGATGCAGATTTCTTAACAGGAGTTCAACTTATTCAAAATCTTAAACTAAATGGTATTTCTAGATATTTTAAAGAGCCATATTTAGATTCGTTAATTGATTTTAGACTATCAAATTTTGATACATTATTAGAATCATTATAAACGTAAAATATAATTTATATTATGTTTGTTAAATTTGTTATTTAATTTAATTTTTTTTTGCTATAATATATAGAACTATATAGTTTTAAAGGAGATTTTATGGAGTTAGGTAGAATTGCAGAAATAGATAATGCTAAAACTAATCATGTGGAAAAAGTTAAATCTATAAAAGAAATCGATAATAGGCATAAATTAGTTGATCAAGAACAGTATAAAAAAGTTCAAGGTGATGTTAAAGATATTGAAAAAAATGAAGTTATTTTAGACAATGTCAGGTTTGGTTATAATCAAAGTTCAAAAGATTTTTTTGTAAAAGTTACTAGAGGTGATACAGAGTATAGATATCCAACTGAGGAGATGATGAGAGTAAAAGCGTATCTTCTTAGTGAGATAGAAAAATCACTAAATCAATCATAATTGTAAATATAAAAAAGGGTTAGTTTTTGGCGTCTGATTTATCAATTTTTTTAAAAGATGAATTAGCTAATACATTAGAGCAATTACTTTCAAAAAGTGTCTCAATAGATGCGGTAAGTAAACTTAATGTTGATAGCTTAGATGATTCACAATATGTTAATATATCTGTAAAACTTGAATTTGCAAATATATCATCAAGTTGGAACTTTTTTGTTCCTACAATAACAGCAACGAAATTTGAATATTTTATGCTAAGTGGTGCGAGAGATTTAAAAGAACACATTGATGATGAAATTTCTGATGCTGTAAATGAGATAATATCAAATATTTGTGGTAGTTTGTGTACAGCTGTGAATGCTCAAGGCTTTCCAGATGTAGCTTCTATTAAGTTTGAGATATTAAGTTCAGATATAAAAGATTATAAAAAACTTGATTTTCTTGATAGCTCATTTTTATTTGATCTAACTTTAGATAATGAGAAACTACCGATATATATATCTTTTGATAAAGTAATTTTACCTTATTTATCACAAATCACTGGGTACAAAGAAGATAGTCCTTCTGCTCAAACTTCAACTATTAGTTCACCACCTTCTGTTATTTCAGATACAAAGAAATTGGAAATTAGTTCTTTATTATCTGATAGTTCAGCAGAAAATTTACAGCTTTTATTTGATATTAAATTAAAATTAAGTGTAAGACTAGGGACTAAAAATTTTTTATTAAAAGATATTTTGAGATGGGATATTGGTGAGATAATTGAATTAGAACAGATGGTCAATGAACCTTTAGAAATTTTAATAAATGGTATAAAAATTGGTGAAGGCGAGGCTGTGATAGTTGAGGGAAAATTTGGTTTAAAAATTAAAAATATTGGCAATAGCTCTTCACAGCTCAAGCAAATAGGATTATAATAAGATGGATAAGAGTAGTGTAGTTGGATTACTTGTTGGTTGGGGTCTTATTGCCTTAGCAATTATATTAGGTGGAGTTGGATTTGGTCCATATCTTGATGTTCCTTCAGTTCTTATTGTTATTGGTGGATGTACTGCTGTAACTGCTGGACAATTTGAAGCTTCAGATTTAAAAAGATTTACACCTGCATTAAAAGTAGCATTTAATGAAGTGAAAGTTGAACCATTACCTGAGTTAATTGAGAAGATTACATTTTATGCTACTGAGATTAAAAAACATGGTGTAATGCATATTGAGCAAAAAGTTTTACAAGAAACAAATCCATTTTTTAAAGAAGCTTTTCAACTGTTAGTTGACGGTATAAAAGTAGAAACTCTTAAACCTTTATTGGAAACAAAATTAGAGTACATGGATAAACGTCATGGAACAATGATTAGTTTATTTGGTAATATTGGCGGAACTGCTGGAGCTATGGGTATGATTGGAACTTTAGTTGGATTAGTTGCCATGCTAGCTAACTTATCAGATCCAGCTGCTGTTGGTCCTGCCATGGCTGTTGCTTTACTTACAACTATGTATGGAGCTTTAATTGGTACACTTTTTGCAGGTATTATTGAGAGTAAGCTAGCACAAAAACATCAAAAAGAAGCAAATGCATGTGAGGTTATAATTTTAGGTACTTCAATGATTGCGGCTGAAGAGTCTATTGGTAATATAAAAATGCAGTTAAATTCTATTTTAGTGGAAACTAATGAGTAATAAAGTATAAACAATGGCAAAACATAAATGTCCAGAATGTGAAAAATGTTTACCAGGTTGGTTAGTTCAATTTGGCGATTTAATGTCACTACTTTTAACTTTTTTTATTCTTCTTTTATCTATGGCAGTTATGGATAAAAAGAAAGTTGAAGAATATTTTGATGTTATGAAAAAAGCAATGGGTTTTATTGATGCATCAACAGATACAGAGACTCAATCTGATGCTTATTCCAAAAATGTTACCCCTGATGAGGATTCTGATTATTCTGATGATCTTGAAAGGACGGTTGAGGACATAACTGAACTAATTGAACAAATGAATGAATCTGTTATGGATGAAAGTGAAGAAATTCATATAGAAAAAAGAAAAAATGAGTTTACTTTAGATATTCCTTCAAAAATAGTATTTGAAGAAGGAGAGTATAAACTATCAAATGCAAGTGCAAAAAGATTTATAGCAAAAATAGCTAGAGTAATAAGAACTATGCCCCATTCTTTTAATATAGAAATAATAGGGCATACTTCAGTTAACAATTATAGTAATGATACAATTCCTAGAGATAACTGGGATATATCAGCATTAAGATCAATTTCTGTTGTAAAAGAGTTAATAAAAAATAGAATTGATCCAAGTACTTTAAAAGTTTCAGCATATTCCTCTTATCATCCAAAAAGTGGAATGGCAAGTGATAATAGAAGAGTTGAAATGAAATTCTTTGCAGTTAGTAATCAAGATGATATTTTAGGCGAAGAGAGTTTCTTTGATAGATTGGAGTAATTATGGAATTAAATACAAATTTTGTTGATATAAATAATATTAAACCAAGCCAAGCTACTAGTTTTAAAAATTTAGATGTTAGTAAATTAGAAGATGAGGCATTAAGAAGAGTTAGTAATGACTTTGAATCATTTTTTATACAGCAATTATTAGATATTTCTTTGAAAAATACTAAAATTGCAGGGGAAGGAAGTGGTTCTGATATAATTAAAAGCATGTATACTCAGGCCATTGCACAAGAATCTAGTGGTACAATTGGTATTAGTGATATGCTTTATAATTTTTTGAGTGAACGTAAATAATTAAGAAGGAAATTGCCATGATTGAAATAATTATTAATGATATGAGAAAACTTATTAGTAAAATGCAAGACTATATAACACAAGATATTGAAGATATTAAAGCAGCAAAACATGAAGAACTTTTGAACAGGAATGATGAAAAACAATTAATGATTGAAAAAATTGCTTCTTATAAATTACAACTTAATCAAGAGATTGCAAATCAGATACAAAATGGAGTTGATGTAAATATTTATAGACAGAATGTTGATGATTTAGAAGAAGAATTAAAAAAACTTTACGAATTAAATAGAAAATTATCTTTTATTGTACAACCTATTCAACAAATGTACAAAGATATTGTTGATGATATCACAGAAAAAAATGGAGGAGATTTTTTTCATGTTAAGGCTTAAAAGTCTTTTTTTTATAATAATTTTTTCGTTAAATTCTTATGCTATTGAAGTAATTGTTGTAAAATTTAAAATAAATTATAATGAAATAATAGTTTTAAATAAATTATCAAGTTTAAATGTTTTAAGTGTAAAAAAATACTGTATTCCTGCAAAATTAGAAGATTTTCAAATGAATAAATATATTGCAAAACATTATTTAAGAAAAGGTGCAGTAATTTGTATGAAAGATATAAAAAGATATAAAAAAAATTCTGTAATATTTAATTTTGGAACTATCCAAATTGAAAAACATGGAAAAATAATTTTTGAAAATAATGACTATATAAAAATAAAAAGAGATGATGGTAAAATTGAAAAAATATACAAAGATGGAAGACTATAATGAATATGCTCTCTTTTTTAGGTGAAACTCCAACTATTGCATTAAAAAATGCTCAAGAAGAGTGTGGAGAAGATGCAATTGTAATATCAACAAAAAAGATATCAAGTGCACTTGATGGAAATAAAACTATGTATGAGATTATTGTTACTCTTGAGGATGATAATAAGCAGATGAAACATACTAAAAAAATTGTTTCTAATGTTACTTCTAGTGTGCATAAAGTAGATACAAAATTTTATGATTTTAGAGAAGAAATACTTAAAATGCAAGATGCAATTTTACAAGTGCAAAAAACTTTATGGAATCCTAAAAGTCAATTATATGATCTAAATATACCACCTGAATTTGTTGATATTTATAATTCCTTTGAAGAGAATGAATTTGATCAAGAAATGACATATACTATTATGAAAAAAACAATAAATCAATTGCCTATTAATTTAAAATCAAATCCAAAAAAGATTAATGATTTTTTTAAATTAGTTTTAAGAAGAATTATACCAATAAAACAAGAAATACCTTTAAGAAAACATCAAAGAAAAATAATTATGATGGTAGGACCTACAGGTGTTGGAAAAACAACTACAATTGCAAAACTAGCTGCTAGATATGCTTATAAATTAGGACAGAATTATAAGGTTGGTATTGTAACTCTTGACTCTTTTAGAGTTGGCGCAATAGAACAACTACGTGCTTATACAAATATTATGAGATTACCTTTAGAAGTGGTAAAAAAACCTGAAGATTTAGTAGAAGCACTCTTAAGACTAAAAGATTGTAATTATATTTTTATTGATACTGCTGGTTCTTCTCAATATGATGTTAATAAAATTGAATTCATTAATGAATACCAAGAAAGAGTAAATGACCTTCCAATTGAAAAAGTCTTGGTATTGCCTGCAAATGTAAAATATTCTGATTTATTAGATATTTATACAAATTACTCAAGATTAAATATAGATTATCTTACTTTTACAAAACTAGATGAAACTAAAAGTTTTGGAAATCTAATCTCTTTTGCACATAAAACAAAAAAATCAATTACTTATTTTTCAATTGGTCAAAATGTACCTGATGATTTAATTGTTTCTAATTCAAGTTATTTAATTGATTGTTTTATGAATAACTCTTGCGAAAGGAGATAGCTATTGTTTGATGCAATCTCTACACAAGCTAGTAAATTAATTAATTTAACAAAAAAAACTAAAAAAATTTCTAAAACAAAAGTTATTACTCTAACTTCTGGAAAAGGTGGTGTTGGAAAATCTACGCTAACTGCTAATATTTCATATTTACTTTCAAAAAGAGGTTTTAAAATTGCTATAATAGATGCTGATATAGGTTTAGCAAATATGCAAGTATTATTCGATTTAAAACCTACTTTTACTATTTATGATTATATTGAAGGACGAAATACAATAACTGAAGTAATTACTCCTACTAAATTTGATAATATTTCATTAATTGCAGGAAAAAGTGGTTATAGGTACGCCAATTTAAAGAACTCCTTAGTTCTTACTAGGGTTGTTGAGGATTTAAAGTCTTTAAATAAATATGACTTTATTCTTATAGATACAGGGGCTGGTATAAATGAATATGTACAAGAGTTTTTATTGATTTCTGAGAATATTTTAGCTTTAACTACTACAGATCCTTCAGCTCTAACTGATGTTTATGCTTTAATAAAAATGCTATCTTTGGATAAAAAAAACTTAATGCTATGTTTTAACCATACTAAAAATTATAAAATTGGAGAGACAATTGCGAACTCTTTAGTTAATTTGGTTAATAAAAATAGGTTAAATACTAATTTTGTGGTAAAATATATAGGTAATGTTTCAACTTCTGCAAATATTTCTACTACGTCAAGGCTTAGAAAACTATTTGTACATGAATTTGCTAATGATGAGATTACTTTACAGATTCAAAAGGTTATAGATACATTACTTAATAACATAAAGTAAGGTTTAGTTGTGCAGGCAATAGCATCAATTTTTTTATTAGCTAACATAGGAATATGATGGTAGTTGAAAACTTCTCACAAAATGTGATAAATAGTGGTATCTTTAGATTATATATAGCTACTGGTTTTTTTGCTATTTCTATATTTTTTGTTATTAATGCAGATTTATATACGCCACTAGAAATGATTTTTGGAATTATAGGTGTTACTGTAATTTTAAAAGGTGTTTCAAATATGATGCTTTCACTAATTATTTTACTTTATAGTTTAGATAATAAAAGAGCTGAGTTAGATTTTAAATATAATGAAGAAAAGATTGAAGCTATGATGTCTGAACTTTCTATGCAGGATGTTCAAAAGATGAATAAAAAAATAAGTTAAGGAAAATAAATGAATATTTTATCAATAGCTGATTCAATTGGTTCAATAACTAATAAAGAAAACAACCAAATCAATAAAAATGATGATAAAAGTTTTGACAATATGTTAAAAGATGCAATCTCAGAAGTTAATGATTCACAAATTCAAGGTTATGAAGCTATGCAAGGTTTGGCAACAGGAAATGTTAAAAATCTTCAAGAGGCAGTACAAAAAATAGAAGAGGCAGAATTATCTTTAAAACTTGCATTAGAAGTAAAAAACAAAGTTGTTAATGCATATAAAGAAATTATGAGAATGCCAGTATAATTATAAATTTTTAAGGAGTATCGTATGGGTTTTTTTGATGGGTATAATATAGCAACTTCTGGAATGAGTGCACAAAGAACACGTATAAATATTGTAAGTGCGAATATTGCAAATGCAAAAACTACACATAGCCAAGATGGTGGGCCATATAAAAAACAAAATGTTATTTTTGAAGAGATTCTTCTAAATCAAATAAATAAATCAAATAATATAAATCAAGAATCAAATAAAAGTAATGATATCTCTTTAAGAGGTGTTGGCGTGAAATCAATTGTTGCAGATGATTCTGAACCAATTATGAGATTTGAGCCTTCTCATCCTGATGCGAATGAAGATGGTTATGTTGCATATCCAGATATTAATCCAGTAATTGAAATGGTAGATTTAATAGAGGCTATGCGTTCATATGAAGCAAATATTGCAGCTTTTAATACTCACAAGAATATTGATTCTAAGACATTAGATATTTTAAAAGCATAAGTTATGAATGAAGAGATAATTTTTTTAACACCTAGGAAAAATGAAAGTCCAAATAATAATATTAAAAGTAATTCTTCTAGCATAAAAAAAGATGGACTTTCGTTTTTTGACAGTTTACTTGCTGAAAATAAAAAAAATGATAATATACTTAATAAAAAAACTCAAAATAATAATAGTAAAAATATTAAAAAACAAAAATTAAAAAACAATTCTGAAAAAATAGTATCTCAAAATATAAATAAAGTAAAAGAAGATATTAAAGTAGATAAAACAAGTACGAAGAGTTCATTATTAGATAAAATGATTATTGAGGCTAAAAAAACTATTAAAAGTTCTAAGGTAAATAATTCTAAAAAAGTAGAAACACTAGAAGATATTACTTTTAAATCAAAAAAAGATACTAAAATAGAAGTAAAAGTAAACCCATCTTCTCAAGAAACAGAGATATCTAAACTAAAAATAGAGACAAAAAATATTATTAAAAGTTCTAATGTAAATAATTCTAAAAAAGTAGAAACACTAGAAGATATTACTTTTAAATCAAAAAAAGATACTAAAATAGAAGTAAAAGTAAACCCATCTTCTCAAGAAACAGAGATATCTAAACTAAAAATAGAGACAAAAAATATTATTAAAAGTTCTAATGTAAATAATTCTAAAAAAGTAGAAACACTAGAAGATATTAATCTTGAATTAAAAGAAAATAGTAAAACAAAAGTAGAGCACAAGCCATCTTCTAAAGAATTAGAGATATCTAAACTTAAAGTAGAGAAAACTATTATGACTAGTTCTTTATTGGAAAAAATGATTGCCGAAAGTAAAAAGACCGTAATTTCTAAAGAAAAAAAACTAGATAAAAAAGAAATAAAAAAAGGCGCTACGACATCTTCTTTATTGGAAAAAATGATTATTGATGCATCAAATATTATAGAAAGTAAAAAAGTAGTAGATGGAAAAGATACAGACACTTTAAAGATATTAAAAAACAAAATATCAAATGACTCAAAAGTTATAACAATAATTGATGATAAAGAAACAAAAACTGATGAAAGTAAGAAAACTAATTCAAAAACTAATTCAAAAACTAATTCAAAAACTACTAAATTAGAAATTAGTAAAGATTTTATTGTTGATTCTGCTAATGTAAAAGTTGATGAAAAAATTACAACAAAAGAACTTTTTTCAACTTCTAAAATTAAGAATATAAATAAAAAAAATTCAACAGATATAGATCAAAATTTAGTAGAAAAAAAAGAAAACATATCAAAAAGTGAAAAAACTGAAGATATCAAAGTTGATAAAACTTTAAATTTAAAAAAAGATATCAAAAATGAAATTTTGGGAAAGAAATTATTTAATATTGATAAAAAAGCAATAGTAAATACTGAAGAAAAAGTTAATATAAATATAAATATTTTAGAAGATCCATCTTTAGTTGCCTCAAAAATTTCTAATAAATCATTAATGGATAGACTAATTGATAATGCAAAGAAATCTATAGTATTAATAAAAGATGAAGATATTGAGAATAAAGTAGTAGATGATAAAGCTCTTACCCCAAAATCTCATAATGTAGTTACAAATATATTTTTAGGTTCTCAAAAAAATTCTATTTATAATCAAATGCTTTCAATTAAAAGCGAAGGTGTCAAAGTTGTAAAGGAAGCAAAAACTATAAGTGATATTAAAAAAGGAGCAAAAATTTTAGACTTGCAAGCTAAAGATATTTCTATTGAAAAAGATAATATAAAAATAAATATTAATAAAAGTAATGATGTTTTTCTTGATAGATTAGCTTTTGCAAAAAATATAAAAAGAGATGACATCACTAGTAACACTTCTTTAATGTCTTCAAATACAAATGTTAGTTCATCCTCTTCTGAAACAGTAATAAATTTAAATATATCAGCAACTACAGCATTAAATATTCAAAATAGAATAATAGGAGCCCAACAGCAGATGTCATCTTTTATGTCTAATGTAGCAAAAGACATGTATAGAAACTATAAACCTCCTGTTACAGCTTTTAGAATTAAACTTTTTCCATCAACTCTTGGGTCGATTGCAATTTTAATGAAAAGTGATAAAGAAAATGGTATTAATATTAGTATGAGCATGTCAAATTCTGTTACATTAGATGCATTTTTAGAAAATCAGACTCTATTAAAAGATGCTTTGAATAAAAATTTTAATAATAATGAAACAAATTTGAACTTAGAGTTTAATATGGAAGATAAAAATTTTAGTCAAGAATCAGCATATGATAAAGATGAGCAAAAAAATGAAAATTTATCTACTAATGATATTTTAGAGTCAATGACTCAAAATCAAGATATTGATGATGATTTAAATTATATGTAAATGCAAGAATTATTATCTCTTTTAAATGAAGATACGTTATTTCATTTTCTTTTACTTTTTGCAAGGTTATTAGCTTTTGTAATATTTATGCCAGTTTTTGGACATCCTTCAATTAGTTTACGAATACGAATTGCTTTTGTTTTTTATATTGTAATTTTTTTATTCCCTTTAATTGATTTAGAATCTGCTATTACACAAGAGAATTTTATTCTTTCTTTAATTTCTGAAATTACATTAGGTTTGATAGCATCTTTCTTTTTAAATATAATCTTTTCTGCTGTAAGAATTATTGGAGATTTTGTAGGGTACGCAACTGCTTTATCAATGGCAAGTATGTTTGATCCTGCAACTGGTTCAAATGATGGTTTAGTAAGTAGACTTCTTTATTGGATAGCTTTGGTACTTTTTTTTGAAACAGGAATGTATGAGATGACTCTTGTGATATTAGTAAAAAGTTTTTCTCTCATTCATTTAGGTACCTTTGATATTTTTTCATATGATGGAATACATATTGCAATTGTTGAAATTAAAAGAATGTTTTCTTTTGCATTTGCATTTGCTTTACCTCTATTTTTTATTGGTTTTATTATGGATATATATTATGGTTATGGAACAAAATCTATGCCAGCTTTTTCTCCTTTTGTTATTACTTTTCAGCTAAAGTTTGCTTTAATATTTATATTTATAATATTAGGTATGGAAATTTTTACAGAAAGTTTCACTAATTATATGCTCTCAAAGTTAGAATAAGCAAGGAGTTTAGAAATAAATGGCTACTGATGAAGATGATAAAACAGAAGAACCCACACCCAAAAAGATAGAAGATGCAAAAAATGAGGGTAATGTTCCTAAATCTATGGAAGTAAATGGTGCTGCTATACTACTTTTTGGATCAATATATTTACTATTTTTCTCTGAACATGCTTTAGATCAAATTAGAAAAATGATGTTGTATTCCTACTCTTTTATCGGAGAAGATTTAAATAGCCATGTATTTTACACCATTGGTTATACTTCCGTTATCACGCTCTTAACAGCACTTATGCCTTTATTTATACTAGTTATTACTTTCACATTTATAACAAATTGGTCTCAATTTGGTTTTGTGATGAATCCTTTAAAAATTGATATACAAAAACTTGATGCAATAAAAGGTCTAAAAGGTCTATTTTCAGCTAAAAAAGCTATAGAGGCATTGAAATTAACATTAAAATTAACAATTATTATAATTATAATGTTTTTACTATTCATGGTTACTTATAAATCTTTTTTATCAATGATGGATACGCAGTTCCCTGCAACAATATCTGTAATAGTAGAGTTAACAGGATATTTTTTAGGAGGCATACTATTTATTATAATTATTTTTGCTATAATAGATTTTTATTTTACTAGACACTATTATTTTAAATCTCTTAAAATGAGTAAACAAGAGATAAAAGATGAGTTTAAAAATTTAGATGGAGATCCTCAAGTAAAAGGAAGAATCCGTAAAATCCAAATGCAAATGGCAATGAAAAGAATGATGGCTGATGTATCAAAAGCCGATGTTGTTATTACTAATCCAACACATTATGCAATTGCGATGAAATATAATAATCAAAAGAATAGTGCACCAAAGATTGTTGCAAAAGGAATTGATTTTATTGCTTTAAAGATAAAAGATATAGCAAAAGAAAATGATATTCCAATTATTGAAAATCCAGCATTAGCTAGATCAATTTATTCTCAAATTGAGATTGATCAAGAGATTCCTAGTGAATTTTATAAGGCTTTAGCAGAGATTTTCTCTTATGTATATGAATTAAAAAAGAAAAAAAGGTAGATTCTTGAAACTATTTTATATTTTATTATTATTCATTTCTTTTACTTATGCAAAAAAAGATTTTTATTATGGTTTTATAAATTCTTCTGGAGATCAAATATCACAAAAAAGAACACAAGATATTCTTGATGGTTTTGATATTATGAAAAATGCAAGAGCTTTAGGAAAAAATGGCAAAATTGATGATGCCTATAAGCAAATTAAAAATTTTAAAGATAAAAATAAAATAAAATTATTAGATTCTGATCTTATAATTTTATATTCAGAATTAGTTTTTAAAAAACATTCTAAGAGATTAATGTTAGAAGCATCAATTGAATTAGAAAAAGCAATTAATAACTCTACAATATATGAAAATGAGTTAGCAAAAGCATATATGATATTAATTGAGTTAAAACTAAAGGTTAATAAAGTTAAAGATGCAAGATATTTTGCAAATATAATTATAAATAATTTTGATAACCAAGTTATTAAGGCTTACGGAAGAATTTATCTAGCTAAAGTATATAGATATAAACGAGAGTATAAAAGAGCTATAAAAGTATTATATGAAACTTTGACTAAAACTACAGATATTTTAGTTGCAACAATAGTTGCAGATGAGCTTTTTGATATATATATTCTTGATAATAAAAAAGATAAAGCATATGAGTTGATTTCAAAAGTTTTAAAGAAAAATATGAACTATTATGCAAGTGACTCTTTTTTAGCTTTGCAAAAAGTAAATAGACTTATAAAAGCACAAATGCCAGAATTTGCAATTGAAATTTTGCAAGTACTATTAAAAGAGGCTGATAGTCCTAGTTCTATTGAAGATTTTAAATTTAAACTTGCGAATACTTATATGGATATGTCAGATAGGACAAATACCTATATACTTAGAGCAAAAGAGCTTTATATAGACATACTAAATGATTTCCCTGATGGAGTACATTTAAGAAAATCGAAAATGTTTGTTGATGAAATTTTAATGAGAGAGAAAAAAATAAAACCATTAGTTTTATCGTCAAAATATAAAAACTCTGAATCAATGAATCAAAAAATATTATTACAAGAGTTGTTAAATGATATTGAAGATAAAAAATATGAGATAATTTTAAAATCTAAAAAAGTCTATAAAAAAATATCTAATACTATAACAAAAAGATTTGGATATGAATCAATTAATGTTATTTTTGATGAAGTTAATATTAGTCTGATTAAACAGTATTTAAATAATAATAAATGTTTTTTATTGAAGAAAATATTAAAAACATCAAGAGATAAAACTTTAGAACTACTAATTAAAGATAAAAATACAAAATTTAGTTTTTTTGAGTGTTTAATTGAAGTTCCACATGAAAAAGTATATGAATTATTAAAACGAACTTTTAATAAAAATAGGGATGCTCAAATTTATCTTTATCTTGAGAGAATGGCTTATACTTTAAAAAAATATGATGAAGCAATCTCTTTTTCATCAAAAGTTAGCATGGTTAACAATGAAAACATTTTAATGAAAGAATTTTTATATAGATTTTTAATTTTGAGTGAACTAAATGATCCAATATTGTTAGATAAGTTTTTTAACTATGCATATAAGAATAAAAGTTTTATAGAAGATAATGCAGATAATCCTGTCATTATAGATTTTTATTATCAATATTATTTGTATTTACTTCAAAAAGATTTTCTTGATGAAAGTAGAGTTATTTTAGATAAATTATATAAAAAACAAAATGAGTTATTAGCTCATGTTTATTCTCCTTTTGTAGAGTTAGAGTTAGCTAAGATTGAAAAAATTAATAAGAACAATAATAAGTCATTAGAGTTACTCTTAGATTCTTTAAAATATTCACGAAAAATTAAAGCAAATGATGAAGTTAGAATATATTACGAATTAATTAGATTATATGAAGAATCTGATAATAGATTTAAAAAAGATGAATATATAAATAAATGTAAAAGTGTTAACAATACAAAAAATAGTTTGTATAAAAAAATGTGTGATGAGATGTAATCATGGATATTGATACAATTATAAATAATATAGACCCAACAAATTTAGCAATTCCTTTTGGACGTATTAAACATATTTCAACAACTACAATTCAAGCCATTGGTATTGAAGTTGCAATTGGTGATATTGTAAAAATTGAATCGCAACATCATTTATATACTGTTTTAGGGATGGTGGCATCTATTTCAAATAGTGAATTTACTATTGTGCCTTTTTCATTTATTGAGGGATTTAGGATTCATGATAAAGTATATTTACAAAAAGCAGGATTGTCTGTAAAAACAGGTTATAGTTTACTAGGTCGTGTGGTAAATGCCTTAGGTGATCCTATTGATGATAAAGGTAAGATTAGGGATTTAGAAGAGAGTTCTCCAATAAATAAGCTATCTATGCCTGCTTTGGAGCGTGGAATTATAAATGAAAGATTTTCAACTGGAGTTAAAACAATAGATTCAATGTTAACTTCAGGAAAAGGACAAAAAGTTGGTATTTTTGCTGGTTCAGGAGTTGGTAAATCAACTTTAATGGGAATGATTGTAAAAGGTTGTGAAGCACAAATCAAAGTTATTGCATTAATAGGAGAGAGAGGACGTGAAATTCCTGAATTTATTCATTATAATTTAGATAATGATTTAGAAAATACTATTATTGTGGCAGCAACTTCAGATGAATCTGCACTAATGCGTAAATATGGAGCCTTTACAGCAATGGCAATTGCTGAATTTTTTAGAGATAAAGGTCATGATGTTTTACTTATGATGGATTCAATCACAAGATTTGCAATGGCACAAAGAGAAATTGGATTAAGTACAGGAGAACCACCTGTTAGTAGAGGATATCCACCATCAGTCTTTGCCTTATTACCTCAATTAATGGAGAGAGCAGGAAATAATGCAAAAGGGTCAATAACTGCATTTTTTACAGTTTTAGTAGATGGAGATGATTTAAATGATCCAATATCTGATCAAAGTAGGTCAATTCTTGATGGACATATTGTTTTAACAAGAGACTTAACAGAACAAGGTTTTTATCCACCAATTAATATATTACAATCAGCATCAAGAGTGATGGATAAAGTAGTTGATAAGGAACATTATAATTACTTCTTAAAGTTAAAAAGAGTATTATCTCTAATAAAAGAGAATGAAGTTTTAGTCCGAGTTGGAGCTTATAAAGCAGGCATGGATAAAGAACTTGATGCAGCTTTGGCTAAAAAAGAAGTAATAAGAAACTTTTTGACACAAAGCACGAATGAACAGTATACTTATAATGAAATTATATCAAAATTTAAGGAGGTATTTCAATGATTAATTCAGCAAGAGAAACATTTTATAGATTAGATAATTTAAATTCTTTACAGCAAAGAATTAGTTATCAAATGAGTACTGGTAGAAAATTAAAACAAGGTAGCGATGATGCACAATTGTATACAAGAGATATTTATGTTGATGATAAAATTAGAGTTTATGAAGGTCTAAAAGTTCAAATTGAAAGAACAACTTCTCAAAATAATGTCTCTGATTCAACTTTAGGGGAAGTTAAAAAGTTATTAACTTATATAAAAGCTGAAGTTATCAAAGCTTTGAATGCAACAACTAATGATACCGGAAAAGCTGCAATAGCAGCAAACTTAAGAGGGGTAAAAGAGAATATTTTTAAGCTTTCTAATGAACAAGTTGAAGGTGAATATCTTTTTACTGGTTCAAATACTTCTGTTCAACCTTTTACAAAAGATGAAAATGGAAAAATTACATATCAAGGTGATGGATTTTTAAGAAAAGTTGCAGTTGAGGATGGCTCTTATCGAGAAAGAGGTATTACTGGATTTGAAACTTTTATGTATACTTCTAGTAGTGCATTAAAAGGTGGAAATTTTAAATTTAATGGAAATAGTAGAATTATTGATCAAGATGGTTTTGAGTGGAAACTAAATGCAGCTAATGATACTTTAGAAAAGTATGATGAAGATGGGAATTTAACTACAGAAACTATTACTCCTGTCACAAATAATGGGGGAACACCTCCTATGTATACTGCGACATTGCCTTTAACAAATGGAATTAAATTTGAAGCAAAATCTAGTACTTTCGATATGTTAGATAAAATAATTAATGCTTTAGAAAAAGTAGATTCAAATGGTAATGCTATAAGTGATACTGTTGCAGAAGCTTCTTTACGAGAAGGCTTAGGTTTAGTAACAAATAGTTTTGATGCTACTAACTTAGGTCATGCAAAACTTGGTGGAAGAAATAAAGTTTTTGAAATATCACTTGAAAGAGTTAGCACAAAATTAACTCAATATAATATTTTATCTAAAAAAATTGGAGCAGTAGATTTATCTAAAGTTGCAGTTGAAGCTAAAGCTTTAGAATTGATATATACTGCACTTTTTTCAACAATTCAAAAGATGAATAAATTATCTTTAGTTAATTTTCTTAGATAATTTTTAAAGCGTTAAATGAACCTAAAAAGGATATTTTCAAAAGATTTAATTGTTGTAGGAATGTTCGTTGCCATTCTTACAATAATTATAGTACCTCTTCCAAAGTTAATATTGGACTTCTTTTTGATTATATCTTTATCATTAGCGTTATTAATCCTTTTAATATCTTTATATATACAAAAACCATCTGATTTAACAACTTTTCCTACTCTTATTTTGATTTTAGCACTTTTTAGGCTTGCTCTAAATATTGCAACCACGAGATCTATTTTAAGTGAGGGACATAATGGTCCTGAAGCAGTTTCAGATATTATTGCTGCTTTTGGTGATTTTGTTGTTGGTGGAAATATTGTTATTGGTGTTATTATTTTTATTATTTTAGTACTTATTAATTTTATGGTTGTAACAAAAGGTGCTACACGAGTTGCTGAAGTAACTGCTAGATTTACACTTGATTCTATGCCTGGTAAACAAATGGCAATTGATGCTGATTTAAATGCTGGTTTTATTGATGATAAACAAGCACAAAAGAGAAGAAAAGCTTTAATTTCTGAAGCAAACTTTTATGGAGCTATGGATGGTTCTTCTAAGTTTGTTAAAGGTGATGCTGTTGCTGGTATTATTATTACTATCGTAAACTTAATTGGTGGTTTATTAATTGGACTTTTCCAACATGATTTAACTATAGGGGAAAGTGCTGAGATATATACAATTTTAACTATTGGCGATGGATTAGTTGCTCAAATACCTGCTTTAATCCTCTCAACTGCAACTGCTATTATAATCACTAGATCAAACTTAGATGAAGAAAGATTTGCAAATGAATCTATTACTCAACTTGTAAAAGATTCAAAATCACTAATTCTTGTTGGAATTGGAATGATGCTTTTTGGATTAATTCCAGGTTTTCCAATTGGTATTTTAGTGAGTATGGGATTTATGATGATAGTAATTGGTTATGTAATTTATATGATTCAAGAAAATCATGATAACTCTATTACAAGGTTTTTTAAATCTTCATCAAAAGCCACAATTTCTGCAAGTGATGATATAGATACTTTAAAAGAGAAAAAAAGAGAAGCTTCAGTTCCAAATGAAAAACAAGTCATGGAAAATATTATGAGGCTTGAAGTTTTAGAGCTTAAATTAGGTATTAGATTATTGCAACTAGTTCAAGGTAATTCTGAGCTTCTTGATAAAATTAAAGCTATTAGAAAAACAATCGCAGGTGAATTAGGTTTTATAATACCACAAATTAGGATATCAGATGATGCTTCATTACAACCAAACGAGTATGAATTTTATTTAAAAAGAATTCCTCTTGTAATTGGGAAAGTTGAAATGAATAAGTTATTAGCTATGGGTGGAGTTGGTAATGAAAAATTAAAAGGACTTCAAGTAAAAGAGCCAGTGTTTAATCTAGATGCTACTTGGATTGACGAAGAGCAAAAAGAAGATGCCTTGATGAAAGGTTTTACAGTTGTTGATACTCCAACAATTATCTCAACTCATCTCTCAGAAATTATTAAAAAACATTCTGAGGATATTATTACTAGACAAGATATTGTTAGTATTATAGATGCTCTTAAAAAAGATTTCCCAATTGTTGTTGATGAAGCTATGAAAGTTACATCTTATGGTGCTTTATTAAAAGTTTGTAAAGATTTATTACATGAAAAAATACCTATTGTTGATATGTTAACAATAGTTGAAGCAATTGCAGATATAGCAGAGTTTACAAAAGCACCAGATATTTTACTAGAACATGTGAGAAGTAAATTATTTAGACTTATTACAAATAGATTTAAAGATAAAGATAATATTTTACATATTATCACATTAAAACCAGAAATTGAACAACAATTTATTGGTAAATTACAAGAACAGCATGGTATTTCACAGTTAATGCTTTCCATTGCCGAAATCAATAATTTAGTTACAAAAACAAAACAATTATTAGAAGAAGTTGAGTTAAAAGGTTTTGAAAAAGTTACGATGGTTGTTGATCCTCTTTTAAGAAAAAGAGTTTCTGAAATTTATGAAAAGTTTGGTTTAGATATAGCTGTTTTATCTCATGCGGAACTTGACTCGAAAGCTAATTTTGCGATTGAAGGAACTTTAGAATTTTGATTAAATATATAAAAATTATACTTTTAATAGTAATATTTGTTTTACCAGCTTTTAGTAAAGTAACACTTAACTCTTCTTCTTACTTTATAAAAGGGGAACCTTTTGTTTTTGAGTTTGAAGCAATAGGAAAAGATATATCTTTTCCTAAAATAGATTATGTTGATAATTATATAGTTAAAAATCTAGGAACCTCAAGAGTTGTACAAATAATTAATGGTAATTATGATGAAAAACTTACTAAAGGATACACGTTAGTTCCAAGAGCAGATTTTACAATTCCTAGTTTTACATTTTCAATAAATGGTAAACAGGTCAAAACACTTAAGAAAAAGATTATTTTAAAAAAAATAAGTAAGACCGCTTCAAGTAGTTTTGATTTGACATTAACCTCTTCAAAGAAAGAACTTTATATTGGAGAAGATGTATTTATAAAGTTAGTATTTAAATATAAAAGAGGACAACAAATTACAAACATAGGTTTTAGGCAACCTAACTTCGATAATTTTTGGTATAAAAAAGTTAACAACTCAAATAAACGATATGAAGAAAATGGATATATCGTTCAAGAGTTAGAGTTTCTTTTATTTCCTCAAAAAAATGGTAAATTAACTATATCTCCATTAAGAGTTGATATTCAAATGATGAATAGTAGTTCATCAACTTTTGGTTTTTTTTCAAGTGCTCCTAAAGTAGTAAAAATCTATTCTAACGAATTAACTTTTGATGTAAAAGAACTACCAGAAAATCTAACTTTAATCGGTGATTTTGATATTACTGCAAGTGTAGACAAAACAAATATTAAGCAAGGTGAATCAATTTCGTATAAACTAAAGATACAAGGTAATGGAAATTTCGATGATATTGATGATATAAAACTAGATATAGACGATGCTATAGTTTATGATAATAAACCAGAAATAAAGACTTCATATTTAAATAGTTTATATAAAGGAATTTATTCAAAAAACTATTCAATTGTTCCTACGCACTCTTTAGAAATACCAAGCATAACTTTAAAATATTTTAGTAAAAAAGATAAAAAAATAGTAATTAAAAAGACAAAGTCATTTAAAATAACTGTTAAAAACCAAGTTTCAAAAAAAGTAACTTTAGAAAAATCAAAAGAAAAATTTGAAGTAACACAAGAGATAAAAGCAAAACCAGAGAGTAGTTTAGAAAAAAAAATAACTTATTTTATATTTGGAATATTAAGTACATTATTAATAATTGGTTTATATAAATATGTTAAAATTTTACAATCAAAAAAGAAACATAAGGAGATACCTTTAATTAAACTTGTAAAAAAATCAAAAACAAAACAAGAGTTAATGAAAGTACTAATTCCTTATATAAGATCAAATGCTATTTTAGATAAATTAATTTTTGATTGTGAAAGTGATAAAGATTTTAAAATATTAAAAAAGCAGATTATTGATTTGTTAAAAGAGATAAAAGTTTAAGAGGTAATTATGAGATATTTATTAATAGTTTTTATGTTAGCAGGTTCAAGTTTTGCTTATGAATTTTATGCAAAATTAGAACCAGTGAATAGTTATATGGTAAAAGCAGCAGTTAGTGGTAAAATAATTTTTACAAATGATAATATTGAAGGTTTTTCTGCAAATAATTCAAAAATTATAGAAATTGATTCCTATGTAAATAGAATTGATTTAAAGCAGTCAAATAACAAACTAAAAGCAATAAATGAAATTCTACAAATTGAGAATAAAAATTATAAAAGACTTTTACAAATATCTTCAAAATCAGGTTTTGAGAAAGATAATCAAAAAATAAAAATAATAAATCTTAAAATGACAAAAGCAGATATGTTAGTAAAAATAGCAAATTTAAAAGATAAGATTAAAAATAAAAAATTAATTGAAAAAAGTCACTATATTTATAATATTACTGTTAAAAAAGGTGATTATGTAAATCCTGGAACTTTACTTTACGAAGCAAAAGATTTAAGCAAAGGGAAACTTGTTATTTATGTTCCTATCTCAAATGTAAGTAAAATAAAAAATAAAAATATATATTTAGATGGTATCTCAACTAATTTACAAATTCATAAAATTTATAATCTTGCAGATTCTAAACATATCTCTTCTTATAAGTGTGAAATATTAATACCTAAACCAGAGATTTTTTCAAGGTTAGTGAAAATTGAATTCAAATAAGGAGAATACTGTTGCTTGTCCATTAGACTGTTTTGATGGCTGTGAAGCAGTAGTAAATGATGGTAAGATAAAAGGCAATGCTGAACATCTTACTACAAATTCAAAACTCTGTTACAATTTTGCAAGTTTGTTAAAAGAAGATTATTTAGAAGATGCGTATATTAATAAAGAAAAAACATCTTTAGATTCTGCATTAAAATTATTAGTTGATAAACTAAAACAAATAGATGCTTCTAAAACACTTTATTATAAAGGTTCTGGAAACTTAGGAGTTATGCAAAGTAGCCCTAAATGTTTTTTTGAAAAATATGGTTCTGTTTTTACTAAAGGTAGTTTGTGTGAAGGTGCAGGAGAAGAGGGGTTAGTATTAGGTAGAGGAAAGTGTGTTAATCCACCTCTTAGTAATTTATTAGATTCTGATGTAATTATTTGTTGGGGTAGAAATTTTTTAGTTACGTCACCTCATATGTATGCTTTAGTAAAAGACAAAACATTTATTACTATTGACCCAATAGTTACAAAAACAGCAAAAAAATCTGAACTTCATTTACAAATAAATCCAAAAACAGATCATGAGCTAGCTTTACTTCTTACACGTTTTGCATATATGGAAGATATGGAAGATGAAGAGTTTATGGAAAAGTTTGGGGTAGGAGCTGATTGGTTTTTTGATTTAGCAAAATCAAGACCACTTGTATCTTATGAAAAAACTACAGGTTTATCTTTAAGTGAAATTACAAAATTTTTTAATTTAATCAAAAGTAAGTCTATATCTTTAATGTTAGGACTTGGTGTTCAAAAGTATTATGAGGGTGCAAATATCATAAGAGCAATTGACTCTTTTGCTGCATATATAGGGTTACATAATAAGAAAAAAGGTGGCGTTTGGTATTTATCAGATTCTTTATATGGTTATGAAAATAAATTTAAAGTAAATCCTAAAAAAAGAGTTGCTTTTCCTGAAGTAGATTTTAATTCTTATGATTTAGTTTTTATTCAAGGTGCAAACCCAGTTGTAAGTTCTCCTAATACCCAAAAATTAATAGATGGTTTAAAAAATTGTTTTGTTGTATATTTTGGTATTTCTTTAAATGATACCTGTGAATATGCTGATATTATAATCCCCTCAAGTAATTTTAAAGCTAAAAAAGATGTTCGATTATCTTATGGTCATGAACTAATAGCTATTTCATACGAAGTTGAAGATAAACAAAAAAATAGTATTAGTGAATATGATTTCACAAAATATATGTTTAAAGAGTTTGGTTTTACTGGTTTAATTAATGAAGATGAAGCTTTTAATTATTATGTAAATAAAAAAAGAGAAGATTACTCTTTTATAGAAAAATTTGATTTTTTAGAAGAATTAGAAGTTGATAATTTGTATGAGTATAAAAAAGAAGATGAATTTTATTTTCTAACATCTAAAAGAAAAGATTCTTTAAATTCTCAATTTAAAGAAAATGACTATTTATATATAAACCCTACTTGTGGTTTTAAAGATGGGGATAAAGTAGTTCTGCTTTCACCTTATGGAAAAGCAAATTTTATAATAAAATTAGATGAAGATATAAAAAGTGATTGTGTGGTTGCTTATGCTGGAAATAAAAATGCAAACTACATCACCGCACTTAAAAGTGATGAACAAGCTTTTTCTGCAATTTTCCAAGAGGTTTTGGTGAAAATTGAATTATCGTGAACTACTTAAAAATAATCCATTAATTAGAAAACTTTCAATATTACAGTTTATTGCATATTTGGGAGCTTGGTTCTCTTCTGTTGCAATTTATACAATGCTTGTTGACTTTGGCTCAACTTCTTTTATAATATCTTTAGTAATAGCAATGCATCTTTTACCAGCTGTAATAATAGCACCACTTTCAGGTGCAATTATTGATAAGTTTAAAATAAAAAGTTTGATGATGACTCTTTTATTTATTGAATTAATAATGACTTTATTATTTTTAACAATAAATACAGCAGATGAAATATGGATTTTAATGATTCTCATTTTTATTAGAATGGCTTGCGCTTCTGTATTTTTTTCAGCAGAAATGAGTTTATTACCAAAAATTATAAAAGGTGAAGCCTTACAAAAAGCGAATGAAATACATTCAATTATTTGGTCTTTTACTTATGCAGTTGGTATGGGACTTAGTGGAATTATTGTAAATGCTTATGGTGTTAAAATAGCAATACTGATAGATAGCCTTGTTCTCTTTAGCGCTATTGTATATTTTATGTTTATTGAGTTTAAAGTTGATGTGATTCATACTAAAGAAAAAATATCTACTATGGTAAAAGATGGTTTTTATTACATTAAAAATCATAAAGTAGTTATTCAGCTAATTATACTTCACTCTTCAGTTGGATTAACTGCTTTTGATACTTTAGTTACGTTACTAGCTAAGAATGAGTATAAGTATATAATCGCAGTTCCTTTATCAATTGGTATTACCAATGCAATAAGAGCTATTGCTTTGATGCTAGGACCCATTATGATTACAAATTGGGTAAATAAAGATAACTTAACTTATATTTTTGTTTTTCAAGGTTGTGCAATAATACTTTGGGGTTTTTTACAATTTAATTTTTATATAGCTTTAATAGCTGTATTTCTTACAGGTTTTGTAACTACAACTATTTGGTCGTATACTTATGCTCTTTTACAAAAAAAAGTAGAGAAACAATATTTAGGTAGAGTAATTTCTTATAATGATATGATGTTTATGTTAAGTAATGTAATCACAACATTTTTTATAGGTATAATGGCATCATTTATTTCACTTGAAGCAATTACAATTATGATAGGCTGTATATTTTTTGTTGTTGCAATATATTATCAAAGGATAAAAGAATGGATATAGAGAAAAAAGTCTTACTATTGGGTATTTTAAAAAAACAAAATGATGAAACTTTAAATGATGTTTTGATATCACTTGAAGAAGCAAGAGTATTTACTTTAAAAGATGGAAAAAAATATTTAAAAGATTTGAAAAATGAGTCATTATTAATAAATAATGAGCTTTCATTTTCAGGATTTGCAAGAGCTAAAGAAGTAGAGTTAGAGTTTAGAATTTAATATTTTAGTTTAATTCATCTAAAAATTTTATATCAGTAAAATAATTTTTGTAAAAGGGCATAGAAACTTTATAAAAATCTTCTTTATCTATAAATAGATTTATATACCAATCAAAATCAATTTTCCTATTTTTTAAAGCTTCCATTGATAATAAAGTGTCATTTATTCCTCCAAGTTTTGAAGGTGCTATTAAAATAGTTTTTGTATCTAATTTTTTAATCAAATCAATCATGAAAAAATCTTTTTCAATTGGAACCATTAATCCTCCAGCACCTTCAATAATCAAGATATCACATAAAGTTTGTAAATAATTTTTCTTTTCCACGATAAAGTCTATATCAATTATTGTATTGCCTTTAGCTATATAAGGAGCAGCTGGGAGTTCAAATTGATAAGGAACTACATTACTTAGGCTTACCTTAAATTTTGGATTTAGTCTTTTTGCTACTTCTAGCATTTTATTACCATCAAGCGGTAAATCTTTTACTCCTGTCTCAATTGGCTTAAAATAACCAACTTTTAAACCTTTTTTTGTATAATGATTTAAAAATAATTCTGATGCAAATGTTTTTCCTACGTCTGTATTTGTAGCAGTAATAAATAAATTCGTATATTTAATCATATTATATCTTTATTTTTAGGTTAGTTATTCTACCTAATATTACCAAAATTTAAATCTGAAGTGCAATTTTTAAATTAAAAAAATCATACCAATTTTTACCTTAAGCTGCCATTTCAAGACCATAAAAGACTTCATTTGGAGTTTTCCAATTTAAAGCTTTTCTTGGTCTATTATTTAATTTATCTTCAATCATTTTTATATACTCAATTGTTATATTTTCAAAGCTGGTTCCTTTAGGGATATACTCTCTTATAAGTCCATTTGTGTACTCATTTAAACCTCTTTCCCAAGAAGAATATGGATGACAAAAATAATGGTCATAATCTAAAGCTTTTGATATATTTTGATGATTTGTAAATTCTAATCAATTATCAGATGTAATTGTAAAAATTTTATCTTTTAATGGTTTTAAAATTCTTATTGTTTCATTTTCAATATCAATTGCTTTTTTAGTTGTAGGGATTGAAATTCTTACTAACGATGTTACTCTTTCAACTACTGTTGTAATTGTACCTTGTTTACCTGCTCCTACTATTGTATCTATCTCCCAATCCCCAACTCTACTTTTATCATCTACTATCTGCTCTCTTTGTGATATAGAGATTCTATCTTTAATCCTACCCTTATGTTTAGCTCCATACTTGGCTCTTCTATGTCCTGTATGGTGAAATCTAAGATGAGTATATAAATCCCCGCCTTTGTGTTTATCTTGTTCTATAAATAGGTAAATACTTACATAGGATATATCTGCAAGATTAACCTCTTTTAATCGTTTATCTATTTGCTCTGGTGACCAATCTTTTATTATATAGTCAGTCCTGAAAAACCAAACAATCCCTTATTTTAAGGGGTTTATCATCACTTTATAGCTATAATATCAACATAAAAAATATAGTAAAATTACGATAAACTCGTAAAATCAACTAAAAAAGTGGTCGAAATATGCAAAAAAATCTCTTCAGTGGTTCTTTTATGGATATGCTAGATTCAAAAGATTCTTTAATCGTTTTAGCAGATACTTTTCCTTGGTCGAAAATAGAATCTAAATTTAAAAAATATTATAAAAATGATAAAGTAGGAAGACCTAATAAGCCTATTAGATTAATGGTAGGATTATTACTTCTGAAACAGCTAAAAAACTTATCCGATGAAAGAATTGTTGAAGAGTGGAAGCAGAACCCTTACTTACAATATTTTTGTGGTTTTACTGAATATACACCTAGCTTACCTTGTCATGCAACAGAGTTAGTAAAATTTAGAAATAGAATTGGTAAAGATGGATTTGAATTTATTTTTAAATGCAGTGTTGAGTTACATGGGGATAATGCTAAAGAATCACAAGTAATAGTTGATAGTACAGTACAAGAGAGTAATATGACTTTTCCCACAGATGGTAAGTTAGCTATTAAAATAATAGTGAAACTATTAAAAATAGCAAAAAAAGAAAATATTAAATTAAGACGAAGTTTTATCAAAGAAATTAAAGAATTACGAATTCAACTAAGATTTTTTAGACATCCAAAGAAACTCAAAAAAGCACTTGGAGCTATGAAAAGATTAAGAGCAATTGCAATGATAGTTTTACGAGATATAGATAGAAAGTTTGATGATAATTTAGAGCTTCATAATAAATATGCACACTCTTTTTACCTTTTTAATAGAGTTTTAAAACAAGAGAAAAATACTCCCAATAAAATATATTCACTTCATGAGATAGATGCTTATGCAATTAATAAAGGCAAAGACCATAAAGGATATATTTGGAACTAAAGCTTCAATAGTTACTACTAAAACTACTTCTATCATTATAGGAGTATCTGCACATAAAACGAATATACATGATTCTAAAACTTTAGATGAAGTACTTGCTAATGCAATATCAAATATTGGAGATAAAGTTATCACAGAAGCTATCTGTGATAGAGGATATAGAGGAACAAAAGAAGTAACAATAAATAATAATACTATTTCAATATTACCAGGGCTAAGATTAAAAAGAGACAGTAAAGAACAAATCAATGTTAAAAGAGAAGTTTAAACGAAGAGCTGCTATTGAGCCAATCATTGGTCATATGAAATCTGATTATAGAATGGAGAGAAATTATTTAAAAGGTTTTAAAGGGGATGAAATAAATCTCTTACTCTCTACTGCCTTTAATCTTAAAAAGTGGATGAATATCTACTTTTATGCACTTTTTATACAAGATTTTAATCTAGTACTAGAATCTACACAAGAGATACAAAGATTAACATCTTTATATCAACTATTGTTGATAATAAAATTTAGGTTTTTATAAAATATGATTGAATTAAAATTAGATTACTCTTTTTAAAGTGGTTTTTTCAGGACTGACTATATATTTTCTAATAATATTTTTCAATTTTATATCTATCTTTTTAGTTCCCTGCTAATTGTAGATTCACTTAGTTCCCTACTAATTGTAGATTCACTTACCTTTAGTTCATTTGCTATAAATCTTTGATTAAAATTTGCCTTTTTTAAAGCTGCAATATGATACCTTTCTTCTTGGGTTAAATGTTTATATTTCAATCTTTACTTCCTTATATTCTGTGGTTAGAATTGAAGAAAGATTTTAACATTTAACCTCTTCAAATCCAACATTACAATTTTTATTTATTTATTTTTAAAAATTGCACTTCAGATTTAAATTTTGGGTAATTAAGTAGTTCAATCCATTAAAAAAATTTAATTAAGTTTATAGTACTTTTTGGCTATAATATCTATAAAAAGGTGGTATTATGGCAAATCAATTTAGAGAGAAATTATCAAATAAAAGATCAAAGAAAGGCTATGAAGCCATAGCAAAAAGAAATAAATTATTACAACTTTTAGCAGATATACCTGATCATAGAAAAGGTCAAGGTAAACTTCATAAATTAGAACATATTTTATTTTTATCAGTAATTGCACAATTAATGGGTGCGGTAAATTATAAAGAGATATGGGTCTGGATAAAAAATCATATTCAAAATAATAAAATCAAAAAACTTTTAGGTGTAGAATTTATTAGAACACCAAGCAGGAGTGCTGTGGCTGAGATTTTAGCAGAAGTTAATTATTTAGAATTAGAAAAAGTTTTTAGGATATGGATTTATGGATTAGTTGATAAAACTGATAATTTACAACAATTAGCAGTAGATGGTAAAGTTATGAATGGTAGTAGTGTTAATGCAAATAAATCAACAGAAGTGTTGAGTGCAGTATTAGCCAATACTGGGATAATATTAGCACATAAAAAGATTTCCAATAAGTCCGAAGTACCTGCATTAAGAGAACTTATTGATGAATTAGATGATAGTTTTATTTATACATTTGATGCAATGAATACTAAAAAAAACTCTAAACAAGATTGAAAAAGATGGTTCAAAATATTATGCTAAACTAAAAGGTAACCAGAAAAAGCTATTAACTAAAGCTATTGATATATCCAATACAAAAAAGCCTACAGATACTTATATATCAGATTTGAAACAAGAGGATAAAAACTTAGCCAAAAGAAAAGTATTAACTTTTACAAATAATAGTTGTTTTTATCATAATGGTATGACACATATTAGAACCATAATAAGAATTGATAAAACTATTCATAAAGTCAATAAAAAAACAGGAGAATTTACTGAAACTTTAACAACATCATTTGCTATTACAAATTTTAAAGATACTGCAAAAGAATTTCATAATTTAGGATTAAAGCATTGGCAAGTTGAAACTATGTACTTTCATAAAGATAAATCACTTTATGAAGATTTACATACTGCAAATATTAATCCCATGACTATGACAATTTTAAGAAGCTTTGTCATAAATATTTTACATCTTAATAAAGTAAAATCTATCAAAAATCAACTACTTGAAAATAGATGGAATTTAGATACTACTTTAGAATTATTATTAAATATTAGTTTTTAGTGGATTAAACTAGTAATTAAGAATACTCCTAGTTAACTTATAAACAATTAACTCTTATTTAGTTATAATTTGCGATTTATATATAAAACATAATAATTGATAATGTAAGGTATTAGAAAATGGATTACAAAGATAGTTTGTTACTACCAAAGACAAAGTTCCCAATGAGAGGGAATCTTCCTCAGAATGAACCAAAAAAATATAAACTTTGGTATGAACAAAGAGTTTATGACAGAATGAAAGTAAATAGAAAAGATGCCCCTTCTTTTACCCTTCATGATGGACCTCCTTATGCAAATGGTCATATTCATATTGGACACGCACTTAATAAAATTTTAAAAGATATTATAAATAAATATCACTATTTTAATGGAAAATCAATAAGATATGTTCCAGGTTGGGACTGTCATGGACTACCAATTGAACAAAAAGTTGAAGAAAAAATTGGCAGTACTAAGAAAAAAGAACTTCCAAAATCAAAACTGAGACAGTTATGCCGCGATCATGCAGGTAGATTTGTCGATATTCAAAAAGAAGAGTTTAAAAAGCTTGGTGTTATTGCTGATTGGGATAATCCTTATTTAACAATGGACTTTAAATTTGAAGCTAATATTTATAGAGAACTTTGTGCAATTGCAAATAAAGGTCTTTTAATCCAACGTTCAAAACCTGTATATTGGTCATGGGCAGCACAAACAGCTTTAGCAGAAGCAGAAGTTGAGTATGAAGATAAAACTTCACCATCAATTTATGTAGCTTTTAAACATGAAACTCTTGATGCTTCATTAATTATTTGGACTACAACTCCATGGACACTTCCTGCAAATACAGCAATTGCTTTAAATGCTGAAGAAGAGTATGTTTTAACTAGTGATAAATTTATAGTTGCTCATAAATTGTATAACTCTTTAATTGAGAATAAAGTGATTTCAGGTGAAATTATAAAAAATATTTATCCTAAAGATTTAGAAAATACTTATACAGTAAATCCTTTAAACGGAAGAACTTCACGAGTTATTTTAGCAGAATATGTTGAAATAGAATCTGGTTCAGGAGCTGTTCATATAGCGCCTGGACATGGTGAGGATGATTATAAAGTTGGACTTCAATATAATCTTGATGTAATTATGCCTGTTGATGCTTATGGTAAATATGATGAAACAATTGTAAGAGAAAAATTATTTAGAGATACTGATAAATATCTTGGATTAAATGTTTTGAAAGCAAATGATTTAATACTTGAAGAATTAGGTTCTGCTTTATTAAAAAGAGTTGATATAAGACACTCTTATCCACATTGTTGGAGAACACATACACCAATTATTTTTAGAGCTACTAAACAATGGTTTATCTCTATTGATGATAATTATGGAAAACAAAACAAAACGTTGAGAGAAAATGCACTCAGAGTTGTTGAAGATTTAACATTCTACCCTGAATGGGGAAGAAATAGATTAAGATCTATGTTAGATGGTCGTCCTGATTGGTGTATTTCAAGACAAAGAGATTGGGGAATTCCTATTGCCTTTTTTAGAAATAAAAAGACAGATGAAATTATATTTGATGAAAAAGTATTAAATTATACTGCTATGATTTTTGAACAAAAAGGTTGTGATGCTTGGTATGATTTAGAAATTTCTGAATTATTATATCCAGGAAGTGGACTTAATCCAGATGATTTAGAAAAGACTTTAGATATTTTAGATGTATGGTTTGATTCAGGTTCAACTCAAAATGCAGTTTTAAGAAGTAGAAATTATGATGCGGGAACTTTTCCTGCTGATATGTATTTAGAAGGAAGCGATCAACATAGAGGTTGGTTTCAATCTTCACTTTTAACTACTTTAGCATCTCAAGAAATTGCACCTTATAAATCAATTTTAACACATGGTTTTACTGTTGATGAAAAAGGTGAAAAAATGTCTAAATCAAAAGGAAATGTGATTGCTCCTGATAAAGTAATGAAACAATATGGTTCTGAGATTTTAAGACTATGGGTTGCTATGAGTGATTATCAAAGTGATTTAAAAATATCAGATAATATTTTAAAACAAAATGCCGAGCTTTATAGAAAAATTAGAAATACAGCAAGATTCTTACTTGCAAATATTAATGATTTAGATGTAATTATTGATATAAAAGATATGGGAGAATTAGATAAGTGGATATTAAATAAAGCTAAAAAAGTTTTTGACGAAATTGAAATTGCATTTAGTGTTTATGAATATTCTAAAGGTTTAAATAAACTGAATAACTTCTTAGTAGTTGATTTATCTGGTATTTATTTAGATGTTTGTAAAGATAGATTATATTGTGATGATAAAAATGATTTACATAGAAGAAGTTCTCAAAGTGCAATGGCTATTATTGCTAAAAAACTTATTTCTACTTTAGCTTGTATCTTAACTTATACTATGGATGAGTTATTAGAATATGCGCCTGTAATTATTACAGATGGAGCAAAAGATATTTTTGATTATAAACATTTTAAATTCCCTGTAGTTGAAAGTAATCTGAATGAAGAAATATTATTAAATATGAAAGAAAAGTTTTCAGAAGCTATTGATACACTTAAGAAAGATAAAATTATTAAATCAACTTTAGAGCTAAGTATTTTTACAAATAATAAAGATATCCTAGCTTTAGATAGAAGTGAAGCAGAAGATTGGTTCTTAGTTAGTGAACTTTCTAATGAAGAACAATCTGATGTGTTAGTAAGTTTTGAAATTGATGGTTCATTATTTACTGTTTCAAAATCAAAAGATGCAAAATGTCCTAGATGTTGGAAATTTACTTCAAAAGATGAAGAAAAACTTTGTTCTAGATGTGAAAGTGTTGTAAAATAATATGTTTGAAACAGAAGTAAGTTTAACATTTATTTTTTCAACAATAGCAGTAATTTTAGTTTTTACTGCTATTGCAATTTTGCATATCAATAAAAAGGCAAAAAAGGTTAATAAAAATGATGTCATTTAGTGATGAAGATTTAAAACCGCCAGTTAGCTCACTTATAAAAGCCAAAATTGCTCCCATGTTAGCTGCTGATGGTGGAGAAATTGAATTATTAGATATTATTAATGGAAAAATATTTATTCAATTAAAAGGAGCTTGTGTTGGATGTAGTTCAAGTGGAACTACTTTGAAATTTGTTGTTGAGAAAGAACTTAAATCTGCAATTCATCCAGAGCTAGTAATTATAAATGTACCTGCTGGTATGAAAAATAATTTACAGGATCTTTAATGATAAATGAAAATAGATTATTTAATGAAGCTAATGCATTTTTCTTAAACAGAAAATTTGATAAAGCTTTATTTATATATTCACAACTAGCATCAAATTTTAAAAATAATAAACAATACCCTATGTATGCACTTTTTTGTGATATTGCAAGTGAAGATGAAGAAAAAGGAATGAGTCTGTATGATTATTTTTCAATTGCACAAGATGAAAATATTGATACTGCAATTGCTTATATTGAAAAAGTTGTGAATACCTATGATGGTGATATTGATAAAATGATAAAAATATTAGAAGATTTAAATACTTCAACAATAGATTCACTTGATGCAATCAGATACGAAGATTTTAAAATTTTGATTGAATCAAGAGGTTCATTTAAAATTGCTTTTGAAGATATTATGTTTTCAACTAAAGTTGCAATTGAAACAAAAGAAGACTTTTTTGACTTTGTTGATAAGTTGATTGATAATGATTTTAAAAATACAGCATATACATATTTAGATGGTTTTAATGAATATTTTTCATATGATATAAAAATCAAAGAGTTATATAAAAAATTAGAAGAAAAGAACCTTGCAGTTAATCATAAATAATAAAATATATACTGATAATTCAAATGAGGCCAAACTTGGTACAATTTTTGTACTTTCAAAACAAAATGAAAAATTTCTTGAAGATGCTAAAAAAAATGCTTGTATACATTTCATAGATTCTAAAGATTTAAAAAATCATATTGATTTATCAGCTATAAAAATTATTGGAATAACTGGTACTAATGGTAAAACTACAACAACCGCTGCAATTTATTCTATTTTACTTGATTTAGGGTATAAAGTTGCACTTCAAGGTACCAGAGGTTTTTTTATAAATGATGAAAAAGTTGAAGATTATACTCTAACAACCCCTATGCAGTTAGGAAATTTTTCAAATATCTTAAAAGCAATAAAAGAAAATTGCAATTTTTTTGTGATGGAAGTAAGCTCTCACGCAATTGAGCAAAAAAGAATTGAGGGTTTAGAATTTGAAATTAAAATTCATACAAATATAACTAGAGATCATCTTGATTATCATAAAACAATAGAAGAGTATATAAATATTAAAAACTCTTTTTTTAGTGATGAGACTAAAAAACTTATAAATAAAGATGACCCCATTGTAAAATTTAATGTAAAAAATGCTTTGTCTTATTCTTTAGATAAGCCTTCAACTTACAAAGTAGGAGCATATTCGTTTAGAAATGGTATGAATGTAATGTTTAGTAAAATCACACAAATGGAATCATTTTCATCTTCTATGATGGGAATATTTAATATTTATAATCTAATGGCAGCTGTTGCTTGTGTAGATATTATAACAGATAAAAAATTAGATGAAATTTGCGAAGTAGTTGAAAACTTTGCAGGAGTAAGTGGAAGAATGGAAATTATTTCAAGTACTCCTTTTATAATAGTTGATTTTGCTCATACTCCTGATGGGATGAAAGAAGTTTATGAAAGTTTTAATGATAAAGATATTATTACTGTATTTGGAGCAGGAGGAGATAGAGATAAAGACAAAAGAGCTATAATGGGACAAGTTGCAGGTAAATTTGCAAAAACTATTATAGTAACGTCTGATAATCCAAGATTTGAAGATCCAGATTTAATAATTGAAGATATTTGTAAAGGTATTAAAAATCAAACAAATTTGATTGTTGAAATCAATAGAAAAGAAGCTATTAAAAAAGCGGTAGAATTAGGATATGGAAATCCTAATAGTGTTGTTCTAATTTTAGGAAAAGGTGATGAACCTTATCAAATTATATACGATAAAAAATTCCCTTTACTAGATAAAGAAGAGGTATTAAAGCATATCAAGAGAGTGTAAACTCATCTGTGTAAACCAACCAATTATCCTCTAACTACTTTGTATATTTTTCCATAATTTCGCTGAAAAATATACATAGTTGAGGATAAATCTCTGAGCAATTTCTAACTCTTGACCTTTTCCATTTATTTTAAACCTCCTGTGTTGATAAATACATTACCTTAAAAGCTGAGTCTACTGTTGGGAAAGATCCTTTTGATTTTGTCTTTCTTTTAATTGTTGAATTAAGAGACCACTGCACAGTAACACTCTAAAATAAATCTCAACCAAGCCTTTAGTTAAGGTATTTAAAGGCTATTTTTAGCTATAATTACACATATAAATTAAAGATATTTAAGCAAAAAGGTAATAAATTGGCATTTAAAGATTCAAACCTCTCTTTTTCAGATTATGCTCTTAATGATAGATTAGAATATGTAGATTCTTTTTTAAAACAATTAGATTCTATAATAGATTTTAATAAATTAAGACCTGTATTAAAGAAGAATGGAACAGGAAGTAAAAATGTATGTGGAGTACAAGCATATGATCAAATATTAATGTTTAAAATCTTACTTATTCAGAAGTTTTATGATTTAAGTGATGAAAAAGCTGAAGAAGGACTTAATGTAAATTTACTTTATATGAAATTTGCAGGATTAAGCTTAGAATCATTAGCACCAGACTCAACTACAACAGGTAGATTTAGAAATTCTTTAATTAAAAATAATCTTCATGGTAAACTTTTTACAAATATTAATAAGCAACTTGAAAAGGCAGGATTAATAGCAACAGGTGGTAAAGATGTACTAGTAGATGCAACATTAACAAAGTCTCATAATAATAGAATCAAAAATAAAAATAAAGAACAAAAAAGTGAAAGTAGACAAAAGGTTGAAGCTTTAAATAAAGCGATAGATATACTTATTGAAGAAGAATTACAAAAGAAAAAACCATCATCAAAACAAATATCAAGATTATTAAAAAAGAAATCTTATAACTCTTAAAAATGAAGAACTTGATGAGATTCAAAATAAAGATACTAAAGATATTGAAACTTCAAAAAAGATAATTGAAAATGAAGATGATAGTTATGAGCATAAACAAAAGATAGATAAAGATGTAAGAACAGGTTATCAAGCAGGTAAAAAACAATATGCAACAGGATATAAGAATCATATATCAACAGATGCAGATTCAGGAGCTATTTTAGAAACAATGACAACATTTGCCAATACCTCAGATATATCTACCGTTGATACATTTGTTGAAAAATTAGGTGATGATATTAAATCATCAGGTGCAGATAAAGCTTATAAATCAGAAGCTATTGATGAACTACTAAAAGAAAAAGATATTAAAAATAATGTTTGTCTTAAAGAGAGAAATAAAATGAGTGATGAAGATAGAAAGAATCAAAGAGAAAATGAAAAACCAAAACATAAAATCAGAGCAAAAGTTGAACATTCATTTGCTTTAATAAAAACTAGCATGAAACAATCCACAACAAGGTTTACAGGACTGCTCAGGAATAATATGAATTTCACCATTACATGTATAGCTGCCAACCTAAAACTATTTGCCCATAAGAAAATAAAGGCACAAAACGTAAGAATAAGATGATAAAGAGAGGAAAGAATAGAGCAAATTCAATTAGAATTAGGAATAAATATAGATTTGAGATGATAATTTATGATAAATATTTTTAAAAAAGAGAGTGTAAACTCATCTGTGTAAACCAACCAATTATCCTCTAACTACTTTGTATATTTTTCCATAATTTAGCTGAAAAATATACATAGTTGAGGATAAATCTCTGACCAATTTCTAACTCTTGACCTTTTCCATTTATTTTGAACCTCTTTAGTTGATAAATACATTACCTTAAAAGCTGAGTCTACTGTTGGGAAATATCCTTTTGATTTTGTCTTTCTTTTAATTGTTGAATTAAGTGATTCTATTGGATTTGTTGTATAAATTAGCTTTTTAATAGCTTCTGGATATTTATAAAAAGTAGCTAATTCATCCCAATGATTTAGCCAAGATTGCTTGATATGAGGGTATTTTTCTCCCCAAATATCGTGAAATTCATTTAGGTTTTCTAAGGCATGTTCTTCTGAAATAGCAGTATAAACTGATTTTAAATCATTTGCAATTGCTTTTCTGTCTTTTTTAAGAAACAAACTTTAATGAGCTTCTAATTTGATGCACGATACATCACTGTATCTCTGCTTTAAGATAATTGGCTTGTATCGCTTCATTAAAACCATTTAGACCATCTATGGCAAAGATAAGAACATCTTCAACTCCTCTGTTCTTAATTTCATTAAGTAAGAAGAGCCAATATTTACTAGTTTCATTATTACCAATCCAAATTCCTATTATTTCTTTACTACCTTCTGCTGTAATTCCTAGCATAATATAAGCAGCTACATTTTTAACAATTCTATCTATTCTTATTTTAAGAATAGTTGCATCCATAAAAATGATTGGATACATTTGGTCTAAAGCTCTATTTTGCCAATCTTTTACAAGTTCTAATACTTTATGAGGCCACAGCACAACTAAAAAGATCTATAAAATTTTATTTTTTCAATTTTTAAAAAATATTTATCATAAATTATCATCTCAAATCTATATTTATTCCTAATTCTAATTGAATTTGCTCTATTCTTTCCTCTCTTTATCATCTTATTCTTACGTTTTGTGCCTTTATTTTCTTATGGGCAAATAGTTTTAGGTTGGCAGCTTACATGTAATGGTGAAATTCATATTATTCCTGAGCAGTCCTGTAAACCTTGTTGTGGATTGTTTCATGCTAGTTTTTATTAAAGCAAATGAGTGTTCAACTTTTGCTCTGATTTTATGTTTTGGTTTTTCATTTTCTCTTTGATTCTTTCTATCTTCATCACTCATTTTATTTCTCTCTTTAAGACAAACATTATTTTTAATATCTTTTTCTTTTAGTAGTTCATCAATAGCTTCTGATTTATAAGCTTTATCTGCACCTGATGATTTAATATCATCACCTAATTTTTCAACAAATGTATCAACGGTAGATATATCTGAGGTATTGGCAAATGTTGTCATTGTTTCTAAAATAGCTCCTGAATCTGCATCTGTTGATATATGATTCTTATATCCTGTTGCATATTGTTTTTTACCTGCTTGATAACCTGTTCTTACATCTTTATCTATCTTTTGTTTATGCTCATAACTATCATCTTCATTTTCAATTATCTTTTTTGAAGTTTCAATATCTTTAGTATCTTTATTTTGAATCTCATCAAGTTCTTCATTTTTAAGAGTTATAAGATTTCTTTTTTAATAATCTTGATATTTGTTTTGATGATGGTTTTTTCTTTTGTAATTTTTCTTCAATAAGTACATCTATCGCTTTATTTAAAGCTTCAACCTTTTGTCTACTTTCACTTTTTTGTTCTTTATTTTTATTTTTGATTCTATTATTATGAGACTTTGTTAATGTTGCATCTACTAGTACATCTTTACCACCTGTTGCTATTAATCCTGCCTTTTCAAGTTGCTTATTAATATTTGTAAAAAGTTTACCATGAAGATTATTTTTAATTAAAGAATTTCTAAATCTACCTATTGTAGTTGAGTCTGGTGCTAATGATTCTAAGCTTAATCCTGCAAATTTCATATAAAGTAAATTTACATTAAGTCCTTCTTCAGCTTTTTCATCACTTAAATCATAAAACTTTTGAATAAGTAAGATTTTAAACATTAATATTTGATCATATGCTTGTACTCCACATACATTTTTACTTCCTATTCCATTCTTCTTTAATATAGGTCTTAATTTATTAAAATCTATTATAGAATCTAATTGTTTTAAAAAAGAATCTACATATTCTAATCTATCATTAAGAGCATAATCTGAAAAAGAGAGGTTTGAATCTTTAAATGCCAATTTATTACCTTTTTGCTTAAATATCTTTAATTTATATGTGTAATTATAGCTAAAAATAGCCTTTAAATACCTTAACTAAAGGCTTGGTTGAGATTTATTTTAGAGTGTTACTGTGCAGTGGTCTCTAGATGATGTTTTTATAGCCCTAATGGATGAGATACCTAAAATGACAAGGTCAAATTACACAGATGCTTGCAACGTCATGGATTAAGCCGTTTGCCCAAAGAACCCCGTGATAAAACAGAAAAAAAGAAGTTCAAAGAGTATGATATAGGATATGTCCATATAGATATTTCAGAAGTTCATAGTGAAGAAGGCAAAGCCTATATGTTCGTAGCTATAGATCGTGCTACTAAGTATACTTATGTGGAAATTCATGAAAGAATGACTCAGGCTATCGCTTGTTCATTCTTAGAAAACTTTATACAAGATATACCTTTTAAAATCCATACTATTTTAACAGATAATGGAGCTCAATTTACTTATGCACTTCTAAGTGAACATTTAAGACCAAAAGATAAGATTCATCCTTTTGATATAGTATGCCAAAAGTATAAAATAGAACACCGTTTGACTAAGTTTAGACATCCCTGGACTAATGGTCAGGTAGAAGTGATGAATAAAGTTCTTAAAGACCATACTGTGAAACTTTTTCATTATGAGACCTTAAAAGCTCTAAAGTTACACTTGATGAGCTTTCTTCTTTTATATAATTATCAGAAAAAACTCAAAGCTTTAAAGTATAAAACACCTTATGATACAATGTCTCAAATATTCAGGAAAAACCCAGAGTACTTTAAGTTGAATCCTTTGAGTAAGTCTTTGGGACTAAACAACTATATAAACCTTAAAAATAAAATTTATTAGATAAAATATCTAGTAAATCAATTTTAAGGATTTACATTATGGCAATATTAAATTTAGAAGAATTAAAGAAACAAATAAAAGCAGGTACTTTTACAGGTTTAGAATCATTAGAGAATGAATTTAAATCAATGTTAAAAGAAGTTTTACAAGAAACTGCACAAGAAGAATTAACTTCACACTTAGGTTATGAAAAGAACCAAATCTCAAAAAACACAAACTCAAGAAATGGTTATAACAAAAAGAAACTCAATTCCAAATATGGTCAAGTTGATTTAGAAATCCCAAGAGACTTGCAAGTGTGGATTCCTCTACGCTTCATGAGATTCTAGTTTTGAACCACAACTAATAAAAAAAAGAGAAACAATTCTTGAAGGAACTCTCAATTTAATAATATCACTTTATGCCAAAGGCATGAGTGTAAGGGATATTCAATTACATCTTGATGATTTATATGGATATGAACTTTCAGCAGAAACAATATCTAATATGACTAATAAAGTATTAGAACTTGCAAAAGATTGGCAAAATAGAGCTTTAGACCAAATGTATCAATCATTTTTATGGATGCAACTATTCTTAAAATAAGAATAGATAGTGCGTTACCTTGAAAATTTCTAATTTTTAAGAAGCATAAGTTCTTATAAATGTAGCTGCTTATATTATGCTAGGAATTACAGCAGAAGGTAGTAAAGAAATAATAGGAATTTGGATTGGTAATAATGAAACTAGTAAATATTGGCTCTTCTTACTTAATGAAATTAAGAACAGAGGAGTTGAAGATGTTCTTATCTTTGCCATAGATGGTCTAAATGGTTTTAACGAAGATACAAGCCATTTATCCTAAAGCAGAGATACAGCGATGTATCGTGCATCAAATTAGAAGCTCATTAAAGTTTGTTTCTTAAAAAAGACAGAAAAGCAATTGCAAATGATTTAAAATCAGTTTATACTGCTATTTCAGAAGAACATGCCTTAGAAAACCTAAATGAATTTCACGATATTTGGGGAGAAAAATACCCTCATATCAAGCAATCTTGGCTAAATCATTGGAATGAATTAGCTACTTTTTATAAATATCCAGAAGCTATTAAAAAGCTAATTTATACAACAAATCCAATAGAATCACTTAATTCAACAATTAAAAGAAAGACAAAATCAAAAGGATATTTCCCAACAGTAGACTCAGCTTTTAAGGTAATGTATTTATCAACTAAAGAGGTTCAAAATAAATGGAAAAGGTCAAGAGTAAGAAATTGCTCAGAGATTTATCCTCAACTATGTATATTTTTCAGCTAAATTATGGAAAAATATACAAAGTAGTTAGAGGATAATTGGTTGATTTACACAGATGAGTTTACACTCTCAATTGAAGCCTCATAATCTCTTAACTTAATATTCATTTTAAGGAGAAATTGAAAGATGCTTTTAATTTGGTATAATTTTAGGAGAACTTAGGTGTTGACATGGAATTTATTACACTCCCTTTAAAGAAGAACGTAGACCATTTCTTTTTCTATTTTACTTTCATATACTTGAGTACATCCAGAATCACTACCAAGAGCTTCTCCTGTTTCTAAATTAATATCCCAGTTATGTAAGGGGCAGGTTACATTCTTACCATGAACCAAACCTTCACTTAGTTTTCCTTGTTTATGAGGACATACATTATTAATAACAAAAATTTCTTCTTTTCTGTTTTTAAACAATACAATTTCTTCTTCTTTGTATTGAAGAATTCTTGAACCCATTAATGGAATATCGTTAATATGTATTATTTTTTTCCACGTTTTCATGCATTTGCCTTTTCATGTGCTGCATAGGAAAGAGAATCTTTTATGTCTAATACTATAGGTGAGAACTCTTTTGTAAAACCATCTTTTCTTGATTCTTCCCAAGGATCAATTTGTGCGTATTTTTGAGATTCTATAAATCTTTTTTCATAAAACTCTATTTTTCCTTTTGTATTTAATAAAACTTCTTTAATATATTCTAAACCAACTCTTTCAATCCAATGGGCTGTTCTTTCTAAATAATAAGCATCTTCTCTGTAAAACTGCATAATAGCTTTGATATAAACATACAATTCTTCATTGTTTTTAACCTTACATAAAAAGTTAGTTACGCGTACTTTAATTCCACCATTTCCAGCAATATGTATTTCCCATCCAGAATCAACAGCAATAACGCCAATATCTTTAATAGTAGCTTCTGCACAGTTTCTTGGACATCCTGAAACGCCAACTTTAAATTTATGTGGTGTCCATGAACCCCAGGTGAATTTTTCAATATCAATACCTGTTTGCATAGCATCTTGTGTTCCAAATCTACACCAAACGTTTCCTACACAGGTTTTTACTGTTCGTAATCCTTTTGCATAAGCTTGCCCAGAAACAAACCCCGCATCATTTAAATCTTTCCACATAGGTTCTAATTGATCTTTTCTAACACCTAACATATCAAGTCTTTGACCTCCTGTAAATTTTACAGTAGGAACATCATATTTAACAGCAATATCCGCCATATCTTTTAATTGTTGTGCAGAGGTTACTCCACCCCAAATTCGTGGAATTACTGAATAAGTACCATCTTTTTGAATATTTGCAAATACTCTGTCATTTACGAGTAAAGATCTTTTATCATTTTTATATTTATCATCATTATATTTAACCAATAAATAATAATTAATAGCTGGCCTGCATTTGATACATCCGTCTTCATTTTTCCAAGCTAAGTTTTCAAATACTTCATAAACTGTTTTATATTCATTGGAGTCAATGCAGGTTTTGATTTCTTTATGTCCCACATCACAACAAGGACAAATACCTTCTTGAACATCACTTTGGTACTCATCTCCTAAGGTATGAACTAAAACTTGCTCAACTAAACCCAAACAAGATCCACAAGAAGCTCCTGCTTTAGTACACGTTTTTACGTCATTTAGTGTTTTTAAGTCTTGTTCTTTAATAGCACAAACAATAGTACCTTTTGTGATTCCATTACATCCACATATTTCTTCATCATCACTCATTACACCAATATCATCACCACCATGACCACTGTCACCTAAAGCAGATTTACCAAATAAGATTTTATGTCTTAAATCACTGATATTGGTTTCTTCTTTTAATAGTTTTAAATACCAAGAGGCATCGCTTGTTTCACCGTATAAAACAACACCAATAATTTTGTCTTGATAAATTACAAGTTTTTTATAAATACCATATTTTTCATCTAATAAAATTAATTCTTCAGTTGTTTCATCTCCTAAATAATCCCCCGCCGAAAATAAATCAACCCTTGATATTTTAAGTCTGGTTGATAAAGTAGAGCCAGAATATCCATCACTGGGAATATCTGCTAATTTTTTAGCACAATATTTAGCTTGTTCGTATAAAGGTGCAACTAAACCGTAGGTATTTCCTCCATGCTCAGCACACTCACCAATAGCAAAAATACTTTCATCACTTGTTTGTAAATGGTCATTAACAAGTATTCCTTTTTTAATATCAAGATCTGCTGCAAGTGCTAGTTTTGTATTGGGAATAATTCCTGTTGCAAATACTACAATATTAGATTTAACACTTGTTCTATCTGTAAAAGAAACCTTCTCAACGATTTTCTCACCTGATATTTCTTCAATTGTAGTATTTAATTTAAATTCGATTCCATAAGCTTCAAGATTTTTTTGTAAAAGTCTTCCTCCTGTAGAATCAAGTTGTTGATTCATAATAGAAGCATTTCTGTGAACTAAAATAGTTTTAATTCCATGCATTGCAATACCATAAGCAGCTTCAAGTCCTAGTAAACCACCACCTACAACAACAGCAGTTTTATCTTTAGAAATAAGTTCTAAGATTGTATCACTGTCTAATTTAGTTCTAAATCCAATAATATTTTTAAGTTCACTTCCTTTTGTTTTTGGAATAAAAGAATTAGAACCCGTTGCTATTAATAATTTATCATAAGCTAAAACTTTACCACTTTGTGAGGTAACCGTTTTATTTTTTTTATCAATAGAAATCACTTCATCACCTTTATGTAAAGTAACATTATTTTCATCATACCAGGTTTTGTGATTGATAATCGTATCTTCAAAACTTTTCTCCCCTGATAAAAGATAGGATAACATGATTCGATTATAGTTATAATGAGGTTCATCGCCAAAAATAGTAATATCATATTTGTCTTTTGTGATATCAAAAAGATCCTCAATGGTTCTTAAACCACTCATTCCATTTCCAATGACTATTAATTTTTCTTTCATGTATATTCCTTCTTCGTATATTGATTTTGTTTTACTGTATTTAATAGTTGTAGGGATAATTCTTCTTTGTCATAACTAATTCCTTCAGGAACACTAGTGCTATGTAGTTGAACTGCACACTGTTTATAATTTGGCTCAAAAGATTTTGGATCAAACTCTGCAATGGTTACAGCATTAATTAATTGTTTTGAATAATGAAAAGGAATAAAAATATGTCCACTTTTTATTGTTTGTGATTCTTTAACTATAATATCTTTTACTTTTCCTCTTAAAGAAGAAATACTTAATCGCTCTCCACTTTTGACTTTTAGTTTTTTAGCATCATAGGGATTAATTTCTATCCAAGCCTCAGGACATAAGTCATTAAGAATAGAAATCTCTTTTGTTTTTGTTCTTGTATGCCATTGTTCTACTGTTCTTCCTGTATTTAAAACTAAAGGAAATTTAGTACTTAAATGATCTTTAAATGGTAACCAGTTTAGCTCTAATAATTTGGCTTTTTTATCACTTGTAGGAAAATCGATTTTATCATCATATAGTCTTGCTTTTCCTTCTGGAAATTCTTTATTACAAGGCCACTGAATTCCACCTAGTTTTGCAATTAAAGAATAAGACATTCCCGTATAATCGCATAATCTACCCGCTGAGATTTTTTTCCATTCATTAAAAGCATCAAGAGGTTGCGTCCAAGAAGGAAATAAGCTCTCATTTACACCTTTAAAGTATTTTGAAAACTCTAAAATAATATGAAAATCACTTTTTGCATTTGCTCTTGGTTCTACTGCTTTTTGTGCATAATTACAACGACGCTCAGAATTGGTATAAGTACCTTCTTTTTCACCCCAAGTAGCAGCTGAGAAAATAACATCCGCTACTTGTGTCGTTTCACTTTTAAAAGCATCTTGAACTACTAATAATTCTAATTTATCAAAAGCTTCTCGCAGTTTTTTTTGATCTGGAAAAGAAACCAAAGGATTTGTAGCTACTATGTATAAAGCCTTGATTTCACCTGCATTAATAGCATCAATTATTTGAGGATAAGAATAGCCTCTTTTTGTAGGAACATCTTCATAAGGAACATTTGCAATTTTTGCATATTCTTCTCGATCTTTTTGTGAAGCAAAGTTTCTATAGCCTGGAATAGATGATGTAAACCCAACTTCTCTTGTACCCATTGCATTACACTGCCCCGTAATAGATAAAGCAGTTGCGCCTTTTCTTCCTAGGTTTCCTGTAATTAAAGCAAGATTAGTAATAGCACTTACTGTATCTGTACCAATTGAACTGTGATTTACTCCCATAGTCCAAGCACTCATTGCTGCTTTTGCGTTTGAGTATATTTTAGCAAGCTCAAATAAGTCTTCTTTTTTTATTCCAATAATTTCACTTGTTTGCTCAGGAGAATAATTGTTCAAAATATGTGTTTTAAAGTTCTCATAATTCGATGTTTTGCTCTTAATAAATTCTTCATCTATCCAGTTATTTTCAATAACAATATAAGCTAAGGTATTCATTAATGCTAAGTCAGATCTTGGATTTAAAGGAACAAAAATATCTGCCATTGATGCTGTTTTTGAATATCTGGGATCAATTACAATAATGGTAGGTTTTTTCCCTATTATTTGTTCATTTTTTTGAATATGTAATTTTAAGATGGGATTATTATCTGCAATATTTGCACCAATTAACATAATTACATCTGCATATGAAAAATCTTCATAAGCACCTGGAGGTCCATCACTTCCAAAGGTTTGTTTATATCCCATAACAACAGATGCCATACATAAAGTAGTATTTCCATCATAATTAGTGGTTTTTAAACCCATTTGCATGAATTTCCCAAGGGTATAAAATTCTTCGCTTAATAATTGTCCTGTTGAAATACAAGCCAAAGCTTGATTTCCATACTTTTTTTGAATATTTTTAAAAGAATCACTTGTTTTTTTAAAGGCTTCATCCCAAGATACTTCTACCAGTTTTCCTTCTTTTTTAATCATAGGGCCATCGTATCTATTTGAACTATCAAGGATTTCATGTTCACTTAAACCTTTAGGACATAAGGTTCCCATATTAACAGGATGGGCGGGATCCCCTTTTGTATAAACTGCTTTATTATTTTTAACTCCAATATACAAACCACATCCGACTCCACAATATCCGCAAGTACTTCTTACCCATTTAGTAGGTGCTTTTTCTTTGGCTACTTTTCCAAAAGTACTATCATTTACTAGGGCAAATTTTTCCATTTGCACATCAACGCCTAGGAATTTTTTAATTTTATTTATCATCGTTGATTTCCTGTAAAAAAGTGACCAGCAAGACCATGAGCAACAGCTGTTTTGTAAAACAATGAACGTTCAATTATCTCAGATACAAAAGCACTTATTGTACTTAGGTAAGCCATCATTCCTGCGATTATATAATATTTATTTATTAAAAGAATTAGTACTATTAAGGTAAAAGTAATACTTATATTTAAGCTAAGGGCTCTTATTCGTGAATGTTTTTTAAATATGCCTTCATAAAGTTTTTTTGTTTTATTAAGTTGATAAAAATTCTTATTTTCTTCTTTTAAGTCTTTATAAAAAATCTCTTTTTTCTTGAATAATAGTTGTTGATATATACTTAATATTAAAGAAAACGAAAATACAAAAGATGAAAGAAAATAAGCTTCATTAATCAACAAACATAAAGCTATAAGTAAACTTCCAATATATCCCACATTAAAGAAGTTATAGCTTGTTTCTTTTTTATTCCAAGAAGGTCTTGCTTTTATTCTATAAATCATAGACTGTGCATAAATACCATATATTCCAAGAACTAATACAAAAATATTATTTATTAATAAATAAGGACTTTGTAAATACGATAAAACGATGCTTCCACTTAAGGCCCCTGTAAATAAACCTAAACCTAAAGCTTCTCTACTTAACCATGATGTTTTAATATTTTTCATTGCAGTTAAGGCTAATATTGGACGGCCTAAGTGTAAAGCAGATAAAGGTAAACCTAAAGCTGAAGGCAAAAAAGCCACTATATACATAAGTGTTGTAATATTTACAGCTATAAAAGAAAAATAGTTTAATGTTTCTAGTAAAAATAAAATGACAAAAGCACCCAAAGACATTTGTGTTAGAACAGTCATAAAAACCAAAGGCCATTCTACATGATTGGCTTTTAGAATATGATTATCGGCTGGAGTTTGGATACTTTTATTTAAGTCTTCATTTAAAGTATATCTCGTAGTAGGTTTTGTAATATCGACATCGCATAAATGCGGTGCAATTCCTTGTTCATACATATCTTTTTCTAACCATTCTTTTGTATTTACAAGTTCTATTTGAATTGCACCGCTTGGACAGGCTTGAACACAAGCTGGTGTTTGACCAATGTCTAGTTTTTCATGACACATATGACACTTGGTTACTATTCCTCTGCTTTCATCAAAAACAGGTACTTCATACGGACAATTCCATGTACAATACTGACAGCCAATACAGGACTCATCATCGTGAAAAACAATTCCATTATCAAATTTTATATAAGAATTAGTAGGACAGCCTTTTAGACATTCTGGATCAATACAGTGATTACAGGACATAGAATTAAAATGGCTTGAAATAGCAGGAAAAGTTCCACTTTGTGTTTCTCCAACTCGTCTCCATTTAATAGTTGCATCATTATTGTTTTGCTCATTACAGGCAACTTCACAACAATGACAGCCAATACAGGCAGTGGCATCAAAGTGAAATCGGTATTGTTCATCTGCCTTGGGTTTTTCAATATCAATAGAATAATTACCGCATTGATTATGAGTATTTGTTTTATAATTTATAAAACTATCAAGAGGGGTAATAAAATTCGTAGACACAATAAAACTCCTTAATTTTCATAAGAAGATTTTAACATTATCTATATATTAATTATGTATTTTACTGTATAATTAATATACAATATTTATAATGCATTAATTAAAAATATAAAATTAATTAATAATAAACTATAAAAACCTATTTTATAAAATTTTATGGGATCTTTTTCTAAAAAAGGAGCATTTTTATCAAAATAAGGAATTATTTTTTCTGGACTCTTTAATTCAAGCAGAACATGTGAATAAGAAGAATATCTTCTGTTTTCATCCTTGCATATACAATGCAATAAAAAAGACTCAAACCAAGCCGGAATATTTTTATTAAAGTTTTTTGGATGTTTAAGAGAATTAAAGCTTGGATTCGAAAAAGCTTCTACTTCCCCATAAGGATAGTTATTGCAAAGAGCTTCATATAAAGTAACTCCTATGGAATAAATTTCTGTGCTTTCATTTAAAGCAGAACCTTTAAATCGTTCAGGAGCTATATAAGAAGGTGTTCCCGCATTTTTTTGCAAAGAATATATTTCAGTAATAGAACCAAAATCAATAATCTTAAAGGAGAGTTTATTCTTAGTTTGCGTAAGCATAATATTTTCTGGTTTTATATCTCCATGTACAAGATCATTATTTAATAAATATTGTGACATTTCTAATAAAACTTTTGCCAGTTTTATAGCTTCTTCTATGCTTAATACAGAACTTTTTAGATGTTCTTTTAAATCTTTACCTTGAATTTTATCCATAAGATAATATCTGTATGTTCGATTACTTGGAAGATACGTTTTTGGAAAAAAATCTCCTTCTAATCGTTTTGCGTTCCATATTTCTTTTATAAAAGTATCAAATTCTTGAGGGTTTTCAGCTGAATTTATAGGAGGAAATTTAATGATGTATTCTTGGTTTTCTTTTCTGCATACCCATGTTCTATCATTTTGAATTAAAGATTTTACAAGGATGTAATCATCAATTAGATCGTTTATTGATAGTTTAGAAGCAATTTTTAAATTCAAGCTTTTTAATTGAGCTATTTCATCTTTTTTATTAATATTTAGAATTAAAGCGCTGCAGTCATCTTCTAAGAAATCATTAACTTTTGCACTGGCTTTTTTTACTAAAGAATAAGCACCAAAGGCAAGCTGTGTTATTAATTCTTTTTGACTTAAGACTTTATATAAACCATCAGTACATAAAAGAATTTTGTCTTCTTTTTCTAGGGTATTCTCAAAATAATATAAATCACTTTGTTCTTCCATTCCTAAGGCTAAAGTAAGAACATCTTCATAGCTTATTTCATTCATAACATGATCGGTTGACAATTGAGTAAGAATATTTTTTCTAAGCAGATATATTCTAGTATCTCCAATATTTCCAGCATACAATCTGTTGCCATGAATTACAACAATAGCTAAAGTGGTTATCATTTCAACACTTTGGTAATCTTGCATAGAAGAAGAATATAAAATATTGTTAATATTATTAATAAATGTTTTTAAACATTTTTCAATACTCCAAGCTTTTGGTCTGCTTTTAAAAGAATCCATAATGTATTGACATGTTTTAACAGCAGCTTGTCTGCCTTCTTTTGCACTTCCTACTCCATCACACATAATGGCGATATTCAAAGCATCAAAACTTTGAATATCAGAAAAGTCATCAGATAGTAGATTTTTCCCTTTTGCAAGAGAAAAAGAAGAATTTGATATGTTCTTCACTTATATTATTCCTCCTGCTTGTACTCCCCAAGTTATTCTCCATCTCTTTTTTACCATACTTAGGCCAACAATTGCAATAATAAGTACAATAGCAAAGATTAAAAAACCAACAGAGTAACCATCAAAAGTACCTTTAGACCATCCAAGAGTTTGAATAAGAGCAGTTCCTCCTAATCCTCCTGCACAACCAATTATACCAGTCATTATCCCGATATCTTTTGCAAATCTTTGAGGAACTAATTGAAATACTGCTCCATTTGCCATACCTAGGTTTGCCATCATTAAAAATAGTACCACAATAGATGCATAAAATGGTAAATCAATTACAGCAGTAATTACTACTAATATAACAACAGCTGAATAAAAAAAGTATAAAGATTTAACTCCACCAATTCTATCAGCTGTACTTCCTCCATAAGGTCTCAATATTGCTCCTGCAAAAATACATAAAGCTCCAAAATAACCAGCAATTACTTTTACATTGTTTTCATTCATTACTTCTATTCCAAATGTTGCCATATCAGCAGAGTATGTATTCATTAAATAAACTTTCATATATCCAGCAATTCCAACAAATCCACCAAAACTAATAGCATAAAATAATGAGAACCACCATGTATCTTTATCTTTTAATAAATTAACATAATCTTTAAGTCTTTTAGGATTCTTTTTATAGACTTCAGAAGGTGCATCAAAAGCAAATAAAGCATAAGCAATAAAAACAATAATTGCCATAGCAGCCCCCACTCCAAATACTACATTCCAGCCCCAAATCTCAGCGATTTTTGGTGCAAATAAGAAGTCAATTACAACCCCAATATTACCAGCGCCAGCAATTCCTAAAACAACACCTTGTAATCTTGGTGGATACCACTGACCTGCTTGTGGTAAAGCGACAGCAAAAGAAGCACCAGCAAAACCTAAACCAAGAGCAACTATTAACAATTGATTATAAGAAATATCATTTCCCATAAAATATGTGCTTAAAAGTGCAACAATAACAATAAACTGTGAAATAAGTGCAGTGATTTTAGCTCCAAGTTTATCAACTCCAAAACCCAATATAATTCGTAAAATAGCACCTGATAAGATAGGTAATGATAAAAGCGTAGCTTTTTCACCTGCGCTCATTATATGTCCCGTTAATGCTAATGCCTCAGTAATTTCAGTACTTAAAGGGCCTAACATTGTCCAAACCATAAAACTCATGTCGAAATATAAAAAAGCCATAAATAGTGTAGGTGTATGTCCTTGCCCTTTTAAATCTTTTAAACTTGCCATATTTTCTCCTATTATTAGTGTAAGAAGTATATAACTATTATATTTTTTTATACTATTTATCTGTATAAAAAATATACAATATTTGGAGAATAGTTTAGTAATCTAAAAGTTATAAAATACTTTATTGATTTAAGAGCATATCTAAAAACTAACCACTCAAAATTGACCTATACCTTATATTTTATAAATTATGAGACCACAGCACAACTAAAAAGATCTATAAAATTTTATTTTTTCAATTTTTAAAAAATATTTATCATAAATTATCATCTCAAATCTATATTTATTCCTAATTCTAATTGAATTTGCTCTATTCTTTCCTCTCTTTATCATCTTATTCTTACGTTTTGTGCCTTTATTTTCTTATGGGCAAATAGTTTTAGGTTGGCAGCTATACATGTAATGGTGAAATTCATATTATTCCTGAGCAGTCCTGTAAACCTTGTTGTGGATTGTTTCATGCTAGTTTTTATTAAAGCAAATGAATGTTCAACTTTTGCTCTGATTTTATGTTTTGGTTTTTCATTTTCTCTTTGATTCTTTCTATCTTCATCACTCATTTTATTTCTCTCTTTAAGACAAACATTATTTTTAATATCTTTTTCTTTTAGTAGTTCATCAATAGCTTCTGATTTATAAGCTTTATCTGCACCTGATGATTTAATATCATCACCTAATTTTTCAACAAATGTATCAACGGTAGATATATCTGAGGTATTGGCAAATGTTGTCATTGTTTCTAAAATAGCTCCTGAATCTGCATCTGTTGATATATGATTCTTATATCCTGTTGCATATTGTTTTTTACCTGCTTGATAACCTGTTCTTACATCTTTATCTATCTTTTGTTTATGCTCATAACTATCATCTTCATTTTCAATTATCTTTTTTGAAGTTTCAATATCTTTAGTATCTTTATTTTGAATCTCATCAAGTTCTTCATTTTTAAGAGTTATAAGATTTCTTTTTTAATAATCTTGATATTTGTTTTGATGATGGTTTTTTCTTTTGTAATTCTTCTTCAATAAGTACATCTATCGCTTTATTTAAAGCTTCAACCTTTTGTCTACTTTCACTTTTTTGTTCTTTATTTTTATTTTTGATTCTATTATTATGAGACTTTGTTAATGTTGCATCTACTAGTACATCTTTACCACCTGTTGCTATTAATCCTGCCTTTTCAAGTTGCTTATTAATATTTGTAAAAAGTTTACCATGAAGATTATTTTTAATTAAAGAATTTCTAAATCTACCTGTTGTAGTTGAGTCTGGTGCTAATGATTCTAAGCTTAATCCTGCAAATTTCATATAAAGTAAATTTACATTAAGTCCTTCTTCAGCTTTTTCATCACTTAAATCATAAAACTTCTGAATAAGTAAGATTTTAAACATTAATATTTGATCATATGCTTGTACTCCACATACATTTTTACTTCCTGTTCCATTCTTCTTTAATACAGGTCTTAATTTATTAAAATCTATTATAGAATCTAATTGTTTTAAAAAAGAATCTACATATTCTAATCTATCATTAAGAGCATAATCTGAAAAAGAGAGGTTTGAATCTTTAAATGCCAATTTATTACCTTTTTGCTTAAATATCTTTAATTTATATGTGTAATTATAGCTAAGAATAGCCTTTAAATACCTTAACTAAAGGCTTGGTTGAGATTTATTTTAGAGTGTTACTGTGCAGTGGTCTCGTAATGAGACTAAAGAGATTCTTATCTGGAAGCATATTGAAAGTGAAATAGTTAAAGACTACAAATATTTAAAAGAAGAGCTTATTGCCTTAGGCTATATAGTCAGTCCTGAAAAACCAAACAATCCCTTATTTTAAGGGGTTTATCATCACTTTATAGCTATAATATCAACATAAAAAATATAGTAAAATTACGATAAACTCGTAAAATCAACTAAAAAAGTGGTCGAAATATGCAAAAAAATCTCTTCAGTGGTTCTTTTATGGATATGCTAGATTCAAAAGATTCTTTAATCGTTTTAGCAGATACTTTTCCTTGGTCGAAAATAGAATCTAAATTTAAAAAATATTATAAAAATGATAAAGTAGGAAGACCTAATAAGCCTATTAGATTAATGGTAGGATTATTACTTCTAAAACAGCTAAAAAACTTATCCGATGAAAGAATTGTTGAAGAGTGGAAGCAGAACCCTTACTTACAATATTTTTGTGGTTTTACTGAATATACACCTAGCTTACCTTGTCATGCAATAGAGTTAGTAAAATTTAGAAATAGAATTGGTAAAGATGGATTTGAATTTATTTTTAAATGCAGTGTTGAGTTACATGGGGATAATGCTAAAGAATCACAAGTAATAGTTGATAGTACAGTACAAGAGAGTAATGAGACCATTGCATAATTAAATATACACCAGTACTCTCTATACATTCTAATTTTTGAGAGTGTAAACTCATCTGTGTAAACCAACATTATCCTCTAACTACTTTGTATATTTTTCCATAATTTTGCTGAAAAATATACATAGTTGAGGATAAATCTCTGAGCAATTTCTAACTCTTGACCTTTTCCATTTATTTTGAACCTCTTTAGTTGATAAATACATTACCTTAAAAGCTGAGTCTACTGTTGGGAAATATCCTTTTGATTTTGTCTTTCTTTTAATTGTTGAATTAAGTGATTCTATTGGATTTGTTGTATAAATTAGCTTTTTAATAGCTTCTGGATATTTATAAAAAGTAGCTAATTCATTCCAATGATTTAGCCAAGATTGCTTGATATGAGGGTATTTTTCTCCCCAAATATCGTGAAATTCATTTAGGTTTTCTAAGGCATGTTCTTCTGAAATAGCTATATAAACTGATTTTAAATCATTTGCAATTGCTTTTCTGTCTTTTTTAAGAAACAAACTTTAATGAGCTTCTAATTTGATGCACGATACATCGCTGTATCTCTGCTTTAGGATAAATGGCTTGTATCTTCGTTAAAACCATTTAGACCATCTATGGCAAAGATAAGAACATCTTCAACTCCTCTGTTCTTAATTTCATTAAGTAAGAAGGGCCAATATTTACTAGTTTCATTATTACCAATCCAAATTCCTATTATTTCTTTACTACCTTCTGCTGTAATTCCTAGCATAATATAAGCAGCTACATTTTTAACAACTCTATCTATTCTTATTTTAAGAATAGTTGCATCCATAAAAATGATTGGATACATTTGGTCTAAAGCTCTATTTTGCCAATCTTTTGCAAGTTCTAATACTTTATTAGTCATATTAGATATTGTTTCTGCTGAAAGTTCATATCCATATAAATCATCAAGATGTAATTGAATATCCCTTACACTCATGCCTTTGGCATAAAGTGATATTATTAAATTGAGAGTTCCTTCAAGAATTGTTTCTCTTTTTTTTATTAGTTGTGGTTCAAAACTAGAATCTCTGTCTCTTGGGATTTCTAAATCAACTTGACCATATTTGGAATTGAGTTTCTTTTTGTTATAACCATTTCTTGAGTTTGTGTTTTTTGAGATTTGGTTCTTTTCATAACCTAAGTGTGAAGTTAATTCTTCTTGTGCAGTTTCTTGTAAAACTTCTTTTAACATTGATTTAAATTCATTCTCTAATGATTCTAAACCTGTAAAAGTACCATCTTTTATTTGTTTCTTTAATTCTTCTGAGCCACTTGCAAATTCAATAATACTCAATAGCTAATTTTTTATTTTCATCACTTTTAGTTTTAAAAAAATGATTATTTATTTTTCTTTGCGTAGTTTACACTAAATTTAGTAAATTTCTTAAAAAATCATATTTTTTCTCCATACTTTATGGTTTTGACTATAAAATTGAAGATTTTTCTATTATTTTTAATAAAAGTCATGTAATGAGTTTTAAACTTTGATGAATACAAACAGATAAAATTCCAAATGATAAAACAGAAGCTACTTTTGTAGCTCCTTGATAATAAATTGTATTACATCCAAAGTCATCTTTTAAATATTTATTTACTCTTTCAACCATACTTCTTTGATTGTAGTGGTGTTCATCTGATGATTTAGGTAAATTTAAAAATTCAAATTTTACTTTTTCATCTTTGATAAGTTGAATCTTTTGTTTTAATTCTTTTGAGTTCTTGGGATTTATATCAATAATTGGTTTATGATTTAGTTTTTCAGAAAACTCTCTAATTATATCGCTGTCATACCAAGCATCAAGTAAATCACGAAGATACATCACTCTTTTACTAGTTTCATTGATAAGTGGAAGTGCTACTGAACTATCATGAACATTTGCACCTGAATAGAATGCTGCTATTGGTATATCTCCATCTACTGCACTAATATGAAGTTTACCACCTATTGTAATCTCTCTGTTACCTTTAGAATTTTGTTTGACACCAACACCACAAACAGTAGATACTAAAGATAACATCTTTTTAGTAGTTTTCATCTCTTTTTGTAGTTCTAAAATCTTTGGTTTTACAGGCTCTCTCTTTTCACCTTTCTTAGGTCGTCCGACCTTATTTTTAGGCTTTTCTTCTTTCTCAATCTTTACAGGTTTTTCTCTAAGTGGTATCATAGCAGCATCTGTTGCATTGTACATAAAAACTGTATCCGATAAATATTCATTAACAAACTTTTTATGAGTTTTTTGAGCTATTTGTAAATCACTCAATTCTTTGAATACCCTACTAAATTTAGATTCACTTGGAATATCTATTTTATACCTCCATCCACACAATACTCGTAATACTCTATCGCTATGAAGTCTATCAATTAAATCTCTTGTTGTTTGCATATTGTAAACAGATTTAGCAATCATTGCTCTTGCTATTTCTATTCTATCTTTTGGAATGTTTGTAATAGTTACAACTGTTACATTCTTTTCAATTTGAGCAAAGTCTAAAATCTTTATTAGTTTCTCTTCTTTGGTACTTAATGTTCCTAATTGTTCTTTTATTTCAAGAAACAAACAATTTTCAAGGTTTAGAATTTTAGTCCACATTTTAGATAGGTTTGTAGATAATTTTGGTAAAATATTTGTCATAAGTTGAATCTCTTTTCTATTAAATTTTATGGTATAAAATTATAACTTATCTGAAATTAGATTTCAACTTTTTGTAACAAAAATGAATTAAATTATGAGCTTTTTTGTGAATTTGCAAGTGGCTCAAAGGTATAAAACATCAAAATAAAAATTTAAACACAAACAAAACTCAGGAAAAACTGCTACAATAATGTAAACAAAAATTAAAGGAGTCTATAGTGAAAATTAAAACAATATTTACATTTTGGAAATTGGTACTATTGGTGTGTTTGTTATCAACCAGTGCAAATGCTATACAAGAACTAGTAAGAGGGAATGGAGCAGAACCTACAACTCTTGATCCAACTTTAGGGGAAGGAGTTCCTGGCTCTCTGGTAAAAAGCGATTTGTTTGAACCGCTTATGGTTACAAATAGAGAAGGAAATGTAATCTTAGGACAAGCATCATCTTATACTGTAAGTAAGGATCAAAAAATTTATACTTTTAAAATAAGAAAAGATGCTTTTTGGTCTGATGGTTCTAAAGTAACAGCAAATGATTTTGAATATAGCTTTAAAAGAGCAGTTGATCCAAAAAATGCAGCACCTTATGCTTGGTATGTCAAAATTTTGGGTATGAAAAACGGGGCTGATATTATAGCTGGTAAAAAACCATCAAGTAGCCTAGGAGTAAAAGCTCTTGATAAAGAAACTTTGCAAATAACGCTAGATAAACCTATACCATATTTTATAAAAGGCTTAGCACATGGTGTTATGGCACCAGTCCCTCAAAAACAAATTGAAAAATATGGGATAAAATGGACAAAACCTGAAAATATGATAAGCAATGGGGCTTATACATTAAAAGAGCATGTTGTAAATGAAAAAATCGTTTTAGTCAAAAATGATAAATATTATGGAAAAGACAAGGTTCAAATAACTAAAGTTACATTTTTGCCAATTCCTGAATCATCAACAGAATTTAAAAGATATCAAGCTGGAGAAATTGATATGACAACTTCTGGTGTAAATTTAAGTATATATAAACAAATGATGAAAACTAATCCAAATGAAGTAAAAACTTATGGACAGCTTGGTACGTATTATTATTATATGAATATGAGAAAAAAACCTTTTGATGATGTAAGAGTGCGAAAAGCATTATCTTATGCAATTAATAGAAGCTTAATAACCAAAAAGATTTTAGGGACAGGGCAAAGACCCGCATTTGTTTTAACTCCAAATAGTGTAGATGGATATACAGCACCAATGCCAGCTTATCAAAAACTAACACAAAAACAAAGAGAAAAAGAAGCTATTAAACTTATGACAGAAGCTGGAATAACCCCATCAAAGCCTTTGCACTTTGAACTTTTATATAACACAAATGAAGCGCATAAAAAAATAGCATTAGCTATTTCATCTATGTGGAAGAAGGTATTTAAAGGAGCTGTAAGTGTAACACTTAAAAATCAAGAATGGAAAACTTATCTTGCTGATGAAAAATCTGGAAATTATGAAGTTGCACGAGCTGGGTGGCTTGGTGATTATAACGAAGCTAGTACTATGCTTGACTTACTAACAAAAGGACACTCATCAAATAACTCTTTTTATGATAACCCTGCTTATGATAAACTTATTAATAAAGCCAGAGGAACTATAAATGAGGTTGAAAGAAATAAACTTTATCAAAAAGCAGATATGATAATAGCTCGAGATATGCCTATAATTCCTATTTATGAATATACAACTACAAGACTTGTAAAAACTAACGTTGGTGGGTATCCAAAAGTTAATCCACTTGATAAGTTAAAAACACAATTTTTATATATAAAAGAATAGCATTTTGAAAAAGGCTTATTTAAAATAAGCCTTTAAAAAATATAATTTTTACTGAAGGATTAAAAATGTTAAATTTTATAATAAGAAGAATATTTGTAGCCATTCCAACACTTTTGGTACTTATTACTATTTCGTTCATTTTAGTACATTCAGCACCTGGTTCTCCATTTTCAAGTGACAGAAATGTGCCACCTGAGATTATGAAAAATATAGAGGCAAAATATCACCTTGATAGACCACTCCCAGTCCAATATATTTACTATTTAAAAGATATAGTAAGTTGGGATTTTGGACCATCATTTAAGTATACAGATTATACTATAAATGAATTAGTCAATGAATCTTTTGTTGTTTCACTTGAAATTGGAGTTTGGGCTTTTGTGATGGCTTTAGTTTCTGGTGTGCTAATTGGAATTTTAGGCGCTTTAAATCAAAATACAAAAATAGATTATTTTGTAATGTCGTTTGCCATGATAGGTGTTGCAATCCCTAATTTTGTTTTAGGACCTATTTTGATTATAATATTTGCCATATACTTAAAAATCTTACCAGCTGGAGGTTGGAATGGCGGAGGAATAGAATATATAATCTTACCAATTTTTGCTATGGGCTTTAGGTATATAGCTTCAGTTGCTAGAATTATGAGAGCCTCTATGATTGAAGTGTTAAATTCAAATTTTATAAGAACGGCAAAAGCTAAGGGTATGGGAAATGTTTATATTATTTTTCATCATGCCCTGCGACCTTCTATTTTGCCAGTTGTATCGTATATGGGACCTGCTTTTGTAGGAATCATTACGGGTTCAGTTGTGATTGAGACTATTTTTGGACTGCCTGGTATTGGACAGTTGTTTGTAAATGGGGCATTAAACAGAGATTATAACATGGTATTAACGCTTACTATTATAGTAGGTGGTCTAATGATTCTATTTAATACAATTGTAGATATTTTATATGTTGTAATTGATCCTAAAATTAAATATTAAAGATTTGACATGATGATTAGTAAAGAAAAACAAGAAGTCTTAGAAGACTTAGAGTTAGAGAGTAGATCCTTATTTCAAGATGCAAAAAACCGATTTTTTAAAAATAGAGCAGCTGTATTTTCTTTAGTTGTTATTTCAATTATTATACTGATGGTTTTATTTGGACAAAGTTTATCCCAATATTCTTATGAATTTATTGACTGGGATTATATGCAAATAGCTCCCAGTATTGAAACTGGACATTACTTTGGTACAGATGAGTTGGGTCGTGATATATTTGTACGAACCCTGCAAGGTGGTAAAATATCTTTGATGGTAGGGGTTATGGGAGCTGTTACAGCTGTTGTAATTGGTGTGCTTTATGGGGCCATGTCTGGATTTATTGGTGGTAAAACTGATGGATTTATGATGAGATTTGTAGATATTTTAGCATCATTTCCTTTTATGTTTTTTGTTATTTTATTAGTAACTTTTTTTGGAAGAAATATAGGTTTTATTTTTATAGCCATTGGCATGGTTTCTTGGTTGGATATAGCTAGAATTGTGCGAGGACAAACCTTAAGTTTAAAAGAAAAAGAGTTTATAGAAGCGGCTTATGTAAGTGGTACGAGTTCTTATAATATTGTACTAAAGCATATCATTCCTAATGTTTTAGGCATTGTGGTTGTTTATGCCACTTTACTAATCCCTAGTATGATTATTTTTGAATCTTTTTTAAGTTTTTTAGGTCTTGGAGTCCAAGAACCAAATACCTCTTGGGGGGCTTTGGTAAATGAAGGATCAAAAGTGATGGATATTGCTTTTTGGCAATTGGTTTTCCCCGGTTTATTTTTAGTGGTAACATTATTTTGTTTTAATTTTGTAGGCGATGGACTAAGAGATGCTCTTGATCCAAAAGATAGATAGGATTATTATGAGTTTATTAGAAATAAAAAATTTAAGCATAGATTTTGAAACCCCTGATGGTATTGTAAAAGCAGTTAATAAACTGAATTTCACAGTAGAAAAGGGTAAGACCTTAGGAATAGTGGGCGAATCTGGTTCTGGGAAATCACAAAGTGCCTTTTCTATTATGGGATTATTGGCAAAAAATGGAATTTCAAGTGGCAGTGTGAAATACAAAGGGCAAGAGATTCTTAATTTAAGTGAAGAAAAATTAAATCATATTCGCCCAAAAGAGATAGCTATGATTTTTCAAGACCCTATGACCTCCTTGAACCCCTATTTAAAAGTTAAAAAACAATTAATGGAAGTACTTATTAAACACAAAGGACTTAGTAGAAAAGATGCTTTTTCCCAAAGCCTTCAGATGTTAGATGCTGTTAAAATTCCAGAGGCAAAAAAAAGAATGTCAATGTATCCTCATGAATTTTCAGGAGGAATGAGACAGAGATTAATGATAGCTATGTCACTTTTATGTAATCCAAAACTTTTAATTGCAGATGAGCCAACGACTGCCTTAGATGTTACGGTACAAGCGCAAATCTTGGCGTTGTTAAATGACTTTAAAAAAGATTTTAATACAGGCATTATTTTAATTACTCATGACTTAGGCGTAGTTGCTGGTTTATGTGATGATGTAATGGTAATGTATGCAGGTTCTACCATGGAGTATGGCAGTGTGGAAAATATTTTTTATGAACCTTCTCATCCTTATACAGTATCTTTGTTAAAATCTATTCCAAAACTAAATGATAATCTTGATAAATTAGCCACCATTCCTGGAAATCCACCAAATATTATGAATATGCCAAAAGGCTGTGCTTTTGAACAACGCTGTTATGCGGCAAAACCTGAATGTAAACTTGAAAAACCTGCTTTACTTGATTTTGAAAATGGTAGTAGGCAAAGAGCTTGTTTTCATGAAGGATTTAAATATGAGTAATGTTATTTTAAAAGTAGAAGATTTAAAAGTACAGTTTAATATTAAATCCAATAAACATTTGTTGGATTTCTCTTATGATAAATTAAAAGCAGTGGATGGAATAAGTTTTGAGCTTAAAGCAGGAGAAACACTAGGTATTGTAGGAGAATCAGGGTGTGGAAAATCTACCTTAGCAAGAGCAATAATAAATTTGGTTCCAAGTGCTTCAGGGAAGATTATTTTTGAAGGTAAAGAACTTACTTCTATGAATAAAAAAGAGCGTTGGTTAGTGAAAAAAAACATGCAAATGATTTTTCAAGACCCTTTAGCTTCTTTAGATCCAAGAATGACTATAGGTGATATTATTTCTGAGCCTTTATTGGCTTTTTATCCCCACTTAAACAAAAAACAACGAAAAGAAAAAGTGCTTAAGATAATGGACAAAGTAGGTTTACTTGCGAATGTTATTAACAGATATCCCCATGAATTTTCAGGAGGTCAGTGTCAAAGAATTGGAATAGCAAGAGCTTTAATTACTGAACCTAAATTAATTATTTGTGATGAACCAGTATCTGCTTTAGATGTTTCTATTCAAGCTCAAGTTACGAATTTATTAATGGATTTACAAAAGGCTATGAACTTATCTTTAATCTTTATTTCTCATGATTTATCGGTGGTGAAACATATCTCTCATAAAATTCTAGTGATTTATTTAGGAAATATGGTTGAAATGGCAGAAAAAAATGAGCTCTTTGACAATCCTTTGCATCCTTATAATAAAGCCCTTATCTCAGCCGTACCTATTGCAGACCCACGATTAGAGAAGGCAAAAACAATACAATTTCTAGATGGAGATTTACCCTCTCCTATAAATCCCCCAAGCGGTTGTGTTTTTAGAACGCGCTGTCCTAATGTACTTGAAAAATGTGCTTTAGAAAAACCAGAAATAAGCATAATAAACGACAAACATATTTTACGGTGTTTTAATTATTAAAAATTAAGGAATGCAAGAGAGTGTAAACTCATCTGTGTAAACCAACCATATACTACCCCAATATGTCAAGACAACTTTCTATAAAATCTAATTCCCACTATCAACTGTAACTTTATGCCACAATTTCATCTAATTTATTATAATGTACATCATTTATTTTCATACTATGAAAGTATACATTCATAGGTTTTTTATAATTTAAAGTTTGATGAAATCTTCTATAATTATAAAACTCCATATAATCTGTAACATCATTTTTCAATGTTGATATTTTGAAATATTCATTAAGATATATCTTTTCCACCTTTGCACTTCTCCAAAATCTTTCTATACATATATTATCTGTTGCTCTTCCTTTTCCATCCATTGAAATAATAATATTATTATCCTTTAATGTTTGAGTATGAATATAAGAGGTATATTGACTACCTTGATCGGTATTAAATATTTCTGGTTTTCCATATTTGGATAAGGCTTCATTTAGCACACCCATGACTAAGTCAGTATCCATTGTATTAGATATTCTCCATGATAATATGGCTTTAGAATACCAATCTATAATAGCTGCCATATAGACCATTCCCTCTTTTATTTTAATGTATGTTATATCAGTACTCCATACTTGATTTGCTCTTACTGTATCAAGTCCTCTAATTTTATATGAATGTTTAGGATGTTGTTTATCAGCCCAAGAAGTATTTGGTGGACGTACAACTAGTACAGCTCTTAAACTTAACTGTTTACGATATTGGCGTACTGTATTGATACAGACATTGTATCCACGTTCTAATAACTCTTTGTGTACTTTAATATAACCATAACATGGTATATCTACAAATATTTTAACTATCTCATTTTTAATATCTTGTTTTATAGGATTTACCATAGGTACATAAAATAAATTACTTCTATTATAATTAAGTAGTTTACATTGTTTTACAACTGAAATTATTTTACTATCTGTTTTATCTACTAACTCTTTTTTATAGCTAGAGTCCAAGCTCTTTAACTTTCCCACAGCCCACTCATTCTCTACAGTTAATTGACCTACTACTTTTGCATATTCATCAAGTTTTGCTTGTAATTTTATATTTTCTTCTTTATATTCTTTATATTCTTTAACTGCTTTAGCAGGTTCCATTGCAACTACTGCATTATTTAAAAATATCTTTTTCCAGTTTTGCAAATTCTTCGGTGTTATATTATTTTTACTTGCAATTTGTGTTAATGTTTTGTCTTCTTTTAAAAGTTCTAGTACTAATCTTGTTTTGAATTCAGCACTATAAACTGTTCTTGTTCTGCTCATATTATTATCCTCTATTTTTATTGTTTAATTTTACTATTTTAAGAATTAAACTTTAGAAAGAATTGTTTGTTTTTCTTGGGGTAGTATAATACGACTTTTACAAAAGAACAAGCCTTAGAAAATCTAAATGAATTCCATGATACTTGAGGAAGTAAATATCCTCACATTAAACAATCTTGGATTAATCATTGGAATGAATTATCTACTTTTTATACAACAAATCCTATAGAATCTTTAAATTCTACAATCAAAAGAAAGATAAAATCTAAAGGTTCTTTTTTGACTGTAGACTCAGCTTTTAAGGTAATGTATTTATCAACTAAAGAGGTTCAAAATAAATGGAAAAGATCAAGAGTTAGAAATTGGTCTGAGATTTACCCACAATTATGTATATTTTTTAGCGAAGTTATGGAAAAATATACAAAGTAGTTAGAGGATAATTGGTTGGTTTATACAGATGAGTTTACACTCTCGTTTACACAGTTTGATTTACACTCTCTTTTCCAGTTAATTGGATATTTAAAAGCTCTGCAATTTCTTTAGCTTTTCCAATTTATTCTTCATTATTATTTACTTCATAAACTTGTTCTCTCAATTTATTTTTTAACTCCTGTCCAATCTCTTATCATGGTTCTTTGTTCTCTTGATAAATCAGTTCCCTTATGAAATGCTGTATAACTAGGTAACGGCATTGAAGCATAAACTGTTCTAAATATCTCTTTTAATTTTTTCTTTTTTTCTTTTTCTGAATAATTTTCCCAAAGTGAAAAATTTACCCATTGTCTTCCTATTTTTACATGAGAGCTTATAATCCAAGAAAATGGAGCTATGTTAGAATACCAAGGCCATTTAACTTTATTTGAATGACAATCGTAACATGAAGTTTTAAAAACTTTCATAATATGTTCAGGTGCTTTAATTTCTAAGCTTTTTTCAGCTTCTACATTTATTTGTTCTGTTTGAATAAATTGCATACTTATAAAAATAAGTAAAAATATTAAAAGAGTTCTTTTCATTTTTTAATCCATAAATAAGGTATAAGGTCTTTTTATCTCTGCAACAAATTGTGAAACAGAAATATTTCGTCCCTTTCTAAAAAAACTCTTTTGAATTAAAAAAAACTATAATTGTTGGAATAGAAAATACCGACAAATTACTTGCTATCTCTTTATACAAATCAACTTGAATTTTATAAAGTTTCATTTTTGGAAAATTCTTAGAAATTTCTTCTTTAATTTTAAGTTTTAATACTTTGCAAATGTTACAATTCTCACCTGAAAAAAATATAAGTGCAAGTTCATTTGTACTTATATACTCTAAAATTTGATCTTTACTTTTTATTTTTTTATTTATTATAGCTTTAAGTTCACACATTTTTGATTCTACTCTTTTCTCTTCTTTTTTTTACTATCTTTAAGCTGTGATTTTCAGAATTTTTATGATCTTTTCTATTTACAAAAATATCATGTCTTGATAAACTAATGCCTTTCATATGAGTTAATGGAAAAGCAAAAGCAATACCTTTTCCAGTAGTAGTAATATGAAGTGAATGAATAATAGATTTAATTACAGGATTTACTAAACTCTGAGGTAATAAAAATAGTAACATAGAGTCATTTGCTTCAAAAGAACTTCTGTAAAAGTTATCAATTTTACCAAGTCCAATACCATCTGCTCTTAAAACCGTAACACCAGAAGCCCCTGCTTTACTTGCAGCTTGAATTGCATCTACTTTTTTCTCTTTTGGAACAAGTATTACTACAGCTGAAAAATCCATTGGAAGTGAATGACGTCTATTGCTTCCATCAATATTAACAGTTGCTAAATCCATATTTTCTGCATCAATTAATGCATCTTTTAAAATATGAGCAGCTTCAATTTCAGTATCAGATTTAACACCAAGTTTCTCAGTTAAGATACCATAAAGCATAACTGTAAGCATTGGGAACAGTGAAGCAAAAGCAATTAACCCAAACCCATCAATTAAAGGATTTCTTCCTTCAATATTAGTTGCTAATCCAATTCCTAAAGCTGCAACAAGGGGAACAGTGATAGTTGAAGTAGTAACTCCTCCTGAATCATATGCAATTGGAATAATATATTTAGGAGCAACAAAAGTTAAAACAATAACTCCAATATATCCTACAATAATATAATAATGAATATGTCCGCCATCAATAATTCTAAATGTTCCTAAAGCAATTCCAATAGCAACACCTAAGGCTACAAAAAGTCTTAAAGCAAAATCATTAATTTTACCATCAGAAATATCTTTTGCTTTTTTTGCAATTGCCATTAATGCTGGTTCTGCCATAGTTGTAGAAAAACCAATTGCAAAAGCAAAAGCATAAATAACTAAAACAGAGCTACTTTGAGTAAGTTCATAAGCCATTGTTTCACCAAGTGAAAACAACCCAAGTTCTAAACCTAAAATAAAAGTATACAAACCAAGAATAACTAAAGCAAATCCAAGTAAAACTGTTTTAAGATTACTGATACGTTTTTTTAGTACTCCATATTGAAAAAACATTATAATGGCTAAAATAGGAATAACATCTTTTATTACAGCAACAAGTCCACTTATTAAACTATTTAAACTTATATCAGCAGGCGAAGATATTACAGAGCTTACAAACACTTGCGCAACTTCTTTTGCATCTATTAAATTATAAACTGCAATTCCATATAGTTGAACAAAAATCATAGGAGTTAATGAAGCAAAAGCTATTAGCCCAAATCCATCAATAACAGGATTTCTTCCTTTTATTGTTGAAGCTAAACCAATACCAAGGGCAGCAACTAAAGGAACGGTCACAGTAGAGGTCGTAACTCCTCCTAAGTCATAAGCAAGTCCAATAATTTCTTGAGGTGCAAAAAATGTAATACTTACTACTATAATATATCCTGTAATAATATAATAGTGGATAGGATGACCTTTTATAATTCTGTAAACACCTAATAAAATAGCAAAACCAACAGAAAAAGCAACTACCATTCTTAGAACAGTAGCATCAATTCTTCCATTCGAAATAGAAGCAGCTTTATCAGCAATTACAGCAAGGGCAGGTTCTGCAATAGTAGTACCAAAACCTATTAAGAATCCAAAAATTAAAATCCAAGTTGTCCAACCTAATTTTGCAAAATCTCTAGCTAATCCCTCACCAATTGGGAAAATTCCAATTTCCAAACCTTGCAAGAAAATTGCAAGACCCACACCAACAATAACTAAACCTATTGCTGTACTAACCCAGTTTTCTGGAACTGATTGGATAATAGCTAATTGAAAGAATAAAATCACTAAAACTATAGGTATTAAATCCCTAAAAGACTCTTTTAATAGTTTTATAAAAAAATTAAACTGCATCATTACTTATATTCTCTCCTTCAATAATTTTTTTAAATCTTTTTAAATCTTTACTATAACCCATAGCAACTAACGTATCCCCATCATACATTTTATGATTTATTCCTTTTGCATTAAATATAAACTTATCACTTAATTTTTTATCTGCAATTCCTATTACTAAAATATTAAATTCTTTGCTAAAGTCAAACTCATCTAAACATCTATTATTAAGTTTAGAGCCTTTTAAAATAGTAAATTCTGCGAGATTTAAAGAACTACTTCCAAATAAAATATCATCTAAAATTTCTAAGATTAAAGGTTTATGTAGAAGTTTTAAAACTCTTAACGCACCAATTTCATAAGGATTGATAACTTTTGTAGCTCCAGCTAATAACATTTTTTGATTATCTTGTTTTGTGTTTGCAATTGAAATTATTTTTATGTTTTTATTTAAATTTCTAACAGATAAAGTTATAAACAAATTATTTTCTTCAGAATCACTAACACAAAAAAAAGCTTTTATATCACTTTTTATTCCAAGTTTGATTAACTCTTCATCTTCTATCAGAGAATAATTATAAATAGTATGTTTATCTTTCATAGCATTTTTTAAATTCTTAGCTTCGTAATCGATAATAACAATTTCATAATTCTTGGCTTTTAAAATATTTGCTATTTTAGAACCTAAATTATTATACCCATATATAACAACTTTATTATTAATCATATTATACCTTAGAATTATTAGACATTAAATCAATTTTTAAATCTAATATTGAACTTTTATAACCAATTACAATAAGTATATCTTTTTCTTTAACAGTATATATGCTATTTGTTGGATTAAAAAGAAAATTCTTTTTATCTAAATTATCAACTACTCCAATAAGTGTTAAATTATATTTAGAAAAATCAAAACTTTTTATACTTTGCCCAATTAATTGTGTTCCTTCAAATATTTCAACTTCATCGACAATAGCTCCAATATCATTATTTAATAAAATATCATCAATTGCATCAAAAGCAACTGGTTGTCCTATATATTCTGCTGCTACAAAAGATGAGATATCATTAACTGAGATAATCTTATTTGCACCAGCAATTTTAAACTTTGTTTCTGATCTCTTTTTATTTGCCCTTGAAATTATATTTATCTTAGGATTTAAGGTTTTAGCACTTAAAATAATAGATAAATTAATAGCATCGTTATTAGTAAAAGCAATAATATTACTAGCACCTTGAGTAATACCAATTCCTTTTAATAAATTCATATCAGTAGCATCACCTTTTACAGCTAATAAGTTTTTTGATTTTGCTTTATTAATACACTCTTCATCTAAATCTACTACAATAAATTTATTTTTTATTTTCAATAACTCATCTGCTAAAATACTTCCCATAATTCCATAACCACATATGATTGTAAAATCATCCATTTTTGTAGCTTCAGCTTCAACTCTTTGAGCTTTTATTGTTTCTAATTTATCCACTAAACCAGTCGTAATAATTGATGTTCCAAAAGCCATAACTAAAAAACCACTAATTACTAAAATTAAAGTAACTAATTTACCCTCATGAGTCATAGGAATAACATCCCCATAACCAACAGTTGAAATTGTAATTATAGACCAATATATTGCATCAAAAAAATTATTGATTCTAGGATTTATGCCCGTACCTTCATATACGAACATAATTGTGGCACTAAAAAATACTACCATTGCATAAATCATAGCTAAGGTTAAAAGCTCAAACCTTCTTTCAATAAAAATACCTGAAAACTGTTTAATTGAATTTGTATATCTTAATATCTTGAAAAGTCTAAAAAGTAAAAATATTCTTAATACTCTTAAAGGACGATAATATGGTAATATTGCAAGTAAATCGATTATTGACATAGGTGAAAAAATAAAACCTAGTTTGTCTTTTATTATTATTTTTAACGATTCAGATATAAAATATTTTTTATCTGAAGCTTGTGCTTTTTCATAATCATCTAAAATAATTTTATGAATATCTGAATTAACCCATAGTCTTCCAATCCATTCAATAATAAAAATAAAAATTGCAAAATATTCATAAGTATCAAGAAATAGAACTTTTTTATGATTTACTTCAAAAATCAAAATTCCAATAGTACTCATAACTAAAAATATCATGAAAAAATCAAAATATTTTTTTAGAAAAAAAGAATTATTTTCTAAAATATTATACGTAAATGTTTTAATTCTTTTATATTGTTTAGATAATTCTATTTTATACGATAGTGAAACAAGTACATTTGTCATTAATTATTAATATCGAATGCAAAGAATTCTTGCATTCGATATTCTCCTTTAAATTTGATGTTCTATTTTATTAGAAAGTCTCTGTTTTTGTGAAACAAATGAATTTACTGAACCTAAGTATGCTTTTGCAGTTGCTGTCATTGTATCAATACTTAAACCATGTCCAACAAAAGATGGCATATTTCCGTCAAATTTAACTCTTGTTATAACTTTTGCAAGTGCATCTTTTCCTTCACTTACAGAAACAACTTTATAATCTTCTAAAAACCCTTTAATACCTGTTAATCTATCAATAGTTTTAAATATTGCATCCATAGTACCCTCCCCTATATTTGCATCTTTTAACAATTTATCTTCAAACTTAATACAAACAGCAGCTGTTGCAAAACCATCACTACAATCAGAAATTTGTAAAGATTCTAACTCATAAGTTTTATCCTGATTTAATGACTCATCAGTAATTAACATTCTTATATCATCATCAGTAATCTCTTTTTTCTTATCTGCTAATACTTTAAATCTATTAAATGCAGAATTTAATTCTTCATGAGTTACTCTATCAAATCCTAAGTGTTCAATTTTATCTCTAAAAGCAGCCCGTCCAGAATGTTTACCTAAAATTAATGTTGATTCTTTGTAAACACCAACATCTTCAGGTCTCATAATTTCATAAGTCTCTTTATTTTTTAATATTCCATCTTGATGAATTCCACTTTCATGAGCAAAAGCATTTTTACCAACAATTGCTTTATTTTGTTGTGGTTCTACACCAGTAATATTAGCAACTAATCTTGAGGTTGGAAATAACTCAGAAGTATTAATTCCTGTATATAAATCTCCAAAAGCATCTTTTCTTGTTTTGATAGTCATTACAGCCTCTTCTAAAGCAGAATTTCCAGCTCTCTCACCCAAACCATTGATTGTAACTTCTATTTGTCTAGCACCACTTAAAACAGAAGCTAAAGTATTTGCAGTTGCTAAGCCTAAATCATTATGATTATGTACAGAAATTATTGCTCTATTGCCTGTAAAGTCAGATAACTCTTTTACCATAGCAGCTAATTCATTTGGTAATCTATATCCAACTGTATCTGGTAAGTTAATAGTACTTGCCCCTGCTGCTATAACAGCATTTATAACTTCTTTCATAAAAGGAATTTCTGATCTTCCTGCGTCTTCTAAAGAAAATTCAACATCATCAACAAAAGTTTTTGCATATTGCACTGCATGAACTGCTCTTTTTATTACTTCTGTTTCACTCATTTTTAATTTATATTTCATATGTATTGGAGAAGTTGCTATAAAAGTATGAATTCTATGTTTTGCGGCTTTTGCAATTGCTAAACCTGATTGTTTAATATCATTATCAATTGCTCTGCTTAATGAACAGATACTAGAATTTATTACCATTTGTGAAATTCTTGATATTGCATCAAAATCACCAGGACTTGCTGCTGCAAAACCAGCTTCAATTACATCAACACCTAATTTCTCAAGCTGTAATGCAACTTTAATCTTTTCATCTGTATTCATTGAGCAGCCTGGGCTTTGTTCACCATCTCTTAGTGTAGTATCAAATACTATAATTCTATTTTTATCCATTTTATACCCTTGTAAAGTAATATATTATATCTTTTTTTATATAAAAAAAGTAAACCTGATTTGTGTGATTATTATATTTAAAAAATTAAATATTAGAGTGATTTTGTATGCAATAGCAGAGTATTAACACTTTTGATAAAATGATTGTTATAAAAATTAAATATTTTCATTATACTCCCCTTGATTTTTTATAGTAAATAATTATAATAGATTAGAAAGTAATTGTCAAGAGTTATTGTTTAATATCTTCTTTACTCTCATTTTTTGCAAGTATAGTAATACCTGAGTGAACTTTATCCCCAATTTTAGATAATAAAGTTATATTATTGTTTAAAGTAACAATAACTTCACCTTGTAAAAAAACTCCCATTTTTTCATTTTGTAATAAATTTTCTTCTTTACTTATTTTTATATCTGGAGTACACATAGAAGAAATTAATTTTATTGTTGAGTTTGAAAACTCTATTAGTGCATTTTCATTTAATTTTTTTGATTTAAAACTTAATAAAGGCAAGTTCAGACCTCTTTTAATACTAACTTTGCAAAAACCAGCTTCTAAAGCTCGTAAAATGTGATTATTGCATAAACTAACATTTATATAAATTGTTTTTTCATTATTCTTAACATCAATCGCAGTTATAAGTCCTGAGATAGGTGCTACTATTTCAGAAGCTGTATATTTTATTTTAACATTAACATTTCTATAAATAAATATAAAAACTAGTGTACATGTAAAAGATAAAAAAGCTAAATAACTATACTCTAATAAAATAAATATAATCATTATAATAAAAACAATTAAAATAGACTTTTGACCCTCTTTTGCTATAACACTATTAAACATATCTACTCTTTTTCTTCTGTTTTATGTTCTTCTGGTTCTTCTACTTTATCAACTTTTAACTCTTTTTTATTATCAATTTTATCTTCAGATTTTGAAGTATCATCTTTTTCTTCTTTTATAGAATCTGAATGTAAATCTTCTGCTTCAAAAATTACTCCGCCATTAGCTTTTATAATTTCTCTAACTCTTTGCCCTGAAAGAACTTCAATTTCAAGTAACTCTTCAGTCATCTCTTCAATTGCTTCACTATTATCTCTTAAAGTTTGCAATACAACGTCATATCTTTCATTTAAAAGATTTTTAATATGATTATCTAAATCTTTAGCCATACTATCAGAAAAATCTTTTTGTGTTTGTCCACCAATAAATTGATTAGTTCTTCTTTCTAGAACCATAAGACCAGCGATATCACTCATTCCATAAACAGTTGCCATAGATTTTATAATATCTGTTGCTTTTTCTAAATCATTTCCAGCACCAGTAGAAATCTCTTTTATAAAAATTTCTTCAGCCGCTCGTCCACCGAGTAAAGTATCAACTTCAGCAATTAATTCATGCTTTTGCATTAAATATTTATTCTCTTCAGGAGTATTAAGTGTATATCCTAGAGCTGCAAGTCCTCTTGGGATTATTGATACTTTATTAACTTTTTTAGCACCTTTAGTAGTTTCAGCGATTAAAGCATGACCTGATTCGTGATAAGCTACAATTTTTCTCTCTTTAGGTGAAATCCTTTTTGATTTTTTTTCTAATCCAGCAATTTGTCTTTCAACTGCTTCTTTAAAATCTTCAGCCTCAACTACATCTTTTTTAGCCCGACCAGCTAAAAGGGCAGCTTCGTTAATAATATTTGCTAAATCAGCACCAGCTAATCCTGCTGTCATACGTGCTACTTCAACTAAATCAACATTTTTTGATGTTATTACACCCTTAATATGTACGTTGAGAATTTCTTTTCTACCCTCAAAATCAGGTTTATCAACTAAAACCTGTCTATCAAATCTTCCTGGTCTTAAAAGTGCAGGGTCAAGTACTTCTGGTCTATTTGTAGCTGCTAAAACTATAACAGGAGCACCATCAGTAGCGAATCCATCCATTTCAGCTAGAAGTTGATTTAAAGTTTGTTCTCTCTCATCATTTCCACCCATTGGACCACCACTTGCTCTGCTCTTACCAATAGCATCAATTTCATCAATAAAAATAATTGCAGGAGCAACTTTTTTTGCTTGTTCAAATAAATCTCTAACTCTTGAAGCTCCAACTCCTACAAACATTTCAATAAAAGAAGAACCAGTAACAGATAAAAATTTTACATCTGCTTCACCAGCAACTGCTTTTGCTAAAAGTGTTTTCCCAGTTCCAGGAGGGCCTACAAGTAAAACACCTTTTGGAATTTGAGCTCCAAGTTTTACATATCTGTCAGGATCTTTTAAAAAATCCACTACTTCTTGAACTTCTTCTTTAGCTTCTTTATTTCCAGCCATATCAGCAAAAGTAGTATTTGGTTTTTCAGAATTTATCATTTTTTTAGAAGATCCAATTCCAAGAAGACCTCCGCCTCCGCCCATTGACTTAGACATTCTTTTTGTTAAAAACATCCAAATTCCAAAAAAGATGAAAATTGGTAGAACCCATCCAAATAAGATATCAGATAAAACATTTTCTTCATTAATCCCACCATAGGAAATACCATATTTTTCTAATTCTGGTATTAATGTTGAATCAGGAATAACTCTTCTTGCAATATAAGTTATTTTTTGTGCATTTGAAGCTTTAGTTATTGCTCTAATTTGTGTGTTACCAATTCCAACATATTCTATTTTTCCACTAATAATTAGTTTTTTTAAATCTGAATATGCAACAGTTTGATTTTTACTTTTCCCAAATGATGGAATACTTTGATTTTGTCCACCCATAACCTGATTACTACCTTCAGGGAAAATTGCTTTAAAAACGAAAATTGTTATAATTGAAAATATAACAAATACTAAAAGTGGATTATTATTAAAAAAATTATTGTTATTATCTCCACTATTTTTTTTATTCTTATTGGCCATAAAATATAACTCCTCTTAAAATTTATTTTTTATTTTTTAAATACAACCGATACCCATTCATTTTTGTGTATCAATTCTATTTGCTCTAAATCTTTAAATTTCTTCAAAACTTTATCTATACGTTTATCTAAAATACCAGATATAATCAGTATACCATCATCATTTAATATCTTCTTTAAATCATTTGCAATAAATACTAATACATCTGCAACTATATTTGCAATAACTACATCATATTTTTTTTCTGCTTTATTAGCTGAGCCAATCCAAGAATTATTGAATTTTTCATTGTTAAGTTCAAAATTAGATTTTGTATCTTTTACACAAACTTCATCTGTATCACAAATATCAATTAGTGAGCCAATTTTTGAAACTGCAATCGCTAAAATACCACTTCCTGTACCTATATCAACTACATGATCTTCTTTTTTTACATATTTACTAATTGCTTCAATACATGAGGCTGTAGTTTCGTGATGGCCTGAACCAAAAGATAAAGCAGGATTTATAATAATATTAATCTTACCATTTTTTTGCTCTTTCCAAGAAGGTCTTATATAAAACTTTCCTACTTCAACAGCCTTTACGGATTCTTGATACTGTTTAATCCAATCAATATTTTGTTTTTTTGTTAGCTTTGTTTCACAGTGAATTTTTAAAGCTTTAGAAAACTTTTGTATTCCAAATTCTACATCAGATAAATTTTCTTCACTTCTTGCAATAATTGAACCATCTATTTCTTCAATTGCATCACTACTTAATGAATTTACAAGATCTAAAAATATCTCATAACTCTCTTTTGGTGTAATTATTAATTCATAATAATATTCAGACAATTTATCCCTTTGTTTTAACTTATTAAAAATTTAGTATTTTAGCTAAAAAATTTAAAAAAAGTTTTCTATTATATCTCTCATGATTTTATCATCTGAGATATGATTTATAATATCTCTAAATTCAGCAGCTCCATCATAACCTTTTGAATAAGAGTGTAATAATTTTCTAAACATTACAACACCATGAAGTCCATGAAATTTTAAAACTTCATCATAATGTTCTAATATAATCTCTTTTTTTTTATCTTGTGTAATATTTTCAATTCCATGTTTTAATTGATAAAACAACCATGGTTTCCCAATAGCACCACGGCCTATCATAATACCATCAGCTTTTGTATATTCTAATACTTCTTTAGCTTTTTTATAATCTTTAATATCGCCATTTGCAATTACGGGGATTGAAATAGCTTCTTTCATCATTCTAATAGCATCATAATCAACAGGAGCTTTATATTTTCCAGCTCTTGTTCGCCCATGTACAGAAATAAAATCAACACCACAAGCTTCAACAACTTTAGCTATTTCAACTGGAATTTTTTCATTAACCCCAAGTCTAACTTTCGCAGAAGTATATTGTTTTTTATTGTATCTTTTAACTGTAGATAAAATCTCTTCAAGCTTTTTTAAATCTCCTAAGAGATTTGAACCTGAACCATGATTAAAAACTTTTGGAGCAGGACAGCCACAGTTTAAATCAATTCCATCAATATCATCAATATCATTTAAAATTTCAACAGCATCTCGTATAAGCTCTGGATTATTTCCAGCTATTTGCACAATATAAGGTTCTTCAATAGGAGCTTTTTCAATCATTTTCAAAGTTTTTTCTGATTTATAAACTAATGCATTTGATGATATCATTTCTGAAATTGTTAAATCTGCACCAAATTTTTTCACTAAAGCTCTAAAAGGTAAGTCTGTATATCCAGCAAGTGGTGCCAACACCATAAGAGGTTGGCTAAAATCTAGTTTTTTTGTCATTAATTATACATAAGATCATCCATTGAGTAATGTTTCCCTGCCTCTTTTAAATCTAAAAGTGCTCTAAATACAAGTAACTCATTTTCACTGTAACTTATTAGAATCTCTCTTGTTTTATCAATCATTTCAAGTTCAAATAAAATATAAAGATATGATACTATTGCAACTTCGTTATCTTCTGAAATTATCTCAAAAAGTTCTAATACTTTATCAGGTAATAAAGCCTCTTTATATAATTTTGCTAATGTTAAATATTCATCTTGTGAATAATTTAATTTTTTTGTAATTTGTAAAATATTTTCTTTAGTTAATCCAAATTCATTATTTTCAATATCTTTTACAAAAAGTCTTAAAGCCATCTCTTTGTCAAGAATCACATTTTGATAAAGCTTTTTAACTGTAGTCATACTTTTTTCATTTAAAACTTTAAAGTATGCGATTCTGATAACATCACTTGAAAATTGATCTGATTTTTTTAAAATATCAACAGCATAATCGATTTGTTCATTAAGTTTGTTAATTAAATTTTGTTTTGCTAAAGCAGAACCAATACCTAATTTTAACGATTTTTCATTTACATGTTTTCCAGCTTTAATATCTTTAATTTGAGAAACAACTTTATTTAACCCCTCGTCTGAAGAAGTAAAAGCATTATCTTTTACATCAATATTAAATTGATTTAAAATAGATGAAACATGTTTATAGCCTTGTGTTTTAAACTTTCTTTGATCATTTTTCTGCAATAACAAGTTTTTTAATGTTTCAATAATTGATCTTTCATCTTTTATGAAACCTCTACCTTTACAGTAGTTAAGAGTACCATAAAACATAAGATGTATAACTGTAAAAATAAATAATACTAAAATTGGTACTAAAATCCAAACAGCAACTGGTAATTCTAATGAATATTCAAATATTGTAACAGTATAAACTCCACTTTCAATACTATAAATATAACCACCAACAGCTATAATTAACAACAAGGAAAAACCTATATATTTTTTAAGTCCCACATTTTATCCTTTATTTTATTGTTCTACTTCGTAAATTTCTCTACAAGGAGTACAAAATCTTGCAAATGGTTTAGCTCTTAATCTTCCAATAGCAATTGATTCATCACACATTCCACAAATACCATAAGTTCCTTTTTCAATTCTTTTTAAAGAATTATCAATTTCACCTAATTCTTTTACTTGTTGATTCGCAATAATACCTTCTTTGAAACTATCACTAGAAACTTCTGCGTAATCAAAATCATCTTTACATTCAGAACTTTTTAAAGAATCGATACTATCTCTACTTCCTTGAATATTGCTAGTAATGATTTCTCGTCGTTCAATCAAGATTTGTTTTAATTCTTCAATTTGTTTTGTATTGATCACATTATACCTTTATTAAAAAATTTTGCAATTATACTTAAAATTACATAAATTATTTATGATATGGATGGTTATTTTTTATTGCTAAACCTCTAAATATTTGTTCAAGTAAGACAAGAGTTACTATTTTATGAGCCATTGTTAAAGAACTAAGACTAATTATAGAGTTACATTTTTGTAGAAATTCTTTTTCAAATCCATAAGCTCCACCAATAAAAAAGTTTATTTCACTATTATTTGTAATCATTTTTGAAAATTCAAAACTATCTACATTTTTTCCTAAAACATCTAAAGCAATACAAAAACCATTCATAAAAGGTTTGTATGCTTGAGTATAAGAAAGTTTTGCTTCGTTTTCACCTACTGTTTGAGCTTTAAAAATATGTTTATTAAAAATAGAATAAACTTCTACTTTTGCATATTTTGAACACATTTTAATAAATTCTTGTGATATTTTATCAAACTCATCCTTGGTTGGTTTTACTATTGCATAAATATTAATCTTCATATAATCCACTTCCTACTACATTAAAAGATACATTATCAAGTTTATCATTTATATTAACTCCTCCAATAGCACAAACAGGGTGTTTTGATATTTTAGCAAGATATGAAATCTTATCTTCTAAAATATTGTTTATATCTTTTGTAGAGGTATTTTTATAAGCTCCAAGTCCAATCATATCTAAATCATATGTATTAGCTTCTAGTATTTCAACCTCATTATGAGTTGATAATCCTAATAATTTATTACCAATCTTTTTTCTAATTAATTTTATTGCTAACTTTTTATCTAAATTAACATTTTCTAAATCATCTTGTCCTAAATGCAAACCATCAGCATACGCTATTAGTTCAATTTTATCATTTATAATAATTGGAATATCCAAATATTTTTTAAGATAAGTTAGGTTTTCTATTTGAGTTTCTAAAGAATTTATTTTATCACGGTATTGAATTAATTTCACATCATATTTTTTGATAGTTTTTATAAATGTTGAAATAAGTAAATCTTTTTTTAAAATAGTTTGAAAGTCACATAAAGCATAAAGAAGATTTGAAGCTTCAAGGTTACAACCTAAAGCTTCTTCAAGTCTACTCTTCATTAACTAACGTTACTAGTTTTTGAAAACATTGTTAATAAGTCACTTAGAATTTGTTTCATATCGTTTCTACTAACAACCATATCAATTGAACCTTTTTCAAGTAAAAATTCAGCTCGTTGGAAGCCTTCAGGTAAATCTGCTCCAATAGTTTGTTTAATTACTCTCTGACCTGCAAAACCAATTAAAGCACCAGGTTCAGCCATAATAATATCACCTAAAAATGCGAAAGAAGCAGAAACTCCTCCCATTGTTGGATCTGTTAAAACAGAGATAAAAGGAAGTTTTGCTAAATCCATTCTTTTTAAGGCAGCAGAAGTTTTAGCCATTTGCATTAATGCAAATGTTGATTCTTGCATTCTTGCACCTCCTGAAGCAGAAATAATAATAAGACCTTGATGTTTCTCTAAAGCACGATTAACAGCACGTACAATTTTTTCACCCTCAACAGAACCTAAACTTCCACCCATAAAAGCAAAATCAAAAACTACTATTTGCACAGGAATTTTATTTATTGTACATTCACCACTTATAACAGCTGAACTTCTTCCCGTTTTTTTGATTGCTTCATCAACTCTTTTTTTATAAGATTTTTTATCAACAAATTTTAAAGGATCTACAGGTTTTAAACTTTCATCAAACTCAACAAAAGAGTCATCATCAGTTAATATTTCAATTCTTCTTTTTGCCCCTATTCTCATATGAAAGTTACACTTTGGGCAGATATTATTTTGATTTTCAACTTCTTTAAAGAACATTAAAGAACTACACTCTGGACATTTAATCCAATGCGTTGGTGCATCTTTTTTTCTAGCTTGTTCTTTACTGTCACTATCAAATGAAATTTTACTAAATAAGTTTTTTAAATCCATTATATTTCCTTTAAGTTTGTCTCAAATTAAAGAGATATTTATTTATTTCTTCTTTTAACAGTAAAAATAAATTTACTTATTAAAAGAAGTTAACTCTCAAAAAAGCAAATAAGTTTGCTTTTTTATTCTACTATATATTTTTAAATTTTTCTACTTCATCAAGTTTTTCCCAAGGGTAATCACTTTGACCAACTTGTCCACGTGCAGCAACATCTGCATAAAGAAAAGTCTCACTTGATGGTTTATCTAAACCAAATTTTTTCGTAATCCAATTTGGAGTTAAAGGATAATCATTTAGAATTATTTGAGATAATTTATCATCATCAAATTTTGTATATGTACCCATAGTATCAACAGAAACTGAAATAGGTTGTACAACACCAATTGCATATGAAATTTGTACAATTGCTTTTGTAGCTAAATTAGCTGCTACAATATTTTTTGCAATCCAACGTGCTGCATATAATCCACTTCTATCAACTTTTGTATAGTCTTTAGAACTTTGAGCGCCTCCACCAATAGGTGAATACCCACCAAAAGAGTCAACAATTAATTTTCTTCCAGTTAATCCACTATCATGTAAAGGTGAATGATTTACATATCTTCCTGTTGGATTAATATGAATTATTGTTTCATCTTTATTATACATAGAAGTTGGTAATCCTGTATCATCAATTAAACCTTGAATTAACTCTCTAACTTCTTTTATTGGGATTGAGTCAACTGAAGGTGCAGATATAACAATTGTATGTATTCTTTGAGGTTTACAATTCTCAAAATTAGCTTTATTTTCATAATCAATTGTAACTTGAGTTTTAATATCAACTCCTAATTTATGATTATGATTTAGTGCATAATTATAAACTTTATCGCATAACATTCGAGCATATGTAATAGCAGCTGGCATATAATCAGTTGTTTCAGTTGACGCAAAACCAAACATAATACCTTGATCACCAGCTCCAATTTCACCAGTTTCTTGATCAACACCTTGAGAAATATCAGGGCTTTGTTGATTTAATAATACTTGCACTAATACATCATCAGGATGTAAACATTGTTCTTTAGTAAAAGTTGATGTTCCATCATAACCTATTTTTGCTAAGGCATCTTTTACTAATACTTCATACTCTTTTTGTGATAATTGGCATTTAGATTTTACTTCTCCACCAATTATTACATGTTTACCAGCTACAAAAACTTCTGAAGCAACTCTACTATTTTTATCTTCAATAATTAATTTATCAACTATTGTATCTGCAATAATATCTGCACATTTATCGGGGTGTCCTGGGCTTACAACTTCACTTGTAAATAAGTAATTTGTTTTGTTTTCCATTTTTGTTTTCCTATATTGTTTTCCATTTTTGTTTTCCATTAAATCTATACTTATTTTTATCTTTAAATCTTAATAAAAAAATAAAAAATTAATATTTATTCAACAGTCACAGACTTTGCCAAATTTCTTGGCATATCAACATCATTTCCTAATCGTATTGAAATTTCCATAGAAAAAAGTTGCAATACAACTAACATTTCAAAAAACTCCAACATATAATGGTTGGTTTTTTGAGTTTTTATAAAATCATCGCTTAATTCAAAATCAAGTGGTGAGATTGAACAAATTGTACTATCTCTTGCACTTAACTCTTCAACATTGGATTTTATCTTATCATATAATAAATTTTGTGGCATTAAAGCAATCGTAAATAATTCAGGATCTACTAATGCAATTGGGCCGTGTTTCATCTCACCTGCTGGATATCCCTCAGCATGTAAATACGAAATTTCTTTTAATTTTAAAGCACCTTCAAGTGCTAATGGGAAAAAGACATCTCTTCCTATAAAGAAAAAACCATGACCATGAAGATATCTTTTTGATAATCTTTTAGTCTTTTCATGAATATTACTATTAACCAGTAAAGCTTTAGGAATTTCTCGTAAAGCTTCTATCTCTACTTGTAACTTATCTTTGGTTATAACATTCTTAAATTGAGCAAAATATAAAGCCATCATCCATAAAACTGCTGTTTGAGTAGAAAAAGCTTTTGTTGAAGCAACACCTTTTTCTATTCCTGCTCGTGTTAATACAGTTACATCTGCAACTCTTGTCATAGATGAGTTATCAACATTACAAACTACTAAAGTTTTTAATCCTGCTTGTTTTGCCATTTTTAAGGCTTCTAAAGTATCAGCTGTTTCTCCACTTTGAGATATAACGATGAACAATGTATTTTTATTTAATAAAGGTTCTTTATATCTAAACTCACTTGCAATCTCAACAGAACATCTAATTTTAGTCAATCTTTCAAAAAGATATGAAGCCGTTAAGCCTGCATGATATGAAGTACCACAAGCACAAATTTTGATTTCTTGAATATCTTTCACAATTGAAGAGTCACACTCATCAAATGAGATTGAAGAATCATTTAAACGTCCTAACATAGCATCACTAACTACGTCACTTTGTTCATAAATCTCTTTTTCCATAAAAAATCTAAAACCATCTTTTTGAGCAAATTGTTTTGAAGATGGAAGTGTAGCCCACGAATAATCATCACTAAAAAATTCTAAGTTATCTTTGCTTACTATTCCGCCAACTCCATCTTCTAAATATACTACTTCTTTTGCTAAACCAATTAAAGGAGCATCTGAAGAAGCAAATAAAAATTCATTTTTATCATTTCCACGAGCTATTATTAAAGGACTTCCATGTTTAAAGAAAAATATTTTTGATGAATCTGCTTTTGATATTAGTAAAATAGAAAAAGCACCTTCTAATCTTGAAATAGTCTTTTTAAAAGCCTCTTTAGTATCATTTAATCTATTTTGAAAATTTTCAAATAAATGAACTATTACTTCTGTATCTGTTTGAGATACAAATTTATGTCCATCATTTATCAATTCTTCTTTTAATTCTTTATAATTTTCAATAATTCCATTATGTACAACATAAGAATATTCACCTAAGTGTGGATGTGCGTTAAGTTCTGTTGGTTTTCCATGTGTTGCCCATCTTGTATGTCCAATACCTATTTTATATTTACCTAAAGTTGATGCTTTAATTTTTTCTCTTAAATTTTTTAATTTTCCAAGAGCTTTGAATACATCAATATTCTTGTCATTTAAAAGTGCGATTCCAGCAGAATCATATCCTCTGTACTCTAATTCTTTTAAACCATCCAATAAAAATTTTGTAGTATCTTTCTTTCCAATACAACCAACTATTCCACACATATTATAAAAGCCTTATATATTAATTTTTTAAGGTTCAAATATTAGCTAAAATCTACTAAAAAATTACTTTAAAGTTATAAGTTCTTTAATAAAGAAGAATGAATTAAACTATTACTTGCAACAATATATTTATCTTCAAATAAAGTATATTCATCTCCATCTAAATTTGATATTTGACCACCTGCTTCTTTTAAAATTATAATTCCAGCACTTACATCCCAAGCTTGTAAGTTCATTTCATAATAACCTTCATAAATTCCGCATGATACATAACATAAATCTAAAGCTGCAGAACCAAGTCTTCTTATATCTTGACAATTAGGAAGTATATTTTTCATTTTTTTCATAACATCATTTAAATCATCTTCACAGGTACCAGAACTATAGGGAAAACCTGTAGATAAAAGTGCTTTTTGTAAATCATCTTCTTTTGATACTTCAATTCTTTTTCCATTTAAAAAAGCACCTTCTCCTACAATTGCAGTATACAGTTCATTTAATATTGGATTATAAACAATTCCTAAATATGGTTTTTTATTTTTATAAACTCCAAGAGAAATACAAGTATGAGGTAATTGATTTACGAAATTTGTTGTTCCATCAATTGGATCAACTATTATTGAATTATTAAACTCAATATTAGAGTTATTTGACTCTTCTGCTATTACATTAAAATCTTAACTTTCGCACCTAAAACCAAGCAATTTAGCAGTCACATCCTTTAAAGTATCAATGATAGTGGTAAAATCATCATTTCTATTGATTACTTTCTTCTATTTGTGCTATTTCATCAAGTATAGCTATAAATGTTTGCATAGCAATTACTAGAGTATGAAGTTCACATTCTAAATCTTTAAATAATCCACCAATTGTTTTAGGTTCATGACTGATACGATTGATATAACTGACAATATTATATGTAAAAAACGATAGTGTAATTCTATCTATATAATGTCCCTAGAAAAACAAACCAGTTAACCAAGTATTCTTATTCTAAATGATAGAATAAAATACAAAATATAGGGATAAATAAAAATGAGTACAAAAAGAAAAACATATAGTGCAGAATTTAAATCAAAGTTAGTTCTTGAGGTTTTAGAGGCAGAGAAAACTATAAATGAGATTGCAAGTCATTACGAAGTTTTACCAGTAAGTTTAAAAAACTGGAAAAAACAGTTTTTAGAAAACATGTCACTTGCATTTGATAAAAGTTCGGTGGTAAGAGAGTATAAAACTGAGATAGAAATTTTACAAAAAGATAAAGATAACATGGCTAAAAAAGTTGGTGAATTAACATTAGAAAGAGATTTCCTAGAGGGAAAGCTCGTAAGCTTGGTCTCATCTAAGAGTCGTAAGACTTTTGTAGATTCTGAGCATAAACTCTCCCTAAATAAACAATGTATAGCACTTAATATTTCAAAGTCATCATTATATTATATACCTGTACAAAAGTTCAGTAGTGATGAAGATATTACACTATTAAATATGGTTAATGATATATACTCAGAGTTTCCATATTATGGAACAAGAAGAATGCTAACTGCATTAGAAAATGAAGGATTCTTTGTAGGTAGAAAGTTGATCAAAACAATCTATCAATATCTAGGGATAAGAGCGATATATCCTACAAAGAAGACCACTATACCAAATAAAGAACATTATAAATATCCATACTTATTGAAAGAGTTTAAAAATGATAAAAATCAAGTAATTATTGATACTCCAAATAAAGTATGGAGTACAGATATTACATATATTAAACTTGAACGAGGTCATGTTTATTTAGCTGCAATTATTGATTGGAATACCAAGAAAATATTATCTTGGAAACTATCAAATACAATGGATGTATCACTTACAACAAGTGTGTTAAATGAAGCATTAAGTCTATATCCTAAACCTGATATAGTGAATACTGATCAAGGCTCACAATATACAGCGTCAGCTCATGTTGATATATTAAATAAACATGATATTAAAATATCCATGGATGGTAAAGGGCGAAGTATCGATAATATCGTAATTGAGAGATTCTGGCGTAGTATCAAATATGAAGAAATATATCTAAATGATTATAAAAGTATGAATGAATTGAGATACTCAATTGATAATTATATGCAAAAATATAATAGTAGAAGATTACATTCAGCTATTGGAAATAAGACACCAAATGAGGTATATTTTAAAGCTATTAATAATTTAGATAGTAAATTGTTACAAAAAGTATCATAGGTATTTGGAATAAGAAAACTTGGTTAAGTGGTCTTGACAAGGGAGGACATTATACTATTAGTGCTTCATAGATTCTATTTTCTTCTTTACCAAATCCAAAGTGTTCGCGAAGTTCTTTGTAGCCTTGCTCTATATCCCATCTTCTTCTATAAGTATCAATAATAACTTCATCACTAATATCTAAATCAGTAGATATTATAGGTATTAATTTCTCTTGCGTTTTTAAAAATACTATCTTAACCTTACTGGCTTTTTTATGTTCAACTACTACTGAAAAGTATTTATATTTAATTTTTTTACCATAAGTACTAGACTTGATATTTTTTAATTTCTTAGACTTTTCATAGATACCATTAAGAGTTTTTCTCTCCCCAATAAAGTTCCATATTTTATTATTGTTTGCTACTCTTGTAATAACTTTTAATCCTAAATCATTCATCTCTTTTATAAATGAAGGTTTAGAGTACCAACTATCGATAAGTAGATAATCAGCATATATACCGCTATTCACAGCTCTTTTAATCATATCTATAGCTATTTGTGATTTACCTTTTAATGTTTCTAATCTTCTCTTATGAGCATTAGTTCTAGTATCAATAATATTTTTAAAATTATCTATTATTACTCTTGCATATTTATTTGTAACAATTGCAAAGTCTAACATAAAGTTAGAGAAACCATCACTATAATTAAGAGACACAACATTAATACCTCTTACTGTTCGTTTCTCTTTATTACTCCATAAATAATCACAGCTACCCTCTATATTTTTACCAACTTTCCCCTCTATGGTGTCATCAATAATAAAAACTCTTATAGCTTTACTATCTTGTACCTTATGAAGTAATTTAAGTATCTTTAATGTTGATAACGATAACAGTTTTCGCCAGTTGTAACTAGAGTTACTTAGCAACCTGTAGTAAATATCTTTTTTTAAACTATCATCGCTTTGATTTATAAATGTTGATACTTTCTTATTCATCACAAGCATATATACAAAGTGAATAACTACCATATAAACACTTACTCCATCTTTTTTAGTGAAATTACTTTGTGATAAAATTGTTTTTATATTTAATATTTGCATTGTCTTGTATATTGGATTTTTTAACTTATCATTTATTACATTAGTTATTTTTTCTTTAATATTCATCAATAAATCTCCTTAGTTTGATAGGCATATTATAACTAAACCACAGTGTTTAAAGGCTTTATAAGTACATTTATCAGGAGAAAATTGAAAGATTATTTTTTATATTTATATTTAAAATATAAATGTATATAGCAATGACAATTAAAAGACTTTGTTTGACAATTAATGGTTTAGTTGATGATTTTTAGGTTATTTTAGGTGCGAAAGTTAAGTTATTTATAACTTCATTTCTTTTTTGATGACAAAATGCTTCATTTATTCCTTCACTTTTTTTACCTATATGGATTCTCTTTGTTTTACCATTTAGTTTATAAAAGATATAATAGCTTTTATCTTGATTTTTTAATTCATTATAAACTACTCCAATAAACTTTTTTGATTTAATATAATTTGCCATATTTTCCCTTTAAAAGTGTAACCTATGTGTAACCATATATAGAGAATTATAGCAAATGATGACTTAATTTAAAGAAGTGCAAAAGTCTACATAGTCTTATATATAGGTAGTTTGAAGTGTATTTGTTAGTTATGCTTAAATTTGAATAAGTATATATTTTAGGGTGGTAACTTAAATTCAGACACTTCATATTTCTTTGTTTAAATTATTGCTATTTATTCAGAGGGTTCTATTCTTATATACTATTTTATAATCAAGTATTTCTCTCATGATATCTTTTGTTCCTCTTAACTTATTTTTTAACATTACAACACTTTTTTTGCCCATAGATTCTGCGGGGTGTTCAATATAAGAAAGATCAAAATTATCAATAAAAGTTGCGTCTACTTTATTAAATGAAAATACTTTTATATCTTTTCCCAAAATAAGTCCTTTTTGGCTTATTGCTTTTAAACACCCAATAGTTAACTGAATAGCAGACGTAAAGATTGCATCTGGCATTATTTTGCTATTTAATATATTTATTGTCATATCAAAACCGCTCTGTATAGTGAATTCACCAATATGTATTAATTCCTCATTCACAAAAATGCCATTTTTAATTAAAGCTTCTTTATATCCATCAATTCTACGATTTGAATTTATACTATTTTCAGGTCCACTTAATATTGCTATCTTGCTATATTTATCCTTTATTAGTAACGTTATTGCGTCGTAAACAGCACTCGTATTTGATAAAAATATTCCCGAACAATTAAGTACTGATATATCTCTATCTACTATTATAAAAGGTATGCTGAATTTATCTAGCTTCTTAAGACTGATAAGTGTTTCTTTTTCCTTATTTCTAGACCTCACTAAAATTACACCTTTTACTTCTTTCTCAATTAATTCTTCTATAGACTCAAGTTCATCTTTTATATTGTCATGTGTTAAATATAAATTAACAGGCAAATTATCAATTTTTGCTTGTATCATAACTCCTTCAACTATTTTTGCAAAAAATGTATTTCTCAAATCAGGGATTATTACTGCAATTTCATCTTTTTTATTTTCAAAAGAAAACCTCGAATTATACTTTTTATACTCAAGTTCTTTTGCAATTTTAAGCACTTTATCTCTTGTTTCTTTTTTTACAAGTTGAGGGTTATTCAATACTCTTGAAACTGTAGCAGTTGAAACTTGTGCTAATTCTGATATTTTTTTTATACCCATAGAATATTTGCCTTCAAAAATTTTTAAAATTTTATCATTTATATAGTTAATTCCCCGTTAACACCTATTCTTTTAAAGAACATAAAAATACTATTATTATAAATGATTTTAATTATCTTCACATTTTAGAATCATTTAAGTTATTATTAATATATAAAATGTAAAAATGCGTCACATATTGATTTTATTAATGAAATTTTTTACATTTAGATAAGAACTCATTAATATTAGATTTAAATAAAAGGATTAAATATGAAGAATTTTAGTACATTGGCAAAAATAGGAATAATTGGAGCTGTTTCCTTGGCATCGGCAAGCTCATTATTAGCTGCAAGCTTAAGTATAGTTAGTGGCGCAACTGGCACTGATATAGAATCATTAAGAAGTAATCTAGATATTTTTGAAAAAAAAACTGGAAATAAAGTAAGTATCGTTACGATGCCATCTTCATCAACAGATCAATTTTCTCAATATAAACTTTGGTTATCAGCTAAAAATAAAAATATTGATGTCTATAGACTTGATGTTATTTGGGCACCACAAATTGCTAAACATTTAGTTGACTTAACAGCAGATACAAAAGATATTGTAAAGAATTTTTTTCCAGCAATAATAGAATCTCAAACTGTAAATGGAAGACTTGTTGCCTTACCAATGTTTGCAGATGCACCCGCTTTATATTATAGAAAAGATTTATTAAAAAAATATAATGCAAAAGTACCTAAAACGTGGGAAGAACTTACAAGTACAGTTAAAATGATTTTAGCAAAAGAAAATAATCCTAAACTACAAGGTTTTGTATTTCAGGGAAGTTCTTATGAAGGCTTAACATGTAACGCTTTAGAGTGGATTAAATCTTATGGTGGTGGACAAATAGTTGAACCAGATGGTAGAATTTCAATTAATAATAAAAATGCAATTGCAGCTTTAAATCTGGCAAAAACATGGGCTGGAACGATATCTCCTAAAGGTGTATTAGCATACAAAGAAGAAGAATCAAGAGGTGTTTGGCAAACTGGTAATGCAATTTTTATGAGAAACTGGCCATATGCTTATAGTTTAGGAAATGCAAAAGACAGTGCAGTAAAAGGAAAATTTGCGGTTACTACACTACCAAGTGGTACGACGCTAGATGCTAGTGCAGCTACTCTAGGTGGCTGGAACCTTGGAGTTTCTAAATACTCACAAAACAAAAAAGCTTCAATTGAATTAGTTAAATTTTTAACCAGTAAAGAAGTTCAAAAAAGAAGAGCAATTAAAAATAATAAGCTACCTACAATCATCTCTTTATACAATGATGCGGATATAAAAGAAAAATCTCCCATGATTTCAAATTGGTATTCAGTATTTAAAAATGCAGTTCCAAGACCATCTGCTCCTGTTAAAAGATCATATAATGAAGTTTCAAAAGAATTTTACTCAAGTGTTCATGCTATATTATCTGGTAACATTACAGCTTCTGCAGGACTTGAAAAATTAGAAAGAAAATTAAAAAGAATTAAAAAAGGTGAATGGAAATAATATCATTATGAATCAGAAAACCAAATTAGAAAAAGAAAGGCTAAGAAGTGCGTGGGTATTTTTAGCACCTACAATGTTAGTATTATTATTAACTGCTGGCTGGCCATTGTTCAAAACTTTTTACTATGGTTTTACTGATGCTAAACTTGATGGTTTAGATGAAGGTGTTTTTATTGGCTTTGAGAATTTTTTAGCGTATATTGACTATGGAAAAGGAGAAGGAGAATGGACTGGTGTTTTAGCTGATCCATTATGGTGGAAATCTGTCTGGAATACTATTCGCTTTTCTTTTATTTCTGTTAGTTTAGAAACTACTTTTGGTTTGATGGTTGCTGTTATTTTAAATAAAGAATTTAGAGGTAGAGCAATAGTAAGAACAGCTATACTGGTTCCCTGGGCGATTCCAACAATTGTATCAGCAAAAATATGGGCTTGGATGTTAAACGATCAATTTGGTATTATTAATGAACTTTTAATGACTATTGGTATTATTTCAGCACCAGTTGCTTGGCTTGCAAATGTAGATACAGCTATGAGTGCTGTTATTATGGTTGATGTATGGAAAACTACTCCTTTTATGGCTTTATTAATTCTTGCAGCAATGCAAACACTACCCAGTGATATTTATGAAGTAGCAAAAATAGATAAAATATCCCCTATAAAACAATTCTTTTATATAACTTTACCTTTAATTAAACCTGCAATTATTGTTGCTATTATTTTTAGAACATTAGATGCTCTTAGAGTTTTTGATTTGATTTATGTCTTAACTCCAGGAAGTGAAGAGACCATGACAATGAGTGTATACGCACGACAGTATTTATTTGATTTTGATAAGTTTGCTTATGGTTCTGCTACTTCTACAATATTATTTTTAATAATAATGTTATTTACTTTAGGATACATGTATTTTGGTAAATTAAATTTTTCAGGAGATAAATAATGAATAATTTAAAAATAATTGATATTTTAGGAAATTGGATTTTGGTACTTAGTATTATGTTTATTTCGTTATTTCCATTTTATTATGCAATCATAACATCATTAAAGACTGGTACAGCATTATTTGAGCCTAATTTATTTATAAGTACATTCGATTTTTCTAATTATACTTCCATGCTAAGCAACGATAATTTTGCCAAAAGTATCTTTAATAGTTTTATTGTTTCATTTTCTGTAGTTGCTCTTTCTTTAGTTATAGCACTTAGTGCATCGTTTGCACTTGCTAGAATTTCATTTAAAGGAAGAGGATTATTCCTTATAACAATATTATCAGTTTCTATGTTTCCTCAAGTTGCGATACTAGCAGGACTATTTGAGCTTATTTTAGCACTGGATTTATATAATTCTATGTTTGCGCTTATACTTTCATATATGTTATTTACATTACCTTTTACGGTTTGGATTTTAACTACATTTATGAGAGAGTTGCCAATTGAGCTTGAGGAAGCTGCTATTATGGATGGGGCTTCTTCTTATCATATTATTGTAAGAGTTTTTTTGCCAATTATGTGGCCAGCACTTGTAACTACTGGACTTTTAGCATTTATTGCTGCTTGGAATGAGTTTTTGTTTGCATTGACATTTATCTCAGATGAGTCACAAAGAACTATTCCTGTTGCAATAGCTATGATTTCAGGAGCTAGTGCACAAGAAATACCGTGGGGGAATATTATGGCTGCTTCAGTTATTGTTACCATTCCCTTAATCATACTTATTATTATATTCCAAAGAAAGATTGTATCAGGCTTAACAGCTGGTGCAGTAAAAGGTTAAAAATGCAAAATAAACTAAATTTGACACAAAAATTAAATAACAACATATTAACAAAAGGGAATAAAAGTGAAAATTGGTGGAAAGGAGCTTGTATATATCAAGTATACCCAAGATCATTTGCTGATACGAACGCTAGTGGAATTGGAGATATTAAAGGTGTAACGTTAAAATTGCCTTATTTATCAGATCTTGGTATTGATGCTATCTGGTTATCACCTTTTTTTACGTCTCCAATGAAAGACTTTGGATACGATGTAAGTGATTATAGAAATGTTGATCCAATTTTTGGCACTTTAGATGACTTTAAAGAAATGCTACAAACAGCCCATAGCCTTGGAATAAGAATTATGATTGACCAAGTACTTAGTCATACATCAAATCAGCATGCTTGGTTTAAAGAAAGTTCAAAAGACAGAACAAATGATAAAAAAGATTGGTATGTTTGGGCAGATCCAAAAGAAGATGGTACAGCACCAAATAATTGGCTAAGTCTTTTTGGGGGACCTGCATGGCAATGGGATGCAAAAAGAATGCAATACTATATGCATAATTTTTTAATCGAGCAACCTGATTTAAATTTTCATTGTAAGGAAGTACAAGAAGCACTTTTAGGTGAAATTGAGTTTTGGCTAAAACTTGGTGTTGATGGATTTAGACTTGATACAGTTAACTTTTTTGTACACGATAAACAATTAAGAAACAACCCAAAAGCAAGTGGTCAAGTTACAAATGAAGCTCCAAAAGAAAACCCATACACAATGCAAAATCATTTATATGATAAAACACAAATTGAGAATCTTGAATTCTTAAAAAAATTCAGATTACTTTTAAATAAATACCCAGGATCAACGTCAGTTGGAGAAATTGGTGCGGAACATAGATCTTTAGAAGTTATGTCTGATTATACAAGTGATAATGACAAAATGCATATGTGTTACACTTTCAACTTTTTAGGTGATAATTTTTCTGCTGAGTATTTTGAAAAATGTATCAATAAGTTTGAGGATGTTGTCAAAGATGGCTGGGCATGTTGGAGTTTTTCTAATCATGACGTACCCAGACATATCAGTAGATGGTGTAAAGACGAATCTTTGCAAAAAGAACTTGAAAATTTAAGTATAAATTTACTTTTAAGTTTAAAAGGAACTGCATGCATTTATCAAGGAGAAGAACTTGGTTTTGCACAGTCTGAAATAAAAATTGAAGACTTAGTTGATCCTTATGGAATAACCTTTTGGCCTGAATATAAAGGTAGAGATGGATCTAGAACGCCAATAGCATGGGAAAATAATGAATTTCAAGCAGGTTTTTCAAGAGCTGAAAAAACTTGGCTTCCATTAGATGCTAAACATATTATAAAAGCAGCTAATACTCAAGTAAATAATGAAAGCAGTACATTTAATGTATATAAAAATATACTTAAATTTAGAAAAAATCATGAAGCCTTAAAATCTGGTTCAATAAATATTATTGATTCACGTAATTCTCTATTAAAAATTAGAAGAACAAGTAACTGTGAAGAAATTATTTGTATTTTTAATTTTTCAATAAATACAAAAGCATGTGACTGTTTTGAAGGATATGAAATGATAAGTAGTGTATCGAATAATACAACAATAAATAACAATAAAATCGAGTTTAAAGCTTATTCATATTGTTTTTTAACTAAAAAATAAGGTAGAATGTATGGCTGAGTTAGAGCTAAAACATATAACAAAAAAAATTGGTGATTTAACAATAATAAACAATATAGATTTATCAATCAAGTCTGGTGAGTTTATCGTGTTTGTTGGACCTTCTGGTTGTGGAAAATCTACACTTTTAAGGTTAATTGCTGGATTAGAAAATATAACTTCAGGTTCATTATTCATTGATGGTGAGGATATGACTTATGAAAAACCATCTAAAAGAGATATTTCTATGGTGTTTCAGTCTTATGCTTTATATCCACATATGACTGTCAAAGGAAATATATCATTTGGGCTAGAACTGGAAAAAGAAGATAAGAAAACAATTGAAACAAAAGTTGATAAAGTTGTAGAAATGTTAAACTTAACTCCTCTTGCAAAAAGGCTTCCAAAAGAACTTTCAGGAGGTCAAAAGCAAAGAGTTGCTATTGGTAGAGCCATTGTTAGAAAACCAAAAATATTCTTATTTGATGAACCTTTGTCTAATCTTGATGCGTCTTTAAGAATCAAAACAAGAATAGAAATAGCACTTATGCATAAAAACATGAAAAATACTATGATATATGTAACACATGATCAAGTAGAGGCTATGACTTTAGCTGATAAATTAGTAATTTTAAATAAAGGACATATTCAACAATATGACACTCCTGTTAATGTATATGAAAACCCATGCAATATTTTTACTGCTGGGTTTATTGGTTCACCTGCTATGAATTTTATTGATGTTGTTTTAGAACAAAAAAATAATAAACTTTGTCTAAATTTAAAAAATGAAAAAGGTGAAGATAACTATATCTACTTAACAGCAGAGTACAAAGATGTCAAAAATTATGTTGGGAAAACAATAACTGCAGGAATACGACCAGAATTTATTCAAAATGGATTCCGAGATATAGCCATTATTAATGAACTACAAGATTTAAATTCGACTGTATACTTTACCGAATTTACAGGTGGGGATGCTTATTTATTTATAAAACTAAATAATACAGAAGTTATTTCAAGAATATCTCCAAGTGGATTAAAAAATATTGGAGAAGATGTTACTTTAAAAGTATTAGCAAGTAAAATTTTATTTTTTAATAAAGAAGATGAAAAAAGAATATATTAAAAGAATAAAGGAGAAATATGAACTTAAATAATAAAGTAGTTATTATTACAGGTGGAACCTCTGGAATTGGTTTAGAAATCGTTAAAGAAGCTCTTAATAAAGGTGCAAAAGTAATGATACATTCTTCTCATAATTCTAAAGAAAAAGCTATGTCGTTATGTGTGGAATTAGGGAAAAATACTTCATGAGACCATTGCATAATTAAATATACACCAGTACTCTCTATACATTCTAATTTTTAAAAATATTTCTCATAAACTAGTATCTTATATTTTGATTTATTAGCTATATTTGGTACAGATATAGAGACCACTGCACAGTAACACTCTAAAATAAATCTCAACCAAGCCTTTAGTTAAGGTATTTAAAGGCTATTTTTAGCTATAATTACACATATAAATTAAAGATATTTAAGCAAAAAGGTAATAAATTGGCATTTAAAGATTCAAACCTCTCTTTTTCAGATTATGCTCTTAATGATAAAGAGACCACAGCACAACTAAAAAGATCTATAAAATTTTATTTTTTCAATTTTTAAAAAATATTTATCATAAATTATCATCTCAAATCTATATTTATTCCTAATTCTAATTGAATTTGCTCTATTCTTTCCTCTCTTTATCATCTTATTCTTACGTTTTGTGTCTTTATTTTCTTATGGGCAAATAGTTTTAGGTTGGCAGCTATACATGTAATGGTGAAATTCATATTATTCCTGAGCAGTCCTGTAAACCTTGTTGTGGATTGTTTCATGCTGGTTTTTATTAAAGCAAATGAGTGTTCAACTTTTGCTCTGATTTTATGTTTTGGTTTTTCATTTTCTCTTTGATTCTTTCTATCTTCATCACTCATTTTATTTCTCTCTTTAAGACAAACATTATTTTTAATATCTTTTTCTTTTAGTAGTTCATCAATAGCTTCTGATTTATAAGCTTTATCTGCACCTAATGATTTAATATCATCACCTAATTTTTCAACAAATGTATCAACGGTAGATATATCTGAGGTATTGGCAAATGTTGTCATTGTTTCTAAAATAGCTCCTGAATCTGCATCTGTTGATATATGATTCTTATATCCTGTTGCATATTGTTTTTTACCTGCTTGATAACCTGTTCTTACATCTTTATCTATCTTTTGTTTATGCTCATAACTATCATCTTCATTTTCAATTATCTTTTTTGAAGTTTCAATATCTTTAGTATCTTTATTTTGAATCTCATCAAGTTCTTCATTTTTAAGAGTTATAAGATTTCTTTTTTAATAATCTTGATATTTGTTTTGATGATGGTTTTTTCTTTTGTAATTCTTCTTCAATAAGTATATCTATCGCTTTATTTAAAGCTTCAACCTTTTGTCTACTTTCACTTTTTTGTTCTTTATTTTTATTTTTGATTCTATTATTATGAGACTTTGTTAATGTTGCATCTACTAGTACATCTTTACCACCTGTTGCTATTAATCCTGCCTTTTCAAGTTGCTTATTAATATTTGTAAAAAGTTTACCATGAAGATTACTTTTAATTAAAGAATTTCTAAATCTACCTGTTGTAGTTGAGTCTGGTGCTAATGATTCTAAGCTTAATCCTGCAAATTTCATATAAAGTAAATTTACATTAAGTCCTTCTTCAGCTTTTTCATCACTTAAATCATAAAACTTCTGAATAAGTAAGATTTTAAACATTAATATTTGATCATATGCTTGTACTCCACATACATTTTTACTTCCTGTTCCATTCTTCTTTAATACAGGTCTTAATTTATTAAAATCTATTATAGAATCTAATTGTTTTAAAAAAGAATCTACATATTCTAATCTATCATTAAGAGCATAATCTGAAAAAGAGAGGTTTGAATCTTTAAATGCCAATTTATTACCTTTTTGCTTAAATATCTTTAATTTATATGTGTAATTATAGCTAAGAATAGCCTTTAAATACCTTAACTAAAGGCTTGGTTGAGATTTATTTTAGAGTGTTACTGTGCAGTGGTCTCTCTATGGCAAAGATAAGAACATCTTCAACTCCTCTGTTCCTGAACTTTACTAACTCTGTTGCATGACAGGGTAATGATGGAGTATATTCTGTAAATCCACAAAAATATTGAAGATAGGGATTTTGTTTCCACTCTTCTACATTTCTTTCATCTGATAAGTTTTTCAATTGTTTTAAAAGTAATAATCCTACCATCAATCTAATTGATTTATAAGGACTTCCAACCTTATCATTTTTGTAGTAGTTTTTAAATTTTTCTTCTATTTTCGACCAAGGGAAGTTATTAGCTAAAACGATTAAAGAATCTTTAGAATCTAGCATATCCATAAAAGAACCACTGAATAGATTTTTTGTCATAGTTTCGACCGCTTTTTTAGTTTAATTTACGATTTTATCGCATTTGTAGTATATTTTATATGTTTAAATTATAGCTAAAAAGTAGTGTTAAGCCCCTTAAAATAAGGACTTGTTTGGTTTTTTAGGACTGACTATTTAGAATAATCTTTTTCGCTAGTTTTTTGCCTTCTTTAAAACATGAGTCACCACTAAGTCCTGGGTGTAAAATATTACCACAAGCCCAAATATTGGTGTCTTTAATTTTACCTCCTTCTTTGTCTACTTGTAAAATATCATTACTTATGTATTTCTCTAAATTTGAAGAATAAAGTAAGGTATTGTCTGCAATAAATTTACCCGTAAATATTAGTGCATCACATTCTATGGTTTTTATTTGATTTGATGTTTGTATTTCAACAGAAGTTACATTATCTACATTTTGTATTTTAGTTATTTTTGCATTATAAAAAATGGGAACAGATTTTAATATATTCAGTAGTTTTAATGCAAAGAATGTTTTTAAATTATCACTACTTTCTATCATCGCTTGAGGTTTAACATCTTTTGAAAAACAAGACATAAGTGCAGAATAACTTACTATTTCAGTGCCAATTATGATAGGTCGCTTAAAGTCTAATTTTACATTTGCTTGGATTAATCTTTGTATTGACCCCGTAGTGTATATCTGCTTAGGTCTAAGACCACTTACCAACCTTTGATGCCTTTGGGACTCTCTACATCCTAATGCTAAAACAATATTTTTTGCTTTATAGGTAATTAAACCATCTGTATTTCTTGCATTTATTTTTCCTTCTTTATTTATGTCTAAAACAGAAGTATTTATTTTAAATCTTTCTAGCGGTAAGCCTTTTAAAATTTTCTTAATAAATGTTTTTCCTTTCATTGGTCTTGCAAATGTCATTAGTCCAAAACTATGATGATCGCATGTCATGGGAACACCACCAATATATGATTCTCTCTCTAATATTAAATACTTTTTATTTGCTTTTTCTAAGCCAACAGCAATACCTAAAGCTGATGGTCCCGAACCAATGATGATAACGTCATAAGTTCTTTGATTATCAAAATTCTTTTTTATTTTTTCATTATAAATTTTATTCATTCTATGGGAACAGTTAAATCCGTTACAAGCTCCCATCATAGCTCTTGTCCTTCTTTTTATGCCTTGTAAGTTATTGGGAATTATTGTTGAACTAAATATTGCATTTACTTCTCTTTTTGTTACATTTTCGCAATGGCATATTATTTCTCCTGAATTTTCATTTTGATAATCTCTTTTATAATTATCACATAAATTAGGCATCTTTGACCAAATAATATCTTTTTCTTTTATTGCATGCGTTGTAATAGCAAAATTTTCAACGAGTAAGTTGAATACATACGTAGCAATGCCTAAAGATGATGTCAAACCAGTTGATCGTATTCCCGCAACACAAATCCAGTTTTTTTCTTTTGTTGCATATATCTGGTAATCTGAATGTTCTGTAGCAGTTCTTAATCCTGCATATGTGGTGGTTACTTTATAGTTTTTTAATGTTGGGAATATACTTTCGCCCTTTATAATAAGATTTTTTAATCCTTCATTATCAACTGTAGCTTCATTTCTATTATCTTGTTCTTCTGCTGTTGGCCCTAATATTACATTTCCATAAATTGTTTCACATAACAAAACACCTTTTGTTCTTTTAGTTGGAACAGGTAAAATAATTGAATTAAGTTTTTTACGTAGGGCTTTTTCATATACTAAAAATTGTCCTTTTCTAGGTTTTATTGTAAAAGATGGTTTCTGACAAATATTTTGAATTTTATCTGCATATATTCCCGCTGCATTTATAATGTATTTTGCATTAAATATTCCCTTGTTGGTTTTAATCTTCCATAAACCATCTTTAAAATTACCACTTAGCACTTCTGTGTCAAAATGGTATTGTGCTCCATGATTTACAGCTTGTGTAAGATATGCTAAGGGAGAAGACCAAGAGTCAATAATATATTCATCGGGTACAGAAATTGCACCAAATGCTAAGTTACTGATATTGGGTTCATTTTTTAAAAGTTTTTGTTTATTTATTACACGTACTTTTTTTACATTATTTATATGCGCCTTTTTAACAATTGATTCTAAAGAATCCATTTGATCTTTATCCCATGCAACCACGTTTGCACCTGATTTTATCATAGGAAGATTGAACTTTTTATAAATTTTAAGATATTCTTTATACCCCTCTTGCACTAAATCTAATTCTAAACTATTATGCGGTGCATCAAACCCAGTATGCAATATTGCACTGTTTGCTTTGCTCGCACCACTTAATATATCTCCTCCTTTTTCTAATAAAATTGGATGTAATCCTTGCAGTGTAAGTCGTCTTATTATTGCGCAACCGACAACTCCTCCTCCTATTATTATGCAATCAAATATTTTACTTTTCATTTTATAACCTTTTAAGATTTTCTTCTAAAATTGTAGCATATTAACGATAAAAAACAACACTAAACAACATCAAATAGATAATTATGTTTATAAATATTTTTTTAATGTTGACTTTATATTTTTAAAAGACTACAATGAAAATAGATTTTGAAAGGGCAGTGAATGAAAAATTTTAAAATAGTAGGCATTGACCAAGGAACAACATCTACTAAGATGTTATTACTTGATGAAACTGGTAATAGTAAAATAATGTTTCAAAAATCTCATAAACAGATTAAAATTAATCCTGGCTGGGTGGAGCATGACCCAGAAGAAATTTATGAAAATATTTTGCAGGCTTTAACTTGCGTAGAGGATATTGATGCAATTGGTTTTAGTCATCAAGGAGAAACAGTAGTTGCTTGGGATAGTGAGACGAAAGAAGCTTTATATAATATGATTGTGTGGCAAGATCAAAGAACACAAGCAGATATTGAAAAATTAAAAAAGGAAGGATACGAGCCAATAATACAAGAGAAAACAGGTTTATTATTAGATTCATATTTTCCTGCCAGCAAAATTTCTTGGTTAATTGCTAATGTAAAAAAAGTAAAAACTGCATTAAAAAATAAAACACTAAGAATAGGAACAAGTGATAGTTTTTTTATAGATAGATTAACAAATGTATATTGCACAGATTATAACAGTGCTTCAAGAACTTCACTTTTTAATGCAAAAACGTTAAGCTGGGATGATGAACTATGTAAAATATTTAATGTCCCAATCGAAATACTGCCTTCTATTCAAAACAATGTCAGTCACTTTGGTTTTCATAATTTGAAAGGAAAAAAAATTCCAATTACTGCTGTAATGGTAGACCAGTTTGCTAGTGTATATGGACATGGATGTAGAAAAAAAGGAGATTGCAAAGCAACTTTTGGAACAGGTGCATTTATGCAAGTATTGACAGGTGAGAATTTTATGGTTGATAAAAAAAATGGACTTTCTTCTGCATTATTTTGGAAATTTGAAAATGAAAAACCGATATATGGATTAGATGCTGGGGTATATAATGTTGGATCAGCTATTGATTGGCTAAAAAGTTTGGGTCTTTTTAAGGACTATAAAGAATTGAATTCTTTTGAAAATGACTGTGCAATTAAAAGAGATATTATTTTTGTTCCTGCTTTATCTGGTCTTGCCTGTCCTCATTGGGATAGGAGTGCAAGTGGTATGTGGGCGGGATTATCTCTTGATACTACAAAAGAGGATCTTTTACAGTCTACTCTAGAAGGGATTGCTTTTAGAGCACTTAGCAATTTTAAAACTATGAATAAGTTTATAAAACTTAAAAAAACTATATCAATAGATGGAGGTTTAGTAAATAATCCTTATTTTGTGCAATTTTTAGCAAATATTTTAAAAAAGGAAATAATTGTTCCTCGTAATAACGAGTTAACTAGTTTGGGTATTGCCCTTTTAGCTAATAAAGGATTAGGGAATGCTGATATCAAAATTAAAAAATACAATACAAAAATATATAAACCTGAGAAAAATTATGATGTAAAGGAGTTAAGAAATAAATTTGAAAAAATTGTTAAAAAATCAAAAAAGACTAGAGGTATATTTTAGGAAGTAATACTTTTAAAAATATAATATCAAAACAAAGGAATGAATGATGACTGAGTTTGGAAATTTTATAATTTATATTATGATGTTTGGAGTTTTAATTGGGGCTGCTGCTTCTGTTGTAGATTCTGAAAAAGGATTAGGAAAAGAGTTTGTAACAGGTATTCATACGATAGGTCCAGTATTTTTGGCTCAAGCTGGTATTATGGCATCAATACCAATTTTATCAAACGCAATAGAATTGCTTTTAGGGCCAGCTTTTGAAAGTATGTCTTCAGATGCTGCAATTGCCGCACTCTCAATTATTGCAGTGGACATGGGAGGTTACCAATTAGCAGATGCTATGGCAGATACTAGAGAAGCTTGGATAACTGCATCTGTTGCAGGATATTTTTCTGGAGCGGTCATTGTATACTTAATCCCAGTAGGGCTAACAATGTTGGCTAAAAAAGACCATAAATATTTGGCATTAGGAGCTATGGCTGGGCTTGCCAGTGTTCCTCTTGGTGTAATTATTACTCTGGTTTTAACTGTGTATACTAATACTCCAATAAGAGATATAATTTCTACAAACAGTGAGGCTAATTATATTCTAATGATGGATTTATGGCAGATGATAGGATATATTTCTCCTTTAATTGTCTTTTGTTTAGGATTAGCACTTGGATTAAAATTCTTTACCAAACAAATGATTAAAGGATTTTTAGTATTTGGGCTTCTTTTAGACATATGGATTAAAGGTGTTTTGGCTATTGTCATTGTGGAATATTTTACAGGAGTCTTTTCAAGTGTATTTGGAGGATGGGTATTTATATCATTATTCGCAGATGAAAAAGAATTATTTAGAGCAATAGAAATAGCTGGATATATTGGTATTATGTTAGCAGGAACATTTCCAATGGTTTATTTATTCTATAAGTATGCCTCTAAGCCTATGGAAAAACTTGGGAAAAAGATTGGTTTAACGGAATCTGGGTCTGTTGGCTTTGTGATGGTTTTAGCAAATATTATTGCAACCTATCACATGTTCCCTAAGATGAATGCTAAAGATAAGGTTATTACAGTGGCTTTTGCTGTTTGTGCTCAAGCTTTAATAGGAGATCACTTATCTTTTACTGCAAACTTTCAACCAACAATGATTTTACCTATACTTCTTGGTAAGTTGTTATCAGGTTTATTTGCTGTTTGGTTAGCTATTAAGATATCTGTACCAATGGCAGAGAAGTTAGAAAAAGAAGATATAAAAATAGAAGAGCTAGAAAATGAAGAATTAAAAAAAGAGAAAATAGTGAAGTAATCTTATATATACTTAGTGTTGATTAAACTAAACACGGGAGTGTAAATATAAGTGTGTAAACCTTAAAAATAAAATTTATTAGATAAAATATCTAGTAAATTAATTTTAAGGATTTACATTATGGCAATATTAAATTTAGAAGAACTCTTGTGCTTGCACTCTCTTTTTTATATGTATTCAATGAAATACTTTTTACAAATATTTTCCATCTCAGAATCTTTACTCTCAGATATTAAAAAATCAACGTCTTTAAAAGAACAAATTTTCCACGTACCTTCTTTTTTTACTTTACTATTGTCTGCTAAAATCATGTATTGTCTTGAATTTTCCATCATTGCTTGTGCAATTTGGCGTTCATCTTCATTTACATTAAAAAATCCATGTTTTAAGTTTATTGCTGCTGCACTAGTGATGGCTAAATCTACAAATTCTTTTCTAATTGCATCAATTGTTACATATCCGATATTTTGATGCAAATTAGCTAAGTATTGGCCTCCTAAAATATAAACAGTATGTGAGGAATTAACCTCAAGAACTCTTCTTGCAATTAAAGGAGAATTAGTAAATATTGTTAAATTATTAACTTTATTTAATTCAGAACAAAATGCTAAGGTTGTTGATCCAAAATCTATATAAATTTTAGAATTAGGTGTTATAACTTGAATCGCTTTGTTGGCTATTATTTCTTTTTCTTTTGAATTTTGGTAAAACCTTTCATGCAAAGCATCTTCTTTGTTACTTTTTAAACTAAGTGCTCCTCCATGGACTTTTTTAATTTCATGTTCATTATCAAGTGATTTTAAATCTCTTCTAATTGTCTCTTCTGTAACATTAAAGTTTTTTGCAAGTTCTTCAATTGTAACTTGGCCTTTTTGGTTTATAAGAGTTTTAATTTTATATTTTCGTTCTACTTTTTTCATTGAAAGTCCTTAATTCTTATTCTATCAAAAATAGCATTATAATTTTAGTATGTACATGGACCTACTTTGGAATTTTGTTATGTTGTATGCAATTTATTATGTAGTCAGTCCTAAAAAACCAAACAAGTCCTTATTTTAAGGGGCTTAACACTACTTTTTAGCTATAATTTGATTTAAGGGAACATCTAAAAACCACATTCAAAGTAGCATAAATCAATTCCAACTTAATTTTTAAAATTTTATCGTAATTTTAATAAAATTTAATCATAAAATATTAATAAATTTTACAATCTCCCCTTGAAAATCTAAGAAATTACGGCTTAATGAAACTTTTAGATGCCTAAAAACTTGTCCAGTTTCACCACGTTATGGTTGCCTAGTTTCATAAATTAAGAAAGCGATAGCTTAACAACATAATTGTAAAATCTTTACAGCAAATAAGGATTTAATATATGTCACAAGTCTATCACTCTAATGCCAGAACAAACCAGCATGTAAGAGAAATAATACAGAAATCTAATTTAACAATCGTTGAATTAGCTAAAAATTACAATCTAAATATTAAAACTATCTCTAAATGGAAGCATAGGAATTTTATTAAAGATAAAAGTTCAAGACCACACAATATAAAAACAACTTTAACACCTTTAGAAAAAGAATTGGTAAAAGTAGTTAGAACAATGACTTGGATGGAACTAGGAGTCTGTCGGATACAATCGTTGATATTATTCCAAATGCAAATAGAAGTAATGTTTATCGTACTTTAAAAGCCTTTGATATAAACAGAGTTCCACAAGAGCAAAAAGAAAAAGCTAAAAAGTTCAAAGAGTATGAGCCTGGTTATTTACATATAGATGTAACTTATTTACCAAAGTTTGACAAGCAAAAATATTACCTATTTGTAGCAATAGACAGGGCTACAAGGCTACTTTACTATAAAGTGTATGAGAATAAGACAGCAGCAAATGCAGTATCTTTTCTAAAAGAATGTAAAGAATTTTTTCCATTTTACTTAACACATATTTTAACAGATAATGGATTAGAGTTCACAGACAAATGGGCAAGAGGAAAAGGTTTTGTAAGTGGTAATCATAAGTTTGATGTAGAGTGTAAAGATGATGAGATAGAACATAGGCTAACAGCTCCATACACACCTCAAACTAACGCAATGGTAGAAAGAGTAAACGGAACTATTAAAAATGCTACAATTAAAGCAGAAGAGTATGACAATATTGATGATGTTAAAAAAGATTTAAATAAATTTTTGATATACTACAACTTCAATAGAAGACATGGTTCTTTAAAAAAAGAATTAAAAGTTAGAACTCCATTTGATGCAGTTCAAAGTTGGTTTCAAACGAAACCTGAAATATTTAAGATTTTACCAGATGTGTTTCAACATATTGCTTTTGAAATGGTACAACGTGGTGAAACTTGACAGTTTCAAGTTAAATCCTTCTGTTGCAATTCTTTTCTATCTTTTTTATAATAACCTTTTGAAGAAAGAATTTCCATATAAAAACTATCATAGTTTTCAGTTGAAGCTTCATCAATATTTTTTGTAATATCAACAAATTTAATTTCAAGTGGTTCATTTTTATTTTTAGCAAATTTACATTTAAAATCCCAAAAGGCAACATCTTCTGGTAAAGTTTTTCTTTTTTCTCTTTTTATATACTTTCTTATTTCATGTTTAATTGCTTCTAAAACTCTATTTTTATCTTTATTTTCTATATTTAATTGAAACGTTTTTTTCATTATTTTCCTTTATTTGGCATTATACTAATTTTTTTATGTATTAAACATCAAGTTTGAGTTCTATATAATACTAAACTTATAAAAAAGTTTTCAATTTATACTAAAGGGTACAAAGATGAATAAAGATGATTTTTTAAATGACTTAAGTAATATTTATAAATTTTTAGATTTTCAAAAGAATAATACAAATAAATTAATACAATATTTAGAGCATAAAGAGTTTGATAAACTAAGCATAATAAATGATTTTGCAAATAGCTTAAATTTAGAGATGACTGATGATTTAAGATTTGCACTTGTAACACGACTTATAAATTTACGAGATGATTCACTTGTTCAAGTTCTAAAAAAACTTAATAAAAATGAATATGAAATAATAGAACTGCAAGAAAAAGCCTATCTTTTTGTAAAAGAGTTTTGGCATGAAAAACATAAAAAAACGATTGATTATATTAAACACAATAATTTATTAACTCCATTTTATCAAGAAGTTTTTCAAGGTGTTTATAATGTTGGACTTAAAATGTCATCATGGCAAAGCTCTTGGACAAAACATATTATAAATGGAGTAAACAAAGATCTTTTATATATGTTTAAAGGTAATGAAGAAAAAATATTTGAATATTTAGAAAAATATCATTTATTGGATTTAGGGCATAATAACATACTTGCAGATAGGTCATATTCTGCTCTTGTAAAAGAAAAAGATACTTATCATTCACAAGCTTATATAAAAGCTTTTAAAGAGCAAACAACAGCAGTTATTGATGAACTTGAAGAGTTTGAAGAAAAATTAATAGAGCTTGAAGATGATATTTATGGACAAAAATGGGATTATATTTTATATATCCAAAATCTAATAAAAGCTTTTGGTGAAAGTAGAACTCATCTTTTAGTTGAAAAATGGGCAAATGTAGATAGAGCTTGGATGAAAATACAAACTCCAATTCAAATAGGGCATCCTTTAGAATATTATGAAGACCATTTTAGAAAAGCTGTTGCGTTAGAGTGGGACATAAGGCTAACTAACCCAGATTTTGAACAAAATGAAAATAGAGTAAATAAAATAAAATCAGCTTTTTCTAAAATATTTAATAAATTCAAAGATGAAGATAAGTCATATAATAAAATATATGATTTTTCACTAAAATCACTTGATAAAGTACAACTATATATAGGACGACCAGCTATATTTTTTGGAGCTGAATTAAACGGACTTTTTTCAGCACAAGTAGTACCAAATGATGAAATAGTATCAAGAGAAGAAGGTAAAAAGATATTTACATTTTCAGATGAGATACTTCAAACTACAAGAGCAAAACCATTTTTACGACTTAGTTCTGAAATATTTGGACAAGAGATACTAAAAGAAGATAGAACTTTCTTATTTAATGAAATAGATTCTTGGCATCAAGTATATGATATCACCACTATTGGACATGAATTTGGACATATTTTATGGTGTGATGAAGAAACTGAGACTCTTATGAATAAAACAGGAAATTTTAAAAATATTGAAGAGTTCAAGGCAACAACAGGTGGCTTAGTATCATTTTTTTTAGATGAATCAAATGAAGAAAAACATTTAGAAAAACAAGTCTTAATAGATACAATTAAAAGAGCAATTGGGTTAATGGGCTGGATGGAAGTAGATGAAGTACAACCTTATTATTGCGAAGGAATTATTCATTTAAATGCTCTATTTGATTCAGGTATTTTAGACTGGAATGAAAAAGAGTTAAGTATTAATTTAGAAGAAGAAAAATATGAGAATCTAAAAAAATGGTATATACAAAACTATACAAAACTTGCAAAACATTATTTAGATAAAAAAGATGCTACAGAGTTTTTAAATTTCTTTGCAGTCAAAGAAAATAAATACTTTATGCCAAAAAATAAAAAAATAAAATCATTTGTCAAACACTATTTCAAAAGATATCAAGAGATTGGTCAAGAGTTAGATGAGCTTGATAAAAAAGAGTATTATATAAAATAAGATTTTTTTGGCAGTGGTCTCATGAAGATAGAAAGAATCAAAGAGAAAATGAAAAACCAAAACATAAAATCAGAGCAAAAGTTGAACATTCATTTGCTTTAATAAAAACCAGCATGAAACAATCCACAACAAGGTTTACAGGACTGCTCAGGAATAATATGAATTTCACCATTACATGTATAGCTGCCAACCTAAAACTATTTGCCCATAAGAAAATAAAGACACAAAACGTAAGAATAAGATGATAAAGAGAGGAAAGAATAGAGCAAATTCAATTAGAATTAGGAATAAATATAGATTTGAGATGATAATTTATGATAAATATTTTTTAAAAATTGAAAAAATAAATTTATAGATATTTTTAGTTGTGCTGTGGTCTCATAAACCTTTGTTTACTCCCAATATAACATAGTTGAAGAAGCTTTTCAAGCACCCGTTTTTTTAATTAAGTCGTTTTTTCTGATAAAATTTTTTTATATAATTTGTTCTCTTAATCTAGGGTATTGATCTTTGATATTTTTGGGCTAGTTGTTTGAGTGTTTGACTATGAAGAAAATACTCTTTAAATATTTTATTTTGTAGTTTTATTGGTCTTTTTTTTAGAACTAAATGTCTTATTGCAATTTTTACAAAAATATCTTTTAATTCCTTTTTTAGAGCCTCTATTTTGAATATTTTTAAAAGTTGCAATATATGTATATTTTAGTTTTTTTTACAATTATTTGTAAATAATCTTTTGTTTACTCTTAATACTATTGCATTTAGCTTGTCTTTTTATGCACTTAGTTCTTTTTTATTAAGCCTAAAATGAAGACTTTATATTAAATGTTTATTTTAACTAGTCTTTTAATTTCTAATAAATTCTAAAAAATGATCAGTTTGCATATGTGAATCTAAAGCTTCTTGATTTTCCCATGTTTCTACAAATACAAAGGAGTTTTGTCCGTCTTCATCACTATGCAAATCATATTGAATACACCCCTCATCATTTGCATGGGTATATTTATATACTTTTAAAAGTTCCTCATATACATCTAAATAAAACTCTTCTTTGATTTTTACTTTTGCTATAACTACTATTTGGCTCATATTATTCATTTTTATTGATTGTTATATAAATATCTGTTTTCTAAATGTTCTATAAAGTATTTTGGATTCAAAGATTCACCTGTTGCTTCTTTGATTAAATCATTCGTCTCTAAAGAACTTGCTTTTTGCCAAATGTTTTGTCTTAACCAAGCTTGTACTTGTGAAAAATCTCCTTTTGCTATTTCTTCATTGATATTAGGATGTATTTTTTTAACACTTGCAAATTCTTGTGCTGCATACATAGCTCCCAACATATAAGAAGGAAAGTATCCAATTAAACCTTCTATCCAATGAACATCTTGCATGCATCCATTTTTAAAATTACCTTTCGTGCTTAATCCTAAAGAAATTTGCATTTTTTCATTCCACATATCAGGAATATCACTTACTTGCGCTTCATTATTCATCAAAGCTCTCTCAATTTCATAACGTAGAATTACATGAGAAGCATAAGTAACCTCATCAGCATCTACTCTAATGTAAGCAGGTTTAACGCGAGAATATATTTTACATAAATTGTCTAACTCTAGGGCTTTGTTATTTCCAAAAGCTTCTATTATAAAAGGCTGAATAGATTTTAAAAAAGCAGAACTTCTTCCTATTTGCATTTCAAAAAATAAACTTTGGCTTTCATGTATTCCCATTGACCTTGCATGGGCAATTGGAAGACCTAAAAGTTCTTTTGGCAAACCTTGTTCATAAGAAGCATGTCCTGTTTCATGAATAGTACCCATCAAACTTTGAGTAAAATCATCTTTACAATACCTTGTAGTCATTCGTACATCTTCTGGAACTCCCCCACAAAAAGGGTGAGTTGAAATATCTATTCTTCCTTTATTAAAATCAAAACCCAAGTGTTTCATTACTTTAATGCCAAGCTCTTTTTGAGCTTCTATTGTATAAAGTCCTTCAAGTTTTATATAGTCTTGTGATTTTTGTTTCTCAACAATATTTTCAATCAAAGAAGGAAGCCAGGTTTTAACTTTACTAAAAATACCATCTAAAGTATCACTTCTCATTCCTGGTTCAAATAAATCCATTAAAGAATCATAAGGACTTAAACCTGTAGCTTCACTTCTAATATTTGCTTCTTCACGTGAAAGTTTAATAACTTCTTCTAAGTTAGGTAAAAAACCTTTCCAGTCATTATTAATTCTTTGTTCTCTCCAAGCATGACCACATTTAGAATGGGCCAAACTTTGAGCTTTTTGTAAATCACTTGGAAGTGTTGTTTCTAAAGTATAGCTTCTGTTCATTTCACGTAAAGATGCGAGCTGTAATACACTTAGTTTTTCACTTTGTGCATCGTTTAATAAAAGTCCTATATCCCTATCCGTACTTATCTCATATAAAAGGACTCCAAACTCAGCCATAGCTTTAGCACGTGCTTCATTTGAACCACTAGGCATCATAGCTTGTTGATCCCAACTTATAATAGAAGCCATATGGGATAAATGATGAATCCGTTCATATTTAGAAACTAATTTTTGATATGCACTCATGCATTTTCCTTTAAATTAAATTTTAGCTATAAAACTATAGCAAACTTTCGTAAGGACAGTCCTAAAGCGTTACAAACTATAGGGAACATCTAAAAACCACATTCAAAGTAGAATAAATCAATTCCAACTTAATTTTTAAAATTTTATCGTAATTTTAATAAAATTTAATCATAAAATATTAATAAATTTTACAATCTCCCCTTGAAAAGCTAAGAAAATATTTATACTTTTCTCTTCTTTTATATCATTATACTACCCCAAGAAAAACAAACAATTTTTTCTAAAGTTTAATTCTTAAAATAGTAAAATTAAACAATAAAAATAAAGGATAATAATATGAGCAGAACAAGAACAGTTTATAGTGCAGAATTCAAAACAAGATTAGTACTAGAGCTTTTAAAAGAAGACAAAACATTAACACAAATTGCAAGTAAAAATAATATAACACCGAAGAATTTGCAAAACTGGAAAAAGATATTTTTAAATAATGCAGTAGTTGCAATGGAACCTGCTAAAGCAGTTAAAGAATATAAAGAAGAAAATATAAAATTACAAGCAAAACTTGATGAATATGCAAAAGTAGTAGGTCAATTAACTGTAGAGAATGAGTGGGCTGTGGGAAAGTTAAAGAGCTTGGACTCTAGCTATAAAAAAGAGTTAGTAGATAAAACAGATAGTAAAATAATTTCAGTTGTAAAACAATGTAAACTACTTAAGGGCACCTCTAAAAACAACTTTTTCATCCATTTAATTAAATTTTTGGAAACATATCTTATCTTCAAATTCAATTTTATTAAAAATCTTACTAAACTTCACACATTATTGGATAAAGTTTAGTAAAATTTCTATAATCTTCTTTTATTTTACTTGACTTTTACCTTTTCTAGTCTGATTATTTGTTCATATCTAAATAGGTTATATGTAAGATTTAAAAATCCTATGGATGATTTAATTCTTTTTAATCCTATGGATCTCATATGTAAGGCATCATTCATAGAGTTTGTCATAAATCCAAATATATGCTCAACCCTTGCTCTAATTTTAGATTTAATATGATTTGACTCTTTTTGGGTATTGCTAAGTGGCTTACCTCTATATCCTTTTTCATGAACAAAGCTTTTACATTCATTCTTTTCTAAAAACTCTTCTATTTCTTTACTTCTATATGCACTATCAGCATGAAGTTTATTATCTGTTTCATCTATAATATTTTTTATTTCAGTTGAATCATGTGGTGCTGCACTTGAAACACTATATTTAGTAATTAATTTAGTTTTCTCATCTGCATTTATATGATCTTTATATCCATAATGTCTTTCACCTGCTTTTGTCATCCATCTTGCATCACAATCTTTTTGAAATACTTTAGAACGATTCCCTTTTTTATCTTTTTTAGAAAATGCAATAGGAATAGCACCTTTTTTAATATCTGAATTATCACCTCTACTGTTTCTTTGTCTTGGTACATCTACAAAGGAAGCATCTATCATACTTCCCTCTTTTGCAATAACACCTTGGGTAATGAGTTGTTTAGCAAATAACTCAAATAATGTTTGAGATAGGTTTTTATTTGCTAATTGTTCTTTAAAATGCCATATTGTTTTTTCGTCAGGTATCTTATCTGTTATTTTTAAATTTAGGAATTGTTTAAATGATGTTCTGTCATTTATCTGAAACTCTGCTTGTTCATCACTTAAATTATAATACTTTTGTAGAATTAGAATTTTAAACATCATTAGCTTATCATATGCAGGTCTTCCACCAGCACCTTTTGGTTCAACATATAGAGCTTTTTCAATTGGATTCCTAAATAGTTCCCAGTTTATCACTTTATCTAATTTAGACAAAGGAGGTTGATACTCTTTGATTTTATTTTCATGATATTCTAAGTCAAATAATCCCGTCATTTTGAAGCCTTTATGAATGTTATATAATTAAATATTTTATCTAAATTATTGTTTTAAGGTGCTTGGGTTTTTAGAGGTGCCCTTAATTATAATAGAAGTAATTTATTTTATGTACCTATGGTAAATCCTATAAAACAAGATATTAAAAATGAGATAGTTAAAATATTTGTAGATATACCATGTTATGGTTATATTAAAGTACACAAAGAGTTATTAGAACGTGGATACAATGTCTGTATCAATACAGTACGCCAATATCGTAAACAGTTAAGTTTAAGAGCTGTACTAGCTGTACGTCCACCAAATACTTCTTGGGCTGATAAACAACATCCTAAACATCCATATAAAATTAGAGGACTTGATACAGTAAGAGCAAATCAAGTATGGAGTACTGATATAACATACATTAAAATAAAAGGGGGAATGGTCTATATGGCAGCTATTATTGATTGGTATTCTAAAGCCATATTATCATGGAGAATATCTAATACAATGGATACTGACTTAGTCATGGGTGTGCTAAATGAAGCCTTATCCAAATATGGAAAACCAGAAATATTTAATACCGATCAAGGTAGTCAATATACCTCTTATATTCATACTCAAACATTAAAGGATAATAATATTATTATTTCAATGGATGGAAAAGGAAGAGCAACAGATAATATATGTATAGAAAGATTTTGGAGAAGTGCAAAGGTGGAAAAGATATATCTTAATGAATATTTCAAAATATCAACATTGAAAAATGATGTTACAGATTATATGGAGTTTTATAATTATAGAAGATTTCATCAAACTTTAAATTATAAAAAACCTATGAATGTATACTTTGAAAGTATGAAAATAAATGATGTAAATTATAATAAATTAGATGAAATTGTGGCATAAAGTTACAGTTGATAGTGGGAATTAGGTTTTATAGAAAGTTGTCTTGACATATTGGGGTAGTATAATATAATTTCATAAATAAGTTTTTGGCAATTTTTATAAGAGATTTTTTAATAAAAGAAGATTCAATATCAAGTTTTGAAAACTTTTTTTGATTCCATATGAAAAGAGTTACAAATAAGTTACCTAATAAAAATAAAATAAGAATGTATTTGTACATTTGTCTTTGAATCGTTTTTTTCTAACGTTTTTACAATTTACTTTATGTTAAAATCGCCTTAATTATTTTGTTTTTGGGCAAAAGAAGGATATGTATATGAATAAATCATTTCTCAGCAATGCTTTGGCTTTTCTTTTGGTTCTTATTGGTTATTTTATGGATAACAATACTTTATTTATGGTAGGTTTATTTGCTTTTTCTGGCTCTATTACGAATACTCTTGCCATTCATATGTTATTTGAAAAAGTTCCTTTTTTATATGGCTCTGGGGTGGTTGAAAATAGATTTGAAGAGTTTAAAGTAGGTATTCATTCTTTAATTATGAATGAATTTTTTACAAAAGACAATTTAAAACATTTTTTTGAAGATGAGATGAGTTCAAGAAAAAATAGTTTTGATTTAAAGCCTATTCTTGAAAAAACGGATTTAAGCCCTGCTTTTGACTCTTTAAAACAAGCCGTCATTGAGTCTTCTTTTGGAGGCATGTTACAAATGATGGGAGGCGAGGCGGTTTTAGATCCCTTAAAAGAACCATTTATCGAAAAACTTAAACTCTCCATCATTGATATCTCACAAAAGCCTGCTTTTCAAGAAGCACTTAAAGATTCCCTGAAAAACAGCGATTTAAGTGATGATATGTATGAAAAAGTTTCTTCTATTGTAAACAAACGCTTAGAAGAACTAAGCCCTAAAATGGTGAAAGATATTATTCAAAAAATGATAAAAGAACATTTGGGTTGGTTGGTTGTTTGGGGTGCTATTCTTGGTGGATTAATTGGTTTAGTATCAACACAAGTATTGGTTTAAGATGAAAGTTCTTATTATTTTAGAAGCTATAAACTTAGAAAAAAAAGAAATTTTTGAAGCGTTTATTAAAAAAGAAGGTTTTTTAATCTTAGAAAATTAGACTTAATAAAAAATATAGGCGCCTAAAAACTTAATCTAACTCAGGTACTATAAGGGTTTAAAAAGGATTATTTATAATAGATTGTAAAAAAGATAAAAGAAATAATATCCAAAGATATAAATGCAAGCATTGTAATAAATGGTTTGGCTCTCAAAGAAGACCAATAAAACTATAAAATAAAATATTTAAAGAGTACTTTTTACAAAAACAAACTTTACAACAATTATCACTCAAATATAATAGAACAAGAAGTCATAGTTATTTAGGAAATTTATCTCCTGCTAGATTTGAAGAAATTAATTTTATGTTACAAAATGAAATGGTTACTTAGGGATTATAAAAAATGTGTCCTACTTTAAGTCACCACTCCATTATAAAAAGAGTCCATAAATACTAATATCCATGTAACGACAAATATAAAAATACTAATAAATACAATGGTACTACCAACATCCTTAGCTCTTCCTGCCATTTCATGATGTTCTAATGTCACGAGATCTACAACTCTTTCGATTGCACTATTAATTGTCTCAGCCAATAATATTCCCATAAGTGTAATGAATAGAAGTGCTTTATTGCTAAGTTCCATATCTATAAATACAATTATAGGTAATAAAAATAGAGTTAATACTAGCTCTATTTTAAAAGACATTTCTGTTTTTATTAGGTCTTTTATTCCACTTAGTGCGTAACTTGTATTTTTAAAGAAATTATATTTTGGCTTATTTTTCAAGATGTTAACCTTTTCATGTATAAAATGTTATTTTATGATATATTATTGTATTAATTTTTTCGAGCATTGTATAAAATATCCTTATTTTGTTTATATTCTTTTGTTTCTACTCTAAATAAACCTAATAGAGTATGAAAAAGATTGTCTTGAGAAAACTCTTGTTCTGCATATGTTTTAAGTTTTTTTACATTGATATTTTTTTGTATTGTTTGTTTTCCAAACCACATTACAGATGCAATATGTTTTTGATTATCAGGAGCTATAAAGTATGGTAATCCATGTAAATATAAACCATTTTCCCCTAAACTTTCACCATGGTCACTCATATATATCATAGCCGTTTGATATTGCTTTGAATATGGTTTTAAAAAATTAATTACTTTAGATAAAAAATAATCTGTATATAAAATGGCATTGTCATAAGCATTGCTTACTTCTTCTTGCGTACATTTTTCTAGTAGATTTGATTTACAAACAGGTGTGAATTTTTCAAATTCTTTTGGATAACGTTTATAATAAGCCGGTCCATGATTTCCCATTTGGTGAAGAACAATTAAGATATTAGTTCCTTTATGTTTTTTAATATATTTATCAAGACCAATTAACATGCCTTCATCTCTACATTCTCCTTCACAAAGAGTGTTTGTTTTAGAGGATTTAAAATCTTCATAATCGACACGAAGGGCTACTCCTTTTGAACTAGAATTATTATCTCTCCATAAAATATTTACTTTAGTGGTATGTTTTAAAACATCAAGTACATTTTCAGTAGAAATTCCTTTGTTATAAGTAAAGTTTGATCTATCATAGACAGAGAACATGCATGGAACAGACTTAGCTGTTGTTGTACCACAAGAATACATATTAGAAAAATTTACAATATTTTCTTTTTCAAGTAAAGGGTTAGTTTGTTTAGAATAATTATTCAATGAGAATCTATTGGCTCTTGCTGCTTCTCCTACGACTAAAATAATCAATCTATTTTCTTTTGATTCGCTATTGTCTTCTTGTATTTTTGCATCAAGACCTATTTTCTTGAAGATAAGATTTTTTTTTAAAAAAGTAATATTTATGTATTTGCCCACATTATAAATCCAATAAGTAGGGTTACTTGAGAATCTAAGTGACTTATGTTCTCTAAAGAATGAAGCATAGAATTTACTTAAAGATACAATGACAATAACTATAATAAGTAAAAAACTAAGAGTGTACTTTAATTTTTGTAAAATTTCTTTTTTGAATGGCAAGTAATCTATTTTTGTTCTATATACAAAAATTGCAGGCAAAATACCAAGAAAAAAAACATATAATAATAATTTTACACTTAATAAATCAAAAAATTCATTTGTATTTGTTTGTAATGTATTTATAATCATATTATAATCAATAATAATATTATAGGTATCCATAAAATAAGCAGTAAAAGATGAAATCAGAATGGTACTTATAAGTAATAATTTACTTGTAAATTTAGAAGCAAATAAAGAAAATAAAAATACACTAACGAGAAATAAAAGAATAAACGTAGAGAAAACATAAAGAATATTTATTCCTTCAAAAGGGTAAATCTCTAATACATTTCTAAAAAAAGCGTAGTTGTAAAATATTGTAAAAAATAAAGAAACAATTAGAATTAGTCTATATTGGGATAAGTGTTTCACTCAAAACCTTTTTTACTAGATTAAAATAATTTTTTGCATTGTAGCATAAATTAAGTGCATTATCCAAACGTCCTTTAACCCAAAATTAATTTATAAATTCTTAAAGATGCCTTTACTGTTAAAAAATTCATAAATTTTTTAACTTTCTCAAAAAATAATTTACAAATCATCTAAATTCTAAAATACTATACACCAAATGAGATATTATGCATGAGTTTTCAGGAAAAAAAGTGGCATAATTTAATGGATTAATTTAGATAGAGGTATTGCACTTCTAAGTTGAATGGGCATAAACTGTATCAATTGACTAAATATCCAAACTTTTTTTTACTATTATTTAGATTGTGATAGAGTTGGCGAAATTATCAGTCTAGTTTGAAATTGCTTTTCAGGAGTGATAACCTAATTTATTTGAAATTTAAGCACAACAAGTATATAATTAAGTTATTTTGTGGAATTTACATAATGAAGAGAAGTTTTTAAAAGATAAGCTATAAGCTCATTGCTTTACTCGGAACTTCAAAACCGATTATTATAGTCATACTGCTCCCACACAAATATGATATAATCTATTCTATACATTATTAGCTTTAAAGGAGTTTAAATGGTTGAAAAAATTTTAGGATTAGATATTGGTATCTCTTCTGTTGGTTGGGCAGTTGTAAATTATGATAAAAATTTAACAAAAAAAGAAGATTTTTCTAGTAACGAAGTGATAAAAAGTGGTGTAAGAATTTTTACAATAGCAGAAAATCCTAAAACTGGTGCCTCTCTTGCATTACCACGAAGATTAGCACGAGGAACAAGAAAAACTATAAAAAGAAAAACAAAGCGTCTTAAGGCTATTAAATTATTATGTATAAAATATTTGAACTTATCAAAAGATGATTTATTTTCAAAAGAACATTCAATTTTTAATTCAAAAAATCGTACGGATGTATGGCAATTAAGAGATAAAGGATTAAAAAGAAAACTAACAAATATAGAATTAGCAAGAGTTCTAGTACATATTGCGAAAAGAAGAGGCTATAAATCAAATAGAAAAGTTGATGAAGGTGGAAATACTGAAGGTAAAAAAGTATTATCTGCAATTGAAAATAATAATGCTTTATTGGATAATTATTTAACAATTGGACAAGCAATTTATCAAAGTACTAAAATATCTCATATTAGAAGAAATAAGATAGATGATTACAATCATAGTATTTCTAGAGACATGCTTGAGAAAGAAATTAATATAATATTTAAAAAACAAAAATTATTTGAAAATACATTAATAAATGAAAATTTTAAAAAGGAATATATAGACTTATTTGTAAAACAAAAAGATTTTGCAAGTGTTGATAAAATGATCGGTTTTTGTATTCTTGAAGGTAAAAAAGAAAAAAGAGCTGCAAAAGCTGCTTATAGTTCGGAAGAATTTGTAACTCTTACAAAACTAATCAATACCAAAATAGTAAATAATGATGATAAAGAACGATTATTAAATGAGCAAGAACTAAATAAAATATTATTGCTTTGTAAACAAAAAGAGTACCCTACATATATAAATATTAGGGATACTATTAATCTTGAAGAAAAATCATATTTTAAAGGTATTGATTTATATGAGATTAATAAAAAAACTGGAGAGGTTACAAAAAAAGCTACAAAATTTGTAAGTGGATTTAAGGCATTTCATGAATTAAGAAAATTAATTGAGAAAAAACTAAGTAAAATTCATTGGGCAAATTTGTCTTCTGATAAAGAACTATTAAATGAATTAGGAACTATATTTTCTTATCACAAAAGTGATGAAAAAATTAAAAATGAATTAGAAAAAATTAATTTTAAATCACTAAATAAAGAAGAAAAATTAATATTAATAGATACTTTAATAGAAAATATTTCTTTTAACAAATTTTTAAATCTGAGTATTAAGGCAATTGATAAATTATTAGAAAAAATGATTTTAGGAAAAAGATATGATGAAGCTGTAAAAGAATTAAATTATAAAAAAATAGAATTTAAAAAAGAAAAGTTTTTAAGAGCCTTGAATAAAGATGAACAATTAGAATTAACAAACCCAGTTGTGAAAAGAGCCTTCGCACAAACTAGAAAAGTTATAAATGCTCTTATTAGAAAATATGGACAGTTTGATAAAGTTCACATAGAGTTAACAAGAGAGATTAAAAAATCAAGAGAAGATAGAAATAAAATAAAAAAAGGTCAAGAAGAATTTCAAACAATGAAAAAATCAATTGTAAATAAATTTATAGAAGACTATGGAAGAGAGCCAAAAGGAAATGAACTTTTAAAATTTAGATTATTACAAGAGCAAGATGGATATTGTGCATATAGCGGTTATAAAGGGAAAGAAGGTTATATAGACTTAAAAAGACTACTAGAGCAAGGATATGTAGAAATAGACCATATTTTACCATTAAGTAGAAGTCTTGAAGATGGAATGCATAATAAAGTATTATGTTTATCAAGAGAAAATCAAAATAAAAAAAATAGAACGCCATATGAATATTTTACTAATACTAAAAAAGATTGGGATAAATACGAAACTTGGATTAATAGTTTAAAGAATATTAAGAAACCTAAGAGATATAGATTGTTAAAGAAAAATTTTGATGAAAATTCTGAAAAAGAATTTAGAGAAAGAAATGCAAATGATACTGCTTTCATGGCTAAATTTATTAAATCATTTATTCAAGATAATTTAGAATTAAAAAGTAGTGATAAAAACAAAGTTATTTCTATAAATGGGATGCTTACAAATATGCTAAGATATAATTGGCAAGTGGGAGATAAAGATAGAAAAAATCATCTACATCATGCAGTTGATGCAATAATTATAGCTTTTGCTACACAAAGTGAAGTACAAAGACTATCAACAGTTAGCGCTAAAAATAAAGAATTTATTTATAGAAAAGTAGAAGAGAAAACTAAAAAAATTAAATTTAATGCTCCTGTCAAAGATTTTAGAAATATTATTCAAAAATCTATTGATGATATTTTTGTTTCTTTTGCACCTAGAAAAGGAATTACAGGAGAAGCCCATGAGCAAACCATCTATAGTCCACATGATTTTAAAGCTAATAAAAAGCAAAAAAAGAAATCTTTTTTAACAGGTGGTAGTGTAATTAGAAATGTAAAGTTAAATAATGAAAGTAAAATAGCAAAACAAAGTATTATGCCAAGAATTGATATCTTTAAATCTAAAGAAAATGGAAAATACTATGTTGTTCCTATTTATATTTCAGACTTTATAAAATTAGAACTACCAAATAAAGCTATTGTTACAAGGTGAAAATAAAGATGGAAAACCTAAAGAATGGATAGATATGAAAAATAATTATGAATTTTTATTTTCAATTTTTAAAAATGAATTAGTAGAAGTGAAAACAAAAAAAGAAATTATAAAAGGCTATTTTATATCTGTTCATAGTGGTACGGGTGCAATTAAATTAAAAAGTCATGATAATAAAGAACATAATATTTTTAAAAGAGATTCTTCGAATGTATGTAGTAAGTCAATTGGGATTCAAAATGCTATACATGTTAAAAAATTTCAAGTAGATGCACTTGGCATAATTAATGAAATAAAAAAAGAAACAAGAATAGGTACAAAAGCAAAAATATAAAGGGGAACTTATGGGATGGCGTTCAATAATTATTAGTAAAGCTTCTAAAATATCTCTAAACAAACATAATTTTTTATATTCTCCGATAAATGGAGAAAATATAGTTGTTCCTATTATAGATATTTCTGTGATTATTTTAGAAACCCATCAAGTTACAATTACAAGTGCTTTACTAAGTAGGTTAGCAGAAGAAAATATTGTAGTGTTTACTTGTGATAAAAAACATATTCCAAATGGAATCTTTACGCCATTTCATCAACATAGCCGATTTTCTCTTATGGTTCATCTTCAAACAAAATGGAGTGAACCTTTTAAAAAAAGGCTTTGGCAACAAATCATCATACAAAAAATCATTAATCAATCAAAAGTTTTAGAAATTTATAAAAAGAAAAAAGAATCAAAAGAATTAAAAATTATTGCTTACAATGTGAAATCAGGTGACATAAATAATTGTGAAAGTCATAGTGCAAAACTATATTTTCAATATTTATATAAAAATTTTAAAAGAAGAGATGTAAGTGATTGGAGAAATTCTGCAATGAATTATGGTTATAGTATTATAAGAGGTGTTATTTCTAGAGATTTAAGCTCTAGTGGGTTAATTCCTGCACTTGGTTTGTATCATAAAAATCAATTAAATGCTTTTAATTTAGCAGATGATATGATTGAACCTTTTAGAGCTTTTGTTGATAATAAAATTAATAACATCTTTCTTAATGAAGATTTACCTAAAATACATGAACTTACTCATGAACATAAAATTATGTTACTTGAAATATTGCAAGAAAGAGTATTTATAAACAATGAAAATACTACACTTTTAAATGCTTGTTCTCTTTGTATCAATTCTTTAACTACTTGTACGAAAGAGAATGATTTTTTAAAAATAACCTTACCAAGTTTTAGTAATGAAATATGAGGATCAAAGATTTATGAGACTTTTTGTTTTTTTTGATTTACCAACTGGCACAAAAAAAGAAAGAGGAGATGCCGCAAAATTTAGAAATATACTTATAAAAGAAGCTTTTATAATGTTGCAATTTTCAGTATATGTCAGAGTTTGTAAAGGTCAAGAAATAATCAATATTTATATTGATAAACTTGAAAATAATTTGCCTAATAAGGGAAATATAAGGGCAATGCAAGTTACAGATAAACAATATGAACGAATGATAATATTAATCGGCGATGAAAAAATAGAAGAAAAAAGAGTAGGAATGAAACAACTTTTACTTTTTTAAATAATTAATTCATAAATACTTAGAATTAATATAAAATTATGAGTTTTTTAATAAAAAAAAGCTAATTTTTATAACTAGAATCTAGATTATTATCATTTTTGAGTTAATAACATATAGCTAGTTCCCCTTGTAATAAGGGGTCACAAGCTAGGTAGTATAGCATATTTGTGTGGGAGCAGGAGCTATAACTCGTATGATACATTTGATGCAGTTGCAAAAAGTATAGCATATTTGTGTGGGAGCAGGAGCTATAACCTATTTGCTAGTTCAGTCAATGTAATAATAAGTATAGCATATTTGTGTGGGAGCAGGAGCTATAACTATTCTTTAGTAGATGTTCCAGGCAGTAAGAGTATAGCATATTTGTGTGGGAGCAGGAGCTATAACAGTGGATTTTGTATATATGCAGGTACAAAAAGTATAGCATATTTGTGTGGGAGCAGGAGCTATAACTCATCGCTACTCAAATATTTAAGTCGTGAGAGTATAGCATATTTGTGTGGGAGCAGGAGCTATAACTATCAGCATTTAATATAATACTTGGATTATAGTATAGCATATTTGTGTGGGAGCAGGAGCTATAACACCTATTACATTTGGTAGGTATGGTCAAAGAGTATAGCATATTTGTGTGGGAGCAGGAGCTATAACCATCATCTACAACATCGTTAAAACTTGCTAAGTATAGCATATTTGTGTGGGAGCAGGAGCTATAACTCGCCCTTAATATCTAATATGTTTATAACAGATGTAGCCAAATTTGAGCTTAGTATAGCATATTTGTGTGGGAGCAGGAGCTATAACCCCAGGAGAAGCTATAACTAACGTGCTAAAGTATAGCATATTTGTGTGGGAGCAGGAGCTATAACACTTTTACTAAGTTTCAACACTAACCCACTTAGTATAGCATATTTGTGTGGGAGCAGGAGCTATAACACCTGCCAAGGAGTACTATGAAATAAATCAGTATAGCATATTTGTGTGGGAGCAGGAGCTATAACTGTTGCATTAAGCCTTGACAATATTATTTTAGTATAGCATATTTGTGTGGGAGCAGGAGCTATAACTTGTTATACATTTTTACTAAACCATTTAATCTAGTATAGCATATTTGTGTGGGAGCAGGAGCTATAACTCTGTCTCTTCCATTTGTTTAATTCTATCTAGTATAGCATATTTGTGTGGGAGCAGGAGCTATAACGTTTCTTTTGCAAGTTGTGAACTCTTTAAAAGTATAGCATATTTGTGTGGGAGCAGGAGCTATAACTAGTTACATAAGCTCCAATAGTTACATAGTATAGCATATGGGAGCAGGAGCTATAATCTCCGTAAGGTAAAGATAAAAGTCTTAGTATAGCATATTTGTGTGGGAGCAGGAGCTATAACTGTACTTGCTGTGAGAGTGTTAAGATAAACAGTATAGCATATTTGTGTGGGAGCAGGAGCTATAACAAACTGTGATACTATTGCCACAGGTGCATAAGTATAGCATATTTGTGTGGGAGCAGGAGCTATAACACACTTGTAGATATATCTGCTATCATACTGAGTATAGCATATTTGTGTGGGAGCAGGAGCTATAACATAACAAGATTAGCGGCTCCTACAGGTGGAAGTATAGCATATTTGTGTGGGAGCAGGAGCTATAACTAAACTTACTGTTACTATTGTTCCATCTTTTAGTATAGCATATTTGTGTGGGAGCAGGAGCTATAACTCGTCCAAATATAAATCCAAAACACGCCCAAGTATAGCATATTTGTGTGGGAGCAGGAGCTATAACGCCTAGCTTTAATTTAGTGGTTTTATGATGGTTATTTTTAGTTGATTTAGTGTAGAATATTTTATATAACTTGGGATTGAGTTCTTTCACAGTCTCGTGGTAAGTTGAGATTTATGGTTTATGAACATGTTATGTAACAATCCTCAAAGAGTTAGCAACTATTTTAAGCATGAAAAAGTTTCTTATACTGCTTGATAAAATTGATGTGTTTAGTTAGTGGCGTAATATAAATAAATATTAGCTATTATGCCATATGTACAAAAATGAATTTGATAACTTACTTAAACAAAATAAAAAATTTAATGCTTATATGTTTTATGGGCAGTCAAACTTTTTGATAGAAGATTATACTTCAAAAATTGCTTTATCTTTAGGAACATCAGATGAAATAGAGAAGTTATATTTTGATGATTATAATTTTAAATATTCAAAAGATAAATTATTGCAATCTTCTTTATTTAGCTCAAGTAATATTCTTATTATTAAACTTGATAAAAAACTAGACAAAAAAGAGGTACTCTCTTTAATTGAAGCTTGTAATATTAATACAGATTCAAAAGTGATCTTTTCTTGTATGGGAGATGTTGATTTTAGGACTATGGGTGGATATTTTACCCAGAAATTAAATGCAGTAAGTATAAGAATGTTTTCGCCTTCTCCAAATGAAGCGATTAAATTACTAGAAGATAAAGCACAGAAGTTAAATATGCATTATGAAATTTCTGCATTAAATCATCTGTATTTTATGCATAGACAAGATTTATCTTTATGTGTAAACGATTTAAATAAACTTATTATTTTTGATGAAATAATTACGCCTGATGTAGTAAGTAGGTATTGTTTTGGAATTGGTACTGTTAATTTTGAAGATTTTTTACACAACTTGTTAAGTGCACAAGATATATCAGATGACTTAGAATTACTTTTAGAAGAGGGTATGAATGAAATCTATTTACTTAATCAAATCACCTCTTTTGTACAACAACTTTTTATGATAAGTTCATATACTAGAGTTTATGGATTTGCTAATGCAAAAGAGATTTTAGGTTTTATTCCTCCTAAAAATGTATGGGAAAAGAAAACAAGACTTGCAATAAATATTCAACCAAAACTTTTTTTAAAAATATTAGATTATATGTTAAAAATTGAATTAGAATTAAAATCTTCAAAAATTTCTAATCAAAACCTTTACTTACAAGCTTGCTTAAGAAAGATATCAGTTCTAATTCGATAGAATCACAGACTTTACTAAAAACCTTGCTGATATTTGTAAAAATATTGGCATATACCAAAAGGAAACAATAAATGTCAAAATTAAAACATTATGAAACAATGTTTATTATCAAACCTACACTTACTGATGAAGAAACTGTAGCACAAATTGATTTAGTTAAATCTATCATTGAAAAAAATTGTGGAGAAATCGTAGCTTGTGAAGACATAGGTTCAAGAAATCTTGCTTATGAAATTGAAAAGAATAAAAGAGGTTACTACTTTGTAGTATATTTCAAAGGTGCTCCAAGTGGAATTGTAGAAATCGAAAGAAATTATAGAATTAATGAAAATATTATGAGATTTATTTTTATTAAGTATGAAAATAAAAAAGAAATTGTTGCATGGACTAAGATGAGTGATGAGGCAGCTAAAAAAGCTAAATAATTAAAATTATTAGGAACAACTTATGTATAATAAAGTAATAATGGTAGGAAACTTAACAAGAGATATTGAATTAAGATATATGCCGAATGGTTCAGCGCTAGCAAAAAGTGCGATTGCAACAAGCCATAAGTATAAAACTCAAACTGGAGAACAAAAAGATGAAGTTTGTTTTTTAGATTTTAATATGTTTGGTAAAAGTGCCGAAGTTGCTAATCAATATCTAAGAAAAGGTTCTAAAGTTTTATTAGAGGGAAGATTAGTTTTTGAACAATGGACTGCTCAAGATGGAACCAACAGAAGTAAACATGCTTTAAGAGTTGAAACTATGAAAATGTTAGATTCAAAAGCAGATTCACAAAACTTAGAAAATAACAATCAAGGTGGAAGCCAAAATAGTTATAAGCAACCACAACAAAACCAATATAATCCTCAAGCGCAAGCACCTCAAAATAATCAACAAAATAACTATGGCGGTGGTATAAATACTCAAGCACAAAGTGCACCTGAGCATAAAATACCTGAAATCGATATCGATGATGACGAAATACCTTTCTAGAACACAAGGAAAAGAAAATGGCTGAACGAAGAAAATACGGAAAAAAATATTGTAAATATACTGAGATGAAAATTACTTTCATTGATTATAAAAACATTAATTTATTAAAATTGTCTATGAGTGAAAGAGGTAAAATTATGCCTAGAAGACTTACAGGGAATTCTAAAAATTCTCAAGAAATGGTTGAGCAAGCAATCAAGAGAGCAAGACATATGGCTTTAGTTCCATATATTGTGAATACACAATATGTAACGGATGCTGCATATATTAGATAAATTCTATATTTATTACATAAAAGAGGGAAAATGACTTTGCTATTTTCCCTTTTTTATACAATTTTTAAATTATGATAATAGTTCTTAATACTAAATATAAACTAAGGTTTTTTCTACTTATTTTTTTACTCTCTATTTTATTGTTTAATTTTACTCTTTTGAGAATTAAACTTATAAAAAGTTATTTGGTTTTGCTGTGGTATTATACTTAATTATGTTGGTAAAATGGTAGGAAATAAAGATATTTCTTAAGCTCTAAACCTATAACCTTTCCCATACTACACCATTTATTGTATCCATTATTGAAACTCCTAATAATGAAATTTCATTTCTAATTTTATCGGCTTCTTCAAAGTTTTTATTTTTTTTAGCTTGATTTCTTTGTTCAACTAGAGTTTGAATGTTTATAATATCATTAGAACTTATTCCAAATTGGAAATACTTATACGCATCATTGAAACCAATTCCCAAAATGTCATTTATAAATTCAAAAGTTGCTACTAGTTCTTGTTTGAAATTTTTATTTTTTAGTTCTTTATCTAAGGTTTCATTTGCTTTGTTTATATATTCATCAATAATAGCAATAGCTTTTGCAGAGTTTAAATCATCATTTAAAGCATTTAATAATTCTTTTTTAAAAATCTTATTAACAGAAGATTTACTTAATCCATAAACTCTTTTTTTAACTCTATAAAATTTGTCAAGTCTTTTTTTACTAGAAATTAAATCTTCTTCATTAAAATTAAAATTTGTTCTATATTGTGCTGTTAGTAAATAAAATCTAATTGCTTCTCCTGAATATAATTTCACAATATCTTTTAAGAAAAATGAGTTTCCTAAGGATTTACTCATTTTTTCATCATCTATATTTACAAAACCATTATGCATCCAATATTTTGCTAAAGATGTATTTGTAGAACATCTAGTTTGGGCTGCTTCATTTTCATGATGAGGAAAAAGTAAATCTGCTCCACCTCCGTGAATATCTATTTGATACTTTTCATCTTTATAAGCTAAGTGTTCATTTATCATAGCACTACATTCTATATGCCAACCAGGGCGACCTTTTCCAAAAGGTGAGTCATATGCTACATCATTTTGTTTTTCAAATTTCCAAAGTACAAAATCTGCTTGATTCCTTTTTTCTACATTGCTTTGAACTCGAGCGATTGAATTTTTATCACTTGCTCTTTTAGATAGAGATCCATATTGTTTATCTTTTGATACATCAAAATAAATACCATCTGAAATTGTATAGGCTATATCTTTTGATATAAGGTCGGTTATTATATTAACCATAAATGCTATATTTTGTGTTGCTTTTGGTTCATAAGTATTAGCTAAGATATTTAAAGTTTTCATATCTTGTTTATATTTATTTATGTATTTTGTTGTAATTTCTTCTAGACTTTGGTTGGTTTCGTGCATTTTTTTTATAATTTTATCATCTATATCAGTAAAGTTTTTTGTCATGATTACATTATAATTATTTGCTTTTAAAACTCTATGTAAAAGATCAAAAGCAATAGCACTTCTTGCATGACCTAAGTGTGAGTCATCATACACTGTAGGTCCACATACGTAAATTTTTACGTTATTATTCTTAATTGGGATAAATACTACTTTCTTTTTTTTTACTGAATCAAAAATAGATAATTTTGTCATTATTTAAATAGTGCCTCTAAAGTAGCTGTATCTGCTGTTTGTTCTACTGGTTCCCCATTTGCTCCAATAGCAACTCCTCTAACTTCTTGTAATTCTATATCATATTTAGTTAACATAGAAGCAAGCCTGATATTTAAACCAGCTTTTCCAATTGCTTTTGATTTTTGATCTCCTGGAATAGTAACTATTGCTTTTCCTCTTTCAGAAAATTCTGCATATTTTTCAATTTTAACACTTGAAATAATTGCAGGAGATAAAGCACGAGAAATAAACATTTCAGGTATGTGTGAATATTCAACACAATCAATATTTTCACCATTTAATTGTTTTGAAACTGCCATTACTCTAACACCTTTCACTCCTACAATTGAACCTATTGGGTCAACTTGTGGGTTAGTTGTAGAAATTGCAATTTTTGCACGACTTCCTGGAATTCTAGCACTTGCTTCAATAGCAATAACTTCATCTTTAAGTTCAGGAACTTCAAGTATTAAAAGAGACTCTAGAAATTTTGGGCTTGTTCTTGAAAGTTCAATTATTAAACCATTTACTTTGTCAATATTTACGCCTCTTACAATAGATTTTAAAGTATCTCCAACTTTAAAAGATTCCCCTTTAATTCTATTTTTTCTTGAAAGCATACCTTTAACTTCACCAATTTCAACAAAAGTATTCTCTTGTCTATCAACTCTTGTAACCGTTCCTGTAATTGTTTTTCCAATTTTATCTTTATATTTAGTTAATAAAGTTTCTTCTAAAAATCTTTGAAGTCTATACTCGAAATTATTATTTAAAATAGTTGCAGCATTTCGTCCCATATTTTCAAATTCTAAATCATAATTTATAAAATCACCAATTTCTAAATCTGAATCAAGTTCTTGGGCTTCATCAAAAGAGATGAAATTTTCTTTGCTAAGTACATTTTCATATTCGTCAAGACCATCTTTAAGTAATCTTTCATCATCATTTGCAATAACTTCAATTTTTTGAAACAGTTTTAATCTTTTATTATCTCTATCAATTTCTGCATCAAATCTTAGCGTTGAATCAACCATTTTTTCGGCTGTTTTGACTAGTGCTTCTTTTAAAGCACTTTCAATATTTTCTATTTTTAAACCTTTTTCATAGGCAATAGAATCTAAAATATCTATAATTTTATCCATAAAATAACCTTCTTGTTTGACATTGAAATGTAATATTTTGATTTTCAATGTAAAGTAGCTAAATAGTATATCTTAAAATTACTTTTATAAAAATAAAAGCAATTTTAAGATATACTACTTACCAATATTTAAAAAGATAAAGGCTAATTTATATGGAATTATTATTTGCAAGAAATAAACTGACTGAAAAACCAAAAAAAGTTCAACTTGATAAGATTAAAGAAGAGTTAAAAAAAAATGCGCAAAAAATATTTTATTTTGATAGAGATAACTCACATAAAGATATGATGTCACTTGTTGATGCACTTGAAAATGAAGGCCATAATGTATATTTTAGAGAAGTAAAATATGGCTTAGCAGACGATGAATATATGTATGAGGTTCATGCTTTATAAAAGCTAAAAAAGAAATATTTAAATGATAAAAGAAGAAAATAAAAAACTATTTATGCAAACATTAGGCTGTCAGATGAATGATACTGACAGTTTACATATAATTGCTGAGTTAAAAAAGCACAAAAATTATTCAACTACAAATATAATAGAAGATGCAGATTTAATTATTATTAATACTTGTTCAGTTAGGGAAAAGCCAGTTCAAAAGCTTTTTTCTGAAATTGGGCAGTTTAATAAAAAGAAAAAAGCTAATGCTAAAATTGGTGTATGTGGCTGTACAGCAAGTCATTTAGGTTCAGATATTATGAAAAGGGCTCCCTATGTTGATTTTGTCTTAGGTGCAAGAAACATCTCTAAAATTAAAGATGTTGTTGATAAAAAAGGTGCAGTTGAAATAGATATTGATTATGATGATTCAACGTATTTATTTGCACAAAATAGTATGTCAGTTTATACAACATCTGTTAATATATCAATTGGTTGTGATAAAGAGTGTACTTACTGTATTGTGCCTGCTACAAGAGGTTATGAAATTTCAATTCCTCCTGAAATGATTCTTATGCAGATACAAAAAGATGTAGATAAAGGTGCTGTTGAAGTAACACTATTGGGTCAAAATGTAAACTCCTATGGGAGAAGATTTTCAGATAAAAGAGCTAAAGCCTCTTTTATAAAATTATTACAAGATATTTCTAAAATTGAAGGTCTTAGAAGAATTAGATTTACTTCTCCTCATCCTTTACATATGAGTGATGAGTTTATTGAAGAGTTTGCAAGAAATAAAAAAATATCAAAGTGTATTCATATGCCTTTACAAAGTGGTTCAACTAAAGTTTTAAAAGCTATGAAAAGAGGTTATACTAAAGATGGTTTTTTAAATAAAGCTAAGAAAATTAGAGATTTAGTACCAAATGTTAGAATTACAACAGATATTATCGTAGCTTTTCCAGGAGAGAGACAAGAAGATTTTGAAGATACTATTGATGTTATCAATCAAGTAAAATTTGATCAAATTTATAATTTTAAGTACTCTCCTAGACCAAATACACAGGCGTTAGAGCTTGAAGATCAAGAATTATCAAATGATATTGCGAGCTCAAGGCTTACTGAAGTAATAGAATTACATAAACTTCATCAAAGTGAATTAATGAGCTTAAATATTGGAAAAACTGTAAATGTATTTTTTGAAAGTTTAAAACCAAATGGAGAAATCTCTGGTTTTACTGATAATTATTGTCAAGTATTTGTAAAAGGAAGCGATGAACTTCTTGGAAAATTTGTTAATGTTAAAATTGTAGCAGCATTAAGAACATCTTTGAAAGGTGAAGTTATAAAATAGATGAGAGCTTTTTTAATTACAAAAATTCTTTCTTTTATTTTTTACCTTTTAGTGAGGTTTATATATCTTACTAATAAAAAAGTATTTCATCATCCTTCTTTAAATGAAAAAGAGGCATATCTAATTGCTTTTTGGCATGGTGAACTACTTATGCAATCATTTAATTATCGAAAGTTACGTAACACTAGAGATATTAGTGTAATAATTAGTGAGCATAAAGATGGTGAAATTATTTCAAGAATTGGAAACTATTTAGGAATAAAGTCAATTAGAGGCTCAAGTTCAAAAGGTGGAGCGAGAGTTTTAATAAAAGCAATAAAAGAATTAAAATCAAATAATGACATAGCAATTACTCCTGATGGTCCAAGAGGTCCACGTTTTTCTATTGCTGATGGAGTTGTAGCTATTTCAAAGAAGACAAATGCTAAAATATTGATATTTAATTGTAAAGCATCTTCTTATTGGCAATTCAAGTCTTGGGATAAGTTTGTTCTTCCTAAGCCTTTTGGTACTTTGGAATTTTTTATTCAAGATCCTTTAGATATAAGTGACTTAGAAATGGATGAAGCTAAAGAGTTAATTAAACAGAAGATGTTATTAAACGCTATGAAATAAGGTTTGAACTTAAAATGTTTGCTAAAGAATCATTATATATAAATGCAATTAAATATAAAGCACAAGTTAAAATTAATTATAAAAAATTACAAAATAATGATATAATTGAAACTAATAGTTCTACTTTTATAGCTAAAGATGATATTTTAAGTAGAGATATTTCTTCTAAATTAAATTCTCATGCTTCAGAAGTAAATAAAACTTTTATTTCTACACTCCTTATTAATGATGAAACTGAATTAATAAAAAAAACTCAAATAAAAGTAAAAGACTTTAGTGTTACTTCTTTAAATGATGAGTACAACATTTTAGTATCTAAAAATACTCTTTTTGAGACAAAAAATTATTTTGAAAAATGTGGTGTAGATTTTATATTTTCAGCGTATCATATATTAAATTTACATATTGAACAAACACCTTGTAATAATAATCTTGTAATATTGTTATTTAATAATCAAGCTTTTTGTGTAATATTAAACAAGAAGGGTGAAATAGTATTTAATAAACATATTGAATTAACTACTTTTGAAGAGATTCAGAATAGTGGTTTTTTTGAAAGTGAAGTTTTAGGACAAAAACTTTATGATGAAGTTTATGCTTTAGAGTTAAATGAAATTATAAAAAATATTATTGAAGAATTTTATTTGCTTACAAAAAATATTTTTATAGAAAAAGTTTCAATTTTATATAATCTAAAATTAATCTCTGAAGAACAAATTGATAAAATTAGTGAAAAGTTTATGATAGAAGTAACTTACCATCCTATTTCTGTTGATGAAGAATTATTTGAGTTATCTAAAAAATTACATAACAATAAGAGTTTTATAAAACCAAGGAATAAACCAAATAATAGTTTTAAAAAGATACTTTTAACCCTTAGTTTATTATGCGTGGCTCTTGCTATTGTATATTCTATCTTTCAAAATAGTTCTTTTTTTAATAAAAAAATTGATGACACTATAAAAGAAAAACCTATTGAAATGATTATAAATTTACCAGATCATATTAAAAAAAATGGTTTAGTTGAAGCAAGAGTTTTAAAAGCACTTAAACTTATACCTTATGATGTAGTTTTAAAAGAGTTGATATTTGAAAAAAATAGTTTAAAGATGGATATAAATTTATTAAAGAAAGATACGTTTATAAAAGTAATTCAACCTAAACTACTTAACTCATATAATATGAGTGATATAAAATTTAAAGAATCAAAAATTCCTACATTAGAAGCTATTATTTTGGCTGAGGGGTTTAAAAATAAAGAAATAACACAATTTATAAATTATAAAGACACTTATATTACAAACGAATTTATGCCAATTATTAGAGTAACAGAACAAGTTAAGATACTATTTCCAAAAAATACAATAGTTACTTTCAAATCTAGTTTTAAATCAGAAGTAGTAACTTTTAATTATTTGATAAATATAATTATTTCTAAACCCTTAGAGTTTTTTGAGATACTAAATAATATTAATAATGAACTTTATTCAATAAATATCTCTTATCCTCTTAGTTTTATAAAAACAGAAGCAGGTATTGAAGTTGAGTTTATCTTACAGTTTCATCAGCCTAAGTAGAAAGATTAGTTTCTACCAAGCTTTAAGTTCATTATAGAGTGAGTCTCTCTCAATTGGTTCATATCCTGAGTTTTTAATTAAATCAATAAAATCCTTTATTGGCATTCCAGTTGCACTAGATGCTCCTGCTGCACTTTGAATTGATTCTTTTTCTATTGTTCCATCTAAATCATTTGCACCAAACTCTTGGGCTACAAGTGCAAGTTTTATAGTTGATGTTACCCAATATGCTTTTAGGTGTGGAACATTATCAAGTAAAATTCTTGAAATAGCCATCGTTTTTAGAATTTCTTGTCCTGTTAAAAAGTCTTTTACTTTTAGAAAATTATTCTCTTTTTGATAAACTAAAGGAATAAAAGCATTAAAACCACCAGTTTGATCTTGTAAATCTCTTATTCTGAGCATATGGTCAATTCTATGTTCACGTTTTTCTATATGGCCAAATAACATAGTTACGTTACTTTGTTTGCCTCTTTTATGCCAAAGTTTATGAATCTCTAACCATTGTGCAGTTGTAACTTTCCCTCCACAGATTCTTTTTCTTACTTTTTCATCAAAAATTTCAGCACCACCACCAGGAAGAGAATCTACCCCACTTTTTATCATCTTATTAATAATTTCTTTATATGTTAAATTATACTCTTGACATAAAAAGTGAATTTCTGCGGCGGTTAATGCTTTGATATGAAGATGTGGATATTTTTCTCTAATTTTTGAAAAAATTTCTAAATACCACTCAAGTCCAGTATTTGGGTTATGAGCTGAAACTATATGTACTTCTTTTATATCTTTTTTAACTGAAGCATCAACTATATCCATTATTTCTTCATGTTTTAAAGTATAAGGCTTAGGATTCTTTCTACTTGATGAGTAGGCACAAAATAGACAAACATCTTTACAGATATTTGTAGGGTTTATATGCCTATTTATATTAAAGTAAGTTTTTTTACCATGTTTTTCTTCTCTTATTGCACTTGCATATGAAGCTAGTGTGAAAAGATCTAAATCATATAACTTTATAGCTTCTTCATACGTAAGTCTTTGTCTCTTATCTAATTTTTTTATTATATCCATCTATAACTATCTTATTATTTACAATCTATATTTTTGGTATATTTTCCATAACTATCTTGAATTATAAAACCAATACACTCTTGTTTTAAATCACTATGGGTAAAACGAATTTTAAAAGCTTTTCCTAGACGTCCTGAATCTTTATCTTCTACTTTTATTTTATTAATAACTTCAATATTACGTATATGTTTATATCCTAATTCTTGTAGAGCTTCTGTCAATTTTAACTTTTTTGTTATACTAACTACAAAAAAGAAACAAGTGCCTAAAATTATTAAGGCTGTAATAATTATTACGGTTTTCTTAGGAAGTTTTCTTATATTTTCATTACTCATATTTTTATCTCATTTAAGGGTTTAAAAATATCATTTTCTTTGTCATAAAAACTCATATCTCCTGTCTCAATATCATAATACCAGCCATGAATCTTAATCTCTTTTTTTTCTAATAATCTTTTAATATCAGGATAAGTTAATAAGTTATTAAGTTGGTGTCTAATAGAGTTTCTCTCAGTTTCTCTATACATCTCCTCTTCTGTTGTAAATTTTTTATTTTTTAAGGTTCTTTCTTTTGCTTTCATTCCAAGTTTTAACCATGTTTTTACATGTATTAAAGAATTAGTAACTGGCATCTCTTTATATAAACTTTCACAGGCTCCACAATGTGAGTGCCCACATACAATTATATGTTCTACTTTTAATATAGCAACGGCATACTCAATAGCAGCAGCACTGCCATGGAAGTCTTCATCATGCTTAAAAGGAGCTACAAAGTTACCTACATTTCTTAAAATAAACATATCACCTGGTCTTGTATTTAACATTAAATCAGGAGTAACTCTTGAATCGCAACAACCAATAAACATAATTTTTGGCTTTTGTCCATATCTTACTAAATCTTTTAGCTCAGAAGATATTAGAGGTAGGTTTTTTTCTTTAAAGATCTTATGACCTTCTACTAATTGTGCTAAATCCATATTATCTCTTTATACTTTTAATTATTCTGCTATCTTTTAGAGTAATTGCAGTTATTTTTTTGATATTATCTTTTTCATTATCATCAATATTTCTATATTCTACTAAATAATCAATTTTATGACACGATATTAAAGTTGTATAAGTTGAAAGTTTAATACTCTCGCAGCTTTTCATATTAAGAAAATTTTCATTTGCATATGAAGAAATACTTATAAATGAAAGTAATAAAACGATTATACATACAGACTTGATGTTATTTGTCTTTGTCATCTTAATTCCTTTATTTTTTTACATATATTTATTAAATCTTTCTTTTTTATATCTATTTTTGCTATAAGTCTAATAATAGCAGTTTTTACTGTAGGTTGCCTAATCGCTCCTACTAAAAAGTTTTGTTTTTTTAAAGTATTTTGTATTTGTATTACTTTTTTGTTATCAGCAATTTCAATAGCTATAATTAAACTTTTAGAATCAATATCTAAATATTTTTTTATAATTTTTAAATTTGTAGTTATTTGTTCTTTTAATTCCTTAGTATTACTTAAAATATATTTTAAAGATTCATGTCCTAAGGCTATGTCAAATAAAGAGGGTGCTGTTGTATAAATTATTGCTTTTGCTCTATTAATTAGAAACTCAATTATATGAGAACTTGCTAAAATATAGGCTCCATAACTTCCATAAGCTTTCCCTAGTGTTCCCATTTTTATATGATTTTTATTGGGTTTTATATTATAATAATCAAAAATACCTAGAAGTTTGTTTCCTAAGACTCCACTTGAGTGAGCCTCATCTACTATTAAAAGAGCATTTTTTTCATTTGCAAAGTCAAAAATTTCTTTTACTGCTAAATCTCCTTGCATAGAATATATACCTTCAATTGCAATAACTTTTCTTCCTTTTCTTATACATTTTTCAAATTTATTTTTTAAATCTTGATAATCATTGTGTTTAAATATAATAGTTTGGTTTTTATTTAACAGTTTTGTACTAAGCATTCCACTTGCATGATACTCTTCATCTATAAATAAAGTGTCACCTTTTCTAATAAGAGCTTCAATCATAGATAAATTTGCTAAAAACCCACTTCCTACAACCAAGGCATCTTCAAAACCATTTGCCTTTTTTAAAGCATCTTCAAAATTTTTATGAATAACACTATAGCCATTTACTAACATAGAGGCTTTTGGCGCAGTGTATTTTTGTTTATAAACTAAATTATAGGCATTTGTAAAAAGTTTTTTATTTTGTGAAAGTCCAAGGTAATCATTTGAAGCAAGGTCAATTAAATTTGTATCATAAATTTTTCTGGATCTTAAAATATTTGATTTTTTTATAATGTTTAGCTCTTTAGAATACAATGATATCTCCTAATAATTTATATATCTTATTTAAAACTTCATTAAAAAGTTGTTAAATTTATTGAATGCTACTGTTTCGTAACATCAGTATTCTTATTCGAAATGATAAAATAAAATACAAACTATAGAGGTCTACATATTTCTAATACTACAAATGCACTTAAAGGTGGAGTATTCTCGCACATGAAAAATATGATTAGTTTACATCGTGGATTAAGCAAAAGTATGCAGCTTATGTTGGTTGATTTTTATTTACTAAATTATCAAAAAAAGTAATTATTCAGGCGCCCATATTTTTTATTAAGTCATATTTTTAAAGTCTAAACTTTTTAAATATTCACCAAATATTATTACTCCTGTTCTTGGAGTTAATTTTTCATTTGTAGTTTTAAGTTTGTAATTTAAGATTGTTTGCATTAGGATTAAATCCTAGTTAGGAAAAGTTACACCCATTAGGTGAAATTTTTAGTGTAACTTTTCTCTTTTAAATACCTTATTATAGTGGTTTATGTTTGTTTTATGAATTATTTAGAGTAAAATATAGTTATTAATTATTTAATTCTAAATTGTCTAGTTTCACCACGTTATGGTTGCCTAGTTACATAAATTAAGAAAGCGATAGCTTAACAACATAATTGTAAAATCTTTACAGCAAATAAGGATTTTAAAAATGCCACAAGTCTATCACTCTAATGCCAGAACAAACCAGCATGTAAGAGAAATAATACAACAATCTAATTTAACAAATGTTGAATTAACAAATAATTATAATGTGAATGTTAAAACTATCGCCAAGCATAAAAATAGAGATTTTTTAAATGATAAAAGTTCAAGACCAAAAAGAATCCATTATGCTCTAACACCTTTAGAAAAAGAGTTAATTAAAGTAGTCAGAACAATGACTTGGATGGAGTTAGATGACTTAGCAGATACAATCGTTGATATTATTCCAAATGCAAATAGAAGTAATATTTATCGTACTTTAAAAGCCTTTGATATAAATAGAGTTCCACAAGAGCAAAAAGAAAAAGCTAAAAAGTTCAAAGAGTATGAGCCTGGTTATTTACATATAGATGTAACTTATTTACCAAAGTTTGACAAGCAAAAATATTACCTATTTGTAGCAATAGACAGGGCTACAAGGCTACTTTACTATAAAGTGTATGAGAATAAGACAGCAGCAAATGCAGTATCTTTTCTAAAAGAATGTAAAGAATTTTTTCCATTTTACTTAACACATATTTTAACAGATAATGGATTAGAGTTCACAGACAAATGGGCAAGAGGAAAAGGTTTTGTAAGTGGTAATCATAAGTTTGATGTAGAGTGTAAAGATGATGAGATAGAACATAGGCTAACAGCTCCATACACACCTCAAACTAACGCAATGGCAGAAAGAGTAAACGGAACTATTAAAAATGCTACAATTAAAGCAGAAGAGTATGACAATATTGATGATGTTAAAAAAGATTTAAATAAATTTTTGATATACTACAACTTCAATAGAAGACATGGTTCTTTAAAAAAGAATTAAAAGTTAGAACTCCATTTGATGCAGTTCAAAGTTGGTTTCAAACGAAACCTGAAATATTTAAGATTTTACCAGATGTGTTTCAACATATTGCTTTTGAAATGGTACAACGTGGTGAAACTTGACAATTTATTATATTATAATACTAAAAACAAAACAGATAAAAGAATTGCATTAAAGAGTTATTCTAAAGCCTGTCAAGATAGAAACACACCAATAGAAGATGCTTGTAATAAATATGTGTATTTATCAGAAAAATATAATTATTAGAGGATAATATGAATAGTAATTTCATAAAAAATATTAATATAGTTCAGTATAAATGCTTTGAGAATTTTGAAGCTAATGGATTTAAAAGAATAAATTTAATAGCTGGTAAAAATAATATTGGTAAAACTGCTTTTTTAGAAGCTTGTTATATTTACAATAATTCATTTGATATAATACGGACAGCACAAGATTATAAGTTAAAAACAACATCAAGTAGTATAGATAATAATAGAGAATATTTGAATTTTAAAATATTAGAATTGATGTTATTTATTGAGCAAACAAGGAAACAAAATAATTTTTATATTGATTGGATTAGAGAAGAATTTGATTTTACAAATTTTCCAGAATTTGAAATTAAAATAAAAGATGAATGCAATATAATTTTTAGGGACAATCAATTAATATTAGATCAAAAAGTTAAAAATGGGTCTTGGAATTATGGAACATATAATGTTTCAGACTTTAGAGATAATAAAAATTTCAATAAAATTTTTAGAAAAAATAATTTACCAATTTTAAATAATAAAACTTTTATATCTTTTTGTAATAATACAGATAATATTATAGATTTAATAGATACTTTAAAACTAACTAATAAATATGAAATTGTAAATAAATTATTAAAACAAATTTTTAATATAGAAAAAATTGATATTATTAAAAATAATATTATGCTTCAAGAAAAAGAAGAATATAAATTATTAAGTGATTTTGGAGATGGATTAAAACATTTTTTATATATTATCACAGTATTATTATCCCATTCAAATACTACTATTTTTATAGATGAGATTGAAAATGGTATTTATTATGAAAATTTTGATGCACTTTGGAAAATAATATTAAATATTTCAAAAGAACAAAACATTCAAATCTTCATAACCACACACTCAAAAGAGTGTGTAGAATCATATTATAAAATGGCTAATCAACTTCAAGATGAAGATATTGCTTATATTAAAATGACAAAATCTAAGAATGGTAATATAAAAACAGTTATAAGAGATTCCAAACTTTTAGAAAATAGTTTAGATCAAAATCATGAGGTACGGTAATGAAAAGTTTAATTATTTTTCATGAAGGAAAAAGTATAGATAAAAGCTTTTTTGAACTTTTAATAAATGATTTAGGAAAAGATTCTAATAAAATAGAATTTTATGGAATGGGTGGAAAGAGTAATTTCTTTAAAAAAAAGAATATTAACTATTCTAATGTATTGTTAGAAATTGAAGAAATAGATAAAATATTATTTATAATTGATTCCGATTATGAGAGTGAACAAAAGTTTGGAGGGTATGATAATACTTTACGAGAAATAGAGATTATTCAAAATGAACTTAATATTAAAGATATAAGTGATACATTTATTGCTTATGATAAAAATTCTAAAAATAAAGAAGGTTATTTGGAATCATTAATTTTATCATCATTAACAGATGAACAAAATGATTGCATCAAAAGTTTTTTAGACAAATGTCCAGAATTTAAAGGTAAAAATAGTCATAAATCAATTTTTAATATTATATATAAAAATGCTTATCCAAATAAACCCTTTAATTTTGAACATCCAAATTTTAATGAATTAAAAGAAAAACTAACTAATTTATTTAACAATTGAGTATTACTTAGATAGCACACACAACAAAACCTTGGAAAAAATAAGTGTACAGTCGGAAGTTCAAAGCTTTAAAGTGTCGCATAAATTGATATAAAATATAAAACTTATACACCGTATTGCCCACTTGTTTTTCAAGTCAAACGTTAGATTACAAAAGGAACATTATGAAAAAAAGAGCATTGATAATTGGAAATGCAGGAAATGAAGATGAGTTTTTATTAGGTGTATCAAAAGATGTTAATAACTATAAAAGATTTTTATTATCAAATATTGGTGGGAATTGGTATGAAGATGAAATATATATATCACTTGATGAAACAAAAAAAGAAGTTGAAGCTCAGATTGAAAAACTACAAAATGAAAGAAATGATTTCACATTTATAGTTTTTACTGGTCATGGTAGCTTTTCTCAATTAAAAAATTGTAGAAAACTATATATCAATAATGATTATATTTATGAAAGTGATTTACTTTGTTCATCTAAAAAACAAATATTAATTATTGATACTTGTGCAGGAATTGAAAATGACCTTCTTTTGGAAGCTAGTTGTGAAAGCTATGCAATGGATAATATTAGAAAAAATGCAAGTATTGGGCATAGAGTAATTTATGAAAACTATATTAAAGAATGTTTAGAACAACAAAATATTCTATATGCTTGTGACATAGATGAATCATCTGCTGATACATCAAAAGGTGGTCTATTTTCTTATTATCTAATTGAAACTGCTGATAATAACAACTCAAATAGAGTACTAGACACACAACAAGCTTATATTAAAACTGAAAGACTTGTTCAGTCTGATTCAAGAACTAGACAAAATCCTCAATATTTTAATAGTAGTAGATATTCCAACAAACTACCATTTTCAATCAAAGACTAAAAAATGGATTCCATTGAATGTATTAAGCAGTGTTCTTTAGATGCAAAGACTATACTTATTGGATTATCAATAATAATATCAGCAGGAATTAGTATCTTTTTTTATCTTAGAAACAGAGCATTTGGTTTTGAAAACACTATAAATGACAGACTCTTTAAAATACAGGACTTATCGTTTAATAATCCTTTTTTAGAAAACAAACAATTTATAGATGGTTGGAGTGAATTTGCTAAAAAATATAGAAAAAATACTAAAGTAAATTTTGAAGATGAAAATGTTAAAAAATATCTTCAATACGAACAATATTGTGAAATGATTTTCAACTTAGTATCTGATACCTATGCTTATTCAAAGAATGAAGAAAAAATTCTGAATTTAATTGATTTTAAAGAATGGTCTAGGGCACACAAAAACTGGTGGCAGAATCCCCTAGAAGAACATTCTAATCATGATACTTATGATAAAAATCTTACTAGAATTATAGATGAGTGGGTTAAATAATCTAACAAATATAGTAGTCATGGCAACTTATTGGCTATACTCAGTCGTTAGATATACAAAAATATTATTTAAGGTAAAAAGATGTCAAAAATAGAATTATCAATTAAAACATTACAAGAAGAAGCAAATAAATTTGCTAAAATAGAATCGATACATGAAGATCCTGAACTCTATGGCGTTTCAGATGGAAAAGCAGTTGGAACATATTTTGAACATAAATTTCAGGCATACCTGCATACTAAGTATAATTATGATGAAGGCTCCTCAGCGAAAGGGTTAGACTTTCCTCAACTAAAGGTTGATATGAAAGTTACTAGCGTTAAACAACCTCAATCATCATCACCATTTAAGTCAGCACGACAAAAAATTTATGGTTTAGGATATGCACTGATAATTTTTGTATATGAAAAAACAGATAATGAAAAAGATAAAACAGGTTGTTTAAATATTTTACATACTGTTTTTGTAGAAAAACATAGAACAGCTGATTTTCAAACAACAACTGGATTGAATAAAATAATTAAAAATGATGGAAATATTGATGATATTTTAGCTTTTTTTGGAGAAAGAATGTTGCCACTAGATGAAATTCAAGCACATACTTTAGCTGAAGAAGTAATAAATACACCACCAAAAACTGGCTATCTAACTATTTCAAATGCACTACAATGGAGATTGCAATACAGCAGAGTCATTCAAAAAGCTGGTGAAATAGAGGGTATAAAGAAGATTCTTTAATATGGAAAAAATTGAATTTGGTGATTTTCAAACACCTAGTAATTTGGCAAATCAGGTTATAGAATTATTATCAAAAGAATTTCCTGTTGCTGATATTATTATAGAGCCTACATGTGGTCTAGGGAATTTTATTGAAGAAGCACAAAATAAATGGGAAAATAATTGTACCTATTATGGGTTTGAAATTAATAACAAATATTTTGAAAGTACAAATAAAAAGTTTTCAAATTATAATAATATTGAAATAAATTTACAAAACTTTTTTGAGTTTGATTGGAAATTATTTTTTAAAAACCATCTTAATAAAAAAATAGCAATTATTGGAAACCCACCTTGGGTAAACAACTCAACAGTTGGTGGATTAAATGGTAACAATTTACCCAAAAAAACAAATTTTCAAAATCTAAAAGGTTTTGAAGCAAAAATGGGGAAATCAAATTTTGATGTTGCAGAATGGATTATAATAGAATTAATGAAGTCAAGCCAATCTGCTTCATGTTATTTAGCTTTTCTTTGTAAAACTGCAACTGCACGAAAAGTTTTAACATATTTTTGGAAAAATAATATTTATTTAGCTAAAGCTAACCTTTACAATATTGATGCAAAAAAAGATTTTGATGTTTCTGTAGATGCATGTCTTTTAGTATTAGAACACTCTACAATAGAGAAAGAAAAATTTGCCACAGTATATTCTTCGCTACTTTTAGATAAAAAAATTGTATCTAAATTTGGAATTAAAAACAATCAATTAATTTCTAATTTAGATGATTATGCACAATTTGAATATATGGATGGCTTATCTAATTATACTTGGCGTTCAGGGATAAAACATGATGCTTCTAAAGTAATGGAATTAAGCTACAAAAATGATAAGTTAATTAATGGATTTGGCGATATTGTTGATATTGAAGACACCTATCTATTTCCATTACTAAAGTCATCAGATGTTGGAAACAGTCGCTTAATTCCAAGAAAGTATGTGATAGTTACTCAAAAAAAAGTAGGTAGCGATACTAATGAGATTGAAAAAATTGCACCAAAAACTTGGAATTATTTATATCAACATAAAGAAAAATTAAATAATAGAAAAAGCTCTATTTACAATAATAAACCATTATTTTCAATTTTCGGTATTGGAGAATATAGTTTTGCCTATTGGAAAATAGGCATATCAGGGTTATATAAAAATATTTTATTTAATGTAATTCCTCCCTATAAAAATAAACCAATGATGCTTGATGACACATGCTATTTTATCCCATGCAAGTCTGAGAAAGAAGCAAGGTATTGGGTGAAACTATTTAATTCAAATGAAATGCAAAAATTTTTAAAATCATTGATTTTCATGGATGCTAAACGACCAGTTACTGTTGATATATTAAAAAGAATTGATATGTCAGCATTAGCCAATAAAATTGGTAATAATGAAAAAGCTATAGAGTATCTATATAATGCTGGAATAAAAACTAATGGACAAGGAAGTTTTGTATTTGAAACACAAGCTTAATCATCTAACAAAACCTTCAGACTGTGAAAATAGTCCTAAATAAGCCAACTTTATAGTCATTTTAAAAGTTAGTTTTCCAAATATCTTAATTTTTTAGAAGAATTCCAAAAATAAAATATATTCATTAAAAAATAAGCCAAACAAAGCCCAAACACCAAGATATATTCCGCTATATCTTCTCTTATTTGGGTTAAATCCTTGTTTTTAATGGCTAAACACAGTTTTTTAAACAAAGCTATCCCTATTAGGTTTAAAAGTCTTCTAAAATTATAGGTAAACATAATAAGTGAATTTTCTCCAAGTACTTTTTATAAATCAAGACTTCGTCGTGTCTTTAGAACGAACTAAAAAGTGATCCCAACCTAAAGTTCTTTTTATTGTTCCAAAAGGATGTTCAACAATAGAACCTCTTTTTTTGACTATATCTTTAGCTTTTTGAGTATTCATTTTTATAGTATAATCATCAATGATAGTTTCATGCTCCCATCTATACATTTGTTTATAATTAGTTTTATCAGAAAGGCAAGATGATTTTAAAGGACACGATTTACAAATTATACTAGATAATCTATAGACATCTAAGCTTCTATTGTTTCGTTGATATTTTGAACCAGAATTATCAAGTATTTTATTATTTGGACAGATATAACAATCATCTTTATGATTGTAAGTAAATTGATTTTTACTAAACTTTGAATCTTTAATTTTCTTTTTTGTAGCTGTATTTCGCAAAGGTACAATTGTTTCAATACCATCATCAACACATTTTTTAATCTCTACTGAACTATAGTAACCCTTATCAGCAGTGATTATCATATCTGGATTATCTACTATCTCTTTAGATTTTATAGCCATATTATATAATTGGTCTAAATCGTGACCATTGCAAGATATATCAGTTGCAACTATAAATTTAAAAGTATTATCAACAGCAATCTGTGAATTGTAAGCCATTAAATTATGAGCAGGTTTACTCATAACATTGGCATCTTTATCTGTTTTATTATGTTGGTTTTTACCTAGGCTATCTAAAAGATCTATATCTTTTTGAAGTTTTACTTTTTTATCTTTTAATTTTTGAGTATCTTCAGTAGAAATAGCTATATCTTTAATATTTTGGTTATCAGTTACTTTCAAAAGTTCCATATAACTTTTTATCTCTTTATCAATTTTACATAAATCATTTTGTACAGTTTTCTTCATAATAAGAGTATTTTTTGAAGCATTAGCTCTTAAAAATGCTCCATCAATTCCTACTAGTTCACCTGTGATTAAATTTATATCTTTTAATAAAAGAGAGAACTCTTTAAATATTATTTGTAACGCTTTTGGATTATCCTTACGAAAGTTTGCTATAGTTTTATAGCTAGGTATTAATCCTTGTGTTAGCCACATCAGCTCAATATTTCTTTTTATTTCAGTTTCTAGTTTTCTACTACTTCTTATTTTATTTAAGTATCCGTAAATATATATTTTTAATAATAATTTTGGATGGAATGCTGGTTGACCATCAGTAATTAAACTTTTTTTGGTTTTAATCTTTAAATCAGATATATTTAATATTTCTACATATTCATCTATTGCTCTTGTCATATTATTTTCATCAACTAGTTCATCTAAACTTGGTGGGAATATTAATTGTTGATTTCTATGTAAACCTATTTTATATATACTCATATATTAGCCTTTATATAGTATATATTATACCTTTTTAATGGTTTTAAGATGGTTATTTTTAGTTGATTTTAGGGTAAATTTGCTAGAATATTTTATATAACTTGGGATTGAGTTCTTTCACAGTCTCAGAGGAGACGAACAGGTTACCCATCAGCTTTTAAAGTAATTCTAGCTATCATTTTAAAAGTTAGATAGAAGTAGTTTGAACAATCACTAAGGGTAACCTGTTCGCTCACTTCAGTCGTTATATGAAAAAGTAAATACTTCCAAAATCTCTAATTATTAAAATAATAGTTAACTTTGGGTAAAATGATTATTCAATATATAATTATCATTTAATAATATGAAAATTTATAAAAACATTGCAAAATGACATATTTTTAAATAAAATTGTACTTTAGTGATATACTTTCTTCAATAAAGGAAAGTCTATGCAAACAGCAAGTTTATTTGATTTTATAAATAAATCACAAGGAAAAGATATAAAAACGTTAACATATATTTCACTTTTTAGTAGTGCAGGAATCGGTTGTTATGGATTTAAACAACAAGATTTTAAATGTATTGCAACAAATGAATATTTAGAAAAAAGAATAAAAATACAACAATTTAATAATAAATGTGAATTTGATAGTGGTTATATTCAAGGTGATTTAGCAACAAAAGAAGTTCAAGATAAAATATATAAAGAATTAGAAAATAATAATGTAAAAGATTTGGATATTTTAATTGCTACTCCACCTTGTCAAGGTATGTCAGTTGCAAATCATAAAAAAAACAATGAAACAAAAAGAAATTCACTAGTTGTTGAATCAATTAAAATTGTCACTAAAATAAAACCAAAGTTTTTTATTTTTGAAAATGTAAGAGCATTTTTAAATACAATTTGTACAGATATGGATAATATTGATAAACCAATTAAAGACTCTATCGAATTAAATCTTGGCGGTAACTATAATATACTATCAAAAGTAATTAATTTTAAAGAGTATGGTTCTCAATCAAGTAGAACAAGAACCCTTGTAATTGGTACTAGAAAAGATTTAGTAAATATAAGTCCTTACCAATTATTTCCAAAACAACAAAAAGCAAAAACTCTAAAGTCATTAATTGCTGATTTGCCATCACTAAAAATTATGGGTGAAATATCAGAAAATGATATTTATCATTCATATAGAAATTTTGATACTAAAATGTTACCTTGGATAGAAAATATAAAAGAAGGTCAATCTGCATTTGATAATATTGAACTAACTAGAATACCTCATAAAATTATTGATAATGAGATAGTCTTTAATCAAAATAAAAATGGAGATAAATATTCAAGATGGTATTGGAACAGAATAGCACCTTGTATTCATACAAGAAATGATATATTGTCTAGTCAAAGTACTATTCATCCATCAGATAATAGAGTATTCAGTATTAGAGAACTTATGAGAATGATGACATTACCAAATGAATTCAAATGGTCAAATATAAATTTTGATACACTAAATAATTTATCATATGAAGAAAAAAAGAAATATTTAAAACAAGATGAATTAAATATTAGACATTGTATAGGGGAAGCTGTTCCAACTAAAATCTTTGAACAAATTGCTCAAAATATAAAAAAAACTTTAAGACATAAAGTGTTATCTATTAATGAGATAGACAAGATTACTCAAAAATATCATTTAGAAGATATAAATATTTTACAAGATTTTATTATTAATAATAATCACAAATATGATTTAAATACTCTTTACAATATAGCTGAACTTTCAAATATAAAAAGAACTGATACAAAAGCATATTTTACTAGAGAAGATATAGTTTATAATGTTATAAATAAACTTCCATCATTTAAAAATAAAAAAACTATTAAAATACTTGAACCATCAGTTGGAATTGGGAATTTTTTACCTTTATTATTTAAAAAATATGAAAATATTCAAACTGTAATTTTAGATATTATTGATATTGATAATAATTCACTAGATACATTAAAAATATTATTAACAAAAACTAAAATACCAAAAAACTTTACTATAAATTTTATACATACTGACTTCTTACTATGGAAAAATAAATATCAATATGACTTAGTAGTTGGTAATCCTCCTTATGGAAAAGTAATAAATAATAAAACTTTATTAACAAAATACAAGTTAGATTGTGATAATAAAAAAACAAATAATTTATTTTCATTTTTTATTGAAAAAGCTATAAGGCTTTCTAAATATGTATCGTTAATAATTCCAAAAAGTTTAATTAACTCTCCAGAATTTAATCATACGAGAGTAATACTAGAAAATAAAAATCTACATTCCATTACGGATTATGGTGAAAAAGCTTTTAAAGGTGTAAAAATTGAAACTATTAGTTTTTTACTAGATACATATAAAAAAGACAAAAGTAAAGAAATAATTATTGAAAGTTATATAACAAATACAATTTCACATCAAAATAAAGATTATATATTTTCAAAAGACTTTCCTTATTGGTTAATTTATAGAAATAGTTTTTTTGATGCTATTGTAGATAAAATGGACTTAGATATTTTTGAAAGTTTTAGAGATAGACAAATCACAAAAAAACATACTTTAAATAGTGGAAATATAAGAGTTTTAAAATCAAGAAATATTGCTAGTAATAGTATTAAGGATATAGATAATTATGATTGTTTTATTAATGAAATAGATAGTTTTGTTGTATCAAAATATTTAAATAAAAATGACATAGTACTAATTCCAAATTTAACATATAATCCAAGAGCAACTTTTTTACCACAAAATACTATAACAGATGGTTCTGTAGCACTTTTAAAAACAAAGAATAATATAAGTGTTACAGAAAGTCATTTAGAGTATTATAGCAGTAAAGAATTTACAGAATATTATAAAATTGCTAGGAATAGAGGCACAAGGTCTTTAAATATTGATAATAATTCTGTTCAATTTTTTGGATTATTAAAAGAAGCATAGATAAAAGGAAATAAAATGTATCAAGCAAACTTTGGAACTAACAACCCATCACAAATTAGATTTAATAATGAGAGTGAATTTTATCAAACTTTAGGTTATTTAGCAAAATCTGATGAAACTACATCTATTCATTGGGAAAACAATGAAAATCAAGGAGCTTGGGGAAGTGAGGGGAGAATTCATTTTTATACAAATATTCCAACAATACCTGGTTACTTTAAACCAACAGCAGGAAAAGGTAATGTAATTAATAGAACTAATTGCAATGAGTTCATAGAGAATATTGTAACAAATAATAATTTTATAATGGGAGGTACTCAAAATATTGGAAATATTAGAAGTACTATTCCAGCAAATTTTATAAATGATTTTAATATTGGATTAACTTTATAAATTATGAAAAATAAAATAGAAACTCACTTTAATAATAGTAACTTTGATATTAAAGTTACAAATAATGCTAGATTCATGGATCAAAAGGTAACTCCTGATGTATTATGTATAATTGCAGATTGTATATTAAATTTTATTGAAACACAAGATTGTGACACAGTAGAATTTAATTCTTCAGATATATGGAAACACGACTATTCAAATACTAATATACAAGAGATATTTGGTAAAACAGATGTAACAAATAAAAAAGCTAAAAACGAGTATGATAAATTTTTTCAACAACCATTAAAAGCATTAGCTTATGCTAAAATTTTAAAAGAAGATAAAAGAGGTGGAAAAATATATTTTTCTATTCTAAATAAAGAAATTTTAGAATTTATTTCCATTAAAGAAAGAAATACTCTTGATTTTTTAAATATGTATCTTGAAAAAGTTTTAAAAAATAGTGGTATTTGGTATTTATTTGAAAACTTTTTTGTAGATAATACAAAAGAAAAGTTTAATTTATTAAAAAGTGAATATGAACAATTTATAATTGAACATACACGAATCAATGGTGAAACTGAAGTACGTAGAATTTTTACTAAAATCATTAATCCCCTTGCTTTCAAAAGACAAAAACATGGAACAAGCAAAGGATTTTTTTCAAAAGATATAATATCAAATGATGTATTAATGTACAATAGAAAAAACTGGAGAGATATAACTAAAAGTAAATCAGAAACTAGAGATGAATATGAGCTAAGAGCTAAAAATGAAATAAAAAAATCAAAAGATGCTTATGTTAAATATACTATAAATAAAGCAACTAATATAGTTAGGAAATTACATACACCGATAAGTGAGATAAATGATAATTTATCAGTAGGTGATGCAACACAAGTACATCATATTTTTATGAAATCAGAATATCCACAAATAGAATCATATATAGAAAATCTAATTTTACTAACAGGAACTCAACATAATACAAAAGCTCATCCAAATAATAATACAAGAATAGTAAATAAAGATTATCAATTATTGTGCTTATTGGCAAAAAGTGATTCAATTGAAAAATATTATAATACTTACTCAAAAGAAGATTTTCTTTTTGTATTAAGAGTAGGATTAAATACAGAGTTTACTAATAATATTGAGTTCGGAGAAATAAAAGAGAAACTAGTTGAATTGTACAATGTGGCTTAATTCAACAGATAACAAATCGTACAGACTGTGAAAATAGTCCTAAATAAGCCAACTTTATAGTCATTTTAAAAGTTAGTTTTCCAAATATCTTAATTTTTTAGAAGAATTCCAAAAATAAAATATATTCATTAAAAAATAAGCCAAACAAAGCCCAAACACCAAGATATATTCCGCTATATCTTCTCTTATTTGGGTTAAATCCTTGTTTTTAATGGCTAAACACAGTTTTTTAAACAAAGCTATCCCTATTAGGTTTAAAAGTCTTCTAAAATTATAGGTAAACATAATAAGTGAATTTTCTCCAAGTACTTTTTATAAATCAAGACTTCGTCGTGTCTTTAGAACGAACTAAAAAGTGATCCCAACCTAAAGTTCTTTTTATTGTTCCAAAAGGATGTTCAACAATAGAACCTCTTTTTTTGACTATATCTTTAGCTTTTTGAGTATTCATTTTTATAGTATAATCATCAATGATAGTTTCATGCTCCCATCTATACATTTGTTTATAATTAGTTTTATCAGAAAGGCAAGATGATTTTAAAGGACACGATTTACAAATTATACTAGATAATCTATAGACATCTAAGCTTCTATTATTTCGTTGATATTTTGAACCAGAATTATCAAGTATTTTATTATTTGGACAGATATAACAATCATCTTTATGATTGTAAGTAAATTGATTTTTACTAAACTTTGAATCTTTAATTTTCTTTTTTGTAGCTGTATTTCGCAAAGGTACAATTGTTTCAATACCATCATCAACACATTTTTTAATCTCTACTGAACTATAGTAACCCTTATCAGCAGTGATTATCATATCTGGATTATCTACTATCTCTTTAGATTTTATAGCCATATTATATAATTGGTCTAAATCGTGACCATTGCAAGATATATCAGTTGCAACTATAAATTTAAAAGTATTATCAACAGCAATCTGTGAATTGTAAGCCATTAAATTATGAGCAGGTTTACTCATAACATTGGCATCTTTATCTGTTTTATTATGTTGGTTTTTACCTAGGCTATCTAAAAGATCTATATCTTTTTGAAGTTTTACTTTTTTATCTTTTAATTTTTGAGTATCTTCAGTAGAAATAGCTATATCTTTAATATTTTGGTTATCAGTTACTTTCAAAAGTTCCATATAACTTTTTATCTCTTTATCAATTTTACATAAATCATTTTGTACAGTTTTCTTCATAATAAGAGTATTTTTTGAAGCATTAGCTCTTAAAAATGCTCCATCAATTCCTACTAGTTCACCTGTGATTAAATTTATATCTTTTAATAAAAGAGAGAACTCTTTAAATATTATTTGTAACGCTTTTGGATTATCCTTACGAAAGTTTGCTATAGTTTTATAGCTAGGTATTAATCCTTGTGTTAGCCACATCAGCTCAATATTTCTTTTTATTTCAGTTTCTAGTTTTCTACTACTTCTTATTTTATTTAAGTATCCGTAAATATATATTTTTAATAATAATTTTGGATGGAATGCTGGTTGACCATCAGTAATTAAACTTTTTTTGGTTTTAATCTTTAAATCAGATATATTTAATATTTCTACATATTCATCTATTGCTCTTGTCATATTATTTTCATCAACTAGTTCATCTAAACTTGGTGGGAATATTAATTGTTGATTTCTATGTAAACCTATTTTATATATACTCATATATTAGCCTTTATATAGTATATATTATACCTTTTTAATGGTTTTAAGATGGTTATTTTTAGTTGATTTTAGGGTAAATTTGCTAGAATATTTTATATAACTTGGGATTGAGTTCTTTCACAGTCTCCTAGGAGAGAAACAAGCTAAAAGTCGCGAAAATATCAAGCTTTTAAGTATCGCATTGATATACTTAAAAGATTAAATATAAAAGACGTTAAATCGCCATGTCTCTCAAGTCAGTCGCTACCTAAAATCTACTAAAAACTTAAATAATTCAACTAAATTATTACCATAAGTAACACCTGCCTTTTTCAAGATTTAACTCTTGTATTTTTCCTATAATTCATAATATTTAATTTATACCTACTGCTTTTTTATATACATCTTTATCATATCTTTTATTATTTTTATATAATGAATGAGCGATTATTATCATCTTTCTCATAACAGCTGTTTGTACGCAAGTAGTATGTTTACCTTTTGATATTAATCTATCAAAAAATATTTTAAAATTATCATCATATCTAATTGCACTCATTGCACCTAAAAATATCGAACCTCTATAAAGTACTTGTTTAGTCCCAAAGACTTACTCAAAGGATTCAACTTAAAGTACTCTGGGTTTTTCCTGAATATTTGAGACATTGTATCATAAGGTGTTTTATACTTTAAAGCTTTGAGTTTTTTCTGATAATTATATAAAAGAAGAAAGCTCATCAAGTGTAACTTTAGAGCTTTTAAGGTCTCATAATGAAAAAGTTTCACAGTATGGTCTTTAAGAACTTTATTCATCACTTCTACCTGACCATTAGTCCAGGGATGTCTAAACTTAGTCAAACGGTGTTCTATTTTATACTTTTGGCATACTATATCAAAAGGATGAATCTTATCTTTTGGTCTTAAATGTTCACTTAGAAGTGCATAAGTAAATTGAGCTCCATTATCTGTTAAAATAGTATGGATTTTAAAAGGTATATCTTGTATAAAGTTTTCTAAGAATGAACAAGCGATAGCCTGAGTCATTCTTTCATGAATTTCCACATAAGTATACTTAGTAGCACGATCTATAGCTACGAACATATAGGCTTTGCCTTCTTCACTATGAACTTCTGAAATATCTATATGGACATATCCTATATCATACTCTTTGAACTTCTTTTTTTCTGTTTTATCACGGGGTTCTTTGGGCAAACGGCTTAATCCATGACGTTGCAAGCATCTGTGTAAGTTTGACCTTGTCATTTTAGGTATCTCATCCATCAGGGCTATAAAAACATCATCTAGTGCAAACTTGGTAACTCTTCTAAACTCACAAATTATTTGTTCTTCTTCTTGACTTAGTACTGTTGACCTTGCTATCGTCGGTCCACTTTTTTTATCAGTGATTCTATTGGCATTCTTCCATTTTGTTACTGTTTTTGGATTAAGGGACAATCTTGCAGCTAACTCTGTGATTGTCTCTTGAGACTCTTGTATTTCTTTTCGAATTCTTGGCGTCGTCTTGGCATTAGAGTGTTGTATATTTCCCATAAATCTACTCCTTTTATAAAATAATAGCTGACTCCATGAGAATTAGGGACTAAACAAGTACTGAACCAGCTTTACTAATTTTTGATTTTGATTGTATTGATGTACCTGAACTTTTATCTATTGGATCTAATCCTGCTAAGGATGTTATCTGTCTTTGGTTTGCATTTGGATATTTTATAAATAAGTGAAGTAATGCAATGTCCCCTATATCAGCTATACCTGTAATAGATGTTATATTATTATACCCTTGTAATAATTCATCATCTGCTGCAATAATAATTTTAATTTTATATATTATTTCACTCTCTTTTTCTTTTAAATATTTGATATTCTTTTCTAAATCTTTTATTGCATATTTTGAACCATCTTTAGCTTTTAATGCTTCAAGATGATTAGAATTTTGTACTCTTTGTTTAGTTGTAAACTTATAATATCCCATAAGCTCTTTTATCTCTTCAACCACTTCATTATATACAGGTACTTTAATTTCACCTTTCCGTGCTAGATGAATAGCTTTAGATAATACTTGAGCATCTAGTTTATCTGATTTTACTCTTTGTCCTAGTGCTTTAGCATGATTAGAAAATTGGCTAGGGTTAATTATAAAGCATTTTATATTTTTATTATTACAAAATTTAGTTAATATACTTGAATAACTTCCAGTTGGTTCATATATAAATACTAAATCTTCATACTCTTTTTTTTATAACTTTTTTAATTTAGATATTAATTTTCTCATACCAGTTATATTGTTATTGATTTCAATATCTGTATTATTTATAGGTATATGCACTGCAATTAATCTTTTACTTATATCCAATCCGATAGAATTATACATCGTAAGCCTCACTTTAATTTAAATTTGAGAGCTTGTTAGCCTATGAGTTTAAATACTCTCATAGGTGATTTTAAAGTAGCTTTGTTACATATAATTTTGCCTCATAAATACGATCTAGTTTTATCTTATTTTATGTTTTATAAATTATAAAAACTAATAAGATTAACAAAAACTGATCTAGTCGCTACTCAAATTTGTAATGTAACTATCTGACTGACTTACAAGCTAGTTTAAACTAATATTCTAATTTAAGTTTAATTAACCGCTTTAGGCGTTATCCGATATATTACTTTATCAAACTCTGTAAAAGTATTATAACAAGTTAGATATGAAGCGTTGTATCTATATATTTATATGCTACAATAGATTATTAACTTTTAGGAGAATACTAAATGAAAAATATATTTTTAATTTTACTACTAACTGATATATCATTATTAGCAGAAATGAAAAAAGATTATTTTACAAATGGAAATATAAAATATGAAGCATCATTTAAAAATAATATAAAAAATGGAATTACAAAAACATATTACGAGAATGGTAACTTACAATCAATAGGATATTTTAAAAATAATAAATTAAATGGTTTAACAAAAGGATATTTAGTTAGTGGTGAATTAGATAAAGAAGTTAATTATATTAATGGAAAACAAAATGGATTATCTAAATCTTATTTTAAAAATGGTAATCTAAAATACAAAGGTATTTTTTTTAAAAATAAATTAAATGGGTTTACTTCATCATATTATAATAACGGTACTTTAAAAAGTGAAATAACTTATCTTAATGACCAAATCAATGGAAAGAAAAAAGATTATTATCAAAATGGCAAAATAAAAACAGAAATAAATTTCAAAAATAATATTGCTAATGGTAGAACAAGAGTATTTCATAAAAATGGTGATGGAAAGAAAATGACTAATGCACATTTTCATAAATTTAGCTTACCATATTAAAAATAATCATTTATTATATATATTTTTGGTAAAATAATATATAAATAAATCATTGGAGTATATTATGCAAACTTTAGCAGTACAAGTGCAAGACAATTATATTCAAAACTTTATGAACTATGTTCAAGAACATAATTCAAATATAACAGTAAAAGAAGATAAAAATTTAGAGTATGACCCATATTTCTACGAACGTCAAGAAGAATTACAACAAATAAGAAATAATATTAAGAGTGGCGATAGCCAACTAACATCATTTGAAGATTTTGAAAATAAAACAAATCAATTTGAAAAAGAACTAGAATTAAAATATGCAAATTAAACTTGATAAAAAGTTTGAAATAAATTTTAATTCAATTTTAGAGTATATAGCAAAAGATAAATTATCAGCTTCAAAAAAATTTAGAAAAGATTTATTTGAGCAAATTAAAAATTTACCAAATTATCCATACAAATTCAGAAAGTCATTTTATTTTAATGATGAAGAAATTAGAGATATGACTTTTAAAAAATATACTATTATTTATGAAGTTGATTTAAACAATAACACAATTATAATTTTAAATATATTTAACAAAAATAAACCGTCATAGTAAGGCAGATACAACAAATCACAGGAAGAGAACAAGTATACAAACGGCAGTTTTGAGCTTTTAAGTGTCGCATAAAGAAATATTAGAATTCAAATATTTCTACCGTTATGCCCACTTGTCCTTCAGTTAGGGCGTTGTCTATCATCTAGAAAATTCAATTTATCATATTACAAAAGTCTTTTAGCTATAATAATATTTACATAAAAAAAGGATGAATTGTAGTGAAAGTATTAGACTTGTTTTCGGGATGTGGTGGATTTTCTTATGGATTTCAAGAAGCTGGATTTGATGTAGTTTTAGGAATTGATAATGTGAAAGTTGCATTAGATACCTTTAAACATAATCATACAAATTCAGAAGCATTTGTAAAAGACTTATCATGTGATGATAATATTCAAGAAATTGTAAAATTTCTTGATGACCAAGGTGGAGTTGATGTTATTATTGCAGGACCACCTTGTCAAGGTTTTTCATTGACTGGTTCAAGAAATGAAGATGATGAACGAAATGAATTATTTTATTCAGTTTTTAAAATAGCAAAGCTATTAAAAAACAAACCAAAAGCTATTATTATTGAAAATGTTCCAGGACTTGCTACGTTATATAAAGGTAAAGCAAAAATAGAAATAGAAAAGAATTTTAAAAAAAATAAATATACTTATAATTCAAATATTATATATGCTCCTAATTTTGGAGTACCTCAAATAAGAAAAAGACTTTTCTTTGTTGGTTTAGATAAAGACAAATATAGTACATTTGAATTTCCAAAAGAAATTTTAAAAAAAGAGAATTATGTAACTTGTGAAGATGCTATTTCTGATTTACCAACACTAGAATATAATTTAGGAGTAAATCAAAGTAAATACTCTACAAAACCATTATCTAGTTATCAACAAAAGATGAGAAAAAATTCTAAAATTATAAATAATCATATTGGAACACAGCATACTGATTTAGTAAAAGATGTAATATCCCAAGTTCCAGAAGGTGGAAATCATAAAGACTTACCAAAAGGAGTAGGAGAAAGTAGAAAGTTTAATGAAGCATGGACAAGATACCATAGTAAAAAGCCATCAAAGACTATAGATACTGGTCATAGAAATCATTTTCATTATAAATTTAATAGAGTACCAACAGTAAGAGAAAATGCTAGATTACAATCATTTCCTGATGATTTTATTTTTTTAGGTACAAAAACACAACAATACAAACAAGTTGGAAATGCAGTACCACCATTACTGGGTTACCATATAGCTATGAAATTAAAAGAAATACTATAATGAAAAAATATAATTATATAGATTTATTTGCAGGTTGTGGAGGATTAACTGATGGATTTGAACAAACAAATAAATATACTCCTCATGCTTTTGTTGAATGGGATAAAAATGCAAGTAATACATTAAAGCATAGACTAAAAACTAAATGGAAAATAAAAAATACTGATGACAAAGTTTTACATTTTGATATACAAAGAATGGATGAATTATTAAATGGATTTAATGATGATGAATATGGTCAACATATTGGATTAAAAAAATTAATTAACAATACAAATATTGATATAATTATTGGAGGACCTCCTTGTCAAGCATATTCTATAGCAGGAAGAGTTCAAGATAAAAACAATATGAAATGTGATTATAGAAATTATCTATTTGAAAATTATTTAAAAGTCGTACAAAAATTTAAGCCTAAACTATTCGTTTTTGAAAATGTTCAAGGAATTTTAAGTGCTAGACCTGATGGTGTAAATATTATTGATAGAATACGTGATGACTTTGAAAAAGAAGGTTATATTATAGCAACTGATTTAAGAAAAATTGCATTATTAGATTCTTCAGATTACGGTGTACCACAAATAAGAAAAAGAGTAATAATCATAGGAATTAGTAAAGAGCACACAAATCATAATCCAAAAGAGATATTAAATGATTTTTATTTAAATATATTACCTTCTTTGAAAGTAAATAAAAAAATTACAGTAAAAGAAGCCATAGGAGATTTAGAACCACTATATCCATTAAATGATGATGAAAAATTAAATAATAAAAGAGTCTCACATAATAATAAATCTGATATTAAAAATCATAAACCAAGATTTCACAGTCAAAGAGATATAGAAATTTTTAATGAATTAGCTTATGATGTTCAAAATGGCTCAAAAAAATATCCTGATGTGAACTCATTAAAACAGTTATATTATGAAAAAACTGGTAAAAAATCATTATTTCATAAATATAATGTATTAAATTATGATAAACAAAGTAATACAATACCAGCTCATTTATACAAAGATGGATTAAGACATATTCATCCAGATTATAATCAATCAAGAAGTATAACACCAAGAGAAGCAGGAAGACTACAAACTTTTGATGATGATTTTGAATTTATTGGAAGTCAAGGAGCTTGTTATCAAATGATAGGGAATGCCGTACCACCGTTATTGGCAAAAAAAATAGCACTTGCAGTTGATATTTTATTAGAAAGGTATTATTAATGTTATTTAACACAAATTTAGAAGAAATAATTTTTCATAGACATCAAACAGTTCGTTCTGATGAATTAGTTATATTATCAGGTTATCTAGGACCTAGTCCTGTTTCAAGATTAGAACAGTTACCGTTAAATTCAACTGTAATTTATGGTATGTATGGAGATAAGGGTATTCAACATAGATTACATAATGCATTAGTAGAAACTCAAATAAATGTACCAAATGTAAATATTTATTATTCGACTATCCCCATTCATTCAAAATGTTATATATGGAAAAATCAACATGTTATACAACATGCTTTAATAGGTTCAGCAAATTTTTCTACAAATGGGTTAGCAACACCATATCGTGAAATATTAGCAGAAACTACATATGATACTTTTCAACCACTACATGAATATATTGACAGAGTAATGGTTAATTCTATACTATGTACAGATATAGAATTAACAGCAAAAAATAGAAAAATTGTTACAACACCAAATATTCAAATCTCAACCCAATTCTGTAGAATGTCATTATTAGGTAGGGGAGATATTCTTCATCCTGCAAGTGGACTAAATTGGGGACAAGGGCAAGGAAATGTAACACCAAATGATGCATATATAGCTATTAAAAAAGATTATATAAGACAATATCCAAACTTATTTCCACCAAAACAAGATTTTGCTATTATGACTAATGTAGGTGGAAAACCAAATAGACATAATGATGCTATTGAAATAATTTGGGATGATGGAATGATTATGGATGGACTACTAGAAGGTAGTCAAGATGAAAATGGATTAAAATATCCAAAACAAATCACATCATTTCCAAGAAAAAATTTAATGGGTGAATATCTTAGACATAGACTAGGCGTTCCATCAGGACAACCTGTAAGTATTGATGATTTACAAAGATATGGAAGAACAAATATAGATATTTCACTACAAGATGAAGGAATATATTATTTTGATTTTTCTGTATAAATTAACAAGTTAGACAACAAATCAGAGGAAGAGAACAAGATTACCTTGCGAAAATACCGAGCTTTTATCGTATCAAGTCAGATACTTTAAAGTCCAAATATTTCTTGCATAAATCCATCTTGTCCTTCACTTCAGGCGTTAAGTCAAAGCAAGGAGTAAAAAGATGGCAAGTAATAATTTAGAAACATTATCAGAACTTTTCAATGATAAGATTTTTCGTATTCCTGATTATCAAAGAGGGTATGCTTGGGGGAAACTTCAAATTAATGATTTCTGGAGTGATTTAAATAATTTAGATGATAAAAGAATTCATTATACTGGAATGATTACTGTTGAAAAAAAAGATGAATATTATCATATTATAGATGGACAGCAAAGACTTACAACTATTATGATATTAATAAAAGTGATTTTAGATAATTTTGATAATGAAGATTGGATTGAGGATAAAGAAAAAAGTGATTATGTAAAAAAATTTCTTTTTAGAAAAACTGGTAAAGAAGGTAAAAATATAAAAGTTATTTTTGGATATGAAAAAGATAATCCTAGTGATTGTTATTTCAAAACTAGAATATTAGATTTAGAAGATACAGAATGTTATAGCGTGGCAAGTGAAACATTATATACTAAAAATCTTCAATTTACAAAAGACTTATTTATAGAAAAAATAGAAAAACTAAGTAAAGATGATTTAGAAATATTATTTAAAAAAGTTATCAAACAGTTAAAATTTAATTTTTATGAAATTGATGATGAATTAGATGAATTTGTTACATTTGAAACAATGAATAATAGAGGTAAGCCACTAACAACTTTAGAGTTGTTAAAAAATAGATTAATATATTTAACCACTTTGTTAAAAGGACATGATAAAGAAGAAATTGATAATTTAAGAAAAGATATAAATAACTCTTGGAAAACAATATATGAATATTTAGGCAAGAATCCAAATAAAATCATAAGTGATGATAAATTTCTAAAAGATCATTGGATAATGTATTTTACTTATGATAGAGGTGTAGCAAATGTAGAAAAAGATTTTTTATTAAATAAGCACTTCACACAACAAAAAGTTTTAAATAAATATAGAAAAGATTTTGATGAATTAGAAAAAATGATGAAAGATATGAAAAAAGACATCAAAGATATTTATATTAATTACGATGATATAAAAGATTATGTTTTAAATATTCAAAAATCAATTATAGAATACTATCATATTGAAAATCCAAATGAATCATCTTATGACGAGCAAATAAAAAAATGGCTATCTAAACTCAATAGAATTGGTTTTAGTGCTTTTAAGCCAATCATTATGGCAATATTGGTAGAAAAAGTTAACACTAATCAAATAGTAGAAATATTAAAATTAGCAGAAACATATACATTTTTAGTTTTTACAGTATCAAGCAGAAGAGGTGATACAGGAAATAATAGAATTTATAGTTATGCCAATAAATTTTTTATAAATAAAGATAGTAATAAATTAATTCAAAATATTAAGAGTGAATTATTTTCTGATGACAATACTTACAAATGGGTTGATTTAAAAGCTTTTGAAAATACTATAAACAATCACTTTAAAGACGATAAGGGTTGGTATAGTTGGAAAGGTTTAAAATATTTACTTTATGAGTATGAATTATATTTACAGGAAGAAGCTAAAGGTGAAACTAAATTGCAATGGGAAGAAATCAATAAAGATACAATAGAACATATTTATCCACAAAATCCAAAAGATAAATGTTGGATTAGTGAATTTTCATCTTTAAATAAAAAAGAAAAATATCGTAATCTTCATTCTTTAGGAAATTTAGTTTTATTATCAAATTCTAAAAATTCTAGCCTACAAAACAATTGCTTTAATGCAAAAGATTATGACAAAAAGAATAAAAAAGATGTTTTTTCAAATGGTAGTTATTGTGAAATTGAAGTAAGTAAAAATATTAAATGGACATCCATTGAAATCAAAGAAAGAGGTGAAAAAATATTACAATTTTTATCATATAGATGGGATTTAACAATTTTAGATGATACAATTGAAACTCTACTGTAAAGACTTCTAACAAATCCTACAGACTGTGAATTTAGTCCCAAATAAGCTAACTTTACAGTCAAAATACAAGTTAAATTTTTAAATATTTAATATTTTTTCTAGAACTTTGTAAAAATAAAAAGTTTAGTAAAAAATAAGCCAAACAAAGCCCAAACACCAAGATATATTCCGCTATATCTTCTCTTATTTGGGTTAAATCCTTGTTTTTAATGGCTAAACACAGTTTTTTAAACAAAGCTATCCCTATTAGGTTTAAAAGTCTTCTAAAATTATAGGTAAACATAATAAGTGAATTTTCTCCAAGTACTTTTTATAAATCAAGACTTCGTCGTGTCTTTAGAACGAACTAAAAAGTGATCCCAACCTAAAGTTCTTTTTATTGTTCCAAAAGGATGTTCAACAATAGAACCTCTTTTTTTGACTATATCTTTAGCTTTTTGAGTATTCATTTTTATAGTATAATCATCAATGATAGTTTCATGCTCCCATCTATACATTTGTTTATAATTAGTTTTATCAGAAAGGCAAGATGATTTTAAAGGACACGATTTACAAATTATACTAGATAATCTATAGACATCTAAGCTTCTATTATTTCGTTGATATTTTGAACCAGAATTATCAAGTATTTTATTATTTGGACAGATATAACAATCATCTTTATGATTGTAAGTAAATTGATTTTTACTAAACTTTGAATCTTTAATTTTCTTTTTTGTAGCTGTATTTCGCAAAGGTACAATTGTTTCAATACCATCATCAACACATTTTTTAATCTCTACTGAACTATAGTAACCCTTATCAGCAGTGATTATCATATCTGGATTATCTACTATCTCTTTAGATTTTATAGCCATATTATATAATTGGTCTAAATCGTGACCATTGCAAGATATATCAGTTGCAACTATAAATTTAAAAGTATTATCAACAGCAATCTGTGAATTGTAAGCCATTAAATTATGAGCAGGTTTACTCATAACATTGGCATCTTTATCTGTTTTATTATGTTGGTTTTTACCTAGGCTATCTAAAAGATCTATATCTTTTTGAAGTTTTACTTTTTTATCTTTTAATTTTTGAGTATCTTCAGTAGAAATAGCTATATCTTTAATATTTTGGTTATCAGTTACTTTCAAAAGTTCCATATAACTTTTTATCTCTTTATCAATTTTACATAAATCATTTTGTACAGTTTTCTTCATAATAAGAGTATTTTTTGAAGCATTAGCTCTTAAAAATGCTCCATCAATTCCTACTAGTTCACCTGTGATTAAATTTATATCTTTTAATAAAAGAGAGAACTCTTTAAATATTATTTGTAACGCTTTTGGATTATCCTTACGAAAGTTTGCTATAGTTTTATAGCTAGGTATTAATCCTTGTGTTAGCCACATCAGCTCAATATTTCTTTTTATTTCAGTTTCTAGTTTTCTACTACTTCTTATTTTATTTAAGTATCCGTAAATATATATTTTTAATAATAATTTTGGATGGAATGCTGGTTGACCATCAGTAATTAAACTTTTTTTGGTTTTAATCTTTAAATCAGATATATTTAATATTTCTACATATTCATCTATTGCTCTTGTCATATTATTTTCATCAACTAGTTCATCTAAACTTGGTGGGAATATTAATTGTTGATTTCTATGTAAACCTATTTTATATATACTCATATATTAGCCTTTATATAGTATATATTATACCTTTTTAATGGTTTTAAGATGGTTATTTTTAGTTGATTTTAGGGTAAATTTGCTAGAATATTTTATATAACTTGGGATTGAGTTCTTTCACAGTCTCAGAGGAGAGGAACGAGGCTACAACGGCGATTATTCGAGTTTTTAAGTTTCGCATTTAGAAACTAGAAAAGGCAAAAAGTTAAGCCGACTATCGCCATCGTCCCTCACTTCAAGCGTTATATGATAGGATAAGTAGCCAATTGTCAGCAAAGTGTCGTAACTGACAAAGTAAAAAATATACTATAATCAATTTAAATTTTCACGGAGAATAAAATGATTATTAAAAACCTAAGATTAGAAAATGGTTGGTCTCAAGAAAAACTAGCAGATTTAACAAATTTAAGTACTAGAACTATTCAAAGAATAGAAAAAGATGATAATGCTAGTTTAGAATCATTAAATTTATTAGCTTCAGCTTTTAAATTAGATATTAAAGAATTACAAAAAAAATTAAGAAATACAGATAATCAAACAACAAATCAAAATAAAACTAAAAAAGATAAAAAAATAATTATTTTTATTTTAGTTAATTTAATGTTATTTACAATAAATATGATTACAAGTACAGAACATTTATGGTTCATATATCCACTTCTTGGATGGGGAATACCATTATTTTATAAGAGATACAAAGAACAAAATAATCTAGCATAGATGAAGTCATATAACAAAACGTTGGAAAGAAAAACAAGGTTACCCTGCGATTATTTAAGCTTTTATCTTGTAAAGTAACTTAAATAATAGTTTGAACTTCAAAGTATTTATACCACCTTGTTTTTCAACTCAAACGTTCTAAAAAAGAAGCATTTATGGTTGATTTGAAATTTTATATTCCACCTTGAATATGAAAAAAGTAATTAGTATTAAAAAAGTGTTGTTAAAATATTAAAAAAGGAAAGGTAAATAATGAAAATATTTAAAAAAAATAGGAATTAGTTTAGCAGTTGTAACTGCTTTAAGTTTGAGTGGGTGTGGTAATAGTAGCACACAAAATGAAAATAATCCATTAGTTGAATATGGTGGAGATACAGAAGGTAATAATGATTTATCAAGATACACAAATGCAGATTGGTTATACCAAAATTACTTTGGTGAATACGGATTACCAGATGAACTAAAATTAATGATGTTACCAGAACTTCAAATGATGGCAAATGGATTTGCATTACAGCATGCAAAAGGTGAAGATGTTCAAAATGCAATATCTCAACTTAATACTGCAATGAATGTATTATATTATAGCGGTCAAATAGGTGCGATGACTCAGTCTATGCAAGAAGAGTATCAAGATGGTGTCTATAATACACCTGAACAAAATCAAACTATTGCAGAGGATACTAATATTACAAGGGTGATATCTTCCCAATCGCAAGAAAGTATAGAAGTGTCAATAAGACGAGAAGATCAGTACAAAAAAGAACAAGAAGAATTAGTAAAAGATTATAATCTTCCATATCCTTTACCAGGTAAAGCTACAAAAACAATTACTTATTCTTCTGCTATGAAAAATGGAGGAGGAAAAAACAATCCAACATCGCTAGACCAACTAGCTAAGCCACAATTTAGTGGTATAGATAATTGGAATTGGTGGAATGCAGATTTCTTCTGGACAGATGGAGCTGCTGGAATCGGGCATATGGGTTTAATTGATGAAAGTTATGGAGAGGATACAGTTATAGATTCTATGCCAAGTGTTGGAGTACAAAGACATCGAGGTGTTACTAAATATATGAATGAAGATGGTAACGATGGATGGACTAGAATTGAAGGGTGGTACTACAGAGGTTGGGGATCATCAGATTGGAAAAGAAATAATGTAATCAATTGGGCTTACGATAAAGTAGGCACTACAGGATATGGTCTTTTAGTCGGAAAAAGTAATCGTAATGAAACTTATTGCTCTGGCTTAATATGGCAAGGATTTAACAATAGAGGTGTTAATTTAGATAGTGATGGAGGTTGGTATGTATGGCCTAGAGATATAACAAATCATTCATCTGTTTCAATGTTTGATAGTCAAAATAGATAATTATGAAATATTTATTTATTTTAATTTCATTATTATTAGTCGGTTGTTCCAACAAAACAAATACTATAAAAATAGTACAAAAGTGTGAAAACACATTTGTACTGTCTGGCTATGGTAATAAAATATTATTATTTGAGCATGAAAATAATAGTACGAAATTCAATTTATTGAAAAGCTTTAATCATGGAAAAAATGCTTTTTATGACTGCAAGAGAAATATTATAGTTGCGATTCAAAATAAAAATAAAAAAGAGAGATTAGATGAAGGAATTATCACTTTTAATCTTAAAAATAATTCTGAAAAACTATATAAAACAAATGAAGGATTTAATGGAATTGTTGCTAAATATAAAAATGGATTTATTTATAGTACAGCTAGTGTAAAAAATGCTATTGTTGATAATAAAAAATATGGCTATATTCCAAAGAATAATATATTTCCTGAAAAGTATATTCTAGATCCAATAAATGAAAAACAAATAGATAAAATAAAAATAAGAGATTATAAGAATGGTAAACAATGGTATCATTATACGGAAGATAAATTCTTTGACTTAGATAAAAATAAAATAACTACAACTTACCCTTTTGGAATGTGGTCAAAATCTGAAATTATAAACGACAACTTATATGTATATGCAGATTCTTTCTTGAAGATAAACTTAAAAACTAAAAAATCAGTAAATTTGTGGGATGCAAGTATTGAAGATAAAGAACTAAATATAAAAGAATTAAAATTGCCAAAAAAAACTGTTAGGCTTTTTGTAAATGGTATTTATTACATTATAACATCATCTAAAAGTTGGGATACTGCAACTAGTAGAACCAGTACTCGAGCAGTTAAGTTTAAAAAAGGTGCGATATATCAAATAAAGGATAAAAAACTATCTTTTGTAAAAAAATTACCACAAGATGATATAGTTTATGCAAATAGTCTAGATAAACAAAATTTGTATATATTTACAAAGTCTAGAAAAGTTATAAAGTATAATATTGAGCAAAATAAGATAATAGATACTTTTACAATAGATATAAATTTAGATAAAAAATTTGAACTTTCAACTGTTGGATTTACAAACGATAATTTTATTTTATCTTTTACAGAAGATAGATATAGAAATGCTTATATCATAGTTGCAAATAGAAATTTTACTAAATTTAGTAAGCCTTATAATATTAGAATGAGTGGTATAGATATATCTACTGAAAAAAGCATACATACCAATCATATGAGAGTTAATAACTTATGATTTTTTTTACAATAACTTATAAAAATATTTTATTTATAGTTTGGACTTTTATTTTTTTATTTTTTATTTTAAATACTTATGGAAATTTAAAAGATATTTATGTATTTATCATAATATCCACTATACCTATTTCAATTATTGGAGAGGAAGTTATGCAATTACTTGGTCAAACTTATTCTGTTGTTGTAGCAGTAGGATATTTAGGTGGATTGATACAATGGGTAGTTATTATTGGTGGATTAATGGATAAATTTTTACCAAAAATCAATTTCAATATAAAAATAACTACTTTAATTATTACTAATACATATATTTTTATAACAGGAATTTTTGGATTTATTTTATCACTTATTCTAATGGAAAAACATATTATAAGTTCTATAATTTATAATATGTCATTGGCTTTAGTAGTTTGCAGTATTGGTATTAAAATATTATACTTGGAGAAAAAATGAAGTATTTAATAATAACTTTAGTTTTAAGCTTTCAACTTTTGGCAAATAATTTGTATTGGTACAGTGACAATAATAAAGTAAAAATTTATAATACAGGGTATAGTAATATACATAACTCTACAATATATAGTAGCTCCCAAAATATTAAAGCTAAACAAATGATATTAACAAATAATATTATTTTAGCTTTTAATAAATCTATTATAGATAATAATTTAAATAATATACTAAATAAATATAATTTAAAGTTAATAAAAAGAATGAATATTGGAAGCGGATTTTATATATTGGAATGTTTAGATAATAATTCTTTAGAAATAGCAAATATAATATATGAAAATGAAGATAATATCAAATCATCTTATCCAGATTGGATGTATTTAAAATAATGAAATTTACAAGTATTATATTCTTAACTTTATTTTTTATCGGTTGTGGTGGCAGTAATGGAAATAGTTACGAAGAAGACCCCCTAAAAAAAGACCAATGGTATTTAGATGGCTCAAAAGATGGATATATTGATATAAACTTACAAAATAGTTTATATAAGGGTAGAAATGTATTAATAGCTATTGTTGACAATGGTATAGATATTTTTCACGAAGATTTAAAAGAAAATATTGGAGTTGGTAGTTATAGTTATCTTACGGAAGAATATAGTTTTACTGATGCAAATCATGGCACTGCATGTGCTGGGATAATAGCAGGAGTTGAGGGAAATGGTAAAGGAATAAAAGGAATTGCGTCACAAGCCAAAGTAATAGGATACAATGCATTAAAAGCTCCATCTATTAGTAATATAGCAGATGCTTTCATAAGAAATAAAGAAAAAGTCTGGATTTCAAATAATAGTTGGGGAGATTTTAACTCTTGGGGAGAACCATTGTTTTTAAGAAGTATCGAAGAAGAAGCTTTAAAAGATGGTGTAAAATATGGTAGAAATGGTAAAGGTATAATTTATGTATTTAGTGCTGGAAATGGTTCAAGTAGTGATAATAATTTACCAACAGATAATGTAAATTATAGTGGTTTAGTAAATAATAGATACACTATTCCAGTAGGTGCAGTTGATGAATTTGGTAAAAAAGCACACTATTCTGAAATAGGAGCCACTTTAATTGTAGTGGCTCCTTCAAAAGGTAGTAGTGAAGGTGTTGGAATAGTTACGACAGATGTTACAGGGGAAAACGGATATAATCCCAAAACTTTTTCTAATGACTATGAAGACCAAAACTATACCAAAAACTTCAGTGGAACTTCTGCCTCTGCTCCAATAGTAAGTGGTGTTATTGCTTTAATATTAGAGGCTAATCCTAATTTATCATGGAGAGATGTTAGAATAATAGTAGCACAGAGTGCTACTAAAAATGATATAGAAGATAATGACTGGAGTTTAAATGGGGCAAGTTTACATATTAATCATAAATATGGCTTTGGGTTAATAAATGCAAAAAAAGCTATAGAATTAGCTTTGAATTGGGTAAATATACCCCAAGAGAAAATTATTGAAAAATCACAAGATGTAAATATTTCAATTCCTGATAATAATTCAATAGGAATAAGTAGTATTATAGATATAGAACAAAATATGTCAATTGAATTTATAGATATTTACTTTGATTCTAAAGACCATGATAGACTTGGTGATTTGGAAATAACATTAGTTTCACCACAGGGTACAAGCAGTATATTATCTGAAAAACATAGTGAAGCATTTGAGGGTAGCTTTAGGTATAACAATTGGCGATTTGGATCAATGAGACATTTAAATGAAAATACAAAAGGAAATTGGAAACTACAAGTTAAAGATTTAAAAGAAGACAATAATGGCACTTTTATATCTTGGAGTTTAAAGTTTTATGGACATTAAGCACAACAAAACACAGGAGAGAACAAGGCTATAGCACAGTTTTTTAAGCTTTTACTTGTCGAATAAAATTCCAAGTAATTTAAAATTATAAAGCCGTCAAATCGCTTTGTCCCTCAGTTCAGTCGTTATTTTTATTTGTAATTGAATATTACTTGTGCTAAAATGTCGATTAACTAATAGTTAGGTGAAAATGAAATATATCCAAAAAATTAAACAAAATATCAAAAGTAATAGTATTTTATTTTTTGATTTAGATGGAACATTAATAGATACTGATGAAGCTAATTTTTTATCATATCAAGAAGCAATTCAAAAAATTAAAAATTTAGATTTAAAATTACTTTATCAAAATAACGACAGATTTACACAAGAAAATTTATATCCACTTATTCCATCATTAACACTTCAAGAATATGAAGATATAATCAAAATAAAAAAATCTTTATATGATAAATATTTAAATAAAACTAGAATTAATCCTTTAGCTTTTGAAATTATAAAACAATTTTCTAAAGTTCATAAAATTATTTTAGTTACAAATAGTTCCAAAGAAAGAGCTATTCAAGTTTTAAAATATCATAATATAATTGATATATTTAACTATAAATTTTTCAAAGAAGATTATAAAAGCAAAGGAATGAGTAAATTTAAATATGTATTGTATACTACCCCAAGAAAAACAAACAATTCTTTCTAAAGTTTAATTCTTAAAATAGTAAAATTAAACAATAAAAATAGAGGATAATAATATGAGCAGAACAAGAACAGTTTATAGTGCTGAATTCAAAACAAGATTAGTACTAGAACTTTTAAAAGAAGACAAAACATTAACACAAATTGCAAGTAAAAATAATATAACACCGAAGAATTTGCAAAACTGGAAAAAGATATTTTTAAATAATGCAGTAGTTGCAATGGAACCTGCTAAAGCAGTTAAAGAATATAAAGAATATAAAGAAGAAAATATAAAATTACAAGCAAAACTTGATGAATATGCAAAAGTAGTAGGTCAATTAACTGTAGAGAATGAGTGGGCTGTGGGAAAGTTAAAGAGCTTGGACTCTAGCTATAAAAAAGAGTTAGTAGATAAAACAGATAGTAAAATAATTTCAGTTGTAAAACAATGTAAACTACTTAATTATAATAGAAGTAATTTATTTTATGTACCTATGGTAAATCCTATAAAACAAGATATTAAAAATGAGATAGTTAAAATATTTGTAGATATACCATGTTATGGTTATATTAAAGTACACAAAGAGTTATTAGAACGTGGATACAATGTCTGTATCAATACAGTACGCCAATATCGTAAACAGTTAAGTTTAAGAGCTGTACTAGTTGTACGTCCACCAAATACTTCTTGGGCTGATAAACAACATCCTAAACATTCATATAAAATTAGAGGACTTGATACAGTAAGAGCAAATCAAGTATGGAGTACTGATATAACATACATTAAAATAAAAGAGGGAATGGTCTATATGGCAGCTATTATAGATTGGTATTCTAAAGCCATATTATCATGGAGAATATCTAATACAATGGATACTGACTTAGTCATGGGTGTGCTAAATGAAGCCTTATCCAAATATGGAAAACCAGAAATATTTAATACCGATCAAGGTAGTCAATATACCTCTTATATTCATACTCAAACATTAAAGGATAATAATATTATTATTTCAATGGATGGAAAAGGAAGAGCAACAGATAATATATGTATAGAAAGATTTTGGAGAAGTGCAAAGGTGGAAAAGATATATCTTAATGAATATTTCAAAATATCAACATTGAAAAATGATGTTACAGATTATATGGAGTTTTATAATTATAGAAGATTTCATCAAACTTTAAATTATAAAAAACCTATGAATGTATACTTTCATAGTATGAAAATAAATGATGTACATTATAATAAATTAGATGAAATTGTGGCATAAAGTTACAGTTGATAGTGGGAATTAGATTTTATAGAAAGTTGTCTTGACATATTGGGGTAGTATATGGACACTTTATGCTAAAATGTTGTTAGAGAATATTTCAAATTTGTAAGTGTCCAAGTGTTTGTGATACGGTGTCTTTGTTGAGTGATATTTGTAACAATCAAGATAAATTTAGCTAAAATAATGAAATTGAACATTAGAACAAGGAACACAATGCATATTACAAATATCATTTCTCAATATTTTGGAGTTTTTGCTAGCACAAAATTCCCCTCATTTATACAAAGACTTATAAATAATACTTACGTAAAAACTTTAGGTTTAAATATGAGTGAGTTTAGAAATGCAAAGTATTATAACTCATTAAATGACTTATTTACGAGAGAGTTAGCAATTCCAAGAGAGATAAATGAAGATAAAAATCTTTTTATATCACCTACTGATAGTTTCATAACTCAATGTGGAACGTTAGAAGAAGACTTAATCTTACAAATAAAAGGTATGCAGTACTCAGTTGAAGAGATGTTAACATATAATTGTGCAGATAATTTTAATAAAATCTCAAATGGTTCTTATATGAATTTTTATCTCTCTCCTAAAGATTACCATAGATATCATGCTCCTTGTGATTTTAAAATAAATAAATTAATTCATATTCCTGGAAAATTTTATCCTGTAAATGTAAAATATTTAAATAAACAATTAGATTTATTTATTGAAAATGAAAGAGTTATTTTAGAGTGTATTCATGATGATAAACTTTTTTATATGGTTTTTATAGGTGCGTTAAATGTTGGACAAATGGTATTTTCTTTTGAGCCTAAAGTTGAAACTAATATGGATTCAACAAATATAAAAGTCTATAAATATGAAGATTTGAGTGTTACAAAAAGTGATTGTTTAGGTTACTTTAAAATGGGCTCAACTGTAGTTATGGTTTGGGAAGAAAATTTTGTGCAATTAAATAACTTAATAAACAAACCAGTAAAATACGGAGAAGTTATTGCTAAAAAAGTAGATTAATATTCTTTTTTTAAAAACTTACTGTTTTAATATAATATTTTTAAGAGAATAAAAGTAAATTTTAGTAAAATAAATAATAAAATTAAATATAAGGATTTAAAATGGCAACAACAGAATTAGCAACACTTTCTTTATACGGAACCAAGAAAGGTCTTATTTCTATTTCAAAGGTAACTGAACCATATGGAAAAGGGACTTCTGATATTGTAAGTATCGGAATATCTTTGAATGGTAAAGATATAGAGTGGAAATCACATATTCCTTATGAAAATTTAGATGAAGTGATTAAAGTTTTACAAAAAGCAAGTAAAGATAAAGAAGACTCTTAAAATCAAGAGTCTTTTAGTTAAAAACTACTTCTTTTTGTTCTTCTAACCATTCTGCCATGCCACCTTTTAGATGCGCAACATTAGTATATTTATGATTTTGAATTAAAAAATCGCCTATAACTCTAGTTCTATTAGCATGTGCACAAATTAAAACAAATTGTTGATTTTTAGAAGTTACTAGTTTTTTAAATTTTTGCATCCAAGTTGTAACATCTGCATTTCCATAAGTATCAAAAAAAGTAATCTTGTAAGCACCTTGTATTACTCCAATTGCTTCCCACTCATCTTTTCTTCTAATATCAATCATAACAATTTTATCACTTTTCAAATACTCAACACTTTTTGGTGGTAAGTCTATTAGTCTATTCATTTTAGGCCTCTTGTTTTAAGGCAAATATTGTATCATAAATGTTTTTTAAACAAGTATCTTATATGTAGATTTATTATTTATATGATAATTTAAGATTTAATATAGAGAATAAAAAAGATAATATTATTTTCAAAATTTATAAAGAGTCCAGCTAAAGATACGAACTAGCGGCTCTTTAATATTTTTTTGTTATAATTTATGTTTAATGATATCTATCAACAAACTCTTTACAAAGATTCACTATAATAAGAAAAAAATTAAGGATATAATATGAAAAGAGTATTAATATTGTTTATGTTTAGCATTATATCTCTTTATGCATTTGAAGAATTAAATCCTCAAAATATTGAAGCTAAATTAAAAAATAAAAATGTAATTCTTGATTTCTATGCAGACTGGTGCCATTCTTGTAAAATTTTAGATAAAACCTTAATTAAGTTTGATAAAGTCAAACCCTCAAATATTGTAATTTATAAAATTGACATTATGAAACATAAAGATTTAGTAAAGAAGTATAAGGTTAGACAAATTCCTACTTTAGTTTATGTCAAAAATAGTAAAGTTATAACAAAAGAACTTGGACTAAAAAGTGTTGATGAATTAATATCAAATTCTAAAAAGTATTTTAAATAAGGAGATAAAAGATTATGAGAAAAATATTTTTACTTCTATTTTGTTCTATTTTTGCATTTGCAATTGAGCAAAATTTTTTAGAACCAGAAGAGGCTTTTAAAGTAAATTTTGTACAAAGTGATAGTAAATTAACTTTTAATTTAGAGCTTGGAAAAGATATTTATTTATATGATGAGAAACTTAAAATTAAAATATCTAAGCCTAAAAAAGAAGATATTACAAAAAAATTAGATATACCTAAACCAGAACAGTATCATGAGTTTATAGTTCATTTTAAAAACCAAAGTATTGATATTCCTTTTGATATTTTAAAGAACTCAATTGATTCAAAAAATTATGAAATAACAGCAGAGTTTCAAGGTTGTTCAACGGCAGGACTTTGTTATGCTCCAATGAGTAAAATCTTTAAGCTAGAACTTCCTTCTTCTGCTTCATCAAAGACGACTTCAAATTTATCAAGTCCAATAATAGAAGATAATATGCTTGAAGCAGAAGAGTTAAATGAAACTGATACCATTGCGAATACTTTAAAAGATGGAAGTTTTGTTTTGATTCTTGCTACCTTTTTTGGTTTTGGATTATTATTATCTTTAACACCTTGTGTTTTTCCAATGATTCCTATCTTATCTTCAATTATTGTAAAAGCAGGTAACAGCGGTACTTTAACAGCTAGTAGAGGTTTCTTTTTATCTTTAATTTATGTTTTATCAATGAGTTTAGCTTATACTTTAGCAGGAATTTTAGCAGGTGTATTTGGTGCTAATTTACAAGTTGCACTACAAAACCCATATGTGCTTACTATATTTGCAGGGATATTTATTGCACTTGCCTTTTCTATGTTTGGATATTTTAAATTAGAACTTCCTCAAGCTTTACAAAATAAGATTAATAAAACAACAGATGGAAAAGAGAAACAAGGTGTAGTTGGCGTTGCTATTATGGGATTTTTATCAGCTTTAATAGTTGGTCCTTGTGTAGCTCCTCCACTTGCTGGTGCTTTAGTTTATATAGGACAAACAGGTGATGCCTTTTTAGGTGGAGCTGCATTATTTGTAATGAGCTTAGGAATGGGAGCACCACTACTTCTAATTGGTGTAGGCGCTGGTAAATTTATGCCAAAACCTGGTGGCTGGATGGATGATGTATCAAAAATATTTGGTATTGTGATGTTAGCTATTGCTGTTTGGATGTTAGATAGAGTTTTAGATGCTACGATTTTAATGTATTTATGGGCTCTTTTATTTATAGGGGCTTCTTTATATTTAAAAATATTTACACATATCTTAGCTAGACTTATTGCTATTGTACTTTTACTATATGGTATTACTTTATTTATAGGAGCTTTAAGTGGTGCAACTAATCCACTATATCCTTTAAGTAAATTAACTTCAAAAACTCTATCTTCTTCAAGTTCAAGTGAAGAGTTAAAATGGAGTAGTGTTAAAAATATAGAAGAGTTATCTTTAGCAATAAAAGCTTCAAAGAAAGCCGTAATGCTTGATTTTTATGCAGATTGGTGTATCTCTTGTAAAGAGTTAGAAGAGTTTACTTTTAAAAATAAAAAAGTTATAAAAGTACTTAAAAATTTTACTCTTTTAAGAGTAGATGTTACAAGAAATACCCAAGAAGATAAAGAAATTCAGAAAAAATTTAGAGTTGTAGGTCCTCCTGCTTTAATATTTTGGGATACAAATAACAAAGAGTTAAAATCTATGCAAATAGTTGGATATAAAAATCCAAAAGATTTTTTGAAAATCATTAATAAACACTTTAAATAAATTATTTGTAATTTGGATATACTTCCTAAAAAATATTTATACTTTTTAGGAAGTTATATATGCAAGAAATATTAAATTTTACAGATGAACTTAATTTCTTAAAACCTCGTATAGAAATTGATTATAATAAAATAGATACTTCTAAGCTTGCTGGGTGCTCAAATTTATTAAAGCAACTAGACACTAGATATAAAGTACAAAGTGCTCAAATCGAGCTATTTAATGGTTATAATAGTGCTATTTACTCTTTACTAAAATTTTTTAAACTAAAATATTGTTTTATTTACTCTCCTTGTATTCCTTTATATACAAATGCAGCTTCTAATTTAGATTATGAAGTAAGGTTAATCAATAGATTTGAGAATCTATTTTTACCTATAAAAGAAAAAAGTGTCGTTATTTTTATGAATCCATCTTTTTTAGATGGTACTTATTATGATTTTGAAAAACTATTTTTGTATTGGATTAATAAAGAAGCAACGATTATAATAGATGAAAGTTTATTAGATTTTTGTAATGAAAAATCTGCAAGTTCTTATATAAAAGAGTATTCAAAAGTTTATATTATCAAAGATATGAGTAAATTTTATTCAAATAAGAGTTTAAATCTTGCTACAGTTTTTTCTTCTTGTAAAAATATAAAACTATTAAAAAAATATGAACCAAGTAGTAAAATATCAAACTTTGAAATTAAATATTTAGAAGAGGCATTAAAAGATTATCAGTTCAAATCTATCTCAAATAGTATAAATATAAAAAATAAATTAGAGTTAGAAAGAATCTTTCAGAATAACAGATATATAGATTATATTTTTCATAGTTGTTCAAATTCATTGCTTATAAAACTAAAAAATATAAACTCAAATGATTTTAAAAAACTTCTTTCTTATAATAATATAAATATAATTTCTTGTATAGAGTATGATTTTATTGATGATAGTTTTATTAATTTATTTGTAAATTCACAAGATAAAATTAAAAAATTACAAAAGATTTTAAATGTTATTTAAAAGTAAAATAGTTTACTATTTATCTACTATAGTATCTATTTTATTTATTATAACGATAATATATAAATCTTTTTTGTAGTGAAAAATCAATTTATTGATATCAATGAACTTACATATATAAATCATGTAAAAACTGATAATGATACAAAAAAGTTAGCAATGCATTTGACAAAAAAGTGTAAAACAAAGGTTTGTGAGATTCAAAATATTTTAGACTTTGTTACAAATATTCCTTATAAAATAAATGCATCAATAGCAAGAAGTGGTAAAAAGTTAGAATATAAGTATTAGGTGGTAAAAATGTCATATATAAAGTGGTTTGAAGCACATGGTAAAAAACATGCAAAGATAATAGAAAAATTAAAAAATCTCACTAATGATGAAGTTATTGAATATTTTAGATTTGATAATATGGTAAAGAAAGAACTTGATTTTTGTCCTTTATATAAAGATAATAAAAAGTGTCATGATTATGAAGACTTAAACTGTTATTTATGTGCCTGTCCCAATTTTAGGTTTAATGATGATGGTTTTAAGAAGTTAGAGAGTAAAACACTTTACTCATATTGTAAAATTGACTCAAAAGATGGTAGTCAATTCTTAGGAGATGATTATATTCATCAAAACTGTGCAGGGTGTTTAGTTCCTCATAAAGAAACTTATATAAAAAAATATTTTAAAAGAGATTGGTTTTTCATAATGAAAAATGTTAGTCAATCAAAATAGAAAAAATATTTTCTTCATTTTTATAGTTATAAACTAATTTATATCCATGTAAATTTGCAATAGTTTTTATAATATAAAGACCTAATCCAAAACCATCACTTCTTTTTTCTTCTTGTGAAAATGGTTCAGTATAATATTCTAAATCATATTTTAATTGATTACCTTTAGATTTTATATCTATTCTATGTTTGTTTGCAATAACTTTAGCATGTTTATTGGGTGAAAATTTAATAGCATTGTCAATCAGATTTTTTAAAGCAATAGAGAACATTGCAGTATCTGCATTTATGTTAAAATTATGAATTTGAGAACTTATTTGATCTGTATTAATCATTGTAATTTCTATTGTTTTTGTATATATCTTATCAAAAGATGTTGCTTTTTTATATAAAAAAGTATTATTTAAAGTTAGTTTTTCAACCATAGCTAACTCTTTGATAATATCATCCATTCTATGAAAAGCTCGTTGAAGAATATCTTTTTTCTTTTCATCTTCTAAGGTTTCAGCTATAAACATAGCCTTTGTAATAGGAGTTTTTAGTTCATGCATCATATTACGCATAAATAGTTCTTTTGATTTTGTTTGATTATTTATATGAGTAATTGCTTCATTAAAAGTTTTTGCAATAGTACCAATTTCATCGCTACTATTTGATACTATTTTGACATTTAAGTCTCCACTTGAGAACTTTTTAATATCGTCATTTAGTTTTCGTAAAGGTTTTAATTTTTTCTTTAAAATATAATATAAAGCAAATAAAATTCCAAAAGACAATGCCATTGCAATAGAGATTATAAGAAGGTTATATGAGTAATTTTGTTTATCTTGTAACATTAGATTATAACCATCTCTTTGAGTGTAAATATATAAAGTTCCATCTAAACTCAAGATTCTATACATTCCAAATAAAGTTCTTCTAGCAAAAATTGGTTTTGCATTATTTATGATTGTTAGTTTTAAGTTTGAATCTTCAAGTTGTTTAATTTTGAATTGGTCTGTAATTCTTTTAATTCCACTTTTTGTAGGATTTGAAACTAAAGCTTTTAAAACATTATCTGCAACTAGTTCATATTTCTTTTGCATAGCGATATTATATCTTTGTTTATCAAGTTTAATAAATATCGCAAAGGTTATTGTAATAGCTATTAAAGCTAATATAAAAATGGTGTTGATAAAAGCAGATATTGAAATATTACGAATCATATAAGTTGATAACCAATTCCTCTAACAGATCTAATATAAGTCTTGTCACTATCAATTTTTGATAATTTATTTCTAATTCTTGAAATCATTACATCAATATTTTTTAAACTACTATCATCTTCAATATGATCACTTGCATAAATTAAATCTTCTCTTGCCACAACAGCATGATTTCTTTTAATCATAAATTTTAAGATATCAAACTCTGCTAAAGTTAAAGTAAGAAGTTGTTCTTTAAAATAAATTTGAATATCATCTTCTTTTAGTACAAATTCAGATTTATTAATATTTTCTTCTTTTTTGATTACTGGAGAGATTCTTTTTAAAATAGCTTTTATCCTAGCTTGTAGTTCTCTTGGATTATAAGGTTTTGGTAAATAATCATCAGCCCCTCTTTCTAATCCCATAACTTTATCTAATATATCGTCTCTTGCGCTTGATATTATAATTGGAATTTCTGATTTTTCTCTAATTCTTGGGATTAATTCTAAGCCATCAATCTCAGGTAGAGTTAAATCTAAAATAAGTAATTTATAGTCTTTTATATTTAACATAGATAGCCCATTATAAGGACTATCTGTATTCGTAACTTCAATATCATAAGAGGCAAGATAATCAGTAATAATTTGCGCTAACTCTAAATCATCTTCTATCATAAGAACTTGAACGATAATATATCCTTTATTTTATAGCTAATAGAATAGTTTGACCATATCTATTTACATATATTCTTTTATCTTTTTTATTATATCTTCTAATAGCTTGTTGTATATCAGCAAAACTATGTATTTCTATATCTTCTATTTGAATAATAATATCTCCAGGTTGAAAACCAACTTTTTCTGCTTTAGAATTTATTTCAACTGCCGTAATTAAAACCCCTGTTACGTTTGAGTTTAATCTAAATCTTTTTATCATATTTGTATTTATATCTGAAAGTAATAAACCACCTAAGAATTTACCGTTATTAGCTTCTGAAGTTACCAATCCAGCTCTATTACTTAGTGTTATATTTAATTTTACATTTTTTTTATCACGTTCAAGTTTAATAGCAATTGGTTCATTTGGTTTAAAGGAGGCAATTACATTTTGTAAATTCTTTTTATCTTTAATAGGAATATTGTTAATTGCATAAATTAAATCACCTCTTTTTAAACCATATTTTTCTGCTGGTGTATCTTTTGCTACATCTAAAATCAAAGCACCTTGTTTATGATTATAAAGTTTTTGTATATTTGCTTTTAAATCGCCAATTACTACACCTAAATAACCTCTAGTTACTTTTCCGTCAACAATTAATTTTTTTACTACATCTTTTAGCATATCAATAGGAATAGCAAAACCAATTCCATTATTGCCGCCAGATTTTGATAAAATTGCACTATTAATACCAATTAAAGCACCTCTACTATCAACTAAAGCACCACCTGAATTTCCTGGGTTAATTGAAGCATCAGTTTGAATAAAATTTTCATATCGATTAATTCCAACATTATCTTTATTTAGTGCAGAAATAATACCTTGGGTAACAGTACTTCCTATTCCAAAAGGATTACCAATTGCAAAAATCAAATCTCCAACTTTTAGAGAGTCTGAGTATCCAAATTTAATAGCTTTGAAATTATCTCCTTTAATTTTTATAACTGCTAAATCACTATCAGAATCTTTACCTATAATTATAGCATTGTACTCTTTTGGATTATTACCAATAGTAATTGTAATTTCATCTGTATTTTCAACTACATGATTATTTGTTACAATATATCCATCTTTTGAGATAATAACACCAGAACCTAAAGATCTTTGAATTCTATTTTGTTTAAATTGATCATTAAATTGATCTCCAAAAAAACGTTTTAAAAGAGGGTCATTAAACATTTGAAAAGGTATGTTTTCAGCATTTGAGGAAACAGTTCTTTTTGCAGCAATATTTACAACTGATTTCATAGGCTCTTTTACACTAGAATGAAAAGATAATATTTGTTGTAAATTATTTGGAGCAACTCTTTGTGGATTTTTTTGTGCCATTTCAAAGTTAATACTATTTGAGAATAGATTTGTAGCTATAATTAAAGCTATGACAAATGATTTTTGACTAATATTCATAATACACATTCCTTTTTAAAAAAATTATATGTAGAATTATAATATATAAACGTAAATAAAGTGTTAATGCAAAGTGAATTTATTGTGTAGAGCTTTAAAGTAATATAGTTTTTAAACTATATTACTTCTTTAGTATTTACTTATAAATCAGTTTTTAAAACAGCACCAGAACTTGCGTTGGTTACAAGAGCTCTGTATTGTCCTAACCAACTAGAAGTTAATTTTTTCTTTAAAGGTTTAAAGTTTACTTTTCTTTTGGCAATATCTTCATCACTTAATTTAACAGATAAAATATATTTATCTACATCAATATGAATTTCATCTCCATCTTCTAATAATCCAATCATACCACCTTCAGCAGCTTCAGGAGATACATGTCCAATAGACGCTCCTCTTGTAGCACCTGAAAATCTACCATCAGTTATAAGTGCGACACTATCACCTAACCCCATTCCCATTATAAGACTAGTAGGTGCTAACATTTCTTGCATACCTGGACCACCTTTGGGACCTTCATATCTAATAACTACAACATTACCAGCTTTAACTTTTCCGCCTATAATCCCAGCTATTGCTTCTGCTTGTCCATCAAAACATACAGCTGTACCAGTTATTATTCTATCCCCAGTTATTCCAGCTGTTTTGATAACTGAACCTTGTTCTGCAAGGTTTCCATATAAAATAGCTAAACCACCAACTTCACTATAAGCATTATCAATAGTATGAATAATATTTGTATCTTTTATATAAGAATCTTTAATTTTTTCATATAAAGTTTCACCTGAGATACTTAAGTTATCAAGTAAAATATCATCACCTCTTTTACTCATCTCTTTCATAACAGCATTAACTCCACCAGCTTTGTTAATATCTTCCATATGAACAGTACTTAATGATGGAGAAATTTTAGCAATATGTGAAACTCTTTTTGAAATTTTATTAATATCTTCTAATTTGAAATCAACATCTGCTTCTTTTGCAATTGCTAACATATGTAAAACAGTATTTGATGAACCACCCATTGCCATATCAACTGCAAAAGCGTTTCTGATTGCATTTTCATTTAAGATATTTGATAATGTAAATTTTTTTCTTAATTGAGAATCTTTTGCAATTTCACAAATTCTTTTTGCCGCAGCTCTATATAAAACTTCTCTTTCAGGGGTTAATGCTAAAATTGTTCCATTTCCAGGTAAGGCAATTCCCATAGCTTCCATAAGCGTATTCATAGAATTAGCTGTAAACATGCCTGAACAAGAACCACCGCTAGGACATGCATTACACTCAATGTCAGTTAACTCTTCTTTTGTAATATTTCCAGCTTCAAATTGACCTACTGCTTCAAATGCTGTTGCTAAATCTATTGGAGTTCCATCTTTAGTATGGCCTTTAGCCATTGGACCACCTGATACAAAAATAGTTGGAACTTTAACTCTAATAGCACCCATAATCATACCTGGAACAATTTTATCACAGTTTGGAATAGCTATCATGGCATCTAGTTTATGAGCATTCATTACTGTTTCAATAGAATTTGCGATTATTTCTCTACTTGGAAGTGAAAAAAGCATTCCATCATGACCCATAGCAATACCATCATCAACACCAATAGTATTAAACTCAAAAGGTACACAAGCATTTGCTCTTATTTCATCTTTTATAATTTCTGCAACTTTATTTAAAAAGAAGTGTCCTGGAATTATTTCAATAAAAGAGTTTGCAACTCCAATAAATGGTTTATTAAAATCATCATCACCAAGTCCAGTTGCTCTTAATAAAGACCTATGTGGAGCTCTATCATAACCTTTTTTTACTTCATCACTTCTCATCAAAATCCTTTTGCTTATAGATTGATGTGATTATACATTTATTGCAGTTTATATTTGATTAAAATATTGAATTCTAAAAAATTTTTAAATTCTTTAGAAAAAGTCTTGACAAAGAAATAAAAATAGATTATAATTTCACTCCAATTTGAGAAAGATATTTTCTCAAATATTACTTTAGAGTGCGAGTGTGGCGGAATAGGTAGACGCGCGGGACTTAAAATCCCGTTCCGGTTTCGGAGTGTGAGTTCGATTCTCACCATTCGCACCACTTTAATATTAATAGTTAGAGAGCTGACAGAGTTGGTCGAATGTACCGGTTTTGAAAACCGGCGAGGTTCACGCCTCCGGGGGTTCGAATCCCCCGCTCTCTGCCATTATTGATAATGTAACAAATCTTTCTTCATTTACCCTGCAAAATATTGAGCTTAAATTGTACATCAATCAGCCTTGTATCTTATATTTCTTTAAGTGTGAATTAAAGGGGTATTATATTTTTATATTTGATATTATATCATTTGATAAAACAATTATATGTTTATACATATCAGCTTTTATTACAATATCTGAATATTCTACAGGATTATTATGTTTATCGAAAGAGAGTCTATGAAGAGATAATAAAGCATCTCTTTCATTGATATTTAATTGAGTAGATTCTTCTTTATTGGCATTTTTTGCTTCAACAGTTTCTTTCGCATTATAAAATTCTATTTTATACTCATTTTTTAAAAAAGTATACAAAGATTCAATATCAAACTTCTCTTCTAAATTAGGCACAGTATTAAAGTCTAAATAATTAAGCATTAAAGCAAAAGGAATATCGTTTAATAATCTTGTTCTTTTTATACAAAGTAACTTATCACATTTTAAGAAATCTTTAATATAATGATTACCCTTAATTAATTCGAAATCAATAGATTTTGTTTTTAATAAATCATTTTGCTTTGACAATCTTTGAGTTAAAGAACCAATAGAATTCGCATCATAAAGAATTTTTTGTTCTTTTACAAAAGTACCTCGTCCTTGTTTCTTTTCAAGGACATTTTGATGGACTAACTCTTCAATTGCTTTTCTAACAGTGATTCTTGAAACTTCATACTCTTTTTCTATTTTTATTTCAGCGGGTATTATTTCACCCACTTTATAATTTGTTTTAATGTCTTTTAATAGTTTATCTTTTAGTTGTATATATAAAGGCATTCCTGTTCTTTTAAACAAATTGTATATCCTTATTCTATCAAATATATGTATATATCATAATGTTAAATTATACAGAATAAAGTTAAATATTCTACTTAACTAATAATTTTATAAATCTTTATTATAATTAATCAAATAATCATCAACCATTTTTAGCTTTAAACTTTTGTAAGCAAACCTAACTCAAAGATGAGTAAAATTTAGTTTTCTCGTAGTTATTAAACCACCAACTAAATATATCAAATTATGGTATATTTAAAGAATAAACAAAGAGATGTAAGAACATTAAAAGTAGAAGCTCAACAAGAACTAAGAAATCAGATAATAAGAATTATATAAATCATGTATATTTTTCAACAAAATTATGGAAAAATATATGAAGTAGTTAGACGACAACTAGTGAGTTTACACACTTGAGTTTGCACTCTCATTTAAATCCTTTTATTATAATGATTTTAAAGTTTGAGCTAATTGTCCAGCTATTGTTTTATAGTTTCTAATCTTTAAAAGTCTTTGTTGACCTTTTATTCCTACTTTTGCCACTTCATCTTTTGATAGACTGATTATATACTCAATTTTTGCTTGAATAGAATTTTTATCAAATGTACAAAACCATGCGTCAAAATCATCAGTAAATAAAGTATTATTATTTGCATTATTTGTCATAATTGTAGGAACTGTTGAAGCATAATAATCTAATATTTTAACAGGTGTTGAAGTATTAAATAGTGGTATCTCAGGTAAAATAGAAACACCAATATCAGATTGTGCAATCAAATCTAATAACTCTTCTCTATTTTTTGCATTTTTTATTTCAACATTATTACTTAAACTGGTAAAAGAATCCACTACTTCTTTTGTGTACTTAGGATCTTTTGTAGAGATAGTTAATTTCCAATCTTTGCTTTTTATATCATTAAAAGCCTGTAGTACCGTTTCAAACTCTCTTAGTTTATCTAAAGTACCTGCATAGAAAAATCTTTTCTCAGTTCCTTCATGTTGGATATTTTGATGAATGATATCAGGATCTAAGGCAGGAGGACATATAAATGTCTTAGTTGTAACACTTTCAAAATACTCATCTTGCATTTGCTTTGAAGTTGGTATAAATAAATCACACTGATTAATAAGTTTTGTTTCTGAATAAGTTGTTAATGTATTATTTAAGTATTTTAAGAAACCTGCTTTGTTATTTGCACGATCTACTTGCATTTGAGCTTGTCTTTTTGGGAAAGATAATCTATACCCAACTTTGTAATCGTACATTTCATTCATAGCTAAAACATGTTTTAATATTTCTCCACTATTTCTTACTACAACATATGAATATGATGATACATCTATTCCATTTCTACTTAATTCTTGTATGGTTCTTGCTTTATCTACTACTGGCAAAATAAATTTATGTTCATCTTTTTTTTCAAACTCTGCTTTAAATTCACTAAAGTAAACGATATCTACTTGAAAGTATTCTTTCAAATATTTTTCAAAAAGTGGCCCTATAAAACTATGATTAGTATATTCGTCTTGGTCAGTGATATATAAAAACTTTTTCATCTTAGAACTCCTAATTTGTATTCTTTCGTTAGTATACATATTTACCATAGCAATAAAAAAGCATTTTATAAAAAATTATAATGTTTTAAATTTTATTTTGCTTAAAAGAACAGCAAATAATATCAATACTGCACCGATTAATTGTGTTTGATTAAAAGTTTCATTAGCAGAAAAATAGCCATAAAAACCTGCACTTACAGGTTCCATCGTAAAAATAATTGCCGTTTTAGTTGGTGTTGTAAATTGTTGCATATAGGTTTGAACTAAAAAAGCATATACAGTTGCAAAGACAGAAGTGATTAAAATTGCTTTAATAAAAATATAATCAAAATCTAAACTAAAAGTAACACTATCAAGACTTAATGAAAATATTAGAGATAAAATACTTACTGCTAATCATTGAAATAAAACTAATAAGAAGACATTTACTTTTTTTTGAGAGACTGTAAATCTAACTATATAAATCCAAAAATATAATCATCTAATAAAATATAAAATATAAAAAATATCAAAGATTTACAATATGAATTTATTAAATACAGAAGAATTAAAAAGACAAATAGCTAATGGAACATTTACAAGACTAGATGATATTACAAATTAGTTTAAAAATATACTCAAAGAGGTAATACAAACTGCATCACAAGAAGAGCTAACCTCACACTTAGGTTACCACTTCATGTTAAGAAAAAAGCTTCTTACAAATATCATTGAAAATGTAATACAGGAAGGTTATAAGTTAATAAAGTTTTAAATACTAAGTTTTAATTAAACAAAATACTCACTATCTTTTTTATCAGAGACAAACATATGCCCAGGAGTATGAGTTATTGCAAAAGGAAGTTTTATATTTTTTAAAACATTTTCAGGAGTAACGCCACAAGGCCAAAATAAAGGGATTTCATCTTCTTTTATTTCAATAAAGTCTCCATAATCAGGTTTATTAATATCTTTTATACCTATCATTTCTGGATAACCAACTTGTATTGGAGTTCCATGCATCCTTGGATAATGACTTGTAACAACACAAGCATCTGCCACTCTTTGTTTTTTTACAGGTCTCATAGAAACTACCATGTTTCCACTAAACATATCTACACTATTTAATTCTATATTTGTATCATACATTGATACATTTTTTTGCTCATCTACATGTCTTAAAGGAATAGAAGCATCAATTAATGAACTTTCAAAAGTAAAACTACAACCTATTAGAAAAAATACTAAATCTTTATTGTAATATTCTTCTATATTTTTTACAGTTTTTACTAATATTCCATTTTCAAAAATATTATATGAAGGTAACTCATTTAATAAATTTGCACCCAAAGCTAATTCTTTTGAGTAATGAGAATCTCTAATTACTTCTAAAACAGGAATAGTTTTTGAGTTTTTCTTTGCAAATTCTTCAAAAGAATCTGCATACTCTTTTAGAATAACCAACATATTGGCTTGAACATTTCCTTTACAAAAACCTGCTGTTGGTTTACTAAATTCTTCTTGTGCTATTGATTCTCTAAAATCTTTTGAATTCATTTTTTTCCCTTCATACAATACATATACCAATTAATTAGTTAAAATATGATTGAGATGAATTAAAACTCATAACTCTCACAAAGGTTAACAATAAACAAGTTTTTCCTTTTTGGGTAAATATACCAACATAAAAAACGTCTTGTATTAACTTTTAAAAATCATCTATAGGATGCTAAGGAGAAAATAAAATTTCTACCTTTTATAATACGAAGCTATGAGATTTTAAATTAACTTATTTGGAGGATTATTATGTATTACGTTGGAATTGATGTTGCAAAAGAAAAACATTATGTTTGCATCTTAAATGAAGATACTGAAATAGTTTTTAAGCCATTTTGGATATATTCAGATATTCTTGGATTAAAAGAGTTAATCAAAAGATTAGGTAAACTTTCACTTGATTGTAATGATTAAGACTAATGTTAAGATATTAGAGCTTTTATGTCAAGAAAAAGAGGAAATTGAAGATAATCAAGATGGTGATTTCGTTTCATCAATTAAAAACCTAAAAACAATATCAGGAGTTGCAGATAAAACTATAGCTACAATTCTTGGTGAATGTGAAGATTTAATAATAATTGCTAAAAAAATAGTAGCTATTATGTATTCCATCTTTAAATACAATCAACCCTGTAATCCAACCAGAGTTTTACTTCCTTATAGGAAATAAATAGATGTCTAGTTTCACCACGTTATGGTTGCCTAGTTACATAAATAAGAAAGCGATAGCTTAACAACATAATTGTAAAATCTTTACAGCAAATAAGGATTTTAAAAATGCCACAAGTCTATCACTCTAATGCCAGAACAAACTAGCATGTAAGAGAAATAATACAACAATCTAATTTAACAAATGTTGAATTAGCAAATAATTATAATGTGAATGTTAAAACTATCGCCAAGCATAAAAATAGAGATTTTTTAAATGATAAAAGTTCAAGACCAAAAAGAATCCATTATGCTCTAACACCTTTAGAAAAAGAGTTAATTAAAGTAGTCAGAACAATGACTTGGATGGAGTTAGATGACTTAGCAGATACAATCGTTGATATTATTCCAAATGCAAATAGAAGTAATATTTATCGTACTTTAAAAGCCTTTGATATAAATAGAGTTCCACAAGAGCAAAAAGAAAAAGCTAAAAAGTTCAAAGAGTATGAGCCTGGTTATTTACATATAGATGTAACTTACTTACCAAAGTTTGAGAAACAAAAATATTATTTATTTGTAGCAATAGACAGGGCTACAAGGCTACTTTACTATAAAGTGTATGAGAATAAGACAGCAGCAAATGCAGTATCTTTTCTAAAAGAATGTAAAGAATTTTTTCCATTTTACTTAACACATATTTTAACAGATAATGGATTAGAGTTCACAGACAAATGGGCAAGAGGAAAAGGTTTTGTAAGTGGTAATCATAAGTTTGATGTAGAGTGTAAAGATGATGAGATAGAACATAGGCTAACAGCTCCATACACACCTCAAACTAACGCAATGGTAGAAAGAGTAAACGGAACTATTAAAAATGCTACAATTAAAGCAGAAGAGTATGACAATATTGATGATGTTAAAAAAGATTTAAATAAATTTTTGATATACTACAACTTCAATAGAAGACATGGTTCTTTAAAAAAAGAATTAAAAGTTAGAACTCCATTTGATGCAGTTCAAAGTTGGTTTCAAACGAAACCTGAAATATTTAAGATTTTACCAGATGTGTTTCAACATATTGCTTTTGAAATGGTACAACGTGGTGAAACTTGACACTTTATCACTTAGGTTATAGTATTTTTGTAATAATAATACTTTGAACATTAATACATTATCATAAGCTTTTAAGCCAACTACATTTTTTGTACCAATACCATTTTTATTTAGTATTGGTCTTAACTTTTCAAAATCTATAATTGAATCTATTTGTTTTAGAAATGAATTTACTCTTTCTAGTCTTGATGTTACTGCTATATCTGAAAATGTATTACTTGTTTCTTTAAATGCCATTATTTACCTTTTTATTTATGCTGTATATTAGCTAAATAGTAGTGATATATGGCTTATATAAAGGGTTTTGATAGTATTTATTTTACTTTTTACTGTGCAGTGGTCTCTCTATCTAAATTATTTGTTGTATTTGCTATCTTTAAATTTTTATAATTCTTGCAAGTAAAGAGATACTGTAAATTTGCTCTTAAACTTCTATACGTAGCTCTTAATTTTTGATGTTTATAAAAACATTCTCCAGTAACTGGGTTAACAGTTAATTCTTCTATATTAAATCCTCTTTTACCATCAAAGGTTACTGATTTAATTGTATAACCCAATTCTTTAAGTTTCTGTTTTAAGTCTTTATATTCTTTAACTGTTTCTGTTTGAATATGCTTCCATATTAATACTTCATTTTGATAAGTATCTTTGAAAACTAAAGTTCTAATTTTATCTTTTCTTTTAGCATAAAAAGTTGCATCATATACAAGCTTTATTTCTCTTTGGATTATGGATTTTAGGAGTTGGAATATAGGTGTCAACTCAATATTCATTTTAAGGAGAGATTGAAAGATGCTTTAAATTTGGTATAATTTTAGTAGAACTTAGATGTTGACACGGAATTTATTACACTCCCATAAGAAATAATTATTTCTTAACAGTCCCTAATAGGTGTACTTATGAAAACTAATACTATTATTTATGGTCGATAAACTCTTATGTTTTTATAGTTTTCTGCATCTTGTAAATATTGGGCATGAAGTTGACTCAAGATACCTTTTTCACAGTAAAGTAAATACTCTTTGTTTTGAGGAAGTTTTTTAAATTCATTTTTTAGTTTATAAAAAGGTATTTTGATAGTTTTGCATGAAGTTTCAATACAATCATTTTCTTGTCGAATATCTATGATTATATATTCCCCGCTTGATATATCATTAATAATTTCTATTTGTCCTATATCTTTTATATTATTTACTATATCATTTACATAAATTCTTGTAGCTTTTTTTACTGCTTCATCTAAAACTGTATAATCAAATTTTTTTGCTTGTTCTTGCATTCTTTTATAAGAACCATGTATTATAGGATTTTTTGATATTACTCCACAGTATTCAGGCATTTGTTCTGCAAAACGTCTTGTACCTATTTTATTTGCCATATCAATTATTTCAGGTTTATTCATAGTTGCAAGTGGTCTTAGTATTAGTTTATTTGTTACTTGATCAATAAGAGCTAAGTTTCTTAGCGTTTGACTAGATACCTGAGCCACACTTTCACCTGTAAGAAGAGCATCTATTCCCATCTCATCTGCTATTTTCTCAGATGCCAATAACATAAGTCTTTTTAGAGTTACACCCATATATGACTCACTTGTTGATCTAAATATTTCTGTTAAAATATCATCAAAAGGAACAGAAATAAACGAAACTTTGTGAGATGAACCAAATTTACTCCATAAATAAAGTGCTACTTGTTTTACTCCAATTTCATGTGCAACACCACCTAAATTAAAAAAAATAAAGTGAGTTTTTAAACCTCTTTTCATAGTAAGATAAGAAGCCACAGTTGAATCAAAACCACCTGACATCAAAGATAAAATATCACCTTGTGTTCCTATTGGAAAACCTGACAAACCTTTGTGTTTTAGTGTTATGATATTTAGCTGATGATTTATTAACTCAATTCTAATAGTTACTTCAGGATTATGCAAATCAACCTTACTAGTTGTATTTCTACTTAACATATATCCACCAACAACTTGTTCAATTTGTGTTGATTTAAATTCATGTGAACCTGAACGTTTAGCTCTTACTACAAAAGTTTTGTTCTCAATCTCATTTGCCATCATTTCATTTACTTTGACTTTTATATCATCAATTGTTTTCATATTATCAAACTGTAAAGTTTCAAGAACAAGCTCAATTCCTGGTGTTTCTAATAGTTTAATTCTTACTTCTGTAATTACTTTTATTGGAGATACTACTTCTATTTTATCTGAGAACTTTTTGTATTTTATATCTTCTGATATTCGTTTTAATAGAGTTTGAATATTATTATAAAGTTGTCCTACCATTTGTTTTTTGGCACTTGGACCTTTTATCATTATTTCTGGAAAAATTTTTATTATGAATTTTTGTGTTTTTACTTCTAGTACTTGCATTTTTCTTTTAAGCCTTATTTTTTAATAGAATGGCATTATAACATAAGCGTGATTATTTAACTATTTAGTAAAGTTTTATTATACTTCCATATGATTATATTAGATTTTGAAACAAACACTACAAAGAAATATGATGTTATAGAAGTTGCTGCGGTTAAAATAGAATTTGTATATAACAAATATAAAATACTCGATAAGTTTCATAGGTATTATTTATCAAGATGGAGCGTAAATCAATACTCTTATGCAGTTCATAAACTAACTCCTGAAAAAATACTGCAACATAGAGCAGGGCAAACTTATAGTTCTTATTTTAGTGAAGATTTAGATTTTGTAAATTTCTGTAAAGGTGCTAAAACTCTTATTGCTCATAATATTAGTTTTGAACTAAGACACTTATATAAAATAGTTGAGTTTAAAAACCATTTTTGTACTATGAAAGAAAATAAACAAATAGTACAAGCTTTAAATAAAAATGGGAAAATAAAAAATCCAAAATTAGATGAAACTTGTATTTATTATAATATCGAGTTTGATCCAGATTCTTATCATAGCGCTACATATGATGTTAGTAAAACATATGAAATCATAAGTCACATGAAGAAAAAAATAGTTTTTTAATAAAATTAACTGTTTAAATAATCATGTGTTAGACATTTTTCACACTCTAAAATTTCAGAATAATAAAGTGATGAAATCTCAATTTCTTTAAAGACTTCTTTGATGATTTTTATTGCTTCTTTATCTTCTGAATATACAATAGACTTTTCACCGATATTTCCAATAACAACTTTTTGTGTTTTTAAAAGTAATGCTGCAATGTTTGTATCCCAGTAAGATAAAAGTTTTTCATTTTCACTTAACTCTTCTGATCTATGATCCCAATCACGACAAAGTTCTGGAAGTAATCCACAAGATTTTATATCATCAAAATCTAGAGTAACTCCATATAGTAAGCTCATAATATACTCCTTAACTATGTATAATATCTTATTATATCGAAGTTAAAATTAAAAAACTTACATATACCTCTTAGCTCTTTTCTAACCTCTTCATAGGAATTTTTCCAAATTTTTTTAATATGAAATAAAGTACTTCCATACAAAATTCCAATAACGGGATATTTAATTAAAAGATTTCAAATGATAGATATTATAGATGATTATTATTTATTTCAAGAGGTAGAAAATGCTTTGAATTGGAATGGTAATCTCTAGGAGTCTGTCGTATTTCTTTTCGATTAGCTAGATCCTAAATCATGATTATGACTAAATGTATCATATTGATAAATTAAAATTTTCAATTATTCATTTTGCAGAATAAATTTCAATATTATTGCTCAAATACTGCTATTATTACCTCTTTTAACAGCTAATTATATGTAGTCTTTTCAGATTATATCCTATACAAACAAGATTCCATTCACCTTTGGCTTTTTTAAATCCTCTAAGCATAAATTGTCTAAATCCGATTACATGTTTTATAATACCAAAGACAGGTTCTACTGTACTTTTTCTTTCTGAATATATTTGTTTACCTTCTTTAGTTTGTAATCTGTGTTTTAGTTTTTCTACAATTGTTGGATTGGGAGGTAGTGGTTCTTCATCTGTGAATCTTGTTTCTAATGCTTGGTTATGATGCTCTTTACCAAATGAAATATAAGGTATTGTATTTTTATCTTCACATAGTTGAATATTATCTTTACTAAAGTATCCTGCATCTGCTAAAAAAGATACTGGTTTTAATGATGGATGTTTATCATACCATTTAAAGCTTGGTATAACTTCTTGTTTATCGTTAGAGTTTTGAGTTAGATGTTGATGTACTGTTAATCTTGAATCATGTTCTACTGAAGCTTGTCCGTTATATGCTTGCATATAACCTCCACCAGATACTGGCATAATTCTAGATTCATCATCCGTAAGATTTACTTGGTCTTTATCATTAGGAGTTGAATCTGGTTCTTTTAGAACTCTACCTTTAGATTTTTTACCTGTTAGTTTTTCTGTATCTTCTGTATATTTTAGTTTATTATCATACTCTTTTTTATCTTTTTCATATCTAGTAATTGATCTTATTTCTATTTTGGAAATAGCATCTTTTATAACTTTTAAACGATCTTCTCTTCTTGATATCTCTTGCGGTATGTTCATACCTATATTTTCATCTTTATTATCTATGTCTTTAGCTTGAGCCATTAAAGATTTAACTTCATTTTCAAGTTGTTTTTGTAATTGTTTAGCATGCTTATAGCTAAGTGCTTTATGTTTAGAAGCATTTGCTTTTATTTTAGTTCCATCAAGGCTAACTTTTCCAACTTTTAATAATCCTGAGCCTTTAGCTATTAAAAGTATCTGTACAAATATATCTTCAAGTTCATTTAAAAATCTTTGTCTAAAATTTGCTATTGTATCATGGTCAGGATGACTGTTTGCAGCTATATATCTAAATGCTATAGAATCATATGCAGCATTCTCTAACTTTCTACTGGAAAAGATACCTGTAGAGTATCCATAAAATAATAATCCAAGTAATATCTTTGGATGATATGCTTGTTTACCAGATCTTCCACTATACTGTTTATCTATACTTGATATATCAAGTTGATCTATTATATCAACAATAAATCTTGCAAGATGATTTTGAGGTAGCCAATCTTCAATTGATGGTGGTAAGAGATAAGCTTGATCTCTATCATAAGATATATATTTATTCATTTAGATACTTTTTAAGTTATTTTATAGATGTAATTATAGCTAAATATTAATGTTTAAGCCCTTATACAAGGGGTATATCACGAGTTTTTTATTGAAAAATATTTAGATGTGTATCCGATAGACTCTTAGATAGTTAATTACTATTTTCAACTTTAAACTTTTAGTAAATCCAGTATGCATATTTAGTAAAGATTTCATATGTAAACTTAATAAAACACATCTCCTAGACATTTTGAGTAGTTATAATCAAAAAATTATTTGAATAAGAACTAAACTAAATCTGTAAACTTTTTCATATTTTTGAGTTTTTTAATAATCTTATCTTGTAAAACTTTAGGTGCATAAGGCAAGAGTGAGATTAATTCTACTTGAGAATCAAGTTCTTCTTTTGATAGTTTTAAATATGACTTTTTTATATTTGAGATACAATCTTCTTGTAAATTAAACTTTTCTTTGAGTATTTTTATTTCTTTACTTAACTTTCGCACCTAAAACCAAGCAATTTAGCAGTCACATCCTTTAAAGTATCAATGATAGTGGTAAAATCATCATTTCTATTGATTACTTTCTTCTATTTGTGCTATTTCATCAAGTATAGCTATAAATGTTTGCATAGCAATTGCTAGAGTATGAAGTTCACATTCTAAATCTTTAAATAATCCACCAATTGTTTTAGGTTCATGACTGATACGATTGATATAACTGACAATATTATATGTAAAAAACGATAGTGTAATTCTAGCTATTAGTGCTTCATAGATTCTATTTTCTTCTTTACCAAATCCAAAGTGTTCGCGAAGTTCTTTGTAGCCTTGCTCTATATCCCATCTTCTTCTATAAGTATCAATAATAACTTCATCACTAATATCTAAATCAGTAGATATTATAGGTATTAATTTCTCTTGCGTTTTTAAAAATACTATCTTAACCTTACTGGCTTTTTTATGTTCAACTACTACTGAAAAGTATTTATATTTAATTTTTTTTACCATAAGTACTAGACTTGATATTTTTTAATTTCTTAGACTTTTCATAGATACCATTAAGAGACCACAGCACAACTAAAAAGATCTATAAAATTTTATTTTTTCAATTTTTAAAAAATATTTATCATAAATTATCATCTCAAATCTATATTTATTCCTAATTCTAATTGAATTTGCTCTATTCTTTCCTCTCTTTATCATCTTATTCTTACGTTTTGTGCCTTTATTTTCTTATGGGCAAATAGTTTTAGGTTGGCAGCTATACATGTAATGGTGAAATTCATATTATTCCTAAGCAGTCCTGTAAACCTTGTTGTGGATTGTTTCATGCTGGTTTTTATTAAAGCAAATGAATGTTCAACTTTTGCTCTGATTTTATGTTTTGGTTTTTCATTTTCTCTTTGATTCTTTCTATCTTCATCACTCATTTTATTTCTCTCTTTAAGACAAACATTATTTTTAATATCTTTTTCTTTTAGTAGTTCATCAATAGCTTCTGATTTATAAGCTTTATCTGCACCTAATGATTTAATATCATCACCTAATTTTTCAACAAATGTATCAACGGTAGATATATCTGAGGTATTGGCAAATGTTGTCATTGTTTCTAAAATAGCTCCTGAATCTGCATCTGTTGATATATGATTCTTATATCCTGTTGCATATTGTTTTTTACCTGCTTGATAACCTGTTCTTACATCTTTATCTATCTTTTGTTTATGCTCATAACTATCATCTTCATTTTCAATTATCTTTTTTGAAGTTTCAATATCTTTAGTATCTTTATTTTGAATCTCATCAAGTTCTTCATTTTTAAGAGTTTTAGAGTTATAAGATTTCTTTTTTAATAATCTTGATATTTGTTTTGATGATGGTTTTTTCTTTTGTAATTCTTCTTCAATAAGTATATCTATCGCTTTATTTAAAGCTTCAACCTTTTGTCTACTTTCACTTTTTTGTTCTTTATTTTTATTTTTGATTCTATTATTATGAGACTTTGTTAATGTTGCATCTACTAGTACATCTTTACCACCTGTTGCTATTAATCCTGCCTTTTCAAGTTGCTTATTAATATTTGTAAAAAGTTTACCATGAAGATTATTTTTAATTAAAGAATTTCTAAATCTACCTGTTGTAGTTGAGTCTGGTGCTAATGATTCTAAGCTTAATCCTGCAAATTTCATATAAAGTAAATTTACATTAAGTCCTTCTTCAGCTTTTTCATCACTTAAATCATAAAACTTTTGAATAAGTAAGATTTTAAACATTAATATTTGATCATATGCTTGTACTCCACATACATTTTTACTTCCTATTCCATTCTTCTTTAATATAGGTCTTAATTTATTAAAATCTATTATAGAATCTAATTGTTTTAAAAAAGAATCTACATATTCTAATCTATCATTAAGAGCATAATCTGAAAAAGAGAGGTTTGAATCTTTAAATGCCAATTTATTACCTTTTTGCTTAAATATCTTTAATTTATATGTGTAATTATAGCTAAAAATAGCCTTTAAATACCTTAACTAAAGGCTTGGTTGAGATTTATTTTAGAGTGTTACTGTGCAGTGGTCTCATTAAGAGTTTTTCTCTCCCCAATAAAGTTCCATATTTTATTATTGTTTGCTACTCTTGTAATAACTTTTAATCCTAAATCATTCATCTCTTTTATAAATGAAGGTTTAGAGTACCAACTATCGATAAGTAGATAATCAGCATATATACCGCTATTCACAGCTCTTTTAATCATATCTATAGCTATTTGTGATTTACCTTTTAATGTTTCTAATCTTCTCTTATGAGCATTAGTTCTAGTATCAATAATATTTTTAAAATTATCTATTATTACTCTTGCATATTTATTTGTAACAATTGCAAAGTCTAACATAAAGTTAGAGAAACCATCACTATAATTAAGAGACACAACATTAATACCTCTTACTGTTCGTTTCTCTTTATTACTCCATAAATAATCACAGCTACCCTCTATATTTTTACCAACTTTCCCCTCTATGGTGTCATCAATAATAAAAACTCTTATAGCTTTACTATCTTGTACCTTATGAAGTAATTTAAGTATCTTTAATGTTGATAACGATAACAGTTTTCGCCAGTTGTAACTAGAGTTACTTAGCAACCTGTAGTAAATATCTTTTTTTAAACTATCATCGCTTTGATTTATAAATGTTGATACTTTCTTATTCATCACAAGCATATATACAAAGTGAATAACTACCATATAAACACTTACTCCATCTTTTTTAGTGAAATTACTTTGTGATAAAATTGTTTTTATATTTAATATTTGCATTGTCTTGTATATTGGATTTTTTAACTTATCATTTATTACATTAGTTATTTTTTCTTTAATATTCATCAATAAATCTCCTTAGTTTGATAGGCATATTATAACTAAACCACAGTGTTTAAAGGCTTTATAAGTACATTTATCAGGAGAAAATTGAAAGATTATTTTTTATATTTATATTTAAAATATAAATGTATATAGCAATGACAATTAAAAGACTTTGTTTGACAATTAATGGTTTAGTTGATGATTTTTAGGTTATTTTAGGTGCGAAAGTTAAGTTCTTTATTTGTAGCAGTTTGTAAAAAATTATTAAAAAATCTTTCTCTACTATTTTTTGTATCGTTAAAAAGTATTTGTTCTTCTATACCTAAAGCATCTGATATATAAGGAATAAGTTCTATAGCTATACTTATTCTTCCTGCTAAATAACCATAAATAGTTTTTTCACTAGGAGCTTCACCTGTAGTTTTTAATCTTGGTTCTAGATTTCTAAGTCTTATGGCAAATTCTCGTTTAGAAATATTTTGTTCTTTTAGTATTTTATCAATTTTCTCATACACTTCCATAAATTCTCCTAATAAGAGAATTTTAACAACTTTTTGTTAACTGTAAGAAGAATTTTTTAAGTTAACTTATAGTAGAATTCTATTTGATGCATTTCGGTAAAAATAGTTAATTAACATTTTAAATAGGAGAAAGTAATGAAAAAAGAAATTTTAGTTTTAGTTTTGGTATTGTCCTCTTTGTTATTAGTAGGTTGTGGAGGAGGTGGAGGATCTCAAAGCACAACAACATCAGTAAACCAGATTACAGGTTATTTTATAGATAGCCCAGTATCTGGTTTAACTTATGAAACAAAGTTGAAAAAAGGTGTTACTGGTTCTGATGGTTCTTTTACTTATAGTCCAAGTGATCCAACTATAATTTTCAAGCTAGGAAGTATAGAATTAGGAACTATAAATATAAAAGATTTAAATAGTGATAATAAACTCTTTATTCAAGATTTAGTAGGAGTTAATAGAGATTCTATTGATAATGAAAAAGTATTAAAAATTGCAATGTTTTTACAATCTTTAGATACAGGTGAAAATCCAAATGCAATTACCTTAAAGCAAACAGACTTAGATAAGTTTACAAAATCAAAAAGTATAGATGATATTGATATCGTAAAAGAATTAGAATCTATAGGTAGAACACCAAAATCTCTAAGTGAAGTTAAAGAACATTTAAATAATACAATAAAAAAATATCACGAAGCAATTACAACAACAGAAATATCACATAATGGATATGAATATAAAATAGTAACGTCACCAATCACAAATAAAAGATGGTTAGATAGAAACTTAGGAGCAAGTGCAGTTTGTACAAAAAGTAGAGATGATGCAAGTGAAGGTTTTACAAACGAAAGCTACGTAACATCTCAAGAAGATTGTTTTGGAGACTTATATCAATGGGGAAGACTTAAAGATGGGCATGAGCAAAGAGACTCAAACATTATAAGTTCAATAGCATCAAATATTGTAAATGTAGGAGCCACTTACAAATTCAATAATACTCAATAGCTAATTTTTTATTTTCATCACTTTTAGTTTTAAAAAAATGATTATTTATTTTTCTTTGCGTAGTTTACACTAAATTTAGTAAATTTCTTAAAAAATCATATTTTTTCTCCATACTTTATGGTTTTGACTATAAAATTGAAGATTTTTCTATTATTTTTAATAAAAGTCATGTAATGAGTTTTAAACTTTGATGAATACAAACAGATAAAATTCCAAATGATAAAACAGAAGCTACTTTTGTAGCTCCTTGATAATAAATTGTATTACATCCAAAGTCATCTTTTAAATATTTATTTACTCTTTCAACCATACTTCTTTGATTGTAGTGGTGTTCATCTGATGATTTAGGTAAATTTAAAAATTCAAATTTTACTTTTTCATCTTTGATAAGTTGAATCTTTTGTTTTAATTCTTTTGAGTTCTTGGGATTTATATCTATAATTGCTTTATGATTTAGTTTTTCAGAAAACTCTCTAATTATATCGCTGTCATACCAAGCATCAAGTAAATCACGAAGATACATCACTCTTTTACTAGTTTCATTGATAAGTGGAAGTGCTACTGAACTATCATGAACATTTGCACCTGAATAGAATGCTGCTATTGGTATATCTCCATCTACTGCACTAATATGAAGTTTACCACCTATTGTAATCTCTCTGTTACCTTTAGAATTTTGTTTGACACCAACACCACAAACAGTAGATACTAAAGATAACATTTTTTTAGTAGTTTTCATCTCTTTTTGTAGTTCTAAAATCTTTGGTTTTACAGGCTCTCTCTTTTCACCTTTCTTAGGTCGTCCGACCTTATTTTTAGGCTTTTCTTCTTTCTTAATCTTTACAGGTTTTTCTCTAAGTGGTATCATAGCAGCATCTGTTGCATTGTACATAAAAACTGTATCCGATAAATATTCATTAACAAACTTTTTATGAGTTTTTTGAGCTATTTGTAAATCACTCAATTCTTTGAATACCCTACTAAATTTAGCTTCACTTGGAATATCTATTTTATACCTCCATCCACACAATACTCGTAATACTCTATCGCTATGAAGTCTATCAATTAAATCTCTTGTTGTTTGCATATTGTAAACAGATTTAGCAATCATTGCTCTTGCTATCTCTTCTCTGTCTTTTGGAATGTTTGTAATAGTTACAACTGTTACATTCTTTTCAATTTGAGCAAAGTCTAAAATCTTTATTAGTTTCTCTTCTTTGGTACTTAATGTTCCTAATTGTTCTTTTATTTCAAGAAACAAACAATTTTCAAGGTTTAGAATTTTAGTCCACATTTTAGATAGGTTTGTAGATAATTTTGGTAAAATATTTTTCATAAGTTGAATCTCTTTTCTGTTAAATTTTATGGTATAAAATTATAACTTATCTGAAATTAGATTTCAACTTTTTTGAACAAAATAAATTAAATTATGAGCTTTTTTGTTAATTTGCAAGTGGCTCATAGGGATAAATAAAATAAGTACAAAAAGTATCATAGGTATTTCGAATAAGAAAACTTACTTAAGTGGTCTCGACAAGGGGGACATTATAATATTAGAAAAACTTAAATACCAAAAAAAATACTATAAAATCATGCTCTTAAGTAAATAATTTGAAAGAAAACTAATGAAATAAATTATACTTCAATAGAAAAAACTGCACCTTCTTGAGAATTAGAAACTTTTATTATTCCATTCATTTTTTCTTCAATAATAAGCTTAGTCATATAAAGTCCAATACCTGTTCCATATTTAAATTTTGTCGTAAAATAAGGATTAAATATTTTATCAATAATATCTATTTTTATTCCTCCTGCATTATCTTCTATATATAATATTGGAGTTATATCATCTTTTATATATATTTTTATTTTAGGATTTTTAATATCTCTATCAATTAGAATATCTTTTGCATTTGAAATAATATTAACTATTGCTTGAGAATATTCATTTTTATAACCATTTATTTTATAGTTTAAATATAGTGAAACTTCTATGTTAATATTATGATAATCAAGAGTAGATTTTACAATATTAATTGCGTGTGAAACGGCATCAGTAATTAAAAACTCTTCTTTTTTAGAAGTAGGATTAAAAAAATGTCTAAAATCATCAATTGTGTGTGACATATATTCAAGTAAATCATTTGCATCCTCAACTCTTTTTGAAAGATATTTTTTATCTAATTCTTTATAATCATAAGCAGACTCTATATCAAAAAATAATCCTGATAGCTGAGATAATGGTTGTCTCCATTGATGTGCAATGTTCCCAATCATTTCACCCATAGCAGCCATTTTTGATTTTTGAATAAGTATTTTTTCCTGTTTTAGTTTATCTTTTTTTAATAATGTTCTCTCTGTAATATCACGTAAAGAGGCAAATAATAAATCTTGACTTTCATAAAAGCATATAATTATATTTAACTCTATAGTTCTAATATCATTATTTTTTGTTTTTAATTGTACTGTTTTAAATAAGCGTTCATCTTGTAAAACTTCATTTATATCCAAGTTTATAAAAAGTTCAAAAAAGTCTTTTTTAAGTAAATCTTCTTTAGTATATCTAGTAACTTTTAATGCTGTTTGATTGCAACTACTTATCAAAAATTGCTTATTATTAAAATTAGAAATAATAAAAGCATCGTTACTGTTATCAAAAAGAAGATAATATTTTCTCTCTTTTAGAATAACCTCTTCTTTATATTCAGTAAATAACTTTTCAATCTTTCGTGTAAATGCTAATGAAAAGATAAAAAATATTATCGACATCACAAACATAATTGCAATAAGTTTCAATATGTTGTTATATAAGTTATCTAAAGAGATTAGTCTCTCTTTTTCAATAATTTTATTAATATGAGAGAGGTTAACTTCTATTCCAATAAAATAACGTAAGTGTTTTACAAAAGTTCCATATAAAAGTTTAGTATTATTCTCATAATAGATATAATCATTACCATTATAATTAGTTTTAATTAATAAATCTTTAATGGCTTTAAGTTCATTTTTATTTGAAACAATATGTTTTTGAGTAAGAAGATTGCTGTTTGATATGATATTATTTAAACTATTTATTTTATATATTAGTATAAATTCTTCGATATTATAATTTTGGTTAAATACTTTTGTTATTATTCTTTTTTTTAGTTCAGTTTTTTCAACTTCTAAAAAAGTTCCTGAGCCTATAATAATTCCAAGTTCTTTTAAATGTCTTGAGTATGTAATTTTTTTTGCAGTAATATTACTTTTTGGTTTATACCAAAAGTATTCAACAAAATTTTGTTTATTTTTTTTTGAATCAATTATCTTATTAATAAACTTGAATCCATTAATATCTTCAAAGTCTAAAAATATTTCATTTTCATCTGTTTCATTTTCACTATTTAATAGTAAATGACCTTTAGTATCAAAGATGAAATAATTTATATCACTCTTTTTATTTGATATTTGATTAATGGCAATTTTAATAAAATTTATTTGTTCTTTTTTTGATAATATATTTGTATTTTCATATAAGGAATAGGCAAGACTATAAGCAATCATTGACTGTTTTTCAATTCTTTCTTTTGTGTTATTTATAATGTATTTTTCTTCTATTTTTATATCACTTAGCAAGTTCTCAACGGATGTTTTTATATAAAACTTTTTTCTCTCAATTACTGTATTCTTAAAATTATCAATATGATTTCTAAAATTATCATATTCGGTTATTATTAAAATAACCCCGATAATAAAAGTTACAATAACTATTATAATAGTAGAACTTATAAGTGTTATTTTTTTAATATCTTGTTCTGTATTTTTTTTATAACTAATTTTCAAGGTTTAATTTATATCCCATATTTGAAATATTTTTAATACAATTAAATGTAATTTTTTTTCTTAAAAATCCAATAGTAGTTCTTAATGAGTTAAGACTCATATATTCACCATTCCAGACATATTGCTCTATCTCTTCGTAGGATACTAAACGATCTTTATTTATTACAAGTAATTTTAAAAACATTAACTCTTTTTTATTTAAATCTAAAGTTTTATTATTAAGGTAGAAAAGTGAATTTTTATTATCAAAATATAAATCTTCGCTTAATGAAAAAGTAAAATTTCTTTCTTTTAATAATGATTCAACTGCTTTATTTAAAGCTGGTAATAAGTTTCTACTTGTTAAAGGTTTTATAATATATTTTTCAAGATTTAATTCAATTGCTTCAAGAAGATAACTTTTATCACTAAAAGCTGTTGAGACTATAATTTTTGTATTTTTATCTTCTTTTCGTATTTTTTTTGATAGTGTGATACCATCTAGTTTCGGCATATTTATATCTGTAAGGATTATATCAGGATGGTATTTTTTATATAAGTTATAACCTTCTTCTCCATCTTTAGCTTCATAAAGTTCATTAAACATTCGTGTTAAAAATCTTGAATTTACAGTTCTTACTCCCTCATCATCTTCAATATATAAGATAGTAAACAGTTTAAATTTTTCCATTTTCAACCTTTTTATTAAAGAGTAAAAAAGCTTTTAAGCCTTTTTACTCTTTCTAAGCTTATTAAATAGTTCACCTGTAAGTGGCATAAGTAACATTATAAGTGTAAGTATTAAAATACTAAAAGTAATTGGTCTTTCCCATAAAAAAGCTAAAGAACCATCACTAATAGTTAATGCTCTTCTTAAATTATCTTCCATCATTCCACCTAAAATAAATCCTAAAATCATTGGGGGCATTGGAAAATCAATAATTCTTAAAAATAGTGCAACCATAGCAAATATCGTCATCATATAAATATCAAATGTATTAAATGTTACTAAGTACACTCCAATTAATGAGAAGAATATAATTAATGGCAATAATAATTGTTTAGGAATAGTAAGTAGTCTGGCTATATAAGGAATTAATGGTAAGTTTAAAACTAATAAAACCAAATTTCCTAAATACATAGAAATAATTACAGACCAAAATAATGCAGGGTTATCAACATACATAGTAGGACCTGGCTGTATTCCATAAGATATTAAAGCACCTAAAATAATTGCAGTTGTTCCTGAACCTGGAATTCCAAGTGTTAAAAGTGGTACAAACGAACCTGAACAAGCTGCATTATTTGCACTCTCAGGAGCTGCTAATCCTTTAATACTTCCTTTTCCAAATTTTAGTTTTTCTTTTGCACTTGCAAAACTTCTTTCCATTCCATAAGCTAAAAATGATGCAATAGTTGCACCTGCTCCAGGAAGTACTCCAATAAAAAAACCTAAGACAGATGATCTAGCAACTGTTGGTGCCATCTCTTTTACTTCTGCTCTTGTAAGTTTTAAAGAACCAATTGATTTATTTAATTCATCTCTTTCTTTTTGTGTTTGTTCTTTATTATCTAATATATTCATCATAGCTTCAGATAAAGCAAAAGCTGCCATTGCTAAAAGTAAAAATGAAATACCATCAATTAAATCTAGTCTTCCAAAAGTAAATCTAGGAAGTCCTGAATCACTATCTGTTCCAACTGTTGCTAACATAAGTCCAAAAATGGTCATAATAGCTGCTTTTAAAAATTTTCCTTTTCCAGCAAAAGCTGCAACTGCTGTAAGTCCTAAAACCATTAATGCAAAATAATCAGAAGATTGAAAACTTAAACTAACTTTTGCAAGTGCTGGTGCTGCAAAAAGTAAAAATACTGCTGCAATAGTTCCTCCTGTAAAAGATGAATATGCTGCTATAGCTAAAGCTTTTCCAGCTTGACCATTTCTTGCCATTGGATAACCATCAAAGGATGAAGCAACTGTTCCAGCTACTCCTGGGGCGTTAATCAAAATAGACGAGGTTGAACCTCCAAATATTGCTCCATAATAAACACCTGCAATTAAAATAAGTCCAGAAGATGGTTCCATGCCATAAGTAATTGGAATCATTAGTGCAATTGCTGAAATTGGTCCAAGCCCTGGTAATATTCCAATAAAAGTTCCAGCAAAACAACCAACTATTACCATTAAAATATTGTAACTAGTTAAAGCTGTTTCTAAACCTTGTAAAACTCCATCCATCATGATGATTCTCCTGCAAAATATTCAACTATTATTCCTGGATCTATGTATACTCCTAATACATTATTTAGAAGTATATAAAAACTTACAGAAACACCAATTGATATTAAAAGTATTCTTTTTTTATTTTTCTCTTTTAAAAGTACAAAGCCAATTGTTAAAAATATTATTGTTGAAATTATAAAACCTAAACTTCTAATTGTAAATCCATAAAACATCATCGCTGCTACAAAATAAAGAGTAGTTTTAAAATCTAATGTTTTTAAATAAGATAAAGATAAATATTCTCTTTGTTCATCTTTGAAGGATAATATAAATATTAAAAGTGAAAGAATGATTCCTGTTAATCCAATGTAATATGGAAAAGTTGAAGCTGTCATTACTTCAAATTGAGTACCTGGCATTTTTTTTATATTAAATACGTTTAAAAAATAAAAACACGAAAAAGCTAAAAAAAATAGTGATCCTATTGCATTTTTTGTCATAATTTTTCCTTTATAAGAGGAAGGTACCCCCCCCCCTTCAACGCCATTAAGTTAAGCTTTTTATCATTATAAACCCTTTGTACAAGCTGTTTAGTTACCAACATTTTTCTTTTTTCTTTTTAAAAAATTTATCGAATTTGTAGCTATTGTAGATTTTTGAGCATCTTTATCCAGTCTAGGTTTTGATTTTCTATCAGGTCTAATCACTATTGTATTTGTTAAAAATAACTTCTCTAATTGCTCAAGTACTTCATCGTGTGGAGCATCTGAATAAAATAGATCAAATGCTTTATATTTAATAGCATTAAATGATATTGCTTTATTTACTTTTTGTATATATTTATTATCTTTGGTTTTTTCTTTTAATTCTTCATTTGTATCGTATGTCACTGATGATTCATAGTTTGTCAAAAATATAGTGGCATAAAAATCTTGTTTAACGGCAAGTGCTGTTAATCCTGTAAAGTTTTCCAAATATAGTCTATTTTTTAATACATCGTAATATGTCTCTATTCCCCACCTTTTAGCATATAACTCTTTAAAATCTGTTGTTTGGAGTTTCTTATTATCTAGTACATTAGCAGCTAGTACTTCAACTTCACCAGTATCTAAAATCACTTGTATAAATCTAATTTTTAATTTAGTTGGCAATCCTAAATCTTTCATTTTTTGTTTAGTTTGTTTATTTGGTGTAATATCTAAAACAACATCTTTTTGTTCACTATGTTTGTCAAATAAGAATTTTGCTTTAGTAAATATATTTTTTTTAAGTCTAATCAATATATTTGTTTTATTATATGTTCTAGCAAATGGTTCAAAGCCAATATAGCCTCTATCCATTGTAGTTAAATCATTTTCATCACAATGTTCTAAATGACCGTAAGCTAAAGTTCTCTCATCATATGCTGCTAAATCATTATCATCACTTTTATTTTTATTAGTAATTGATGCATCTATTGCTATATTATTTAAGACATCAAATACACATGATACTCTTGCTTGTACCACATCTTTTGCATAATCTTTAATTTGACATCTTACTTTCATGGGATTAAATTCTTTTTTTACATCTTCACTATTTGGCAAAGTTGTTACTGAACCATCTATAGCTAATAGCCTAAAGTCTTTAAAAGTTTGATACTCACCATCACTATAAAAAACTTCTGCTGACATATTTGCATATTCTTCAAATGCTGTATAATTTAATTTAGCTCTTGCTTGTGTATATGCACTATTAGTGATTGTATAATCATCACCTAAATCTAATTGCATATCATTTAAACTATTTTGTAAAGATTTACTACTTTTTTTCATTATCACAGTCATAATTTTATCGAATCCTAACTTTCTATTTCTTGTGAAACTATTTATACCAATTTTATGTTTATTTATAAATACAACATCTTTTGGTTTATCTCTAAAAACTGCTAAAACTTGACAGTTTTTTTTAACATATTTAACCTTACTAATATAAGTATATATTATATCTAAATAGTAGTTACAAACTACTTGAGAAGCCTATAAAATAAGGCTTTCTGATGAATTATCTTTGTGCTGTTTGATATTTTAGACTTATAATAATATGAATTAATTCCTTAACTTAATGGCGTTGGGGGGGGTCATCTTATAAAAACCCCATTTCTTTCATTAGCGAACCAATTACTTTTTCTTGGTTTTCTAAAAATGATTTAAATTTTGTTGTTGGCTGATATAAATTTGTCCAACCATTTCTTTTTCTAACAACTTCCCATTCAGGAGTTTTATACATTTCACCAATTACATCTGCAAAAGCTTGTGTTTTCTCTTTTGATAAATTTGGTGCGGCAAAGAAACCTCTCCAGTTTGCAAAAAATACATCTACGCCCATGCTTTTAAAACTTGGAATTCCATCAATTGATTCATTTGAAGTTACTCCAATGATTCTTAATTGACCTTTGTTATGTTTATCAAGTACTTCACCAAGACCTGTTGATAAGATATCAACTTCACCAGTTAGTAGTCCAGCAAGTGCTTTTCCCCCAGCATCATATGGTACATATCTAACATTTGTAGGATTTCCTCCCGCTGCTTTAAAAATTTGTGCAGCAACTAGATGATCCATAGAACCTCTTGAGCTTCCCCCTGCAATCTTAACTTTTCTTGGATTTTTTTCAAATGCAGCTTTTACATCCGCCCAGTTTTTATATTTTGAATCAGTTTTTACAACTAAAACCCCATAATCAGCAATTACTGATGAAACTAAAGTTAAATCTCTAAATGACTGAGGAAAAACACCTTGTAATGATCTAATTACAATTGGAGTTGAATTTACCATTAAAGTATTTTTTTGCTTTTTGGCAGTTTCAATAATATAAGCGATAGCTTTACCTCCTCCACCTCCTGACATATTTTCAAATGAAATTTGTTTAACTAACCCAGATTTTTTTAAAGCTTCACCAACACCTCTCGCAGTTCCATCCCAACCACCACCAGCACCTCCTGGTATTAAGAAGTGAATTTTCTCAACATTAGAAGCTACTGAAGATATAGCTAGCCCTACAACTAAACATCCTGATAATGCTAAATATTTGTAAACTTTTGTAAATGATTTTTTCATAATTGTCCCCTTTTTATTTCTAAGAGAAGTTTAAAATAAAAAAATGTAAGAAAAATAAAATTTTGGATTTTTGTATTACAAATAATTCAATTGTGAGACCACTGCACAATTAAAGCACATCTATTTCCTCTAAAATTCTCAATATTTAGAAAAATTTATCCTCCCCACAGTTCAGATTTATCTCTATAATCTTATATTTCAAGCTATTAAAGCAATTATTTATTATATTTTCATATTACCTGTTTCATTTTCTGTCTCATCTGTCTTTGTGCTAGTAATCTAAAGTTAGCACACAAACAAGTGAATTTTAATGTTTGCGAATCGATGTTCAACTTTCGCTCACAAATCCTTTTACTGTATCTATATCAGGAGTATTGGCAAATGTAACTTGTGGTTTAAGGATGATTCCACTCTTTTCATGTACTGCTATATGAACTTTATAGCCTTGTGTATATTGTTACTCTTTATAAGAGAGGCATCTACTAATACAGATTTATCTGTTTTAGCGATTAGGTTTTTGAACTCTAACTGTTTGTTTATGGAATCAAATAGCTTATCGTAAAGTCTGTTCTTTAAAAGTGAATTTCTGAATCTACATATTGTAGACTCGTCTGGCACACTATCTTCTAAACTTAATTCTACAAATCTAATATAGAGTAAATTTACATAAAGTGCATCTTCGGTGACTTGATTACTTAAGTCATAGCCCCTAAATAATTAATAAAACAAACATAAACCCATATAATGACGTAAATATTTGGGAATAGTTTTAGAGAGTTAAATACTCTCTTAAAGCTTTCCTAGATGCTTTATCAACAAAATTGAATAACTTATCAGTTTCATCTTTTTTACTTGAAATTTTATGCCCTTTTACTTTTTCAAAACTACAATTTAACTTATTACTTATTTTATAAAACCTTTTATAAAGTTCATGATTTTTTATCATTTTTCCAATACTTGATTTATAAGTATTTTTTTCTAGTTTTTCTCTTCTTTTAGCTAAACCTAGAATATTTTGGCAATCAGTATAAACTATTATCTCTTTTTTATAAAACTCTTTATCTTCTAGTGCCCATAATAAAACTTCTAATTCAAGTTTTGTAGAAGAGGTATTTTCAAATTTTTTCAAATTTATATTAGGTTTGAATATCTCCTCATACTTTTCATCAAAAGATATAAAGAAATATGCTCCAAAACCAATTTTTTTTTGTGGATTTACACTTCCATCTGTAAAGAGTTTTATCTTAGACATCAAGTATTTACCAAATTCTTAACAATTAAGAAACTCTTCGAGATATTTATTTAACATTTTTTTAACCTTAATTCTTCATTTCTATTTTATCTAGATTTCATTATTTTTTTTCTAGCAAATAGCCAAGCACAAAAAGTAAGTATATCATATAGTTCTATAATAAAGAGACCACTGCACAGTAACACTCTAAAATAAATCTCAACCAAGCCTTTAGTTAAGGTATTTAAAGGCTATTTTTAGCTATAATTACACATATAAATTAAAGATATTTAAGCAAAAAGGTAATAAATTGGCATTTAAAGATTCAAACCTCTCTTTTTCAGATTATGCTCTTAATGATAGATTAGAATATGTAGATTCTTTTTTAAAACAATTAGATTCTATAATAGATTTTAATAAATTAAGACCTGTATTAAAGAAGAATGGAACAGGAAGTAAAAATGTATGTGGAGTACAAGCATATGATCAAATATTAATGTTTAAAATCTTACTTATTCAAAAGTTTTATGATTTAAGTGATGAAAAAGCTGAAGAAGGACTTAATGTAAATTTACTTTATATGAAATTTGCAGGATTAAGCTTAGAATCATTAGCACCAAACTCAACTACAACAGGTAGATTTAGAAATTCTTTAATTAAAAGTAATCTTCATGGTAAACTTTTTACAAATATTAATAAGCAACTTGAAAAGGCAGGATTAATAGCAACAGGTGGTAAAGATGTACTAGTAGATGCAACATTAACAAAGTCTCATAATAATAGAATCAAAAATAAAAATAAAGAACAAAAAAGTGAAAGTAGACAAAAGGTTGAAGCTTTAAATAAAGCGATAGATATACTTATTGAAGAAGAATTACAAAAGAAAAAACCATCATCAAAACAAATATCAAGATTATTAAAAAAGAAATCTTATAACTCTAAAACTCTTAAAAATGAAGAACTTGATGAGATTCAAAATAAAGATACTAAAGATATTGAAACTTCAAAAAAGATAATTGAAAATGAAGATGATAGTTATGAGCATAAACAAAAGATAGATAAAGATGTAAGAACAGGTTATCAAGCAGGTAAAAAACAATATGCAACAGGATATAAGAATCATATATCAACAGATGCAGATTCAGGAGCTATTTTAGAAACAATGACAACATTTGCCAATACCTCAGATATATCTACCGTTGATACATTTGTTGAAAAATTAGGTGATGATATTAAATCATCAGGTGCAGATAAAGCTTATAAATCAGAAGCTATTGATGAACTACTAAAAGAAAAAGATATTAAAAATAATGTTTGTCTTAAAGAGAGAAATAAAATGAGTGATGAAGATAGAAAGAATCAAAGAGAAAATGAAAAACCAAAACATAAAATCAGAGCAAAAGTTGAACATTCATTTGCTTTAATAAAAACCAGCATGAAACAATCCACAACAAGGTTTACAGGACTGCTTAGGAATAATATGAATTTCACCATTACATGTATAGCTGCCAACCTAAAACCATTTGCCCATAAGAAAATAAAGACACAAAACGTAAGAATAAGATGATAAAGAGAGGAAAGAATAGAGCAAATTCAATTAGAATTAGGAATAAATATAGATTTGAGATGATAATTTATGATAAATATTTTTTAAAAATTGAAAAAATAAAATTTTATAGATCTTTTTAGTTGTGCTGTGGTCTCACTAAAGCAGAAAGATTTATCTAAAAAGTTATTTAGGGAACCTCTAAAGTTTATATCTAATTGTTTTAATTGTATGCTTTTGTAAATTCTCATCTAAAATTTGTTTGAATAATAAAAATAGATTATAGGCTAAAGTACCTATTGCAAAGTAGAATGAATTATCTTTAAACCACCACTTTGAAGCATTAAAATTAATGGGTATATGTATTCAAATGGATTATATGTTTTATGATGTTTAGATATTGGTATTTTACCATTAACAATATTTTTAAAGTCTAAACCTTTTAAATATTCACCAAATATTATTACTCCTGTTCTTGGAGTTAATTTTTCATTTGTGGTTTTAAGTTTGTAATTTAAGATTGTTTGCATTATAATTAAATCCTAGTTAGGAAAAGTTACAACCATTAAGTGAAATTTTTTAGTGTAACTTTTCTCTTTTAAATACCTTATTATAGTAGTTTATGTTTGTTTTAGAGATTATTTAGGGGTAATCTTTTTTAGATTTATCGACTATATTTATGATAGAACATGATATTGATTCTGCTATTTATAATGTCCCTAGAAAAACAAACCAGTTAACCAAGTATTCTTATTCTAAATGATAGAATAAAATACAAAATATAGGGATAAATAAAAATGAGTACAAAAAGAAAAACATATAGTGCAGAATTTAAATCAAAGTTAGTTCTTGAGGTTTTAGAGGCAGAGAAAACTATAAATGAGATTGCAAGTCATTACGAAGTTTTACCAGTAAGTTTAAAAAACTGGAAAAAACAGTTTTTAGAAAACATGTCACTTGCATTTGATAAAAGTTCGGTGGTAAGAGAGTATAAAACTGAGATAGAAATCTTACAAAAAGATAAAGATAACATGGCTAAAAAAGTTGGTGAATTAACATTAGAAAGAGATTTCCTAGAGGGAAAGCTCGTAAGCTTGGTCTCATCTAAGAGTCGTAAGACTTTTGTAGATTCTGAGCATAAACTCTCCCTAAATAAACAATGTATAGCACTTAATATTTCAAAGTCATCATTATATTATATACCTGTACAAAAGTTCAGTAGTGATGAAGATATTACACTATTAAATATGGTTAATGATATATACTCAGAGTTTCCATATTATGGAACAAGAAGAATGCTAACTGCATTAGAAAATGAAGGATTCTTTGTAGGTAGAAAGTTGATCAAAACAATCTATCAATATCTAGGGATAAGAGCGATATATCCTACAAAGAAGACCACTATACCAAATAAAGAACATTATAAATATCCATACTTATTGAAAGAGTTTAAAAATGATAAAAATCAAGTAATTATTGATACTCCAAATAAAGTATGGAGTACAGATATTACATATATTAAACTTGAACGAGGTCATGTTTATTTAGCTGCAATTATTGATTGGAATACCAAGAAAATATTATCTTGGAAACTATCAAATACAATGGATGTATCACTTACAACAAGTGTGTTAAATGAAGCATTAAGTCTATATCCTAAACCTGATATAGTGAATACTGATCAAGGCTCACAATATACAGCGTCAGCTCATGTTGATATATTAAATAAACATGATATTAAAATATCCATGGATGGTAAAGGGCGAAGTATCGATAATATCGTAATTGAGAGATTCTGGCGTAGTATCAAATATGAAGAAATATATCTAAATGATTATAAAAGTATGAATGAATTGAGATACTCAATTGATAATTATATGCAAAAATATAATAGTAGAAGATTACATTCAGCTATTGGAAATAAGACACCAAATGAGGTATATTTTAAAGCTATTAATAATTTAGATAGTAAATTGTTACAAAAAGTATCATAGGTATTTGGAATAAGAAAACTTGGTTAAGTGGTCTTGACAAGGGAGGACATTATAATTAATGAAATACAAAAAATTGAATATGAAAGAGTAATACCTGCTTATGAATAAAATTTATTTATTAAATAATCAAAAATTTGATGATATTATAAACTTAGAAGTTTTTAGTATTGAATACTTAAGTTCTAATATAAACTTAAATACTTATGATGCTTTGATTTTTACATCAAAAAATGCAATTTATTCTCTTAATAGTCTTAATAAAGACTGGAAAACTATTGATTCTTTTGCAATTGCTCCTAAAACTGCAAATAGTATTAAAAACTATGGCGGTAAGTTAGTATTTACAGGTCTAAGTTCACATGGTAGTGAATTTGCTAAAGAGTTAATACCAATATTAAAAAATAAAAAAGCTTTATATATTAGAGCTTCTAAAGTTGTATCAAATTTAATTGAAATATTAAAAGAAAATAGTATAAATATTGATGAATTAATAACGTATAAAAGAGTTTGCAATAATGATAATAATATCAAAATAGAAAATAACTCAACAATTATATTTACTTCTCCTTCTAGTGTTGAGTGTTTTTTTAAAAATTATAGCTGGAATAGTAGTTTAAAAGCTATTATAATTGGAAAAACTACTGCAAAATATTTACCAAAAAATATTAATTTTCTTATTTCTTCTACCACTTCTATCGAAGAATGCATAAAACTTGCTAAGAACTCTATTATTTAATCTTTACTTCATTGTTTATTAGATAAAATTATTTATATCTAAGTAGTTCGGGGTTTCCATTGTTGAGGGTCCGATACTGTATTTATGTGTGTAATCGTAATTATATGGTGTGTAGCTTTCTTTTAAGTTTTAGCTCCTAAAGTATAGTTCTTACGTGCAGCTATTGGCCATTTAGGGCCATATTAATGGTTAACGGCTACTTGGATGATTTTACAAATATTTAAGGAAATCAATTGAATATATTAATTCTTGGTAGCGGTGGTAGAGAATACTCTATAGGTTTGGCTATGTCTAAAGAAAAAGAAGAACACAATTTATATTTTATGCCAGGTAATGGTGCAACTTCTGATTTAGGTGAAAATATTAATATTAATAATTACAATGAATTAGCACAATGGGCAAAAAATAACTCAATTGATTTAACAATTGTTGGACCTGAAGCTCCATTAGTAGCTGGTATTGTTGATATTTTCAAAGAAAATGACTTAGTAATTTTTGGACCAAATAAAAAAGCTTCTCAATTAGAGGGCTCAAAAGTATATATGAAAAATATATTAAAGAAATATAATATACCAACAGCAGTATTTATAGAAACTTCAAATAAAAAAGAAGCTCATGATTTTATTGATACAATGAGTAAACCAATTGTTGTAAAAGCAGATGGTTTATGTGGTGGTAAAGGTGTTATTATTGCACAAAGCAAAGAAGAAGCTAAAGTTGCAGCTTCTGACATGTTAGCTGGTACTTCATTTGGAAGTGCTGGAACATCTATAATCGTAGAAGAGTTTTTAGATGGTTATGAGTTATCAATTTTTGCAATTTGTGATGGAAAAGATTATATAATACTGCCAGCAGTTCAAGATCATAAACGAATTGGAGATGGTGATACTGGACCAAATACAGGTGGAATGGGCGCTTATGCTCCAACACCTTTAGTAAATAATGATCTTTATAAAAAAATTGAGGAAAGAGTAATTAAACCAACTTTAGAAGGAATGAAACTTGAAGGTGCTCCTTTTGAAGGTGTTTTATTTATGGGTGTTATGGTAGTAAATGGTGAGCCAATTATTTTAGAATATAATGTAAGATTTGGTGACCCTGAGTGTGAAGTGATAATGCCATTGTTAGAATCTCCAGTATCTGAACTTTTTTATAAAGGTGCTACTAGAAATTTAAAAACATTAAATCTTAAAATCAAAGATGAGTTTAGTGTTGGTGTTGTAATGGCAAGTAGAAATTATCCTTATAGTTCTAGTGAGTCTTGTGAAATTATCATTGATAAAATAGTTGATGAAGATATTGCACATAATACTCATATTTCATTTGCAGGAGTTAGTAAAGAAGATAATAAGTTTTTTGCAACAGGTGGTCGAGTTTTAGTTTGTGTTGGATTTGGTAAAACTATTCGAGAAGCTAGAAATAGAGCATATGCGTTATGTGGGCAAGTTCATTTTGCCGGTAAAAAAATAAGAACTGATATTGCATATCAGGCTTTAAAGTAAAATTTAAATATGAATAATGATAAATTAGAATTAGCGTCTATGCGTTCACGGGCAATGGCTTTTGTAATTGATGATTTACTTATGACAATTATTATAATGGCAATATATTGGAATCAGATACTTGCAAGTGGGGAAGATTTAGTCTCAATATTAATTGTGATGAATGAATTTGTTTGGCAAATATTATTTCTAAAATTTATATATCAAACTTTTTTTGTATGGTATTATGGAGCAACTATTGGGAAAATAATTACGAAAATTAGAGTAGTTGATTATAATCATTTTGGTAGAGTATCTCTATTAAGCGCAATATTTAGATCAGGATTTAGATTAGTGAGTGAAATATTTTTTTATATAGGTTTTATTTTTGGATTTTTAAATGATGGAAAACAAACTTTACATGATAAAATCAGTAAAACGTTAGTGACTAATGCTTAAAAAATTATTTGTATTACTTATTTTTATTGTATCTCTAAAAGCACAAGTTGAAAAATTTGAAGTAATTGCGAATAGTGTTAATACTAAAAATAATATTTTAACGGCAAGAGGTAATGTTGTGATTTTTTCTCCAACATATTACATAACTGCACAAAAAATTATATACGATAAGAATAAAGGTACTTTTGAACTTTTTAAAGATGTTATAATTTTAAAGAATAATAATATTCAAACAAAAAGTGATTATGCTTTTTTAGATTTAAATACTGATGATTTATATCAAAAACCAAATATGTTTTATGAAAATAAGAGTGAAATATGGCTTACTTCTAAAGAGTCTACAAAAACAAATCATGTAATAAAAATGACAAAGACTATTTTTTCAAGTTGTGATTGTATTGATCCTGATTGGAGTATCAGAATGTCAAATGCAGATTATGATTTAAATACTAAATGGATTAATACTTATAATACAACGATTTATATTAAAGATGTTCCTATTTTGTATATGCCTTATTTAGGTTTTTCTTCAGATCAAAGAAGAAGAACTGGACTTTTAATTCCAGCAATTGGATATTCAAAAAGTGAAGGTCTTTTATATTCTCAATCTATTTTTATAGCACCAAAACCTAATTATGATATTGAAATTATCCCACAATATAGAACCAAGAGAGGTGTGGGGATGTATGCATATGTAAGATATGCAGACTCAATTAGTTCAGTTCTAAACATAAGTGGTGGTTATTTTAATGAAAAAAATAAATTTAAAACTAATCATAATCTTAGACATGATTTACATTATGGGATAGATTTAGATTATGAAAGACATAATATTTTTTCTAAAAATAAAGATGCTGACGATGGCATTTATGTCTCAATTAATTACTTAAATGATATTGAATATAAAACTTTAGAAGATTATAGTGTTAATTTTTCAAGTGAAAGAAATGTTGAGTCAAAAATAAATTATATCTATTCAACACCTAATTATTTTCTTGGGTCTTATTTTAGATATTATATAGATACTCAAAATAATTCAAATTCAAAAACAATGCAAGAATTGCCAAAACTACAAGTACATAGTTATTTAAAACCTATTTTATTTGATAAGTTATTGTATTCTCTTGATGTTAAATATACAAATCATGTAAGAGGTGATGGAATCACAGCAAATCAGTATGAATTAAGTTTACCTATATCTCACTCATTTTTTATGTTTGATGATTATTTAAAACTTACTCTTACTCAAGAGTTTAACTTGAATAAATATGATTATTTTAACTCTACTATCCCTTTTGATGATGCTACTTATGCAGAGAGTAATACAATAGTAGATATCAATACAGATTTAATAAAGCCATATAAAAACTATATTCATACGATGAACTTAAGTGCAAGTTATAAACATTCTGAAAATATAAAAAAAGATGGTGATTTATATAAAATCAATACAAATGAAGATTCTTTAGGTGAAATAAAATTAAGTCCTTTCCCTATTAATCAAAGTTCTAATACAATTTTATTTAATCTAAATCAGTCTTTTTATAGACAAAACAACTTAAAACAAATTATAAACCATAGATTATCACAAGCAATTTTATATGATGAATATGATAATGCAAAATTCCAAAATATGGAAAATGAAATTATTTATAATTACATTTTAGGCTCTGTAAAAAACAAACTTACATATAATCACGAAGATAAAAAACTTGTTGAAAGCTCATCTTCTTTTTCATTAACATATAATAACTTTGAAATTAAATTAGGTCATTATATGTCAAAAAAAACTAAAAACTCTAGTAAAGATGAACTGGAGTCTTATCAATTTAGTGCAAAATATAAATTTTCAAATGATTATTCTTTTGAATACCATACAAATTATAATATAAATGAGAATTTAAGAAGTAAACAATCATTTATTGTTGCTATTACTGATAAATGCTGGAATTTTGATTTAAAATATGAAAAAGAAATTGTTGCTGCTTCTACAATTAATCAAAAACCGATTAAACAAGATATTATATATTTAGAATTACTTTTAAAACCACTAGGTGGAATTAAACAAAAGTATAAAGTAAATAGATAGGATATTGATAACTAATGACACCTGATAAAATATATTTTAAAAATAGAGATGTTGCAGCTTATAGATTAATTGACATATTACCAATTAATCAAATGAAATTAGAAGATTGGATTGTAATAGCTACTTCAGTAGGAGGATATCCCATTGCTAAAATAATTGCAAATGAATTAGATGCTAATTTAGATGTAATGTTTTCTAGAAAAATTTATTCTCCAAACAATGAAGAGTGTGAAATTGCAATTATAACAGAGTCAGAAGAAGTTGTTATTCATGAAGAACTTGTGAAAGCATTTGATATTAGTTTAGATTATATATTTTCAGAATCTAAAGAAATTTTTGATCATGAGTTATCTATTTATGTAGATAACTTTAGAGAGGGTGAAACTTTACAAAATTTTGAAGATAAAAATATTTTATTAATTGATGAAGGCTTAAACACAAGTTTAACAATGATGGCTTGTATTAAAACAGCAATTCATTTAGGTGCAAAATCTGTTTCAGCTGCAATACCAATTTTGCCAACTGTTAGCATAAATATAATAGAATCTATTGCAGATGATTTGTATTACGTTAAAAGTTTAGATCATTTTATAAGTATAGATTTTTATTATGATAATTTAGAAGATATAAATTATGAAGAAATTAAAAATAACAAAGGATAAAATATATGTCTACAGTATGCGAATTTGAATTAAATAAAAAGCAAGAAATTTTTGAGTTTAATAAGGTTGCTAAACAAGCTAATGGTTCTGTATTAGCTAAACTAGGAAATGCAGTTGTTTTAGCAACAGTTGTAAGTGAGTTTGATAATCCAGTTAGTGGAGATTTTACTCCTTTAACGATACAGTATATTGAAAAAACTTATGCTGCTGCTAAACTTCCTGGAGGATTTTTCAAAAGAGAAGCTAAACCAGGTGAATTTGAAACTTTAACATCAAGAGTGATTGATAGAAGTTTAAGACCTCTCTTTCCAAAAGGTTATATTTTTCCAACAACAATAACTATTATAGTTTTAAGTGCAGATAAAGATGTAGACTTACAAGCGTTAGCATTAAATGCTGCTAGCGCAGCTGTTTATACTTCTGATTTACCAATTAAAAAATCTGTTGCTGGTGTTAGAGTTGCAAAAATAGATGGTGAGTATGTTATAAATCCTAAGTTAAGTAAAATGAGTGAGTCTACTCTTGATCTTTATGTGGCTGGTACTAAAGATGAATTGCTTATGATTGAGATGAAAGCTATTTCATCTGAAGATATGGTAGAAGTTGATATTGAAGCTTTTGCTAAAGTTCATAAAACAAATGAAATGACTGAAGATGAGTTAGTTAGTGCTATTGGTCTTGCGCAAGAAGCATTAAATGATATAAATACTACTTATGAAACAGGATTTGCTGGAGTTTGTAAAGATATTAAAAATGTTGAACTTCAAGCATTTACAATTTCAGAAGATTTAATTACTTATGTAAGAGATACTTTTTTATATGAAATAAATGAAGCAGTTAAAAAACTTGCAAAGAGTGAAAGAGCTACACAACTTAAAGATTTAGCAAAAGAGATTACTGTAAATGAGCATTGTGTATCAAAAGAGATTGAATTTGCTGACGTTTATGAAGCTGTTTTAATTGTAAAAAGAGAGATTGTAAGAGAAATGATTGTTAATAAAAAAGTTAGAGCTGATGGAAGAGGACTTAGAGATGTTAGACCTATTTCAATAGAAACTAATATTTTACCATCAACTCACTCTTCTTGCCTTTTTACAAGAGGTGAAACACAAGCTTTAGTAGTTGGAACATTAACAGGTCCAAAAGATGGGCAAATGTATGAAGTTTTAATAGAAAAAACTACTAAAATTGATAATTTTATGCTTCATTATAACTTCCCTGGTTTCTCAGTTGGAGAAGCAAAACCTATGTTTAATGTTTCTAGGAGAGAGTTAGGTCATGGAAATTTAGGTAAAAGAGCATTAGAAGCTACTATTAATAAAGATTTTACTGATACAATTAGATTAGTTTCAGAAATTTTAGAATCTAATGGTTCTTCATCTATGGCTACAGTTTGTGGCGGTTCTTTAGCACTAAAAGCTGCAGGAGTTCCTATTTCTAATCTTGTTGCTGGTGTTGCAATGGGAATGGTAGTTGAGGGTGACAAATATTCAATCTTAACTGATATCATAGGTCTTGAAGATCATGATGGAGATATGGATTTTAAAGTTGCGGGTACTAGTGAGGGAATTACAGCTTTACAAATGGATATTAAACTTGGTGGAATTGAATTAGATGTATTGAAAGAAGTTTTATTGCAAGCAAAAGATGGACGAATTCATATCTTAGGTTTAATGGAAGATGCTGCAAAAGAGATTGTTGTAAGTGAAGCTTTACCTTTAGTCGAACAATTTGCTATTGATCCAGGAAAAATAATGGTTGTAATTGGAAGAGCAGGGGCAACTATTAAAGAAATCATTGAAAAATTCTCAGTATCAATTGATTTAGATAGAGATAGTGGAAATATAAAAGTAAGTGGTGATAATAAACAAAATGTATTAGATGCTTGCGAACATATTAAATCTATTTCAAATAATGCACCATCTAGAAGAGATCATGGTAAAAAAAATATTGATTTTGAAAAGCTTTATAAAGTTGATGAAGTATTAATTGGAAAAGTTGTAAGAATTGCTGATTTTGGTGCTTTTATTGAGTTACCGCAAGGTGGAGAAGGATTACTACATATTTCAAAAATCTCAAAAGAGAGAGTAAAACGAGTTGAAGATGTATTGAAAGTAGATGATAGTATTGAAATTAAAGTACTTAAAGTAAAACGAGATAGAATAGAGTTAGCTTCAAGTAGTATTTAGACAAAAATAAGAAATTCAGTTTTAGAAAGATTAGAATTACTTGAAAGACATATTAGAGATATGCAAGATTCTATTATGAGTATTAGAATAATACCAATGGAATCTATTTATTCAAAATTCCCTGAAGTAGTTAGAGATATTTCAAAAAAACTTACGAAAAAAATTGAATTTCAACATTATGGAGATAATGTTGAAATTGATAAAGCAATGGGGGGGGGAGGGTCAACGCCATTAAGTTAAGGAATTAATTCATATTATTATAAGTCTAAAATATCAAACAGCACAAAGATAATTCATCAGAAAGCCTTATTTTATAGGCTTCTCAAGTAGTTTGTAACTACTATTTAGATATAATATATACTTATATTAGTAAGGTTAAATATGTTAAAAAAAACTGTCAAGTTTTAGCAGTTTTTAGAGATAAACCAAAAGATGTTGTATTTATAAATAAACATAAAATTGGTATAAATAGTTTCACAAGAAATAGAAAGTTAGGATTCGATAAGATTATGACTGTGATAATGAAAAAAAGTAGTAAATCTTTACAAAATAGTTTAAATGATATGCAATTAGATTTAGGTGATGATTATACAATCACTAATAGTGCATATACACAAGCAAGAGCTAAATTAAATTATACAGCATTTGAAGAATATGCAAATATGTCAGCAGAAGTTTTTTATAGTGATGGTGAGTATCAAACTTTTAAAGACTTTAGACTATTAGCTATAGATGGTTCAGTAACAACTTTGCCAAATAGTGAAGATGTAAAAAAAGAATTTAATCCCATGAAAGTAAGATGTCAAATTAAAGATTATGCAAAAGATGTGGTACAAGCAAGAGTATCATGTGTATTTGATGTCTTAAATAATATAGCAATAGATGCATCAATTACTAATAAAAATAAAAGTGATGATAATGATTTAGCAGCATATGATGAGAGAACTTTAGCTTACGGTCATTTAGAACATTGTGATGAAAATGATTTAACTACAATGGATAGAGGCTATATTGGCTTTGAACCATTTGCTAGAACATATAATAAAACAAATATATTGATTAGACTTAAAAAAAATATATTTACTAAAGCAAAATTCTTATTTGACAAACATAGTGAACAAAAAGATGTTGTTTTAGATATTACACCAAATAAACAAACTAAACAAAAAATGAAAGATTTAGGATTGCCAACTAAATTAAAAATTAGATTTATACAAGTGATTTTAGATACTGGTGAAGTTGAAGTACTAGCTGCTAATGTACTAGATAATAAGAAACTCCAAACAACAGATTTTAAAGAGTTATATGCTAAAAGGTGGGGAATAGAGACATATTACGATGTATTAAAAAATAGACTATATTTGGAAAACTTTACAGGATTAACAGCACTTGCCGTTAAACAAGATTTTTATGCCACTATATTTTTGACAAACTATGAATCATCAGTGACATACGATACAAATGAAGAATTAAAAGAAAAAACCAAAGATAATAAATATATACAAAAAGTAAATAAAGCAATATCATTTAATGCTATTAAATATAAAGCATTTGATCTATTTTATTCAGATGCTCCACACGATGAAGTACTTGAGCAATTAGAGAAGTTATTTTTAACAAATACAATAGTGATTAGACCTGATAGAAAATCAAAACCTAGACTGGATAAAGATGCTCAAAAATCTACAATAGCTACAAATTCGATAAATTTTTTAAAAAGAAAAAAGAAAAATGTTGGTAACTAAACAGCTTGTACAAAGGGTTTATAATGATAAAAAGCTTAACTTAATGGCGTTGACGGACCCCATAGTGAGCCTGACCCTCCACATCATCATCCCCATGAACAAATTTCTTATATAGCGCAGGGAGAGATCATGGTTTTTATTGATGGCACGCCCTCACAATTGGGCCCTGGAGATATATTCACAGTCCCACCAAACATTCCCCATACCATACAACTTCTAACCAAGCATGCCCGTTTAGTGGACACCTTTACCCCCCCCTGAGAGAAGATTTTCTCAGTTGATTATTCATTGAAATAACAGAGAACTTTTTGATTGGGAATAACGGCTTAACAAAAAATTCAAGGGTCTAAAAACTTAAGTTAACTACGATATTACAGGAGTTAAAAAAGGTTTATTTACACATGGCTGTAAAAAACAATAAAACTTGTCAAAGCATATTGCTTAAAAAATTATACTAAAAAGATTAGTATTAGAAATGGAATTCAAAGATTATAAATGCAATGAATGTGGTCGTAAATTTAGCTCAAAAAGAAGAGCATATTGCTTAAAAAATTATACTAAAAAGATTAGTATTAGAAATGGAATTCAAAGATATAAATGCAATGAATGTGGTCGTAAATTTAGCTCAAAAAGAAGAGCAAGAAATCTACAAGAAATAATCTTCAATAAAAAAGTATATTTATAGAAGATAAAGATTATAATAGAAGTTTGCCGTGGATAAGAAAGTAAATTTTAGAATATGAACCAATTGCAAAAATACATAATCCAAGAGAAATTGTTATAGTTTGTGATGCAACTTTTTATGGTAAAAGAAAAGATAAACTTGGAATATAATGTCCTCCCTTGTCAAGACCACTTAACCAAGTTTTCTTATTCCAAATACCTATGATACTTTTTGTAACAATTTACTATCTAAATTATTAATAGCTTTAAAATATACCTCATTTGGTGTCTTATTTCCAATAGCTGAATGTAATCTTCTACTATTATATTTTTGCATATAATTATCAATTGAGTATCTCAATTCATTCATACTTTTATAATCATTTAGATATATTTCTTCATATTTGATACTACGCCAGAATCTCTCAATTACGATATTATCGATACTTCGCCCTTTACCATCCATGGATATTTTAATATCATGTTTATTTAATATATCAACATGAGCTGACGCTGTATATTGTGAGCCTTGATCAGTATTCACTATATCAGGTTTAGGATATAGACTTAATGCTTCATTTAACACACTTGTTGTAAGTGATACATCCATTGTATTTGATAGTTTCCAAGATAATATTTTCTTGGTATTCCAATCAATAATTGCAGCTAAATAAACATGACCTCGTTCAAGTTTAATATATGTAATATCTGTACTCCATACTTTATTTGGAGTATCAATAATTACTTGATTTTTATCATTTTTAAACTCTTTCAATAAGTATGGATATTTATAATGTTCTTTATTTGGTATAGTGGTCTTCTTTGTAGGATATATCGCTCTTATCCCTAGATATTGATAGATTGTTTTGATCAACTTTCTACCTACAAAGAATCCTTCATTTTCTAATGCAGTTAGCATTCTTCTTGTTCCATAATATGGAAACTCTGAGTATATATCATTAACTGTCTAGTTTCACCACGTTATGGTTGCCTAGTTTCATAAATTAAGAAAGCGATAGCTTAACAACATAATTGTAAAATCTTTACAGCAAATAAGGATTTTAAAAATGCCACAAGTCTATCACTCTAATGCCAGAACAAACCAGCATGTAAGAGAAATAATACAACAATCTAATTTAACAAATGTTGAATTAGCAAATAATTATAATGTGAATGTTAAAACTATCGCCAAGCATAAAAATAGAGATTTTTTAAATGATAAAAGTTCAAGACCAAAAAGAATCCATTATGCTCTAACACCTTTAGAAAAAGAGTTAATTAAAGTAGTCAGAACAATGACTTGGATGGAGTTAGATGACTTAGCAGATACAATCGTTGATATTATTCCAAATGCAAATAGAAGTAATATTTATCGTACTTTAAAAGCCTTTGATATAAATAGAGTTCCACAAGAGCAAAAAGAAAAAGCTAAAAAGTTCAAAGAGTATGAGCCTGGTTATTTACATATAGATGTAACTTATTTACCAAAGTTTGACAAGCAAAAGTATTATCTATTTGTAGCAATAGACAGGGCTACAAGGCTACTTTACTATAAAGTGTATGAGAATAAGACAGCAGCAAATGCAGTATCTTTTCTAAAAGAATGTAAAGAATTTTTTCCATTTTACTTAACACATATTTTAACAGATAATGGACTGGAATTTACTGATAAGTGGGCAAGAGGAAAAGGATTTGTAAGTGGTAATCATAAGTTTGATGTAGAGTGTAAAGATGATGAGATAGAACATAGGCTAACAGCTCCATACACACCTCAAACTAACGCAATGGTAGAAAGAGTAAACGGAACTATTAAAAATGCTACAATTAAAGCAGAAGAGTATGACAATATTGATGATGTTAAAAAAGATTTAAATAAATTTTTGATATACTACAACTTCAATAGAAGACATGGTTCTTTAAAAAAAGAATTAAAAGTTAGAACTCCATTTGATGCAGTTCAAAGTTGGTTTCAAACGAAACCTGAAATATTTAAGATTTTACCAGATGTGTTTCAACATATTGCTTTTGAAATGGTACAACGTGGTGAAACTTGACAATTAACCATATTTAATAGTGTAATATCTTCATCACTACTGAACTTTTGTACAGGTATATAATATAATGATGACTTTGAAATATTAAGTGCTATACATTGTTTATTTAGGGAGAGTTTATGCTCAGAATCTACAAAAGTCTTACGACTCTTAGATGAGACCAAGCTTACGAGCTTTCCCTCTAGGAAATCTCTTTCTAATGTTAATTCACCAACTTTTTTAGCCATGTTATCTTTATCTTTTTGTAAAATTTCTATCTCAGTTTTATACTCTCTTACCACCGAACTTTTATCAAATGCAAGTGACATGTTTTCTAAAAACTGTTTTTTCCAGTTTTTTAAACTTACTGGTAAAACTTCGTAATGACTTGCAATCTCATTTATAGTTTTCTCTGCCTCTAAAACCTCAAGAACTAACTTTGATTTAAATTCTGCACTATATGTTTTTCTTTTTGTACTCATTTTTATTTATCCCTATATTTTGTATTTTATTCTATCATTTAGAATAAGAATACTTGGTTAACTGGTTTGTTTTTCTAGGGACATTATAGTTTTATATGCAGCAGCAAAATCAAATTGACCAAGTTCAGTAGTTATTCTATGGATTACTTCAGCATAATGTGTTTTAACATCTCATGGATTTACTAAATACTTATAATCAGCATCAGAACCAAAATCTACTGAATCCATTTTATTTACAATTCCTCATAATTCAAAATTAGTAGTTTTACTTCATCAACCAATAGCAACTCAATACGATTTTTGAACAAGACTCTCAGTCCTATTATTTAAAGTAAAATCTCTATTTAAATACCCAACTCATCATTTAAGATATGCAGGAGTATCCCCTAAATCAATTTTTCAAACTCATGCAAATTTTTCATAATCTCTTCATTTTTCTAAATCTAACAAAAAATTATCTCATCTTGCTATAATTCAAGCTCAAGAATAAGATTCTCATCCATTATTTGAATTTATACCATGTATTGTGGTTGAAAATCACTCAGGCATTTTTAATCACATTTCTATATTTTCTGGAACACTTGAAAGATCATTATCAAAACCATTATTAGTTTTTAAATTATTACTATTACTAGCATATCAAGTAGCCCCAATAGCCATACCTCAAATAAATAAAGCTTTTATTAATTTATCACTAAAAACATTTATAACAGAACTTAATGAAGAATTAATTTCAGCTCAAGCTCATGAAATTCAAACAGCTTCAGGGTTATTTCTTCCGATATTACTTTTTTCCATAATTTTATTTTTTATTAGGTTTAAAATATATTGTTTTTTCATTGTTTTCCTTTGTTTTAAATTTATAAACATTTGTTTATAGACAAATTTAATACTGTTTTTTTCTTTAGAGCAAATAAGGATCTTTTAACTGGAAACAACAAGTACATTTACAAAAGTCAATACACAAACTGCTCTTACTTACAAGGTATCCCTCCTTGCCCTCGTAACAATCAGTGCTCAACAATGTACTCTTAAATTTTGAAACCAATTTTTATATTTGCAAGAGGTCTATTTGTACTAATTTGTAAAATTAGTTTACTTTAGTTCTTGTATTTGGTAAGTACTTATTAATATTAAATTAAAGATTATTTTAATATATATATATACTTAATCAGTCCTGAAAAATTTGTTTTTACTAAATAAACTGTTTAAATTATAAATCTTAATTTCAATATTAATAATAGTAGATGCAAAGATTTTAATCTTTGCATCTCTTGTATAGATTCAAGTACTAGATTAAAATCTTGTATAAAAAGTGCGTAAAAGTAGATATTCATCCACTTTTTAAGATTAAAAGCAGTAGCTGCAAGTAAAAGATTAATTTCATCACCTTTAAAGCCTTTTAAATAATTTCTTGCCATTCTATGGTCTGATTTTAAATGACCAATGATTGGTTCAATGGCGGCTCTTTTTTTAAATTTTTCTCTTTTAATATTTATTTGCTTTTTTGTATCTTTTTTTCTTTTTGTATCTGGTATTGAGATTGTAATCTCATTATCATTTACTGTAACTTCTTTTACTCCTCTATAGCCTCTATCGCATATAGCTTCATTTACAATTTTATCCCCTACTATTTTAATAGCTAACTTTCCATCAGTAGGAAAGGTCATATTACTCTCTTGAACTGCACTATCAATTATCACTTGTGTCTCTTTTGCATTATCTTTATGAAGTTCAACACTCATCTTGAAAATAAATTCAAAACCATCTTTTCCAATACGGTTTCTAAATTTTACTAATTCAGTTGAATGACAAGGTAAACTAGGTGTATAATCAGTAAAACCACAAAAGTACTGATAATATGGATTTCTTTTAAATTGTAATACAATATTTTCATCTGAAATATTTTCTAATTGTTTTAAAAGAAGTAATCCAACCATTAACCTTATTGGTTTATTTGGTCTTCCTACCTTATCATTCTTATAAAGTCTTTGGAATTCTTTTCAACTTTCGACCTCTTTTTTAGTTTAATTTACGATTTTATCGCATTTGTAGTATTTATTCTTGTCGAAATTATAGCTAAAAAGTAGTGTTAAGCCCCTTAAAATAAGGACTTATTTAGTTTTTCAGGACTGACTATGTAGACCAACTATTTTTGATATAGCTCTTATGCTATAACCTCTTTTATATAAAGTATGTATCACAGTATATTCCTCTTTATTAATCATACTGGCTCCAAATATTTTATTTAAAGTTTACAGTATATTTTTTCTTAATAAAGTGGTGCATTTTTACTTTGCACTACTGATACATTTTACCTTTGCACTTGACAATTATTGCAGGTTTAGAGAAGTGCACGCCATACATATCTTTTATATGATCTGCTATTTGGGAATAGCTATTGTCAAGTGCAAATAATGAAAGCATTTTTGATTCAAGTTCATCACTTATATGAGTAGTTCTTCTTAACAAGCTCTGGTTCAAAGCTATTATTACGGTCTCTTGGTATCTTAAGCTCAAATGTACCATTGGCTGATTTCATTGTTTTATAACTGTGCCGCAAACTCTGCTACATCTGTTCTTCCTTCTGTATTCAATATTTTATCTAATTGACACAGAATTAGCTATAGTCCCTTTCTTATCGTCTTCTTTAAAAATTAATTTTGCTTCATCTAAAAGCTTTTGAGCACTATCTAACTCTTTTATTCCTGACTTGTAAAAACCTAAAGAATCACTAAGTGTGATTTGTGGATTTGCAAGTTTGTCTAATAACTCTTTTGCTTTTTCTAGTTTTACTTCAAAAGATAATTCTTCTTTTTTTTCTTCATTCATTTATTTACTCTCCAATATTTCAATTATATATTTATCAAATTTTTCTACTTCTACTAAAAATGAATCATGTCCCGATTCACTATCTATACTTTTGTATGTAATTTGATCTGCTTTACCTAACTTGGTCATAATATCACGAATCTCTTCCATCTCTTCAGGAAAAAATAACATATCATCTTTGAATGATATCAAATGTAACTGACAAGTTATTTTAGCAAAAGCATCTTCTAATTTATCTTTATTTCTTCCTGCATCAAAAATGTTCATTGTTTTACAAATATATAGATATGATAAGGGATCAAATATTTTAGGAAAACTATATGCATTGTATTCTAAATATCTTTCAACTTCAAATCTTCCAAAAAGTTCGTATAAACCATCTGTTCTTGAGTATTCACGTCCGAATCTTTTATTAAATAAAGTAGGGCTTAGATATGTTATTAAACCTACCATTCTTCCAATTGCTAGACCTACTAGACCATTTACCTTGATATCTTCTTTATCATATAAACCATTTTTAAAGGCTTTATCATGTCTAATTGATTCAATTGCTATTTTATTAATCGCAATTGCCCAAGGTCTTGTATAAGCTGTCGTTGCAAGTGCAAAAACATGTTTTGCAAAACTTGGAAACTCTATTGAATAACACAAAGCTTGCATACCACCCATTGAACCACCAATAACTGCAAGGGCAGAAGTAATACCTAAGCTTTCATGCAATATCATTTGTGCTTTTACAATATCAGTAATTGTTAAAATAGGAAATTTTAATCTATACTCTTCTTTACGTGAGGGATCGATACTCAAAGCATTTGTTGAACCAAAAGTACTTCCTAAGTTATTTGAACAAATTACAAAATACTTTTTAGTATCTATTGGTTTTCCATCACCTATTAACTTATCCCACCAACCAGGCTTTGCTTCATCTGCATAACGACCTGCAACATGATGGCTTCCAGCTAACGCATGACAAACTACTATTACATTTGATTTATCTTCATTTAATTTTCCATAAGTCTCATAAATAAGTTTATATGATTCTAAAATCCTACCACTTTCTAAATATAAAGGTTTATCAAATTTTGCTATTTTTGTTTCTATTTTCATATTAGTTCAGTTCATTTTCCAAATTATTTATATATTAAAAATAAATAGTTAATATTTATAAAGTATTTAATATACAGAAGTTAACTCTTATACATTATATATTTTGGACAGTATTATATCTAATTGTTTAACAATCTAATATTAAAATAGACTTAATAAAAAATATGTGCGCCTAAAAACTTAATCTAACTCAGGTATTATAAGGGTTTAAAAAGAAATATTTATTCGTTCTAAAAGAAGATATGGAACTTTATGAATAAAAGCTGAACTAATCGATGATTTCAGACTTGTTGTTTCAAGAAAATGAATTGCAAAAATAATGCACTATTATAATTTAAAAGTAAAAATCAAAAGAAGATATGTTATTACAACTGATTCTTATCATAACAACGAAATAGCACCAAATATACTAAATAGAGACTTTTATTCTTCAAATGCTAATGAGAAATATATAGGTGATATTACTTACATTCAAACTACTCAAGGATGGCTTTATTTAGCCACAGTAATTGATTTATACTCACGAAAAGTAGTTGGTTGGTCAATTGATGAGAACATGAAAACAAGCCTTATAATCGATGCTTTAGATATGGCAATTAAGAACCAAAACACCAGTTTAGGATTAATATTTCATTCAGATAGAGGAACTCAATACACATCTAATTCTTTTAAAGAATTATTACAAAAGAATAATATAACGCAAAGTATGAGTAGACGTGGAAACTGTTGGGATAACGCTGTTGCTGAAAGATTTTTTCATAGTTTGAAAACTGAGCTTTTTTATCAAGAAACATTAAAAAACAAAGCTAAAACAAATGAAATGATATTTGAATATATTGAAATTTTTTATAATAGAAAAAGAAAACATTCTTATAATAATTACTTATCACCAAGTAACTTTGAGGAGGAAATGTTACGAATTGAAATGGCTGTATAGATAATTAATTTTGTGTCCTATTTAGGGTTGCTATATCAAACCAAGTATTTTTATTCGAAATGATAGAATAAAATACAAAATATAGGAGCCACTTGCAAATTCAATAATACTCAATAGCTAATTTTTTATTTTCATCACTTTTAGTTTAAAAAAATGATTATTTATTTTTCTTTGCGTAGTTTACACTAAATTTAGTAAATTTCTTAAAAAATCATATTTTTTCTCCATACTTTATGGTTTTGACTATAAAATTGAAGATTTTTCTATTATTTTTAATAAAAGTCATGTAATGAGTTTTAAACTTTGATGAATACAAACAGATAAAATTCCAAATGATAAAACAGAAGCTACTTTTGTAGCTCCTTGATAATAAATTGTATTACATCCAAAGTCATCTTTTAAATATTTATTTACTCTTTCAACCATACTTCTTTGATTGTAGTGGTGTTCATCTGATGATTTAGGTAAATTTAAAAATTCAAATTTTACTTTTTCATCTTTGATAAGTTGAATCTTTTGTTTTAATTCTTTTGAGTTCTTGGGATTTATATCTATAATTGCTTTATGATTTAGTTTTTCAGAATACTCTCTAATTATATCGCTGTCATACCAAGCATCAAGTAAATCACGAAGATACATCACTCTTTTACTAGTTTCATTGATAAGTGGAAGTGCTACTGAACTATCATGAACATTTGCACCTGAATAGAATGCTGCTATTGGTATATCTCCATCTACTGCACTAATATGAAGTTTACCACCTATTGTAATCTCTCTGTTACCTTTAGAATTTTGTTTGACACCAACACCACAAACAGTAGATACTAAAGATAACATCTTTTTAGTAGTTTTCATCTCTTTTTGTAGTTCTAAAATCTTTGGTTTTACAGGCTCTCTCTTTTCACCTTTCTTAGGTCGTCCGACCTTATTTTTAGGCTTTTCTTCTTTCTCAATCTTTACAGGTTTTTCTCTAAGTGGTATCATAGCAGCATCTGTTGCATTGTACATAAAAACTGTATCCGATAAATATTCATTAACAAACTTTTTATGAGTTTTTTGAGCTATTTGTAAATCACTCAATTCTTTGAATACCCTACTAAATTTAGCTTCACTTGGAATATCTATTTTATACCTCCATCCACACAATACTCGTAATACTCTATCGCTATGAAGTCTATCAATTAAATCTCTTGTTGTTTGCATATTGTAAACAGATTTAGCAATCATTGCTCTTGCTATTTCTATTCTATCTTTTGGTGTATTTGTAATCGTTACAACTGTTACATTCTTTTCAATTTGAGCAAAGTCTAAAATCTTTATTAGTTTCTCTTCTTTGGTACTTAATGTTCCTAATTGTTCTTTTATTTCAGGAAATAAATAATTTTCAAGGTTTAGAATTTTAGTCCACATTTTAGATAGATTTGAAGATGATTTTGGTAAAATATTTGTCATAAGTTGAATCTCTTTTCTGTTAAATTTTATGGTATAAAATTATAACTTATCTGAAATTAGATTTCAACTTTTTGTAACAAAAATAAATTAAATTATGAGCTTTTTTGTGAATTTGCAAGTGGCTCCCAAGAGATAACTTTCTACCTTTCCCACCTTTATCATATACTCCTTCAACTCCATCCTCTTCATATTTTTTAAACCATTCGTACAATGCCTGTTTTTTTATATCAAGTATATTTACAATCTCTTTTACAGTTTTACCTTTATGGCTAAGCAATATTGCTTCTGCCCTTTTTCTAGGTCTATATTTTGGTTCATATTTAATTATATCCTGTAATTTCTCTATTGTTTTTTTTGTTAAGTTTGTTATATTTTTCATACTGTATTATAGCATAAGTTATATTTAATTACTTGTTATATTATTACTAAAATTAATAAATTTTAAAATATGTTTAATTCTTTGGTACTACTTATTCTGTGGTTAGAATTGAAGAAAGATTTTAACATTTAACCTCTTCAAATCTAAAATTACAATTTTTTATTTTCAAATTTTCAAATTTTCAAAAATTGCACTTCAGATTTAAATTTTGGGAATTTTATATAACTCCTTTTTCTTTAACTACATATTAACTTCAAATTAGATATAATCGCGAAATATTTTAATTTTTTTATGGAGTTTTGAACAATGACAAAATTTATATTTGTTACAGGTGGAGTATTAAGTTCACTGGGAAAAGGTATTACAGCAGCATCAATTGCAACAATCTTAAAACAATCTGGATTTAAAGTTTCAATGCTTAAAATAGATCCTTATTTAAATGTAGATCCTGGAACCATGAGTCCTTTGGAACATGGAGAAGTTTTTGTAACAGCTGATGGAGCTGAAACTGACCTTGATTTAGGAAATTATGAAAGATTCTTAGATACTATTTTAACTGCAAAAAACTCTTTTACAACTGGACAAGTTTACCAAAGTGTCATTGCAAGAGAGAGATCAGGTGGTTATTTAGGTCAAACTATTCAAGTAATCCCTCATGTTGTAAATGAAATAAAAGATAGAATCTACGCAGCAGCGGATGAGCATGAATTTTTAATTATTGAACTTGGTGGAACCGTTGGAGATATTGAAGGTTTACCTTTTATGGAAGCTATTAGAGCAATTAGACATGAACTACCAAAAACAAATACAATGAATATTCATGTAACTTTAATTCCTTATATAAAAGCAGCAGGAGAGCTTAAAACAAAACCAACACAACATAGTGTTCAAGAATTAAGAAGAATCGGTATTACTCCTCATATGTTAGTATGTAGAACAGAAAGATCATTACCAAAAAATCTAAAAGATAAACTTGCACTTTCATGTGATATTGATAGAAATGCAGTAATTGAAGCAGGTGATGCACAATCAATTTATCAAGTTCCATTACACTTCATAAAAGAAGGTATTTTAACTCCTCTATCAGATCATTTTAATGTTAAGATTAAACCAAATATGTCTAAATGGGATACTTTAGTTAAGAATATTCTCGTACCTCAAGATGAAGTAACCATTGCATTTGTTGGAAAATATTTAGATTTAAAAGAGTCATATAAATCACTTATTGAAGCATTAATTCATAGTGGAGCACACTTAAATATAAAAGTTAAAATTCACTGGTGTGACAGTGAAAGAATTGAAGATGTTGGAGCATATGAAATTATTGGCAACTCTGATGCTATCTTAGTTGCAGGTGGATTTGGAAAAAGAGGTGTTAAAGGAAAACTAAAAGCAATTCAATATGCAAGAGAAAATAGTATTCCTTACTTAGGAATATGTTTAGGAATGCAACTTGCAGTAATAGAATATGCTAGAAATGTTTTAGGATTAGAAGATGCTAACTCAATCGAATTTGATGAGAATACAAGCAATCCATTAATTTATTTAATTGATCAATTTATGGATCAAAGTGGAAATACACAACTAAGAACTCATAAATCACCAATGGGTGGAACTATGAGATTAGGAGAGTATCCATTTTCTCCAAAAGATGGTTCAATTCTTAAAAAAGCTTATGGAAATAATGATGAGTATTTTGAAAGGCATAGACATAGATATGAAGCAAATCCTTCATATAAAGAAGCTTTAGAAAAAGCAGGAATGTTTGTATCTGGAGAGTCAAACGGTTTAATCGAAGCAGTTGAAAATAAAAGATCATCCTTGGTTTGTAGGAGTTCAATTCCATCCAGAATTTACTTCACACTTAGAAACACCAAATCCAATAATATTAGAGTTCGTAAAACAAGCAAGTAAAAACTCTTAATGTCAAAAGTTACAAAAGAGATACTGCATAGTATTCTTTTAAACAGACATAAAAATACAACTTACTCAAAACTATCAGACATTCCAAAACCTGATAGTTTTAAAGATATAAAAAAAGCCACTCTACGAATTAAAAAAGCAATTTCAGAAAATGAACAAATCACTATTGTTGGAGATTATGATGTAGATGGAGTTGTATCTACTACTATAATTGTAGACTTCTTTAAAAAAATTAATATCAAAGTAAATTATATCATTCCTAATAGATTTAAGCATGGTTATGGTCTATCTCCAAAAATTGTTGATATGATTGATGAAGGTTTGGTTATAACAGTTGACAATGGTATCTCAGCAGTTGATGCGGCACAAAAACTTAAAGAGAAGAATATTGACTTAATCATAACTGATCATCACACAGTAGGAAAAGTAATACCTGATGCGTATGCAATAATAAATCCCAAACAAGAAGATTGTACTTTCCCTTTTAAAAATATTTGTGGAGCTCAAGTTGCTTGGTATTTATGTGCTTCTATTAAAAAAGAGTTACAAGTAGATGTAAACCTACAAGATTTCTTTGATCTTTTATGTGTAGCTATTATTGCTGATATCATGCCAATGACAAGTTTAAACTATACAATGGTTAAGTATGGTTTGAAAAAAATTAAAACCTCTAAAAGACCTGCTTTTGTAAAAATAAATGAAATGATGAAAAAAGAGTCTTTTGTTTCTGATGATATAGGTTTTACAATTGCACCTAAAATTAACTGTGCAGGAAGAATGGATGATGCCTCTATTGCTTTAGAGTTCTTACTATCAAATAATATTTATGAAGCAAATGATTCCTTGCAACTGCTAGAAGAATTAAACTGTTATAGAAAAACACTTCAAGAAGAGATTGCAAAACAAGCAAATGCAAAAAGTAACACAAAAGACAATGCAATAATTGTTTGGGATAAAGATTGGCATGAAGGTGTAATTGGAATAGTTGCTTCAAAATTATCTCATGCTTATAAAAAACCTGCTTTCATATTTTCAATCAAAGATGGAATTGCAAAAGGAAGTGCAAGAGCAAATGCACATATAAACTTACATACAATAATAACACAAACACAAGACTTACTATTAGGTTTTGGTGGGCATAAAAATGCAGCAGGACTATCACTGAAAGCTTCAAACCTAGAAGAGTTTAAAAAACGAATCAATGGACAACTAAATATAGAACCTGAAGAATTACATATTGAACTTGATGTTTTAGGAGAATTAGATGTATCTTGTGTAGATATTGAATTTTTAGATATTATTGAAAAATTTGAACCTTATGGGTTAGAGAATCATAAACCAATATTTAAAGTTACAAATTCACAAATTATAAAAACACAATATTTTGGGAAAGATAAGAATCATCTCAAACTAACATTAAGTAGCAATGGTTTTATTTTTGAAGCCCTGAAATTTCATGAAGATAGAGAAATACATAAGAATAACATTGATTTATTAGTATCTGTAAATAAAAATGAATTCAGAGGAGAAATAAAACCTCAGTTTTTCATTCAAGAGATTTTATAAGTTTTATAAAACTAAAGGAGTTGTAATAAATATTCGTTTTGTTTTTTGCTTGTTTTCTAAATCTAGAATCTCTTCATCAATTGAGGTTATTCCATTTGCTGAACTTAAAATGTTTCCATTAGTAATATCAATAAGTTTTATAAAAACAATTAAACTTTTAGTTGTAATACTATAAGTTCCTACAATTGCAAACTTAGAATCTACAAATTTTTTATTTATCTCTTTTTGTTTTCTTGTTAAAACATTAAATCCATGTTTGCCATATTGAAACTCTTCACTTAACTCAACTTCTCGTACAATAATATTTTTATTTAATAAAGAATCTTTTAAATGATCAGATAATAAAAATCCTAATTTTGATCTATTTTTTAACTTATCTAAATTAACAAAATCTGAAACTAATACAACTTCATCAAAAGATAAATGTCTTTTTAATTTATTTGAAGATTTATCAACTAATTCTTTTACAAGAGAATGAAAATTATTTGAACCATAAACATCTTTATGGGCAGTAGAATTAACCGAACAAGAAGTAAAAGATAAAATTAAAAACATTGAAGTTAAAAATAACTTCAATGTTTTCATTTGAAAAGTATTCATATGTTTTTATTTTTCTTTAATAATTTTAATTGTTCTAGCTAGTCTACAATCTTTAAATAATATACAATCATTTCTTTTATTATGTACATAAGTAGCACGAGAACTTGAAATAATCTTACCAGTAATATTATCAATTACTCTAGCATTTAACATAACTTTTCCATACTGTCTTGAATAAGTTCCTACTACAATATAAGTATTTGGAACTTTGTCTTTCATTTTATAAGGATTTCTTGTGATAAAGTATTCACCTCGTTCGTTTATTGAAACAGCCATTTGTCCTCTATATTCAATAATATTAAAACCTCTATTTGACATTTCATTAATCATACTTTCGCTTATGATTCGTCCAAATTCTGTAGTCTTTTTAAAGTTATTTAAGCTGACAAATGAAGTAATCAACACAGGTTTGGATGTAAGCATTTTTTTATTCCTCATCATTTGTGTTGCCAAAGAGTTAATGGTAGCTTCTAATGAAGATTGAGTAATAATATTTTTTTGTCTATCTTGTGCAACAGCTAAGTATTGTTTTGTAATTTGAACTCTATTGCTCTCTTTTATTACACTACTATTTTGATAACTCATGTTAGAACATCCAATAAATAATGAGATAGTTGCAGTTGCAAGACAAACTTTCATAAAAGATTTAAGCATAAATTCCCCCCTTTTTTTATAGTTGCATAGATTTTAGTAAAAAATAACTTATAAATTCATGAATGAAGTGAAAAAAAGTAGGTAAATCCTACCAAATTCAAATAAGTACTATCAATAGTCAGTAAATAAAGGATTTAGTAATTCTTGGGTTAGATAAAATTATTAACTTTTAGTTTTATTGGAGACTGTAAATCTAACTGTGTAAACCAACCTACTATTCCTAAACTATCTTAGTATATTTTGACATAATTTCGCTAAAAAGATACTAAGTTGAAGAAATATTTCATACCAATTTCTGACTTAATGAAAGATTTGGGGGTTTAAAAATAGCCCGAAGATATGATATAAATGGAGTAAATAAAGGATATTTTATAATGGATTATTGTCCAGTTTCACCACGTTATGGTTGCCTAGTTACATAAATAAGAAAGCGATAGCTTAACAACATAATTGTAAAATCTTTACAGCAAATAAGGATTTTAAAAATGCCACAAGTCTATCACTCTAATGCCAGAACAAACCAGCATGTAAGAGAAATAATACAACAATCTAATTTAACAAATGTTGAATTAGCAAATAATTATAATGTGAATGTTAAAACTATCGCCAAGCATAAAAATAGAGATTTTTTAAATGATAAAAGTTCAAGACCAAAAAGAATCCATTATGCTCTAACACCTTTAGAAAAAGAGTTAATTAAAGTAGTCAGAACAATGACTTGGATGGAGTTAGATGACTTAGCAGATACAATCGTTGATATTATTCCAAATGCAAATAGAAGTAATGTTTATCGTACTTTAAAAGCCTTTGATATAAACAGAGTTCCACAAGAGCAAAAAGAAAAAGCTAAAAAGTTCAAAGAGTATGAGCCTGGTTATTTACATATAGATGTAACTTATTTACCAAAGTTTGACAAGCAAAAATATTACCTATTTGTAGCAATAGACAGGGCTACAAGGCTACTTTACTATAAAGTGTATGAGAATAAGACAGCAGCAAATGCAGTATCTTTTCTAAAAGAATGTAAAGAATTTTTTCCATTTTACTTAACACATATTTTAACAGATAATGGATTAGAGTTCACAGACAAATGGGCAAGAGGAAAAGGTTTTGTAAGTGGTAATCATAAGTTTGATGTAGAGTGTAAAGATGATGAGATAGAACATAGGCTAACAGCTCCATACACACCTCAAACTAACGCAATGGTAGAAAGAGTAAACGGAACTATTAAAAATGCTACAATTAAAGCAGAAGAGTATGACAATATTGATGATGTTAAAAAAGATTTAAATAAATTTTTGATATACTACAACTTCAATAGAAGACATGGTTCTTTAAAAAAAGAATTAAAAGTTAGAACTCCATTTGATGCAGTTCAAAGTTGGTTTCAAACGAAACCTGAAATATTTAAGATTTTACCAGATGTGTTTCAACATATTGCTTTTGAAATGGTACAACGTGGTGAAACTTGACAGATTATAAATAAAGTACAAAAATCTGTCCAAAATGCTCATCTACAAATATAATCAAAATCGGGAAAAGAAGAGGAATTCAAAGATACTTGTACAAAAATTGTCAAAAGAAATTTCAGAACCAAAGAAGACCAATAAAACTACAAAACAAGATATTTGACTTAATTAAAAATAATCTTCATGGTAAACTTTTTACAAATATTAATAAGCAACTTGAAAAGGCAGGATTAATAGCAACAGGTTTTACCAGATGTGTTTCAACATATTGCTTTTGAAATGGTACAACGTGGTGAAACTTGACAAGTAATACATTTTCAGATATAGCAGTAACATCAAGACTAGAAAGAGTAAATTCATTTCTAAAACAAATAGATTCAATTATAGATTTTGAAAAGTTAAGACCAATACTAAATAAAAATGGTATTGGTACAAAAAATGTAGTTGGCTTAAAAGCTTATGATAATGTATTAATGTTCAAAGTATTATTATTACAAAAATACTATAACCTAAGTGATAAAGCAGTAGAAGAAGCACTATAGTGTAAATCTATTGTTTATGAGGTTTGTAGGTATCAGTTTAGAAGATAGTGTCCCTGATGATACAACAATATGTAGATTTAGAAACTCATTATTAAAAAACAAACTTTATGATAAATTATTTGATGGAGTCACAAAACAATTAGAAGATAAAAATCTAATAGCTAAAATTGGTAAATCAGTTCTTGTAGATGCAACATTAATAAAAAGTGATAATACAAAAATTAAAGATAAAACCAAAGAACAAAGAAAAGAATCAAAACCTAAAGTACAATCTCATAATGATAAATTAGATATTCTTCTTGAAGAGGAATTAAACTCTAAAAAACCATCTAAGAAAAAAATAAAGTCACTTTTAAAAGCTAAAGAATACAACTCACGAACACTAAAAAATAAAGAGATTGATGATACTCAAGATATAAATACCAAAGATATAAAAACATCTCAAGCTATTATAAATAAAGAAGAAGATAGTTACAGCCATAAAGATAAGATAGATACTCATATACGAACAGGATACCATGCATCAAAGAAAGCTTACACACAAGGTTATAAAGTTCATATAGCTGTAGATGAAACATCAGGTGTAATACTAAAAGCCATGACCACATTTGCAAATACATCAGATATAGATACAGTAAAACCATTTGTAGAATCTATTAAAAATATAGACTCATTTTATGCAGATAAAGCATATAAGTCAGTAGATATAGATGAATATCTAGAAAACAATAATATTAAAAATATGATATGTTTAGAAGAGAAACAAAATATGTCAGAAGAACAAATTAAAAATCAAAGATTAGATGAAAAAAATAAACATAAAATCAGGGCAAAAGTTGAACATAGATTTGCTCATATAAAAACTCATATGAAACAATCCACTACAAGATTTATTGGTCTTGTCAGGAATAATATGAACTTTACTATTACTTGTTTAGCTTCTAACTTAAAACTATTGGCACATCAACAAATGAGATTACAAAAAATAGTAAATAGATGAAGATAATAGGAGAAAATGGTATATCTGTACCAAATATAGCTAATAAATCAAAATATAAGATACTAGTTTATGAGAAATATTTTTAAAAATTAGAATGTATAGAGAGTACTGGTGTATATTTAATTATGCAATGGTCTCAGGAAGGTTAGTTCTTAAACTTCTATATGCAGCTCGAATTCTTGGATGAGTATAATGAAGTTTACCAGTGGTCTTTGAGATTGTTTTTTCATCTAAAAATACTTGATATTCATCATACCAATCATCTAACTTTTGAGTTAAATTCTTTTGAGTAGTATGAGTTAATCTTGATACAATTTTCTTTAAATCTTTACTAGCCTCAAGTTTAGATTTCATAGTGATATATCTTTGTACAATCTTCTTTTGATGGAAGTGGCACATTTGTATTGGAATGTTATTAAAGGCTTTAGATAAGCCTCTCTTTCCATCGAGAGTAGTACTTGTGATTGTGTATCCTAAATTAAACAGCTCTTCTTTTAAATATCTATAGTCTTGAACTAGTTCACTTTGAATATGCTTCCAAATTAGTATCTCTTTTGTCTCAACATCCTTGAAAACTAAAGTACCAAGTTTATCTTTTCTTTTTCCATAAAAAGTTGCATCACATACTAAATTAACTGCTCTGGGATGATGCACTTTATAATCAACAATATACTCATCTCTTTGCTTCATTATCCATGGAATAGATCTGTCATATTTAGCTGCAAGTTGTTTGAGGGTTTGTCGATGTAAAAAGTACACTTCAAAGATAATCTTATGGAGTTGTTCTGGTCTTCTGTTAGAGCTAAATGAAGTTTTACAGTCTTTACAAAAGTACCTTTTAATACCTCTTCTTGAACCTCTGTTTTGAGTGTTATCAGATTGACAATTTATACATATTTTAGAGCTTTTTTACAATCATTTGTAAATAAACCTTTGTTTACTCCCAATATACCATAGTTTAAACGATGTTTTATGCACCCATTTTTTTAATTAAGTCTTTTTTGAGTTTCTTTGGATGTCTAAAAAATCTTAGTTGAATTCGTAATTCTTTAATTTCTTTGATAAAACTTCGTCTTAATTTAATATTTTCTTTTTTTGCTATTTTTAATAGTTTCACTATTATTTTAATAGCTAACTTACCATCTGTGGGAAAAGTCATATTACTCTCTTGTACTGTACTATCAACTATTACTTGTGATTCTTTAGCATTATCCCCATGTAACTCAACACTGCATTTAAAAATAAATTCAAATCCATCTTTACCAATTCTATTTCTAAATTTTACTAACTCTGTTGCATGACAAGGTAAGCTAGGTGTATATTCAGTAAAACCACAAAAATATTGTAAGTAAGGGTTCTGCTTCCACTCTTCAACAATTCTTTCATCGGATAAGTTTTTTAGCTGTTTCAGAAGTAATAATCCTACCATTAATCTAATAGGCTTATTAGGTCTTCCTACTTTATCATTTTTATAATATTTTTTAAATTTAGATTCTATTTTCGACCAAGGAAAAGTATCTGCTAAAACGATTAAAGAATCTTTTGAATCTAGCATATCCATAAAAGAACCACTGAAGAGATTTTTTTGCATATTTCGACCACTTTTTTAGTTGATTTTACGAGTTTATCGTAATTTTACTATATTTTTTATGTTGATATTATAGCTATAAAGTGATGATAAACCCCTTAAAATAAGGGATTGTTTGGTTTTTCAGGACTGACTAAGTAAGATTTTAAACATTAATATTTGATCATATGCTTGTACTCCACATACATTTTTACTTCCTGTTCCATTCTTCTTTAATACAGGTCTTAATTTATTAAAATCTATTATAGAATCTAATTGTTTTAAAAAAGAATCTACATATTCTAATCTATCATTAAGAGCATAATCTGAAAAAGAGAGGTTTGAATCTTTAAATGCCAATTTATTACCTTTTTGCTTAAATATCTTTAATTATAGCTAAGAATAGCCTTTAAATACCTTAACTAAAGGCTTGGTTGAGATTTATTTTAGAGTGTTACTGTGTAGTGGTCTCATAGTCCTAATTACTGCAATATTATCAGTTGTTTCATTATTACTTTTATATTCTACAAGTTTTTCTTGCATATCGTTTTGTAAGTTGAAATCTTTATTATGATTATTTTTTATTAAATCTAAAAATCTTTTTTCTCCACTTGGACTTAGTAAAAGTTTAAAGTTGAATTTAGTTGATTATTATCTTGTGAATTATAAAATTTTTAAGTGGTACCAGTATTAGGTACCAATACACACCTACCAAAAGCCTTTATTAAGGCACTTAGCAACATTTCGTAAATCACAATGTATCTTCCAATGTAACTAAAATTAAATGTTACTTTGATTTTTTACTCTTTATGATTAAAATTATAGTGTATTATATCTTATTAGATTAATAGCTATATTAAATAAAATACATTACTTACAAAGTTTTTCACAGGGAATATTATCTTTATCTCTATCAAGTCTTTTTAAATTACATACATTCAAATAATACATAGCTTCATCACAACTTTTTATAGTGCTACAATACACTTTTTTTGTACAATCATATTTTTTATGTGTATCTTCATCTTTAATCTTTTTGTTTATTTGTGTATAGTTTTTGCCCTGTTTTTGTTTTTTTGTGTATGTATCTTTGGTGTTTTGTGTATGTGTATTTGATAATGTGTATATACTCTTACAATCTACTAAATGATGTATTAGTCTATCTCCCTTAGTAACTACATCAATACTATTTATATAATAAAAGCATTTTTTGTAACCTACATCATCATTGTACAATTTTTTATAATATGCTTTTGGAACTGCTATTTTATTTTTTCCTATTCTTTGTGGATTATCTTCGTATATAATACCTATAAGCACTTTAATAGTTTTAAGTTTAACTGCTAACTTTCTTTCTAGTTTTTCAGTCTTAATCCAAGTATAACGATTTATTGATGGATATTGAGGAATTATATTAGCCATAGAATAAGCTTTTTTTAGTATTTTCTTATCATAATCTATACTTGCATCAGATAAAAGATGTCCTTTATCAAAACCACTTTTAAAATAGTCTTTTGATTTGCTTCTATATTGTATAGGTATATTTTTTTCACTATAAAATGAGGGTCTTTTTTTGATGTTGGTTACATTGACTAATGCACCATTTAATGTATAAGATACAAATAAAGCCCCTTTATATTTGTAGCTGTAACATACTTTATAAACTTGTTTATCTATTACTTTATCACACCCTTTAAATTCATTACTTGCAAATACTGCTAAAGTAAATACAAGTAATGTTATAAATATTTTCATAGTAAATATTTATAATTTATTGTTTGTAAAAGCTACAACCTAATAATCCTTGACTATCTGCACTAATAGTTAATTCAATACCTAATATATTCCATCTACTACTACCATTTTGTGATACATAATTAAAATATTGTGGTATTTGTTGTTCTATTAATTCTTTGTTTGCACCTGTCAATGCAATCATTGTAGCACTACACACTTTTTGATAATACAATGGTGTTACCTGTGAACTTGTAAGAACTTCAACTTTTTTATATATAGCTTGTATTTGTACTTTATCTGCATATACTTCACAACTTCTATCATTCCAACACATTTTAAATTTATTTAATTTTTCATTGTTAAAGGCTGTTGCTGTAATATCGTAGTTGTTTTTTAATGATTTAATAACTTTTTTTAGTTGTGTACTTGTTATTGATACAATTTCTTTTTTATCTATAGAATTGTCAATAGTATAATGTGTAGTATATTTAAGATTATTATCGTGAAAGTATTCATTTTTAAAGATTAACTTACCAACTAAATTAATACCATCTTTTCCCATTAAATGCTGTACATTTTTTGGCTGTTCTTTATATGATTTAGTTCTAATTGAAATTTCATATTTATCATTAAATAAAGGTTTTCCTTGATTTGAAAATGTTGATGATATAAAACTACCATTTAGCACTTCAAAGCTATCACTTGCATTATATAAATCACTTGAAATATATACTAAAAATTTTGTATTGTTCGGTAGGTTTGTAGTACCTTTTATTGTAATCTTACCATTATCATTTTCTACTGTCTCATTTAAAACTACATCAATTTTTTTAGTTGATGGTGCTATAGGCTTATCAACTATTTTAATCTGTTTAATTTTTGTCTCTTTTACAGGCTCTTTATTTTCAATTTTAACCTGTGCTATTTTTTGCTCTTCTACTTCTTGTATAACTTCTTTGTTTTCTACTCTTTTTGCAAATATAGAAATCAATATTAAGCTAACTATCATAACTGTACCATAAACTTTAAATACATCTTTTCGTGTAGCTTCATCTTTCCATCTTATAACGATTAAAGGCTTTACAACACCGATAAACATAGCTATAATTGATAAAAAGAAAGTTATAAATAATATACCATCCATTTATTAATCCTTTTTCATATTAAATAAATCTAGTTGCTCTATTGCTTTTGCTAATTCGTGATACATAACTAAATTAAAATTATCTGTAATATAAGGGTTTGGCATCCCTATAGCACTACTATAAAAATCATCATCTTTTCTAATGTCTGATTTTTGAAATGTAAAATCAACTGCATCTCCTAATAAATGCCCTAATACTCCATATTGTGCATTTGCACCTGTGTAATCATTATAACCTGCAACTTTTGCTAACTCTTGAAATGTTATTGATTTGTTTAATGCTTCATAATGTGCTTTTAACATTAACATTTGATTATCACTTATTTTAATCTCTTGAAGTGCTTTTTTATACTGTTCTGCTGTGATTATTTTCATTTTTATCCTTATGCCTAACTATAGTTAGTTGTTGAAAAATTATATATTTTTTATACTTGTAGTTAGTTTAACTATAAGTAGGTAAAAATGAAAGATTGTAATATTACAGATGAAAAAATGCTTGATGTATATAAAAATATAGGTCAAAATGTTAAAAGAATTAGAAAAGAAAAAAATGTGTCTCAATTAGCTTTATCTTTAGCAATAGGTCATAAGGCTGTTGGTACTGTATCAATGGCTGAAATAGGTCATAACAATAAGCATTTTAATATAGAACATCTAACAAAAATTGCCGATGTGTTAGATGTTGATATATGTGATTTTTTTCAACCACTAAATTAATTAGTACCATCTTTATTGCAAGAAGTAGCCATATACATAGCATAGCCATTATCTTCACATTGTTTAATAATTCTATCTTCAATGGTAGTATTATTTTCAAAAACTATTCCATCGCACTTATAATATAATGGCTCTTTGTCTTTATCATTTTTATCTACAAAATTTAAAAACATAACCATAGGTTCAATTTGTTGATGTATATCTTCTAGTTTTTTAATTCTGTTGCTTATATTTCTCATTATAATTTTGCTCCAATTCATTTAATCGTTTTTCAAGTTCAGTAACTTCATAGTTTTTTGTAAAACTGTCTAGTATAGCTTTTAAGCTATTTTTTTCTTCAAGTGGTAGATTTGAGTTATAAAGTAATTCAAAGGCTCTTAAAGTATCTGTACTATCTTTTAATTTAACATTTGATACCTCATCATTTTTAAACAATGATAACCTTTTAGTTAAAAATATTAATGCTGTTGTATCTTTGTCTTTAGTGGCTTTGTCTAATAATGCACTTCGTATACTATTTTTAAAAGTTTCTCTACCCTTTTTTATGGCAACTGTAAAAACTGTAAATTTTTTCATATAATTATAAAAGCTTTTTTCACTAATATTTAGTGATAATGCTATTTCTATATTACTTAGTCCATTTTGTGCTAAGTGTTCTAACTCTTCTAAATTAAAATCATTTTCTTTCATTTTTTCATTTCCTTTTCTGTAAAAAAATAAAAGCCTATTAAAGTACCATTCTAAAAGGCTTTTATCTGTGTTAGTAGTTAAAAACTTATATATTAACTTATAGGGTGTATTATTTTAGTTTTCTGTCCACTAAATCTTAAAATTGTTTTTTCCATTCTATTAAATTGACTTTTTAAATCTTTTACTTTTACTTTCTCAAAATAACTACCTTTAAAAACTGTCTCAAATCTTTCAAGTTCAAAATCTAAATTTTCCTTTTTTGTTTTACTATATATCTTAAAATTCAATCTAGGATTTTCTTTTTTCTCTTTCAATGATTTAAAATATTCAGTATTTTTATATTGAAAAGGTACTCTATTTTTTTCAAGTTCTGTAATTATCCTTTGTGGTACTTTTTTAAAGTCATTTGCTATATCAATTCTTCTAATATAACACTCTTGTATCTGCTCCCATATTTCATTTAGTAATTGATTTAAAAATAAAGATTTCTCACTATAACATTGTAGTCCTGCTAATTCTAAAGTTTGCATATTTGGATTAATTGCATATCTTTTTAATGCTAGTGTTAAGCCTGTATGTATATGTAATATCTTAGCTTCTACAATGTTACGGCTTGTTGATTTTCCAAACTCATCACTCCATCTATTTGGTACAAAAACACCTTTACTTTTTACTGTCTCTATGTTATACTTATTTTTATCAACAAATATGTATTCAAGATTTTCACTACTAAAATTCAATGAGTCAAAATTTCCGTTTTTTGACTTCACTTGTTTTGGAGTGATTACTTTGAATATCTTTTATTTCATATAGTGAATAAATATAATTACCTGCAAGTCTTAAATTTTTATATGATAAATGCAATGATAAAAATCCTTTATCAATAACAAATTTAACATTTAGTTTTTTTAATAAGCTTATAGGTTCTTTTAAATCACAACTATTTTTTAAATCTATTTCTGCACCATCTAATAAATAATCTAACATCTTAATTGCTTTTTTTGTTTCTTTTAAATCAAATTTTTTCATAATTAAGCTACTACATCAATATTAAATAAATTATCTAATTCTGACTTTTCAAAAACTGTTACTCGTTCACTCAATTTTATTGGTGTTAGTTTTTTTTGCTTAGCATATAGCCATACTGTACTAAGTGCAATACCTAGATAGTTTTTTACTTCATTTGCTCTATAATATTTCTTTTCCATTTGTAAGTTCCTTATTTACATTACTTAAAATGATGCCCCTGCTAAAGGGTAGCTATACAACATTAGATAATTAGATTATCTTGTATTAAGTTGTATCGTATTAATTAATTATGTGAATTATTGCAGAAAAGACAAGGAAGTTTTTTTGATATATTCCCTTATTTAAGGGAATGGGATTTTATATAGTTTTTTTATTTAAATCATTAATAAAATTTTCTATATCATTATTTTTAGTTGGTAGTTTTAGACTAACTAAATAATTTTTTATGTCTGCTGTATTTAGTTGTATTTTATCTTCTAATCTATGCACTACATATAAAGATGGGTTATTATATGCTTCTATTAATTCTTTTTTAAATTCTTGGGTTTCTTCATAAAAGGTACTCATACCACCCATTAATTCAATTACGTCATATATTCTTTTTTTAAAGATATTAATCTTTTCAGTTTTTCCATAGTTTAAATATTTTTTGTGCATAATCTTTTTTATATCTTTATTCATAGTGTCTTTATAGTGTGAATGATTGTATCTATTTACTAAAAGTACTAATTTAAGCATATACCTAAGTGTTTAGTCCCTAATTCTCATGGAGTCAGCTATTATTTTATAAAAGGAGTAGATTTATGGGAAATATACAACACTCTAATGCCAAGACGACGCCAAGAATTCGAAAAGAAATACAAGAGTCTCAAGAGACAATCACAGAGTTAGCTGCAAGATTGTCCCTTAATCCAAAAACAGTAACAAAATGGAAGAATGCCAATAGAATCACTGATAAAAAAAGTGGACCGACGATAGCAAGGTCAACAGTACTAAGTCAAGAAGAAGAACAAATAATTTGTGAGTTTAGAAGAGTTACCAAGTTTGCACTAGATGATGTTTTTATAGCCCTGATGGATGAGATACCTAAAATGACAAGGTCAAACTTACACAGATGCTTGCAACGTCATGGATTAAGCCGTTTGCCCAAAGAACCCCGTGATAAAACAGAAAAAAAGAAGTTCAAAGAGTATGATATAGGATATGTCCATATAGATATTTCAGAAGTTCATAGTGAAGAAGGCAAAGCCTATATGTTCGTAGCTATAGATCGTGCTACTAAGTATACTTATGTGGAAATTCATGAAAGAATGACTCAGGCTATCGCTTGTTCATTCTTAGAAAACTTTATACAAGATATACCTTTTAAAATCCATACTATTTTAACAGATAATGGAGCTCAATTTACTTATGCACTTCTAAGTGAACATTTAAGACCAAAAGATAAGATTCATCCTTTTGATATAGTATGCCAAAAGTATAAAATAGAACACCGTTTGACTAAGTTTAGACATCCCTGGACTAATGGTCAGGTAGAAGTGATGAATAAAGTTCTTAAAGACCATACTGTGAAACTTTTTCATTATGAGACCTTAAAAGCTCTAAAGTTACACTTGATGAGCTTTCTTCTTTTATATAATTATCAGAAAAAACTCAAAGCTTTAAAGTATAAAACACCTTATGATACAATGTCTCAAATATTCAGGAAAAACCCAGAGTACTTTAAGTTGAATCCTTTGAGTAAGTCTTTGGGACTAAACACCTAAGTAATATATATTTATCTATTTTAATTGTATTAAATAAATAATCTGAATATCGTATCAATAATTTTTTATCTTTATCGTGCAATCCTTTCATTCCATCTAGTGTATGATTTTTATCAGTATTATTATTAAATTCTATAAAAAATTTATCTGCTAAAAATTCTGAACAATACTCATAACCTAATAATTCATATATATTTGTAAAAGCTGTATGTCCAATATCTCCACCATATAAAAACATACTATTATCCCATTTGTATAATATATCAGTCATTAAATCTTTATAATTATAATCCATCTGTATCACTATCTCTTAAATTAATTATAAAATCACTCCACCACTCCATTAACGGCTTTAATTGTTCAAAATATTCTGCTTGATGATTATATGCTTTTACTACAGTATTTTTTGTATGGTGGTCTAGTGCTATTTCCTTTAAATCAAAACTACATTTATGTTCATCTTGATATGTTTCTGTTAAGCTTCTAAAAGTACCCCTAAAGCCGTGTGTAGTCATATCTCTATCACTATTTCTAGTGTATCCCATTCTCTTTAATGCTTGATTTGTAGTATTATTACTTATAGGGTCGTTTGTGTTACCTGTAAATACATATTCTTGATGTCCTGTATATGCTTGTTGAATACCTAATAATATAACGGCTTCTTTTGTTAATGGTATTGTAAAAGCAGGTAAATTAATATTTTTATCTTTCATTAAATGCCGTGGTATAGTTAACTTTTGATTTTTCATATCTATATACTTCCACTTTAACCCTATAAGGTTTTCAGGTCTTATAGGTGTATGAAGTACAAAACATAAAGCATTTCGTGTTGATAAGCTTCCTGTAGAAGAGTACACATCTTTTATTAATTTTTTAAGTGTTGGTAAATGTGTAATCTTTGGTCTATGTACTACTTCCTGCTTAACTATAATCATATCTTTTACAATATCATTAAAAGGATTGTATTTACATAATCCTTTTGTAATTGCATACTTCCAAATATTAGTTAAGTATCCAAATAATTTACCTGCACTTACACTACCATCTTTTGCTTTTTTCTCAATCATTGTAATTATGTCTTGATGTGTAATTTCATTGATAGATTTATTTTTAAATACAGGGAACACATTATTATCAAACATATTAACAACTCTTTTATGTGTTGTACTAGCTAAGGTTTTCTTTTTAAATTCTATCCATTCATCTGCAATCATTTTAAAATTTGAGTTTTCTTCTTGTTTGATTTTTAATTTCACATCTTTTTTATAGTCTATAGGGTCTATTCCATCATTAACTAATTTATTATACTCACTAGCTTTACTTCTTGCCATAGCTAAAGTATTACTATTATTATCATAAAGTCCTATAGATGTATTTCGTGCTTTTAGTTTGGTTGGACTTGTAAACCTAAATATCCATAACTTTTTCCCTGTAGGTTGTATTAATAACTGTAAGCCATTACCATCATATAGTCTATATTCTTTTTCTTTTGGTTTTGAATTTCGTATTTGTGAAGCTGTTAATGGTGTTACTTTTCTAGCCATAATCAAACCCTTTAGTTACATTGATATTTTAAATCTTAAATACATTACACTATTGTTTAAAGTGTGTAAAATGCTTAATGTAACTTATAATGTATTTATTATCCTTAGAATTAGTTACATTGAATTAGATTTAATTAGACTATTATATCTTCTATAGTCTTTGTAAAGGCTTTAAATATGGGTGTTGTTGAGTTGTATTAGATTATTGAGTGGTACCGCTGACCGGATTTGAACCGGTACAAGCATAGCTTACCAAATTTTGAATCTAGCGTGTCTACCATTCCACCACAGCGGCATATAATTTTGACATTAAAAAAGGACCCACTTCTGAGTCCTTTTCTCATAATTATCTAATAATTATTTTCTCTTACCTGATACAGCTTCTTTTAAAGATTTACCAACTTTGAATTTTGCAACAATAGTTGCAGGTACATCAACAGTTCTGTCTGTTCCTGGAACTTTTGCAGTTCTTGCTGCTCTATTTGCAGTACTAAATGTACCAAAACCAATAAAACTAACATTTTCTTTTTTTACTAAAGTTTCAGTAATTGTTTCTAAAACTGCGTCAACAGCACCTTTTGCATCTTTCTTAGATAAACCAGCTTTTGCTGCAACTGCGTCGATAAATTCTGCTTTGTTCATAAATGAACTCCTTATTTTAAATTAAATATGATAAACTTTATAATATTTTAGCTTTGAAATAGCTAAAATTTAGAACCTTAAAGACAAAAATTACATCAAATTTTTAAAAGTTATTATTTAAAAGAAGATTTTATGCTTAAAAGTCTACAAGAGTTCTCTAAAATTGCTATCTTTTTCACTAAGTTATTGATATCTCTATCATAAACATAAGTTCCAATTCCTTTGATAACCATTATATGACTTTTTGATTCTTTTAGATACTTGGAAATTTCATGAGCATTTCTTGCATACCAAGTTTCATAATCTCCTGGATTATATACTTTGATATTTGAAAATGTTGTTTTTCCAAAAAAATCATCAAATACAATTTCATCATGTTCGAAGGTATATGCAGTTGTATAAATAGGAACACCAAAAGCTATATATTTTGCTTCATGTATATTTGTGTATATTGTTGAATGGATAGTTGAATCTATACTTGCTACTTTCCATCTATAATCTTCTTTATTCATATTTAACAAACAAAACGAACTTTGATCCATTTCATCAAAAATTGCATCAGCTTTATTTATTATAAATGAGTTGTAATCTTTTTTTGCAGAAATAGCTCCATGATAAATACCAAAGAAGTTTTTTCTAAACATTGTTAAAGAAAGGTTACTTAATAACTTTACTGTATTTTTGTCAATCATTTTAAAAACCTTGAATATATTTTTGGGTATTATATATTAAGTTTAATAAGGACTATTTTAATGCACATTCCACACATACCTGTACTATTTAATGAAACACTAGAAGCTTTTAGTGAAATTGATGCAGGTTACATAATAGATTGCACTACTGGATATGCTGGCCACAGTAAAGGATTGTTAGAACAAAACCAGAATATTAAGTTAATTTGTAATGACCAAGATGATGAAGCTTTAGAGTTTTCTAAAAATAGATTAAAGAATTTTGAAAATAGAGTTATTTTTAATAAAGGTAATTTTGAACATGTACTTAAAGATTTTAAAGAGTATGATGTAAGAGGAGTACTTGCTGATATTGGAGTATCTTCTTTGCAACTTGATAAAAATGAACGTGGTTTTGGTTTTGATGGGGATACTTTAGATATGAGAATGGATCGTAATCAAAATTTAGATGCTTCTATTATAGTAAATACTTATTCCCAAAATGAACTTGCAAGAGTTTTTAAAGAGTATGGAGAAGTAAGAGAATATAAAAAACTAGCTTTTTTGATTGTAAGTAACAGACCTTTTTCTTCAAGTAAAGAACTTGCAGAGTTTATTTCAAGAAAGATGTATAAAGGGAAACTTCACCCTGCAAACACTTCCTTTTCAAGGTATTAGAATAGAAGTAAATGATGAATTAGGAGTTTTACGTAGGCTTTTTGATTCTTTAGAAGATATAAAATTGTCAAATTGTATTGTTACGATTATCTCTTTTCATTCACTTGAAGATAGAATTGTAAAAAATTATTTTAAAAAATGGAGTAAATCATGTATTTGCCCAAATGATGTATTTAGATGTACTTGTGGGAATAACCACTCTTTAGGAAAAATGATAAAGCGAAAATCAATTATTCCTACTAAAGAAGAGATAAAAAAGAATCCAAGAAGTAGAAGTTCAAAGTTAAGGATTTTTAAGTTTGATTAAATTAAATTCAGTTAATTCTATTTTTATAGCAATTGGAACTTTAATTCTTGCTTTACTTTTGTTTTTCCCGCAAATTTACTTGCAAAATAATATTTATTATGTAAGTAAAGATATAAATAAATTATATGCACATTATATGTCTTTAAAAGAAGAGAACAAATTTTTAGTACAACAATTAGAAGATATGAAATTTAAAAATCAAATAGATGATTCTTTAATTATTTATTCAATAGAGGCAGAAAATGATAAAAACAATTATTGAATTTGGTTTAAAAAAACCAATATTAAATCACTTTTTACTATTTTTAATTTTATTATTATCAGTTTTTTCTTATTATAATATTCCAAAAGAGATATTTCCTCCTTCTTCAATGGATGCTATTTCTATTACTGGTTCATACCCAGGGGCTAGTTCTGAAGTTCTTGATAAGATAGCAGTTTCAGATATAGAAGATGAGCTTTTAGGATTTAGTAAAGTAAGTAAAATATCTTCAATTATCAAAAATGGATTTTTTTCTATTCAAGTTGATTTAAAAGATTCAAATGGAATTCAAAAAATTATTTATGATGTAAAAGATATTATCTCCAAAATCAAAGTAAATCTTCCCTCAGATATGGACGAACCAGTAGTAAAAAGTATAACTATGTCTTTTCCTTTAATTACTGTTGCCGTTTATGGTAAAAATGATGAATCAAAAGAGTATTTATTAGAAGTAGCAAAAAAAGTAAAATCAAAAATAATGAAACTACAAGATTTATCGCAAGTTACTATATTTGGTAAGAGTGATAAAGAGTTATTAATTACTTTTAATGATGAAAAAATAAAAGCTTATAACTTAGATAAAAACCAAATTATAAAAGCTGTACAAAACTTAAGTACAATCATTCCAATTGGAATAATAAAAGATAGCACAAGACACTATTATTTATCTACTTTTAATGGTGAAAAAAATATAGAAAATATAGAAAATACTATTTTAAAAATAAATGGAACAAAAGTATATTTAAAAGATATCGCTGATGTTAAGTTTACTTTAGGAGAGGCTACAACTGTCTCTCATTATAATGCAAATAGAAATATTGCAATTGGAGTTAATAAAGGTTTGAAGGGTGATGCCATTGAACTTGTTAAAAAAATCAAACTTATTACTAAAGATTTTGAAAAACAATATTCAAATCTAAAGTTTGATACTTATATAGATACTTCAATTTGGATAAAAAATAGACTTAATACTGTTGTTTCAAATATTTTATTTGGTTTGATGTTGTTATTTATTGCACTATTTGTCTTTATAAATCTAAGAATTGCAATTGTAATTGCTATTGGAATTCCAACTTCTTTTATGATTGGTTTAATTGTTGCTGATTATTTAGGTTATAGTTTAAATATGCTTTCACTTTTGGGTGCTTTAATAGCACTTGGTATGCTTGTTGATGAAGCTATAATTGTAGGTGAGAATATTTATAGACATATGGAAATGGGAAAAAATAAATATAATGCTGCACTTGATGGAGCTTTGGAGATGTATCCTGCTGTTTTAACTGCGACTGCTACAACAATTTTTGCTTTTTTACCAATACTTATGATGAGTGGAGATACTGGAAAATTTATGCAAATTTTGCCAATTATGATTAGTATTTTACTTCTGTCTTCTTTGTTAGAAGCATTTTTCTTTTTGCCGCTTCATGCACAACAAATTTTAAGAGTTAATAAAAATAAGAGAAAATCACATAAAGTATGGGATTTAAATTATAGAATATATACAAAAATATTAGACTTTTTATTAAGAGGTAAATATTTAACTGTATTACTAATGGTATTTGTAATTTTTGGTTTAACTTTTATAATATTTAAATCACAAAAATTTGAGTTCATGCCTGCTTTTGATACTACACAAGTCTATATAACTGGTTCTTTAGGTGTTGGTAAAAAAATAGAACAAACAGAACAAGCAGTTTTTGAATTAGAGAAACAGATTTTAAATAGTGTTAATTTTAAAGATGTTGTCTCTTCTATTACCTCTGTAACAGGATTAAAACTTAATGGTAAAAATATAGCTCATTATGAAGAGTTCTATTTTCAGATGTTTATAAACCTTCATGAAAAAGCACCTTCAAACTTTTTTGAAGTTTTTATAAATCCATATTTATCTCCTAAATATGATGATACAAATATGCTAAGAGAATCTACGGCCCAAGATATGGAAAAAGAGCTTAAAAAGATTTTACAAAAAGATATAAAATCTGGAAAATTTGATGAACTTAAAATATTTGTACCACAAACTGGAATTGTAAAAAATGATGTTGAAATAGCAGTTTTAGGAGATAAAAATCAAGTCATAATAGCAACAACTAAACTAAAAGAGTTATTAAATAGTATAGAAGGTGTATCAAACGTTACTGATGATGTATTAAGAGGAAATTATGAGTTAAAATTAAAAATAAACTCTTATGGAAATGACATAGGTATTACTGAACAAACTATTTTAAATGAACTTAAACCTTTTTATTTTAAAGGTACATATTCAAAAATGTTTGATAACAAAGGTATTGTTGATATTGTATTTAAAAGTAAATCAAAAGATATTTTGAGTAGTTTAGATAGTTTTGAAGTTACAACATCTAAAAATGAAAAAGTTCTTTTATCTGATGTAGTTGATTTTATAAAAATACCAGTTTATTCACAAATCTTTAAAGAAGATAATAAACAAATTATAAGCGTAACAGCTTCTTTAAGTGAAGTTACTTCGGCTGAAGTATTTAAAATTTTACAAAAAGATATAGATAAATTAAACGAAAAAGTGACTTTAAAAGTAAAAGGTGAGCAAGAAGAGAATCAAAAAGTTCAAGAAGAGATGGGGCAAGCTGCCATTTTAGCGGTTGTTCTTATTTTTATGGCTTTAGTTTGGATGTTTGATTCTTTGATTAAACCTTTAATTATAATTTCAACCATTCCTTTATCTATTTTAGGTGTTTTAGTAGGGCATTTGATTATGGGAATAAATATCTCAATGCCAAGTATGATAGGAATGGTGGGACTTATTGGAGTTATTGTAAATGATGGAATTATTATGATGGATTTTATAAAAAAAGCAAAAACAATAAAAGAGTTAGAAGTTCAAGCTAAAATGAGATTACGACCTATTTTATTAACCTCTGTTACAACAGTACTAGGTTTAAGCAGTCTTATCTTCTTTGCTTCAGGTCAGGCCTTGATTTTACAACCAATGGCTATATCTTTAGGATTTGGGGTTTTATGGGCTACTGTTTTAAATTTATATTTTGTTCCAATGGTTTATAGATTGATATATTTAAGAAAAGCAAGAGAGTAAAATAGGAACTTGTGAAGTAAACTCCCATCTTTGTAAATATTTACCTACTGTAGATATTGGCATATCCACATTACAATCATGTTTAATTAGTTTTTGTACAGATTCTCTTGTCCACAGTACGTATTTAAATTTTAACTGTTGTGGTGTTGTATCTATAAGACGTTTTATTAATCTTGCTTCTTGTTCTTGGTTTAAGGTCTTTTTATCTCCATTTTTTCTTCCTCTCTTTTTCAACATAATGGCTTTTTTACCACTTTTTAATACATACTCCATATACGAGATATATGTTCTATACTTGACTTTGTTATTTTTGATATATCTTTTGCTAACATACCTAACTTTTTCATTCTTATTATCTGATTTCTTAGCTCTTGTTGAGCTTCTACTTTTAGTGTTCTTGCATCTCTTTTTTTCATTCTTTATTATAGCATAATTTGATATGTTTAGTTGGTGGTTTGATAATTTATTATTTAAGCTATATTCAAGCTATAAAATAATTGTAAGATTATCATATTAAAAAAATTAATATAGTAAGGAAGATATATGTATTTCATATATTTATTAAAACTATGAAACATTCTTATAAAATTAAAATGGGAAACAAAACTTATTTGTTTAAAAACCTAACAGATTTAATGGCAAAAGCTACACCAAAAAGATCAGGTGACATATTAGCAAATGTTGCTGCTGATTCTGCACAAGAGAGAGTTGTAGCTCAAATGAGACTTTCTGAAGTTCCTTTAAAAACTTTTTTAGAAGAGATGTTAATCCCTTATGAAGAAGATGAAATAACAAGGTTGATTATTGATAATCATGATAAAGAGGCTTTCAAAATAATTTCACATTTAAGTGTTGGTGAATTTAGAAACTGGTTATTGAGTGATTATACTTCTAAAGAATTAATTAAAAAAACAAGAGCAGGAATGACACCTGAAATGGTAGCTGCTGTTAGTAAAATAATGCGAAATCAAGAATTAATAATGGTGGCTAAAAAATGTCCCGTTATAACATCCTTTAGAAATACTATTGGCATAGAAGGTCATTTATCTACACGATTACAACCAAATCATCCAACAGATGATGTTATGGGGATAGCAGCTAGTATATTGGATGGCTTATTGTATGCAAGTGGGGATGCAGTTATTGGAATTAACCCAGCAACAGATAATGTAGAACAATCAATTAAGTTATTAAATCTAATGAATGAAGTGATAAATAAATATGAAATTCCAACACAATCATGCGTCTTAACTCATGTTACAAATACTATAGAGGCTATTAATAAAAAAGCCCCTGTTGATTTGGTTTTTCAATCAATAGGAGGAACAGAAGCTACTAATTCTAGTTTTGGAGTAAACTTAAGTATTTTAAAAGAGGCACAAGATGCTGCATTATCTTTAAATCGTGGAACTGTAGGAAATAATGTAATGTACTTTGAAACAGGACAAGGTAGCTCTTTGTCTGCAAATGCAAACTTTGGATTAGATCAACAAACATGTGAAGTTAGATCTTATGCGGTTGCTAAAGAGTTTGATCCTTTATTGATTAATACTGTTGTTGGCTTTATTGGTCCAGAGTATTTATTTGATGGAAAAGAAATTACTAGAGCTGGATTAGAAGATCATTTTTGCGGGAAACTTTTAGGTTTGCCTATGGGATGTGATATTTGTTATACAAATCACGCTGATGCGGATCAAAATGATATGGATAATTTATTGACACTTTTAGGTGTGGCTGGATGTAATTTTATTATGGGTGTTCCTGGTTCTGATGATATTATGCTTAATTATCAAACAAACTCTTTTCATGATGCCTTATATGTAAGGAGAGTATTAAATCTTGATCCTGCACCAGAATTTAAAATTTGGCTAGAAAAAATGGAGATTTTTAAAGATGTAAATAATTATATTTTAAATGAAAATATTCCAAAAAGTTTTTCTGCCTCTTTACAAAAAGTAATAGGAATTTAATGATGTCTGATTTAATAAAAAATACTAAAGAGTTAAATACTATTCCAAATTCGTGGGCTTTTTTAAGAGAATATACAGAAGCTAGAATTGGACTTGGAAGAACTGGGGTGAGTATTCCTACAAATCATTTATTAGATTTTCAATTAGCACATGCTCAAGCACAAGATGCTGTTCATTTACCTTTAGACACAGAACATGTCGAGGAGCAATTAAATAAGATATCTATTAATATAAATTTATTAAGTGATATGGACTCAAATGAACTTTTTCAAAATGGCTATTCTCCTATTTTATTACATTCTCAAGCAGTAAATAGAGTTATTTATTTGCAAAGACCTGATTTAGGAAGAAGGTTAGATTCGCATTCTTGCAAATTATTAACAAAAAGTATTGATCAAACTAGAGTTCCTTATGATTTATCTATAGTTATTGTAGATGGGCTCTCTTCTTTGGCAATAAAAGAAAATGCTGTTAAATATATTCAGGTTTTATCTCACGCGCTAGCAAAGGATAATAATCAATGGAAATTATCTCCTATTAGTATTGTTCATCAAGGAAGAGTTGCTATTGGTGATGAAGTAGGAGAAATATTAAAAGCTAAAATAACTTTAGTACTAATAGGGGAAAGGCCAGGGTTAAGTTCACCTGATAGTCTTGGTTTGTATCTTACTTGGAATCCAAAAGTTGGATTAAGTGATGTGAGTAGAAATTGTATATCAAATGTTCGTTCAGATGGATTATCTTATAAGGAGGCTGTAAAAAAAACAATATATTTGTTAAAAGAATCACGACGATTAGAACTATCTGGAATAAATTTAAAAGATAGAACAACAGATGACGTACTAGAAAAAAGTATTAATAATAAAAATTTTCTTATTCAATGAAAGGATTAAGCAATGAGTACAAATAAAGAATATCTTGAAAAAAGACAACTAAAAAAAGGAACAGCAGGTTGGCTGTTATTAGCTGGATTAGGGATTTCGTATGTAATATCAGGTGATTTTGCAGGATGGAACTTTGGTATAGCAGAAGCAGGATGGGGTGGATTTGCAATAGCATCTAGTTTGATGGCAATTATGTATTTATGTTTAGTATTAGCACTAGCAGAAATGTCAGCAGCAATTCCAACAGCAGGTGGTGGATATAGTTTTGCAAGACAAGTCATGGGACCAGTAGGTGGCTACTTAACAGGTCTTGCAATATTAATTGAATATGCTTTGGCTCCAGCTGCTATTGTCATTTTTATTGGATCTGCGGTTGAAGCACTTATAGGTATTAATGGTCCTATTGTATATGCTCTTTTTTATGCAGTATTTATTGCTATTCATTTAGTTGGAGCAGGCGAAGCATTAAAAACGATGATGGTTATTAGTGCCCTAGCAGTATTCGCAATTATTGCAACAGCTATTGCACTTTTTGGTCATTTTGATTCTTCAAATCTATTTGATATTGCTGTTTCAACTGAAGCTTTAGGTGCTAGTGAATTCTTACCTTTTGGTTGGTATGGAGTTTGGGCTGCTTTACCATTTGGAATGTGGTTATTCTTAGCAGTAGAAGGAGTTCCTTTAGCAGCAGAAGAAGCAAAAGATCCAGCAAAAGATGTTCCTAGAGGTATTATTGGGGCAATGATATTTTTATTATTTACAGCTGTTTTAGTTGTTTTCTTAGTTGCAGGAGCAGCAGGAGCAGACACAATTGGTAAAAGTGCTGTACCATTAGTAGATGCATTGAATGCAACAGGAAATACAACTTTAGGAATTCTTGTCAATGTACTTGGTTTAGCTGGGTTGGTTGCTTCTTTTTTCTCTATTATTTATGGATATAGTAGATTGGTATTTGCACTTTCAAGAGCTGGATATATTCCTCAGTTTCTATCACTTACAAGTAAGAAAAAAACGCCTACTTGGGCTCTAATTATACCAGGTGTTTTGGGTTTTCTTGCTTCTTTAAGTCAAGAAGGGGATTTAATCTTAGGTATGGCTGTTGTTGGAGCAACTATTTCTTATGCTCTTATGGCATTAAGTCATATTTTATTAAGAATCAAAAATCCAGATATGCCAAGACCTTATAAAACTCCAGGAGGAATGATAACTTCTTCTATTGCATTGATTCTATCTCTTATCGCACTTACTGGAGTATATGCTTTTGATCCAAGAGCATTTAATTATACAATTATTTTATATATCGTAGGAGCATTATATTACTTTTTTTATAGTAAAAATCATCTGGTTGCAAAAAGTGCTGAAGAGGAGTTCGCTTTACTTGCACAAGCAGAATCCACTTTAGAACAAGAGTTATCTTAATTAAAAAATTACATCCAAAATTTAAATCTGAAGTGCAATTTTTAAAAATAAATAAATAAAAATTGTAATGTTGGATTTGAAGAGGTTAAATGTTAAAATCTTTCTTCAATTCTAACCACAGAATATAAGGAAGTAAAGATTGAAATATAAACATTTAACCCAAGAAGAAAGGTATCATATTGCAGCTTTAAAAAAGGCAAATTTTAATCAAAGATTTATAGCAAATGAACTAAAGGTAAGTGAATCTACAATTAGTAGGGAACTAAAAAGAAATAGCAGTAGCCAAAAACAAAGTTATAGTGCTATAAATGCTCATAAAGTTTCAGTAACAAGACGAATATATGCCTCAAAAAAGTCTAATTTAAAGATAGATATAAAATTGAAAAATATTATTAGAAAATATATAATAAAAGATTGGTCACCAGAGCAAATAGATAAACGATTAAAAGAGGTTAATCTTGCAGATATATCCTATGTAAGTATTTACCTATTTATAGAACAAGATAAACACAAAGGCGGGGATTTATATACTCATCTTAGATTTCACCATACAGGACATAGAAGAGCCAAGTATGGAGCTAAACATAAGGGTAGGATTAAAGATAGAATCTCTATATCACAAAGAGAGCAGATAGTAGATGATAAAAGTAGAGTTGGGGATTGGGAGATAGATACAATAGTAGGAGCAGGTAAACAAGGTACAATTACAACAGTAGTTGAAAGAGTAACATCGTTAGTAAGAATTTCAATCCCTACAACTAAAAAAGCAATTGATATTGAAAATGAAACAATAAGAATTTTAAAACCATTAAAAGATAAAATTTTTACAATTACATCTGATAATTGATTAGAATTTACAAATCATCAAAATATATCAAAAGCTTTAGATTATGACCATTATTTTTGTCATCCATATTCTTCTTGGGAAAGAGGTTTAAATGAGTACACAAATGGACTTATAAGAGAGTATATCCCTAAAGGAACCAGCTTTGAAAATATAACAATTGAGTATATAAAAATGATTGAAGATAAATTAAATAATAGACCAAGAAAAGCTTTAAATTGGAAAACTCCAAATGAAGTCTTTTATGGTCTTGAAATGGCAGCTTAAGGTAAAAATTGGTATGATTTTTTTAATTTAAAAATTGCACTTCAGATTTAAATTTTGGTTATTCTTGAATGTACATAATTTTTTATATGCTTCTATGTCTAAAGAGAGTACTTATAAAGTACTCTCTTTAGACATAGAAGTGTTTATTCTTCCAGATATTTTTTTTATTGAGTTCTTTGACTTAATTAAAAAAATGGGTGCATAAAACATCGTTTAAACTATGGTATATTGGGAGTAAACAAAGGTTTATTTACAAATGATTGTAAAAAAGCTCTAAAATATGTATAAATTGTCAATCTGATAACACTCAAAACAGAGGTTCAAGAAGAGGTATTAAAAGGTACTTTTGTAAAGACTGTAAAACTTCATTTAGCTCTAACAGAAGACCAGAACAACTCCATAAGATTATCTTTGAAGTGTACTTTTTACATCGACAAACCCTCAAACAACTTGCAGCTAAATATGACAGATCTATTCCATGGATAATGAAGCAAAGAGATGAGTATATTGTTGATTATAAAGTGCATCATCCCAGAGCAGTTAATTTAGTATGTGATGCAACTTTTTATGGAAAAAGAAAAGATAAACTTGGTACTTTAGTTTTCAAGGATGTTGAGACAAAAGAGATACTAATTTGGAAGCATATTCAAAGTGAACTAGTTCAAGACTATAGATATTTAAAAGAAGAGCTGTTTAATTTAGGATACACAATCACAAGTACTACTCTCGATGGAAAGAGAGGCTTATCTAAAGCCTTTAATAACATTCCAATACAAATGTGCCACTTCCATCAAAAGAAGATTGTACAAAGATATATCACTATGAAATCTAAACTTGAGGCTAGTAAAGATTTAAAGAAAATTGTATCAAGATTAACTCATACTACTCAAAAGAATTTAACTCAAAAGTTAGATGATTGGTATGATGAATATCAAGTATTTTTAGATGAAAAAACAATCTCAAAGACCACTGGTAAACTTCATTATACTCATCCAAGAATTCGAGCTGCATATAGAAGTTTAAGAACTAACCTTCCTTATCTTTTTACCTATAAAAATCATAAGAATTTAACAATATCAAATACAACAAATGCACTCGAAGGTGGAGTATTCTCACATATGAAAAATATGATTAGTTTGCATCGTGGTTTGAGTAAAAGTTTGAAGTTGAATTTAGTGGATTATTATCTTGTAAACTATAAAAAAATAGGAGATTATGCACCCATATTTTTAATTAAGTCAGAGATTTAAACTATGCTATTGAGTGTGATGAGACTAAGCTAATGAAAGATATAAAGACATTACTCAAAGAAGCTATAAGAGATGATAAAGTCAACTTAACTTCCATTGCTAGAGTAACTCTAAAAAGTCAATATGACAAATCACTTCAACATCTTTTAACTATGCCATACATTGAAAAAAGTGAAACGCATAAACAAATAAAATCACTTACAAAATCTAAAGATAAACTGTTTACTTTTTTACTTAATGAAAATATCCCAGCAGATAATAATGCTAGTGAGCGTGCCATTAGAAATATAAAAGTTAAGCAAAAAGTATCAGGACAATTCAAATCACTTGAGGGTGCACAAAATTATGCTAATTTACGATCAGTTATTGATACTTCTCGTAAGCGTGGCTTAAATGAGTTTGAATCATTGGTTTCTGTAATGAAGGGGAATTCTCTCTTTTAGATAGGGTGATTAGTTACCAAGATTTTAATCTAGTACTAGAATCTACACAAGAGATACAAAGATTAACATCTTTATATCAACTATTGTTGATAATAAAATTTAGGTTTTTATAAAATATGATTGAATTAAAATTAGATTACTCTTTTTAAAGTGGTTTTTTCAGGACTGACTATCTAGTACATTAGCAGCTAGTACTTCAACTTCACCAGTATCTAAAATCACTTGTATAAATCTAATTTTTAATTTAGTTGGCAATCCTAAATCTTTCATTTTTTGTTTAGTTTGTTTATTTGGTGTAATATCTAAAACAACATCTTTTTGTTCACTATGTTTGTCAAATAAGAATTTTGCTTTAGTAAATATATTTTTTCTAAGTCTAATCAATATATTTGTTTTATTATATGTTCTAGCAAATGGTTCAAAGCCAATATAGCCTCTATCCATTGTAGTTAAATCATTTTCATCACAATGTTCTAAATGACCGTAAGCTAAAGTTCTCTCATCATATGCTGCTAAATCATTATCATCACTTTTATTTTTATTAGTAATTGATGCATCTATTGCTATATTATTTAAGACATCAAATACACATGATACTCTTGCTTGTACCACATCTTTTGCATAATCTTTAATTTGACATCTTACTTTCATGGGATTAAATTCTTTTTTTACATCTTCACTATTTGGCAAAGTTGTTACTGAACCATCTATAGCTAATAGTCTAAAGTCTTTAAAAGTTTGATACTCACCATCACTATAAAAAACTTCTGCTGACATATTTGCATATTCTTCAAATGCTGTATAATTTAATTTAGCTCTTGCTTGTGTATATGCACTATTAGTGATTGTATAATCATCACCTAAATCTAATTGCATATCATTTAAACTATTTTGTAAAGATTTACTACTTTTTTTCATTATCACAGTCATAATTTTATCGAATCCTAACTTTCTATTTCTTGTGAAACTATTTATACCAATTTTATGTTTATTTATAAATACAACATCTTTTGGTTTATCTCTAAAAACTGCTAAAACTTGACAGTTTTTTTTAACATATTTAACCTTACTAATATAAGTATATATTATATCTAAATAGTAGTTACAAACTACTTGAGAAGCCTATAAAATAAGGCTTTCTGATGAATTATCTTTGTGCTGTTTGATATTTTAGACTTATAATAATATGAATTAATTCCTTAACTTAATGGCGTTGGAGGGTCCTTAAATCAAATAAACCTTCTAAACATATTATTAACAATAAAAAACTATAATAATGAGCCACTTGCAAATTCAATAATACTCAATAGCTAATTTTTTATTTTCATCACTTTTAGTTTTAAAAAAATGATTATTTATTTTTCTTTGCGTAGTTTACACTAAATTTAGTAAATTTCTTAAAAAATCATATTTTTTCTCCATACTTTATGATTTTGACTATAAAATTGAAGATTTTTCTATTATTTTTAATAAAAGTCATGTAATGAGTTTTAAACTTTGATGAATACAAACAGATAAAATTCCAAATGATAAAACAGAAGCTACTTTTGTAGCTCCTTGATAATAAATTGTATTACATCCAAAGTCATCTTTTAAATATTTATTTACTCTTTCAACCATACTTCTTTGATTGTAGTGGTGTTCATCTGATGATTTAGGTAAATTTAAAAATTCAAATTTTACTTTTTCATCTTTGATAAGTTGAATCTTTTGTTTTAATTCTTTTGAGTTCTTGGGATTTATATCTATAATTGGTTTATGATTTAGTTTTTCAGAATACTCTCTAATTATATCGCTGTCATACCAAGCATCAAGTAAATCACGAAGATACATCACTCTTTTACCAGTTTCATTGATAAGTGGAAGTGCTACTGAACTATCATGAACATTTGCACCTGAATAGAATGCTGCTATTGGTATATCTCCATCTACTGCACTAATATGAAGTTTACCACCTATTGTAATCTCTCTGTTACCTTTAGAATTTTGTTTGACACCAACACCACAAACAGTAGATACTAAAGATAACATCTTTTTAGTAGTTTTCATCTCTTTTTGTAGTTCTAAAATCTTTGGTTTTACAGGCTCTCTCTTTTCACCTTTCTTAGGTCGTCCGACCTTATTTTTAGGCTTTTCTTCTTTCTCAATCTTTACAGGTTTTTCTCTAAGTGGTATCATAGCAGCATCTGTTGCATTGTACATAAAAACTGTATCCGATAAATATTCATTAACAAACTTTTTATGAGTTTTTTGAGCTATTTGTAAATCACTCAATTCTTTGAATACCCTACTAAATTTAGATTCACTTGGAATATCTATTTTATACCTCCATCCACACAATACTCGTAATACTCTATCGCTATGAAGTCTATCAATTAAATCTCTTGTTGTTTGCATATTGTAAACAGATTTAGCAATCATTGCTCTTGCTATCTCTTCTCTGTCTTTTGGAATGTTTGTAATCGTTACAACTGTTATATTCTTTTCAATTTGAGCAAAGTCTAAAATCTTTATTAGTTTCTCTTCTTTGGTACTTAATGTTCCTAATTGTTCTTTTATTTCAAGAAATAAACAATTTTCAAGGTTTAGAATTTTAGTCCACATTTTAGATAGGTTTGTAGATAATTTTGGTAAAATATTTGTCATAAGTTGAATCTCTTTTCTGTTAAATTTTATGGTATAAAATTATACCTTATCTGAAATTAGATTTCAACTTTTTGTAACAAAAATGAATTAAATTATGAGCTTTTTTGTGAATTTGCAAGTGGCTCTATATTATATATACCATTAACAAACTTTTCTAGGAAAATAAATGAATAAAAAAATAAAAAAATATATCAAAGAACTTATTGTTTTTTCTGTATCTTTAATAGTGATTTCAAATGTTTTAAGTTATTATAGATCTCTAGATTTAAATAAAGATAGCCTTAGTATAAATAGTTTTAAACTTCTTGATGGAAGTTCTTATAAGGTAAAGAATGATAAACCTTTACTTGTTCATTTTTGGGCAACTTGGTGTCCTACTTGTAAGTTTGAAGCAGGAAATATTGAAAAGATATCAAAAGATTATGAAGTAATAACTATTGCAGTTCAATCTGGAAGTAAAAAAGAGATTCAAAAATATTTAGATGAACATAATTTATCATTTAGAGTTGTAAATGATGATTTGGGTTTATATTCAAAAAAGTTCAATATAAAAGTCTTTCCTACAACTTTTATATATGATAAAGACAAAAATTTTCAGTTTAGTGATGTTGGTTATACCACTACTGCTTCATTGTACTCAAAGATGATATTAAGTAAATAAGTTTAAAGAATTATATTTATTACTACATTATTCTAATAAATACAACTTTTAAATAACTGCTTTCATGGTATTCATCTTTTATTTTAAAATCTTTTGGTAGAAAAAAAGTCTTTTCTATTTTATATTTTTTTCTTGATTTTTTAAAGGCTTTAGATATAAAATTCTTAAATATCATAATCCCAAATTTTGAACAGTTTGTAGAAGCAACTATTATTCCATTTTTATTTGTAACTTTAATCGCATCTTCTAAAAGAGAAGTATAATCTTTTGCTGAACTAAATGTTAGTTTTTTACTTCTTGCAAAACTTGGGGGATCTAGCACTACTATATCAAAAGATTTTTTATTTTTTATTATTAGTTTAAAGTAGTCAAAAATATCTGCAACAACAATTTCCTGCTCTTCTAAATTTATATTATTTACCCTAAATTGCTCTCGTGTTTTAAGTAGACTTCTTTTTGCCAAATCAACACTTGTAGTCTTTTTTGCGCCACCAAGTGCTGCAAAAATAGAAAAAGCACCTGTGTAAGAAAAAGTATTTAAAACTGTTTTACCCTTAGCATAGTTATCTCGTATAGTTTTTCTAACTTCTCTTTGGTCTAAAAAAACACCAACCATGGCTCCATCATCTAAATAAACAGCAAAGTTCACAGCATTTTCTTTTACAATAAGAGGTGAGGGTGCTTCTTCTCCACATATAAAATCATTATTTGAATCAAGATACTGACCTTTCGCATCAAATCTTCTTTTTTGATAAAGACCCTTATATTCAACACTTTGCTTAAGTGTTTCAACTATGTCATTTTTAAACTCATAAATACCAAGACTATACCAAGTAAGTAAATAATAGCCATCAAAGTAATCAATTGTTAAACCACCAACTCCATCACCTTCACCATTTAAGACTCTAAAAGCACTTGTATCTTTATCATTATAAAAATCTCTTCGATATTCTATGGCAGCTTGTATTTTTGAAGTAAAAAGATCCTTGTCTATCCTTTCATTTTTTGTATATGAAAGAACCCAGCCATGACCTTTATTTTGAATGCCATGATAACCTTTTGCTATAAACTTGTTATTCTTATCCAAAAGATTTATTATGGTTCCTTCTTTGGGCATTTGATCAAAGTTGGAAATAGAAATATTTTCAATTAAGGGGTATCCATTTTTATATTCATATACATATTGTGGTTTTACGAAGAGGTTTACTTCTTTATACATTATTATAATATCCTTATATTCGTATTATAGTATTTATTGAATAAATTTGACTTAATGAAAGAAATAGGAGGCTAATTTATAACTTATTATTATAGTTATAAAAGAATTCATCTATAACTTTAATCTTCATATTTTCTAATATTCCTGAATGTACTTTTGCTAACTTTTTGAAATGAGAGAATACACCATCAATACTATTTGTTGTATGACGAGTTATATATCTCTTTACAATCATCTTCTGGTGAAATTGGTACATTTGTATTGGATAGTCTTTAAATACTTTATTTAAGCCTTTCTTACCATCTATTGTAATAGCATTAATAGTAAATCCTTTAGACAATAATTCTTGCAATAAATATTTATATCTTTGTATATCTCTTCGTTTGCCATTCTTTTTAGTTACTGATGTTACGATAATCTAAATATCATAATTTACAGTAAATGTTACAGAATTATCCACACTTTAATTCTCTAACTTTTTGATAAGCAACCTTTAGAGCTTCAATATATATTTTTTCTTTAATTGCAAAGTGATTCATTTTATAGTTCAAACGAAGTTTTTCTAGCTTGATAAATGCACCTATAGTTAAGTTAATATGATTTCTTTGTGATAATTCAACCTTAGTTGGCGAATGTTCTATCTTTAAATTTTGTTTTAATGACTTGTGATATTCCTCTATTTTCCACCGTTTTTGATAGATTCCAAGTGTCTGTTGAAAGGATAAGTCTATATCATTAGTTGTCAAGTTTCACCACGTTGTACCATTTCAAAAGCAATATGTTGAAACACATCTGGTAAAATCTTAAATATTTCAGGTTTCGTTTGAAACCAACTTTGAACTGCATCAAATGGAGTTCTAACTTTTAATTCTTTTTTTAAAGAACCATGTCTTCTATTGAAGTTGTAGTATATCAAAAATTTATTTAAATCTTTTTTAACATCATCAATATTGTCATACTCTTCTGCTTTAATTGTAGCATTTTTAATAGTTCCGTTTACTCTTTCTACCATTGCGTTAGTTTGAGGTGTGTATGGAGCTGTTAGCCTATGTTCTATCTCATCATCTTTACACTCTACATCAAACTTATGATTACCACTTACAAAACCTTTTCCTCTTGCCCATTTGTCTGTGAACTCTAATCCATTATCTGTTAAAATATGTGTTAAGTAAAATGGAAAAAATTCTTTACATTCTTTTAGAAAAGATACTGCATTTGCTGCTGTCTTATTCTCATACACTTTATAGTAAAGTAGCCTTGTAGCCCTGTCTATTGCTACAAATAGGTAATATTTTTGCTTGTCAAACTTTGGTAAATAAGTTACATCTATATGTAAATAACCAGGCTCATACTCTTTGAACTTTTTAGCTTTTTCTTTTTGCTCTTGTGGAACTCTGTTTATATCAAAGGCTTTTAAAGTACGATAAACATTACTTCTATTTGCATTTGGAATAATATCAACGATTGTATCTGCTAAGTCATCTAACTCCATCCAAGTCATTGTTCTGACTACTTTAATTAACTCTTTTTCTAAAGGTGTTAGAGCATAATGGATTCTTTTTGGTCTTGAACTTTTATCATTTAAAAAATCTCTATTTTTATGCTTGGCGATAGTTTTAACATTCACATTATAATTATTTGCTAATTCAACATTTGTTAAATTAGATTGTTGTATTATTTCTCTTACATGCTGGTTTGTTCTAGCATTAGAGTGATAGACTTGTGGCATTTTTAAAATCCTTATTTGCTGTAAAGATTTTACAATTATGTTGTTAAGCTATCGCTTTCTTATTTATGTAACTAGGCAACCATAACGTGGTGAAACTGGACAACTACTTATAGGATATAATCTGAAAAGACTACATATAATTAGCTGTTAAAAGAGGTAATAATAGCAGTATTTGAGCAATAATATTGAAATTTATTCTGCAAAATGAATAATTGAAAATTTTAATTTATCAATATGATACATTTAGTCATAATCATGATTTAGGATCTAGCTAATCCGACAGACTCCTAGAACATCATAGAAATCCATCAAATAAAGATAATGATGTAATGATTTTAGAATAGTGGACTTTTAGTCCATAGTGGTTGAGTTTAACTTAGATTTATTTAAGTTCTAAGTATGAATTAGTGTAACCAGATCACTATACAGCAATGTATTTCTTAAGCTTAAATTAAGACTAAATAGTATAAGCTAAGTTATGTACCTACATAACTTAATTTCAAAATAAGGTAAAAACAATGTATCAAGCTCTAAATAATAATTTGCTCAAAGATTATATTGATATTACACCAGAAATAAGATCTTTATTGTTAGATGCAAATGAATCTGTAGATAAACTTGATATTGCAGAGATTGGTGACGGGAATCTTAATTTTGTGTATCTTGTAAAAAGTGCTGGAAAAAGCTTTATTTTAAAGCAAGCAGTACCTTATCTTAGATGTGTTGGAAAAGAACATCCATTAAGTAGAATAAGAATGACTTGCGAGATAGAAGCTCTAAAAACTGAAAGAAAAATTTGTCCTAAGTTAGTTCCTGAGATTTTTTATTACTCTCATAAGATGTCTGTAGTTGTTATGCAAAATTTAGACAAACATAAAATATTAAGAACAGAAATGATAAACAGAGTTCAATTTCCTCTTTTAAGTGAACATATGTCTACTTTCTTAGCAGATACTCTTTTTTATACATCAGATTTTTATTTAACAAGTAGAGAGAAAAAAGAAAATGTGAAAAAATTTTCAAATATTGAACTTTGCGATATAAGTGAAAATTTTATTTTTACTCACCCTTATGAAGATAATGAAACAAATGATTACAATCCTAAACTAGATATGCGACATGTGAAAAGATTTAGAGAAGACAAAGAAGTTAAAGCAGCTGTTTTAACTATGAAATATAAATTTATGACAAATGCTCAAGCCCTGCTTCATGGAGATCTTCATACTGGTAGTATTATGTTAAATGAAAGTGAAACTTATGTTATTGATCCTGAATTTTCATTTTATGGTCCTATTGCTTTTGATGTAGGAATTTATTTAGCAAATCTTATATTATCTTATTTATCTTTAAATAAAGAAGAAACACAATATAAAAATTACGTCAAATCAACGATAAAAGATACATGGAGAAAATTTGCATTAAAATTTAAATCAAATATATTAGAAAATGAAAAAAAAAGAAAATCTCTTCAATTTGACTATGCAAACGGATTAAACGATTTAGAATATTATGCTGATAAATTTATTGAAGATATTTTTAAAGATAGTATTGCTTTTGCTTCTTGTGAAATGTTTAGAAGAACGGTTGGTTTAGCAAAAATAGCAGATATAGTTAATATTGAAGATTTAGAATTAAGAGCTGACATTGAAGCAAAAGTTTTGTTTTACGCTTCAACATTAGTAAAATCAGATTTAAAAAATATAAATGAAGTTATAGAAATCATTGAAAGTGAGAACTGTAGTTATAAAAAATAAACCTTTAATTAGAGTTGTAAATATCAATAAAACATTTGGTGCAACTAAAGCTTTAAGTGATGTTAGCTTTGAATTTTATAAGTCAGAGATTTTCTCTCTGGTTGGTGCAAATGGTGCTGGAAAATCAACTTTTATAAAAATATTATGTGGATTTTATCATGATTATGAGGGTGAAATATATATAAATGATGAACTTGTAAGATTTAAATCTTCAAGAGATGCTTATGAAGCTGGCATACAAGTTGTTCACCAAAGTATAGAACAAGGTATTGTACAAAATATGAGCGTAGCGGAAAATCTTGCATTAGAGCACATAGTATCACCTGAAGCATCCTTTGTATATAATCAAAATAAAATAGAAAAAAAAGCAATATTAATTGCAAAAAAAATGGGTATTGAATACCTTGATATGAAACAAAATATTCAAGACATTAAGCAAAGTGAGAAACAAATGATTACAATAGCTAGAGCACTAGCTACAAAACCTAAACTTTTGATTTTGGATGAACCAACCTCTTCTATATCAGATAAAGAAGCATCTGTATTATTTGAAGCACTTTATAAATTAAGAGACGAAGGTGTTTCTATATTATACATTTCACACTATCTTCATGAAATAAAAAAAATTTCTAATAGAGTTGGTGTTATTAGAGATGGGAAATATGGGGGTTTATTGCACAAACCTTTAGAAGTATCTTCTATAGTACAAGCCATGGTTGGAGATATAGAGACTTCTCTACTAAGTAATTATAATAGACAAGATAAAAAACTAATCTTAGAGTTAAAAAATTTATTAGTTGAAGGAAGCAACACTCCTATTAATATGAAACTATATGAAGGGGAAATAACTGGTCTTACAGGGCTAATTGGTGCAGGTAAAACGGAATTAGCAGAAACTTTATTTGGGATAAGACAAGTTATAAGTGGTGAAATTATACTAAATGGGAAAAGTATACATATTCAAAATATTCATAAAGCTATAAAAAATGGTATACATATGGTTCCTGAAAATAGAGCGGTAAATGCCATACTTCCTGAAACGTCAATAAAAGACAATATTACTCTACCTTTTTTAGATTATTTTTCAAAAAGAGGCATTTTAAAAAAAGAAAAAGAGATAAATTATGTAAAAGAAATGATAAAAAACATGGGTATAAAATGTGAAAATTATGAAGCAAGTATAGGTTCTTTATCTGGAGGAAACCAGCAAAAAGTTGTAGTTGCTAGATGGTTAATGATGAAGCATAACGTAGTCATATTAGATGAGCCTTTTCAAGGAGTTGATATAAAATCAAGAAAGGATATAAATATATACTTAAAAGAAAATATAAAAAATAGTTCTGTTTTATTGATATCTAGTGACATTGATGAGCTTATGGATGTGAGTGATAAAATAATAGTTATGAATAAAGGGAAAGTTTTATTAGAAGAGAAAACTTCACAGATTGATACAGATAAGCTTTTGAACTTAATAACACAAGAATAAAAGGATTTTAATTGGAAAAATTTGTAACATTTGCTATTAAATATGGATTTTTAATAGTTATGGCAGGATTATTTTTATGTTTTGGATTACTTGAAAGTTCATTTTGGAGCTGGTCTAATATGTTTTCAATACTTTTAAGTGTGACGATAGTGGGTATTCTTGCTATTGGAGTTACGTTTACTCTTATAGTAGATGGTTTTGACTTATCAATTGGTTCAACAGCAGCAATATGTGTTATGGTTTCATCTTATGTAATGGTTATACTAGATTTAAACTACATCTATGCAATTATGTTTGCTCTTCTATCTGGATTTATTATTGGTTTTGCAAATGGACTATTAATTGTCAAAGCAAAAATTCCTGATTTATTAGCAACGCTTGGAATGATGTTTTTAATTCAAGGATTACAATTAATTCCATCAGCAGGAATGTCTATTGGAACTGGAATGATGTTAGCAGATGGAACAGAAGCCGAAGGTGAGTTTGCTGAAATATTTTTATATCTAGGGCAAGGAAGAGTTTTTGATTTGATTCCAATTCCAGTTATCGTATTTGCGATTTTGGCAATAATTGCTTACTTTATTTTACAGTATACAAAATGGGGAAGAATTTTGTATGCAATTGGTGGAAATCAAAAAGCAGTTAAATTAGCAGGAGTAAATGTTGAAAGATATAAGATAGTAGCCTATGTTATATCAGGAACAATAGCTTCAATAGGAGGTATATTATTAGCAGCAAGAATAGGTAGAGGTGATGTTACAAGTGGTAATGGATTACTTTTAGATGCAGTTGCAGCTGCACTTATAGGTTTTGCAGTTTTAGGAGTAAAAAAACCTAATGCATTTGGAACTATTGTAGGAGTTATATTTATAGGTATGCTATTAAATGGCTTAACAATGCTTTCACTTCCATACTTTACCCAAGATTTTATCAAAGGTTCTGTTTTAGTAGCGGCTCTTATCTTTACATTTGGTTTATCAAAACCAGAGGTATAATAAAACTATATTTAAGAGAAGCATAATTACTATGTAAATAAAAGGAGAAATTATGAAGTTAAAATTGTTAATTGTATGTTCAATCATATTAAGTATATTTTTTGGAGCAAATGTAGTATTTGCAAAAGGTTTAAAAGAGGCTCCTGCACCATTTAATGGTTTAAAGCAAATTCATATCGCGCTTATCAGACAAATGACTGAGGGTGAATTTATGCAAACATATAGAGCAGGTGCTCAAATTCAAGCTGATTTAATGGGTATTAAATTGACTGTATTTGGAAAAAGTATGGATAACCAAGCAGAGGCCAGTTTTGTATATCAAGCTATTAATATGGGAGTAGATGGAATCATTATTGATCACGGTTTAAGTGAAACTATGACAAAACCAGCTGCTGATGCTGTAAAAGCAGGAATTCCTGTTGTTGCTTTTGATGTTGATTTAAAAAATCAAGCTATTACTCAAATTGCTCAAGATGATGAGCTTTTAGGAATGTTGACACTTAAAGCAATGGTCAAAGACTATAATGCAAAGGCAAATGTTGGATATGTAAATATTTCAGGAATTTTACCTCTGGATAAAAGAGATAAAAGTTGGAAAAAAATCAAACAACAATATCCAAATATCAAACAAATTGTTAAAACAGGAACATTAGAGTCTCCAATAGCTTTAAAAAATGCAGATCAAGTAAAAGCTGTATTAAGAGCTAATCCTAGTATAAATGCATTTTTTGCCCCTTATGATGAGTTAGGGAAAGGTGTAGTTATGGCTCTTAGAGAGCTTAGAATGCAAAATAAAATAAAAGTATATACTGCTGATATATCAACTCAAGATATTAGAGAAATGATTAAAAAAGATAGTCCATGGGCTGCAACAGCTGCTACAAATCCTGCTGCTATTGGTGCAGTTTCTGTAAGAGCAATTGCGCTTAGAATTGCCAATATTAAAATTCCTAAAAATATTCTAATCCCACCTATGCTTTTTACAGGCAAAAAATTAAAAGAATTAAATATTAAAAATATGAAACAATTAAGAGCTAAGTTTCCTGAGTTTAATAGTGTAGATGTATTAATTTATCCTTGGATTCCAATGGATACAAAAGGATTATTTTAATAATGGGTAATTCTCAAAAACTTTTAGATGCTATTCCTAAAGCTCTTTATTTTGACAATCAAGATAGGTTTTTTATTCTCGATCAAACAAAATTGCCAAATGAGAATATTTTTGAAGAGCAGGTAGATATAAAACAAGTGTATGAATCAATATATATGCTAAAAGTAAGAGGAGCACCTGCTATTGGAATTGCAGGTGCGTATGGACTTATTATTAGTTTAAAAAACTCAAAAGATTTAGATTTACATTTATTTTTAGAACTTTTATACAAAAATGCTGAGTATTTAAATAGCTCAAGGTCAACTGCTGTTAATCTTAGTTGGGCTTTAAATAAACTTTTATCTTTAGCCAAAAAATTTCGACAAGATGGAAAATCTAAAGCATTATATGATTTATTAAAAACTGAAGCTATTTCTATACATAAAAGTGATATACAAACGTGTAAAGATATAGGTGAATATGGATCCTTGTTAATAAAAAAAGGTGATGGAATTTTAACAATATGTAACGCTGGAGCATTAGCAGCGGGTGGAATAGGAACAGCTTTGGCACCAATGTATATAGCATGGTGTAAGGGAATTAGATTTCAGACATATTCAAGTGAGACTAGACCTCTTTTACAAGGGTCTAGGATAACTTGTTGGGAATTAAATAAATTTGGTATTGATACTACTATGATAGCTGATAGTGTATCATCATATCTTATGAAATTAGGCAAAGTTAATTTAATTATTGTAGGAGCGGACAGAGTTGCTAATAATGGAGATACTGCCAATAAAATTGGTACTTTATCTTTAGCAATAAATGCAGCATATTATAGTGTACCATTTTATGTTGCTTGTCCATACTCTACTATAGATATTAATTCAAAAAGTGAAGATGATATAGTTGTAGAAGAGAGAGCAAGTGATGAGCTTATATATATAAAAAATCAACAAGTTGCACCTAAAGACATAAAAGTTTTTAATCCAGCATTTGATCTAACTTCACACACTCTAATTACTGGTTTTATTACTGAAAAAGGTATAATAAAACCACCATATAATTTTAGTAAATCTTAGAAAACAAGGCTTTTTTTGAAAATATCACAATACAATATAGATAAAGAGTCTAAAAAACCTTTATACCTACAAGTGGAAGACATTATTAGCGATATGTTATGTCAAGAACCATATAGCCTAGGTGAGAAATTACCAAATGAATTAGAAATCTCTGAAGAATTATCTGTAAGTAGAAATACTGTTAGAAAAGCTATGTATTGTTTAATTAATAAAAACCTAATTATCAGAAAAAAGAATCGTGGAACATTTAAATCTATAGATAATAAACGCATGAAAACTACTCTAAATAATTGGTATAGTTTTAATGATGATATGAAACAACAAAAACAAGATTTCAAAATCTTTAAGCATACAGTTTCTATAGATCAGCCTACATCAGAAGTTTGTGACAAATTAGATATAAAAGAAAACGAAAAAATCATAAAACTTCTTAGAGTGAAGGGCTACTTAGAACCTGAATTATATGTTGAGAGCTATTTTCATCCAAGTTTAAACTTATCTTTTGAAGAGTTACAAAAAAATGAAATAATTAAATTATATCATTTTCTAGAGAATAAACTTGATATAAAAATTATATTTTCACAAGAAGAGATATCAGCATCTATGCCCTCTGATGAAATGAGAAAATATCTCAATATAAAAGATGAACAAACACCTGTAATCATAAGAAAAATGTTGATTTTTGATAAAAATGATAAAAAAGTAGCATATAGTATTGGATATTATTTATCCGATCGATTTGTATTTAACTTAAATATAAGTAGGTAAAAATGAGTGAATTAGCAATAAGAAAAGAGATAATAGAAACTTGCTTAAAGATGGAAGACTTAGGTATAAACCAAGGAACATCGGGAAATATAAGTCATAGATACAAAAATGGACTTCTTATAACTCCTAGTGGAATATCTTATGATTTATTAAGACCAAAAGATATAGTATTTGTTCCTTTTTCATCAAAAAAGGATTATATAGGAGAATATTTACCATCTTCTGAACTAGATTTTCACTTTGACATACTAAAAACAAAACCAGAAATCAATTGTGTCTTACACAACCACTCAACATACGCAACATCAATAGCAATATGCCAAAAAGATATACCAGCTTATCACTATATGGTGGCAGTTGGTGGAGGATATAAAATTCCTTGCGCTAGATATGCTACTTTTGGAACAAAGCAGTTATCTAAAAATACAATAAAAGCACTTGATGGATATAATGCTTGTTTATTAGCAAATCATGGGGTAATTACAATATCAACTAATCTAAAAAAAGCACTATGGACTGCAAATGAAGTAGAAAACCTTGCAAAGCAGTACATACTTGCAAAACAATTTGGAAATCCTATTATCTTATCAGATAAAGAGATGGATAAAATTTTAAAAGCATTTACAACATATGGATTAAAGAAATAAGGTACTTTGCATCTAAATGATATAATAAATCTAGAGAGTTTTATAGGTTAATATAACTAGAAACAGATTTATTTATTTTTTGTTTATATTTATTATTACTTTTAGCTTTTAAGGAAAAATGTGATCAAATAGGCAACATTAAATTACAATATGCATTTTAGGCTTTCCTTTTAGCTTTAATTGTATATCAACTCTACCTTACTATCTTGACTTCTTAAACGTTGCACTTCTAATGTGAATCTACAAGACATAAGTGAAGAATTGGGATTAATATAACAACATGCAATACTTTTTAAGAAAATTAGTTTTTCAAGTTAAACTATTTAAAAATCATAAGGTAAACTAAGATGCAACAAGATAATGAGTGGAATGAAGTTAAAAAAGATATATCAGCAACAGATGCTACTTTTACTTTTAAAGCTAGAGAGACCACAGCACAACTAAAAAGATCTATAAAAATTTAATTTTTCAATTTTTAAAAAATATTTATCATAAATTATCATCTCAAATCTATATTTATTCCTAATTCTAATTGAATTTGCTCTATTCTTTCCTCTCTTTATCATCTTATTCTTACGTTTTGTGCCTTTATTTTCTTATGGGCAAATAGTTTTAGGTTGGCAGCTATACATGTAATGGTGAAATTCGACTTAATTAAAAATATGGGTGCATAATCTCCTATTTTTTTATAGTTTACAAGATAATAATCCACTAAATTCGACTTCAAACTTTTACTCAAACCACGATGCAAACTAATCATATTTTTCATATGTGAGAATACTCCACCTTCGAGTGCATTTGTTGTATTTGATATTGTTAAATTCTTATGATTTTTATAGGTAAAAAGATAAGGAAGGTTAGTTCTTAAACTTCTATATGCAGCTCGAATTCTTGGATGAGTATAATGAAGTTTACCAGTGGTCTTTGAGATTGTTTTTTCATCTAAAAATACTTGATATTCATCATACCAATCATCTAACTTTTGAGTTAAATTCTTTTGAGTAGTATGAGTTAATCTTGATACAATTTTCTTTAAATCTTTACTAGCCTCAAGTTTAGATTTCATAGTGATATATCTTTGTACAATCTTCTTTTGATGGAAGTGGCACATTTGTATTGGAATGTTATTAAAGGCTTTAGATAAGCCTCTCTTTCCATCGAGAGTAGTACTTGTGATTGTGTATCCTAAATTAAACAGCTCTTCTTTTAAATATCTATAGTCTTGAACTAGTTCACTTTGAATATGCTTCCAAATTAGTATCTCTTTTGTCTCAACATCCTTGAAAACTAAAGTACCAAGTTTATCTTTTCTTTTTCCATAAAAAGTTGCATCACATACTAAATTAACTGCTCTGGGATGATGCACTTTATAATCAACAATATACTCATCTCTTTGCTTCATTATCCATGGAATAGATCTGTCATATTTAGCTGCAAGTTGTTTGAGGGTTTGTCGATGTAAAAAGTACACTTCAAAGATAATCTTATGGAGTTGTTCTGGTCTTCTGTTAGAGCTAAATGAAGTTTTACAGTCTTTACAAAAGTACCTTTTAATACCTCTTCTTGAACCTCTGTTTTGAGTGTTATCAGATTGACAATTTATACATATTTTAGAGCTTTTTTACAATCATTTGTAAATAAACCTTTGTTTACTCCCAATATACCATAGTTTAAACGATGTTTTATGCACCCATTTTTTTAATTAAGTCAAAAATGATAAAAATCAAGTAATTATTGATACTCCAAATAAAGTATGGAGTACAGATATTACATATATTAAACTTGAACGAGGTCATGTTTATTTAGCTGCAATTATTGATTGGAATACCAAGAAAATATTATCTTGGAAACTATCAAATACAATGGATGTATCACTTACAACAAGTGTGTTAAATGAAGCATTAAGTCTATATCCTAAACCTGATATAGTGAATACTGATCAAGGCTCACAATATACAGCGTCAGCTCATGTTGATATATTAAATAAACATGATATTAAAATATCCATGGATGGTAAAGGGCGAAGTATCGATAATATCGTAATTGAGAGATTCTGGCGTAGTATCAAATATGAAGAAATATATCTAAATGATTATAAAAGTATGAATGAATTGAGATACTCAATTGATAATTATATGCAAAAATATAATAGTAGAAGATTACATTCAGCTATTGGAAATAAGACACCAAATGAGGTATATTTTAAAGCTATTAATAATTTAGATAGTAAATTGTTACAAAAAGTATCATAGGTATTTGGAATAAGAAAACTTGGTTAAGTGGTCTTGACAAGGGAGGACATTATATTTTGAGTTCTTGGGATTTATATCTATAATTGGTTTATGATTTAGTTTTTCAGAATACTCTCTAATTATATCGCTGTCATACCCAGCATCAAGTAAATCACGAAGATACATCACTCTTTTACTAGTTTCATTGATAAGTGGAAGTGCTACTGAACTATCATGAACATTTGCACCTGAATAGAATGCTGCTATTGGTATATCTCCATCTACTGCACTAATATGAAGTTTACCACCTATTGTAATCTCTCTGTTACCTTTAGAATTTTGTTTGACACCAACACCACAAACAGTAGATACTAAAGATAACATCTTTTTAGTAGTTTTCATCTCTTTTTGTAGTTCTAAAATCTTTGGTTTTACAGGCTCTCTCTTTTCACCTTTCTTAGGTCGTCCGACCTTATTTTTAGGCTTTTCTTCTTTCTCAATCTTTACAGGTTTTTCTCTAAGTGGTATCATAGCAGCATCTGTTGCATTGTACATAAAAACTGTATCCGATAAATATTCATTAACAAACTTTTTATGAGTTTTTTGAGCTATTTGTAAATCACTCAATTCTTTGAATACCCTACTAAATTTAGCTTCACTTGGAATATCTATTTTATACCTCCATCCACACAATACTCGTAATACTCTATCGCTATGAAGTCTATCAATTAAATCTCTTGTTGTTTGCATATTGTAAACAGATTTAGCAATCATTGCTCTTGCTATCTCTTCTCTGTCTTTTGGTGTATTTGTAATAGTTACAACTGTTATATTCTTTTCAATTTGAGCAAAGTCTAAAATCTTTATTAGTTTCTCTTCTTTGGTACTTAATGTTCCTAATTGTTCTTTTATTTCAGGAAATAAATAATTTTCAAGGTTTAGAATTTTAGTCCACATTTTAGATAGGTTTGTAGATAATTTTGGTAAAATATTTGTCATAAGTTGAATCTCTTTTCTGTTAAATTTTATGGTATAAAATTATAACTTATCTGAAATTAGATTTCAACTTTTTGTAACAAAAATGAATTAAATTATGAGCTTTTTTGTGAATTTGCAAGTGGCTCTATCAGGTGATTTTTTGGCTCTATATGCAGCTATTCCTGCTGTCATTGTCTCCTCATAACCACCTTTAAAGACTGGTACAACTTCATATGTACTTTGTGACTCATTATAATCTTTTGCCATTTTATTAACAACAATACCATGTTTTCCACCCATAGAGTGCCACCATGTTATCTTTGTGGTTGCGCTTAAATTTACAAGCATCGCAAAACACATAATAAGCAATAATTCTTTTGTCTTCATTTTACATCCTTTAGATTTTAAACTAATCAATGATAGCATATTTATATTAAAAATTGATAACCAGCAATTCTAACTGAAAAATAAAACTACACAACATGAGACCACTGCACAGTAACACTCTAAAATAAATCTAAAGCATTATTACATTAATTTATTGAATTAATATTTGTCTATTTTTAGGGGTCATTCCAAATAGTTAAAACAAGGTAGTAAATTTATAGATTTTTAATAAAAAAGTGCTAAGATTCATTTAAGATTTTTTGAGAAATTAAAAATGGATAAATAAGGGCTTTAAAATTTATTTTTAGAGATATCCATAAGAATTATTTTTAAAATTTAGAATGAAACAATGTAGTTATTTTACAATTCTTCTACAATTTTTATGGTATCATAGCAAAAATATTTGAAAAGATTATATTTGAAAAGATTATTAGTTGCTTTTATATTTATTATATTTGTTTCACCTTTATTTGCCGTTGATTATAGTGAAATGAGTACTCAGGAACTTATCGCAATTATGGGTTATGTTGAAACAAAAAATCAAAAAAAATTTAATGAGGAATTAATACTTAGACTTCCCACTATGAATAATCAAGAATATGCCAAATATGAAAAAAATTTAAAGAAAAAATAAATATGAAAACAAAATTACTACTTTTAGAAGATGATTTAACTTTAAGTGAAACTATAGTTGACTATTTTCAAGAAGAAGGTTATGATGTACAAGCTGTTTATGATGGGGATGAAGCTCAAGAAGTAATATATGAAAATAAATTTGATATATTTTTGCTTGATGTAAATGTTCCTTCTCAAAATGGTTTCAAATTATTAAAAATTATAAGAGAAGAAGGAAATAAGATTCCTGCAATTTTTATTACTTCATTAAATTCAATGAGTTCTTTAGAAGAAGGCTTTGAAAGCGGTTGTGATGATTATATTAGAAAACCTTTTGCTCTAAAAGAGTTACTTTTAAGAGTTCAAACGATAATTAAACGTGAGTTTTCAAATAAAGATAGTATTATACAAATAGATGAAAGTATTTCTTTTAATACAACTACAAATGAATTAATCAAAGATGGTGAAACAGTACAACTTAATTTTAAAGAACAAAAACTGTTAAAGTTTTTTATGCAAAATAAAGATGAATTACTTATTCATGAAAGAATCTATGATTATGTGTGGGATTATGACGAACAGTATAGTGATAATTCATTAAGAACTTATATTAAAAACTTGAGAAAAGTTTTAGGGAAAGATAGAATTGTTAGTCTTAAAAAGCTTGGATATCGATTTAACACTAAATGAGAAAAAGACACTTTTAGGATTTTTATCTCTTTACTCTTTTTTTACAATAGTTATACTTATCTTTATCTCTTTATTGTATTTTACTTTTCAAAAAAATTTAATGTTACAATCTAAACGTATAACTTTACAAAAATACTCAAATGATTTAATTTTTAGACTAAAAGATTTGCATATTAATTTTGATAAATATAAATTTTATCCAAGAGATGAAAAATTTAACTCTGCTATTTATGATAGCGATAAGACTCTTATATTCTCAACATTAAAATCAGATAATGTACAACTTGATAGTGTTACTTACACAAGTGCTGATATGATTCAGTTTGTTGAAAAACCAGAATCTTACTATCTTGGTGCAAAATATATTGTAGTTGAAGTAAATGATAATTTAAAATGGCTTGAGAAATTAAAAAAAGAGATCTTTCTTTTTGTTTCTATTGCTTTTATTGTAATGACATTTTTTGGATATTTTTTACTAAAGCTATTTTTAAAACCAATGAAAGATGCTTTGCATTTACTTGATAGGTTCATAAAAGATACTACTCATGAATTAAATACTCCTATTTCTACAATTATTTTGAATATAGAGATGATAAAAACTGAGGAACTTGATGAAAAACTTGCGAAAAAGATAAAAAGAATTGATATTGGTGCTAAAACTATTTCTAATATTTATGAAGATTTAACTTTTTTAACTTTGGATAATAAAATTATTTCACAAAATGAAGTATTAGATTTGACAAAAATTGTCAAACAACGAGTTGAATATTTTAAAACTTTAGCAGATATTAAGAAAATAGAGTTTTTTCTTAATATTAAAAATGATGTTTCTATTTTTTGTGATAATAAAAAGATTTCAAAGTTAGTTGATAATCTTTTATCTAACGCAATTAAATATAATAAAGTAAAAGGAAAAATATTTGTTACTTTAAAAGATAAATATTTATGTATTGAAGATACTGGAAAAGGCATGAGTGAGGAGCAACTAAAACAACTTTTTCAACGATATGTGAGATTTGATAAGAGTATAGGAGGCTTTGGAATAGGTCTTAATATTGTATCAATTATTGCAAAAGAGTATAATCTTAAAATATCTGTTTTATCAGTATTAAAAGAAAAAACAAAAATGGAAGTCACATGGCAAGATTAATTTTTATATTATATATTTTAATTAATACTCTTAATGCTGATATTTATAAACAAAACTGTCTAAAGTGCCATAATAAAATTCCTGTTTCAATTGATAAGTATTTTTATAGATATTTATTAAAATATAGTAGTGAAAAAAATGTTAAATTTGCAATGACAAAGTATTTGAAAAAGCCTATAAAAGAGTTAACTATTATGCCAAAAGCTTTTACAAAAAGATTTGGTATTAAAAAAAGAACTAAATTGACTGATAAGCAGTTAAAAGAAGCCTTTAATATTTATTGGGAAAAATATAAAGTTTTTGGTAAATTAAAATAAAAAGCTTAGATCTATAATATCTTCACAATCAATCCACAATTAGATTTTATACTTCTTATACAAAATCAAGGAGTAGAAAATGAAAATTACAAATATCTTAGCTGGTTTAGCAATTCTAGGAGCTACATCACTTTTTGCAACCAATGGTGCAACATTATATAAAGCCTGTGCTGGTTGTCATGGTGCAAATGGAGAAAAAGCTGCCTTAGGTAAATCAAAAATTATAGCAGGATGGGATACCTCAAAAGTTCAAGCTGCACTAAAAGGTTATAAAGATGGTTCATATGGTGGAGCAATGAAAGGTATTATGAAAGGTCAAGTATCAAGACTTTCAAATACAGATATTAAATTAGTTTCAGAATATATAGGATCTTTAAAATAAATAAAACTAGCTTTTTGGCAGTTTTTAAAAGGAAAGAATTATGAAAAAGTTTTTTTTAATCTCACTTATTTTTGTAACATCTCTATTTGCACAAAGTGATAGATTTTATGATTATGCAAAAGTAACATATAGTGAACCAATTTATGAATATAATTATGATAGAGATCCTTTACGTGAGTGTAAAGAAGTAAGACATAGAGTTAGAAACTATGATGATAGATATTATTCATCAAATAACTATAATGATACTTTAGGTGTTGATACTTTAGTAGGTGTTGCAGCTGGTGCTATTTTAGGCTCTCAAGTTGGAAAAGGAAATGGACGAGTTGCTGCACAAATAATTGGAGGCTTGCTTGGCGGTAAAGTTGCACATGAAATAAGAAATAACTATAAACCTCAAAATAATGATAATAATAATTATAGATATGAAACTAAAACTGAATGTTATGATATTTCTTCTGAAATTAAAAGAAAAATGATTACTGGATATAAAAATCATTTTGTTTATAGAGGCGTTGCTCATTATAAAATTACTAACCGACCAAAAAGAAGAATAAAAATTACTCATATTATAAATTTCTAATAAGTAAAGTTTTTTCAATTTACTTATTAATCTACTTACAATAAAGAGAAGTTATACTACCATTCATGTTATCTCTTATCATGTTTTAATATTATTTTTCTAGCTTCTAATCTTGGATACTTTGTAATATATTTTTAAATAATCTTTTTCTGATTCAAATGACACATTTGAATTGGATAGTCTTTAAATATTTCTTTCCATTAAATGTTACTCCCTTAATAACTGAACTAATTCTGTAATTTGTTTCTTTAGGATTATAATATCCCTACAAAAACAAACCAGTTAATCAAAGTATTCTTATTCAAAATGATAAAATAAAATACAAAATATAGAGATAAATAAAATAAGTACAAAAAGAAAAATATATAGTGCAGATTTCAAAGAAAAATTAGTTTTAGAAGTTTTAGAATCAAAAAAACTATAAATTAGATAGCTAGGAGTCTATCGGATACACATCTAAATATTTTTCAATAAAAAACTCGTGATATACCCCTTGTATAAGGGCTTAAACATTAATATTTAGCTATAATTACATCTATAAAATAACTTAAAAAGTATCTAAATGAATAAATATATATCTTATGATAGAGATCAAGCTTATCTCTTACCACCATCAATTAAAGATTGGCTACCTCAAAATCATCTTGCAAGATTTATTGTTGATATAATAGATCAACTTGATATATCAAGTATAGATAAACAGTATAGTGGAAGATCTGGTAAACAAGCATATCATCCAAAGATATTACTTGGATTATTATTTTATGGATACTCTACAGGTATCTTTTCCAGTAGAAAGTTAGAGAATGCTGCATATGATTCTATAGCATTTAGATATATAGCTGCAAATAGTCATCCTGACCATGATGAGACCACTGCACAGTAACACTCTAAAATAAATCTCAACCAAGCCTTTAGTTAAGGTATTTAAAGGCTATTTTTAGCTATAATTACACATATAAATTAAAGATATTTAAGCAAAAAGGTAATAAATTGGCATTTAAAGATTCAAACCTCTCTTTTTCAGATTATGCTCTTAATGATAGATTAGAATATGTAGATTCTTTTTTAAAACAATTAGATTCTATAATAGATTTTAATAAATTAAGACCTATATTAAAGAAGAATGGAATAGGAAGTAAAAATGTATGTGGAGTACAAGCATATGATCAAATATTAATGTTTAAAATCTTACTTATTCAAAAGTTTTATGATTTAAGTGATGAAAAAGCTGAAGAAGGACTTAATGTAAATTTACTTTATATGAAATTTGCAGGATTAAGCTTAGAATCATTAGCACCAGACTCAACTACAATAGGTAGATTTAGAAATTCTTTAATTAAAAATAATCTTCATGGTAAACTTTTTACAAATATTAATAAGCAACTTGAAAAGGCAGGATTAATAGCAACAGGTGGTAAAGATGTACTAGTAGATGCAACATTAACAAAGTCTCATAATAATAGAATCAAAAATAAAAATAAAGAACAAAAAAGTGAAAGTAGACAAAAGGTTGAAGCTTTAAATAAAGCGATAGATATACTTATTGAAGAAGAATTACAAAAGAAAAAACCATCATCAAAACAAATATCAAGATTATTAAAAAAGAAATCTTATAACTCTTAAAAATGAAGAACTTGATGAGATTCAAAATAAAGATACTAAAGATATTGAAACTTCAAAAAAGATAATTGAAAATGAAGATGATAGTTATGAGCATAAACAAAAGATAGATAAAGATGTAAGAACAGGTTATCAAGCAGGTAAAAAACAATATGCAACAGGATATAAGAATCATATATCAACAGATGCAGATTCAGGAGCTATTTTAGAAACAATGACAACATTTGCCAATACCTCAGATATATCTACCGTTGATACATTTGTTGAAAAATTAGGTGATGATATTAAATCATCAGGTGCAGATAAAGCTTATAAATCAGAAGCTATTGATGAACTACTAAAAGAAAAAGATATTAAAAATAATGTTTGTCTTAAAGAGAGAAATAAAATGAGTGATGAAGATAGAAAGAATCAAAGAGAAAATGAAAAACCAAAACATAAAATCAGAGCAAAAGTTGAACACTCATTTGCTTTAATAAAAACTAGCATGAAACAATCCACAACAAGGTTTACAGGACTGCTCAGGAATAATATGAATTTCACCATTACATGTAAGCTGCCAACCTAAAACCATTTGCCCATAAGAAAATAAAGACACAAAACGTAAGAATAAGATGATAAAGAGAGGAAAGAATAGAGCAAATTCAATTAGAATTAGGAATAAATATAGATTTGAGATGATAATTTATGATAAATATTTTTTAAAAATTGAAAAAATAAAATTTTATAGATCTTTTTAGTTGTGCTGTGGTCTCTTGAAATAAAAATTACTGATAATAATCTTTAAAAGTTTCTCTTTTACTCTTAATTGACTATAATAATAAACTTTATTTAAATATGTAGGAGAAATAATGGATACTTCAGATTTACTAAAAAAAGCTAAAACAAACTTTGAACAAAAATTAGTTCAAGATGAATATAATGTTAATGTTGCATTTTATGTTCATTTAAAAGAGTTTAATAATAATGTAAGAAGAGATTTAGAAAAATACATTGCAGAGGTTTTTTTCTATGCAAAAGGTGTAGATTGGAAGTTTGATAGTTTTGGAATTGAGAAAGCTGGTTCACGTGGCAGAAATATCTTAAGTTATTTTATTTTTAGAACTTCAAACTTAACAGAATTAAAAAAGTTGTTTATTGAAAATTTTAAAGATTATGACAATGCTTTAAAAATTACTTGCTCTGTTGCTGAGTATAAAAAAATTAATGAGACTTTTTTTGAATTAGATTTAAATTAGGATAGAGTTTTCTGTCCTAATTTATAGACTTTATTTTTTTGAAACTTTTTTTACTTCTCTTTGGTCTTTATATTTACAATGAAGCATCATATCTTTACAGGCACCGATTTATTGGTTGAACTCAGGAATTAAGACATGTTATTCAAACTTTGTTTAAACAACTGATGTTACGATAATCTAAATTTTAAGATTTAATAGAATTGTTACAATATTGATTAAAATTATTATATTTAACTTGCTAATATGATCCTTAAAACCTACAAAAATATACTTTATAAATTACCAATAAAGAGACCACTGCACAGTAACACTCTAAAATAAATCTCAACCAAGCCTTTAGTTAAGGTATTTAAAGGCTATTTTTAGCTATAATTACACATATAAATTAAAGATATTTAAGCAAAAAGGTAATAAATTGGCATTTAAAGATTCAAACCTCTCTTTTTCAGATTATGCTCTTAATGATAGATTAGAATATGTAGATTCTTTTTTAAAACAATTAGATTCTAGAGCCGCTTGCAAATTCAATAATACTCAATAGCTAATTTTTTATTTTCATCACTTTTAGTTTTAAAAAAATGATTATTTATTTTTCTTTGCGTAGTTTACACTAAATTTAGTAAATTTCTTAAAAAATCATATTTTTTCTCCATACTTTATGGTTTTGACTATAAAATTGAAGATTTTTCTATTATTTTTAATAAAAGTCATGTAATGAGTTTTAAACTTTGATGAATACAAACAGATAAAATTCCAAATGATAAAACAGAAGCTACTTTTGTAGCTCCTTGATAATAAATTGTATTACATCCAAAGTCATCTTTTAAATATTTATTTACTCTTTCAACCATACTTCTTTGATTGTAGTGGTGTTCATCTGATGATTTAGGTAAATTTAAAAATTCAAATTTTACTTTTTCATCTTTTATAAGTTGAATCTTTTGTTTTAATTCTTTTGAGTTCTTGGGATTTATATCAATAATTGCTTTATGATTTAGTTTTTCAGAAAACTCTCTAATTATATCGCTGTCATACCAAGCATCAAGTAAATCACGAAGATACATCACTCTTTTACCAGTTTCATTGATAAGTGGAAGTGCTACTGAACCCAAATAATTCCATAACATATTATACACCTCCAAATTCATAGAAATTATACTTTTTTTAAATCCAGAAGCACCTAATTAGGCTATAAATTTATCTTTTATATTTATTTTTCTCCATCGGTGTTAAATTTTGTATATTCTGTGCAATATTCGCTATTTTTTGACAATACTCTCTTGTTTGAATAAATTTCATTGTGCTTATCAAGGTGTTTGCTAGGTTTAGGTTTACCGTCATTTAAAACTCTCTTCATAAGCTTTTTGACGTATGCTTTGTAAGAGATTAATAAACTCCTCATTCACCTTTAGTATGCTTTCTCTTGCATGAGTGATAATCTTAGCAGCGATATTGTAAAGTTTGTATCTAATAGTTTTAATTGTGTGTTTTTGTAAATTCTTTTCGAGTATTTGTTTAAAAAGTAAAAAGAGATTGTAAGCCAAAGTGCCAATGTAAAAATAAAAAGCATTCGCTTGAAGATTTGAACTTGGAAGATAGCTCATATTGAAACCATTTTTGAGCTCTTTAATTTTATTTTCACTTGTTTCACCTCTTTGATGATGAAGTTTAATTATCTCTGTTGGAGTTAAATCATTGTCATTCGTAGCAATACAGTAAAAGATTTCATCTTGATGTTGCATCATTACTTCATCGCCAATATAACCTTCAAGTGTAGGGAGGGTTGGTGTTATATCTTTTTTGATAACAATCATTCTAAAGGCATTCTTTGTATCTTGCATAGTATGGGTAAACTCTGCTACTTTTTCTCTCTTTGAGAAAGTTAGCCACTCTTTATCTTTAATACTTTTAATTGATTCAAACACATTTTTATTCTTTTTTGCAGTAACTGTAAATAGTATATTTTTCTCTTCACAGTAGTTGAATATATCAGCTTGACAGGATGCACTATCTGCTCTGAATCTATCGAACTTTTTACCAAGTGGTAGTTGTAATATACATTGTTTAATAAACTCTAAATTTTTGCTTGCAGGTGCTTCATTCCCTTCTCGAAAGTCTACGTCTATTACATAGCCTCCATTAATATGTCCTACCATAGGCATATACCCAGGAGCATTTTTGTATGACCACTTTGCTGTATTCTTATGAGCTTCAATAAATGTAGCATCTATATCTAATATCAACTCTTCATTCTCAACACTTTTTAGAAACTGTTTGAGAAACTTCTTGTTTATTTTTCTTATACCCTCTTCACCATCAGTTCCATGCTTACGAAGATATTTTGAGAAGGCATTTACTGTTGGAATATTTTTAATTTTCAAAAGTGTTGCAAGTGCCTTATCCACTTTTATCTCTTTGATATCATCAAGAAAGCGACCGCCGCTGTGTAGCATCAAAATTAAAGGATAAATAAACTCAAATGCAGAGTAACCATTATTGCGTTTAGCTTTTGGTAAATTTGTATTACAGAGTATCTCAAGGTTCATACCTTTGAGATATTCTCCAAGTATTATTACACCTGTTCTTGGTGTTAATTTCTCGTTTGTAGATTCTAGTTTGAAATTTAAGACTGTTTGCATTATAATTCTCTCGTTTTGGAAAAAGTTACACCCGATGGGTGAAATCTTTGAGTGTTGCTTTTTCGCTTGTAAGTACCTAATTATAGAACAATTTAGCTTGTTGTCTAATTTGGTATGGAATTATTTGGGGTAATACCCACTTGTCCTTCAGTTAGGGAGTTATATACCAAAGGAACATTACTTGAATATTAAATACAAACTAAACAAAAACATTACATCATCAGAATTTATTAGAGTATTAAAAAATTCTACATTAGGAGAAAGAAGACCTATTGATGATTTAGAAACAATCAAAGGTATGATTGAAAATGCAGATATAATTATAACAGCAACTATAGATAATAAAATCATAGGAGTTGCAAGAGCAGTAACAGATTTTAATTACTGTTGTTATCTATCAGACTTAGCAGTAGATGAACAATATCAAAAAAATGGTATTGGTAAAAAACTTATCTCAAAAATTGAAGAACAATTAAATAAGAAATGTAAAATCATTTTACTATCAGCACCTGATGCAAAAGAGTATTATTCAAAAATTGGATTCACTCAACATAATTCAGCTTGGACAATAAAAAAAACAAGATTACAATGGCAAAAATATTAAGCTTTTATCGTATCAAATCAGATACATAAAAGACAAAATATTTCTTGCATAAATCCATCGTATCCCTCACTTCAGTCGTTTATCATATGGCTTTTTACCCACACTACTTTTAAGCTCAATATATAAGGCTTGTTCTATTGGTTCTCTAAATATTTCTCAATCAATTATTTCATTTAACTTCTGCAATGATAGTTGATGTTTTTTAATTTTATCTACAGAAGATTTTTAATATTATGTTTTTTAATCTTGATTATTGACTTTTTGGTTTATATTTTTAGAGAGGCCATAAAAAATGATGATAAATGTCAAGATTGGATAATAATTTTGGATGAAAAGGTGTAAATACATAATACTTTTTTTATTATAGTAAACTTTAATGTAAATCTAAGTTTATGTTATATATAATAATTACTAGAAAGATGAGTTCGAGTTTCATCTTTGGTATGTTTTATTAATATCTATATTATTTAGTTAATAATCTCCATGAAGAATACTCACTTTATATTTTCGACTACTTTAGCAATAAAGTGAATACAACAAAAGGATATGCATGGCAGATTTAATAAGTGGAACAGTAAAATGGTTCAATAGTGAAAAAGGTTTTGGATTTATAGAACAAGAAAATGGTGGAAAAGATGTATTCGTACATTACCGACAAGTAAATAACTCAGGATATGGTAGAGTTACATTAGAAGAAGGTCAAAAAGTTACTTTCGAAGTTGGTGAAGGTCAAAAAGGTCCACAAGCTGAAAATGTTACTCCTCAATAGTAATTTTTCATTACAATTTTTAAAAGGTTAATCTTTTTAGATTAACCTTTTTTTTTATCTCTTAATTATTTAGCTAAGCCTTAATAATCAAAGAATTCTCTAGCTAACCAAGGCATTAACGACTCCAATTCAACTCTAATATGAATCTACAATAATACCAATCCGCCAATTCACATCAAAAGTGCAACACCACCATCTAAATTAATCCATTAAATTATGCCACTTTTTTTCTTGAAAACTTATGCATAATATCTCATTTGGTGTATAGAATTTTAGAATTTTTCTAGGTCTATTATTGAGTTTATTTTGTATCAGACTTAATTAAAAAAACGGGTGCTTAAAAAGCTTCTTCAACTATGTTATATTGGGAGTAAACAAAGGTTTATTTACAAATGGCTGTAAAAAAGCACTAAAATATGTATAAATTGCAAGTCTAAAAATGTTATTTCCAAAGGTATGAGAAGAGGAATTAAGAGATATTTTTGCAAAAATTGTAGAGTATCTTTAATCTTAAAAATGAAGAGGCTATAAAAGAAATAGAAAATATTTTAAAATAACCAAAATTTAAATCTGAAGTGCAATTTTTAAATTAAAAAAATCATACCAATTTTTACCTTAAGCTGCCATTTCAAGACCATAAAAGACTTCATTTGGAGTTTTCCAATTTAAAGCTTTTCTTGGTCTATTATTTAATTTATCTTCAATCATTTTTATATACTCAATTGTTATATTTTCAAAGCTGGTTCCTTTAGGGATATACTCTCTTATAAGTCCATTTGTGTACTCATTTAAACCTCTTTCCCAAGAAGAATATGGATGACAAAAATAATGGTCATAATCTAAAGCTTTTGATATATTTTGATGATTTGTAAATTCTAATCAATTATCAGATGTAATTGTAAAAATTTTATCTTTTAATGGTTTTAAAATTCTTATTGTTTCATTTTCAATATCAATTGCTTTTTTAGTTGTAGGGATTGAAATTCTTACTAATGATGTTACTCTTTCAACTACTGTTGTAATTGTACCTTGTTTACCTGCTCCTACTATTGTATCTATCTCCCAATCCCCAACTCTACTTTTATCATCTACTATCTGCTCTCTTTGTGATATAGAGATTCTATCTTTAATCCTACCCTTATGTTTAGCTCCATACTTGGCTCTTCTATGTCCTGTATGGTGAAATCTAAGATGAGTATATAAATCCCCGCCTTTGTGTTTATCTTGTTCTATAAATAGGTAAATACTTACATAGGATATATCTGCAAGATTAACCTCTTTTAATCGTTTATCTATTTGCTCTGGTGACCAATCTTTTATTATATATTTTCTAATAATATTTTTCAATTTTATATCTATCTTTAAATTAGACTTTTTTGAGGCATATATTCGTCTTGTTACTGAAACTTTATGAGCATTTATAGCACTATAACTTTGTTTTTGGCTACTGCTATTTCTTTTTAGTTCCCTGCTAATTGTAGATTCACTTACCTTTAGTTCATTTGCTATAAATCTTTGATTAAAATTTGCCTTTTTTAAAGCTGCAATATGATACCTTTCTTCTTGGGTTAAATGTTTATATTTCAATCTTTACTTCCTTATATTCTGTGGTTAGAATTGAAGAAAGATTTTAACATTTAACCTCTTCAAGTCCAACATTACAATTTTTATTTTTTTATTTTTAAAAATTGCACTTCAGATTTAAATTTTGGACTTCCATCTTTTATAATTTCAAATTTAGTTACTTTTAAGTTTCTATTTAATGTATTTGTAATACTAAATATTTTAATATTACTTTGATTACCTTTTGTAACCGTAATTGTTACATCATATATTTGTTTAGTTTCTATAGCAGTTTCAGCTTCTGAAGGATCAAAAACTACTTTTGCACCATTTAATTTATTAGGTACTTTTTTACCACTCATTGTTGCTAATATATCATTTATAATTTTATTATTAACTAGGTCTTCATCATTCACTAAAGTAATTTTATTATTTATTCTTAGTTTATCTATAACCTCTTTCAACAGTTACCTCTGTTGGTGTTAATGGTGCAGAAGTTGAACTTCTAGAATTACCTCCTCCTCCACAACCTGTAAATCCTAAACCCAAAGCTGTTATAACAGCTAAACTTAATCCTAATTGTTTTACATTTTTCATACTATGAGACCACAGCACAACTAAAAAGATCTATAAAATTTTATTTTTTCAATTTTTAAAAAATATTTATCATAAATTATCATCTCAAATCTATATTTATTCCTAATTCTAATTGAATTTGCTCTATTCTTTCCTCTCTTTATCATCTTATTCTTACGTTTTGTGCCTTTATTTTCTTATGGGCAAATAGTTTTAGGTTGGCAGCTATACATGTAATGGTGAAATTCATATTATTCCTGAGCAGTCCTGTAAACCTTGTTGTGGATTGTTTCATGCTGATTTTTATTAAAGCAAATGAATGTTCAACTTTTGCTCTGATTTTATGTTTTGGTTTTTCATTTTCTCTTTGATTCTTTCTATCTTCATCACTCATTTTATTTCTCTCTTTAAGACAAACATTATTTTTAATATCTTTTTCTTTTAGTAGTTCATCAATAGCTTCTGATTTATAAGCTTTATCTGCACCTGATGATTTAATATCATCACCTAATTTTTCAACAAATGTATCAACGGTAGATATATCTGAGGTATTGGCAAATGTTGTCATTGTTTCTAAAATAGCTCCTGAATCTGCATCTGTTGATATATGATTCTTATATCCTGTTGCATATTGTTTTTTACCTGCTTGATAACCTGTTCTTACATCTTTATCTATCTTTTGTTTATGCTCATAACTATCATCTTCATTTTCAATTATCTTTTTTGAAGTTTCAATATCTTTAGTATCTTTATTTTGAATCTCATCAAGTTCTTCATTTTTAAGAGTTATAAGATTTCTTTTTTAATAATCTTGATATTTGTTTTGATGATGGTTTTTTCTTTTGTAATTCTTCTTCAATAAGTATATCTATCGCTTTATTTAAAGCTTCAACCTTTTGTCTACTTTCACTTTTTTGTTCTTTATTTTTATTTTTGATTCTATTATTATGAGACTTTGTTAATGTTGCATCTACTAGTACATCTTTACCACCTGTTGCTATTAATCCTGCCTTTTCAAGTTGCTTATTAATATTTGTAAAAAGTTTACCATGAAGATTATTTTTAATTAAAGAATTTCTAAATCTACCTATTGTAGTTGAGTCTGGTGCTAATGATTCTAAGCTTAATCCTGCAAATTTCATATAAAGTAAATTTACATTAAGTCCTTCTTCAGCTTTTTCATCACTTAAATCATAAAACTTTTGAATAAGTAAGATTTTAAACATTAATATTTGATCATATGCTTGTACTCCACATACATTTTTACTTCCTATTCCATTCTTCTTTAATATAGGTCTTAATTTATTAAAATCTATTATAGAATCTAATTGTTTTAAAAAAGAATCTACATATTCTGTAACTAATCACCCTATCTAAAAGAGAGAATTCCCCTTCATTACAGAAACCAATGATTCAAACTCATTTAAGCCACGCTTACGAGAAGTATCAATAACTGATCGTAAATTAGCATAATTTTGTGCACCCTCAAGTGATTTGAATTGTCCTGATACTTTTTGCTTAACTTTTATATTTCTAATGGCACGCTCACTAGCATTATTATCTGCTGGGATATTTTCATTAAGTAAAAAAGTAAACAGTTTATCTTTAGATTTTGTAAGTGATTTTATTTGTTTATGCGTTTCACTTTTTTCAATGTATGGCATAGTTAAAAGATGTTGAAGTGATTTGTCATATTGACTTTTTAGAGTTACTCTAGCAATGGAAGTTAAGTTGACTTTATCATCTCTTATAGCTTCTTTGAGTAATGTCTTTATATCTTTCATTAGCTTAGTCTCATCACACTCAATAGCATAGTTTAAATCTCTCATCTTGTGTGCTAAACATAACTGTTCACTAACACACTCAAGTGAGCTATATGATGAATAATTATCATGAACCACACAAGCATTTTTAAAACCATTTGTAAAAGTATTGTTGATGACCTTAGTTCCTCGTGACTTATCCGCAACAATAAGAGTATTGCTCTCATTGTGAAAAGTCCAATGCCAATGTTTAGAGCCATTGACCTTACATCCAGTCTCATCTATACCTACTAGAGGAGCTTTCTCCAGTAGAGCTGTGATTTTGTTAATAGTATTTTGTGAGAGTGTTGAGGCTTTTGCTAATAAGCCTGTAATGCTTCCCTCTGAGAGTTTTATATTGAATAGGTTGTTCATAAGTTCTACTATTCTCATATTTGACATATACTGAGAAACACTTAGGTATGAAACCATAGCTATAACTGTTGACCCATAACTGATATTTGGTGATATTGTAAATGCACTACTGTCATGATTTTCATAACCACAAGAGAAACACTTTTTAGAGAAGCTTTGATACTCTGTTATTTTATGAGTAATAGATGATAATTCAATATCTAAGACTTGTCGTCTTTCTTTGAGTGCAGATACAACAGTAGATATATCACTACTGCACTTTTTACATTCTAATAGTTTATAAGGCAATGCAACAATCTCATCAGGAGTATCACTTTGTAAAAGAGTTACTCCCTCTCTCCCTGATTGTCCACCAACACTTTTACCACTCTTCTCTTCAAGAGATTGATTTTTATTATTTCTTTTTTGAGGAGGTGCTATCTCACTTGATGGTGAAATACTGGAGTTGTTTGAATTCTTTGGTGGTTTTTCTTGCACAAGGTTATCTTGAAGGTTTTCTATATATTTAAGAAGCTCTTTATGGGATAAATCTTTAAGTTCTTTTTTGGATTTTATTGAAAATTGATATTTCAGGCGAATTTTCTTCAAAATTTATTCCTACTTTTTATGTAGTGAATTATAGCTAATTAGTCCTATTTATAGGCTTTAAATTACTATTTATTGAGGTAAATATTAGAATTCTTTTTGAGGTTTCCTAGGGTGATTAGTTACGAAAAAAGAATCTACATATTCTAATCTATCATTAAGAGCATAATCTGAAAAAGAGAGGTTTGAATCTTTAAATGCCAATTTATTACCTTTTTGCTTAAATATCTTTAATTTATATGTGTAATTATAGCTAAGAATAGCCTTTAAATACCTTAACTAAAGGCTTGGTTGAGATTTATTTTAGAGTGTTACTGTGCAGTGGTCTCATAAAGGTACATCTTTTGGTGGAAATTTAAGTACTATGACTATCATTTCTTCTTGGTCTGTTGCACTTTTACAAACTGAAAAGCTAAGATACATGCATAGCATGATTGCAATAATTAAAAATGAGACTTCGTATGAAGCTCCTGTAACAAAAAAATTAGTTTGCCATACTTTTTATCAAGTAAAGAAGAATTAGCTTTATTTGGAAAGAAACTAAAAAAAGTGCCTCTCTAAAAATAAAATTTACAATGTATTTAGAACTTGGATAAACTTCTTTTTCTATTTAATATTTCATACCATTAACATAATAAGAAATATTAATAACTAAATCAAAACATTACAATTTGTCATATTTACACAATCTTTAAAAAAGATTCATTATAATTACAACATAAATAAAATAGGATAAATGATGGCAAAGAAAAAAACATCACTCTTTGAGTGTCAAAGTTGTGGAGAACAAACATCAAAATGGCTAGGAAAGTGTACTAGTTGTGATTCGTGGGATTCATTTGTTGAGCTTAATTTTGACCAACAAGAGGTTCTTAAACAAACTTCTAAAGTGATAAATACTTCTTCAAAAGCAGTTCCTATTACTCAAATCAAGCAAGATAATGTAGTTAGGTTTTCTACTAAAAATGACGAATTTGATTTGGTTTTAGGTGGAGGAATTGTTCCTGGGAGTTTGACTCTTATTGGGGGAAGTCCTGGTGTTGGAAAATCTACACTCTTACTTAAAGTTGCAGGATCAATAGCTGCTTCTGGTAGAAAAGTGCTTTATGTATCAGGAGAAGAGAGTCCTGGGCAGATTAAACTAAGAGCGAATAGACTTGATGCAAACCATGACAATTTATTTTTATTAAGTGAGATAAAACTTGAAGAGATTCAAGATGAGCTTTTACGAAATGATTATAAAGTAGTGATTATTGACTCTATTCAAACTATTTATTCAAATGCTTTGAGTTCTGCTCCTGGTTCTGTTTCACAAGTAAGAGAAATTACTTTTGAGCTTATGAGAAAAGCTAAAGAAACTGATATTTCTATTTTTATTATTGGTCATATTACAAAAGATGGAAGTATTGCAGGGCCTAGAGTTTTAGAACATATGGTTGATACTGTTTTGTATTTTGAAGGTGAGTCTTCAAAAGAAATTCGTATGTTAAGAGCTTTAAAAAATAGATTTGGTTCAACTTCAGAAATAGGTATTTTTGAAATGACGAACGAAGGACTTGTAAGTGCAAAAGATATAAGCTCAAAGTTTTTTAATAAAACAAAAGCACAAAGTGGTTCAGCACTAACAGTAGTTATGGAAGGTTCAAGATCTCTAATCATTGAAGTTCAAGCTTTAGTAACTGAAAGTACACATCCAAATCCAAAAAGAAGTGCCACAGGTTTTGATGGCAGTAGATTAAATATGCTTTTAGCCCTACTTGAAAAGAAAATTGATTTACCTTTAAATCATTATGATGTTTTTATAAATATCTCAGGTGGAATAAAAATCAAAGAAAGTTCAGCAGATTTGGCTGTAATAGCGGCTATTATTTCATCTTTTAAAGATAGGCCTATTTCAAAAGAGTCTGTGTTTATAGGAGAGGTATCACTAACGGGTGAGATAAAAGATGTTTACTCTATTGATTTAAGATTAAAAGAAGCACAAGCACAAGGAATACTAAAAGCAGTAGTTGCCAAAAAACCAAAAATAAAATTAAAACTAAAAACTTTTGCAGTTGATGAAGTACCTAAGATGATTAAACTATTTTAAAACTCAAGGCATACGTCTAAGTTTTTTGCCTATATTTGTTGCACTTTAGAGTTAAATTGGCATATTAAACTAATATAACCTATTTCTTTTTAGGATTTAAATATCTATCAATCGTATCACCTAGTCTTAATATACATACATAATGTACTGTTATTATCTAAGCACCGATATAAAACATACATTAAAATCATACAATAAAATAAAAACTTTCTTTAAAAGAATGTCATATCGGCTTAATGAAAAAATTGGGTGCATAAAAACTTAAGTTAGCCTAGGAGTCTATCGGATACACATCTAAATATTTTTCAATAAAAAACTCGTGATATACCCCTTGTATAAGGGCTTAAACATTAATATTTAGCTATAATTACATCTATAAAATAACTTAAAAAGTATCTAAATGAATAAATATATATCTTATGATAGAGATCAAGCTTATCTCTTACCACCATCAATTAAAGATTGGCTACCTCAAAATCATCTTGCAAGATTTATTGTTGATATAATAGATCAACTTGATATATCAAGTATAGATAAACAGTATAGTGGAAGATCTGGTAAACAAGCATATCATCCAAAGATATTACTTGGATTATTATTTTATGGATACTCTACAGGTATCTTTTCCAGTAGAAAGTTAGAGAATGCTGCATATGATTCTATAGCATTTAGATATATAGTCAGTCCTGAAAAACCAAACAATCCCTTATTTTAAGGGGTTTATCATCACTTTATAGCTATAATATCAACATAAAAAATATAGTAAAATTAGACTTAATTAAAAAAATGGGTGCATAAAACATCGTTTAAACTATGGTATATTGGGAGTAAACAAAGGTTTATTTACAAATGATTGTAAAAAAGCTCTAAAATATGTATAAATTGTCAATCTGATAACACTCAAAACAGAGGTTCAAGAAGAGGTATTAAAAGGTACTTTTGTAAAGACTGTAAAACTTCATTTAGCTCTAACAGAAGACCAGAACAACTCCATAAGATTATCTTTGAAGTGTACTTTTTACATCGACAAACCCTCAAACAACTTGCAGCTAAATATGACAGATCTATTCCATGGATAATGAAGCAAAGAGATGAGTATATTGTTGATTATAAAGTGCATCATCCCAGAGCAGTTAATTTAGTATGTGATGCAACTTTTTATGGAAAAAGAAAAGATAAACTTGGTACTTTAGTTTTCAAGGATGTTGAGACAAAAGAGATACTAATTTGGAAGCATATTCAAAGTGAACTAGTTCAAGACTATAGATATTTAAAAGAAGAGCTGTTTAATTTAGGATACACAATCACAAGTACTACTCTCGATGGAAAGAGAGGCTTATCTAAAGCCTTTAATAACATTCCAATACAAATGTGCCACTTCCATCAAAAGAAGATTGTACAAAGATATATCACTATGAAATCTAAACTTGAGGCTAGTAAAGATTTAAAGAAAATTGTATCAAGATTAACTCATACTACTCAAAAGAATTTAACTCAAAAGTTAGATGATTGGTATGATGAATATCAAGTATTTTTAGATGAAAAAACAATCTCAAAGACCACTGGTAAACTTCATTATACTCATCCAAGAATTCGAGCTGCATATAGAAGTTTAAGAACTAACCTTCCTTATCTTTTTACCTATAAAAATCATAAGAATTTAACAATATCAAATACAACAAATGCACTCGAAGGTGGAGTATTCTCACATATGAAAAATATGATTAGTTTGCATCGTGGTTTGAGTAAAAGTTTGAAGTTGAATTTAGTGGATTATTATCTTGTAAACTATAAAAAAAATAGGAGATTATGCACCCATATTTTTAATTAAGTCTCATTTCCTTACCTTTTTTGTGAAATTTAATTTTTTTTAACCAACACCTAATATTACCGCTTATAAAAAAACAAGTTAAGATATAGTGCTAATTTTGAAATTTGTTCTTGTGCTAAGAATTTCTCTTCTCTTAAAGTTTTAATTTTTAATACTATGTTATCTAATCTCATTTAACACCTTCCTAAGTTTTTAATACTTCATCTCCTGTATCTTTGAATTAAGTATTTTAGTGTCAAGTTTCACCACGTTGTACCATTTCAAAAGCAATATGTTGAAACACATCTGGTAAAATCTTAAATATTTCAGGTTTCGTTTGAAACCAACTTTGAACTGCATCAAATGGAGTTCTAACTTTTAATTCTTTTTTTAAAGAACCATGTCTTCTATTGAAGTTGTAGTATATCAAAAATTTATTTAAATCTTTTTTAACATCATCAATATTGTCATACTCTTCTGCTTTAATTGTAGCATTTTTAATAGTTCCGTTTACTCTTTCTGCCATTGCGTTAGTTTGAGGTGTGTATGGAGCTGTTAGCCTATGTTCTATCTCATCATCTTTACACTCTACATCAAACTTATGATTACCACTTACAAAACCTTTTCCTCTTGCCCATTTGTCTGTGAACTCTAATCCATTATCTGTTAAAATATGTGTTAAGTAAAATGGAAAAAATTCTTTACATTCTTTTAGAAAAGATACTGCATTTGCTGCTGTCTTATTCTCATACACTTTATAGTAAAGTAGCCTTGTAGCCCTGTCTATTGCTACAAATAGGTAATATTTTTGCTTGTCAAACTTTGGTAAATAAGTTACATCTATATGTAAATAACCAGGCTCATACTCTTTGAACTTTTTAGCTTTTTCTTTTTGCTCTTGTGGAACTCTGTTTATATCAAAGGCTTTTAAAGTGCGATAAACATTACTTCTATTTGCATTTGGAATAATATCAACGATTGTATCTGCTAAGTCATCTAACTCCATCCAAGTCATTGTTCTGACTACTTTAATTAACTCTTTTTCTAAAGGTGTTAGAGCATAATGGATTCTTTTTGGTCTTGAACTTTTATCATTTAAAAAATCTCTATTTTTATGCTTGGCGATAGTTTTAACATTCACATTATAATTATTTGCTAATTCAACATTTGTTAAATTAGATTGTTGTATTATTTCTCTTACATGCTGGTTTGTTCTGGCATTAGAGTGATAGACTTGTGGCATTTTTAAAATCCTTATTTGCTGTAAAGATTTTACAATTATGTTGTTAAGCTATCGCTTTCTTATTTATGTAACTAGGCAACCATAACGTGGTGAAACTGGACAATTAGTAATAAGATACAGATACATAGGTTCACCATCGTTGCCGTTTTTGACAATTTGCTTACCAATATTCAAAGGTGTATTGCAACCTTTTAAATATATAAGTCGACTACTACAAGCTCCCATATCTATGCTGTCAATATTAACATATCTTCTTTTATTTCTGTCTTTATAGAGTTAGTGCTGCTTTACGATTCTTTTTTACTGGTGCTACAAATTGCTTTTTTAAAGCACTATGCTATAAACTCTATATTATCTGATGTTGTAAACCATTTATCCATTAAAATATATTTATATTTTACTTCATTATTAAAATGTAAAATTGGGAGTTTATCTTTCATTATTTCATTTTTAGTAAACATAGATTTTTTTATAAACTTTTGATATTCTTCGCTCCATTTATCTTCAGTTTTAGTGATAATCTCATATCCTAAAGATATTGATATACCACTATTATCTGTATAATGAAAGTTTAACATCATGATACCCTTAACACTTTTCCCACTTACATGGTCATAGTTGCCAACATACAGTATTATTTACTTTTGTATGTGGTTTATGAAGTAATGAATCATCTATAATTATACATCCATTATCTTCATTTTCATAATCTCTTAAAAATGATTTTATTGTTTTCCATAATTTAGTCTCATCATCAAAGCTATCATCAAGTAATAGATTTTTTGTAAATACATCATGGCTTTCCCCAGTAAGTTTAGCTAATTTTGTCATCTCTATTTTCTAAAATGAACTTAACGCATAATCTTGATAATATTCTTGTAAACAACTCATAAAATTCCTTAGTATTAAGAGTATATATTATATCTAAATAGTGGTTTCAAAGTGCTTGTAAATACGATAAACAAAGGGTTTATTGGTAATTTATAAAGTATATTTTTGTAGGTTTTAAGGATCATATTAGCAAGTTAAATATAATAATTTTAATCAATATTGTAACAATTCTATTAAATCTTAAAATTTAGATTATCGTAACATCAGATATAAATTAACTCTTGTTTTAGGTAATTATATTATAATTTCATACCAATTTTATTAAAAAAGATTTTATTAATGACTAAAAAAGAACTAGAAGAATTTAAAGACACTATAAGTAAAACTATTGTTCCTATTGCAAAAGGTATGACAGAAGAACAAATAAGAAATATAATTAGTATAGTTGAAAAGGAATATAAAGATTTACCAAAAGGTTTTGGAAATATGCTTTATGAACAAATTATGATTATGAAGTACAATAATTAAAGTTAGAGACTGTAAACTAAAAGGGAGTGTAAAATAAACTGTGTAAACCTACCAATTATCTTCAACTACTTTATATATTTTTCCATAATTTCACTGAAAAAGAGACTGTAAATCTAACTATATAAATCCAAAAATATAGTCATCTAATAAAATATCAAATATATCAAAGATTTACAATATGAATTTATTAAATACAGAAGAATTAAAAGGCTTAATGAAACTTTTGAGTACCAGAATAATCACTTTACCTTATAACTAACCAGATAATCATCAAGCATTTTTATCTTCAAACTTTTAGTCAAACCATTATATATTTTTAATAGTTTTTTCATTGGAGAAAATACTCCTTCATCAATAGAATTTGTAGTGTTATGAATTATGACATTTTTCTCATTTTTATATGTAAATAAATATGGTAAATTTGTTATGAAACTTCTATCAAGAGACCACAGCACAACTAAAAAGATCTATAAAATTTTATTTTTTCAATTTTTAAAAAATATTTATCATAAATTATCATCTCAAATCTATATTTATTCCTAATTCTAATTGAATTTGCTCTATTCTTTCCTCTCTTTATCATCTTATTCTTACGTTTTGTGCCTTTATTTTCTTATGGGCAAATAGTTTTAGGTTGGCAGCTATACATGTAATGGTGAAATTCATATTATTCCTGAGCAGTCCTGTAAACCTTGTTGTGGATTGTTTCATGCTGGTTTTTATTAAAGCAAATGAATGTTCAACTTTTGCTCTGATTTTATGTTTTGGTTTTTCATTTTCTCTTTGATTCTTTCTATCTTCATCACTCATTTTATTTCTCTCTTTAAGACAAACATTATTTTTAATATCTTTTTCTTTTAGTAGTTCATCAATAGCTTCTGATTTATAAGCTTTATCTGCACCTAATGATTTAATATCATCACCTAATTTTTCAACAAATGTATCAACGGTAGATATATCTGAGGTATTGGCAAATGTTGTCATTGTTTCTAAAATAGCTCCTGAATCTGCATCTGTTGATATATGATTCTTATATCCTGTTGCATATTGTTTTTTACCTGCTTGATAACCTGTTCTTACATCTTTATCTATCTTTTGTTTATGCTCATAACTATCATCTTCATTTTCAATTATCTTTTTTGAAGTTTCAATATCTTTAGTATCTTTATTTTGAATCTCATCAAGTTCTTCATTTTTAAGAGTTTTAGAGTTATAAGATTTCTTTTTTAATAATCTTGATATTTGTTTTGATGATGGTTTTTTCTTTTGTAATTCTTCTTCAATAAGTATATCTATCGCTTTATTTAAAGCTTCAACCTTTTGTCTACTTTCACTTTTTTGTTCTTTATTTTTATTTTTGATTCTATTATTATGAGACTTTGTTAATGTTGCATCTACTAGTACATCTTTACCACCTGTTGCTATTAATCCTGCCTTTTCAAGTTGCTTATTAATATTTGTAAAAAGTTTACCATGAAGATTATTTTTAATTAAAGAATTTCTAAATCTACCTGTTGTAGTTGAGTCTGGTGCTAATGATTCTAAGCTTAATCCTGCAAATTTCATATAAAGTAAATTTACATTAAGTCCTTCTTCAGCTTTTTCATCACTTAAATCATAAAACTTCTGAATAAGTAAGATTTTAAACATTAATATTTGATCATATGCTTGTACTCCACATACATTTTTACTTCCTGTTCCATTCTTCTTTAATATAGGTCTTAATTTATTAAAATCTATTATAGAATCTAATTGTTTTAAAAAAGAATCTACATATTCTAATCTATCATTAAGAGCATAATCTGAAAAAGAGAGGTTTGAATCTTTAAATGCCAATTTATTACCTTTTTGCTTAAATATCTTTAATTTATATGTGTAATTATAGCTAAAAATAGCCTTTAAATACCTTAACTAAAGGCTTGGTTGAGATTTATTTTAGAGTGTTACTGTGCAGTGGTCTCTACATATAAAAACTACAGAAAATTATCTATTCCAAATACTACAAATGCACTTGAAGGTGGAGTATTTTCACACATGAAAAATATGATTAGTTTACATCGAGGATTGAATAAAGGTTTGAAGCTGCATTTGGTAGATTATTATTTAGTCAATTATAAGAAAAAGTAAAAAAATAAGCACCCATTTTTTTAATTAAGTCTAAATGAAGCATTAAGTTTATACCCTAAACCTAATATTGTTAATACTGATCAAGGTTCACAATATACAGCGTCAGCACATGTTGAGATTTTAAATAAACATGATATTAAAATATCCATGGATGGTAAAGGGCGAAGTATCGATAATATCGTAATTGAGAGATTCTGGCGTAGTATCAAATATGAAGAAATATATCTAAATGATTATAAAAGTATGAATGAATTGAGATACTCAATTGATAATTATATGCAAAAATATAATAGTAGAAGATTACATTCAGCTATTGGAAATAAGACACCAAATGAGGTATATTTTAAAGCTATTAATAATTTAGATAGTAAATTGTTACAAAAAGTATCATAGGTATTTGGAATAAGAAAACTTGGTTAAGTGGTCTTGACAATGGAGGACATTATAATGCCACCTCTAAATTAAGTCTAAAATATCAAAAATGGATATGATGTCAACAATCAAATATAAAATATTAATTAAAAATTGGCCTGAGAAGACTATTCCTCAAGTCCTTTACTAAATTATATTTTTAGGATAGTTATTTCCTTATTATTACCTGTAGAAATAGTCATTTTTTTTAAAGGTATAACCTTTAGGTTTTTAATATTTATCAATTTCAATGGGTTCTTATACATCATGATGTATAAATCTTTTAAAGTTACTATTTTGTTCTGCAGCAAGAAATTAGCACATTCAATCATTGTCGCACTAGAACCAACTAAACATTTTTTTTCTTTATTGTGCAACTTTCCATTTTCTTCCAAAACTACATTATTCCCCAACGTTGTGTAGTTCCCAGCTTTTAATCCAGATATGGGAGAAGCATCACTCACAAAAATTAATTTTTCTATTTTTTTCATTTTTTTAACAAGTTCAATAAAAGACTTAGGTAAATGATGCCCATCTCCAACAAGCATTAAAGATAAGTTACTGTCTAGAAGACCCGATAAAATTCCATTTTCATGTCTTGGTAAAAAATTAGGTATACCATTACCGAAATGAGTCAAAGCTTTTCCCTTATTGTTAGAAAATGCAGTTATTTGCACTAAATTTGCTAAATGATGCCCTGCAGAAACAGTTATATTATGCTTATTAGCATAATCAATTAATTCTTTAGAGTTTTCTAATTCAGGAGCCAAAGTAATAAGCTTTATATTATTATTGGAATATTTTATCAATTTTTTTAAAAATTTAATACTTGGTTTTCTTGTGTGCTTTTTATTATGAGCACCTACTGCTCCATCTTTTTCAGATATGAAGGGCCCCTCAAGATGAATACCAAGTATTCTATTTTTTAACTCTTTATGTTCCATACATTTAGAAATAATACGTAAATTCTTTTTATAAAGTGATTTACTACTCGTGATAAGTGTGGGTAAAAAAGCTAAGGTACCATTATTTAGAAGCTTTAAACTCGCCCAAATAAATTTTTCTTCACTTAGCTCTTTACTTGAGAAATCAACACCTAAGTATCCATTAACTTGCAAATCAATAAAACCATTAAGTATTTTCTTTGACATGTTATTTCCTTTTTATAGCAAACTTGCAGAATTTTTATCTAAATATACAGAGCATGAATTATGATTTTGCAAAATAGAAGATGGGCACAAGTTTGTTACTTCTCCTTGAATCGAATTTTTAACCGCAAGCGCTTTTCTTGTATCTGGAACACTAACAATTATGTGTTTACTTTGCATAATCTGTTTTATACTCATTGAAATTGCTTGAGTTGGAACTTCATCAAAGCTTTTAAACCAACCTTCATTAAATTGTTGCATTCTACATTTAGAATCTAGAGTAACAACCAAATAAGATTTATTTGTTGAAAAATCAGCTGGAGGATCATTAAAAGCTAAATGGCCATTTTCTCCAATACCAACAAATGCAACATCTATAGGGGCCTCAAGTATTTGTTTTTCTAATTTATCACATTCATCACTCGGGTCATTTTGAGTATTTATATAAGTAAAACTGTTAAGATCTTTAACTTTATCAACAAATCTTTCTTTTAAATATTTTCTGAAACTTGCTTTGTGTGATGCAGTTATCCCTATATATTCATCCAGATGAAAAACATTTACCTTTGACCATTCAATATCTTCCTTAAGTAAATATTCAATAGTTAAAAATTGGCTGCTACCTGTAGCCAAAATAATATTTGCAACTCCATTTCTTTTGATTGCTTCTTTAAGTAATAAAGATCCTTCTATTGCTGCAGTTTGCCCAAGTTCTTTATTTGTTTTTAAAATTGTAGTTTTCATTTATTTCCTTTATATTTTACAATGGTGGATGTTCTTAAACTCTCTTCAATTAGTTCACCTATTCTGGTTGATACCAGAGCTTCTTCTCCTGATGGATATTTCCCTTTTAATGATAGTAAGGCGATCTTTTCATTTTTTATAGAAAATATTAGATCAATAAAATAAATCATAGATTCATATATATAACCGCTAGATTTTGTACCTAATAAATAGTCTTCAACTTCTTGTTTCCCATGTGGATTAATCTCCTCTTTTCTAACTGCATCTGAATAGCTAGCTGATAAGCCTCTGTTTGTTGTGTCAACTTCACAAATACCCTCTTCTCCTATAATTCTAATTGATTGATTTACAATCGAAGTGAAACTATTAGGTAATATCCAAGATGTATGAAAGGTGAAATTCATTCCATTCTCATAAGTAATATTTACTTGAATACTATCATAGGTATTTATTCCTAAAGCATTGAGTTTTCCTTTATTTCCAGTTGCATAAATTTTTTCAGGAAGACTGTTTGTAAGCCAATAAACCAAATCGTAAAAATGAGTGCCTAGAAACCACGATGGAGAAGAATCTTTTGCCCATTTTTTTAACCATTGGGACGGCACTGAAATTTTGTCTTCCATATAGGCATAACCATATTGTAGTTTTCCAAATTTATTATTCTTTATATCATTTTTTAAGTGTAAATGAGAAGGATCAAATCGCTTGTGAAAATCAATGTATATCATTTTCTTATTTTTTCTTACATATATTAATGAGCTCTTCGGCATGGTTGCTATCCATTTCAAGCGGTTTCTATACCATGATATGCAATTTTTTCTTTGCAACATATTTAGTAACTTCATAATGTAAATGATCAGGAGTTACAATACTAATAGCATCTAAATCCTCTTTGTCAATCATTTTTTTATAATCAGAATATGTTTGGATAAAAAAGTATTTTTTATGCTTTTCTCTAATATTTTCATTTAAGTCGCATAAGACAATTTTTTCTATTAGTCCTTGATGATATGCTTTTATAAAACCTTTAAAGACTTCTGTTCCAAAGTTTCCTCCTCCTATAATTCCTATTGTTATTTTTTTCACTAATTGACCTTTTTATATTTAATTTAACAAATATATTTAGAAGTTTAGTCTCTTAGTCTTAATTTTAAATTAATTAGTATTCTATTGTTTAATTTGACAGTGTAAGTATTAATATTGCGTATAGACAATATCTTTGTATATATTACTGATTATATAGGATGTTGTTGTATATTAACTAGGAATTTTTACCAAAGTAAATGTAAATTTATATACTTTAATATAGTATTCTAGTTAACTTAAAGTTTTTTGTTGCTACAATATAAAATATTTAAAAGGAGAAGAAATGAAGAAAGTTAATTTAGTTAAATTAGGTTTAGTTGGTCTTGGATTGTTAATGGGGGTAAGTCAAGTTGATGCTCAAGCATCAAGTGTAAAAAACGAAAAACAAATATTATTACGTTTGGCGGAAAATCAACCTGAAACAAATCCTGTTACTGTTGCTATGAGAAAATTTTCTTCATTAGTTAAAGAAAAAACAAATGGAAGTGTTATTATTGAAGTGTATGCTAGCGCACAACTAGGAAGTGAATCAGAAAACATAGAACAAGTACAAGCAGGTATCTTAGATATGGCAAGAGTTAATTCTGTTACTCTGGCTCAATTGGTTTCCCCTTTTAAGGTTTTTACATTACCTTATATATTTGAAAACCAAGAACATAAATTTAAAGTTTTAAATGGAGAGATTGGAAAGAAGGTACTCGAGTCATTAGATAGATTTAATATGATAGGTTTTGATTATTTAGAGGCAGGTACACGTAACTTTTATACAGTGAAAAAACCAATTAAATCAGTATCAGATTTAAAAGGACAAAAAATAAGAGTTCAAAAATCAGAAGTGGTTATAAAAATGGTTAAACTATTAGGTGGTATACCAACTCCTATGAATTATGGAGAAGTATTTACTTCATTACAAACAGGTGTTATTGATGGGGCTGAAAATGATTTTGTAAGTTATTCAACGTCTGGACACTCAGAAGTAGCAAAGCATTACACATTAGATGGACATTTAAGTCCTCCAGCATTAGTTATTATTAGTAAAAGAAGCTGGGCTAAATTGTCTAAGAAACAGAAAATTGCCGTTAGAGAAGCTTCAAAAGAAGCAACTGAATTTGAAATCAAAGCTATGAACGCAAAACAATTAGAGTTTCAAGAAAAAGTAGAAAAATCGGGTACTAAGATTTACTCTGTTAACGTGAGAGAATTTCAGGACAGGCTAGCACCTTTATATAATGATTACCCAGAATTTTCGGAAGTTATTAAAAGTATTCGTGCTTTACAATAGCATTTAATTTAAGGGGTTTGATATGAAAAAATATTTTCAATTTCTTGATTACGTTTCAAGTTTAATGACAAAAATTTGTTCTGTAATCTTATTATTAATGTTAGTAATTACTTTTGCACAAGTAGTATTGAGGTATGTGTTTAATAGCCCCCTTATTTGGGCGTCAGAGGTGACTATCCTTATGCTTATATGGTTTGGATTTATAGTTATGTCACTTGCTGTATATGCTAATGAGCATATTTCCTTGGAGTTTCTCTATGATAAACTCCAAGAGAAAGTACAAAAAACGTTAGATTGCATTAAGTATTTTCTTCTTGGTTGCTTTGCTCTTTTGATGATATATTATGGATTTCAATTAGTTGATTTAACTAAATATGCTACTTTACCTGCCTCAGGTTTGAGCAAAAGTTATCTTTACTTAATTTTAATTTTTTCAGGTGTAATAATACTTATTGCATCAATTAGTAATTTTATAAAATTATTTACACAACCTGGGAGTTAATATGATAGTTGAATACGATGGAATAGTCTTATTATTTTTATTATTGTTTGTATTTATGTTCGCAAGAATACCCATTGCATTTTCTTTGGGATTAAGTTCTATAATTACAGCTTTTTATCTTGACATTCCCATAATGTTTTTATTCCAAAACATGGTTAATGGATTAGACAGTTTTACTTTTTTAGCTGTACCATTTTTTATACTCGCAGCACAAATTATGACAGAAGGCGGAATCAGTGATAAGCTCATGAGTTTGGCGAATGTTTTCGTAGGTCGTATTAGAGGTGGAAAGGCAATGGTAAATGTAGTTACTAGTATGTTTTTTGGAGGTGTATCTGGTTCTTCTGTGGCAGATGTATCTTCAATTGGTTCCTTTATGATTCCAGCTATGAAAAAAGATAAATATGATGCTGACTTTAGTGTTGCTGTTACTGTTACTTCTTCTATTCAAGGAGTAATTATTCCTCCTAGCCAAAATATGATTTATTATGCTATTGCTGCAGGAGGGATATCAATTAGCCAGCTTTTTATTGCAGGAATAGTTCCTGGAATAATCTTAGGTGCTGGTTTAATGTTAGTTACTTATATTATAGCTGTAAAAAGAAACTATCCCGTAGGCGAAAAAATTACCTTAAAAAATTCTTTATATATTATAAAAGATGCAGTGTGGGGTTTATTCACGGTAGTTATTATTTTAGGTGGTATTATATTTGGTATTTTTACTGCTACAGAATCAGCTGCTATTGCCTGTGTTTGGGCTATTCTTGTTACTGCTTTTATATACAAAAATATGACATGGGAAAAAATTACTTCAATTTTTAACTCCTCAACTAAAACACTTGCAATGATTATTGCTATTATTGCTACTTCCTCAATGTTTGGATTTATGCTTGCTTATCTAAAAATCCCACTGGCTTTGTCAACCTTATTTTTGAGTTTTTCTGATAATCCAATTATAATTATTTTATGTATAAATGTTTTGTTATTGGTATTAGGAATGTTTATGGATATGGGAGTGTTAATACTTTTATTAACTCCAATTTTATTGCCCGTAGCTGTTGCTCTTGGCTTTGATCCTATACATTTTGGAATAATTATGATATTAAATTTAGGTTTAGGTTTATGCACTCCTCCCGTTGGCACCTCTCTATTTATAGGGTGTGCAATAGGAGAAATTAGTATGGAGCAGTCATTAAAAGCATTTATCCCTTTTTATGCCACTATTCTCATTATTTTAGTACTAATTATAGCTTTTCCAGGTATATCATTATGGTTACCTAGTGTTATTGGTTAAACTGTTGCAAAATTTAGAACAATGGATTTAATATGGAACTAGAAGATAACAAAAATTATTTAGAGTATTTAAATACTGTAACGATTATAAAAAACAAGACTATACAAAAACAAGTGTACAAAATATTACTAAATATGATACTTAAAGGTATTATGCATTCTAATCAATCTATTTCAGAAGTTAAAATTGCTAATGCACTTAATATAAGTAAAAGTCCCGTAAGGGAGTCATTAAAAATGCTGGAAAATAAACAGTTGGTTAAAATTGTACCGAATAGTAAGTCCTATATTATGCCAATTGATTTAAAAAAAATATATAATTCTGCAAAAATCAGAGAAGCTTTAGAACTTTTAATTGTAGAGGAAGCTATTAATAATATTAATGACGAAGATATCAAATCGCTAGAGCTAATTATAAAACAACAAGAATCAGCAATTAAAAATTCTAAACCCGAGGAATTCTTTTACTATGATGAAGTTTTTCATAATAAAATTATAGATATTTCGAAAATACCGGAAGCATTGAATATTATTGAAGATCTTAAAATTCATATAAATAGAATTAGATTTGCTAACAACTACAATTGTAGTGGAAATCCAAGCATACTTGTTGATCATAAAAATATTTTAAATGCAATAAAAGCAAAAGATGTAGTGATAGCTAGACTTTTTACAAGTATACATTTGTCTAAGGTTCTCAACTTAATGTTAAATTCATCGAATAACAGCTAAATCATATTAAATGAAAACACTTTATAATAATAGAAGTAAGGATGTAAATGATGTTACTTAATAATAATACGTATAAAAACATTTCATCTTAAAATTATGACCGAAATGATGTGGATACATCTATTGTACATATTGGACTTGGAGCTTTTTTAAAAGCCCATTTTGCGGTATACGTAGATGATTATAATAAGATATCAAAAGATGTGCATTTAATTGAAGCAATAAGTCTAAGAAGCAATAATTCAAAAAAAATCATGAGTAAACAGGATAATTTATATACTGCTCATGAAGAGTCTGGAAAGTCTTCTTCTTATAGTTTAATTAAGTCAGTTAAAAAATCACTATTTTTAACTAAGAATAGAAAGTATATAAACGATCTAGCCCTTTCCGAAAATATCAAATTAATTACTTTAACTATAACGGAAAAAGGTTATTGTTATAGCCCCTCTTTAAATGGTCTTAATGTAAATAACCCAGAAATAATACATGACTTGAAAAACCTCAAAGAATGTAAAACAGCGATTGCATTGATTTTTAGTATCTTAAAAAATAGAAAAGAGGCAAATATTGGAGGTTTAATTGTTCTTTCTTGTGATAATTTACCTTCAAATGGAAATATTTTAAGAAAAGTTATACTTAATTTTGCTTCCTTAATAAATAAAGAATTAGAAATATGGATAAGTAAAAATTGTGCGTTCCCTTCTTCTATGGTAGATAGAATAGTCCCAAAAGTTACAGAAAAAACTTTATCAAAAATTCATGACAAATTAAAAATTCAAGATAACGCTGCCGTTTTATCAGAAGACTTTAAACAATTTATAATTGAAGATTGGTTTATAGATGGAAGTAAACTTAAACTAGATAAAGTTGGTGTTATTTTTGTGAAGAATATAAAACCTTATGAAAGTATGAAGCTTAGAATTCTAAATGGAACGCACTCCGCTTTATCTTATATTGGGCTATTATTGAACAAGGAAACTATCTCTGAAGCCATAAATGATACTGAATTAGAAAAATTTATTTTAAATATGGTAACTAATCACTCTAGGAAACCTCAAAAAGAATTCTAATATTTACCTCAATAAATAGTAATTTAAAGCCTATAAATAGGACTAATTAGCTATAATTCACTACATAAAAAGTAGGAATAAATTTTGAAGAAAATTCGCCTGAAATATCAATTTTCAATAAAATCCAAAAAAGAACTTAAAGATTTATCCCATAAAGAGCTTCTTAAATATATAGAAAACCTTCAAGATAACCTCGTGCAAGAAAAACCACCAAAGAATTCAAACAACTCCAGTATTTCACCATCAAGTGAGATAGCACCTCCTCAAAAAAGAAATAATAAAAATCAATCTCTTGAAGAGAAGAGTGGTAAAAGTGTTGGTGGACAATCAGGGAGAGAGGGAGTAACTCTTTTACAAAGTGATACTCCTGATGAGATTGTTGCATTGCCTTATAAACTATTAGAATGTAAAAAGTGCAGTAGTGATATATCTACTGTTGTATCTGCACTCAAAGAAAGACGACAAGTCTTAGATATTGAATTATCATCTATTACTCATAAAATAACAGAGTATCAAAGCTTCTCTAAAAAGTGTTTCTCTTGTGGTTATGAAAATCATGACAGTAGTGCATTTACAATATCACCAAATATCAGTTATGGGTCAACAGTTATAGCTATGGTTTCATACCTAAGTGTTTCTCAGTATATGTCAAATATGAGAATAGTAGAACTTATGAACAACCTATTCAATATAAAACTCTCAGAGGGAAGCATTACAGGCTTATTAGCAAAAGCCTCAGCACTCTCACAAAATACTATTAACAAAATCACAGCTCTACTGGAGAAAGCTCCTCTAGTAGGTATAGATGAGACTGGATGTAAGGTTAATGGCTCTAAACATTGGCATTGGACTTTTCACAATGAGAGCAATACTCTTATTGTTGCGGATAAGTCACGAGGAACTAAGGTCATCAACAATACTTTTACAAATGGTTTTAAAAATGCTTGTGTGGTTCATGATAATTATTCATCATATAGCTCACTTGAGTGTGTTAGTGAACAGTTATGTTTAGCACACAAGATGAGAGATTTAAACTATGCTATTGAGTGTGATGAGACTAAGCTAATGAAAGATATAAAGACATTACTCAAAGAAGCTATAAGAGATGATAAAGTCAACTTAACTTCCATTGCTAGAGTAACTCTAAAAAGTCAATATGACAAATCACTTCAACATCTTTTAACTATGCCATACATTGAAAAAAGTGAAACGCATAAACAAATAAAATCACTTACAAAATCTAAAGATAAACTGTTTACTTTTTTACTTAATGAAAATATCCCAGCAGATAATAATGCTAGTGAGCGTGCCATTAGAAATATAAAAGTTAAGCAAAAAGTATCAGGACAATTCAAATCACTTGAGGGTGCACAAAATTATGCTAATTTACGATCAGTTATTGATACTTCTCGTAAGCGTGGCTTAAATGAGTTTGAATCATTGGTTTCTGTAATGAAGGGGAATTCTCTCTTTTAGATAGGGTGATTAGTTACAATAAATAAATTTAGGTATTAATTTTCAATATTAGAAACTTATTGTAGTAATTTATTTTAAACTAAATATAATATTACAAGCTTGTCTGTGTCGTTTATTCGCACTTATTAAGAAAATAGTTTTATACTTATAATATATTTTTATTTTTAACAAATATTTAACTGAAATTGTAGGAAACTATTGTGTATAATTTATTAAAAAATGGAGAAAAGATGAAAGCATCTGATTTATTTATAAAAGCTTTAGAGAATGAAGGTGTTGAATATATTTTTGGTATTCCAGGCGAAGAGAACTTAGATTTCTTAGAATCACTAAGACAGTCTGATATCAAACTTATTTTAACAAGACATGAACAAGGTGCTGGTTTTATGGCAGCAACGTATGGAAGATTAACTGGAAAAGTTGGTGTTTGTTTAGCAACACTTGGTCCTGGAGCTACAAATTTTGCAACAGCAGCAGCTTATGCACAACTTGGTGGAATGCCAATGATGATGATAACTGGTCAAAAACCAATTAAAAAATCAAAACAAGGTAAATTTCAAATTATTGATATTGTTGGAATGATGAAACCAATGACAAAATATGCTAAACAAGTTGTAAATGGAAATAATATTCCATCAATGGTTAGAGAAGCATTTAAAATAGCAACAACTGAGAGACCTGGTGCTGTTCATATTGAATTACCTGAAGATATTGCACAAGAAGAAGTAGAAGACAACATCTATCCTGTGCAAAACTTTAGATATCCAAATGCAGATAAAATAACAGTTTTAGATGCTGTTAAAATGATTGAAAAAGCAAAAAGACCTCTTTTACTTATTGGAGCTGGAGCTAATCGACATAGAATTGGCGATGCATTGACAAACTTTGTAAACGAAACTGGTATTCCTTTCTTCTCAACACAAATGGGTAAAGGTGTAATTGATGAAAATCATAAACTTTGTTTAAGTACCGCTGCTTTATCTGCTGATGATTTTATTCATTGCGCGATTGAAAGAGCTGATTTGATTATAAATGTAGGTCATGATGTAATTGAAAAACCACCATTTTTTATGGAAAATCACAAAGATGCAACAAAAGTATTACATGTAAACTTTTTTCCTTCAGAAGTAGATGACACTTACTTCCCTCAGCTAGATATGATTGGGGATATTGCAGGAAATGTTGAAAAAATGACAAATGCAATTTCAAAACAAGAACATTGGGATTTTGATTATTATATTAGACTAGCTGATGATATTAGAACTAAACTTTCTAAATATTTTGGAGATACAAGATTTCCAATTTTACCACAAAGAGTAGTTAGAACTATTAGACAAACTTTAAATGCAAAAGATATTGTAACACTTGATAATGGTGTTTATAAAATCTGGTTTGCAAGAAACTATAGATGTGCACAACCAAATACACTATTATTAGATAATGCACTTGCAACTATGGGTGCTGGACTTCCTTCTGGAATGGCTGCTAAAATGGTAAGACCTGATTGTAGAGTTGTTTCTGTTTGTGGAGATGGTGGTTTTATGATGAACTCACAAGAAATGGAAACTGCAGTAAGATTAAATCTTGATTTAACAATTGTTATTTTAAATGATAACTCTTATGGAATGATTAAGTGGAAACAAGCAGGTATGGGATTTGAGAACTATGGTTTAGATCTTGGAAATCCTGATTTTATTAAATATGCAGAAGCTTATGGAGCAAGTGGGCATAGACCAACATCTTGTGAAGATTTTGAACAAATTTTAGACAAATGTGTAAATGGAAAAGGTGTTCACTTAATTGATTTAGCTGTTGATTACTCTTTAAATCATTCAATTTTAAATGATTTACTAGCTAAAAAACAATGTATGATATAATATAACAAATATATAAATAAAGAAGGGGGAAAAATGAATACAATAGAAGTAAGATCGCCATTTGATGATAAAGTAGTAGGAATAGTACCGTTTTCATCAGTAGAAGAAGTAGAAACTGCAATAAATTTAGCAAAAGCAACTTTTGATAATCATAAAAATGCACTTCCTAAATATAAGCGAATAGAAATTTTAGAAAATGTAGTAAAAATAATGGAAGGACAAATTGAAGAATTAACAATTCTTTGTGCTTCTGAGGGTGGAAAACCTTATATGGATTCTAAAGTAGAAATTATTAGAGCAATACATGGTGTGAAACTTGCTATTGAATCATTAAGTTCATTTAAAGGAACTGAAATAGCTATGGGACATACTGTTTCAAGTGCAAATAGAATGGCTTATACTTTTAAAGAACCAATTGGTGTAGTTGCTGCTGTATCTGCATTTAATCATCCTTTTAATCTTGCAATTCATCAAGTAATCCCTGCAATCGCTGTTGGGTGTTCTGTTATTATTAAACCAGCAACACAAACTCCAATGTCAGCTGTTAAATTAATAGAAATATTAAAAGAAGCTGGACTTCCAAAGGGTTGGGCACAAGCTGTTGTTTGTGGAAGAGAAGCTGGTGAATTACTTGCAACATCTCCTAAAATTAACTTCTTAACTTTTATAGGTTCTGCAAAAGTTGGTTGGTACTTAAATTCTAAAGTAGCTAATGGAACTAGAGTTGCCTTAGAACATGGTGGAGTTGCTCCTGTGATTGTAGAAGCTGATGCAGATATTGATGATTTAATTCCTTCAATTGGAAAAGGTGGTTTTTACCATGCAGGTCAAGTTTGTGTATCAGTTCAAAGAGTATATGTTCATGCATCAATTGTAGATATTGTAGCTTCTAAACTAAGTGATTATGCATCTCAATTAGTTGTTGGAGATCAATTAAATCCTAAAACTGAAGTTGGTCCATTAATTAATCATAATGAAGTAAATAGAGTTGAAGAATGGGTTAATGAAGCTATTACTAAAGGTGGGGAAATATTAACAGGTGGAAAAAGAATTTCTAATTCATTATATGAACCAACTGTTATTTTAAATCCAGCTGATGATGCTTTAGTATCTACTAAAGAAGTCTTTGGACCTGTTGTTTGTATTTATTCATATTCTGATATTGAAGATGCTTTTGATAGAGCAAATTCTTTAGAAGTATCTTTTCAAGCTGCAATTTTCACTAAAAATATTGATACTGCTTTAAAAGCAGTAAAAAGATTAAATGGAACTGCTGTAATAGTAAATGATCATACTGCTTTTAGAGTAGATTGGATGCCATTTGGAGGAGCTAATGCTTCTGGACTTGGGATGGGTGGAATTCATCATTCTATGATTGAAATGAGTAAAGAAAAACTAATGATTATTAAATCAAGCTCTTTATAAATATAAATTTAAAAAACAAAAAGGAAAGAGTTTATAACTTTTTCCTTTTTTATTGGAATCAAAATAAATAAAATAGGAGAGTGTAAACTCAAGTGTATAAACCCGCCAATTATCCTCTAACTACTTTATATATTTTTCCATAATCTAGCTGAAAAATATGCATAGTTGAGGATAAATTTCAGACCAGTTTTTAACTTTCTAACTTTTCCATTTATTTTGAACTTCTTGGATTGATAAATACATTACCTGTTTAGTCCCAAAGACTTACTCAAAGGATTCAACTTAAAGTACTCTGGGTTTTTCCTGAATATTTGAGACATTGTATCATAAGGTGTTTTATACTTTAAAGCTTTGAGTTTTTTCTGATAATTATATAAAAGAAGAAAGCTCATCAAGTGTAACTTTAGAGCTTTTAAGGTCTCATAATGAAAAAGTTTCACAGTATGGTCTTTAAGAACTTTATTCATCACTTCTACCTGACCATTAGTCCAAGGATGTCTAAACTTAGTCAAACGGTGTTCTATTTTATACTTTTGGCATACTATATCAAAAGGATGAATCTTATCTTTTGGTCTTAAATGTTCACTTAGAAGTGCATAAGTAAATTGAGCTCCATTATCTGTTAAAATAGTATGGATTTTAAAAGGTATATCTTGTATAAAGTTTTCTAAGAATGAACAAGCGATAGCCTGAGTCATTCTTTCATGAATTTCCACATAAGTATACTTAGTAGCACGATCTATAGCTACGAACATATAGGCTTTGCCTTCTTCACTATGAACTTCTGAAATATCTATATGGACATATCCTATATCATACTCTTTGAACTTCTTTTTTTCTGTTTTATCACGGGGTTCTTTGGGCAAACGGCTTAATCCATGACGTTGCAAGCATCTGTGTAAGTTTGACCTTGTCATTTTAGGTATCTCATCCATCAGGGCTATAAAAACATCATCTAGTGCAAACTTGGTAACTCTTCTAAACTCACAAATTATTTGTTCTTCTTCTTGACTTAGTACTGTTGACCTTGCTATCGTCGGTCCACTTTTTTTATCAGTGATTCTATTGGCATTCTTCCATTTTGTTACTGTTTTTGGATTAAGGAACAATCTTGCAGCTAACTCTGTGATTGTCTCTTGAGACTCTTGTATTTCTTTTCGAATTCTTGGCGTCGTCTTGGCATTAGAGTGTTGTATATTTCCCATAAATCTACTCCTTTTATAAAATAATAGCTGACTCCATGAGAATTAGGGACTAAACAATTACCTTAAAAGCTGAGTCTATTGTTAGAAATAAACCTTTCGATTTTGTCTTTTTTTAATTGTTGAATTGTTGAATTTAGTGCTTTATAATATCCCAAGAAAACAAGACAACTTTTTTTAAATTCGGTACTATTCAATAATCTCGTATAATAGAATATATCGATCAAAAAGGCTTAATAAAACTTTTGGATGCCTAAAAACTTAAGTTAGCTTAGGTACTATATGGGCTAAAAAGGATTTATTTACAAATGGCTATAAAAAAGTACTAAAACTTGTCCAAAGTGTCAATCTAAACTAACTAAAAAGAATGGCAAACGAAGAGGTATACAAAGATACAAATGTGCCAATTTCACCAGAAGATGATTGTAAAAAGATATATAACTCATCATACAACAAATAGTATTGATGGTGGTGTATTCTCTAATCTCAAAAAGTTAGCAAAAGTATATCCAGGAATATTAGAAAATATGAAGATTAAAATTATAGATGAATTCTTTTATAACTATAATAATAAGTTATAAATTAGCCTCCTATTTCTTTCATTAAGTCTTAATTTCTGCGAATAAATTAAATATAAATTCTTTGAATATCTTAGATATTTTAAAGAATTTATATTTTCTCTCACTTTTTTAAAATGTTCTATGGTAGCTTTAGCATTTCCTTTTTCATTAAGTATAATAGTGCAGTAATGTTCTACTTTTAATATCTTAATTCTCTTTCAAGATAGTATCCTGTGTATGAACCTGTTTTTTTATGATTTTTTGCTAAGTTTTCAGGCGTACCTTCTGCTATTATTTGTCCACCTTTATTTCCACCTTCAGGTCCCATATCAATAACCCAATCAGAGTTTTTTACAATATCTAAGTTATGTTCAATTACAATTACTGAATTTCCAATTTCAACTAAATGATGAAGTACACGAGTAAGTCTATCAACATCTGCAAAATGAAGTCCAGTTGTAGGTTCATCTAATATATATAAAGTTTTACCTGTATCTTTTTTACTTAATTCTTTGCTTAATTTTATTCTTTGGGCTTCTCCACCACTAAGTGTCACTGCATTTTGTCCTAAGGTAATATACCCAAGTCCTACATCGCTAAGTGTTTGTAGTTTTGCATTTATTTTTGGGATCTTTACAAAAAATTCTACAGCATCATCTACACTCATATTTAGTATGTCAGAGATACTTTTTCCTTTATATAATATTTCTAAAGTTTGAGCATTATATCTTTGTCCTAAACAATCATCACATTTAACCATAATATCTGGTAAAAAGTGCATCTCTATTTTTATTTCACCTTCTCCTTGACATTTTTCACAACGCCCACCTTTTACATTAAAAGAGAAACGTCCTATTTTATATCCCCTGATTTCTGCTTCTTTTGTTTTTGAAAAAAGTAATCTTAACTCATCCATTAATCCTGTATATGTAGCAGGATTTGATCTAGGAGTTCTTCCTATTGGACTTTGATCAAGATAAATTACTTTATCAAGTTGCTCTAATCCTTTTATTGCAACATCATCTATTTTTTTTACTTTTTTTGCATGATTTAAAAGTTCTTTTGCAACAGGAAGTAGGGTTTGTAAAATAAGAGACGATTTACCACTTCCACTAACTCCTGTAATTGCACATAAGTTTTTAAGAGGTATTTTTACATCAAGATTAACTATATTATTAATATTTACATTTTTTATTTCAATAAAACTTTCTTGAGGTCTATTATGTACATACTCAATTTTTTTGTCCCTATTTAAATATTGAGCAGTTAATGTTTTTGCTTTATGCATCTGTTTTAAAGTTCCTGCAAAAACAATTTCTCCTCCATACTTACCAGCAAAAGGACCTATATCAACTATATAATCAGCAGCTTCAATAGTCTCTTTATCATGTTCCACCACAATAACAGAGTTACCTTTTTCTTGTAAGGCTTTTAATGTTTTGATTAGTTTATTTGTATCTCTTTCATGTAAACCAATTGATGGTTCATCTAAAACATACATAACGCCAGTAAGTCCAGAACCAATTTGTGAAGCAACTCTAATTCTTTGTGCTTCTCCTCCTGAAATACTTCTTGCATCGCGACCAAGTGTAATATATCCAAGTCCTACATCATTTAGAAAAAATATTCTCTCTTTTATTTCTTTTAGTATTGGCGTTGCTATTAATTTATTTTGTTTACTAAGATAATCAAAATTTGTATCATCTTGAAAAAAATTATGAGACTCTTCAATGGGCAAGTTTATAAGTTCTGAAATAGTTTTTTGTGCTACATAAACACTCTGAGATGCTGGTTTCAATCTATTTCCTGTACAATCTGAACAAACCTTTTCAGTCATATATTCAGCCATCTCTTTTTCATCTTTGATCATATCATAGGCTATTTTTATAACACCTGTCCACTTTCTTTTTAATCTATGTCTTTTCCAAGTAAATTTAGCATCTTCAACTCCACCATATAAAATAGCTTTTTGTTGATATTGTGGTAATTCTTTAAAAGCAAGTGTAATATCAATATCAGCAGCAGCAGCAAAAGCAATAAGCATTTTAAAATAATAACTTTTATTAAAACCATAAATAACTCTAATTGCTCCTTGTTCAAGAGGAAGTTCTTCATTTATTATTTTTGTCATATCAAGAGCATATCTAATACCTAAGCCATCACAAGAACTACAAGCACCTTTTGGTGAGTTAAATGAAAAAGATATTGGTTCTAGTGGTTCAAAAGATATTTTACAATTAAAACAAGCCATATGTTCACTATAATGAAGATGTTTTTCAATTCCAACTTCTTCATGGTTTAAAATTTCAATTTCAAGTTCTCCAAAACTCTCTTTTAGACCTTTTTCAACATCTTGAGCAATTCTTTCTTTATTCTCTTCTTTTGTAACAACTCTATCAATCACAACTTTGATTGTATGCATTTGTGTTTTAGCTAGTTTAATATCTTCATCAAGTCTAACCATAACACCATCAATCATAGCTCGTACATAACCTTTTCCTCTTAAGCTTTCAAGTAAATCAGCAAAAGTACCTTTTTTTCTATTTATTAAAGGAGCTAAGATTACAATTTTTGAGTTATCAGGTAATTTTAAAACTTGTGCTATAACATCAGAAGTACTCATTTGCGATATTGGTTCATTACACTTATAACAATGTTGATCTCCAATTCTAGCATATAAAAGTCTAAAATAATCGTAAACCTCTGTAATAGTTCCAACAGTAGATCTTGGGTTTTTAGAAGTTGTTTTTTGATCAATTGCAATTGCTGGAGTTAAGCCCTCAATTCTTTCAACATCAGGCTTACCAACTTTATCTAAAAACTGTCTAGCATAAGAAGAAAGAGATTCTATATATCTTCTTTGACCTTCTGCATAAAGAGTATCGAAAGCTAGCGTAGACTTACCACTTCCACTAAGCCCTGTAAAGACTACAAGTTTATTTTTAGGAATTTCTAAATTAATATTTTTTAAGTTATTCTGTTTTGCATTAAATATTTTAATTGTATTTTTCATTATCCTATCCATAGTAAAAATTAAAGCGCTTATTATAGCATAATATCGAATTTTTTTTATAATTATTAAACCACCAAATAAATATATCAAATTATGTTATAATACCCCAATAAAATAAGAACAAAAAATAAGATTCTTATTCCTAAAAAGATAAAATAATAAAATATTTACTAGAACGAAAAAATAAGTACAAAAAGAAGAATATTTACAACAGAGTTTAAAACAAAAGTTGTTTTAGAAGTTTTAAAAGGTGAAAAAATCTTAAATGAGGGAGCATTAAAAGTATAGTTATAAACTACGAGGAATTGATATTATAAGAGCAAACTAAGTTTGCCCAACAAAATATAACATATATTAAAATAAATGGTGGTATGGTTTATTTAGCAGCAATTATAAATTGGTATTCTAAAGCCGTATTGTCTTGGAAGATATCTAATACAGATCAAGGTAAGTCAATACACAAGCTATAATCATAAAAGATTTCATCAAACTTTAAATTACAAAAAACCAATGATGAAAATTATAATAAATTATGGCATAAGGTAACAGGTGCAAAAGAGAATTATAATTTATAAATAGTTGTCTTGTTTTCTTGGGGTATTATAGTTCCCTTAATGTACTAATTTAGATATAATATGCAAAAAAATAGGGTGTTTATGATTGATTTAGATAATCAAACAGATTCGAAAATTGATATTTCATATTTAGAATATATTTTAAATGGTTTAACGTCAAAAGATATAGAGTTAATACTAGTACATAACAAAGAAATAAAAGAGCTAAACTTAAAACATAGAAAGATAGATAAAGCTACTGATGTTCTTAGTTTTCCGTTAGAGTTTGATATGCCAAATATGTCTTTAGGTGCTATTGTTATTTCTGTTGATTTTGTATCAGAAAAAGCAAAAGAATATCAACATACTTTTGAAGATGAACTGAAACTTCTTTTTATTCATGGTCTTTTACACCTTTTGAAATTTGATCATGAAATTGACAATGGTGAGCATAGAAATAAAGAAGAAGAGTTAATAAAGAAACATAATTTACCAAATAGTTTAATTGTAAGGAATTCATAAAATATGGATGTATTAATATTTATTATATCAATAGGAGCACTGATTTTTGGTGCTGATTTTATTATTAAAGAGAGTGAAAAAATCGCACTGCATTACAAAATCTCACCTTTTATTATTGGAGCTACTTTAGTAGCCCTTGGAACTTCACTACCTGAAATGGCTGTTTCTATCGCTGCTTCGTTAAAAGGTGATGGAGATATTGTCGTTGCAAATGTAATTGGTAGCACGATTTTTAATATCTCACTAGTATTAGCTTTTGTTTTTATAATTGCAAAAAATATTGCACCTAAAAGAGATATATTTGCAAAAGATTCAGCATGGATACTTTTTCCTATTTTAGTTTTTATTCTTATGTCATTAGATGGTGTCTTAAGCACAACGGATGGAATACTATTTTTAATTCTTATGGGCGCATATTTACTATTTTTAATCAAATCTGACAATATTGAAAAATCAGAAGCAGAAAATACAAATGAAAAGTTTGCATGGGCTAAAAGTTCTTTATTTTTTATTATTGGTTTTATTCTTACTGTTGGCGGGGCTGATTTTGCAATAAATAGTGCAGAACATATTGCGATTGATTTTGGAATAAGTGAATGGGTAATTGGACTATTTTTAGTAGCATTTGGAACTAGTTTACCAGAACTTACAATTTCTATAAAAGCTGCTTTAAATAACAATGTAGATTTAGCTATTGGAAATATTATTGGATCAAATGTTGCAAACTTTACTATGGTTTTAGGAGTTAGTTCAATAGTAAATAACTTAAGTGTTAATTTAAGTGAATACTTTTTTGATATAGGTGCAGCAGTCATACTTTCAGTAATGTTAGTATTTATTAGTGCAAATAAAATTTATAATAAAAGTTCAGGGATTGTCTTATTGGCTATATTAGCTTTAGTTGTTCAAAATAGTCTATAAAAAAATTATTTTAAACAAGAAGTACAAATACCTCTAAATGCTAAAACAGTATTTTCAACTTTAAAACTTGTTTTAGTTGATAACAATTCTTGTAAACTTAATGTATCAATCATAATATCTTCAATTTTTCCACACTTTGAACAAACTAAATGTGAATGTTCTACTTTTGCTAATTCATAAACTGATTTAGATGCAGGAATTTTAACCTCACTTAAAAAAATCTTTTCTACCATCGCGTTTATATTTTTATATATAGTAGCTAAAGAAATAGATGGAAACTTTTTTAATAAATTTTTATAAAGATCATCAATATTCATATGTCCATAATTATATAATTCTTCAACAATAGCAACTCTTTGAGGTGTAACTTTTAAGTTATATTCCTTTAATAATATTGAACTATTAATCATATTTTTCCTTTCATAAATAAAATACTACTAAAATAATAGTTAATTTCAATCTTATAATTCTATTTATACAAATATATATAAAAACTTTATTTACTAATTAAAATTAGTAGAGGAAAATTATTTTCCTTTAAGTTAGCATCAGATAAAATTAAAAAGAATAAAAATTATTACCTAATCAATTTTAATATCATAATAAAGGAATAAAAATGCAACAGTATCAATCTTATAAATGTAACAAATGTGGAAACGTTGTAGAAATACAAAATGTTGGTGGAGGGGAACTACACTGTTGTGGAGAAGCCATGGAAATGATTACAAAAAACTTAACAGCTGTAAACCTTATGAAAGCTTTTGCAGGAGAATCAATGGCAAGAAATAAATATGAGTACTTCGCAAAAATAGCCCAAAAAGAAGGCTTTAGAGATATTGCAGAACACTTTCAAAGAGCAGCTAATAATGAAAAAATGCATGCAAAACTTGAATTAAAAGCCTGTAATGAGCTTCTAGGAGAAGATGCATTAGGAAATACAGTTGAGAACCTAAAAGAAGCAATTGAGGGTGAATCGTATGAAAATGAGACTATGTATCCTGATTTTGCAGCTATTGCAAAAGAAGAAGGTCATAATAAAATTTCAAAAATGCTTGAATTAATTGGGAAGATTGAGGTTGAACATGAAAATATGTATAGAGAACTTCTACGACGTCTTGAAGCTGGTGAAGAACACTTAAGTGAAAACGATGAAGAAGAGTGGATTTGTGAAGTTTGTGGATATATTCATAGAGGTAAAAAAGCACCAAAAGTTTGTCCTGTTTGTAAACATCCACAAGAGTACCAATCAAGATTAAACGCTAAAAAATAGTATTTAAATAAGAGTAGAAAACCTTACTCTTAATTTTTACTTTAGGCATAAAAAACATATCTTAGATAAAATACTTTATTATTTTAATTATACAAGGATATGAATGAAAAAACTTTTACTTTTTTTTATACTTTCACTTACACTAAATGCCCAAAATTTTACGGTAGCTTCTTATAATGTTGAAAACTTATTTGACTTAATAAAAAACAGAAGCGATTATCAAGAGTACAAACCAAACACAAAATCAAAATGGAATCAAAGAAATTTTAATATAAAAATAAACAATGTCCTTAAAGTTTTAAAAGATTTAGATGCAGATATCATCGCTTTGCAAGAGATTGAAAACAGACAAATGCTGCAGCTTTTATTAAAAAAATTACCAAAATATAAATATAGTTCATTTTCAAAATATAGAAACTCTAGCGTTGGTATCGGTTTTTTAAGTAAAATAAAAATCAAATCAAGCAAAGATATTTCAGTAAAATTTATAAACAAACTTTTTAGACCTATTTTAGAAACTACTTTTATCTTGAATAATATTGAGTTCAAAGTATTTAATAATCACTGGCCTTCAAAAAGAGTAGCTGAGAGTTATCGTGTAAAGTATGCTAAAAAACTATATGATAGATTAAAAAAACTACCTGCTGATTATGATTATATATTAGTAGGTGATTTTAATTCAAATTATGATGAATTTAAAACTCTTTATAGAGATAAAAAATTAAATAATACCTTAGGAATTACAGGAATAAATCAAGTTTTAAATACAAGTATCAAAAAAAGATATGTAACTTATGATGATGTTTTAAAAAACAAAAAAAGAGTTCATTTTAATACTTGGTTAGATTTACCATATGAAAAAAGATTTTCAAATAAATATAGAGGAAATCATAATACTCCTGATAATATTATTCTAGCCCCTGCTCTTTTTGACACAAAAAAAGTTTCATATATACCTAAAAGTTTTAAAGTGTTTAAACCAAACTATTTATATAAAAACAAAAAAATACTTAGATGGAAGATGAAACAAAGAGTTCATCAAGGTGGTGGTTTTTCTGATCACTTGCCAATAGTTGCAAGTTTTTCTACAAAAGCTGAAAAAAGAAATATATTAAAAAAAATAGAGATACAAGAGAAAGCACAAAAGAAAACTTTAAATAAAATTTCTATGCTTTACAATAAAATAAAACTTGTAAATGAGTTATATCTAAAAAATGTAATTGTGATTTATAAAAACAAAAACAGTGCGATAATAAAACAAAAAAATAATCGAGCTATCTATCTATACAACAATGCCCAAGATTTATCACTTGGTTTTTCATATGATTTAAGAGTTTCACAAATCAAAGATTATAATGGTTTAAAAGAGCTTGAAGAGTTCAATATTGAAAAATATAATGGAAAATATAAATACTATAAAGATTTATATCTTTATGCTCATAAAACTGATATCTTTGATAAAAAATATCAAAATGAAATAATAAAAAACCTAAAAGGTACTTATAAAAAAGGAAAATTATATTTTAAATATAAAGGTATTTATAAAAAAATAAAGATCTTTGCAAAAAACAAAAAATATTTACCAAAAGAAAATAGTAAAATTACAATTATTCGAGGTCATTTAGGATATTATAGAAATAAAGTACAAATACTAATACATAAAAAAAGCGATATAAATGTTAATTAAATCAATATTCACAAATAGTAGCGGTATCTTATTTTCAAGAGTTTTAGGCTTTATTAGAGATTTATTAACAGCTTCAATTTTAGGAGCAAATATCTACTCTGATATTTTCTTCGTAGCTTTTAAACTACCAAATTTATTCAGAAGAATTTTTGCAGAAGGTGCATTTACTCAAGTTTTTATTCCTGCTTATGCAAAAACAAAACATAAAATCAGATTTTCAAGTGCTATTTTTTTACAATTTACTGCTTTTATCATGTTCTTAGCTTTTTTAGTAACTTTATTTTCAAAAATAGTCACACACTTAATAGCTATTGGGTTTGATAAAAAAATAGTTGATTTAGCAGCTCCTTTAGTTGCTATAAATTTTTACTATCTTCCTTTGATATTTATTGTTACTTTTATGGCTGCCTTACTTCAATATAAACATCACTTTGCAACAACTGCTTTTTCAACAGCTTTATTAAACTTAAGTTTAATTACTGCTTTACTAATATCAAAAGATTTAGGTAAATATGAAATAACTTATTATCTAAGTTATGGGGTTTTAATAGGTGGTGTTTTACAAGTGATAGTTCATCTAATAGCAATGAAAAGGAAGAATCTACTAAAAATATTTACTTTTAGAAAAATTAGTATTAAAGAAAATAAATTTTATAAAAACTTTGCCAGTGCTACAGTTGGTGGCTCAACTATGCATATCTCTGCATTTTTAGACACATGGCTAGCTTCATTTTTAGTAAGTGGTAGTATTTCGTATCTTTATTATGCAAATAGAGTTTTTCAACTTCCTTTAGCACTTTTTGCAATCGCAACCTCAACTGCACTTTTTCCAATGATTGCTCGTGCTATTAAAAATAAAGATGAAGATAAAGCTTTGCAGCTAATGAGAAAATCTGCAATAATTTTGTTTGCACTATTAGGAATAGCTACTTTAATAGGTATTGTATTTAACGAATTCATTATACAGCTTCTTTTGCAAAGAGGTGAATTTACTCTAAATGATAGTAATAACACCGCTTTGATTTTAACTATGTATTTAATAGGACTTATTCCTTTTGGAATAGCAAAGATATTTTCACTTTGGTTGTATGCTCATGAAAAACAGTTCATAGCTGCTAAAATTTCTATCAAAGCTTTGGCTTGGAATATAGTTTTTTCATTAATATTTATACTTCCATATGAAGCTGCTGGATTAGCTTTTGCTTCAACACTTAGTGGTTTTATTCTATTTTACCTAACAATCAAAGAATTTGGTTTTCTTAAATTTAAAGAACTTTTAATAAAACAATAATGAAGGATAATATATTCTCTTTCATTAATGCTTTAAATTGAAATTATCTATAAATTAATCATATCTTAGATAATATATTGTCTGTTAAATATAATTAGGATAAAAATGAGAGAATTTTATAAACAATATTTACCATATTTTAAAAACTATAAATTAAAGTTTTTATTTGCATTGATTGGAATGATCTTAGTTGCAAGTGGAACAGCTGGAACAGCTTATATAATCGAACCTCTTTTAGACCAAGTTTTTATTAATAAAGATAAAGAGATGTTATATCTTGTTCCTCTTTTCGTAATAGCTTTATACTGCGCAAAAGGTTTTGGTGGTTATATCCAAACTTACTATATCTCATTTATTGGACAAGATATAGTAAGAATCATACGTGATAAATTATTAAACCATATACTAAAACTAGATATAGATTTTTTTCAAAAAAAACACTCAGGTGAATTAATTTCAAGAATAACAAATGATATAAATAGAATACAAAATGCTGTATCAAATCAAGTAGCAGGCATGATAAGAGAATCTTTAACAATAGTTGGTTTAGTATCAATTGCCATTTATCAAAGTATTGAACTAGCTTTTTATGGTTTAATTATTTTACCAATTGCTATTATTCCTTTAAGTAAATTAGCTAAAAAAATGAAAAAATTATCTTTTAAATCGCAAGAAAGTATTTCAGATATTACAAGTCATTTAAGTGAAACCTTTAATAATATAGAATTAATAAAAGCAAACTCAACAGAAAACCTTGAACTAAATGATTTTTCAAAACATAATAAAAATTTCTTTAGTATTAATATTAAAGGTGTGAAAATAAATGCTTTAGTTTCACCAATTATGGAAATAATAGGGTCACTTGGTTTTGCTGTGGTTATTGTTGTAGGTGGAGCGCAAGTAATTGATGGAGTGATAACAACAGGTTCTTTTTTGTCTTTTACAACAGCTTTATTTAGTTTATATACTCCTGTCAAAAGATTATCATCTTTGTACAATAAGATGCAAGATGCACTAGCAGCAAATGAAAGAATTAATCAGTTATTTGATGAAAAATTTTTTATAATCTCAGGAGAAAATAACTTTCCAGAAGATATTTCTACTGTTGAATTCAATGATGTACAATTAAAATATAACAATATTACTGCACTAAATAACATCACGTTAAAAGTATCAAAAGGTGAAAAATTTGCACTTGTTGGAGATAGTGGTGGCGGTAAATCTTCACTTATAAATTTAATTATTCGATTTTATGATACAAATAAAGGAACTATTTTAATAAATAATATAAATATAAAAAATATAAATATAAAAGATTTAAGAGATAATATTTCAATAGTTACACAAAGAGTTTATATTTTTAATGATACCGTTGCACAAAACATAGCTTATGGACAAAAATTAGATGAACAAAAAGTAATTCATGTTTTAAAACAAGCACATGCTTACGAGTTCGTACTAAAAATGCCAAAGGGAATTAATACTATATTAGATGAAGCAGGTACAAACCTAAGTGGAGGAGAGAGACAAAGAATAGCAATAGCAAGAGCTTTATACAAAAAACCTAAAATTCTTATCTTAGATGAAGCTACATCAGCCCTTGATAATGAAAGTGAATCAATAATTTCTACTGTTATAGATGAAGTTAGCAAAAATAGAATTACTTTTGTAATTGCACATAGATTAAGTACTATTAAGAATGCAGATAAAATAGCTGTCTTTAAACAAGGACAAATAGTTTGTATTGATAATGAAAAAAATCTTTTACAAAATTGCGAAGAATACAAACGACTATATAATCTTGCAAATATTTAAATAAACCTTTTCTTAGTAGTTTTTAGATAGAATATTGAAATTTTTAAAAAGGAAAAGTTTGTTGAACTATCAAACATTTAAAAAAGTACTATTTTTATTTCAACCTGAAACTGCTCATAATTTATCTGAGTGTGCTTTAAAGTTATTACCAAAATGTAGATTTATAAATAATTATTTGATAAATAAAAACTTTATTGTAAATGCAAAACTTTCTCAAGAGCTGCATGGAATTAATTTTATAAACCCTGTTGGACTTGCCGCTGGTTTTGATAAAAATGCAGTAATGATAAAAGCTATGCCTGCACTTGGATTTGGTTTTACAGAAATTGGAACAATGACTCCAAGACCACAAGATGGAAATGCCAAACCTAGAATGTTTAGATATCCTGAATATAAATCGATTCAAAATGCAATGGGTTTCAATAATCAAGGTTCAACAAAAGTTGTTACAAACTTAAAAAAAGTTTTTCCTTTTTCAATTCCAATTGGCGCAAATATTGGGAAAAATAAAACAACGTCTAAAGAGTTTGCAATCAATGATTACAAAACTTTAATAAGAAAATTTAAAGATATTAGTGATTATTTAGTAATAAATATTTCAAGTCCAAATACTCCAAACTTAAGAGATTTACAAAATGAAAAGTTTATTAAAAAATTATTCACAATGGCAAAAAAATTAACAAACAAACCAATTTTTCTGAAAATTACTCCTGATATAGAAGTTAATATATTAATAGATTTATGTAATACTGCCATAAAAGCTGGTGCTGCTGGAATAATTGCTACAAATACTACAATTGATTATTCATTAGTTCCAAATTGTCAAAATATTGGAGGATTAAGTGGTGCTTGTTTAACGTTAAAATCATATGATTTATTTAAAGAGTTAGCAAAAGAGTTATTTGGAAAAACAACTCTTATTTCTGTTGGTGGAATTTCTACAGGAGAAGAAGCATATAAAAGATTTAAAGCTGGAGCTTCTTTAGTACAAGTATATTCTGGAATGATTTTTGAAGGACCTTCAATGGTACGAAAAATAAATGAAGAAATTTTAGAGTTAATGCAAAAAGATGGTTATAATAATATATCTGAAGTTATTGGTTCAGATTTAAAGTAATTAACAAAATAAAGGACATTTTTGAAACAAATATTATTATCTTTCTTGTTCTTTCTATTTTTTTTAGGAGATTTAATGAGTCAAAGTTTACCAAAATATTACACTGAAACCTTAGAGAATGGTTTAAAAATAGTTGTAATACCAATGGATAATGGGTCAAATGTAGTATCTACAAATATTTTTTATAATGTTGGTAGTAGAAATGAAACAATGGGAAAATCAGGTATTGCTCATATGTTAGAGCATCTAAATTTTAAATCTACAAAAAATTTAAAAGCTGGGGAATTTGATGAAATTGTAAAAGGCTTTGGGGGAGTTAATAATGCTTCTACATCTTTTGATTACACAAAATATTATATAAAGTCTAGTTCAAAAAATATGGGTGAAGCTTTAAAACTTTTTTCTGAATTAATGCAAAACTTAACTTTAAAAGATGAAGAATTTCAACCAGAAAGAGATGTAGTTACAGAAGAGAGACGTTGGAGAACTGATAATAACCCAATGGGATACTTACAATATAGACTATTTAACAATACTTATATTTACCATCCATATCACTGGACACCTATTGGTTTTATAAGTGATATTAAAAACTGGAGTATTGAAGATATTAAAGATTTTCACGCAACATATTATCAACCAAAAAATGCAATTGTTGTAGTTGCGGGTGATATTACAAAAGAAGAAGCTTTTAATAAAACAAAAAAATATTTTGAAAAAATTCAAAACGTTAAAGAGCTTCCTTCCAAAGTTCATACAATTGAACCAATACAAGATGGTGAGAAAAACATTGTAATATACAAAGATACACAAGTTGAAATGCTTGCAATATCTTTTCATATTCCAAATTATGAACATGAAGATCAAGTTGCATTATCTGCACTTAGCGAGCTTTTGAGTTCTGGAAAAAGTTCATATTTACAAAAGGTATTAGTTGATAAAAAAAGAATGGTTAATTCAGTTTATGCTTATAATTTAGAATTAACAGACCCAGGTTTATTTATATTTGTTGCTGTTTGTAATGAAGGAATAAAAGCCAAAGATGTAAAAAAAGAGATTAATAAAATCATTCAAGATATAAAAGATGGTAAAATTACAAAAGAAGAACTTAGTAAAATAAAAATAAATGCAAAAGCAGATTTTATTTTTTCATTAGAAAGCTCTGATTCTGTAGCTTCACTATACGGAAATTATTTTATAAGAAACAATATTAAACCTCTTTTTGAATATGAAGAAAAAATTAAAAAATTAAAAAAGAAAGATATTGTAACTGTTGCAAAAAAATATCTTACATTAAAAAATTCGACAACACTAATATTAAAACAAGAAAAAAAGAGATAGGAGGAGATTTATGAATATTATTACTGGTGCGATGACTGCACTTATTACTCCATTTAAAAATGGTAAAATAGATGCAAATACTTATGAGTATTTAATAAAAAGACAAATAGTACAAGGTATTGATGCTGTGGTACCTGTAGGAACTACAGGGGAAAGTGGTACTTTATCTCATTCTGAACATAAAGAGTGTATTGAAATTGCTGTTGCTGTTTGTAAAGGTACTAACGTAAAAGTAATTGCAGGTGCTGGTTCAAATGCTACACATGAAGCTTGTGATATTGCTAAACATGCACAAAATGTAGGAGCCCATGGACTTTTATCTGTTGCACCTTATTATAATAAACCATCTCAAGAAGGACTTTATCAACACTATAAAGCAATTGCACAAGCTGTTGAAATTCCATTTATGATTTATAATGTACCAGGAAGAACTGGTGTTGATATTGAAGCAAATACTGCGATTAGACTATTTGATGATATAAAAAATATATACGCAATCAAAGAAGCAACTGGCTCATTAGAGAGAGCAATTGAGATATCTTCTCAAAGACCTGATTTTTGTCTAATTTCAGGAGATGATATAATTGATTTTCCTATGCTAGCAAATGGTGCAAAAGGAATTATTTCAGTAACTGCAAATTTACTTCCAAATTCTAAAAGTAAATTAGTACATAGTGTAGAAAAAGGTGATTATGATATAGCAAGAGCTATAAATAATGATTTATATCAATTAAATAGATCTCTATTTGTTGAATCAAACCCTATTCCGATTAAAGCAGCAATGTATATAGCTGGTTTATTAGAAACATTAGAATATAGACTTCCATTAACAGCACCAAGTGCACAAACAATGAAATTATTAGAAAAAACTTTAAAAAATTATGAGGTAATAAAATAATGAATGAAAAGATGAAGGATAAAACTTTAGTAATTTCTGGTGGCACTAAAGGAATTGGAAAAGCAAACGTATATAAATTTGCAAGTAATGGAGTAAATGTTGCATTTACTTACAATTCAAATCAAGATATTGCAGAAGAAATTTGTAATGATATAGAATCAAAATTTGCTGTAAAATGTAAATGTTATCCTTTTGATATCTTAAAACCAGAAACGTATAAAGAATTATTTTTAGAAATAGATAAAGATTTTGATAGAATTGACTTCTTTATTTCAAATGCAATGATTTACGGTCGTGCAGTAATTGGTGGATATGGAAGATTTATGAAACTTAAACCAAGAGGTTTAAATAATATTTATACAGCAACAGTAAATGCTTTTGTATGTGGAGCTCAACAAGCTGCAAAAAGAATGCAAAAAACTGGTGGTGGTTCGATAGTTTCTCTAAGTAGTACTGGAAATTTGGTATATATTCCTCACTACGCAGGTCATGGTACAAATAAAGCAGCAGTTGAAGCTATGGTTAGATATGCAGCAACTGAGCTAGGTGAGTTTAATATTAGAGTAAATGCAGTTTCAGGTGGTCCTATTGATACTGATGCATTAAAAGCGTTTACAAACTATGAAGAAGTTAAACAAAAAACAATTGATTTATCAGCATTAAAAAGAATTGGACAACCAAATGATTTAGCTAGTGCATGTTACTTTTTATGTACAGAAGAAGCATCATGGATTACTGCTCAAACTATGTTAATTGATGGTGGAACAACTTTTAGATAATGAATAAAAATCTAAACCTTCCAAATTCTTTAGCACTATTTCGTATTGCTTTAGCACCTTTATTATTATGGTTTTTAATTGATAGGGATTCTGCTTTTTTTTCTTCTTGGCATCCTAGTTGGCTTGATTATTTTGCAGGTTTAGTTTTTGTAATTGCATCCGTTACTGATTTTTTTGATGGTTATGTTGCTAGAAAATGGAATCAAATGACAAAAATAGGTGCAATTTTAGATCCACTTGCAGATAAAATGCTTATGCTTGCAGGGTTTCTTGGACTTATGGTAATTGATAGAGCTTCAATTTGGGCTATTTTTTTAATCCTTTCACGAGAATTTTTTATAACTGGACTTAGAGTTATGGCTATGAGTGAAGGAAAAGATGTATCATCATCAATGGCTGGAAAAACTAAAACAGTACTTCAAATGATTGCTATTGGTTTTTTAATTATGAATTGGCCCTTTGCTACTGCTCTTTTATGGTCTGCAGTTGCACTAACTGTATACTCAGGATATGAGTATACAAGAGATTATTTTACAAATTAATATAAATTTTCGGAGTTTTTTGTGGGTACTATAACTTTTTTACTTGTTTTATCATTTTTAGTATTTTTTCATGAGTTAGGACATTTTTTAACTGCTCGTTATTTTGGTGTAACTGTTCACGTATTTTCAATTGGTTTTGGAAAACAAGTTTATTCAAAAATGTGGAGAGGTACAAGATGGCAACTTGCTCTTATTCCTCTTGGTGGATATGTAAAAATGAAAGGTCAAGATGATAGTAAACCATCACTTCAAGAAGATGGTGATGATTCTTATAATAATAAACGACCTTGGCAAAGAATTATTATACTCTTAGCAGGTCCTTTAGCAAACTTTGTACTTGCTGCTATTTTATATTTTATAATAGCTTTAAATGGGGCAAACTCTTTCAGTCCTACAATTGGTAGTGTGCAAGTTGATTCACCTGCTTTTAAAGGTGATATAAAAAAAGGTGATATTATTGTAAAAATTAATAACACTGAAATAAAAACTTGGAATGAAATTGGAAATATCATTAGAAATAGTGATGGAGCTTTAAAGTTTTTTCTTAATCGTGATGGTAACATTATTGTAAAAACTATAAACCCTCATATTTCAGATGCACAAAATATATTTAAAGAAGATATTAAAAAAAGAATGATTGGTATCTCTCCTGCTCCAAAGATTGTAACTATTTATCATGACCCAATAAGTGCTTTAGTGTTTGCTTATGATAAAACAATTGAATCATCAAAAATGATTTTTCAAGGTGTTCAAAAACTTATTCAAGGAATTATTCCAAGTAGTGAAATTGGTGGAGTTATTACTATTGGTAAAGTTATATCTGATGCAAGTGAATCTTCTATAATAGCCCTACTTGCAATTACGGCTTTAATATCGGTAAACCTTGGTGTCTTAAATTTACTTCCAATTCCAGCACTTGATGGTGGACATATTATGTTTAATTTATATGAAATAATTGTCAGAAGAAAACCAAGTGACAAAGTATTTATGTTCATGACTATTTTAGGTTGGCTGATTCTAGGTTCTTTAATGTTACTTGGAATTTATAACGATATTACAAGATTATTTAAATAAAAGAGTTAAAATGAAAAAAGAAATTGCAATAAAAAATTTAGACGCTATTATTACAAAAGTTGAAAGTGCAAGATTAAAAGTATCAGAACATCATATTGTAAAAATTATTGCTATTTCTAAATATTCAGAAGTTAAAGATATTGAAACATTCTATAATATTGGACAAAGAGCTTTTGGCGAAAATAAAATACAAGATTTAAAAGCTAAAAGTGAAGAACTTAAAGAATTACCACTTGAATGGCATTTTGTGGGTAGACTACAAAAAAATAAAATTAATAACCTGATTGATTTAAAACCTACTTTAATGCACTCACTTGACTCACTTGCTTTAGCAATAGAACTAAATAAAAAACTTGTAGCAAAAGATAAAAAAATGTCTTGTTTATTACAAGTTAATGCTGCGAATGAAGATAGCAAAGCAGGAGTAACCAAAGAAGAAGCAGTGAATATTTATAAAGAAATATTATCTTCATGTCCTAATATTAAATTAAAAGGGATTATGAGCATTGGAGCACATAATAGTGAACGAAAGATAGTTCAAGATTCATTTAAAATAACTAAAAAAATATATGATGAAGTTCTTCCTTTAGGAGCTAAATATTGCTCAATGGGAATGAGCTCAGATTTTGAATTAGCAATTGCTTGTGGTTCAAATATGATTAGAGTGGGTTCAATTTTATTTAAAGCCTAAAAAATATTAAAATAAAGGAACATCTAAAAACTACTTCCAAAATAGCTTCTAAATACTCATGAAAAATTATTTTGTGTAATTTATCTAGTCTTCTTGATGATGAAAATTACTAGCTACAATCTATACATTTATATCTTTGTATACCTCTTCGTTTGCCATTCTTTTTAGTTAGTTTAGATTGACACTTTGGACAAGTTTTAGTACTTTTTTACAATTCATTGTAAATAATCCTTCTTTTACTTATATAGTATCTGGCTTTACTTGAGTTTTTAGCCTCCCATTTCTTTTATTAAGTCATTTTTTACTAAATTTTAATCACTTTTTTTGTATAATGGCGCGATATACTATATAGTAAATCTAGGAGACACGTTGATTACTCTAAAAGAAGCACTAAAACTAAATAGTGACGATATTAAAAAATTAAAAGAAGATTTAATCTCAAAAATTAAACAAAGTAAAATAGGTGCTTATGTAGAGCAATTAACAAATACTTCTATCACAACTTCAGGAAATGGTGTTCCAGTTGCAATCAAAGATATTATTAATGTAAAAAATTGGAATATTACTTGCTGTAGTAATATTTTAAAAGGATATATAAGTCCTTATGATGCTACAGTTATATCAAAGCTAAGAGATGCTGGGTTAAGCCCCTTTGGACGAGCTAATATGGATGAGTTTGCAATGGGAAGTTCAACGGATACTTCTTGTTACGGAAAAACTTTAAATCCTCATGATTCAAGCAAAACAGCTGGTGGAAGTTCTGGTGGAAGTGCTGCTGCTGTTGCTTCTGGTATTGCTATTGCTGCTCTTGGCACTGATACTGGCGGGTCTGTTAGACAACCTGCTGCTTATTGTGGTGTTGTTGGAATGAAACCAACTTATGGAAGAGTTTCAAGATATGGGGTTACCGCTTATTCCTCTTCTTTAGATCAAGTTGGACCTATTACTCAAAATGTTGAAGATGCCGCTATTTTATATGATATTATTTCAGGACATGATGTTAAAGATTCTACTTCTGCAAATGTACAATACGAAGCTGTAACTCCAAAATTAGATTCTAGTAGAAAATTAAAAATTGCAGTTATTGATAACTTTGTTGAAAATATAAGTTCTGAAATCAAAGAAGCTTTTGAAACAGCTGTTAAAGCTTATATCGATGCAGGACATGAGATTGTTCATAAAAATATGTTAGATACTGATAAAATCCTTTCTTCATATTATATCATCGCAACTGCTGAAGCATCTGCAAATCTTGCAAGATTTGATGGAGTTAGATATGGGAATAGAAAAGGTAATGCTGGCTTAAAAGATATGTATATACAAACTAAATCACAAGGATTTGGACCTGAGGTACAAAAAAGAATTATGCTAGGTTCTTTTGTATTAAGTTCAGGTTACTATGATGCATACTATATAAAAGCTCAAAAAATTAGACATTTAATTAAAGATGAATACGAAAATATTTTTAAAAATGCTGATTTAATTCTTTCTCCTGTCACACCTACAACTGCACCTAAATTTGGAAGTTTTAAAAGTTCTTTAGAAATGTACTTAAGTGATATTTATACAATTTCTGTAAACTTAGCTGGTCTTCCTGCTATCTCACTTCCTATAAGTAAAGATAGTGATGGTATGCCAATAGGATTACAATTAATAGCGCGTGCTTATGATGAACAAACTATGTTCGATGGTGCTTTAGCATTAGAAAAAGCTATAAATTATAAAAATAAATCAAAAGGGATAATATGAGAATTAGAAAAAGAGCCTTAACATTTGGAGATGTTTTATTAGTACCTGCAAAATCAGAAATTTTGCCTAGAGAAGTTTCATTGAAAACAAAATTAACAAAAAAGATTACACTAAATATCCCTTTTGTATCAGCTGCAATGGATACAGTTACGGAATTTGATGCTGCTATTTCAATGGCACGTTTAGGTGGAATTGGAATTATTCATAAAAATATGGATATTGAAGCACAAGTTTTACAAATTAAAAAAGTAAAAAAATCAGAATCAGGAATGATTATTGATCCAATTACAATAAAAAAAGACCAAACACTTCAAGATGCTGAAGATATTATGGATTCTTACAAGATTTCAGGAGTACCTGTAGTTGATGATGACAATAATTTATTAGGTATTGTTACAAATAGAGATATGAGATTTGCAAAAGATTTCTCTAAAAAAATTGAAGTAAAAATGACAATGATGCCTTTAATAACTGCAAAAAAAGGTACAACTTTGGAAGATGCAGCTGATGTTATGCATGCAAATAAAATTGAAAAATTACCAATTGTTGATGATGATAATAAACTTATTGGTTTAATTACAATAAAAGATATTAATAAAAAAAGAGAATATCCAAATGCTAGTAAAGATGAGTTAGGAAGATTACTTGTCGGTGCTGCTATTGGTGTTGGACAACTTGATCGTGCTACAGCTTTAGTTGAAGCAGGAGTTGATGTTTTAGTTATGGATTCTGCTCATGGACACTCTCAAGGTATTTTAGATTCTGTTACCGCTATTAAAAAAGCTTTAGATATAGAAATTATTGCTGGAAATGTTGCAACTTCTGAAGGTACTAAAGCTTTAATTGATGCTGGTGCTGATGGAGTAAAAGTAGGGATTGGACCTGGTTCAATTTGTACAACAAGAATTGTAGCTGGTGTAGGTATTCCTCAAATTTCTGCCATTGATGAATGTGCGCAAGAGGGTGCTAAATATGGAGTTCCTATTATTGCTGATGGAGGAATTAAATTTTCAGGTGATGTTGCAAAAGCTTTAGCAGTTGGTGCATCTTCTGTTATGATGGGTTCTGCTTTAGCAGGAACCGATGAAAGTCCAGGAGAGTTAATACTTTTCCAAGGAAGAAAATTCAAATCATATAGAGGAATGGGTTCTATTGGAGCTATGACTAAAGGAAGTACTGATAGATATTTTCAAGAAGGAACAGCTGCTGATAAACTTGTACCTGAAGGAATTGAAGGACGAGTTGCATATAGAGGAAGTATTGCTGATATCATTCATCAAATGATAGGTGGATTAAAATCTTCAATGGGATACTTAGGATCTGCAACTATTACAATATTCCAAGAGACTGCTGAGTTTGTAGAGATTACAAGTGCAGGGCTTAAAGAGTCTCATGTTCATGATGTTACAATAACGAACGAAGCTCCAAACTATCACATCTAAAAAAGTGGAGTAAAGCATCATCTTTTTTCTTTACTCTGCGTTGAAAAAGAAACTTAAATGCTCACGTATTTGATATTCGCATCATCAAGCATAAATATAAATAGGCTTCTATTACCTCTTTGATGATAAATATTTACTCCACCAATCATTATAAGGCACCTCTAAAAACTACCCCCAATCAACTAAAAAAGTACAATTTAGATAAAATCTAAAGATATATCAACAAACAAGGTTAAAGAAATGGCAGGATTATTTGATATAAAATATCATGAGAGAAAAATAAAAGAGTATCAAGCACCATTGAGCAAATTAGACAAAGTTATAAACTAAGAATTATTTAAAGAGCCAATTGAAAAAGCCTTATATGTAGAACCAAAAGAAGGGAAGTATGATAAATGCTTCATTTGTAGATGCACCAAGACAAAGAAACTTTAAAGATGATAATGCAGATATTAAAAATTGAATTAAAGAATGATTTAAGCTACTTTATAAATGGTTTTTAGAGGTTTCCTAAAGTATTAGAAGAATATCCCAATAGATTAAATGATATATTTTTCTATTTATAAACTATTAACTTTAATTCACTAAAATATATTTTAAACTACAAACAATTAATATAGGAAAAATATGTTTTTAATGAAACTACAGGCAAAAGAAAAATTTGCTTTTTTACAACTTGCACACTATTTAGCGAGAATTGATAATGAATATCAAAAAAAGGAAGAAGAGATTATTTTAGAATACTGTTCTGAAATGGGTATTGAAAATGATGAGTCTTTTGAAAATGATACTTTTTCTCTTGATGATACATTGAAAGATTTTAAATCAAAAAAGAGCAAAAAAATTGTTCTTTTTGAGCTAATGATTTTAATTTATGCTGATGATAAATTTGATTTAAAAGAGAGAACTTTAATATCAAAAATTAATGATATTTTTAATTTTGAGAAAAAAGATTTAGAGCTTTATTCTGAGTGGGGAAAGGCTATAGCCGCACTTTATCAGCAAGGAAAAATATTTATTAGTAAAAAATAATTATTTAATTTAAAACTTTAAATAATATCACTAATAAATTTAGCTAAAATTTATGTTATGGAAATTATGAATAAGTTAAATATAAAAATAAGTAAATTAATTCACGAATATGAATTAATAAAAAAAGAGAATCAGAACTTACACCAAGACTTAGATGATTTAAAAAATAATAATGACGAATTAGAAAGAAATAATCAAGATATGCTTTTAAAAATAGATAGTACACTCACTTTTTTAGAGATAAAAAATATTGGAAAGTAAATTAACTTTCCATATTAACAATATGGCATATACTATTAAAGTAGATGAAGTATTAAAAAATGAGATACAAAAATATATAGATACAAACAAAAATATTGACACAAAAGAGTTATTAGCTGCGTATATTAGAATTGCACAAGAACTAACTAGATTTAAACAAGATTTAGAGATTATCACAGATAAAATACCTAGGTTATAAGTATAAAATGAAGAGAGCTTTTTCTTTATTTGAATTAATCATTGTTTTAGTAATTATCTCTATTTTAGCTACTTTTATAGTATCAAAAGCAAAAAGTTTAATTAATGCTTCTATTAAAGTAAAAGTAAAATCAGATATTGCTTTAATTAGAAGTTCTATTTTAAGAGAAAATACTAAAAATATACTTTTGCAAAAAGATATGAGTTTTATTTTGGATAGTGCAAGTGAAAATAAAAAGGGTAGTTATTTATTTAAAAATATTCTGAACTTTCCTTTAGTTTCAACTACTTCTAGTATTAAAGAGTATGGACAGTGGATTAAACAATCTCCAATTAAATATTTAGTATATTTAAGCAATGATGTATTTTTAAATTTTGAGTTTAAAAATCAATCTTTTGATTGTAAAAGTGAATTAAAATTGTGTAAAGAGTATGAATGAATTATTATGAAGTGTCTTTATTAAAATCACCTTTAAATCCTTTAACTTATCAAAGTGAAGAGGAAATAAATATAGGTTCAAAGATTCTTGTACCTTTAGCAAGAAGAAAAAACTCATTAGATGCAGTAGTTATTAAAAAAGTAGATAAACCTAAGTTCAAGTGTGTAAATATTGAAGAAGTTACTAGTTTTTATTATGATGATAAGATGCTAAAAATCGCAAGTTTTATTTCTCAATATTATGTCTGTGCTTTAGGCGAAGCCTTAGGTGTTTATACTCCTTTTGATAAAGATAAAACTTTAGAAAAAAATAGCATAACTTTTGACTCAGAAATAATATTATCAAAAGAACAAGAAAAAGCTTTTCATTTTCTAGAAAATAAAAAACAAGCCCTTTTGTTTGCAAATACAGGAAGTGGAAAAACAGAAATCTATATAAAAACAATTGAAAAGATTTTAAACAAAGGTTCAGATGCACTTTTATTGATGCCTGAAATCTCACTTACTCCTCAAATGCAAAAAAGGTTAGAAAAAGTTTTTGGAAAAGCAGTAGCTGTTTGGCACTCAAAAGTAAGTAAAAAGAAAAAACAAGAGATTTTAGATGGTATTTATAAAGGTGAGATAAAATTAGTAGCAGGAGCAAGATCAGCTCTATTTTTACCTTTTTCAAACTTGGAGTTAATAGTAGTAGATGAAGAGCATGATGAATCTTATAAGAGTGATAGTAAGCCAAGATATCATGCAAAAGATTTAGCAATTTATATAAGTAAGAAGTTTGATATTCGTCTTATCTTAGGAAGTGCGACGGCTTCCATTTCTTCTTTTGATAAATTGCCTTATTTTAGATTAAAAGAGACATTTTTTGATACAAAGAAAAGAATATTTTTTGATGATTCTTCACAAGATCTATCTACTAAAATTATAAATAAAATATCTCAAACCCTAGATAATGAACATCAAGTAATCGTTTTTTTACCAACAAGAGCAAATTTTAAATATCAGATTTGTAGCTCTTGTGGTAAGTCTGTTCATTGTCCTTTTTGTTCTGTTTCAATGAGTTTACATAAAAATGATAGAGCTTTAAAATGCCACTATTGTGGTTATTCACAACAAATACCAGAAGTTTGTCCAACTTGCGAAAATGGAATTATTCATAACCTACGAGTAGGAACTGCTGAAATAGAGACTCAACTAAATGAGCTTTTTCCAAATAAAACTATAAAAAGATTTGATAGGGATGAGATAAAAACAGATACAAAACTAAAAGCTGTTTTAAATGATTTTAATAAGAATAAAATAGATATCTTAGTTGGTACTCAAATGCTTTCAAAAGGGCATGATTATCATAATGTAAAACTTGCAGTTATTTTAGGAATAGATTCTATTTTAAATATGAATTCATACAAAGCCAGAGAGAGAGCCTTATCTCTTTTAATTCAAATATCAGGACGAAGTGGACGAAAAGGTGAGGGTGAAGTAGTAGTTCAAACAAAAAATGAAGAGTTTTTTAAATACTACTTACAAGAGTGTGATTATCAAGAGTTTTTAAAAGAAGAGTTAGTTTTTAGAGTTGGTTTATATCCTCCATACCTAAAAATAGCAAAAGTAGTTTTTTCTCATACAAATGGCTTAAAAGTAAAAGATGAACTAGATAAATATGTATATATCTTAAAACAAATGAAAAATATCCAAATAGTAGGCTCAGGACAATGCGCTATTTTTAAAATAGCAAATAAGTTTAGATATGAAATTATTCTTCGTTCAAGTAATATAAAAGCACTACTAGTCTCACTTCATAGTATCAATTCTGACATGGCAAGTATTGATATGGATACTGTTTATTAGAGAGTATGGAACTTAGTTATTTCATCGTTTTATTGATATAATCAAACAACTTGAAGTTATTGATGTTGAAATTTTAAATGCTATGTTTGATAGTCATGTAAATAAAGTAGGTAGATTACAAATTTATAATGGAAACCAAGAAGAATAGTATTCTCTAAAACACATATTAAGATTCATTCATTATACTTTTAATACTTATTTAGCAAATTTAGAGATGATAAAGAGAGGAAAGAATAGAGCAAATTCAATTAGAATTAGGAATAAATATAGATTTGAGATGATAATTTATGATAAATATTTTTTAAAAATTGAAAAAATAAGATTTTATAGATCTTTTTAGTTGTGCTGTGGTCTCATTAAGATTCATTCATTATACTTTTAATACTTATTTAGCAAATTTAGAGTATAATCTCAAAAAAAATAAGGAATTTTAATGGCTTTTACAAAAGAAGATTTTAAAAAACAAGTTGAAGATATAAAAGGACAATCTTGGTATAAAAATCCAATTGGATTTGGTATTGCTAGAGTTGATAGAGGACAATTAGACTCTTCTAAAATATTACAAGCAACTTTTCCAGTAATTAACTGGGAAGAAAACTATGGTAGTGCAGCGATTTTCTTAAATTCATTAAAAGAAGCTGGTGAAGAAGTTGATACTTCAAAATCAGAGTTAGTATGTACAGTTAGTGATAAATTTTTAACTTCTTGTATTGAATCTTTTAGACCATATATTTCTGAAGCAAAAAGTTCTTTGCATAAAAATGTTCAAGTTATTTCTCAATTATCTTCATTACCAATTGATACTGGTTTTATTGCTGATGATTATAAAGTAGTATTTATTTTTGAAGATACAAATCCTGAATCTACAGAATCTGTGTATTTAAAACTTTATGCTTTATCAACTGGAAAAGCACAGTTAAGAAGCTTAAACTTAAATGGTGCATTTGGTAAATTACATAATTGTGCATGGATTGGAAATGAGCCTGTTGAGTTAGATTGGTTAAGAGAAAATGAAATTTCATTAAAATTAACTGGTAAATATCCAGAAGTTACTATGGTAGATAAATTTCCAAGATTTTTATCTCATGTAATTCCTGCTGATAATACAAGAATTTTAGAAACTTCAAAAGTAAGATTTGGAGCTCAATTAGCAGCAGGTACAACTGTAATGCCAGGTGCTTCATATATCAACTTTAACGCAGGCACTTTAGGTACTGTTATGGTTGAGGGAAGAATTTCTTCTTCTGCTGTTGTTGGTGCTGGTTCTGATGTTGGTGGTGGAGCTTCTATCTTAGGTGTTCTTTCAGGTACTGATGGTGTTCCTGTTTCTATTGGTGTAAATACATTACTTGGTGCTAACTCTTGTACAGGTACTACTATTGGTGATGGTTGTATCTTAGATGCAGGTGTTACTATTTTACCAGGAACAAAAATTGCAGTATCAGAAAAAGCTATTACAGCATTAAGCGAAATTAACCCAAGTAAAGAGATTAAAGCTTCTATGAAAGGTTTAGATTTCTTAGGTGTTAATGGAGTACACTTTAGAGTAAACTCAAGTACAGGTCAAACTATTGCTATGAGATCAACTAGAGAGATTAAATTAAACGCAGACTTACACTAAAAGTATAAGCGTATAAATATAAAAATCTTAAAAGTTTACTTAATTAAAAAAATGGGTGCTTAAAACACCTCTCAAACTATTGTATATTGGGAGCAAACAAAGGTTTATTTACAAATGGCTGTAAAAAAGCTTTAAAATAGGAAGTCAATTCCTTGGATAATGAAACAAAGGGATGAATATATTATTGATGTTAAAGTACATAATCATAGAGCAGTAAACCTAGTGTGTGATGCAATATTTTATGTATGGAAAAGAGAAAGATTACTTTGCTTTTATAGGGCATTTTGATACTGTTCATTCTCCTAAATAGTGATTTTAATGCGTATGTAGACAATAATCAACTCTAAATAATTCATAAAACAAATATAAAACAAAGGTTTATCTTAAATTAAAAAGTTTATATAATTAACTATATCTTTTTTAAAACTTTTATACTATAATTTTAGTACAAAAATTAAATTACAATAAAAGGAAACTACATGTTAGTAACAAAAAAAGCTCCAGATTTCACAGCAACAGCTGTACTTGCAAATGGTCAAATCGATGAAGATTTTAATTTATATGATAATATCGGGGAAAATGGTGTGGTATTATTTTTCTACCCACTAGATTTTACTTTTGTTTGTCCTTCAGAACTTATTGCATTCTCCAAAAGAATAGAAGAGTTTGATTCAAGAGGTGTAACAGTTATTGGTGTTTCTGTTGATTCTCAATTCTCACATTTTGCTTGGAGGGAAACTGATGTCAATAATGGTGGAATTGGTAAAATTAAATATCCATTAGTTGCTGATTTATCTAAATCAATTGCAAAAGATTATGACGTTTTATTTGGAGATGCAGTTGCACTTAGAGGTTCATTTCTAATTGACAAAGATGGAACAGTTAGACATTCTGTTATTAATGATTTACCACTAGGTAGAAACATTGATGAAATGATTAGAATGGTTGATACTATGTTATTTACGAATGAACATGGTGAAGTTTGTCCTGCTGGATGGGTTAAAGGTGATGAAGGTATGAAAGCTTCAACTGAAGGTGTTGCAGAATACTTAGGTAAACATGAAGGTGATTTATAATCACTTTTTTTAACTCAAATACAAAAGGTATCACGAAATTGGTACCTTTTTATACTTATGCTTATTTTATTTGACAAATTTAAAAATAAAGACTAAACTTACATAACTTTAAAAAAACTACAAAAAAACTACATAACTTACTATGTAAATCAAACAAAGGCAAACTTACGCATGGAAGAGTCAAAAACTCAGAATAAAACAAAAACTACGAAAAAACAGTATAACACAAAAAAAACTAGGACACATATTCCAGTAGATGGTTATAAAATCGAACAATTAAGAGAATTACCCCTAGAAGAGCTATTAAAAATTTCGAAAGAGCTAGAGGTAGAAAATCCTCAAGAACTTAAAAGACAAGATTTAATGTTTAATATTCTTAAGTACCAAATTGATAAAGGTGGATTTATTTTATTTACTGGAATCTTAGAAATTAAAGATGGTGGTTTTGGTTTTTTAAGAGCAATTGATGGAAACTTCTCTGATACTTCAAACGATTCGTATGTATCTGCAACACAAATTAGAAAATTTGCACTTAGAACTGGAGATATTGTAACAGGTCAAGTTAGACCTCCAAACAAAGATAATGAAAAGTATAATGCATTATTAAAAATTGAAGCAATAAATTACTTGCCAATTCATGAATCAAAGAATAGACCACTATTTGATAATTTAACACCTCTATATGCGACGGATAAGTTTAAATTTGAATATGACCCAACACGTATGACTGGTAGAATGCTAGATCTTTTTGCTCCTATGGGAAAAGGTCAAAGAGGATTAATAGTAGCCCCTCCTAAAACTGGTAAAACTGAGTTATTAAAAGAGTTAGCACATGGAATGACAAAAAATCATCCAGAAGCTTATTTAATGGTTTTATTAATAGATGAAAGACCTGAAGAAGTAACAGATATGCAAAGAAGCGTTAAAGGCGAAGTTTATTCTTCTACTTTTGATTTACCCGCTCATAATCATGTAAGAGTTGCTGAAATTGTAATTGAAAAAGCAAAAAGATTAGTAGAGATGAAAAAAGATGTTGTTATTTTACTTGATTCTATTACTAGATTAGCACGTGCTTATAATACTGTAACTCCAAGTTCTGGAAAAGTGTTATCTGGTGGTGTTGATGCTAATGCTTTACACAAACCAAAAAGATTTTTTGGGGCTGCTAGAAATATAGAAGAGGGTGGTTCGTTAACTATTATTTCAACTGCTTTAATTGAAACTGGTTCTAAAATGGATGAAGTTATTTTTGAAGAGTTTAAAGGAACTGGAAATTCAGAAGTTGTATTAAGTAGAAATGCAGCAAATAAAAGAGTTTATCCTACAATTGATATTATCAAATCAGGTACTAGAAAAGAAGAATTGCTTCTTACTCCTGATATTTTGCAAAAAACTTGGATACTCAGAAATGCAGTTGCATCGATGGATGAAGTTGAAGCACTTAGATTTTTGTATTCTAAAATGAAAAAAACTAAAGATAATGAAGAATTTTTTAAATCTATGAACGAATAAATTTTTTATTCTTAATTAAGATTTCGTATTAATTAATGGTTGGGAAAACAAAACTACTAAAAGTAAAGAGTATTTAATATTTTTACTCTTTTATATAAATTATGTAGATGAATATGTAAAAACATAGGAAGTTTCCTTTTTGATTTATATTTCATATTATAATTAAAAAATAGTATAAAAATACTTCTTCACTATAATCCAAAATATTAAAATACAGTATGTGCAAATATTTAAAGGTTATACTAAATGGCAGATAAATTTCAAGTTCAAAAAAAATCAAAACTTTTAGCTTTTTTAATTGACAACTTGCAGGGTTGGGCTAGAAATAAAATAAAACAAAGATTACAAGCAGGGCATATTTTTGTAAATGAAATTTCAGTTACTAAACATGACCATAACTTACAAGAGGGTGATTTAGTTCAAGTAGGAACTAGTTTGAAAGTTTTAAATAAAAGTACAGCAAAACTTGAAATCATATATTCTGATAAGGATTTAATAGCTATTAATAAACCAGCAGGGCTTTTATCTGTTTCAACAACAAGTGAAACAAAGTTTCATGCTTTGGCTATTTTAAGAACTCAACTTTCACGAGGGAAAAACCAAATCAAATTATGGCCAGTACATAGATTAGATAGAGATACATCTGGAATACTATTATTTGCAAGATCTAAAAAGATTCGAGAAGAAGTGATGGAAACTTGGGATAAAGCAGAAAAAATATATTTAGCAATCGTTGAAAAATACCCAAAAGAATCTAGTGGTACAATAAATGAACCTTTAAGACTAGATGAAAAACAATATTTTATGCATGTAGGAAAACATAAAGATGCAAAAGAGGCAATTACTCATTATGAAACACAAAAATGTACAGAAAAAACAGCTTTATTAATAGTTAATATAGAAACAGGAAGACAACATCAAATTAGAGCTCATATGGCGTGGTTAGGTCATAGTATTATTGGTGATGAAAGATATGGTAAAAAAGGCAATAGATTAGGTTTACACTCTTTTAAATTAACTGTAATTCATCCAAAAACTAAAAAAAGTATTACTTTTAAAACAGAAGCTCCAAGTGATTTTTATGCCTTATTAAAATAAGCATATTTGTATTGATTGATTTTGCTTTAAATTTGCTAATAAGCTTATATATATTCTTATGATAAAATATCTTTTTTATACACAAAGAGGTAAATTTGAGAGTTGGTGTTTTTGATTCAGGTTTAGGTGATTTAACAGTTGTAAAAGCTATCACTCAAACTTTTATGGTGCACAAATATTTTATATCGCAGATACAAAATTTGCACCTTATGGGGATAAATCACATAAGCAAATTATTTAATAAAAGAACATGATATTGATACTATTGTTTTAGGTTGTACCCATTATCCATTTATAAGTGAAACTATAAAAAATATTATAGGAACTGATATAAATTTAGTTGAAACAGGTTTTGCAATTGCCAAGAGATTAAAGAGTTTAAGTCTTGAAAAAGAGTATATAAATATGGTGGAAAAATTACAGTAAGGAATATAAATGAGTAGTACCCAAGAATTAGAAACTAAGGTTTTAGCATTAAAATATAGACCAAAAAAATTTGAAGATTTAGTTGGACAAAGTATTATTTCCCAAACATTAAGCCTTGCTCTTGATTCAAATAGATTATCTCATGCCTATTTATTTTCTGGTTTAAGAGGTAGTGGAAAGACTTCAACTGCAAGAATTATGGCAAAAGCACTTTTATGTACTAATGGTCCTACTTCAAAACCTTGTGATGTATGTGAAAATTGTCAAAGTGCAAATACAAATAGACATTTAGATATTATAGAAATGGATGCTGCTAGTAATCGTGGTATTGATGATATTAAAGATTTGATTGAACATACAAAATATAAACCAAGTAGTGCACGATTTAAAATATTTATAATCGATGAAGTTCATATGCTTACAACACAAGCTTTTAATGCTCTTTTAAAAACACTTGAAGAGCCTCCTGGTTTTGTAAAGTTTATACTTGCAACTACAGATGCACTAAAATTACCAGCTACTATTTTAAGTAGAACACAACATTTCAGATTTAATAAAATTTCTGTACCTGATGTAGTTCATCATCTTTCTCATATTTTAAATGAAGAGAATATAGAATTTGAAACTTCTGCTTTAGAGATATTAGCACGGAGTGGACAAGGAAGTTTAAGAGATACTTTAACTTTACTTGATCAAGCAATTATTTTTTCAAAGGGTAAAGTTACAACAACTGCTGTAGTAGATATGTTAGGGCTTATTGAGCCTGCACTTATGGATAAGTTATTTGATGTGATATTAAAAAAACAGGATATTATCGATCTTGTAAAAGAGCTTGAAAACTACGAGATATCTGAAGTTTGTAATGAAATGACAATTTATTTAAAAGATAAGATGCTTAGTAAAGATGCAAAGTTTGACTTACTTTTATTTGATAGATTTTTTAGAATTTTAAGTGATGCAAAACATCTTTTAGCTTTGAACTCTGATGGTGGTTTTGTACTTATTTTAACTTTATCAAAAATGATAGAAGCTACAAATTTAAAAACTATTGAACAAATTATAAATCAAGTAGAACAAATTGAAGTAAAAGCAGTAATGAAAAAGGCTGTTTCTCTTGAGAAAGTAATAAATCATGCTTATGATGATAAAATAGTTCCTTTAACTAAAGAACAGAATCAAAATGAAAAACTGATGAATGAAGCTGTTAAAAAAGAGATACCACTTGAACAAGAAAATACTATTTCAACAGATATAATTGATGCAGTTGGGATTGATATTCCTATTTCTGTAAATAATTTAGAAAAAAATGATTTTTCTAACCCTTTTGATGAGCCAAATAATATCGAAGTTATAAAAGAAGAAGAAGTAAATCCAAATAAAAAACTTTATAAAATTCTTACTACAAAAGTTTATGAAAGGGATTATGACTTAGGTGAACTTTTTGAAAAGAATTTTATATATAAAAGTTTTGAAAATAAAAAGTTAGAGATAGTTTCACATGCCAAAGATGATGATCGGGAATTTTTGTTTAAACATTTTGGAGTTATTAAGATGTTTATCTATGATGTTTTTGGATCTGATATAGATTTTGATTTTATTAAAGCAGAGACTCCTTTAAAGTCTCAAAAAAAAAACTATGAAATAAATAGAAAAATAGAACAAAATAGAAACATTCATAATGAAGATAATTCAGAAAATGTTGGTTCGATGTTAGAAGATATAGAGATGGGTTTAGGTTGTGTGGCAAATATGGGAAAAACTTTGAATCCTACTCCTGTAGAACAAGAGCTTCAAATTGAAGATATTTTAAATTCAAATATGTTAAATAAAGCAAAAGAACTTTTTGATCTTAGAAAGATAAAAGTTAAGACTAAAACGTAAAGATTAAGTTTTACTAGAATATAATATTACACAAAAATTATAAGGAGATTTAATGTTATCAATGACAAAAGTATTTGTATTAGGCGCATTATTAGTTAGTACTTCAATATTTGCAAATAATATTGATGATAAAGTTATAGGCTTTGAGAAAAAAATATTTTCACAAAATAAAAATATAAAAATAAAAAATGTATCAATTAACATGAAAAAACAGATGCCTCAAAAAGGTTGGTATGGATATATTATTGACTTAAATATAACAATTGCAGGAAATGACATTAAAGCAAAAGATATAGTTTTTGCAAATGAAAATTTTATTACTCCTGAGCTTTTTGATATTAATAGTTCAAAGTCATTAAAAGATTTACTTACTCCAAAATTAACTAAAAAGTATTATACTGAAAGTAAACTGATTGCAGGAAATCATAATGCAAAAAATAAAATAGTAATATTCTCTGATCCTTTATGCCCATTTTGTATAAATTATGTGCCAGATATTATAGAGTTTGTAAATAAAAACTCAAATAATATTTCTTTATACTATTATCACTATCCAATACTAAAAGCACATCCAGCATCTTCTGTTTTGATAAAACTTATGAATGTAGCTAAAGAAAAAAACATAAAAGATATTGAATTAAAAGTTTATAATGTAAACTGGGATAAATATTTTTCTTCAAAAGAGAAAAGTTCAAAAAAAATATTAGAATCTTTTAATAAAAAGTTTAATACTTCTATAAAATTAAAAGATATTAATAATAAAAAAATCAATGATGAAATACAAAAAGATATACAAATGGCTGAAGATGTGATGGTACATAGTACACCAACTATTTTTATAAATGGTGAAATAGATAAAACAAAACTAAAATATGAAACTTTAGGGAAATAAAAGATGGATAAATTAATAATTGCAACAAGAAGAAGCCAATTAGCATTATGGCAAAGTGAGTATATAAAAACTGAATTAAAAAAGTTTTATCCTGATATGGAAGTTGAGCTAAAGAAATTTATAACAAAAGGTGATAAAATTTTAGATGTTCCTCTAGCAAAAATTGGTGGAAAAGGGCTTTTTACAAAAGAACTTGAAGTTGCTATGTTAGAAGGAGAAGCTCATTTAGCAGTACATAGTTTAAAAGATGTACCTACACAATTTGAAGATGGTTTACAATTAGCTGCTGTTACTAAAAGATGTGATCCAAGAGATGCATTTTTAAGCAATAATTATTCTTCTTTAGATGATTTACCACAAGGTGCAGTAGTTGGAACTACGTCTTTAAGAAGAAGAATGACCTTAAAACTTTTAAGACCTGATATTACTTTAAAAGATTTAAGAGGAAATATTAATACTAGAATTGCTAAGCTAAATGCAGGTGAATATGATGCTATTATTTTAGCAGCAACAGGTATAAAAAAACTTGGTATTGAAGATGAAGTTAAATATTTTGTACCAATTAATACAGATATTATGATTCCATCAATGGGGCAAGCTACTTTAGGAATTGAAACTACAACAAATCCTGAAATTGTAAAGATAGTATCTGTTTTAAATGATAAAGATGCTCATATTGAATCTACAATTGAAAGATCTTTTGTAGATACACTGCAAGGTGGTTGTCAAGTTCCAATTGGTGTAAAAGCTACAATAATTGACAAGAATTCTATTAGAGTTCAAGCAATCGTAGGACTTCCAGATGGTAGTGAATGTATAGAAGAAGATATTACAGCTAGTATAGAAGAGTTTGAAACGCTAGGTCAAAGTTTGGCTCAAACTTTTATAGATCAAGGTGCTAAAGAGTTGCTTGAGCGTGCTGAAAAACTAGCTTTTAAATAAAGTTTAAACTCAAAAAAGGATTTACATGATGGAAAAAGTACAGTTTATTACTAAAATTAATGTTAATGATTGTTTATTTTGTTTAGTTGATGTTCAAGAAAGACTTTATCCTTTTATGGAAAATAAAGAAGAGATTGAAAAAAATCTTCTTATTTTGATTAAAGGTTTACAACTTCACGAAGTGCCTTTTATTGTAAATGAGCAGTATAAAAAAGGTCTTGGGGAGACCTTATTATCATTAAGAAAGTTAGTTGATAATTACCCTCATTTTGAAAAAACTACATTTTCTTGTTGTGGAAATGAAGAAACTTTAGAAGCTATAAAAAACTCTTCTAAGAAAATAGTGATTGTTGCAGGAATTGAAACTCATGTTTGTGTTATGCAGACTTGTTTAGATCTTCTTGAATCTGGTTTTCAACCTGTTATTGTAACTGATTGTGTAAGTTCACGAAAAGCAACAGATAAAGATATGGCAATTCAAAGATTAATTCAAGCAGGTGTAATTCCTACAACTTATGAATCTCTTCTTTTTGAATTAACTTCAAGTTCAAAACATCCACAATTTAAAGATATTTCATCTTTAGTTAAATAGTTTTAAATAAAGATTAAAAAAAGGAAAAGAGTTTAACTCTTTTCCTTTTTTTATGTATTTGTATTTTAAAGTAAGTCTTATTCCATAGTACCAGCAGGAACATGAACAGTTCCATCCATTATAATTCTAGCAGATCTGCTCATACTTACTTTTTCAACTAGAAGCTTTCCATTTTGTTTTGAAATTACAGCTCCCACTTTAATAGCTCCAGAAGGATGTCCAAAAATGACTGTATCTTTATCTGCCCCACCTGCGGCTATATTTACTAAAGTTCCAGGAATACAAGCAGCAACTCCAATAGCAACAGAAGCTGTTCCCATCATTGCATGGTGTAATTGTTGCATAGATAAAGCACGTACGTGTAAATCCATTTTTGAAGCTTTAACTGCTTTTCCACTTGAAGTTATAAAATCAGCTGCTTTTGATACAAAAGCAATTTTTGGAGTATGTTGTTTTTCTTCTGCTTCTTTAGGATCTTTTATAAGACCCATTTTAAGTGCACCTGCAATTCTAATAGTTTCAAATCTTTTTAAAGCTTCAGTGTCAGAATTGATATCACCTTGAAGTTCTCTTCCTGTATATCCAATTTCATCTGCATTTAAGAAGATAATAGGAATTCCAGCTGTAATCATAGTAGCTTTAAATGTTCCAATTCCAGGAACTTCTAAGTCATCAACTAAATTTCCTGTTGGGAATAATTCTTCACTTGGATTAACAGGAGCAATGAATTCTAGTTTTATTTCTTGGGCAGGAAAAGCAAGCCCATCGATTTCATAATCACCCATTTCTTTAACCATTCCATTTTCCATAGTAACATAACAAAGAATAGTTTTTTTGATATTTGCTTGCCATATTCTTACACAACAAACACCATTTTGGGGAACATTATCTACCATTCCTTCATGTATAGCAAAAGGACCAACAGCAGAGCTTAGGTTTCCACAATTTCCACTCATATCAACAAAATTTTTATCAATTGCAACTTGGCAAAAATAATAATCTACATCATGACCAACAACTTCTGACTTTCCTACTAAGATAGCTTTTGAAGTACTAGAAGATGCGCCTCCCATACCATCCATTTGTTTTTTATAAACATCTGGTGAACCTACAATTCGTTGAATAAGTTTATCTCTTTTTTTTGTATCTTCTTGTGCTTCTTTTGGTAAATCTGCAATATTAAAAAAAATACCTTTAGAAGTTCCACCTCTCATATATGTTGCTTTTACTTTAAATTGTGGTTCATAACTCATTAAATATCCTTTAAAAAAATGTATACAAAAATCTTTTTAATTTCTTTATATAGTTTTATTATTTACTAGCTACGAAATCTTTAGCAAATTTTTGTAAGATTCCACCAGCATTATATACTTCAACTTCAGCAGAAGTATCTAATCTACAAGTAACAGGAATATTTATAACTTCCCCATTAGCTCTTGTCATGATAACGTTTAAATCACCTCTTGCTTTAATTTCACCAGAAACTTCATAAGATTCAAATCCATCAATATTATAAGTATGTCTAGTATCTCCATTTTTAAATTGTAATGGTAAAACTCCAATTCCAACAAGATTTGTTCTATGAATTCTCTCAATTGATTCAGCAATTAAAACTTCAACACCAGCAAGTCTAATACCTTTAGCCGCCCAATCCCTAGAAGACCCTTGCCCATAGTTAGTTCCAGCTATTATGATTAATGGTTGTTTTCTTTCCATATATGTTTCAATTGCTTCCCACATTCTACTCTTTTTACCTTCTGGCATAATAGTAGTTAAAGACCCTTGCTTAGTATCTCCATTTTCATCTTTAACCATTTCATTATATAGTTTTGGATTAGCCAGAGTTGCTCTTTGAGCAGTATAATGATCCCCTCTATGTGTTGCATAAGAGTTTAAGTCATTTATAGGTAAACCCATTTTAAGACAATATTGTCCTGCAGCACTTTCAGGTAAAATCGCATTTGATGGTGATAAATGATCAGTAGTGATATTATCAGGAAATACACCTAAAGGTAACATGTTTTTTAAAGCTGGTTTACCCATAAATTTATCTTCCCAATAAGGTGGTTTATTTATATATGTACTTTGTCTGTTCCATTTATAAAATGGTGATATTTCTATATCACCTAATACTCTTTTTGCAAACATTGGATCATAAATCTTTGCAAACATTTCAGGTCTAACAGAAGCTTTTTCAACTGCATTAATTTCTTCATCACTTGGCCATAAATCTTTTAATATAATTAGATTTCCATTTTTATCATTTCCTAAAGAATCCTTTTCAATGTCAAATCTAATAGAACCAGCCAAGGCATAAGCTACAACCAATGGAGGTGATGCTAAAAATGCTTCTTTTACATATGGATGAATTCTTCCATCAAAATTTCTATTTCCTGATAAAACAGCAGTTGAATAAATATCTTTATCAATTACTTCTTTTTGAATAACAGGATCTAAAGCACCGCTCATACCGTTACAAGTAGTACAAGCAAAACCTACTATTCCAAATCCTAATTTTTCTAATTCAGGAAGAAGTTTAGAGTCTTTTAAATACTCTTCAACTATTTTAGAACCAGGTGCAAGTGATGTTTTAACCCATGGTTTTCTTTTCAATCCTAATTCATTTGCTTTTTTTGCAACTAAACCAGCAGCAATAACATTTCTAGGATTTGAAGTATTTGTACATGAAGTAATTGCAGCAATTAAAATTGCACCATCTGGCATATCAGTTTCACCAATTTCAACACTAGAATCAGCAATTCCTTCAGCTTTCAGACTTGAAATAGGTACAAGTTTATGAGGTTTAGAAGGACCTGCTAATGATCTTGTAACACTTGATAAATCAAATGTTAATTCTCTTGCATATGTAGCTTCGCTTAAAGAACTTGCCCATAAACCATTTGCTTTTGCATAAGCTTCAACTAGTTTAACTTGTTTTGATTCTCTTCTTGTTAAAGTTAAATAATCTAAAGTTTGTTCATCAATTCCAAACATAGCTGCACTTGCTCCATATTCAGGAGTCATATTAGAAATAGTAGCACGATCTCCTAAGTTCAAGTACTCTAAACCTTGACCATAGAATTCTAAGTAAGCAGAAATAACATTTTGATCTCGCAAATATGATGTTAAAGTAAGTGCAATATCAGTTGCAGTAATTCCAGCAGCTCTTTTTCCTACTACATTTATACCTATAATTTCAGGAGTTCTCATATAAGATGGATTTCCAAGCATTACATTTTCAGCCTCTAATCCACCAACACCAATAGCTAAAACACCAAGTGCATCAACATGAGGGGTATGTGAATCTGTTCCAACTAGTGTATCAGGAGATGCAATTCCATCAACATTATGAATAACAGGAGACATTTTTTCTAAGTTGATTTGATGCATAATACCATTTCCTGGAGGAATAACATCTACATTATCAAAAGCTTCTTTTGCCCAGTTAATAAAGTGGAATCTATCTGCATTTCTTCTATCTTCAATATCTCTATTTTTTTGGAAAGCATCTTTTTCAAATCCACCACACTCAACAGCTAAAGAGTGATCAACTATAAGTTGTATAGGAACAACAGGATTAACTTTTTTAGGATCTCCACTAGCATCAGCAATTGCTTCTCTTAAGCCTGCTAAATCTACTAAAGCAGTAAGTCCTAAAATATCATGTGTAACAACTCTACTTGGGTACCAAGGAAAATCTTGATCAGTTCTTTTTTCAATTAATTGAATAAGTGAATCTTTTAAATCTTCACTTGGACATTTTCGCAAAAGGTTTTCAGCTAGTACTCTTGAAGTATAGTTAAGTTTAGAAAAACTTCCTTCTTTAATATCTTCAACAGCTGCTTTTACATCATAAAAGCTTGTATCAAAACCTTCTAATTTTTTAAGATATTTATCATTTGTCATATTTATATCCATTTAGTTTAAATTAATAAAGATGAGCTTTGCTCATCTTTATAGTGTTTGCCAAAGAGGCACTAGAATATTATAAAGTATTTAAGTTTTATCTGTCTTCTAGTGGAATAAATTTTAATCCTTCAGGTCCTGTGTAAGTCGCAGATGGTCTAATGATTTTACCATCTTCTCTTTGCTCAATTACATGTGCACCCCATCCAGTAACTCTTGCTATAATAAAAATTGGAGTAAACATATCTGTTGGAATTTTCATTTGATTATATGAAATTGCAGAGAACCAGTCAAGATTTGGGAACATTTTCTTTTGTTCCCACATAATTGTTTCAATTCTTTCAGCCACATCATACATTAGCATATCATTATTTTCTTCTGCTAAATTTTTAGCAACTTTTTTAATAACTACATTTCTTGGATCACTTGTAGTATAAACAGGATGTCCAAAACCAATAATAATTTCTTTTTTTGCCATTCTTGCCTTGATGTCAGCCTCTGCTTCATCTGCTGTTGAATATCTTTCTTGAATTCTGAATGCAACTTCATTGGCTCCACCATGTTTTGAACCTCTTAAAGCTCCAATTGAACCAGTGATACATGAGAACATATCTGAATTTGTTCCAGCAATTACTCTTGAAGTAAAAGTTGAAGCGTTAAACTCATGTTCTGCATAAAGGATTAAAGATACATGCATGGCTTTTACCCAAGATTCTTTTGGTTTTTCACCATGTAATAAGTGTAAGAAATGTCCACCAACTGTATCATCATCAGTTACTATATCAATTCTTTTATTATTATACGCAAAGTGGTACCAGTATAAAAGTATAGAAGAAAATGATCCCATTAATCTATTAATAATATCTTGTGCAGCAGCTTTTGGATGAGCCTCATCTTCAGATTCAATAGTACCAAGTACTGAACAACCTGTTCTCATAACATCCATTGGATGAGAAGTTTTTGGTAGTTGCTCTAATGCAACTTTTACACCATTTGGAATATCTCTAAAAGATCTAAGTTTTTCTTTATATGCTTTTAACTCTTCAATATTTGGTAATTTTTCATGAACAATTAAATATGCAATCTCTTCAAATTCAGCTTTGTCAGCAAATTCTAAGATGTCATATCCTCTATAATGTAAATCATTTCCAGTTTTTCCAACTGTACAAATTGCAGTATTCCCAGCAGATGTGCCTGAAAGTGCAACAGATTTTTTTGGTTTAAATCCTGTAGTTGTAGTACTCATAGTTCTTCCTTGGTATTTATTTTCTTAATTTGAATTATTTAGCTTTACCTTTTGAAAATAGTGTATCCATCTTATTTTCATATTCATGGTAACCTAACATATCGTATAATTCCATTCTAGTTTGCATAATATCTAACGTACCTTCTTGTGTACCTTTCTCTCTTAAGTCTTGATATACAGTTAAAGCGGCTTTGTTCATTGCTCTAAAGGCTGATAATGGATATAAAACCATTGAAATTCCAACTAAACCTAATTCTTCAGTAGTAAACATTGGAGTTGAACCAAACTCAGTAATATTTGCTAGTACTGGAACTTTGATTACATTTGTGAACTCTTTGTACTCTTTAAGTGTATGAATTGCTTCTGCAAAAATCATATCAGCTCCTGCTTCAACATAAGCTAATGCTCTGTCAATTGCAGCTTGTTGACCTTCACTAGCATGAGCATCAGTTCTAGCCATAATAACAAAATCAGGATCTGTTTTTGCATCAACAGCAGCAATAATTCTATCACACATTTCTTGAGTTGAAACTAACTTTTTATTAGGTCTGTGTCCACATCTTTTTGCAGCAACTTGATCTTCAAGATGAATTCCAGCAGCTCCAGCTTTAGTCATTTCTCTTACAGTTCTTGCAATATTAAATGCATGTCCCCAACCAGTATCAGCATCAACTAATAATGGAACATCAGTAATAGAAGTAATTCTTCTAATATCAATACAAACATCTTCTAACATAGTCATACCTAAATCAGGTAAACCGTAAGATGAATTTGCAACACCTGCGCCTGAAAGGTATAAGGCTTTATAACCTACTTTTGTAGCTTGTAATGCTGAATATGCATTTACTGCACCAACAATTTGTAAAGGAGCCTCTTCATTTAATGCGTCTCTAAATATTTTTCCTGCGCTCATATATATCCTTCATGTTTTTATTTAGGTAAATTATACAAGAGTTTAATATAAATTGATTGTATAGTTTTTGTTTTAGAAATTACAATTTTTTTACAAAAAAATGATTTTGTACAATATTTGGTCTTATGTCTTAAAATGGTACAATATTTCAAATGTTTTGCTAGGGTTATAATTATGACACATAAGAATGGAATAGAAAAATTTATAGAGATTTTTAAACGATCAAATTTAAGCATATCAAAGTTTGCATCTTTAATACAAAAAGATAGAAGAACTGTTACTTCATGGATTGATAATATAGCAGATATTGAACCAAATGAGAGTGTTAAAGATAAAATCTGTAATATCTTTCGATATCCTGATTTTATTTGGGAAGATGGTTGTAGCGGGGAAGAGTTTATCAAATCAATTACTCAAATTCCACAAAAAGAAGTAAGAATTATTGATGAAGACTATTATGATAGATTAAAATATATTATGGAGATAGAGAAAAATAGAAGGTTTGTAATTCAAGCTCAATTTCCAGGACCAATGTATAGAGATACTGCTGTAAAAAAAGTTTATAGATCAAAAACTTCTACTGAAATTGAAGAGTTAAAACAAGAAAGAATTCAACAAATGTTGAAATATGATTATGATACAACTGAATGGTACTCAATAAAATCTGTATTATCTTTCTGTTTTGCCACTATTGGTAACTTTTACACAAGAGATGAAAAAATAAAAATATTAGAATTAATGTATGCAATATTTCACAATAATTATAATAAGAAATTATTTTTCTTTGATTCTTTTTCAAGAAAAATCTATGGAATGGAAACAACATATATTTCAATAAATGTAAAACAAAAAGTTCTATTTTTTAAATCACCAATTGAGTCAGTTTTTATAGAAATAAGAAATAAAAATTTAGTTGAAAGAATGCATAAATATTACTCTTCACCAGTAGAAGCTCCTTCTCATGTAAATTTTTTAGAATCAGTTAAAATTATAAAAATATTACAAGATGCTGTAAGATACAACAATAGTATATTGCAAGCTTATGAGATTATTAATAGAACTACAGACTATGGAGAGCTTTTTTATAATAATCTTAGTATTGATTTACAAAAAGAGCTTACTCATCCAAAAACTGGACAAAAGAGGAACTAAATAAAAGGTATCATATGAAAATTGTAATTTTAGATAGAGCAACTTTAGGTTTTGATATAAATGTTGATGTCTTTAATAGTTTAGCAAATGTAACCTCTTATGATGTAACTTTTGCTCATCAAACAAAAGATAGAATAAAAGATGCAGATATTGTAATCACAAATAAAGTATTAGTTAAAAAAGATGAACTTCAAGATTCATCTGTAAAACTTATTTGTATTAGTGCAACTGGTATGAATAATGTAGATTTAGAATTTGCAAAAGAAAATAATATTGAAGTAAAAAATGTAGCAGGGTATTCTACTTCTTCAGTAGTACAACTATCTTTTGCAATGATTTTCCATTTTGTAGAAAAATTAAACTATTATAAAAAATATGTAGATGATGGGAAATGGCAAAAATCAGTAATTTTTACTCATATAGATAAACCTTTTTATGAATTAGATGGAAAAAGACTTGGAATTATTGGACTTGGAAGTATTGGCTCAAACTTAGCAAAAAAAGCAAAAGCTTTTGCTTGTGAAGTAGTATATTATTCAACTTCAGGAAAAAACTCAAATAGCGAATATACAAGAGTGAAACTTGACGAATTACTTAAAACTAGTGATATCATAAGTATTCATTGTCCCCTAAATGAGAGTACTAAAAATTTATTAAATTATAAAAATATGAAAAATATCAAAAAAGGTGCTATTTTACTAAACCTTGGACGTGGTGGAATTATAAATGAAGATGCTTTAGCAAAAATCATAGATTCACAAGAGATATACTGTGGTATAGATGTAGTATCAAAAGAACCAATAGCAAAATCAAATCCTTTATTAAATATTAAAAATAAAGAGCAGTTAGTTTTAACTCCTCATATAGGTTGGGCAAGTATTGAAGCTAGAATTAGACTTATAAAAATGGTAGCTGAAAATATTGAGAATTTTATACAAGAATACAAAAATCTGACTTAATAAAAAAATTAGCACTGCAATAAACAACTTAAAACTACCAAGTCTCTCTAAAACAGCACACTACTACATAAATACTACCATATAATTAAATATAATTTATTTAAAGTTATTTAAAGTTATTTAAAGTTATTTAAAGTTATTATGTAGCTATTAAAATAATGCTAGGAAATAACTATGAATTACAAAAAAATATTTACAGGATTATTATTTGCAATAATAACCATAATAAGCACAGGGTGTGGTGAACATAGCTTCTTTGATAAAGCTGATGACACTGCTTCATCATCTATTATTATGCTACATGGAAATATTGCAAAAGGACCTATATATAAAGCAGAAGTAAAAGCATTTAGACTGGATACTAATAAATTATTAAATACCGTGCTAACAGATATTAAAGGAGATTACTCTTTAGATATTGGTACATACACAGGAGCTATTAAAGTTACTGCAAAAGGTGGTAGTTATATTGATGAAATTTCAGGCATAAAACAAGACGCAAAAGATTTAAACTTAGAAGCTATTTCTGTGATATCTGATGATAAAAAAGTTAAAACAGTAAATGTTACGCCTGTGACTGATATAGCTGCACAAGAGTTAGAAGATATGTACGAAGATATCACTAAACTTGCAAATAAAAAAAGTATAATTGAAGATGTAAATAAAAATATAGCAAGAATTTTAACAGGAAGTAGTTTTAATCCTACAAAAGTTAAACCTAAAATCTTAGGTAAAGACAAAATTGAACTAGATGATGGAGATGCAGGGAAATATGGTACTTTTCTAGCTGTATTTGCTAAATTGTCAGATAGTAAAGTATCAAATGTAAAAGCAAAAATTGAAAATTTTTATAATGATATTAAAGATAATGGTGTATTAAGTGAAGACTCTAATACGAAGATAAAAGGTGCTCTTGAAGATAACACTATCAAAAAAGGTATCAACACTGAAGTAATAACTTTTATTAAAAATCAACAAAAGACATATGACATAACTCCAATAATAACTGGAACTCTAATCAAAACCAATCAAAAAAGAGAAGGAAAAACAGAATTTACTCTAAGCGTTAAAGATATTGACACCAAAGTACTTGTTCACTTTAAAAATAAAAAATCATTTGCCACTTTTGAGGCAAAAGATGAAAATGGTAAAGATATTGTTTATATAAACAACGACTCAACAGTCACAGTGATAATTACAAATAGTAAAGATTTTAATGAAACAAGAAGTGTTACACTTTCAGTTGGTAAAGAAACGGTTACATTAAGCAGTACAAGCAATAAAGAAACTACCTCTAATCTTAGTGAGAGTGAATCAAAACCGTTTAACTTGATAAGTAAAATAAGCTATAACTTAAATTTCAATAAGCACTTTAGTGACCCAGATGATAATGATAAATTCAAAACTAAACCATATGAGACTAACGAATGGCAGACTACCTTGACATTTACTACTAAAAGTCCACTACCTAAGGGAATCATATTGGATACAAACGGTCTTTTAAATGGTGCTTCAGAAGAACCAAAACCAAAAACATTTCCAATTACGATAACAGCAACAGATATCTATAAGAATACAATAACTAGAACTGTCAGCTTAAATGTTTCAGTTAAACCACAAGTAGCAAGTATTGAATTAAAATCTCCTAACTCTACAAGACTAAAAGAAAATCAAACAGTACAAGCAACACTAAAATTTAATCAAGATATAAATATTACAACAGCTGGGACTATGGAAATTACATTTGCCAATAATGCAGGTACTACAGGTAGTTTTGATATACCACAGGGGAATATTTCACAAGATACAGGTATAGAGATTACAATAACAGCAGGTAGTGGAAGTATTTCTGAAGTAATTGCTTCTAAGATTACTTTAGTTGATACAGAAATTACAAATTTTTTAACTATTGCAGGGCAAGAGGTTAAAAATTTAGCAATAGATAACGCTGCACCTCTTTGGACGAGTGTGAGTAATATATATGTAAGTGAAGATACAGGTACAGATACTGTTATTTATACATCAAAGGTAAACGATGATGATAAGGACGTAACTTATAGTATCTCTGATGATAATTTTACTATTACAACAAAAGGTAAGTTAAGCTTAAAAAAAGCTTTAGATTATGAAACAACAAAAAAGTATACTTTAGAGATTACTGTAAAAGATAGCCTTTTAAATAGTTCTGCTAAAACAGTAACTATAAACGTAACAAATGTATTAGATACGCCACCTCTTTTAGCTACTCCAAAAACAACAGAAAATATAGCAGAAGATATAAAAAAAGGTACATCTATAGCTACAATTTCAAGTGCTTTAAATGCTTTAGAAGATCAAAAAATAATTGATAGTTTTACGATAACAAGTGGTGATGATAATAATAATTTTACTGTTAATAACAAAGGGGTAGTAAAAATAGCAGAAAAGAGTCATATTGATTTCTCTGTAAATACTACTCATACGTACATTTTAAAAATAAGTGCTTCAAATAAGGCAGGAGCTAGTAAGAAAGTAACGTTAAATATTCCAGTTACAAATGTTAATGAAATTACAGCTAAAGATGACAAAAAAACTATGAAAAATACCGAGAACTCTATAATTATAGATGTTCTTGCTAATGATGATAAAGGGATAGATAACAAAGATTTAACTATTAAAAGTGTAACAGTACCCAATATTGGTACAGCTGAAATTATAGATGACAATAAGATAAAATATACAAACACTTCTACAGACACAGGAACTATTTCTTTTACTTATACCATGACTAATGGGGAAGATGACAACACCGCAAATGTAAATATCTCTATAATTGATGCAACTTTAGTACCAGATGCTCCTACTGTAAATACTATTGCAGATGATGATATTATAAATTCCCTTGAGAGTAAAAGTGCTGTAAATATTACAGGAACTGCTACACCTGATATAAAAGTAACCGTTACTTATAATGATATTTCAAAAACAGTTAAAAATGTAGGTTCAGATGGAAAATGGAGTGTAAAATATGAGGTAACAGAACTTCCTAGCAATGGAACATCATCAGAGGTAGTAGCATATACTACTACTGTTTTTGGTACGGAGAGTCTTAAGAGCAAAAAAACTCTTAAAATAGATACGACTAAACCAACAGTTACAATTACTAATGATAAGAGTGTGGATACATTAAACAAAACTGATAATACCGTAACTTTTACATTTTCTTTTAGCGAAGAAATAAAGAGTTTTACTGCGAATGATATTACTGTACAAAATGGAGAAAAATCTACTTTTAAATCAGTAATTACTGATAAAAAGTGGACTTTAGCTGTAATAGCAAATGATAATAGCACAAAAGCTATTACTGTAAGTATTAATCTAGATATAGAAGATAAAGCAGGAAATAAGCTTAGTAGTGAAGGAAATAAACTTGATGATGAAAAGAAACTAGTTTCTAAAAGTATTAAAGTTGATACAAGAGAGGTAACTCTTGAGGTAACTTTTCCTATTATGGAAGATGGTATTATCTCTAAAGCTGAAGAGGAAAGAGTTATTATAAGTGGTACTACTAACGGTAGGAAAGTAGAAGTGACAATTGCTACACTTGACAAAGTAGATGCCAATGTAAATGATGATGGAAAATGGGCTACTAAAGGAATTAATATAAGTTCATTGCCTGAAGGTGCACTTACTTTAGTGATTAAAGCTTCTAAAAATGGTAATATAAAAACTCTAACTTATAATGATAAAATATTAAAAGATACACTTAGTCCTACAATATCTGAGCTTATTATTCCTACAACCTCTTTACTTAATGAAAATGAATTTAAGATTAGTTTTAAATTTGATACATTTGTAACACCTATGAAACTTCCAATGAAAGATAATTTTATATTAAAAAATGTAGATTTGATATCAAATGTTTATAACCCGACAAGTAAAATTTATACTGTTACCTTTAAACCCAAAGATGATGACGAAGGTACTTTAAAAATCATTTTAAACAAAAATGCTGTAGAAAGTATTGCAGGAAATGGAAATAAGGAAAAAGATTTATATACACGTAGTTTTAATTCTAAGTATCCAACAATTACTATAACCTCACATAAAGAAGGTCAATTTATTGATGAAAGTGAAGCTTTAGACATAACTCTTAAAGGTAAAACAAAAAATGCAATAAAACCAAGTAAAGTTACTATCACAAATGTAACAACAAATAAGATTATAGGGACTACAACAGTTGATGAAAATAATAAATGGAGTCAACATATTACAGGATTAATCCAAGAGATACAAAAGTTGTATACAGGTACCAAGCCATTAGTAAGCTATAAAACTAAAGACAATTATGCTACGATTAGTAGTAATTCTCAGGGGTTTAATGATTTGAGAAATTTATTTGATGGAAATAAGCAATATGGCAAGAGTTATTCTACAGATTTTGGCAGATACAAAAATGGTGCAACATTTACTATAACTTTTACAAACCCACAATTTATAAAATTCATTGATATTTGGGGTGGAGCTAGAAATTATGCCCTCAATGCAAGATGGGATTTTTACGATACAGATAAAAATATAGTAAAAACTATACAAAAAGATAAGTATGATGAAGATAGGTATTATAAAGTATTCCCTCACGTACTTACCCCTATTAAAAAGATAATAGTTACAAAAACAGGAGATGATTGGTTTTCTTTTAGTGAAATGAAAATCAATGCCATTAATTTAAGTTTTAAAGCTTCTGTTGAAAGTACCACAGGTAACAAAGCTTCAACAAGTATTAATTTTAACATTACAAAGCATCCAGATATCACATCTATAAAGTTAGATAAGTCTTTAATACTTAATGGCAAAACAATGCAAATAACTGTGAACTTTGATACAAAAATTAAGACTAGTACATTTACAAAAGATGATTTCATAGTTACAAATGGGGAAATAAATAGTATAAACTTTACTACAGTGGATAATAAAACAGTAGCAACTGCCATATTTATTCCAACTCCCGAAATAGATGCATCAGTTAATACCATAAAGATTGGAAAAGATTGGAAAAATTTTGCGGGTATTAATGCATCAGAAAAATATGAAAGTGAAAATTATAAAATTTATACAAAGCTTACAGTAGTAAACCAAGTGAGTTTTGCTTTACATTCTACCCCATATCATATAGGAGAGAGTGTAAAAATAAGAGTTGCTTTTAATAAAAAAGTAACTGTTGCAGGAACTCCTTCTTTAAATATCGGGCTGAACGGGAGTAGTACAACGAAACAAGCAAGCTATCTAAGTGGAAGTGGTACAAAAATATTGCTTTTTGCATATAGTATAAAAAGTGGCGACAGTGCAACTGCTATCTCAGTTGATGCTGATATAAACGTAAGTAATACTAATACGATAAAAGATATAGAATCAACAGCAAACGTTAATCCTGCTTTTACTGCAATAGATCCTGATGATAGACATATAGTAAATACAGATAAAGATGGGATTGTTTCTATTATTGTTACATCAAATCCATCTAAGACTTCATATGTAAAAGATGATAAGATTAACTTCAAAGTGACATTTAGTAACGATGTAACAGTAACAAATACTCCAACTTTAAGTTTAGTTGTAGGTGATAAAACAGTTAAAGCTATATATAAAAATGGAAGCGGTACTAATATAAATTTCACATATACAGTTGAAGATAATTCTTTTGATGCAGATGGTATATCTATATCAAAAAATGCTATGCTTTTAGCTGAAGGTACGATCAAAAGTTCTAATGATAGCGTTCTTTTATATAATGCTCAAATATCAAATATAAAAGGACAAACTGTAAACTCATTGACTCCTTATATAAAAGATATAACTCTAAGTGCAACAAAATCAGGTTTAAATGAAACAGCAATTGTAGGAGATACTCTAAAAGCAAGCTTTACTTTTAACTCAAATGTTACCTTAGAAGGAACAGGTATTTCTCTAAAAGCAAAAATTGGGTCAGAAGATATAAGTATGGCGTTTTTCTCACAAGAGGCTAATAAGTTAATATTTACTTATACTATTGTAGAAAATGATAGCTCAATTAGTGGGTTTAACCTCATAAAAAATTCTTTAATTTTAAAAAGTGGTACAACTTTAAAAAGTAGCATAAATGATAAAGATGTAGCCTTAAATCACTTTGCTACAAGTAATAATACAAAAATTGATGGTATTAAACCAACTCTTGTAATTACTGCTCCTAAGAAAGTAAATAAAGATTTCACAATAACACTAAGCAGTTCAAAAGAGTTAAGCAGTATAGATAAGAGTAAGATTAGCGTTTCTGCTCTTTTTGATGTAAGTGAATTCAAGCTTGCAGCGGATAAAAAATCTGCAACTTTAAAAATGACTTTAAAAGCAGATACTAAAAGTAATGAAAAAAATCAAGATATAAAAGTAACTTTTCAAGCAGCAGCATTTACAGATACAAGCGGGTTAAAAAGTAAAAAGCAAGAAAAAACTATCAAATTTGATAATAATACTACACTTAGCATTACAAATCCAATAGAAGATAAGATTTATACTTTAAAAGAGATGCAAAATATGAATATATCAGGTACGACAGATGCTGAAGCTGGACAAACAGTAAAAGTAAATGATATTTTTGATGTAGAGGTACAAGCTGATGGAACTTGGAGTAAAAAGGTTAATTTACTTACAAGTATTAATACTGCACTTAAGAGTCCTGTCACAAAAGCTTATATAAATGCAAGTGTAAAAGATAAATTAGGTAATAAAGCTAGTGTAACCAAAACTGTAAATATGGATATCACGGTTCCTACAGTCACAATTACACTAGACAGCACGACAATTCTAGTAGATAAAAAGCTAAAAGCTACTATAAACTTCAATGAGGCAGTACAAGATTTTGATATAGATGATATATAAGTGCAAATGTACAAGATGATGTAGGTAATAAAAGTGTAAATCAAACTGTAAATATGGATATCACAGTTCCTACAGTAAGCATTGAACTAAATACTGAAAAAATTCTCATATAAGTGATACAGAAAAAAGTGTAATATTTACTCCAAATTCTGAGATTAAAGTAGATGATGTAAAAATAATTGTCGGACAAAATTTTACAGACCTTTTTAATAATCATCCTTCAAGTGATACAAGCAGTGCCTCTTTTAGTATAGATACCCTAATAGGTAAAATTAATAATATTTTTATATTACCTCATGTGGATGATACCATACCTTTTGTAACAAATGAAGAGATTAATATTAGAGTTGCTTTTGAAGAAAGTGTAATAGTAAAAGGCATTCCAAGCATAAAAATACTTTTACATAAAGCAGATGATACAACTGTTGAAGCAAAGGCTACTTTTAAAAATGCTATTAATACAAAAGTATTAAATTTTATATATAAAGTACAAGCAGGAGATCTATATAGTGCTATGAGCATCCCTAAAGGAGATATTGATTTAAATGAAGGTTCTATAAAATTATTATCAACAAATGATGCAAATATTAGTTATGAAAATGTACCTGAAAATACAAATATTAAAATAAATAGTACCATAACGTCAATTAGTTCTATAAGTATTAGTTCAAATCCAGGTGCAGATAAAACATATACAACAGGTGATAAAGTAGAGTTTAAAGTAGAGTTTACTAAGGCTATTACAATAACAAATACTAATGCTAAATTAAAATTTACCTTAGATGAGACGGTAAAAGAAGCTAGTTATAAAAGTGGAAATGACAATACAATTCTCTTTGAGTACCTTATTGTAAGTGGTGATAAAGATACCAATGGGATAAGTATAAATTCTAATGCTATAGCTGCTAATTCTTTTGGAGAGAATATCTTTTTAAACAATGTTGCAATAGCTAGTGATGAAAATCATAAAGTAAGTACTACAGGATCTACTATACAACATAGCTATTTTGAAACAAAGCCAAGTATTTATTATAAAGCAGGCGATACAATAACGGCTATTTTAGAGTTTAATGAAAATGTAGTGCTTACTACATCTAAGCTTAAGCCAAGTCTTACCTTGAAACTTGGAGATAAGCTTGTAAAAGCCCAATATAAAACAATAGAAGATACTAAGATGTACTTTAGCTATATAGTTCAAGATAAAGATACAGCAAAACAAGGTGCAAGTATAGTAAAAAACTCACTTAACTTAAATTTTGCACAATTACAAAATATTGTTGGTCTTGATGTGAAACTAGAATTGAATAGCTTAATTAATGCTAAGAATATTATAATTGATACACTAGTTCCCACTCTTACTATTAAAATACCCAAGAATCAAAATAAGGATTTTACTGTAACTATAGAAGCAAGTGAAGAGATAACTATAAAAGATACAAATAAATTTAGTATAAATCAAGGAAGTATCAACAAGATAGATTTAAATGAGAATAAGAAAACTATAACGATAAAAATAAATGCACCAACTAGCTATGATGGAGATATAAGTCTTAAAATAGAAGCAGGGGCAGTAGAAGATAAAGCTAGAAATAGCAATACTCTAACTACAGAAACTAGCTTTTTTAGTACAAGCAAGCCAACTATTAGTATTACTACACCTTTAAATAATACAAAACATTTAGTAGATGATGGAGTACTTATAACAGGTGTTTCAAATATTGAAGATGATCAAAAAATAACTGCAAAAGTAGGCGAATTAAAAGTTGGAGATTTTGTGGTTAAAAATGGTAAATTTGAAGCAATAATCCCTAGAGCTTATTTTAGTAAGAAGTATAGATATGTAAGAGCATATTTTGAAAAAACTAATTCGTGGCTCCAGATTGTAGAACTTGTAGTTTTAGACCCAAAAGGTAAGAAATTAGAGCTTAATAAAGAAATTAGCCTGTTTAAAAAAGTTGATGATGACTATGTAAAAGCAATCGAATTAGATGATTTATATTCAGCAGAGGGTGCTATTAATGGAATAAGAGGTAATTATGGTTCTTACGGAAACGGTATGGCACATATGCCAAGCGGAGAATATTATTTAGATTTAGATTTATTTGAAAAATATTCTATTGCATCAGTTTCATTGGATACTGGGGCAGGAAGAAAGGCAGAAGTTTTAAGTTTACAAGTATCAAATGACCAAATACATTGGGATACTATAAAGTCTCATAAAGATTATGCCAACAATATAACAAATCATGATTGGTTAAGTCCCTTTATGGAAGATACAAAAGTAAAATTGTATGCTACAAATAAATATGGAAGCACTTCAGAAGAAGTTATCAGGGATTTAATACCAGCTATAAAAGCAACTGCAAAAATTAGTTTAGATAAAACTGTTGTAAAACTTGGGGAAGATATAAATATCTCTATAACTTTAAGTCCAAATACAGATTTAAACAGTTTTGGAAAAGATGATATTATTGCACCAAATGGAACTTTAGGTACTCTGCAAACTGACCCAAATAATGATTATAAAAAATATATAAATTTTACACCAAATATAAATATAAATGATGCAACAAATGTAATCACTTTAAAAAATACTTGGACTAATAAAGCTGGATTTAATGCTTCATTGACAACTAGTAAAAACTATGAAGTTGCAACAAAACCAGTTACAATAACTATCACAGATGACCAAGATAAGGTTACAAATAAAGAGATTAAATATACCTTTAAATTATCATCACCTAGTACTTCTTTTACTATAGAGGATATAGATATAGTTCCTGCTACTGCTGTAAAATCAAACTTTACAGGAAGTGGTGATAGTTATAGTTTAAAAGTAACACCACCAGAAGATTATAAAGGAGATTTAACTCTTACAATACAAACAGATAAACTAAATGATAAAAATGGTATAGGGAATTTACAAGCAAAACATATTCAAAAAGTAAATACTAAAGCTATGCCAAAACCAACTATTGATGATATTTCTACATTAACAAGTTTTACTGAGACTGTTACTATTACAGGAACAGGACAAGTTGGAGCTACTATAACTATAGAGTTTAACAATAGCAAAGACACTGCAACAGTAGATAATACTAAAAATTGGAGTTTAACTCTTAGTAATACGAATAACCTAGAAAATGATACTTATACTATAAAAGCAGTGATGAGTGATGAAGCAGGAAATAGTAATTTTGCAAGAAAAACTTTTACAATAAATCTTCCTGCTTCTACCCCTACGCTTTTTATAGATTCAATTATAATGGTTGATAATATTATTAATAGCTTTGAAGCATATAATACTAAGGTATCAGGAAAAGCAAAAAATCTTAATAATGAAGTCTTAACTTTAAAAATAGGAACTATTACTAACACTACTACAGTGTCAGATGATAAGTGGAGCATAGATAATATTGATATTTCTTCATTAGATGATGGAGATATCACAATAATTGCTACAGTTAATAATCTAAGTAGAAGTATAACTATTTTAAAAGATACAGAACCAATGATTCCAACATTTACTACTCCTAAATTACTTGTAAATAAAGATTTTAATATTACACTGGAATTTAGCAAAGATGTAATAGGTTTTGATATAACAAAGTTAAAGATAACAAATGCGACTATATCCTCACTAACAAAAATTAATGATAAAAAATATACGCTTGCTATTGATACAAGCAGTATTACAACAAAAGCTACTGTATCTGTATCAATAAAAAAAGATACATTGTTTACAAGAGTTGGAAGTAAAATTTCAGATACCAAGATTGAGGTTATTGTAGATAAAACTCCTCCAACACTAAGCTTTACTTCACATGAAGATAATCAATTGATTGGTCAAAATGAAGCTTCAAACTTAACATTAGAAGGAACAACTAATACAGAAGAGGGGCAAGAGGTTAGTTTAAGTTTTGGAGGTGTTGATTTTAAAACTGCAACAGTTGATGAAAACGGTATTTGGAAAAAAGAAAATATAAATTTAGGAATAAGTTCGCCACAACAGATAACAACGAGTACAAATCTTTTAAGAGTAGATGACATTTCAAATAATGTTAATTTTGTAAAAGTAAGTGGAGGTATTGAGTCTTGGTATTCTATATTAACGGATAATAGTACTAGTAGTACTTGGGGAGCGTATAAAGAGACTTTTGAAGCTACAACTTTTAGATATGATTTCAAAGATATTTATAACAATGGTAAATTTTATATAGCTTTTGCAACCACACAGACCACTAGAATACCTGGACAAAAAGTTAAATTTTATCTTTTTGATAAGTTAGTCTATACAAGTCCCTCTTCAACATGGTCTAGTTCACTTGTTGGCAATCTAAGTACTAATATTAACTTTAATAGAGTTGATTTTGTTTTAACAGCTTCAGGTGCTAGGGTTACAGAATTTAAAGTGTATGGTCAATCTATTGATCGCAAGTTCACTGCAAAAGTAAAAGATAAAGCAGGAAATGAGACAAGTGCAACGATTTCTTTAGAAGTTGAAAAGTCTCCTCTCGTAAATAAAATAACTATAGGTAAAACAAAGTTAAAAAAAGATTCTAGTGCAAAGGTAGAAATTAGATTTAATAGTGAAGTTAGTACCAAGACTTTTGATCTTAACTTCCTGGAAGCAGCAAATGCAAAGCTTGTTTTTGTTGTGGACCATGATGAGAGTGGTAAGGACTGGACTCATGAAAAAAATGTTTTACATCTAATCTTAACTCCAAAGCCTAATATTCAATATGATAATACAAATAAAATTGTAGTTAAAAAAGGTTGGATCGATAATAAAGGTCACTCTAATGAGAGTAGTTATACAAGTGTAAATTATGAAGTTGATACAAAAAGTCCTGCTATAACAAATATAGCTATTACTTCAAATGCAGGAGAAGACAAGACCTATGTAATAGGCGATACAATTACTTTAGAAGCAAGCTTTGATGAAAAGATAACTTCACCAGGTGATGCTACAATAAAAATAAAAATCGGGGAAGTTGAAAAAACCTTAAGCGCAAGCGTAGTTACTTCAAGTAACAATACAAATAAACTTGTCTTTAAATATATAGTAAAAGCTGGGGATGAAGATATAAACGGTATCAGTGTAGTAGGCAATACTCTTACAGGAAATATTTTTGATACTTTTAAAAATGAGGCAAATACAACAGATTTATCTTTTACAGATATAGATAGTAATCTTGATCATAAAGTACAAAGTATTAAAGTAGATATAAGCAATATCACTTTTATGTCAACTCCACTAGACAATAATACTTATGTAGAAGGTGAAGTTATTGAAATAAAGCTTGAGATATCAAAACCTGTAATAGTTTTAGGAGAGCCTACAATTGATTTAGAAATAGGTGAGAGTATTAAAAAAGCTATATATATGCCAACAGACAAATATACTAAGATACTTATCTTTAAATATACAGTTGCACAAGGAGATTATGATACAGATGGTATCAAAATAAAAGCTAATTCATTAACTCTTAATAAAGGTAGTATCTTAGATACTAATAATCAATCACTAGGCTTAACTTTTGCTAAAACTATTAATAGCAATGCTAAGGTAGATACTTTAGTTTCAACTATAGTTATCACAGGACCAAAGTACGTAAATTCTGCCTTTGATATTACAGTCACTCTAAATAAGAGCAGAACAACAGCTCTTCTTATAACGGTATCAAATGGTACTTCTTTACTATTAGAAAGTAATCAAAAAGTGTACAAGTATACTATTACTCCAGATTATGGCTTTAACGGGAATTTAACAATAAGTATAGGAAAAACTACAAAAACGGTAGTTGTAGATAAAACTCCTCCAACACTAAGCTTTACTTCACACAAAGATAATCAATTAATTGGTCAAAATGAAGCTTCAAACTTAACATTAGAAGGAACAACTAATGCAGAAGAGGGGCAAGAGGTAAGCTTAAGTTTTGGAGGTGTTGATTTTAAAACTGCAACAGTTGATGAAAACGGTATTTGGAAAAAAGAAAATATAAATTTAGGAATAAGTTCGCCACAACAGATAACAACGAGTACAAATCTTTTAAGAGTAGATGACATTTCAAATAATGTTAATTTTGTAAAAGTAAGTGGAGGTATTGAGTCTTGGTATTCTATATTAACGGATAATAGTACTAGTAGTACTTGGGGAGCGTATAAAGAGACTTTTGAAGCTACAACTTTTAGATATGATTTCAAAGATATTTATAACAATGGTAAATTTTATATAGCTTTTGCAACCACACAGACCACTAGAATACCTGGACAAAAAGTTAAATTTTATCTTTTTGATAAGTTAGTCTATACAAGTCCCTCTTCAACATGGTCTAGTTCACTTGTTGGCAATCTAAGTACTAATATTAACTTTAATAGAGTTGATTTTGTTTTAACAGCTTCAGGTGCTAGGGTTACAGAATTTAAAGTGTATGGTCAATCTATTGATCGCAAGTTCACTGCAAAAGTAAAAGATAAAGCAGGAAATGAGACAAGTGCAACGATTTCTTTAGAAGTTGAAAAGTCTCCTCTCGTAAATAAAATAACTATAGGTAAAACAAAGTTAAAAAAAGATTCTAGTGCAAAGGTAGAAATTAGATTTAATAGTGAAGTTAGTACCAAGACTTTTGATCTTAACTTCCTGGAAGCAGCAAATGCAAAGCTTGTTTTTGTTGTGGACCATGATGAGAGTGGTAAGGACTGGACTCATGAAAAAAATGTTTTACATCTAATCTTAACTCCAAAGCCTAATATTCAATATGATAATACAAATAAAATTGTAGTTAAAAAAGGTTGGATCGATAATAAAGGTCACTCTAATGAGAGTAGTTATACAAGTGTAAATTATGAAGTTGATACAAAAAGTCCTGCTATAACAAATATAGCTATTACTTCAAATGCAGGAGAAGACAAGACCTATGTAATAGGCGATACAATTACTTTAGAAGCAAGCTTTGATGAAAAGATAACTTCAGCAGGTGATGCTACAATAAAAATAAAAATCGGGGAAGTTGAAAAAACCTTAAGCGCAAGCGTAGTTACTTCAAGTAACAATACAAATAAACTTGTCTTTAAATATATAGTAAAAGCTGGGGATGAAGATATAAACGGTATCAGTGTAGTAGGCAATACTCTTACAGGAAATATTTTTGATACTTTTAGAAATGAGGCAAATAAAACAGATCTATCTTTTGTAACTATACTTAATAAGCCAAATCATAAGATAAAGGCTCTTGAGATGCTACATATACTAAATATTAATTTTTCATCAAATCCACAAAGCAATAGTACTTATGTAAAAGATGAAGATATTAAAATAGAGCTTACTATCTCGGCACCTGTAGTGATTACATTAGGAGCTACTATTGATTTAGAAATAGGCAAAGATATTAAAAAAGCTATATATGATTCTATAAGTGCTGATAATAAAACATTGACATTTGTATATAAGGTTAAAGAAGGAGACTATGACAACGATGGTATCAAAATAAAAGCTAATTCATTAATGTTGAATAAAGCTGAGATTAATGGTGCTGATGGACAAATACTAAACTTAACTTTTGCTAATATTACTAGCTATGATAAAGTAAATGCTTTACCTTTAACTCTAGTTATCGACGCACCACTTAGAGTAAAAGCTGCCTTTGATATCACAGTTACTCTAGCTCAGAAAGCTATACCTCCTGCTGTAGAAGTAAGCAATGCTACTTTTAAAATACTTGGGGACAATAATGTAAGTAAGACAGTGTATAAGTATACTATTACTCCAGATTCTGGCTTTAACGGGGATGTAACGATAACTATAGGAAAAACTACAAAAATTGTAGTTGTAGATATTCAAGCTCCAACATTAACATTTAACCAAGTGGAGAATACTATATCTCCAGAGAAAGCTTCAAACTTAACCTTAGAAGGGACAAGTAGTGCAGAAAATGACCAAGTGGTAAATTTATATATTGAAGATACTTTTCTAGGAAGCACAAAAGTTACCGGTACTACTGATACTATAGATGGTACTTGGAGTAAATCAGGTCTTAAATTATTAGAAAATGTAGCTAATCCAGACAAAGGTGTAGTTGAAACTTATAGCGGAACAAAGGCTAGTATGGCAGGTAGTAGTTATGCTGATATAAGACATATTTTTGATGGAAATAAAGCTTATGGTTATAGTACTGCCACAGATTTTGGAGAAGGATTGACTAAAAATTTCACAACTATATTTAAAGTATCAACGAGTTTAGATCATATAAGATTATATGGTGGTGAAGGTAAAAATTACAGAACTTATACACTAAATGCTAAATGGGATTTTTATGACAGCAATAATGAGATAGTTAAAACTGTCACACCAACTTCTTATGACAAAGATTACTATTTTGACATTCAATTAGATGGATTATTTATTAAAAAGATAGTTGCTACAAATAGAACTTCGAATTACTTTAGTATAACTGAGTTGGAAATATATCGTGTTAATACAAATCCTGTAGTTACTGCAAAAGTACAAGATCAAGCAGGAAATGAGGCAAGTGCAACGATTTCTTTAAAAGTTGCACATTTGCCTGGCATAAAAATAATAACTATAAACAAAACAAAGTTTAAAAAAGGTTCTAATGCAAGCGTAGAAATTAAATTTACTAGTGAAGTTAATGAGACTTTTACCAAAAATAATATAACTACACCAAATGCAACTCTTAGTGATTTAGTATGGAGCAATGAGAATAAAACAGCAACAGCAACCTTAACTCCAAAAGATGGTATTCAATATGATGATACAAATAAAATAGTAGTTGAAAAAGGTTGGATCGATAATGAAGGTCACACTAATGAGAGTAGTTATACAAGTGTAAATTATGAAGTTGATACAAAAAGTCCTGTTTTAAAACGAGTAGTTATTTTTTCAAATGCAGGAGAAGACAAGACCTATGAAATAGGCGATAAAATTACTTTAGAAGCAAGCTTTGATGAAAATATTACTTCAAGCGATGCTAAAATAATAATAAAAATTGGAGCAAAAGAGGAAGCTATAGACTTAACTACCGCAAATTCAAATAAACTTACCTTTGAATATATAGTAAAAGATGGAGATGAAGATATAAACGGTGTAAGTGTAGTAGAAAATACTCTTACAGGAAATATTTTTGATACTCTTGGAAATAAGGCAACAGATATAGCATTTGACGCTATTAATAATAGCACTTCGCATAAAGTATCAACAGCTATAGCAACTATTAAAAAGATAAGTATTACCTCACAAGCTGATCATGGTTCTTATAGAGTAAATGATAATATAACTATAACAGTTGAATTTACAAAAAATGTAACAGTAACTAATATGGATAATAATAAACCATATATCTTTATTAAAGTAGGCGAAAAACAGAAACAGGCTACTTATAGCTCAATTGATAATACAAAAATGAAATTTACTTACAAAGTTCAAAAAGGCGATAATGATACAGACGGTATTAGTATACTAAAAGGTAAGATTATATTAAATGGTGCTACTGTTAAAAATGCAAATATTGAATATTATGATAAAGAGTTAACTGATGATCCAAATCATAAAGTAGATACACAAGCACCGATTCTTACTTTCACTAATAAAAATATAGTTACTAGCAATTTTACGATAAAAGTTACAGCAAATGAGCCGATACAAGCACTATCTGATGATTTGATAACTGTTAGTAATAATGTAAGCATAGGCAACATTACAAAGAATAGTGACAAAGAATATACAATTAACTTTAAGATTGGCAATGATACAGCAGAAAATAAAGATATAGTTATAACTTTTGCAAAAGGTGCTATACAAGATATACATGGTAATGGAAAGGAAAGTAAAAGTATAACTATAACTATCAAATATGATAAAACTCCTCCAACACTAAGCTTTACTTCACATAGTAAAAATCAATCTATAGGAAGATTATCAAATTTAACAATAGCTGGAACCAGTGACGAGATAGGAGCAAAGGTTACACTTAAATTAGAAAATAAGAGCCTAGGAACTGTAATAGTTCAAAATGATGGTAGTTGGAAAAAAGAAAATATAAATCTAGGAATAAGTTCACCAAGAAAAATAACTTATGAATGGACAAATCTTTTAAGAGTAGATGGCATTCCAAATAACAGTAACTTTGTAAGAGTAAGTGGAGGTATTAGTAGTTGGTACTATATGCTATCTGATACTAATAAAACAAGTTGGAGAGAAAGCTTTTCTGCTAAAACCTATAGATATAACTTTAAAGATATCTATACAAATGCTCATTTTTATCTACATTATCAACCAGGTGGGGCTAAATCTTGGCAGATTAGAAGACCAGGGCAAAGAGTAAAATTTTATCTAAATGATACTTTAGTATATACATCTCCTGTTTCAGGACAAGAAAATTATTTTTCAAAATGGGTAAATCCTTCAATGAAATTTAATAGAGTTGATTTAGTCTTAAATGGTTCAGGGGCAAGAGTTACAGAGTTTGAAGTATTTGGTAAATCTGTTGATAAGATAAATCTAAGTGCAAATGTAAAAGATGAAGCAGGAAATACGAAAAGTACAACTCTTCCTTTAAATCTTGCAGCTAGTCCTATAATCAAACAATTAACTATAAGTAATAAAAAGTTAAAAAAAGGTGATCAAGCAAATCTAGTATTTACATTTAACAATGCAGTTAAGATAGATACTTTTACCACAGCTAATATAACTACACCAAATGCAAGTCTTAGTAATTTAGCATGGAGCAATGAGAATAAAACGGCAACAGCAACCTTAACTCCAAAAGATGGTATTCAATATGATGGTACAAATAAAATTGTAGTTGACAAAGAGTGGAGTGATATAAATGATATAAATCCACTTAATGAATATACAAGTGTAAATTATGAAGTTGATACAACAAGTCCTGTTTTAGAACGAGTAGTTATTTCTTCAAATCCAAAAGCAGACAGTATTTATAGAATTGGAGATACAATTACTTTAGAAGTAAGCTTTGATGAAAACATCACTTCAAGCGATGCTAAAATAAAAATAGATATTGGAGGAGTTGAAAAAATCTTAGAAGTAGCTACTTCAAGTACAAATAAACTTATCTTTAAATATATAGTAAAAGAGGGGGATGAGGATACAGATGGTATCAGTATAAAAGCCAATCTTACAGGAGATATTTTTGATACTTTAAAAAATAAGGCAGAAGCTAGAAATCTAAAATTTGATGCTGTTACTAATAGTATTTTGCATAAAGTAAAAACAGATAAATCAAACATTAAAGCCATAAACATCACATCAAAACCAAGTACTATTAATGAAATTTCTGATACTTATATTGTAGATAATGAGATAGAAATAACTACTACTTTTACAAAACCTATAAGTATAAGTAGTCTAGATGATTTTAATAAACCATATATCATCATTAATATAGGTGGAGTTACGAAATACGCTATTTATAAAGAAGTTAGTGATGGTTTAAAAATGACATTTATTTACAAAGTTCAAAAAGGAGAGCTTGATACAAACGGTATTAGTGTACCAAAAGGTAAGATTATGTTAAATGGTGCTATAGTTAAAACAAATGATATTATAGCAGATATTCAATATAACAATATAAGTGATGATGCAAATCATAAAGTAGATACACAAGCACCAACTCTTACTTTCACTAATAAAAATACGGTTAATAGCGATTTTACGATAAAAGTTACAGTAAATGAGCCGATACAAGTACCAAACAGTAGTTTGATAACTGCTAGTAATCATGTAAGCATAGATGGTACACCTGTGATTAGTACTAATAAAAAAGAATATACAATTAACTTTAAGATTGACAATACTACAACAGAAAATAAAGATATAGTTATAACTTTTGCAAAAGGTGCTATACAAGATATACATGATAATGGAAATGAAATTAAAACTGTAACTATCAAGTATAATAAAACTCCTCCAACACTAAGCTTTACTTCACACGAAGATAATGGCGAAATTTATATTAAGGAAGCTTTAGACTTAACTCTAGCAGGAACAACTAATGCAGAAGATGGACAAAGCGTAAGTTTAAGTGTAGGAACTACTAGTCTTGGAATTGCAACAGTTCAAAATGGTACTTGGAGTAAAAGCGCAATTGCACTTAAAGATAAATACTACCAATATGTAAGAGTTTACGGTGATGGTTCAAATAAGAATGATGGTACTCATTTAGTAGAGGTAGAAGTATATGATACAAACAATGTAAATGTAGCAAGAGGTAAAGCAGTACAAGGATATAGAGTTATTGATAATCAACCTTTTTCTATTACTGAGAGTTCAAGAATTACTGATGGTTCTAAAAGCGACAAATATTCTTATTCAGACATTGGCGATGGGTATAAATATGTATTACTTGATTTAGGTGGCTTACATGAACTAAAATCGATTAAAGTATGGAGATATTTTGATGGAAGAAAATATAATAAAACTCATATAAAAGTATCAAAAGATAATGTTACTTGGCTTAGTGTATATGATGGAAGTACTCCTTATGCAGAAAGTAGTAGTGGTAGAGAGTTTACAACTATACCTTATACAAAGATACTAGGAGAGATCACTTTAACTGCAAAAGTAGAAGATAAAGCAGGAAATAAGACAAGTAAAAGTATTTCTTTAACAATTGAAGATTTTCCTAGAATAGAAACATTAACTATAGACAACACAAAGTTAAAAAAAGATGCTACGGCAACACTAAAATTTACATTTAACACTAAGATTAATACAAGTACTTTTAGCAAAAATGATATAACTACACCAAATGCAACTCTTAGTGATTTTACATGGAACGATGATAATAACATAGCAACAGCAACCTTAACTCCACAAAGTAATATTCAATATAAGGCTACAAATAAAATTGTAGTTGACAACTCTTGGAGAGATTTTCATGGTCACTTTGGTCTTAAATATACAGGTATCAATTATGAAGTTGATACAAAAAATCCTATTTTAGAAGAGGTAATTATCACTTCAAATGGAGATGATAATATTTATGCAATTGGGGATACAGTTACTTTAGAAGCAAGCTTTAATGAAAATGTCACTTCGAAAAATGCTATAATAAAAGTAAATATTGGGACTAAAGAAAGAGATTTAGAGTTAATTGAGTCAAGTAAAAATCAGAAAAGTTCAAATAAACTTAGCTTTGCATATACAATAACGGATGATGATAAAGATGCAAACGGTATAAATGTACTAGCTAATAGTATTACAGGAGATATTTTTGACACTTTAGATAATAAAGCAGAAAAGAATGACCTACTTTTTTCAGCTATTTACCATAGCTTTTCGCATACAATATCAACAGCTATAGCGACGATTAAAACTCTAAAAATTACATCAATGCCTACTTCGCACACTTATGGGAAAGATGCAGATATAGATATAACTGTTGAATTTACAAGAGCGATAGAAGTAGCCCTTGATGAAGATAAAAAACCATATATCATCATTAACGTAGGTGGTATTGGAAAGTATGCTTATTATAAGTCATATTCTGATTCAAAGATAATATTTACTTATAAAGTTAAAAAAGGCGATCTTGATACAAACGGTATTAGTGTACCAGCAGCTGAGATTGAATTAAATAGCGCTACTATTCAAACTGCTAATGGTAAAAATGCAGATACTAAATATGATGATAAAAACTTAAGTGATAATTTAGAGCATAAAGTAGATGCAATTCCGCCAGTTATTACTTTCACGAAAGCTAATAGAATTAATGGCGATTTTACTGTTAAAGTTTCAGCTGATAAGGATATTATAGAACCAATTAGTACTTCTATAAAAACGAATAATGATAATATAAGCGTAGATAGCATTACAAAGAATAACGACAAAGAATATACAATTAACTTTAAAATTGGTACTGATACAACACAAGGCGATATAGTTATAACTTTTGCAAAAGGTGCTATACAAGATATCTATGGTAATAAATATGAAGAAAAACAAATAACTATCACTTATGATACAATTAAGCCAACACTAAGCTTTACTTCACACAAAGATAATCAATTAATTGGTCAAAATGAAGCCTTAGACTTAACATTAGGTGGTAACAGTGATGCAATTGGATCGCTTGTAACTTTTAAAGAGAGTAATAAAGACTTAGGAAACTCTACTACTGTAGGTAATGATAATGAGTGGGAACAAAAAAATATAAAATTAAGAATAATATTTAAAGAGAATAATAATAATATAGAATTTGAGGCTACTAAAGCGTATTGGGGTAAATTAAGTAATTTATTGGATGGAAATAAACAGTATGGCTCCAAAACTGGAGTTGAAATATCGAAACCAGGTAGTGAGCAGGGTGACACTAATGAAGGTGTATTAACAGTTACATTGAAGATACCAAAAATAATAAATAACTTAACAGTTTGGTCTAATACTTTTGCGCACCCATATAACAATTACTACCTTAGTAAAAAAACACAAGGACTATTATATCAATTTTATAATCAAAATGGCTATAAAATAGGTACTGATTTTCAAAAAGGTCTTAATAAGCCTAACGATTATACATATAAAATTTTCCCACATACAGATGAAAAAATCAAAAAAATCACAATATCTGGAACAGAGCTTTCTCCTCAACATTATTTTTATCTCTCAGAATTAGAGATTTATGTAAAAAACATAGAACAAAAAATCACTGCAAAAGTAAAAGATGAAGCAGGAAATGAGAAAACTGAAGATCTTAACTTAAGAATCGTAGATGGCTTTACACTTCTTAGTGATAGTGTAAAAGAGGGTACAGCTTTAGATAAGAAATATTCATATAGTACCGCAGATGAGACTAGAGAAAATATATCTCCACAACTTAAATGGGGAGCTGCACCAGCTGATACGAAAAGTTATGCCATTATTATGGATGACACAACAGCAAACAACTGGATACATTGGAATGTATTTAATATCCCTAAAACTATAACATCATTTGAAGAGGGTTGGAGTAGTACACATAGTAATGCGAATAGTGATGGTATACAACAAAATACAGCACAAGGAATTACAGAACCTGCAAATAAATATGTAGGACCATGGCCAGATAACCATCCTATTGCTAAGCATACATACCAAATCAAAATATATGCGCTAAATATTGAAACACTTGATGATAACACTAGTACTCAAAATACAGTATCCTTTGAAAGTACTCATGGTACAAATATATTAGGCTCAACAACGTTAACTTTTACATTTACTGCACCATTAAGTAGTGAAAGATAAAGAGATACAAGGGGCAAAGCCCCTTTTGTATATTTTAAGTGAAGTGAATTTTAGAAAGAAGATTGAAATGATTGATATAAGATTATTACAAAAAGATTTTGATACTGTAGCAAATGCACTTAAAAGAAAAGGTGTTACAAGTGAAGTTTTAGATAACTTACATGAAATTTCAAAAAATGCAAAAGCTGTAAGACAAGAGATGGAAAATGTTACAGCAGAGCAAAACAAATTGTCACGTGAGTTTGGTCGATATAAAAAAGAGAGCTTAAATACTGCTTATTTACAAAAAAGTATTAATGAACTTAAATCAAGTAAGCAAAAATTAGAAGACAAGGTTAGAGTAATTGAAGAAGAATTAATTTCACTTGCTTTAGGTATTCCAAATGGTGCAGATGAAAGTGAAAATATTGTATTAGAAACAATAGGGGAAAAACCTAGTTTTTCTTTTAAACCTAAAGAACATTGGGCCATAGGTGAAAAAGACGGTACCTTAGATTTTGTACGTGGGGTTAAGTGATCTGGCTACACTAATTCATACTTAGAACTTAAATAAATCTAAGTTAAAATAAAAGTATGAAGAAAGTAGAAAATATGAAAAATAGTCAATATACAAGAGAGTTTAGAGATTCAACAATACAGTTGGTTTTAAATAATGATGCCCTCATTATGGCATTAAAAAATAGAAATCCACCAAAAGGTTTAATATGGCATACAGATAGAGGTAGTCAGTATGCATCTTACTCTCATAAAGATTTATTAGAAGAAAATGGAATTATACAAAGTATGAGTAGAAAAGGTAATTGTTGGGATAATGCAGTTGCTGAAAGTTTTTTCCATACATTAAAAACTGAACTTACTCATCATGAGATTTATGAAACTAAATCAAAAGCTAATCAATCTATATTTGAATATATAGAAGTATATTACAATAGACAAAGAATGCATAGTGCAAATAATAATTATTCACCAGTTGAGTTTGAAGAGTTAATGTTACAAAATGAAATGGTTGCTTAGAATTTATAGTTCTTAGTATGATATAGGGTTGACAGATATTTCACTAATTGTTTTTGAGCATTCTCCAATATTGGGACTTAATTAAAAAAATGGGTGCATAAAACATCGTTTAAACTATGGTATATTGGGAGTAAACAAAGGTTTATTTACAAATGATTGTAAAAAAGCTCTAAAATATGTATAAATTGTCAATCTGATAACACTCAAAACAGAGGTTCAAGAAGAGGTATTAAAAGGTACTTTTGTAAAGACTGTAAAACTTCATTTAGCTCTAACAGAAGACCAGAACAACTCCATAAGATTATCTTTGAAGTGTACTTTTTACATCGACAAACCCTCAAACAACTTGCAGCTAAATATGACAGATCTATTCCATGGATAATGAAGCAAAGAGATGAGTATATTGTTGATTATAAAGTGCATCATCCCAGAGCAGTTAATTTAGTATGTGATGCAACTTTTTATGGAAAAAGAAAAGATAAACTTGGTACTTTAGTTTTCAAGGATGTTGAGACAAAAGAGATACTAATTTGGAAGCATATTCAAAGTGAACTAGTTCAAGACTATAGATATTTAAAAGAAGAGCTGTTTAATTTAGGATACACAATCACAAGTACTACTCTCGATGGAAAGAGAGGCTTATCTAAAGCCTTTAATAACATTCCAATACAAATGTGCCACTTCCATCAAAAGAAGATTGTACAAAGATATATCACTATGAAATCTAAACTTGAGGCTAGTAAAGATTTAAAGAAAATTGTATCAAGATTAACTCATACTACTCAAAAGAATTTAACTCAAAAGTTAGATGATTGGTATGATGAATATCAAGTATTTTTAGATGAAAAAACAATCTCAAAGACCACTGGTAAACTTCATTATACTCATCCAAGAATTCGAGCTGCATATAGAAGTTTAAGAACTAACCTTCCTTATCTTTTTACCTATAAAAATCATAAGAATTTAACAATATCAAATACAACAAATGCACTCGAAGGTGGAGTATTCTCACATATGAAAAATATGATTAGTTTGCATCGTGGTTTGAGTAAAAGTTTGAAGTTGAATTTAGTGGATTATTATCTTGTAAACTATAAAAAAAATAGGAGATTATGCACCCATATTTTTAATTAAGTCACATAGTTGAAGAAGCTTTTCAAGCACCCGTTTTTTTAATTAAGTCTGATTTTTACAAAGTTCTAGAAAAAATATTAGATATTTAAAAATTTAACTTGTATTTTGACTGTAAAGTTAGCTTATTTGGGACTAAATTCACAGTCTGAATGAGACTGTGAAAGAACTCAATCCCAAGTTATATAAAATATTCTAGCAAATTTACCCTAAAATCAACTAAAAATAACCATCTTAAAACCATTAAAAAGGTATAATATATACTATATAAAGGCTAATATATGAGTATATATAAAATAGGTTTACATAGAAATCAACAATTAATATTCCCACCAAGTTTAGATGAACTAGTTGATGAAAATAATATGACAAGAGCAATAGATGAATATGTAGAAATATTAAATATATCTGATTTAAAGATTAAAACCAAAAAAAGTTTAATTACTGATGGTCAACCAGCATTCCATCCAAAATTATTATTAAAAATATATATTTACGGATACTTAAATAAAATAAGAAGTAGTAGAAAACTAGAAACTGAAATAAAAAGAAATATTGAGCTGATGTGGCTAACACAAGGATTAATACCTAGCTATAAAACTATAGCAAACTTTCGTAAGGATAATCCAAAAGCGTTACAAATAATATTTAAAGAGTTCTCTCTTTTATTAAAAGATATAAATTTAATCACAGGTGAACTAGTAGGAATTGATGGAGCATTTTTAAGAGCTAATGCTTCAAAAAATACTCTTATTATGAAGAAAACTGTACAAAATGATTTATGTAAAATTGATAAAGAGATAGTTTGCATCGTGGTTTGAAGATACTCAAAAATTAAAAGATAAAAAAGTAAAACTTCAAAAAGATATAGATCTTTTAGATAAGGTAAAAACCAACATAATAAAACAGATAAAGATGCCAATGTTATGAGTAAACCTGCTCATAATTTAATGGCTTACAATTCACAGATTGCTGTTGATAATACTTTTAAATTTATAGTTGCAACTGATATATCTTGCAATGGTCAGATTTAGACCAATTATATAATATGGCTATAAAATCTAAAGAGATAGTAGATAATCCAGATATTATCACTGCTGATAAGGGTTACTATAGTTCAGTAGAGATTAAAAAATGTGTTGATGATGGTATTGAAACAATTGTACCTTTGCGAAATACACCCATATTTTTAATTAAGTCACATAGTTGAAGAAGCTTTTCAAGCACCCGTTTTTTTAATTAAGTCTGATTTTTTACTATAAAAAGAATACTCAAAAAGCTAAAGATATAGTCAAAAAAAGAGGTTCTATTGTTGAACATCCTTTTGGAACAATAAAAAGAACTTTAGGTTGGGATCACTTTTTAGTTCGTTCTAAAGAAAAAGTACTTGGAGAAAATTCACTTATTAGATATTTAAAAATTTAACTTGTATTTTGACTGTAAAGTTAGCTTATTTGGGACTAAATTCACAGTCTGAATGGTTTGTTATCTTTACCACTACTTAAAAGTTTATTTTTATATTATTTTGTTGTATCTCATTATATAACAATTCATCTTTTGTATTAAAATTTACTATATCTATTTTATAATCAAAATCAATTCTCATTAATAAAGCTAAAAATAAAGATTTCTTTTTTCTAAACTCTTGTTTTGATATATTTGTATCAATAGCCAAGTCTATATCTCCACCTTTTTTATTATCATCTGTTCTGCTTCCAAACAGGTAAATATTTACATTTCCAAAACTTTTTGTTATATTATTTTGTAATATATTTATTATTCTTTTTGATAGTCTCACTACAGATACTTTTTAAAGAAATTTAATGAATTTAAATAATAACTTTCAAGCTTAGGAAAACTATCAACGCAATATTTTAAATCATCTAAAGCTTCTTGTAATTCCTCTGGATAATCGTGTTCAAGTTCATTTCTCACTTCTCTTAATTCTATCCAATTTTCAAGACTATCAATAATATTTTCTTTTTCAATATTTGATAAAACTTCACTCATTTTAGTATTGTTTATACCTGCTATTTCTAAAAGAAGAGAAAATATTTTTGCACCCAAGAAGTCTTGAATAGATGCAAATCGTTTAAGATAAGCATCTAATATAGCTCTCTTTTCAGGTTTTAAAGTATTAAAAGTAAATTGGTCATAAATATTCTGTTCTTTTAACAAATCATCTATTAAAATCTTATATTCTTTTATTGCAATATAATGCTTTTCTAACTTGTCAAATCGTTTTTTAAGTATCTCTTTTTTATTCATTACTTTGTTTCTCCATCTTCAGTTTTTAACCAATCTAAATTCATTTCAGCATTAATGGTTGTTTTTGTTTTGTTGTATGCTTTATCAATTATTGTTAATTCATTTCTATCGTTTGACAATATATCTTTTTTTATTTGAATTTCATTAGATTTATCAAAAATCTTATTGTGAAAATTATTTTCTGCTTCATCATAAATCTTTTTATAGTCATTTGCAAGTTTTCTATATGAAGTTATTTTTTCATATTCTTTTTGATTTATAATTACACAACAAGTTGAAATTAAAGATATTACTGCTAATATTTTTAATAAAGTTTCATTAAAATCATTACTAAATCCTAATGATATAATACTAAATATAATAGGAACTATTAAATATAACTTATATTGAAATTGTAAAATATCAGCTGTCTTATGAAGTCCTTTAAAAGTATATGCAGTATCCTCACCTATTCTTTGTAATATTTTTTCTTGCTTCATATTAATTCTTTACCATTGGAAAATCTGTACCAAATAAATCATCTCTACAAAATTGAGCAAAGGCTATATCTGTAAATTTTTCAATATCTTCATATATATAATTTTTATGTGTCCAACCATAAATTCTTAAAAGTTGTTCTATACCATTTCTATAATTATTAATATAATATAAATTATCAATAGCAAATTTTTCTATTTCAAATGATTGTATATTTGAGATATTATTATGTAATTTACATTTTTTCATCATTTTAATAAGTGGCACAAGTTGATTGTCAAATTCTTTATTTGCTGTTGATAATTGTTTTTCTAATATTCTTGGATTATCTATTTTTATCCATTCATTATTTGAAGATAAATTAGGCATATAAAAATCAGGAGTATTTTCAAATCCTAAAGCTAATTGTAAACTATTATCTATTTTAATTACAGGTGTTAATTCAAAAGCAATATGATTGAAATTTAAAACAACACAAGGTTTATTTTGTTTTATTTCTGTTGTGGTATATTTACCTTGTAAATCTTTTTTTAATTTATCTAATATTGTATTTGGTTTAACATTATATTGGTCATAGCCATCTAAAACAACAAACATATCAACATCATTATTTGAATGATTAATTAATGTACTTTTTTTATATGAACCAGTTAAAAAAGTATTTGATACATAAGCAAGTTTATCTAAATTATGTTTTCTTAAATATTGATGTGATTTTTGTATTTTAGTTTTTTGTTCTGGTGATAGTTCAATATTATTGATAAACTTTTTAATTCGATTTGACAAGTCAATCTCTAATTTATTTATAATCATTACCTACATCCATAAACAGCACTTACTAATTCATTTTTAGAAAAACAAATTCTAACTTTTCCATAATACCAAGTAGAAGCATAATCTTTGGTGTTAGATGTGGCTGAGTTAATGGCATTTCTAACTTCTGATTTAGTCATGCCTTTTTCAATTAAACAAGCTTTAGCACTTTCATTATTTATTCTTTGTTTCGCTTGTTTCGCTTGTTTAATTTTTTCTAATTCTGAAAGTTGCTTTTTGACTTCTTTTTGTTGTTTTAATTCTTCTTTATTATATTTTACAAGTTGCTTTTTCATATTTAAAACTTCATTTTTTCTAGCTTCATTTATAATTTCTTGTGAAATAAGTTTTTTATTTATAGATTGAACTTTTGTATTTTGTTGATTTAATAAATTTTTTTGTTCTGCTAATATTTTATTTAATCTTTTTACATCTTTTTGTGATGATTTAGCTTTTATATTTTGAAGTAAAAGTTCCATAGTTCTTTTTTCATTTACTCTGACACTTGCTTTTATATAGTATGTTTTTCCATTCCATTTTTCTTTTAATACTTTAACTTTTGTGATACCTGCACTTAAACTTTGTATCTCCTGTCTTATAGATTTATAACTTGTACCATTTATATTTCTTTTTTTTATTTCAAGATAACTTTCTATGTATGTACCTATCTCTTCAGTTAGTAATATTTTTATTTGTCGAATAGCTTTTTTTCTTGAACTATTTTTACTATCATCTTCGCTTGAATTATATGTATATTCTCTTGTAAATATTTTATCTTCATTTGATGGTTTTATTTCAATTTGTTTATAATCTACTTTTTTACTTATTATGGTTGGTTCTTGATATGTATTACTTTGGTTGTTGTTTATATTTGAATTGACTTGTGTTGAAGTACAACCAGATAATAAAACTATTGTTAAAATTGAATATAATTTATTTTTCATATTTTCTAAATCCTTATTGATTATTATTTTATCATAAAGTAGCTATTTAATTTAAAAACGTCTAAATTGAAGGATAATGACCCTTCAATATGTTTGCTAACTTCTTTTTATAACCGCTATTTTTGAGCTTTTTGAGGCTTTGAAATTTCGTGGGTCACTTGTTCTTTTTCCTCTGTGACTGTGAAAGAACTCAACCTCAATTTATATAAAATATTCTACACTAAATCAACTAAAAATAACCATCATAAAACCATTAAAAAGGTATAATATATACCATATAAAGGTAATTTATGGGTATATATAAACAAGGATTAGATAGAAATCAACAACTAATATTTCCACCATCATTAGATGAGTTAGTAGATGAAAACAATATGACAAGAGCAATTGATGAATATGTAGAAATATTAAATATATCTGATTTAAAGATTAAAACCAAAAAAAGTTTAATAACAGATGGTCAACCAGCATTCCATCCTAAATTATTATTAAAAATATACATCTATGAATATTTAAATATCTGATGTTACGATAATCTAAATTTTAAGATTTAATAGAATTGTTACAATATTGATTAAAATTATTATATTTAACTTGCTAATATGATCCTTAAAACCTACAAAAATATACTTTATAAATTACCAATAAACCCTTTGTTTATCGTATTTACAAGCACTTTGAAACCACTATTTAGATATAATATATACTCTTAATACTAAGGAATTTTATGAGTTGTTTACAAGAATATTATCAAGATTATGCGTTAAGTTCATTTTAGAAAATAGAGATGACAAAATTAGCTAAACTTACTGGGGAAAGCCATGATGTATTTACAAAAAATCTATTACTTGATGATAGCTTTGATGATGAGACTAAATTATGGAAAACAATAAAATCATTTTTAAGAGATTATGAAAATGAAGATAATGGATGTATAATTATAGATGATTCATTACTTCATAAACCACATACAAAAGTAAATAATACTGTATGTTGGCAACTATGACCATGTAAGTGGGAAAAGTGTTAAGGGTATCATGATGTTAAACTTTCATTATACAGATAATAGTGGTATATCAATATCTTTAGGATATGAGATTATCACTAAAACTGAAGATAAATGGAGCGAAGAATATCAAAAGTTTATAAAAAAATCTATGTTTACTAAAAATGAAATAATGAAAGATAAACTCCCAATTTTACATTTTAATAATGAAGTAAAATATAAATATATTTTAATGGATAAATGGTTTACAACATCAGATAATATAGAGTTTATAGCATAGTGCTTTAAAAAAGCAATTTGTAGTACCAGTAAAAAAGAATCGTAAAGCAGCACTAACTCTATAAAGACAGAAATAAAAGAAGATATGTTAATATTGACAGCATAGATATGGGAGCTTGTAGTAGTCGACTTATATATTTAAAAGGTTGCAATACACCTTTGAATATTGGTAAGCAAATTGTCAAAAACGGCAACGATGGTGAACCTATGTATCTGTATCTTATTACTAATGATATAGACTTATCCTTTCAACAGACACTTGAAATCTATCAAAAACGGTGGAAAATAGAGGAATACCACAAGTCATTAAAACAAAATTTAAAGATAGAACATTCGCCAACTAAGGTTGAATTATCACAAAGAAATCATATTAACTTAACTATAGGTGCATTTATCAAGCTAGAAAAACTTCGTTTGAACTATAAAATGAATCACTTTGCAATTAAAGAAAAAATATATATTGAAGCTCTAAAGGTTGCTTATCAAAAAGTTAGAGAATTAAAGTGTGGATAATTCTGTAACATTTACTGTAAATTATGATATTTAGATTATTGTAACATCAGTAGGTAAATACTTACATAGGATATATCTGCAAGATTAACCTCTTTTAATCGTTTATCTATTTGCTCTGGTGACCAATCTTTTATTATATATTTTCTAATAATATTTTTCAATTTTATATCTATCTTTAAATTAGACTTTTTTGAGGCATATATTCGTCTTGTTACTGAAACTTTATGAGCATTTATAGCACTATAACTTTGTTTTTGGCTACTGCTATTTCTTTTTAGTTCCCTGCTAATTGTAGATTCACTTACCTTTAGTTCATTTGCTATAAATCTTTGATTAAAATTTGCCTTTTTTAAAGCTGCAATATGATACCTTTCTTCTTGGGTTAAATGTTTATATTTCAATCTTTACTTCCTTATATTCTGTGGTTAGAATTGAAGAAAGATTTTAACATTTAACCTCTTCAAATCCAACATTACAATTTTTATTTATTTATTTTTAAAAATTGCACTTCAGATTTAAATTTTGGATAATATACTTTATATATCTGATTTTTATACAGAATTAGATTATTTTAGATATAATCGCGAATTAAAATAATATGGAGAATTTAATAAATGGTTCAAACTGTAAATCTGAAAAAATCTTTTGGTTCAAGAGTTTTATTTCAAGAAATTAATTTAAAACTAGATGTAGATAAAAGGTATGGGCTTATTGGTGCAAATGGTGCTGGTAAAACAACATTTTTAAAGATCTTATCTGGAATAGAAGATGCAACTGAGGGTGAAGTTCAAGTTCAAAATGGTAAAAAAGTTGGAACTTTAGGACAGAATCAATATGCTTATGAAGAATATACAATTTTTGATACAGTTCTTTTAGGAAATAAAAGACTTTATAATGCAATTAAAGGCAAAGACAAATTATACTTAGAAGAATACACAGATGCAATTGGTGATAAATTAGGTGAATTAGAAATTATTTGCTGTGAAGAAGACCCAACTTATGAATATGATGTAAAAATTACTAAAGTCTTAGAAGATTTAGGTTTTCCAGCATCTCAACAACAAGATTTAATGAGTACTATTACAGGTGGTGATAAATTTAAAGTTTTACTTGCACAAGTTTTATATCCAAAACCAGATGTATTATTTTTAGATGAGCCAACAAATAACCTTGATATTGTTACAATTGGTTGGTTAGAAAATCAATTAAAACACCATAAAGGTACTATGGTTGTTATTTCTCATGATAGACACTTTTTAAATGCAGTTTGTACAAATATTTTAGATGTTGATTATAAACAAATTAGAGAGTTTTCTGGAAATTATGATGATTGGTATATTGCTTCAACTGTAATTACTAAACAAAATGAAAAAGATATGAGCAAAAAACTTAAAGAAAAAGAAGAGTTAGAAAAATTTATTACTCGTTTTTCTGCTAATGCTTCTAAAGCAAAACAAGCTACGTCAAGACAAAAACAGCTTGATAAACTTGATGTTGGAGCTATTCAAATATCTTCAAGAAGAGACCCTTCTATTATCTTTAGACAAAAAAGAGAAGTTGGAAAAGAACTTTTAAGTTTAAAAAATATTTCTAAATCTTTTGATGGAAAACTTCTACTTAATAATATTTCATTTTCTGTAGAAAAAGATGATAAAATTGCTTTAATTGGGCCAAATGGTATTGGTAAAACTACTTTATGTGAAATAATGGTAGAAAATATTAAAGCAGATGAAGGTATTATTCATTGGGGCGCTACTATTCAAAATGGATATTTCCCTCAAAATGCAACGGATTTAATTGAAGGTGATATGACCTTATATGACTGGTTAAGAGGTTTTGATAGAGATGCTGATATTGCAGATATTAGAAATTGTCTTGGACGAATGTTATTTAACGGAACTGAACAAGAAAAACAAGTAAAACTTTGTTCAGGTGGAGAAAAACATAGAATGATGCTTTCAAAAATCATGTTAGAACAACCAAACTTTATGATTTTAGATGAGCCAACAAATCACTTGGATTTAGAAGCAATTATTGCTTTAGGTGAAGGACTTCTTGCTTATCCTGGATCTGTAGTTTGTGTATCTCATGATAGGGAATTACTTGATGCTTATGCAAATAGAATTATTGAAATTCAAGAAGATGGGTCAATTATTGATTTTAAAGGAAGTTATGAAGAGTTTATTGAGTCAAAATAAGTTTAATATTATTTAAGTAAAAAAAAGGGATGAATATTTGAGACTGTAAAATAAACTATGTAAACCCACCAATTTCTTTTCAATCACTTCTCATATTTTTCGACTTAATAAAAAATACAGGCGCCTAAAAACTTAATCTAACTCAAGTACTATAAGGGTTTTTAAAGGATTATTTATAATAGATTATAAAAAGCTCTAAAATATGTCCTAAATGTAATTATAAAAGTGTTAAAAAAAAGTAAAAGAAATAATATCCAAAGATATAAATGTAAACATTGTAATAGATGGTTTAGCTCTCAAAGAAGACCAATAAAACTACAAAATAAAATATTTAAAGAGTACTTTTTACAAAAACAAACTTTACAATAATTATCACTCAAATATAATAAGTCAATACCATGGATTAAAAAACAAATTTACCTTACCTTTTTACATATAAAAACTATAAAGGTCTATATATTTCTAATACTACAAATGCACTTGAAGGTGAAGTATTCTCGCACATGAAAAATATGATTAGTTTACATCGTGGATTAAGCAAAAGTATGAAGCTTATGTTGGTTGATTTAAACTCTCTTTTATTTACTAAATTATTAAAAAAAGTAATTATTCAGGCACCTATATTTTTTTATTAAGTCTTGATTTCTATCTAATCCTTGTTTGTATATACCCATAAAATTGCCTTTATATAGTATATATTATACCATTTTAGTGGTTTTATGATGGTTATTTTTAGTTGATTTAGTGTAGAATATTTTATATAACTTGGGATTGAGTTCTTTCACAGTTTCGTGGTAAGTTGAGATTTATGGTTTATGAACAAAAATGGATTCAACTTTATTACTTACCTGCATACTCTCCTGATCCTAATCCTAATGAATATCTAAATAATGACTTCAAGAGAAATGTAAACAAAGAAAATATACCTATAAATAAAAAAGAACTTACTAAAAATACAGAGAATTTTATGAACATGGAATGCAACAATCCTCAAAGAGTTAGCAACTATTTTAAGCATAAAAAAGTTTCTTATGCTGCTTGATAAAATTGATATGTTTAGTTAGTAGCGTAATAATACGTAGATAAAGGTTGAAGCAAAGATTAAAAATAGTATACAATACTATTTTAAAAACTAAGAGATTCTTTGAACAGACTTTTTAATAGATGCCAAAAGATTATCAATATCTTCAATAGTTTGTGAATAATGAATAGAAATTCTAAGCCAACCAGGATTTTCTTCAAAATTATCTTTTATTTCTATTCCTAATAAATCATGTCCATAAGGACCAGCACAGGAGCAACCTGCTCTTGTTTGCATACCACTATTTTTGGATAAATTGACACAAATATCATAAGGGTTAAGTTCTGCAATATTAAATGATATTATCCCAATATTATGAGAAGTTATATTTCCATAAATTGTAATATCTTCTATTGTATTTAATCCTTTTAAAAAGTGATTTAAAAGTTTTTCTTTTTGCTCTTTTATAAAATCAAAACCTATTTCATTTCTAAGCTGATAAGCAAGTGCTGCACGAATAAGCTGTAAAATACCAGGAGTTCCTGCTGTTTCTCTAATACTTATATCTTCTTCATATTCTTGAGTTGTATTATTTACATATTTTACAGTTCCACCTCCTGCAAAAGTAGGGGGTAAAGAACAATCAACTAGAGTTTTTCTAATAACAAGTAATCCACAAGACCCAGGACCTCCTAAAAGCTTATGAGGAGATATAACTAAAGCATCGTAATAATTACAATCTACATTCATATAAGGTGAGCTAGCAGCTGCATCAAAACATACTAAAGCATTATATTTTCTTAATATATTTGAAATATCTTTATAACAAGTGATTATTCCAGTTACATTAGAAGCAATACAAAAAGAGCCAATAACCTCTCTATGTTTATTTTGTTCTAAAACTTCTTCTAGTTGTTCTAAATCAATTAAACCATCTTTTGTTAGATTTATTCTGTATGTTTCACACAAAGCTTCTCTATAACTTACTTCATTTGAGTGATGTTCATAAGGGCCAACTATTACAAGAGGCATTTTTTCTTTTTCTATATTAATTTGATATCTTTTTTTTGTAGCAGGAGAAATATATAAACCTAAAAGTTCTTGAAATTTTTTAATAGCGGCAGTTGCTCCACAACCAGAAGGAATTATTGCAAAGTCATTTGATAATTCTAAAGAAGTAGCAATACTTTCAAGTGCTTCATTATAATAACTACTTGTGATATCTGCATTTGTAGACTCTTTTGAGTGCGTATTTGCATAAGTTTCCAAGACATCTCTTAAACGATTTTCAATTTGTCTAAAAGCAAGACCAGAAGCTGTATAATCAAAATATTTTCTTTTGTTTTTTCCAATAGTATTATATCGTATAAAATCTAAAGTATTACTATTTTTATCAAAGAATGGTTTGTATATATTCTTTCTCATTTTATAATTCTAACTATAATACCCTAAGAAAACAAAACAACTTTTTATAAATTCTAATTCTCTTTTGCTCCTGTTACCTTATGCCACAATTTCAGATAATTTATTATAATTTTCATCATTAATGTTGAAACTATTACGCCACTAACTAAACATATCAATTTTATCAAGCAGCATAAGAAACTTTTTTATGCTTAAAATAGTTGCTAACTCTTTGAGGATTGTTGCATTCCATGTTCATAAAATTCTCTGTATTTTTAGGGAGTTCTTTTTTATTTATAGGTATATTTGATTTAATATAGAATATTTCAGGCTGAATAATTATTTGTTCTTATAACGCCAATTCACATCAGAAGTGCAATACCTCCATCTAAATTAATCCATTAAATTATGCCACTTTTTTTCTTGAAAACTTATGCATAATATCTCATTTATGACTTAATAAAAGATTTAAGGGTTTAAAATCAGTGTTTTTGACCCAGATTCATCAAATAAAAATCAACTAAAGTTAACTTTTTACTTTTGGTAATTCCACGGTGTAAACTGACCATATTTTTCATATTTTTTATGCCAATTTTATAGTTTTTGAGTAAAATTATTTTCATTGGTTCTAGTAAGTGTTGTCATGATTTTTTTAACTCTTTACTAGCTTCAAGTTTTATAAATCAAAAGCTAAAGCTTGTGTGGTTTCATTGTTATATATCGCTGTATAATCTTCTTCATATGAAAGTGGCACATTTGTCTAGGAATATCTTTAAAAGCTTTACCTATACCTCTCTTTCCATCTAACACTACACTTTTTATTGTATATCCTAATCTATCTTTTCTTTTTCCATAAAAAGTGGCATCACATGCTATGTTTATTTCTCGTGGATTATATTGCTTTTCACCTACATCAAACTTATTGATTTTTTCTCTTTTCCTGATTTTGATTATATTTTTAGATGAGCATTTTGGATAGTTTTTTGTACTTTTTTATAATCCATTATAAAATATCCTTTGTTTACTTCTTTTATATCATATCTTCGGGCTATTTTTAAACCTCCGAGGCACGTCTAGTGTACCACTGTTGTTGTAACTTACTGCCAATTAGGTTGGGTATTTTCACTTCCAGAATTTGTCATAAAATTCTGATGATCTGTTACCTTGCTAACATTCCAAGCACTTAAATCTTGATTGGTAAATGCTGTTGCTTCACTAAACATACCGTCCATATCAGTCACATTAGATACATCCCAAGCACTTAAATCTTGATTAAATGCTGCTGCTCTATTAAACATACCGTCCATATCAGTCACATTAGATACATCCCAAGCACTTAAATCTTGATTAAATGCTGTTGCTTCACTAAACATACCGTCCATATCAGTCACATTAGATACATCCCAATTATTTAATGCTTGATTAAATGCTGTTGCTCCAAAAAACATACCGCCCATATTAGTCACATTAGATACATCCCAATCATTTAATGCTTGATTAAATGCTGTTGCTCTAACAAACATACCGCTCATATTAGTCACCATAGAGAGATTTGGACTATCAAAAGCTGTTACTTTTAGGTTTATGCAAAATGCAAATGCCTTGTTAAAAGATTTCCATTTAATATCTCCCCAAGATGTTATTTCTTGTAGTTGGAGTGCATTATTTTTTTCTTCTATTGTTACTGAATCCAAATCACCTTGTACCATGGAAATATGTGGAAATTCTCCTGTAATTTTTACAGTATGCTCACCCTCAGTTGAATAAGTATGAGCAGCCTTCTTATTTACAAACTTCTCAATATCATCATCTCCCCAATCAACGGTATAATCATAACTATATTCTGAGTTAATTGGTATAGTTATATTGTTATCATCTGCTGTTGTTTTCCATACAGTTGTAAAGGGAACATCTTCTGTGGAAGAAGTTGTACTATTTCCACCACAGCCTATAAATAGAGGTATAAATACCAACAAACTCAAGCTTAATAATTTAATATTTTTCATTTTCATTTCTTTTCTTTTCTTTAATATTCTTACATGGAGCTCTTAAAATTAAGAGCTATTATACTATTTTAATACTTCAAAAATTGTTAGTCCGTGTTCTGTTCGTGTAGTAATAAATTTTACAAAATATTAAAAAATCACTTGAAGAAAACCTACAAATGAAAAATTAACTCCAAGAACAGGAGTAATAATATTTGACTTAATAAAAAATATGCACCTCCAAATCTTTGATTAAGCCACTTTTCTTATTTAAATAAAGATTAGATCCTTTTTAAAAAAACTATTTTTTCTTTTCCTATATAATTTTCATGAATAATTTTATAATCAATATCCAACTTATTTAAAGCATTAGATCCTTTTTTTATTTTTGGACTTATTAACAATACAATATAATCTAATCTTTCTTTTAATATTTCTAATAAGTTATAAGTTCCTTCTACCATTATAAAGTTGTAATTTAATAGTTTAAATAAATCATTACTAATTATAACTTCTCTATTTGGTATTTTAAATAGTGGTATATTTTTATCAAAGATTTTCTTTTTTGTGTATATCATGATATTTGGAGCTTTCCCAGATACATATCTAGCATCTAGTGTTGGTTTATCAATTCTAACTGTATTTCCACCTATTAACATTAAATCACATTTATCTCTTAAGCTATGAACATACGCTTTAGCTTGGTTTGATGATATTTTTCCATCTACACTTCCATTTAAGGTTTGTGCCATTTTATAGAAGATAAAAGTTCCTTCGCTCCACTTTATAAAAGGATATAAAAGCTCATAAGATTCTTTTTTCATACATCCTAGAGTAACATCTATATTTTGTTCTTTTAATATTTTGATACCGCCTGAGGCTTCTTTATTTATATCTTCATACGCTATTATTACTTTTTTGGGATTTAACTCTTTTAATAATTTTGCACAAGAGGGAGTTTTCCCTATATGATTACATGGTTCTAAAGTTACGTATATTAGACAATCATTAAAAAAACCATTATGATTTTGAATTAGATATTCATGTATTTTAAAAGAGTCATTTATTGTTTTTAACACATCATTTTCATTTTTTTTTAAATATGCTGCTTTTAGTGCATTTACTTCTGCATGAGATTGTCCAGCTTCTTTATGTGCTTCAATAGAAAGTATTTCACCATCTTTTACAACAACACAGCCAACAGCAGGATTTGGATATGTTAATAGTTGATATTTCCATGCTTCATCAATAGCAAGTTTCATATAAAAGTTATCATTGATTTGCATTTTTATCCTTTTTTTCGATTAAAAAAAAGGAAGTTGAGAATCAACTTCCTTCTAAAATTATTTATTTGTTTTTACCACTCATAGTATGTAGAAACTGAAGATATTTCATTATAAGTAATAATTTCTTCACCATGCTCAGTTTCAACTTTTATTTCATTTTCATCTGCAAAAATAAGTTTTCCACATAGAATATCTTTATTAAAATCTTTTACTCTTATTTTCTCTCCAATAGATGCTTTATAATGTTGAGGTTTTTTTAATTTTCTTTCAATACCAGGTGAGCTTACTTCTAAAGCATAATTTCCATTCATAGGTTCATCAAGATCTAAAATAGGAGATATCATTCTTGATATTTCTGCACACTTATCAAGATTTATTCCATTTTGCGTAGTAACATAAATTCTATAAATATTTCTAGCATTTTCTTTTGTTGTAACAATATCATAAAGTTCTGCACCACAACTATTTATAGCAAGTTCAATTGACTCTTCTAAATTCATTTTTCACTCTTTTTTTCAATTTGTCTAAATAAAGCTTCAATATTCATAGCTTTTTCTAAACCTGTATCATTAATAAATTTAAAAGTAGGACATTTATACCAGCCTGTACTACTTAAAATATGAGATTTTATTCTTCCATTAGCTTTTGTTAAAAGTGAAATAATTATTTGTATTTCACTTTTATTATAATCACTACCATCAAAATATACAGAAGCATCATACTTGCCATTTTTACAATTAACAGCAGTAACTAAAAGAGAGTTAACCCTATTATCATTCAAAGTTGAAAGTGCTTCAGGAATTAACTCCATTAATAATGATTCTGTTCTTTGTAGATTAATACTTTTCAATATGCTCTCTTTTTTTAATCGTCAATATGAACTTTTTCTTCAATCTGAATAAATGTTTCAATAAAATCTCCAACTTTAATATCATTGAATTTTTCAAACATAATACCACATTCATAACCATTAGCAACTTCTTTAGCATCATCTTTAAATCTTTTTAATGATGAAATCTTACCAGTATAAGTAATAATACCATCTCTAATGATTCTAGCATGACCACCTTTAATTACTTTACCATCAGTTACTAAACAACCAGCAACTGTTCCAATTTTAGGAACAACAAAAGTATCTCTAACTTCTGCTTGACCAGTATTTTCTTCTTTAATTACAGCGCTCATCATACCAGATAAGGCATCTTTAACATCATCAATTAAATCATATATGATTGTATAAGTATTAATAGCTACACCATCAGCTTTAGCTTTTTGTTTAACAGAACCTGTAGGTCTAACGTTAAATCCTAAAATAATACAACCTTCAGAAGCTCCTGCTAGAACTAAATCAGACGCAGTGATTCCACCAACTGCTGCGTGAATTACTTTTACTTTTACTTCATCATTTTTAATTTTTTCTAGTGAGCCTTTAATAGCTTCCAAAGAACCGCCAACATCAGTTTTAATAATAACTGGAAGTTGTTTGATTTTACCCTCAGCAATTAATCCACTCATCTCTTCTAAAGTAACTTTAGTAGATTTTGATAACTCTTTAGCTCGTGCATGTTCAGCTCTAGTAGTTGCAATGTCTCTTGCTTCTTTATCTGTATCTTGTACAACTAAAAAAGATCCAGAAGTAGGAACTTCGCCTAATCCTAATACATTTCCAGTTTCAGAAAGTCTAAGTTCTTTTACAGGTTTACCAGCATCATTTGTAAGTGCTTTAACTCTACCATAAGTAGTATCACAAACAATGTTATCACCAACTCTTAAAGTACCATTTTGAATAATGACAGTTGCAACAGGACCTCTACCTTTTTCAATTAATGACTCAACTACTGTAGCTTTTGCTTTTGCAGTTGGATCAGCTTTAAGCTCTAATATTTCAGCTTGAATAAGGATGTTTTCTAATAAATCATCAATTCCTGATCCATTTAAAGCAGAAACTCCTATAAATTCAACTTCTCCCCCCCAATCAACAGGTGTCATCTCTTTTTCTGCCATTTGAGCTTTAACCATATCCATATTAGCAGATTCTTTATCCATTTTATTAACAGCTACAATAATTGGACAACCCGATGCTTTTGCATGTGCTATTACTTCTTCTGTTTGAGGTTTCACCCCATCATCAGCAGCAATAACAATAATGATAATATCAGTAACTTTTGCACCTCTTGATCTCATAGCTGAAAAAGCAGCATGCCCAGGAGTATCAACAAAAGTAATTTGTTTACCATTTTGATCTATTGTATAAGCAGAAATATGTTGAGTAATTCCACCAGCTTCAAAAGAAGCTACTTTAGCAGATCTGATTTTATCTAATAAAGATGTTTTACCATGATCAACATGTCCCATAATTGTAACAACAGGAGGTCTTGTTATAAAATTACTTTTGTCAATCTCTTCATCTTGATATTCTTCAACATAATTTACATCTTCTAAAGCATCTTTAACAGTTACTTCAATATCAAATTCTTCACCAAGAATCTCTAATTCATCTTGCTTTAAAAAGTCATTCTTTGTAACTAACATTCCAAGACCAAAAAGTACTGTAATTACTTCTGATGGTGATTTTCCACAAGCTTCTGCAAACTCATAAACTCTAACATCTTCAGGAATCGTAACTTCAGTAATTATAATTTCTTCAACATCTTTTCTAAATCTTTTCTTTCTTCTACCTCTTCGTAAACCTTGAGGTCTATTTCCAAAAGCAGCAGGTCTAGAACCTCTTGTTTGTCTATTAGTATTTTGAGGTTTTTGCTCATCTAATATTTTTGATTTATCAGTCATAGACATATCAAGTAAATAAACTTCTTCACCTAATAAAGATTCTGTGTTTCTACTAATAAACTCTTCTTTAACTCCACTTTGAAGTTGAATTACTTTTCCATGATTATGAGATTTCGCAACTGCTTTTTTCTTCTCTTTTTTCTTTAAAGCTACTTTTTGAGCTGCAAGAAAACTTGAAGAATCTGATGAATCATTACCGCCAAGTATTTCACTAAGTGATTTCATTGAAGTTTTTGCTTGCACAATATTTAATGAATAATTATTTGTTGATGAAGAAGTAGGAGTTTCAACTCTTGGCTTCTTCTTCTTAATAATTTTTAAACCTCTTCGTTTAGGGATTATTTTTGTAGGAGTTAAAGTTTTAACAGCTTTTTCGTCAGTTAATTTTTTAACTTCTTTTGGTTCTTGAGTTTTTGTTTCAGCTACAATTTCTTTTACTTCTTCAATGTTTGTTGTCTCTTCAGTTTTTTTCTTTTTTTCTTTTATAGTTACTTTTAATACTGGTTTTTTTAGAAGTTTTGAACTTTTACCAGTCATTATATAGTTTGCAATTTCTTCTGCATCTTCAAACGAAACAACACTCTGAGGTGACTTAAGTTCAATCCCTAAATCTTTAGCTTTTGTAATTACTTCATTACTGCTAGCTCCTGCCTCTTCTGCTATTTCATATACTCTTACATTATCTGACATGCGTTAATATCTCCTTAAGTTGTCCTAGATAGTCATCGTTATTTTTACACACTCGGTAGAATGTTTTTTCTAATCTTTTGTAATCTTTTTGATTGTTTCGCGAATGCTCTATAATATAAACACAATCATTACAGATATAAAAACTTCTGCCATTATTATCAAATAGTACAAGTTTTTTATCTTTACACCTTAAACGAAGCATCACTTTTTGTTCAAATTTAACTCTGCAACCTACACAAGTTCTTAAGGTTTTTTTAAAAATAGCCAATACTATACCTAAGTTTTACTTAATTATCTAGTTCTAAATATCTAGTAGGATTCCATCATTATCAAAATTGCAAGATAGAACTTTAAAATGTGGAAACTTTTTTTTTAATTCATTCTCTATTTTTTGTGAATCATCCTTATAAGCTATAGAAAAAAGTGTTGAGCCTGAACCTGATAAAGTACTCATTAAAGAGCCATACTTTAGTGATGTTTTTTGTACATCAAAAAGTTCTGGCATCTGTTTCATTCTGTACTTTTGATGTATTTTATCCAAAGATGCAGTTTTTAACATTTTCCAATCTTGAGAAATAAAAGCAGCTGTTAATAATGATGAATGTGAAATATTAAAAATTGTATCCTCTTTAGAATATTTATATGGAAGTATTTTTCGAGCAAGTTGAGTAGAAATTGGTCTATTTGGAATAACTACAATAGCTTTTAAACTCTGTGGCATATTTTTTTTAATATATTCAACTTCATTATTTTGAACAGTTGCAACTGTAAAACCACCCATTACAGCAGGTGTAATATTATCAGGATGATGCTCATAAGCAAGGGCTAAATTTAAAAGTTTATCTTTGCTTAATTTTATTCCCTCAATTGCATAAGCACTAGCAATTGCTGATACAATGACGGCAGAAGAACTCCCTAAACCACGAGAAAGTGGAACTTCATTAAAAAATTCAAATCTAAAATGTTTTCTATCTTTTGCTAAGTTAAAATAAAAATCATTAAAAATAGAAACAAACATATTGTTATCTTTTAACATAGGATTATTAGAACCCTCGCCTCTCAAAGATACACTATGGAATTTAGATGATTTAATAATGACTTCATTTTTTAAAGATATTGCTAATCCTAAGGTATCAAATCCAGGACCTAAATTCGCACTAGTTGCGGGAACTCTTATTCTCACTATTTTCCTTTTATACTGCTGATAAATTATATATTGGTAATGTCTTAGAGCTAAAATTTATCTTTTCTAAAACATTTGGTAATTTAAAGTTATGTATTTTAGTATTATTATCTAAAAAGTCTACTTTAACAGTTTCATTATCATTAATAAAATACTTTTTTCCTAAAGCTTTTATTGGTGAATTTTGATTAAATTCAAAACCACTACAAGCTTTTAGGGCAATATCTTTTGTAATACTAATCGTTTTTAAAAATACATAAGAAACTTTTATAGCCATATATGAACCAGGTGTATTTACATAATAAATTGTATGAATATTAAAATTTTCTAAAATATCTTCAAAAATAATAGGCAAAGCATCAGACGTCATAGAATCATTTTCATATAATTTTTTTAAAATTTTATTTTCATATATACCAACTAATAATGGTTTAGAAATACTTACTACTAAAACTTCTATCATATTACTCTTGTACTTTTGCATAAGCTAATTCAAAAACTTCTGCTTCACTTGAAGCTTCTTCTAAATCAATAATTTCATAATTAGCTTCATCTTTAAAAAGTTTTTTTGTTAAAAGATGGTTTAAATGATGAGATCCTGCGTGAGCATTGTACTCTCCAACTAAAGTAAAGCCTAAAAGTGCCATATCTCCAATTGCATCAAGGATTTTGTGCCTAACAAACTCATTTGTATATCTTAAACCCTCAGGATTTATAACTTTATTTTCATCCAAACCAATAACATTATCTAAAGATACACCTTTTGCTAAACCTATACTTTGTAAATATTGCAAATCATGTAAAAAACCAAAAGTTCTTGCTTTACTAATATTTTCTTTATACTCTTCAATTGAGTAATCAAAACGATAATCTTGTTGTCCAATTGCAGGGTGTTTAAAATCAATTGAAAAATCATAAATAATATGCGCTGATGGTTTTAAAGTTACATGTTTACCCTCAGGCGTTGTTACAGTTACCTCTTTTTTAATTTTTATAGCTTTTTTAGATTTATCAAGTTCTTTAATTCCTACTTCATCTATTAACATACAATAACCAGCAGAACTACCATCAAGGACAGGAACTTCATCATTATCAATTACTACTCTTAAATTATCAATCCCATAAGCATATACAGCTGATAATAGATGCTCAATAGTTGAAACAACGATATTATTCTTTCCAATAACAGTAGCCATTTTTGTATCAACTACATTTTCAATTAATAAAGGAATAGAAATTCCTTCATCAGATCTATAAAAAATAATTCCCATATCAGCCTCTAAAGGCTCAAGTCTCATGTTTACAGGCACTCCTTTATGAAGGCCAATTCCTACAATATCAATGCTTTTTGCTATAGTTCTTTGTCTCATTTATTTTTAATTACCTCTTTAGCCTCATCTAATATATTAGTGATTCTAGTTTTTATCCAGTTTTTATCCATCCATTCTAAAGGATTTACTTCAATTCCTTGAACTAACATTCCAAAATGAAGATGATCTCCAAATACAGCTCCTGTTGAACCTGTATTTGCAATAGTTTCACCTGCTTTTACCTCATCTTGGAGTTTCACATGAAACTTACTTGTATGAGCATATAAAGACTGTAAACCTAAACCATGATCAATAATCAAAGTATTTCCATAAATACCTAGAAAACCATTAAAAATTACATGTCCTTTATTTGATACTTGTATAGGTGCATGTTTTATACTTGCCCAATCTATACCTAAATGCCAAGCCTCATCAATTTTATTTTTTTCATAAAAATATTGACGTCTGTCTGCAAACCCTGCAAAAGTTCTAGAGCCTTTTAATCTTTTAAAGGGTTTTATTTTATATTTAAAAACCATCTCTTTGGACATATTTTTTAAAGATATTTTTTTTATTGTATCAATATTTTGAGCTCGTAATTCTTTATTTTGTTTTATAAATATATCAATATTTGTAGAAGGAATTATGTAATCACTTTTTTGCAAAATAGGAATTGAAACTTTATTTATAAATTTCTTAGAGATATTTACATTATCATGTTTGATTTTTAAACTTTTTATATATAAAGGAACTTTAGTAACTGTTTTATTGTTTGCTTTATCTATTGCAATTAAATTTACTCTATTAAACTTTTCAATTTCTATAGGCCAAGCGATAATTGCTACATAAAAATCTTTTTTCATAAAAGGTATTAGTTTGAATTTATACTCACTATTAAAAGATATATACATCTGTTTTAAATATTTATCACTCACTTCTACAACAACAGCTGCACTACCACCACGTTTTATATTATATGAATTTGAAATAATTTGTGCAAGAGGTTTTTTTCTATCAATTGTAAGTTCAAACTCTTCATAAGTTTTATTACCTTGAAAAAAATTCCAGTTACTATTATCAACTACTTCAATAAAAAGTTTTATTTTTTCAACCTGAGTAATTAAATTTATTTTTTCAATATCAAAAATAACATTTGTCTGTTTTGTAGAAATATCTTTATTAATTAATTCTATATCACCTGAGGCAGATTTATAAAAAACTTTATATGATTTTATGCCACTTTGATCATAAAGCGATACTTGTAATTTATCTTGTAAATTCCAAAACAAACTATGCTCAAAACTAATTTTTGGTCCATTTTTCTCAAAAGCAGGTGATAAATAAACAAATACCCCTCCTGCGATTAATAAAATAAAAATAAATAATGAAAAAAAGTTTTTCATACTACTATTTCGTTGTCTCACAAATCTCCTTTAATACTATCTTCTTAACGCTATTAATATCAATACTATTAAAAGTACATCCAGCAGAGTTAAAATGTCCTCCACCTTTAAAATTAGAAGCAATTTTGGAAACATCAATATCACCTTTTGAACGTAAAGATACCCTACTTTTATTATTTACTACTCTGATAAAAAAAGCAACTTTTACAATTTCCATACTCATTATCATATTAAGTGCATCTTCACAATCTCTATTATGAGCCCCTGTTTGTTTCAACCACTCTTTTTTTGCAATAATACAAGCAACAGTCCCTTCTTCAAATAAATCTAAACTTTCTAAAACTTTTGGAATAATTCTATATTTCGCTAAAGAGTCCCTTCTTAACAACTGATTTGCAATATCAGACGGACTAGCTCCATATTCAACTAAATGATTTACTTTATCAAAAGTTAACTCATCACAACGATCTAAAGAAAAAGCCAAAGAGTCATCATATATTCCAACATAAAGTGAGGTTGCTATATTTTTTGTTATGTATAAACCATTATATTTAAAAAAGTCGTATACTATTTCAGCTGTTGAACTTTTCATTGGATCAACTATATTTATAGTGCCAAAATGATTATTTGATTTGTGATGATCAAAATTAATTAAAGGAATATCTTCATCTAAAGTAATTCCAAGTCTTGCATAAGTTCCACAATCTATACTAATAGCTAAATCAAAAAACTTAGGCAATTGATTTGTAATTTTTTCAAACCTTGAAATAAAATCTAAATTTAAAGGTAAATCTGAACTTATATTAAATACTTTATGTTTAATCTGATTTTCAAAGAATAAATTTGATAAAGCTAAAGCAGAAGAGATGCTATCAGCATCAGGATTAACATGAGTGATGATAAGTATGTACTTACTTTTTTCAATTAAGCCTAAAACTCTAGCATAATCAGCCATATCTATTTTATTATTTATGATAAAATCTTGTTTCATCTATTTAGTATGCCTTTATTTAATTAACCAATAGTAAATATATTTTACGAAAACTTCATAGAAAAATCTAACCACGTAGCTTGGTGTATTATACTTCCAGAACTTAAAGCATCTACTCCTGTTAAAGCATACATTCTAACAGTTTCTAAAGAGATATTACCAGAAGCTTCAAGAAGAATATGAGGGTGTAATTCATCTCTATATTTAATAACTTCTTTTATTTGTAAAGGAGTCATATTATCACACATAATAATATCTCCTCCTGCTTCCATAGCATCTTTTACTTGTTCTAAATTTTCACACTCAATTTCGATTTTTGTAACCCAAGAAATTCTTTTTCTTGCAAGTTTTATAAAACTTTTTAAATCAGTTATTGTTTTTAAGTGAGTATCTTTTAACATCAAACAATCATCAAGCCCTAGTCTATGATTAATAGCCCCACCAACTCTAGAAGCGTATTTTTCAAAGTCTCTTAATTGAGGCCTAGTTTTTCTAGTATCTAATAAAACAACATCCAAATCTTCAATCTTTGAAGCAAATTGATTTGCCATCGTAGCTATTCCACTTGCATGTTGTAACATATTTAAAAAAGTTCGCTCACTTGATAGTAAAATAGAAGCTTTGCCTTCAAGTTTTGCAATTATATCGCCTTTTTTTAATAAATCACCATCATGTTTTAAGAATTTACATTCAAATTTTTCAGTTTTAGCCAGAGCCTTAGCATATATTTCACCTGCTAAAATACCATCATCTTTAGTAAGAACAAAAGCTTTAAATTTTCCTTTAGGTGCAATATCAAAAAATAAATCTCCCCTACCATTATCTTCTATAATGGCATTTTTTACAAACCTTTTAATATTTATCATACTTCAAACATCCTTTCAAGCGCTACTTTTGCCCATTTTGTTACATCTTCACTAACAATAATTTCACACTCTTTTGAAATATTATTATCTTCAATTGATTTTAATGTTTTATAAACGTCTAAAAGAGTAGTTTCATTCATAGTTGGACACTCAGGTTTAGTTGAGCTTAAAATATATGTGTTTTTCTCTCTTAATCTATTTACCATATTATATTCAGTTCCAACTGCTATTTTTTGATCAACTGGAAGTTCTGCAATATATTTAATAAGTTGTGAAGTTGAACCTACAAAATCAGCCGCATCACAGATTGTTGGATCACATTCAGGATGAACTGCAATCAAAATATCATCATATTTTTCTCTATAAAATTCTATATCTTCAAGAGTAAAAAGCTGATGCACAGAACAAAAACCGTTGTAACAGATAATATCTGCCTTATTCAAATCCGTCCCATCGCCTACAACAGCATAAGTAAGATTTAAAGATTTTGCAAAGTTTTGACCTAAACAACGATCAGGTACAAAAAATATTTTTTTACCTGATTTTAAACCTTTTTCAATAATTTTATAAGCATTTGATGAAGTACAAACCATTCCACCCATTTCTCCAACTCTAGCTTTAACAGCTGCACTTGAGTTTATATAAGTAATAGGAAGAATATCTTCAGTTTTAATTCCTGCTTCATTGATAATTTTTAAATTTTCTTGAAAATAACCCTCATCAATCATTCTAGCCATTGCACAACAAGCAATTTTTGGCATCAAAACTGTTTTTTCTGGGCTTAATACTTTTACACTCTCACCCATGAAACCAACACCACAAAATACAATATATTTAGATGTACTTAGCTTAGCTTTCTTAGCAAGCTCCAAAGAATCACCTGTAATGTCGGCTAATTCGAACACTTCATCTCTTTGATAAAAGTGAGCAACTAACGTAACATCAAGTTTTTCTTTTAATTTTAATATCTCTTCTTTTAAATTCAAAATCAGCCTTCAAATTTTTATTATTTTGGAATATAACAAAACTTTAGTTATAATCCATTTAATCAAAACATATTTAAAAAATTAAAAGGTAATAAATGGACTTTTTTTTAAACTTTAACATACTATTTTTTATAGCTTCTTATCTAGTTGGATCAATTCCTTTTGGACTACTTCTAGCAAAAACATTTGCTGGAGTTGATATTTCTAAACAAGGTAGCAAATCTATTGGTGCTACAAATGTATTAAGAGTAGTAAAAGAGGTAAATCCAAGTTTGGCAAAAAAACTAGGACTTGCAACTGTTATATTAGATGCCTTAAAAGGAATAATAGTTTTACTTTTTGCTATGGCTTTAGGAGCTAGTGAATCAACACTTTGGGGAATTGCGGTGCTAAGCGTATTAGGACATTGTTACTCAATCTTTTTAGGACTTGAGGGTGGGAAAGGAGTAGCTACTGGACTTGGAGTATTTTTAGTTTTAATTCCAATACCTACTTTAATAGGTGTAGTTGTTTGGGTATTTTGTGGAAAAGTTTTAAAAATATCATCTTTATCATCACTTCTAGGATTAACAGGAGTCGTAATTTCTGCAATATTTTTAAATAATGGTCTAAGTGTAGGAAGTAATGCCCCTGTGTATATCATAGCTTTTATCATTTATTATAAACATATACCAAATATTATAAGACTAATTAAAGGTGAAGAAAAAAAAGTTGTATAAAATGAGAATCGTAATAAAAAATCTAACTTTTAATTGTATCATAGGAATATTACCTTTTGAGAGAGCTAATAAACAAGAAGTTAATATAAATCTTTCTTTTAAATACAAATATAAAAATTCTTCTACTTTTATTGATTATTCTAAAATTGTTAAAAAAGTTGAACAAATCATGCAAAGAGAAAAATTTGGACTACTTGAAGAAGCTGTTATTTATATTGAAAAATATTTTCATAAAAAAATTAAAATTAAAAAAATTAAAATTAAAATATCTAAACCAAATATCTTAACAAACTGTATAGTTTCTTTAAAAAATACTAAATTTCCATAAAAATATAATTTTTTTATATAGTTTAAATATTACTATAAAATCTTAGGTAAATCCGACCAAATTCACAAACCTAACTAAGCAAATATTAAGAATAAGATTATTTATCTTATTCTTCTAAAATAAAACAATTATTTTATACTAAAACTATATAAGAATAATTAATATAATACACTTCTCTAAATTTGCATTTAACCCTTTATATATCGTATTTATAAATACTTTGATATTGTTTTTTTGCTATAATATAATTAAAACTATTATGGGTAAAAAGTATGAAAATAAGACAAAAGAAGAGATTATTAAAGCAATTGGAGAGTATAGAGGATTTTAGAAGATATAGAGATCAAAGAGTGGAGTGGTAACTTAAAATAGGACACATTTTTTAATAATCAGGAGTGGTAACTAATCACCCTAGGAAACCTCAAAAAGAATTCTAATATTTACCTCAATAAATAGTAATTTAAAGCCTATAAATAGGACTAATTAGCTATAATTCACTACATAAAAAGTAGGAATAAATTTTGAAGAAAATTCGCCTGAAATATCAATTTTCAATAAAATCCAAAAAAGAACTTAAAGATTTATCCCATAAAGAGCTTCTTAAATATATAGAAAACCTTCAAGATAACCTCGTGCAAGAAAAACCACCAAAGAATTCAAACAACTCCAGTATTTCACCATCAAGTGAGATAGCACCTCCTCAAAAAAGAAATAATAAAAATCAATCTCTTGAAGAGAAGAGTGGTAAAAGTGTTGGTGGACAATCAGGGAGAGAGGGAGTAACTCTTTTACAAAGTGATACTCCTGATGAGATTGTTGCATTGCCTTATAAACTATTAGAATGTAAAAAGTGCAGTAGTGATATATCTACTGTTGTATCTGCACTCAAAGAAAGACGACAAGTCTTAGATATTGAATTATCATCTATTACTCATAAAATAACAGAGTATCAAAGCTTCTCTAAAAAGTGTTTCTCTTGTGGTTATGAAAATCATGACAGTAGTGCATTTACAATATCACCAAATATCAGTTATGGGTCAACAGTTATAGCTATGGTTTCATACCTAAGTGTTTCTCAGTATATGTCAAATATGAGAATAGTAGAACTTATGAACAACCTATTCAATATAAAACTCTCAGAGGGAAGCATTACAGGCTTATTAGCAAAAGCCTCAACACTCTCACAAAATACTATTAACAAAATCACAGCTCTACTGGAGAAAGCTCCTCTAGTAGGTATAGATGAGACTGGATGTAAGGTTAATGGCTCTAAACATTGGCATTGGACTTTTCACAATGAGAGCAATACTCTTATTGTTGCGGATAAGTCACGAGGAACTAAGGTCATCAACAATACTTTTACAAATGGTTTTAAAAATGCTTGTGTGGTTCATGATAATTATTCATCATATAGCTCACTTGAGTGTGTTAGTGAACAGTTATGTTTAGCACACAAGATGAGAGATTTAAACTATGCTATTGAGTGTGATGAGACTAAGCTAATGAAAGATATAAAGACATTACTCAAAGAAGCTATAAGAGATGATAAAGTCAACTTAACTTCCATTGCTAGAGTAACTCTAAAAAGTCGACTTAATTAAAAATATGGGTGCATAATCTCTAGTGAGCTATTTTTTTATAGTTTACAAGATAATAATCCACTAAATTCAACTTCAAACTTTTACTCAAACCACGATGCAAACTAATCATATTTTTCATATGTGAGAATACTCCACCTTCGAGTGCATTTGTTGTATTTGATATTGTTAAATTCTTATGATTTTTATAGGTAAAAAGATAAGGAAGGTTAGTTCTTAAACTTCTATATGCAGCTCGAATTCTTGGATGAGTATAATGAAGTTTACCAGTGGTCTTTGAGATTGTTTTTTCATCTAAAAATACTTGATATTCATCATACCAATCATCTAACTTTTGAGTTAAATTCTTTTGAGTAGTATGAGTTAATCTTGATACAATTTTCTTTAAATCTTTACTAGCCTCAAGTTTAGATTTCATAGTGATATATCTTTGTACAATCTTCTTTTGATGGAAGTGGCACATTTGTATTGGAATGTTATTAAAGGCTTTAGATAAGCCTCTCTTTCCATCGAGAGTAGTACTTGTGATTGTGTATCCTAAATTAAACAGCTCTTCTTTTAAATATCTATAGTCTTGAACTAGTTCACTTTGAATATGCTTCCAAATTAGTATCTCTTTTGTCTCAACATCCTTGAAAACTAAAGTACCAAGTTTATCTTTTCTTTTTCCATAAAAAGTTGCATCACATACTAAATTAACTGCTCTGGGATGATGCACTTTATAATCAACAATATACTCATCTCTTTGCTTCATTATCCATGGAATAGATCTGTCATATTTAGCTGCAAGTTGTTTGAGGGTTTGTCGATGTAAAAAGTACACTTCAAAGATAATCTTATGGAGTTGTTCTGGTCTTCTGTTAGAGCTAAATGAAGTTTTACAGTCTTTACAAAAGTACCTTTTAATACCTCTTCTTGAACCTCTGTTTTGAGTGTTATCAGATTGACAATTTATACATATTTTAGAGCTTTTTTACAATCATTTGTAAATAAACCTTTGTTTACTCCCAATATACCATAGTTTAAACGATGTTTTATGCACCCATTTTTTTAATTAAGTCCTTATTCAGAAGTTTTATGATTTAAGTGATGAAAAAGCTGAAGAAGGACTTAATGTAAATTTACTTTATATGAAATTTGCAGGATTAAGCTTAGAATCATTAGCACCAGACTCAACTACAATGAGACCAAAACTTGAAGCCAGTAAAAATCTTAAGAAAATAGTTTCAAGGCTTACTTAAACTACAGAAAAGAACTTCAAAGAAAAGCTTGAGGAATGGTACAAATTTTACAAAGATTTTTTAGAAGAAAAAAGTGTATCTGCAACTACTGGAGATCTACATTATACTCATCCAAGAATCAGGGCAGCATACAGAAGTTTGAGAACAAATTTACCCTATCTCTTTACATATAAAAACTACAGAAAATTATCTATTTCAAATACTACAAATGCACTTGAAGGTGGAGTATTTTCACACATGAAAAATATGATTAGTTTACATCGAGGATTGAATAAAGGTTTGAAGCTGCATTTGGTAGATTATTATTTAGTCAATTATAAGAAAAAGTAAAAAAGTAAGCACTCATTTTTTTAATTAAGTCACTTTATACAAAGTGACTTAATCCCAAGTTTTTAATCTAGAAAGATGGTTCTTTACCATCTTTCTGATAAACTAAATAAAAACAAATCTACCAAGGCTCACATGAAACAACCTCTGTTTAAAATTATAAAAGAACATATTATAAAACAAATTCTAAACCATGAATACAAAGAGGGAGAAAAAATATCCACAGAAATGCAACTGCTTCAAGAATTTAAAACAAGTAGGCCTACAGTGAATAAAGCCATTTCAGAATTAGTAATAGAAGGTTATGTTGAACGCTTTGCGCGGCTTGGAACCTTTGTAAAAAAACAAATATCACAAAGTTCTATTTTAGATTTAAAAAATATCGCAGATGAAATAAAAGACAGAGGAAATAGTTACTCAAATATTTTACTTTGTTTAGAAGAAATTAAAGCCAATGAAGAGATCTCAAAAATTTTAAATGTAGTAAAAGATCAAAAAATATTTATTTCAAAAATGATTCATAAAGAAAATGATGTACCTGTACGTTTTGATATACGCTATATTAAACCTTCTTGTGTACCGTATTATATAGAACAAGATTTTAGCAATAATACCCCTGCACAATACTTACAAAAAATATCTCCCATACAGAAAGTAAAAAATACCATTGAAGCTAAATTAGTAGATAAAACGATTCAAGAATATTTAGATATAAATGAATTTGAACCGTGTTTACTAATCTCACGAACTGTCACTTCTAATAATGAAATTACATCTTATTCAAAACTTTATTATCCAAGTTCACGGTATAAATTAAATTCATCTTGGGAAAATGTAAAGCATACTTTTTTATAAGCTAGTCTTTTTTACTCTTGTAACTTCAAGTAACAAGTGCAATATGTTCAACATTAAGATTCTAAATATGCTTCTCTTGGTGTTTTGTAATTAAATACTTTTCTTGGTCTATTATTGAACCTATCCTGAATCATTAATATAGTGGCTACAAAATAGATTATTTATTACTTAGTCAGTCCTGAAAAAACCACTTTAAAAAGAGCAATCTAATTTTAATTCAATCATATTTTATAAAAACCTAAATTTTATTATCAACAATAGTTGATATAAAGATGTTAATCTTTGTATCTCTTGTGTAGATTCTAGTACTAGATTAAAATCTTGTATAAAAAGTGCATAAAAGTAGATATTCATCCACTTTTTAAGATTAAAGGCAGTAGCTGAGAGTAAGAGATTTATTTCATCCCCTTTAAAACCTTTTAAATAATTTCTCTCCATTCTATAATCAGATTTCATATGACCAATGATTGGCTCAATAGCAGCTCTTCGTTTAAACTTCTCTCTTTTAATATTGATTTGTTCTTTACTATCTCTTTTTAATCTTAGCCCTGGTATTGATATTGAAATAGTATTATTATTTATTGTTACTTCTTTTGTTCCTCTATATCCTCTATCACAGATAGCTTCTGTGATAACTTTATCTCCAATATTTGATATTGCATTAGCAAGTACTTCATCTAAAGTTTTAGAATCATGTATATTCGTTTTATGTGCAGATACTCCTATAATGATAGAAGTAGTTTTAGTAGTAACTATTGAAGCTTTAGTTCCAAATTCATATCCTTTATGGTCTTTGCCTTTATTAATTGCATAAGCATCTATCTCATGAAGTGAATATATTTTATTGGGAGTATTTTTCTCTTGTTTTAAAACTCTATTAAAAAGGTAAAAAGAGTGTGCATATTTATTATGAAGCTCTAAATTATCATCAAACTTTCTATCTATATCTCGTAAAACTATCATTGCAATTGCTCTTAATCTTTTCATAGCTCCAAGTGCTTTTTTGAGTTTCTTTGGATGTCTAAAAAATCTTAGTTGAATTCGTAATTCTTTAATTTCTTTGATAAAACTTCGTCTTAATTTAATATTTTCTTTTTTTGCTATTTTTAATAGTTTCACTATTATTTTAATAGCTAACTTACCATCTGTGGGAAAAGTCATATTACTCTCTTGTACTGTACTATCAACTATTACTTGTGATTCTTTAGCATTATCCCCATGTAACTCAACACTGCATTTAAAAATAAATTCAAATCCATCTTTACCAATTCTATTTCTAAATTTTACTAACTCTGTTGCATGACAAGGTAAGCTAGGTGTATATTCAGTAAAACCACAAAAATATTGTAAGTAAGGGTTCTGCTTCCACTCTTCAACAATTCTTTCATCGGATAAGTTTTTTAGCTGTTTTAGAAGTAATAATCCTACCATTAATCTAATAGGCTTATTAGGTCTTCCTACTTTATCATTTTTATAATATTTTTTAAATTTAGATTCTATTTTCGACCAAGGAAAAGTATCTGCTAAAACGATTAAAGAATCTTTTGAATCTAGCATATCCATAAAAGAACCACTGAAGAGATTTTTTTGCATATTTCGACCACTTTTTAGTTGATTTTACGAGTTTATCGTAATTTTACTATATTTTTTATGTTGATATTATAGCTATAAAGTGATGATAAACCCCTTAAAATAAGGGATTGTTTGGTTTTTCAGGACTGACTACTTAGTGTTGATGATATAGATAAATTTTAACCTAATATTTGCTATCATAAATAAAATTATTTATTTAATAAAAATTGGGAGTTTAAAATGAAGAAGATTTTAGTTTTTTGTATGATTTGTTTCTTTTCTACAACGCTTTTTGCAGGAAAAGGGATACTAAGAGTTAGTGCAAATATGAATAATGTGAATATTTATAATGGTAGTGAACAAATAGCTATGATTGGTGTGGGTAATACTGATTTAGAACTTGAAAAAGGTAAATATACTATTGTTCTTAGGAAAACCATAGATGAAAATAGTGAATATTTTGCTTCTAAAAAAATATTTATTGGAGCTGATTCTGTTACTAGGAGTCTATCGGATACACATCTAAATATTTTTCAATAAAAAACTCGTGATATACCCCTTGTATAAGGGCTTAAACATTAATATTTAGCTATAATTACATCTATAAAATAACTTAAAAAGTATCTAAATGAATAAATATATATCTTATGATAGAGATCAAGCTTATCTCTTACCACCATCAATTAAAGATTGGCTACCTCAAAATCATCTTGCAAGATTTATTGTTGATATAATAGATCAACTTGATATATCAAGTATAGATAAACAGTATAGTGGAAGATCTGGTAAACAAGCATATCATCCAAAGATATTACTTGGATTATTATTTTATGGATACTCTACAGGTATCTTTTCCAGTAGAAAGTTAGAGAATGCTACATATGATTCTATAGCATTTAGATATATAGCTGCAAACAGTCATCCTGACCATGATACAATAGCAAATTTTAGACAAAGATTTTTAAATGAACTTGAAGATATATTTGTACAGATACTTTTAATAGCTAAAGGCTCAGGATTATTAAAAGTTGGAAAAGTTAGCCTTGATGGAACTAAAATAAAAGCAAATGCTTCTAAACATAAAGCACTTAGCTATAAGCATGCTAAACAATTACAAAAACAACTTGAAAATGAAGTTAAATCTTTAATGGCTCAAGCTAAAGACATAGATAATAAAGATGAAAATATAGGTATGAACATACCGCAAGAGATATCAAGAAGAGAAGATCGTTTAAAAGTTATAAAAGATGCTATTTCCAAAATAGAAATAAGATCAATTACTAGATATGAAAAAGATAAAAAAGAGTATGATAATAAACTAAAATATACAGAAGATACAGAAAAACTAACAGGTAAAAAATCTAAAGGTAGAGTTCTAAAAGAACCAGATTCAACTCCTAATGATAAAGACCAAGTAAATCTTACGGATGATGAATCTAGAATTATGCCAGTATCTGGTGGAGGTTATATGCAAGCATATAACGGACAAGCTTCAGTAGAACATGATTCAAGATTAACAGTACATCAACATCTAACTCAAAACTCTAACGATAAATAAGAAGTTATACCAAGCTTTAAATGGTATGATAAACATCCATCATTAAAACCAGTATCTTTTTTAGCAGATGCAGGATACTTTAGTAAAGATAATATTCAACTATGTGAAGATAAAAATACAATACCTTCGAGCCACTTGCAAATTCAATAATACTCAATAGCTAATTTTTTATTTTCATCACTTTTAGTTTTAAAAAAATGATTATTTATTTTTCTTTGCGTAGTTTACACTAAATTTAGTAAATTTCTTAAAAAATCATATTTTTTCTCCATACTTTATGGTTTTGACTATAAAATTGAAGATTTTTCTATTATTTTTAATAAAAGTCATGTAATGAGTTTTAAACTTTGATGAATACAAACAGATAAAATTCCAAATGATAAAACAGAAGCTACTTTTGTAGCTCCTTGATAATAAATTGTATTACATCCAAAGTCATCTTTTAAATATTTATTTACTCTTTCAACCATACTTCTTTGATTGTAGTGGTGTTCATCTGATGATTTAGGTAAATTTAAAAATTCAAATTTTACTTTTTCATCTTTGATAAGTTGAATCTTTTGTTTTAATTCTTTTGAGTTCTTGGGATTTATATCTATAATTGCTTTATGATTTAGTTTTTCAGAAAACTCTCTAATTATATCGCTGTCATACCAAGCATCAAGTAAATCACGAAGATACATCACTCTTTTACCAGTTTCATTGATAAGTGGAAGTGCTACTGAACTATCATGAACATTTGCACCTGAATAGAATGCTGCTATTGGTATATCTCCATCTACTGCACTAATATGAAGTTTACCACCTATTGTAATCTCTCTGTTACCTTTAGAATTTTGTTTGACACCAACACCACAAACAGTAGATACTAAAGATAACATCTTTTTAGTAGTTTTCATCTCTTTTTGTAGTTCTAAAATCTTTGGTTTTACAGGCTCTCTCTTTTCACCTTTCTTAGGTCGTCCGACCTTATTTTTAGGCTTTTCTTCTTTCTCAATCTTTACAGGTTTTTCTCTAAGTGGTATCATAGCAGCATCTGTTGCATTGTACATAAAAACTGTATCCGATAAATATTCATTAACAAACTTTTTATGAGTTTTTTGAGCTATTTGTAAATCACTCAATTCTTTGAATACCCTACTAAATTTAGCTTCACTTGGAATATCTATTTTATACCTCCATCCACACAATACTCGTAATACTCTATCGCTATGAAGTCTATCAATTAAATCTCTTGTTGTTTGCATATTGTAAACAGATTTAGCAATCATTGCTCTTGCTATTTCTATTCTATCTTTTGGAATGTTTGTAATCGTTACAACTGTTACATTCTTTTCAATTTGAGCAAAGTCTAAAATCTTTATTAGTTTCTCTTCTTTGGTACTTAATGTTCCTAATTGTTCTTTTATTTCAGGAAATAAATAATTTTCAAGGTTTAGAATTTTAGTCCACATTTTAGATAGATTTGTAGATAATTTTGGTAAAATATTTGTCATAAGTTGAATCTCTTTTCTGTTAAATTTTATGGTATAAAATTATAACTTATCTGAAATTAGATTTCAGCTTTTTGTAACAAAAATGAATTAAATTATGAGCTTTTTTGTGAATTTGCAAGTGGCTCTAAATTATTGTTTTAAGGTGCTTGGGTTTTTAGAGGTGCCCTCCAACGCCATTAAGTTAAGGAATTAATTCATATTATTATAAGTCTAAAATATCAAACAGCACAAAGATAATTCATCAGAAAGCCTTATTTTATAGGCTTCTCAAGTAGTTTGTAACTACTATTTAGATATAATATATACTTATATTAGTAAGGTTAAATATGTTAAAAAAAACTGTCAAGTTTTAGCAGTTTTTAGAGATAAACCAAAAGATGTTGTATTTATAAATAAACATAAAATTGGTATAAATAGTTTCACAAGAAATAGAAAGTTAGGATTCGATAAGATTATGACTGTGATAATGAAAAAAAGTAGTAAATCTTTACAAAATAGTTTAAATGATATGCAATTAGATTTAGGTGATGATTATACAATCACTAATAGTGCATATACACAAGCAAGAGCTAAATTAAATTATACAGCATTTGAAGAATATGCAAATATGTCAGCAGAAGTTTTTTATAGTGATGGTGAGTATCAAACTTTTAAAGACTTTAGGCTATTAGCTATAGATGGTTCAGTAACAACTTTGCCAAATAGTGAAGATGTAAAAAAAGAATTTAATCCCATGAAAGTAAGATGTCAAATTAAAGATTATGCAAAAGATGTGGTACAAGCAAGAGTATCATGTGTATTTGATGTCTTAAATAATATAGCAATAGATGCATCAATTACTAATAAAAATAAAAGTGATGATAATGATTTAGCAGCATATGATGAGAGAACTTTAGCTTACGGTCATTTAGAACATTGTGATGAAAATGATTTAACTACAATGGATAGAGGCTATATTGGCTTTGAACCATTTGCTAGAACATATAATAAAACAAATATATTGATTAGACTTAAAAAAAATATATTTACTAAAGCAAAATTCTTATTTGACAAACATAGTGAACAAAAAGATGTTGTTTTAGATATTACACCAAATAAACAAACTAAACAAAAAATGAAAGATTTAGGATTGCCAACTAAATTAAAAATTAGATTTATACAAGTGATTTTAGATACTGGTGAAGTTGAAGTACTAGCTGCTAATGTACTAGATAATAAGAAACTCCAAACAACAGATTTTAAAGAGTTATATGCTAAAAGGTGGGGAATAGAGACATATTACGATGTATTAAAAAATAGACTATATTTGGAAAACTTTACAGGATTAACAGCACTTGCCGTTAAACAAGATTTTTATGCCACTATATTTTTGACAAACTATGAATCATCAGTGACATACGATACAAATGAAGAATTAAAAGAAAAAACCAAAGATAATAAATATATACAAAAAGTAAATAAAGCAATATCATTTAATGCTATTAAATATAAAGCATTTGATCTATTTTATTCAGATGCTCCACACGATGAAGTACTTGAGCAATTAGAGAAGTTATTTTTAACAAATACAATAGTGATTAGACCTGATAGAAAATCAAAACCTAGACTGGATAAAGATGCTCAAAAATCTACAATAGCTACAAATTCGATAAATTTTTTAAAAAGAAAAAAGAAAAATGTTGGTAACTAAACAGCTTGTACAAAGGGTTTATAATGATAAAAAGCTTAACTTAATGGCGTTGGAGGTGCCCTTATATTATATTTGAGTGATAATTGTTGTAAAGTTTGTTTTTGTAAAAAGTACTCTTTAAATATTTTATTTTGTAGTTTTATTGGTCTTCTTTGAGAGCTAAACCATCTATTACAATGTTTACATTTATATCTTTGGATATTATTTCTTTTACTTTTTTTTAACACTTTTATAATTACATTTAGGACATATTTTAGAGCTTTTTACAATCTATTATAAATAATCCTTTAAAAACCCTTATAGTACTTGAGTTAGATTAAGTTTTTAGGCGCCTATATTTTTTATTAAGTCTAATTTTTTGATTAAATAATGGTGACCATGATTGGACTTGAACCAACGACAACTACGATGTCAACGTAGTGCTCTACCACTGAGCTACACGGTCAAAAAAAATAAAATATATTTAAGGGCACCTCTAAAAACAACTTTTTCATCCATTTAATTAAATTTTTGGAAACATATCTTATCTTCAAATTCAATTTTATTAAAAATCTTACTAAACTTCACACATTATTGGATAAAGTTTAGTAAAATTTCTATAATCTTCTTTTATTTTACTTGACTTTTACCTTTTCTAGTCTGATTATTTGTTCATATCTAAATAGGTTATATGTAAGATTTAAAAATCCTATGGATGATTTAATTCTTTTTAATCCTATGGATCTCATATGTAAGGCATCATTCATAGAGTTTGTCATAAATCCAAATATATGCTCAACCCTTGCTCTAATTTTAGATTTAATATGATTTGACTCTTTTTGGGTATTGCTAAGTGGCTTACCTCTATATCCTTTTTCATGAACAAAGCTTTTACATTCATTCTTTTCTAAAAACTCTTCTATCTCCTTACTTCTATATGCACTATCAGCATGAAGTTTATTATCTGTTTCATCTATAATATTTTTTATTTCAGTTGAATCATGTGGTGCTGCACTTGAAACACTATATTTAGTAATTAATTTAGTTTTCTCATCTGCATTTATATGATCTTTATATCCATAATGTCTTTCACCTGCTTTTGTCATCCATCTTGCATCACAATCTTTTTGAAATACTTTAGAACGATTCCCTTTTTTATCTTTTTTAGAAAATGCAATAGGAATAGCACCTTTTTTAATATCTGAATTATCACCTCTACTGTTTCTTTGTCTTGGTACATCTACAAAGGAAGCATCTATCATACTTCCTTCTTTCGCAATAACACCTTGGGTAATGAGTTGTTTAGCAAATAACTCAAATAATGTTTGAGATAGGTTTTTATTTGCTAATTGTTCTTTAAAATGCCATATTGTTTTTTCGTCAGGTATCTTATCTGTTATTTTTAAATTTAGGAATTGTTTAAATGATGTTCTGTCATTTATCTGAAACTCTGCTTGTTCATCACTTAAATTATAATACTTTTGTAGAATTAGAATTTTAAACATCATTAGCTTATCATATGCAGGTCTTCCACCAGCACCTTTTGGTTCAACATATAGAGCTTTTTCAATTGGATTCCTAAATAGTTCCCAGTTTATCACTTTATCTAATTTAGACAAAGGAGGTTGATACTCTTTGATTTTATTTTCATGATATTCTAAGTCAAATAATCCCGTCATTTTGAAGCCTTTATGAATGTTATATTGTCAAGTTTCACCACGTTGTACCATTTCAAAAGCAATATGTTGAAACACATCTGGTAAAATCTTAAATATTTCAGGTTTCGTTTGAAACCAACTTTGAACTGCATCAAATGGAGTTCTAACTTTTAATTCTTTTTTTAAAGAACCATGTCTTCTATTGAAGTTGTAGTATATCAAAAATTTATTTAAATCTTTTTTAACATCATCAATATTGTCATACTCTTCTGCTTTAATTGTAGCATTTTTAATAGTTCCGTTTACTCTTTCTGCCATTGCGTTAGTTTGAGGTGTGTATGGAGCTGTTAGCCTATGTTCTATCTCATCATCTTTACACTCTACATCAAACTTATGATTACCACTTACAAAACCTTTTCCTCTTGCCCATTTGTCTGTGAACTCTAATCCATTATCTGTTAAAATATGTGTTAAGTAAAATGGAAAAAATTCTTTACATTCTTTTAGAAAAGATACTGCATTTGCTGCTGTCTTATTCTCATACACTTTATAGTAAAGTAGCCTTGTAGCCCTGTCTATTGCTACAAATAGGTAATATTTTTGCTTGTCAAACTTTGGTAAATAAGTTACATCTATATGTAAATAACCAGGCTCATACTCTTTGAACTTTTTAGCTTTTTCTTTTTGCTCTTGTGGAACTCTGTTTATATCAAAGGCTTTTAAAGTGCGATAAACATTACTTCTATTTGCATTTGGAATAATATCAACGATTGTATCTGCTAAGTCATCTAACTCCATCCAAGTCATTGTTCTGACTACTTTAATTAACTCTTTTTCTAAAGGTGTTAGAGCATAATGGATTCTTTTTGGTCTTGAACTTTTATCATTTAAAAAATCTCTATTTTTATGCTTGGCGATAGTTTTAACATTCACATTATAATTATTTGCTAATTCAACATTTGTTAAATTAGATTGTTGTATTATTTCTCTTACATGCTGGTTTGTTCTGGCATTAGAGTGATAGACTTGTGGCATTTTTAAAATCCTTATTTGCTGTAAAGATTTTACAATTATGTTGTTAAGCTATCGCTTTCTTATTTATGTAACTAGGCAACCATAACGTGGTGAAACTGGACATTATATAATTAAATATTTTATCTAAATTATTGTTTTAAGGTGCTTGGGTTTTTAGAGGTGCCCTATAATAAAAAAGTTTATTTGATAAAATTAGATAGAAAAAATATGATGAGTTATGGTATGGTACTAGAAACTTTTATGTAATTACTAGGTATAATCGAAGTAGCTATTATGCAATGGCTGTATATCAATTAGCCAAAAAAATCAAAAAAGTAAAGTTTAATCCACATAACCTACACATATTTTAGATATAATTTACAAATTTTTAATTAGGAAAGTGATGAATACAAAAGTTATGAATACAACAATAATTTTGGTATGTTTTATTATTGCAAGTCTTGCAACACTAGGTTCACTATTTTTTAGTGAGATAATGGAGTTTGTACCTTGCACAGTGTGTTGGTATCAAAGAATTTTCATGTATCCTTTAGTATTGATATTTTTGACAAATTTATTATATCCTGATGATAAATTATTTAAATATTCAATTTCTTTAGTTTTAACTGGTTTATTCTTTTCACTTTATCATAATCTCTTAATGTGGAAAATTATTCCAGAAAATGTAGTTCCTTGCAAACAAGGTATATCTTGCTCAACTGAATATATAAATTGGTTTGGTTTTGTTACTATTCCTTTTTTGTCTCTTATTGCTTTTTCTTTAATTTTCATTTTATTATTAATTGGACATAAAAGGGCTTATAATGCAAAATAAAAAAATTATTTTTATAACTATTATTATTTTAGGCTTATTTTCTATTGGTACATTTTTTGCTTTTAATAAAAGTGAGTCTAAAAAAATAGAAAAATTATCAAAACAAAATATTAGCGGAGCACCATTTATTAGAGAGCATTCTGCTAAATTTGGTGATAATAAAAAAAATATTACAATAGTTGAGTTTGTTGATCCTGAATGTGGAGCTTGTAGAGCTTTTGAACCTACTGTTTATAAAATTTATAAACAGTACTATGAAGAAGTTCAATTAGTTATTAGATATTTAGCAAATCATAAAAATTCAGAATTTGTTATTAAAATCTTAGAAGCTTCAAGAGCTCAAAATAAATATAAAGAAGTTTCAAAAATAATTTATAAATATCAGCCTGAGTGGGCTTCTTCTGCACAACCAGATGTTGATTTACTTTGGACTTATTTTAAAGAAGTTGAAGGTCTTGATATTGCAAAATTAGAAGAAGATACTGCTATAATTGATATTACCAATATGTTAAAACTTGATAAAGAAGATGCTAGAACTTTAAATGTTAGAGGTACTCCTTCATTTTTTGTAAATGGGAAAGAGTTAAAAGAGTTAGTCTATCAGGATTTCTTAGATTTAGTAGAAAATGAAATATATAAATAATAAGGTACATAATGAAAAAACTTTTTTTAATATTTAGTACAGTATTTGCATCAATACTTTTTAATGGATGTACTTCAAGTGAAGATGCTAAAACTATTATTGAAGATAATAGTAGTTTTCAAGAGTTAAAAGCAAAAAGTAAGAAAACTTTCACACTTAAAACAACTAAAGGTGGAACTATTTCATTAAAAATTGAAAATGATATTTTGATTTCAGAGCAATTATCTGGAAAAGTTGTTTTACTTAACTTTTGGGCCACTTGGTGTCCTCCTTGTATAGAAGAGATGCCGGTATTAAATGAGTTATATGAAAAATATAATAAAGATTTTGAAATTGTAGGTATCTTATTTGAAAAAGAAAAAGATTTAGAAGAACTAAAAGCCTTTATAAGAAAATATAAAATGAAATTTCCAGTTACTCTTGGAGCAGAGAATTTTCAAATGGCAAAAGCATTTGATAATGTTAGGAAAATACCAGAATCATTCCTTTATGCAAAAGATGGTAAATTTATAAAAAAATATATTGGTAAGATAGGAAAAACTGATTTAGAAAAATACCTAATGATTTGAAAACTTTTTTATTTATTATGCCAAAGATTTAAAACCCAATATGAACAATAACTCATAAATAGAATTCAAGTTTATTTTTGTATGCTATAAACTATAAACGTAAGTTTTATAAGTAAATCCAAATGATACACAAGGAATGAAAATGTCAGTTACTGAATTTTTATCAATAGTAAAAGAATCAAAATATAATTTAATAGATATCTATAAACAAGCACCCAATGAGACTTTAATTATTTTAGGTGTTTTATTTTTAGTTGTAGTCATTATATATTTTCTAACAAGAAGAGTAATTAAAATATCAAATGCTATAAAGCTTATTGATAAGATTCAAGATTCGAAAAATTATGACGAATATAATCAAAAAATAACAATACTAATTGAAGAACTTCCAAAACGAGGAACAAAAGTTGCTGATGTTTTAAATGCTAGCAAAGAACATATTTTATTCAGAAGTTCTAAACTTTTTAAAAATATGCAAATAGATGAAAAAATTGAAAAATATTTAGAAATATCATTAAAATATAAAGAATTAGCCAATGTTTCAAGAAAATATAAAAATGATGAATTAACTAGTTTTTATGATATAAAGTCTCTTGAATGATTAGATGTTAATTTAAGTGAAGAAATTGTTTGTTATTATCAAGATACGTATTTTACAAATGATGAAATAAATAATGTAAATCAAATAGTACAATATGCAAATACAAAAGAAAATCCTTTAGATATTTTAAATCCAATGCTTGAAGTAATGAATAAATTTAGTTATGGATATAATTTAGATTTATATAAATTCATTGAACTTTTAGATGAAAAAAAATCAAAACAAGTATATGTTAATTGTAATGAAAAAATAGAAGAATTATTTACAAATGTACAAGCAGAAGTTTCTATTAATATTTTAGATTATTTATTAGAAAAAGGAGAGAATAAAAGAGTATATAAATATATAACTTCATTAAAACTACCATCATATTTGCAACAATTATATGATTTATATTTTGATAAAAAAGATAACGTTAATTTAGATTTAGCATTTATTGCAAATAGCACAAAAATAGACTCAAAGTATAAAGATTATTTAGATGAGTCATTAACCTCAAATTGGAGAGATTCTAAACATATAGAATTTATTTCAAAAGCACCTGGTGTAATTGATGTTTTAGGACATATGGAATACAGAACTTTGATTGAAAGAATTGATAATATTAGTATCAAAAATGAGAATAAAAAAATGGTAAAAGAAGCCTTAAGTATTGCTAAACGTGCAGAATCAATTGCACTAGAAGCTATGTCCTTAAATAAAAAACCTATTATTACAACTCAAATAACTTCTAATTAAGAAAACTAAAAAAAGGTTTAAATTCATATATCACTCAATAAAGACATCGTATCACAAATATAAAGACACTTGCAAATTTGAAATATTCTCTAGCAACATTCTAGCATAAAGTATCATAAAGTATCATAATGCTATTGTAAAGTTGACATTATTTTTCTCATTGATGTACCTTTTAACTCAATTCTATGTGATGAATGAACAACCCTGTCCAAAACAGCATCAGCAACAGTATGATTATTTATTTAAATAATCATACCACTGTGAAATTGGAAGTTGTGAAGTGATAATTACTGATGATAAATCAACTCTACTTTCTATAATTTCAAGTAAATTTGTAGCATCATCAGCAGATAATGAATTTTGGAGTTGTAACCTAATCAAGACACAGAAATTAAACAATTCTGAGTTAAAATAAACTAATAAAGGTTACACATGAGAGCCACTTGCAAATTCACAAAAAAGCTCATAATTTAATTCATTTTTGTTACAAAAAGTTGAAATCTAATTTCAGATAAGGTATAATTTTATACCATAAAATTTAACAGAAAAGAGATTCAACTTATGACAAATATTTTACCAAAATTATCTACAAACCTATCTAAAATGTGGACTAAAATTCTAAACCTTGAAAATTGTTTGTTTCTTGAAATAAAAGAACAATTAGGAACATTAAGTACCAAAGAAGAGAAACTAATAAAGATTTTAGACTTTGCTCAAATTGAAAAGAATGTAACAGTTGTAACTATTACAAACATTCCAAAAGACAGAGAAGAGATAGCAAGAGCAATGATTGCTAAATCTGTTTACAATATGCAAACAACAAGAGATTTAATTGATAGACTTCATAGCGATAGAGTATTACGAGTATTGTGTGGATGGAGGTATAAAATAGATATTCCAAGTGAAGCTAAATTTAGTAGGGTATTCAAAGAATTGAGTGATTTACAAATAGCTCAAAAAACTCATAAAAAGTTTGTTAATGAATATTTATCGGATACAGTTTTTATGTACAATGCAACAGATGCTGCTATGATACCACTTAGAGAAAAACCTGTAAAGATTAAGAAAGAAGAAAAGCCTAAAAATAAGGTCGGACGACCTAAGAAAGGTGAAAAGAGAGAGCCTGTAAAACCAAAGATTTTAGAACTACAAAAAGAGATGAAAACTACTAAAAAGATGTTATCTTTAGTATCTACTGTTTGTGGTGTTGGTGTCAAACAAAATTCTAAAGGTAACAGAGAGATTACAATAGGTGGTAAACTTCATATTAGTGCAGTAGATGGAGATATACCAATAGCAGCATTCTATTCAGGTGCAAATGTTCATGATAGTTCAGTAGCACTTCCACTTATCAATGAAACTGGTAAAAGAGTGATGTATCTTCGTGATTTACTTGATGCTGGGTATGACAGCGATATAATTAGAGAGTTTTCTGAAAAACTAAATCATAAAGCAATTATAGATATAAATCCCAAGAACTCAAAAGAATTAAAACAAAAGATTCAACTTATCAAAGATGAAAAAGTAAAATTTGAATTTTTAAATTTACCTAAATCATCAGATGAACACCACTACAATCAAAGAAGTATGGTTGAAAGAGTAAATAAATATTTAAAAGATGACTTTGGATGTAATACAATTTATTATCAAGGAGCTACAAAAGTAGCTTCTGTTTTATCATTTGGAATTTTATCTGTTTGTATTCATCAAAGTTTAAAACTCATTACATGACTTTTATTAAAAATAATAGAAAAATCTTCAATTTTATAGTCAAAACCATAAAGTATGGAGAAAAAATATGATTTTTTAAGAAATTTACTAAATTTAGTGTAAACTACGCAAAGAAAAATAAATAATCATTTTTTTAAAACTAAAAGTGATGAAAATAAAAAATTAGCTATTGAGTATTATTGAATTTGCAAGCGGCTCATGAGAAAAAATAAATACAGTAAAGAATTCAAAGGTTCCACCGTACAGTTAATTTTAAATAATAATGAAAGTGTTGTAAAAGTAGCACAAGATTTAGATTTAAATGAGAAGACATTATACTATTTGCTTACTTCGTATAAAAAGCACATAATATACGACTTAATTAAAAAAATGGGTGCTTACTTTTTTACTTTTTCTTATAATTGACTAACTGTCAAGTTTCACCACGTTGTACCATTTCAAAAGCAATATGTTGAAACACATCTGGTAAAATCTTAAATATTTCAGGTTTCGTTTGAAACCAACTTTGAACTGCATCAAATGGAGTTCTAACTTTTAATTCTTTTTTTAAAGAACCATGTCTTCTATTGAAGTTGTAGTATATCAAAAATTTATTTAAATCTTTTTTAACATCATCAATATTGTCATACTCTTCTGCTTTAATTGTAGCATTTTTAATAGTTCCGTTTACTCTTTCTACCATTGCGTTAGTTTGAGGTGTGTATGGAGCTGTTAGCCTATGTTCTATCTCATCATCTTTACACTCTACATCAAACTTATGATTACCACTTACAAAACCTTTTCCTCTTGCCCATTTGTCTGTGAACTCTAATCCATTATCTGTTAAAATATGTGTTAAGTAAAATGGAAAAAATTCTTTACATTCTTTTAGAAAAGATACTGCATTTGCTGCTGTCTTATTCTCATACACTTTATAGTAAAGTAGCCTTGTAGCCCTGTCTATTGCTACAAATAGGTAATATTTTTGCTTGTCAAACTTTGGTAAATAAGTTACATCTATATGTAAATAACCAGGCTCATACTCTTTGAACTTTTTAGCTTTTTCTTTTTGCTCTTGTGGAACTCTGTTTATATCAAAGGCTTTTAAAGTACGATAAACATTACTTCTATTTGCATTTGGAATAATATCAACGATTGTATCTGCTAAGTCATCTAACTCCATCCAAGTCATTGTTCTGACTACTTTAATTAACTCTTTTTCTAAAGGTGTTAGAGCATAATGGATTCTTTTTGGTCTTGAACTTTTATCATTTAAAAAATCTCTATTTTTATGCTTGGCGATAGTTTTAACATTCACATTATAATTATTTGCTAATTCAACATTTGTTAAATTAGATTGTTGTATTATTTCTCTTACATGCTGGTTTGTTCTGGCATTAGAGTGATAGACTTGTGACATTTTTAAAATCCTTATTTGCTGTAAAGATTTTACAATTATGTTGTTAAGCTATCGCTTTCTTAATTTATGTAACTAGGCAACCATAACGTGGTGAAACTAGACAACTAAATAATAATCTACCAAATGCAGCTTCAAACCTTTATTCAATCCTCGATGTAAACTAATCATATTTTTCATGTGTGAAAATACTCCACCTTCAAGTGCATTTGTAGTATTTGAAATAGATAATTTTCTGTAGTTTTTATATGTAAAGAGATAGGGTAAATTTGTTCTCAAACTTCTGTATGCTGCCCTGATTCTTGGATGAGTATAATGTAGATCTCCAGTAGTTGCAGATACACTTTTTTCTTCTAAAAAATCTTTGTAAAATTTGTACCATTCCTCAAGCTTTTCTTTGAAGTTCTTTTCTGTAGTTTAAGTAAGCCTTGAAACTATTTTCTTAAGATTTTTACTGGCTTCAAGTTTTATAAATCAAAAGCTAAAGCTTGTGTGGTCTCATTGTAATATACCGCTGTACAATCTTTTTTTGATGGAAGTGACACATTTGTATGAGAATGTCTTTAAAAGCTTTATATAAGCCTCTTTTACCATCCAAAGTTGCACTTTTAATTATATAGCCTAAGGCAATAAGCTCTTCTTTTAAATATTTGTAGTCTTTAACTATTTCACTTTCAATATGCTTCCAGACAAGAATCTCTTTAGTCTCATTATCTTTAAAAACTAAAGTGCCTGATTTGTCTTTTCTCTTTCCATAGAAAGTAGTATCACAAATTAAATTTACTGCTCTTGGTTTATGTACTTTAGTATCAACAATATATTCATCTCTTTTCTTCATAATCCAAGGAATTGATTTGTTATATTTAGTTGCTAATTGTTTTAAAGTTTCCAAAATTTAAATCTGAAGTGCAATTTTTAAAAATAAAAAAATAAAAATTGTAATGTTGGACTTGAAGAGGTTAAATGTTAAAATCTTTCTTCAATTCTAGCCACAGAATATAAGGAAGTAAAGATTGAAATATAAACATTTAACCCAAGAAGAAAGGTATCATATTGCAGCTTTAAAAAAGGCAAATTTTAATCAAAGATTTATAGCAAATGAACTAAAGGTAAGTGAATCTACAATTAGCAGGGAACTAAAAAGAAATAGCAGTAGCCAAAAACAAAGTTATAGTGCTATAAATGCTCATAAAGCTTCAGTAACAAGACGAATATATGCCTCAAAAAAGTCTAATTTAAAGATAGATATAAAATTGAAAAATATTATTAGAAAATATATAATAAAAGATTGGTCACCAGAGCAAATAGATAAACGATTAAAAGAGGTTAATCTTGCAGATATATCCTATGTAAGTATTTACCTATTTATAGAACAAGATAAACACAAAGGCGGGGATTTATATACTCATCTTAGATTTCACCATACAGGACATAGAAGAGCCAAGTATGGAGCTAAACATAAGGGTAGGATTAAAGATAGAATCTCTATATCACAAAGAGAGCAGATAGTAGATGATAAAAGTAGAGTTGGGGATTGGGAGATAGATACAATAGTAGGAGCAGGTAAACAAGGTACAATTACAACAGTAGTTGAAAGAGTAACATCATTAGTAAGAATTTCAATCCCTACAACTAAAAAAGCAATTGATATTGAAAATGAAACAATAAGAATTTTAAAACCATTAAAAGATAAAATTTTTACAATTACATCTGATAATTGATTAGAATTTACAAATCATCAAAATATATCAAAAGCTTTAGATTATGACCATTATTTTTGTCATCCATATTCTTCTTGGGAAAGAGGTTTAAATGAGTACACAAATGGACTTATAAGAGAGTATATCCCTAAAGGAACCAGCTTTGAAAATATAACAATTGAGTATATAAAAATGATTGAAGATAAATTAAATAATAGACCAAGAAAAGCTTTAAATTGGAAAACTCCAAATGAAGTCTTTTATGGTCTTGAAATGGCAGCTTAAGGTAAAAATTGGTATGATTTTTTTAATTTAAAAATTGCACTTCAGATTTAAATTTTGGTTATTTTAAAATATTTTCTATTTCTTTTATAGCCTCTTCATTTTTAAGATTAAATTTAATCTCAATTCTTCTTGATTCATCTTTATTTTCAACTCCATTTTCATCAAAAATAGGATCTAAAAAAGAACGACCAGAAGCAACTAATAACTTTTTTAAATTATCTTTCTTTTTAAAATCTAGAGATAAAAGAAAATCCATCACAGAATAAGCTCTTTTTTGCGAAAGTTCTAAGTTATAAAGATAAGTACCAACTGAATTTGCATGACCTTCAATTGTCACTTTATCAATATGTTTATTTATATTTTTATTCTCTAAAATAGTGTTAAAATAATCATAAACTGCATTTTTTAAATCAACTTTTGAACTCTCTTTTAATTTATATTCTCCTTCATCAAATAAAATATTTGATGAAAGCCTAATAGCTCCATTTTTAGGGTCTATTTTCATATTTTTACCAAGTTTTTCTTTTAATAAACTTATAACTTTTATTTTAATTCCAGTTAAATTTTTTATTATAGATTTTGTTGATTCTAAGTTTTTTAATAATATATTGTGTTTATATTGTGTTGATTTAAGTTTTGTTTCTAAAAGTTTAAGTTCATCATCAAGTAAAGAATTTTTATCTTTAAAAGATAAAATAAGTTTTTCTTTTAATAAAACATCTTCTAACAACTTATCTAGTTTTGTATCTTTATATATCACACTATTTTTAAGCTTCTCATAATCAAGTGATAATTTATCATTTTTAGATTTTAAATTTTCTAGTTTTTCTTTAGATTTTAATTTTAATTCTTCGCTTTTAAGTAAGTTTTCTTTTAAAGTAATTTTTGAATTTTCTAGCTCTTTTTTTATTTTTTCTAATATCTCATATTGATACTTTAAATCAAGTATCGTATTTTGAATTTTTAGTTCTTTTCGTGATAACTCTTTTTTATTATTTTCTAAAGCAATTTTTTCTTTTTTTAAAGTCTGTTCTAAAATCTTAGATTCATTTTGCAATAAAGAGTATTTAGCAATAATTGAGCCAATTAAAAGTATAAAAACAAACAACAAACCAGCCATTAAATCTGCATATGAAATCCAAAAGTTATTATTACTATCTTGATTATCCATACTATTTACTTCTGTATATTATTATTGATTAAATCTTTTCCCAAGTTTTTTAAATCACTTGATACTAGTTCAAAAGATGATAATACTGTATATATTTCAGTTTTAATAGCTTTAGAATGAGAAGATTGTTCATTAAGTGAATTTGATAATAAGTCATTCGTTTTTGAGATAGAATCATGAAGTTTATCAAAATCTTCAAGAATTTTATTTTGTTTAATAGTTGAATCCTCAAATAGTTTTATTAGAGTCATGTAATTTTTTGTAACTCTTTGCTCTGACGTTCGATAATCATTATTTAATTTTTCTAATAAATTAATTTTTGATTTAGCAATTTCATCTAATTTAAAAATATATTCAGGAGTTATAACACTTTGAATTTTTTTAAAAATTTTTTCATTTTGATGTCTATAATCTAAAAGTGTTAAAATCTCAAGTTCTTCTTTATTCCATAAGGAATTTTTATATTGAATCTTAATCTCTTCAATCTCTTTTTGAATTTTTGTAAGACCTCTTTTTTCAAAAAATACCCACCATAAAGATAAAAAAATACCATATATTGAAGCATAAAAAGCTGTTCCTATACCACTAAGTAAGATACTAATTTCTTTTTCTAAGGCACTTTGAGATGCTACTGAAAAATCTGGCATTGAAATAGCAATAGCAGTAAAGGTTCCTAAGATACCAAGAGTTGGAAAAATTGAAGCTGCTACACTTGCAAAGTTATCATTTCTTATATTTTTTATATGAGTTTTAAAAAAAGAATCAATATTTCCATACGACTTTTTTTTGTTTGCAAAAGACAACTCATTTTCTAATAAATATACATCAATTTCTTCTAGAACTTTATTCATATTATTTCTAAAATGAGAAAAAGAGTACCAAGCATTATGTGTTATAAAAAACATAAAAATAATTAATATTAAAAAAAGTATAACAAGGGAATAAGGTTCAACTTTTAAGGGGATTATATTTAAAAAACCAAGTATTGACAGACCAAATAGAACTAACGGAACAGATAATAACATAAAAAATCTAGGGAATTGATAGATTTTTCTTTCAGATAAAACAATCATAAAATACTCCAAAGTAAATATTTTTATTATATCATAAATAATTACTTCTAATTACTAAGTGTCAAGTTTCACCACGTTGTACCATTTCAAAAGCAATATGTTGAAACACATCTGGTAAAATCTTAAATATTTCAGGTTTCGTTTGAAACCAACTTTGAACTGCATCAAATGGAGTTCTAACTTTTAATTCTTTTTTTTAAAGAACCATGTCTTCTATTGAAGTTGTAGTATATCAAAAATTTATTTAAATCTTTTTTAACATCATCAATATTGTCATACTCTTCTGCTTTAATTGTAGCATTTTTAATAGTTCCGTTTACTCTTTCTACCATTGCGTTAGTTTGAGGTGTGTATGGAGCTGTTAGCCTATGTTCTATCTCATCATCTTTACACTCTACATCAAACTTATGATTACCACTTACAAATCCTTTTCCTCTTGCCCACTTATCAGTAAATTCCAGTCCATTATCTGTTAAAATATGTGTTAAGTAAAATGGAAAAAATTCTTTACATTCTTTTAGAAAAGATACTGCATTTGCTGCTGTCTTATTCTCATACACTTTATAGTAAAGTAGCCTTGTAGCCCTGTCTATTGCTACAAATAGGTAATATTTTTGCTTGTCAAACTTTGGTAAATAAGTTACATCTATATGTAAATAACCAGGCTCATACTCTTTGAACTTTTTAGCTTTTTCTTTTTGCTCTTGTGGAACTCTATTTATATCAAAGGCTTTTAAAGTACGATAAATATTACTTCTATTTGCATTTGGAATAATATCAACGATTGTATCTGCTAAGTCATCTAACTCCATCCAAGTCATTGTTCTGACTACTTTAATTAACTCTTTTTCTAAAGGTGTTAGAGCATAATGGATTCTTTTTGGTCTTGAACTTTTATCATTTAAAAAATCTCTATTTTTATGCTTGGCGATAGTTTTAACATTCACATTATAATTATTTGCTAATTCAACATTTGTTAAATTAGATTGTTGTATTATTTCTCTTACATGCTGGTTTGTTCTGGCATTAGAGTGATAGACTTGTGGCATTTTTAAAATCCTTATTTGCTGTAAAGATTTTACAATTATGTTGTTAAGCTATCGCTTTCTTATTTATGTAACTAGGCAACCATAACGTGGTGAAACTGGACAACTAAGTGTATACTTTTTAGGTTACCTCTAATATAAAAAAGAGGGGTTAAACCTCTTCTTATATTTTTTTAATTTATAAATTCAACAATATCTTCAAGTTTTTCTCTTAATTGAGATGATTGTGGATTTATTCTATAGCCAAGAGGAAGAACTACTGATAATTGGTATTTAGTAGTATCAAGACCTAAGATTTTTTCAACTTTTTCTTTCTCATAACCTTCAATAGGACAAGAGTCAATACCTTTTACAGCAGCAGCATTCATCATATTTCCTAAAGCAAGATATGTTTGTTTTGAAGTCCAAGAATAAACATTTGAATCAGTACTTAAAGTCTCTTTTAAATGATCTGCATATAAATTTAAATACATATCAAGTTTTTCTTGAGTCATTTCTCTTCTTTTAAATTTTCTCTCAACTATTCCAGATTCTGGTTTAACTGCATCAATAGCTGCTAAAATAATTACTAAAGAAGAACAAGTTGTAATTTGTGGTTGATTCCAACAAATAGGTTTTAGTTTTTCTTTTAAGTCTTCATTTGTAATAACTAAAAACTTCCAAGGTTCCATTCCAAAAGAAGAAGACGATTTTCTTCCTGCTTCAAGAATATAAGTTATATCTTCTTGAGAAATCTTTTTATTTTCATCAAATATTTTACAAGCATGTCTAAATGCTATTGCTTCTTCAAATTTTTTATCCATAATTTATCCTTTAAAATTTTTAATTTTAACATCCATATCTTTTAGAAGCATCTTTACTGCTTTTTCCATCACTTTGATATAGTACATCTTGTAAAAACACTTTATCAATATATTTTTTTGTAAGCCAAGGTACACCCATCCAATAAAATGAGCTCATTTAAACTTTTGAGCTTCTTCTATATTATAATCACTTTCAACTATTGAATTCTTTACATTATAACCATTCTTTGTAAAAAAATTATTTACAGTGTCTATAAAGTTTTTAGTAAGTTCCCCTTCGGTCACTACATCATATTTATGATGCCCATTTATAATTAATACATTTTTCATCATATTCTCTCTTTCTATAAAGATTTTGAAAATTATATTGATAATTAACTTAAATTATCCTTACTTTACTTTAGGTAAGTAATAGAAATAAATCTATTTTATGCTATAATTATATTTTAATAAGGTAAATAATGTATTATATAAATAATAAAGAGTATACATGTTCAGTATCAGTAACTTTAGATATATTTAATGATAGATGGAAATTAGCAGTAATTTGGCATTTATTAGATGGAGATAAAAGATTTAAAGAGTTACATGAAGTAATAAGTGAAATCACACAAAAAACATTAACTATAAAACTAAAAGAGTTAGAAGAAAAAAATATTATAAATCGTGAAGTATTTGCACAGGTTCCTCCAAAAGTAGTATATTCTTTGACCCAAACTGGTGAAAAATTAAAACCTGTTTTAGATGAGATGTACAAATGGGGAATTAGTTATGTTAAAACTTATGGAAAACTAGATGAAAATAATACCTGTGACCAAAGTATTAATAAAAATTAATGGAACATTTTACACTCATTGCAATTTCAATAATTGTAGGATATATATTACAAAAATTTAATATTTTTCCAAAAGAGACTTCAAATATATTAAATAAATTTATTATATACATATCTTTACCAGCAATGATTCTTTTACAAGTTCCAAAACTAACATTTTCTTTAGAAGTACTAATTCCAACTTTTATAGCATGGATAGTTATGTTTTTAAGTGCCCTACTTGTTCTTGGTTTTTCCAAAATATTTAATTGGTCAAAAGAAATTACTGGAAGTTTATTATTAGTTTCTGTTTTAACAAATAGTTCGATTATGGGAATTCCTATTATAAATGCATACTTAGGTGAAGAAGCTTTGCCTTATGTTCTAATTTATGACCAACTTGGTACTTTTTTAGCACTTGCAACTTATAGTACATTTATAACTGCGTACTACTCAATAAATAGTAATATAAGCTCAAGAGTAATAATTATAAAAATAATAACCTTTCCTTCCTTTTTAGCATTAATCCTTGCTCTATTTTTAATAGGGCAAACTTTTCCTATAATTATTAGCAATAGCCTTACCACTTTTGCAAATACACTTGTACCAATTGCTCTTGTTGCAGTTGGCTTACAACTACAATTTAAAATACCAAATGATGATATAAAACCTTTAAGTATTGCTCTTCTTATTAAACTAGTACTAGCACCCTTTATTGCATATGCTATTTGTATTTTCTTTTCTTGGAATAACTTAGCAGGGCAAGTATCTATTTTTGAAGCAGGAATGGCTCCACTGATTACAGCAGGAGCGATGGCTTCAATGGCTGGACTTGCTCCAAGGTTAAGCACTGCAATTGTAGGATATGGAATTATTCTATCATTTATCACAACTGCGATATTATTTAAACTTATAATCTAAAAGTATGTTTATATAAAATTCTACACATTTTCTAAACAATAAACTTGTATAATATTATTAAATTTATTATTAGGGATAAAAATGTTTAAAATTACAAAGAGTATTTTACTTTTACTTGCTCTGGTTTCAAGTGTAAGTGCACTAGAAAAACTATCACCAAATGAAATAAAAAGTATACAAGAACTTCAACTTTTACAAAGAGCAAAAGTAACTGTAAAACAAGGCTATGATACAGGAAGTTTATATCTTCTTAAAATATTAGTTCAAGGTAGAAATGATAAAATATTTCTTACAAGAGATAAAAAATATTTAATTACAGGGGATGTAATTAGTACAAAAGATGGTCAACCTTTAGATGTACCAGCAGATTTATCAAATTCAATAGGAAAAGAAGCTTTTACATTTGGTACAGGAAAAGATGAGTACATTTTATTTACAGATCCAGAGTGTCCATATTGTGAAAAATTTGAAAAACACTTTCCAAAAATTTCTAATAAAGTAAAAATTAGAATATTTTATTTTCCTTTAGATTTTCACAAAAATGCAAAAGCTATCTCTCTTTATGTTATGAGTCAAAAAACACAAGAAGCTAAAGTAAATGCAATGTTACATACAGATAAAGATACTGCCGCATTTAAATATAAAAAATATAAAAAAGGTGAATTAGAGAAATTAGAAAAACACTTAAATATTCAACTTGAAGTTGCAAAAGAGTTAGGAATTAGAGGTACACCATCTGTTTATGATAAAGATGGAAATAAAATAGTTTGGTCTGATATGTTAAAAAAGTATGGTGTTAATCCATAATAAATATATAACAATATCATTTCTAAAGTATTTAGAGGAGTAAAATAATGGGTTGTGTCGAGAGTGTAAATTAAACTCGTATAAATGTTTCTCTTAAATATCTGAAAAATGTAGGATAATATAGCAGTTGATTATGAAATTAAATCTTTAGAAAAATTATCTTGATTTTTAGGAGTATTATAATATCCAATAAAAATAAGTTATTGAAGTAAGTTAAGACAAAACACACACGATACTTGTTACTTCAAATATTAAAAAAGCTATTTCGCTAGTTTAAATAGGCACTACGCCTATTTAAATATATTATTTTAGAGCTTTTTTTGCTTTTTTATCTGCTCTTTTTTCTTTCATTGTTTTTGCAGGTGCAGTTTTAGCTGATTTTTGTACATCTTTACCTTTTGCCATTTTATCCCCTTTATTTGAATTATATAATTAGTATAGCTTAAAAAATAAAAATATAGTATTAACAAAATTAAAGTAACAAACAAACTCTATTGGATACAAAAAAATCAATCAGTAAAAAAGAACTTTTTAGTTTTAAAGATGAACTTCTTGCAAAACTATTAATATTTTTACTTATTATTTTAGTATCTCCACTTAACCAAATCCAAGAGCCTATAACTTCTATTGTGATATTTTCATAATGTAATATTTGACTTATAATCTTTTCTAGTTCTATATCAAATTTTGTATCATTAGAAAAGTATATTTTATTTTCTATAAGGTCATTATAGATTTTATTTAATATTTTAAACTCTTCATTACTACCACCTACATCAAGATGTAAGATTTTAGCTAATCTTTTAAAAACTACTTTTGCCTTTTGAAGATTTTGAGGGTTTTTTCTTATCTCTTATTTTTAATATTATTGTTTCAATAATATCTTATAGAATTTTATCGTGCTTTAGCATTCTTTAATAGCCCTGATAGTAGTGGAATTAAATTTTAATTTGATTGGAATGAATAGCAGGATAAAGCTCTAGTATATAAAAACATTGCAAATTGACATACTTTCGCAAAAATTATAAAATTTAATGTATTATTATCCTATGAAAACAATTAACCAATTAGAAGAATTTGACAAACCAAGGGAAAAGCTATTATCTAAAGGTGCTTCATCACTTAAAGATTATGAACTTATAGCGATACTTTTAGGTAGTGGGATAAAAGGCAAAGATGTAATAACATTATCAAAAGAGATAGTAAAACTATTTGAAAATGATTTTGTATCACTTGATTTAGATAAATTATTAAATATACACGGTTTAGGTATTGCAAAAGCTTCACAAATAATAAGTGCTATTGAACTATCAAAAAGATACCTTATTAAACAAAATAAAAAAATATCATCAGCAAAAGATGTGTATGATGAACTTTCAGATTATCACAATAAAAAGCAAGAGTATTTTTTATGTATATATCTTGATGGTGCTAATCATATTTGCCAAACAAGTGTGATAACTATTGGCACTTTAAATCAAAGCTTAGTACATCCGAGAGAAGTTTTTGCACCTGCAATTGAAAATAGATGTGCTAGTATAATAGTTGCTCACAATCATCCTAGGAGTCTATCGGATTAGCTAGATCCTAAATCATGATTATGACTAAATGTATCATATTGATAAATTAAAATTTTCAATTATTCATTTTGCAGAATAAATTTCAATATTATTGCTCAAATACTGCTATTATTACCTCTTTTAACAGCTAATTATATGTAGTCTTTTCAGATTATATCCTATACAAACAAGATTCCATTCACCTTTGGCTTTTTTAAATCCTCTAAACATAAATTGTCTAAATCCGATTACATGTTTTATAATACCAAAGACAGGTTCTACTGTACTTTTTCTTTCTGAATATATTTGTTTACCTTCTTTAGTTTGTAATCTGTGTTTTAGTTTTTCTACAATTGTTGGATTGGGAGGTAGTGGTTCTTCATCTGTGAATCTTGTTTCTAATGCTTGGTTATGATGCTCTTTACCAAATGAAATATAAGGTATTGTATTTTTATCTTCACATAGTTGAATATTATCTTTACTAAAGTATCCTGCATCTGCTAAAAAAGATACTGGTTTTAATGATGGATGTTTATCATACCATTTAAAGCTTGGTATAACTTCTTGTTTATCGTTAGAGTTTTGAGTTAGATGTTGATGTACTGTTAATCTTGAATCATGTTCTACTGAAGCTTGTCCGTTATATGCTTGCATATAACCTCCACCAGATACTGGCATAATTCTAGATTCATCATCCGTAAGATTTACTTGGTCTTTATCATTAGGAGTTGAATCTGGTTCTTTTAGAACTCTACCTTTAGATTTTTTACCTGTTAGTTTTTCTGTATCTTCTGTATATTTTAGTTTATTATCATACTCTTTTTTATCTTTTTCATATCTAGTAATTGATCTTATTTCTATTTTGGAAATAGCATCTTTTATAACTTTTAAACGATCTTCTCTTCTTGATATCTCTTGCGGTATGTTCATACCTATATTTTCATCTTTATTATCTATGTCTTTAGCTTGAGCCATTAAAGATTTAACTTCATTTTCAAGTTGTTTTTGTAATTGTTTAGCATGCTTATAGCTAAGTGCTTTATGTTTAGAAGCATTTGCTTTTATTTTAGTTCCATCAAGGCTAACTTTTCCAACTTTTAATAATCCTGAGCCTTTAGCTATTAAAAGTATCTGTACAAATATATCTTCAAGTTCATTTAAAAATCTTTGTCTAAAATTTGCTATTGTATCATGGTCAGGATGACTGTTTGCAGCTATATATCTAAATGCTATAGAATCATATGCAGCATTCTCTAACTTTCTACTGGAAAAGATACCTGTAGAGTATCCATAAAATAATAATCCAAGTAATATCTTTGGATGATATGCTTGTTTACCAGATCTTCCACTATACTGTTTATCTATACTTGATATATCAAGTTGATCTATTATATCAACAATAAATCTTGCAAGATGATTTTGAGGTAGCCAATCTTCAATTGATGGTGGTAAGAGATAAGCTTGATCTCTATCATAAGATATATATTTATTCATTTAGATACTTTGTAAGTTATTTTATAGATGTAATTATAGCTAAATATTAATGTTTAAGCCCTTATACAAGGGGTATATCACGAGTTTTTTATTGAAAAATATTTAGATGTGTATCCGATAGACTCCTAGTACTAATCTTGTTTTGAATTCAGCACTATAAACTGTTCTTGTTCTGCTCATATTATTATCCTCTATTTTTATTGTTTAATTTTACTATTTTAAGAATTAAACTTTAGAAAAAATTGTTTGTTTTTCTTGGGGTAGTATAATATTACGATGTATTAAAAAATAGACTATATTTGGAAAACTTTACAGGATTAACAGCACTTGCCGTTAAACAAGATTTTTATGCCACTATATTTTTGACAAACTATGAATCATCAGTGACATACGATACAAATGAAGAATTAAAAGAAAAAACCAAAGATAATAAATATATACAAAAAGTAAATAAAGCAATATCATTTAATGCTATTAAATATAAAGCATTTGATCTATTTTATTCAGATGCTCCACACGATGAAGTACTTGAGCAATTAGAGAAGTTATTTTTAACAAATACAATAGTGATTAGACCTGATAGAAAATCAAAACCTAGACTGGATAAAGATGCTCAAAAATCTACAATAGCTACAAATTCGATAAATTTTTTAAAAAGAAAAAAGAAAAATGTTGGTAACTAAACAGCTTATACAAAGGGTTCATAATGATAAAAAGCTTAACTTAATGGCGTTGGAGGTGCCCTTATAATAATCCAGATAGAATGAAATGTGGAATTTCAGCATCCTTAGCAAAAAGATTATCAGATATTCCAAATATAGTTGGAATTAAAGAAAGTAGTGGTGATATGACACTTGCTGCTGAACTTATTAGAGAATCTGCCAATAAAAACTTTAAAGTAATTGTAGGAAGAGACATTTTAATTCTTAGTACATTAGTTGTTTAGTCCCTAATTCTCATGGAGTCAGCTATTATTTTATAAAAGGAGTAGATTTATGGGAAATATACAACACTCTAATGCCAAGACGACGCCAAGAATTCGAAAAGAAATACAAGAGTCTCAAGAGACAATCACAGAGTTAGCTGCAAGATTGTTCCTTAATCCAAAAACAGTAACAAAATGGAAGAATGCCAATAGAATCACTGATAAAAAAAGTGGACCGACGATAGCAAGGTCAACAGTACTAAGTCAAGAAGAAGAACAAATAATTTGTGAGTTTAGAAGAGTTACCAAGTTTGCACTAGATGATGTTTTTATAGCCCTGATGGATGAGATACCTAAAATGACAAGGTCAAACTTACACAGATGCTTGCAACGTCATGGATTAAGCCGTTTGCCCAAAGAACCCCGTGATAAAACAGAAAAAAAGAAGTTCAAAGAGTATGATATAGGATATGTCCATATAGATATTTCAGAAGTTCATAGTGAAGAAGGCAAAGCCTATATGTTCGTAGCTATAGATCGTGCTACTAAGTATACTTATGTGGAAATTCATGAAAGAATGACTCAGGCTATCGCTTGTTCATTCTTAGAAAACTTTATACAAGATATACCTTTTAAAATCCATACTATTTTAACAGATAATGGAGCTCAATTTACTTATGCACTTCTAAGTGAACATTTAAGACCAAAAGATAAGATTCATCCTTTTGATATAGTATGCCAAAAGTATAAAATAGAACACCGTTTGACTAAGTTTAGACATCCCTGGACTAATGGTCAGGTAGAAGTGATGAATAAAGTTCTTAAAGACCATACTGTGAAACTTTTTCATTATGAGACCTTAAAAGCTCTAAAGTTACACTTGATGAGCTTTCTTCTTTTATATAATTATCAGAAAAAACTCAAAGCTTTAAAGTATAAAACACCTTATGATACAATGTCTCAAATATTCAGGAAAAACCCAGAGTACTTTAAGTTGAATCCTTTGAGTAAGTCTTTGGGACTAAACAATTAGTTTATGGTGGAGTAGGAGCTGTTGCAAGTTCTGCAAATGTTGTTCCAAAGTTAGTTGTTGATATTTATAATAAATTCAAAGCTGGTGATTTAAAAGGTGCACTTGAAGCACAATATAAAATTTTACCAATGAGAATGGCATATAACCTTTCGAGTTTCCCAGTTGTAACTAAAGATTATATGAGATTATTAGGATTTGATGTAGGTGAGCCAATATTACCAAATGTTAGAAGTAATCCTGAGAATATGGCAAAGTTACAAGCTTTATTAGATGATTTAGGTGCTAAAAAATTAGTATAAAGTAGACATAAAAAATAAGTCCTTCTAAAATTGGGACAATCTAAAAGGAAAAATATTATGAAAATTGGATTTATTGGACTAGGAATTATGGGTAAACCTATGAGTAGAAACTTACTTAAAGCAGGTTTTGATTTAGTAGTTATGAACAGAAGTCAAGCTTCTGTAGAAGAATTAGTAAAAGCAGGTGCTTCTTCAGCAAGTACTGCTAAAGAAGTAGCTCAACAAGTAGATATAGTTTTTACAATGTTACCAAACTCACCACAAGTTAAAGAAGTAGTTTTAGGAGAAAATGGTGTTATTGAAGGTGTTGATTCAAATACTATTGTAATTGATTTAAGTTCAATTGCTCCATTAGCATCTCAAGAGATATCTAAAGAGTTGGCAAAAAAAGGTGCCGTGTTACTTGATGCTCCTGTAAGTGGTGGTGAACCAAAAGCAATTGAAGGTACTTTATCTTTAATGGTTGGAGGAGATAAAGAAATATTTGATAAATGTTTTGATGTCATGAGTGCAATGGCTGCATCTGTAGTTTATACTGGTAAAGTTGGAGCAGGGAATACTACAAAATTAGCAAATCAAATTATCGTTGCATTAAATATAGCAGCAATGAGTGAAGCCTTGGTTCTGGCAACCAAAGCTGGTGTTGAGCCAAATTTAGTTTTTCAAGCAATTAGAGGTGGCCTAGCTGGAAGCACAGTATTAGAAGCTAAAGCTCCACTTATAATGGATAGAAAATTTAATCCAGGTTTTAGGATTGACTTACATATTAAAGATTTACAAAATGCCTTAGATACTGCGCATGAACTAGGAGTTCCAGTTCAACTAACTGCAAGTGTTATGGAAATTATGCAAGCGATGAAAGCTGAAGGATTAGATCACCTAGATCATGGTGCATTAATTCAATATTATGAGAAACAAGCAAAAGTGGAAGTTAAAAGATAGATCTAAAATAAAAGAGTTTTAATTTTCTGATTTAACGCAAAATAGTAATAAGCATTTAAGAGACTTGTTCAACGTGGTTTCATTATCCCAAGTTTAGAAGTCATAAAGAAGAGATTACTGCTTTAGTAACACGGCAGAAGTTATGACTGAGTGTGTTGCCTGACCTTGAGTTTAGTGGACTTCTTACGATCAGCCGTCAAACTATTCAATCAAATACATTTGTAAGAGAAGGCAAATGGCTTAATAATAAATTTAAATAAAGTAATTCTTTGACCACATATAGGAAGTAGAACTAAAGAAACTCTTTTGCAATGAAAAAAGTGTTAATTCAGAACTTACAAAAATATTTTACTACTGGAAAATTGTTAAGTTCAGTGAAAGAAGGTTAATCAAATGAAAATAGTTATTGCACCAGATTCTTTCAAAGAGAGTTTAAGTTCTTTAGAAGTAGCTTGTGCTATTGAATCTGGGTTTAAAGAAGTTTATCCAAATGCATTATTCAAAAAAGTACCTATTGCTGATGGTGGAGAGGGTACTGTAGAAGCACTTGTAATGGCAACCAATGGACATATTAATAAAACAACAGTAATTGGTCCCTTAGGACATAAAGTAGAATCATTTTATGGTGTTTGTGGCGATAAGGAAACGGCAATTATTGAAATGGCAGCTTCAAGTGGTTTAGATTTAGTTGCAACTAAAGACAGAAACCCACTTATTGCTACTAGTTTTGGTACAGGCGAGTTAATTTTAAAAGCACTTGATGAAGGATATAGAAAGTTTATTATAGGAATTGGAGGAAGTGCAACAAATGATGCAGGAGCTGGAATGCTTCAAGCATTAGGGGTTAAGCTACTAGATAAAAATGGGAAAGAAATAGCATATGGAGGAGAGAATTTATTAAAATTAGAAAAGATTGATATCAGTTGTCTTGATTCAAGAATTCTTGATTGTGATATAGAAGTTGCATGTGATGTAACAAACCCATTGACAGGCCCCTTAGGTGCTTCGGCAATCTTTGGACCACAAAAAGGTGCAACACCTCAAATGGTAAAAACTTTAGATAAGTGTTTAGTTCATTTTGCAAGTTTAGTTAAGCAAGAGTTAGGAAAAGATATTGAAAACCAAGCTGGTGCTGGTGCAGCAGGTGGACTTGGAGCTTCATTGTTAGGTTTTTTAAATGCAAAATTAATTCTTGGTGTTGAAATTGTTATAAAGCATACTAATTTTAGAGATTTAGTTAAAGATGCAGATTTAGTAATTACAGGAGAAGGTCGCATTGATGGTCAATCTATTTTTGGTAAGTAGTACCAAAGAATTAAACATTAATTATCAACTATATAATATGGCAACAATTTAGTTACAAAAATAGTTTCTTTTAAAAGTCCAAAATTGATTTTATATTGACTGCTTCCATAATTATCAAATACTTTTTTAACATATTCAAGTAAATTGTTATAACTTAAATATGCAGTATATTCAATCCAATAATATTTCATAAATTTCCATAGAATCTCTATGATATTTAATTGTGGTGAATATGGCGGTAGATATAATAGCGTCAAACCTCTTCTTGCCCATTTTCCAATATTAGATTTAAATTTTTTAGATTTATGATAACTTGCATTATCTAAAATGACTATAGTTTGTTTTTCTAAGGTTAACGTAAAATCATCAAACACCTCTATTACTTTATCGCTGTTAACTTTACCATCAGCAATATATGACTTAAGTTTATTCTTTCTAGAGACCACAGCACAACTAAAAAGATCTATAAAATTTTATTTTTTCAATTTTTAAAAAATATTTATCATAAATTATGGGAGTGTAAATATAACTATATAAACCTTAAAAATAAAATTTATTAGATAAAATATCCAGTAAATCAATTTTAAGGATTTACATTATGGCAATATTAAATTTAGAAGAATTAAAGAAACAAATAAAAGATGGTACTTTTACAGGTTTAGAATCATTAGAGAATGAATTTAAATCAATGTTAAAAGAAGTTTTACAAGAAACTGCACAAGAAGAATTAACTTCACACTTAGGTTATGAAAAGAACCAAATCTCAAAAAACACAAACTCAAGAAATGGTTATAACAAAAAGAAACTCAATTCCAAATATGGTCAAGTTGATTTAGAAATCCCAAGAGACTTGCAAGTGTGGATTCCGCTACGCTTCATGAGATTCTAGTTTTGAACCACAACTAATAAAAAAAAGAGAAACAATTCTTGAAGGAACTCTCAATTTAATAATATCACTTTATGCCAAAGGCATGAGTGTAAGGGATATTCAATTACATCTTGATGATTTATATGGATATGAACTTTCAGCAGAAACAATATCTAATATGACTAATAAAGTATTAGAACTTGCAAAAGATTGGCAAAATAGAGCTTTAGACCAAATGTATCCAATCATTTTTATGGATGCAACTATTCTTAAAATAAGAATAGATAGAGTTGTTAAAAATGTAGCTGCTTATATTATGCTAGGAATTACAGCAGAAGGTAGTAAAGAAATAATAGGAATTTGGATTGGTAATAATGAAACTAGTAAATATTGGCTCTTCTTACTTAATGAAATTAAGAACAGAGGAGTTGAAGATGTTCTTATCTTTGCCATAGATGGTCTAAATGGTTTTAATGAAGCGATACAAGCCAATTATCTTAAAGCAGAGATACAGTGATGTATCGTGCATCAAATTAGAAGCTCATTAAAGTTTGTTTCTTAAAAAAGACAGAAAAGCAATTGCAAATGATTTAAAATCAGTTTATACTGCTATTTCAGAAGAACATGCCTTAGAAAACCTAAATGAATTTCACGATATTTGGGGAGAAAAATACCCTCATATCAAGCAATCTTGGCTAAATCATTGGGATGAATTAGCTACTTTTTATAAATATCCAGAAGCTATTAAAAAGCTAATTTATACAACAAATCCAATAGAATCACTTAATTCAACAATTAAAAGAAAGACAAAATCAAAAGGATCTTGCCCAACAGTAGACTCAGCTTTTAAGGTAATGTATTTATCAACTAAAGAGGTTCAAAATAAATGGAAAAGGTCAAGAGTTAGAAATTGGTCAGAGATTTATCCTCAACTATGTATATTTTTCAGCGAAATTATGGAAAAATATACAAAGTAGTTAGAGGATAATTGGTTGGTTTACACAGATGAGTTTACACTCTCGAAATTTTCAAATAAATCTAGCCTAAAATATATTATTTAAATTACACACAAGGGTAATACCCTTGCATATTTTTATCTTTTTACTTTACGGTGTAAATGTAAAAGTTAATGTTGTTGAGCCTAATATATTCTTACTACCATTTTCACCATAAGTACTTTCAAAGGCTACTGTATTTTGAGTACTAGTGTTATTTTCAAGTATTTCAATATTTAGCGCATATATTTTGATTTGGTATGTGTGTGTACTAGATGGTGGCCATGGTCCTACATATTGATTGGCAGGTTCTGTAATTCCTTCTGCTGTATTTTGTATTATATCTGAGCTTCCACTTTCATAATTTGCACTCCAACCCTCTTTAAATGATGTTATACTTTTAGGGATATTAAATACATTCCAATGTATAAAGTTATTTGCTGTTGTATCATCCATAATAATGGCATAACTTTTCGTACCAGCTGGTGCTGCTCCCCATTTAAGTTGTGGAGATATATTTTTTCTATTACTATCATTATTTAAGGCATCAAATGAATATTTCTTATCTAAAGCTCCACCTTCTTTTACACTATCACTAAGAAGTGTAAAGACATCAACAATTTTTAAGTTAAGATCTTTACTTGTTTCATTTCCTGCTTCATCTTTTACTTTTGCAGTAATTTTATGTTCTATGTTTTTTACATAAATCTCTAATTCTGAGAAAGTAAAAGATGTTTTATCAGGTTCACCTGTTGTAAACATCGTTATTTGGGAAATTTTCTTAGATGTATCTGAGAAAACTTCATATGTAAAATCTTTTTCAGTAATCGTACCTTTTTTAAAAGTAGTTATTGCCTTACCATCAGTACCAAGAAATCTATAGCTTACTTTTTCCATTTCTCTATTATGATCCCAACGAACAAAATGAGAATCAATCCAAACCCTTAAACTATTTATTATTTTTGCTTCCTTAAAACGTATTATTAAAAAAGTTGCTTGATTAGTGTTTTGCTCTACCGAAAATGCAGTGGGGTAACTATATTCTTTATTTCCATCAAATAAGTTAGTGAAGGTATTCCTTGTCGCAGAAGCACCCGCAAATATTATATTATTACTATCCATTTTAGATACTAGTTTTAATTCTATATTTTCTTTTTTCCAATCATCTGTAAGAACTGTTGCAGTTCCAAGAACTTCTTTCCCAATACTTAAATGTACCTTTTGTTCATTTTCTGCATCAGTTGTTCCTATTAAAGTTAAGTTTAAAGCTTCATTTTTACCAATTAATTGATTATCTTTGTGTGAAGTAAAGATTAGTGTTGGAGGAGTTATATCATACTTGATAGTTACAGTAACAGAGTTATTTTCATTACCATAGGTATCTTTTATAGCACCGTTTGCAAAAGTTATAACTATATCGCCTTCTTTTGTAGTACTACTAATTACAAAACTAATTGTATATGCATTACCACTCGACGTAACTTCAGTATTAGTAGTGACACCATTATTTGCAGTTATTTTAGCAACATTTAGTGTTTCCATCTGCTTATTTGCTGTAACTGTTATCGTAAAATTACTATTAACTACATTTTTATTAGTGAAAGTAAGAACTGGTGTTATTGCATCTACTTTATGATTTTCATTATCCTCTAGCGTATTATAGTTATTATCTGTATTTATACCATTAGTAGTTTTAATAGTAGCACCATTTAATGTAATCTCAGATTTTGGTACGCTAATACCGTTTATATCATTATCACCTTCTTTAACTTTATAAGTAAATATTATATCTGATCCAGAAAATGACTTGAAATAAGCCAACTTGTCTGCGTTACCTACTTTAATAACGATTGATGGTTTTTTATTTTCATCAAGGACTACTTCTATCTCTTTTGTAAATTCAACAGTTATATTTATATCTGCATCTTTTTTATAAGTATTCTTAATAGTAGCTGTTGATGTAATCTTTAAATCTTTAATCGTTACTGTAGCTGTTGTTATTTTATGCGAAGCATTATTAGTAATAGCTTCAAAAGTAAAATCTTTTACTTTATTACCTACAGTGTCAATAATCGTTCCTGTAAGATTATGTACACTAATACCATCTATGTCTTCATCTCCTTTTTCTACTTTATATTTAAAGATAAGTTTATTTGTGCCGGTATTCCCAATTTGAAATTTGTTCTTGAGTAAAACTTTCTGCTGATAAAGTTCTGTCGTTCGTAATATTTATTATTATTTTAGCATCTGTTGAAGTGATATTTTCACTAAAGCTTGCTTCTATAATAATGGTATTCCCAATTCCATAGGTATTATTATCTCCTGCATTTGAAGTAATAGCTACTCCTGTTAGAGTGGGTACTTTTGCATCTACTTTATGATTTTCATTATCCTCTAGCGTATTATAGTTATTATCTGTATTTATACCATTAGTAGTTTTAATAGTAGCACCATTTAATGTAATCTCAGATTTTGGTACGCTAATACCGTTTATATCATTATCACCTTCTTTAACTTTATAAGTAAATATTATATCTGATCCAGAAAATGACTTGAAATAAGCCAACTTGTCTGCGTTACCTACTTTAATAACGATTGATGGTTTTTTATTTTCATCAAGGACTACTTCTATCTCTTTTGTAAATTCAACAGTTATATTTATATCTGCATCTTTTTTATAAGTATTCTTAATAGTAGCTGTTGATGTAATCTTTAAATCTTTAATCGTTACTGTAGCTGTTGTTATTTTATGCGAAGCATTATTAGTAATAGCTTCAAAAGTAAAATCTTTTACTTTATTACCTACAGTGTCAATAATCGTTCCTGTAAGATTATGTACACTAATACCATCTATGTCTTCATCTCCTTTTTCTACTTTATATTTAAAGATAAGTTTATTTGTGCCGGTTGAAATTTGTTCTTGAGTAAAACTTTCTGCTGATAAAGTTCTGTCGTTCGTAATATTTATTATTATTTTAGCATCTGTTGAAGTGATATTTTCACTAAAGCTTGCTTCTATAATAATGGTATTCCCAATTCCATAGGTATTATTATCTCCTGCATTTGAAGTAATAGCTACTCCTGTTAGAGTGGGTACTTTTGCATCTACTTTATGATTTTCATTATCCTCTAGCGTATTATAGTTATTATCTGTATTTATACCATTAGTAGTTTTAATAGTAGCACCATTTAATGTAATCTCAGATTTTGGTACGCTAATACCGTTTATATCATTATCACCTTCTTTAACTTTATAAGTAAATATTATATCTGATCCAGAAAATGACTTGAAATAAGCCAACTTGTCTGCGTTACCTACTTTAATAACGATTGATGGTTTTTTATTTTCATCAAGGACTACTTCTATCTCTTTTGTAAATTCAACAGTTATATTTATATCTGCATCTTTTTTATAAGTATTCTTAATAGTAGCTGTTGATGTAATCTTTAAATCTTTAATCGTTACTGTAGCTGTTGTTATTTTATGCGAAGCATTATTAGTAATAGCTTCAAAAGTAAAATCTTTTACTTTATTACCTACAGTGTCAATAATCGTTCCTGTAAGATTATGTACACTAATACCATCTATGTCTTCATCTCCTTTTTCTACTTTATATTTAAAGATAAGTTTATTTGTGCCGGTTGAAATTTGCTCTTGAGTAAAACTTTCTGCTGATAAAGTTCTGTCGTTCGTAATATTTATTATTATTTTAGCATCTGTTGAAGTGATATTTTCACTAAAGCTTGCTTCTATAATAATGGTATTCCCAATTCCATAGGTATTATTATCTCCTGCATTTGAAGTAATAGCTACTCCTGTTAGAGTGGGTACTTTTGCATCTACTTTATGATTTTCATTATCCTCTAGCGTATTATAGTTATTATCTGTATTTATACCATTAGTAGTTTTAATAGTAGCACCATTTAATGTAATCTCAGATTTTGGTACGCTAATACCGTTTATATCATTATCACCTTCTTTAACTTTATAAGTAAATATTATATCTGATCCAGAAAATGACTTGAAATAAGCCAACTTGTCTGCGTTACCTACTTTAATAACGATTGATGGTTTTTTATTTTCATCAAGGACTACTTCTATCTCTTTTGTAAATTCAACAGTTATATTTATATCTGCATCTTTTTTATAAGTATTCTTAATAGTAGCTGTTGATGTAATCTTTAAATCTTTAATCGTTACTGTAGCTGTTGTTATTTTATGCGAAGCATTATTAGTAATAGCTTCAAAAGTAAAATCTTTTACTTTATTACCTACAGTGTCAATAATCGTTCCTGTAAGATTATGTACACTAATACCATCTATGTCTTCATCTCCTTTTTCTACTTTATATTTAAAGATAAGTTTATTTGTGCCGGTTGAAATTTGCTCTTGAGTAAAACTTTCTGCTGATAAAGTTCTGTCGTTCGTAATATTTATTATTATTTTAGCATCTGTTGAAGTGATATTTTCACTAAAGCTTGCTTCTATAATAATGGTATTCCCAATTCCATAGGTATTATTATCTCCTGCATTTGAAGTAATAGCTACTCCTGTTAGAGTGGGTACTTTTGCATCTACTTTATGATTTTCATTATCCTCTAGCGTATTATAGTTATTATCTGTATTTATACCATTAGTAGTTTTAATAGTAGCACCATTTAATGTAATCTCAGATTTTGGTACGCTAATACCGTTTATATCATTATCACCTTCTTTAACTTTATAAGTAAATATTATATCTGATCCAGAAAATGACTTGAAATAAGCCAACTTGTCTGCGTTACCTACTTTAATAACGATTGATGGTTTTTTATTTTCATCAAGGACTACTTCTATCTCTTTTGTAAATTCAACAGTTATATTTATATCTGCATCTTTTTTATAAGTATTCTTAATAGTAGCTGTTGATGTAATCTTTAAATCTTTAATCGTTACTGTAGCTGTTGTTATTTTATGCGAAGCATTATTAGTAATAGCTTCAAAAGTAAAATCTTTTACTTTATTACCTACAGTGTCAATAATCGTTCCTGTAAGATTATGTACACTAATACCATCTATGTCTTCATCTCCTTTTTCTACTTTATATTTAAAGATAAGTTTATTTGTGCCGGTTGAAATTTGCTCTTGAGTAAAACTTTCTGCTGATAAAGTTCTGTCGTTCGTAATATTTATTATTATTTTAGCATCTGTTGAAGTGATATTTTCACTAAAGCTTGCTTCTATAATAATGGTATTCCCAATTCCATAGGTATTATTATCTCCTGCATTTGAAGTAATAGCTACTCCTGTTAGAGTGGGTACTTTTGCATCTACTTTATGATTTTCATTATCCTCTAGCGTATTATAGTTATTATCTGTATTTATACCATTAGTAGTTTTAATAGTAGCACCATTTAATGTAATCTCAGATTTTGGTACGCTAATACCGTTTATATCATTATCACCTTCTTTAACTTTATAAGTAAATATTATATCTGATCCAGAAAATGACTTGAAATAAGCCAACTTGTCTGCGTTACCTACTTTAATAACGATTGATGGTTTTTTATTTTCATCAAGGACTACTTCTATCTCTTTTGTAAATTCAACAGTTATATTTATATCTGCATCTTTTTTATAAGTATTCTTAATAGTAGCTGTTGATGTAATCTTTAAATCTTTAATCGTTACTGTAGCTGTTGTTATTTTATGCGAAGCATTATTAGTAATAGCTTCAAAAGTAAAATCTTTTACTTTATTACCTACAGTGTCAATAATCGTTCCTGTAAGATTATGTACACTAATACCATCTATGTCTTCATCTCCTTTTTCTACTTTATATTTAAAGATAAGTTTATTTGTGCCGGTTGAAATTTGCTCTTGAGTAAAACTTTCTGCTGATAAAGTTCTGTCGTTCGTAATATTTATTATTATTTTAGCATCTGTTGAAGTGATATTTTCACTAAAGCTTGCTTCTATAATAATGGTATTCCCAATTCCATAGGTATTATTATCTCCTGCATTTGAAGTAATAGCTACTCCTGTTAGAGTGGGTACTTTTGCATCTACTTTATGATTTTCATTATCCTCTAGCGTATTATAGTTATTATCTGTATTTATACCATTAGTAGTTTTAATAGTAGCACCATTTAATGTAATCTCAGATTTTGGTACGCTAATACCGTTTATATCATTATCACCTTCTTTAACTTTATAAGTAAATATTATATCTGATCCAGAAAATGACTTGAAATAAGCCAACTTGTCTGCGTTACCTACTTTAATAACGATTGATGGTTTTTTATTTTCATCAAGGACTACTTCTATCTCTTTTGTAAATTCAACAGTTATATTTATATCTGCATCTTTTTTATAAGTATTCTTAATAGTAGCTGTTGATGTAATCTTTAAATCTTTAATCGTTACTGTAGCTGTTGTTATTTTATGCGAAGCATTATTAGTAATAGCTTCAAAAGTAAAATCTTTTACTTTATTACCTACAGTGTCAATAATCGTTCCTGTAAGATTATGTACACTAATACCATCTATGTCTTCATCTCCTTTTTCTACTTTATATTTAAAGATAAGTTTATTTGTGCCGGTTGAAATTTGCTCTTGAGTAAAACTTTCTGCTGATAAAGTTCTGTCGTTCGTAATATTTATTATTATTTTAGCATCTGTTGAAGTGATATTTTCACTAAAGCTTGCTTCTATAATAATGGTATTCCCAATTCCATAGGTATTATTATCTCCTGCATTTGAAGTAATAGCTACTCCTGTTAGAGTGGGTACTTTTGCATCTACTTTATGATTTTCATTATCCTCTAGCGTATTATAGTTATTATCTGTATTTATACCATTAGTAGTTTTAATAGTAGCACCATTTAATGTAATCTCAGATTTTGGTACGCTAATACCGTTTATATCATTATCACCTTCTTTAACTTTATAAGTAAATATTATATCTGATCCAGAAAATGACTTGAAATAAGCCAACTTGTCTGCGTTACCTACTTTAATAAACGATTGATGGTTTTTTATTTTCATCAAGGACTACTTCTATCTCTTTTGTAAATTCAACAGTTATATTTATATCTGCATCTTTTTTATAAG
>CBDEWB010000019.1:0-1030236 GCA_965243765.1 Halarcobacter sp.
AGCCTATGTTCTATCTCATCTTTAGTACATTCTACATCAAACTTATGATTGCCACTTACAAATCCTTTTCCTCTTGCCCACTTATCAGTAAATTCCAGTCCATTGTCTGTTAATATATGAGTTAGGTAAAATGGAAAAAACTCTTTACATTTTTTTAAAAACTCTACTGCATTCTCACTTGATTTATTCTTGTAAACTTTATAATACAAAGAGACCATTGCATAATTAAATATACACCAGTACTCTCTATACATTCTAATTTTTAAAAATATTTCTCATAAACTAGTATCTTATATTTTGATTTATTAGCTATATTTGGTACAGATATACCATTTTCTCCTATTATCTTCATCTATTTACTATTTTTTGTAATCTCATTTGTTGATGTGCCAATAGTTTTAAGTTAGAAGCTAAACAAGTAATAGTAAAGTTCATATTATTCCTGACAAGACCAATAAATCTTGTAGTGGATTGTTTCATATGAGTTTTTATATGAGCAAATCTATGTTCAACTTTTGCCCTGATTTTATGTTTATTTTTTTCATCTAATCTTTGATTTTTAATTTGTTCTTCTGACATATTTTGTTTCTCTTCTAAACATATCATATTTTTAATATTATTGTTTTCTAGATATTCATCTATATCTACTGACTTATATGCTTTATCTGCATAAAATGAGTCTATATTTTTAATAGATTCTACAAATGGTTTTACTGTATCTATATCTGATGTATTTGCAAATGTGGTCATGGCTTTTAGTATTACACCTGATGTTTCATCTACAGCTATATGAACTTTATAACCTTGTGTGTAAGCTTTCTTTGATGCATGGTATCCTGTTCGTATATGAGTATCTATCTTATCTTTATGGCTGTAACTATCTTCTTCTTTATTTATAATAGCTTGAGATGTTTTTATATCTTTGGTATTTATATCTTGAGTATCATCAATCTCTTTATTTTTTAGTGTTCGTGAGTTGTATTCTTTAGCTTTTAAAAGTGACTTTATTTTTTTCTTAGATGGTTTTTTAGAGTTTAATTCCTCTTCAAGAAGAATATCTAATTTATCATTATGAGATTGTACTTTAGGTTTTGATTCTTTTCTTTGTTCTTTGGTTTTATCTTTAATTTTTGTATTATCACTTTTTATTAATGTTGCATCTACAAGAACTGATTTACCAATTTTAGCTATTAGATTTTTATCTTCTAATTATTTTGTGACTCCATCAAATAATTTATCATAAAGTTTGTTTTTTAATAATGAGTTTCTAAATCTACATATTGTTGTATCATCAGGGACACTATCTTCTAAACTGATACCTACAAACCTCATAAACAATAGATTTACGCATAGTGCTTCTTCTACTGCTTTATCACTTAGGTTATAGTATTTTTGTAATAATAATACTTTGAACATTAATACATTATCATAAGCTTTTAAGCCAACTACATTTTTTGTACCAATACCATTTTTATTTAGTATTGGTCTTAACTTTTCAAAATCTATAATTGAATCTATTTGTTTTAGAAATGAATTTACTCTTTCTAGTCTTGATGTTACTGCTATATCTGAAAATGTATTACTTGTTTCTTTAAATGCCATTATTTACCTTTTTATTTATGCTGTATATTAGCTAAATAGTAGTGATATATGGCTTATATAAAGGGTTTTGATAGTATTTATTTTACTTTTTACTGTGCAGTGGTCTCACAATAGTCTTGCAGCTCTATTTATTGCTACAAATAAATAATATTTTTGTTTCTCAAACTTTGGTAAGTAAGTTACATCTATATGTAAATAACCAGGTTCGTACTCTTTAAATTTTTTAGCTTTTTCTTTTTGCTCTTGTGGAACTCTGTTTATATCAAAGGCTTTTAAAGTACGATAAATATTACTTCTATTTGCATTTGGAATAATATCAACGATTGTATCTGCTAAGTCATCTAACTCCATCCAAGTCATTGTTCTGACTACTTTAATTAACTCTTTTTCTAAAGGTGTTAAAGTTGTTTTTATATTGTGTGGTCTTGAACTTTTATCTTTAATAAAATTCCTATGCTTCCATTTAGAGATAGTTTTAATATTTAGATTGTAATTTTTAGCTAATTCAACGATTGTTAAATTAGATTTCTGTATTATTTCTCTTACATGCTGGTTTGTTCTGGCATTAGAGTGATAGACTTGTGACATATATTAAATCCTTATTTGCTGTAAAGATTTTACAATTATGTTGTTAAGCTATCGCTTTCTTAATTTATGAAACTAGGCAACCATAACGTGGTGAAACTGGACACTTAGTTCTTTATCTTCAATACTTGCATCCCACAAATTTACTGATTTTTTAGTTTTTAAGTTTATCTTCAAGAAAGAATCTGCATATACATATAAGTTGTCGTTTATAATTTCAGATTTTGACCACATTCCAAAAGGGTAAGTTGTAGTTATTTTATTTATCCCTATGAGCCACTTTCAAATTAACAAAAAAGCTCATAATTTAATTTATTTTGTTCAAAAAAGCTGAAATCTAATTTCAGATAAGTTATAATTTTATACCATAAAATTTAACAGAAAAGAGATTCAACTTATGAAAAATATTATACCAAAATCATCTTCAAATCTTTCAAATATGTGGACTAAAATTCTAAACCTTGAAAATTGTTTATTTCCTGAAATAAAAGAACAATTAGGAACATTAAGTACCAAAGAAGAGAAACTAATAAAGATTTTAGACTTTGCTCAAATTGAAAAGAATGTAACAGTTGTAACGATTACAAATACACCAAAAGACAGAGAAGAGATAGCAAGAGCAATGATTGCTAAATCTGTTTACAATATGCAAACAACAAGAGATTTAATTGATAGACTTCATAGCGATAGAGTATTACGAGTATTGTGTGGATGGAGGTATAAAATAGATATTCCAAGTGAAGCTAAATTTAGTAGGGTATTCAAAGAATTGAGTGATTTACAAATAGCTCAAAAAACTCATAAAAAGTTTGTTAATGAATATTTATCGGATACAGTTTTTATGTACAATGCAACAGATGCTGCTATGATACCACTTAGAGAAAAACCTGTAAAGATTGAGAAAGAAGAAAAGCCTAAAAATAAGGTCGGACGACCTAAGAAAGGTGAAAAGAGAGAGCCTGTAAAACCAAAGATTTTAGAACTACAAAAAGAGATGAAAACTACTAAAAAGATGTTATCTTTAGTATCTACTGTTTGTGGTTGTTGGTGTCAAACAAAATTCTAAAGGTAACAGAGAGATTACAATAGGTGGTAAACTTCATATTAGTGCAGTAGATGGAGATATACCAATAGCAGCATTCTATTCAGGTGCAAATGTTCATGATAGTTCAGTAGCACTTCCACTTATCAATGAAACTGGTAAAAGAGTGATGTATCTTCGTGATTTACTTGATGCTGGGTATGACAGCGATATAATTAGAGAGTTTTCTGAAAAACTAAATCATAAAGCAATTATAGATATAAATCCCAAGAACTCAAAAGAATTAAAACAAAAGATTCAACTTATCAAAGATGAAAAAGTAAAATTTGAATTTTTAAATTTACCTAAATCATCAGATGAACACCACTACAATCAAAGAAGTATGGTTGAAAGAGTAAATAAATATTTAAAAGATGACTTTGGATGTAATACAATTTATTATCAAGGAGCTACAAAAGTAGCTTCTGTTTTATCATTTGGAATTTTATCTGTTTGTATTCATCAAAGTTTAAAACTCATTACATGACTTTTATTAAAAATAATAGAAAAATCTTCAATTTTATAGTCAAAACCATAAAGTATGGAGAAAAAATATGATTTTTTAAGAAATTTACTAAATTTAGTGTAAACTACGCAAAGAAAAATAAATAATCATTTTTTTAAACTAAAAGTGATGAAAATAAAAAATTAGCTATTGAGTATTATTGAATTTGCAAGTGGCTCTGTAAATTATATTTGTTCTTTGTTTTCTTGTATCTTCTATATTTGATATATTACTTGTAAATGATTCTATTAAAAAATCAAAAATATTTGTCTGTCTCATTTGCTTAAACACTCCTATTTATGGGCTATATTATAGCTAAAATTAGGTGTTAAAAAGCTTTTAAAAGCCTATAAATAAAGGGGTTTTGTGAATTTATTTAGTAATTATTTTGGAAGATTTTAACTATATAAATTTTCACTTAGAATTGCTGTGTGGCCAACCCTCATTTGATATCTTATTTAAAATTCTATAAGCCATAACTTGTACGGCAGAAGTTGTGCTCCACATAGTATCATTTAAACAATGCCAGTGATTAACATCTATTTTATTATCATTTAATTGAATTTTACAAGTGTTACATACTAATATCGATTATTCACAGCTTCCATCACTTGGACTTACTTCATAAATAGCTAAATCTTCTGTTGATTTACAAAGTTCACATTTGGAATCACTTCTTGTAATTAGTTCATCTTTGATACTCATTCTTATCAATACTTTTATTTTTTATAAATGCAGTATATCTTTTTTTCTATAGAAAAACATTATAAGTATTAACTGGTTTTTAGTTATAATATTTATAAAATATTATATAAATGAAAAGAGAAAATGAATAAAAAACAGTTAAAAAGTTTTATACAAAATATGCCAAGTAATATTGGAATAATGCAAAGAGATAGCTATTTTAATTCTGCTGTATTAATCCCCTTAATTAAAATTAAAGGAGAGTATTATTTATTATTTCAAAAAAGGGCAAAACATATAAGGCAAGGTGGGGATATCTGCTTTCCTGGTGGTGGGTATGAAAAATATGATAAATCTTTTAAACACACTGCGTTGAGAGAGATAAAAGAAGAGCTTGGAATTAAGAAAAAAGATATAAAATTAATAGGACAACTTGATACTTATATTGCCCCAATTAGCGTAATAATTGAGCCTTTTATTGGTTTAATAAAGAAAAAAGTTATAAAAAAGATGATTCTTGATAAAAATGAAGTTGAAAAAACTTTATTAATTCCTATGAAGTTTTTTAAAGATTATAAACCAGAAATTTATACCTTAAAATATGAAGTTCATCCATTTTCAATAGATGAAAAAGGTGAAAAAGAGATTCATTTACCTGTTGAAGAATTAGGACTTCCTCAAAACTATCATAAGCCTTGGAGGCATAAGCATCATCAAGTTTGGGTTTATAAATATAAAGGTGAAATTATTTGGGGATTAACCGCAGTTATTATAAATGATCTTTTGAAAAAATATTAGTTTTTAAATAGTCATTAGTACTTATAACTCTTTTTTATTAAAATTATTTACTATCTTGAAACATTTTATATTTTTTTGTGTATCATAATACAAAAAATATAAGGCATTATAGTGAAAGCGACTTAATAAAAAATATGGGCGCCTCTAAAAACCACTTCTAAAATAGCTTAAATCATTCTCTAATTCAATTTTTAATATTCTATCAGGTTTTTCAAATATATGTTCTACTCTTAATCTTTGATTTTATGTTGTTTGATTCTTTTTTTGTTCTTTACTTAGAGGATTATTTCTATAGCCTTTTTCATGAACGAAGCTTTCACAATTTTTATCTTTAGAGTTTCTTTGTCTTGGTACATCTACGAATGAAGCATTTATTATATTTCCCTTCTTTTGGTTCTACATATAAGGCTTTTCAATTGGCTCTCTAAAGAGTTTCCAGTTTATAACTTTGTTTAATTTACTCAATGGTGCTTGATACTCTTTTATTTTTCTCTCATGATATTTTATATCAAATAAATGAATACAATTCAATTAAGTAGCTAAAAGAGGATACTAAAAATTAGGTAGATTTTTATAATCATAAAAGATTTCATCAAACTTTAAATTACAAAAAATTAATGAGTTTTTATAATGATAGTTTAAAAATTAATGATGAAACTTATAATAAAGTATGGCATAAGGTAATAGGTGCAAAAGAGAATTAGAATTTATAAATAGTTGTCTTGTTTTCTTGGGGTATTATAATTCCAAGTGAAGCTAAATTTAGTAGGGTATTCAAAGAATTGAGTGATTTACAAATAGCTCAAAAAACTCATAAAAAGTTTGTTAATGAATATTTATCGGATACAGTTTTTATGTACAATGCAACAGATGCTGCTATGATACCACTTAGAGAAAAACCTGTAAAGATTAAGAAAGAAGAAAAGCCTAAAAATAAGGTCGGACGACCTAAGAAAGGTGAAAAGAGAGAGCCTGTAAAACCAAAGATTTTAGAACTACAAAAAGAGATGAAAACTACTAAAAAGATGTTATCTTTAGTATCTACTGTTTGTGGTGTTGGTGTCAAACAAAATTCTAAAGGTAACAGAGAGATTACAATAGGTGGTAAACTTCATATTAGTGCAGTAGATGGAGATATACCAATAGCAGCATTCTATTCAGGTGCAAATGTTCATGATAGTTCAGTAGCACTTCCACTTATCAATGAAACTGGTAAAAGAGTGATGTATCTTCGTGATTTACTTGATGCTGGGTATGACAGCGATATAATTAGAGAGTTTTCTGAAAAACTAAATCATAAAGCAATTATAGATATAAATCCCAAGAACTCAAAAGAATTAAAACAAAAGATTCAACTTATCAAAGATGAAAAAGTAAAATTTGAATTTTTAAATTTACCTAAATCATCAGATGAACACCACTACAATCAAAGAAGTATGGTTGAAAGAGTAAATAAATATTTAAAAGATGACTTTGGATGTAATACAATTTATTATCAAGGAGCTACAAAAGTAGCTTCTGTTTTATCATTTGGAATTTTATCTGTTTGTATTCATCAAAGTTTAAAACTCATTACATGACTTTTATTAAAAATAATAGAAAAATCTTCAATTTTATAGTCAAAACCATAAAGTATGGAGAAAAAATATGATTTTTTAAGAAATTTACTAAATTTAGTGTAAACTACGCAAAGAAAAATAAATAATCATTTTTTTAAAACTAAAAGTGATGAAAATAAAAAATTAGCTATTGAGTATTATTGAATTTGCAAGTGGCTCTAAAGAATTTCTAAATCTACCTATTGTAGTTGAGTCTGGTGCTAATGATTCTAAGCTTAATCCTGCAAATTTCATATAAAGTAAATTTACATTAAGTCCTTCTTCAGCTTTTTCATCACTTAAATCATAAAACTTCTGAATAAGTAAGATTTTAAACATTAATATTTGATCATATGCTTGTACTCCACATACATTTTTACTTCCTGTTCCATTCTTCTTTAATACAGGTCTTAATTTATTAAAATCTATTATAGAATCTAATTGTTTTAAAAAAGAATCTACATATTCTAATCTATCATTAAGAGCATAATCTGAAAAAGAGAGGTTTGAATCTTTAAATGCCAATTTATTACCTTTTTGCTTAAATATCTTTAATTTATATGTGTAATTATAGCTAAAAATAGCCTTTAAATACCTTAACTAAAGGCTTGGTTGAGATTTATTTTAGAGTGTTACTGTGCAGTGGTCTCGTAATATAGAGTTTATAGATAGTGCTTTAAAAAAGCAATTTGTAGCACCAGTAAAAAAGAATCGTAAAGCAGCACTAACTCTATAAAGACAGAAATAAAAGAAGATATGTTAATATTGACAGCATAGATATGGGAGCTTGTAGTAGTCGACTTATATATTTAAAAGGTTGCAATACACCTTTGAATATTGGTAAGCAAATTGTCAAAAACGGCAACGATGGTGAACCTATGTATCTGTATCTTATTACTAATGATATAGACTTATCCTTTCAACAGACACTTGAAATCTATCAAAAACGGTGGAAAATAGAGGAATACCACAAGTCATTAAAACAAAATTTAAAGATAGAACATTCGCCAACTAAGGTTGAATTATCACAAAGAAATCATATTAACTTAACTATAGGTGCATTTATCAAGCTAGAAAAACTTCGTTTGAACTATAAAATGAATCACTTTGCAATTAAAGAAAAAATATATATTGAAGCTCTAAAGGTTGCTTATCAAAAAGTTAGAGAATTAAAGTGTGGATAATTCTGTAACATTTACTGTAAATTATGATATTTAGATTATTGTAACATCAGATGCTAATTGTTTTTTAATTCTTCGTGGTTGATTAAACTCATGTAAATTCTTTACAAATAATTTACCCTATTATCATATCAAATAAATTTAATTTTTAAGGTTTACCTAGTTAGATTTACCCTCTCAGAAAAACCTCTCTTTTAATTAATGTTTTGTAACTAATCACCCTAGGAAACCTCAAAAAGAATTCTAATATTTACCTCAATAAATAGTAATTTAAAGCCTATAAATAGGACTAATTAGCTATAATTCACTACATAAAAAGTAGGAATAAATTTTGAAGAAAATTCGCCTGAAATATCAATTTTCAATAAAATCCAAAAAAGAACTTAAAGATTTATCCCATAAAGAGCTTCTTAAATATATAGAAAACCTTCAAGATAACCTCGTGCAAGAAAAACCACCAAAGAATTCAAACAACTCCAGTATTTCACCATCAAGTGAGATAGCACCTCCTCAAAAAAGAAATAATAAAAATCAATCTCTTGAAGAGAAGAGTGGTAAAAGTGTTGGTGGACAATCAGGGAGAGAGGGAGTAACTCTTTTACAAAGTGATACTCCTGATGAGATTGTTGCATTGCCTTATAAACTATTAGAATGTAAAAAGTGCAGTAGTGATATATCTACTGTTGTATCTGCACTCAAAGAAAGACGACAAGTCTTAGATATTGAATTATCATCTATTACTCATAAAATAACAGAGTATCAAAGCTTCTCTAAAAAGTGTTTCTCTTGTGGTTATGAAAATCATGACAGTAGTGCATTTACAATATCACCAAATATCAGTTATGGGTCAACAGTTATAGCTATGGTTTCATACCTAAGTGTTTCTCAGTATATGTCAAATATGAGAATAGTAGAACTTATGAACAACCTATTCAATATAAAACTCTCAGAGGGAAGCATTACAGGCTTATTAGCAAAAGCCTCAACACTCTCACAAAATACTATTAACAAAATCACAGCTCTACTGGAGAAAGCTCCTCTAGTAGGTATAGATGAGACTGGATGTAAGGTTAATGGCTCTAAACATTGGCATTGGACTTTTCACAATGAGAGCAATACTCTTATTGTTGCGGATAAGTCACGAGGAACTAAGGTCATCAACAATACTTTTACAAATGGTTTTAAAAATGCTTGTGTGGTTCATGATAATTATTCATCATATAGCTCACTTGAGTGTGTTAGTGAACAGTTATGTTTAGCACACAAGATGAGAGATTTAAACTATGCTATTGAGTGTGATGAGACTAAGCTAATGAAAGATATAAAGACATTACTCAAAGAAGCTATAAGAGATGATAAAGTCAACTTAACTTCCATTGCTAGAGTAACTCTAAAAAGTCAATATGACAAATCACTTCAACATCTTTTAACTATGCCATACATTGAAAAAAGTGAAACGCATAAACAAATAAAATCACTTACAAAATCTAAAGATAAACTGTTTACTTTTTTACTTAATGAAAATATCCCAGCAGATAATAATGCTAGTGAGCGTGCCATTAGAAATATAAAAGTTAAGCAAAAAGTATCAGGACAATTCAAATCACTTAAGGGTGCACAAAATTATGCTAATTTACGATCAGTTATTGATACTTCTCGTAAGCGTGGCTTAAATGAGTTTGAATCATTGGTTTCTGTAATGAAGGGGAATTCTCTCTTTTAGATAGGGTGATTAGTTACAATGTTTTTTAGATAATGCTTCTAAAGTAAGTTTTTTGCCACTCATAGTAGATTTTCTAATTGCTGATCTTTGAGATTTTGGTAAAGGGATAAGTCCTATTTCACTTAAAATCCCATTTTTTCCTATCATATTTTCAGACATAAACATTTCAATATATTTTTCCATTGTTGGAACATCTTGTTTATGAGAGTTCTTTGTGTAGAAAAATAGTGATCTTGACATTGGATATTTACCTGATGAGATCGAATCAGGAGTAGGAACTACACCATTTATTTTAGCTCCAATTAATTTATCATCATTTTCAATTAAGAATGAGTAACCAAAAATTCCAAAAGCAGCTTTGTTTTTTGTAAGTTTTTTAACAATGATATTATCATTTTCACCTGATGGAACATAAACACCATCTTGTCTAACTAGATGATATTTTCTATATCTTTTATTTGCTTTTTTATCTTTTTTATATAAATTAGTATAAACAGCCATTTTTTTGAAAGTACCTTTAAGAACCATATCTTCAAAGGCATCTCTAGTTCCAGATGATTTTGGTGGTCCATAAATAATAATTTTTCTATTTGCTAAAGAAGCATCAATTTGATTCCATTTTTTGTATGGATTAGAAATTAATGATTTTCCATCTTTTGCTGGTACTTCAGATGCTACTGCTAATGCCAATTGTTTTTTTGTAATTGAAAAAGAATTGTTTGATTTATCTTGAGCAAATGCAATTCCATCAAATCCAATTACAGCTTCTGTAATATCAGTAACACCATTTTTAGCACAAAGCTTAAACTCTTTAATTTTCATTCTTCTTGATGCATTTGTAATATCAGGGGTATTTAATCCATTACCAGCACAAAATAGTTTCATTCCACCACCTGAACCAGTTGATTCAACTACAGGAGTTGGATATTTAGTTGTAGCTCCTAATTCTTCTGCAACTGAAGATGCAAAAGGATAAACAGTTGATGAACCAACCATTTTAATTTGATCTCTAGCACTTAAAGATACTGTTAAAGCAGTACAAGCCAATAAAGTAAGTGTTGTTTTTTTAATTGTCATTTTTTTCTCCATATTGTTTTGATTGAAGAATTTTAATATGACTTGATTACATTATGGTTACGAGTTTAAATATTTTACTGATGTTGTGATAATCTAAATTCTAAAATTTGTATTTTTGATATATCTTTTGCTGACATACCTAACTTTTTCATTCTTATTATCTGATTTCTTAGCTCTTGTTGAGCTTCTACTTTTAGTATTCTCGCATTTCTTTTTTATATTCTTTGTTGTCAAGTTTCACCACGTTGTACCATTTCAAAAGCAATATGTTGAAACACATCTGGTAAAATCTTAAATATTTCAGGTTTCGTTTGAAACCAACTTTGAACTGCATCAAATGGAGTTCTAACTTTTAATTCTTTTTTTAAAGAACCATGTCTTCTATTGAAGTTGTAGTATATCAAAAATTTATTTAAATCTTTTTTAACATCATCAATATTGTCATACTCTTCTGCTTTAATTGTAGCATTTTTAATAGTTCCGTTTACTCTTTCTACCATTGCGTTAGTTTGAGGTGTGTATGGAGCTGTTAGCCTATGTTCTATCTCATCATCTTTACACTCTACATCAAACTTATGATTACCACTTACAAATCCTTTTCCTCTTGCCCACTTATCAGTAAATTCCAGTCCATTATCTGTTAAAATATGTGTTAAGTAAAATGGAAAAAATTCTTTACATTCTTTTAGAAAAGATACTGCATTTGCTGCTGTCTTATTCTCATACACTTTATAGTAAAGTAGCCTTGTAGCCCTGTCTATTGCTACAAATAGGTAATATTTTTGCTTGTCAAACTTTGGTAAATAAGTTACATCTATATGTAAATAACCAGGCTCATACTCTTTGAACTTTTTAGCTTTTTCTTTTTGCTCTTGTGGAACTCTGTTTATATCAAAGGCTTTTAAAGTACGATAAACATTACTTCTATTTGCATTTGGAATAATATCAACGATTGTATCTGCTAAGTCATCTAACTCCATCCAAGTCATTGTTCTGACTACTTTAATTAACTCTTTTTCTAAAGGTGTTAGAGCATAATGGATTCTTTTTGGTCTTGAACTTTTATCATTTAAAAAATCTCTATTTTTATGCTTGGCGATAGTTTTAACATTCACATTATAATTATTTGCTAATTCAACATTTGTTAAATTAGATTGTTGTATTATTTCTCTTACATGCTGGTTTGTTCTGGCATTAGAGTGATAGACTTGTGGCATTTTTAAAATCCTTATTTGCTGTAAAGATTTTACAATTATGTTGTTAAGCTATCGCTTTCTTATTTATGTAACTAGGCAACCATAACGTGGTGAAACTGGACAACTTGATATTACAGATGCAATTGCAATTGCATTAACTCATGCACAAAGAATTAAGTGTAAATAGAAAAAATAATTTTTATTTTTCAATAAAATTTGATATAATCCTTTAATATATTCATTATAGGAAAGAAAATGAAAAAAATAGGAATATTAGCTTCTTATAATGGAAGTGGATTTCAAACTATACAAAAAGCAATAAATAAAAATATTTTAGATGCAAAGATAGTTGCACTAATATCAAATAATTCAAGTGCAAATGCTTTGTTACTAGCAAAAGAATTAAATATCCCAACTTTTGTAATAAATGATAAAAAATATCCTAATCAAGATATAGATAAAAAAATTGCTTCACTTTTTAAAGAGTATGGATGTGATTATATTTTTTGTTCAGGTTATATGAAAATGATTGGGCCAAAATTAATTTCATCGTTTGAAAAAAAAATAATAAATACTCATCCAGCTCTTTTACCTTCGAAATATGGTGGAAAAGGAATGTATGGAAGATTCGTGCACGAAACAGTTATAAATAATAAAGAAAAAATATCGGGTGTTACTATTCATTTTGTAAATGAAAAGTATGATGATGGTGAAATAATTTTAAAAAAAGAACTTAAAATAAATAATTCAGAAAATGTAGATTCTTTAGAAAATAGAATTAAAATTTTAGAGAGTATAGCTATTATTCAAGCATTTAAAAAGCTTTTAAGCTAAGTATTAATCTACCAATTAAATATATCAAATTATGCTATAACAAAGTGTCCAGTTTCACCACGTTATGGTTGCCTAGTTACATAAATAAGAAAGCGATAGCTTAACAACATAATTGTAAAATCTTTACAGCAAATAAGGATTTTAAAAATGCCACAAGTCTATCACTCTAATGCCAGAACAAACCAGCATGTAAGAGAAATAATACAACAATCTAATTTAACAAATGTTGAATTAGCAAATAATTATAATGTGAATGTTAAAACTATCGCCAAGCATAAAAATAGAGATTTTTTAAATGATAAAAGTTCAAGACCAAAAAGAATCCATTATGCTCTAACACCTTTAGAAAAAGAGTTAATTAAAGTAGTCAGAACAATGACTTGGATGGAGTTAGATGACTTAGCAGATACAATCGTTGATATTATTCCAAATGCAAATAGAAGTAATGTTTATCGTACTTTAAAAGCCTTTGATATAAATAGAGTTCCACAAGAGCAAAAAGAAAAAGCTAAAAAGTTCAAAGAGTATGAGCCTGGTTATTTACATATAGATGTAACTTATTTACCAAAGTTTGACAAGCAAAAGTATTATCTATTTGTAGCAATAGACAGGGCTACAAGGCTACTTTACTATAAAGTGTATGAGAATAAGACAGCAGCAAATGCAGTATCTTTTCTAAAAGAATGTAAAGAGTTTTTTCCATTTTACTTAACACATATTTTAACAGATAATGGATTAGAGTTCACAGACAAATGGGCAAGAGGAAAAGGTTTTGTAAGTGGTAATCATAAGTTTGATGTAGAGTGTAAAGATGATGAGATAGAACATAGGCTAACAGCTCCATACACACCTCAAACTAACGCAATGGCAGAAAGAGTAAACGGAACTATTAAAAATGCTACAATTAAAGCAGAAGAGTATGACAATATTGATGATGTTAAAAAAGATTTAAATAAATTTTTGATATACTACAACTTCAATAGAAGACATGGTTCTTTAAAAAAAGAATTAAAAGTTAGAACTCCATTTGATGCAGTTCAAAGTTGGTTTCAAACGAAACCTGAAATATTTAAGATTTTACCAGATGTGTTTCAACATATTGCTTTTGAAATGGTACAACGTGGTGAAACTTGACATTTAGCTATTAAAAGTATCTGTACAAATATATCTTCAAGTTCATTTAAAAATCTTTGTCTAAAATTTGCTATTGTATCATGGTCAGGATGACTGTTTGCAGCTATATATCTAAATGCTATAGAATCATATGTAGCATTCTCTAACTTTCTACTGGAAAAGATACCTGTAGAGTATCCATAAAATAATAATCCAAGTAATATCTTTGGATGATATGCTTGTTTACCAGATCTTCCACTATACTGTTTATCTATACTTGATATATCAAGTTGATCTATTATATCAACAATAAATCTTGCAAGATGATTTTGAGGTAGCCAATCTTTAATTGATGGTGGTAAGAGATAAGCTTGATCTCTATCATAAGATATATATTTATTCATTTAGATACTTTTTAAGTTATTTTATAGATGTAATTATAGCTAAATATTAATGTTTAAGCCCTTATACAAGGGGTATATCACGAGTTTTTTATTGAAAAATATTTAGATGTGTATCCGATAGACTCCTAGCAAAGATTTGTAAAAAATAATGTATAATTTAACATCAACAAATCAAAATAATTTTACAAAAAAACTAAATGAATGGTATAAAAAATATAAATCATTTCTTGATGAAAAATCAGTATCTCCAACTACAGGAAAATTAAACTTTACTCATCCAAGAGTTAGGTCTGCTTGATAGAAGTTTCATAACAAATTTACCATATTTATTTACATATAAAAATGAGAAAAATGTCATAATTCATAACACTACAAATTCTATTAATGAAGAAGTATTTTCTCCAATGAAAAAACTATTAAAAATTCATAATGGTTTTACTAAAAATTTGAAGTTAAAAATGCTTGATGATTATCTGGTTAGTTATAAGGTAAAGTGATTATTCTGGCACTCAAAAGTTTCATTAAGCCGATAATATCAAGAATACTCAACTGTAATATAAATATCCTTGATTTTTATATTATTTTAATTTTATCTTCAGAGTAATTCTAAAATCTTTAAATTGATATACTCTTATAAAAACTTAGCTATAATTCCACAAAAAACGAGATTTTATGAATAATAAACATATAGAAACATCACTAAGCCATCTTACTAAATTTGCTCCTTTTAAGGAACAAACTGGAGCTTCACACTTTCCTATTTACAATACTGGAACTTTTGATTTGAAAAAACAAGATGGTGATAAGATTTATGATTATACTAGAAGTGATAATCCAACTAGAGAGATGTTAGAAAAGCTTTTTAAAGAAGTTGAAGGTGGAGCTGGTTGTGTTTGTACACATACTGGTATTGCTTCTGTTGCACTTTTACTTGAAACTACTTTAAAAGCTAACTCTCATATTTTGGTGGAAGCTGATTGTTATGGCGGTACTTTTAGATTATTAAAGATTTTTAAAGAGAAGTATAATATTACTGTTAATTTTGCTGACTTTTTAGAATTTGATACATTAGAAGATATTTTAAAAAATAATACAATTGATTTAGTTCTTTGTGAAAGTCCTACGAATCCTGGTTTAAAGATTATTGATTTAGAAAAAGTAGCTTCGTTATCTCATAAATATAAAGCACTTTTTGCAGTTGATAATTCACTTGCTACTTTTATATCTCAACGTCCACTTGAGCTTGGAGCTGATTTCTCTTTATTTTCAACTACTAAGTATATTTCAGGTCATGGAGCTGTTGTTGCTGGTGCTATTGTTGCAAAAACGCAAGAATTAAGCGATCAAATTCATTATTATGCAAACGCAAGTGGACGATCTCAAAATCCTATGGATGTATATCTTATCTCTCTTGGTATTCCAACACTAAAAATAAGAATGATTGAACATGAAAAAAATTCAATAGTGATTGCAAAATATTTAGAAAAGCAAGAGTATATTGTAAAAGTAACACATCCTAGTTTAGAATCACATCCTCAACATGAGTTGGCAAAAAAACAGATGGATTATATTCCTGGTCTTTTTTGTGTTGATTTTACAAGTATTGAATTAGCTGAACAGTTTATTGAAAAGACACAAATATTTGGTGAAAAGTGTTCTTTTGGATCTCCTGATTCAAGAGTTGAAATTCCAGCTAAAATATCTCATGCAACTTTTTCAAAAGAAGAACTTTCAGCTATTGGAATAAGTGATAGTACCGTTAGATTTTCAATTGGTTTAGAAAATGTACAAGATTTAATCAAAGATATAGAGCAAGCTGTAAAATAGATGAAAAAATCTTTTTTCCAAGCTATAAAATGTGGTAAAACTTTGCCTATAAACAATATACACGCAGTCTCAGTTTCTATGCCAAAAATTCAAGATGTAATTGATTATGAAGAAGGAGATACGAAAATTTTAGAAAAAATCAAAAGTAGTTATCCAAGATTTATGCTTCATCCATATCTTAAAAAACTGGCTTTTTTTATAAAAAATAAATACAATATTTGTGATGATTATGAAGTTGTGGTCTTAAGTTCAAAAAAAGCTGTTGAACTTATAAGTGATAAATATTTTATTCATAATAAAATAGAGATAGATGAACTTTTTGGTGTAATTTTAGTTCAAAATGGAACTTCTCAACTTCAAAAAGTATTAATGTATATTCAACATGTAGGGTGCAATTTATCTTCAAGGTTAGCAGAAAAATATCTTTATGAAGAAAACTTAATAGAATCAATACATCAAGAAGAAATAGAAAAAGAAGAAGTAGCCAAAGATATTATAATAAATACACTAGCTAATGCATATGAACAACCAAAAGAAAATATTTGTTTATCTCCATCAGGAATGAATTCAATCTATTCTATTGTAAAAGGATTAAATACTATTCAAAGTCACAATGGGAGAAATATCTTAGTGCAATTTGGCTGGTTATATCTTGACACTATGAACATAATAAACCATCATTATACACAGCAAAAGGTATTTCCAGATATTTCAAACCTCGACTTACTTGAAAAATATTTAGAAGTTCAAGGTTTAAATATTAGTGCCATAATTACTGAAATCCCTACTAACCCTTTGCTTATAAGTGTTGATATAAAAAGATTAAGAAAACTTTGTGATAAATATAATATTCCACTAGTAATTGATACTACTTTTGCAACACCTTATAATCTTAATTTACAAGATTATGCAGATATTTTTGTAGAGTCTTTAACAAAATTTGCTTGTGGAAAAGCAGATATTCTTATGGGTGCAATTATTTTAAATAAAAAACATAATCTATCTCATATTTCACAAGAATTTTTTAAACACTGTGAACCTGTGTATATTAAAGATATTCAAAGATTAGCATATGAAATAAAAGATTATAAAAAAAGAGTAAAAAAAATAAGTTCAAATACTAAAGACTTGGTAAAATATCTTAAAACTTGTGATTACATAAAAAAGTTATATTATTGTTTAGATGAAGAGAATAAAGAAAACTATTCTCAAACTATGGTAGATGACAATAGTTACACAGGTGTTATATCTGTAACTTTTAATAAAAATATAAAAGAGATATATGACAAATTAAACTTTGCAAAAGGTCCAAGCTTAGGCACTGAATTTACATTGCTTATGCCTTATACTTATTTAGCTCATTATGATTTAATTATGTCAAAAAAAGGAAATAAGTTTTTAGAAAAAATTAAACTTCCTATAGATTTAGTTAGAATTTCTGTTGGGACTGAACCTATTAAAGAGATTATAAAAGAGTTCAAAAGAGTATAAAAATAAGTAATTTCTAAAAAATAAATATATTTATCTCATAATTATACTACCCCAAGAAAAACAAACAATTTTTTCTAAAGTTTAATTCTTAAAATAGTAAAATTAAACAATAAAAATAGAGGGTAATAATATGAGCAGAACAAGAACAGTTTATAGTGCTGAATTCAAAACAAGATTAGTACTAGAACTTTTAAAAGAAGACAAAACATTAACACAAATTGCAAGTAAAAATAATATAACACCGAAGAATTTGCAAAACTGGAAAAAGATATTTTTAGAGAATGCAGTAGTTGCAATGGAACCTGCTAAAGCAGTTAAAGAATATAAAGAAGAAAATATAAAATTACAAGCAAAACTTGATGAATATGCAAAAGTAGTAGGTCAATTAACTGTAGAGAATGAGTGGGCTGTGGGAAAGTTAAAGAGCTTGGACTCTAGCTATAAAAAAGAGTTAGTAGATAAAACAGATAGTAAAATAATTTCAGTTGTAAAACAATGTAAACTACTTAATTATAATAGAAGTAATTTATTTTATGTACCTATGGTAAATCCTATAAAACAAGATATTAAAAATGAGATAGTTAAAATATTTGTAGATATACCATGTTATGGTTATATTAAAGTACACAAAGAGTTATTAGAACGTGGATACAATGTCTGTATCAATACAGTACGCCAATATCGTAAACAGTTAAGTTTAAGAGCTGTACTAGCTGTACGTCCACCAAATACTTCTTGGGCTGATAAACAACATCCTAAACATTCATATAAAATTAGAGGACTTGATACAGTAAGAGCAAATCAAGTATGGAGTACTGATATAACATACATTAAAATAAAAGGGGGAATGGTCTATATGGCAGCTATTATAGATTGGTATTCTAAAGCCATATTATCATGGAGAATATCTAATACAATGGATACTGACTTAGTCATGGGTGTGCTAAATGAAGCCTTATCCAAATATGGAAAACCAGAAATATTTAATACCGATCAAGGTAGTCAATATACCTCTTACATTCATACTCAAACATTAAAGGATAATAATATTATTATTTCAATGGATGGAAAAGGAAGAGCAACAGATAATATATGTATAGAAAGATTTTGGAGAAGTGCAAAGGTGGAAAAGATATATCTTAATGAATATTTCAAAATATCAACATTGAAAAATGATGTTACAGATTATATGGAGTTTTATAATTATAGAAGATTTCATCAAACTTTAAATTATAAAAAACCTATGAATGTATACTTTGAAAGTATGAAAATAAATGATGTAAATTATAATAAATTAGATGAAATTGTGGCATAAAGTTACAGTTGATAGTGGGAATTAGGTTTTATAGAAAGTTGTCTTGACATATTGGGGTAGTATACTTTATCTAATTTAGACAAAGGAGGTTGATACTCTTTGATTTTATTTTCATGATATTCTAAGTCAAATAATCCTGTCATTTTGAAGCCTTTATGAATGTTATATAATTAAATATTTTATCTAAATTATTGTTTTAAGGTGCTTGGGTTTTTAGAGGTGCCCATAATTTTTTTGTAAAGTTTATTTGAGTTGTAGTTGTTAAATTTATAATGTCCCTAGAAAAACAAACCAGTTAACCAAGTATTCTTATTCTAAATGATAGAATAAAATACAAAATATAGGGATAAATAAAAATGAGTACAAAAAGAAAAACATATAGTGCAGAATTTAAATCAAAGTTAGTTCTTGAGGTTTTAGAGGCAGAGAAAACTATAAATGAGATTGCAAGTCATTACGAAGTTTTACCAGTAAGTTTAAAAAACTGGAAAAAACAGTTTTTAGAAAACATGTCACTTGCATTTGATAAAAGTTCGGTGGTAAGAGAGTATAAAACTGAGATAGAAATTTTACAAAAAGATAAAGATAACATGGCTAAAAAAGTTGGTGAATTAACATTAGAAAGAGATTTCCTAGAGGGAAAGCTCGTAAGCTTGGTCTCATCTAAGAGTCGTAAGACTTTTGTAGATTCTGAGCATAAACTCTCCCTAAATAAACAATGTATAGCACTTAATATTTCAAAGTCATCATTATATTATATACCTGTACAAAAGTTCAGTAGTGATGAAGATATTACACTATTAAATATGGTTAATGATATATACTCAGAGTTTCCATATTATGGAACAAGAAGAATGCTAACTGCATTAGAAAATGAAGGATTCTTTGTAGGTAGAAAGTTGATCAAAACAATCTATCAATATCTAGGGATAAGAGCGATATATCCTACAAAGAAGACCACTATACCAAATAAAGAACATTATAAATATCCATACTTATTGAAAGAGTTTAAAAATGATAAAAATCAAGTAATTATTGATACTCCAAATAAAGTATGGAGTACAGATATTACATATATTAAACTTGAACGAGGTCATGTTTATTTAGCTGCAATTATTGATTGGAATACCAAGAAAATATTATCTTGGAAACTATCAAATACAATGGATGTATCACTTACAACAAGTGTGTTAAATGAAGCATTAAGTCTATATCCTAAACCTGATATAGTGAATACTGATCAAGGCTCACAATATACAGCGTCAGCTCATGTTGATATATTAAATAAACATGATATTAAAATATCCATGGATGGTAAAGGGCGAAGTATCGATAATATCGTAATTGAGAGATTCTGGCGTAGTATCAAATATGAAGAAATATATCTAAATGATTATAAAAGTATGAATGAATTGAGATACTCAATTGATAATTATATGCAAAAATATAATAGTAGAAGATTACATTCAGCTATTGGAAATAAGACACCAAATGAGGTATATTTTAAAGCTATTAATAATTTAGATAGTAAATTGTTACAAAAAGTATCATAGGTATTTGGAATAAGAAAACTTGGTTAAGTGGTCTTGACAAGGGAGGACATTATAATTATACATAATCTTTTGTAAATCTTTACTAGCTTCTAGTCTTGGTTTTCTAGTTAGATATTTGTTTATTGTTTTTCTTTGATGGAAATGGCACATTTGTATTAGATAGTCTTTAAAGGCTTTATGCAAGCCTCTTTTGCCATCAATGATAATAGCCTTAACAATGTATCCTAAATCTAAAAGTATCTGTAGTTGTTGTTTGTAATGAAATACTAATTCACTATCAATATGTTTCCATGTTAATATCTCTTTGGAAATAATATCTTTAAAAACTAAAGTTCCAAGTTTCTCTTTTCTTTTACCATAAAAAGTTGCATCACAAACTATAACAATTTCTTTTGGATTATGTATTTTTGCAATTGGTTCATATTCTAAAATTTACTTTCTTATCCACGGCAAACTTCTATTATAATCTTTATCTTCTATAAATATACTTTTTGAAGATTATTTCTTGTAGATTTCTTGCTCTTCTTTTTGAGCTAAATTTACGACCACATTCATTGCATTTATATCTTTGAATTCCATTTTTAATACTAATCTTTTTAGTATAATTTTTTAAGCAATATGGACAAGTTTTATTGTTTTTTTACAGCCATGTGTAAATAAACCTTTTTTAACTCCTGTAATATCGTAGTTAACTTAAGTTTTTAGACCCTTGAATTTTTTGTTAAGCCGAAAAGTGGTGCATTTTTACTTTGTACTACTGGTACATTTTACCTTTGCACTTGACAGTTTCTTTAATTCTTCTAAATTTAATATTGCCATAATGTAAATCCTTAAAATTGATTTACTAGATATTTTATCTAATAAATTTTATTTTTAAGGTTTACACAGTTATATTTACACTCCCATTTATACAGTTAGATTTATACTCCTAATTGAAATTGGTGGATTATTACTTATTGAATTATTATGAAAAGTTATAATTTAGGTGCCAATTTTTTTATTAAGTCTAACTTTCCAAATAAGAGGAGAAGATCCTCTTATTTCTTTATATTTTATGCTTTTGGTGCTGTCATTTCTTCAGGTTTAACATACTTATCAAAATCTTCAGCACTTAAAATATTTAAAGCTATTGCTTCAACTTTTAGTGTTGTTCCATTTTTATGAGCTGTTTTAGCTATTAAAGCTGCTTTTTCGTATCCAATATAAGGATTTAAAGCAGTGACTAACATCAAAGAATCTTGTAAATAGTTTTCTATATTTTTAATATTTGCTTCTATTCCTACTGCACACTTATCATTAAAAGCAATCATAGTATCACTTAATAATCTAATAGATTGAAGTAAATTATATGCAATTACTGGTTTGAATACATTAAGCTCGAAGTTACCTTGAGAAGCTGCAATTGAAACACAAGTATGATTTCCCATAACTTGAACAGCAACCATAGTCATAGCTTCACTTTGTGTTGGGTTTACTTTTCCAGGCATGATAGAAGAACCTGGTTCATTTGCAGGAATATTTAGCTCACCAATTGCACATCTTGGACCTGAACTTAACCATCTGATATCATTTGCTATTTTCATTAAATTTGCTGCTAAGGCATTTAAAGCACCACTTAAAAAAACTTCTCCATCATGAGAAGTTAAAGCATGAAATTTATTTGGATGTGATTTGAATTTATATTTTGTATTTGTAATATCATTTAAAACCTCACTAACCATTGATGAGAAGTCTGGATGAGAATTAAGTCCAGTTCCTACTGCTGTTCCTCCAATTGCTAGTTCAAGTATATATTTCATTGAATCATCAACTTGAAGCAAAGCTTTGTCTAACATATCAACATATGCAGAGATTGCTTGTCCTAGCGTAAGAGGAGTTGCATCTTGTAAGTGAGTTCTTCCAATTTTTACTATATTTTCAAACTCTTTAACTTTTGCTTCAAAAGTAGCTTTTAAGGTATTTATTGCAGGTATTAAGTTATTTTGTAATTCTAAAACAAAAGCGACTCTCATAGCTGTTGGAAAAGTATCATTTGAGCTTTGACCTTTATTCACGTCATCATTTGGATGAACTGATTTTAAAACTCTAAAATTACTTCCTAAGATTTCACTTGCTCTATTTGCAACTACTTCATTCATATTCATATTTGACTGAGTTCCTGAACCTGTTTGCCAAACTACTAAAGGAAAATTACCATCAAGTTTTCCAAAGATCACTTCTTCGCAAGCTTGAGATATTGCAGAACATTTCATTTCATCTAATCTATTTAATTTATTATTTACTATAGCGCAAGCTTTTTTTAAATATGCAAAACCTATGATTATTTCTTTTGGCATTTTTTCATCACCAATTGGAAAATTTTCTACACTTCTTTGTGTTTGTGCTGCCCAATATTTATCATTTGGTACTTGCATTTTACCCATTGTATCTTTTTCAATTCTATAATCCATTTTAGTCCTTTTTAATTACTGATATAAATTATTATTACATAACAAAACAAAATCAAAACTGTATCGTTTATAGATAGTGATAAATATTTAAAATAAAGAGTCTATATTAGGCTTTTTCATTTGTATAGGTTATTAAGACATCTAGAACATTTTAATATTTTATGATCATTGTTTATAAAAAAACCACAATAACAACACTCAACTATATGATTAACATTTGTGTTCATATTTTTTACTAAAGATATTTAAATCTCTTGAATGAGATATCTTCTAATATAATACTTTTCATTTTTTAATCTACACCAACCATCTTTTGTACATGAATTAATTTCGATAATTGTATTAAATCCTAGTTTTTTTATTATATTAGAATCAGTATCCATTCTTGAGTATACAGCTATATATTTACTTGCAACTCTCATTTTTCTTACATTTTTCTTTGTTTCTTTCTTTCTTTCTTTATTTATTTCTTTCTTTCTTTCTTTCTTTGTTAAAATTTTATTTTTTTTAACTATACGATTTTGTTTTTTTTCTAAAGCCTCTTTTTCTTTTATTTTTAAAATTTCACTTTTTAAATAAGCTATTTCACTTTTTAAATTATTCAACTCTGTTTTGTCAAAACTTGAAATATTATTTTCATTTGAATCATTTAATAATACTCGTTTATCTTTATAAAGTTCACTCATTATCAGTTCTACTTTTTCATTTATATTTTTTATCTTTTGTGTATTTAATTCACTATTATCTTTTGTCAAGTCTACATCTTTTAATAAACTCTCAAAACCAACTTTAAATAAAAAAAGTTCTAACTCTGAGGTTTTTACAATATTTTCATTTGAAAATAAACTATTAAAACAAAGTAACATTATAAATATATATTTTAGCATCAATTCTCCATAGTAAAAGTAGAAAAAACTATTTTCTCTTTATTTTTTTGTTTAATTACAAATAAAACTCTATCATCTTTTCTAACTACAATAAACTTTTCAATATCTTTAAATAAAATATCAATAAAACTATTATTATAAAAAGCTAATCCAGATTTTTCTTTTTTAAATTTATCGCTACTTTCTATTCTAACTAGATTATCATTAGAAGATACCATATAGGTAATATTTGTATAAAAGGCGTTGTGAAAAGTATTATTACTTTTAAAAATCACAATAGTATTTTTATCTCTATCTTGTGAAATATTTATGGCTTTAAAATCTCGTGATTCTGCAATATCTTCTGTAAAAACTTTATACATATGACTTATATCATCTTTTTTATAAATATGAGTTTCAAATTTTTTATTTGTTAATTTCGTATCATCCAATACTTTATAAATAAAAAGTAAAATTATCATAAAAATAGTGATTGAGATCATCACTTCCATAAGAGTAAAAGCCTTTTTCAAAGTTTCAACTCAAAACGATAAATATCTTTTTTTATACTATCTTCAAAACTATAAGTAGTTTTAAACTTTTTTATTTCTAAAGAAAAATTATCTACTTTAAATACTTCTGTATCTAAAATTTCATCTTTAATTTTTATCTTTATTCTTTTAAATTCTCTTCTTAAATCATCATCTTGTATAGAATAAAGTCTATCTAAATATATATTTTCATTTCTTTGACTATACTCTTTTGTATCCATTGCCATCATTAGATACTCTTTGTTTTTACTCTCTTGTGTAGCTTTAGTCAAAATAAAAATGTTATTACTCTTAATTTGGAAAAGTGCAAATACTACAGCTGATAAAAGTGATACTGCAATCATTACTTCCATTAAAGAAAATGCTTTTTTCATAACTTATTTTATACCAATTCTCACAGCTTCGTCAACAGAAGTGTCTCCATTAATTAACATACTTTTTAATTGAGTATGTAAAGGTATCATTTTATTTTCAACTGCTAAACGCATTAAAGTATCATCATCAACCTCACCTTTTAAATACTCTTTTATTTCAGGACTTAAAACAAAAAGTTCTCCAATCGCAACTCTTCCTGTGTAACCTGTAAAATTACAGGCCTTACATCCTACACTTTTATATAACTTGACATTAGTTTCTAAGTCATATAATTCATGAGAAGCATTTGATTCATCTTCACATTTACAATTATTACATAATTTTCGCACTAACCTTTGAGCTAGTACAGCTAACAGTGAAGAAGAAATTAAAAACTTTTCAACTCCCATATCGATTAGTCTTGTAATTGCAGCAGGTGCTCTATTCGTATGTAAAGTTGAGAAAAGTAGATGTCCAGTAAGAGCTGCTTGAATAGCGATTGAGGCTGTTTCACTATCTCTAATTTCACCTAACATTATAATATCTGGATCTTGTCTTAAAATTGATCTAAGCCCTGAAGCAAAAGTAAGACCTACTTTATTATTCACTTGGATTTGGGAGAAATCATTTGATTTATACTCAACTGGATCTTCTACTGTTATTATATTTTTCTCTTCACTTACAACTTGATGTAAAAGTGAATGTAAAGTAGTTGATTTTCCACTTCCTGTTGGTCCTGTTACTAAAACCATTCCATATGAATTTCTAACTACTTTTTCTAATTCACCTATAATATAAGAAGGAAAACCAAGCTTTTTTACACTTAAAATATCTTCACTTTGCATCAATATTCTCATAACTACTCTCTCACCATAAAAAGTAGGTAAAATTGAAACCCTAATATCTAAGGTTTTTCCAGCAATTTTTATTTGCGTTCGTCCATCTTGAGGTATTCTTTTTTCACTAATATCTAAATTTGAAACAACTTTTATTCTTGATATTACTAAAGACATGATATTTTTATCAAGCTCAATATGTTTTGATAACACTCCATCAATTCTATATCTAACTTCAGATTTAAACTCATGCATTTCAATATGAATATCTGAAGCTTTTTTCTTAATTGCTTGGTAAAATAGTGAATTTACAAATTTAATAATAGGTGCTGATTCTTCAGAAGTTAAAATATCACTTCCAACTTTTAAAAACTCACTTACTGAGAAATCTTCATCTTCTAAGGTCGCGCCCTCTTGTTCTTCTTGGATGGCACTCATCTCTTTATCGGTTTTTATTTCTAAAAATCTATTATAAAGTTTTTCATAAGATAACTCATCTAAAAAAATTATCTCATAATCATAATCACACTTTGAAAGAAAATCAAAAGAAATACTAATATAATCATTTGACAAAGCAATTACAATATTATCATCTATTTTTGTAAATAAAACATAATTTTTTAACGCAAATACATACTCTTTTATACTATCATAAGGAGTTAAGGTTGTATCGTGGATTTCTTGTATATTCATATTATTGTCCAAAATATTCTTTTAATCTTTGTTGATGTTTTTGTTTATTTGTTAACGCATCACTATATCTACTATCTAAACCTAAACTTGTAGTATTATTATTTTTTATTGCAGATAATTTTTTATTTAAACTTTTTAGTTGATTGTTATACTTAAGTTTATTTTTAAATTGTTTTATCTGTTTTTGTTTTAATCTTATTAAAGAGTCTCTTAAATACTTATCTTCAAGTATCTTCAATTGTGCTAATTGATTTCTAACATACGTTAAATCTTTTGACTTAGGAATTATATAAGGAGTTACTATAATAACAAGACTTCGTTTTCTTATATTAGTTTCACTATGACTAAATAGGTTTCCAATAATTGGAATATCTCCTAATAATGGGATTTTATATTCTGTTTTTTCTACTTTGTTTTCAATCAGACCACCTAAAATTACTGACTCTCCATTATTTACAATAGCAGTAGTTTTTACTTCTTTTTTTGTAGTATCAGCATTTCCACTATTAGTGTTAGTAGTTTTTACATCTTCTAAAATAGCATGCATTTCTAAAGTTACTTTATTATCATTTGAAATTCTTGGTTTTACTTTTAACGTTAGGCCCACATCTTCTCTATGAAAATTTTCATTTTTTGTTCCACCATCAGAAACAGAAGATGACGTTTTTACAGAAATAGTTTCACCTACATAAATAGAACTCTCTTTATTGTTAATTGCTAAAATAGATGGTTCTGAAACTATATCTAAAGCTCCATTTTGATTTAATAAACTAATAGAAGCTCCTAACGCTAAACCTGATGATAATGAAGGTATTTTTAATCCAAGTTTTTTAACATCAAAAGATATTCCTTTTCCACCATTTAGTGATGAAGCAAAAGTAGCTAAACCATGGCTTCCTGCCTTGCCTCCAAAGATTCCGTATTTAATACCAATTTTATTTACTAACTCATTATCTACTTCAATTATTCTAGCTTGTACGTATACTTGTGCTTTTTCTTTATCAAGTTTATTTAAAATTACTTTTATATACTTAATTTCATCACTAGGTCCCATTAAAACTATTGAGTTTGATTCTTCATCAACTGCAAATAAAGGTTTTAATTTTGGATCAAGATATTTTCTCTTTCCAAGTATTCCATTAATAATTTTAATTATATGTTTTGCTTCTACATTTTGTAAAGCATAAACTTCAACTATTCTTTTAATTAAAGAGCCATTTAAATCTAGTTTTGTGATATATTTTTTTATATAATTTGTATTTGAAGTATTACCAATTAAAATAAGTGAGTTATTCTCTTTATTAGAAATGATGGATACTATTTCTGTTGCTATTTTTTGATTAAACATTAATTTTATAATTACATCTAAATTTTTCTTAGCATCAATTGCTTGAATATTTTTAAGTTTAACAACTATCATATTTTTTCTTGTACCATTTGTCATTAAGTTAATTATTTTTCTAACTGTTGTAATATTATCTTGAAAATCTGTTAATACTATAGTATTTGAATTTTTATTTGAAACAATTTTTGCATTTTTTGAAATTAAATGACGCACCTTTGAAATTATAAAATCAACATTTGTATTATGTACTTTAAAAACTGTTGTAACCATTTGATAATAATTTTTCTTTGTATTAGATGTTATAATAGGAACATTCTTTTTAGCACTATCATTTAATTTTACAATTCTTAATATATCTTGGTTATTGATTAAGGTATAACCTTTTGATTCCAAGACATACATTAAAATCTTTGTTAATTCATCTTTATTTACTGGTTTATTTGAGATAAAATCTACATTTCCTTTTATATGTTGAGTAATTAGTATATTTTTACCGATAATTTTTGAGGTAATCTTTACCAAATCCATAATTTTTAAATTTTTAAAATTTATATTTATTTTATCATCACTCGAAAACAATAACCCATTAAATAAAATCACTAACAAAAAAACTTTAATCAATCTCATAATTTAACTCCACAATTTCATTATTTCTTAACACTTCAATATTTAGATAATCTAAGTTGTTTATCTCATTATATATTTTAAAAGCATCGGCATAAGATTTTATAACTTTATTATTAATTGATTTAATAATATCATTCTTTTTAAAACCAAGTTTTCCAAAAATAGAATCTTTATTTACACTATTTATTTTAAAACCAACAATTTTATCATTTTTTCTAATATCTGATATTGCTATATTATTCCATACTTTTTCAATATTATTTACATAAGAATTTAAATAATCTCTTTTTATTTTAATATTATCTTCATTTACAACTATATTTTCAATAATATTTGAAGAAGTTTTTCTTTGTATTTCATAATTAATCTCTTTATTTAAAAGAAGTTCTAATTTAAACTCTTTTAAATTTTTTTCAAAAATTACATAATTTTTATAAAGTTTTGTAAGAGTATAACCATTCAACTTTTCATGCTGTTCTATGATTGTACTTTGAGATGAAGATTTGTCTTCAACAGATGCCCAACCACCATTACTAGTAGTAGAATAAATTGCTTTTAGACGATATTTTAAAAGAGTTTGAATATTTTTTTTTGGGATTTTTTTATCAATCTTTGGAATATTTATCTTAACTCTAGAATAAAAACCACTGTATTTTTTATATACTAAAGTACTGGTTGACTCTTCTACAAAAGCTACACCACTTTTTGGTAAAAATAAAAATAATATAGTTGAGATTATATATGCACTTAGTATAATAAATGCATATGGAAGTATTTTTTGTAAAATAGTATTAAAAGGTAAATTCATATGTATACTTCCCATCTTTTATTTTAAGCTCTCTTAAAATAGATTTATATCTTGATTTCATAATATTTGAGGGGATTAACTCTCCTATAATTTTATTTTCAAAAATAAGATATTTTCCTATAAATTCACCAAAATCACCACTTGATACAATATCAACTTTATCAAAAGATAAAACTGAATGTGATATTTTTATATTATTGATTTTAGTAGGCAATATATTTTTAAAAGAATCAGAAATTTTTAAATCTTTTATATCAATCTTAGAACTTAATAAAAATGTTTTAATTTTTATACTTTTAACAGTTGCTCCATTAATCCCATCATAAAAAATATTCATATTTTTTATCTCTAATGAAAATAGTTTTTCATCTCTTATTTCATTTGATATTATAATATTTTGTTTTGCCAACTCTTTTTCTAAAAGATTATAAAAGCCCTCTTTTGGTAAAAAAATCAATACTGCTGTAAAAAATATTACGATATATAATATAATTTTAAATATAAATTTCATTATTTAAGCCCTATTTCAATACTAATACTTTGTTTTTTAATACTTAATGTTCTTATTCTAAACTTTTCATTTAACACTCTTTTCAAAAACTTATCTAAAGTTCTAGGATTAGATGATTCAATTTTTACTTTTATAATATTACTATTTTGTACTTTTAAAATTTTTTCTTTTTTAAAATTTGAAGTACGTAATATTGCATCTAAGCTCTTTAAAACTCTCTTTGTATTAAACCAAGTATCTTTATACTCTTTATAGTTTTTTGATTTTATACTTATATTTATAAAATCTTTTGAAAGCTCAACATACTCTTTTTTTTGAGTTGATAACATACTAGTTGAAACTATAAAAAGAGTTATAATAAAAACTAAGATATACATAGGATTTAATTTATTCATAATTGAATCCTTATTTTAAGTACAAATGAGCTCATCTTGCTTGATAATATTTTATATTTTTTTCCTATAAATTTATCTACCTCATTTTTATTTACTGATAAATATTCTAAATTGATAATCTCATTTTTTATACTTAAAGATTTTAAATCAAATTTTGAATTTGTTAATATATATTCAATAGCATCTCTTTTTTTAAGCTCTTTTTTTATGCTTTTATCATATTTAGATAGTATTGCATTTGCTTGAAGCATACTTGAGGGTAATGTAGCTATTTTTCTTGATTTCTCAATACTTTTTTCTATCTTTTTTATCTCATTTGAATAATTAAAATATTGAACACTATTTAGAAGTATTAAAACACAAAATATAACAAAGAGTGCATAATAATATTTACTATTTATTACATCATTATAAAGTTTCATTTGAACTTTATGTGAACTTACTTTTATTTTATTTAGTACTTTATTAAGCTCAATTACTTTACCTAATAATTTACTGGGTACTTTGACTAAAATATCTTCATCTGTATACATAAATTTTACGTTATCTACTTTAAAAGTAGGGAAACCTTTACATTCATTTTGTGCAAAATATATTGATGATATATTTGAAATTGGTATATTTGAAGCTTTAATGGCCTCAAATATTTTTTTATTATTATAAGCAAAACATAAAAATATATTATCTCCTAATTTTATAACTTGATATGATAAAATTAAAATATTATCAATCACATCTTCAAAAAGAGTAGGCAATACATGTCTGGCTTGTGTTTCTGTTTTTACTGGTATTTCAAATTTTCGAACCCAATAAAACTCAGGAGAAATAATAATATCAATATTACTACTAAAATTACTTATTTTACTATTTGTTGTTAAAAATATTTTTTGTGCTTCTTTATTTGAAACTAATCTCAAAATATTGAACCTTTCCATCATTTTTTAAAATATAATATGCTTTTGCAATAGCATTATTAAAATGTATATCTATATTTAATTCATACAAATCTTTAGGATCCAAAAAACCTAATTTATCTTTTATATTTAATATTTTCTCACTATATGTTTGAATACCAAAAGTAGAGATTATATCATCAAGTTGCTTTATTGTATCTACTTTTGTATCTTGTATTTCTAATTTATCATTATATATATCTTTAAAAAGATCATATTCAAAAATATTGTGTTTTAAAAACATCTCTTCTACTTTTTTTGAATTTTTTACATCTATTTCATTAATATTTGTTTTATTATATTTTTTAATTCTAAAAAGAATTGTTAAGTCTTTTATTTTTATAGGTATTGACGTTTGAAAAATTGGATCATCTTCTGAAGCTTCATCTATAGACTCTTTATTTTGTTTTAGTAGTTTTGCAATTTCATTTTTTGTATTTTTTACCGCAATTAAAACTTGTGTATTATTCAAAGTATAATTTTGTTTCTGCACAAAATTATCTGTATCATTTAAGTTTTTTAAAATCAACAAACTAAGGGCCGTTATAAAAAAAAGTGTAATTAATAATATAACACTTTTTTTCATTAAATACTAACTTAAATTCATAGAAAAAATTGGTAACAACATAGCTATTACAATAAAACCAATAACAACACCAACAAAAAGCATAAATAAGGGCTCTAACAAAGCTAAAAAGATATCTGTTTTATCTTTATTTGATTCGTTATAAAGTGTCGCTAAATTACTTAGAATTTCACTTAATCTACTTGTATCTTCTCCAATAGCAATTGAGTGAATAAAAGACTCATCTAGTTTATAAATCTTATTTGTACTTAATAAAACTGATAACCTTTTTCCTTCAACCACACTTTTTGAAGCATTAACAAATACTTTTTTTATAACAGAGTTTTTCAAAATATTAGCACTTAGATTAATTGATTGTACTATTGGTACACCTGATTTAATTAAAATAGAGTTCATATATGAAAACCTTGCAAGTTCGCCATGCTCAATCAAAGTTGAAAAAAATGGTACTTTTAATAAAAATTTGTCAAAACCATATTTAAATGTCTTACTTTTTTTAAGTAAAAACAAAAAAGTAGAAATCACAGATATAAAAGCTAAGATTATATAGCCATAGTTATTTGAGAAGAAATCTCCCAAGGCAATTACTAAATTTGTAGCAGGTGGAAGTTCTTGATCAAGTTGTGTAAAAATAACTGTAATTTTTGGAACAATAAAACTTAACATAAAACCAACCATAAAAAAAGAAACAAAAAGAATAAACATAGGATATGCTAACGCAGAAGTGACTTGTTTTCTAATTCTATCTTGTTGTTTTAGGAAAACAGATAATTCTAATAATATAGACTCCAATAACCCTCCACTTTCACTTACTTTTATTGATTGTTTATAAAAATCAGGCAATCTTATAGCTTTTTGGGCATCTAAAGCATCATAAAATGTTTTTCCTTCATCAAGATAAGTTTTAATAGTATCAAAAAAAGTGAATAAAGATTTATTATTATTATATCTTTGTTTTAATAAATTTATAGAAGAAATAAGTGTAATTCCAGAATTTAAATAAATACTTAAATCTCTACTTAAATATGATAAAGTTGATAAATCAAGTTTTTTGCTTCTTTTAAAAGATATATTTCCAAAGTTAAAAGTATCTTCTTTAATACTAGTATATAAAATACCTTTGGCTTTTAATTTAGTTTTTGCCTCACTAAGACTTAATGCCTCGATTTGTGACTTTACTTTTAAACCACTTGTATTGAAACCATTATACTTATAAAGCATCTTTTACCTCTATTTTATTTAAAGAAATTTGTTCAATTATATCATTTATATTTTCAAATTTTTCTACTTTTCTTGATATTGAGTTTATTAGATAAACTTTTGAATCAAGAGTATCGACTATAATATCTTTATGTTTTTGATCACTATTTATAATTAATTCAAAAAATGGTTCAAATTTTATCTCATCAAGTTGAATCTTTGTAAAAATATACCTACTTAAATCTTTATCATAATTATAAACATCTGGAATATCTTTAAAAAAGTTCTCTATTTTTATATCTTTATTTATATTCTTATCAATAAAGATATAACAATCTTTCGTATCATCTTCAATACATATAAAAGCTAACTCTTTTTCGTACTTAAAATTTTTCAACATAAACTCTTTTATATTTTCAATATTTACTTTATATTTAATATTATGAGTTGAAGTAAGATTTGAAAAAGATAAATAATATACAATAGAGATTAAAATTATTACAAGTACAAGCTCTATTAGAGTAAAAGCTTTTTTTACCCTAATAGTGTGTACCATTTATTTAGTACATTTTGAGTAATAAATATCATCTTCAGTACTCTCTTTTTTATCACCGCCTCGTGATATTAAATCAAAAAATTTATCATTTTGTAGATATATAAAAGTATTGCCCCAAGTATCTTTTGGTATTTTTCCATCTTCAAAATATTTTTTCTGAATCAAAGTATTTAATCCCTCTTCTGTAGTTGGATATGAAGAGTTATCTAATTTATAGAATTTTAGTGCTTGAGCAACACTTTTCATTTGAATACAAACAATTTTAGCTTTCGCTTCTTCACTTTTTCTTGCTAAGTTTGGTAAAACAAAGGCTGCAAGTAATCCCAAAATAAGGATAACGACCATAAGCTCCATCAAAGAGAATGCTTTTTTCAATATTTTTCCTTTTTTAAAAATAAATAGTATTATATATAAATTATTATTAGAGAAATGTTAATTTTAAACTTAATTCAAAAAAACTAGTACTTACTTTTCTATTTTTTTTATAATTTATAAGATAATCATCAATTAAATTCATTAATATTTTGAAAAAAATAAACAAACACACTAACTTATTTTATTTTTTCGTAGTTGATATTCCTGGAGCTTCTTTTGTACCTACATAATCATCAACTTGGCTATCATATTTCAAATATGATAGCATTGCTCCAATTACTAAACAAAATATCACAACACCTCTTACAATATTTCTTTTTTCACTAGACTCTTTGTCATTATAATCATCAATTTTTTCTAAAGATAATTCATCATCCATATTACTTTTCATATGAACTCCTTTGCAATTTTATTTTAATATCATAAATATAACATATCAAAACTTAAAATAAAAATATAAGTTTAAGTTATAATAACGTAACCATCATTTGATTCACAGTTACAGCTATTTCTTTAATATCTTTATTATCTTTTGACATAAAAGTATCAATATTATTTTTAACTTTATAAAAGGAGTCTTTATCATTATTTATAAAATTTTTAAATGCAAGTTCTGGTTCCTCATCTACTCTTTGAAAGTTTAATATCTTTTTTGTGTAATGAACAACAATAAATTCAATAAATTGTAAAACTTGATTTCTCAAAACCATATCATTTCTTGATTTAATTACAATTTTATTTAAAGAGATAATAATATCTAAGATATTAAACTCATGAATTATAGAATAAAATAATACAACTACATCTTTCAAAGAGTGCTTTGTGTTTGATTTAATTACAATAGCAGGAATAGCAAATCTTAAATAATCAATAACTGAGAAGAATAAATTAAATTCATTATCGTCTTTTATTAACTCTTCAACATTTTGCTTATGCACTTGTTCTAATAATGAAAATAACTCTTCTTTATGATCAAGTATATGAGTAACATCTAGCTGATTCTTTTTAAGATATTTTACCATCCATTTTGTACTTGAATATAAAGTGTATTCCAATTTATTTATTAATTTATACTGTTTTTCAACATCCATTTTATAATCTTGAGAATAAATTTTTTCCCTTATATCTTTAGTTCCAAATAACTGTTTTGCAACTAAATAAGATGTTATTTTTAATAAAAAGCTATCAAGTCCAAGTTTTTCATAATCACTAACAAAAGTACAACCTTGCGAATTAATAATTATATCTGCCATTTTAGTTGCAATAATTTCACGTTTCAAAGGATGATTTAATAATTCATGCTCATAAGCTCCAACAAATGATTTTGGAAAATATCTATATAAATATTGAATTGCAAATTGTTCATCAACTAAAGTTGATGCTAACAATATTTTTTTTACAAAAATTTTAGCATATGATAGAAGTGAGCTTAAAACAGGTCGCACAATTGAACCATGTATATCAATAATATCTTTTATATTTTCATTCTTAGGAATAAAAAATGAAACTCTGTTAAAAGCTACAATATTATTCTCTAAAACTTCAATAACTTTTATAAAATCATTTAGATATCTTCTTGAAAATCTTTCATCAATTGATATAGCTAAAGCCTGATTATAATTTGTTTGAAGAACTAAACTTACAACTTGATCGGTTAAAGAGTGCAAAATTTGTCTCTCTTCTTGATAAAGATTTTCATGTGAACCTATTGTATTAAGAAGTATTTTTAAATTTACTTCATGATCTGAAGTATCTACTCCACCTGCGTTATCAATACCATCAATATTTATTTTACCACCAGCAAGAGCGTACTCTATTCTAGCTTTTTGAGTAAAACCTAAGTTTCCCCCTTCACAAACTATTTTAGCTTTTAAATCACTAGCATCAACTCTAACTGCTTCATTTTGTTTATCTCCAATATCAATAGAATTTTCATCATTTGCTTTTACATAAGTTCCAACTCCTCCATTAAATAACATATCAACTTTCATAACAAGAAGCATTTTACATAACTCTTCTCCACTTAATGCTTTTTTTGTAGTTCCAATAAGTTTTTTAATTTCAGGGCTTAGTTCAATTGACTTTTCATTTCTTAAAAATATTCCACCACCTTTTGAAATTAATTCTTTATTATAATAACTCCAGCCAGATTTTTTAGCTTCAAATAATCGTTTTCTTTCTTTAACTGCTACTTTTAAATCAGGATTAGGATCAATAAAAATATCCTTATGTCCAATTGCAGCAAGTAGGTTAAATTTAGGTGATTCAATTAATCCATTCCCAAAAACATCTCCACTCATAGAACCAATTCCCATAATAGTTATTTCTTCTTTATAAAAATTAATTCCCTTTTCTATAAAAAATCTTTTTGTTGAAATCAATGCACCACGAGCAGTAATACCTAAATCTTTATGTCCATAACCATTACTTCCCCCACTTGCAAAAGCATCTCCTAACCAATAACCTCTTTTTATTGCAATATCATTTGCAACATCACTCATAGAAGCAGTTCCTTTATCAGCAGCTACTACAAAATAAGAATCATCATCATCATAAGAGATAATATCATCATATTTTATAACTTTACCATCTTTCATATTATCAACTAAGTCTAAATTTGCATTTATATACATTGAATATATCTCTTTAAAAAACTCTTTTGTTATTAGAGAAGATTCTTTATTAATTACAAAACCACCTTTTGATCCATCAGGAATAATAATAGAATTTTTTCCCTCTTGAGTAATCATTAATGATTTTATCTCTTGCCTATAATCATCATGTCTGTCACTCCATCTTAAACCACCTCTTGAAATATTACTCATTCTTAAGTGAATACCATAAAAATCAGGATGATAAATAAAATTCTCTAAATTTGGTTGTAAACCTTTTAAATTCTCTGAAAATTTTAAAGTATCTATTTTAAAAGCAATTGTTTTTTTATTCATATAATAATTTGTTCTTAATAAACTTTGTAAAAATGATAGTGTTAATTTTAATATTTTATCGTCAATAATTTGTGGAATTTCTTTTATTTTTTCTTCTATTACAAGTTCTATTTTACTAAGCTTGTTTTTTCTTTGTATAACACTTGGATCAAATTTAATAGAAAAATAATTTACAAAAGAATCCGTAATACTGTGATGTGTTATAAGTGTATTTAAAATTATTGCAGAATTTATAGTAAGAACTGCTTGATCAATATACTCAATGAATGCACGTACTAACATAATTTTTCTAGCATCAAAATTTTGATTATATATTAGTGAAAATACTTTTGAGTGAATTAAAGAATTATCTGTTAATGAGCTTGTTATTATATTTTCTAAATTATCTTTTGCATGTTCTATTTTTTTAATTTGCTCCTCATTGTCTATTTGTAAATTAAATCTAGAAACAAAAATAATTTGTGCTGAATTTTGAATATTATAAGTTACTTCATCAATAATTAAAAATCCAATATCATGAAGAACTGGCATAATCTGGGATAAAAAAAACTGGTGAGTTGAATAAATTTTTATACTTTTAGAACTATTATGTTCTACAATTTGTGTAATAATACCATCTTTAATAACTTTTTCAAATAAAATATCTGGGATTTTTAAATCATCAGCTGTTAAAAGTTGAGAACACATAGCGTTCATATCTGAGGTAGTACCCATCATAAGTCCTTTAAAATATTTATTTTTATATTACTCTTAAAAATATTAAAAAATTATTAAAAAATATAGGAAAATTTAATTTATAATTTTTTATGTAACTTTTTCTGACTTAATTAAAAAAATGGGTGCTTACTTTTCTACTTTTTTTATAATTCGCAAGATAATAATCAACTAAATTCAACTTAAAACTTTTTAATAATGTTTTTCTCCATCGTTAAAGTTAGCCTTGAAACTATGTTCTTCTAGTAAAAATGGCACCCTTAGAAAATAATATTTTTTCTTTGGCAAATTATACATATTTTAGAATTTTTTTATGCAAATGCAGGTTCTAAAAATGGAATAATTTGTTTTTTTCTTGATAAACATCCATCTAACCAGACTTTTCCATCTTCTAGTTTTATATCAAAAGCTTTTTCAAATATTTTTGTATCTTCAGAAGCTACTAAGACTTCAGAACCTTCTCTCATAATATCTGTTAATAATAAACAAGCTGTATGTAAACTATTTTGAACTCTTAATTTTTCTAAATCTTCTTGCAATTCAGATTTCATACTATCAAAAATAGATAAATCTACAACTTCAAGTTGTCCTATTCCTACATTTTTATCATGCATATTAAAAGGTTTATAATCTCTTAAAATTAAATCTCTTACAAGTACACCCTTAACTTGTGATTTTACTTTGAACATTTCCATTCCAAGTTCACCAAAGTCTTTAATATTAGCAATTTCAGATAATTCTCGTACAGCTTTTATATCAATTTCTGTACAAGTAGGTGATTTAAAAATTATAGTATCACTTAAAATTGCACAAGTCATAATACCAGCAATATTTGCAGGAATTTCAACTTTATGATAATCATACATCTCTTTTATAATTGTATTTGTACAACCAACAGGTCTAATCCAACACTCTAAAGGTGTAGAAGTTGTAATTCCACCTAATTTATGATGATCAACAATACCAACAACTATTGCCTCAGCTATATCAGCAGGAGCTAAAGCTAAATCAGAATAATCAGTTATAAAAAGTTCTTCCCCCGCAAATTCAGTTTTTAATAAAGGTTCTTCAAAACCAAACTTTTCTAAAATAAACTTAGTCTCTTGATTTAATTCACCTTGTCTAGCTGGAACTGATTCACGTCCAATTTGGTTTAAAAGATACGCTAAAGAAATTGCTGAACAAATAGAATCTGAATCAGGAGTAGTATGTCCACATGTATAAATTACCATATATAATATCCTAATATTTTTTGTAATTTTATCTAAATTATAATTAGGTTATTTTTAAGTTATGTAATTAATATAAAATTAAGTACTAAATGTTCTTAGTTTTTTATTATAAACTTTCCTAGTTTTCTATCTTTTATTAGTTTATTATGTAAAAGAACAAGGCCATGCATTGCTAAATAAACACCCTCTTTAAAATTTGAATTTAAAAAACCAAGGGCTAAAGAAAAATTAACAGTAGCTTCATTTTCATCTATACTCATAGGAATCATTGAAGCTGTTAAAATAATGTTTTTACTTAAACTGTTATTTTGTATATATTGTGCGGTTAAATCAATAGTGTCTGTACCATGAATAATAATAATATTTTTATTTTTACAATTCTTGATAGTTTCAACTATTAATTTTCTATCACTATTATTAATATCTAAACTATCTTTTGAAATAATATCTAACACCTCAAAGTCAATATTGTGACATATGTCTATTATTTTATTTAAAGAATTATGATTAGACTGAACTTCTAATTCGCCTTTTATAGCATTATATTTTTTATTAAAAGTTCCACCTGTATTTATAATAGTGATTTTCATATTTATCCTTATTAATAATTATTAACCATATTTTTAGGAAGTAATAACCTATCTAAGTCATCTTTTGGAATTAAGTCTTTTTCTAAAACTAAATCATAAACTCTTCTATTTGTTTCAAAAGCTTCTTTTGCTAATACTGAACATTTTTCATAACCTAAAATAGGATTTAGTGAAGTTACAATTGTAACTGAATTTAAGATATTTTCCATACAAACATCTTCATTTGCAGTAATACCTTTAACATACTTTTCTCCTAAAGCATAAAATGACCTTCTCATCATATTAATAGAAGTAAATAGTTTATAGCTGTCTAGTTTCACCACGTTATGGCTGCCTAGTTTTATAAATAAGAAAGTGATAGCTTAACAACATCATAGTAAAATCTTTTTACCAAATAAGGATTTTAAAAATGCCACAAGTCTATCACTCTAATGCCAGAACAAACCAGCATGTAAGAGAAATAATACAGAAATCTAATTTAACAAATGTTGAATTAGCTAAAAATTACAATCTAAATATTAAAACTATCTCTAAATGGAAGCATAGGAATTTTATTAAAGATAAAAGTTCAAGACCACACAATATAAAAACAACTTTAACACCTTTAGAAAAAGAGTTAATTAAAGTAGTCAGAACAATGACTTGGATGGAGTTAGATGACTTAACAGATACAATAGTTGATATTATTCCAAATGCAAATAGAAGTAATATTTATCGTACTTTAAAAGCCTTTGATATAAATGCTACAATTAAAGCAGAAGAGTATGACAATATTGATGATGTTAAAAAAGATTTAAATAAATTTTTGATACACTACAACTTCAATATAAAGACACGGGTCTTTATCAAAAGAATTGAAAGTTAGAACTCCATTTGATGCAGTTCAAAGTTGGTTTCAAACGAAACCTGAAATATTTAAGATTTTACCAGATGTGTTTAAAAATATTGCTTTTGAAATGGTGCAATGTGGTGAAACTTGACAAATATGTAATGGTTCAAATACATTTAACTGTAACTGTCCACCCTCATAAGCAATAGAAATAGTTGTATCAGTGCCAATTACTTCAAAAGCTACTTGATTTACAATTTCAGGAATTACTGGGTTTATTTTTCCAAGCATTATTGAACTTCTTAGTTGTATAGCAATAACAAATCAAACTCAAGAAATAATTAAGCTACAACAATGATGAGCTAATTTATCTATATCACTAATATTTATATTGGCAAATAAATCTAATACAAAAGATTTAAATTGTTTGGCAGTTAGAAAAAACTTTTGCTTAATTTTACTTTTTAAAAAACTCCATATTCTTTCAATAGGATTATATTCAGGTGCATATGGTAGTTTAATAGTAAAGTAATTTCATTATTAAGTCAAATTTAAATATATCTTTAATACTAAATTGTGTAAGCATATCAATAGTTATTAAATAGTTTTCTAAACCCTTTAATAATGCAGGATAGGTAAAATATACACCTTTTTATATCTGTTTATAAGGTTGCCAAGAAGTTAGTGGTTACCAAAAAGTATTTAAATTTATAGTTGTGTAGAGAGGTATAATTTTAATGCATTATTTCTGCAATAAATTCTGTAGCATATGAACCTTTAGGAAGTGTAAAATTAAGTTCCATCCATTTTTTTTCTTCTTTATAATTAGTCTCTATTTCACTTGGAAATATCCAAGAAAACCTTCTAGCTCCATCTTCACCTGTCTTTTTATCATAATCTTTTTCAATATTATAAGCAAGATTTTCAGCTATTTTAACTTTTTTTCCACAAAGAAGTCCAGTTGGAACTCTATCACGATTAAAAAACTTTTCGGCCTCTTCACTTTGATTTTCTACATGAAATATTTTTCCAAAAGGATAATGACTCATCAAATCACCTAGTAATAATTTAAAAGGATGTTTTTGTTTTTTCATATTTTTAACTATATCAAGAGGTAAATCTAATTTTTTATAAACCTCTTTAGGTTCAAAAGCATTTACAAGTTTAGATAACTCAATCCTTTTTGATAACCAAGAGTTAAATAGTTGACTTTGATATGCATTTATATACATCTGCTTTAATTTTCTATTTTTTTCTTTAAGCTCGCTATTTATAATAGCTTCACCTTTTTTATAATTATCACCATAAATACCAAACCTTTGGAAGCCAAAATAATTTGGCATTCCAAAAGTTGCAATACTTGCAACAACTTGTTCTATTTTTTTAGCATCAATTAAATTTACACGTTTAAGTCTAATAAAAAATTTATTACCTCTTAGATGACCTATCTTTATTTTATTATTATGTTTTGTAGTTTCTAATATTTTAATTTTAGCATGATTGAAGGAATCTAGTTTTTCTTTAAATGAGTTTAGAACAGAGATATTTTGTATTGTTAAAGCATTTTTATCTTTTAACCCAGCATAACCTATATCTCTTGCCTTGCAACCTAAATATTCAGAAAAAATTTGTACTGCATCCCAAGTTGTCAAATCTTTTTTTCTAAATTTAACAATTAAATGCTCACCTTCTCCACTAAACTCATAAAGTGGAATTTCAGTAACAATAAAATCATTTTTATTTTGTTTAAATAAAACATCAATTTTTGAATGATTTAAATATCTTTGTAATTGGCTCAATTATTTTCCTTGTTTTTATTATTTTTTTATTTAAAATGATGATTTTGACAATCAGATTTATACTGACCTTTAATAGCTTTTGCAAATATATTTAATTTTACATTATATTTTTTTGCTATTTTTGTTATTTTTTCTCTATTTTTTTCTGCAAAAGAGAACAATAATTCATACTCTTCTCCTGAGCAACCAAGCTCTTTTTTAATATTGTAGAAAAACTCAAAACCAACTTTACTCTGTCTTGATAATTTTTCTAATTCAAAAAATAGACCATCAGATATGTCTATTGAGGCATTTACAAATCTTGATATTTTAAAAAAGAATTTTTGATTTAATTTTGGTTCAATAAATTTTGAATTTTTATCAATTTTACCACCAACTAAAAGTATCTCTAAATCTTTTTTAGAAGCTCCTATATCACCTGTAAAACATAACAAATCATGTTTTTTTATACCTGATCTATATATTGCATTTTTTGTTTTTGAAATTATTGTAATTGAAATATCTAACTTTTCATTTGAAATTGTATCTCCCCCAATTATTTTAATTCCAAACTCTTTTGCTACTTCATTAAAACCACTAGCTAAATCTTTTAAATCTTTTTTTGTATATTCTTGTGGAATTGCGACACTTAAAAGTGCGTACTTTGCTTTTGCATTCATGGCAATTGCATCAGATATATTTACAAGCATTGATTTTTTAGCAATTTGTTTTAGACTCATCCACTCTTTTTTAAAATGTACATTTTGAAAAAATGAATCCATACTATATACATATTTTCCTACTACAGCACCATCATCACCAATGATTTTAGAATTTTTGTTAAATTGTTTTATAAAATAATCTTCTTTATTCATATTGTGAATATTAACATAATTGTGCTTTGTTTTCTGATTATTTTCTTAAATTGTTAAAGTAGGATAAAAAGAGCTCTATTTAATTTAAAAAATGTTATATAATATCTACAACTTATATTAGGAGAAGTAAAAATGCCAAAAATTAACAAATATGTTGATATCGATACTGTTGAGCGAGAAGCTAAAAAAGATTTAATTGATAGACATTCACCATTCATTCACTGTAATGAAACTGCTATTGCAGGAGAACCATTTGAAGTAACTGTAAAAATAGGAAATGAATATACTCATCCAGATGATTTTGATCATTATATCGAATCTATCACACTTTTTAATGGTGATGTACAATTAGCAAAAGCTTCTTATGTTCCAGGGACACTAGGAAATATTAAAGCACATAATACTACTACATTTACAATTATACCAACTGGTAAAAAATTAAATTTAGTTGCTCATGAATACTGTACAAAACACGGTATTTGGGAAAGTACGCCTGTAAACGTAGCTATTCAAGCTTAAGTTATAGAAATAAAATTAAATATTAGAGGCAATGAGTTTTATACTCTTTGCTTTTTTTATTTAGTAAGTTGCTTTAATAAAAGAACAACAATAATCAACTAATAAAGTTACTTTTAGTTTATATTTTGAATTTTGTGAAATTTCAATACTAGCAGGAGCTACATACTCAACCCAATCCTCAGCTGGCAACATAACTTGTAAAGTTCCAGAATGAATCTCTATAATTGCTTTATTAACTGTAGTTAGTGCATACTCACCTGGTAGCATAATACCTAGTGTTTTTTTACTACCATCGTTAAAAACTATACTTCTACTTGTAATATTTCCATCATATAAAATATTTGCTTCTTTTGCAATAGAAATGTTATTAAAATCCATCTATTTCCCTTTGTTCATAATACTTCATAAGTTATATTATCATAATTTTTATTTGAAGCAGATATCTATTATTAATTTGATATAATTCAACCAATTTTAATATAAATAGAAAGATAAATGCAGGGATACATAATAGATATTAAAGCAGTTAAGGATGATGACTTAATTGTAACAATTTTAAGTGAAAATCATATTTATATAACTTACAGATTTTATGGAGCTAGACACTCGAATATCAATATTGGTTATAAAATAGATTTTGAATTAGAAACTACTATGAAAAGCTCTATGCCTAGACTTAAAGATGTTATGCAATTAGGATTTCAATGGATATTTGAAAGTGAAAAACTATATTGTTGGCAAAGATTTATAAAACTATTTGATCCTCATTTAAAAGATGTTGAACAAATAGATGATTTCTATTTTAAACTCTTAGATGACCTATCTCATAAAATGATTAAACAAAATCCTAAACGTGCAATTTGTAAAAGTTATTTAAAACTACTACAGCATGAAGGAAGACTACATAACCACTTAAATTGTTTTTTATGTGAACAAAATATTATAGATAATATATCATTAGTTCGAAGTTTTATGCCAGTACATTCTAGCTGTACTTATAGTAAAACTTTTGAATATAACAAAATAGAAGAACTATTTTTTGATAAAACTTTTATTTCTTTTGAAAATCATGAAATAGATTATTTATGGCATATTATTCTTCAGGGTTTGTAAGTTTAAAACTATACAATATAAACATTCACACTTAAAGTGCAACATTTAAAAATATAAGATATAAGGCTAGTTGATATACAATTCAAGCTACATATTTTGCAGGATAAATGGAGCATTAAATGAAAAAGGGCATACAGAAATAAACCACTTACAAATGCCCAACATAAAGAAAATTATAGACACTCAAAAACAAGAGTAAGAGTTGAACATATATTTAGAACATTAACCAAACAAATGAATAAGGCACTCAATCTTACTTCAATTAGAATTAATAGAATTAATTCCACAATAGGACTTATGAATCTAACTTATAATTTAGGTTAGATTCAAAAAAGTAAAAATAGTGTAAAAAGAGAAGAAAATAGGAAAATATTTACAGATAATAGTTAAAACAAGGTGATAAATTTATAGATTTTTAATAAAAAAGTGCTAAGATTTTTTAAGATTTTTTAAGAAATTAAAAATGGATAAATAAGGGCTTTAAAATTTATTTTAGAGGTATCCATAAGACTATTAAAGAAATACTTATGTAAGTGAAGGAAGAAAATGAATAATAAATTAAATGTAATTGGTCTATTCTCAATAATTTTAGCGATGATTGTATGGGCTAGTTCTTTTATAGCTTTAAAATCAGCCATGGTTGATATAGGACCTTTTACTATAATATTTTTAAGAATGATTATTGCATCTTTATGTTTTGTATATTTTATAAAAAGCTTTTTGAAATATGATTTTTCAAAAAAAGATATAAAATATATTCTTTTACTTGGGTTATTTGAACCTTGCTTATATTTTATTTTTGAAGCAAAAGCTTTACAATATACCTCAGCTTCACAAGCAGGAATGATAACTTCTGTAATGCCTTTAATTACAGCTATTTTTGCGGGATATTTATTAAAAGAAATCATAACAAGAAAACTAATCTTGGGTTCTTTATTAGCAATGATTGGAGTTATTTGGTTAAGTGTCAATGCAAGTACAACCCAAACTGCCCCAAATCCAATGCTAGGAAACTTCTTAGAATTTTGTGCAATGATTTGTGGGGCAGGATATACAATCGTTGCTAAATATTTATCTGAGAAATATTCTGCTATTTTTATAACAGCTATTCAGGCATTTATGGGAGCTATTTTCTTTTTTCCTCTATTTTTATATGAATACAATACAATTGATATGACTTTTACTTCTGAAGCTTTATTATGGATTTTATATTTAGGAGTAATTGTCACTTTAGGTGGTTATGGTTTATATAACTTTGCACTTACAAAAATAGATGCTTCTAAAGCTGCTATTTTTGTAAATTTGATTCCTATATTTACTATGTTATTAGCTTTTATAATTTTAAAAGAAGTATTGTCTTCTACTCAACTAATAGCCTCGGCTGTGATTTTAGTAGGAGTTGGAATATCTCAAATACCAACGCCTAAAATTAAAAAAAGAATAGGCAAAGATAAAAAAGTATAAAAAACTATTTGATAAATTTGGTGGTTTTATTTTACTTCTATCTTGGACTCCAATTATTGGAGATTTTATTACTTGTATAGCAGGGATTTTAAAGTATGATTTAAAAAGATTCCTACTTTTAGTAACTCTATCTAAGTTTCTTAGATATCTAACTCTTACTTTGATTATTTTTTAGTTTTGATTTTTTCAATACTAGGAGAGAAAGCTTTGGTGGATACAGTAACTAAATCCCCTATTTTAAACTCCTTAGCTTGTTTAGAATCAAGTACAACTTTTACTAACTGCTCACCAATAGATACAATAGCAATATTTAAAATATCAGCTTGGTAAATTTCTAATAACTCCCCTCTAAATGAAAACTTTTGAGAACCACTAGTTTTAAGTAATACATCTTTTGCTTTTCCATCTCTTAAAATCTTTCCTTCTTCTAAGACAATCACTCTTGTACTTAATTTATATATCTCGCTAGGATCATGAGAAACCATAATTATAGTTATATTAAATTTTTTATGAAACTTTTTTATATCCAATTGAAGTTTTCTTCTCATATTTAAATCAAGAGCAGAGAAAGGTTCATCCAAAAGTAAAATCTTAGGTTTATTCATCAAAGCACGACATAATGCGATTCGCTGTTTTTGTCCACCTGATAAAGTATGTGGTATTCTATTTTCTAACTCTTTTAAAGAAACCATATCAAGAAGTTTGTAAGCAAAATCTTTATCATCATTTACAAAAGTTAAGTTTTTTAGAACATTCATATTTGGGAAAAGAGCATAGTCTTGAAATAAATACCCAATATTTCTTTTCTGAATAGCAATTGATTTTTGCCTATTTGTAGTATCTATCCAAGTATTATCATTGACAATAATACTTCCACTACTAATATCCTCAAGTCCAGCAATAATACGCAAAAGTGTAGTCTTCCCACTACCAGATACTCCACTTAAAGCAATAAACTCACCTTCTTTTATGCAAATATCAATCTGTAAAGACATAAGACCTTTGAAACCATGTAGTTTTTTATTTATGTTTATTTTTATCATTTTTTGTTCTTTTTGTAATTTATTCAAAAATCAATATCAATCATACTTCGCTTTGAATTTAAAGTTGAAATAATAAACACAAAATAGTACCACAAATGAAATCCCAACCATGATTGCTGAGTAAATATGTGCTGATTTGTAATCTAAGATTTCTACAAATTCATATATAGCTATTGATGCTACTTTTGTTTCACCTTCTATACTTCCACCTATCATCAAAACTACTCCAAACTCTCCTATTGTGTGTGCTGCTGTTATGATTATGGCACTTAAAAGGGCTGGTTTTATATTTGGTAAAATCACATAAATTATTGTTTGGAGTTTACTTTTTCCACAGATATATGAAGCTTCTATTAGTGATTTTGGTAAGTTTTGTATTGCACTTTGTATGGGTTGCACCATAAAAGGTAAAGAGTAGAAACAACTAGCAATCACAAGAGAAGTAAAGTTAAAGACTAATCTTACTTCAAAAGTTTCTTCAAAAAAAGCTCCTATTGGAGAGTTTGGCGAGAGAGTAAAAAGTATATAAAAGCCTATAACTGTTGGTGGTAAAACTATTGGTAGAGCTGTTATTGCTTCTATTACTGGTTTGATTTTTGATTTAGTTTGTGATAAGTACCAAGCTAAGGGAACGGATATAAAAAATAAAATAATAGTGGTGTAAGAAGCTAATTTGAATGAAATTAAAAATGGTTCAAAATTTAAATCAAACATCTGCTATCACCTCTTTTATATATAATTCCCCTGCTTTTATCAAAACTGTGATAGTCTCATTTTCTTTTAGATTCATTCTTTGTACAGAATTTAGAGTAATAAGTGATTCAAATTCTGTCTCAAAGGTTTCTATGATGATAGAACAAAGAAGTTTACCTTTTATGATTTTACTAATTATCGCTTCAAAATTATTTGAAGCACTTAAGAGCCCTTTTAAATTTTTTGCTAAAATTATATGTGAGGGTTTCACTCCTAAGATTACGTTAACTCCTACTTTTATTTGTTTTGATAGTTCTAAACTCATCATTGATAACCTAATACCAGAAAAATCAAATTCTACTATATTTACTCCATCATGATGATTTATATTTTTTACTACAGCTTTTATATTATTCAACTTCATATCCATAGTTTTTAAATATCTTTTTTGCCTCGCTTGAGAATAAAAAATTATAAAACTTTAGGCTTTCTTTTTTATTATTTAAGAGTGCAACTCCTTGATTTATAGGATTATGTAAAGAGATGTCAATCTCAAGATAGTTTATATTTTTTTTAAATTTTCTCATTTTCTCTGCATATAAAGAAGCTTTTGCAATAAAACCTATATCAACTGCTGTATAGATATACTGCAAGGTCTGAGCTATATTTTCTGCATATACAAACTTTTTTTTATTTTTTTTAAATAATTTTTTTGTAAGTAAAACTTCATAAGCTGCTTTTCCATATGGAGCAGTTTTTGGATTGGCTATAGTTATATTTTTTACTGTATTTATAATATTTAAATCTTTTAAAACTCTATTTTTATATGAAAAAAGTACTAGAGAACCTTTTGCATATATTTTAGGTTTTATCGTTGTTAGTTTATCTTTATATAAAGCATTTGGATATTTCATATTTGCACTTAAAAAAATATCATATGGTGCTTTATTCCTTATTTGAGCAGTTAGTTTTCCACTACTTCCTATTATAAATTTTACTTTTGTTTTATTGCTTTTATTAAATTCTTTTATTAAAGGTTTTATCACATAAGATACATTTGAAGCAATTGCAATTTTTATTTCACTTGCGACACTAAAACTTACAAATACTAGTACAATTAAAAGTTTCTTCATCTTCTATCCTTTAAATTATAGTGATGTTATATACTTTAGAAGAAACATATATTTCATCATCTATTTGAAGTTCAAGATTACTACAACTTGAACTTGTAGTTTTAGAGTGAATCGTATCATTATGTCTATACTTTATTGTTATATTTGAGTTTATTCCATCTTTGTTTATTGAACTAATTTTTCCTAAAAGTGAATTTCTTGCACTATTTTTTATAAGTTCTTTTGTTAAAATTATATTGTTTGTTTCAATCAAAAAGTTAATCTCATCATCAATTTGTAAATCTTTTTCTATGACAAACTTTTTTGATTATATTGATATTAATATTTGATTACATAAAAAATTTATAGATACTTCATGGTTTTCATTTATATTTTCTAGCTCATAAATTGTGCCTTTTAATCTTAAAAATGTAGGCTCACCACTTATAGTATCTGCTATTTGTTCGTTAAAAGAGTCACTTAGTGTTTGAAAAGAGTTTTTCTCCAATAAATATAGTATATCAAAATATATAACGCTTTGTCAATTTGTGACTTAACCCCAAATTAATTTATAAATTTTCTCAAAGAATAATTTACAAATCATCTAAATTCTACATCTATTATACCCTCAAAATTAAATTCACTACTATTTCTATTTTACTTTTTTCTAATTGTTCCCAAATATCTTCTTGAACTTGATTTATAGCATATTGGTATCCTGCACTATCTATTCTTACTCTATCAAACTTTTTTCCTATAAGGAGTTGTAATACACATTGTTTTATAAATTCTAAGTTTTTAAGACGTTTTGAAACAGTTCTTCTATCTAGAGCAACTATTTTTGATATAGCTCTTATGCTATAACCTCTTTTATATAAAGTATGTATCACAATATATTCCTCTTTATTAATCATACTAGTTTTAAATATTTTATTTAAAGTTTATAGTATACATTTTTGTTAATAAAGTGGTACATTTTATCTTTGCACTTGACAATAAGGTATGTTTCTTTATTTTTTATTGTTTAAATAGATATCTATGTAATTATAAATTGAGTTTAAGTTAACACTATTTTCAATCATTAATGTTAAGTCCATAAGATATAAATTTTCTAAATTAAAAATTTGTAATTTTACAATATCTTTAGAGGTTGTGATTATTGTGTAACCTTTATAGACTACTTTAATATTATCCAACTCTTCTTTTGTAAAGATATGATGATCTTCAAAAGCTTCCATTTTTGTATATTTTGGTAAGAATTCTAAAAGTCTTTTTGGTTTTGAAATTGCAGTTACAAGTAAAAGTTTTTCAGGTAGAATATCAATATATTCTCCATTTTTGCTAAATGAAACTACTCTTTTAAAATCTTTTCCTTCTTGAAGTTCCAAATGAGAAAAAGCATATGCTATTTTAGGTTCTCTATATCCACCACTTGGAAGACAAAAAAGATTTGTAGGTTCATCCTTTGGTCTTATTAAGATATCAAATTTTTTAATATCATATTTTGAAAATCCATCATCTAAAAATATAATTTTACAAGCAAGTTCTTTTGCTTTTAAAATAGCCTTTTTTCTATCTTCACTTACAATTACAGTGGCATTTGGCAAAGCTTTTGACAAAAGCATTGCTTCATCTCCACTAATATTTATATCTTCTAGTATCTTATTCTTATGAGAGATGACATATAAACCTTTAGAAGCTCTGCCATAACCTCGTAGAATCACACAAACATCTTTTAAGCCTTTTGCTAAATGTATTATCAAAGGTGTTTTCCCGCTACCTCCTACAATAATATTTCCAATAGAAATAATAGGTACTCCAAACTCAATTGGCTTAGCCTTGGCTCTTTTAAACAAAATTATAAGCATATAGATTAAAGTAAGGGGTAAAAGTAAGAGTGAGATTATTTTTTGAAAGAAATTTGGGAAGAAAAGATAATCTTCTACCCATAAATAAAACTTTTGTTTCAAGTTTTTTATATCCATTCAGAGGCAATACTTATGATTTCATCACAAATATAATTTACTTCCTCATTAGTTAAACTTGGATACATTGGAATTGATAAAATCTGTTGATAAGAAGTTAAAGCAGTACCAAATGTAGTAATTTTAATAGAATATTTATTTTTATAATAAGATAAAAGATGTAATGGAATATAATTGAGTCCAGTAGCAATTCCTTTTTCTTTTAATGCTCTTGCAAAAGCATCTCTATTTCTAGAAATTTTAATAATATACTGAGTAAAAATATGTTCATCTTTATGTTTTGGAATTTCCACATGTTTAATACCACTTAATCTATCTTTATAAATTTGTGCTATCTCTTTTCTTCTTTTTATAAATTTATTTGTTTTTTGTAATTGAGATAAAGAAAAAGCAGCATCTAGTTCAGAAATATCATATTTATATCCAATATCAACAACATCATAAACATAATCTAAATTACCATGATTATCATAAGTTGTTGTAATCGCATGAGTTCTTAATAATTTTGCTCGTGTTGCTATCTCTTCATTATTTGTTACAATAATTCCTGATCTACTAATTGAATATTTACCATTTGATGGATTTGTTGAGAAAATTGTCATATCAGCTCTTAAAGAACCAACAGTTTCATCATTGTATGTTACTCCTAAAGCACAAGTAGCATCTTCAATTAAAATAATCCCATATTTTTCAGCGATATCATAAATTCTATCTAAATCTGGAGTTTGGCCAGCTACAAAAGTAATAATCGCACCTCTAAGTTTTTTTGTTTTATTCGCTTCTAAAGCTTTTTCAAATTTATTAACATCAATATTCATATCTTCACTATTAATATCAATAAAAATTGGTTCTGCATCAAAATGACGAACAACTTCAGGTATATTTACAAAAGAGTTTACAGACATTAAAATCTTATCCCCTCTTTTTAGTTTTATTGCACTAAGAGCTAAATGAATAGCAGAAGTAGCATGACACGTTGCAACCGCATACTTTGCACCAACAAATTTTAGAATATTTTCTTCTAGTTCTAAAACTTTATTTTCATTTCTATGCAACTCTAAAACTGATTTTAACTGGTTTAATTCTTCATCTCCAATAGATGATTGATAAATAGGTATATCTTTCATTTGCTAATTCCATTTTATATTTGCAATTATTGGTAACTTACCTTTAAATGCATTTGATTTTATTCTATATTCTATTAATTCTATTAATTCTTTAGAATAACCTAATTTGATAACTTCTTCTTTACTTTTTGTCTCATCAACAAGTAACTTTAATACTATATCCATCTTAGCATAAGAGTATCCAAGTTCTTCTTCATCATTTTGACCTTCCCATAAATCTGCACTTGGTTTTTTATTTAAAATTTCTTCTATCACCCCTAAGTATTTGGCAAATTCAAATTCATCACTTTTGTACATTTGTCCAATTGGATTAAAGGCACAAGCAATATCTCCAAAAATCGTACCATATCCTAGAAGAAGTTCACTTCTATTTGAAGTTCCTACTACAATTGAGCTATCACGTGAAGAAGTATCATACAATACTGACATTCTCATTCTAGCACTATAATTTCCAATTCTAAGTCTATTTTCATCCATATTATCACTATATGCCTCAATCATAGTCGTTATATCTTTTATTTCATATTTTATATTAAATTTTTTACAAAGTTTAACTGCATCATCAACGCTACTTTTTGATGAAAATTTTGAAGGCATTAAAACTGCACTCATATTATCAGAAAAAACTTCTTTACAAAGAATCGCAACAACAGCAGAATCTAGACCACCAGATAATCCAATAGTCACTTTTTTAAAGCCTGTTTTTTTTAGTTCATTTTTTAAAAAAATTTGTAATTGTTCTTTTATATTGTTCCAATCAATCAATTATCATCCTTTCAATGATTTTATTATATAGAATCTTCCTTTGTTTTTTCATAAAGTTCATCTAAATAATCAAAAGTATTTTCTCTTATTTTGTTTTTCTTAATTATTAAATTATCTCTAGTAGAGATGAGTTCATCTTCATTAAAGTATTGTAAAAAAATTTCATTAATTTCAATAGTTTCATTTTTATTTGTAGAAATTAAGTATTTTATCTCTTCTATAAGTTCTTCTTTTTTCATTTTACCTCGTTAATTTATTTAAAATCTCTTCTAAATATAATTTCTTCTTTTCTTCCCCTGAATCTTTATTTTCACATCGACAATAAGTACAAGAAGTACCTGCATCAGTTAACTTTCCTATATCTTTTAAAGAAAAAGCTTGTTTATCTTTTATTGCATATGTTATTTCACCTAAGGTAACATGATTACAAATACATACTTCATATGAATAATTAAATTTTCTAAACATTTTTGAACTCATTTAAAATATCTTTACAATAAATTTTCTTTTTTATTTTACCAAAATCACCCTCTTTAAAAATACAATGTCTACACTCACTTCCTGCACTAGTGATTTCTTGAATTTCTCTAAGAGTTTTAATCTTTTTTTCTTTAATTGAAATTTTTTTACAATTACAAACTTTATAATTTTTTGAAAAATCATTAAACAATTAACTCTTTCTTTTTTTTATAATTTCATATGCTTCATTTATCTCTTGAAGTTTTCTTGTAGCATCATCTATAATATTTTGACTAGCACCCTGCCCTGAAATAATATCTGGATGATGTTTTTTTACTAAATTTCTATAATTTTTCTTTAAAACAGTATCAGCATCACTAGAATTTGACTCTAATATTTCATAAGCTTTTTCTAAAGATACTCCTTGTAAATCTTTTTGAGCTCTATAAAAGTTTTCAAATGTATTAATTAAACTCTCAAAATCTACTCTTTTTATTTTTAAATTATTCGCAATATCTTCAGTTATCATAAACTCAGTTTTTGAGAACTCTTTGTCAATAAAGGCAAGATTTAATAAATACTCCATAATTTTAAGACGTTTAGCATAATCAAATTTAGTAATACTGTATAATTTTTGACATATCTCAACAGTATTATCAAAACTCTCTTTTTCTTTTTTATAAATATCTTTTAATTTTTCTCTAATTTCTTCTTCATTTTCAAAATGTCTAGAAATATCAGAAAAAGTGTGTTTTAACATCTGTGCTTCAAGTTCACAAACAGAACCATCAGCTTTAGCAACTTTAGCCATAAGAGCTATTAATAAGCCTGCTTCATGATTCATCAAATCACCATCAAAGTTTTCTTTGATATTTAATTTGATATTTTCAAACTTTTGCGTTTTATAATTTCTAGCAATAAAATATAAAACAATACCGACAAATAGCAGAAACAATAACTTCATATAAATTCCTTATTCATAATCTTTAAACCTTTAATATCTTACTAGACCTTACTCTTCAAATATATAAAAAGTAGTTTTTCCTAAATGTGGATCAAAGCTTTCACTCTCTTTATTTGCATATAAAGCAACAATTGCCCTAGCTTTTATAAAAGAAGTTGCAGTTGCTACTATATCCTTTTTATCTTTTGTTGTTACTAAAGATTTATCATTTCCTCTACTAAATTGTTTTGCTCTTTGTACATCAGTAAATGTATATTTGACAATATCAATCTCTCTTTTAACATCAATTCTAGCTTTTTTCTTTTCATCATCAAACCTTAATAATCTATTTCCATTTGAAGATATTTTCATAGTTTTTGCAGTATGCATATCTGATGTTGATTCTAAAATAACATACTCTTTTCCATTAATTGATATTTCATCATCATTAAGTAATTTTATCTCTTTAATTACAGTTTTTTTACCCTTAGCCATTTAAGTCCTTATATTTAAAATTAATTGACTTAACTTTTGCACCTAAATCCAAGCAAATTTTAAGTAGTGCTTCATAATATAGATATTATACTCATAAAATCTTCATTTCTATTGACAACACCATCAATTTTAGATATTTTGTCAAGAATTTCTGGCTTAATAATACTCAAATACTTATAATACAAAATAGATTAAATAATAAACTAAGAAAGATTCTAAAATATTACACACCAAATGAGATATTTTTCAAGGAGTTTTCAAGAAAAAAAGTAGCATAATTTAATGGATTAATTTAGATGGTTTTGTTGCACTTCTGATGTGAATTGGTGAAGCTTTTAATGGCTCCGGATGCTGGATTCGAACCAGCGACCAAGTGATTAACAGTCACCTACTCTACCACTGAGCTAATCCGGAACTTGTAAAATAAATTCATTCAAAATTGAAGTTAAATGGCTCCGGCACCTGGATTCGAACCAGGGACCAAATGATTAACAGTCATCTACTCTACCACTGAGCTATGCCGGAATCTATCTTCTGTCTTAATTGGGATGGAATTATATATAAAAAACATTTGTTTGTCAAGTGTATTTTGACTTTTTAAAAAAATTTCTTGAAAATATTTTTTTGCATCTTAAATCAGAGTAATTTACAAAAAAGTTATTTTTTACTGCTAACTCTTCGACACTCTTTTACAAAGTGAATTGCATTTTCAACTGGAATATCTGGTAAGATACCATGTCCTAGATTAAAGATATGACCATCACCTTGCATCACTTCTTGAATCTTTTCTACACATTTTGTAGTTTGCTCTTTTGAGTATAATCTACAAGGTTCCATATTTCCTTGAAGTACATATTTATCACCTAACTTTTCTTTAGCTAAACTCATAGGTGTCCCCCAATCTACTCCAAATACGTCAAAGTTACCATATACTTTATCTAAGAATGTTGGAATACCTTTAGGAAACATAATAATAGGAATATGAGGATATTTCTCTTTTAAATACTCTGCAATCTCAACCATATAAGACCAAGAAAACTCATCATACATACCAGGCTCAATTGCACTTGCCCAAGAATCAAAAATTTGAACTACATCAATACCAACTTCAATTTGTTTTTCCATATATAATTTTACTACTTCAGTGACTTTTCTTAGAATTTTATGTAAAAGTTCTGGGTTTGAGTACATCATCTTTTTACAAATATTATAAGTTTTAGTACCTTGTCCCTCTATCATATAAGTTGCCAAAGTCCAAGGAGCGCCTGTAAATCCAATAAGTGCTTTATCTTCAGGTAGTTTTTGTTTTAATAATTTAATTGTATCAAATACATATGTTAATTTACTTGCAGCTTCATCTCCACCAATTAAAGCATCAATATCTGCATCATTTTTAATAGGATTTCTAAATAGTGGTCCTTCACCTTTAATAAATTCTAAAGGCATTCCCATTTCAAGAGGGATAACTAAAATATCTGAAAATAAAATAGCTGCATCAACTCCAACTATATCTAAAGGTTGAATGGTAACTTCACAAGCTTTTTCAGGATCGCGACAAAGGTTTAAAAAATTTCCAGCTTGAGCTCTTACTTCCATATATTCAGGAAGGTATCTTCCCGCTTGTCGCATCATCCATATAGGAGTGTAAGGTGTCTTTTTTCTAAAACAAGCATCTACAAACAAATTTGACATATTTTATTACCTTTTTTTAATATTTTCCAACTTTTCCTAAAAAGAAAAGTCCTATAGCTAAAAGACAAATAGACACTGCAAAGTACAACATATCGAAAACCTCATTATAATTTGTATGAAGTACTTTTTGAAAAAAACTTGCAATTAATACCATTACAATAACTTTAGTAATTTTATCTTTTAATTAATCAAGTGAATGAATTGCTAAAATATCTACAGAAGCTACTACAGAAAGTATAAAAGTTCCAATAAAACCAAAAACTACAGGAAAAAGTACAAAAGTCTAGTTTCCCACATAGCTCCTTCAAATAGTTTTTAAAGCATTAAATATCATTTTCCATTGCAATCCATTTTAATGCAATTCTTACAGAATTAGTAGCAGCTCCAACTCTTACTTGATCAGCAACATTAAAAAAATGAAGAATATTATCAGCATATATATCTTTTCTGATTCGTCCTACATATGTAATATCAGTATCAGTTGCAATAATAGGCATAGGATAAGCGTTATTTTCTAAATCATCAATAACTTCTACATTTTCAAATCTTTCAAAAGCTTCTGTTACTTCTACTATATCTATAATAACATCATCTTCAAAAGTTACTGTTATTGATTCACTGTGAGATCTTAAAACTGGAACTCTAACACAAGTTGCAGCAACAGGAAAATCTCTATGTAAGATTTTTTGAGTTTCATTAATCATCTTCATTTCTTCTTTTGTAAAACCATTGTCTTGAGCTACGTCTACTTGAGGGATTACATTAAGTGCAATTTGATGTGCAAAAGACTCTTTTGGAGCATCTTCTAAAGAAAATGCAAAAAATGCTTGCATCTGTTTTATAAGCTCTTCCATACCTTTTTTTCCTGCGCCACTTACTGCTTGGTAAGTTGATACATCTACTCTTTTGATTCCATATAATTCATCAAGTGGTTTTAAAGCTAAAACCATTTGAATTGTAGAACAATTTGGATTTGCAATAATTCCTGTTTCTTTCCATAAAGATATATCTTCTGGATTTACTTCAGGAACTACTAAAGGTACATCAGCATCCATTCTAAAATGACTTGTATTATCAATAACAACAGCTCCAGCTTCAACAGCATATTTTGCAAATTGTGCAGATACACTTCCACCAGCAGAGAAAAATGCAATTTCTACTTCATTTTCTTCAAAAACAGTATCAGTTAATTCTAAAACTGTATACTTTTTGTTTTTATATTCAATTCTCTCACCAGCACTTCTAGAACTTGCAAGTGGTATTAAATTATTTATAGGAAAGTCATAATCTGCTAATACTCTACAAAGTTCTTCCCCTACAGCACCAGTTACTCCTACTATTGCAACATTAAATTTTCTCATTTATCTATTCTTCCTCTTTTTTATCTTCATCATTTAATAAAGGTGCTATTTTATCCTTTGGTTTATTTGAATGTGTTTCATTTCTTAGTTCATCACTTGGAACACTTATGATTTCATTCTCGTCATTTCTAATAATAATATTTCCATCTTCATCTAATTCTAACTCGTCATTTTCTTTAGGACATTTAGAAATAGATACAACTTTATCACCTTTATCAACATTTACAATAATTACACCAGAAGTATTTCTTCCTGCTTTTCTAATTGATTGCATATCAACTCTAATCATTTTACCAATAGAGGTTAAAATCATTAAGTCTTGTGATTCATCAACAAGTACTTCACCAATAACATTACCAGTTTTATTTGACAACTTCATTGATATAACTCCAGAACCTGCTCTGTTTGTTAATCTATATTCTGTAACAGTAGTTCTTTTCCCAATACCTTTTTCAGATACAGTTAATAACTCTTGTTCTTCATTATCAATTACATCAGCATCAACTACAAAATCAGTATCATGTTTAAACTTGATACCTCTAACTCCTCTAGTCGTTCGTCCTTGTTCTCTTGTTTTATTTATATCAAATCTAATACACTGTCCTAAACTTGTAAAAATCATTAAGTATTGTGAATCAACATTTGTAATTTTTGCAGTTACAATCTCATCCATTTCATCTAAGACTATAGCTCTAACACCATTGGATCTAATATTTGAGAAATCACCTAATGAAGTTCTTTTTACAACACCATTTTTAGTAAAGAATGATAAAGATTTAGATTCATCAAAATCAGAAGTAGGAATTATTTCCATAATTTTTTCATCTGATCTTAATTTGATTAAGTTAACAACTGCTTTACCTTTTGCAGTTCTACTACCTTCAGGAATTCTATATACTTTTAACCAATATAATTGTCCCATATTTGTAACAAACATTAAAGTATCATGAGTATTAGAAACAAAGAATCTTTCAATAAAATCATCATCATGAGTAGTTACGGCAACTTTACCTTTTCCACCACGTCTTTGTTTTTCGTACATTTTAATTGGTACTCTTTTTACATATCCATTATGAGTAATAGTAACTACCATTGGCTCATTTGGAATTAGATCTTCAATATCAATATCATCGTAAGAATCTACAATTTCTGTTCTTCTTTTATCTGAATATTTATCTTTAATTTCAAGTAATTCTTCTGTAATAATTTCATTTAATCTATTTTCAGATTTTAAGATTAATTCTAATTCTATAATTAAAGCTAATAACTCTTGATATTCAGCTTCTAATTTATCTCTTTGAAGACCAGTTAATCTTCCTAATCTCATATCTAAAATAGCTTGAGATTGAATATGAGTTAAACTAAATCTTTCTTGTAGTTTTCCTCTTGCGTCAGCATCATTTTCTGAAGCTCTAATAATTTTTACAACTTCATCTATATTATCTAAGGCAATTTTTAAACCTTCTAGAATATGAGCTCTAGCTTTTGCTTTTTCTAAATCAAAAATTGTTCTTCTAATAATTACAGTTTTTCTATGTGATAAAAATACTGTTAATAACTCAGGAAGTTTAAATACTTTTGGTTCTTTATTATAAACAGCTAATAAAATAATCCCAAATGTAATCTCCATAGGAGTAGATTTATAAAGATTATTTAATATAATCTCACTCATAGCATCTTTTTTAAGCTCAATTACAACTCTAATACCATCTCTATCAGACTCATCTCTGACTTCTGAGATACCTTCAATTTGTTTATCTTTTGCAAGATTAGCAATTTGTTCGATTAGTCTTGATTTATTTACTTGGTAAGGAAGTTCATCTAAAACAATAACTTCTTTTTTACCTTTTGTTTCAATATGATGTTTTGATCTAACTTTTACACGACCTCGTCCTGTATTATAAGCATCAATAATTCCTCTTCTACCAAAAATTATTCCACCTGTTGGGAAATCTGGACCTTGAATAAATTCCATTAACTCATCAGCTGTAGCTTCTGGATTATCAATAGTATGTAAAATAGCATTTAATAATTCATTTAAATTATGTGGAGGAATTTTTGTAGCCATACCAACAGCGATACCTTCACTTCCATTTAATAGTAGTGTTGGAACTCTTGTAGGTAATACAGTTGGTTCTTTTAAAGTATCATCATAATTTGGGATAAAGTTAACAGTATCTTTTTCAATATCTTTTAAAATATCTTCAGCAATTTTTGTAAATCTTGACTCTGTATATCTCATTGCAGCGGCATTATCACCATCTACTGAACCAAAGTTTCCTTGTCCATCAATGAGAGGTGCTCTCATAGAAAAATCTTGTGCAAGTCTAACTAGTGCATCATAAACTGAACTATCACCATGTGGATGATATTTACCAATAACATCTCCAACAATTCTTGCTGATTTTTTATAAGGAGCTCTTGCGCTCATATTTAAATCATGCATAGCATATAAAATTCTTCTATGTACTGGTTTTAAACCATCTTTAGCATCAGGTAAAGCTCGACCTATAATAACACTCATAGAGTAATCTAAATATGAAGCTTTTACACTATCTTCTATATTAATATCAATTATATCTTGATTTTCGAAAAGGTTTTCCATTAAAAAATGCCTTTATTATAAAATTTATTTATTTTATCTAAAAAAGGCTTAGTAGTTGATATATTTGAGGTTAAGAAAATGGTAAAAGTTAAATAATTTTTTATACTATAAATTATTTTCTTTTTTATATTTTACAATCATATTATAAACATCATCTTTTAATTTTAATTTTAATTTTTTCTTTACTTCTATTTCAAATTGGTCAGTATGATTTTTTTCCATTTCTGCAATCGCTTCATCTAAAGCATTATGTTTATCAAATACTTTTGTAAAGTGTCCATCGTTTTGTTTTAATTTTGTAATTACATCTCTATATTCATGAAACATTATTCTTCCTTCTAAGTTAAGTTTATTATAAAGTATAACAATTAATGACTTAAGTTCTATAATCTGCGTTTATCTTTATGTATTCATAACCTAAGTCACAACCATATGCAGTAAATTTACCCTCACCTACTCCAATATCACAAGTAATTTTATACTTATCTTTTTTAAGTACTTGTTCTGCTTTTCCTTCTTGTATCTCATCAAATAATATTTCACCATTTTTAAATACAATCACGTCATTATATGAAATAATTAATTTATCTTCAAAACAAGTTATTTTGCTAGCCCCAATAGTTGAAGCAATTCTTCCAAAGTTTGGATCTTCTCCATAAAGTGCAGTTTTTACTAACAGAGAGTTAGAAAGTGCTTTCGCAGCTTTTTGGGCTTCTTTATCGCAAACTGCACCAATAACTTCAAAAGCTACAGCTTTTTTTGCGCCCTCACCATCAGAAACCATTAACATTGCCATATCATACATTACAAGTCTAAGAGCTTCTTTAAAAGCCTCTTTATCATATGAGTTTGATTTTTTATTTGCTAAAAGTAATACAGTATCATTTGTAGAAGTATCTCCATCAACTGAAATTGCATTAAATGTAGTATTAGAATTAAGTTCGAGTAGTTCTTTCATATCTTCTTTTGGAATGGCTGCATCTGTACAAATAAAACATAACATTGTTGCAAGATTTGGGTTTATCATTCCAGCGCCTTTTGCAACTGAACCTATTTTAAAAGAGCTTCCATTTTCAAGTATAACTTTATACATTGAAGTTTTTACATATGCATCAGTAGTCATAATGGCTTTTGATAAATTATCTCCATTTTTAGAAGATAAATCAAAATTATTTGTACCTCTAATAATTTTATCAATTGGTAAAGGAGTTCCAATTACACCAGTACTACTCATAATTGGGTTCATTAAATCAAAATTTAATGAAGAAAAAATTGTATTTATATCTTCAATACCTTTTTGTCCCGTCATTGCATTTGCATTTTTTGAATTTATTAAAACAAAATTAGTTTTAAATTTTTTTTCATATAACCTATAGTGTTTTAATGGAGCTGCTTGAAATTTATTCGAAGTAAATATAGCTTCTACATCACATAAAACATTAGAATAAATAAACCCTAAATCAAGCTTTTCATTAGATTTTAGTTTTGCATGAATTCCATCACAAAAAAAACCATCTATTTGGTCTATAAAACCTTTTATTGGAATAATTGTAAACATTTAGTATAAATCCTCTGGTTTTTCTTTTAAAGCTATTATTCTTTTAGCTTTTGCTATTCCTTTTTGATTTCCTACAAGCAATAATTTTGAATTAGCACTTATAATTGTAGAACCTTTAGGCATTTGAATAAATTTTCCTTTTTTCTCCGTAATTCCAATAACTGATACTTTTATTCTATCTCTTAAATGTAAATCTTTTAACTCTTTGTTTACAGTCCAAGAATTTTCATCTACATAAGCTTCTTCCATGTCAATAGGAGTATTAGGTTTATACAAAAACTCATCAAGTACATTTTCCATGTCAGGTCGTATAGCCATTGCACTTACTCTTTTTGCCATAAGTGAAGGAGTAGCTACAACTTTATCTGCACCAAGTTTTTTTAATCTAATTTTTTCATTTTGTGTTTCTGCATTTGAAATAATTAAGAAAGGGCTACGTCCAAGTTCTTTTTCGTATAATCTAACTGATGCAATAAGTGTAATATTATCTGAAATATTTTTTGAAAGTGAAATCGCACCTTTTGCAGATGAAAGATGTGATTTTAAAAATGCCAGCTCTTTATATGGTTCTTCTTTTACAAAATATGGATAATTAAACTCTTTTGCAATAGCTTCCATATCTTTGCTTGGGTCAACCACTACAAAAGGTATATGGCTATCGTTAAACTGTTTAGCTAATTGAATAGTGTATTCATTGTGATAAAAAATCACAAAATGACGTCTTAATCTAGCAATCTTATAAAGCATATTTCGTTCCTTATAAAGTTCAAATAAATTACCTTTAATAACTGCATCAATTAAAATAGCGGTAGAAAGAGTAAATATTGCGAATCCAAATATAACCAGTGTAATTGTGAAAAATCTTCCCGCAGAGGAGATAGGAGCAATTTCGCCAAACCCAACGGTAGTAAAAGTGATACCTGTTTGATAAATAGCATCTAAAATTGGAAAATCATCTATTAGTATGTAACCCATCGTTCCTACAATCATAATGACTTGTACAAGAACTAAAGGTACTCTGAAAGGTTTAAGTTGTGAGTATATGATTGGATTTAAATCATATTCCGGTTTGACTGAGCGTATCTCCCAGCCTAAAGCTTTTTTTACTTTTCTAAAAATGCTCATAAAAGCACTTTTCCAAGCGTTTTATTTATAAGTGTTTTTTAAGAGTTCTTAACTCTTTAGCAGATATTCTAATTTTTTTAGTACTACCATCTTCTAAAGTAACTCTAACAGTTCTTAAGTTTGGTAAAAACCTTCTCTTAGTCCTATTCTTAGCATGACTTACGTTATTTCCAAACATAGGTCCTTTCCCTGATATTGCACATCTTCTTGACATTTGTTTTCCTTGTTCATTTGTGAAAAATATTTGCGTATTATATCTAATCATTCTTAAGTTAAATTTAAATATAGGAACGAACTATTTTTATTCTTATCTTACTTGAAGTTTAAACATATTAATATAATATTTATTATTATCTACTACGCGAGGCTTTTTATGAAAATTATTATACTGTGTTTTATATATATTTATTCTTTTGCAATTGAAATTCAAAAAGCAAAAGTTTATAAAAATAACCAAGATATTTCTTTTTGGGTTATGAGTGAGAAGCTTGATGGCATTAGAGGTTATTGGACAGGAGAAGAGTTACAAACAAGAAAAGGAAAGAAAATATATACTCCCAAATGGTTTATAAAGAATTTTCCTGCTTTTGAACTAGATGGAGAGTTATGGACAAAAAGAAATGACTTTGAACATATACAAAATATTATAATGGATAAAAAGCCTAGCAAAGAATGGAAAGAGATAACTTATAATATATTTGAAGTTCCAAATGCAAAAGGTAATTTTAAAAAAAGATTAAATAAAGCCAAAGCTTGGTTTAAAACTAATAAGAACCAACACGTAAAAATTATAAAACAAATAAAAATAAAAAATAAAAAACATTTAAATAACTTCTTAAATGAAATAATATTAAAGCAAGGGGAAGGAGTTATTGTAAAAGATCCAACAAAATTTTATCATACAGGAAGAAGCCCCTATGTTTTAAAAGTAAAAAAATCTTATGATATGGAAGGTGTTGTAATTGCTATCAATATATCTAAAAAAACTAAAGTTTTAAAAAGTTTAAGAATAAAGTTGAACAACAATATAATTTTTAATTTAGGAACAGGCTTTACAAAAGAAGAAAGAAAAAATCCCCCCAAAATCAAAGATGTAATAACTTTTAAATATTATAGTATTTCCAAATATGGCAAACCAAAATTTGCCTCTTTTTTACATATAAGAAAAGATTAGATGTTTTCTATAATTTTATCTATTTTTTCCAAGGCTTTTTCTAAAGTGTATTTTTTAGCTATTTTTCTATTTTGATTTTTTATTAATTTTAAATCACTTTTATTTTCTAAAAGAGCAACAACTTTAAATTGTATACTTCTATCTTCTGGAGTTTCCATAGTTGAGAAAATGTCTATTAATTCTTTTGAGGCATTAGTAACTGTTGTAAATACAGCACATTTACAATACATAGCTTTTAACACATTTAATGCAAAGTTTTTATTATAAGTTGGTAGAATAAAAATATCAGAAGATAAAAACAATTCATCTATATTTTCATAATCTTCTAATAAAAGAATTTTATCTTCTAAATTATATTTACTTAATTTAAACCTTAGATTACTAATTTGAGTTTTATTTCCAGCAATTATAACCATCATATTTCTGTAATTTAACGAAGATATTATATTTATAAATTCTAACACTCCTGAGGTTTTAAAATTATTTGCAGTAAAAAAAATAAGCTTTTTATCTTTGTCTATTTTATACTTTTCGCAAAACTTTTTTTTAACTTCTTTTGGTTTTTTATAATCAATTTCAAAAGAGGGATAAATAACTTCTATTTTTTCTTTTGGTATTTTTAATTCGATAATTAATTTATGTTGTAAGTTCAAAGAGTTACAAATAACTTTCTTCGTATTTTTAATACTTTCGATAGTATCCTTATCTAAGTTGCCAGTAAAAAAAAATATATCAGCATACTCTTTTTGTTTAAAACTTAGTTTTGAAAACAAAGACTGCTTTTTTAAACAACTAATATTTTCTTGTTTTAGAAGATTATTAATTAATTTTGTTTTTATTTTATAGCTTATCGCGATATTTGTCATGTTTACTCTTTATAAATTAATATTGAAATCTAGCATAAAAAATATTAAATTCTATTAATTTGAGTTAATTATGTTAGAATAATATACGATACAAAGGTTAAAAAATATTAAAAAATAAAATAAAAGTTATTTTTCTTGATAGAGACGGTGTTATAAATATTGATAAACATTATATTTATAAAATTCAAGATTTCAAATTTACAGAAAATATAATTGAAACTTGTCAATACTTTATCTCTTTAAACTATCAAATTATTGTTGTTACTAATCAATCAGGAATAGCAAGAGGTTATTTTAATGAAGAAGATTTAAAAAAATTAAATTCATGGATGATAAAGAAATTTGAAAATAATAAAATAAAAATACTAGATATATTTTATTGCCCCCATGCTCCTACAGATAGTTGTGAATGTAGAAAACCAAATCCTGGAATGATACTAAAAGCAACAAAAAAATATAATATTGATTTAGAAAAATCATGGATTATTGGAGATCAAATATCTGATATCAATGCAGGAATCAATGCAGGAATTAATAACACTATCTTGATTAATAGTGAATATATAATTAAAACAGATAAACAAATACCAAAATATATAATAAAAAATCTAAATGAAACAAAAAATATAATAGTTGCAAGGTAGGAATATCACATGACTTATACAAATATTGACTTTAATAATAAAACAATACTAATAACTGGAGGAGCTGGTTTTATTGGATCAAATCTTGTTTTCTATTTTCAAGAAAAATTTCCAGAATCAAATATCGTAGTATTTGATTGTTTCAGAAGTGAAGAAAAATTCCCAAATGGAAACTTGAAAAGTTTTGGACATTATAAAAACCTTATTGGTTTTAGAGGTGAGATTATTTGTGGTAATTTAATCAATAAAAAAGATATAGAACTTTTAAAGAAGTATAAATTTGATTATATTTTTCATCAAGCAGCAATATCTGATACTAGAGTTTATGATCAAGAAATAATCATGAAAACAAATGTCAGTAGTTTCTATGATATTTTAGATATAACAAAAAAATCTAATGCAACCTTAATATATGCAAGTTCAGCAGCAACTTATGGAAGTATGCCCTCACCTCAAACAGTAGGATTAGAAAACCCTGAAAACCCATATGGATATAGTAAATATGCAATGGATCAAATTGCAAATAAATTTATTAAAAATAATCCTAATATTACTGTTGTTGGCCTAAAATATTTTAATGTTTATGGGCCCAAAGAATTTTATAAAAATACAACAGCTTCAATGGTAATACAATTAGCATATCAAATACTAAAAGGAAATATTCCCAGATTATTTGAAGGAAGTGATAAAATAGTAAGAGATTTTATTTATATTGAAGATGTTATACAAGGAAATATTAAAGCTTGTTCTACAAAAAAATCAGGTCTTTATAATATGGGAACAAGCAAACCAAGATCTTTTCAAGATATTGCAGATATTTTACAAAAAGAGTTAGGAACTAATTTAGGTACACAATACTTCCCTAATCCTTTTGATGGTTATCAAATGCATACGCAAGCAAATATAACAAAATCAATCGAAAACCTAGATTATAAACCAAATTTTGAACTAGAAGAAGGAATAAAAGCATATATTCCTGAAATAAAAAGAATTTTTAATGAAGAAGTAAAATAATGGATAATTTAAAAAACAAAAATCCAAATATTTTGGTAATTGGTGATTTAATGATAGATCATTATTTATGGGGATCTTGTGACAGAATTTCACCAGAAGCTCCCGTACAAGTGCTAAATGTAAAAAAAGAGACTACTGTTTTAGGAGGAGCTGGAAATGTTATCAATAATCTACATGTATTAGGAGCTCATATTGACGTTATTTCTGTTATTGGAGATGATTCAATAGGTATAGAATTACAAAATATGATTAAAAATATTTCTTTAAACAGCAATCTTATTGTTGAAAAAAAAAGAATAACATCTAAAAAAAGTAGACTAATTGCTTCAAACCAACAAATTATTAGATATGACAAGGAAAGTTGTGAAAACATAACTTTAAGTAGTGAAAAAGAAATATTAAATATCTTAGAAAAAAACCTCTCTAAATATGAAATTATTTTACTTTCAGATTATGGGAAAGGTGTATTAACAAATACACTTACAAAAAATATTATTTCATTAATTAATAGTAAAAATAAAAAAGCTATCATAGACCCAAAAGGCAGTAATTATTCCAAATATAAAGGTGCATATCTTTTAACTCCTAATAAAAAAGAAGCAAGTGAAGCTACAAAAGTAAACATAAAAAATGAAACTTCATTATTAACAGCCATCACAAAACTTAAAGAAGATTATGACTTAGAAATATCACTTATTACCCTAAGTGAAGATGGAATCGCAGTATTTGATGATAAGTTAATAATAAAACCAACAGTTGCAAGAGAAGTATACGATGTTACAGGAGCAGGAGATACTGTTTTAGCATCAATTGGATTTGCATTAGCTTGTAACCTTAATATTAATGAAGCTATTGATTTAGCTAATCTAGCAGCTGGAGTAGTAGTTGGTAAATTAGGAAGTGCAACTGCCTCATTAAATGAAATAATAGAATACGAATCAAGCTTACATAAATCACCAAGCTACTCTCATATAAAAACATTAGAAGAGATAGCAACACTCTCACAAGAATTAAAAGATAAGAATAAAAAAATTATATTTACAAATGGATGTTTTGATATTTTACATGTAGGTCATGTCAAGTATCTAGAGACTGCAAAAAGTTTTGGTGATATCTTAATTTTAGGATTAAATTCTGATACATCAGTGAAAAGATTAAAAGGAGATTCAAGACCTATTAATACTCAAGAAGATAGAGCCTATATATTAGCAGCATTAGAAAGTGTTGATTATGTAGTTGTATTTGAGGATGAGACTCCTTATGAATTAATTAAAACTATTAAACCTCATACTTTAGTAAAAGGTGGAGATTATGAAGACAAAAATGTTATTGGAGAAGATTTAGTAGAAGAGCTAAAACTTGTGACCTTTATTGAGGGAAGAAGTACAAGCATGACAATTAAAAAGATAAAAGAAAATTAGCTAAATACTAGTACGATAATTATAAAGAAGGAAGATAATAGGAGTATTAATCTAACTATAGTAAATCCAAAAATATAATTATTTAATAAAGAGCCACTTGCAAATTCAATAATACTCAATAGCTAATTTTTTATTTTCATCACTTTTAGTTTTAAAAAAATGATTATTTATTTTTCTTTGCGTAGTTTACACTAAATTTAGTAAATTTCTTAAAAAATCATATTTTTTCTCCATACTTTATGGTTTTGACTATAAAATTGAAGATTTTTCTATTATTTTTAATAAAAGTCATGTAATGAGTTTTAAACTTTGATGAATACAAACAGATAAAATTCCAAATGATAAAACAGAAGCTACTTTTGTAGCTCCTTGATAATAAATTGTATTACATCCAAAGTCATCTTTTAAATATTTATTTACTCTTTCAACCATACTTCTTTGATTGTAGTGGTGTTCATCTGATGATTTAGGTAAATTTAAAAATTCAAATTTTACTTTTTCATCTTTGATAAGTTGAATCTTTTGTTTTAATTCTTTTGAGTTCTTGGGATTTATATCTATAATTGCTTTATGATTTAGTTTTTCAGAATACTCTCTAATTATATCGCTGTCATACCAAGCATCAAGTAAATCACGAAGATACATCACTCTTTTACTAGTTTCATTGATAAGTGGAAGTGCTACTGAACTATCATGAACATTTGCACCTGAATAGAATGCTGCTATTGGTATATCTCCATCTACTGCACTAATATGAAGTTTACCACCTATTGTAATCTCTCTGTTACCTTTAGAATTTTGTTTGACACCAACACCACAAACAGTAGATACTAAAGATAACATCTTTTTAGTAGTTTTCATCTCTTTTTGTAGTTCTAAAATCTTTGGTTTTACAGGCTCTCTCTTTTCACCTTTCTTAGGTCGTCCGACCTTATTTTTAGGCTTTTCTTCTTTCTTAATCTTTACAGGTTTTTCTCTAAGTGGTATCATAGCAGCATCTGTTGCATTGTACATAAAAACTGTATCCGATAAATATTCATTAACAAACTTTTTATGAGTTTTTTGAGCTATTTGTAAATCACTCAATTCTTTGAATACCCTACTAAATTTAGCTTCACTTGGAATATCTATTTTATACCTCCATCCACACAATACTCGTAATACTCTATCGCTATGAAGTCTATCAATTAAATCTCTTGTTGTTTGCATATTGTAAACAGATTTAGCAATCATTGCTCTTGCTATTTCTATTCTATCTTTTGGTGTATTTGTAATCGTTACAACTGTTACATTCTTTTCAATTTGAGCAAAGTCTAAAATCTTTATTAGTTTCTCTTCTTTGGTACTTAATGTTCCTAATTGTTCTTTTATTTCAGGAAATAAATAATTTTCAAGGTTTAGAATTTTAGTCCACATATTTGAAAGATTTGAAGATGATTTTGGTAAAATATTTGTCATAAGTTGAATCTCTTTTCTGTTAAATTTTAGGATATAAAATTATAACTTATCTGAAATTAGATTTCAACTTTTTGTAACAAAAATGAATTAAATTATGAGCTTTTTTGTGAATTTGCAAGTGGCTCCTATGAATAGTAATATTTTTATGATTTTTGTATGTAAATAAATATGGTAAATTTGTTATCAAACTTCTATATGCAGATCTAACTCTTGAATGAGTAAAATTTAGTTTTCCAGTTGTTGGAGATACTGATTTCTCATCAAGAAATACTTGATACTTTTTATACTATTTATTTAATTTTTTTGTAAAGTTTATTTGAGTTGTAGTTGTTAAATTATACATAATCTTTTGTAAATCTTTACTAGCTTCTAGTCTTGGTTTTCTAGTTAGATATTTGTTTATTGTTTTTCTTTGATGGAAATGGCACATTTGTATTAGATAGTCTTTAAAGGCTTTATACAAGCCTCTTTTGCCATCAATGATAATAGCCTTAACAATGTATCCTAAATCTAAAAGTATCTGTAGTTGTTGTTTGTAATGAAATACTAATTCACTATCAATATGTTTCCATGTTAATATCTCTTTGGAAATAATATCTTTAAAAACTAAAGTTCCAAGTTTCTCTTTTCTTTTACCATAAAAAGTTGCATCACAAACTATAACAATTTCTCTTGGATTATGTATTTTTGCAATTGGTTCATATTCTAAAATTTACTTTCTTATCCACGGCAAACTTCTATTATAATCTTTATCTTCTATAAATATACTTTTTGAAGATTATTTCTTGTAGATTTCTTGCTCTTCTTTTTGAGCTAAATTTACGACCACATTCATTGCATTTATATCTTTGAATTCCATTTTTAATACTAATCTTTTTAGTATAATTTTTTAAGCAATATGGACAAGTTTTATTGTTTTTTTACAGCCATGTGTAAATAAACCTTTTTTAACTCCTGTAATATCGTAGTTAACTTAAGTTTTTAGACCCTTGAATTTTTGTTAAGCCGCTTCTTTAGAATTAACTTATGTGTATAAAGAAGAAGATAATCTTGATTTCAAAGCTAAATAAACCTACAAAAAAACATCTTCTTCTAAAATGAAAAAAATGCAAGAACAGTGGTTATCCCAAAATAAAACAAACAAACCAGATGCTTTTTAAGTTTTATTTAATTGTATATATTCTATAAACATTTTTTTCTTGAATATCTTCTTTTTCTTCTAGTCTAAGTGTATTAAAAAAAATTGAAGTAATACTAGTCCACTGTAAATAAGAGCATTTCAAATGTACTACAGGCCAATCACTTCCCCATAATAACCTTTGAGAACCAAAACACTCTTTTGCATGCTCTAAGTAAGGTTTTAGTACTTTATAAGAATAATCTTCTTCACATTCCGTAACCAAGCCTGAAATTTTACAAAAAATATTTTTCTCCTTACTTGCTTTTTTTATTAATAAAGCCCAGTTTTTAAACTCACTTGCATTAATATTATTTTTTATCTTAGGTTTAGCACAGTGATTAATAACAATTTTTAAAGAAGGATATTTTTGGGCTAAATAAATTATATTCTCAAGATGTTTTTCTTTTACCAATGCTTCAAAGACCAAGTTTTCTTCTATAAGTTTTTTAAAGATTGCATCAAACTTATCATTTAAAATCCAATTTTCATCTTCTATATCTTGTAACATGGGCCTAAAGCCAAGGAGTTTATTATAAGTATTTAAATAAGCAATATCCTCAAGAGCCCTAGGACTTGAAAAATCTATCCAAGCAATAACTCCCAATAAAACAGAAGATTTTTTAGCTTTTTCTAATAAAGTAAGGCTTTCTTTTATATTATCGGCAGCTTGTACAACAATAGCTTTAGAAATATTTTCTTTTTTTATCGTATCTTGATAATCTTTTAAAGAAAATGTTTTATAAAGTTCTTTTAAATCTTTATTTAACCAGGTGTAATAATTTTGTTTTATATCCCAAATATGAAAATGGCAATCAATCATATTATACCATTACTTCTAGTATTTTTGAAGAACCTTCTTGTAAAGTAACTAATGCTTCACTAATAGAACAAATATTATCTGTGCTCGTTACAAAAGGCATAACAAGAGAAAATGTTCCTAAATGTGAGGCTTGAGGACTAACTGGTACTGCTATATCTTTAATACCAATAACATAAGCAGAACTGGTAATTGAATGTTTTAGCTCTCTAATTTTAGTTAAATCATTTGTAAGTTTATCAATAAATAATTGCTCATGTTTTTTATGCATTTTTTTCATAAATTCACTGTATTCATTTTTTTCCATATTAGCTAGTATTATTTTTCCTGAAGAAGATTCTTCTAAATCTTTGGTATAACCAACACGAATAGAAAAACCAAAAGTGCCGGGACTATCAGATTTAGCAATAACAACCATTTTATCATCTACTTTGATTGAACAATGGCAGGATTGATTGGTTTTTGCAGAAATTTCTTTTATAATAGGAAAAACAATATCTATGAAAGAATAACTTGTTATATATTGGATTCCTAAAGAAAATAATTTCCCCGAAATACTATAAACATCAGAGCTATCTTTGTTAATATATCCACTTTCAACAAGCACATATAAGAGTCTAAATATTTGAGAATTGCTGACACTTAACTTTTGAGCTATTTCATTAATAACTAAGCTTTTTTTCTCGCTTGACAATACCTCTAAAATCTCTAGCCCTCTTGAGAGTGCTGGTGCTCTATATTTCATTTTAACTCTTTATTTTTTATAATTATACAAAAAGTTATATAAATACATCTTAAATATATATTAAAAAATTATTTCTTTATTTCACAATTGATATTATTGTCAAAATACTTATATCCAAGAACGAATTCTGCATGACCTAATTCTTCAGACTTACTCATTTCTCCACCTGCAACAGCAAGTACATTCTCGTAAATTTCATTTCCAATTTCTTCTAATGAAGATGTTCCATTAATTATTTCGCCAGCATTTATATCCATATCATCTTTTAAATTTTCATAAGTATCTGGATTTGCACAAATTTTAATAACAGGAGAAATAGCAGAACCAACCACTGATCCGCGTCCTGTTACGAATAAAATAACATGAGAGCCACAAGAAATAAGCTCAATAATTTCAGAACTATCATTTACATTAGGGAATCCCCATAATTCTTGTCCATCAGGAACAACATCTAAAAGAAAAAGCCCCTTAGAATTTGCTTTTATACCAGGTTTTATTACACCTTGAATAATTGAGCTTCCACTTTTAGCATAAGCGCCCATAGACTTTTCTTCTTGAGTGCTAAGGCCACCTTTTGAATTTCCAATAGCAAAACTACCATGTCCCATTGTTTTATAATACCTTGAAGCTTTATTCACAGAAAATAATAAATCTTTTGATACTTTTTCATTTACTGCTCTGTTTGCCATAATGAATTCACAGCCAATTAATTCCCCAGTTTCTTCGAAAATACAGGTCGCATCATTTTTAAGAAATTTGTCAAAAGCTTTTCCAACAGCAGGATTCCCACTCATTCCAGAAGTTCCATCAGAACCACCACAAATTGTACCAATAATTAATTCACTAATGTCCATATCAATTTTTTTAATTTTTTTAATTTTTTTTTGATACTCTTGAACAAGAGACTGACCTTTTTTAATACTTTTAAGTGTACCTTCATTTTCTTATATGGTTAGGATTTCGACTTCTCTTTTTGATGCTTTAATACTATCATACAGTTTTTGTTTGTTAAAACTCTCACATCCTAAAGATACCAAAATAACAGCACCTACATTTACATGTGTTGTTATTGCCTCTAAAACATTATAAGAATAATCATTTGGATAACAGCCTGGAAAACCAATAACTTGCACATCATCGTCAAATTTTCCGGCAATCTTAGTGGCAACAAAATTTGCGCATTCTACTAAATAACAAACAAGTATTGCATTTCTTATACCTTTTTTGCCATCTGCTCTTAAATATGCTTGTATTTTACTCATTTAAGCCTTTCTTATTCAATTATTATGTAGTCACTTTTCATATTATGTAAGTGCACATGTTCGCCTATTTTTATATTTTTTGTAGCGGAACCAATAGGCGAACCAAATTTACTTATTTTATCGCCTTTTTTGATATTAACAAAAGCAATTTTATGTGCCATTTCTATATCATTTAACAAAAAAATATCCTTACCCTCAACCTTAAGTATTTCACCTTTAGAGAAAATATTATAGGCAACTAGAATATTATCATTAGGATGAATATGTATGGCAGTTTTTTTATTTTTACTCTTGTTCATATCGACTATTTTATAAAGCTACAGTGATTTGTTTTTGAGACCCAAGTTTATCAATACTTAATTCCATCACTTGTTTGTCTTTTAAATATATTTGAGGTTTTTGTCCAAAACCAACACCTGGAGGCGTTCCTGTAGAAATTACATCACCTGGTTCAAGTGTCATAAATTTAGATAAATAAGAAATAATAAAAGGCACTTTATAAAACATAGTACTAGTAGAACCATTTTGAAAGAGTTTTCCATCAACACTTAAAGTCATTTTTAAATTGTCTTCATTTCCTACTTCATCTTTTGTAACAATATATGGGCCAATTGGTGAAAAAGTATCATGACTTTTTCCTTTAGTCCATTGTCCTTCTCGTTCAAGTTGGAATTCACGCTCACTTACATCATTAATAATGGTATATCCTGCAATATAATCATAAGCATCTTTTTCTTCTATGTATTTTGCACGTTTTCCAATGACTACCCCTAATTCCACTTCCCAATCTGTTTTAATTGAGTTTCTAGGAATTTCGACATCATCATGTGGTCCTACAATTGAAGACGTAGCTTTCATGAAAACAACAGGTTCTGAAGGAAGATCCATTCCAGATTCTTTCGCATGATCAACATAATTTAAACCAATACATATTATTTTTTTAACACCTGCTATTGGAGCTTCTAATTTCTCGTATTTATTTACTTTTTCTAAGCTATAAATATCAATTTTTTCTTCTAATAATTTTTCTATTGTTTTATTTGTAATATCACTTACTATTGAAGAAATATTATATATTTCTCCTTCAACTTCAACAGCGGGAAAGGTTTCTTTATTTATTGTATATCGTAAAAATCTCATCTATTATCCTTTATTTTTATGTATTTGACCATCCACCGTCAATTACTTGAACAGTTCCTGTGGTATAACTTGATTCATCACTTGCTAAATATAAAGCTAAATTAGCAATTTCTAAGGGTGTTCCAATTCTTCCCGAAGGTTGTCGTTTTAAGAATTCAGCTCTTGTTTTATCATAATCACCATTTGCATTCATTCTATCTTGTAAAGAAGGACTCTCAACAGTCCCTGGTGCAATAGCATTACATCTGATATTATCTTTTATAAAATCAGAGGCAATTGCTTTAGTTAAGCCAATAACAGCTGCTTTTGTTGTTCCATATACAAATCTGTTAGGCACAGCAATAACGCTAGATGCAACCGAAGCCATATTAATAATACTAACAGGGTTTTTATTTTCTACCATAGCAGGTAAAAAAGCTTTTAACATTTGATACATTGCTTTTACATTTAATTCATAAGATAAGTCAAAATCTTTTTCACTGCACTCAAAAATACTACCTTGATGTACATAACCTGCACAATTAAAAAGAATATCAATATCTTTATGCTCCTTTGCTAAAGCTTCTATGTCATCATTATTCATTACATTAAGATGAACTAAAGTAGCCCCGTCTAAGGTATTTAATAATTCCATATTAATATCACTTGCAATTACTTTTGCACCCTCTTTAATAAATAACTCAGCCGTAGCGCGCCCAATTCCTTGTGCAGCTGCTGTTATTAATGCTGTTTTCTCATCTAATCTTCCCATTTTCTTTCCTTTAATTATCAAATATGTGTTCCATCTTCGCCCACCACTCACCTTTTTTTCGTGTTTCAAAAGGTATTTGACAAGGAGAACATAGTTTCCACCATTCTTTATTTTTTGCATTAGTTGACATGACATTCATATCTTTTTCAAAGTCACATCCCGTATACTCCCAATAAGAGAAAAGTATATTTTCAGGTTCTTTTAAAAAAATAGAAAAATTATGAATATTGACTTCTTTTAATAAACTTCGAATGTTTTCAGGACATTCTTTATGAAGTTTTTTATATTCTTCTACTTTATTTTTATGCAAGTTTATACACATGCCCATTTTTTTACTTTTCACGAAGAAAACTTTTGTGTATGAGCATTAATTCTATTGTTATTAATTGCTTCAAAATTCCAATCAATACCTAAACCAACTTCTTTAGAAGCATAAGCATATCCATCTTTAATGTTAATACTTTTATTCGTTAAAGAATCAAGCTGAGGAATATATTCTACAAATTTACTCGCACGCACAGCACAAGAAATATTCACATGTAATTCCATTAAAAAATGAGGAGCTAATTCTACATCATAAGCTTCACATAAATGAGCAATTTTCAACCAAGGAGTAATACCACCAACTCTAGCTACATCAGCTTGAACGTAAGAACATGCGCCTTGTCTTAAATAATCATTAAATTGTCTTAAAGAATACATAGACTCTCCTACGGCTATTGGAATAGACGTATTTTTTGCTAATTCTTTGTGTACTGAAATATTATCTGCACTTAAAGGTTCTTCTAACCAAGTAATATCAAACTCTTCTAATAAACGACACAAGCGCTTTGCGCTTGGAAGACTTAAGGCTTGATTTGCATCTAACATAAGGCTAAATTCATTTCCAAGCTTATTTCTTAATTCCTTGATTAAAATATGATCTCTTGCTATATTTTGGCCAACTTTAATTTTATTTCCAAAAATTTTTTTTTCTTTCATTTCTAAGGCGTAATCAATAATTTCTGTATTACTTAAGTGAATCCAGCCACCCTCTGTACTATACAAAGGAAGTCTTTCTTTTGCACCACCCAATAGTGCATTAATACTTAAATTGGCACGTTTGGCTTTTAAATCCCACAAAGCAGTATCAATAGCAGCAAGACTTAAAGATGTTATAGCTCCAACACTTGTAGCATTACTATAAAACTTTAATTTATTCCAAATATATTCAATATTTGAAGCTTCTTCATTAAGAAGTTGTGGCAAAAAATGATCGCTTAATAGTTTTATTATTGAGCTTCCACCTGTACCAATAGTATAAGTATATCCAATGCCAACAAAACCATCACTATCAGTGATTTTAACTATGGGTGTTTCTTGTGAAAGAAAACGTTGAATAGCATCAAAACGTTTTGTTTTAGGTTTTAAATCTACCATCATTAATTCTATATGTACTATTTTTGCCATAATTACCACCTTCTATTATTTTTTAATTTTCTTTAAAAGTTAATTCTGTATGTCTGTCAAATAAAAATGTTTTATCTAAATTAATAAAAAATTCCAATTCTGTACCAGCTTGCACAGGTTCAGGATGACTCATTCTAGAAATAAACTGCTCATTACCAACAGTTATAAATAAGTTTGTTTCAATCCCTAATGGTTCTTCTGCTATTACTTTTTCTTTAAAAGAAGAAAAAGAAGTAATATTTTTATGTTGATTAGGAACCAAACTATCTGCTCTTACACCCATGATTATTTCTTGATCTTCTTTTAAATTATTAATATATCTACTTGGAACATCTATTATTTTCCCATCTTCTAGCACAATATGTTTACCTTTAATAATTCCATTTGCTAAATTCATTGAAGGACTTCCTAGGAACGTTGCAACAAATTTATTAACAGGTTTATTAAAAACCTCTAAAGGTTCTCCATATTGTTGAATTTCTCCATCTTTCATAACCACAATTTTATCAGCCAAAGTCATAGCTTCAATTTGATCATGCGTTACATAAACAATTGTTTTTTGTAATTTATTGTGCAATTGTTTAATTTCAAATCTCATTTTATTTCTAAGTTTCGCATCAAGATTTGATAAAGGCTCATCAAATAAGAATATATTTGGACGTCTTACAATTGCTCTACCCATAGCAACTCTTTGTCTTTGCCCCCCAGATAATGCAGCTGGTTTTCTATCCATATAATTCTCTAGTTCAAGCATTTTAGAAACTTCATCTACTCGAATATCAATTTCTTTTGCATCTACTTTTGCAATTTTTAAACCAAATTCAAGATTTTCTTGAACGGATAAATGTGGATATAAAGCATAAGATTGAAAAACCATAGAAATATCTCTTAGTCTTGGAGGTAATTCATTGACTTCTTTATCGTCAAATAAAACATGTCCCCCAGATATATCTTCTAATCCAGCTAACATTCGCAAGGTTGTAGATTTACCACAACCAGAAGGTCCAACCAAAACAACAAACTCTTTATCTTTTATTTCAAGGTTGATGCCTTTTACTACTTGAACACCCTTGTCATACTCTTTAACTAAATTCTTTATGCTAATTTTTCCCATGTTTACCCCTTAACTCCACCGAATGTTAATCCAGATACTAAATGTTTTTGAACTATGAATGTTAAAACAAGCGCAGGTACAATCATAATAACTGCGAAGGCACACATACCAGCCCAATTAATTGTAAACTCACTTGTAAAATCTAATAAACCTACTGGTAAGGTTTTTGAATCAACTGATCGTGATAACTGTGATACTATTGCAAACTCATTCCAAGCAATTAAAAAAGCAAAAATAGCAGCAGATGCAATTCCAGATTTTGCGAGAGGAAGTTCTACTTTCCAAAATGCCTGCCATCTAGTACAGCCATCTACCATTGCAGCTTCATATAAATCTTTGGGTATTTGTAGAAAAAAACCTTCTACTAACCAAATCGTAAAGGGAATATTTAACGCAACATAAAAAAGGATAAGACCAATTTTTGTATCAATTAGACCTACTTTTGCAAATACAATAAAAATAGGTAAACTCATTGCAATACCAGGAACTGTGCGTGTTAACATTAACCATAAAAACAATCTTTTTTTATGTTTAAACTTATATCTAGCAAAAGCATATCCACCAGCAACCCCAATAACCATAGCAACAATGGTACTAGTAATTGAAATAACAATAGAGTTTGATAAATAATCCATAACAGGAACGAAACCTTCTCCTACTTCTCCAAAGATAGCTGCGAAGTTATCCATTGTAAAATTAGGTGCCCAAACTGCAGGTTTTGATTGAATATCAACATTGTGTCTAAAAGCATTATAAACAACCCAAGCCCCAGGTGAAACAATTATTAACATTACAAAGAAGGTAGCTGTTAGTCGTACAGTTTCTATTGCATATTTTATTACTTTATAAAAACTATTATTCATTATATATCTCCATTCTCTTTTTTAATTGCATTTAACTTGTTAAAGAAATAGTAAGTAAAATATATAGATAAAATAATAGAAATATATGCCATTGCATTGGCTAATCCCATTTTCGAATCAACAAAACCAGTTTTTCCTATCATTGTCCATATAAGCTCAGTTCGACCAGCTGGCCCTCCATTTGTCATAATCTTAATAATATCATAAGCTCTTGCAATATCAAGTGATCTAATACACATAGCAATATATATAAAAGGCATTAAATAAGGCAAGGTTATATATCTAAATGTCTGAATTGATGTACAGCCATCAATTCTTGCGGCTTCCATTGGTTCTCGTGGAACTGCCATTAATCCTGCTAATAATAAAATCGCAAAAACAGATGTTGAAGACCAAATTTCTGCACTTAGAATTGAAAACAGTGCCAAACTTGAATCAATTAACCAAGGAATATCTTTTGTAATTGCACCAATTTCTCTCAAAAAATTGTTTACAAGTCCAATATTGTCATTAAACATAAACTTAAATTGAAACCCAACCAAAATAGGTGAAAACATCATAGGAAACATCATAATTGTTCTTATCATTCTGGCATTATACGTTACTTTATTAACCAATAATGCTATACCTAAACCTAATACAAACTCAATGTTTATAGCTAAAGTAAGCATCAACACAGTTCTTCCGAAAGCTTCCCAAAAATCCATACTAGTTAAAAGCTTAATATAATTGTAAAAACCAATGAATTCATATAATGACTCTGGTTTAATCAATTTATAAGGTGTAAAACTTGAATAAAAAGAGAACAATAAAGGAAATACTATTACTAAGAATAAAACGATAAACGATGGTAATAAAAGTAACATTGGAACTGAAAAAAACTTTTTTTTCATTTTAAACCTTTTAATATCTGTATAAACACACCAAAGGGTGTGTTTATGTAGTAATTATTATTCTAGATTTTAGTAATAACCGTTTTCTTTCATGATTTCATCTACTTTAGATTGAGCTTTAGATAAAGCTTCTTTAGAAGTTAAATCACCTAAGATTGCTTTTTGTAAAAAAGGATAAATAACATTTACAATTTCTGACCACTCAGGATACTGGGGAACAGCAAAAGCAGATTTTGCAGCATTTTCAAATGCATTTAGTTTTTCTTTAGCATAAGCATTATTTCCTTTAGCAGTTTTAGCTTTTACTGCAGCCCATGTATTTGTTCGTGTAGGTAAAGAACCTTTTTCACTTTCAAATAACTGTGCTTTATCATTTGTTAAATATTCAATTAAAGAAGCAGCAGCTTTTTTATTTTCACATTTTTTTGTAATTGAGAAACCATGAGATCCTGACCAACCAGTTTGTCTAACAGAACCCATTGGTGGTGGTAAAATTCCAACATCCCCAACAACTTTAGAATTCTTTGGATCATTAAAATATCCAGACCAACCTGGCCAATCCAAGTCTAAAGCAATAGTTCCAGATGCAAAACCTGAACCTAATTCATCCCATACATACTGAACAGTTCCAGCAGGTACGGCTTTGGCTTCATATAAATCTACAAACCATTGAAGTGCTCTTACACCCTCTTTTGAATTAAAAGTAGGTTTATCGTTTGCATCAAACATTGCTCCGCCTTCAGAGATTAAGAACTCATAAAAAGTACCTACAATTGCTTCATCTTTTCCAGCAAATTGGTGTCCATAAATATTGTCTAATTTAGAAAAGAAAATGGCTTGAACTTTTACATCTTCCCATGTTTTTGGTAAAGTTAGTGCATATCCATGTTCTTTTTGAAAATTAGCTTGATTTGTTTTATCTGCATACAAAGACTTTTTGTAATATAAAGCTCTAACATCAAATTGAGCACGTGGTACCATTTGAAGATTTCCCTTAATTATTCCAGCTTTCAGAAGTGACGGCATATACCCATCCAGATGTTTTTTAGAAATCAAGGGTGTTAAATCTGTGAAAATAGATGTGTATTGAGCTGCAAAAGATGTATGGTTCGAGCCCACACACCATGATGTAGTTCCCGCTGCAATATCAGATTTGAGTTCTCTATCTAATTCAAAGTGACTTTTCTTAGAAATAATTTTAACTTTAGCCCCCGTTTTTTCTTCCCAGCCTTTGATTAGTGTATAAAGTCTTTCATATTGTATACCCCCAATTAATTTAACCTCAATTGTAACACCTGTATATTCTTTAGCACTCATACTAGCTGGTAATAAAACAGCAACTATAAGCGATAAGCCAATTTTAGTAATATTTGTTGTACGCATCTTAATTCTCCTTATGAATTGTGATTAAAAAGTGAACACTCTTCCAATATTAATCCACTTTTGATTAGCTCTTTCCAAAATTCTTGTGGTATTTCAATACAAGTATCTTTTAAAGGCGACATAAAATTCTTTAGGTTTGAACTACCTATAAGTATGGAGCTAACACTTTTTTGTAAGAGAGGAAATTGTAAAGCAGCGCTTGTTAATGACACTTCATATTTTGCACATACAATTTCAATTTTTTTTACCTTATCTAAAATATGTTTGGGTGCAGCTCCATAATTATATTTAGCACCATCTTTTGCACCAGTTGCTAAAATTCCAGAGTTAAAAACTCCTCCAAGAACTATCTTGCTTCCTCTTTTTTCACATTTTGGAATAAATGTTTTAACCGCTTCTTGTTCTAAAAGAGTATATCTTCCAGCCAATAAGAATTTATCCCAATCACCATAATCTAAGGCTTCTTCGCAAACTTCATATTCATTAACACCAAGGCCAATTTCTTTTACAAAATTGGCTTTTTTTAATTCTTCTAAAGCTTTATAACCACCAGTCATTGCATCATACATATGTTTTTTGTGCTCAGAGCCATGTGTTACTTTTCCTAAATCATGCATATACAAAATATCAATCTTCTCTAAACCCAAACGCTGTAAAGAGTGTTCAAAAGATCTCATAATACCATCATAAGAATAATCATACTCTGGTCTAAAAGGAAGAGCATCTATATAAAATTCTCTGTCCACATGAAAAGAAGCATCAGGTTTAAGTACTCTTCCTACTTTAGTTGACAAGATATAATCCTTGGAATTTTTAGTCCGCAAAAAATCCCCTAGTCTTCTTTCAGATAAACCAAAGCCATAAAAAGGAGCCGTATCAAAATATCTATATCCTAAATCCCAAACGCCATTTAAAATGTCTTTAACAGCACTGTCTTCAATTTTTTTGTATAAATTTCCAAAAGATGCACATCCACAGGATAAGTTATCTAGAGTATTTTTCATTTCTTTCCATTTTATATATAATTTTATATTTCAAATTTAAAATACATCTCGTATCTTAATGAATAAAAACTTAAATTAAGCTTAATATTAGGCTCTAAGAGCATAAGAAACTCATACTTGTTAATAATGTGTTTACATTTCTTATTAGTGTATTTTCATAAAAAATGACTTAATAGTAAAAACGGGTGCTTATTTTTCTGCTTTTTCTTATAATTCACCGAATAATAATCCGCTAAATTCAATTTCAAGCTTTTACTAAGACCTCTGTGTAAATCAAACATTTTTAAAGAGCGTTTTAAGTACACAGCACAATTAAATGTATCAGAACTAAATATTTCTTAGTATGTAGTTTTTTTATCTTGCTATAGTCAAACTGATCTGTCAACCCTACATCATACCTAATCATAAACTTTCGGCTTAACAAAAATTCAAGGGTCTAAAAACTTAAGTTAACTACGATATTACAGGAGTTAAAAAAGGTTTATTTACACATGGCTGTAAAAAAACAATAAAACTTGTCCATATTGCTTAAAAAATTATACTAAAAAGATTAATATTAGAAATGGAATTCAAAGATATAAATGCAATGAATGTGGTCGTAAATTTAGCTCAAAAAGAAGAGCAAGAAATCTACAAGAAATAATCTTCAAAAAGTATATTTATAGAAGATAAAGATTATAATAGAAGTTTGCCGTGGATAAGAAAGCAAATTTTAGAATATGAACCAATTGCAAAAATACATAATCCAAGAGAAATTATTATAGTTTGTGATGCAACTTTTTATGGTAAAAGAAAAGATAAACTTGGAACTTTAGTTTTTAAAGATATTATTTCCAAAGAGATATTAACATGGAAACATATTGATAGTGAATTAGTATTTCATTACAAACAACAACTACAGATACTTTTAGATTTAGGATACATTGTTAAGGCTATTATCATTGATGGCAAAAGAGGCTTGCATAAAGCCTTTAAAGACTATCTAATACAAATGTGCCATTTCCATCAAAGAAAAACAATAAACAAATATCTAACTAGAAAACCAAGACTAGAAGCTAGTAAAGATTTACAAAAGATTATGTATAATTTAACAACTACAACTCAAATAAACTTTACAAAAAAATTAAATAAATGGTATAAAAAGTATCAAGTATTTCTTGATGAGAAATCAGTATCTCCAACAACTGGAAAACTAAATTTTACTCATTCAAGAGTTAGATCTGCATATAGAAGTTTGATAACAAATTTACCATATTTATTTACATACAAAAATCATAAAAATATTACTATTCATAACACAACAAATTCTATTAATGGTGGAGTATTTTCACTAATGAAAAAACTATTAAAAATTCATAATGGTTTTACTAAAAATTTGAAGTTAAAAATGCTTGATGATTATCTTGTTAGTTATAAGGTAAAGTAATCAATTAGATCTCTTGATTTTTTCATTAAGCCGATTTTTCCAATGAATTGTTATGCTTGATTGTTAGAAATACACTTATTTAATTTTTTATCAAATGTTTTCACTGTATATTTGCTTGATTTTGCACATAAAATACAATCAACAAAATCTAAACTTTGATTTTCAAATATTTCTAAAGATTGTATCATTATATTTTTATCATTCATAATAATGTTATCATATTCTAAAATATTAATTAATGATTTTGATATATCTTGTTTTGTAACTTTGTAAACTTTTAATAATACAAATACTACTTCTGCTAAAACTTCACTTGGAACTGTACAATTATTATTAACAATGCACTCCTTTGAAATTTCATACATTTCAAGATTATCTTTTAAAAGAAATCTCAAAATATAATTTGCATCTAAAAGAATCATTTATACTTATCCTCAATATGTAATTCCCACGCTTTATTTTCTAAATCCATCTTTGATGGATTTGAATATTTATTTAAACTTCCACCTAACACTGATATGTTTTGTTTTTTTACTTCATCTATAATTTCAGGTTCATCAAGAGGAAACATTATAAATTCAACTTCTCTATCAATATAGCTATTTGGTATATTGATAGTAAAGTTATTATGTTGTGGTCTTATTACTTCTCTTATCATAATATTGTCTTTATATTAAATTTTATCAATTTTAACATAAAATCAATAAAATTGTATTTATTTTATGCTATAACAATTACTTGAATTCCTAGATATACCAATACGCATATTTTTAATCAGATATATTATAATTTGATGAACTAATTTTAGGATATTCTGTGATTGTTGTGATAGGTTTTAATAACTTTGCTATTTTATGAAAACTATTTTTTTGACAGAAAAATATGGGCTATCTACTCCTTTATTATAAATATTTGGATTTGCACCATTATCAATTAGAAGCTTTACTATATTATAGTGTCCGTTAACGGAAGCATATTCTAATAATGTTTGATAATTTTCATTATCTTTCCGATTTACATCAAAGCCAAGTTCTATATAAAGTTTTATCTTATCGTAGTTACCATTTATACAATAATGAAAAATATCATAAGTTTCTTTAAGAGTATTAACAACTAAAATATTTTCCTCTATGATTCTCTTCATAATCACCAATTCGTTGAAATAAATATTCTTCTATAAACTTATGATATTTATTACTTAAAGTGGATGAATATTTAATGTCACTTCCTGATACAACCATAATTTTTGATTTTTTAAACAAGTTTCTTATTAGTAATAATTTATATTTTTCTATATTTTTAGATGCAACTAGTATCTTGTCTTGATTAGAAAAATCTCTATTATTAAATTATAAAATATTTTATTTATATCTTTATTAAAAAATGAGAAATAAATATATTTACTATTTGTAAATTTGTATATTTCGACTTAATGCAAGATTTGGAGGTTTAAAAATAGACCGAAAATATGATATAAAAGGAGTAAACAAAGGATATTTTATAATGGATTATAAAAAAGTACAAAAAGCTCTCCAAAATGCTCATCTAAAAATATAATCAAAATTGACAAAAGAGAAGAGATGGTAAACTTACGACATTAGTCATAAGGAAACTAAACGCGTGAATCTAAAGATACTTGTGTAAAAATTGTCAAAAGAAATTTCAAAACCAAAAAAGACCAATAAAACTACAAAACAAGATGTCTAGTTTCACCACGTTATGGTTGCCTAGTTACATAAATAAGAAAGCGATAGCTTAACAACATAATTGTAAAATCTTTACAGCAAATAAGGATTTTAAAAATGCCACAAGTCTATCACTCTAATGCCAGAACAAACCAGCATGTAAGAGAAATAATACAACAATCTAATTTAACAAATGTTGAATTAGCAAATAATTATAATGTGAATGTTAAAACTATCGCCAAGCATAAAAATAGAGATTTTTTAAATGATAAAAGTTCAAGACCAAAAAGAATCCATTATGCTCTAACACCTTTAGAAAAAGAGTTAATTAAAGTAATCAGAACAATGACTTGGATGGAGTTAGATGACTTAGCAGATACAATCGTTGATATTATTCCAAATGCAAATAGAAGTAATATTTATCGTACTTTAAAAGCCTTTGATATAAATAGAGTTCCACAAGAGCAAAAAGAAAAAGCTAAAAAGTTCAAAGAGTATGAGCCTGGTTATTTACATATAGATGTAACTTATTTACCAAAGTTTGACAAGCAAAAGTATTATCTATTTGTAGCAATAGACAGGGCTACAAGGCTACTTTACTATAAAGTGTATGAGAATAAGACAGCAGCAAATGCAGTATCTTTTCTAAAAGAATGTAAAGAGTTTTTTCCATTTTACTTAACACATATTTTAACAGATAATGGATTAGAGTTCACAGACAAATGGGCAAGAGGAAAAGGTTTTGTAAGTGGTAATCATAAGTTTGATGTAGAGTGTAAAGATGATGAGATAGAACATAGGCTAACAGCTCCATACACACCTCAAACTAACGCAATGGCAGAAAGAGTAAACGGAACTATTAAAAATGCTACAATTAAAGCAGAAGAGTATGACAATATTGATGATGTTAAAAAAGATTTAAATAAATTTTTGATATACTACAACTTCAATAGAAGACATGGTTCTTTAAAAAAAGAATTAAAAGTTAGAACTCCATTTGATGCAGTTCAAAGTTGGTTTCAAACGAAACCTGAAATATTTAAGATTTTACCAGATGTGTTTCAAAATATTGCTTTTGAAATGGTACAACGTGGTGAAACTTGACAACAAGATATTTAAAGAGTATTTTATACACAGACAAACACTCACTCAATTATCAAATAAATATCAGAAATCAATACCCTGGATAAGAGAAAAAATCAATAAGTTTGATGTAGGTGAAAAGCAACATAATCCACGAGAAATAAACTTGGCCTGTGATGCTACTTTTTATGGAAAAAGAAAAGATAAATTAGGGACTCTAATTTTTAAAGATAATGACAATAAAGAAATAATTATATGGAAGCATATTGAAAATGAAACTAAAAATGACTACATCTATTTAATATCTGAACTAGATAGATTAGGATATACAATTAAAAGTGTAGTGTTAGATGGAAAGAGAGGTATAGGTAAAGCTTTTAAAGATATTCCTAGACAAATTGTGCCACTTTCATATGAAGAAGATTATATAGCAATATATAACAATGAAACTACACAAGCTTTAGCTTTTGATTTATAAAACTTGAAGCCAGTAAAGAGTTGAGAAAAATCATGACAACACTACCTTTTCTCTCATATGAAAAATATGGTTAGTTTACATAGAGGAATTACCAAAAGTAAAAAGTTAACTTTAGTTGATTTTTATTTGATGAATTTGGGTCAAAAACACTGATTTTAAACCCCTAAATCTTTTATTAAGTCTATTTCTCTTAACCACTTTTTAAAATCTTCAATTTGCTTTTTTGTTTGAGTTGTTGATGTTCCACCAAATGAAGTTCTAGCATTCATAGAATTTCTTAAATCTAAATACATAATAATCTCTTCATCTATTTCTTTAAGTTCTTCATTTGAAGTTCTAATTTCATTTATGTTTAACTCACTAATATCTTTATTTAAACTATTCGCTTTTAAAACTACATCTTTTGTAATATAATATGCAGTTCTAAATGGAATATTTTGTTTTTGAACTAAATAATCTGCCAAATCAGTTGCAGATAGATGCCCTATTTTACAAGCATTTTGCATTTTATTAATATTTATAATCATAGTTTTAATAACTTCATTTAAAATTTTTAAAGATATTTCTATTGTTTTAACTGAATCAAAAACACCCTCTTTATCTTCTTGAGTATCTTTATTATATGCCAATGGTAAACCTTTCATAACTGTAAAAAGTGAAATTAAGTTTCCATAAACTCTTCCTGTCTTTCCACGTAAAAGTTCAGGAACATCTGGATTTTTCTTCTGAGGCATAATTGAAGATGTAGTTGTATACTCATCACTTATTCTAATAAACTGAAACTCATAAGATGACCAAGTTATAAGCTCCTCTGCTATTCTACTTACATGCATCATAGAAGTTGAAATATTAAATAAAATCTCTAAAGCAAAGTCTCTATTTGAAACACTATCCATTGCATGTGCAGTTGGAGAGATAAAACCAAGTTTTGTACTTGTACTATCTCTATTTATATTATGTGGTGTTCCTGCAAGAGCTGCTGCTCCTAGAGGTGAATAATTATTTCTTTCATACGAACTTTCAAATCTTTGAAAATCTCTTTTAAACATATTTGCATAAGTTAATAAGTGATATCCAAAATTAAGAGGTTGAGCATGTTGTAAGTGAGTCATTCCAGGAATTAATGTTTCTGTATGTTTTGAAGCGATGCTTACAAAAGTGTCAATTAATTCTTTTAATTGTTCTTGTATACTTAAAGATTTTTCTTGAACATAAAGGGTAAAATCACTTGCAACTTGGTCATTTCTACTTCTTGCTGTATGAAGTTTTTTCCCAGGTTCACCAATAATTTCAGTTAATCTATTTTCAACAGCCATATGAATATCCTCATATTGCAATGAAAATATAAATTTATCATTTTCAATTTCTTCTTTTACTTGAAGTAGACCTTTTTCAATTTCTTCTTGTTCAAATTGTGTTAATATTCCTTGTTCAAAAAGCATTTGTGCATGAGCTATTGAACCTTTTATATCTTGAGAATATAACTCTTTATCAAACATAATTGAAGCATTAAATTCATCTAAAATTTCTGCATTTGTATTTTTTAAAATCTGTTCATTAGGCATTTATTAAGTATCCTTTTTTATAATACACCGTTATTTTTGACGTATTATAACACAATAGCTATTAATAAAATTTATATCTAATTATATTAATTAAGGCATTTTAAAAGCAGAGATATCCATTGGATCAGTTTTTGATATTTCTTTATATTTTTTTAAAGCTAGGAAAATATTTAATAGAAATAGTAAATTGGAAAAGATAAAAAGTCCTGCTCCTAAATAAAGAAAAATTGCGGATAAAAAGTAAGCTAAAATAAAAAATAGCAAAGAACTAACAAAAATATAAAACTGTATTCTAATCATATGTTCAACTATTAATTCTCGCATAGTAGGAACTGTAAAATATCCCTTTGATGAAAGATGAAACCAACACAAAAAGGGAGTAATTTTATACATCATTCCTTGTAATAATGAGTATAAAAAACCCAGTCCAAATAACACTGCTAATAAATACGAAACTTCACTTTTTACAAAAAACCAAACAAGTAAAGATACTATTAACATATATAATGAAAGATTCCAATATAAAAGTGTCACATCAAAGATTGGTCTTCTTCTATTACTTAAACTACGAATTCCAAAATATGCAAAAGAACTTATACTTAGTACTAAAAATAGCTCTATAAAACTTTTATCAAAACCTAAAAACTCAAAAACTGCATATAACAATATAAGAAAGACTAAGATAAAAGGTATCTTATTTTGTATAAACTTTGGAAAATCTTTTGCTACATAAAACATCGGAATTACTTGAAAAGATACACCCATTATAATAATTATTGCAAAACCAAATATTCCTAAGATTATATGAATAGTTACAAAACTATAATGTAAGGTACTTATATTTTGAGATATATGTGAACCTGCTAAATATAAACCTAAAAGTATAGTAAGAAGACCAACTACAACAAATATTCTCATTGTAATAACAGTTGAAGTCATAAATTTTACTTTAAAAAGTAATTTAATAGAAACATAAAAAAATGTCAAAAAAGAGATTGATAATAGTATCGTAGCAAGAATTAACAATATTTTTAGATGGTAAATGAAATAAAGAGCAAAAAGAATTGTTCCTAAACTCAAACAAGTATGAACTACATTAGCAAATAAAATAGGTCTTTTGATAACTGCACCTGCTAATACTGGCATCATTTGTTGCAATGCACCAATTATTATCATTGATAAAATACCAAGTGTAAAAAGATGTACTATTGAAATCGCAATATCAGAGTATCTATTCATAACTTGTGAAGAATTACTACATAAAATAACAGTCCCAATTAATATAGCAAATATTGCAGAGCTAACAAAAAATCTAATTGGTACTGATATTGGAGGAGCTTGGTCTAAAGATAGACCTTCATTAAACATACGTTAGTTAGTCCCTAATTCTTTCATTTTATCAATTATTAAATCAGATTCAGTTCCTAAATGAACATCAATCATTCGATAAAGCATTTGCTCTTCTTTCATATTATGTTGTTGTATAGTCATCATTAAAGTTTCACTTAATCCAAAAAAATGATTTTTATCTTTTTTATCTACTGCATCTTTCATTTGAGAAATTATTTGCAACATTTGTTGATGTTCTATTCTCATCATTTGAGTAGGACCACCTACCATTCCACTTTTTTCTTCAAATGTTGGAAAGATAATTTTTTCTTCCATATCAAAGTGTAATTGCATATCATTAGAAAAAGATTCAAATACTTTTTCTACTTCAGTCCAATTTTCAGAAGCAACTGTATTTTCTAATTTTGCAAACTCTTCATCACAGGCTCTGTGATTTTTTGTCATAAATGAACTAATAGTTTCACTCATAATTATTCCTTATATATATTTGAAATAATAATACATCAAAAAGTAATTTTATTCATTGATTAGTATCAATATTAAAAGATTATAAGAAGAAAAATTAACTATTTATTAAATTGGTAAAACTCTAATATTTTCATCAACTTTTTGTTTTAATATAGACTCAATTGCATATAATGTTCCAGTATCTCCAGAAGCACAACCATTACAAGCACCTAAATATCTAATATATAAATCAAAATGAGGCATATTTTCTTTAATATCAATAATTTCCATATTTCCACCATCCATTAATAACATAGGTCTAATATCAACATCTAAGATTTCATCAATTATTTTTATTCTTTGAACAATAGTCATTTTATCAAATGTTGCTTCACCACTTTCACTTGCATCAGCAGCTATTTTTAATTTTTCTTGTTCCATCTCAGCTCTCACCTCTGCTAAAATATCTACTAAATAAATATCTTTTTCTTCATGTCCACCTGGTTTGATACATGATTTACAAAAAGCCCCTGCTTTTGTATAATCTGTAATCTCTTCAACTGTAGTTAAATCATTGATTCTAATAACGTCCTGAATTGTTCCAAGTGTAACTCTAGCACACTCACAAACAATAACTGCAGTTTCAAAAGATTCCATATCAACATTCATATATGTACTAGCTGCTTTTTTAATAACATCATAAGCCATAACAGAACAGTGCATTTTTTGAGGTGGAACAGCAGGAACATCTGGATGATCTCTAAGTGCATGTTCAACATCAATATTTGTAATTTTTACTGCTTCTTGTACTTTTTTACCAATACATAACTCAGCCATAACATCAGAAGATGCAATAGCAGTACCACAACCAAAAGATTTAAACTTAGAATCTAAAATTTGATCAGTCTCTTCATTTACTATCCAGTATAATCTAACCGCATCACCACATGACTCTGCACCAAAGTCTGCAACGATTAATTTTCCGCCAGCTTTTAAAGCCATTTCTTCAGTGATTTCACCTTGGTGAGTTGGATTATCCATTCTTCTTATTACTTGATTTGAATATTCATCCCAAATTGAACCACTAATTAAATCATTTTTTGCCATATTTTTGTCCTTCTATTCTTTTCTTATGATTGTGATTTGTGATTTTTTGGCGTATATGCATATGAACTAGAAATATCTCTTAATCTATTTACTGCATTTTTAATCACATCAATCGCGTAATCTATTTGTTCTTCTGTATTAAATCTACTCAAAGATAGTCTAACTCCTGTATGAGCTAATTCACTATCACTTCCAAAAGCATTCATAACTGGATTTGCTTCTAAATCTTCAGAAGCACAAGCACTTCCTGTTGAAGCACCAATTGTTTTTTGATTTAAATCCCAAAGCATTGATTCACCCTCAACACCTCTAATTGAAATAAGAGTAGTATTTGGAGTACGATTATCTTTTCCACCAATTACAATAGTTTCAGGAATTTCTAAAATAGCATTTTCTAACTTATCTCTTAATCTTTTTACTTCTGTATTTTCATAAACTAAATTTTCAACTGCTAATTTCATAGCAAGACCCATTCCAACCATAGAAGCGACATCAACTGTTCCAGCTCGATGTCCTCCCATTTGCCCTCCACCATGTAAAAGAGGAGTTAATTCATAACCAGCTTCAACATATAAAGCTCCGATACCTTTTGGTCCATGAAACTTATGTGCTGAAAGAGATAAATAATTTACATTACAGTATTGAACATCAACTGCAACTTTTCCAATTGCTTGAGTTGCATCTGTATGAAAAGGAACTCCAGCTTCTTTACAGATATTTCCTATTTCTTTTACAGGAAAAAGTTTTCCTGTTTCATTATTTGCCCACATAATTGATACTAAAGCAGTATCTTCTTTGATATAATCTTTTACTAAATTAGCATCTAATACACCATTTTCATTTACAGGTAAATAAGTAACACTTACTCCTTGAGTTTCTAAGAATTTACATGTAGCAGTAATTGTTGGATGTTCAACTTCTGATGTTATTATATGATTTTTATTTCCATTTAATATTTGATCAACCCAAATACCCTTTATTACTGTATTATTACTCTCTGTTGCATTTGCTGTGATAATAATATCATCATTATCATGTGCATTTAAACCATCATATAAATGATTTAAAGCTTCAATCATTTTTGGATGTGTTCCTGAACCAAATTTATGTAAAGAGTTTGGATTACCATAAATGTGACAAAAAAATGGTTCCATGGCTTTATAAACTTCTGGGTCAACCATTGTTGTCGCATTGTTATCTAAATATACTTCCATTTCGTTTCCTATATTTTTTAATACTTTTGATGTAAAAACTATTCCACAAAAAATATTTATTCTGTTTGATTTGTCGAATTATATTTTAAATAGGATAAAAATTGTCTTAATTGAAAACACTATATTTAAATTTTAGACTTATTTAAAAATATGTGTGCCTAAAAACTTAAGTTAGACTATACAATAAAGGTTAAAAAAGGATTATAAACAACTACTTCAAATCATATTAGATAGCAAGAAGCTTATATAAAGTTTTTAAGGACTATTCTATACAAATGTGGCTTAATGAAACTTTTAAGTACCAGAATAATCACTTTGCCTTATAACTAACCAGATAATCATCAAGCATTTTTATCTTCAAACTTTTAGTAAAACCATTATGTATTTTTAATAGTTTTTTCATTGGAGAAAATACTCCTTCATTAATAGAATTTGTAGTGTTATGAATGATGACATTTTTCTCATTTTTATATGTAAATAAATACGGTAAATTTGTTATGAAACTTCTATAAGCAGATATAACTCTTGGATTAGTAAAGTTTAATTTTCCTGAAGTTGGGGCTTAATAAAAAAATAGGCACCTAAAAGTTAAGGTTTACACACTTATATTTACACTCCCATTTTTTGTTCCACTTACTCAAAATAAATATTATAAACTTATTTATAATAATATGTTTCACACTGAAGATGGTCCATACTTGCTCGACCACCACCTCCAGAATAAAATGAATAAACTCTACAAAAATTCTTATATTTTTTTTCAACATAATTTATAGCATCTTCATAATTATTATAAGGTGTATTTACTTTGAGTCCATTACCTCTGTGTGCTCCCTATTGTCCAGTACAACTAAATTTACAACCATATTTTAATGAATAAGATGAACCTCCTGAGCTACTATAACTTTCTTGTTGTCTCTCAATTCTTGCAAGTCTTGCTTTTTCTTCTCTTTGTTTTTTAAGTCTTGCTTGTCTTTGTCTCTCAATCCTTGCATAATATGCTTTTTCTTTTTTCTTGATATATTTTTTTGTTATATCATATGTAGAAGTATCAAGTCCTAAAATAGAAGCCTCTTTTAGCAAAGCATAACTTTTTTTAAAGTCTTCATTATTTGCTTCTTGTATATAATCACTTTTATCTAGTCTATCTAATTTATCCAAGTCTTTTAAAGATATTGAAAAAACTAAACTTGAGAATATTACTAAAACTACTAATATCTTTTTCATTTTTTGCCTTTTAAAAATATTTGTTTACAAACTCTTTACTTGATAAAATATCCATATCTTTTTTATAAAAGTTTTTATCATTTGTTATTATTAAATCACATTTACTTTTTTTGCACATATATATTGTAAATTATCTTCTAAATCATTGTTTTTTATTTCTAATGCATCTTTTATCATCTCATTTGAAGCTTCAACTACATGAAACAGCGTATTTACTATTTTTAAAAAATCTCTTATATCTTTTACCTGTTTTTTAGCAATATAATCAATATTTAACAAAGTTATATTTAATATAACAGCATCAAACATTTTTTATCCACAGAATTAAAAATCATCATAGCTTCTTTTGAATACTCTCTTTTTAGTACTAAATCAAGAAAAATATTTGTATCTATAAAAATCTTCATTTTATTATCTTTGTATATTTTGTATCATCTGTTTTAAAATCTTTTTTTAAAATTCCCTCAAATTTAGAGAAAACTCCCTCTTTTAAGTCATCTTTATTTATTCCTTTTGATATAAGTTTATTATATTCTTCATAAGGAAGTATTACAGCTTTTTTATGATTTGACTTTTTATCAACTATAAGAACTGTTTTAGATAAAAGTTTTGTAAATTGATTTTGAGCTTGTGATATACTTAGTTCTAACATAAGAAACTCCTTTTATATATGTACATATATATACATATATTGTATCATAAATATATGTTATATAATCCTTGAGACAACGAACCGAGTGACCATTTGCACGATTGTTGTTGTTCTTGTTCGCATTGTCTGAATTGAAGTTCAAGTAATGTGAGTACTTACCATCTACAGAACTTGACCATACATTGCCATTGGAACCCTGATTGTTCATCGAACCATCATTGTTGTTACGGTTACCAGCTGAGGGGAATATAGTTGAAATTTTATTCTTTACTTGAAGATTATTATAAAAAAATAAATTTCCAAGTTTCCAACTAGGATTAAAAACTGCATTCTTGATTTTCAAAATCAGAAAATCAACTCTAGCAGTAATGGCAATACTACTTTTTATTTTCATATTTATACCACTTTTCCAACTGTTCTTTTACATCTTCCACTATGATATTTAAAGATGCAAATTTAACTTCATTTAATACACCTAAATCTTTTAATAAACGAATAGATAATCTTATATATTCATTATCTTCGTTTGCTTTTTCTAAAAAAGAAGTTTTATTTTAGCTCTTACTTCTTCTAAATATTTGTAGTCATCTTTATACTTATAAAATTCATTATTTGTCAAGTTTCACCACGTTGTACCATTTCAAAAGCAATATTTTTAAACACATCTGGTAAAATCTTAAATATTTCAGGTTTCGTTTGAAACCAACTTTGAACTGCATCAAATGGAGTTCTAACTTTTAATTCTTTTTTTAAAGAACCATGTCTTCTATTGAAGTTGTAGTATATCAAAAATTTATTTAAATCTTTTTTAACATCATATATATTTTCATAGTCTTGCTTGGCGATAGTTTTAACATTCACATTATAATTATTTGCTAATTCAACATTTGTTAAATTAGATTTCTGTATTATTTCTCTTACATGCTGGTTTGTTCTGGCATTAGAGTGATAGACTTGTGGCATTTTTAAAATCCTTATTTGCTGTAAAGATTTTACAATTATGTTGTTAAGCTATCGCTTTCTTATTTATGTAACTAGGCAACCATAACGTGGTGAAACTAGACAAGTAGAGATTAAAAAATGTGTTGATGATGGTATTGAAACAATTGTACCTTTGCGAAATACAGCTACAAAAAAGAAAATTAAAGATTCAAAGTTTAGTAAAAATCAATTTACTTACAATCATAAAGATGATTGTTATATCTGTCCAAATAATAAAATACTTGATAATTCTGGTTCAAAATATCAACGAAACAATAGAAGCTTAGATGTCTATAGATTATCTAGTATAATTTGTAAATCGTGTCCTTTAAAATCATCTTGCCTTTCTGATAAAACTAATTATAAACAAATGTATAGATGGGAGCATGAAACTATCATTGATGATTATACTATAAAAATGAATACTCAAAAAGCTAAAGATATAGTCAAAAAAAGAGGTTCTATTGTTGAACATCCTTTTGGAACAATAAAAAGAACTTTAGGTTGGGATCACTTTTTAGTTCGTTCTAAAGACACGACGAAGTCTTGATTTATAAAAAGTACTTGGAGAAAATTCACTTATTATGTTTACCTATAATTTTAGAAGACTTTTAAACCTAATAGGGATAGCTTTGTTTAAAAAACTGTGTTTAGCCATTAAAAACAAGGATTTAACCCAAATAAGAGAAGATATAGCGGAATATATCTTGGTGTTTGGGCTTTGTTTGGCTTATTTTTTACTAAACTTTTTATTTTTACAAAATTCTAGAAAAAATATTAAATATTAAAAATTTAAAAATTTAACTTGTATTTTGACTGTAAAGTTAGCTTATTTGGGACTAAATTCACAGTCTGTACGATTTGTTAGGTCTGCCACTTCTTGTATGCTCAATCCTGTTTTTAATGCTATTGTTTCATTATCTAATACATCCAGTAAACTAATAGCTATTTCAATGGCTTTTCTTTTTTCTCCCTCAATACCACCAATTACATAAGTAGATTCATAAGCACTAGCTTGGTCGTGCAAAGATTTTTGATACTGATTATAATCCAATCTTTCATCATCTTTCATCTTTAGATAATCCAATGTTTCTTTTGCTTTTAACAAACCTTTAGCTTTTGGGTTATCTGGTATCTCTTCATTTTTTAAGAAGTTTATCCATTCATCTAATGTATCTTTTGAATTATCATTAAAGTTTTTAATTTTTATGAGATAAAACTCTGGAAAGAGGTTTTGTGTCTTTTGGGTTTTATATAACTCTTTTTGTTTTTCATTGAGTTGTAATAAACTTTTATTATGAAGTCCTATAAAGTTTGTAGTACCTTTATAAATATAATCATCACCATTTCCAAAGTCAAAGTATAAAATTGATATTGATATTATTTTAGTAACTTTAGAATATGACTCTGATTCTTTCATATGTTCTACTATAGCCTTAGATGAAGCATATAATATTCTTTGCATATAGTCCATTTCTCTATCATATTGAATTTCTATTAATATTATCTCTTCTTTTTGGTTTTTTACTTTTATATCAAGTCTGTTAAATTTATCATTTTTTTGTTCTTGATTTGATTCTGATTCTAGTATTTCAAGTATAGTTATATCTTCAAAAAGTAATTCACTTAAAAAACCTTCTAAGATTTCAAAATTTGCTTTACTTCTTAATATTCTTTTTATAGCCCAATCAAAGCTTATTAGTTTTCTTTTATTTTTCATGCAAATCAACCTTTATATTTTATAAGAATTATTATATCTAATAAAACTATAAAGATTAATTTCAGCAATATATTAATTTAAATTAAATATTGTTGAGATAGCCCACTTGCCTACTGCATTATCTTTTGTAAATAAACGATAATTTGATCCTGTGTAGCTTGTGCTACAATCCATATACTCACCATATTCATATGAATTAATTCCTTAACTTAATGGCGTTGGAGATGCCCATAACTTAATGATTTTACTCTCATAATCAAACTCAAATTCTAGTTGAGATTTTTTCATCATCTTCTTTTTTAGATAAAGAAAATAAATCATTCATTAGATAATTCTCCTTTCTTATATTTACACTCTCTTTGAAAAAAAATATCGCGACTTCAAGCTGAAGCCTGAAGAAGTACTAAGTTCGCTCCGCTTTAATCCTTGAGACAACGAACCGAGCGACCATCTGCACGATTGTAGTAGTCCTTGCTCGCATTGCCTGAACTGAAGTACAAGTGAAGTGAGTACTTACCACCTACAGAACTTGACCATACACTGCCATAGGAACCCTGATAGTTCATCGAACCATCATAGCTGTCACGGTAACCAGCTGAGGGGAGTTTTAGGAAACTTTTAAAAGCATCTTCTCTATTTCTTACATCTTGGTTTAGAGTTTCTTTTACAAGTTCATTTATACTTGGTACTTTGAATCCTGTTGGGCAAGGGTTTGTTGAAGAATTTGTATATTTCCATAATGTATCATTTTGGTTTTTTAACCAATCATATCTATTAGAAGAAGAAGGAGATTTTATAAACTTTGAATGATTTGGTGTTTTACTTGAAGATATACTTGAAGTAGTATATGAATATTTCTTCTCATGTCCATCTGCTGCTCTTCCCCATTGGAAATAATCCCCATAACAAGATTCATCATTATAAGAAGTACAAACTCTTGAAGCTCCTAAGTTTCTATCTAGCCAGATTTTTTTGTATATGGTGATTTTATCATCTTATATGAAAAACCATCATGATTGATAACTTTATTTTTTAGTTTCTGCCAAGCTTTTTTCTTTTTTGCAACTCTTATATCTCTTTCTTTTTTCTCTTTTGCAACTCTTATATCTTTTTCTTTTTTCTGTATTTCTAATCTATCTTTTCTTTTTTGTGTTGCTATTTTAGAAGTATTTATAGTGATATTTGTAGAAGAGTCTTCTCCTACAAATATTTTTTTTGTTCCTTTATATATCCACTCACCATCAGCACTTGAATATTTTATTTTTACAGTATATTCACCCTCTTCTAATAACAAGTTTGTAAAACCATCACCTACCATAGCTTTTTTCTTCCCATCTATATAGATATATCCACTTTTAATATCAGTAGATATACCAATCTTTCCTTTTCCTGCAAAAAGCGTTGTAGTAAAGAAACAAATCATACAAAAAACTAAAATCTTCTTCATTTTAAACTCCCAATATTAAATAAATAATTTTATTTATGATAGCGAATATTAGGTTAAAATTTATCTATGCCATCAACACTAAGTAATAAATAATCTATTTTGTAGCCACTATATTAATGATTCAGGATAGGTTCAATAATAGACCAAGAAAAGTACTTAATTACAAAACAAGGCTTAATGAAAAATCAAGGGGTCTAATTGATTACTTGTTTAGTCCCAAAGACTTACTCAAAGGATTCAACTTAAAGTACTCTGGGTTTTTCCTGAATATTTGAGACATTGTATCATAAGGTGTTTTATACTTTAAAGCTTTGAGTTTTTTCTGATAATTATATAAAAGAAGAAAGCTCATCAAGTGTAACTTTAGAGCTTTTAAGGTCTCATAATGAAAAAGTTTCACAGTATGGTCTTTAAGAACTTTATTCATCACTTCTACCTGACCATTAGTCCAGGGATGTCTAAACTTAGTCAAACGGTGAGACCATTGCATAATTAAATATACACCAGTACTCTCTATACATTCTAATTTTTAAAAATATTTCTCATAAACTAGTATCTTATATTTTGATTTATTAGCTATATTTGGTACAGATATACCATTTTCTCCTATTATCTTCATCTATTTACTATTTTTTGTAATCTCATTTGTTGATGTGCCAATAGTTTTAAGTTAGAAGCTAAACAAGTAATAGTAAAGTTCATATTATTCCTGACAAGACCAATAAATCTTGTAGTGGATTGTTTCATATGAGTTTTTATATGAGCAAATCTATGTTCAACTTTTGCCCTGATTTTATGTTTATTTTTTTCATCTAATCTTTGATTTTTAATTTGTTCTTCTGACATATTTTGTTTCTCTTCTAAACATATCATATTTTTAATATTATTGTTTTCTAGATATTCATCTATATCTACTGACTTATATGCTTTATCTGCATAAAATGAGTCTATATTTTTAATAGATTCTACAAATGGTTTTACTGTATCTATATCTGATGTATTTGCAAATGTGGTCATGGCTTTTAGTATTACACCTGATGTTTCATCTACAGCTATATGAACTTTATAACCTTGTGTGTAAGCTTTCTTTGATGCATGGTATCCTGTTCGTATATGAGTATCTATCTTATCTTTATGGCTGTAACTATCTTCTTCTTTATTTATAATAGCTTGAGATGTTTTTATATCTTTGGTATTTATATCTTGAGCATCATCAATCTCTTTATTTTTTAGTGTTCGTGAGTTGTATTCTTTAGCTTTTAAAAGTGACTTTATTTTTTTCTTAGATGGTTTTTTAGAGTTTAATTCCTCTTCAAGAAGAATATCTAATTTATCATTATGAGATTGTACTTTAGGTTTTGATTCTTTTCTTTGTTCTTTGGTTTTATCTTTAATTTTTGTATTATCACTTTTTATTAATGTTGCATCTACAAGAACTGATTTACCAATTTTAGCTATTAGATTTTTATCTTCTAATTGTTTTGTGACTCCATCAAATAATTTATCATAAAGTTTGTTTTTTAATAATGAGTTTCTAAATCTACATATTGTTGTATCATCAGGGACACTATCTTCTAAACTGATACCTACAAACCTCATAAACAATAGATTTACGCATAGTGCTTCTTCTACTGCTTTATCACTTAGGTTATAGTATTTTTGTAATAATAATACTTTGAACATTAATACATTATCATAAGCTTTTAAGCCAACTACATTTTTTGTACCAATACCATTTTTATTTAGTATTGGTCTTAACTTTTCAAAATCTATAATTGAATCTATTTGTTTTAGAAATGAATTTACTCTTTCTAGTCTTGATGTTACTGCTATATCTGAAAATGTATTACTTGTTTCTTTAAATGCCATTATTTACCTTTTTATTTATGCTGTATATTAGCTAAATAGTAGTGATATATGGCTTATATAAAGGGTTTTGATAGTATTTATTTTACTTTTTACTGTGCAGTGGTCTCACGGTGTTCTATTTTATACTTTTGGCATACTATATCAAAAGGATGAATCTTATCTTTTGGTCTTAAATGTTCACTTAGAAGTGCATAAGTAAATTGAGCTCCATTATCTGTTAAAATAGTATGGATTTTAAAAGGTATATCTTGTATAAAGTTTTCTAAGAATGAACAAGCGATAGCCTGAGTCATTCTTTCATGAATTTCCACATAAGTATACTTAGTAGCACGATCTATAGCTACGAACATATAGGCTTTGCCTTCTTCACTATGAACTTCTGAAATATCTATATGGACATATCCTATATCATACTCTTTGAACTTCTTTTTTTCTGTTTTATCACGGGGTTCTTTGGGCAAACGGCTTAATCCATGACGTTGCAAGCATCTGTGTAAGTTTGACCTTGTCATTTTAGGTATCTCATCCATCAGGGCTATAAAAACATCATCTAGTGCAAACTTGGTAACTCTTCTAAACTCACAAATTATTTGTTCTTCTTCTTGACTTAGTACTGTTGACCTTGCTATCGTCGGTCCACTTTTTTATCAGTGATTCTATTGGCATTCTTCCATTTTGTTACTGTTTTTGGATTAAGGGACAATCTTGCAGCTAACTCTGTGATTGTCTCTTGAGACTCTTGTATTTCTTTTCGAATTCTTGGCGTCGTCTTGGCATTAGAGTGTTGTATATTTCCCATAAATCTACTCCTTTTATAAAATAATAGCTGACTCCATGAGAATTAGGGACTAAACAATTACTTTACCTTATAACTAACAAGATAATCATCAAGCATTTTTAACTTCAAATTTTTAGTAAAACCATTATGAATTTTTAATAGTTTTTTCATTAGTGAAAATACTCCACCATTAATAGAATTTGTTGTGTTATGAATAGTAATATTTTTATGATTTTTGTATGTAAATAAATATGGTAAATTTGTTATCAAACTTCTATATGCAGATCTAACTCTTGAATGAGTAAAATTTAGTTTTCCAGTTGTTGGAGATACTGATTTCTCATCAAGAAATACTTGATGAGACCACATTCATTGCATTTATATCTTTGAATTCCATTTCTAATACTAATCTTTTTAGTATAATTTTTTAAGCAATATGGACAAGTTTTATTGTTTTTTACAGCCATGTGTAAATAAACCTTTTTTAACTCTTGTAATATCGTAGTTAACTTAAGTTTTTAGACCTCTTAATTTTTTGTTAAACCGAAAAACTTTAAGAGTTGTCTTTTATTACTAGATAAATCCAAGCAAATTTTAAAAACTAATTAAGAAAATATTAAGAATAAGGTAAATAATCTCAAAATAGTAGGTTTTTACTGATTAGGTAAATGTCTAGTTAAGTGGTCATTTCAACTTAATGAAGTAAATCATCATATGGATCCATGTGAATGTTTATTATCCAATCACACTTAGGATTAATTTGTTTTATTTTATTTTCTATGATATCAGTAATTTTATGTGCTTCAAGTAAAATAATAAAACGATCAAAGACAAGATGAACATCTATAAAAGTTTGATGTCCTGCTTCTCTTGTTTTTAATAAGTGATATGCATTTACTATATTTTCTTCTTTTATAATCTCTTCTATTCTTTTGACAGTGTCTTCATCTAAGGCATGGTCTAAAAGAACTAAAATACCATCTTGTATAAGCTCATAAGCAGAATAAATAATATATATTGAAATACTTCCACCAATTACTACATCAATTAGTTCATTTCCTGTAACATTTACTAAAATCAAAGATACTAAAACTGCTATATTAGTGTATACATCAGTCTTATAATGAAGTGCATCTGCTTTTATAACCATACTATTTGTATCTTTTGCAACTTTATTTAAATATAAAACTAGTGATATTGTAATAAATAAAGATAAAACCATTACAATAAGTGAGATATTCATATAAGAAGAAATTTCACCATTTATTGCTTTTTTAATGGCTTGATAGAGTAAAAAGATCCCAGAAACTGTAATAATAGTTCCTTCAATTACTGAAGCTAAAGCTTCAATTTTTCCTCTTCCATAATTAAAAATTTTATCTGCAGGTTTTTCTGAGTTAGTTATTGCGAAATAGTTAAAGATTGATACAAACATATCTAATACAGAATCAATTGCAGAGGCCAAAACGGCAACTGATCCACTAGCAATACCAAGTGTTAGTTTTAATATAGTAAGTAGTGCCGCAACACTACTTGATACTAAGGTAGCTCTTTTGTGAGTTGTCATAAGATATTAATACTCATCACTTATGAATTGTTCAATTCTTTTAATACCTTTTTCAATTGATTCTAAATCTGTTGCAAAAGAGAATCTAAAGTATCCTTCTGTCCCAAAAGCAAGACCAGGTATAAGTGCAACACTTTTTTTTTCAAGTAAATCAGCACAAAATTTTACTGAATTATTTGTAAAAGTTTTTATATTTACAAAAAGGTAGAAAGCACCATCTGGTTTGACACAAGAAAGACCTTTGATTGCATTAAATTTTGTAATTGCAACATTTCTTCTTTTCTCAAATTCACTTCTCATTATTTCAATAGTTTCATCCGCCTTACCCTCAAGTGCAGCAATTGCAGCTTGCTGTGTAATTGAGTTAATATTTGAAGTGACTTGACCTTGTAATTTAGTCATAGCTTTTACAAGTTCTATTTTTGGAGTTGCTAAATAACCAAATCTCCAACCAGTCATTGCTGCAGATTTACTAAGTCCATTTATTGTGATTGTTCTTTCAAACATATCCTCACTAACTTCAGCTGCTGCCGTAAATTTAGTACCATCATATATAATTTTTTCATACATTTCATCTGAAAATACTAAAATATCACTGCCTTTTAAAACTTTTCCAATTGAGATTAATTCATCTTTTGAATAAACTGAACCAGTTGGATTTGATGGTGTATTTAAAAGTAAAATTTTTGTTTTAGGTGTAATTACAGCTTTTAATTGTTCTGCTGTAATTTTAAATTTAGTTGAATCATCAGTTTCTATAAATACTGGAATTCCATCAGAATACTTTACCTGTTCTGGATATGTAACCCAGTATGGTGCAGGAATAATTACTTCATCCCCAGCTTCAAGTAATACTTGAAATAAGTTAAATAATGAGTGTTTAGCTCCATTACTTAGGATTATATTATTTAACTTATAATTTAAATTATGATCTCTTTTAAGTTTATCAATAACTGCCTGTTTTGTTTCAATAGTACCTTCAACTGATGTGTATTTAGTATGTCCAGCATTAATGGCATCAATACCTGCTTGTTTAATTACTTCAGGAGTGTCAAAATCAGGTTCTCCTGCACTAAAACTCAAAATATCTTTACCTTGTGCTTTTAATTCTCTCCCTAAAGCTGTGATAGCTAAAGTTACAGATGTAGATAAGTTATTCATTCTCTTTGCAATTTTCATTTTATAATTTCCTTAGTAAATTTAGATATCATTTTATCTAAATTTTTCTTATGGACTAGTGATGATTTTTAATACCGCAATATTAAATAAAAGTGTAGAAGTAGAACTAATAAATAAAACAAGCAACAAGCATACCTATTTACGTCTAAAAAATAGGGTTTCTATAGTGATATCTTCTAATATTTATTTTACAATCAAAGATGCAAAGAAACTAATAAAAGATCAAAAAGAATGGATAGAAAAAAGAATATTGTTTAAAACAAAAGATTTGTTAAATAATGATGAGTATTTCTTTTTAGGACAAAAGTATATGTTAGACTCTTCTATTAAATCTTTAGATGAATTTTATAGAAAAAAATCAAAAGAAATAATTCCATTTTTGCTTGAAAAATATTCTAATGAAATGAATTTACATTCAAGTTCTATTAAATATAGAAAAAATAAAAATACTTGGGGAAGTTGCAATTATAAAAATGGTCTTAATTTTAATATCTTATTAGTAAAATATCCAATTGAAATCGTAGAATATGTTGTAATTCATGAATTAGCTCATATACAACACAAAAATCATTCAAAACAATTTTGGAATTTAGTTAAAGAGTATTGTCCCTCTTACAAAGAAAGAATAAGGTTATTTAAGAGTTTTTTATAATATTTCTAATATCTTCAATTTCTTTGTGAAAAGTTTCATTTTTAATACTATTTTGAAAGATTCCATATGATCTTTCTTTAAAAGTATCATGTTTAGGAGTGGCTTTTTTAGGTTTCTTTTTTATCTTATTTGTTACAAAAAACTTAATATCTTCTATATTAGCAATATGAGATTTTTTTAATAGTGTATTTATTAAACTCTTGTTATACTCAAACTCCATTTTATAAACAGGGTGGGTTAATACAAAGTATAATATTTGTCTTTTTATATATGCAAATTTTATACCTTTCTTCAAGGTAAATGGCAATAATTTAATAAATTTTTGAATTGTTTCTTGAGTATTAATCTTTCTGAATTCAGGATTATTTTTAAGATGACTAAGTATTTCATTAAGTTTTTTCATATTGTTATTATAGCAGGAGTTTTATTATCTTTAAATGCTTGTGGCTATAAAAAACCGCCAATATATACACACAATAAAGAAGAAGTAGTAAAATAGTGATTTATGATTATATAATCATAGGTTCTGGAATTGCTGGTTTAAACGCAGCAAGATTAATACCAAAAGCTAAAAGTGTTTTAATTTTATGTAAAAAATCTCCTTGGGAGTGTAATACTTTTTTTGCTCAAGGTGGAATTGCTAGAGCAGTTGATACCGCTGATATAAGTTTGCATATAAAAGATACTTTAACAGCTGGTGTAAATTATAATGATAAACAAGCAGTAAAAGTTTTAAGTGAAAATTCTTTTGCTTGTATAAAAGATTTAATAGATCATGGTTTAAAATTTGATTTAAATGAAAAAGGCGAATTAGCTTATACAAAAGAAGCAGCACATAGTAGAAACAGAATTTTACATGCAGATGGAGATGCAACAGGAAGAATGATCCATCTTTTCTTACTAAAACAGTTTGATCATGAACTTATTACAAATGCAGTTGTGAGTGACTTATTAATTCAAGATAATATCTGTTATGGAGTTCAATATTTTACTAGTGAAACAGAACAAAGTACAGTTTATGCTCATAATACAATTATAGCAAGTGGTGGAATTGGTTCTTTATATAGATACCATACAAACTCAACTACAATTGCAGGTGAAGTACAAGGTATTTGTGCTGAAAAAAACTTGACTTTAAAAGATATGGAGATGATGCAATTTCATCCTACTGTTTTTAAAGGTACCTCATTTGCTAGAAAAACTCTACTTAGTGAAGCCTTAAGAGGTGAAGGTGCTTATGTTGTTGATGAAAATAATTATAGATTTTTGTTTGATTATCATAAAGATGGAGAACTAGCTCCAAGAGATGTAGTAAGTCGTGCAATATTTGATTATTTTGATAAAACTAAGTTAGAAATATATCTCTCTTTTGAAACTTTTAAAAAAGATTTCTTTAGAAAAAGGTTTCCAAATATATATTCAAATTTAAACGATTTAGGTTATGATTTACCTTTTGAAAAAGTTCCTATTTCACCTGCCTTTCATTATGCAATGGGTGGAATACAAACAGATATAAATGCAAAAGTATTAAATATATTAAATTTATATGCAATAGGTGAAGCTGCTTGTTCAGGAGTTCATGGAGCTAATAGATTAGCCTCAAATTCGCTTCTTGAGGGAATTGTTTTTTCAAAACTAGCAGTAGAATATATTGAACAAGATAATTTTAAAATCAAAAAAGAAAACTATACAAAAATTATAAAATCATATATAAGAAATAAAAATATTGATAAAGATATTAAAAATATATTAAGAAAAATAATGTGGGATAATGTCGCTATTATAAGAGAAAAAAGTAAATTAATTGAATCTTTGAAAAAAATAGAATCTTTTTTAAAAGAAGACGTTGGAAGATTATTATTTTTAAGGTTGCTTACGGCAAAATCTATTCTAAAAGCTGCAATTAATAGAGAAAAATCACTTGGAGCTCATTTTATTAAGGAGAAATAATGTTAAAATTTTTAATGACCTTGCTATTTACTTCAGCATCGTTATTTGCAAGTTCAGGAGGTAGTGCATCTGAAATTCCTGATGTAACTATGACTTGGGTTGGATTTGCGTGTTTATTTATTTTTGTTGTTGGTTATTATTTTGTAGCAGCAGAGGAAAAATATAAAATTGATAAAGCTAAACCTGCTTTATTTATAGGTACTTTTATGTTTATGTTAGTTGCTACATATTATGCATTAAATGGGTTAGATATGAATTTAGTTCATACTCAAGCACAACATCTAATTTTAGAAATAGCAGAAATCTTTTTCTTCTTATTTGTTGCTATGACTTATATTGAGTCATTATTACATATGAATGTATTTAATTCTTTAAAATATAAACTTATATCAAAAGGTTATACATATAGAAAACTATTTTGGGTGACTGGATTTTTAGCCTTCTTTATCTCACCAATTGCTGATAACTTAACAACAGCACTTATTTTATCAACTGTATTAATTACAATTGAAAAAAAAAGAAAAGATTTCTTAGTACCAGGTGCTATTAATGTTGTAGTAGCTGCTAATGCAGGTGGGGCCTGGTCTCCATTTGGTGATATTACAACACTTATGGCATGGACAGCAGGAAAAGGGTCTTTTACTGACTTCTTATTTTTATTCCCTGCATCAATAATTGGATATCTTATAACAGCATTTTTATTATCTAAATTTGTTCCTGATGAAGTTCCTGCTTTTGATATTGAAAAAGAAGTTAAACCAAAAATGGTAGAGGGTGCAAAAGTAGTTATGGGACTAGGTATATTTACTATTTTCTCTGCTGTAATGTCTCATCAAATATTACACTTGCCTGCAATGTGGGGTATGATGTTTGGTCTTTCATTACTTAAAGTTTACTCATATGGTTTAAAGAAAAAATATGGTGTTGATCACTTGAATATTTTTCATTCAATGGCGAAAATTGAAAATAATACTTTAATGTTTTTCTTTGGTATTTTAGCAGCAGTAGGTGCTTTATACTTCATAGGATGGTTAGGATTAGCAGCAGTTGTTTATAATACAGATGTATTAGGTCCTACTTGGTCAAATATTGGAGTTGGTTTCTTATCTGCAATTGTTGATAATGTTCCTGTTATGTCTGCTATATTAAAAGCAAACCCCGTTATGGATCTATCTCAGTGGATGTTAGTTACTTTAACAGCTGGTGTTGGTGGTTCTTTAATCTCATTTGGATCTGCTGCTGGTGTTGGTGTTATGGGTAAATTACATGGTATTTATACTTTTAGTGCTCATATGAAATACTCTTGGACTATTTTAATAGGATATATTGTTTCAGTATCTGTTTGGTATCTCCAATATGTAGTTTTAGGTATTGGTGGGTGAGAAATTTAATATATCGCTTTATCAGTTTTAAAATACATTTAAGATAAAATTCGTGCTTAATAATAGAAATAAAGGAATTTATTTAATGAAACATGTACCTATAGTTGTATTAGATTTTGGTAGTCAATATACACAAATCATAGCAAGAAAACTAAGAGAAGCAGGTGTTTATTCTGAAATTGTACCATACAATGAAAGACTTGAAGACATCTTAGCTAGAACACCAAAAGGTATTATTTTATCAGGTGGTCCATCTTCTGTTTACGCACAAGATGCTTACCATCCAGATGATCAAATCTTTAGTTTAGGGCTTCCTATTTTAGGAATTTGTTATGGAATGCAACTTATTTCTCAATTTTTTGGTGGTTCTGTAATACCAGCTAATCATCATGAATATGGAAAAGCAAATTTAAAGTTCAAAAAAGAAAGTGATATCTTTAAAAATATAGAAGATAATCAAGTAGTTTGGATGTCTCATGGTGATAAAGTTGAGGCTTTAGCATCTGGTTTTGAAGTAATTGGAACTAGTGAAAACTCACCTTATGCAGCTATAGTAAATGAAAATGAAAGAATTTATGCTTTTCAATTTCACCCAGAAGTTTATCATTCAGAGCAAGGTTCAAAAATTCTTAAAAATTTTGCAAAATATATCTGTGATTGTGAGTCAACTTGGAATATGGGTTCTTTTGCAAAAGAACAAATAGCAAAAATAAAAGAACAAGTAGGGAATAAGAAGGTACTTTGCGCTGTAAGTGGTGGAGTTGATAGCTCTGTTGTTGCAACACTTTTGGCTGAAGCAATAGGTGATCAATTAATTCCTGTTTTCGTAGATAATGGATTATTAAGAGTAAATGAAGTTCCACAAGTTCAAGCTATGTTTAAAGCTCGTGGTGTAGATTTAATCACAATAGATGCTAGTGAAAAGTTTCTTACAAGACTTGAGGGAATAAGTGATCCTGAAACAAAAAGAAAAATCATTGGTGAAACTTTTATCGAAGCATTTAATATAGAAGCTAAAAAACACGATGGTATTGAATTCTTAGCTCAAGGTACACTTTATACCGATGTAATAGAGTCAGTTTCAGTAAAAGGACCATCAAAAACAATTAAATCACATCATAATGTTGGTGGTCTTCCTGATTGGATGACATTTGAATTAATAGAACCACTAAAAGAAATTTTTAAAGATGAAGTACGATTATTAGGATTAGAATTAGGACTTCCTAAAGGTATGATTGAGCGTCATCCTTTCCCTGGTCCTGGACTTGCTATTAGAATTATGGGAGCTGTTAATACTTCTGATTTAGAGATTTTACGTAAGGCAGATGTTATTATGTTAGATGTTTTACATGCAAGTGGATATTATGACAAAACTTGGCAAGCTTTTACAGTTTTACTAAATGTAAGATCAGTAGGAGTTATGGGTGATAATAGAACTTATGATAATACTGTGTGTGTTAGAATAGTAAATGCAACAGATGGTATGACCGCAACTTTCGCATATATTCCTCATGATATTTTAGAAACTATCAGTAGAAGAATTATCAACGAAGTTGATGGGATTAACAGAGTAGTATATGATATAAGCTCAAAACCACCAGCAACAATAGAGTGGGAATAATTTCTAAGGATTTTCTTCTGTTATTGTTTTATTTAGCATATTTAGTTCTTTATGAATACATTATTTGCGATAAAAATATAATAAGAATTACACATAAAAATGGAAAAATATGGCTAGTAAATACAAAAGGATTGATTTTGAAAAACTTTTGATTAAAACCACGAATTCCAAGCCATAAACCAAAAAATGCTTTTATACTCAAAATGATTTGAAAACTACTCATTCCATCATCTGAAATTGACCCAAAAACTTGTGTAATTAAGTAGATACCACTAGCAACTGCAACTAATAGTGACCAAGGCACGACTTTTCTCACGTGCATCATTATAGCCTCTCTTGCTTTTACTGATTCTTCTTTGTTTAGTGTTTGTGTCATTTTAGATAAAAAAAGATTATCAACAAATAAAAAACCACCATAAATAAATACAGAGAAAAAATGAATTAAATGAATAAATGTAAAAGTAATAATAAATCCTTTAGTTTTTTAGAATATATAATATTTTTTACATAAATTCATTGATTATTATCAATTTTATTTGAAAATAAAAAATATTTAGCTCTAGTTTAACAACTTTTTATAAACTAATCTTGCAAGTTTTTAGGAGTACACTTCTTACTAATCATACAAACAGGGCAAAAATCTGCTAATCCTGCAATTAAAAGTATAACACCTAAATAAAACCATGGGTTATTTGTAAAAAAACCTACTGTAATTAGCACTAATCCTAGAACAATTCTAAATGGTCTACAAAAACTTCTGAATTTATCATAATTATTCATATATAACTTTCCTTTATGTTTTTTTATAATTATATCTTATAAAACTTAGTCTTATTTTAATAATTAAACTTGCTATATTATAATTCATTTATTAATTTTATGATTTTGTATTTTTATTGCTACTTTATAAAAATATAATTTTCATTTACTCTTATGGAAATATCTTTTTTCTTCTGATTTTTAATATATGATTGTAGTTCTAATTATAATACCCCAAGAAAATAAGAAAGCTTTTTATAAAGTTTAATTCTCAAAAGAGTAAAATTAAACAATAAAAAAGAGGGTAGATATATGAGCAGAAAAATGACTAAATATACAACAGAGTTTAAAATAAAAATAGTATTATAAGTTTTAAAGGGTGAAAAAACCTTAAATGAAATAGCAAGTAAAAAATAATATAACACCAAATGAGATATTTTGCAAGGAGTTTTCAAGAAAAAAGTGACATAATTTAATGGATTAATTTAGATGGAGGTGTTGCACTTCTGATGTGAATTGGCGGGATACTAAAGATTAGGTAGATTTTTATAATCATAAAATATTTCATCAAACTTTAAATTACAAAAAACCAATGAGTTTTTATTATGATAGTTTAAAAATTAATGATGAAAATTACAATAAATTATCTGAAATTGTGGCATAAGGTAATAGTTGCAAAAGAGAATTAGAATTTATAAAAAGTTGTATTCTTTTCATAAAAATTATTATATCAACTTTACTTGATAGTTGCTAAAATCAATTCTCGTAAAGTTTTACAGGCAACTACAGTTGAAACACCGCTAGCATCATGTTTTGGTGAAAGTTCAACTACATCAAGCCCTACTACATTTTCTAAGTTACTCAAAATTCCAATAATTTCTAACATTTGATGAAAATTTATTCCACCTGGTTCAGGAGTTCCAGTTCCTGAAAATATAGAAGGGTCAAAAACATCTAAATCAATAGTAATATAAACAGGTTCATTTTTTAGTCTTTTTACACAAGACTCTAATGTTTTATAAGTAAACTTTTCAAGATTACTATTTATTTTTGCCCATTCAAATTCAGCTTTTAATCCACTGCGTATACAAAATTGATTTAATTTACCAACTCCTAATAAATCAAATATTCTTCTTAAAACTGTGGCATGAGAATAAGCTTCTCCTAGATAATCTTCTCTTAAATCAGTATGAGCATCAAAATGAATGATATGTAGATTGGAATATTTCTTACTCAAAGATTTTATAGGAGCATATGTAACTAAATGCTCTCCTCCCATCATAATTGGTATTTTATTAGCTTTTACAATTTTATCAACTACTTCTTCGATGATTTCTAAAGCTTTCATTTTATCACCATGAGGAAGCTCTAAATTACCATAATCAAAAAGATTTATATCTTCCAAGTCTCTATCTAAATATGGACTATAGCTCTCAATGGCCCAAGAATCCTCTCTCATAGCACTAGGCGCAAATCTTGCTCCTGGTTTAAAAGAAGTTGTACCATCAAAAGGAACTCCAAAAAGTACAGCTACTGATTCTTCAAAACCTTCTTCAAAACCTATAAAACTATTATTTTGAGCTTTTATTATAATCTCCTCTCGTAACTATACATATCCATATATCTAAATGCTAACAAATTTTCTAATATTGCTAATAAAATTATATAATTAATAAAAGAACTTCCACCATATGAAAACATAGGCAAAGGAAGACCCACAACAGGAGCATAACCAATTACCATTAAAATATTAATACTCATATTTAGAAATAGTAATAAGCCCAAACCTGAGGAAAAGACACGAATAATATAATCATCGTGAAAATAATAGTTTAAGGATAAAAGATGAAGGATTAATAAGCCATATATAAAAATCAAGCCAAAAGCACCCAAGAAACCATACCTCTCAACAAAATACGCGAAAATAAAATCGCTTGTTGCAATTGGTAGAAATTTCAATTGTGTTTGTGTTGCTTCACTACTTTGTTTTCCTGTTAAACCACCATTTCCAATTGCTATAATTGATTGCTGTACTTGATAACTTGGTTTTTCTGATAAAAAATCTTTAATTCTTTTTTTCTGGTAATCTTTTATTAAATTTGTATAAACAAAAGGTGAACTTATGCCTATTATTATAAATATACTTACCCAAATTTTCCAATTTACTCCAATAATAAATAAAATTCCATAACCAACTAGTAAAAGTACTAAGGCAGTTCCTAAATCTGGTTCTTTTGCTATTAAAATAAAAGGTAAGATAATATAAATAGAAAAATGGAAAAAATCTTTAAAATTATAACCATCTTTTTCAGGCTGTTTATTTTGAATTAAATATCCTAACATCAAAATAAATATAGGTTTAAAAAGCTCGCTAGGTTGTATGGTTATAGATATAAAGGGAAGGCTAAGCCATCTTTTTGCACCTAGTCTTGTTTCACCAAAAAACTCCACTGCTAAAAGCAGAATAATTCCTAACCAATACAAAAAAGGTATTAATCTTATATGTCTTCTTATGGGTATAATAAACACCACAAAAAAAGCAATTAAAGATAAACTAAAATAAATTAATTGTTTATTTGCTAATATTCTATTTGTTTCACTTATTAAATTATACGAAAGCAAGATAAGTGGCAAGACAAATATGATTAACAAATAATCAAAATGAGAAATAATTCTTTTGTCAAATAAACGCATAATGAAAGAGTATCTAAAAATGGATAAAAATTTTATTGTTCAAGAAGTAAATCGTTTAGATAAGTTCTTGGCAAACAACATTGAAGCTTCAAGAAATCAAATTGAACAACTTATAAAAAAAGGTTTTGTAAAAGTTAATGGTAAAACTATCATTAAAAATGGTCTTAAATTAAAAGAAAATCAAGAAATTGAAGTCCATTTCCCACAACCAGAACTAAGTCAGGTTAAAGATATAGAATTTATCAAAGAATCTTTAAAAAATAAAACAGTTGAAATAATTTATGAAGATGAATATATCATAGTTATAAATAAACCCTATAATCTAACCGTTCACGGAGCACCTAGTGTAAAAGATGCTACTTTAGTTGATTGGTTAAAACTAAAAAATATTTCACTTTCAACTATTAGCGGTGAAGAGAGATATGGTATTGTACATAGGCTTGATAAAGGTACTAGTGGTGTTATGGTTGTTGCAAAAACAAATGAAGCACATGTAAAACTTGCCAAACAATTAGAAGATAAATTAATGGGAAGATATTATTTAGCAATAATAGATTTAGCATTAAAAGATAATGTTATTATTAATAAATCAATTGCAAGAAATACTAATAACCGCTTAAAAATGGCCGTAACTGATACAGGAAGAGATTCAAAATCAGCCTTTTCTAAGATTGAGCTTTCAAATAATAAAAAATATGAGTTCATTGCTTGTAAGCTTTTCACAGGAAGAACACATCAAATAAGAGTTCACTTAGCTTCGATAAATAGGCATATACTTGGTGATAATTTATATGGTTTTAAGGGCGAATTAAATAAAATAAATAGATTTTATTTACATGCATATAATTTGTACTTAATTCATCCAATTACTAATGAAAAAATGAGTTTTACTACAAAACTACGTGATGATATGCATGATTTTTTACAAACAAATTTTAATATGGAGAATATAAATGACAAAATTAATGCAACTAACATCATTAACAGTTTTAATTTTACTAGTTAGTGGATGTAGTTATAAAGATAATTTATTAACACCAACAAAACCAAAAGTTGATGAAACGTTAGAAGTGGTTGATTCTTCTTCTATTAGATCAATCTCTGATATAAATGCTATAGCATTTGAGTGGAGAAAAGTTGATGATCCTAGAGTTACTGGATACTATTTTTATAGAGCTAATTTAGAAAAAGATGGTGGAAAACTAAAATTAATAAGCACTGTAAAAAATAAATACACAACACATTATGTTGATGAAGACTTAGATTCAAACACACAATATGTTTACAAAATATCTTCAGCAACAAAAAATGAAGTTGAATCAAGAACTACAAATAATTATATAGTTAAAACTTTACCAAAAATGGAAGGTGTTAGTTTCATTCAAGCTATTTCAAATCTACCAAAACAAATAAAAATTATTTGGAGACCTCACTCAAATGAGAGAATAGAATCATATAAAATTTATAGAACTACTCCTCAAACTAGTGAATGGGATAAGCTAAAAACTATTGACGGTAGATTGCAAGCTGAATTTATTGACGGTAATTTAGATAATAATGTTATTTACCATTACAAAATTGTTGCAATCACATTTGATGGCATTAGCTCATTACCTAGTAAAATTGTAAAAGCCCAAACAAAAGCTCTTCCTGCAGGAATTTTGAATTTAAATATAAGTAATAATTTACCAAGAAAAATCAAACTAAATTGGCAACCTTCAGAATCTTCTGATGTAGTTAGATACAATATTTACAGAAGTTATAATACAAATAGTTATTTTAATAATATTAATTCAGTTGATGCACAAACACTTCAGTTTGATGATTTTATTAATGAAGATGGAAAAGTATATTTTTATAAAGTTAGTTCAATTGATAAAGATGGTTTAGAAAGTGATTTAAGTATTAACTCTGTTATGGGTGTAACTTTAAGCAAACTAAATAAACCAATTATAACTTTAGCTCAAATTCAAGGAAAACGAGCAATTTTAAATTGGCAAGCTGGTGATAAAAGAGCAGTTTCATATATTATTCATAAAACAATCAAAGAGAACTTCTTAAACAGTAAAACTATCAAGTTTGAGGGTATTAATAATTTAAGATTTGAAGATAAAGATATTGTACGAGGAGTTGAATATAGTTATTCTATTCAATCAGTTGATAAGTTTGGAATTGTATCTAAAGAAACAAATAAAGCAGAGCTAGTGTTACCAAAACTTAGGAAAATAAACTAATATATGCCACATATTATATTTGATAAATTTAAAAAAGATTTAGTAACTCCTTCAAAAAAGGAAGGTATTACTTTTAATTTCATTGCAAAATCTTATAATTTTACAAAAAAAGAAAGAGCTTCTGAATATAGAGTTTGTGTAACAAATGAAAATAAAGATTTTTTATTAACTTTAAAAACAAAAGATGAAAATTATTTGATAAAAGCTGAAAAAGTTACAAGAATAGCACCTACCAAACTTATAAAAGATGCTTTAAATTCTTATGTACAAGAAATTGATGCGAATATTATATTTTCAAATACTCATAATTTTTCACACAAAATTGAGCCTGCAAAAAAGTATTTAAAAAGTATAAACTATTTTGTAGATGATTTTAAAACAGAAAAAGAAATTCAAATTGAGATTGGATTTGGTAGTGGAAGACATCTTCTACATCAAGCAAAAAACAATCCAAATATTCAATTTATTGGACTTGAAATTCATACTCCATCAATTGAACAAGTTTTAAGACAAATAAAAATTCAAGAACTAGACAATATCTTAGTAGTAAATTATGATGCTAGACTTTTTATGGAATTTATAGAATCAAATAAAGTTGGAAAAATATTTGTACATTTTCCTGTGCCTTGGGATAAAAAACCTCATAGAAGAATATACTCAAGTGAGTTTATAAAGGAAGCTTTAAGAGCATTGAAACTTAAAGGAACTCTTGAACTTAGAACTGATAGTAGAAAATATTTTGATTACTGTATACAACTTCTTATAAATCTAAATTCTGGAAGAATTATAATTGATATTAACAAAAACTTAGAAATTTCAAGTAAATACGAGGATCGATGGGAAAAACAAGGTAAAAATATTTATGATATGATTTTAATTTGTAATCAAGAAGATGAAAAAATAAATTTAGATTTTGATTTTTCTTTTCCAGATGAAATAAACTTTGAGGAACTTATTAAAAATATTTCAACAAAATCTCTTGTAAGAGATAACTATTTTGTTCATATTGAAGATATTTTTATAATTGAAAATAAAGAAAATTCAGGCTTATTACAAGTAACTTTTGGAAACTTTGATAGACCAGTAAGTAAATATATTATAATTAAAAATAATAAAGCAGTATATTTTCAAGATTTACCAATTCCAACAAGTTCAAATATTAAAGCACATAATGAACTAAAAGAGATGTTAAAATAATGATTACCGCCAAAAAAATATATCTTTCATATGATGAGAATAAATACATAATAAAAAAAGGTAATTTCTCTATAAAAGAGAGAGAGTTTATATTTATTGGTGGAACAAGTGGTAGCGGAAAATCAACACTTCTTAAATCATTTTATGGAGAAATTCCTTTAAAACATGGTAGTTTAAAAATTGATAATCAAGAAGTATTTGGAATAAATGGAAAACCTCTAAGAAAACTTAGAAAGGATATTGGTATTATTTTTCAGGATTATAAACTTATTAAAGAGTGGACAATTGAAGAAAATATTATGATACCACTTAAAATAAATAGTTATTCACATGATATATCAAAAGAACAAGCTATCAAGCTTTTAAGTCATGTGAAACTTGCTCATAGAGAGGGTTATTATCCAAATGAGTTAAGTGGAGGGGAGCAACAAAGAGTGGCAGTTGCAAGAGCATTAGCACATAATCCAAAAATAATAATTGCAGATGAACCTACTGGAAATCTTGATGATTATTCAGCTGATGTAGTCTGGAACTTATTAAAAGGTGCAAATGAACAACTTGGAATTACAGTTGTAGTAGTAACACATAGAGTTCCTAAAAACTTTGGAATAAGATTTAGACAACTATCTATTGAAGATGGAATAATTTATGAAGTTTCTTAAAAATACTTTTTCTTTTATTGTTCCATTAACAGCAATGTTATTGTCATTTATTATATATATGTTTGCTTCAAATATTTTACAGAACTACAAAGAAACTATTGCAAACGATTACTCAATAGTAGTAATTACTAATACTCCTTTAATAAAAGAGAACCTAGCTAAGCTTGCTAATATAAGGGTTCATAAAATCATAACACTAGAAAGAAACAATATCATTAAAAATATTAAATCAAACTTATCAAAATCATCTATTAATTTATTAAAAAGAAAACTTCCACATTTTTATAAAATCAAGCTTGAAGTTTTTCCTACAACTTCAGAACTTCAGACTATAAAAAATATTCTATATACAAATAAAAATGTACGTAAAGTAGAAATATTTTCCAAAAATCATAATAATATTTATCTTCTTTTATTACTTCTTAGCCAAATTAGTTTTGTATTATTTACTATAATTACAATTTTTGCAATAATTATTATCTCAAAACAGATACGAATTTGGTTTTTTGAACATCATGAAAAAATAAAAATTTTAAAACTTCATGGAGCATCAATTTTATACAGCGCATCAACAATACTTAATTATGCAATTTTTAGTTCTTTAATTTCATTTTTAATTGTTGCTGGTATTTTTATGTATTTAATTAACGATATTTCAATGTTGTTGCCAAATGACTTGGGTAATATTATAATTCTATCACTTACTTTAGAAAGTTCATTAATGAAAATTTTCTTATTATCTTTTGGTATTTCAATTATTACAATTCTTGGTGTATTATTTAAGTACAAAATAAATGATGATTAAATATATTCTAATTGTATTTTTACTATTTTCATATTCAAATTCATCTACTAAAAGTATTAATAAAAAGATTCAAAAAAGTACCAAAATATTTAAAAAGAATGCATATATACAGAAGAAAAAAAATTTACAAGTAAAAATTCTTGCAAAACAAATTTCAAATCAAAACAATGAATTAAGTAATTTAGAAAAATATATAAAAATTATAAATAAAGATATAAAAGAGCATCAAGAACAATTAAAAAAATCAAAATCAGCACTATCTAGTTTACAAAAGAATTCAAATACTTTAATCAAAGAAAAAAAAGATAATGCAAATCAGATCGTAAAAACTATTATAGAAGACTTTTCATCATCAATTGCACTTAAACTTGCAAGTGAAAATAGCTTAGAGGAACTAATAGATTCGGAGATTTATACTATTTTATCACAAAACTCAAAAGATAAAATTCTAAAACTAAATAATAACTATGAACTCTTAACACAAAATAAAAAAGAAAATAAAAATACAATAAAACAAATCACTAATTATATAAAGAAAAGAAAAAAGAAAAAAGTCATACTAAATACTCTTAAACAAAAATACTCTAAATCTTTATTGTCTTTAGAAAAAAAGCATAAAGATTATCAAAAAGAGTTAAAAATAACTATACAAAAACAGAACTCGCTAAAACAACTTCTTGGTAAACTAAATATTTTAAAAAAAGAAGGGATTATTAAAGATAGGAAACTTAGAATTGCAAAAGCAAAAAAACTTTCAAAAGCAAAAAAATTAGCACTTCTAAAGAAAAAAAAATTAAAATCTAGGAAATCGGCTAGTAAAAATAAAGACTATTCTGTAAGTGAAAATAGAAATAACAAATATGCAAAAAATATTGATATAGATATAAGAATGCTTGGTTCTTCTATTTCTGGGGTCAAGATTGTAAGATATAAGGGCAAAAAAACTATTTCACCACTTGATTCTTTTAAAGTAGTAAAGAAGTTTGGTACATATTATGATCCAGTATATAAAATAAAACTTTTTAATGAATCAGTGATTTTAAAAACAAGAAGAAAACAAGCAAAAGTCAAATCTATTTTTAATGGTAAAATTGTATATGCAAAGAAAAATGCAGGAATGTTAGAAAATGTTGTAATTATTCAACATAAAAATGGGTTATATACAATTTACTCTCACTTAGATAAAATTTCTCCATCACTAAAAGTTGGTAGATGGATTAAAAAAGGTTATGTTGTAGGAAGAGTTAATAATACCCTTACTTTTCAAGCAATAAAAAATTCTGCACACGTAAATCCAAAAGATTTATTTAGAATCTAATTTAAGGCTTTTGGAGTGGTAATGTAAATCAGGACACAGAAATTAAAGAATTCTATATTAAATCAAATATCCGTAGATATATGTTTTTAATAATAACTTAGGATGGAATACTGGTTGAGCATCTGTTATTAAACTTTTTTTGGTTTTAATCTTTAAATCAGATATATTTAATATTTCTACATATTCATCAACTAACTCATCTAATCTTGGTGGAAAAATAAGTTGTTGATTTCTATCTAATCCTTGTTTGTATATACCAATATAATTGCCTTTATATAGTATATATTATATATTATACTATTTTAGTGGTTTTATGATGGTTATTTTTAGTTGATTTTAGGGTAAATTTGCTATAATATTTTATATAATTTGAGGTTGAGTTCTTTCACAGTCTCAAAGGAGAGAAATAAGTGTACACTGCGAAAATATTAAGCTTTTAAGTGTCGTATTAAGATACTTTAAAATTCAGATTATCAAGTCGTGATACCCACATCTTCCTCACCTTAGCCGTTATATACACAAAGGAACATACAAGTAAAATGAATTTAAAATGTACTAAAAAATTATTAGATATACTAAAAATCAAGAATCCAAATAATTTTAAAATACCAAATACAAATGAAGATATTGAAAATTGGCATTGTAATATATTAGACTATGGTAAAATATATGCAATATTAATAACAAATGATAAAACATTATTTTCATTTTATTTATATGGTTTTGAAAAAAATGATTTTAAAGATTTCTCCGAAATCATAAAACAAAATATTTTTAAAACTATGTTAAATTTAGGATTTGAACAAAAGAAATTTGAAATTATTTTAGAAAGTATGGAAAATATAAAATTTTCCAAAACTAACAATAAAAGTGTATTAGCTTCAATGACTCAAATGTTACCATATATCCATCATAATATGGATAAAGAAAAAGATTTATTAGATATTATTAATGGTTTAAATAATATGCCAATTAAAAAATTAAAGTTTAAAACACCAAGAGAACAATTTGAACTTTTATTGAAAGAGTGTACATAACAAATCCTCATATAATAAAAACATAGCAATTTAGCTATCATAAATAACGACTTAATTAAAAAAATGGGTGCTTACTTTTTTACTTTTTCTTATAATTGACTAAATAATAATCTACCAAATGCAGCTTCAAACCTTTATTCAATCCTCGATGTAAACTAATCATATTTTTCATGTGTGAAAATACTCCACCTTCAAGTGTATTTGTAGTATTTGAAATAGATAATTTTCTGTAGTTTTTATATGTAAAGAGATAGGGAGACCACAGCACAACTAAAAAGATCTATAAAATCTGACTTAATTAAAAAAATGGGTGCATAAAACATCGTTTAAACTATGGTATATTGGGAGTAAACAAAGGTTTATTTACAAATGATTGTAAAAAAGCTCTAAAATATGTATAAATTGTCAATCTGATAACACTCAAAACAGAGGTTCAAGAAGAGGTATTAAAAGGTACTTTTGTAAAGACTGTAAAACTTCATTTAGCTCTAACAGAAGACCAGAACAACTCCATAAGATTATCTTTGAAGTGTACTTTTTACATCGACAAACCCTCAAACAACTTGCAGCTAAATATGACAGATCTATTCCATGGATAATGAAGCAAAGAGATGAGTATATTGTTGATTATAAAGTGCATCATCCCAGAGCAGTTAATTTAGTATGTGATGCAACTTTTTATGGAAAAAGAAAAGATAAACTTGGTACTTTAGTTTTCAAGGATGTTGAGACAAAAGAGATACTAATTTGGAAGCATATTCAAAGTGAACTAGTTCAAGACTATAGATATTTAAAAGAAGAGCTGTTTAATTTAGGATACACAATCACAAGTACTACTCTCGATGGAAAGAGAGGCTTATCTAAAGCCTTTAATAACATTCCAATACAAATGTGCCACTTCCATCAAAAGAAGATTGTACAAAGATATATCACTATGAAATCTAAACTTGAGGCTAGTAAAGATTTAAAGAAAATTGTATCAAGATTAACTCATACTACTCAAAAGAATTTAACTCAAAAGTTAGATGATTGGTATGATGAATATCAAGTATTTTTAGATGAAAAAACAATCTCAAAGACCACTGGTAAACTTCATTATACTCATCCAAGAATTCGAGCTGCATATAGAAGTTTAAGAACTAACCTTCCTTATCTTTTTACCTATAAAAATCATAAGAATTTAACAATATCAAATACAACAAATGCACTCGAAGGTGGAGTATTCTCACATATGAAAAATATGATTAGTTTGCATCGTGGTTTGAGTAAAAGTTTGAAGTTGAATTTAGTGGATTATTATCTTGTAAACTATAAAAAAATAGGAGATTATGCACCCATATTTTTAATTAAGTCAGATATTGTTAAATTCTTATGATTTTTATAGCTAAAAAGTGTTATGAAATTTATTTATTGAAGGATTTTAAAGTATTTTTATATAGATTTATTTTTAGGTCTTTTGTTAATTTTTATAGGTACCATGTAATAATAATCTGATGTTATGATAATCTAAATTATAAAAAACAAATAAGTTTTTATTATGATAGTTTAAAAATAAATAATAAGAATTATGATAAATTAGTTAAAATTGTGGCATAGAGCAATAGGAGTAAAAAGGAATTAGGATTTATAAAAAGTTGTCTTGACTTCTTGTGGTATTATAAGACGCTAATTTTATTTTATCTATTCCACTTAAGAAATAAAAACATCGTAAAATTTATAGTATATTAATTTTAAAATATTTTACTTGACAAATATAGACTCAAGGTGCTATAATTTTATTAGCAGTTAAATATAAGGAGTGCTAATATGAACAAATTATTTGAAAAATTAACAAATCAGGTAAGTGAAACTATAGATTCTTCTATAGCTCTAGCTTTACATAATAAAAATCAAGAAGTAGAAGTGATTCATTTCCTATGGGCGTTATTAACTAATACAAACTCTGTATTAAATCAGTTATTAAATAAAATGAATATAAATAAAGCAGCTTTAGAATTAGAGGTAAAATCATATGTTTTAAAACTAAGCTCAGTTTCTAGTGTAACTAAAGAAAATATAAAATTATCAAGAAATTTAATGCAATCGCTAGAAAAAGCAGAAGGTTATATGGTGAACCTTGGAGATAAATTTATTGCTGCTGATACTTGGTTACTTGCAAATCTTGACTCTAAAGAGTTAAAAAATGTCTTAGGTAAATATATAAATTTACTTGATACAAAAAAAGAGCTTGAAGCTATGAGAGCAGGTGCTAGTATTGATAGTGCTAGTTCTGATGATAATCTAGAAGCTTTAAATAAATATGGAATTGATTTAAATAAAAAAGCTATTGATGGGGAACTTGATCCAATAATTGGAAGAGACGAACAAATTAATAGAATGATGCAAATTCTAATTAGAAAAACAAAAAATAATCCAATTTTAATAGGTGAACCAGGAACTGGAAAAACTGCAATTGCAGAAGGACTTGCTCAAAGAATTGTAAACAAAGAAGTACCAACCTCTTTGCAAAATAAAAAAGTCATAACTTTAGATATGTCAGCTTTAATTGCAGGAGCAAAATATAGAGGTGAATTTGAAGATAGATTAAAGTCTGTTATTGATGAAGTTAAAAAAGATGGAAATGTAATTTTATTTATAGATGAAATTCATACAATTATAGGAGCAGGTGCTTCTGAAGGTAGTATGGATGCTGCAAATATTTTAAAACCAAGTTTAGCAAAAGGGGAACTTCATACAATTGGAGCAACTACTTTAAAAGAGTATAGAAAGTATTTTGAAAAAGATACTGCAATGCAAAGAAGATTTCAACCAGTTAAAGTTGATGAACCAAGCGTGAACGAAACTTTACATATCTTACGAGGAATCAAAGAAAAGCTTGAAACACATCATAATGTAACAATTAATGATTCAGCTCTTGTAAGTGCTGCTAAGTTATCTAATAGATATATAACAGATAGATTTTTACCAGATAAAGCAATTGACTTAATTGATGAAGCAGCTGCAGAGTTAAAAATGCAAATTGAGAGTGAACCAATTGTATTGTCAACACTAAAAAGAGAGATACAAACTTTAAATGTTGAAAAAGAAGCTCTAAAAATGGAAAAAAATAAAAAAAATAAAGATAGACTAAAAGATATAGATAAAGAGTTAGCAAATTTAAATGAAGAAAAACAAAATTTAGAAGCAAGGTTTTTAAATGAAAAAAGTACTTTTGATGCAACAAGTCAGTTAAAAATAAAAATTGAAGAATTAAAATCAAAAGCTTCAATTGCCAAAAGAGAGTCAAAATTTGAAGAAGCTGCGCAAATTGAATATGGAGAAATTCCTGACTTAGAAAACAAAATAAAACAAAATGAAATAAAATGGGAAAAAATGCAAGAAGAGGGTACTTTGCTACGAAATAGTGTAGATGAAGATGCTATTGCAAGTATAGTTTCACGTTGGACTGGAATTCCTGTTAGTAAAATGTTAAGTAGTGAGAAACAAAAAGTTTTACAAGTTGAATCTGTATTAAGAAAAGATGTTATAGGACAAGATGAGGCTTTAAAAGCAATTAGCAGAGCAATTAAAAGAAATAAAGCAGGTTTAAGTGATGAGAACCGTCCTATTGGTTCATTTATGTTTCTAGGTCCTACTGGTGTAGGTAAAACAGAATCTGCAAAAACTTTAGCTAAGTTTTTATTTGATGATGCAAAATCACTTATTAGATTTGATATGAGTGAATATATGGAGAAACATGCAGCTAGTAGATTAATTGGAGCTGCCCCTGGATATGTTGGTTATGATGAGGGAGGTCAATTAACTGAAGCAGTTAGAAGAAAACCTTATAGTGTCATTCTTTTCGATGAAATAGAAAAAGCACATCCTGATGTGTTAAATATTTTACTTCAAGTTTTAGATGATGGAAGATTAACTGATAATAAAGGTGTTACAATTGATTTTAAAAATACTATAATAATTTTAACTTCAAATGTTGGTTCTTCAAAAATTATTGAAATAAAAAATCAAGATAGCAGACGAAAAGAAGTTTTAAATGAATTAAAAACTTATTTTAGACCAGAATTTTTAAATAGACTTGATGATATTATTATTTTTGAACAATTAGGTCTTGAAGCAATTACTAGCATAGTTGATATATTATTTGAAAATATTAAAAAGAAAGTTGAAGAGAAAGATATTTTTATATCTTTAAGTAAAGATGCAAAAGATTATATTGCTAAAGTTGGTTTTGACCCTATGTATGGGGCTAGACCACTAAAAAGAGCAATCTATGAAATAGTTGAAGATAAACTTGCTGATTTAATTTTAGAAGATAAAATTATAGAAGGTTCATATGTAGATTTTGATGTGAAAGATGATGAGGTTATTGTAAAGATTAATTGATTCATACTTTCCAAAATTTAAAACTAAACATAATTTAAGTATAGTTTAATTATAATATGCGACTTAATTTGTGAATAGGGGAATAGAAGAATATGAAAAGAACATACCAACCACATAATACACCAAGAAAAAGAACTCATGGTTTTAGAATTAGAATGGCTACTAAAAATGGTAGAAGAGTTATTAAAGCTAGAAGAGCTAAAGGCAGAAAGAGATTAACTGTTTAAATAAAAATCATCGTTTAAATACTAGTAGCGAAATAAATAAACTTTATAAAAGTGGCAAAAAATGGCATACTCATTCTTTTGTCGCTTTTTTTTCGCATGATAAAGAATTAAAGATGGCATTTATTGCTTCAAAAAAAGTAGGTAATGCTGTAAAACGGAGTCATGCTAAAAGAAGAATAAGAGCATTGTGCGTAACTTATGAAAAAAAAATCAAAACTGGCAAATATATTTTTGTAGCAAAAAATAAAATCTTTAAACAAAGTCCTAAAGACTTAGAAAAAGATTTTAAATATGCAATAAAAAACTTGAACTATTTAAATAAATGAATTGGTTATTTAAATATTTTATTAAGTTTTATCAACGGTATTTAAGTGTAATATCTTTCGGATCATGTAGATATTACCCAACATGTTCAAATTATGCCCTATGGCAACTAGAAAACAATACCTTCTTTAAGGCAATTTATTTTACAATATCACGCATATTAAAATGTAATCAGCTTTTTCCTGGTGGATTCGATTATCCAGAAGTTAAAATTGTTAAACATAATAATATACATTTCAAAAAAATTAAAATTATATATTGGTTAATTCCAATAAGTAATAATAAATATCTCATAGTTAAAAATCGGGAGTGGAAGAACAATAATGAATAACATGAATCAAGATAATGGTATGCAAAAAAGAATGTTAATAATGACACTAATAGTGTTTATATTTTTTATAGCATATGAGTTTTTAGTATTAAAGCCTCAACAAGAAAAAAAATTAAAGCATCAAGAGATTTCAAAAATAGAGAAAGAAAAATCTGCCCCAGATATTGCAGTAAATACTTCAACTGAAGTTAGTATATCTCAAAATGATATGACAAAATCAATTTCTGCATTATCTTCAAAAGAGATTAGTAAAGCTGATATTTTAATTACAATTACAACAGAAAGAAATATTATACAAATTGATAAATTTGGTAGAGTTGCACAAGTAACACTTTTAGAAGAGAAGTATAAAGATGAAGAGGGAAATAGATTTAAACTATTTGAAGCTAATCAATTAAAACCTCTAGAAGTGAGATTTGCAAATGTTGATGTTAATAATGAAGCTTTTAAAGTAGCTTATACTACAACAATAGGTGCTATTAATGCTACTAAGTCTATTAAAAAGTTTACATTAACTCAAAGTTTAACAGGTGTTACACTAATTAAAAACTTTACAGTTTATCCAGATGGACATTATGATTTAGAAATTAACTCTACTTCTAAAGAACAATTTTTTATAACTAATGGGTTTAGACCAAATATTTTAGTTGATATGTATGCTAGTCATGGATTGATGTTAAAATTAAAAGATTCTAGTACAGAATTAATTAAAGATGAAGATTTAGAAAAAGTAAAATCATATGAGGGTATTAAATTTTTATCTAGTTTTGATAGATATTACACAACAGTGATTTATAACTTTAACAAACCTTTTCAAGTATCACTTATGCCAGATTCAGAGAATAACCCACAAGGTTTTATTCATGGAACCAACAACTTATTTTTTTCTGGATACTTTGGGCCAAAAAACTTTAAAGTTTTAGAAAAATTAAATAAAGAACTTACAGATGTAATTGAATATGGATTTTTTACTTTCTTAGCAAAACCAATGTTTCAATTATTATCTTTTTTACAAAGTTATATTGGAAACTGGGGTTGGACAATTGTAACTTTAACAATTTTACTTAAAACCATTCTTTATCCCTTATCATACAAAGGTATGGTATCTATGCAAAAACTTAAAAATTTAGCTCCTAAAATGAAAGAAATACAAGCTAAATATAAAGATGATAAACAAAAACAATCTACTCATATGATGGAACTTTACAAGAAACATGGAGCTAATCCAATGGGTGGTTGTTTACCACTTATTTTGCAAATTCCAGTATTCTTTGCAATATATAGAGTACTTTTAAATTCAATTGAATTAAAAGGTTCTCCATGGATATTCTGGATTCACGATTTAGCTTTAATGGATCATTATTATGTATTACCAATATTAATGGGTGCTTCAATGTTTTTACAACAAAAAATTACTCCAAATTCTATGCAAGATGAGATGCAAAAGAAAATTTTCCAAATGTTACCAATTGTATTTACATTTTTCTTCTTGTGGTTCCCTGCAGGATTAACACTTTACTGGTTTGTAAATAATGTATTTACTATTTCCCAACAATATTACATTAATACACTATTTAAAAAACAAAGAGCTGATAAAAAGTAGGAGACTATTATGAAAAATTTTGAAGCAAAAAGTTTAGAAGAAGTATATGAATTAGCATCAGCTGAGTTTGCTTGTTCAATTACACAATTAGATATTGAGATTGTACAGCAACCAAGCAAAGGGTTTTTAGGTTTTGGTAAGAAAAATGCTATTGTTTCTGTTTCTTTAAAAAGAACTCAAAGAAGAGATAAAAGACCAAAAGAAAATAAAATTAAAAACAAAGATATTAAAATTGAAGATGTTTCTAAAAAAATTAATGATTCAAATAAACGTGATGAACAAAGAGCTCAACAGAAACGAAGAGATGATAAAAAAAATAAGCCTACATTAAGTAAGGCTCCTAAATTAGAATTAAAAGAAAAGATTTTTGATAATTTCTATGATAAAAAAAATGTTCAAATTGAAATAAATAAAATTGTTGTAAAAAAAGACAATGAAGAGATACTAAAAGAAGTAAGAAAAAACTTAGATATTTTATTTACTGATACTTGTTATAGTATTGATAATATAAAAGTTGAGTTTTATGATGATTCTACTTTATATATTGAATTTACAGGTGATGATTCTGCACTTTTAATTGGAAAAGAAGGATATAGATATAAAGCTTTATCATATATTTTATTTAATTGGATATATGAAAAATATGGTTTAATGTTAAGATTAGAAGTTGCAGAGTTCTTGAAAAATCAAGAATTAGCAATTCATGCTTATTTAGACCCTGTTATTAATATGATTAAAAAAAAAGGTAGTTATAAAACTAAAGTACTCGATGGTATTTTAATTCATATAGCTTTAAAAAAATTAAGAGAAGAATTCCCAGATAAATATGTTGCTGTTAAAACAAATATTAAAGGAGATAAGTACGTACTTGTAAATGAGTACCGAAGTAAAGAAAAATAATTGTTGGATTTAGATGATAATACAATTGTAGCAATAGCTACAGCCAATGGAATTGGTTCAATTTCAATAATTAGGCTTAGTGGTAAAGATGCTTTACCAATAGCTCTAAAGCTTTCAAATAGAAATGATTTAAAACCACGTTTTGCAACATTAAGTTCAATATATAATTCAAATAATGAAATAATAGATGAAGCACTTTTAATTTATTTTAAAAATCCTTTTTCTTTTACTGGTGAAGATATTGTTGAATTTCAATGTCACGGTGGAACAGCTATTTCAAATATTATTATGAGTGAAGTAGTTAAACTTGGTGCTAGACTAGCTAATTCAGGTGAATTCTCAAAACGCGCATTTATAAATAATAAAATAGATTTATCTAAAGCAGAAGCAATTGCTAAAATAATTGAAGCTAAAAGTGAAGATGCTGTTAAGTTACTAGCAAGACAGTTAAAAGGTGAATTAACTAATTTTGTAAATGATATAAGAGAAGACCTTCTTTTCATGCTTGCATATACTGAAGTTACTATTGATTATGCAGAAGAAGATTTACCCTCTGATATATATGAACAAATTGAAAATAAAATTAATAAAATAAAAGATAAATTAGAAAATACTTTAGAAGCTAGCAAAAGACGTGAAGGTTTAATAGATGGTTTTAAAGTTGCTATTGTTGGAAAACCAAATGTTGGTAAATCTTCACTTTTAAATAAATTATTAAATTTTGATCGAGCAATTATATCAAATATTGCAGGAACTACAAGAGATACTATTGAAGAGTCAGTTAAAATTGGAACCCATATTATAAAAATCATTGATACAGCTGGTATTAGAGAAGCTAGCGATGAAATTGAACAAATAGGTATAAAAAAGTCAATCGAAGCCATAGATGAAGCAGATATTGTAATTTTACTTTTTGATAATAGTAAAATATATGATAGTGAAGATTTAGAGATATTAAATATTTTAGAAAAAACTTCTAATAAAGAGATAATAAAAGTTTTAAATAAAATAGATTTACCAAGTAAGTTTGATAAATCAAAACTTGATAAATTTATAGAGTTAAGTACAAAAAAGAGTATAAAATCTTTAATTATTAAAATAGAAAAGCTATTAGATACAAATAGTAGCAGTGATGAGATGACACTTGTTTCACAAAGACAAGTAGATTCAGTTTCTCAAACATTATTTCATATACACGAAGCCTGTTCTCCCTTAAGCACAGGTGAGCTAGAATTTTTTGCATATCATATCAATGAAGCTTTAGAAAATATAAGTAATATTACAAGACCTTATGAACATACACAAATGTTAGATATTATGTTTGGTTCTTTTTGTTTAGGAAAATAAAATTATATTATCTTTATGGATGCTACTGTTCTTAAAATAAGAATAGATAGTGCGTTACCTTGAAAATTTCTAATTTTTAAGAAGCATAAGTTGTTAAAATAGACTTAATAAAAAATATAGGCGCCTAAAAACTTAATCTAACTCAGGTACTATATTGAGACCACTGCACAGTAACACTCTAAAATAAATCTCAACCAAGCCTTTAGTTAAGGTATTTAAAGGCTATTCTTAGCTATAATTACACATATAAATTAAAGATATTTAAGCAAAAAGGTAATAAATTGGCATTTAAAGATTCAAACCTCTCTTTTTCAGATTATGCTCTTAATGATAGATTAGAATATGTAGATTCTTTTTTAAAACAATTAGATTCTATAATAGATTTTAATAAATTAAGACCTGTATTAAAGAAGAATGGAACAGGAAGTAAAAATGTATGTGGAGTACAAGCATATGATCAAATATTAATGTTTAAAATCTTACTTATTCAGAAGTTTTATGATTTAAGTGATGAAAAAGCTGAAGAAGGACTTAATGTAAATTTACTTTATATGAAATTTGCAGGATTAAGCTTAGAATCATTAGCACCAGACTCAACTACAACAGGTAGATTTAGAAATTCTTTAATTAAAAATAATCTTCATGGTAAACTTTTTACAAATATTAATAAGCAACTTGAAAAGGCAGGATTAATAGCAACAGGTGGTAAAGATGTACTGGTAGATGCAACATTAACAAAGTCTCATAATAATAGAATCAAAAATAAAAATAAAGAACAAAAAAGTGAAAGTAGACAAAAGGTTGAAGCTTTAAATAAAGCGATAGATGTACTTATTGAAGAAGAATTACAAAAGAAAAAACCATCATCAAAACAAATATCAAGATTATTAAAAAAGAAATCTTATAACTCTAAAACTCTTAAAAATGAAGAACTTGATGAGATTCAAAATAAAGATACTAAAGATATTGAAACTTCAAAAAAGATAATTGAAGATGATAGTTATGAGCATAAACAAAAGATAGATAAAGATGTAAGAACAGGTTATCAAGCAGGTAAAAAACAATATGCAACAGGATATAAGAATCATATAGCAACAGATGCAGATTCAGGAGCTATTTTAGAAACAATGACAACATTTGCCAATACCTCAGATATATCTACCGTTGATACATTTGTTGAAAAATTAGGTGATGATATTAAATCATCAGGTGCAGATAAAGCTTATAAATCAGAAGCTATTGATGAACTACTAAAAGAAAAAGATATTAAAAATAATGTTTGTCTTAAAGAGAGAAATAAAATGAGTGATGAAGATAGAAAGAATCAAAGAGAAAATGAAAAACCAAAACATAAAATCAGAGCAAAAGTTGAACATTCATTTGCTTTAATAAAAACCAGCATGAAACAATCCACAACAAGGTTTACAGGACTGCTCAGGAATAATATGAATTTCACCATTACATGTATAGCTGCCAACCTAAAACTATTTGCCCATAAGAAAATAAAGGCACAAAACGTAAGAATAAGATGATAAAGAGAGGAAAGAATAGAGCAAATTCAATTAGAATTAGGAATAAATATAGATTTGAGATGATAATTTATGATAAATATTTTTTAAAAATTGAAAAAATAAGATTTTATAGATCTTTTTAGTTGTGCTGTGGTCTCGCAATGGTAGATAAGAGTAAATGGAACTATTAAAAACGCTACAATCAAAGCCCAAGACTATGAAAATATATATGACGTTAAAAAAGATTTAAATAAATTTTTGATATACTACAACTTCAATAGAAGACATGGTTCTTTAAAAAAAGAATTAAAAGTTAGAACTCCATTTGATGCAGTTCAAAGTTGGTTTCAAACGAAACCTGAAATATTTAAGATTTTACCAGATGTGTTTCAACATATTGCTTTTGAAATGGTACAACGTGGTGAAACTTGACACTTTCAAAGTATACATTCATAGGTTTTTTATAATTTAAAGTTTCATGAAATCTTCACAGTCTGTTTTGTTAGGCACTTTGACTATCCAAATATAATGTATCAGGACATAAATCTTGTCCATTTTTCCATTGAATAGAATCCATAAACGGTTTTACTGTATTAAAATAACTTCTTTCTTGAAGTTGTTTAAAGAAACCTTTGTTTATATATGGTTTCATGTCAAATATTTTTAATTCATCATTTGTAAAGGTAAGTAAGATTTTATAATCATCTTGTGCTTTTACATCTTTAATTCTTGGATACATTTTATTACCTCCTATTTTAAAGGGTCTATTTTAAATATTTCTTCACCACTGATTGCTAATTCCCAATCTGCCATTAATTCATCTTCATGAATTAAAATCCATGCTTCAACTAATTTTCTTTTATTAGTTTTCATAGTACCATTTAATATTTTTCCATCAGGTATTGAAAATACTGCTTCTTCATCTTGATATTTCACATGTATATGTGGAGTTTTGTGTTGTTTATTATCAAAATAGTACATTGATATTATTATTCCATAAAACATTGATATTATTGCCATTTTATTTTCTCCTTTTATTTTTATAAAATTGTAAAATTTAAATCATTTAAATCTAAATCAACACCTATAAACATCATTCTTAATCTTGATAAAAAAACGTCAGAACTTAGATTGAGATAGATATCAAAATCACCAAATTTGTGATTATGCCTATCCACTGAGCTAGTAAAACTATAATCCTTTTGAAGAATAATTTGTTTAAACTTAACTGGATCTAAGTCATACAAAATAGATGTTGTTTTCCTATAAAAATCTCTCCAACTTTCTATATCTACTTCTTTATTTTCCATAAATTTAAATGATACTATTGTTTCACCAGTAAAACTTATATCATCATCATTTAATGTAAATATTTTAAAATTATCTTCTTCTGATTGATATTCACTATTTGGGAAAGTCCAAATTTTCAATACTCTATCTTTTAAATAATTTGCACGATTTATAATCTCTTCTTCATTCCAATACTCTAAATTATGTAATGCTTTGTTTAAAAATAATCTACTCTCTTTAAATCCTTTTTTCATATCTCTTTTTTCACAAAAAGATTTATTACTTAATTTTGAGTTATAACCAGTTAATGTAATATTACCTAATGTATGTAAATATTTTTCCTGTATTGCTTCATAATCAGAACCAAGTGACTCTCTCCAAATTGGTGTAAGTTTTTGTGGCATAATATGCTCAATAGTTAATGTATCGTTACTAATTAGGTTTTCAATATCAACTCGCTCTTTATTGTCATAATTTTCTAATTGTTCTAATAAAAACAGTTTATTTTTACTTTTAAAATTATATATATCTTTTTGAACTATTTTTAATCCAAATTCTTCATCATCTGGAAATCTTTGAGTTAATTTCTTTCTAGTAATAATATATTTAAATATTTCAACATAGTGTTCTTTAAAATCATTATGTTTTTTGATTTCTCTACACATAACCATAAAAATTTTATTTAAAGCATTTGTAGGAACTTCACATATCAGTCTTCTAAATACAAATATTACAATAATATTTAATATTGACTTTATATCATCTTCACAAATTATATCATTGTCTTTATCTTCAAATATTTCCATTATAAATGGATAGGTTACAACACTTTCTAATCTATTTATTTTATTTAAAATAAGACTAACTTCATCAGTATTGACTTTAGAGTTAATAATTTTTTTATAGTATGTAGAAAACTTTAATAAATCTTTTAATAATTCTTCTATATTTAGAATATTACTAGTTACATATCTCTTAAAATGTAAATATACTTTATTTTTATTTGGGATTGATCTTTCTTTTATAGTTAAATAATCCCTTGTAAAATCACTAACATTATAATTTGTATTTTCTTCTATTTTATTCCAGTAAAGAGTGTAATATCTTTCTTGTGTTGCAAAATTCTCTTTCATTAAAATAAAGTTTCTAACTTTATCTGATTCTTTTAAATTTAAACCTGTTGAATTTAAACTTTCAAAAATTAATTGAGGGTCATCTTCCCCATTCTTTAATTCAATATCAACTATTATCAGTTGTTTTATTGCTAAAAATAATTTATCTATTGATAGTTCTTTTTTTAGTATTCTTTCATAAAAGTATTGAAAGTTTATTGTAATATTTGTATCTTGTATATAATCATCTTCTTCTTCTTTAAAAAGTGAAGCAAAAGCATTCTTATCATTTTTTACTGGTTTTAGTCTGATTTTTTTATCATCTTTTGAATATTTATTAATCAAATATTCATCTCTAATTTGTTCTTTATTGACATTTGTTTGAAGTAAATCTTTATCTATTATTTTATATATTGCTAACAATAGTAGTGATAATGTTGTTAATCTTTGTTGACCATCAATAATTAGATATTCTAAATCTTCACCATCATCATAATAAATGGATACAATAGAGCCTAGAAAATGTGTTCTATTTATTTTTGATATATCTATTAAATCATCAAATAATTGTTTACATTGCTCTTTTTTCCAATCATAATTTCTTTGATAAACTGGTATTACAAAATGTTTATCAGAACCTTCTAAAAATCTTGTAAACTTTTTTTCATTTGCTTTCAATTTAATTTCTCCATGAGTGTTGTTTAATAATTTTATTTTATCCAATAAAGTATTTATAAGTAGTAAAGCTAATTTCTTTGCCTAACGCCTAAAGTGAGGAACAGGGCGATTTAACGGCTTGATATTTTCGCGTCTTTTGGCTTGTTTCTCTCCAAGGAGACTGTGAAAGAACTCAACCTCAATTTATATAAAATATCCAAAATTTAAATCTGAAGTGCAATTTTTAAAAATAAAAAAATAAAAATTGTAATGTTGGATTTGAAGAGGTTAAATGTTAAAATCTTTCTTCAATTCTAACCACAGAATATAAGGAAGTAAAGATTGAAATATAAACATTTAACCCAAGAAGAAAGGTATCATATTGCAGCTTTAAAAAAGGCAAATTTTAATCAAAGATTTATAGCAAATGAACTAAAGGTAAGTGAATCTACAATTAGCAGGGAACTAAAAAGAAATAGCAGTAGCCAAAAACAAAGTTATAGTGCTATAAATGCTCATAAAGCTTCAGTAACAAGACGAATATATGCCTCAAAAAAGTCTAATTTAAAGATAGATATAAAATTGAAAAATATTATTAGAAAATATATAATAAAAGATTGGTCACCAGAGCAAATAGATAAACGATTAAAAGAGGTTAATCTTGCAGATATATCCTATGTAAGTATTTACCTATTTATAGAACAAGATAAACACAAAGGCGGGGATTTATATACTCATCTTAGATTTCACCATACAGGACATAGAAGAGCCAAGTATGGAGCTAAACATAAGGGTAGGATTAAAGATAGAATCTCTATATCACAAAGAGAGCAGATAGTAGATGATAAAAGTAGAGTTGGGGATTGGGAGATAGATACAATAGTAGGAGCAGGTAAAAAAGGTGCAATAACAACTAGTAGTTGAAAGAGTAACATCATTAGTAAGAATTTCAATCCCTACAACTAAAAAAGCAATTGATATTGAAAATGAAACAATAAGAATTTTAAAACCATTAAAAGATAAAATTTTTACAATTACATCTGATAATTGATTAGAATTTACAAATCATCAAAATATATCAAAAGCTTTAGATTATGACCATTATTTTTGTCATCCATATTCTTCTTGGGAAAGAGGTTTAAATGAGTACACAAATGGACTTATAAGAGAGTATATCCCTAAAGGAACCAGCTTTGAAAATATAACAATTGAGTATATAAAAATGATTGAAGATAAATTAAATAATAGACCAAGAAAAGCTTTAAATTGGAAAACTCCAAATGAAGTCTTTTATGGTCTTGAAATGGCAGCTTAAGGTAAAAATTGGTATGATTTTTTTAATTTAAAAATTGCACTTCAGATTTAAATTTTGGAATGCAAGCATTGTAATAGATGGTTTAGTTCTCAAAGAAGACCAAAAAACTTTACTATTAAATTAGATAATTGATATAAAAATTATAAAGATTTCTTGTATGAAATTACTGTTAATAATATCACTGGTGAGTTTCACTATACACATCTTAGGATTAGATCTGCATATAGAAGTTTGAAAACAAATTTACCTTACCTTTTTACATATAAAAACTATAAAGGTCTATATATTTTTAATACTACAAATGCACTTGAAGGTGGAGTATTCTCACACATGAAAAATATGATTAGTTTACATCGTGAATTAAGCAAAAGTATGAAACTTATATTGGTTGATTTTTATTTACTAAATTATTAAAAAAAGTAATTATTTAGACGCCTATATTTTTTATTAAGTCAGAATTTAATATTGCCATGATGTAAATCCTTAAAATTAATTTACTAAATATTTTATCTAATAAATTTATGTTTTAAGGTTTACACAGTTATATTTACACTCCCAATATTACTTTTCTTCTATATCTGCAAATTTAATTTTTTTATCTTTATAAAGACCTGTTCCTACTGGAATTGTTCTACCAATTACAACATTTTCTTTTAAATCTTCTAGCATATCCATTTTAGCAGAGATTGCAGCCTCTGTTAAGACTTTTGTAGTCTCTTGGAAAGATGCAGCTGAGATAATAGAATCGGATGTAACAGCAGCTCTTGTAATACCAAGAAGTAATGGTTCAGCAATAGCTGGTTTACCACCAAGTTTTATAATTCTCGCATTTTCAATTTTGAATCTTTTTTTAGAAATCATATCACCAATAATAAACTTAGTATCTCCACCATTAACAATTGAGACTTGTCTTAACATTTGAGATGTAATTACTTCAATATGTTTATCAGCAATATTTACCCCTTGAGATCTATATACTTGTTGAACTTCAGAAACAATAAAGTAATGTAAAGCTCTATCTCCTAAAATTCTAAGTATATCGTGCGGAGAAGTTTGTCCATCAGTCAAAGACTCACCTGCATGAACAAATTCACCCTCATGTACTAAAATTTGCTTTGATTTCTCAACTAAATATTCAGATGTTTTTCCATTTTCATCAGTAATGATAATTCTAGATTTATTTCTTAATGGTTTACCAAATGAAATAATTCCATCATAAGAAGCTAACACTGAAATATTTTTAGGTCGTCTAGCCTCAAATAATTCAGATACTCTTGGAAGTCCACCAGTAATATCTTTTGATTTTTGAGTTGCTTTTGGAGTTTTACCAATAATATCAGCAACCCCAACATTTTCACCCTCGGCTACAAATAGCGAAGTTTTAGGATCTAATGTATATCTAAGTATTTCATCATTAGCTGTTGTAATTACAACAGCAGGTTTATATCCTGTTGGAATATACTCATTTACAACTAATTTAGAAGTACCTGTTAATTCATCAAATTGCTCAGCAACAGTAATACCAGGAATTAAATCTTCAAAAGAAATTTTACCAGCTTTTTCAGCAATAGTAGGGTTTGCATATGGATCCCATTCAGCAATTACAACTTGTTCATTACTTTCTGGTTGAGAAATAATCGTATCTTTTTCAATTAGAGTATTATCATCTAATTTAACAACCGAACCTCTTGAAATATAGTGTCTTAGAGCTTCTCTATCTTCTATGTCAATAATTACAGAAAAAAGCCCTTTTTCTTCAACTTTATCTCCTGCTTTAATATCTTCTCGTCTTTTTAAGTAATCGCCAGTTAATTTATAATATTTAACTCTCCCTTTAGCTCCAGAAGAAATAACCGAAGTGATAGGTGCACCATCTTTTACTTTTAATTCAGAAGCGAAAGGAATTCTGTTTGGAACATTCCAACCATCTTTGATCATTTCAACAATAGATTCATTTTCTTCTACTTCAACACCATCTTTGTATGGTAAATAAAGTTTACCTTCAATTTTACCTGAAACACCAGCAAGTTCATTTGCTTTTGCAACATCATTTTTTCTTAAGTGGTATTTTTTCTCTTCTTTAGCGCCTTTAATTGTCAAAATAATTTCTTCATGAATTATTTCAACAATAATATTACCTTTAAAGGGAGCATTAATTTTTGGTTCAACTAATAAAATACCAGCATTTCTTCTATTTGCAACAATTACTTGCCCATCTTTATTTACATAAGTTTTGATATTATAATATCTGATAAAACCTTCTTTATCAGCTCTTAATTCTCTCTCAGTTTGAGTTGCACTAGCAGTTCCACCAACATGGAAAGTTCTTAGCGTAAGTTGTGTTCCTGGCTCTCCAATTGATTGGGCAGCAACAACACCAACAGCTTCACCAGGAGTTGCTTTTCTTTGCTCCCCTAAGTTTAGACCATAACATTTAGAACATAAACCATTCTCAGTTTTACAAGTTAATGATGTTCTAATTACTACAGATTTAACTTCAGCTTCAGCAACAATTTTCGCATCTTCTTCTGAAATTAAAGAACCTTCTGTAAATAATATTTCATTAGAAATTGGATCAATAATATCTTCAGCAATTACACGACCAGTAATTCTTTCTTCTAAAGCTTCTATTAACTCATTTCCTGAAGAAATATCTGTAATTTCAATGCCCTCATGAGTACCACAATCTTCAACTGTGATTCTAACATTTTGAGATACATCAATTAGTTTTCTTGTTAAATATCCAGCATTTGCAGTTTTAAGTGCAGTATCCGCAAGTCCTTTTCTAGCACCATGCGTAGAAATAAAGTATTCAAGTACATTTAAACCTTCTCTAAAGTTAGAGATAATTGGAGTTTCAATAATAGATCCATCTGGCTTAGCCATAAGACCTCTCATACCTGCAAGTTGTCTAATTTGAGCAGCAGAACCTCTAGCTCCAGAATCAGCCATCATATAAATAGAGTTAAATCCACCCTTATCATTTTCAACAAGTTCCATCATCTCTTTTCCAAGAGTATTATTAACTTCAGTCCAGATATCAATAATTTTATTATATCTTTCTTGTTCTGTTAATAAACCTTGAGAAAATTGTTTCTGAACTTCAATAACATTTTTTTTAGATTTTTTAATATGTCCAGGTTTACTTGGTGGAACTCTAATATCATCAATTGATACAGAAATACCAGCATCAGTAGCAAATCTAAAACCTAAATTTTTAAGATTATCTAAGAATTTTGGAGTTACTTCATATCCACCATGCTTATAAATATAATCAACTAAATTTCCAATATCTTTTTTCTTTAAAATTTTATTCCATAATTCAACAGGTACAAAATCAGGTAAGATTTCATGTATAATAAGTCTTCCTACTGTTGTATGAATAATTTTATTATCCATTTTTGTTCTAATTTTTGCGTGTAAATCTACTTCATTCATATCTAATGCAATTTGAGCTTCATTTACATCTGTAAACAATTTATGTTCACCTTTAACACCATCTTTTTCTAATGATAGATAATAAATACCCAAAATCATATCTTGTGAAGGTACTGCAATAGCACGACCAGATGCAGGTAATAAAATATTCATTGAACTCATCATAAGAATCTTAGCTTCAGCTACTGCTTCTTGCGATAAAGGAATATGTACAGCCATTTGATCCCCATCAAAATCGGCATTAAATGCAGCACACACTAAAGGGTGTAGCTGAATAGCTTTACCATCAATTAATGTTGGGTGAAAGGCTTGAATAGAAAGTTTATGTAGTGTTGGTGCTCTATTTAGTAGAATAGGATATTCATCAACAATTTCAGCTAAACATTCCCAAACTTCATTTGTTTCTGCTTCAATTAATCTTTTTGCAGACTTTAACGTAGTTGCATAACCTTTTTCTTCAAGTTTAGCCATTAAATGTGGCTTAAATAACTCTATTGCCATAACTTTAGGAAGTCCACATTGATCCATATTTAATGTAGGACCAACTACAATTACAGATCTACCAGAGAAATCTACTCTTTTTCCAAGTAAGTTTTGTCTAAATCTTCCTTGTTTACCTTTAATAATTTCAGATAAAGATTTTAAAGGTCTTTTATTAGTACCTTTAACCGCATTAGCAGTTTTACCATTATCAAATAAAGCATCAACAGCTTCTTGAAGCATTCTTTTTTCATTTCTAATAATGATTTCAGGAGCATCAAGTTCTGTTAATCTTTTAAGTCTGTTATTTCTGTTAATTACCCTTCTATATAAATCATTAACATCAGAAACAGCAAATTTTCCACCATCAAGTGAAACAAGAGGTCTTAAATCTGGTGGAAGAACTGGAAGTTGAGTTAATATCATCCATTCTGGTCTATTTCCAGAATTTATAAAGTTTTCAACAACTTTAAGTCTTTTAATAATAGTTTTTCTTTTAGCTTCAGATTTAGTACCTGACATTTCAACTTTTAATTTAGTTAATAATTCAATTAAATCTAAGTTTTCTAAAGAATCTCTTACTATACCACCGCCCATATTTGCTTCGAAACCAGTATGTTCAAATAAATCATAAATAGTTCTATATTGTTCTTCATTTAAGATATCAAATTTTAATACTTTTTTAGTTTTTTCATTATCATAATAAGCATCACCAGCTTCACTTACGATATATGCCTCATAATAAAGTACTCTTTCTAAATCTTTTAATTTAACACCTAAAAGTGTTCCTATTCTTGTAGGAAGTGATGAAACCATCCAAATATGAGCAACAGGAGCAACTAAATCAATATGTCCCATTCTATGTCGTCTAACTTTAGATGAAGTTACTTCAACTCCACATTTTTCACAAACTACACCTTTGTATCTCATTTTTTTGTATTTACCACAAAGACATTCGTAATCTTTTACTGGTCCAAAGATTTTTGCACAAAAAAGCCCATCTCTTTCAGGCTTTAATGTTCTATAGTTAATAGTTTCTGGCTTTTTAACCTCACCTGAAGACCATGAAAGAATTTTTTCAGGACTTGCAAGTTTTAATTGAAAAGCACAAAAGTCAGTTGGTCTTTCTAACTCTTGAATCTCAATTGGTACTAATAATCTTTCTTTTTTACTCATCTTCTTCAGTCTCCTCAAAAATTTCTACATCTAATCCTAATGCTTTTAACTCTTTTGTTAATACAAAGAATGTTTCAGGAACACCTGAAGCTGGAACATTTTCGCCATTTGCAATAGCTCGATATGCTCTTGTTCGTCCCTCTACATCATCTGATTTAGTTGTAAGCATTTCCTTAAGAACGGCAGTTGCACCATAAGCTTCAAGTGCCCACACTTCCATTTCTCCAAATCTTTGACCACCAAATAGTGCTTTACCACCAACTGGTTGTTGAGTTACTAAAGAGTAAGGGCCAGTTGATCTTGCATGTACTTTTTCATCAACAAGGTGATGAAGTTTAAGCATATACATATAACCAACATTTACTCTTTCTTTCATTTGTTTACCAGTCATACCATCATAAAGTACAGTTTTACCATCTGAATCAATTTTTGCTAATTCAAATAATTTGACAAATTCTTCTTCTTTAACTCCATCAAATACTTGAGTTGCAAATCTAACACCTTTAGTCCAGTCTCGTCCATAATCAATTAACTCATCATCACTTAAATTATCCATGAATGCTTTACCATCCATAAGTTTAGCAACAGAAGCGATATCAGACATTTTAGATCTTAATTCACTAATAAACTCACTTCGTTTAGCATCAAAAATTTCTTGAATTTGAGCTCCTAGTTTTTTTCCAACTAAACCTAAATGAACTTCAAGGATTTGTCCAATATTCATTCTTGATGGAACCCCTAAAGGATTTAAAATAACATCCACTGTATTTCCATCTTCTAAGTAAGGCATATCAACTTGAGGTACAATATTAGAGACAATACCTTTATTACCATGACGCCCAGCCATTTTATCACCAACTTTAATTTTTCTCTTAGTTGCAATATAAACTTTTACTTTTTTAATAACACCTGATTGTAAAATATCATCATGCTCTAAAATATTAAGTTTTTCTTCATGATCTTTTCTAAGAGTAGATTTTTGTTTAATAAAATGTTCTTTAATAGCTGTATATCGTTCTTCAACATCACGTGAAAATGAAGAAACAACTTTTTTCATAGCAAATCTATTTATATTTACTAAAACATCTAAAGGAATTTTTTGTCTTTTTTTGTAAGTTGTCTCTTGAACTTCTACATCTTTTAATAAATCTGATTTAGCTAATAAATCATTAATTTTTAAAATCTCTTCTCTATCTAGCATTAAAAGTTTGTCATGATGTTTCATATCAAGATCAGCTTTTTCTAATTCCGTTTCAATAATTGCTCTTTCGTCTTTTTCATATCCTTTTTTAGTGAATACTTTTACATCAACAACAGTACCTTCCATAGAACTAGGACAATATAAAGATTTATTAATTACATGTCCAGCTTTTTCTCCAAAGATTGCTCTTAAAAGTCTTTCTTCCGGAGTTGGTTTAATTTCACCTTTTGGTGTAACTTTTCCAACTAAAATCATTCCTGGTCTAACATAAGTACCAACTTTAATAATTCCAGAATTATCTAAATTAGTAATTGATTCTTCTTTTACACTTGGTAAATCTCTAGTAATTTCTTCATTACCATGTTTAAGCTCTCTGCACTCCACTTCTTTTTCATAAATATGCATAGAAGTAAAAGAATCTTCTTTAATTAATCTTTGAGATAATACAATTGCATCTTCGTAGTTATAACCATTCCAAGGCATAAAAGCAACCATAGCATTAACACCAACAGCTAACTCACCCTTATCCATAGCAGGACCATCAGCAATAACTTGTCCAGCATGTACAATAGTACCTTCTTTAATAGTTGTTCGTTGGCCGAATGAAGTATTATTATTTGTTCTAACATTTTTACTTACATCATAATGGTCTATAAAAGCACCATCTTCATCTTCACCACGAAGATAAATATTTTTTGAATCTGCTTTTTCAATTACACCTGCTCTGTTTGCTTTAATAGCTTCCCAAGCATCTCGTGCAACTGTTTTTTCTAAACCAGTTCCAACAATAGGAGCATTAGGTCTTAATAATGGAACAGCTTGTCTCATCATGTTTGAACCCATTAGTGCTCGATTGGCATCATCATGTTCTAAGAATGGAATTAATGAAGCTGCAACTCCCATAACCATTTGAGAAGAGATATCAATTAATTTAACATCCATTTTATCAACAAGTAAGATTTCACCATCTTGTCTAACTTCAATTAAATTTTCAATAATTTTACCATTATCATCAACTTTAGTAGAACCAGGTGCTATAATTACACCTTCTTCTTGTGTAGCAGTTACATAAATAATTTCATTAGTAACAATACCATTTATAACTTTTTTATATGGAGCTTCAATAAATCCTAAAGGATTTACTTTTGAAAAAGTAGCTAAAGTATTAATTAAACCAATATTTTGACCCTCAGGAGTCTCAACAGGACAGATTCTTCCGTAATGTGTTGGGTGAACATCTCTTACTTCAAATCCAGCTCTTTCTTTAACAAGTCCACCTTCACCAAGTGCTGAAAGTCTTCTTTTGTGAGTAACTTCAGATAATGGGTTCGTTTGATCCATAAATTGTGATAATTGTCCAGATGTAAAAAACTCAGTAATAGTTGATGTAATCATTTTAGAGTTAACTAAATCATGAGGCATAATATCTTCTAAAGTACCAGATAAAGTAGTCATTTTGTCTCTAATAGCTTTTTGCATTTTAATTAAACCATTATGTAACTCATTTGATAATAACTCACCAATAGCTCTAATTCTTCTGTTACCTAAGTGATCTCTATCATCAATATGACCATGGCCTGCTTTTACTCTAACTAAATATTGAACTGTTTTAATAACATCTTCATATGTTAAAACTGTAACATATTCAGGAACATCAACACCTAGTTTGTGGTTCATTTTCATTCGACCAACTTTAGTTAAGTCATATCTTTCAGGATCAAAGAATAATTTTCTTAAAAATTCTTTAGCCGCTTCTTTAGTAACAGGTTCACCTGGTCTCATTACTTTATAAATTCTAATTGCAGATAAATCATTTTCATCTTCAATTTGTTCTGTTTGTTTTAATAATTTTAAAGACTCAGCATCTTGTTTAAATGCATTAATAATAGATCCATCAACACCTTTAGCTAAATCATTAGCAATATCAAAACTATCAAATCCTAAATCTAAAAGTTTTTTTAATTTTAACTCATCTAAAGCAGTTAAAGCATCAAATAAAACTTCTCCAGATTCTGGATCAAAAATAGTATTTGCAGTACTTCTTTCCATTAGTAAATCAATTGGATATTCAACCAGTTTTAAACCACCTTCAAATAAAGCATTAGCTTTTCTTGCAGTTAATCTTTTTCCAGCTGCAATGATTAAGTTTCCTTTATCATCTTTAATATCAAATTCAACTCTTCCTGTAAAATCTTCAGGATGAAATTCAGTTAAGAATTTATTATTTTTAATTTTAACATTTAAAATTGGATAGAATAGTTTAATAATATCTTCTTTAGAATAACCTAATGCTCTAAATAGAATAGTTACAGGAACTTTTCTTCTTTTATTAATTCTTACATATAACACATCTTTTGCATCATATTCAAAGTATAACCATGAACCTCTATCTGGAATAATTTGACCTGTATAAATTAGTTTATTACCAGCAGTATTTGATTCTTCTTCTTTAAAAATAACACCAGGTGATCTGTGAAGTTGATTAACAACAACTCTTTCAACACCATTTACTATAAACGAAGTTCTATCTGTCATTAATGGAATTTCACGGATAAATAAAGATTGTTCTTTCATATCTTTAACACCTATTTTTTCACCAGTTTTTTCGTTTAAATCCCATAATGTAAGTCGAATTTTAATTTTTAAAGGAATTGAAAAAGTAAGTCCTCTAACCATTGCTTCTCTTACATTATATTTAGGTTTACCTACTTCACTACCTATATACTCTAGAGTTACTCTATTTTGAGCATCATGTATTGGAAATACAGATTTGAAAACTTGTTCAATACCAGCTTTGCTTCTGTCATCTTTTCCGACCATTAGAAAATTGTCATATGAATTCTGTTGTAATTGTAATAAATTTGGAATTTCTATTTGTTGAGGATTTTTTGCAAAATCAACTCTAAGTCTATTACCAGATTTTAAAGAGTTTAACATTGTCGACCTTATAAAAAATGTGGTTTACTTTTAGCTTTGTATATAAAGCACAAAAGCATCCTTAAAGGATAGGGTTAAAATTTAATAAAATTCTAACCTTAGCCTTCAAAGATACTATTCTTTATACAAGACAAAAGTCTTGTATAACGGTATAATTACAAGTATTTAGTAATTATTTTAATTCTATAATTGCTCCAGCAGCTTCTAAATCAGCTTTAGCAGCTTCAGCATCTTCTTTAGAGATACCTTCTTTAACAATTCCACCAGCTTCTTCAGCTAGTCCTTTTGCTTCTTTTAATCCAAGACCAGTTAATGCTCTAATTACTTTAATAACATTAATTTTCTTAGCTCCACAATCTTTAATGATAACATTAAATTCTGTTTGTTCTTCAATAACTTCAATAGTTCCACCAGCAACACCAGCAACAGCAACAGGCTGTGCAGATACTCCAAATTTTTCTTCAAATTCTTTAACTAGTCCTGATAATTCAAGTACTGATAAACCAGAGATATATTCTAATACGTCTTCTTTAGAAATTGCCATTCAATTTTCCTTATTATTTTTATTTTTATTATCGCTTAATAATTAAGCTGCCTCTTCTTCCTTTTTCTTTCTAAGTGCATCCAGACCAATTGTGAAATTAGTAAGTGGTGCCATCCAAGTAGCTGCAAGTATACCAAGAAGTTCATCACGAGATGCTAACTTAGCAAATGCATTAACAGTCGCAAGATCAGCGATCTTACCTTCAATGATACCGGAAGTAATTTCAAATTTATCTTGATTTGCAGTTGCAAATTTATCAGCAACTTTACAAGCTGAAATTTGATCTTCAGACCACAAGAAAATATTAGTACTAGTTAATTCGATATCTCCTAAGTGTGCATTTTTAACTGCAATTCTTACAAGACTATTCTTAGCAACTTGAACTTTTGTATTGTTAGCTTTTGCATCTACTCTTAAAGATTCTAAATCTCCATGAGTAATACCTTTAAAGTTACAAACCACGATAGCTTGTGATTCTTTAAATTCTGAAGATAAAAAGTTAACTATTTCAGATTTTTTTTGTTTAGTCATTTATATATTCCTCCCTTCAAAACATAGACTTAGGCGGGACTTATAAGAAACGAGGACGTTCTTACCAGCTGTCTTCAGTTTTATTTCAGTGTTTTGAATAACACTCAAATATAAAGATTTTTTATCTTCACTATTGAATGTTAAAATATCAAATAAGGCTAAACCCTTATTTGATATCCATTAACTCTTGTGTATCCATTTGTATAGCTGGAGACATAGTTAAAGAAATAACTGCGTTTGTAAAGTATCTACCTTTAGCAGTTGATGGTTTTGCTTTATTAATAGCTCCAATAAAAAATTCAATATTTTCTTTAATTGCTTCTTTTGAAAAAGAAATTTTTCCAACTGCAGCTTGCATATTACCTTTTTTATCAACTCTATATGTGACTTGACCACCTTTAGCATCAGAAACAGCTTTAGTTACATCCATAGTTACAGTTCCAACTTTAGGATTTGGCATTAAGCCTTTTGGTCCTAAAATTCTACCTAGTTTACCAACAAGTCCCATACAATCTGGAGTTGCAATTAAAATATCAAAATTAATTTCTCCTGATTGAACAGTTTCAACTAAATCATCATTTCCAACAATATCAGCTCCTGCTGCTTTAGCTTCATCCATTTTAGCACCTTTAGCAAAGACTGCAACTCTAACAGTTTTCCCAGTACCATAAGGAAGGACAATTGCACCTCTCATCATCTGATCAGCATGTCTTGGATCAATATTTAAATTAAGTGAAACTTCAACACTTTCATCAAATTTTGCTGATTTTAACTCTTTTAATGTATCACAAGCTTCTGCTAATGTATACTTTTTATCTTCAATTTTTTCTAATAACGATTTATATCTTTTTGAAATTTTTGCCATTTTATTCTCCGCAATTTTTATTTTTTAAGAAATATAGTTTCTCTTTGCTACCACCTTTAAAGCCTAGTGGTAAGGCTATTTAAAATAGATTATTCTATTTCAATTCCCATAGATCTAGCAGAACCTGCAACTATTTTAGTAGCTTGTTCTCTATCATCAGTATTCAAATCAGAGATTTTCATATCTACAACTTCTAATACTTGTTCTTTAGTTAATTTACCAATCTTATTTTTTAAAGCGTTATCTGAACCTTTTTTAATTCCAGCAACTTTTTTAATTAAATCAGTCATTGGCGGTTGTTTTAATTCAAATGTAAAACTTTTATCACTATAAATTGAAATTATAACTGGAATTTTAAATCCAGCTTTATCTCTTGTTTTTTCATTAAAAGCTTTACAGAATTCCATAATATTAACACCTCGTTGCCCTAATGCAGGACCAACAGGTGGTGATGGATTGGCTGCGCCAGCAGGTATTTGAAGTTTAAGTATACCAGTTACTTTTTTTGCCATCTAATTTCCTTTTTTTTGTTTATAATACTTAATGTTTTAGCCATTAGGCAAGAAAACTATAGAAGAAACTAAGTTTTTTGCCTAATGACTATTTATGTTTTAAACTACTCGTTCAACTTGTGTATAAGATATTTCAACTGGTGTATTTCTACTAAAAATTGAAACATTTAATTTTAATATTCCAGCGCTTAAGTCAAAATCTTCAACAACACCATTAAAGTTTGCAAATGGACCTTCTTTTATTCTAACCATTTCACCCTCTTCAAATGAAATTCTTGGTTTTGCTGCTGCTCTATTATTAACTTTATCCAAAACAGAATCAATGTCTTTTTTTGATAAAGGTGTTGGTTTTTTAGCTTCACCAATAAATCTTCCAACTTTTGGCATAGATTGAATTGCATGCCATATACCAGTATCAAGATCTATTTTTGCAAAAGCATATGCTGGGTATAAAGGTCTCTCAATAATAGTTTTATTACCTTTTTTAATTTCAATTAAATCTTCTGTTGGAACTAAAACTTCAGCTATTCTTCCGTCATTCATTTCATCAGCTAATCTTCTAAGTGCTCTTTTTACTGTTAACTCACTACCTGAGTGAGTTTGTATCGCATACCATTGATGTGCCATTCTTATTTCCTTAATTTATTACAGCTGATAAGCTTACAGACATTATAGCATCAATTAATGCTAAGAATAAAGATATAACAGTTACAACAATAAAGACAGAAAGATATGCGGTTCTAATTTGTTGTTTTATAGGGAAGATTACTTTATGTAACTCTTCTTTTGCATTTTTATAATATAATTTAAATTTATTCAAAATTGACTCCAGAAATTTTAAGCTTATAAATTCTTTTAAAAAAAGTATCAACTACTTTTAAAAAAATTTAGTGGCAGGCCAGGAGGGGCTCGAACCCACAACCGTCGGATTTGGAATCCGGCGCTCTACCATTGGAGCTACTGACCTAGTTGAAAGTTCTAAATTAAAGAGTTAAATTAAAGTCTTATGACTTTAATTTAACTTCTTTATGAATTGTATGTTTTTTTAATCTTGGACTATATTTTTTTATAGTCATTTTTTCTGTAAATGTTTTTGGATTTTTGTTAGTTGTGTAGTTAATATCTCCACACTCTTCACATTTTAATCCAATTTTTATACTTGATCCCTTACCCATAATCGATCCTTATTTAAGAATTTCTGCAACAACACCAGCACCAACAGTTCTTCCACCCTCACGAATAGCAAACTTAGTACCCTTTTCAAGTGCAATTGGAGCAACTAATGAAACAATCATTTCTACATTATCACCAGGCATAACCATTTCAGTACCTTCTGGTAATCCACAAGAACCTGTAACATCTGTAGTTCTTACATAAAATTGTGGTCTGTATCCTGAGAAGAATGGAGTATGTCTACCACCCTCTTCTTTAGAAAGGATATAAGTTTCAGCTCTAAATTTTGTATGTGGAGTAATTGTACCTGGCTTAATTAGAACTTGACCTCTTTCAACATCTTCTTTCTTAACACCTCTTAGTAAAACACCACAATTATCGCCAGCTTCACCTTGATCCATCTCTTTTCTGAACATTTCAACACCTGTTACAGTAGTTGTAATTGTATCTCTAATTCCAACGATTTCAATAGTTTCACCAATTTTAATAATACCTTTTTCGATTCTACCAGTTACAACAGTTCCTCTTCCTGAGATAGAGAAAACATCTTCAACAGGCATTAAGAAATCTTGTTCAGTATCTCTTTTTGGAGTTGGGATATAAGTATCAACAGCATCCATCAATTCCATAATTTTTGCAGTCCATTCATTTTCTTCACCAGCTTTAGCAGCTTCTAAGGCTTTGAATGCAGAACCAGTAATGATTGGAGTATCGTCACCTGGGAAGTCATACTCAGAAAGTAATTCTCTAATTTCCATTTCAACAAGTTCTAACATCTCTTCTTTATCTTCATCATCTAATTGATCTTCTTTGTTCATGAAAACAATGATATATGGAACACCAACTTGTTTAGAAAGTAAGATATGTTCTCTTGTTTGTGCCATAGGACCATCAGTTGCTGCAATCACTAAGATAGCACCATCCATTTGAGCAGCACCAGTAATCATATTCTTAATATAATCAGCATGTCCAGGACAATCTACGTGAGCGTAATGTCTAGCTTCAGTTTCATACTCAATATGAGAAGTAGCAATTGTAATTCCTCTTTCTCTTTCTTCTGGAGCATTATCGATTTGATCGTAATCCATCATCTCTCCACCTATTTTGTTCGTAAGAACTGCTGAGATTGCTGCTGTTAAAGTAGTTTTACCATGATCTACATGACCAATAGTACCAATGTTAACGTGTGGTTTGTTACGTTCGAATTTTTCTTTTGCCATAAAATTTTCCTTAAAAATTTATACTTCCCTCTGAATAGATAAGCCCAAATAGCTTCTCTATTCAAAGGGGTTTTACTATTTATATATTAACACAAAATTAATTTATATCAATTATTGGACGCATATTATACTAAAAATATACTAAAAAAAATATTAAATGAGAGTTTATTTTAAAAAAGAGTTATATTGTTTTTGCGTTATAACTCAGCTCCCAGTAAACAATAGATAAAATGGAGCGGGAAACGAGACTCGAACTCGCGACAATCTGCTTGGAAGGCAGAGGCTCTAGCCAACTGAGCTATTCCCGCATACATATTATGGTGGGGAGAGAAGGACTTGAACCTTCGAAGCCATAGGCGAGGGATTTACAATCCCTTGGATTTGACCACTCTCCAACCTCCCCAGTTGAAATTTATTATTGCTCTGGTCAAGCGCTGTATTCAATGAATAATCGCATGACATACAAAATGGAGCTGGTGAAGGGACTCGAACCCCCGACCTGCTGATTACAAATCAGCTGCTCTAGCCAAGCTGAGCTACACCAGCATCCAAAAATTTAAGTGGTGGCGCGGGGCGGAATCGAACCGTCGACACAAGGATTTTCAGTCCTTTGCTCTACCGACTGAGCTACCGAGCCATCTTAAATTTGATTGAAATTATATCCATATATTCATTAATTTTTGCTTAACTGTTTAGTAAATATTTTAAATTCTTTTCCACGCACTATATATGAAGAAAATTGATCCAAAGAAGACGCCGCAGGAGACAGTATTGCAACGCTATTTAGGTCATGTTTTAGTGCTATATTTTTTATTGCATTTTCCAAAAATATAGACTTTATACACTCTATATTAAACTCTTTACATAAAGATATAATTCGTTCATGATTACTTCCTATTGCAAAAACTTCTATATTGATTTTTTTCATATGTAAAAAAAGTGGTATTAAATTTGCACCTTTATCATCACCACCTAATATGAGATATATTTTTTTATCTAAATATGGCGTTAAAGCATTAATTGTTGCATCAACATTTGTAGCTTTTGAATCATTAATCCATAATCTATTATTTTTATCTCTAAACTCTTCTACTTTATGTTCATCAATTTCAAAAGTATTTATTTTTTCATAATCAACTTCATCAAATAAAATCTTCTTTGAGGCTAAAGCTAAAAGTGCATCTAATAAAAATGGTTCTTTAAATTTTATTTTATCTTTTTTAATATCAAAAATTCTGCATAAGTCATCAGAACTTTTATAAATGATTTTATAACAAGAAGTAGGATAGTCTCTAAACTCTTCAGGGATAACTGCTATTTCACCTTCAACCATCATATCAAGTGGTTTAAGTTTAGCTTTTTTATACGCATCAAAGGAACCATGCCAAGTAAGATGATCTTCACTTATTGGTAAAAGTAAATATAAAGAGGGTTTAGCTTTCTTTATATAATGAAATGTAAAAGAAGAAGTTTCTAAAATCCATATAGGAGCTTTGGTATCTAGAAGTGATATTGGAGTACCTATATTTCCACCATAAACACTTCCATACTCTTTAAATATATGTTGAAGCATTTGAGTTGTAGTAGTTTTGCCATTTGTTCCACTGATCCAAATAGAAAAAGGCATCATATCTGCAACCAGATCATAATCACTTTGAATATTTTTTGCTTTTGAAATCATTTTATTATTTGGTGGAATTCCTGGACTTACAATAGTGATATCATTTGAATTTAAATCATATTTATCAAAATTGTTACCATCATATAATGTAACATCAGCAAAAGTCTTTTTAACTGCTTTTGCTGTTATTCCTTTTCCTAATACTCTAATCATCATATTACCTAATTTTAAGGCTCATCAGAGCAAGTAAATTAGTCATAAAAGCAATGATCCAAAAACGAACAATAATTTTATTCTCTTTCCAACCTTTTTCTTCAAAATGGTGATGTATTGGCGCCATTAAAAATACACGCTTTTTTCTAAGTTTATAAGATCCAACTTGAAGTATGACAGAAACCGTTTCAATTACAAAAATAAAACCTATTAAGATTAATAAAATCTCTGCTTTACTTACAATTGCCATATATCCCATTAATGCACCAAGAGGTAAAGAACCACTATCTCCCATAAATATTTGGGCAGGATGACAGTTGTACCACAAAAAAGCTATTAATGAGCCAACAACAGCAGTTCCTACAATTACTAATTCACCTGCTATTTTTATATTCGGTAATAAAAGATATGAAGAGAATATTGCATGACCTGTTATATAAACTATAACCGATAAGGTAAAAAAGGCCATAATTGAGGGAACTGTTGCAAGACCATCTAAACCATCAGTTAAATTAACTGCATTTGATGTAGCTATAAGCACAAGCACCCAAAAAGCAATTGATAATAATCCCATATCAAAAATTGGATATTTATAAAATGGTGCATATAAAGTTGTTGTGTGATTATAAACAATCAACACAATTACTGTTATAAGTGCTGCGAAAAATTGTAAGATCAATTTTGCACGTAAGCTAAGTCCAGCAGAATTTGTTTTTTGAGAAATTTTTGAGAAATCATCTTTAATACCAATTAAAGAGAAAAGAGACAGAGTTAAAATTGCACCAACAACATAAAAATTATTTAACTTCACAGTTAGTAATACCGCAATAATAGTAGAAAGTATAAAAATAACTCCACCCATAGTTGGAGTTCCTGCTTTTTCTTGATGAGAATCAGGAGCATATTCATAAATAGGCTGTGAAGCATTTTTAGTTTTTACCCAACGTACAAACTTAGGAAGAAGATACATTGTTAAAAAAAATGATATGAAAAAAGCTAATCCAGCCCTCACAGAAATATATTGGAAAATATTTATATCTAAATGTCGATAAAACCAATAAAACAAATTTTAACCTTTTATTTTCAGGAAACATAGTTTCTTATTTTGCTATAATCGCGTAAATTATAATGTAATATATATTTTAAAAGGTTTAAACAATGAGTAACAAAACTCTTCTAATAATTACAGATGGCATTGGATATAATAAGTCAAACAGTTTTAATGCTTTCACAAACGCAAAAACTCCTACTTATGATTATCTATTTAAAAATATTCCAAACTCTTTACTCCATACTTACGGAGAGCATGTAGGTTTACCAAATGGACAAATGGGAAACTCTGAAGTTGGGCATATGACTATTGGTTCAGGAAGAGTTTTATATCAAGATTTAGTAAAAATAAATATTGAGATAGAAAAAAATACATTGAAAGATAATAGTATTATAAAAAATACAATAATTAAATCAAATAACATACACCTTATAGGACTATTAAGTGATGGGGGAGTTCATTCTCATATAAATCATATTATTGCCTTAGCTAAAATTGTAAAAAAGAACTCTAAAAAAGTATATTTACACCTTATTACTGATGGAAGAGATGTAGCTTTTAATTCTGCATGTAAATATGTGCATCAAATATTAGACATTTGTGATGAAGACATAAAAATTGCAACTATTTCTGGAAGATATTATTCTATGGATAGAGACAATAGATGGGATAGGGTACAAAAAGGTTATGAGGCTATAGTCTTTGCACAACCAAAAACTAATAAAAATATTATAACTTATATTGAAGACTCATATAAAAATAAAGTTTTTGATGAATTTTTATTACCAACTTCATTTAATGATTATTCTGGTTTTGAGAAAAATGATGGTGTTATTTTTTGTAACTTTAGATCTGACCGAATGAGAGAATTATCAAATGCAATTGCAAATAAAGATTTTAATGAATTCAAAAGATTTAATGAAGACCTAAATATTGCAACAATGACACAATATAATAAAAATTTACCTTTAGCAATTATTTTTCCAAAAGAGACTCCTCAAAATACTTTAGGTGAAGTAATATCAAAAAATGGACGATCTCAACTTCATACAGCAGAGACTGAAAAATATGCACACGTAACTTTTTTCTTTAATGGAGGAGTTGAAGAACCTTTATTAAATGAAAGTCGAGTTTTAATTCCATCACCTGATCTAACAACATATGATTTGCAGCCTGAAATGTCTGCACCTGCAGTTGGTCTTGCTGTTAAAAAAGCTATGAAAGAAGAAGTAGATTTTATAGTTGTTAACTTTGCAAATGGAGACATGGTAGGACATACTGGTAATTTTAATGCTGGAATTAAAGCTGTTGAGGCAGTTGATTATGAACTTGGTTTGATTTTAGAAGAAGTTAAAACACTAGATTATAATTTACTTTTAACATCTGATCATGGAAACTGTGAAATGATGAAAGATAAAGAAGGTAAAGTTTTAACAAATCATACAGTAGGCGATGTTTTTTGTTTTATAATTGCACCTGATGTGAAAAAAGTTAAAAATGGAAGCTTAAATAACATTGCTCCAACAATTTTAAAACTTATGCAATTAGAAATACCGCAAGAAATGGATGAGGCTTTAATTTAAATGAGTCAAACTGTAGATATAAAAAAATTACAAATTTCTATAAAAAATAAAAAACTACTAGATGTAAGTTTTTTAATCAATACATCTACAGCTTTAATTGGACAAAGTGGAAGTGGAAAATCACTAACTTTAAGATCACTTTTAAATCTTTTACCATCAAATCTAGATTTAATTTTTAATGTAAAGTCAGATTTCAAACTTAACAGCTCGAACATAGGTTTTATTCCACAAAACCCATTTACCTCACTCTCACCTATGACAAAAATAAAAAATCAATTTTTTTGTACAAGTGAGAAAAAAATAAAACTGTTTCAACTAGTTGGATTAGAAACAATCTATTTAAATAGATTTCCAAGCCAATTAAGTGGAGGACAACTGCAAAGAGTTATAATTGCAATTGCTTTAAGTAACAATATAAAATTCCTTTTACTTGACGAACCAACTACTGCACTTGACCAAAATTCAAAAAATATTATATTAGAATTAATCCAGAATTTATCAAAAAAATTAAATATTTTAATTTTATTTATAACTCATGATATTAATTCAATCAAAAAAATATGCAATAATATTGTTATAATTAAAAATGGACAAGTTATCGAAACAGGAAAAACATTAGAAGTTTTACGAAATCCACAAAGTGAATATACGAAACAACTAATTAATTCAACTTTTATAAATAAAGAATTTAGGAAATAAAATATGATGAAATATATTTTTATATTTTTTCTACTAATTACACTAGGTATTGTTGCATGGTTATTACAACTTTATTTAGAAATTAGACACGATGTAGACAAAATAGTTAATTACAACCCAACGAAAACAACACAATTTTATGATAAAAATGGAAAACTAATTGCAAATATTTTCGATAAAGAACATAGATTATATGTAAAATATGAAAATATACCAGCTAGAGTAGTTGAAGCCTTAGTTGCAATTGAAGATACACAATTTTTTGAACATAATGGTATTAACCCTGATGCAATAAGTAGAGCAATTATAAAAGATATAAAAACTATGAAATTAGTCGAAGGAGCTAGTACTTTAACTCAACAGTTAATCAAAACCCTTATCTTAACTAGAGAAAAAAAGCTACTAAGAAAAATAAAAGAGGCACTTTTAGCAATACGACTAGAAACAATATTAACTAAAGAAGAAATTTTAGAAAGATATTTAAATCAAGTCTATTTTGGGCATGGTTATTATGGAATCAAAACAGCATCTTTAGGATACTTTAGAAAAGATTTATATGAACTAAATATAAAAGAGATAGCTATTTTAGTGGGACTTCTTAGAGCTCCTAGTTTTTACGCACCAACAAAAAACTTAAAATTTGCACTTACAAGAGCGAATCAAGTAGTAAAAAGAATGTATAAACTTGGCTGGATTAATAAAAATGAATATGAAAGTTCAATTAATTTTATTCCTAAAGTCTATAATGATACTTTAACTTTAAATAAAGCTCCCTACGTTATAGATTATGCTTTAAAGATTTTAAGAAAAGATATTAAAGATATTAGATCAGGTGGATATATAATTAATCTAACTATTGATTTAGATGCACAAGAAATTGCTAGGGAGTCTTTAAAATTTGGTTATGACAATATCATCAAAAGAGATACAAAATTGCAAAAAAATGAAAGAAATAATGTAGATTCTCAAAAAAAACCTGTAAAAGAGGGGTATTTTATTGAAACTTTAAATGGTTCAATGATATCAATTGAAAATAATACAGGTAAGATACTTGCACTTGTAGGAGGAATTGATTATAAAACTTCTTCCTTTAATAGAGCTATTCAAAGTAAAAGACAACCTGGCTCTGCTGCTAAACCATTTTTGTATCAAACAGCATTAAATTTAGGATACTCTCCTGCTTCTCAATTAATTGATATTGGAAGAACCTATTATTATACAGTTGGTAATAAAATAAAAAAATGGCAACCTAAAAATTATGCAAGTAATTTTAAAGGTGTATTAAGTTTAAGAGCAGCGCTTACTCAATCAAGAAATCTTGCAACAATAAACTTAGTTACAGAAGTTGGTATATCTGAAATATATAAAGGTTTAGAATCTTATGGTATAACTGATATTCCAAAAAATTTATCAATTGCTCTTGGTTCTTTTTCAATATCACCAATTAATTTAAGTAAAGCATATAGTGTTTTTTCAAATAATGGTATACAAGTTGAACCTTATATAGTATCAAGTATAATAAATAGTAAAAATGAGATTACAAACTTTGAACCAATTGAAAAATATGTAAATTCACCTGAACAAATATTTTTAATGAAAAGTATTTTGCAAGATGTAGTACGAAAAGGAACAGGAAGAAGAGCAAGAGTAAAAGGTATTCAACTTGCTGGAAAAACTGGAACTACAAATAATAATGTTGATGCATGGTTTTGTGGTTTTTCTCCTACAATTCAAACAATAGTTTGGTTTGGAAAAGATGATAATACACCTATGAGAAGAAGTGAAGGAGGAGGTTCAACAGCAGGACCTGTTTTTGCACATTTTTATAAAAAGTATTTAGAGATACATCCAGAAATAAAAAGACAATTTACAATACCTAGAAATATAAAAACATCAATAATTAATGGAAAAAAAGAGTATTACACAGATATTTCACCTCTTCCTGAAATAGATATTCCAATAGTAGAAGATAATACAAATGAAAAGACTATAGAGTTTTAAACATAGTTTCTTTGATTTTAATAATAAGTAGGCATTAAAAAAGCTTAGCTCATTTTGAGCTAAGCTTTTTTATATTATTTTTTAATTTGTTAACAAGAATAAGTTGATTTAAATTCAAAGGCAGTTGGTCTAGCTTCATCAGGCCAAACTTGTGTTTCAAATTTATAATGTTGATATGTATCAACCATTTCTTTAGTAAATACTGGTTGTAAAAAATCATTATCTCTAATTAAAGCTTCTAATGAACCTCTTAAAGTATGGGGCATTTGAGGAATATTTCTTTCTCTAATTTCATCTAAAGGCATTTCAAATAAATCTTCATCCATTGGACCTATTGGTTCAATTTTATTTTTAATTCCATCAAGACCAGCCATCATCATGGCAGCAAATGCTAAGTAAGGACAAGCAGCTGAATCAGGAAATCTCATTTCAATTCTAGTTGCTTTTTCACCAGCACCATAAGGAATTCTACAAGAAGCAGATCTATTTTGAGAAGAATAAGTTAAGATTGAAGGAGCTTCAAATCCAGGAATTAATCTCTTATATGAATTTGTAGATGGATTTGTAAACGCAGCAACTGAACGTGCATGCTTAAATACTCCACCAATATAATGTCTAGCCATTTCAGATAAATTACCATACTCACCCTCTTTATAGAATAAGTTTCTACCATCTCTCCAGATTGATTGATGCACATGCATACCATTTCCATTATCACCAAACATTGGTTTTGGCATAAATGTACAAGATTTACCATTTAAATGTGCAACCATTTTACATACATATTTATATTTCTGTACATTATCCGCAGCTTCAATTAAACCATCAAAAACAATACCAATCTCACCTTGACCTTGTGCAACTTCATGATGTCCTAAAATTACTTCTAGACCAACTTGTTCTAATATTTGCATCATTTCAGCTCTTAAATCAACCATTGAATCTGTTGGTTGTACTGGAAAGTACCCACCTTTAGTTCCTGGTCTATGACCCATATTACCTATTTCATAATCAGTGCTAGATGACCAACCACCCTCTTCTGAATCAACTTTATAATAAGACTCATTAATGGAATCAATTATTTTAACATCATCAAAAATGAAAAATTCATTTTCAGGACCGAAATAAGCTACATCACCTACTCCTGATTCTACAAGATGTAGCAATGATTTTTTAGCTATTGATCTAGGACATTTTTCATACATTTCATCTTTATATATATCAAAAACATCACAAATCATAATGATTGTAGAATCAGCTGTAAATGGATCTAAAAAAGAAGTTCCTACATCTGGCTTTAAAAGCATATCTGACTTATTAATTGGTTGCCATGCATCAATTGATGAACCATCAAAAGGCATACCAAAATTTAATTGATCTTTAGTAACTGCACTCATCATATACGAAATATGATGCCACATACCTTTCATATCTGTAAATCTAAAATCTACAAATTGTACTTCATTTTCTTCACAGTATTTGAAAAATTCTTTCGTATTACTAACAAACCTACCCATATATAAACTCCTTAAAATTATTATTACACATTATACCTAAATAATAAAAATGTAAGATAAAAAAATTATATATAAAATATACAACCCAAAATTTAAATCTGATCTGAAGTGCAATTTTTGAAAATTTGAAAATAAAAAATTGTAATTTTAGATTTGAAGAGATTAAATGTTAAAATCTTTCTTCAATTCTAACCACAGAATATAAGGAAGTAAAGATTGAAATATAAACATTGAACCATGGAAGCCAAAACTTAGATCTGCTTATAGAAGTTTAATAAAAAACTTACCTTATCTTTTTACACATAAAATTAAAAAATATAAGCATTTAAATATTCAAAATACTACAAATTCTATTGAAGGTGGAGTCTTCTCTCATATGAAAAATATGGTCAGTTTACACCGTGGAATTACCAAAAGTAAAAAGTTAACTTTAGTTGATTTTTATTTGATGAATCTGAGTCAAAAACACTGATTTTAAACCCTTAAATCTTTTATTAAGTCGTACTTTCAAACTTTAACCATATTAAAACTATCGCCATTAAATAAATTAATGGTTCAATTAAAGATAAAACTCCATTCCAACCTAATGTGTTTTGGAGCCATCCAGAACTAAAAGCAGTTATAGATACAGCAATAAAAACCATAGTATCGAATAATCCTTTTGCTTTATTTCCATAATCTTCAAAATTTTTAGCAATCATTGTTGAAGATACAATATAAACAAAATTCCATCCAATTCCAAGCAAGGATAAGGTAATCCAATATCCCATTAAGGACTCATCATTTTTTCCCATAAGAATACAAACATAAAGAATAAATATTCCTATTATCATAATGTTATTTTCACCATACTTTTTTATAAGTGTCCCTGTAAAAAATGAGGGTGCAAACATAAAAAGAAAATGCCATTGTAACACCATTGTACTATCTGAAAAGGAATATCCACACATTCCCATTGCCATTGGACTAGAAATCATCAATAAATTCATGATTCCATATCCAGTCATCCCAAAAATAACTGCAGAAATAAAGACTTTATTAAAAAATAAAGAATAAACACTTTTTGTAAATTCTTCTTTATTTACTACTTCCTCCTTTCCCTGATATAAGTAAAAAAGTATATAAGATAAAAAATATATTCCAATAGTTATCAAGTATATACCGGAGAATTTTACATCACTCAATGCTGATGAATAATTAGCCAACATTGGTCCAATAAATGCAGCAATCAGCCCTCCCGTTAATACATAAGAAATTGCTTTTGCGCGTTTCTCTTTCTTTATTATTTCTGCCGCTGCAAACTTGTATTGTTGAGCAAAGGCATTAAAAAAACCTATAAAAGCAGAACCAAAACAATACAACCAAAAATCATTACTTGAAATAGCAAAAAAACAGATTCCTGACCCAATAATGGCAATTATTGCACTAAGTTTAAATCCAACTTTTCTAGAATTTTTTGTTGAAAAGTTTGAAGCATAAAAAGTAAAAATCATTGTAGAGAAATATTGTATACCAATAGGCAAAGTAATTAATATTGGATTATCTGGCATTAATGCTAGTCCAACCAAAGCCCCAATCGCTATTATCATAGAATTAGCGGACATCATTAGTCCTTGGCAAAGTGCCATTATGTAAATATCTTTTTTCATTACACTGCTTTTTTTAAACTGTCAGTTATTTTATCATCATAAAATAAAGTTACAGAACCATTGTCAATTAACATTTTTTGATAGTTTTCATATGTAATCTTTAAATCTTTTATGTACAATAGAAGCATTGCAATAGAGTCTCTATGCGCGACGATTAATATAGTTTTATTTTTATTTTTTATACTATCATAAAATTTTGATACTCTCTTCAGAACATCAATTAAGGATTCATCATTCTTAGGAAAATAATTTAATGAGTTAATATTCTTGAATGAAAGGCACATGTCTTTTTCTAATTTCCCTTCAAAAAGTCCCACATCTCGCTCACGTAAACTTTTTGAAAATATTATTTCTTTGTCATGGAAAGTTAATGACGTAATAATTAAAGATGTCTCTTTAGTACTAGATAGATCACTCGAATAAAAACTATCAATCTTAATGTTTTTTATCAGTTTAGAAGATTTGATTATTTGTTCTCTTCCTAACTTATTTGCATCTGTTTGCCCGTGTCTAATAATAATTACTCGCAATACATATCTCCTAGTTTTTTTCAGTATCAAATGAATACTTGTCAAGTTTCACCACGTTGTACCATTTCAAAAGCAATATGTTGAAACACATCTGGTAAAATCTTAAATATTTCAGGTTTCGTTTGAAACCAACTTTGAACTGCATCAAATGGAGTTCTAACTTTTAATTCTTTTTTTAAAGAACCATGTCTTCTATTGAAGTTGTAGTATATCAAAAATTTATTTAAATCTTTTTTAACATCATCAATATTGTCATACTCTTCTGCTTTAATTGTAGCATTTTTAATAGTTCCGTTTACTCTTTCTACCATTGCGTTAGTTTGAGGTGTGTATGGAGCTGTTAGCCTATGTTCTATCTCATCATCTTTACACTCTACATCAAACTTATGATTACCACTTACAAATCCTTTTCCTCTTGCCCACTTATCAGTAAATTCCAGTCCATTATCTGTTAAAATATGTGTTAAGTAAAATGGAAAAAATTCTTTACATTCTTTTAGAAAAGATACTGCATTTGCTGCTGTCTTATTCTCATACACTTTATAGTAAAGTAGCCTTGTAGCCCTGTCTATTGCTACAAATAGGTAATATTTTTGCTTGTCAAACTTTGGTAAATAAGTTACATCTATATGTAAATAACCAGGCTCATACTCTTTGAACTTTTTAGCTTTTTCTTTTTGCTCTTGTGGAACTCTATTTATATCAAAGGCTTTTAAAGTACGATAAATATTACTTCTATTTGCATTTGGAATAATATCAACGATTGTATCTGCTAAGTCATCTAACTCCATCCAAGTCATTGTTCTGACTACTTTAATTAACTCTTTTTCTAAAGGTGTTAGAGCATAATGGATTCTTTTTGGTCTTGAACTTTTATCATTTAAAAAATCTCTATTTTTATGCTTGGCGATAGTTTTAACATTCACATTATAATTATTTGCTAATTCAACATTTGTTAAATTAGATTGTTGTATTATTTCTCTTACATGCTGGTTTGTTCTGGCATTAGAGTGATAGACTTGTGGCATTTTTAAAATCCTTATTTGCTGTAAAGATTTTACAATTATGTTGTTAAGCTATCGCTTTCTTATTTATGTAACTAGGCAACCATAACGTGGTGAAACTGGACAAATACTTAGTATTTTTATTAATTGAATAATAAAAAGGTTGCTTGATCCAATCATTTTCTGTAGAACCTAAAAGAGAATGATTACCAGTTATATATACGGACTTTGCTCCAAATAATAAAGCCTCAATTCTTGTTTTAAACATTATTTTTCCATTTTCATCAAACCCAAAATTTAAATCTGAAGTGCAATTTTTGAAAATTTGAAAATAAAAAATTGTAATTTTAGATTTAAATTTTGGCAATATAATACTTTTTATCACTATTTTAGAACTTATTAAATTTAAAAGCTAGCTATCTGCTGTTCTCTATTTTTAAAAAATATACATTTAGAATAGCCAATATCTCTTGCATGTGAAATAACTTTATCATACATAAAACCAATTTGATCTACACTATGAGCATCCGATGAAAAAGTTATTGGTATATCTAATTCAAAAGCTACTTCAAGTAAATCTTTTGAGGGATATGCTTCTTTTATTGGTTTTCTTAATCCTGCTGCATTAATTTCTAAAACCATATTTGCTTTTTTAATTGCTTTTAGTGCATCATGAGCTAGAAACCTAATATCTTGTTTTGGTAGATATTTAAAAACTTTTATTAAATCAAAATGTCCAACAATATCGAATAATTTACTATCTGCCATCTGCTTAATTGCATTAAAATAATCAATCCAAATATCATCAATATTTTTTTGTTTATATTTGCCAATAAATTCAGGATTGTCAAAACCCCATAAATTATTATTATTTTCTTGTAAAAAATGAACAGAGCCAATAAGGTAATCTACTTTTTTATTTTGTAATATCTCGTCTAACATAAAAGATTTATTTTGCATAAAGTCAACTTCATAAGATAATAAAATTTCTATTTTATTTTTATATTTTTCTTGTAAATCTTTTACTCTATTTTCATAAAAATCTTTTTCTTCAATTTTCATACGATATTTAGAATCCAAATCCATAGGAGCATGTTCTGAAAACCCAAATATATCAATTTTTAATTCAATTGCTTTTTTTATATACTCATCCATACTTCCAACGGCATGATGACAAAGTGTTGTGTGATTATGTAAATCTACTCTTGTTTTTTTTAAATTCAATTTAAAATCCCAGCGCCATTAATAGCTATACTTCTATCTTTGGCATAAACTCTTTTATTATTTATAATATCATATTTCCAAATAGGAGCAGATTTTTTAAAATCTTCAACGAATTCATCAATCATTTCTAAGGCAACTCGTCTTTTAGGAGAACAAACAGCTGCAATATATGAACTTTGATGATTCAAAACATCACCCTTGCTATGTGCCATTAAAACAATTGCACTTTTCATTCTTGCTTTTTCTTGCCAAGTATTAAACCAAGAGTTTAATATAGGTTCATAAATATCAAAACTTAAGCCATCAATTTCATTTTCATCTCTTACAACTCCTATAAAAGTAATAATTGCTCCATAATTCGAATTTTTAAATGCATCATACCAAATAGAATTTATCTTATTTACATCTAAAGCACCTTCACATAAAATTAATTTTGACATATCATCCACCACAAATAGGAGGAAGCAATGAAACCTTATCTCCATTTTTTAGCTCAATATCTTTAGAAGATACTAAACTATCATTTATGGCAACAGCACAGGTTTCTAACCAAGAAGATACATCTTGCTCATTTTGTAAAATTGAACTAAGTTCATTTAAATTGCTAATATCAAGTTTTAAAGCTTTTTTATTAATTGGGCCTAGAAATTCAACTTTTATCATAATTTAACCCTTTATTTAAAATATTTTTTGTATTATAACAAATTAAATTTAATGTTAGGATGAGTTAAGTCAATGATCTTTGCAAAAATAGATTTTATTAATTTATTACCGTTTCATGTATATATAAAAAAACATATAAAATCAACTCAAATTAAATCAATAATAAGATATAAAAAATCTTACCCTGCTGATATAAATAGAAAATTTAAAAAGAGAAAAGTAGATTCTGCATTTATATCTTCAATTGCTTCAAGAGGCGAAAGAAGCTTAAACTTAGGAATAGTTGCTAAAAGAGATGTACAATCAGTACTTTTAATTCCAGGTCTAGATAAAGAAGATTTTCAAAGTGCAACATCAAATGCTCTTGCAAAAGTTTTAAAATTAAAAGGTGAAGTATTAATTGGCGATAAAGCCTTAAAATATTTTCATGAAAATGAGAAAGAAAATTTTATAGATTTAGCGCAAGCATGGAGAAATAAATATAATCTTCCTTTTGTTTTTGCAGTATTATGTTACTGCAGAAATGGAAAATTTTTAAATAAAGTAATTAAAAAGTTTAATAAAAGACATATTAAAATTCCAAGATATATTTTAGAAACATATTCAAAAAGATCAGGAATATCAAAAAATCATATCTTGAAATATCTTGAAAAAATTGATTATGAATTAAATAGTAAAGAAAAAAGATCAGTAAAGAAATTTTTACAATTAACGAAGAAAGAAGGTTTATAATGAATATTTTTGATTCAATTATATTAGGAACAATAGAAGGTATAACAGAATTTTTACCAATTTCATCAACAGGACACTTAATAGTAGCAAGTGAATTTTTAGGAATTGATCAAAATAGTGTAACAAAAGCTTATGAAGTAATAATTCAATTTGCTGCTATTTTAGCTGTTATTTTAAACTATCCAAGTAAATTTACCTTTAAACATATTGATTTATGGACAAAAATATTTATAGCTTTTTTACCAATCGCAACAATTGGTTTTTTATTCTCTTTTCAAGTAAAAGCAATGTTTTCACTTCAAATAGTTGCAATTATGTTTATTATTGGAGGAATAGTTTTTTTAATAGTTGAAAAGTTTTATGATGAAACAAAACATATCACAAGTGATGTAGAAGATATAACATATAAACAATCTTTATATATAGGATTAGCACAAATTTTTGCACTCATTCCAGGAACATCAAGAGCTGGTTCTAGTATTATTGGTGCAATGTTAGTTGGACTTAATAGACGTGCAAGTGCTGAGTTTTCTTTTCTTTTAGCTTTTCCTGTTATGTGTGCAACAACTACATATGATTTATTAAAACACCATAAAGAACTTTTTTCAGATGCAAACATACTAAATCTTGCAGTTGGTTTTATAATCTCTTTTTTAGTAGCCTTTGTAGTTATAAAACTATTTCTAAAATTCTTAGAAAGTTTTACTTTTGTAGCTTTTGGTATTTATAGAATATTATTTGGTATTATTTTACTTATTATAATATGAAATAATATCAACTATAGATTTTACCGCATTACAAGTAATTGATTCAACTAATAATTTACTAAGTTTATTATTATCTTTTTTCAAAATATCTAGTAATAATGTTTCATTTAGATCTTTTTGTCTAGAGATATAACACATTCCTTGATCTTTCAAAAACTTAGCATTCGTATATTGATGATCTTTTGTAGCATATGGATAAGGTATAAATAAAGCTGGTAAAGCATTTGCACTTAACTCCCAAAGAGTTGAAGCACCAGCTCTACTTATAGCAAAATCTGCTTCATTCATTTTTTGAGGTAACTCTTTTGTAAAATCAAATACATCAACATCAATTTTCATTTCTTTATAAGCTTCACTAACTCTTTTTATATCAGCACCGCCTGTTTGGTGAATAATTTTAATTCCAAGACTATTTAATTTAGGTGCAACTTTTATTGCAAAATTATTAATAGCTTTAGCTCCTTGAGAACCACCTAAAAAAATTATAATTTTAATCTCATCTCTAATTCTTGCATTCTCAAAAAAATCTTCTGAAACAGGATAATCTTTTACTAAAGAAGATGAATCAAACGATGAAAAAATTGCAGTAGCAAAATTAGAAGTTATTTCATTTAATTTTCCCATAACTGAATTTTGTTCATGGATATAAAGTTTACAATTAAAAGATAAAATAGAAGCAATTGTTGCAGATGCAGCAGAAAAACCACCTACACTAATAACAGTTTTAACATTATATTTTGCAAAAATATCTTTACATTTATTTATTTGAATAAATATTTGGAATAATGACTTTATCTTTCCAAAAAAGTTTTTATTTACAACACCTTTAGTATCTAAAAATATTGCTTTTTTTAATCTTTTATCATTTTCAAACCAATTTTTATCTTGACCATTAATTGATCCTATAAAAATTAATCTAATTCCTCTTTTATTCATTTCATCTATAAATGCATCCGCAACTTTCAGATGTCCACCAGTTCCCCCACCAGTTATTACAACAGAACCTCTCATTTTATATAACTTTTTTATTCATATCTACAGATTTACTAATTGATAGAACCAATCCAATTGCTATTGACATTGATAACATTGATGATCCTCCATAACTTAAAAATGGCACAGCTATTCCTTTTATTGGTATCATTCCAGAAATACCATATGAGTTTATTAAGAATGCAATAATTATCATTAAAGCAATTCCAATTGTAAATAAATGATAAATTTTATTTTTAACTCTTCCACTTATTCTAAAAATTCTAAAAATTATTATAAACATTATGATAGTGATAAAAGTTAAACCTATAAAACCAAGTTCTTCTGTGATTCCAGCTAAAACAAAGTCAGTATGAACGTCAGATAAAAATCCAAGTTTAATACTACCTTGCCCAATTCCCTCACCAAAAATACCTCCATTATACATAGCATTTAAAGAGTGTGATACTTGATAGGGTTCAGGCAATTCATCAATTCTTAAATACTTATCTGTCCAATTAGGTAAAATTGATAAAATTTTATCTTGAACCATTGCCCACCAAGAAAATATTCTTTGTATTCTATGAGGTGCTACTGCTATTAAACCAACAAAAGCAACAACTGCTATTAAACCAAGAGTAACAAACACTTTATAACTTCTATTAGCAAAAATTAAAAGAATAAAAAGTATTCCCCCAAGAAGCACAACTTGACCTAAATCTTTTTGTAAAAATGCAATAATAAATACAACAACTAAAAAAGTTAAAAAATAAGGTGCTAAAAGTAAAAATTCTTGAACTAAAGAAATTTTCTTTGGGACTTCAATTAAACGACGATGAAAAGACCATGATAGGAAATATATAAAACCTATTTTAAAAAATTCAATAGGAGATAAAGAGAAACCAGGCAACCTAATCCATCTATTTGCACCTCCTGAAGTAGTTAGTAAAAAACTTGGTAAGAAAGGCATTATTGCCATTAATATAAAAAATGTAATAAATAAACCCATGCCTACTTTATTTATAATCTTATCTGCTTCAACTCGTGAAAAACCCCACATAATAAAAATAGATGCAGTACCAACTAATAATTGTCTAAAAAAGAAATGAAACTTGTTATATCCATAATATTCTACTGTATATACAGTTAACGAATATGAAAAAATAATACTTAATATGATAAGAAAAGAAACTAATAGAAAAAGTATATAGTCAGCTTCAAAAATATCATGATTTTTATTGTTATTTTTAATTTGTTTTTTGTTAGAATTCATTTTTTATTATACTATATTATGGATAAATATGTCTTCAATTACAGAGGAAAAAGACAATAAAATCAAGAAAATTGTGATTTTATTTTTCTTTATACTTTTTTTACTAATAATTTTCTTAATTTCTGTCTTCGATACGATGAAAAGTTATAGAAGATTACCAACTTTAAATATATCTAAAAAAGAGTTGGCTGTGCGTGGAGATATTATAAGTTCTGATAACTTTAAGATCACTACCTCTAAAAAAATATATAAAGCATCTATTGATACCAGACATTTAAATGAAAATAAAAAAGAACTTTTTATAAAACTATTCTCTATTTATAGCAATATACCTTATAAAAAAATTGCTAAAAAAATAGAAAAATCCTTAAAAAAACCTGGGAATTTAGTACTTTCCTATAATATAGATTCAAGAACTGCTAAAAACTTAAAAGAATTAGGCTTTAAATTAAGGCGTTTAAAAGTTTTTAAATCTAGAAAAGTTAGAGGTGGAAAAATACTTAGAGGTTTAAGTGTAAACGAGAGTGGAGAAAAAAGATTATATTCATATAAAAATACTTTAACACCAGTTATTGGATATATTACAAAATACGAATCAAAATTTGGAAAAACAAAAGTAAAAGGTATAAAAGGCTTAGAAAAAAAGTTTAATGAATTATTAAATAATAGTAAAGATGGTATCTTAAGTGGAAGAAGAGATGTTCTATCTTACATATCTTTTGATAAAAAATCAACAATAAAACAAAGAGTTGATGGTGCAAATTTAGTTTTAAATATACCTCTAAAGTTGCAAAAAAACAATGAGATGATTCTTGATATGTACAAAAAGAAACTCGTAGCTGATGAAATAATTATTTCAGTAATGGAAAGTGACACTGGAAAAATCATTTCACTTGCTTCTTCAAATAGATTTAATCCTGAAAGAATTTACCAAAAAGACATAGCATCTTTAAATGTTAATGCAATAGAGTATCCCTTTGAACCTGGTTCAGTTATAAAACCAATTTCAATTGCTTTAGTACTGGATAAAAATAGGATTAAAAAAGGAGAACTTCTTTTTGCTTATAATACAAAAGGTAAGGCTAATAAAAAAGATGAATTTCCAAAAGGAAGATATAAACTTGGAAAGTTTACAATTAAAGATGATCATAGATTTAAAAAACATTATTTAACTCTTGATGATATTCTTATTTACTCTTCTAATATTGGAACCTTACAACTTGCTCAACGATTAAGTGGAGCAGAGTTTTATGAAGGGATGAAAAGATTTGGATTTACTCGAAAAACAGGTATTGATTTACCTTATGAGAGAAAAGGAATTATGCCAACAATATGGCAATTTTCTGCAAATGATAAGAAAAAAGAAGATAATGTATTTAAAGCAACTGTTTCTTATGGGCAAGGAATGACATCAACATTTATGCAAATACTAAAAGCTTACGCTACTTTTAATAATGGAGGTGAATTAGTAACTCCTACAATATTATCACATATAGAAATTAGTGGTGACAAATATAAAGATGATGCTTTAAAAAATAAAAAAATTATATCTTTAAAAACTGCAAATGAGATAAAACGTTTATTAATTAAAACAGTTACTAAAGGAACAGGAAGAGCTGCACAAATTAAAGGTCTAGAAATTGGAGGAAAAACAGGAACTGCTCAAATTGCAAGAGGTGGAAAATATTTAAAAATATATATATCATCATTTTTTGGTTTTGTAAATGATGAAAATAACTCTTATACAATTGGAGTTACTGTTATGAATCCAATATCAACTGGTAAACATTGGTATTATCACTATGCATCATCATCAGCCGTGCCAGTATTTAAAGAAATCATCAATAATTTAGTTAAATTAAACTATTTAAAACCAAAAAAAGATATAATTTTAAAAAATTAAAATTTAAGGATATAAATGTTTGGTTTATCAGAAGAACTAAAAGAATATAGTTATTTAGAAGAAGAACAAGAAAAATTTCAATATGCAAAAATTACAACATCAAAAGGTGTAATTTGGATTAAACTTTTTAATCAAGAAACTCCTATTGCCGTTGCTAACTTTGCAACATTAGCAAATGATATGTTTTATGATGGATTAACATTTCATAGAGTTATACCTAGATTTATGGCACAAAGTGGTTGTCCTGATGGTACAGGTATGAGTGGACCTGGTTGGGCAATAGAGTGTGAAACAAAAGCAGACAAACAAATACATAATAGAGGTAGTTTATCTATGGCTCATTCTGGAAAAAATACTAGTGGAAGCCAATTCTTTATTACTTTTGTTCCCTGTCCTCATTTGGATGGTGGACATACTGTATTTGGAGAAATCCAAAAAGAAGATAATGATAGTTTTGACACATTAGATAAAATTGAGCAAAATGATATTATTGAATCAATTGAAATTATGCAAGTTAGAGATTAATATATTATTTTGAAAAAACAAACACTAATATTAATATTTCTTCCATCTTTTTTCTCTCTTTACAAATATCACTCAACAAAGACACCGTATCACAAACACTTAGACACTTACAAATCTAAAATATTCTCTAACAACATTTTAGCATAAAGTGTCCAAGTGTTAATTTATTTTTGACATAATTTTTCTCATTGATGTACCTTTTAGTTCAACTCTATGTGAAGAATGTACAATCCTATCTAATATTGCATCAGCAACAGTATCAGATTTAAATAATCTACCACTGTGATACAGGAAGTTCAGAGATGAGAATTATTGATGATAAATCAACTCTACTTTCTATAATTTCTAATAAATTTGTATATGTTCCATCAGCACGTGCTATTGATATATCTTCAAGTATTATAGGAACTCTAATATAATAAGCTTTAATATGATAGAACGATTAGCTAGTGCTTGTGCGAGATAAGATTTACCAGTTCCTGTTTTACCTGTAATGATAATATTTGGGAATAGCTATTGCCAAGTGCAAATAATGAAAGCATTTTTGATTCAAGTTCATCACTTATATGAGTAGCTCTTCTTAACAAGCTCTGGTTCAAAGCTATTATTACGGTCTCTTGGTATCTTAAGCTCAAATGTACCATTGGCTGATTTCATTGTTTTATAACTGAATCCATTTTTACGATTCTTCTCTAAATCTTAGGACAAGTGAGTTTCTAGTTTTGCTTGAAGTGCCATCTCTGTGAGTTGTTTAATAAGAGTAAAGTACCATCCTTATCACCAAATATCTTTATCAGCTTTTAACCATGCCACAAACTCTATTACATTTGTTTCTATCTTCATCTGTTTTTCCTTCTGTATTTAATATGTTATCTAATTGACACAGATTTAGCTATAGTCCCAATTTTTTTATAAAAAATACTCTGCTGATTTATTTTTCAGTTTATCAAAAATTTTATCAAAATCTACAGGATAGATTCTTGTATTTCCAATTGTTGTGATGAAATTTGTATCTCCATCCCATCTTGGTAAAACATGATAGTGTACATGCTCAGCAATTCCTGCACCTGCTGCTTGACTTAAGTTCATACCTATATTTATACCCTCAGCATTTAATACATCTTTGAGCATCTTTGTAGCTTGTTTAACATGTATTGACATCTCTATCCAAATGTCAAGTTCAAGTTCTTCAATCTTATCAGTATGAGTATTTGGAATAATCATTAAATGTCCTGGAGAATATGGATATTTATTCATTATAACATAACAGTTTTTATCTCTATGTATTACTCCTAGTTTTGCATCATCTTTAGGAGTATTAAAAATATGACAAAAAACGCAACCTTTAATTTTTTCTTTTTTTATATATTCTTCTCGCCAAGGAGCATACAATCTATCCATTTTAAAAAACCTTATATGAAGTTTGGAGCATCATTTGCAAATAAAATTAAATCACCAACTTTTGTTTTACTTGCCACAGTTGATTCTAACTCTTTTTTATCTTTTAATATAAAAAGTTTTGAGTCATCAATATTTGCACTTAAAAGATGAGTATTTAAAGTTCCTGTTAAAATCACAAAATCAAAGTTTTCATTTATTTCATTAGCAAGTAAAATATTTGCTTCAGAAGTTGATTCTACTAAGCCAGGGGTTATAATTACTTTTCTTCCCTCGTAAGTTGAGCATATTTTTATAGCTTCTAGCATTCCTTCTAAGTTTCCATTAAAACTATCATCAATTATAATTTTTCCACCAACTTCTATTTTTTGAAGTCTATGTTCAACTTGTGGTAAATCTTTTAATGCTAATTTAATCTCATCAATACTCATGTCAAGTTCATATGCTACTAAAATAACAGCAGTTAAATTTATAGCATTAAAACTTCCTAGTATTGGAGCTTGAAAATGTTCTTGTTTGCCATCAATAATAATATCAAACCAAATACCATAAAGATTACTCATAGTTACATTTAAATTATCAGGGAATTTTTTAATAGAATCATACTCTTTCATAGGAACACTTTCGTGAACAAAACCTTTTATCATTTTAGGAGATTGTAATATTTCCATTTTAGTATTAATAATATTATCTAAAGTTTTAAAATACTCAATATGTTGTTCCCCTACACTTCCTATAATACAATATTCAGGTTGTAAAAACATAGTAATTTCTTCAATATCACCTTGTTTTCTTGCCCCTGCTTCTACTATATAAAGTTGAGTATCTAAAGGTAAATCTCTATTTATATCTAAAACTATTCCACCTATTGTATTTACAGATCTTGGTGTTTTATAAACTTTATATTTCATTTTTAATACCTGATAAAGATAATTTTTAATTGAAGTTTTTCCATATGAAGCAGTAATTGCAATCGTTTTTAGATTATTAATTGCTTCAAATCTTACTTTTGCTCTATTTTTAAAAGAGATAAAAAATATTTTTTCTAAAATATATGAAATTCCATAAGCTAAGATTAGAGGAATAAAAATTGCTGTTGAATGACAAGACTCACTTACTAAACATAAAGTTTGAATTATAAAAGTTGTAAATAATAAAATTGCTAGAAATCTTTTTACTCGTCCTGTTAAAACTACAGGTTTATCTAGTTTTTTATTCCATAAAATAAAACTACTTAGGTGTAAAAGATAAAAATAAATAGAAAAATAAATATCTTGCAATAAATAAAACAATACAATAGGTGCTACAAAATATGTAATATGCCATTGCCATTTATGGTGTTTTAAAATAACTCGTTCTAACTTATAATTATACCACTGTAAATTTGTAATTAAGTACCAACCAAGTGCCATAATTAATATTATATGTGTAAATATATTAAAGTATTCCATCTTTTATTCCATTTTCTATTCTATTGCTTATATCTTGTGCATATTTTAAAAAAAAGTAATGTCCTTCTTTATAAGAATTAAAACTACTATTTTTTATTAGACTATTAATTTTTTGTCCTGAAACTAAAGATGTTGCACTATCATCTTCGCCCCAGAAAATCATAGCATTTTTTTCATAATTTTCAAACTCTTTTGTAAAATCTTCATTCACAACATTTTTAAAAGTTTTATACATATTTTCACTCATTTTATCGACATCTTTACTTCTAAAAACTTTTGTAATAGTTCTAAATCCTAAATTATTAAAAAATTTTGCCATACAAATCTTAACTTTGACACCGATAGGTTTTTCTTCGATAATACCAGCAGTGCTTAATAAGATAAGATTTTGAGGATTTAATAAAGTTGCAACTTTTCCACCAAAAGAGTGTCCTACTATTGCAATAGTATCTGAATTAATTAAGGACAAAAACTTTTGTATGACTTTTGAATAATCATTCATTTTAAGTGCATAATCATCTAAACTTTTTCCAAAACCAGGCATATCTATATAAACATGTCTATAGTTTTCTAAATATTTAGAAAAAGATTGTTTCATAATATCTTTATTTGAACCCCAACCATGAAGAAAAATTATATCTTTTTTTTTACTTGGATTTATTATTTCATAAGAGATATTAAAATGTTTATTTAATAAACTTATACTCTTTAAAGCCAATTATTTACCCTTAGCTGCTTGAATTTTATTTACATATTCATACGTAATTTTTATATCTTTTACTTTTGGTAATGAATTTGCTAAAGAAGTTAAAATAGTATTAAAATTTTCAAAAAGATAATTTGACATTGATCCTGGTATTGGATTAATTTCATTTAAATAAACTTCATTTTCTTGAACAAAAAAGTCACAACGTATTAATGAACCATCAAATAAATTATTATAAATCTTTTTAAAAGAATCTTTTATTTTATTTTCTAATTCTTCACTTACATCAGCTTTAGTAGCTGTTGAAGTTCTTGCAAAATCTAAATATTTTTTATCAAAATCTAAGAACTCTTTTTTTTGAGGTTCTTCTATAATTGAGAAGTTAAATTCTCCATTGATTTTTGTACCTGCTAAATTATATTCTTTAATACCATTTATAAAAGGTTCTATTATAACTGCATCATCAAATTCATATGCAACATCAAGTGCATATTGTAATTCGTCATCAGTTTTTACAATTGATACTCCAATTGAACTTCCTAAAGTCACAGGTTTAATAATAACTGGATATTGAACAACTTTAATATCATTAGCTTTTGTATAATATTTATATGTAATAGTTTTAACATCTAAACTACTAGCATATCCTTTTGTTAAAAATTTATTAAAACTAACAGAACAGGCAGCTTTTCGTGGACCTATATATGAAATATTGTAAAATTCAAACAGTGATGACAATAAGCCATCTTCTCCATCAGCACCATGAGTAATATTTAAAACAACATCAAGCTTTAAAGTTTTACCACCAAACATAGCTTTTTTTATAAAACCACCTTTTTTTAGTATTAAAATATCACACTTTTTATAAGCTTGTGTACTAAATAATTTAGAATTTATTTTATCTGTTGGAATATGATAGAAATCTCTATTTTGATCACAAAAAATATAAATCAATTCTTCTTTTAAAACATCTTTCATTGCAATTGCTGAAACTATTGATATCTCATGTTCATAAGATTTACATCCAAATACAATACCTATTTTCAATTTTTTCTCCTAAATACTGTTTTAATTTTTATCTTTGTAATTTTTTAAGTGCTTGTCTAACTAATTCACTTGTAGTTGTTCCATCACAATTTTTTAATGTTTTTGATACTACATCTATTTTAAATCCTAAAGATTCTAAAGCCAAAGCAGCTTCAAAAACTAAAGAAGCAACACTATCTTCATCTTTATTTCCATCAATTATAAAACCAGATAATTCAACTAATATTCTACTTGCACCTTTTGATCCAATTCCTGGAACTCTTTTTAACATAGAAACATCATTAGAGCTTACAATTTGTGAAAATGAACTAGGTGTAAAAGTAGAACAAATTGCTAAAGCAACTTTTGGTCCAACTCCATTTATTTTTATTACTGTATCAAAAAGTTTTTTTTCATTTTGATCTAAAAAACCATATAAAGTTTGAGCATCTTCTCTAATGATATGTGTGATAAATAATTTTATTTTGTTATCAATAATTTTTGAACTACAATTAATTGAAACATGAATTTCATATATGATATCATTGTTGTTTAAGTTTAATAATGTCGGTTCTTTTTTTTCTATAATACCAGTTATTCCTACAATCATCTTTCTCTTTCAAATTTAATTTTTTTTATAACCTTGTAATTAATTATAAATTATACCACAATGTTAATATTAATGAAAGTAATAAAATTATTGTTTCTCTATTTATATTAATATCAATTACAAGTTTAGTAACGACATACATTACAACAAGTAAAAGAGACCTCTATAGCCACAACAAAACAAAAGAAAACCTAGAAATGTTCAATACCACCATGTTTCAAAGTCTCAAAAATGCAATAAATACAGGCAATTCGACACAAATTAATAAAGAAGAAGCAAGCCAGAATGACATTATTGGTATTATATATTTAACTTTTTCTTTGATAAAACTAATGAAAAATAAATGCCCTAGTAATAGAGATTTGGAACTCTTAAAACCTCTATGAACTCTGCTTTAAATCTAAAATCAATAGGATTAGATAGAATTAAATCTATTACAGGACTTATCAATCTTACATATAACTTTAGGGAACCTCTAAAAATAGAGTTTAGAAATAAACTTTCTAATTTATACAAGAAAAATATTGGATATGCATTTTAAAAAATTGATTTGAAATGATATCATAGTTTGAACCATAATTAATCTCTGCTATCCAGTTAAAGTAGTGATTCAAATCACTATTTTATTGATTATTTATCAAATTTTCATAATAGGTACACCCTTTAATCTAACTAATTGTTCGTACCTCAGTAGATTATAGGTGAGATTGAGAAGTCCTGTTATGGATTTGATTCTTTCTAATCCTATGCACTTTAAAGAAAGACCATTATTTAATGATGTTTTTATAGTACCAAATATATGTTCTACTCTTACTCTTGTTTTTGAATATTTATAATTTTGTTTATGTTGGGAATTTGTAAGTGGTTTATTTCTATAGGCTCTTTTTATTACTTTTGAGTTTACATTCTTTTCTTTGAGATAATCTTCTATCTCAATTGATTTATATGCTGAGTCTGCATATAATGTAGTATCATCTTCATTGATTAAATCTTTGATAGTTTGTGAATCATGAGTCGATGATGGTGTAACTGTATAGTTTGTTATAACTTTAGTTTTTTGATCAACTGATATATGGTCTTTATATCCGAATTCTCTAGTTTTATATTTTGTTACCCATCTAGCATCTGTGTCTTTTTGAGATAGTTTATTTTTATTCTTTCCAAATTCTAAAGGAACAGCTCCCTTTTTAATATCGGCATTATCAATTCGTTTATTTCTTTGTTTAGGTACTTTTACAAAGCTTGCATCAACAAGTGTTCCTTCTTTAGCTATAACACCATTGGATATCAGTTTAGAAGTAAATGTATCAAATAATCTTTTAGATAAATCATTCTTTTTTAGTTCCTCTTTAAATAGCCAAATTGTATTTCTATCAGGTACATTATCACCTATTTGTAAACCTAGAAAATCCAAGAATGATAATCTATCTTTTATTTGGAATTCTGTTTGTTCATCGCTTAAATTATAGTATCGTTGTAAAATTATTATTTTAAATAGTAATAATTTATCATATGGTTTTCTACCTGCATTACTCTTTTTATTCTCTTTAGCAAAAGCCTCTTCAATAGGTTCTCTAAATAGTTCCCAATCTATAATCTCATTTAACTTTTGTAAAGGTGGTTGATGTTTTTTAATCTCATCAAGTTGAAATTCATAATCAAATAATCCTGCCATAATATACTCACTTTTTACGATAATTTATAGTGTAATTATAGCTAAAATTGCATCTTAGATACCTTAAATAAAGGGTTTAAGGGTAGTTTCTTTATGATTATTTTGAGGACATATTTATTAATGTTTCATAGATGTTTCTGATTTACTAGAATTTTATAAGCTTAGGACCTATTTTTAGAAGTCCCCTTTATAAGATATGAACAATTAGTTAGATTAAAAAATATACCAATAATGAAAAACTAGATAATTATATGTAAAATAGCAATTTGTATCACTATATCTGAAGATTTATTGTAAAAATTATTTATTAAATTAGTTGTTTTTTAGTTAATTAAGTTTAAAACTTTTAAAATATTCTAAATTATGCAAAGTATAGATAGTGAGAATGTATTTTTAGAGGTAGCCTATATTAAAGAGTTAAATTTGCAAATTTATAAAAAATAAAGATAAAAATAAATCTTACTAAAGCAAAGTTAATATAAGATTGTATGATTATTTATATATTGGTAACTACAAGGAGTAATATGGAAACAAATTTAATAGTTGAAGCTTTTAAGTTCATGGGGTTAGGAATGGGAATAGTTTTCTTATTTTTAATTATTATGATTTTTGCAATACAACTACAAACTAAGTTTATAGGTAAATATTTTCCTATCAAGGAATCTATGCAAAATAAATTGCAGGCTTCAAATAACACTACAAATAAAATAGCTGCTATTGTTGCTGCTGTACAACATCACAAAAATCTAAAAGGTTAATGTAAATGGCTAAAAAATATATTGATGTTATGGATACTACTTTTAGAGATGGATTTCAATCTGTCTTTGGAGGTAGAGTTTTAATGAATGATTTCTTTCCTGCTGTAGAAGCTGCGAAAGATGCTGGTATCATTCATTTTGAGTTTGGTGGAGGAGCTAGATTTCAATCTTTATTCTTCTATTTAAATGAAAATGCTTTTGAAATGATGGATAAGTTTAGAGAAATAGTTGGTCCTGATGCTAATTTACAAACATTAGCTAGAGGTATTAATACAGTTATGTTAGATACTGGTTCAAGAGAATTAGTAAATATGCATGCAAAAATGTTTGCAAAGCATGGTGTTACTACTATTAGAAACTTTGATGCATTAAATGATGTTCGAAATTTAGAATATTCAACTGAATGTATCAAGAAATATGGATTAAATCATGAAGTAGTAGTAACTTTAATGGATTTACCACCAGGGTGCGAAGGTGCTCATGATGTTGCTTTTTATGAAAAAACATTAAGACAAATTTTAGATAGTGGAATCGCTTATGATTCTATTTGTTTCAAGGATGCCTCAGGTACTTCATCTCCTAATAAAGTTTTCGAAACTATTAAGATGGCTAGAAAATTAGTTGGAGAAGATACTCATATTAGATTGCATACACATGAAACTGCGGGTGTGTCTGTTGCTTGTTATTTAGCTGCCTTAGATGCAGGAGCAGATGGTATTGATTTAGCAGCTTCTCCTGTTTCAGGTGGAACTTCTCAACCAGATATTTTAACTATGATGCATGCTGTTAAAGGTATGAATTATGATTTAGGTGGTTTAGAAATTAATAAAATTTTAAAATATGAAGAAGTTTTAAAAGACCAATTAAAAAATTACTTTATACCGCCAGAAGCTACTCAAGTTTCACCTTTAATTCCTTTCTCGCCTATGCCAGGCGGAGCTTTAACTGCGAATACTCAAATGATGAGAGATAATAGAACTTTACATAAATTTCCAGAAGTAATAAAAGCTATGCAAGAAGTTGTTGAAAAAGGTGGTTATGGTACATCTGTAACTCCTGTATCACAATTTTATTGGCAACAAGCATATGCAAATGTTATATTTGGTCCTTGGAAACAAATTGCTCCAGGTTATGGAAAAATGGTTCTTGGATATTTTGGGAGAACACCAGTTGCTCCAAATAAAGAAATTGTTGCCTTAGCTTCTAAGAAAATGAAATTAGAGCCAACAACTGAAAATCCATTAGATATTGCAGATAGAGACGAAAAAAAGAGTATGTCTTTTTGGGAAAATAGATTAAAAAAAGAAAATCTTGAAACTTCAGAAGAAAATATCTTTATAGCAGCTGCTTGTGATGAAAAAGGTATAACTTTCTTAAAAGGTGATGGACCTTTAAACGTAAGCAAAAACAATAAATCAACTTGTGATAATGACAAAGAATGTAATTTAGGAGAAAATAAAAATATGAGTAGTATAACTAAAAACTACACAGTAGTTGTAGATGGACAAAAATTTAATGTAACTGTAGCTGAGGGAAATGCTGATATTCAAGTAACTCCTATACTTTCAACAGAAAACGTAGCAGCTTCTACTCCTGCATCAGTAGGTGGGACACACATAGAAGCAACTGTAAGTGGAATTGTTTGGAAAATGCTTTCTAAAGTAGGAGATACAGTTAAAAAAGGTGACGTAGTAGCTATTTTAGAAGCTATGAAAATGGAAATCGATGTTGAGTCACCTTGTGATGGCACAGTAAGTGCAATCCTTGCTAGTACAGGTGATACAGTTGAAGAAGGTCAAACTTTAGCTACGATTAGCTAGAAGTATGAAATTAAATAATTCGGAGAACAATTAATGAATAAACAAATAATAGCATCAATGCTAATTATATTTTTCTCTATTTTTAGTGTAAATGCTTTTGCTTCTAGTAACAGTGCACCTAAAAAAATTGAAAAAAAAGAGTACAAATCAAAATCTGTAAGTGAACTATTAGGTGCTTTTTATAAATCTACTGGAATCTATGCTTTAATAACTCCACGTGATAATATTTTAACTGCCGAAGCTCATCCTGAAGATGCAAAATTAATGACATCATTTGAGCAAACATGGGGAAGAATTATTATGTTTGGTTTGTGTTTTATTCTATTTTATCTAGCAATTGCTAAAGGTTTTGAACCTTTATTATTGTTACCTATTGCTTTTGGAGGCTTACTGGCCAATATTCCATTAGCTGGTATTGGTGGAGCAGATGGAATGTTAGGAATTATATATAATATGGGGATTGCTAATGGCTTTTTCCCTCTTATAATTTTTATGGGAGTTGGTGCTATGACAGACTTTACTCCACTACTTGCTAATCCTAAATCAGCACTTCTAGGTGGAGCTGCGCAATTTGGTATCTTTGGATCACTTATTGGTGCAGTTGCAATTGGTTTTGATATACAAACAGCTTCTGCTATTTCAATTATTGGTGGGGCTGATGGTCCTACATCAATTTTTATTGCAAATAGATTAGCACCTGAACTACTTGGAGCAATTGCAGTTGCAGCTTATTCTTATATGGCACTAGTTCCTATAATCCAACCTCCAATTATGAAAGCTTTAACAACAGAAGCAGAACGAAGAATAAAAATGCCAAAACTTAGAAAAGTTAATAAATTAGAAAATTTATTACTACCTATTTTAATTTTAATGTTAGCAATTTTATTTCTCCCTGAATCAACTCCATTAATCGGAGCTTTTGCTTTAGGTAATTTCTTTAAACAATCAGGTGTTGTTGAAAGACTTAGTGATACAATGCAGAATTCACTTATAAATATTGTAACAATATTTTTAGGATTAGGAGTTGGTTCAAAACTTGCTGCTGATAAATTCTTAGTAGTTGATACTTTAGGAATTATGATTATTGGATTGTTAGCATTTTCAGCTGGGACTGCTGCTGGTGTTCTTATGGCTAAATTGATGAATAAGTTTTCTTCAAAAGATAATCAAATTAATCCATTAATTGGTGCGGCTGGTGTTTCAGCAGTTCCAATGTCGGCAAGAGTTGTAAGTAAAGTTGGACAAGAGTATGATAAATCTAATATATTATTAATGCATGCGATGGGTCCAAATGTTGCTGGAGTAATTGGTTCTGCCGTTGCTGCTGGTGTACTTTTATCAATATTTTAAATTGATTAGTAGGGAATATAAATAAATGTCTGAAATTAAAGACGCACTTGGCCTTGAAAACGTAGGTGTAGTGTATAGAAATCAAGATATAGATACATTAATTCAACATGCAGTTGAAAATGAAGGTGCGAAAGTATCTTCATCTGGTGCATTAATGATAGATACTGGTATTTTTACTGGACGAAGTCCAAGAGATAAATTTTTTGTTAATCAAGATCCATCAAATAGATATATTGCATGGGGAGATATTAATAAGAAAGTATCTAAAGAAGTTTTTGAAGATTTATATATTATTTCAAAAAAACAACTAAGCAATAAAAATTTATACGTAACTGATGTATATTGTGGGGCATCATTAGATAGTAGAAAATCTGTTAGATTTGTTACTGAAGTTGCATGGCAAGCTCATTTTATTCAAAATATGTTTATAATGCCTAAAACTCAAGAAGAAATTGATAATTTTAAACCAGACTTTACAATTTACAATGCTTGTAAAACTATGGATATGGCTTATGCTAGTCATAAAATACATTCAGAAGTATTTGTTATTTTTAATGTAGAAGATAATATTGCAATTATTGGCGGTACTTGGTATGCAGGTGAGATGAAAAAAGGTGTATTTTCTATGATGAATTATTGGTTACCATTAGAAGGTAAGCTAGCAATGCATTGTTCTGCAAATATTGGGAAAGATGGTGATACTGCACTCTTTTTTGGTTTAAGTGGAACTGGTAAAACTACACTTTCTACAGATCCTGTTCGAGCTTTAATTGGTGATGATGAACATGGTTGGGATGATGATGGAATTTTCAACTTTGAGGGTGGTTGTTATGCAAAAGTAATTAACCTTGATAAAGACTCTGAACCAGATATTTTCAATGCTATTAAAAAAGGTGCTATTTTAGAAAATGTAGTTGCTGATGAAAATGGTGTTGTTGATTATAAAGATGGTTCAAAAACAGAAAATACGAGAGTTTCTTATCCTTTGGATCATATTCCAAATCATACACCTGATATGAGAGGTGGACATCCAATAAATATTATCTTTTTATGTGCGGATGCATTTGGTGTATTACCACCAGTTTCTAAACTAACTAGAAGACAAGCAATGTATTACTTCTTAAGTGGGTATACTGCAAAAATTGCAGGAACTGAAAGAGGTATTACTGAACCAGTCGCAACATTCTCATCTTGTTTTGGAGAAGCTTTTCTTCCTTTGAATCCTACCGTATATGCTGAATTATTAGGACAAAAAATTGATAAACATAATGTAAATGTTTACCTTGTAAATACAGGATGGACAGGTGGACCTTACTGTATTGGTTCAAGAATGAGTATTAAAAATACAAGAGCTTGTATTAATGGTATTTTAGATGGATCTATAAATGATTCAGATTTTGAAATATTACCTATTTTCAATCTTCAAATACCTAAAACACTTAATGGTGTTGAAACTAAAGTTCTAAACCCTAGAAATACATGGGAAGATAAAGAGTCTTATGATGAAACATCATTAAAACTAGCTTCTATGTATATTGATAACTTTAAAAAGTATTTAACTTTAGAGAGTGATTATGATTTTACATCAGCAGGTCCAAAATTATAAGTCTTAATAAAAAAAGCATAAAAAAGGAGTAAATATAAATTTACTCCTTTTTTTTACATTTACATATAAACTCTACTTCTCTTAATTAATTATTTGAATTTCTTCAACTATTTCTAGCCCAAAACCATTTAATCCAACAAATGAGTGTTTCCCCCCACTTGTCATTAGTTTTATTTTTTTAACATTTAATGTATTTAATATTTGAGCACCAATTCCATAATCTCTTTGAGACTCTCTATGTGTCATATCTTCATTTAAAAATATTAATAATCCACCTTTAGATTGTAAAAAGTTGATTGTTTTTAGCATTGAATGAAGTTTCTCATCATTTAAAAATAATTTTATATCAGGTATAACAGTATGAAACTTAACATGTGTAAGATCATTATGCTCTTTAAATTGAATTACTGTATGAATATGTCCTAAATGATCTCTAAACTCTTTTTTAATAACAGTAGTACCAAAAAAATTACTCTCACTACTATCTATTTCTTCTACTAGATTTTCATGTGATAATCTATATTCAACTAAATCAGATATATAAACTTGTTTAAGATTATGTTTTTTTGCAAAAATATCTAAATCATCTCTTCTTGCCATTGTTCCATCTTCTTTCATGATTTCACAAATTACAGATTCTCCATTTAATCCAGCAAGCTTACATAAATCAACACTACCCTCAGTATGTCCTGTTCGAACTAATACTCCTCCATTTTTTGCAATTAAAGGAAATATATGTCCAGGCCTTACAAGCTCTTGTGCATTTGCAATAGGATTAGCTAATATTTTAATCGTATCATCTCTTTCTTTTGCACTAATACCTGTTGCTACATCAACAGCATCTACTGATACAGTAAAGGCTGTTTCATAAGATGATGTGTTTTCTGCTACCATTGGATTCAGCTCTAGTTTATCTGCTGTTTGTTTTGTAACTGACACACAAATTAAACCTTTTGCATGAGTTGCCATAAAGTTTACTTTCTGTGGAGAACTTAAAGGTGCTGCATAAACTAAGTCACCTTCATTTTCTCTATCTTCATCATCAAGCATAATAATCATATTACCTTTTTGTATTTCAATTATTGCTTCTTTTACTCTTTGTATTACATTCATTTTTCTACTTTATAATAAAATTTTTTGTATTTATGACATTATAACAGAAGTTTTGAAATTTATTTCAAAAACCCTTGACAAGGTATTAGTTTTTTACTATAATTTCGGAACTTAAAAGTTGGGGTATCGCCAAGTGGTAAGGCAACGGCTTTTGGTGCCGTTATTCGAAGGTTCGAATCCTTCTACCCCATCCATAAAATGTGAAAATAAACCGCGGAATAGAGCAGTTCGGTAGCTCGTCGGGCTCATAACCCGAAGGTCGCAGGTTCAAATCCTGCTTCCGCAACCAATTGTAAGAATGATATTTATTATATGTCAAGGTAGCTCAGCTGGCTAGAGCGCTGGTCTCATAAGCCGGAGGTCGAGAGTTCGAGTCTCTCTCTTGATACCATTTAAAAGCCTTATTCTATCGACTCTAAGAGTTGTTTGGATAAGGTTTTTTTTTATTACTAAAAAACTTACTCGGCAAAAACTCGGCAAAAACAATCATAATACTTTAGCTTCTTTTTCTACGAAATGAAAGAAGTTGTTAGCTATTTTAATATCTTGAGCACTACTTTTGTAGTCGTGATATACATAATGAGACCACTGCACAGTAACACTCTAAAATAAATCTCAACCAAGCCTTTAGTTAAGGTATTTAAAGGCTATTTTTAGCTATAATTACACATATAAATTAAAGATATTTAAGCAAAAAGGTAATAAATTGGCATTTAAAGATTCAAACCTCTCTTTTTCAGATTATGCTCTTAATGATAGATTAGAATATGTAGATTCTTTTTTAAAACAATTAGATTCTATAATAGATTTTAATAAATTAAGACCTGTATTAAAGAAGAATGGAACAGGAAGTAAAAATGTATGTGGAGTACAAGCATATGATCAAATATTAATGTTTAAAATCTTACTTATTCAGAAGTTTTATGATTTAAGTGATGAAAAAGCTGAAGAAGGACTTAATGTAAATTTGCAGGATTAAGCTTAGAATCATTAGCACCAGACTCAACTACAACAGGTAGATTTAGAAATTCTTTAATTAAAAATAATCTTCATGGTAAACTTTTTACAAATATTAATAAGCAACTTGAAAAGGCAGGATTAATAGCAACAGGTGGTAAAGATGTACTGGTAGATGCAACATTAACAAAGTCTCATAATAATAGAATCAAAAATAAAAATAAAGAACAAAAAAGTGAAAGTAGACAAAAGGTTGAAACTTTAAATAAAGCGATAGATATACTTATTGAAGAAGAATTACAAAAGAAAAAACCATCATCAAAACAAATATCAAGATTATTAAAAAAGAAATCTTATAACTCTAAAACTCTTAAAAATGAAGAACTTGATGAGATTCAAAATAAAGATACTAAAGATATTGAAACTTCAAAAAAGATAATTGAAAATGAAGATGATAGTTATGAGCATAAACAAAAGATAGATAAAGATGTAAGAACAGGTTATCAAGCAGGTAAAAAACAATATGCAACAGGATATAAGAATCATATATCAACAGATGCAGATTCAGGAGCTATTTTAGAAACAATGACAACATTTGCCAATACCTCAGATATATCTACCGTTGATACATTTGTTGAAAAATTAGGTGATGATATTAAATCATCAGGTGCAGATAAAGCTTATAAATCAGAAGCTATTGATGAACTACTAAAAGAAAAAGATATTAAAAATAATGTTTGTCTTAAAGAGAGAAATAAAATGAGTGATGAAGATAGAAAGAATCAAAGAGAAAATGAAAAACCAAAACATAAAATCAGAGCAAAAGTTGAACATTCATTTGCTTTAATAAAAACCAGCATGAAACAATCCACAACAAGGTTTACAGGACTGCTCAGGAATAATATGAATTTCACCATTACATGTATAGCTGCCAACCTAAAACTATTTGCCCATAAGAAAATAAAGGCACAAAACGTAAGAATAAGATGATAAAGAGAGGAAAGAATTAGCAATTCTAAGTGAAAATTTATATAGTTAAAATCTTCCAAAATAATTACTAAATAAATTCACAAAACCCCTTTATTTATAGGCTTTTAAAAGCTTTTTAACACCTAATTTTAGCTATAATATAGCCCATAAATAGAAGTGTTTAAGCAAATGAGACAGACAAATATTTTTGATTTTTTAATAGAATCATTTACAAGTAATATATCAAATATAGAAGATACAAGAAAACAAAGAACAAATATAATTTACAGTTTAAAAGATATTATATTATCTGCATTTAGTGTATTTTATTTTCAAAATAAATCTTGGTTAAGTTTTCAAAGGGATATTGATACTGCAAAAGGTATCAGTAATGCACAAACTATGTTTGGAATATCTGATATACCAAGTGATAATCATATACAAAACATACTGGATAAAATAACACCAGAAAGTTTTAAAAAAGTATATGAAATTATAATAGAAAAATTGCAAAGTATAGGAATATTAGATAAGTTTAATTTTAAAGATGATTATATGCTTGTAGCATTAGATGTAGTTCAATCCATTAAAAATTTTTAATTAAGTTTATAGTACTTTTTGGCTATAATATCTATAAAAAGGTGGTATTATGGCAAATCAATTTAGAGAGAAATTATCAAATAAAAGATCAAAGAAAGGCTATGAAGCCATAGCAAAAAGAAATAAATTATTACAACTTTTAGCAGATATACCTGATCATAGAAAAGGTCAAGGTAAACTTCATAAATTAGAACATATTTTATTTTTATCAGTAATTGCACAATTAATGGGTGCGGTAAATTATAAAGAGATATGGGTCTGGATAAAAAATTATATTCAAAATAATAAAATCAAAAAACTTTTAGGTGTAGAATTTATTAGAACACCAAGCAGGAGTGCTGTGGCTGAGATTTTAGCAGAAGTTAATTATTTAGAATTAGAAAAAGTTTTTAGGATATGGATTTATGGATTAGTTGATAAAACTGATAATTTACAACAATTAGCAGTAGATGGTAAAGTTATGAATGGTAGTAGTGTTAATGCAAATAAATCAACAGAAGTGTTGAGTGCAGTATTAGCCAATACTGGGATAATATTAGCACATAAAAAGATTTCCAATAAGTCCGAAGTACCTGCATTAAGAGAACTTATTGATGAATTAGATGATAGTTTTATTTATACATTTGATGCAATGAATACTAAAAAAAACTCTAAACAAGATTGAAAAAGATGGTTCAAAATATTATGCTAAACTAAAAGGTAACCAGAAAAAGCTATTAACTAAAGCTATTGATATATCCAATACAAAAAAGCCTACAGATACTTATATATCAGATTTGAAACAAGAGGATAAAAACTTAGCCAAAAGAAAAGTATTAACTTTTACAAATAATAGTTGTTTTTATCATAATGGTATGACACATATTAGAACCATAATAAGAATTGATAAAACTATTCATAAAGTCAATAAAAAAACAGGAGAATTTACTGAAACTTTAACAACATCATTTGCTATTACAAATTTTAAAGATACTGCAAAAGAATTTCATAATTTAGGATTAAAGCATTGGCAAGTTGAAACTATGCACTTTCATAAAGATAAATCACTTTATGAAGATTTACATACTGCAAATATTAATCCCATGACTATGACAATTTTAAGAAGCTTTGTCATAAATATTTTACATCTTAATAAAGTAAAATCTATCAAAAATCAACTACTTGAAAATAGATGGAATTTAGATACTACTTTAGAATTATTATTAAATATTAGTTTTTAGTGGATTAAACTACATTAGATGGTACGCATTATCATTCAAGTAAAAATATATCTTGTAAATGTTGTCAAACAAAAACTAATAGTGAAACAGGTGAAGTACATTACTATCATAGTGTTATAACTCCAACAATAGTACATCCTGATATGAAAAAAGTAATACCACTGATGCAAGAATTTATATCAAATAATGATGGAGATGATAAACAAGATTGTGAAGTTAATGCTTCAAAGAGATGGTTAAATAATTTTACAAATCCTACTAATAAAAAGTTAATAATTTTAGGTGATGATTTGTATTCAAGAGAACCTATGATTAAAAAAGTATTAGAACAAAAGCATTCATATGTATTTGTAGCTAAGCCAACTTTCATATATAATTATATTAATAAATTAGCTATTAAAAATCCAAATGGAGATACACAACATCCACCACAAGAAGTAAACTGGTGTGAGGTTATTTGTTACCAATGATAGTAGTAGAAAACTATATCATAATAGCTTTGTTACTGATATATCTTTGAATGTAAATAATGTTATAGATATAGCTACAGCAGGTAGAACTAGATGGAAAATCGAAAATGATAATAATAATACTTTAAAAACTAAAGGCTATCATTTAGACCATAACTTTGGTCATGGAAAAGAAAATTTATCTAAAACACTTTGTAGCCTTAATATATTAGCTTTCTTATTTCATACAGTACAAGAACTTGATGATGATTTATATATGGAACTTCGTGATAATATTGGTACTAAAGAAGAGTTCTTTGTAGGTATTAATTTTTTAACAACAATATTTAATTTTAAAAGCTTTAATAAAATGTTGGAATATATACTTATTGCTCGCCAGACCGAAGAGAATGTAGATATGAAGGGGTATGTTGTGTAAAGTATATTTGGGTTAGAATTGCTGGTAAAATCTTTAAATTGATGTACTCTTATAAAAACTTAGCTATAATAGAATGGTAACGTAAATTAGGACACAGGAATTAAAGAATTCTAGGTTAAAATAAACTAATAAAGGTTACACATGAGAAAAAATAAATACAGTAAAGAATTCAAAGATTCCACCGTACAGTTAATTTTAAATAATAATGCAAATGTTGTAAAAGTAGCACAAGATTTAGATTTAAGGGTACCTCTAAAAACTACCCCAACCAATTTAAAAGTACAATTTAGATAAAATCTAAATATATATCAACAAGTAAGGTTAAAGAAATGGCAGGATTATTTGATATAAAATATCATGAGAGAAAAATAAAAGAGTATCAAGCACCATTGAGTAAATTAAACAAAGTTATAAACTGGAAACTCTTTAGAGAGCCAAGTGAAAAAGCCTTATATGTAGAAAAGAAGGGAGTATGATAGACGCTTCATTTGTAGATGTACCAAGACAAAGAAATTCTAAAGAGGATAATGCAGATATTAAAAAAAGTGGTAAGACACACTATGAATATAAAGACCATATAAATGCAGATACAAAAACAAAAATCATTACCAAATTTAGTGTAAGTAGTGCAGAGATAGAAGAATTTTTAGAGAAACAAAACTGTGAAAGCTTCGTTCATGAAAAAGGATATAGAAATAATCCACTTACTGATGAACAAAAAGAATCAAACAACATAAAATCAAAAATATGAGCAAGAGTAGAGCATATATTTGGATTTATGACAAATTTAATGAGTAATGCTTTGCATATGAAATGCATAGGGATAAAAAGAGTTAAAGATTCTATGGACTTGTTAAGCTTAACATACAATCTCTTTAGATATGAACAACTTGTTAGATTACAAGAAGTGAAAGTGATGTAAAGATAAATGAAAACTGAGTAAATTTCATCAAAATAACATGTAATTTACTCAGTTTTTTCAGAAAATATATTTGAAAAAACTGATAAAATATTAAAAAATGAATTGGGACTGATTTGGGCTATTTTGGAAGTGGTTTTTAGAGGTGTCCTTAAATAAATAGTGTCTAGCATAAAGGTTATTTTATCGTGATTGATTTAGCAGGAAAGAAAATTTTATTAGTTAGAAATGATAATGTAGGTGATTTAAGTAAGTTTTTATCTCATGTGTTAGATGGCAATAAACTTTCTACTAATATACAAAATTCATTAAAGGATTATCCTTGTATTGGAAAAATTATTGAACATTTTAGAGTGGAGTATTTCGTTTCTAAATACTTGGATTTTATTTAATTATGAATACTATTATGTTTAATAAAAATAATATGATGGAAATACTATTAGGAATTAGTTTAAGTATTTTTATATTTATTTCTTACATTAAAAGTACAATTTCTATAAACTACTTCCTTCTGTTAATATTTATTACATTAATTATCCTTCTAAATAAAAATGATAAATTTTTTGAGTTTAAGCAACTGAAGATATTTCACCAGTCTTTTATTTTCCTTATTTTTCTTGTAGCTTGGATTGTTTTTCAAGCAGTATTTATTGCGGATGATAATATGGCAATACTAAAAGAAGTTAAATCACAATTTATTGTTCCTCTTTTATTTTTTCTTGTCGGAATTTACTTTGTATCCTTAAAATATAAAATACTGACATGTGCTAATATTTTTAATATAATATTTTTCACTGGATTTTTACATATTTTAATAATAGTTATTATAGCTCTTTATACCTACTTGACCCAAAGTTATTTACCCATTAGAAAAGTATACATTCTTCCAGTTGATGAAGTGAGTTTTTTAACTAATCTTATTTATGCACTATTTTTATCAGAAATTTATTCTAGGCTTATTTATAAAAAACATGTTCTAAGGCTAGGTAATTTTTTACTCTTACTGATATTTATTTTATTTTCATTCTCTGTTTATCTTCAAGGTATGAGATGGGGAATGATAACTTTTATAACAGCAAACTTATGTTTTGGAATAATAATTTTATTTCAAATAAAAATTACCCTGATTAAAAAAATACTTGCATTCTTCTCTTTAGTTTTTTTATTAGTTTTTTTACTTCAGGCTAATATTAAAAGTGATAATCGTTGGAACTCCATTATTGAAACTGTGGGTATTGTATATAATGATAACTCATTATATTGGATTAACCCATCAAAATATCCTTGCCCAAAACTTAAGAACGGTGCTTGTGTAAATATGTCAAACTATTTAAGACTAGCTCAGATGATAAATGGGATAAAATTAATAAAAGATTTTCCTTTTGGCGTTGGCTATTCTCGATACTCATATAAAATTGCAATAAATAAAAAATACCATAATAATGCGGGTGTATATGATTTTCCTCATAGTGGAATGTTAAATTTACTTATAGGAATAGGTATCCCTGGTATGATTTTATACTTGTTATTTTTCTTTTTTCTAATAAAAATATTATTAACTTTATCATTTAGTTATTATAAAGTGTTTACTTTATTTTTTATTGTTGCCTTTCATATTAGAGGTATAGTTGATATGACATTTATGAATCATAATTTAAAGGTTTTTATGCTCTTAGTTGGTATTGGCATTATTTGCTCTTTAATAAGATCAAAAGACACTAGATAAAGTGTCACTACTTAGAGCGATGTAACCTTGTTCTGTTTGGAAAATGATTATTATGAAAAAAATTAGTTTTATACGATTAAATAATACTAAGTTTGGTGGTGCTGAAATCTACCTAAGTCGATTAGTCTCCGTGTTGGATAAAGAAAAGATTCCTTACGAAATAATCAATTCATCTTTACCTAAAAAACTTTCTTCTTGGATTAAAGTTTTGTTGTTTAATTTTTCTGTTTGCAAGAATAAAAAAGGAAGATTCTATTTTTCATTAGAAAGAATATCTTGCCCAGATATTTATAGAGCAGGAGATGGAGTTCATAAAGTATTTTTAAAGATTGAAAAAAAATCAAAACTTAATCCCTTGCACTTAGTCTATTTAAATCTTGAAAAAAAAGCCTTTATAAATGCAAAAAAAATTATTGCAATATCTGAAATAGTGAAAAATGATATAATTAATGCTTACAATATTGATAAAAACAAAATAGAGGTAATTTATAATGGTATTAATTTAAAAAAAATTGATTATCAAAAATCTTTTAAAATACTAGATTTAGAATACTCATTAGAAGAAAAAGAAAAGGTATTTGTTTATGTTGGAAGTGGTTTTAAAAGAAAAGGAGTAGAAGAATTCCTTATTATACTTTCATTACTTAAGTATAAAAATTTTAAAGCCTTTATTATTGGTAAAGAGAAAAATCTTCTATATTATAAGACTTTAGCTAAAAGATTATCTTTGGATAAAAAAGTAATATTTACAGGACCAAGAAGAGATGTCAATGATTTTTATACTATTGCTGATATATTTTTATTTCCTACTCGTTATGAACCTTTTGGTAATGTAATCCTTGAAGCAATGAATTTTTTAAATGCTGTTATTACCACGAAACAATGTGGAGGAGGAGAGTTATTAGATAATGAATTTATTATGAATGACTCTAAAGATTACTCGATAGTAGAACTAATTGACTCATTACTTATGGATAGTGTTAAACTTGAAAAAATAAAAAAGAGAAACTTAGAGCTTGTAAAAAACTTCTCTATTGAAAAAAATGTTGAAGAAACCTTGAAAGTGATTAATGAAGTTATTAATTGAGCTACCTACTTGGTTAGGGGATACGATTATGGCAATGCCTGCTATTAATAATCTTATTAAACTCTCAGGTGTTAATGAAATAATTATTTTTGGTTCTTATATTTCTACTCAGTTATTTATTAATGATAAAAGAATTTCTAAAATCCTTGTGGATGAGAGTAAAAAAGCTCACAATAGATATATGTTTTTGTATGAACAAAGAAAAGAGTTTATAAAACTTGATTTAGCAGTAAGTTTTAGATCTTCTTTTGCTTCAAAATTTTTATTATTTTTTTCTTCTGCTAAAAAAAAATATAACTTCAAGAAAATTAACTATGAAAGACATCAAGTCTTAAAATACAATGATTTTATAAACAATATTTTTAAAAGTAATCTAAAAGTAGAAGATTTACATCTTGAATTTGAAGCTACTGTATATTCTAAACCTACTTTAGGACTTAATCCTGGTTCTACTTATGGATCTGCTAAAAGATGGTATCCTGAAGAATTTGCAAAAGTAGCTATAGAAATTAGTAAAACACATGATATTATTATTTTTGGTGGTCCAAATGAAATAGATATTGCAAAAGATATTGAGAAAAGATTACTTGATAAGGGTATTAAAAATTATAAAAATTTAGCAGGGAAAACTACAATTCCAGAATTAATAGAAAAAATTGCAGCTTTAGATATTTTCATTACAAATGATAGTGGTCCTATGCATATTGCAGCGGTTTACAAAGTAAAGACTTTTGCAATTTTTGGACCAACAAGCTTTATAGGAACAAATCAATGGAATAATCCATTAGAAATGATAATTTCTAAACATCTAGAGTGTTCACCTTGTATGAAAAAAACATGTCCACTAAAACATCATGATTGTATGAAAACTATAAGAGCTAATGATATATTAAAATTGATTTATCTTGAGCCTGTAAAATAAACTATGTAAATCCACCAATTATTCTAAAATCATTTAGTATATTTGAGAGTGTAAATCTAACTGTGTCAATTAGATAAAAAGTGACTTAATTAAAAAAATGGGTGCTTAAAACACCTCTCAAACTATTGTATATTGGGAGTAAACAAAGGTTTATTTACAAATGGCTGTAAAAAAGCACTAAAATATGTATAAATTGCAAGTCTAAAAATGTTATTTCCAAAGGTATGAGAAGAGGAATTAAGAGATATTTTTGCAAAAATTGTAGAGTATCTTTTTCTTCTACAAGAAGACCTAAACACTTAGAAAAAATAATCTTTGAAGAGTACTTTTTACATCGTCAAACTTTAAAACAATTAGCAACTAAATATAACAAATTAATTCCTTGGATTATGAAGAAAAGAGATGAATATATTGTTGATACTAAAGTACCAGCAATTCTAACCCAAATATACTTTACACAACATACCCCTTCATATCTACATTCTCTTCGGTCTGGCGAGCAATAAGTATATATTCCAACATTTTATTAAAGCTTTTAAAATTAAACATTGTTGTTAAAAAATTAATACCTACAAAGAACTCTTCTTTAGTACCAATATTATCACGAAGTTCCATATATAAATCATCATCAAGTTCTTGTACTGTATGAAATAAGAAAGCTAATATATTAAGGCTACAAAGTGTTTTAGATAAATTTTCTTTTCCATGACCAAAGTTATGGTCTAAATGATAGCCTTTAGTTTTTAAAGTATTATTATTATCATTTTCGATTTTCCATCTAGTTCTACCTGCTGTAGCTATATCTATAACATTATTTACATTCAAAGATATATCAGTAACAAAGCTATTATGATATAGTTTTCTACTACTATCATTGGTAACAATAACCTCACACCAGTTTACTTCTTGTGGTGGATGTTGTATATCTTCTTGAGAATTTTTAATAGCTAATTTATTAATATAATTATATATGAAAGTTTGCTTTTTACCATTAATCATTTTTGATAGTTTTTTAGTATCACAAGTATCAAGATTTTTAATCATATCAATTTGTTCATAAAGATATTTATGAGATGTTGGCTTAGCTACAAATACATATGAATGCTTTTGTTCTAATACTTTTTTAATCATAGGTTCTCTTGAATACAAATCATCACCTAAAATTATTAACTTTTTATTAGTAGGATTTGTAAAATTATTTAACCATCTCTTTGAAGCATTAACTTCACAATCTTGTTTATCATCTCCATCATTATTTGATATAAATTCTTGCATCAGTGGTATTACTTTTTTCATATCAGGATGTTATACTACCCCAATATGTCAAGACAACTTTCTATAAAATCTAATTCCCACTATCAACTGTAACTTTATGCCACAGTTTCATCTAATTTATTATAATTTACATCATTTATTTTCATACTTTCAAAGTATACATTCATAGGTTTTTTATAATTTAAAGTTTGATGAAATCTTCTATAATTATAAAACTCCATATAATCTGTAACATCATTTTTCAATGTTGATATTTTGAAATATTCATTAAGATATATCTTTTCCACCTTTGCACTTCTCCAAAATCTTTCTATACATATATTATCTGTTGCTCTTCCTTTTCCATCCATTGAAATAATAATATTATTATCCTTTAATGTTTGAGTATGAATATAAGAGGTATATTGACTACCTTGATCGGTATTAAATATTTCTGGTTTTCCATATTTGGATAAGGCTTCATTTAGCACACCCATGACTAAGTCAGTATCCATTGTATTAGATATTCTCCATGATAATATGGCTTTAGAATACCAATCAATAATAGCTGCCATATAGACCATTCCCTCTTTTATTTTAATGTATGTTATATCAGTACTCCATACTTGATTTGCTCTTACTGTATCAAGACCTCTAATTTTATATGAATGTTTAGGATGTTGTTTATCAGCCCAAGAAGTATTTGGTGGACGTACAACTAGTACAGCTCTTAAACTTAACTGTTTACGATATTGGCGTACTGTATTGATACAGACATTGTATCCACGTTCTAATAACTCTTTGTGTACTTTAATATAACCATAACATGGTATATCTACAAATATTTTAACTATCTCATTTTTAATATCTTGTTTTATAGGATTTACCATAGGTACATAAAATAAATTACTTCTATTATAATTAAGTAGTTTACATTGTTTTACAACTGAAATTATTTTACTATCTGTTTTATCTGCTAACTCTTTTTTATAGCTAGAGTCCAAGCTCTTTAACTTTCCCACAGCCCACTCATTCTCTACAGTTAATTGACCTACTACTTTTGCATATTCATCAAGTTTTGCTTGTAATTTTATATTTTCTTCTTTATATTCTTTATATTCTTTAACTGCTTTAGCAGGTTCCATTGCAACTACTGCATTCTCTAAAAATATCTTTTTCCAGTTTTGCAAATTCTTCGGTGTTATATTATTTTTACTTGCAATTTGTGTTAATGTTTTGTCTTCTTTTAAAAGTTCTAGTACTAATCTTGTTTTGAATTCAGCACTATAAACTGTTCTTGTTCTGCTCATATTATTATCCTCTATTTTTATTGTTTAATTTTACTATTTTAAGAATTAAACTTTAGAAAAAATTGTTTGTTTTTCTTGGGGTAGTATACCCTATCTCTTTACATATAAAAACTACAGAAAATTATCTATTTCAAATACTACAAATGCACTTGAAGGTGGAGTATTTTCACACATGAAAAATATGATTAGTTTACATCTAGGATTGAATAAAGGTTTGAAGCTGCATTTATTCTTTCTCATGTATAACTTTTATTAGTTTATTTTAACCAAGAATTCTTTAATTTCTGTGTCCTAATTTAGGTTACCACTTCATGATTTTAGAGGTGCCCATTATATATTAGTTTCATATTGTATTTGCTCAATCAATTTTATCCAAAGTTTTTCTTTTGACTTCCTTTAATACTTCATTGACATCAATTATATTTATCCCAGCTTGAGTTCGTTTTTTCTTTGCAACGTTATTAACAAAAAAACCATCTTTTTGAATTACAGTATGTATATCTAGATCTTGAAAAGGACCATAAATTTTAGAGTCAGTTGGTCCAAATAACGAAATAGTAGGAATATTCAAGGCAACTGCTAAGTGCATAGTTCCAGTGTCATTTGTAACTAAGGTATCTAAATTTAAAATCATTGACGGAAGCTCTTCTATTTTAGATTTTCCACATTGATTGATGATAACACTATTATCACTAACTGAGGACATTAAAGTCTGCGCCATTTCTATTTCTTCTTTAGTTGCACCAAATAATACAATTTTATAAAACTTATCTTTAATTAATACATTAGCTAAACTAATGAATTTTTCTATTGGCCAAATTTTATATGTATCTTGTGCCCCTAATTGAAAGCCAATGTATTTTTTATCTTTTTCTTTTTTATAAATATTATTTTCTTTTTTATAAAATTCTTTAGAAATTTCCATTCTGCTTGATATATATCTAGGATTAAAATATTTTATAAGATCAAGCTTATTTTCAATTATATGTTGTTTTTTACCAGTGATTTTATTGAGAAAAATATCTTTAAAATCATGATTAACATTATCTGTCGCTTTTAGTATATTAGAAGCACCTGATAAAATAGAAAAAAAGATATCTTCAGGTCCATTAGAATGAAAAAGAAAAATAGTATCAATTTTCTTTTTTCTTAGGGTATTAATTAAAATAAGCTGATTAATGAATCCTGTTTGATATAAAATAAAATCATCCACGTAATCAAAACTTTCGAAAAGTTTATACATTTTTTTATTTATCAAAAAAGATATTTTAAGCTCTGGAAAACTTTTTCTTAAACTAATAATTGCAGGAGTTCCAAGTATCGTATCTCCCAAACCTGTATTAGAAACAAGCAAGACATTTTTAAAAGAATTGACATCACTCTTTTTTTTAAAAATAGGAAGAATTTTATTAATATATTTTAAGATTTTCAATACAAAACCTTCAATTTTTTATAAACCATAGTAATTTTACTTACCATAACTTTTTTTGAGAAATTTTCTAGAATATAATTTCTAGCATTCCTATTATCTTTTTTGGCAATAAGTACCTCTATTCCTTTTATTATTTCTTCTACGCAGCCTGGTTTAATTAGTTCTAAATTTGAATCATTTAATAAATCACTTGTACCTCCAACATCTGTAGCTAAAGTCTTTTTATTCATTAATAAGGCTTGTATAACGGACTGAGGAACACCTTCTTTAGAATCAGAAGTTAAGGCAAAAATATCTAAAGCTGCTAAAATATTTTCTGGGTTAGAAACATACCCTAAGAATATTATATTTTTATTTAAACACTTTTTATCTACCAATAATTTTATTTCTGCAAGTTTTGGGCCATCTCCTGCAATAAAAAACTTTAAATTATCATATTTTCCAATTAATACTTCAGCCGCATTTATAAATAAATCATGTCTTTTAAACTGTCTTACAATAGATATTATTCCAATGGCTATCTCATCATTTTTAATATTTAATTTTTTACGTTCCACCTCTCTATTAAAGTTTTCAGGGTTAAAAGGATTATTAACAATTGCACAGTAATTATACGAATTAACAACGATATCAATTTGAGATTGTGGATACTTCTTACGAAGTGCTTCTACTACAGGAGTAGTGCAGATTAAATCTCCAATATTATCGTTTCTAACTAATAAAATTTTTTTGTTATGAAGGCTAATCATTATGGTTTTACCCATGCGTAAATTCTTCCTAATATACTATTTGAAAATATAAACAAATTCTTTTTTAACCATTTTTCATCTTTTTTAACAGCAATTCTTTTAATTTCTAAAAGATTATTATTTGGCAAGTTGATGCCTCTTTTTGTTGTATATAATATATCAAATTTCTCATTTACTGCATTTTTAATTAGATTTTTATTGTATATACCTCTTGGCCAACAAAGATGAGTATCTTCAAAGTTAAGCTTTTTAAAAATAAGTTCTTTTGATTTTATAAATTCTTCTTTCCATGAAATATTTTCAAAGTATGCGTCTCTATGAGTATGCGTATGAGAATGGTAATCAAAAACATCACGCATGATCTTTAATTCATCCCATATACATATAACACTTCGAGGGTTCATAGATACTAGTTTTTTACACTCATTATGTTTTTTTTCAACATAATTACATTCTTTAGATAAAGAAGCTTTTTCTATCCATTGCGTCACTATAAATAAAGTGGCTTTTAATTTGTATTTTCTTAAAATAGGATAAGCATAAATAAAATTATCTCTCCATCCATCGTCAAAGGTAAGCAGAAGTGATTTTTTTGGTAAAGATATTTTTCCTTGTTTATACAAATAAAATTCATTAGAGCTAATAGTATTCCATCCCTTTTCTACCAAAAAATTCATTTGCTTCTCAAAATTATCAATAGAACTTGCGATAAAACTATCTTGCGATAAAATATGATGATACATTAAAACTGGAATACTCACTTAATAAGATCTTTATAAAGTTGTTGTGTATCTTTCACCATTTTTTCAACAGAAAAATTGTTTAAAATAAATACTCTCGCATTATTACTAAATTCTTTTCTTTTTTTTCTATTTATTAAAAGTTCATCTAGTTGTTCTTTTAGTTGCTCAAAGTTATCGAATAAATATCCTGTTTTATTTTCACTTAAAGCTTCAGGAATTCCACCTACATTACTTCCTAAAACAGGCACAGCACAAGCTTGTGATTCAAGCAAAGAAGTACCTAAAGCTTCATGCCTTGATGTCAGACAAAACAGATCAAAGTTAGGTAATATTTTGTCTACATCATTGCGATGTCCTAGCATAATTATTCTATCTTTCATATCATACTGAGCAATACATTCTTCTATCTCCGCTTTTACAGGGCCTTCTCCTACAATTATAAGTTTTGCATCTTTATTATTTAAAGTTGCAAATGTTTTTACTAAATCCATATGTCTTTTCGCACTTCGTAATACAGCTACTACTCCAACAAGTAAAGTGTTGTTATTCAGCCCTAACTCTTCTCTTAAATTATACTCTCTTAAAGGTGAAAACTTTTTTGTATCAATACCCGTATAAATATTAAGTAATTTCTCATCTTTTACGCCCATTGAAGATAAATAATGTTTCACTTGATTACTGACAGTAACTACTTTTGTAGCCAAATTATAACTATAAGGATTTTTAATAGGAAGAATTAAGTGTCTAACCCTTATGACTTTTGTTGATGTTAAAAGACCAACAATATTTCCAATCCATGAATCTTTTCCTGAATGTGTTGAGATAATATCTATTTTATTCTTTTTGACAAAAAAACATAATTTAAATATCGTTTTTAAATTGTATATTCTTTTTAAATTAAATACATTAAGTTCTGCATTAATCTCATCTTTTCTTAAAAACAATTCACTCTCTTTTTCAACTGCCCAAAATACTTTATATTCGCAAAGTGACAAATTATTTACTAATCTCAATGTTCTTTGTTCTTGTCCACCCCAACCTTTTGAGCTTTCCATTTCTAATATATTAATCATCTAGCATCTCCTTTATGTTTTTTTTAATAAATCTAAAATCTAAATCCATCAGACAATCACTTATTTTTGTGCCTTCACAACCATCTTTTCCGCAAGGTTGACAATCTCTTGTTTCTGCTATTACTCTGTGTTTTCCCATTTTTTGGAAACCATTTCTTTGTTTATATCCACTTTCCATATAATTATTATCCCAAGGTCCCCAATGGTCTGTTCCACTTGGTCCAAAGAACGCTAATACAGGAATATTATTTGCTGCACTGATATGCATAATTGAGGTATCGACACCAATAAATGCTTTTGCTTTTTTATTTAAACAGGCCATTTGTTTTAGTGTAAATACACCAGCATACGAAATTGGTCTACTTTTACATAAACTAAGTATATTATTTAGTCTATCTAATTCTTGTTTAACAGGAGCAGAGGTAAGAACTACTTGAATGTTTAATTCATTTTGGCAATAATCAATAATATTAGCCATAGTAGAATCGTTAATACACTTAAACATCCATCTTGAAACTGCATGAATATGAATAAATTTTTTCTCTTGTATTAAATCTTTTTTAAAGGCTTTAGAGACAAGACAATTATCAACTTTAGAAAAAAATATTTGAACTTTTTTCTCTTTAATATCTAGATTCAATACTCGTAAAGAGTCTAAGTCCATTTCTAAAGTATGTCTAAGTCCTTGTTTTGGAAGATAGATATTAAAAACATTTTTTGTTAGAATATTTTTACTTCCTTTATATCCAATTTTTAATTTGGCCCCAGATACTAGAGCTAATTGTGCCCCTCTATCTCCACTTGTAGCATTAATTACCAAGTCATATTTATTTTTTCGTAAACCCAGAGCAAAAGATATTTCTTCTTTTATTCTTTTTAAGAGGGAATATTTTTTATTTTTTGCTCTATCATAAATGATAATATTATTAACATTTGGATTTAAAGTAATCATTTCTTCACTACCTTTATTTAAAGCAACATCAATAAGGGCATCAGGATAGTTTAATTTTAAATTTTTAATTAAAGGAGTTATTAGTAAAACATCTCCAATATTTCTAAATTTCATAATCAGAATTTTTTTAGGTTCAAGCAATTTTTTATTCATTTATTTTATGTATTTCCAGAAGGTGTATTGAGCATACAATTTTGCGATTAAAAAACCTCTCCAACCGTCCAAAAAACCTTTTTTTATAAAAAACAATTTAAAAAAGGTCCAATACGGATTAATAATTGCTTTTAATATACTTTGTTTGTTGTTTAAAGAAGAATATCTGTTTTGTTTTTGTATAAATTCTTCAATACTATCATAGGCTAAATGTATCATATCATTTTTCAAATAACCAGCTTTTGTTTTTAACTGTACACTTTCATGTACATTCACTTCATTAAAACATGAATATTCTTTATTAAACAAACGAATTGAATAATCAGGATATAAACCACAAGACTTGATAGTTTTACCCCAAAAATTATTAAGTCTTGGTACAAAATAACCTTGATATAATGGTTTTTTAAGTACTTCTAAGATTTCTTCTTTTAAGCCTTTGCTTATTCTTTCATCGCTGTCTAAAACAAAGACCCAGTCATTTTTTGCTAGTTTAATAGCAAAATTTTTTTGAGCTCCAAAACCTAGCCATGCATTTTTATGAACTACAGCTCCAAGATTTCTTGCTATTTCACAAGTTTTATCACTCGAGCCTGAATCTACGATAATTATCTCATCAGCAAATAAAGAAGATTTTATAGCATCGCTTATAAAAATTTCTTCATTTTTAGTAATAATAACTATTGAAAGTTTATTTATACATATATTCATATTGATTTTTCCACCTTTTGTGCAACCAAAACCATTCTTCAGGTTTATCTTCAATAACTTTTTGAGTAATATTGGCTTGTTTTTGAACACAATTAAGTATATCATTATTTTTATTATCACTATGAGATATAACTATTGGCTCGTAAAATTTAATTATAAAATTTTCATAATCATTTGTAGTAATAAAAGTTGGTATTATAATACAATCAAACTTTTTAGCTAATATTGCAGCACTAGGAGTATGTCTAACTTTTTTATCAAAAAAATCTACCAATACCCCCTCATCTTCTTTAGTATTTTGATCAACTAAAATACCAATAGCTTTATTATTCTTAAGTGCTTTAATCATACCTTTCATAGCACCTTTCTTGCTGATAACATCCATATTATGTTGTTTTCTATTTTTTTCTAATATTGCATTCATAACTTCAGAATCAAGATTTCTACCTACTGTAGTCATAGGTATAAATTTAGAAGAAATAGCCAATCCAAGAAGTTCCCAATTTCCATAATGTCCAGTAAGTATAATAATTTTTTTATGTTTTTTAATAGCATCTTTTATAATGTATTCATTTTCAAATGAAACTTTTCTTAAAAGTCTTTCTTTTGTAATATTCTGATTTCTTACAAAATCAATAAGAGTATAAATAAGATTTTTATAACATTTTTTTATAATTAAAATTTTTTTTTCATCAGTAAGTCTAGCTTCATAAGCTAAGTCTAAATTTATATGAGCTATTTTTTTATGTTTTTTATCTATAGTGAAGATAAAAAAAGATAAAAAATTCATCAATAGATATAAAATTTTTTTAGGACAATATGTAACAAAAAACTTAAAACTGTAAAATAAAAATAAATAAATTTTATCCATATAATAAACTTTTTGCAATATTAATTATCTTATTTTCATCTATCTTCTGTATTGAAAAATCATTTTTATTTAACTTGTAATGATTAACAATAGAACTAGATTTTATCACTTTGTTTATTGATGTTTGATAAACTCTATTAATGGGAGTTGGTCCAAAAATAGTAATTGAAGGTATATTTAAACCCCAGGCCATATGTGTAGGTCCTGTATCATTCCCTATTAGTAAGTCAGCATTGTAAATCAAAGCTTTTAAGGAGTTAAGATTTATTTTTGGCATAACTGTCGCATATTTACTATTCTTTGCAATCCATAAAGCATCTTCCTTTTCGCTATTATTTCCCCAAATAATCAAACAATTTTCTTTTAATTTCTTAATAATTTTTAAAATTTTTTCTTTTGGGTAGTTTCTACTTTTCCACGTAGAACCAATAACAAAAATTATATTCTTACTACTTTTCAATAAATATGTATATATTACATCATCTTCTTTTTTAAAAAATAAAAAATGTTTTTTTATTAATATTTCAGTAGAAGAAATATTGAAACCTAAGGGATAAGATAAAATTTTTATATTTCTATCAATTGTATTTGCACTATAATCTATTTTTATTTTATTTTTATAAAAAATACTTGCCAAACTCTCTCGTGCAGACCTAAAATCAAAACCAGCAGTATTTCTACCTAGAAGTTTAGAAACTATTGCAGATTTAACTAATCCTTGTGCATCTATAATTAAATCATAATTATTGCTAGAATATTCTTTAATTAATTTTATTTGAGAGAAAATTGAAAGTTTATCTTTTTTTATTTTTTTTAAATTTAAAGAGTAAATATTATTAATATGAGGGTTATGCGTGAGAATCTCTTTAAAAGATTCTTCAATAAACCAATCTATAATTATAGATTGATTATATTTTTTTATAAATTGTAACGCAACCATGCTATGAATTATATCGCCCATGGCAGATAACTTTACAATTGCAATTCTCATGAAATTACTTTTATAATTAAATCAGCAGGTATTTGTAATTTTTCTATTTCATGCTCAACAATATAAATACTTCTAGAAAGATAAATTTTTAACTTATTATCTTTAAATTTATATTCTACTTTAACATTTGAAAGATCTTTATTTATCATAAGATTTAATGAAATCATAAAAGATAACCATTGCATAGTATCTAAACAGGGCAATAACTCTTTGTACATTTCTAAATCTTTTATGCAAGGTAAGGATTTTTTAGAAAACTTAATTATATGTGCAATTGTTACTCTTGATTGATGTGAAAAGTTATAATTTAAACCACTTAAAATAAAATCAAAAGTATTATCGTTTGCTTTATAAAAATTCAGTATATTACCAATTGAGTGTAATTTTGAGGCAATTACTAAAAGTGTTTTATGTCTATCATCAAGCTTATGAAGTGATTTTAATACTTCAAAAATATCACTTGCATTTTTGCCAAAATAAGAACTCTGCTTAGAATCAATATTAAATCTGTCTAATAAACTTCTAACAGAAATATTAAAATTTGCAGGAAACTTACAGTTTGAGTTTCTAAGTAAATCACTTAGATAAACTCCCTCTCTAACTCCAACCCCTGAAGTTATAACTGTAGAAATATTTAATTCTTCTAATACACAATTAAAAATAAAACTACCTTCTTTAATGGTATCAAATCTATCTTTTTTTATACCTATTTCTTTTAAAGTTGCATTATCAGAAGCTTCAAGTATTGATGTTATAAGGTATTTATTACTTTTTACATTATAAGAGTATCCATGTAAGATATCAAGTGGATAGTTATTGTTTTTCATAATTATCTTGCTTAAAGACCTTATCGTTCCACCAATTCCTACAAGCGTAGCTGGCAAAGCACGACCACAGCTTATAACTTTTTGAAGTTTTAAAGAGATATATTCTTTAGCGCCTTGTACATCATTTTTAGAAAAGAAAAGTTCATTAAGTCTAACAGTTCCAATATTCAATGAAATACAGTGTTCTATTTTGCCATTTTTAATAAATGCAAATTCGGTTGAACCTCCACCAATATCAACAGTTATAAAATTTTGTGAATATATTAAATTTAGAGCAGCTACTCCACCATAATAAGCCTCTTTTTGACCATCAATGATTTTAATACTTAAACCCAACTCTCTTTTTACGCGTGATAAAAAAACTTTTGAATTAGGAGCATCTCTTAAAGCTGATGTAGCAACACAAATTATTTTTCTTGATTTTAAAGCTTTTGAAATATTTAAAAAAGATTCTAAAGAGTTAAATGCTCTTTGCATAGGAACTACTTGAAGGTTATCACTATTTTCATAACAACCTTCAGAAATTTTCACACGACTTTTAGTCTCATTAATAAGATTAAAAGCAAAACGACTACTTTTTTCTAAAACAACCATTCTCATTGAGTTGGATCCAATATCAATAATAGTTGTTATCTTAGCCATATTATACTTCTTCTTCTTCTAACTTTTTAAGTTTAAATTGTAATTCTTCTATTGTCTCCTGATTATCAGAATCTACTATGATACAATCAACTGGACAGACTTCAACACAAGCAGGCTCTTCATAATAGCCTACGCACTCTGTACATCTATCTGGATCAATAACATATATTGGATCCCCTTCTTCAATAGCATCAGTTGGACACTCTTCTCTACATGCATCACATGCAATACATTCATCAGTAATTATTAAAGACATTCTTCTATTCCCTATGTAAAATATTATCTTGGAGTTATAACTAATTATTCTTTAATAATTTCTTTAATCAATGCAAATTCTTCTTCTTTTTTGCTAATTATAAGAAATTCTTTCTCTTGATGTATAAATAAGTTATTACAAATATATAATGAAGCAGCGATATCAAACTCTCTAATCATTCCACAAAAAAGTACAAAAGTATAATTATTAGCATTTGCAAGCGATAAAGCAATTGCTCCAGGACTTCTATATTTCATACTCTTTTCTTTTAATTTTTGACAAATATTAGGATAAGCATAAGATCTCTCAAAAATTCCAATTTTTGGATTTTTTATATTAAAAAGCCTAATTTCTTTTTCATTTATAATAGAAATTTGTTTTGATTCAATATTATCTTTATAAATTAAAGTTGCATTTGATAAATTACATACATATCCTGCTTTTGTAATGCCATCAAGTTGTAAAGCCACTGATGTTCCAAAATATGCTAACGAAGATAAAAAGTTATGACTTCCATCAAGTGGATCAATTATTATTTTAATATTTGAATTAGAAGACAATAGACCTGCTTCTTCTGAAAATATATCTCCAAAATTTTCTAAATATCTTATAAATATTTTTTCAGCTATTAAATCTATTACTAAAGTATTGTCTCCTCCATATCCTATGGTTTTAGACTCTTTAAGGTCATTTAAAACCATATGAGTAGTAATATACTCATATAACTCTTTATTTGCTCTTATAACCGCCTTTGTAAAAGAGTTGTAGTCAAACATCTATGCAAGTGCTTTTATAATCTCTTTTGCAGCAACTCTTCCATCAACTGCAGCAGTAACTGCTAAGTGAGCCCCTCTTTGGCAATCTCCACCTGCATATACCTTAGGATTAGATGTTACACAAGTTTTATCAGTTATGATTCCACCCCAAGAATTAGTTTCTACATTTAATTGTTTTAAGAAGTCTGGAACTTCAGGAGAAAACCCAAGTGCAAAAATAATTATATCAGCATCTTCAATGTATTCACTATTTTCAATTATACTCATTGTTTGTCTTCTAGACTCATCGCAATCTGAGAGTTTAGTTTTTAAAAGTTCAATTCCTTTTACTTTATTATTAACTGTTATGATTTTTTTAGGACTAACATTAAATACAAATTCAGCACCCTCTTCTTTCGAGTTAACAACCTCTTTTCTAGATCCAGGCATATTAGCTTCATTTCTTCTATAAAGACACTTAACACTCTTAGCACCTTCACGAACAGAAGTCCTAATACAATCCATAGCAGTATCTCCCCCACCAATTACAAGTACTCTTTTATCTTTTACATCAATAAAATTTTCAACTTTATTCCCAAAGTTTCTTTTTTGAATAGTTTTTAGAAAATCAATTGCTAAATAAACATTTGAAGCATCTTCTCCTTCAATATTTGCATACTTTCCAGAGGTAGCTCCAATTCCAATATAAATTGCATCAAATTCACTTTCTAAATCTTCTATAGCTTTATCTTTGCCTATTTCACAATTAAGATGTAACTTCATACCAGCTTCAATTAACCAATCTATTCTTCTATTAATTGCACTTTTATCAAGTTTAAAACTAGGTATTCCATAAGTTAAAAGTCCCCCTGCTCTGTCATCTCGTTCAAACATTTCAACACCCATACCTTTTCTTAAAAGAAAAGTAGCAGCAGATATTCCTGTAGGCCCAGAACCAATAATTGCAACTTTTTTATCTCCTTTAATAGGAGAAAATTTAGGTTTTAATCCTCTCTCAAAAGCTTTTTCTGAAATATGAGTCTCAACTGCTCCAATTGAAACAGCACCATGTCCCGTATTTAAAGAACAAGCACCCTCACATAGAACATCTTGAGGACAAATTCGTCCTAAAATTTCAGGAAAAGGTGAGGTTTCATTTGATAAAGCAAAAGCTAAATCAGGGTCTCTTGTTGCTGTTTGTTTTAGCCAAGCTGGAATATAGTTCCCTAATGGACAGCCAGTGTGACAATATGGATCTCCACACTGCATACATCTATCAGCTTGCTCTTTAGCTCTTGACTTAGAAAAGACTTGATATACTTCGCTGTAATCTTTTAACCTTTGTAATACATCCCTTTTTTCAGGATTTATTCTCTCAAATTTAGTAAAGTTTAACATCTTAATCTCCTTCGTCTGGATCAAGCGGTAAGACTGTCATATTTTTAGGTTTTACCATCCAAAAATATCTAATTTCTGCTCTAAAATTTTCTATTACACTTTGAGCTTTTTCACTATCTGTTTCATTTATATAATCTAGTAATAATCTTTTTAAGAACAATCTTTCACGTTCTGTATCATCAGTATCAATTCTTAAAGCTTCAACTAACTCTTGATTCATTTTATCAACAAAAGTTTTTTCAGGATCATAAACAAAAGATAAACCACCAGTCATACCAGCTCCAAAGTTAATTCCAGTATTTCCTAAAATTACAACAATACCACCTGTCATATATTCACAAGCATTATCTCCCGTTCCTTCAACTACCGAAACACATCCAGAGTTTCTAACAGCAAATCTCTCACCTACACAAGCTCTAATATAAAGTTTACCACCAGTTGCACCATATAAACAAGTATTTCCACCAGCAGCAAAAGCTTCACCTTGATGAGGAGTATTAATAATTATTTTACCACCATTCATACCCTTACCAATATAATCATTTCCAGCCCCATCTAAGTATAGATTCATTCCTTTTGATAAAAAGGCTCCAAAACTTTGACCAGCAATTCCTTTTAAATAAATATTTATAGAATCATCAGGTAAACCAGTATCACCATAGTATTTAGCAATCTCACCTGAAATTAATGTTCCAAAAGATCTATTTAAATTTGAGATATTTTCTCTAATTTCGATAGGAGTTGATGATTTTTCAATAGTTCTATGAACTTTTTTAAGCAACTTTTTTTCAAACTTATTTTTATCAAATGGAATATTTCTCTCTTTTTGACAAGTATCAATTCCATCAATTCTTCTTAAAATATTTGAAAAGTCAAATTTTTGTGCAAGGTCATCATCAATAACTTTTAATAAATCACTTCGTCCTACAATCTCCTCTATTGTTTTATACCCAAGTGTTGCAAGAATTTCTCTCACATCATTTGCAATAAAAGTAAAATAAGAGATTAATCTCTCAACTGTACCAGTAAAATATTCTCTTAAATCTTTATCTTGGGTTGCAACTCCAACTGAACACTTATTCGTATGACAAATTCTTAAGATTTTACAACCAAGAAGAGTAAGAGCTGCTGTACCAAAGGCATAAGACTCAGCTCCAAGCATTGCTGCTTTTACTACATCCATACCAGTTTTTAAACCACCATCAGTTTGTAAATGAACTGAAGATCTTAAATGGTTAGCTTTTAAAGCATTATGAGCTTCACTTAAACCCATTTCCCAAGCATTTCCAGTATGTTTAATTGAAGTAAGAGGAGCAGCTCCGGTACCACCATCAGCACCTGAAATAACAATTCTATCTGCATAAGCTTTTGCAACCCCTGCTGCAATTGTTCCAACGCCAATAGTTGATACAAGTTTTACTGTGATTTTTGCTTCAGGATTAATCTGTTTTAAATCAAAAATCAACTGTGCTAAATCCTCAATAGAATAAATATCATGATGAGGAGGAGGAGAAATAAGTGTAACCCCTTCAACCGTATGTCTTAAAGAAGCGATAAGTGAAGTAACTTTATGACCAGGTAATTGTCCACCTTCACCAGGTTTTGCACCTTGTGCTATTTTAATTTGAATTTCATCAGCTGATCTTAAATATCCAGGTGTTACCCCAAATCTTCCAGACGCAACTTGTTTAATTCTAGAATTTTTTAAAGTTCCAAATCTTTTTGGATCTTCTCCTCCTTCACCTGAGTTACTCATACCACCAATAGTATTCATAGCAACTGCCATTGATTCATGAGCTTCTGGTGAAATAGAACCTAAAGACATCGCAGCAGAAGCAAATCTTTTAAAGATATTTTCAATCGATTCAATCTCATCAATACTAATCTCTTTTTTATCAGAATTAAATTCAAAGAAATCTCTAATAAACTTTTTATCTCTATTTTCTACTAAAGATTTTAATTCATTAAAATCAGAAATATCTTCTTTACCTTTAGCATTTTTATTATGCATTGCATTTGTAGTTTTTGGACCATAATCATGATACTCACCACCATCAATATATTTATAAAAACCACCAATATCTAAAGGAAACATATAATTATCATCACAAAAAGCATTAAAATGAGTTGTTTCTATTCTTTTTTCAATATCTTCATAAGTTAATCCACAAAGATCTGAAAAACTTCCTTTAAAACAATCATTATTTATCTCATCAGATAAACCAATAATATCAAATAACCCTGAGTTTCTATAAGAAGCAATTGTACAGATACCCATTTTTGACATGATTTTTAACAAACCACCATTAATAGATTTTTGAGTATTTTTTAATTTTTTTTGCATCTCATATTTTGAGTCTATTTTTCTTTCATAAAAGCCTACAATTGAAGAGTACATCATGTATGGATACATAGCAGTAACTCCATAAGCTAAAAGAACTGCTGCCATATGAGGATCATAAATTTCACCTGAGACTGCAACAATAGAAGCTCTATATCTAACCCCTGCTTTTAATAAAGCATGATTTACATATCCAACTGCCATTGCCATTGGTATCGCTTTATTATCTTTAGAAATATTTCTATCATCTAAAATAACAATATAAACTTTATCTTCTTTTACTGCTTTTACAACTTTAGAAGCCAAAACTTTTAATGATTCTCTTAAATTTGTTTTAAAAGTAGTATCAATAGTTTTATTTTTATAATAATAATCATACCTTGGAGAAGTTTTTGAACCAAAAGAAACAAGAACATCAAATTTTTCTTGCATTAAAATAGGAGATGCTACTTTTAATCTTTTTGCATATTGTGGTTTTTCATTTAAAATATTATGAATATGTCCAAAACCTGTTTCTAAAGACATTACAACTTTTTCTCTATATGGGTCAATTGGAGGATTTGTAACTTGTGCAAATTTTTGTCTAAAAAAGTCTGTAAAATTTCTATTTACTGTTGAGAAACAAGCTAATGGTGTATCGTCACCCATAGAACCAACTGGTTCTTTACCTTCTCTTGCCATTGGTTCAATCATTTGATCAATTACTTCATAAGTAATATTAAAATATTTTTGTCTCTTTGCTAAGTCTTCAAATTTATAATCACTAGTATCAATAAATGACTCATCTATATATTCTTGTAAATAATCCATAGATTGATTTAACCATTTAGAGTACTTTTGAGATGATTTTAAGTAATCATTAATATCATCCTCTTTTAAAACTTTTCCATATTTCAAATCAACCCCAATCATCTCCCCTGATTGTAACCTTCCTCTTTCAATTATATTATCTTCATCTATAGCTAGTGTTCCATACTCAGAGGTTATATAAAGTTTATGATTTTTTGTAATTACATATTTTGAAGGTCTTAATCCATTTCTATCAATTAAACAACCAATATATCTTCCATCAGTTAAAGATACAGCAGCAGGACCATCCCAGGCTTCCATTGCAGTTGAAGTATATTCATAAAAAGCTCTTAAGTCTGCATCCATATGTGGTGCATTTTGCCAAGGTGCAGGTACTAATGATCTTGCTGCTTTAAAGAAGTCACAACCATTAGTAAGTAAAAATTCAAACATATTATCTAAAGATGCAGAATCAGAACCACCTAATTGTAAAATAGGAAAAAGTCTGTTTAACTCTTCTTTTGAAAATATTTCAGATTCAATCTTTTCAGTTTTTATAGCAACATTAAATCTATTCGCTTCAACAGAGTTTATTTCACCATTATGTGCAATTGTTCTAAAAGGTTGTGCTAATCTCCATTGTGGAAGAGTATTTGTTGAAAATCTTTGATGAAAAAGTGCAAAAGAAATTTTAAAATCTTCATCTTCTAAATCAACATAAAACTTCTTGATATGAGTAGGCATAACAAGACCCTTATATGCAATCACTCTTGAAGAAAAAGTTGGAATATAAAATTCTTCTTTTTCAATTAATTTATGTTCACACTCTTTTCTTGTAAGATAAAGCATAGCATCAAATCTTTTTGATGACATTAAAGCATTTGCAGTTACAAATACTTGAATAATATTAGGTAAATTATCTAAGGCTTGTTGACCTAAAGCATTAATATCAACTGGAACTTTTCTTGTTAATACAACTTTTAAATCATTTTTTTCACAAAATGCTTTAAAAATATCAATATCAGTCAAATCTTTTGTAAAGATCATTGCGATACCATAAGTCTCTGGTAAGTCAACACCTTTATCAAAAGCTACTTTTCTCATAAAAAAATTAGGTATAGACATCAATAAACCTGACCCATCTCCAGTTTTTCCATCTGCTGCTACTGCACCTCTGTGCATCATTCTTTCAAGTGAATGTATTGCATCTTCTAAATTTTTATGACTTGGCCGATTTTTTAAATCTGCCATCAATCCAAAACCACAATTGTCTTTAAAAGAAGTAAGTAAATCTAAATTATTACCCATTATTATCCTTTATTGTATATTAATGATATGTTATTATTAATGTCTATATAATATGTATAATATACTCAAGAATAGTTTAAAAAATGGTTAAAAGAATATTTGTAATTACTACAGCTTCGATTACATAAGATAAACAAGTAATAAAATACTCTTAATTATATATAAGGGAACCACCAACGCCATTAAGTTAAGCTTTTTATCATTATAAACCCTTTGTACAAGCTGTTTAGTTACCAACATTTTTCTTTTTTCTTTTTAAAAAATTTATCGAATTTGTAGCTATTGTAGATTTTTGAGCATCTTTATCCAGTCTAGGTTTTGATTTTCTATCAGGTCTAATCACTATTGTATTTGTTAAAAATAACTTCTCTAATTGCTCAAGTACTTCATCGTGTGGAGCATCTGAATAAAATAGATCAAATGCTTTATATTTAATAGCATTAAATGATATTGCTTTATTTACTTTTTGTATATATTTATTATCTTTGGTTTTTTCTTTTAATTCTTCATTTGTATCGTATGTCACTGATGATTCATAGTTTGTCAAAAATATAGTGGCATAAAAATCTTGTTTAACGGCAAGTGCTGTTAATCCTGTAAAGTTTTCCAAATATAGTCTATTTTTTAATACATCGTAATATGTCTCTATTCCCCACCTTTTAGCATATAACTCTTTAAAATCTGTTGTTTGGAGTTTCTTATTATCTAGTACATTAGCAGCTAGTACTTCAACTTCACCAGTATCTAAAATCACTTGTATAAATCTAATTTTTAATTTAGTTGGCAATCCTAAATCTTTCATTTTTTGTTTAGTTTGTTTATTTGGTGTAATATCTAAAACAACATCTTTTTGTTCACTATGTTTGTCAAATAAGAATTTTGCTTTAGTAAATATATTTTTTTTAAGTCTAATCAATATATTTGTTTTATTATATGTTCTAGCAAATGGTTCAAAGCCAATATAGCCTCTATCCATTGTAGTTAAATCATTTTCATCACAATGTTCTAAATGACCGTAAGCTAAAGTTCTCTCATCATATGCTGCTAAATCATTATCATCACTTTTATTTTTATTAGTAATTGATGCATCTATTGCTATATTATTTAAGACATCAAATACACATGATACTCTTGCTTGTACCACATCTTTTGCATAATCTTTAATTTGACATCTTACTTTCATGGGATTAAATTCTTTTTTTACATCTTCACTATTTGGCAAAGTTGTTACTGAACCATCTATAGCTAATAGTCTAAAGTCTTTAAAAGTTTGATACTCACCATCACTATAAAAAACTTCTGCTGACATATTTGCATATTCTTCAAATGCTGTATAATTTAATTTAGCTCTTGCTTGTGTATATGCACTATTAGTGATTGTATAATCATCACCTAAATCTAATTGCATATCATTTAAACTATTTTGTAAAGATTTACTACTTTTTTTCATTATCACAGTCATAATTTTATCGAATCCTAACTTTCTATTTCTTGTGAAACTATTTATGAGACCACAGCACAACTAAAAAGATCTATAAAATTTTATTTTTTCAATTTTTAAAAAATATTTATCATAAATTATCATCTCAAATCTATATTTATTCCTAATTCTAATTGAATTTACTCTATTCTTTCCTCTCTTTATCATCTTATTCTTACGTTTTGTGCCTTTATTTTCTTATGGGCAAATAGTTTTAGGTTGGCAGCTATACATGTAATGGTGAAATTCATATTATTCCTGAGCAGTCCTGTAAACCTTGTTGTGGATTGTTTCATGCTAGTTTTTATTAAAGCAAATGAATGTTCAACTTTTGCTCTGATTTTATGTTTTGGTTTTTCATTTTCTCTTTGATTCTTTCTATCTTCATCACTCATTTTATTTCTCTCTTTAAGACAAACATTATTTTTAATATCTTTTTCTTTTAGTAGTTCATCAATAGCTTCTGATTTATAAGCTTTATCTGCACCTAATGATTTAATATCATCACCTAATTTTTCAACAAATGTATCAACGGTAGATATATCTGAGGTATTGGCAAATGTTGTCATTGTTTCTAAAATAGCTCCTGAATCTGCATCTGTTGATATATGATTCTTATATCCTGTTGCATATTGTTTTTTACCTGCTTGATAACCTGTTCTTACATCTTTATCTATCTTTTGTTTATGCTCATAACTATCATCTTCATTTTCAATTATCTTTTTTGAAGTTTCAATATCTTTAGTATCTTTATTTTGAATCTCATCAAGTTCTTCATTTTTAAGAGTTTTAGAGTTATAAGATTTCTTTTTTAATAATCTTGATATTTGTTTTGATGATGGTTTTTTCTTTTGTAATTCTTCTTCAATAAGTATATCTATCGCTTTATTTAAAGTTTCAACCTTTTGTCTACTTTCACTTTTTTGTTCTTTATTTTTATTTTTGATTCTATTATTATGAGACTTTGTTAATGTTGCATCTACTAGTACATCTTTACCACCTGTTGCTATTAATCCTGCCTTTTCAAGTTGCTTATTAATATTTGTAAAAAGTTTACCATGAAGATTATTTTTAATTAAAGAATTTCTAAATCTACCTATTGTAGTTGAGTTTGGTGCTAATGATTCTAAGCTTAATCCTGCAAATTTCATATAAAGTAAATTTACATTAAGTCCTTCTTCAGCTTTTTCATCACTTAAATCATAAAACTTTTGAATAAGTAAGATTTTAAACATTAATATTTGATCATATGCTTGTACTCCACATACATTTTTACTTCCTATTCCATTCTTCTTTAATATAGGTCTTAATTTATTAAAATCTATTATAGAATCTAATTGTTTTAAAAAAGAATCTACATATTCTAATCTATCATTAAGAGCATAATCTGAAAAAGAGAGGTTTGAATCTTTAAATGCCAATTTATTACCTTTTTGCTTAAATATCTTTAATTTATATGTGTAATTATAGCTAAGAATAGCCTTTAAATACCTTAACTAAAGGCTTGGTTGAGATTTATTTTAGAGTGTTACTGTGCAGTGGTCTCATAGAACATCATTGAAACAATTCCTTGGATTGAAAATAGAAAATAAAATACCTGATGAAAAAAACTATATGGCACTTTAAAGAACAACTCTCAAATAAAGATTTGGCTAAACAACTATTTGAACTATTTGCTAAGCTATTGATGAGTAAAGGTATCATAGCCAAAGAAGGAAGTATGATAGATGCTTCATTTGTAGATGTACCAAGACAAAGAAATTCAAAAGATGATAATGCTGATATAAAAAAAGATGCTATTCCTATTGAATTTAGTAAGAAAGATAAAAATGGTAAAAGAAGTAAATTATGCCAAAAAGATACTGATGCTAGATGGATGACTAAAGCCAATGAAAGACACTTTGGATATAAAGATCATATCAATGCTGATAAGAAAACTAAATTAATAAGCAAATACAGTGTTACAAGTGTGGCTCCACATGACTCAACTGAGATTGAAAATATCATTGACGAAACAGAGAATAAACTTCATGCAAATAGTGCATATAGAAGTAAAAATATTGAAGAGTTTTTAAAAGATAAAAACTGTGAAAGTTTTATACATGAAAAAGGATATAGAGGTAGTCCCAAAATTAGAGCAAGAGTTGAACATATTTTTGGATTTATGACAAACTCTATGAATGATGCTTTGTATATGAAGTCTATAGGAATTAATAGAATAAAATTATCTATAGGATTTTTAAATTTGACCTACAATTTATTTAGATATGAACAGTTAGTTAGATTACAAAAAGCTAAAATGATATAAAAGAAGAGAAAAGTATAAATATTTTCTTAGCTTTTCAAGGGGAGATTGTAAAATTTATTAATATTTTATGATTAAATTTTATTAAAATTACGATAAAATTTTAAAAATTAAGTTGGAATTGATTGATTCTACTTTGAATGTGGTTTTTAGATGTTCCCTAATATATTATAGGAGGAGATAAAATGAAAAAAAATATTTTACTAGGAATGGGTGCAGTATTACTTGCCACAAGTGTATATGCAGCACCTGAAAAGCTAAGAGTAGTTGGTTCATGGAGCAGTCTTTCTTTATATAAAGAATATGAAAAACCTTATTGGAAAAAAGAATTTAAAAAAGAATTTAAAAATACAAAAGTAAGATTAAGTTCTTTAGGGCAAATCAAATTAAAAGGTTCAGCAGTATACAGAGAATTAGCAAAAGGTACTTTTGATGTAGTTTCTACAGTTGGGGATTATGTTGTATCTGATTCACAAATAATTGCTGGTTTGGACTTTCCTACAATGGCAAATGATTTAAAAGTAGCTAAAAAAGTTGTTGATGCGTATAAAGAAACATTAGATGAAGCATTAAAAAATGATTTTAATTCAAAACTTCTAGCTGTTGTGCCATATCCTGCACAAATATTATTTTGTAAAAAAGAAATATCTTCACTAAAAGATTTAAAAGGTAAAAAAGTTAGAGCTTCTGGTTGGACTGTATCTTCATTTTTAGATGGAGTTGGAGCTACTGGTGTAACTATGTCATTTGGCGAAGTTCCGCAAGCTTTACAAAGAGGTGTAATTGATTGTGCTGTTACTGCTGGGTTATCTGGATATTTATCTGGTTGGGGAGAAGTATCAAACTTCTTATATCCGCTACAAATTGGGGGTTGGGATTACGTGATTACAGCTATGAATTTAGATACTTGGAATAAATTCTCAAAAAAAGAACAAGTAAAACTTTTGTCTTCAATTAACAATAAACTCACAGCTCCTGCTTGGCTTAAAACTGATTATGAAACTTCAGAGGGGCAAAAATGTTTAACTGGACAAGATTGTTCATACGGAAAAGCTAATAATATGAAATTAGTAAAAATAAATATAGTGGATAAAGCTTTATCTAGAAAAGTATTAGTCAATAATGTTGTTCATGAGTGGACAAAGAAAGTTTCTGCTTCAAGTGTTAAAAAGTGGAATGATTCTATTGGAAAAATCACTAATATTACGGCCAAATAAAAAAGTTTTATTATGTTAGATAAACTAAAAAAAAGTTCTGAATATTTTGTCTATTTATGTGGTATTTTACTTTTTGCTTCTGTACTTTTAATAAGCACAGAAGTAGTGTTAAGGAAATTCTTTCTAATCTCCTTTGGTGGAGCAGATGAATTGTCAGGTTATGTTTTAGGTATTTGTATATCTTGGTCTTTAGCATATGTGTTATTCGAAAAAATGCATATTAGAATAGATATTATTTATAATCTTGTAAGTAAAAAATTACAAAATTTATTTGATCTTATCTCAATGGGGTTTACTTTGGCGTTTATTGGATTGTTAGTATATTTTTCATCTGGTGTGGTTTATACTTCGTTTATAAAACACTCTACTGCTAATACTCCACTAGGAACTATACTTTGGATTCCTCAATTTATTTGGGTTCTGGGTTTCGTATTTCTTTTACTAGTTGTTGCTATTTTATTTTTTAAATCTTTACAAACTTTAATAAGAAATAAAAGTAATGTATATACAAATGTGAAAAAGGAAGATTATGACACTAGTATTGATTAGCATAATAATTTTACTTTTTTTGCTATTATTATCCGTTCCAGTAGCATCTACAATTGCAGGTATTAGTATTATTGCTGGATATTTTTTTTCTGATTATCCCGTTTTTTCTTCCATTGGAGAGATAACGTGGAGCGTTAGTACCGATTATTTACTTTTATCTATTCCTTTTTTTGTTTTATTGGGTGAAATACTTCTTAACTCAGGAATTGCTAAAAATATTTATTTTGCCTTATATAAATGGCTTTCTTGGTTGCCAGGTGGGCTTCTTCATGCAAATATTGCTTCGTCAGCAATGTTTTCGTCAATTTCAGGCTCATCTGTAGCAACGGCTGCAACTATAACTACTGTAGCAATGCCTCAGGCTGAAAAATATGGATATAAAGAAGGTTTTTTTGCAGGGACAATTGCAGCTGGGGGAACTCTTGGTATTTTAATACCTCCATCAATTAACTTAATTGTTTACGGATTTTTAACAAATACATCAATTCCTAAACTTTTCATCGCAGGACTTGTTCCTGGTGTTCTCATGGCTATTTTATTTATGATTTTTATTTTTATTTATTCATTATTAAAAAAAGAAAAAGAACCTGGAAGTATAAATAAAGACATTCCCGTAACGTGGAAAGAAAGGTTGGTGGCCTTAAAAGATTTACTGCCTATTGTAATACTTTTTATTATGATTATGGGTTCAATTTATACAGGTCTTGCAACACCAACTGAAAGTGCGGCTCTTGGGGTATTATTTTCTTTAATAATCACATATTTTAGTGGTTTATTAAATATGGATGTTATCAAAAAATCCATCAAAGGGACAATGAGAACAACAGGAATGATTATGTTTATTATCATTGCTGCAAATTTTTTAAATTTTGTTTTAGTTTCTATTGGTTTAACAGATGATTTATCTGATTTTATTGAAAACTTATCAATTTCAAAATATGGAATGCTTGCGATTGTAACCTTGTTATTTATTATTTTGGGGCTTTTTATAGAAACATTATCTTTAATGGTAATTACTATTCCTATAATTTCTCCAATTATGTTCAACTTAGGTTTTGACCCAATTTGGTTTGGAATTTATTTGATAATATTAATTGAAATGGCCTTAATAACACCTCCTGTTGGCTTGAACTTATATGTTGTTCAAGGTATTAGAAATAAAGGAAGTATAGTCGAAGTAATGAAAGGGTGTATTCCTTTTGTATTTATTATGTTACTAATGAGTATTTTATTGGTTTTCTTTCCAGAAATAAGTCTTTATTTTGTTAAGTTTGTTTAGAAGATAGTATGAAAAAACTTAGAATTGTTGGTATTCAGATTACTTGTGATAGCAGTAAAAAAGAGATGCTATTAAAAGCAAATATATATAGAGAAGAAGCTATTAAAAACAATAGTGGTATTGACAATAGCTCTTCCTGAAACATTTTATTAAGCTGTTGTAAATCCAGTAGAAAGTGAAGTTTTAGGAGAAGAAGAATATGGTGAATATGAAACATTTTTCAAAAATCTGGCTTAATGAAAAAATCAAGGGGTCTAATTGATTACTTTACCTTATAACTAACAAGATAATCATCAAGCATTTTTAACTTCAAATTTTTAGTAAAACCATTATGAATTTTTAATAGTTTTTTCATTAGTGAAAATACTCCACCATTAATAGAATTTGTTGTGTTATGAATAGTAATATTTTTATGATTTTTGTATGTAAATAAATATGGTAAATTTGTTATCAAACTTCTATATGCAGATCTAACTCTTGAATGAGTAAAATTTAGTTTTCCAGTTGTTGGAGATACTGATTTCTCATCAAGAAATACTTGATACTTTTTATACTATTTATTTAATTTTTTTGTAAAGTTTATTTGAGTTGTAGTTGTTAAATTATACATAATCTTTTGTAAATCTTTACTAGCTTCTAGTCTTGGTTTTCTAGTTAGATATTTGTTTATTGTTTTTCTTTGATGGAAATGGCACATTTGTATTAGATAGTCTTTAAAGGCTTTATGCAAGCCTCTTTTGCCATCAATGATAATAGCCTTAACAATGTATCCTAAATCTAAAAGTATCTGTAGTTGTTGTTTGTAATGAAATACTAATTCACTATCAATATGTTTCCATGTTAATATCTCTTTGGAAATAATATCTTTAAAAACTAAAGTTCCAAGTTTATCTTTTCTTTTACCATAAAAAGTTGCATCACAAACTATAATAATTTCTCTTGGATTATGTATTTTTGCAATTGGTTCATATTCTAAAATTTGCTTTCTTATCCACGGCAAACTTCTATTATAATCTTTATCTTCTATAAATATACTTTTTGAAGATTATTTCTTGTAGATTTCTTGCTCTTCTTTTTGAGCTAAATTTACGACCACATTCATTGCATTTATATCTTTGAATTCCATTTCTAATATCAATCTTTTTAGTATAATTTTTTAAGCAATATGGACAAGTTTTATTGTTTTTTACAGCCATGTGTAAATAAACCTTTTTTAACTCCTATAATATCGTAGTTGTTTAGTCCCAAAGACTTACTCAAAGGATTCAACTTAAAGTACTCTGGGTTTTTCCTGAATATTTGAGACATTGTATCATAAGGTGTTTTATACTTTAAAGCTTTGAGTTTTTTCTGATAATTATATAAAAGAAGAAAGCTCATCAAGTGTAACTTTAGAGCTTTTAAGGTCTCATAATGAAAAAGTTTCACAGTATGGTCTTTAAGAACTTTATTCATCACTTCTACCTGACCATTAGTCCAAGGATGTCTAAACTTAGTCAAACGGTGTTCTATTTTATACTTTTGGCATACTATATCAAAAGGATGAATCTTATCTTTTGGTCTTAAATGTTCACTTAGAAGTGCATAAGTAAATTGAGCTCCATTATCTGTTAAAATAGTATGGATTTTAAAAGGTATATCTTGTATAAAGTTTTCTAAGAATGAACAAGCGATAGCCTGAGTCATTCTTTCATGAATTTCCACATAAGTATACTTAGTAGCACGATCTATAGCTACGAACATATAGGCTTTGCCTTCTTCACTATGAACTTCTGAAATATCTATATGGACATATCCTATATCATACTCTTTGAACTTCTTTTTTTCTGTTTTATCACGGGGTTCTTTGGGCAAACGGCTTAATCCATGACGTTGCAAGCATCTGTGTAAGTTTGACCTTGTCATTTTAGGTATCTCATCCATCAGGGCTATAAAAACATCATCTAGTGCAAACTTGGTAACTCTTCTAAACTCACAAATTATTTGTTCTTCTTCTTGACTTAGTACTGTTGACCTTGCTATTGTCGGTCCACTTTTTTTATCAGTGATTCTATTGGCATTCTTCCATTTTGTTACTGTTTTTGGATTAAGAGACAATCTTGCAGCTAACTCTGTGATTGTCTCTTGAGACTCTTGTATTTCTTTTCGAATTCTTGGCGTCGTCTTGGCATTAGAGTGTTGTATATTTCCCATAAATCTACTCCTTTTATAAAATAATAGCTGACTCCATGAGAATTAGGGACTAAACACGTAGTTAACTTAAGTTTTTAGACCCTTGAATTTTTGTTAAGCCAAATAAGACAAAAAAAAGAGATTATTAAAGCAATTGGAGAGTATAGAGGATTTTAGAAGACATAGTTATTTAGGAAATTTATCTCCTGCTAGATTTGAAGAAATTAATTTTATGTTACAAAACGAAATGGTTACTTAGGGATTATAAAAAAAGTGGCATAATTTAATGGATTAATTTAGATGGTGGTGCTGCACTTTAAGTGTGAATTGGCGATATATTTAGAAAATGGTTTTATTATGATGTAATTCCAAGTATATCATGGAAAAGAGAAAATAATTTTAGAAATAAATCAAGCATAAAATTAAACCTAGGTCTTATAATAAGAAGCAAGTAAAACCCAAAAAGATGTAAAGTTTCTTCTTAAAAAAAAGCTCTTACTAAAATGAACGTAAATGTTCGAATAAGTAAAAGCTAATTAATAAAAACTCAAAGCTGGCAGTGGCCTACGTTTCCACAAGTGAAACCTGCAGTATTATCAGCGCAGAGATGCTTGACTTCCAGGTTCGGAATGGGACTGGGTATTTCCACCTCGCTATAACCACCAGCAAAATTGAGTATCAAACAAACTTAAAAATTAAAAAAGTTTGCTCTGTACTCAACTCATAAGTTGAGTTAAATATATGTTAAAGTCTTTGTTGACACAATAATGATGTTAGCCTCCACTTATGCTAATGCATAAAAGCTTCGGTTCCGAAACTATAAAAGTGAAACTCTTCACTTTTACTTTATGTTTCTCATGTACTTAATAAGATAGTAAACCAAAGAATATTAAAAAATAAGCCAAACGATCTATTAGTACTGGTCAGCTAAACGTCTTACAACGCTTACACATCCAGCCTATCAACCAGCTAGTCTTGCTGGGATCTTCAGGGAAAGTTCATCTTAGAGTTGGCTTCGTGCTTAGATGCTTTCAGCGCTTATCTCATCCGTACGTAGCTACCCAACGATGCTCTTGGCAGAACAATTGGTACACTAGTGGTACGTTCATCCCGGTCCTCTCGTACTAGGGACAAATCTCTTCAACTTTCCTACGCCCACGGAAGATAGGGACCGAACTGTCTCACGACGTTCTGAACCCAGCTCGCGTACCGCTTTAAATGGCGAACAGCCATACCCTTGGGACCTGCTCCAGCCCCAGGATGCGATGAGCCGACATCGAGGTGCCAAACCTCCCCGTCGATGTGAGCTCTTGGGGGAGATCAGCCTGTTATCCCCGGCGTACCTTTTATCCTTTGAGCGATGGCCCTTCCACACAGAACCACCGGATCACTATGACCGACTTTCGTCTCTGTTCGACTTGTATGTCTCACAGTCAAGCTAGTTTATGCCATTATACTCAACAAGCGATTTCCATCCGCTTTGAACTAACCTTTGTAAGCCTCCGTTACTTTTTAGGAGGCGACCGCCCCAGTCAAACTACCCACCAGACATTGTCCTGGCACAAGATAATTGTACGCAGTTAGTAACTCAAATATTCAAGGGTGGTATCTCAAGGTTGGCTCCACTAGAATTAGCATCCTAGTTTCAAAGCCTCCCACCTATCCTGCACATGAATATCCAAGCTACAGTGTCAAGCTATAGTAAAGGTGCACGGGGTCTTTCCGTCTTTCCGCGGGTAGGAGGAATTTTCACCTCCACTACAATTTCACTGGATCCCTGGTTGAGACAGCTCCCATCTCGTTACGCCATTCATGCAGGTCGGTATTTAACCGACAAGGAATTTCGCTACCTTAGGACCGTTATAGTTACGGCCGCCGTTTACTGGGGCTTCAATCAAATGCTTCGCATAAATGCTGACATCATCAGTTAACCTTCCAGCACCGGGCAGGCGTCACACCTTATACATCCACTTACGTGTTAGCAAAGTGCTGTGTTTTTGGTAAACAGTCGGGAGGGACTCTTTGTTGCAACCTCTATCGCTTTTGAGAGTAAATCTCTATACAATAGTAGGCACACCTTATACCGAAGATACGGTGCTAGTTTGCAGAGTTCCTTAACCAGGGTTCTTCCACGCGCCTTAGAATACTCATCCCACCTACCTGTGTCGGTTTACGGTACGGGCAACAATTAATAAACTTAGTGGCTTTTCTTGGCACGACAGTATCATCGATTCTAAATCTTCTCCGAAGAGCGTCAATAGCCTGTAAGATCTCGGTCTAACGATACCCGGATTTACCTAAGTATCAACCTACATCCTTCGACCCACTATTCCATCAGTGAGCTCGATTAACTCTATGCGTCCCCACATCGCGCTTAATTGTTGGTATTGAAATATTAATCAATTTGCCATCGTCTACCCCTTTCGGACTCGACTTAGGACCCGACTAACCCTACGATGACGAGCATCGCGTAGGAAACCTTGGGTTTTCGGCGAAGAGGATTCTCACCTCTTTTCTCGCTACTCATGCCTGCATGCTCACTTCTATCCGCTCCACCACTCCTTGCCGGTATGGCTTCAACGCTGAATAGAACGCTCTCCTACCACTCATAATAAATTATGAATCTAAAGCTTCGGTGCATATCTTAGCCCCGTTATATTTTCCGCGCAGAATCACTAGACCAGTGAGCTGTTACGCTTTCTTTAAAGGATGGCTGCTTCTAAGCCAACCTCCTGGTTGTCACAGTAATTCCACATCGTTTTCCACTTAGATATGACTTTGGGACCTTAGCTGTTAGTCTGGGTTGTTCCCCTCTCGACATAGGATTTTATCACCCTACGCCTGACTCCTATGATTACGCATATAGTATTCGAAGTTTGATAGGGTTTGGTACCACGGTAAGTGGCCCTAGCCCATTCAGTGCTCTACCCCTATATGTTACTACATAAGGCTATACCTAAATATATTTCGGAGAGAACCAGCTATCACGAAGTTTGATTGGCCTTTCACCCCTATCCACAAGTCATCCGAGCACTTTTCAACGCACACCGGTTCGGTCCTCCACTAGCTCTTACACCAGCTTCAACCTGCTCATGGATAGATCACTTCGTTTCGGGTCTGCAGCATCTGACTAAATCGCCCTATTAAGACTCGCTTTCGCTACGGCTTCGTACTTGACTTAACCTTGCCAGACACCACAACTCGCAGGCTCATTATGCAAAAGGCAGTCCGTCACCCTGATAAATCATAGGGCTCCGAATGATTGTAAGCTAATGGTTTCAGGTTCTATTTCACTCCCCTCACTGGGGTACTTTTCACCTTTCCCTCACGGTACTTGTTCACTATCGATCTGTAAGTAGTATTTAGGATTAGAGGGTGGTCCCCCTAGATTCAGACAAAATATCACGTGTTCCGTCCTACTCAGGATACCAATAGAGCTATTGAAAATTTCGATTACAGGAGTATCACCTTCTACGCTTTACCTTTCCAGGTAATTCATCTATCTTCTTTAGTCTCACATCTTGGTCCTACAACCCCCTATGCAAGCATAGGGTTTGTCCTAATCCCAGTTCGCTCGCCGCTACTATGGGAATCTCATTTGATTTCTCTTCCTCTGGTTACTGAGATGTTTCACTTCACCAGGTTAGCTCTCTTTCGAGTAACATGATTCACACCATGCTGGGTTGTCCCATTCGGAAATTCACGGATCAATGCTTCTTGACAGCTCCCCGTGACTTATCGCAGTCTAGTACGTCCTTCATCGCCTCTTACAGTCTAGGCATCCACCATTAGCCCTTAATAGCTTATTATAATAAGATAACTTCTGTTATCCTACCTTTGAGAATAAAGTAATTTTCATTACTTCACCTATTTTGAATAATTATTCTTTGGCTACTATCTTATTAAATACAAGTAGTTACTTAAAAAAGATATACATCTTTTTTAAGACAACTTAATTTAACAACATAGTTGTGTCTATCTATACTTTTATAATTTAAAATTAATTAAATTACAATTATATGATATAAAATTTTTATTTTTAAATTACTTTCATACGAAAAATAATTTAACGAAAAAATTAAAGACTTTAACAATAAATTTTGAAATAACATTTTGATTTTAAAAATCAAATATAAATTCTTACATTAAGAACTTATATTTAGTTTTTTATGATTTTTTACAAAGATGGTGGAGAATAGCGGGATCGAACCGCTGACCTCCTGCGTGCAAGGCAGGCGCTCTCCCAGCTGAGCTAATTCCCCTGGGTTGAATAAATACAAATTTATTCGATTATAATGGTGGGCCTACCAGGACTTGAACCTGGGACCTCACGATTATCAGTCGAGCGCTCTAGCCAGCTGAGCTATAGGCCCAATTACCTATCTTTATAATCTTTATAAACCGAACATGATATCTATATAATATTTTGCTACTTAGTAGCTTTGGAAGAGTTAAACAAATAACTCTTCATTTCTCTGAAAGGAGGTGATCCAACCGCAGGTTCTCCTACGGTTACCTTGTTACGACTTCACCCCAGTCGCTGAATCCACTGTGGAGGGTAGCTATTTTAGCATCCCCGCTTCGAATGAGTTCAACTCCCATGGTGTGACGGGCGGTGAGTACAAGACCCGGGAACGTATTCACCGTAGCATTGCTGATCTACGATTACTAGCGATTCCAACTTCAAGCACTCGAGTTGCAGAGTGCTATCCGAACTGGGAGGCATTTTTGAGATTTGCTCCACCTCACGGTATCGCGGCTCTTTGTATGCCCCATTGTAGCACGTGTGTAGCCCTGGACATAAGGGCCATGATGACTTGACGTCGTCCTCACCTTCCTCCTGGTTACCCAGGCAGTCTGTCTAGAGTCCTCAGCCGAACTGTTAGTAACTAGACACGAGGGTTGCGCTCGTTGCGGGACTTAACCCAACATCTCACGACACGAGCTGACGACAGCCGTGCAGCACCTGTATATAAGTTTCTGCAAGCAGACACCTTCTAATCTCTTAAAAGTTCTTACTATGTCAAGTCCAGGTAAGGTTCTTCGCGTATCGTCGAATTAAACCACATGCTCCACCGCTTGTGCGGGTCCCCGTCTATTCCTTTGAGTTTTAATCTTGCGACCGTACTCCCCAGGCGGTACACTTAATGTGTTAACTGCATTACTGCAATGTCTAGCATTGCAACAACTAGTGTACATCGTTTAGGGCGTGGACTACCAGGGTATCTAATCCTGTTTGCTCCCCACGCTTTCGCGTCTCAGCGTCAATAATGTTCCAGTAGATCGCCTTCGCAATCGGTATTCCTTCTGATCTCTACGGATTTTACCCCTACACCAGAAATTCCATCTACCTCTCCCATATTCTAGATATTCAGTTTCAAATGCAGTTCAATAGTTGAGCTATTGGCTTTCACATCTGACTTAATTATCCGCCTACACGCTCTTTACGCCCAGTGATTCCGAGTAACGCTTGCACCCTCCGTATTACCGCGGCTGCTGGCACGGAGTTAGCCGGTGCTTATTCATATAGTACCGTCATTATCTTCCTATATAAAAGGAGTTTACGCTCCGAAAAGTGTCATCCTCCACGCGGCGTTGCTGCATCAGACTTTCGTCCATTGTGCAATATTCCCCACTGCTGCCTCCCGTAGGAGTCTGGACCGTGTCTCAGTTCCAGTGTGACTGATCATCCTCTCAAACCAGTTAAGCGTCATAGCCTTGGTGAGCCATTACCTCACCAACTAGCTGATACTGTACAGTCTCATCCTAGAGCCATAAATGTTTCCCTTGCAGACTTATGTCTTAAAGGCATATAAGGCATTAGCAATCATTTCTAATTGTTATTCCTCTCTCTAGGGCAGATTAACTATATATTACTCACCCGTGCGCCACTTAGCTGACACCCTTGCAAGCAAGGGTCGTTCTCGTTCGACTTGCATGTGTTAAGCACGCCGCCAGCGTTCACTCTGAGCCAGGATCAAACTCTCCATAAAGAAGTGCAAATATAAAGTTAACTAAATGTTAAGTTTTATTAAATGCATATGTTTGAAACTGACAAATTTGTATTTAAACAAAATCATCACTCAAAAGTTTCTAATCTTTAAAAAAGACTAGAGCTTAATAGACAAGGATATGTTTTACCATATTCTTGTTATAATATTATCAATATGTTTTATTTACAATGTATATATTAAACATTGTATATAGATTATCATATTCGGTTTACAAAGATTACTTTACAAACCATAAGTTGTTAAAGAACATCAATCACATCTTCTTTCCATCATACTCTCGTTTGATATCATTTATCTGTTTTTGGATGGAAATTATAGACAATTCATCTATCTTTGTCAAGGGTTTTCTCTTTGAGTTTGCTTAAATTTGGAAAGTTTGCTTAATTCGTATTTTTAAGTACTTTTTTATTATTGTCATTTTAGATATACATAGCCTGTTTTAGGCTCTATTACAATCTCTTTATACTTATTATTTGTTTTATAAAATCTTATTATACAGGTATTTACTAGCTCATATTCATTAGCTTGATTCTCAAATGAACTTAATTTTGTATATACTTTACCATCAGTACCAAATGACAACTGTCCCAAACTCCTAGTATTATTACAAGTTACTAATACCTTCTTTATATTAAACTCTTTAGTTAATAATACATATTTACTTGTATTATTTGCATATTTACATTTATTACTAGAATAGATTCTTTTATTAGTAAGTGGATCTTTTAAAGCTTCATTTAAATTCACATGCCCTTTTTTATTTGTATCACTATAAATAGAGTAATATAATCCTCCAACATTTTTATTACATCTAAAAAATTTAAGTGTCCATCTTTTTTTATACCATAAAGGATCAGTATTATCATATTTATTATCAAGTAAAGATTGATATCTAGTTTGTTTTAAATATAAAAGCATTCTATTTGTAGCTATTATCAAACTATTATCATTTACTTTAGGCTTAAAAAAACTAGCAATTAAGATTAAAATAAATATTATCAAAATAAGCTCTAATAAAGAAAAAGCTTTCTTCATTAGAGTTTTATTAAATATGCAGAAAATATAGTTTTACCATAATAATTAATTGGTATCTCAATATCATATGAAGATGGCTTGTTTATAGTGATAAAATATGAAGAACCTTCACTAATACCATAGAACTTCATTCTAAATAATAGTTCATCATCATCACTACTAAGAAAATTAATATTGAGACTTTTTAGTTTAAGGGATAACTCTTTTGCAAAATTATATTTATATGCAAAATGTTTTTTTGGATTTTGTAAAATTAAATATATAGGTTTATTAAAAATAGTTAGTAGTGCATTGATACTAAGAACAAGTAATACTAATATTGACATATAATAATGTTTGTACCTAAACTGAGGAAGTCGTACTCTTACTGTATGAAAAAATATTTTTACCATATAAGGTAGAAATATCACGATAAAAGGAGCGTAATCCTCAATATAAATTTGTTGTCTAATTGAAAATAGTAATGAAAAAATTAAAGAAGTACTTGAAAGATACCAAACTAGACTTTTATCTTTTTTTATTGCACTTCTGTATATTGAATAAAAAAAATAAACAAATAGTAAAGGTGAAAAAAATGAAGCATATATAGCAAAAGTATCAACTAGAAATCCTCTTGGTTTACCCCCTGTATTAAAACCATATATACTCATTGATAAAATAAAAAGAATTAAGGAGATAAATAATAAATTTTTCTCTTTATGTCTAAATGAATAAAAAAATAAAGCTAAGAAGAATATTGCAAAAGAATTATCAATAAACAAGAATAATATAAGCAGTATATATGAGTGTGTTTTTTTAATTTTGTAATAATAAATGTATAAAAGTGTAAAAAAAGTTACAACAATCGCACTATTTACAAGTAAAGACGCACTTATTAATCCTGGAAGAAGCATAAAAATGACAATAGAAATCAGTCTATCACTATTTTTCGTAAAAAAATCTTCTGTAATTTTATACATCAAAATTACACTTAAAGAATAGAATAGAATAAATGGTAATCTAAGGGCAATATCATTTTGCCCAAAAATATATAAACTACTGTGTGTAAGTATTGTTAATAAAGAGTTGTTTTCAAATACATTTAATGCTTCTTTATAAGAAATACTTAAGCCATTTGCTGTATATAGAAGAATAAATAATACTATAAATAGTATAGCATAAAATAATAATTTATATGTATTATCTGTTAATTTCATAACTTTAAAAAATTATCAATGATTTTAAATCCATGTTCGCTCATAATAGATTCAGGATGAAATTGTACACCATAAATATTTTTACCTTTTATTTCTAAGGACATTATTTCATCATCATCCATACTATAAGATGTAGGGATAATAGATGTGGGAAGGTTTTGCTTTTTAACAATCAAAGAATGATATCTTGTTTGGATAAATTCACTTGGCAGATTTTTAAAAAGTAGAGTACTTTTTACTACTTTTATTTTTGAAGTTTTACCATGCATCATATTTTTTGCACGAATTACTTCTCCTCCAAAAACTTGAGCAATACATTGATGGCCTAAACAAATACCAAAAATTGGTATTTTATCAGAAAAATATTTTATAACATCTAAACAAATACCAGCAACATCAGGAGTTGCAGGACCAGGAGAAATTATAATCTTTTCAGGATTTAATTCTTCAATTTGTTTTAAATTTAATTCATCATTTCTAATGACTTTTAAATCAGCTCCTAATTCTAAACAATACTGAGCTATATTATAAGTAAAAGAGTCATAATTATCAATTATTAGAATCATTTGAAAAATCCTCTTGATACTTTCTCATTTTTGCATTAACTTCTGAATATTGTTCTTCTGTAATATTATCATCTTGGAACCATCTAACTTCATCTATTCTTCCACCATACTCAAAACCCATTTCTTCAATTTTTTTAGAAAACTCTTCTAAATCTTCGCAAATTTCTATTTTGTTATCAATTATATCTGTTAATTCAATAAACCAATCATATGATTTATCACTTCTACTTTTAATTCTAGCTTCAAAAATTACACTCATAAATTACCTTTAATTTTAAAACATTAATTATATCCATTTTAGAATTAAATTTTATAAACTGATGTTACGATAATCTAAATTCTAAAATTTGTACTTTTGATACATTTATGCATACAGCTATTATCTTCATAATATCTCAATAGTGATTTAAAAGTATTTGTGTATACGATAGACAAAGGCTTTATTGATAAGTTACAAAGTATTTATTTGTAGGCTATTTTATTTATATTCTATAAAATAAATATGAGAATTATATCTGATATTGTAACAGTGTTACAAATGTTGAAATTATGATTATCGTAACATCAGGATTTATAATCCATTTTCCTCAATCATTTTTGCTTGATTATCTGCAATTAAAGGATCAATCACTTCATTAAACAATCCATCATTCATTATATAATCAAGTCTATAAATTGTTAAATTAATTCTATGGTCAGAAATTCTATTTTGTGGATAATTATAAGTTCTAATTCTTCCACTTCTATCACCTGTCCCAACTTGTTCTTTTCGCTCAAGACCCTCTTTAGCACTTTTTTCTTTGGCTTCTAAATCATAAAGTCTTGCTTTTAGAACTTTCATAGCTCTATCTTTATTTTTGTGTTGAGATTTTTGATCTTGGTTTGTTACAACCAATCCACTAGGTATATGAGTAATTCTAACAGCTGAATCAGTTGTATTTACTGATTGACCACCATTACCACTAGCTCTCATTACATCAATTTTTAAATCATTAGCGTTTATTTCAATTTCAATATCATCAACTTCAGGCATAACAGCAACTGTAATAGCTGAAGTATGTACTCTTCCTTGAGACTCTGTAGCTGGTACTCTTTGAACTCTATGTGTACCACCTTCAAATTTAAGTTTTGAATAAACATGGTTACCTTTGAATAAAGCTACAATTTCTTTATATCCGCCAGCTTCACTCTCATTTTGATTCATAACTTCAACTTTCCAGCCATTGTTTTCGGCATATTTAAGATACCCTTTAAAAAGGTCACCAACAAAAATAGCTGCTTCATCTCCACCTGCACCTGCTCTAAGTTCTAAATAGATATTTTTATCATCATTATTATCTTTTGGAATTAGTAAAAATTTAATATCTTCTTCTAACTGTGGTTTTAAACTCTCTAATTCTTTAAGTTCTTCTTTTGCAAGTTCCGCTAATTCATTGTCATCTAACATCATTTTATTATCTTCTATATCTTCAATAACTTTAATATACTCTTTGGCTTTATTAACGACAGGAGCTATACTTGCTTGTTCTTTCGAAAGAGCAGTCATTCTTTTAATATCAGATGTTATTTCAGTAGAAAGCAATAGATTATTAATCTCTTCATCTCTATCTATAAATGGCTGTAGTTTATTTTGTAGCATATTAGTTAGTACTTATTTATATAGACTAAATATTATTAGCTATATAGCGTTAACTCTAACTTGTAATCTACTAACTTTTCTTCCAGCTGTCTCTTTTTTTAAGATACCTTTACTTACACAATGGTGTAGGTATTTGTTTGCTGTTTTCATTATAGTTGTTGCTTTTTCTTTGTCAGAAGACTCGATTGCACTGATTATTTCTTTAGTTATGTTTTTAATTCTAGTTTTGTAAAATCTATTTCTTTCAGTTTTTATTATTGTTTGTCTTGCTCTTTTTGCAGCAGATTTATGATTTGCCATAATTATTTAACCTCTTTGTAAATTTTTTAAGGGTAGAATATTAGCCAATTAACTTTAAAGTAAGTTTAAAATAAGTTTAATTTTAGGAAGATAATATGAAACTATTCGGAACGGATGGCGTAAGAGGCTTAGCTGGTGACTTTTTAGATGCAGTGACAGTTTTAAAATTAGCTAAAGCAGCAGGTATATATTTTAGAAAATCTTCAACTACAAAAAGAATTTTAGTAGGAAAAGATACAAGAAAAAGTGGTTATATGATAGAAAATGCACTTGTAAGTGGTTTAACATCTGTTGGTTATGATGTTATTCAAATAGGTCCAATGCCTACACCAGCTATTGCATATTTAACAGAATCAATGAGATGTGATGCTGGAATTATGATTTCTGCTTCACATAATTCATATGAAGATAATGGAATCAAATTTTTTGATAATCATGGCGATAAACTTGGACTTAATTGTGAAGCTGAAATTGAAAAAATATTTTATAATTTAGATTTAATGATAAATGAACAAGTTACAGGTAAAAATATTGGTGCGTCAAAAAGAATAAATGATGTTATTGGAAGATATATTGTCTCAATCAAAAGTTCATTTCCAAAAGATTTAACTTTGCATGGCTTAAGAATAGTTCTTGATTGTGCAAATGGAGCAGCATATAAAGTTGCACCTACGATATTAGATGAATTAGGTGCAGATGTAATAATAATGAATAATAAACCAGATGGTTATAATATTAACGAAAACTGTGGAGCTTTACATCCCCAACATGTTAGTAAAATGGTTAGAGAGTTTAGAGCTGATATTGGAATTGCACTTGATGGTGATGCTGATAGATTAGTTGTAATAGATGAAAATGGTGAGGTCATTGATGGTGATAAGCTACTAGGTGCCCTTTGTCTTTTCTTAAAAGAAGAAGGAACTTTAAAAGGTAATGCTTGTATTGCTACGGTGATGAGTAACAAAGCTTTAGAAGACTTTTTAAATTCACATGATTTAAAATTATTAAGATCAAATGTTGGCGATAAATTTGTATTAGAACAAATGAGAGAGCATGGCATAAACTTTGGAGGTGAACAAAGTGGACATATTATATTTTCTGATGTTGCAAAAACAGGAGATGGTTTAGCTTCTGCTTTACAGGTTTTAGCATTAATTTTAAGATCAGGTAAAAAAGCAAGTGAAGTATTAAATCCTTTTGAGCTGTATCCTCAAATTTTAACAAATTTAAAAGTAAGTGAAAAACCAAATTTAAAAGATATTGTTGGACTTGAAGATATTTTACAACCTATAAGAGAAAAAGGTATAAGAGATTTAATTAGATATTCAGGAACTGAAAATAAAATCAGATTATTACTTGAGGGTAAAAATAAAAAAGATGTTGAAGAATCAATGAAAAAACTAAAAGAATTTATCGAAAAAGCTATATGAGAAAAAAACTTAATATAATAATTTTAATTTTTATATTCTTATTTATAATTGATCAAGCTGTTAAATATGGTTTTGCACATTTTGATTGGAATGTACAAGGTCCTTATATGTCATTACAACTTGCATATAATTATGGTGTAGCTTTTTCAATGTTCTCTTTTTTAGTACAATATTTAAAGTATATACAATTAGCATTAGTTATGGGAGGATTAGTATACTTATATAAAAACCAAAAAGTTTTTTCTACATATTATTTACCTATAGCTTTACTACTTGCTGGTGGTTTATCAAATATATTAGATAGATTTACTTATGGTGGGGTTGTTGATTATTTTTATTGGCATTATGGTTTTAATTTTGCAATATTTAATTTAGCTGATGTAATCATTGATTTAGCAGTAGTAATTATTATATATAAACAAATAAAAGAAACAAGAGAAGATAAGAAACAAAAAAAAGAAAATTTTTAAAATTTGGGACTTAGAAAAATTTTCGGTATAATTACAAAACATTATTGATTAAAGTGAGTAATAAAATGGGTCAAACAATAACAGAAAAAATATTGAGTGAACACGTAGGGCATGAAGTTTTCGCAGGTGAAATAATCAGAAGTAATATTGATATGGTAATTGGAAATGACATCACAACGCCTATTTCTATTAAAGCATTTGAAGATGGTGGTTTTGAAAAGCTTGCAAATCCTGAAGGTTTTGCAATTGTTTTAGATCATTTTATTCCTGCAAAAGATATAGCTTCTGCAAATCAAGCAAAGATTTCAAGAGATTTTGCATATAAACATGATTTAAAATATTTCTTTGATGAAAAAGATATGGGAATCGAACATGCTTTATTACCTGAGAAAGGTTTAGTTTTACCAGGTGATGTAATTATTGGTGCTGATTCACATACATGTACACATGGAGCTTTAGGAGCATTTTCAACTGGTATGGGAAGTACTGATATCTCTTTTGGGATGATTACAGGTGGAAATTGGTTTAAAGTTCCAGAAGCTATTAAAGTAATATTTACAGGAAAACCTAGTGAGTTTGTAACTGGAAAAGATTTAATCTTAGAAATTATTCGAATTTTAGGTGTTGATGGTGCTTTATATAAAACTTTAGAGTTTACAGGGGATACTATAGAATACTTAAGTATGGATGATAGATTTGCTTTATGTAATATGGCTATTGAAGCAGGAGCTAAAAATGGTATTGTTGCATATGATGATATTACAAAAGAGTTTTTAGATACAAGAGAAAGTTTAAGAGCCCAGCCAAAAATTCATTATAGTGATGAAGATGCGGTATATTGTCAAGTACTAGAAATAGATGTAGCAACATTAGAACCTGTAATTGCATATCCATTTTTACCATCAAATGGTCATCCTTTGAGTCAAGCAGTTGCTGATGAAATAAAAGTTGATCAAGTATTTATTGGATCTTGTACAAATGGAAGATTAAGTGACTTTAAAGTTGCTGCTGAAATTTTAGAAGGTAAAAAAGTAGCACGTCATGCTAGACTTATTGTAACTCCTGGAACACAAAAGATTTTAAGAGATGCTACAAAAGCAGGATATATTGATATCTTAATTGATGCAGGGGCAGTTGTTTCTAATCCAACTTGTGGTGCATGTTTAGGTGGATATATGGGTATTTTAGGTGACAATGAAGTATGTATCTCTACAACAAATAGAAACTTTGTTGGAAGAATGGGATCAAGATCTTCAAAAATTTATCTTGCAAACTCTGCGGTTGCTGCTGCTTCTGCAATTTCTGGATATATCACAGATCCTAGAAGTTTATAATAAATGACTACCTTTTTTAAAATTCCTTGCGTAATTTTATCTGGTGGTAAAAGTTCAAGAATGGGAGAAGATAAATCTCTTCTTCCTTTTCCCTTTTCTTATTCAAATTCTTTAGCTCAATATCAATATGAAAGATTAAAACCATACTTTAAAAATATTTATATCTCTTCAAAAAATAATAAATTTGGCTTTGATGTAAATTTAATTTTAGATAAAGGTACAGAATTTTCTCCTATCATTGCCCTAGAAACAATTCTTGAAAATATTGATTTTAAGAAAGTTTTTATAATTACAGTAGACACTCCTTTAGTAAAAATAGAATCAATTAAAAAACTAATCACTAAATCAACTTCTTTTGATATTACAGTTGCTCAAACAAGTAGAACACATAATTTATGTGGTGTATTTGATAAGTTATGCTTATTAAAAATAAAAGCTATGCTTAAGAATGATATTCATAAAGTAGGCTATTTACTAAAAAAACTAAATACATCTTATGTAAACTTTACCTATGAGGATGAGTTTATAAACCTTAATGATAAAGTTGAATACAAAAGAGCAAAACTACTTTACTGAGAGTGTGAAATAAACTAAATCAGATTTCAAATATATCAGAAGTAAACTTATCTTTTATACGTCGTGTTCCATAGTTTTGCCAACCTTGTACAAATATAATTTCTATAAGTTAATTGAGTTTTTCATCAACTTTTTTCTCTTTACATCCTGCTTTTATCCAATGATAATAGCTTGACTTGTCAACCTTTAAAATCCTACACATAACACTTATTTCAAAGTTCATTTTATTCTCTTTAATCCAAGCATACTTTATAGAACTTCTCTTGCAAAGTACGCTGTTGCCTTTTTTAAAATATCTCTTTCTTGCTTTAACAGTTTATTTTCTGCTCTCAATCTTTTTATTTCATCGTTTTGGATTTCTTTTACTGTTGAAGTGTCTGTGGTTGATGATTTCCCACGAGCGGGAATGGGAATATTATTTGCTTTTTTATACTCTCTAATCCATCTATATATTGTCTTTGAATTAACATCCAAATCTTTCCCAATTTGTAAAATTGATTTATCACTATTCATTACTAATTGAATTGTAGAATCTCTAAATTCTTTTGTGTATTTACTGTTTCTCATTTTTATATTACCTTTATTCATATTGATATTTTACCTTAGAATCTTTTAATGTTCTAAGTATGAATAAGTGTAGCTATATCAGTAAAGCTTATACCAATCTAGCATATAACTGCATAGATAACTTAAAAAAAAGTGTGAACCACTTAAAGAATCAAATGAAAAAAGAGAATCTTTAAGATGTGATATGCACTATAAACCAAAACATAACTAAAAGCCTTCGGGCTTTTGTTTCTCTTTTTTACTCAAAATTGCAATTGCAATTCCTAATAAAATTATATCTGATATACTACCCCAATATGTCAAGACAACTTTCTATAAAACCTAATTCCCACTATCAACTGTAACTTTATGCCACAATTTCATCTAATTTATTATAATGTACATCATTTATTTTCATACTATGAAAGTATACATTCATAGGTTTTTTATAATTTAAAGTTTGATGAAATCTTCTATAATTATAAAACTCCATATAATCTGTAACATCATTTTTCAATGTTGATATTTTGAAATATTCATTAAGATATATCTTTTCCACCTTTGCACTTCTCCAAAATCTTTCTATACATATATTATCTGTTGCTCTTCCTTTTCCATCCATTGAAATAATAATATTATTATCCTTTAATGTTTGAGTATGAATATAAGAGGTATATTGACTACCTTGATCGGTATTAAATATTTCTGATTTTCCATATTTGGATAAGGCTTCATTTAGCACACCCATGACTAAGTCAGTATCCATTGTATTAGATATTCTCCATGATAATATGGCTTTAGAATACCAATCTATAATAGCTGCCATATAGACCATTCCCCCTTTTATTTTAATGTATGTTATATCAGTACTCCATACTTGATTTGCTCTTACTGTATCAAGTCCTCTAATTTTATATGAATGTTTAGGATGTTGTTTATCAGCCCAAGAAGTATTTGGTGGACGTACAGCTAGGAGTCTGTCGGATTAGCTAGATCCTAAATCATGATTATGACTAAATGTATCATATTGATAAATTAAAATTTTCAATTATTCATTTTGCAGAATAAATTTCAATATTATTGCTCAAATACTGCTATTATTACCTCTTTTAACAGCTAATTATATGTAGTCTTTTCAGATTATATCCTATACAAACAAGATTCCATTCACCTTTGGCTTTTTTAAATCCTCTAAGCATAAATTGTCTAAATCCGATTACATGTTTTATAATACCAAAGACAGGTTCTACTGTACTTTTTCTTTCTGAATATATTTGTTTACCTTCTTTAGTTTGTAATCTGTGTTTTAGTTTTTCTACAATTGTTGGATTGGGAGGTAGTGGTTCTTCATCTGTGAATCTTGTTTCTAATGCTTGGTTATGATGCTCTTTACCAAATGAAATATAAGGTATTGTATTTTTATCTTCACATAGTTGAATATTATCTTTACTAAAGTATCCTGCATCTGCTAAAAAAGATACTGGTTTTAATGATGGATGTTTATCATACCATTTAAAGCTTGGTATAACTTCTTATTTATCGTTAGAGTTTTGAGTTAGATGTTGATGTACTGTTAATCTTGAATCATGTTCTACTGAAGCTTGTCCGTTATATGCTTGCATATAACCTCCACCAGATACTGGCATAATTCTAGATTCATCATCCGTAAGATTTACTTGGTCTTTATCATTAGGAGTTGAATCTGGTTCTTTTAGAACTCTACCTTTAGATTTTTTACCTGTTAGTTTTTCTGTATCTTCTGTATATTTTAGTTTATTATCATACTCTTTTTTATCTTTTTCATATCTAGTAATTGATCTTATTTCTATTTTGGAAATAGCATCTTTTATAACTTTTAAACGATCTTCTCTTCTTGATATCTCTTGCGGTATGTTCATACCTATATTTTCATCTTTATTATCTATGTCTTTAGCTTGAGCCATTAAAGATTTAACTTCATTTTCAAGTTGTTTTTGTAATTGTTTAGCATGCTTATAGCTAAGTGCTTTATGTTTAGAAGCATTTGCTTTTATTTTAGTTCCATCAAGGCTAACTTTTCCAACTTTTAATAATCCTGAGCCTTTAGCTATTAAAAGTATCTGTACAAATATATCTTCAAGTTCATTTAAAAATCTTTGTCTAAAATTTGCTATTGTATCATGGTCAGGATGACTGTTTGCAGCTATATATCTAAATGCTATAGAATCATATGCAGCATTCTCTAACTTTCTACTGGAAAAGATACCTGTAGAGTATCCATAAAATAATAATCCAAGTAATATCTTTGGATGATATGCTTGTTTACCAGATCTTCCACTATACTGTTTATCTATACTTGATATATCAAGTTGATCTATTATATCAACAATAAATCTTGCAAGATGATTTTGAGGTAGCCAATCTTTAATTGATGGTGGTAAGAGATAAGCTTGATCTCTATCATAAGATATATATTTATTCATTTAGATACTTTTTAAGTTATTTTATAGATGTAATTATAGCTAAATATTAATGTTTAAGCCCTTATACAAGGGGTATATCACGAGTTTTTTATTGAAAAATATTTAGATGTGTATCCGATAGACTCCTAGCTAAATGAGTTGTTTTCGTATCTGTGTGTCGTACTATATAATCAGAACCATCTTGAAAATTTAATTCATTAATTAGTTGTTGAATAACTTTTTTAAATAGAAGTTGATTATGGATATAAGTATTTTCTGCTTTTGACCTTGGAACTATACATATAGTTAAACCTTTATCAAATAAAGCTAAATTTGTTTTTAATATATCGTATAATTGGCTGATTGCATTATTCAATTTTTCTTTAGAAAAATCTCCAAAAGTATTTTTTAAATCATTTAAGTAATCTGGATTACCAGAATTTCTATACCCTATATAATCTGTATAATAATAACCTTGAATATTATATTGTAAATATTCATTTGCATTAATTAAAAATTTATTCATAACTTGTTTCTCCTATTTTTAAGTTAATTATATTTTCAAATAGTATATCTGAGAACATAGCCTTTTCTATTTCTTTTTTATCATTCTCAAAAACTATTATTTGGTTTGGACTAATTTTTAGATACTCCAATATACTACCCCAATATGTCAAGACAACTTTCTATAAAACCTAATTCCCACTATCAACTGTAACTTTATGCCACAATTTCATCTAATTTATTATAATGTACATCATTTATTTTCATACTATGAAAGTATACATTCATAGGTTTTTTATAATTTAAAGTTTGATGAAATCTTCTATAATTATAAAACTCCATATAATCTGTAACATCATTTTTCAATGTTGATATTTTGAAATATTCATTAAGATATATCTTTTCCACCTTTGCACTTCTCCAAAATCTTTCTATACATATATTATCTGTTGCTCTTCCTTTTCCATCCATTGAAATAATAATATTATTATCCTTTAATGTTTGAGTATGAATATAAGAGGTATATTGACTACCTTGATCGGTATTAAATATTTCTGGTTTTCCATATTTGGATAAGGCTTCATTTAGCACACCCATGACTAAGTCAGTATCCATTGTATTAGATATTCTCCATGATAATATGGCTTTAGAATACCAATCTATAATAGCTGCCATATAGACCATTCCCCCTTTTATTTTAATGTATGTTATATCAGTACTCCATACTTGATTTGCTCTTACTGTATCAAGTCCTCTAATTTTATATGAATGTTTAGGATGTTGTTTATCAGCCCAAGAAGTATTTGGTGGACGTACAGCTAGTACAGCTCTTAAACTTAACTGTTTACGATATTGGCGTACTGTATTGATACAGACATTGTATCCACGTTCTAATAACTCTTTGTGTACTTTAATATAACCATAACATGGTATATCTACAAATATTTTAACTATCTCATTTTTTATAGCTAGAGTCCAAGCTCTTTAACTTTCCCACAGCCCACTCATTCTCTACAGTTAATTGACCTACTTTTTTAGCGTACGCACCTACTTTTGCTTCTAATTGTGTAATCACAGTTTTATATTCCTGAACTGCTTTAGCAGGTTCCATTGCAACTACTGCATTCTCTAAAAATATCTTTTTCCAGTTTTGCAAATTCTTCGGTGTTATATTATTTTTACTTGCAATTTGTGTTAATGTTTTGTCTTCTTTTAAAAGTTCTAGTACTAATCTTGTTTTGAATTCAGCACTATAAACTGTTCTTGTTCTGCTCATATTATTATCCTCTATTTTTATTGTTTAATTTTACTATTTTAAGAATTAAACTTTAGAAAAAATTGTTTGTTTTTCTTGGGGTAGTATAAGTTGAAAAAAATTCCAAAGACTTTATAAGAATAATAAGGTAGGAAGATCAAATAAACCAATAAGATTAATGGTTGGATTACTTCTTTTAAAACAATTAGAAAATATTTCAGATGAAAATATTGTATTACAATTTAAAAGAAATCCATATTATCAGTACTTTTGTGGTTTTACTGATTATACACCTAGTTTACCTTGTCATTTAACTGAATTAGTAAAATTTAGAAACCGTATTGGAAAAGATGGTTTTGAATTTATTTTCAAGATGAGTGTTGAACTTCATAAAGATAATGCAAAAGAGACACAAGTGATAATTGATAGTGCAGTTCAAGAGAGTAATATGACCTTTCCTACTGATGGAAAGTTAGCTATTAAAATAGTAGTTAAACTTTTAAAAATAGCAAAAAAAGAGAATATCAAATTAAGAAGAAGTTTTATTAAAGAGATTAAAATCTTACGAATAAATTTACGCTTTTTTAGACATCCAAAAAAAGCTTAAAAAAGCACTAAATTCCATGATGGGAACCACCAACGCCATTAAGTTAAGCTTTTTATCATTATAAACCCTTTGTATAAGCTGTTTAGTTACCAACATTTTTCTTTTTTCTTTTTAAAAAATTTATCGAATTTGTAGCTATTGTAGATTTTTGAGCATCTTTATCCAGTCTAGGTTTTGATTTTCTATCAGGTCTAATCACTATTGTATTTGTTAAAAATAACTTCTCTAATTGCTCAAGTACTTCATCGTGTGGAGCATCTGAATAAAATAGATCAAATGCTTTATATTTAATAGCATTAAATGATATTGCTTTATTTACTTTTTGTATATATTTATTATCTTTGGTTTTTTCTTTTAATTCTTCATTTGTATCGTATGTCACTGATGATTCATAGTTTGTCAAAAATATAGTGGCATAAAAATCTTGTTTAACGGCAAGTGCTGTTAATCCTGTAAAGTTTTCCAAATATAGTCTATTTTTTAATACATCGTAATATGTCTCTATTCCCCACCTTTTAGCATATAACTCTTTAAAATCTGTTGTTTGGAGTTTCTTATTATCTAGTACATTAGCAGCTAGTACTTCAACTTCACCAGTATCTAAAATCACTTGTATAAATCTAATTTTTAATTTAGTTGGCAATCCTAAATCTTTCATTTTTTGTTTAGTTTGTTTATTTGGTGTAATATCTAAAACAACATCTTTTTGTTCACTATGTTTGTCAAATAAGAATTTTGCTTTAGTAAATATATTTTTTTTAAGTCTAATCAATATATTTGTTTTATTATATGTTCTAGCAAATGGTTCAAAGCCAATATAGCCTCTATCCATTGTAGTTAAATCATTTTCATCACAATGTTCTAAATGACCGTAAGCTAAAGTTCTCTCATCATATGCTGCTAAATCATTATCATCACTTTTATTTTTATTAGTAATTGATGCATCTATTGCTATATTATTTAAGACATCAAATACACATGATACTCTTGCTTGTACCACATCTTTTGCATAATCTTTAATTTGACATCTTACTTTCATGGGATTAAATTCTTTTTTTACATCTTCACTATTTGGCAAAGTTGTTACTGAACCATCTATAGCTAATAGCCTAAAGTCTTTAAAAGTTTGATACTCACCATCACTATAAAAAACTTCTGCTGACATATTTGCATATTCTTCAAATGCTGTATAATTTAATTTAGCTCTTGCTTGTGTATATGCACTATTAGTGATTGTATAATCATCACCTAAATCTAATTGCATATCATTTAAACTATTTTGTAAAGATTTACTACTTTTTTTCATTATCACAGTCATAATTTTATCGAATCCTAACTTTCTATTTCTTGTGAAACTATTTATACCAATTTTATGTTTATTTATAAATACAACATCTTTTGGTTTATCTCTAAAAACTGCTAAAACTTGACAGTTTTTTTTAACATATTTAACCTTACTAATATAAGTATATATTATATCTAAATAGTAGTTACAAACTACTTGAGAAGCCTATAAAATAAGGCTTTCTGATGAATTATCTTTGTGCTGTTTGATATTTTAGACTTATAATAATATGAATTAATTCCTTAACTTAATGGCGTTGGAGGTGCCCTTATATACAAAAATCATAAAAATATTACTATTCATAACACAACAAATTCTATTGATGGTGGAGTATTTTCACTAATGAAAAAACTATTAAAAATTCATAATGGTTTTACTAGAAATTTGAAGTTAAAAATGCTTGATGATTATCTTGTTAGTTATAAGGTAAAGTAATCAATTAGATCTCTTGATTTTTTATTAAGCCTATTTTCTTCACTTTTAATAACATACATTTAGAATGTAATGTTATTGGTTATTCTAAGGCTAAATTGTATAGAATGTATGATTAATAAATAGTTAGAAGTACATAAGGAATAAACAAATATGAACCAAATCAACATACAATATTATAATACAAAATACGCACATTTTGTATTAGGATCATTTGAAAATAAGCTTTGTCTACTAGATTTTAAATATAGAAAAATGAGAACAACTGTTGATAGTAGACTCAAAAAAGGTTTTGAAGCAGAATTTATAGAACAAGACGATGAGATATTAAAAGAGACGAGAAAACAACTTGATGAATATTTTGATATGACAAGCAAAGAGTTTGACATACCACTTATCACAGTTGGTACAGATTTCCAGAAAAGTGTTTTGGAAGGATTACTTAAAATACCTTATGGTACAACATCAACATATTTACAATTAGCTAAAAATATAGATAATGAAAAAGCAGTAAGAGCAGTAGCAAATGCAAATGGTGCAAACTCTATTGCTATAATTATACCTTGTCATCGTATAATTGGAACTAATGGAAAATTAACTGGATTTGGTGGTGGATTACCACTTAAAAAAAGATTATTAAAGTTAGAACAAAATTTATTTGCAGTATAGGATAATTTAATGCTAAATGAAAAAGAGAAATATGATTTTATTGGCAGTAAAGATAAAAAATATGATGGTAAATTTTATACAGCAGTAAAAACTACAGGTATATTTTGTTTACCATCTTGCAGAGCAAGAAAACCATTACAAAAAAATGTAATATTTTATGCTACAAAAGAAGAATCAATTAAAAATGGATTTAGAGCTTGTAAAATATGTAAGCCCGATAAATTACTTGGTATTTAAATGGCAAAATTATTAAAAGACTTATATGATAAAAACTACATAAATATATTATCTAACAATATTATTAATAATTATGCCAGCTTTGATAAAAATAATTTTATTGCTTCAATATTTGATAACAAATGGCAAAATAAAGAATTAAAACAAAGAATGAGACATATCTCAAATACTCTTTATATTTTTTTACCAAATAAATATGAAGAGTCTATTTTTATATTGAAAAATACATTTCTGAAAATGAATACTCAATATTCATTAGAAAATATGATTTTTCAAGATTTTGTTGAAGTTTATGGATTAGAAGATTTTAAAATATCAATGGATGCGTTAGAGAGTTTTACAATAAATTCAAGTAGTGAATTTGCTATAAGACAATTTATTTTAAAATATCCAAATGAGACAATTAGAAAAATGGAATTATGGGCAATAGATAAAAACGAACATATTAGAAGATTGGCTAGTGAGGGATGCAGACCTAGATTACCTTGGGCTATTGCATTATCAAAATTTAAACAAAATCCAAAAGAGATTTTAAATATACTATATATTTTAAAAGATGATGAAAGTTTATATGTTAGAAAAAGTGTAGCAAATAGTTTAAATGATATTTCAAAAGACAATCCACATATTTTAAAAGATATTACAAAAAATTGGATTGGCATAAATAAAAATAGAGATTGGATTTTAAAACATGGGTGTAGAACATTATTAAAAAATGGAGATACAGAAATATTAGAAATATTTGGATTTAAAGAAAATAAGGATATTTCTATTGATAATTTTGTGTTAAATAAAAAGATAAAAATGGGTGAAGATTTAACATTTTCATTTATACTTAAATCTTGTAAAAAATTAGGAAAACTTAGAATTGAATACTCAATAGAATTCTTACGATTGAATAATAAATACTCAAAAAAAGTATTCAAAATATCAGAAGGCATATATAACCAAAAAAATAAAAGTATTTCAAAATATTATTCATTTAAACCAATATCTACACGAAAATATTATAAGGGAATACAAAAGTTAAATATTATTATAAATGGTATAATATTAGATGATAAAGAATTTATATTACTGTAATTTCAAATATTCACTAGTAAATATACTTAATAACAAACCATTCAGACTGTGAATTTAGTCCCAAATAAGCTAACTTTACAGTCAAAATACAAGTTAAATTTTTAAATATCTAATATTTTTTCTAGAACTTTGTAAAAATCAGACTTAATTAAAAAAACGGGTGCTTGAAAATCTTCTTCAACTATGTTATATTGGGAGTAAACAAAGGTTTATTTACAAATGGCTGTAAAAAAGCACTAAAATATGTATAAATTGCAAGTCTAAAAATGTTATTTCCAAAGGTATGAGAAGAGGAATTAAGAGATATTTTTGCAAAAATTGTAGAGTATCTTTTTCTTCTACAAGAAGACCTAAACACTTAGAAAAAATAATCTTTGAAGAGTACTTTTTACATAGTGAGACCACTGCACAGTAAAAAGTAAAATAAATACTATCAAAACCCTTTATATAAGCCATATATCACTACTATTTAGCTAATATACAGCATAAATAAAAAGGTAAATAATGGCATTTAAAGAAACAAGTAATACATTTTCAGATATAGCAGTAACATCAAGACTAGAAAGAGTAAATTCATTTCTAAAACAAATAGATTCAATTATAGATTTTGAAAAGTTAAGACCAATACTAAATAAAAATGGTATTGGTACAAAAAATGTAGTTGGCTTAAAAGCTTATGATAATGTATTAATGTTCAAAGTATTATTATTACAAAAATACTATAACCTAAGTGATAAAGCAGTAGAAGAAGCACTATGCGTAAATCTATTGTTTATGAGGTTTGTAGGTATCAGTTTAGAAGATAGTGTCCCTGATGATACAACAATATGTAGATTTAGAAACTCATTATTAAAAAACAAACTTTATGATAAATTATTTGATGGAGTCACAAAACAATTAGAAGATAAAAATCTAATAGCTAAAATTGGTAAATCAGTTCTTGTAGATGCAACATTAATAAAAAGTGATAATACAAAAATTAAAGATAAAACCAAAGAACAAAGAAAAGAATCAAAACCTAAAGTACAATCTCATAATGATAAATTAGATATTCTTCTTGAAGAGGAATTAAACTCTAAAAAACCATCTAAGAAAAAAATAAAGTCACTTTTAAAAGCTAAAGAATACAACTCACGAACACTAAAAAATAAAGAGATTGATGATGCTCAAGATATAAATACCAAAGATATAAAAACATCTCAAGCTATTATAAATAAAGAAGAAGATAGTTACAGCCATAAAGATAAGATAGATACTCATATACGAACAGGATACCATGCATCAAAGAAAGCTTACACACAAGGTTATAAAGTTCATATAGCTGTAGATGAAACATCAGGTGTAATACTAAAAGCCATGACCACATTTGCAAATACATCAGATATAGATACAGTAAAACCATTTGTAGAATCTATTAAAAATATAGACTCATTTTATGCAGATAAAGCATATAAGTCAGTAGATATAGATGAATATCTAGAAAACAATAATATTAAAAATATGATATGTTTAGAAGAGAAACAAAATATGTCAGAAGAACAAATTAAAAATCAAAGATTAGATGAAAAAAATAAACATAAAATCAGGGCAAAAGTTGAACATAGATTTGCTCATATAAAAACTCATATTATACTACCCCAATATGTCAAGACAACTTTCTATAAAACCTAATTCCCACTATCAACTGTAACTTTATGCCACAATTTCATCTAATTTATTATAATTTACATCATTTATTTTCATACTATGAAAGTATACATTCATAGGTTTTTTATAATTTAAAGTTTGATGAAATCTTCTATAATTATAAAACTCCATATAATCTGTAACATCATTTTTCAATGTTGATATTTTGAAATATTCATTAAGATATATCTTTTCCACCTTTGCACTTCTCCAAAATCTTTCTATACATATATTATCTGTTGCTCTTCCTTTTCCATCCATTGAAATAATAATATTATTATCCTTTAATGTTTGAGTATGAATATAAGAGGTATATTGACTACCTTGATCGGTATTAAATATTTCTGGTTTTCCATATTTGGATAAGGCTTCATTTAGCACACCCATGACTAAGTCAGTATCCATTGTATTAGATATTCTCCATGATAATATGGCTTTAGAATACCAATCTATAATAGCTGCCATATAGACCATTCCCCCTTTTATTTTAATGTATGTTATATCAGTACTCCATACTTGATTTGCTCTTACTGTATCAAGTCCTCTAATTTTATATGAATGTTTAGGATGTTGTTTATCAGCCCAAGAAGTATTTGGTGGACGTACAGCTAGTACAGCTCTTAAACTTAACTGTTTACGATATTGGCGTACTGTATTGATACAGACATTGTATCCACGTTCTAATAACTCTTTGTGTACTTTAATATAACCATAACATGGTATATCTACAAATATTTTAACTATCTCATTTTTAATATCTAGAGTCCAAGCTCTTTAACTTTCCCACAGCCCACTCATTCTCTACAGTTAATTGACCTACTTTTTTAGCGTACGCACCTACTTTTGCTTCTAATTGTGTAATCACAGTTTTATATTCCTGAACTGCTTTAGCAGGTTCCATTGCAACTACTGCATTCTCTAAAAATATCTTTTTCCAGTTTTGCAAATTCTTCGGTGTTATATTATTTTTACTTGCAATTTGTGTTAATGTTTTGTCTTCTTTTAAAAGTTCTAGTACTAATCTTGTTTTGAATTCAGCACTATAAACTGTTCTTGTTCTGCTCATATTATTATCCTCTATTTTTATTGTTTAATTTTACTATTTTAAGAATTAAACTTTAGAAAAAATTGTTTGTTTTTCTTGGGGTAGTATATATGAAACAATCCACTACAAGATTTATTGGTCTTGTCAGGAATAATATGAACTTTACTATTACTTGTTTAGCTTCTAACTTAAAACTATTGGCACATCAACAAATGAGATTACAAAAAATAGTAAATAGATGAAGATAATAGGAGAAAATGGTATATCTGTACCAAATATAGCTAATAAATCAAAATATAAGATACTAGTTTATGAGAAATATTTTTAAAAATTAGAATGTATAGAGAGTACTGGTGTATATTTAATTATGCAATGGTCTCTTTATAACAGAAATTAATAATTATCAAGTTGTTTCTTTAGGAGTTTTTATTTTTTTCAGATTTACTAAAAATGACAGTTTTTAGAAGGGGATTTTTCAGGACTGGCTAGATAGTTAATTGTTTAGTCCCAAAGACTTACTCAAAGGATTCAACTTAAAGTACTCTGGGTTTTTCCTGAATATTTGAGACATTGTATCATAAGGTGTTTTATACTTTAAAGCTTTGAGTTTTTTCTGATAATTATATAAAAGAAGAAAGCTCATCAAGTGTAACTTTAGAGCTTTTAAGGTCTCATAATGAAAAAGTTTCACAGTATGGTCTTTAAGAACTTTATTCATCACTTCTACCTGACCATTAGTCCAGGGATGTCTAAACTTAGTCAAACGGTGTTCTATTTTATACTTTTGGCATACTATATCAAAAGGATGAATCTTATCTTTTGGTCTTAAATGTTCACTTAGAAGTGCATAAGTAAATTGAGCTCCATTATCTGTTAAAATAGTATGGATTTTAAAAGGTATATCTTGTATAAAGTTTTCTAAGAATGAACAAGCGATAGCCTGAGTCATTCTTTCATGAATTTCCACATAAGTATACTTAGTAGCACGATCTATAGCTACGAACATATAGGCTTTGCCTTCTTCACTATGAACTTCTGAAATATCTATATGGACATATCCTATATCATACTCTTTGAACTTCTTTTTTTCTGTTTTATCACGGGGTTCTTTGGGCAAACGGCTTAATCCATGACGTTGCAAGCATCTGTGTAAGTTTGACCTTGTCATTTTAGGTATCTCATCCATCAGGGCTATAAAAACATCATCTAGTGCAAACTTGGTAACTCTTCTAAACTCACAAATTATTTGTTCTTCTTCTTGACTTAGTACTGTTGACCTTGCTATCGTCGGTCCACTTTTTTTATCAGTGATTCTATTGGCATTCTTCCATTTTGTTACTGTTTTTGGATTAAGGGACAATCTTGCAGCTAACTCTGTGATTGTCTCTTGAGACTCTTGTATTTCTTTTCGAATTCTTGGCGTCGTCTTGGCATTAGAGTGTTGTATATTTCCCATAAATCTACTCCTTTTATAAAATAATAGCTGACTCCATGAGAATTAGGGACTAAACAGTTAATTACTATTTTCAACTTTAAACTTTTAGTAAATCCAGTATGTATATTTAGTAAAGATTTCATATGTAAATAAATTAAAAAGAAGTGATTTTTCACTTCTTTTTAATTTATTTAATCATATATTCGGGTAAGAAATGTACTATTTGAGGAAAAAATGTGATTAAACAAACTGCAACTATCATTAGTATAAAAAATGGTAAAGTTGCTTTTAAAATATACTCAATTTTTTCACCACTTATACTTTGTATCACAAACAACGAGAACCCAACGGGTGGGGTTATTTGAGATAGTTCAACCATAAATACTAAAAATATTCCAAACCATAAAGGATCAAAACCAGCAAGTACAATGATAGGTAAAACTATCGGTAAAGTCATTACAACTATTGAGATACCATCTAAAATCATTCCTAGAACTACATACATAAGTCCGATTATTAAAATTAACATTAAAGGGGATAACCCTAAACTTCCAATATATTCACTTAAAGCTCTAGCAATTCCTAAGAATCCAATTACTTGTGATAAAAATCCTGCACTTACGATTATAAAACTAATCATTACCGAAGTTTTTACACTATTTAATAAAGCTCCTTTAAATATCTCAAAAGAAAAACTTTTAAAGTAAACTGCTAAAATTATTGCACCAAATACTCCTAAAGAAGCAGCTTCTGTTGGAGTTGCAAAACCTCCATAAATTGAACCAAGAACAACAAATATCAAAGACATAACAGGTGTTAAATCTTTAAAAGAATTTAATTTATCTTTTAATGTATATTCTTCTTGTATCTCTGGCTCTACACTTGGATTAATTTTGGCAACAATCATTATATAAAATGAATATAAAGTTGCTAATAAAAGTCCAGGTAATATTCCTGCCATAAAAAGCTTTCCAATAGAAACATCAGATAAAACTCCGTAAATAATCATAATTAAAGAAGGTGGTATTAAAAAACCTAAAGTTCCTGAACCTGCTAATGAACCAATTGCAAGAGATTTTGAATACCCTCTTTTTTTAAGCTCTCCAAGTGTAATTTTTCCTACTGTTGCAGTTGTTGCTGCACTTGAACCTGATATTGCTGCAAAGAGTGAACAAGCAGCTACATTTACATGAAGTAGTTTACCTGGAATATGAGTTAGCCAAGGCATTAAACCATTTAATAGTTTTGTTGAAATTGAAGACTTATATAAAATCTCTCCCATTAATATAAACATAGGAAGAGCTGCAAGAGACCAAGAATTTAAAGAATCATACATTGATGAAGCTAACAAATCTCCTATTTTATCGTAAATTGAGATAGTAGAAGGTAAGTTATGGTCGTATACTAACATTCCAACAATTCCAGTTAAGAGTAATGCTACTCCAATCCAAATCGAAGATAAAAGAAAAGAAAACATAATAACTATAATAACTACAGCTAAAACTAACGGATCAGATATCATTTTTAAACCCTTTTAGTACAAATGCAATAACACTTAAAATAAATAGTCCTAGACCTAAGGGCATAACTATTTGTGTCAAATATAGAGGTGTTTCAGATACTGCTTCAGATAACATTTCAAACTTATAAGAATCATATGCAAAAAGTATAGATCTATAAAAAGCAAAAGATAACACAACAACTGTAATAAGTCCAGTAATAATATCTATAAAACTATTTGCTTTTTTACTTAATCTTGAAGTAATAATATTAATTCTTATATGTGCTTTTTCATTAAAAGTATACGCTAAACCTAAAAAGATTGAAGCTAAATAGAGATATCCACTATATTCATCTGCAATCATTGTAGAGAGATCAAAAAAATAACGAATGAAAATTTCTGTTAGAATTAGACAAACTAAGGATACTAAAACAAGTGAAGATAAATAAGCTCCCCACAAAGAGAGCTTATTTATAAAAGAATAAAAAGTTTTCATGACCTTACTTTCTATATTCTTTAAAGATATTTTTAATATCAGATTTTGCACCATCAAGGTATTTTTTTAATAAAGAACCTGCAATAAGAGCTAACTCTTTTTTAAGTTCTGTACTAGCTTCGTTAATTTTCATACCATTTTTTGCCATTGTTTCAAGAGCATTTTTATCTTCAAGTCTAACTGCTTTCCATTGTTTATCTTCAATTTCTTTTGCTGCTTTTAACATTGCATCTTGTTGAGACTTATCCATTGAATTCCAGTAATCTAAGTTAATACTAACTGCTTGTAAAGGATAAGCATATTTAATTTTTGTAAAGTTATTTAATACTTCCCAAAATTTACCATCTTTCCCAGATGAAGAAGAAGTTACAACAGAGTTAACCATTCCTGTTCTAAGTGCTGAGTATACTTCTCCCCAAGGAAGAGCAACTGCATTTCCACCAGCTTTATTTACAAAAGAAGCAGAATTTTTATCATATGTTCTAGTTTTTACACCTTTAAAATCAGCAATTGAAGTCATCTTTTTTTTAGAGTAAAACCCAGATGCTGGCCATGTAACACTGTAAAGAAATTTTTGATTCCATTTTTTTGCAGTTTTTGCATATGCAGGTTTTGAGATTTGATATAATTTATATGCATCATCATATGATTGAGCAATAAATGGTAAAGCAGAGATTCCAAATACTTTTCCACCACCTGAAGTAAAAGGAATAAACATATCAGTCATAGCAACTGTTCCATCTTTTACAGCTTTTAAAGGATTCCCTTTTACTAGTGAAGATCCAGCATGAACAGTAATATTAACTGTACCTTTTGAATAATCTTTTACTAAAGTAGCAAATTCTACTGCACCTTTTGTATGAAAGTTATTTGCTCCATACTTTGCGTTTAAATCCATTTTTATATTTCCTGCAAAAACTAAACTAGTCATTGCTGTAATTAATAAACCTTTTTTTAACATTGTGTGACTCCTTTTTTTTGTATAAACGAAGAATAACAAGTACAAGTGAAGTATTGGTGAGTTTTTATTTATAATTTATTAATTTATATCCTTCTTGCCGAATATTTAGAATAATATCAAGATGAAGTCTTTGTCTTAGTTCTTTTATAAAAGTTTTTAAAGCAGACATACTCATAGATTTATCTCGCCAAAGTTCTTCTTCTATTTGACTATAAGTTGTTATCATATTTTTATTTTTGTGTAAAAGAAGCAAGAAGTCTTTTTCTCTTTTCCTTAAAATTACTACTTCATTTTTATAAATTAGCTCACGCAATTTCATATCAAAGTATAACTCGTCGCAAAATTCAATTTTTTCATCTAATCTATTCCCAAAAGCTTTTAAAATACCGTTTAATAAAGAGTCACTATCTATTGGTTTTATTATGTAGTGATTTATATTTAAATTTATCAACTGCATTAAATACTCTTCTCTAGAATATGCAGTAAGCATGATAATTATAGTATCTAGATCATTTTTCCTAATTTGTTCAACCATTAAAATACCATTTCGTTTTGACATTTCGATATCACTTAAAATAATATCTGGTTTGTATTCATAATAAATATCATAACCATCACTAGCATTTGAAGCCTCATAAACCTCTTTAAAATAGTAAGATAGAGTATTTACAATACCTTTTCTAATAATATCTTCATCTTCAACACAAAGAATTGTATAATCTTTTAATTGTTCTATTAATAAATCATTCATTTTAAACCTTTAATACTATTTTAAATAAAGCTCCATCATTGATATTTTCAACACTAAGCTCTCCATTCATATTTTTTTCAATAATCATTTTACTCATATAAAGTCCAAGCCCTGTACCTTTTAAACTCTCTTTAGTTGTAAAATATGGTTCAAATACTAAATCTAAATGTTCTTCATTTACTCCACCACCATTATCATAGACCGTTATAATTACATTCGAATCTTCAATGTAAACACTTAAATGAATTTTAGGATTTACAATTTCTTTTTGTTTTAATATATCTTTTGCATTTGATAAAAAATTTAGTATCACTTGTGCAAATTCTCTTTCATACCCATAAATTTTTGGATTATGTTTTATATATTGAGTATATGAAATACCAAGATTTTCAATTGAAGCATTAACTAAACTCAAAGCTTCTTCACAAGCATCTTTAATATAAAAATCAACCTTTTTCTTATCAGGTTTAAAAAAGTTCCTAAAATCATCTATTGTATTTGACATGTAAAAAAGAAATTTATTTGACTCTTTTATACTATTTATTACCATAAGATTTGAAGATTTATTAAATTTTGTGGCAGTTTCAAGCTCCATTAAAATAGCACTAATTTTACTTAAAGGCTGTCTCCATTGATGAGCTATCATAGATAACATTACACCCATTCTAGCAAGTCTTGATTGATGTAACATAGCTTTATCTTTTCTTTTTACTGCTTTTATTGCATCTTGAACTTTGTATTCTAAAGTTTTATTTAAATCTTGAAGTAAAAGCTCTTTTTTCTTTACATTTTGACTATAGTCTTCTAAAACTTTAGATATTTTTCTTGATATTATGAAAGATAAAATCCCAATAAAAAATATTACAAAAAAAGAAATAATCACTACTATTCGTATATATTTATCCACTCTTTTTTCTAGTAGTTTTTTATTTTTCCTTATTGAACTTTCAATATCATCAATATATAATCCAGCTCCAATAACCCAGTTATATTTTTTATATAATTTAAAAAAACCTAACTTTTTTGAAAAGTATACATCTTTTGGTTTGTGCCAATAATACTCAATAAAAACTCCATTTGGATTTTTTATTGTTTCATCTACAAATTTTTTTGTAATTAATGTGCCCATTGCATCTTTTAAATTTATATCATTAGTATTTATTTTATCTTTTCTAAAAGGATGTGCACGTAAATAATATGAAGTATCATGAATCCAAATATAGCCATTATTTTCATATCTAATACTCTCTATATACTCTAAAAGTTCTTTTTTTAACTCTGCTTGAGTTAATTTTGTATTTCTTTTTACATAATGATTAATATAGTTTAAAACATAATCTATCTCTTTTTTTAGTATATTTCTTTGTTTTGAAAGATACTCTTGTTCTATTATCTTACTCTCTTCTTCAAAGTAATAATTTTGATTCTTTACAAAAAAATAAATCGTAAAAAAAGCTATTAAAATTACAGTAACAATGGGTGTTAAATTTATAAGTCTTGGAATATTTTTTTCACTAAACAAAACTGCTCCTATATACTATTTTATATTTTAACTTCTAAAAGTGAGCTTTTAGTGAGGCACTTTATAAAAAATATATATAAAATATTTTAATAATACTTATTTTTATAAAGCAATAAGATACAATATAAGTACTTAAGTGGAGTACTTATTTAAATTGATATAAAACAATCCAATAATTCATTTAAACATTAAACTTTCAAAGAATATTTGTGTACAATACAAAATATGATAAAACAAAATGATGAAATTCAATGGAAGTCTACCCACAATCAAAAAATCTTACGATTAAAATATGTTCGAGTACTTGAAAAATTTGTTAAACGAACTATTGCATTGCTTAAACATCCTGAATTTGACTATGTATTATTTAAAAAATTAACACTTGCAAATTATGAATTTGTTGAAAAATTAGAAGTAGTACGACTTGATAGCGAATATTTAAAAAAACTACAAGAATATTCTAAAATAATTTTAAATACAATTGCCAATCATGGTAAAGATTTTAAAGATGAGCAACAATTTCTTTTAAAAGAAGCCAACCTGCTTCATAAAGAAAAAAACAAAAATAACTATAAAAAAGACAAGTATAACAAGAAAAAGTTTTATGACGAATACTAACCCTAAAGAAGTTAATCTTATCGGAACTTTACAAAAAGTTCTTTATCAAAAGATATCGGTAAAAAAATAGCCAAAGAGTTATTTAGAAATTATTCTAGATTTTTATGACTTTGGAATTTTTATGTCAGAATTTTGCTTAAAACATTAAAATCTTTTCTGATACAATCTTTTTATGAAAGAAATAGCTATTATTGGCTCAACAGCCTCAGGAAAAACCTCATTATCAATTGAAATTGCTCAAAAAACCAACTCTATAATTTTATCACTAGATTCTCTTAGTGTTTATAAACAAATAGATATAGCCTCTGCTAAACCTACGAAAGAAGAGCGTCAAGATATTATTCATTTTGGAATAAATGAAGTATATGCAAATGAGAAGTTTGATGTTATTGAATTTTTTAAATGTTATGAAAAAGCTAAAGAGTTTGCAAAAGTAAATAATAAAAATTTAATTATAGTTGGTGGAACGGGCTTTTATCTAAAAGCTCTAATCGAAGGTTTATCAACTGGAATTTCACAAAATATAAAATTAGATATTTCAATAAAAGACGCTTATACTCTTTTATATAAACTTGATGAAGAATATATGAAAAAAATATCCTCAAATGATAAATATAGAATTGAAAAAGCATACAGTATTTATAAACAAAGTAAAATGGTACCATCAAAATATTTTGAGTTAAATAAGAAAAAACCTATAACAAAAGATTTAAAGATTTTTGAAATTCTTTGGGATAAAGAAGATTTAAAAAAAAGAATTGTCTTGAGAACTAACCAAATGATAAAAAAAGGAATCATAGATGAAGTGATTTTTTTAGAAAAAACTTATCAAAGAGATCCCAATTGTATGTCTTCAGTTGGTATTATTGAAACATTAGAGTATTTAGATGGAAAAATTAATAAAAAACAATTAAAAGAAAAAATTGCCTTAAATACTATAAAATTAGCCAAAAGGCAGAATACATTTAATAAAGGTCAATTTAAAAATAAAATATCAAATATAATAAACAACTTAAATTCAGACATAATTAAGTATTTTTAGTTATAATTATTCTCCATTTTAAAAGAGTTTAATAAAGGGCGAGAAAGACTTGACCTTTTGTTAGACATTTATTATATTAAGGAAAATGAATTGAGAAAAGAAATTCACCCAGATTACAAAGAATGTTCAGTTAGTTGTGCTTGTGGAAACTCGTTTGTGACTAAGTCAACTGTTGAAACTATGAGAATAGATATTTGTAACGCTTGTCACCCATTCTTTACTGGAGAGCAAAAAATTGTTGATGCAGCTGGTAGAGTTGAGAAATTCAAAGCTAAGTACGCTAAGTAATCACACTTTATTGTGTTAACCCTAGTTCCAACTCCAATAGGTAATTTAGAGGATATCTCTAAACGTGCAATTACTGCTCTATTGGAGGCAGAACTTATTTTTTGTGAAGATACACGAGTCACAAAAAAACTCCTACAACTTTTATCTGTAAAAGAAAATATAAAATTCACTTGTACAAATTTTAAATCTTTTCATTCATATAACGAACAGCAGGTATTAAAAGAATTAAATTCTGATATTTTTACTCAAAAAATTGTTTATGTAAGTGACGCGGGAATGCCTTGTGTCTCGGATCCTGGAGCTTCATTAGTTCAATACTGTATTGAACATAATTTAGAATATGATGTAATTCCTGGAGCGAATGCTGTATTAACTGCCTTTGCAATGAGTGGCTTTAAACATACTGAATTCACTTTTTTTGGTTTTTTAGAGCATAAAGGTAAACAAAGACGTGAAAAACTAATACAAGTTATGCAAAGTGCAATTTTGCCAATTTTATATGAATCACCTCATAGATTATTAAAAACATTAGAAGAAATAAAAAATATTGATGAAAATAGAGAAGTTTTTTTAGCAAAAGAGATTACAAAACTCCATCAAAATACCTATAAAAAAACTGCAATTGAACTTTATACTCAATTTAAAAAAGAAAATATAAGAGGCGAATGGGTTATTATTATAACACCTGTTGATACTCAAGGTCAAACATTAGAAGTTTTAGACATAGAAAACCTTGATATTGCTCCAAAAATAAAAGCAAAACTTATTGCAAAAATAACTGGAAAAAATATAAAAGAGATTTATCAGCAATATTTAGATAAAATCTAGCTATGATAATATATGGAAAGCAAGTAGTATGGTTTGTACTTGAAAATCACCCCGAATTAATTGAAGAAGTATTCTTTTCAAAAGAGATTGAAAAAAAGTTATTTTCTAAGTTTTTAAAACTTGGAAAAAAAATACATAAACTTGACAACCAAAAAGCGCAAGCTTTGGCAAAAGGTGGCAATCATCAAGGTTACTTTTTAAAAATTTCTATTTTTGAATATACTTCATTTCAAAATATGAAAAAATTAAATTTCATTGTAGTATTAGATGGTCTAACTGATGTTGGAAATATTGGTGCAATTTTAAGGTCTGCATATTCTTTAGGAATAGATGGAGTTATAGCTTCAGGAGTTAAAACACTTAAAGAATCAGGAATAGTTAGAACTAGTTCTGGTGCTATGTTAGATATTGCTTTTTGTAAAGAATCTAATACTTTAGATATTGTAAATGAACTAAAACAAGCTGGATTTACTTTAATTGGTGCAACTACGGATGGAATTGATTTAAAAAAATATGGAAACATTGAACAGTCAGATAAAGTTGCTTTAGTTATTGGAAATGAAGGTGAAGGAATTTCAAATAAAGTTATAAAAAAACTTGATTTAAAAGTATCTATTGCTATGGCAAATAATTTTGATTCACTTAATGTATCAGTTGCAACAGCAATTTTAATATATACATTAAAAAGATAAAATACTATGTTGAAATTATTTTTAAGTACTATTATTTTAATTGCATCATTAAATGCAAGTAGTTTTAATGAAAAAATCATAAATATTATTGGTTATGATGAATATAGAATCAACAAAAGTCTTATTGATTATCTTTTTTCTAATAAAAATGCTTATTATCTAAATGGTTCGCTAGACTATATTTCAGTAATTGAAAAATTAAAATATAACGGATTATTAAAAACTGCATTTAAATCACCTAAAAATCTAACAATAACATTTAAGATAAATGCTGATCCAATTAAATCCTTAAAAATAATTTCAGACTCATTACGGGCTTTAGGATACTATCAATATGCTACTAAAAAGTTAATTTATTATAAAAATACAAACCTTGCTTGGACAATCACTTTAAGAGCACAAGCCGCCATTGACCCTCTTATGTTATCAAAAGAGTTATTTAAGCATAAGTGTTTATTACTTGATATAAGAAAAGAAGGAGATACGAAGTGGGTGTATGTTTTAAATACATCAAATTCAACTGTTTCAAAAGAAAAGTTAATAATAGCAGGAGAAAAAGTTGATTTAAGAAAACCATTAAAACCATACTTTATAAAAGTTAATAATGTAAATAGTGTAAGTATTACTTCAAAGTCAGGTAATCAATGGTTTCCATATATTGTATTTTATGATAAACATCTGAATATTTTAGAGATTGTAAAAAAGAATAAAAAACACAAAGAAATTAACATAAAAGTACCATATGACACAGAATATATTAAAATAAATGATATATACACGCTAGCAAATTTAAAACGTGGATTAAGTGTCTTAATCGAGGAGTAGACTAAATGTTTCAAGAGATAGAATTTGAAAGAATGAAAAGACTTCCTAATTATGTATTTGCAGAAGTAAATACCATAAAAATGGAAGCAAGACGAGCAGGACAAGATATAATTGATTTCTCAATGGGAAACCCTGATGGACAAGCACCACAGCATATTATTGATAAATTAAAAGAGACAGCTGATAAACCTAAGAATCATGGTTATAGTGCTAGTGCAGGAATTTATAAACTAAGACTTGCAATTTGTAACTGGTATAAAATAAAATATGATGTTACTTTTGATCCCAATAAACATGCTTGCGCAACTATGGGTTCAAAAGAGGGTTATGTTCACTTAGTTCAAGCAATTGTAAATGTTGGTGATGTAGCGGTTGTTCCAGATCCAACTTATCCAATTCACTCATATGCTTTTATGTTAAGTGGAGCAACAATTCATAAATTTGAATTAAGTTTTGGAGATGATTTTAGAGTTGATGAAGATCTATTTTTTGAAAGATTACAAGTAACTTTAAATGAATCAATCCCAAAAGTAAAATATGTATTAGTAAATTTTCCTCATAATCCAACTTGTGCAACTGTAACTCCTGAGTTTTATCAAAGACTTGTTGATATGGCTAAAAGAGAAAGATTTTATGTAATCTCTGATATTGCTTATGCTGATATCACTTTTGATGGATATACAACTCCTTCAATATTTGGCGCAAAAGGTGCTATTGATGTTGCTGTTGAATCATTTACTTTAAGTAAATCATACAATATGGCAGGATGGAGAGTTGGTTTTATGGTTGGAAACGAAAGACTTATTGGTGCTTTAAAAAGAATTAAATCATGGTTAGATTATGGTATGTTTACACCTATTCAAGTTGCAGCTGTTGTGGCATTAGATGGTCCGCAAGAGTGTGTTGCTCAACATACTGCAAAGTATAAATTTAGACGAGATGTTATGATTGAAGCTTTTAAAGATGCTGGATGGGAAATGAATACTCCTAACGCATCTATGTTTATTTGGGCAAAAATACCTGAAAAGGCAAGACATTTAGGAAGTATGGAATTCTCAAAACAACTTTTAACACAAGCAAAAGTTGCGGTTAGTCCTGGTATTGGATTTGGATATTATGGGGATCAATACATAAGAATTGCTTTAATTGAAAATGAAAAAAGAATTAGACAAGCAGCAAAAAATATAAAAAAATATTTAAATAGTTTATAAGAGCTATAATCATTAGGTAAATCCGACCAAATTTAAATAAGCACTATCAATAGTCAGTAAATAAAGGATTTAGTAGTAACTAGAGTTATTAAATCACCAACTAAACATATCAAATTATGCTATAATAAAAAATATAAAAAAAGAGACGCAAGAACACTAAAAGTAGAAGCCTAATAAGAGCTAAGAAATCAGATAATAAAAATGAAAAAGTTAGGTATGTTAGTAAAAGATATATCAAACATAATAAAGTCAAGTATAGAACATATATCTCGTATATGAGACCACAGCACAACATAAAAGACCTATCCTATTTAAATTTTTAAATCCTTTACAAATAATTAGGTAGTGTAAACTCATCTATATAAACCCACCAATTATCTTCTAATTACTTTATATATTTTTCCATAACTTCGCTAAAAAATATACATAATTGTGGGTAAATCTCAGACCAATTTCTAACTCTTGATCTTTTCCATTTATTTTGAACCTCCTTAGTTGATAAATACATTACCTTAAAAGTTGAGTCAACAGTCAAAAAAGAACCTTTAGATTTTATCTTTCTTTTGATTGTAGAATTTAAAGATTCTATAGGATTTGTTGTATAAAAAGTAGATAATTCATTCCAATGATTAATCCAAGATTGTTTAATGTGAGGATATTTACTTCCCCAAGTATCATGGCATTCATTTAGATTTTCTAAGGCTTGTTCTATACTACCCCAATATGTCAAGACAACTTTCTATAAAACCTAATTCCCACTATCAACTGTAACTTTATGCCACAATTTCATCTAATTTATTATAATGTACATCATTTATTTTCATACTTTCAAAGTATACATTCATAGGTTTTTTATAATTTAAAGTTTGATGAAATCTTCTATAATTATAAAACTCCATATAATCTGTAACATCATTTTTCAATGTTGATATTTTGAAATATTCATTAAGATATATCTTTTCCACCTTTGCACTTCTCCAAAATCTTTCTATACATATATTATCTGTTGCTCTTCCTTTTCCATCCATTGAAATAATAATATTATTATCCTTTAATGTTTGAGTATGAATATAAGAGGTATATTGACTACCTTGATCGGTATTAAATATTTCTGGTTTTCCATATTTGGATAAGGCTTCATTTAGCACACCCATGACTAAGTCAGTATCCATTGTATTAGATATTCTCCATGATAATATGGCTTTAGAATACCAATCTATAATAGCTGCCATATAGACCATTCCCCCTTTTATTTTAATGTATGTTATATCAGTACTCCATACTTGATTTGCTCTTACTGTATCAAGTCCTCTAATTTTATATGAATGTTTAGGATGTTGTTTATCAGCCCAAGAAGTATTTGGTGGACGTACAGCTAGTACAGCTCTTAAACTTAACTGTTTACGATATTGGCGTACTGTATTGATACAGACATTGTATCCACGTTCTAATAACTCTTTGTGTACTTTAATATAACCATAACATGGTATATCTACAAATATTTTAACTATCTCATTTTTAATATCTTGTTTTATAGGATTTACCATAGGTACATAAAATAAATTACTTCTATTATAATTAAGTAGTTTACATTGTTTTACAACTGAAATTATTTTACTATCTGTTTTATCTACTAACTCTTTTTTATAGCTAGAGTCCAAGCTCTTTAACTTTCCCACAGCCCACTCATTCTCTACAGTTAATTGACCTACTACTTTTGCATATTCATCAAGTTTTGCTTTTAATTTTATATTTTCTTCTTTATATTCTTTAACTGCTTTAGCAGGTTCCATTGCAACTACTGCATTATTTAAAAATATCTTTTTCCAGTTTTGCAAATTCTTCGGTGTTATATTATTTTTACTTGCAATTTGTGTTAATGTTTTGTCTTCTTTTAAAAGTTCTAGTACTAATCTTGTTTTGAATTCAGCACTATAAACTGTTCTTGTTCTGCTCATATTATTATCCTTTATTTTTATTGTTTAATTTTACTATTTTAAGAATTAAACTTTAGAAAAAATTGTTTGTTTTTCTTGGGGTAGTATATTCTTTTGTAAAAGTCGTATATACGAGTTTTAAATCTTTAGCAATTACTTTTCTGTCTTTCCAAGATACAAACTTTAATAAACTTCTTATTTGATGTACTATACATCTTTGTATTTCAGTTTTAGGATAAATAGCTTGGATAGCTTCGTTAAAACCATCTATTCCAAAGATAAGAACATCTTGCAACACCATGATTCTTTAATTCATTAAGTTTGACTTAATGAAAGAAATAGGAGGCTAATTTATAACTTATTATTATAGTTATAAAAGAATTCATCTATAACTTTAATCTTCATATTTTCTAATATTCCTGAATGTACTTTTGCTAACTTTTTGAAATGAGAGAATACACCATCAATACTATTTGTTGTATGACGAGTTATATATCTCTTTACAATCATCTTCTGGTGAAATTGGCACATTTGTATTGGATAGTCTTTAAATACTTTATTTAAGCCTTTCTTACCATCTATTGTAATAGCATTAATAGTAAATCCTTTAGACAATAATTCTTGCAATAAATATTTATATCTTTGTATATCTCTTCGTTTGCCATTCTTTTTAGTTAGTTTAGATTGACACTTTGGACAAGTTTTAGTACTTTTTTACAATTCATTGTAAATAATCCTTCTTTTACTTATATAGTATCTGGCTTTACTTGAGTTTTTAGCCTCCTATTTCTTTCATTAAGTCTGAATTTCTATATTCAACATTTGCTTCATCGAAACACTACTTTTTAATCTTATACTGGCTTTAGCTTTTTTAAATAATCACAAATCATAGGCATATAATCTTTTCTACAAACTAAATACGTTGCTAAATCTTCATCAGCTTTATCTATTTTTCTTAGTATAAAATCATTTAAATATCCATATTTGTCAATTAATGCTTTTGATAAAAAAGCTTTGCCAAATCCCTCTTTTACAAAACCTTGCATTACATCATAGTTTTGAATAACCATTGTTTTAAAATCTTTATTTCCTGTACTTTTCATATACTCTTGTAAGTATTGAAAATGGGTACTGTTTTTTCTATAACCAATCAAACAATTTGGTGCTTTTTTTATTTTTGACTTTATAAAATATAAATTATCATCAAATCTGTTTAATACAAGAATATCTTTATTGTTTGGATTTCCTGCTACGAACCCAATATCAATTTTATAATCAAGTAAATCTTCAATAACTTTAGGTGTTCCATTTATAGATATTTCTATTTCCATTTCAGGATATTTTTTGTTTAATTTTTTACAAAATTCAAGTAGTCTAATTGCTGCATTTGCTTGGGAAGTTCCAATTCTTAATAGCTCTTGATGAGAGATATTCTTCATTTGAAGCTCTGCTTCTTTTGTTTTTTTTACAATATCTATAGCATAAGGATAAAGTTTTTTCCCTTCTTTTGTAAGAATAACGCCTTTGGGAACTCTATGAAATAGTTCATATCCAACAACTTTTTCTAACTGCTTGATTCTATGACTTACATTTGACTGTGTAACACCTAATTTTTGTGCACCCAAAGATACAGATTTTTCATTTGCAACAGCAACAAATACTTTTAAAAGTGATGACTCCATATTATTAATCCTAATATCAAATATGACTATATATTATTTGACATAATACAATAAAAAGGTTTATAATACAAAAAAACATAAGGAGTTTATAATGCATGCTATTGAAAAACTATTAGCAAAAAAAGCAGGTAAACAAATTGTAAAAACTGATGAAATTGTAAATTGTGATATTGATATGGCAGGAATAAATGACCTTTATCTACAAACTATTAGGTCATTTTTTGAAATGGGTGCTAAAAAAGTTTATGACCCATCAAAAGTTATTATGTTTTTAGATCACTATGCACCAGCTTCAAGTATACAACAAGCACAAAACCAAAAAGAGTTTAGAGAGTTTTGTTGGGATCAAGGTATTGAGCTTCTTATGGATATAGATCAAGGAGTTTGTCATCAAGTTTTAGCTGATAAAGGATTAGCATATCCAGGAGAAATAGTTGTTATAACTGATTCTCATACAACTACCCACGGAGCATTTGGGGCATTTGGTACAGGAGTTGGAGCAACTGATTTAGCAATAATACTTGTAACTGGTAAATTATGGTTTAGAGTTCCTGAAATTGTAAAAATTAATTTTGAAGGAGTTCCACCAAAAGGTGTCTATGCAAAAGATATGATACTTCATGCTATTGGAAAGCTAGGTGCTGATTTTGCAGTATATAAGGCTGTTGAATTTTCAGGAAGTGCATTAAAGTATTTAAGTATTTCTGAAAGAATGGCTATGTGTAATATGAGTACTGAAATGGGTGCAAAAACTTCATATATACAACCTGATGAAATAACAATGAAGTTTTTAGAGCAAAAAGTTACAAAAGAGTATGAAATCTTTCATACTGATGAGGATTTTAAATATGAATCGGAGATTAGTTTTAATATAACAAATTTAAAACCACAAATTGCAGCGCCATTTAGTGTTGATAATGTTTTTGATATAAATGAGTACATAGGACAAGAAATTGACCAAGCTTATTTAGGCTCTTGTACTGGAGGTCGTGCAGATGATATTGCCATTGCTGCAAAAATTTTAAAGAATAAAAAGATAGCTAATAGAACTAGATTTGTGATAGTTCCTGCTTCAAAAGAAGTTTTCTTAGAATCTATGAAAAATGGAGATGTACAAACTTTAGTTACTGCGGGAGCAACGTTTGTAACACCAGGTTGTGCCGCTTGTTTAGGAACACATCAGGGAATGCTAGCTTCAGGTGAGAGGTGTATTACAACAACAAGCAGAAACTTCACAGGACGTATGGGAGAGGTAAGTGCAAAAATATTTTTAGGTTCACCTGCGGCTGTTGCAGTTGCTGCATTAGAGGGTAAAATTGTTGACCCTTCAAATTATATAAATTAAGGATACGGTTATGGAAAAAAGAATAAGTGGAAAAGTCTTTTTGTTTGGTAAAAATGTTGATACAGATCAAATCTATCCAGGAAGATTTGTAGAGTATACAGATGTTGAAGATATAAAAAAATATGCAATGCATGGAGCGGATGAAAAATTTGTTGAAAAAGTAAATAATGGAGATATTATTATTGCTGGAACCAACTTTGGTTGTGGTTCTAGTAGAGAACATGCAGCGATTACTTTAAAATCAGTTGGTGTAGGAGTTATTCTTGCTGAGTCATTTGGAAGAATTTTTTATAGAAATGCTATAAACCTCGGTCTTCCTGTTATTATCTGTCTTGAGATTTCATCTTTAGTAAAAGATAACGAAAATCTAACTGTTGACTTAGAAAAAGGAATAGTATCAAATGAACATGGTAAAATTGCATCAATTGAACCTTTTAGTAAATATATATTAAATATCTTAGAGCATGGTGGTATTAAAGAACTGGTTAAAAAGCAGTTACTGGAGGAAAAATAATGAGTAAAATTGCAAAAAAGTATTTTCCAAAGTTCGAACAAAGTTTTATTGAAGTTGAAGAAAATATAAAAATTAATACTTTGGTAGCAGGAAATGGAGAATCAATTCTACTTCTTCATGGTCACCCTGAAAGCTATCTTATTTGGAGAGGTATTGCTTCAAAATTAGCTAAAAACTATAAAGTTATAGTTACTGATTTAAGAGGATATGGAGATAGTTCAAAACCTGAAGGTTTGGAAGATCATTCAAACTATTCAAAAAGAGTTATGGCAAATGATCAAGTAAAAGTAATGGAAAGACTTGGTATTAAAAAGTTTCATATTGTTTCTCACGATAGGGGAGCAAGAGTTGCCCATAGACTTATATTAGACCATAAAGAAAAAGTAAAAACGTGTACACTAATGGATATTTTACCTACATATGATATGTATGAACAAACAAATAGAGAATTTGCAACTAAATATTGGCATTGGTTTTTCTATATCCAACCAAAACCATTTCCAGAGACTTTTTTAGGTTCAGACCCTGATTATTTTATTAGACGAAACCTCCTTAATAAAACAACAGGGGATTCAGTTAAGCAGATGTTTCCAGAAGACGTTCTTCAAGAGTACATTAGACATTATTCCAACCCAGCTTGTGTACATGCAATTTCAGAAGATTATAGAGCCTCAAATACAATTGATTTAGTTCATGATACAGAAGATAGAAAAAAAACGATAAATACTCCTTTACTAGTTTTATGGGGAGCAAATGGAGTAGTTGGAAATATATGGGATGTTCTTGATGGTTGGAAAAAATTTGCATCAAATGTTACTGGATTTGGAGTTAAAGACTGTGGACACTTTGTTCCAGAAGAACAACCAGAAATTGTCTATGAATCCATATTTAATTTTTTAGAAAAAAATAGATAAACGAATTTTTACAAAGTCCTATAAAATTGAGAGTGTAAAATAAACTATATAAACCCACCAGTTTCTTTTCAATCACTTCTTATATTTTGCCATAATCTCCTTAAAAAATATACTAAGTTAAGGATAAATTTCAAACCAATTTCTAATACTAGACATATTCCATTTATTTTGTTGTTCTTGCATGCAGACTGTGAAAATAGTCCCAAATAAGCCAACTTTATAGTCATTTTAAAAGTTAATTTTCCAAATATCTTAATTTTTTAGAAGAATTCCAAAAATAAAATATATTCATTAAAAAATAAGCCAAACAAAGCCCAAACACCAAGATATATTCCGCTATATCTTCTCTTATTTGGGTTAAATCCTTGTTTTTAATGGCTAAACATAGTTTTTTGAACAAAGCTATTGCTATTAGGTTTAAAAGTCTTCTAAAATTATAGGTAAACATAATAAGTGAATTTTCTCCAAGTACTTTTTCTTTAGAACGAACTAAAAAGTGATCCCAACCTAAAGTTCTTTTTATTGTTCCAAAAGGATGTTCAACAATAGAACCTCTTTTTTTGACTATATCTTTAGCTTTTTGAGTATTCATTTTTATAGTATAATCATCAATGATAGTTTCATGCTCCCATCTATACATTTGTTTATAATTAGTTTTATCAGAAAGGCAAGATGATTTTAAAGGACACGATTTACAAATTATACTAGATAATCTATAGACATCTAAGCTTCTATTGTTTCGTTGATATTTTGAACCAGAATTATCAAGTATTTTATTATTTGGACAGATATAACAATCATCTTTATGATTGTAAGTAAATTGATTTTTACTAAACTTTGAATCTTTAATTTTCTTTTTTGTAGCTGTATTTCGCAAAGGTACAATTGTTTCAATACCATCATCAACACATTTTTTAATCTCTACTGAACTATAGTAACCCTTATCAGCAGTGATTATCATATCTGGATTATCTACTATCTCTTTAGATTTTATAGCCATATTATATAATTGGTCTAAATCGTGACCATTGCAAGATATATCAGTTGCAACTATAAATTTAAAAGTATTATCTGTCAAGTTTCACCACGTTGTACCATTTCAAAAGCAATATGTTGAAACACATCTGGTAAAATCTTAAATATTTCAGGTTTCGTTTGAAACCAACTTTGAACTGCATCAAATGGAGTTCTAACTTTTAATTCTTTTTTTAAAGAACCATGTCTTCTATTGAAGTTGTAGTATATCAAAAATTTATTTAAATCTTTTTTAACATCATCAATATTGTCATACTCTTCTGCTTTAATTGTAGCATTTTTAATAGTTCCGTTTCCTCTTTCTACCATTGCGTTAGTTTGAGGTGTGTATGGAGCTGTTAGCCTATGTTCTATCTCATCATCTTTACACTCTACATCAAACTTATGATTACCACTTACAAATCCTTTTCCTCTTGCCCACTTATCAGTAAATTCCAGTCCATTATCTGTTAAAATATGTGTTAAGTAAAATGGAAAAAATTCTTTACATTCTTTTAGAAAAGATACTGCATTTGCTGCTGTCTTATTCTCATACACTTTATAGTAAAGTAGCCTTGTAGCCCTGTCTATTGCTACAAATAGGTAATATTTTTGCTTGTCAAACTTTGGTAAATAAGTTACATCTATATGTAAATAACCAGGCTCATACTCTTTGAACTTTTTAGCTTTTTCTTTTTGCTCTTGTGGAACTCTGTTTATATCAAAGGCTTTTAAAGTACGATAAACATTACTTCTATTTGCATTTGGAATAATATCAACGATTGTATCTGCTAAGTCATCTAACTCCATCCAAGTCATTGTTCTGACTACTTTAATTAACTCTTTTTCTAAAGGTGTTAGAGCATAATGGATTCTTTTTGGTCTTGAACTTTTATCATTTAAAAAATCTCTATTTTTATGCTTGGCGATAGTTTTAACATTCACATTATAATTATTTGCTAATTCAACATTTGTTAAATTAGATTGTTGTATTATTTCTCTTACATGCTGGTTTGTTCTGGCATTAGAGTGATAGACTTGTGGCATTTTTAAAATCCTTATTTGCTGTAAAGATTTTACAATTATGTTGTTAAGCTATCGCTTTCTTATTTATGTAACTAGGCAACCATAACGTGGTGAAACTGGACAATTATCAACAGCAATCTGTGAATTGTAAGCCATTAAATTATGAGCAGGTTTACTCATAACATTGGCATCTTTATCTGTTTTATTATGTTGGTTTTTACCTAGGCTATCTAAAAGATCTATATCTTTAATATTTTGGTTATCAGTTACTTTCAAAAGTTCCATATAACTTTTTATCTCTTTATCAATTTTACATAAATCATTTTGTACAGTTTTCTTCATAATAAGAGTATTTTTTGAAGCATTAGCTCTTAAAAATGCTCCATCAATTCCTACTAGTTCACCTGTGATTAAATTTATATCTTTTAATAAAAGAGAGAACTCTTTAAATATTATTTGTAACGCTTTTGGATTATCCTTACGAAAGTTTGCTATAGTTTTATAGCTAGGTATTAATCCTTGTGTTAGCCACATCAGCTCAATATTTCTTTTTATTTCAGTTTCTAGTTTTCTACTACTTCTTATTTTATTTAAGTATCCGTAAATATATATTTTTAATAATAATTTTGGATGGAATGCTGGTTGACCATCAGTAATTAAACTTTTTTTGGTTTTTATATTTAATTGTGATATGTTTAGTATTTCTACATATTCATCTATTGCTCTTGTCATATTATTTTCATCAACTAGTTCATCTAAACTTGGTGGGAATATTTTTAGTTGATTTTAGGGTAAATTTGCTAGAATATTTTATATAACTTGGGATTGAGTTCTTTCACAGTCTCATGGCAAGATACATCACTTTAAAAGCAGAATATTGTGTTGGAAATGAACCTTTAGATTTGGTTTTTCTTTTGATTGGAGCATTTAAAGATTCAATAGGATTTGTTGTATAAATTAATTTTCTCACAGAATCTGGATATTTTAAAAATGTAAATAACTAAGCCCAGTGATTTGTCCAAGAAACAGTAAGTAAGTACCTACAACTAATTAAACTCTAATTATTATTACTATAATGTATCAATTTAACATCACTAATTTTATCTTGCCATCGTTTAAAATTTATTATAAAATCTTTACCATATTTTTTAAAAATTGTTTTAATATAAACTTTTAGATTATCAAAGCTCAAATAAGCTTTATAATCAATCCAAATATATTTCATAAATCTCCAAAGAATTTCAATAATATTTAGTTGTGGTGAATATGGTGGTAAATACAACAATGTTAATCCTTAATTCATCCATCTGTATAAATTGGCTTTAATTTTTTTTGATTTATGATAAGAAGCATTATCCAGTACCATTCCAGATTAACTTTGACACTACAATTATAAAATAAAATTCTTCTATTTGTAAAGAAACTGTAAATACAATATTGACAAACTTCTCTTATACTTTTAATATCAAAAGATTAAAAGGAGTTAGAAGATGAAAAAAATATTAACAGCTTTGGTTATTATGGTTTCATTAGTTCATGCAGTTGAGTTAAATACCTCAGTGAAAGAATATATGCAAACTTTAAAGACACAAGCACAAAAAGAAAATCCAGAATTTAAAGGATTTGACTATGTAAGAGGTGAAAAGATTTTCACAACTGAATATATCGGCAAAAAGGGTAAACTTATCTCTTGTGTTAGCTGTCATTCAAGCGATTTATCAAAAAAAGGCAGAAATATCAATACCAATAAAGTGATTGAATCGCTCTCTCCATTGGCAGATTCTTCAAGATTTACAAAAGTTAAAAATGTCAAAAAATGGCTCAGAAGAAACTTTAGAGATGTTTACAATAGAGTTGGGACTGCACAAGAAAAAGGTGATGTAGTAACATATATCATCAACCAAAAGTAAGGAGTTTATGATGAAAGGTTTAATTTTTATATCAGTATTATTAATAGGAAATTTATATGCCGACGGATGGAGTTGGGGCCAAAAAAAAGGTGTGGCACCAGTTACTGATAAATTGTATATAGAGGAGTGTGCAAGTTGTCATTTTGGTTATCAAGCTGGATTGCTTCCAAGCAGATCTTGGAAAAAAGTTATGAGTGGTTTAGATGATCATTTTGGGACGGATGCATCTTTAGAACCTGAAGATAATCAAAAAATATTAAAATATCTAGTAAATAATTCAGCTGAAAAGTTTACAAACTATAAAAGAAGCAAAAGAATAAATAATAGTATATCAAGATATTCTACCCCTATTGCTATTACAAAAACACCATATATGATAAAAAAACATAAGCAAATCCCTATAAAACTTATCAAACAAAAAGAGGTAAGCTCATTAGCCAACTGTAAAACTTGTCATACAACAGCAGATAAAGGTATATATCGTGAAAGAGATATACTAATCCCAAATTATGGAAAATGGGATGACTAGGTTATATGTATGGAGCCTGCCTATAAGGCTATTTCATACTTTACTTGTTATTTTTGCAGGGCTAGTTTTTATATCAGCAGAGTTTGATAATCTTCTTGAATATCATGCAATAGTTGGATTTGTTATAGCATCGCTTTTTATCTTTAGAATTGGTTGGGGATTTTTAGATGTCAAATATTCAAATTTTAAAGATTTTAATTTTAACTTGAAAGATTTGCAAGAGTATATATTTAATATCTTTGGCAATAAAAAACAATATACAGGTCACAATCCAGCTTCAAGTTGGGCTATTATGGCTATGATTATATTAGGTTTAGTATCAGTTTTAAGTGGAATGGTTGTTTATGGTACTCAAGAGGGAATGGGGATATTGTCTTTTTTGAATATCTCACTATTTAAAGATATGGATTTATTTGAAGATATTCATGAACTGTTTGCAAATGCTTTTATGGTTGTAATTTTTGCCCATATTGCAGGTGTTTTATTAGATAGATTTTTACATAACTCAAAAGCAGTTGAATCTATGATAACTGGATATAAAGATGGGGATAAGGAAAGTTTAGAGCTTACAATATTTCAAAAATTATTCGGTATTTTATGGATAGGTTTATCTATATTTTTATTGGTTTATCTTTTAATGACACCTTCAAATGTTTTCATAGCTGATGCAAACAAGCCTGTTGACTATAAAGTGGAGCATCAATTGTTCCACGATGAATGTATAAGCTGCCATACACTCTATCCACCATTTTTGCTACCAAAAAGATCTTGGGTAAAAATGATGGATAATTTAGAAAACCATTTTGGCGATGATGCTTCACTTGATGATGAAGATAAAGAATCTATAAAAAATTATCTTGTACTTCATAGTGCTGAAAATTCAACAAAAGAATCAGCATATAAAATATTAAAAAGTATTAAAAACAAAGATATAATAGCTATGACAAAAACTTCATATTGGAAAAAAAGCATGATGATATAGATAAAAAAATCTTTGAAAATAAGAAAATAGGTAAAATATCAAATTGTAAAGCTTGTCATAAAAATATTGAACAAGGTTTATTAAATGATAAAGATATTAAAATACCTAATATATAAGTAAGGATAGAAATATGAGATTTGCAATTATACTTTTTCTTTTTATTAATCTATTTGCATCTGATAATCATCATAGACATATCAATAAAGAGTTATCTCATCTAAACTTATCGAAAAAACAAAGCAGACAGATAAAAAAGATTTTAAAAGAGTTTAGAGTCCAACTAAAAGAATATAGAGAACTAAAAGAAGAGATAGAAAATAAAAGAAGAGATAGAAAATAAAAGAAAAGATATATTTTTAAAAGAGATTTTTGATACAAAAAAGTTAAATAAACTCAATCTAACTTTAGATACGAAAGCTCATGATATTGAAAATAAGTTATTAGAGAAAATACACACTATTCTAAACCTAAAACAACGAATAAAATTTATACACTATTTTGATGATTGGGAGGTGGAGTGATGCAAAAGATTTTACTTATTGAAGATGATTTAGATATGCAAGAACTTATCACTGATTATTTACAAAATTATGATTTTAAAGTAGAAGCTTTTTCTAAACCTAAAGGGGCTTTAGAGGAACTTGAAAACAATAAAAATAAATATGCTTTGGTTGTATTAGATTTGATGCTACCTCAAATGGATGGTTTTGACGTATGTAAAAGAATTAGACAAATATCTACTATACCTATTATTATTTCATCAGCTAGAGGAGAAGTAAGTGATAAGATACTTGGCTTTAATTTGGGAGCTGATGATTATTTAGCTAAACCTTATGAGCCAAGAGAATTGGTGATTCGGATAAATGCAATTTTACGAAGGACTATAAATAAAAGCAGAATTATAGGTGACTTTGAGATAGACGAAGATAAAATAGAGATAAAAGTAGATGGTTATTTAGTTGATTTGACACAAATAGAGTATGATATTTTACATCTGTTTTTACAAAATGGTGACAAAGTAATGTCCCGAGAAGTTATATCAAATGCTGTAAACGGCATAGAGTATAATACAAAAGACAGAACAATAGATATGCATATAAGTAATTTACGGCAAAAAATAGGTGATGACCCAAAAGACTCGCAATACATAAAATCTGTATGGGGTATCGGGTATAAATTTATAGGTTAAAATATGTCAATTTTTAATAAAGTTTTAATTCTCTTTTTAATTAGTTTGTCTTTGATGATTTTTGTATCAAATAAAACAAATAAATTAACACAAGATACACTTGAATCTTTATTAAAAGAAAAATATATTCAAGTCTCAGATGAACTATTTAAATATCTAACGAATAACGACCAAGACTCTTTGAAAAGAAAACTAAAAGAGTTGGAATTTAAAATTATTACAAATAAACAACACTATTTTGACTCATCTCAAACTATATACAAGTACGAAACTACTTTATCAATTATAAAAATTTTACGACATGAAGATGATAAATATTTACTTTATATGAAGTATCTTGATGATGATATTTTAGTGATAGATTTATCGCAAGATAAAAATTTTGAGGAGAAAGAGTTTCTAAATTATCTTATTTTAGCTGATATATCGATATTGATAATCTTGTTTTTGATAATTCTAAAAATGATATATCCTCTAAAAAATATCTCAAAAAGTATAAAAAGATTTGGTGAAGGAGATTATAGTTCAAGAGTTAAAATTATTACCAATGATGAGATAGGAGAGGTATCAACTACTTTTAACTCAATGGCTTCTAACATTGAAGAGTTAATCACATCAAGACAAAGATTATTACGAGATATTGGGCATGAACTAAAAACACCAATTGCTAAATCAAAATTAGCTATAGAGATGATAGAAGATAGTAAATATAAAAAAATATTAAATAAAGCATTGGTACAAATGGATGATATGACAAATGAGCTTTTACATCTTGAGAAATTAAATGCCAATCAATATAAATTGAAGCTTGAAACTTTTAATGTAGAAACTTTGATTAGTGAAGCATTATCAAAACTTTTTATAGAAGATGAAACACTCATAGATATATCAATTAAATCAAATTTTATAATAGAAGCAGATTTAGAGTATTTATCAATAGCATTAAAAAATCTAATAGACAATGCACTTAAATATAGTATAGAAAAACCTATATTTATAGTTGCAGAAGATAAAAAGATATCAATCAAAAGCAAAGGTGAAAAACTAGACAGATCTTTAGAATTTTACTGTGAAGTTTTTACTCAAGGGGATAATTCAAGGGAGCAAAAGGGTTATGGTTTGGGGCTTAGTTTAGTAAAACGAATTTTGGATAAACACAACTTTGAATTTTCATATTTTTATGATGATGAATTTAATGTTTTTGTGATTGATATAACTAAATAAAATTTATATTTAGTTTTAAGTTTTAAGTTTTAAGTTTTAAGTTTTAAGTTTTTAGTTTTAAGTTTTAAGTTTTAAGTTTTAAGTTTATTTTATACTACAATAAATTATGTTAAAAAAATATTTAGCAACAATATTTATCAGCTTATTAGTTATAGCAACACTTGCCCAAGTAGCACAAAAACCACCGTTTTTAATCTTAAGCGGGATACCACATTATACTGGTATAATCCAAATGAATTGAGATAATAAAGAGCTGGCTTTAACTAAAGAGCAAAAAGTGAAACTTTTAAAAATAAGAAAAAAAAGATTGCTCCACTAGAAGCAGAGATTATAGAAGAAACAGGCTTAATGAAACTTTTGGGTGCCAGAATAATCACTTTACCTTATAACTAATTGTCCAGTTTCACCACGTTATGGTTGCCTAGTTACATAAATAAGAAAGCGATAGCTTAACAACATAATTGTAAAATCTTTACAGCAAATAAGGATTTTAAAAATGCCACAAGTCTATCACTCTAATGCCAGAACAAACCAGCATGTAAGAGAAATAATACAACAATCTAATTTAACAAATGTTGAATTAGCAAATAATTATAATGTGAATGTTAAAACTATCGCCAAGCATAAAAATAGAGATTTTTTAAATGATAAAAGTTCAAGACCAAAAAGAATCCATTATGCTCTAACACCTTTAGAAAAAGAGTTAATTAAAGTAATCAGAACAATGACTTGGATGGAGTTAGATGACTTAGCAGATACAATCGTTGATATTATTCCAAATGCAAATAGAAGTAATGCTTATCGCACTTTAAAAGCCTTTGATATAAACAGAGTTCCACAAGAGCAAAAAGAAAAAGCTAAAAAGTTCAAAGAGTATGAGCCTGGTTATTTACATATAGATGTAACTTATTTACCAAAGTTTGACAAGCAAAAATATTACCTATTTGTAGCAATAGACAGGGCTACAAGGCTACTTTACTATAAAGTGTATGAGAATAAGACAGCAGCAAATGCAGTATCTTTTCTAAAAGAATGTAAAGAATTTTTTCCATTTTACTTAACACATATTTTAACAGATAATGGACTGGAATTTACTGATAAGTGGGCAAGAGGAAAAGGATTTGTAAGTGGTAATCATAAGTTTGATGTAGAGTGTAAAGATGATGAGATAGAACATAGGCTAACAGCTCCATACACACCTCAAACTAACGCAATGGCAGAAAGAGTAAACGGAATATTAAAAATGCTACAATTAAAGCAGAAGAGTATGACAATATTGATGATGTTAAAAAAGATTTAAATAAATTTTTGATATACTACAACTTCAATAGAAGACATGGTTCTTTAAAAAAAGAATTAAAAGTTAGAACTCCATTTGATGCAGTTCAAAGTTGGTTTCAAACGAAACCTGAAATATTTAAGATTTTACCAGATGTGTTTCAACATATTGCTTTTGAAATGGTACAACGTGGTGAAACTTGACAAAAGATATAAATGTAATGAATGTGGTCGTAAATTTAGCTCAAAAAGAAGAGCAAGAAATCTACAAGAAATAATCTTCAAAAAGTATATTTATAGAAGATAAAGATTATAATAGAAGTTTGCCGTGGATAAGAAAACAAATTTTAGAATATGAACCAATTGCAAAAATACATAATCCAAGAGAAATTATTATAGTTTGTGATGCAACTTTTTATGGTAAAAGAAAAGATAAACTTGGAACTTTAGTTTTTAAAGATATTATTTCCAAAGAGATATTAACATGGAAACATATTGATAGTGAATTAGTATTTCATTACAAACAACAACTACAGATACTTTTAGATTTAGGATACATTGTTAAGGCTATTATCATTGATGGCAAAAGAGGCTTATATAAAGCCTTTAAAGACTATCCAATACAAATGTGCCATTTCCATCAAAGAAAAACAATAAACAAATATCTAACTAGAAAACCAAGACTAGAAGCTAGTAAAGATTTACAAAAGATTATGTATAATTTAACAACTACAACTCAAATAAACTTTACAAAAAAATTAAATAAATAGTATAAAAAGTATCAAGTATTTCTTGATGAGAAATCAGTATCTCCAACAACTGGAAAACTAAATTTTACTCATTCAAGAGTTAGATCTGCATATAGAAGTTTGATAACAAATTTACCATATTTATTTACATACAAAAATCATAAAAATATTACTATTCATAACACAACAAATTCTATTAATGGTGGAGTATTTTCACTAATGAAAAAACTATTAAAAATTCATAATGGTTTTACTAAAAATTTGAAGTTAAAAATGCTTGATGATTATCTTGTTAGTTATAAGGTAAAGTAATCAATTAGACCCCTTGATTTTTCATTAAGCCTAAATTATAGAAAGTAGAGTTGACTTATCATCAATAATTCTCACCTCTGAACTTCCTGTATCACAGTGGTATGATTATTTAAATAATGATACTGTTGCTGATGCAATATTAGATAGGATTGTACATTCTTCACATAGAGTTGAACTAAAAGGTACATCAATGAGAAAAATTATGTCAAAAATAAATTAACACTTGGACACTTTATGCTAAAATGTTGTTAGAGAATATTTCAAATTTGTAAGTGTCCAAGTGTTTGTGATACGGTGTCTTTGTTGAGTGATATTTGTAGTAAAGTTACCTAGAGATTACCACTCCACCACTCTTTTAAATGATATTAACCATTTCTCTTTTTAATAATTTCTTCAGAAACATTTCTAGGAACTTCTGCATAGTTATTAAAAACCATAGAGTATGTAGCTCGTCCTTGAGACATAGATCTAAGATCTGTTGAATAACCGAACATTTCAGCCAAAGGAACCATTGCAACAACTAATTTGATACCAGCTCTATCATCCATAGACTGAACTTGTCCTCTTCTTTTGTTGCAATCTCCAATAACATCACCCATATAATCTTCTGGTGTTTCAATTTCCACTCTCATCATAGGCTCTAAAATAATAGGTTGAGCAGCATCGCTTCTACATCCTTTTTTAAATCCCATAGAAGCAGCTAATTTAAATGCCATTTCAGATGAATCTACATCATGGTATGAACCATCATATAATGCAACTTCAATATTTACCATTGGATAACCAGCTAAAATTCCACCAGCCATAGCTTCTTGACAACCTTTATCAACAGCAGGAATATATTCTTTTGGAACAGATCCACCTTTAATTTTATTATGAAATTTATAGTTATCTTCAGAATCTGCAGGTAAGGGAGTGATTTCTAAGTATACGTGACCGTATTGACCTCTACCACCAGATTGTTTAACATATTTATACTCAATATTAACAGAGTTTTTAATTGTTTCTCTGTAGGCAACTTGAGGAGCTCCAACTTCAGCTTCAACATTAAATTCTCTTTTCATTCTATCAACAAGAATTTCTAAGTGCAACTCACCCATTCCTGAAATAATAGTTTGTCCAGATTCTTCGTCTGTTTTAACTCTAAAAGAAGGATCTTCTTGAGCTAGTTTTCCTAAAGCAACACCCATTTTTTCCTGATCAGCTTTAGTTTTAGGCTCAACTGCTACAGAAATTACTGGTTCAGGGAAATCCATTTTTTCTAAGATTACTGGATCTTTATCAGATGCCAGAGTATCTCCAGTAATGGTAGATTTTAATCCAACCACTGCTCCAATTTCACCAGCATATAATTCAGAAACTTCTTCTCTTTTATTGGCATGCATTTTAAGAAGTCTACCGATTCTTTCTTTTTTCATTTTAGTTGAATTAAGAATATACGTACCAGAATGTAAGATTCCTCTGTACATTCTAACGAATGTTAATTGTCCAACAAAAGGATCTGTCATAATTTTAAATGCTAAAGCTGCAACTTCTCCCTCATTAGAAGATTCAACAATTACAGCTTCACCATCTTGGGTTTCCCCTTTGATATCTTCAACTTCTACAGGAGAAGGTAAGTATCTACAAACAGCATCTAATAAAGTTTGAACCCCTTTATTCTTAAAAGCTGATCCACAAATCATTGGAGTGATTTTCATTGCTAAACAACCCTTTTTGATTGCCGCCATGATTTCGTCATTCGTAATTTCTTCACCTTCAAGATATTTCAATTCTAAAGTTTCATCTTGTTCAGCAGCAGACTCTACTAATTTTTCTCTGTATTCATTGGCTTTATCAACTAAATTAGCAGGAATTTCTTCTATATGGTAATTTGATCCCATTTCAGCATCAGCATCCCAAACAATAGCTTTCATTTCAACTAAGTCAATAACACCAGCAAAGTTTTCTTCTGCACCAATTGGTATTTGAAGTGGAACTGGATTAGCTTTAAGTTTTGAACCTACTTGTTCTTCAACATTAAAAAAATTAGCACCAGTTCTATCCATTTTATTAACAAAAATGATTCTTGGTACTCTGTATTTATTTGCTTGTCTCCAAACAGTTTCACTTTGTGGTTGAACTCCACCAACTGAACAAAACACTGCAACAGCACCATCTAGAACTCTCATAGATCTCTCAACTTCAATAGTAAAGTCAACGTGACCTGGAGTATCAATGATATTAATCATAGTATCAGAACCATCAACAGGATTTTTCCAGTGACAAGTTGTAGCAGCAGAAGTAATAGTAATCCCTCTTTCTTGCTCTTGTTCCATCCAGTCCATAGTTGCAGCACCATCGTGAACTTCACCGATTTTGTGCTCAACACCTGTATAGAATAAAATTCGTTCTGTTGTAGTAGTTTTGCCTGCATCAATATGTGCAGCAATTCCTATATTTCTTACTTGTTTTAGTGGTGTAACTCTTGCCATATTACTTTCCTACCATCTATAATGAGCAAATGCTTTATTAGCTTCGGCCATTTTATGAATATCTTCTTTTTTCTTGAATGAAGAACCACGTTCGTTAGCTGCTTCGAATAATTCATTAGCAAGTCTTTCAACCATTGTTCTTTCATTTCTTTTTCTAGATGCTTCGACTAACCATCTTAATGCTAAAGTTTGACGTCTAACTGGCCTAACTTCGATAGGCACTTGATATGTAGCTCCACCAACTCTTCTAGATTTAACTTCTAAAAGTGGTTTGATATTTTCAATTGCTTTTTCAAAAACTTCAATACCAGACTCTTCACTTCTAGCATCTAAATTGGCAATTGCACCATACATAATTTTTTGTGCTACTGATTTTCTACCATCTAACATAACTGTATTAATAAACTTAGTGATCACTGTACTATTGTAGATAGGATCAGCCATTATTTCTCTAACTGGAGCTTTTCTTCTTCTCATTTTATTATCCTTCTACTTTTTTTTCGGTTTTTTAGTACCGTATTTAGATCTTGCAACAGTTCTATTTGCAACACCAGAAGTATCTAAAGCACCACGAACAATGTGATATTTAACACCAGGTAAATCTTTAACTCTACCCCCTCTTACTAAAACAATTGAATGTTCTTGAAGATTATGACCTTCTCCACCTATGTATGAAATTACTTCAAAGCCAGTAGTTAATCTAACTTTAGCAACTTTTCTTAAAGCAGAGTTAGGTTTTTTTGGTGTAGTTGTATATACTCTAGTACATACCCCTCTTCTTTGTGGACATTTATCTAGAGCTGGTGATTTAGATTTCTTAATCACTCTTTTTCGCTCATTTCTTACAAGCTGATTGATTGTAGGCATTCTTTCCCTTTGTTTAATTTTAGAGTAATCTGATAATATTAAATATGTTAAGACTCTCTATTTATTTGGTTTGAGCTTTTAAGCAGGCTCATGCTTCTCGTTTAAGTTTTTCAACTAAAAATTGACATATGTAAAGATACATAATCAAAACGATACTTCCATTCTAGAGAAACGTGTAAGTTTTCTAAAAAGTTAAAAATAATAACAAAATTTGACTTAAAGTTTATTTATATATAAAGGGAACCTCTAAAAACAACTTTCTAATTTGTTTAAATCATTTTTAACTTAATTTTTAAAATTTATCACACGCGAAACTTGATTTACTATAAAATTCTACTAAAAATTATAATGATCTTTGTGAGTTTTTGTAAAATCTCTATGATTTCATATATTTTTACATAACTTTCACTTTTTGCAATCTAACTAACTGTTCATATCTAAAGAGCTTATATGTAAGATTTAAAAATCCTATAGATGACTTGATTCGTTTTATCCCAATGGACTTCATATGTAAGGCATCATTCATAGAGTTTGTCATAAATCCAAATATATGTTCTACTCTTGCTCTAATTTTAGATTTTATGTTATTTGAATCTTTTTGTTCATCTGTTAAAGGACTACCTCTGTAACCTTTTTCATGCACAAAGCTTTTGCAATTTTTATCTTCTAGAAATTCTTCTATCTCTTTACTCCTGTAAGCACTATCTGCATGAAGTTTATTATCTGTTTCATCAATGATATTTTTAATTTCAGTAGAATCATGAGGAGCAGCACTTGTAACACTATATTTAGTTATGAATTTAGTTTTTCCATCTGCGTTAATATGGTCTTTATATCCATAGTGTCGTTCACTTGATTTAGTCATCCAACTTGCATCAGTATCTTTTTGGCATAACTTGCTTCGTTTACCATTGTTATCTTTTCTGGCAAATTTTAAAGGTATAGCACCTTTTTTAATATCAGCATTATCTTCTTTAGAATTTCTTTGTCTAGGAACATCTACAAATGAAGCATCTATCATACTTCCCTCTTTTGCTATAATACCTTTATTTATAAGTTGTTTAGTAAATAGTTCAAATAATGTTAAAGATAAATTCTTATTTGATAGCTGTTCTTTGAAATGCCAAATAGTTTTTTCATCAGGTATTTTATCTCCAATTTTCAATTCTAAAAATTGTTTGAATGATGTTCTATCATTTATTTGAAATTCTGTTTGTTCATCACTTAAATTATAGTATTTTTGTAATATTAAAATTTTAAACATCATTATCTTATCGTATGGTGGCCTACCACCAGCACCTTTAGGTTCTACGTATAAAGCCTTCTCTATTGGTTCTCTAAACATATTCCAATCTACAACTTTATCTAATTTTGTTAGTGGTGGTTGATATTCTTTTATTTTTCTCTCATGAAATTCTAAATCAAATAATCCTTGCATTTATAAAGCCTTTTGAGTGATATTTAATATCTATTTTAACTAAATCTTGATTTTAAATTGCTTAGGTTGGGCAGTTTTTAGAGATGCCCTAAAGATAATCTACAAAAAAATAACTTCTTTACTAATATTTATTATTCAAAACTTTGTTTTGAATAGAATTTATATATTTTAGTTAAAAAAGAGAACTCCAAATAGTAAGCATGAAGAGACCACTGCACAGTAACACTCTAAAATAAATCTCAACCAAGCCTTTAGTTAAGGTATTTAAAGGCTATTTTTAGCTATAATTACACATATAAATTAAAGATATTTAAGCAAAAAGGTAATAAATTGGCATTTAAAGATTCAAACCTCTCTTTTTCAGATTATGCTCTTAATGATAGATTAGAATATGTAGATTCTTTTTTAAAACAATTAGATTCTATAATAGATTTTAATAAATTAAGACCTGTATTAAAGAAGAATGGAACAGGAAGTAAAAATGTATGTGGAGTACAAGCATATGATCAAATATTAATGTTTAAAATCTTACTTATTCAGAAGTTTTATGATTTAAGTGATGAAAAAGCTGAAGAAGGACTTAATGTAAATTTACTTTATATGAAATTTGCAGGATTAAGCTTAGAATCATTAGCACCAGACTCAACTACAATAGGTAGATTTAGAAATTCTTTAGAGCCACTTGCAAATTCAATAATACTCAATAGCTAATTTTTTATTTTCATCACTTTTAGTTTTAAAAAAATGATTATTTATTTTTCTTTGCGTAGTTTACACTAAATTTAGTAAATTTCTTAAAAAATCATATTTTTTCTCCATACTTTATGGTTTTGACTATAAAATTGAAGATTTTTCTATTATTTTTAATAAAAGTCATGTAATGAGTTTTAAACTTTGATGAATACAAACAGATAAAATTCCAAATGATAAAACAGAAGCTACTTTTGTAGCTCCTTGATAATAAATTGTATTACATCCAAAGTCATCTTTTAAATATTTATTTACTCTTTCAACCATACTTCTTTGATTGTAGTGGTGTTCATCTGATGATTTAGGTAAATTTAAAAATTCAAATTTTACTTTTTCATCTTTGATAAGTTGAATCTTTTGTTTTAATTCTTTTGAGTTCTTGGGATTTATATCTATAATTGCTTTATGATTTAGTTTTTCAGAAAACTCTCTAATTATATCGCTGTCATACCCAGCATCAAGTAAATCACGAAGATACATCACTCTTTTACCAGTTTCATTGATAAGTGGAAGTGCTACTGAACTATCATGAACATTTGCACCTGAATAGAATGCTGCTATTGGTATATCTCCATCTGCTGCACTAATATGAAGTTTACCACCTATTGTAATCTCTCTGTTACCTTTAGAATTTTGTTTGACACCAACACCACAAACAGTAGATACTAAAGATAACATCTTTTTAGTAGTTTTCATCTCTTTTTGTAGTTCTAAAATCTTTGGTTTTACAGGCTCTCTCTTTTCACCTTTCTTAGGTCGTCCGACCTTATTTTTAGGCTTTTCTTCTTTCTCAATCTTTACAGGTTTTTCTCTAAGTGGTATCATAGCAGCATCTGTTGCATTGTACATAAAAACTGTATCCGATAAATATTCATTAACAAACTTTTTATGAGTTTTTTGAGCTATTTGTAAATCACTCAATTCTTTGAATACCCTACTAAATTTAGCTTCACTTGGAATATCTATTTTATACCTCCATCCACACAATACTCGTAATACTCTATCGCTATGAAGTCTATCAATTAAATCTCTTGTTGTTTGCATATTGTAAACAGATTTAGCAATCATTGCTCTTGCTATTTCTATTCTATCTTTTGGTGTATTTGTAATCGTTACAACTGTTACATTCTTTTCAATTTGAGCAAAGTCTAAAATCTTTATTAGTTTCTCTTCTTTGGTACTTAATGTTCCTAATTGTTCTTTTATTTCAGGAAATAAACAATTTTCAAGGTTTAGAATTTTAGTCCACATTTTAGATAGGTTTGTAGATAATTTTGGTAAAATATTTGTCATAAGTTGAATCTCTTTTCTGTTAAATTTTAGGATATAAAATTATAACTTATTGAAATTAGATTTCAGCTTTTTGTAACAAAAATGAATTAAATTATGAGCTTTTTTGTGAATTTGCAAGTGGCTCTTAGTATTAAATTTGTCTCCAATATCTTATTTATGTATTACATTAATTCTCAAATTTCCACTATTTGCTAATCTATATCTACCTACTGTTTTACCATCATAAAACAATGTCATTTTTGAACCACAAGCATTTGAACCTAATTCTAATTCATAATAGCCATTTGTAGGATAAGTATATTTACTATTCCAACTTGTAACTACTTTACCTTGCTTATAAGCTTTTGAATCATCTCTAAAATTTGCATTACCTTCAAAAATCACATGCAAAAAGATTTGCACTTATTAAAAAACTACCTAATCCTATTAAACCTAATTGTTTCATTTTAAAACTCCTAAAAATTAATCCAATCACTCCTTAAAAAAAGCAAAGTAATTGAATGTTAAATTATACTTTCGTACAAAAAATAGTGAATAGAAAAAATCGCCACAAGCGGTAAAAAAATAAAAAATTTAAGAAACACAAATTTAATACCTCAAAATATCAAGTGTTACTTTGTTCTGGATAAACGAAAACCGACGTCACCGTCGCGGTAAACTGGACTGCTGCTGAAACGGATGGCACTGCGAGAATACCCAGCGAAGTAGTACCAACTGCCACCACGAAGAACTTTGTACTTTCGTTCACCTGAATTATTTGCTTTTCCATTTATAGGAGTATTATTGTAACTTGTATACCAATCTTCACACCATTCATATACGTTTCCATGCATATCATAAAGACCAAAATTATTTGGCTTTTTCTTGCCTACTGGATGAGTTTTACCTCTACTATTTTTATCATACCAAGCATAGTTACCTAAACTCCCTTCACTTCCAAAACTCCATTTTGATTCACTTCCTGCTCTTGCTGCATATTCCCATTGTGATTCTGTGGGAAGTCTATATTTGTTTGTATATTCCATACTATTTAATTTTTTTATAAACTTTTTTGCATCATTCCAAGAAATATTTTCTACAGGATTGCTTCTACCATCATATCCTAACTGTTCAGTTTTAAAATATGCTGGATTTTCTCCCATCACTTCATAGTATTGCAACTGTGTTACTTCTGTAGTTGCCATATAAAAAGAGTTTACTTTTACTTGGTGATAAGGTAGTTCATCTTTAGATATATCAGCTAAACAATCTTCATATTCATTTTTAGAAGTAAATGGATCATCTTTTGGACATCTTGGTGGTTTTGTACCCATCATAAATGAAGCACTTGGTATTAGTTTAAATTTTATACCAATTGAGTTGGTAAAATCTTTTGCGTTTAGTAGTACTGAAACTAATAATGCTCCTAATAATAATTTTTTCATATTTTTCCTTCGTATTTTTTGTATTTTAGTGTAAAGTAATTTAATTTAATACTAAGAGCCACTTGCAAATTAACAAAAAAGCTCATAATTTAATTTATTTTGTTCAAAAAAGTTGAAATCTAATTTCAGATAAGTTATAATTTTATACCATAAAATTTAACAGAAAAGAGATTCAACTTATGAAAAATATTTTACCAAAATTATCTACAAACCTATCTAAAATGTGGACTAAAATTCTAAACCTTGAAAATTGTTTGTTTCTTGAAATAAAAGAACAATTAGGAACATTAAGTACCAAAGAAGAGAAACTAATAAAGATTTTAGACTTTGCTCAAATTGAAAAGAATGTAACAGTTGTAACTATTACAAACATTCCAAAAGATAGAATAGAAATAGCAAGAGCAATGATTGCTAAATCTGTTTACAATATGCAAACAACAAGAGATTTAATTGATAGACTTCATAGCGATAGAGTATTACGAGTATTGTGTGGATGGAGGTATAAAATAGATATTCCAAGTGAAGCTAAATTTAGTAGGGTATTCAAAGAATTGAGTGATTTACAAATAGCTCAAAAAACTCATAAAAAGTTTGTTAATGAATATTTATCGGATACAGTTTTTATGTACAATGCAACAGATGCTGCTATGATACCACTTAGAGAAAAACCTGTAAAGATTAAGAAAGAAGAAAAGCCTAAAAATAAGGTCGGACGACCTAAGAAAGGTGAAAAGAGAGAGCCTGTAAAACCAAAGATTTTAGAACTACAAAAAGAGATGAAAACTACTAAAAAAATGTTATCTTTAGTATCTACTGTTTGTGGTGTTGGTGTCAAACAAAATTCTAAAGGTAACAGAGAGATTACAATAGGTGGTAAACTTCATATTAGTGCAGTAGATGGAGATATACCAATAGCAGCATTCTATTCAGGTGCAAATGTTCATGATAGTTCAGTAGCACTTCCACTTATCAATGAAACTAGTAAAAGAGTGATGTATCTTCGTGATTTACTTGATGCTTGGTATGACAGCGATATAATTAGAGAGTTTTCTGAAAAACTAAATCATAAAGCAATTATAGATATAAATCCCAAGAACTCAAAAGAATTAAAACAAAAGATTCAACTTATCAAAGATGAAAAAGTAAAATTTGAATTTTTAAATTTACCTAAATCATCAGATGAACACCACTACAATCAAAGAAGTATGGTTGAAAGAGTAAATAAATATTTAAAAGATGACTTTGGATGTAATACAATTTATTATCAAGGAGCTACAAAAGTAGCTTCTGTTTTATCATTTGGAATTTTATCTGTTTGTATTCATCAAAGTTTAAAACTCATTACATGACTTTTATTAAAAATAATAGAAAAATCTTCAATTTTATAGTCAAAACCATAAAGTATGGAGAAAAAATATGATTTTTTAAGAAATTTACTAAATTTAGTGTAAACTACGCAAAGAAAAATAAATAATCATTTTTTTAAAACTAAAAGTGATGAAAATAAAAAATTAGCTATTGAGTATTATTGAATTTGCAAGTGGCTCTAAACAATAAAAATAGAGGATAATAATATGAGCAGAACAAGAACAGTTTATAGTGCAGAATTCAAAACAAGATTAGTACTAGAGCTTTTAAAAGAAGACAAAACATTAACACAAATTGCAAGTAAAAATAATATAACACCGAAGAATTTGCAAAACTGGAAAAAGATATTTTTAAATAATGCAGTAGTTGCAATGGAACCTGCTAAAGCAGTTAAAGAATATAAAGAAGAAAATATAAAATTACAAGCAAAACTTGATGAATATGCAAAAGTAGTAGGTCAATTAACTGTAGAGAATGAGTGGGCTGTGGGAAAGTTAAAGAGCTTGGACTCTAGCTATAAAAAAGAGTTGGCAGATAAAACAGATAGTAAAATAATTTCAGTTGTAAAACAATGTAAACTACTTAATTATAATAGAAGTAATTTATTTTATGTACCTATGGTAAATCCTATAAAACAAGATATTAAAAATGAGATAGTTAAAATATTTGTAGATATACCATGTTATGGTTATATTAAAGTACACAAAGAGTTATTAGAACGTGGATACAATGTCTGTATCAATACAGTACGCCAATATCGTAAACAGTTAAGTTTAAGAGCTGTACTAGCTGTACGTCCACCAAATACTTCTTGGGCTGATAAACAACATCCTAAACATTCATATAAAATTAGAGGTCTTGATATAGTAAGAGCAAATCAAGTATGGAGTACTGATATAACATACATTAAAATAAAAGGGGGAATGGTCTATATGGCAGCTATTATTGATTGGTATTCTAAAGCCATATTATCATGGAGAATATCTAATACAATGGATACTGACTTAGTCATGGGTGTGCTAAATGAAGCCTTATCCAAATATGGAAAACCAGAAATATTTAATACCGATCAAGGTAGCCTGCAAAAATCACTCCCAAAAAGACACCATATCACTTTCTAAAAAGACACCCTAGCGGTTAACAAAAAGACACCATGAGACCACTGCACAGTAACACTCTAAAATAAATCTCAACCAAGCCTTTAGTTAAGGTATTTAAAGGCTATTCTTAGCTATAATTACACATATAAATTAAAGATATTTAAGCAAAAAGGTGTCAAGTTTCACCACGTTGTACCATTTCAAAAGCAATATGTTGAAACACATCTGGTAAAATCTTAAATATTTCAGGTTTCGTTTGAAACCAACTTTGAACTGCATCAAATGGAGTTCTAACTTTTAATTCTTTTTTTAAAGAACCATGTCTTCTATTGAAGTTGTAGTATATCAAAAATTTATTTAAATCTTTTTTAACATCATCAATATTGTCATACTCTTCTGCTTTAATTGTAGCATTTTTAATAGTTCCGTTTCCTCTTTCTACCATTGCGTTAGTTTGAGGTGTGTATGGAGCTGTTAGCCTATGTTCTATCTCATCATCTTTACACTCTACATCAAACTTATGATTACCACTTACAAAACCTTTTCCTCTTGCCCATTTGTCTGTGAACTCTAATCCATTATCTGTTAAAATATGTGTTAAGTAAAATGGAAAAAATTCTTTACATTCTTTTAGAAAAGATACTGCATTTGCTGCTGTCTTATTCTCATACACTTTATAGTAAAGTAGCCTTGTAGCCCTGTCTATTGCTACAAATAGGTAATATTTTTGCTTGTCAAACTTTGGTAAATAAGTTACATCTATATGTAAATAACCAGGCTCATACTCTTTGAACTTTTTAGCTTTTTCTTTTTGCTCTTGTGGAACTCTGTTTATATCAAAGGCTTTTAAAGTACGATAAACATTACTTCTATTTGCATTTGGAATAATATCAACGATTGTATCTGCTAAGTCATCTAACTCCATCCAAGTCATTGTTCTGACTACTTTAATTAACTCTTTTTCTAAAGGTGTTAAAGTTGTTTTTATATTGTGTGGTCTTGAACTTTTATCTTTAATAAAATTCCTATGCTTCCATTTAGAGATAGTTTTAATATTTAGATTGTAATTTTTAGCTAATTCAACATTTGTTAAATTAGATTTCTGTATTATTTCTCTTACATGCTGGTTTGTTCTGGCATTAGAGTGATAGACTTGTGACATTTTTAAAATCCTTATTTGCTGTAAAGATTTTACAATTATGTTGTTAAGCTATCGCTTTCTTATTTATGTAACTAGGCAACCATAACGTGGTGAAACTGGACAAAAAGGTAATAAATTGGCATTTAAAGATTCAAACCTCTCTTTTTCAGATTATGCTCTTAATGATAGATTAGAATATGTAGATTCTTTTTTAAAACAATTAGATTCTATAATAGATTTTAATAAATTAAGACCTGTATTAAAGAAGAATGGAACAGGAAGTAAAAATGTATGTGGAGTACAAGCATATGATCAAATATTAATGTTTAAAATCTTACTTATTCAGAAGTTTTATGATTTAAGTGATGAAAAAGCTGAAGAAGGACTTAATGTAAATTTACTTTATATGAAATTTGCAGGATTAAGCTTAGAATCATTAGCACCAGACTCAACTACAACAGGTAGATTTAGAAATTCTTTAATTAAAAATAATCTTCATGGTAAACTTTTTACAAATATTAATAAGCAACTTGAAAAGGCAGGATTAATAGCAACAGGTGGTAAAGATGTACTGGTAGATGCAACATTAACAAAGTCTCATAATAATAGAATCAAAAATAAAAATAAAGAACAAAAAAGTGAAAGTAGACAAAAGGTTGAAGCTTTAAATAAAGCGATAGATGTAGGGAACCTCTAAAAACAACTTTCTAATTTGTTTAAATCATTTTTAACTTAATTTTTAAAATTTATCACACGCGAAACTTGATTTACTATAAAATTCTACTAAAAATTATAATGATCTTTGTGAGTTTTTGTAAAATCTCTATGATTTCATATATTTTTACATAACTTTCACTTTTTGCAATCTAACTAACTGTTCATATCTAAAGAGCTTATATGTAAGATTTAAAAATCCTATAGATGACTTGATTCGTTTTATCCCAATGGACTTCATATGTAAGGCATCATTCATAGAGTTTGTCATAAATCCAAATATATGTTCTACTCTTGCTCTAATTTTAGATTTTATGTTATTTGAATCTTTTTGTTCATCTGTTAAAGGACTACCTCTGTAACCTTTTTCATGCACAAAGCTTTTGCAATTTTTATCTTCTAGAAATTCTTCTATCTCTTTACTCCTGTAAGCACTATCTGCATGAAGTTTATTATCTGTTTCATCAATGATATTTTTAATTTCAGTAGAATCATGAGGAGCAGCACTTGTAACACTATATTTAGTTATGAATTTAGTTTTTTCATCTGCGTTAATATGGTCTTTATATCCATAGTGTCGTTCACTTGATTTAGTCATCCAACTTGCATCAGTATCTTTTTGGCATAACTTGCTTCGTTTACCATTGTTATCTTTTCTGGCAAATTTTAAAGGTATAGCACCTTTTTTAATATCAGCATTATCTTCTTTAGAATTTCTTTGTCTAGGAACATCTACAAATGAAGCATCTATCATACTTCCCTCTTTTGCTATAATACCTTTATTTATAAGTTGTTTAGTAAATAGTTCAAATAATGTTAAAGATAAATTCTTATTTGATAGCTGTTCTTTGAAATGCCAAATAGTTTTTTCATCAGGTATTTTATCTCCAATTTTCAATTCTAAAAATTGTTTGAATGATGTTCTATCATTTATTTGAAATTCTGTTTGTTCATCACTTAAATTATAGTATTTTTGTAATATTAAAATTTTAAACATCATTATCTTATCGTATGGTGGCCTACCACCAGCACCTTTAGGTTCTACGTATAAAGCCTTCTCTATTGGTTCTCTAAACATATTCCAATCTACAACTTTATCTAATTTTGTTAGTGGTGGTTGATATTCTTTTATTTTTCTCTCATGAAATTCTAAATCAAATAATCCTTGCATTTATAAAGCCTTTTGAGTGATATTTAATATCTATTTTAACTAAATCTTGATTTTAAATTGCTTAGGTTGGGCAGTTTTTAGAGATGCCCTGTACTTATTGAAGAAGAATTACAAAAGAAAAAACCATCATCAAAACAAATATCAAGATTATTAAAAAAGAAATCTTATAACTCTTAAAAATGAAGAACTTGATGAGATTCAAAATAAAGATACTAAAGATATTGAAACTTCAAAAAAGATAATTGAAGATGATAGTTATGAGCATAAACAAAAGATAGATAAAGATGTAAGAACAGGTTATCAAGCAGGTAAAAAACAATATGCAACAGGATATAAGAATCATATATCAACAGATGCAGATTCAGGAGCTATTTTAGAAACAATGACAACATTTGCCAATACCTCAGATATATCTACCGTTGATACATTTGTTGAAAAATTAGGTGATGATATTAAATCATCAGGTGCAGATAAAGCTTATAAATCAGAAGCTATTGATGAACTACTAAAAGAAAAAGATATTAAAAATAATGTTTGTCTTAAAGAGAGAAATAAAATGAGTGATGAAGATAGAAAGAATCAAAGAGAAAATGAAAAACCAAAACATAAAATCAGAGCAAAAGTTGAACATTCATTTGCTTTAATAAAAACCAGCATGAAACAATCCACAACAAGGTTTACAGGACTGCTTAGGAATAATATGAATTTCACCATTACATGTATAGCTGCCAACCTAAAACCATTTGCCCATAAGAAAATAAAGGCACAAAACGTAAGAATAAGATGATAAAGAGAGGAAAGAATAGAGCAAATTCAATTAGAATTAGGAATAAATATAGATTTGAGATGATAATTTATGATAAATATTTTTTAAAAATTGAAAAATTAAATTTTTATAGATCTTTTTAGTTGTGCTGTGGTCTCTTTATGTTTAGAAGCATTTGCTTTTATTTTAGTTCCATCAAGGCTAACTTTTCCAACTTTTAATAATCCTGAGCCTTTAGCTATTAAAAGTATCTGTACAAATATATCTTCAAGTTCATTTAAAAATCTTTGTCTAAAATTTGCTATTGTATCATGGTCAGGATGACTGTTTGCAGCTATATATCTAAATGCTATAGAATCATATGTAGCATTCTCTAACTTTCTACTGGAAAAGATACCTGTAGAGTATCCATAAAATAATAATCCAAGTAATATCTTTGGATGATATGCTTGTTTACCAGATCTTCCACTATACTGTTTATCTATACTTGATATATCAAGTTGATCTATTATATCAACAATAAATCTTGCAAGATGATTTTGAGGTAGCCAATCTTTAATTGATGGTGGTAAGAGATAAGCTTGATCTCTATCATAAGATATATATTTATTCATTTAGATACTTTTTAAGTTATTTTATAGATGTAATTATAGCTAAATATTAATGTTTAAGCCCTTATACAAGGGGTATATCACGAGTTTTTTATTGAAAAATATTTAGATGTGTATCCGATAGACTCCTAGGATCAAGGCCTATTAAATGAGGAGCAATTTCTTCAATAACAGCTCTACATCCTTTGGCATGAGCTGGTAAATAAAATGGTCCTAAAGGGCAGTTTCACCCCAACCTTCATGAATAGTATCTATTTGAATACATACAATAGTTGAATCAAAAACATCAACATACTTACCACTTGTCCAAAAATATCTACCTTCATTTAAGGGTAAATCAACCTGATAAACTAAAATATTTGTAATTTTCATATAAATCCTTTGGTATAAATATATTTATTTTTTTCATAAAAGAATTAAATATATTTATATGAAATAGCCTAGACTATTTCATATAAAGTAGATTTATTGTAGAACTTTTGATAAAAATTGTTTTGTTCTTTCTTTTTGTGGATTTGAAATAACTTGAGATGGTGGTCCAAACTCTTCAATTACACCTTGATGGAAAAAAGCAACATTATCAGATACTTCTCTAGCAAATGCAATTTCGTGAGTAACACAAATCATTGTCATACCTTCTTTTCTCAAAAGTCTAAGTGTATCTAATACTTCTCCAACTAACTCAGGATCCAAAGCAGATGTAATTTCATCAAATAACATATATTCAGGCTCCATAGCCAGTGCTCTTGCAATTGCTAAACGTTGCTGTTGTCCTCCTGATATATTTCCAGGATAAACCTTAAATTTATCAGCTAAACCAACATGGTCTAACTGTTCTTTTGCAATTTTTTCAGCTTCAGCCTTAGATTTTCCTAAAACTATTTGAGGGCTAAGTGCTGCATTTTCTAAAACAGTTAAATGAGGGAAAGAGTTCCATTGTTGAAATACCATTCCTATTTTTTGTCTTAAAGTATTTATATTTGTACTTTTATCATGAACAGATATTCCATCAACTAGAACTTCACCTTTTTGGATTTTCTCAATTGCATTAATACAATAAAGCATAGTTGATTTACCAGAACCAGATCCTCCAATTACTGAAAGAACTTCTCCTTTTTTAACTGTTAAATCAATACCTTTTAATACTTCTAAATCTCCAAATGATTTATGAACTTTTTTTAACTCAATCATATTTTTAGTTTCCTTTCTAGTTTTGCTGCATACAATGAAATTGGATATGAAATAATAAAATAAAATAATCCAATTCCTAATAACAATAATAGTGCTTCGTCTGTTTTTGCAATTAACTCTTCTGTTGTTTTTAGTAACTCTAAATACCCAATAACAGAAACTAGTGCTGAATCTTTAATAACAGATAAAACAATAGATATCCATGAAGGGAATACTGCTCTTAAACCTAAAGGAAACACAATATATCTATAGTCTTGCCAATAAGTCATTCCTAAGCTTCTTGCAGCTCTTCTTGTAGTTTGAGGAACTGCTTCAATCCCAGCACGTACTACTTCTGTAACAAAAGCAGATGTATATGCTGATAATATAATTACACCTACCCAAAAAACAGAAATATCAATTTCTAAAATTCCCATGAAAGCGTAAAATAAAATAAGCTGAATAATTAAAGGAACTGATCTTAAAATATCTAAAAATCCACTTAATATTAGATTCCCAAAAAAATCCATACTAACTTTCATCCAACCAAAAATTACTCCAAAAAATGTTCCTATTACAATTGAAACGAAAGAAATATAGATTGTTCTCTCTAATCCTTCTATTAAAAACTCTAAGTCATAATATGTAAGTGTTGAAGCTTGCACAGCCGTAATTGCTTGAAAAAGTGCATATGAAAAGATCAAGCCATAAATTAAATATTTAATACTTTTATTACTCATGATACATCTCCTTTAAACAGTTTGTATGCAAGTAGTTTTGCTAAAAGAAGTGTTCCTTTAGCAATTACAAAATACATTAAAGCAGCAACTAAATAAAACTCAAACGTTCTAAATGATAATGACTGCAATTGATCAGTTTTACCAGTAAGCTCCAACATTCCAACTAATGTTCCTAATGAAGTCATTAAAATTGACCAAATCATTTGATTTGTCATTGGATGATATACAATTTTAAAAACTTGTGGCAAGATAATATATCTATAAGCTTGAAATTGTGTCATTCCTAAGCTTCTTGATGATGCCATTTGCGTATGGGGTATTGATGCAAATCCTCCTCTTAATGTTTCAGCTAAATAACCAGCATTATTAAATATTAGTGCTGCCATTACCGCTAAATAAGGACTTAAATGAATACCAAACGCGCCTAAACCAAAATATGCCATATATATTTGAAATAAAGCAGGTGTATTTCTTGCTATCTCAATCCAAATAATACTAGGCGTTCTATATAATTCATTAGTACTGTCTTTTCCAAGTGATAAAAAAACTGCACAAAACAAACCAACAATCATAGATATAACTGCAACGTCTATTGTAACAAGCGCAGCACTCAACATTTCAGGAAAAACATTCCAAACTGTAATCCAATGAAATGTATAATCAAAATCAAACATCACTTATCCCTTCTTTTTTCACAGAAATCAAGAGCTTACGCTCTTGATTTTTAGTAATAAATACCATCAACAGTTAATTTTCTTAAAGGAGAATCCCCATAAAACATCTTATTTAATTCTGCATATCTACCAGATCTAACTTGTTGGTGAATAAATAAGTTCATATAATTAATCATTCCATACTCTGTTCTTTTTACAATAATTGAAACAAAATCATCAAATCCAGGAACAAAAGGACCTGCTTCATAATCTTTATATTTAGGAAGTTTTAATAATTCAACAATAGTAGTATCTGTTGTAATTAAAGCATCAGCTTTACCTTGAAGTAATGCTAAGTGAGTATCACTTTCTTTTTTAGAAGAGAAATAATTAGACTTATTCCAACCATTTTCTTTTTGATTCTTTAAAAATTCAGTTTCAGGAGTAGTACTTAAAGCAGCTGTTACTCTTTTTCCTTTTAAATCTTTAAATTCTTTAATTCCAGAACCTTTTTTAACCATTGCTTGTAATTTAAATACAAAATAAGGAATTGTAAATCCAGCGGATTGAGCTCTTTGTAATGTATCAGAAGTAGATCCAATTACAACATCAACTTTACCTGAATTTAACGCTGGAAGTCTTTGTGCAAATGACATAGATTTAAGTTCTAATTTTACACCTAAAGCTTTTGCTAAATCTTTACAATACTCAACATCAAAACCTGCTGGTTTATTTTTTGCATCTCTATAACCCATTGGTGGAAAGTCTAAAACAACCCCACATCTAATTTTACCTTTTGATAAGATCTTATCTAACTTGTCTGCACTTGCACTTGTAGCCCCAAATGCTAAAACCGATACTGCTAAAAACGCCAATTTTTTTACTAAATTCATAATTTTTCCTTTTTTTATGTTTTCGTAGTCTAATTTTTTTCGCTATATTTGTTTTAAATACTCCTTTTTCTGAGATTTACGTAAATCTATGTATATCCATTTTGGATATATCAAGATCATTTTTTTCATTATTAATCAAATTACTAACAATCTTTCCAGTTGCAGGGGCTAAAGATATCCCCATCATTGCATGAGCAGTCGCGACTGTTAGATTGCTATATTTATTTGATTTACCAATATATGGAAGTCCATCAGGGGAGCAAGGTCTTAAACCTGCCCAAACATCAGAAATTTGATTATCTTGCAAATTCAAATTATTAATATAAGAATTAGCCGCTTGTTTTATATTATTAACTCTTCTTGCATTTATACTGTCATCATTCCCAGATAACATCATAGTTCCACCAAACCTTACATATTCATCATAAGGAGAAACAGCAACTTTTTGTTCTGCTAAAATTAAAGGGGTTTTAAAATTCATTGCTTCATTTTTGTTAACTACGAATGAAAAACCTTTTCCAGCTTGCATAGATAAATTTAAATCAAACATTTTTGCTATTTCAAATGATAAAACACCTGCTGTTAAAACAAATTCATCAGCAATATGTATATTTAAGTCTTTTGAAACTAAAGATTTGATTTTTCCATTTTCACTTACAAAATCTGTTATTTCACAATTTTCATTAATTTTAACACTATTTTTTAATAAATACTTTTGCATTTCACTCATAAAATCAAAGGGTTGGATTTTTGAATCATTTTTAAAATATGATGCTCCAATAGTGTTAAAAGAAGCATTTGGTTCAAGTTTTTTAATTTCATCTTCATTTAAAATACTAGCAACTAAACCCAATTCTTTAGCTTCTTTAACTAAAATTTCTTCATCTCTTAATGTATTCTCTTCTTTACATAATATCAATAAACCAGTATGTTTTAATTCAAAATCAAAATCATCATATAATTCTTGATACAAGCCATGTGAATACATATTTATATCTCTTAAGAAATATTTATTCTCATTTACGTGTTTATTTGTGCAAAATAGATTAAATCTTATTATCCATTTTAATAAATCCATATCAAATCTTGGTTTTAAAAAAAATGGAGAATTTGGATTTAACATCCATTTTATTCCTTTTTTTAAAATCCTTGGATTTGCTAAAGTTTCAAAATGACTAGGAACAATAAGTCCTGCATTACCATATGAACACTGTTTAGCTAGAGTTTTTGCTTCAAAAATTTCTACTTCATGACCACTTTTGATTAAATAATAAGCAGAACAAAGTCCAGAAATTCCCCCACCAATAATTGCTATTTTAGCCATCTCTAAATCACCACAAAACCGTGTGCATACGGATCATCATCATCAATTGTAATAGTATTAAGTCCAGTTATTTTAGCCCAGCCTTCAATTGAAGTAATAATTGCATTAAACTCACCTACTTTTACTTCATCTTCAATTCTACCTATGAATTTAGAACCAATAAAACTTTCATGAATAAATTCTTGACCTGCTTTAAACTCACCTTTTTCATATAGTTGTGCCATACGAGCAGACGTTCCAGTTCCACAAGGAGATCTATCAATTGCTTTATCACCATAAAACACTGCATTTCTTGCAGTTGATATTTTGTCAATTGTATCCCCTGTCCATTCTAAATGTGATAAACCACAAATAGTTTCATTTTCGGGATGAACAAAATCATATTTTTCATTAATTTGATTACGAAGTTTTTTACTAATTGTAATTAATTCATTAGCTGTAAAATTTTCAATTCCTCTAAAATTTTCTTGAGGATCAATAATTGCATAAAAATTTCCACCATATGCAACATCAAAGTTTAATTCACCTAATTCATCACAATCAATTTTTAAGTTCTTTGAATGTAAAAAAGATGCAACATTTACAATTTTTACAGATTTAACTCTATTCATTTCATCTTTTACATATGTGGCAATTACTAAACCAGCTGGTGTCTCAATTCTTAAAACTCCAAGAGTTTTAGGAATTATTATTTCTTTTTCAATTAAAACAGTAACCGTTCCAATAGTTCCATGCCCACACATAGGTAAACATCCACTTGTTTCTATAAATAAAATAGATACATCATAATCATCATTTGAGGGCTCAAAAATAATTGTTCCACTCATCATGTCATGACCACGAGGTTCAAACATTAAACCTGTTCTAATCCAATCAAACTCTTTTAAAAAATGCTGTCTTTTTTCGCTCATATTAGCGCCTTTAAGTAGTGGTGCTCCTCCTAAAATAACTCTAACAGGGTTTCCACAAGTGTGTGCATCTACACAAAAAAATGTTTTACAAGACATAGTTTCTCCTATTAATTTCTCTTTTACTAACATAGCTGCTGCTAAATCTTCAAGCGCATGACCTACTGATTTAAACAAAGTAATTTCTTCATTATTTTCTCTACCTAGATATTTATTTCTACATAAATCAAACAAATCAGCTTTTATATCTTTTTTATTAATAAGACCATTTTCTAATGAAATTTTAATATCACCTGTTTCTTTATAAAGCCATAGAAGTATCAATAAAAATATTAACTTTTTTTATTAATTCATCATCAGCTTCTCGCATATCAGGCTTATAAGCTCCTACTAAATCAATATGTTGACCAGCTTTAAGATTTTTTCCTAAAACAAGAGCAGTTTTGCTTAATATTACATAAGAAATAATATCAACTTTACAAATTGCATCATTAATATCTTCTATTGCTTTTATATTAAATTCATTTTCTATTTTGCTTTTCTTATATCCCTACCCCCATACATATACATCTTTAAATAGGACGAATGCTTGCATAAGCACGAATAAGCTCATTAAAGTTGCTGTTCTCTTTAGCTGTTAAAGCTTTTCCATCTAATAATGCTTCTAATGCTTCATTTTGTGCATTAAATAACAGCTATATACCTTGAATTAAAGGCATATTATATTTTACATTATTAGGACTTACAGTTACTACTTTTAAATCCAAAGATTCGCTTAGATTCCATGCGAGCATTAATAAAATCGTTGAATCAATACCTTCTTTAGGATTTGTGAAGTCATGATGGTGTCTAGGTGGAACTACAAAATCACTAATAAAAGCAGATTTTAATACTTTTATTAGTGAAAGATAGTTTAAAACTCTATCAATTTCTTCTTTTGTGTAAAATTTCATACAGCTTGTTCCGTATATTTGTCATTTACTAGTCTAAAAAATTTAAGCTCATTTTCATCTCTTAATTCAATAGGTAATAATGATTTTGGACAATCTTGAAAACAAACAGGTCTTGCAAATCTTTTAATAGCACAAGTTCCAACTGATGTAAATCTTGCATCAGTTGCAGCTGGAAATGGACCTCCATGTTGCATTGAAGCACAAACTTCAACACCTGTTGGAACGCCATTAAATAAAATTCTTCCAGCTTTATTCTCTAGAGCATAAATATGCTCTGAAAATTCATTCATTTCTTCGTCTTCACCCATTACAGTTGCAGTTAATTGTCCTTCTAAAGAAGAAATAACTTTCATTAATTCATCTTTTGAATCACATTCAACTATTAGTGAGTATGGTCCAAAAACTTCTTCTTGTAAAGCAGGGTTTTTTATAAATTCAATCGCTGATACATTAGCAACAATTGCTTTTCCTTCACTAATTAAACCATCGTCTAAAGCTTGAGCTATAACTGTAGTTCCATGTTGAGAAATTGCTTTTTCTTTATTTTCTTTATAAGCTTTGGCAATCGAAGATGAAAGCATAGTTGCTGGTTTTACTTTTGCTATTTCTTGCGCTAAGTCTTTTTTAAACTCTTCTAGTTTTTCATCTTTTAAAGCAATAATTAAACCAGGATTTGTACAAAATTGTCCAGCACCTAAAGTAATAGAAAAAGCATAAGTAGCTGCCAGTTTTTTTGTATCTTTTAAAGAAGATGGTAAGAATAAACAAGGATTAACACTTCCCATTTCAGCAAAAACTGGAATTGGGTGTTTTCTATTATTTGCTAATTTAAACAATTCCATTCCAGCATACGTTGAACCTGTAAAACCAACAGCACATATAGAGTCATGCATTACGATTTGCTGCCCTACTACTCGCCCTAAACCATGAACCATAGAAAAAGTTCCAGATGGCATATCACATTTTTTTACTGCTTTAATAATTGCGCTTGCTATTAATTCAGATGTTCCTGAATGTGAGCTATGTGCTTTTACAATTACAGGACATCCTGCTGCTAAAGCTGATGCTGTATCTCCACCTGCACAAGCAAAAGCTAAAGGAAAGTTACTTGTTTCAAAAACTGAAACAACGCCCATTGGTCTAAGCATTTTTCTTAAATCATTTCTTGGAAGTGGTGTTCTATTAGGTAAAGCTGTATCTATACTAGCTTCTACCCAAGAACCATCTCTAAGTAAATTTGCGAACATTTTTAACTGAGCAATTGCTCGACCTCTCTCCCCTTTAAGTCTAGGTCTTGGAAGATTTGACTCTGCCATTACTCGTAATATAAGTTCATCACCTAAATTTATAATTTCTTCAATAATTGTTTCTAAGAAAACTGCTCTTTGAATTTGAGTTTTTTGCTTATACACGACAAATGCACTTAAAGCTAAGTCTAAAGCTTGTGAAACTTCATCTTTAGTTGCGTGAACAAAATCACCTTCTAATGCCTCATTACTGTTAATATTATATATTTTACTACTTTTATCACCTTGTGCTGATAAATCATTTCCAATAAAGTTTTTGCCATGTATACTCAAATTAAATCCTTTTATTTTTCTAATATTTTATAGTGTTGGTAATGTTGGTCTATTTTTTAAACCTGTATCAATAATTGCTTGAACAGCTTTTCTTTCTTCTCCATACAATGGTAGTCTTGGTTCTCTTACATTTTCATTACCTAAACCTACACAAGATTCAGCTAATTTAATATTTTGTACTAATTTTGTATTAATGTCAAGTTCTAATAATGGAATAAACCATCTATAAATTTCTAAAGCTTCTTCTCTTCTATTTTGTTTAATTAATTCATAAATTGCAACTGTTTCTTTTGGAAATGCACAAACTAAACCAGCAACCCAACCATGAGCTCCCATTAATAATGCTTCACATCCCAATGTATCAAGTCCACACATAATTTTAAATCTATCGCCAAATCTTGAAATCATTTTAGATACATTAGTTATTTTTCTAGTAGTTTCTTTAACAGCTACAATTGTAGGACAAGATTGCAATTCATTAAACATATCTAATGTTACTTCAATTTTGTAATCAACTGGATTGTTATAAATCATAATTGGTAAATCAGTTGCTTTTGCAATTGCTTTAAAATATTGAACTGTTTCTTTATCATCACTTGCATATCTCATTGGAGGTAATAACATTAGACCAGAAGCTCCAGAAGCTTTAGCTTCGATTGCTACTCTAATTGCATCTTTTGTAGTTTGTTCAGCAATATTCATAACTACAGGAACTTTACCATTAACATACTCAACAGTTTTTTCTAAAAGATTTTTTCTCTCATTAGCAGTTAAAGTACTAGCTTCACCTAAAGTACCTCCAAGGATAATTCCATGTACTCCTGCATCTAATTGTGCTTGAACGCCTACCATACAAGCGTTATAATCAACTTCATCATTTAAAGAAAATTTTGTTGTTACTGCTGGATATACTCCAATAAAATCACAAATCATTTTAGTCCTTTTTATTTATATTTAATTAATATAACACAAAATATATTTGTGATATATTAAAAGTATATCATAGCTAATTTTTCATTTAGCTTAAAATAATCTTACATTATTAGATATATAGATTTATCAGGCTTAATGAAAAATTAAGGGGTCTGATTGATTACTTTACCTTATAACTAACCAGATAATCATCAAGCATTTTTAACTTCAAATTTTTAGTAAAACCATTATGAATTTTTAATAGTTTTTTCATTGGAGAAAATACTCCTTCATTAATAGAATTTGTAGTGTTATGAATGATGACATTTTTCTCATTTTTATATGTAAATAAATACGGTAAATTTGTTATGAAACTTCTATAAGCAGACCTAACTCTTAGATGAGTAAAGTTTAATTTTCCTATAGTTGGAGATATTGATTTTTCATCAAGAAATGATTTATATTTTTTATACCATTCATTTAGTTTTTATTGAAAAATATTTAGATGTGTATCCGACAGACTCCTAGGTAATATAAGGGTTTAAAAAGGTTTATTTACAATGGATTGTAAAAAAAGACTAAAATATGTCCATATTGTAGTTATCGAAATACTCAAAATAGAGGCTCAAGAAGAGGAATAAAAAGATACTTTTGCAAAGATTGCAATAAATCATTTAGTTCAAAACGAAGACCAATAAAACTACAAAATAAAATATTCAAAGAGTATTTTATACATCGCCAAACACTTAACCAACTATCAGAAAAATATCACAAATCACTACCATGGATTAGAGAACAAATCAATGAATTTGATGTAAGTGAAAAAGTACATAATCCAAGAGAAATAAATCTAACTTGTGATGCTACTTTTTATGGTAAAAAAAAGATAAGTTAGGTGCGTTGATTTTCAAAGATAATGAGACCACAGCACAACTAAAAAGATCTATAAAATTTTATTTTTTCAATTTTTAAAAAATATTTATCATAAATTATCATCTCAAATCTATATTTATTCCTAATTCTAATTGAATTTGCTCTATTCTTTCCTCTCTTTATCATCTTATTCTTACGTTTTGTGCCTTTATTTTCTTATGGGCAAATAGTTTTAGGTTGGCAGCTATACATGTAATGGTGAAATTCATATTATTCCTGAGCAGTCCTGTAAACCTTGTTGTGGATTGTTTCATGCTGGTTTTTATTAAAGCAAATGAATGTTCAACTTTTGCTCTGATTTTATGTTTTGGTTTTTCATTTTCTCTTTGATTCTTTCTATCTTCATCACTCATTTTATTTCTCTCTTTAAGACAAACATTATTTTTAATATCTTTTTCTTTTAGTAGTTCATCAATAGCTTCTGATTTATAAGCTTTATCTGCACCTGATGATTTAATATCATCACCTAATTTTTCAACAAATGTATCAACGGTAGATATATCTGAGGTATTGGCAAATGTTGTCATTGTTTCTAAAATAGCTCCTGAATCTGCATCTGTTGATATATGATTCTTATATCCTGTTGCATATTGTTTTTTACCTGCTTGATAACCTGTTCTTACATCTTTATCTATCTTTTGTTTATGCTCATAACTATCATCTTCATTTTCAATTATCTTTTTTGAAGTTTCAATATCTTTAGTATCTTTATTTTGAATCTCATCAAGTTCTTCATTTTTAAGAGTTATAAGATTTCTTTTTTAATAATCTTGATATTTGTTTTGATGATGGTTTTTTCTTTTGTAATTCTTCTTCAATAAGTATATCTATCGCTTTATTTAAAGCTTCAACCTTTTGTCTACTTTCACTTTTTTGTTCTTTATTTTTATTTTTGATTCTATTATTATGAGACTTTGTTAATGTTGCATCTACTAGTACATCTTTACCACCTGTTGCTATTAATCCTGCCTTTTCAAGTTGCTTATTAATATTTGTAAAAAGTTTACCATGAAGATTATTTTTAATTAAAGAATTTCTAAATCTACCTGTTGTAGTTGAGTCTGGTGCTAATGATTCTAAGCTTAATCCTGCAAATTTCATATAAAGTAAATTTACATTAAGTCCTTCTTCAGCTTTTTCATCACTTAAATCATAAAACTTCTGAATAAGTAAGATTTTAAACATTAATATTTGATCATATGCTTGTACTCCACATACATTTTTACTTCCTGTTCCATTCTTCTTTAATACAGGTCTTAATTTATTAAAATCTATTATAGAATCTAATTGTTTTAAAAAAGAATCTACATATTCTAATCTATCATTAAGAGCATAATCTGAAAAAGAGAGGTTTGAATCTTTAAATGCCAATTTATTACCTTTTTGCTTAAATATCTTTAATTTATATGTGTAATTATAGCTAAAAATAGCCTTTAAATACCTTAACTAAAGGCTTGGTTGAGATTTATTTTAGAGTGTTACTGTGCAGTGGTCTCTTTATGAACAAATTGATATGATTAAAAATCTTGATACTTGTGATACTAAAAAACTATCAAAAATGATTAATGGTAAAAAGCAAACTTTCATATATAATTATATTAAGGGAACCTCCAACGCCATTAAGTTAAGCTTTTTATCATTATAAACCCTTTGTATAAGCTGTTTAGTTACCAACATTTTTCTTTTTTCTTTTTAAAAAATTTATCGAATTTGTAGCTATTGTAGATTTTTGAGCATCTTTATCCAGTCTAGGTTTTGATTTTCTATCAGGTCTAATCACTATTGTATTTGTTAAAAATAACTTCTCTAATTGCTCAAGTACTTCATCGTGTGGAGCATCTGAATAAAATAGATCAAATGCTTTATATTTAATAGCATTAAATGATATTGCTTTATTTACTTTTTGTATATATTTATTATCTTTGGTTTTTTCTTTTAATTCTTCATTTGTATCGTATGTCACTGATGATTCATAGTTTGTCAAAAATATAGTGGCATAAAAATCTTGTTTAACGGCAAGTGCTGTTAATCCTGTAAAGTTTTCCAAATATAGTCTATTTTTTAATACATCGTAATATGTCTCTATTCCCCACCTTTTAGCATATAACTCTTTAAAATCTGTTGTTTGGAGTTTCTTATTATCTAGTACATTAGCAGCTAGTACTTCAACTTCACCAGTATCTAAAATCACTTGTATAAATCTAATTTTTAATTTAGTTGGCAATCCTAAATCTTTCATTTTTTGTTTAGTTTGTTTATTTGGTGTAATATCTAAAACAACATCTTTTTGTTCACTATGTTTGTCAAATAAGAATTTTGCTTTAGTAAATATATTTTTTTTAAGTCTAATCAATATATTTGTTTTATTATATGTTCTAGCAAATGGTTCAAAGCCAATATAGCCTCTATCCATTGTAGTTAAATCATTTTCATCACAATGTTCTAAATGACCGTAAGCTAAAGTTCTCTCATCATATGCTGCTAAATCATTATCATCACTTTTATTTTTATTAGTAATTGATGCATCTATTGCTATATTATTTAAGACATCAAATACACATGATACTCTTGCTTGTACCACATCTTTTGCATAATCTTTAATTTGACATCTTACTTTCATGGGATTAAATTCTTTTTTTACATCTTCACTATTTGGCAAAGTTGTTACTGAACCATCTATAGCTAATAGTCTAAAGTCTTTAAAAGTTTGATACTCACCATCACTATAAAAAACTTCTGCTGACATATTTGCATATTCTTCAAATGCTGTATAATTTAATTTAGCTCTTGCTTGTGTATATGCACTATTAGTGATTGTATAATCATCACCTAAATCTAATTGCATATCATTTAAACTATTTTGTAAAGATTTACTACTTTTTTTCATTATCACAGTCATAATCTTATCGAATCCTAACTTTCTATTTCTTGTGAAACTATTTATACCAATTTTATGTTTATTTATAAATACAACATCTTTTGGTTTATCTCTAAAAACTGCTAAAACTTGACAGTTTTTTTTAACATATTTAACCTTACTAATATAAGTATATATTATATCTAAATAGTAGTTACAAACTACTTGAGAAGCCTATAAAATAAGGCTTTCTGATGAATTATCTTTGTGCTGTTTGATATTTTAGACTTATAATAATATGAATTAATTCCTTAACTTAATGGCGTTGGAGGGCACCTCTAAAAACAACTTTTTCATCCATTTAATTAAATTTTTGGAAACATATCTTATCTTCAAATTCAATTTTATTAAAAATCTTACTAAACTTCACACATTATTGGATAAAGTTTAGTAAAATTTCTATAATCTTCTTTTATTTTACTTGACTTTTACCTTTTCTAGTCTGATTATTTGTTCATATCTAAATAGGTTATATGTAAGATTTAAAAATCCTATGGATGATTTAATTCTTTTTAATCCTATGGATCTCATATGTAAGGCATCATTCATAGAGTTTGTCATAAATCCAAATATATGCTCAACCCTTGCTCTAATTTTAGATTTAATATGATTTGACTCTTTTTGGGTATTGCTAAGTGGCTTACCTCTATATCCTTTTTCATGAACAAAGCTTTTACATTCATTCTTTTCTAAAAACTCTTCTATCTCCTTACTTCTATATGCACTATCAGCATGAAGTTTATTATCTGTTTCATCTATAATATTTTTTATTTCAGTTGAATCATGTGGTGCTGCACTTGAAACACTATATTTAGTAATTAATTTAGTTTTCTCATCTGCATTTATATGATCTTTATATCCATAATGTCTTTCACCTGCTTTTGTCATCCATCTTGCATCACAATCTTTTTGAAATACTTTAGAACGATTCCCTTTTTTATCTTTTTTAGAAAATGCAATAGGAATAGCACCTTTTTTAATATCTGAATTATCACCTCTACTGTTTCTTTGTCTTGGTACATCTACAAAGGAAGCATCTATCATACTTCCCTCTTTTGCAATAACACCTTGGGTAATGAGTTGTTTAGCAAATAACTCAAATAATGTTTGAGATAGGTTTTTATTTGCTAATTGTTCTTTAAAATGCCATATTGTTTTTTCGTCAGGTATCTTATCTGTTATTTTTAAATTTAGGAATTGTTTAAATGATGTTCTGTCATTTATCTGAAACTCTGCTTGTTCATCACTTAAATTATAATACTTTTGTAGAATTAGAATTTTAAACATCATTAGCTTATCATATGCAGGTCTTCCACCAGCACCTTTTGGTTCAACATATAGAGCTTTTTCAATTGGATTCCTAAATAGTTCCCAGTTTATCACTTTATCTAATTTAGACAAAGGAGGTTGATACTCTTTGATTTTATTTTCATGATATTCTAAGTCAAATAATCCCGTCATTTTGAAGCCTTTATGAATGTTATATAATTAAATATTTTATCTAAATTATTGTTTTAAGGTGCTTGGGTTTTTAGAGGTGCCCTTAATAAATTAGCTATTAAAAATCCAAATGGAGATACACAACATCCACCACAAGAAGTAAACTGGTGTGAGGTTATTTGTTACCAATGATAGTAGTAGAAAACTATATTATAATAGCTTTGTTACTGATATATCTTTGAATGTAAATAATGTTATAGATATAGCAACAGCAGGTAGAACTAGATGGAAAATCGAAAATGATAATAATAATACTTTAAAAACTAAAGGCTATCATTTAGACCATAACTTTGGTCATGGAAAAGAAAATTTATCTAAAACACTTTGTAGCCTTAATATATTAGCTTTCTTATTTCATACAGTACAAGAACTTGATGATGATTTATATATGGAACTTCGTGATAATATTGGTATCAGAGAAGAGTTCTTTGTAGGTATTAATTTTTTAACAACAATATTTAATTTTAAAAGCTTTAATAAAATGTTGGAATATATACTTATTGCTCGCCAGACCGAAGAGAATGTAGATATGAAGGGGTATGTTGTGTAAAGTATATTTGGGTTAGAATTGCTGTAATTTAGCCGTTGTACTCGACCGTTAGAAAAACAGTAAAAATAAACATCTTGTAAATCAAATTTAATTTTTTAAGCATATTTGCTATAAAATACACATTATTGTCATAATAAAGGATTTCACATTTTAAATAAAATAGTTTTACTAAATAGTGCAAAATATCAAAAAGCTGTTATAACCTTTGATGTAGATTCTATTCAAATTGTTGGAAAAAATAATATTGGTAAAACTTCATTAATTAGTGTATTGAATTTTTTATATATGCCTAATCAAAAAGATTGGAACTTTGATCATCAAGCACAAGAAACACTAAAATATTATTTTAAAAAGTTAGATAAAAATTATATAATTTTTGAGATATATAAAAATAGCTACTTTTGTATTTTAATAAAAAGAAATGATAATAATCGTCTTGAATATTATAAAATAAATTCTTCTTATGATGATATTCAATCCAACTTTTTTAAAAAGCAAGATAATAATAGTTTACTTTTAGACTTTGAAACAATAGAGTCCAACTTAATAGGAAATATTGAAGAGTTAGATGTTAATAAATTTAAAGCATTACTATATGGTAAGTCAAAAAGAGATAAAACTGTAATATGGCTAGATGAAAATAGTACACAAAAAACATTTAGTAAGATTTATAAATATTTACTAAATACAAAATTAATCACTAATGAAAAAGTTAAAGAGTCACTTCTAATAGCAGATAAAAAGAATGATGAAATTAGAGAATTTAGTCCTAGTGATAATCAAAAAATAGAAGATATAAAAAGACATCAGAATTATATTGGTAAACTTGAAAATATAAAAAAAGAATTTTTTGAATTTAAAAATATTGTTGATGAATATTATATTAAGGATGATAATTTAAATAACTTTTATTCTAATTTTAATAATCTTTATATTAGTGAATTTAATAAAGTTAAAGAAGACAAAGATACTTTAAAATTAGAAGTAGAAAATATTGAAGAAGAACAAATAAACCCTCTTAATCTTAAAAATTTAGAATTAGCTGTTAATCTTGGTTCTTGTAAAACAAATATAATAAATATAATAAATAATTATTATAATAAAAATAAAGAAATATTATTAATTGAACAATATGATTCAATTGAGTTATTAAAAGCTTCACTAGGAAATATCCAAATAGAAGAAAAAAATATTAAATATGATTTATCACAAATAGAAAGAAAGGATTATACAAAAGAGAGTATCAATCAACTCATACTAGATGAAGAGAAACAAATAATACAAATAGAAAATAAAGTTAATAATTTTGAAAATTTATTAATACATCATATATCAAATGATAAAAATACAAAAAAAGTTATACATAGTATTATTTCTGACGATATTTTAAATTTAGATAAAAGTAAAATTGTTTCAATTATTAAAAATATTGATAAAAACATACTTGATATATTTGATGGAAAGATAGATATAACCACCATAAAAGAAAAAGATTTTATAACTATTCAGAGTTTAAATGCCAAATTAGAGATAAATAAAAAAGACCTAAAAGAATATAATTTGATACAAACTAATATTATAAATTTAAATGAAAAACAGACTAGATTGAAATATTTAGAAGGTGAAATTAAAAAGCTAAGTACTCAAATTGAAGAGATAAATAAATTACCAAAACTAAAAGAAGAGTTATTAAGTTTTGAGGAAGAAGATAAAAAACAAGAAGATAAAAAACAAAAAATAGAAGAGGAACAGAAAAGTATAGGACAAGAGATTGATAAAATAAAACAATCAATTGACGAAAAAAATAAAATTATTAAAGTTTATGAAGATAGATTACAAACTTTAAAAATTTACTATAAAGGCTTTGAAGATGAATTGCAAAGTTTACAATCAAACTTTCAAAATGAAGAATCATCTGAATCAATTGATGATTTAGTTACTGAAATAAAAGCTTTAAAAAAGGTTTTATATTTTTTAAAAACTAGAAAAGATACAGGGTTTTCAAAATTAAAAAATATTTTACAAAAAGAACAATCATATGAAAAAGATTTTATAAAAGAGGTTGAAGAAGAATTACTATCCATAAAGGATAGGCAAACATCAATTGATACACTAATAGACTCTATAACCAATGATATAAGTAAACCAACAAATGATTTTTTAAATCATTTAGAACAGTTTGAGAAATATCTTACATCATTAAATACTAAATTTAAAAAATATAAAATATCTGATTTAGAAAGTATAGAGATTAAACTACATCCAAATAAAATACTAATAAATGAATTGAAACTTATTGCAAATATAGATAAAGAAACTCTTTTTCAAGATGATCATAAACAAAAGATGCAAATTTTAAGAGAATATATTAGTAAGTCAAAGAAGTTTCATTTATCAGATTTATTTGATATTAGATTTGTAATTAATGGTAATATTGCAAATTTAAATAAACAAACAGAATCAAATGGAACGGATAGAATACTTAAAATAACACTTTTTATTTTAATAATGAGAGATTTAATTATACAAGATGAAAAGAATAAATTAGTAATTTATATAGATGAATTAGGCGAAGTTGATGATGATAACATTTATGAGCTTATTAAAAGATGTAAAGAAAATAATTTTATACCAATATTTGCTGCTCCAGACAAAAAACCACATATTGATAAATATTATGATTTGATAGAAGATAAAAAGACTAAAAAGATTTTAGTTGATGATAATAGAGCAATTTATGTCAAAAATTGAATTTGATTTTTATACAAAATTAAAAAATAATAAAAAAGCTGACAAACCTATACCTATAAGTATAAAAAACTCATCTATATTTAAATCTTTAGTAAGTTCAAAAGTCATTGAACCAATACAAAGAGGAAAAGGATATATAGAAATTTTAAAACAGAAGCGTTTTAATGAATTTTATTCTAAAAAATTCCCAAATCCAAATATAGATATAAAAACTGAAATTGATAACCAGAAAAAATTCAGAGATACTAAAGCGACTCCTATTCACAAAGATAGAGTTATATTTATTCGTGGATTTAAAGATATTATAATTAATAATAAGGAGATTTCTTTAAAAGATATCACACAAGAACATCAATTATTTAGTACAGTTTTAAAAAATATGAAAACTCAAAAAATATGTTTTGTAGAAAATTTACAACCATTTTTAAATGCTGAAAAATTATTAGGAAAAGATTTTGTATATATTCACTTTTATGGTAGATTTCCAAAAAAAGATATTCTTAGAAATATAGAGTGTGAAGAGTATTTACATTTTGGTGATTATGATTCTGTAGGGCTGAGTGAATATTTAAAAGCATCTGATATCTATAACAATTGTAAACTTTTTATTCCTGATAATTTCGAATTCTTATCTAAAAAATATTCAACGAAAAGAAAAGAAAAAGATACTATACATAAAAATGTAAAAATATCATTAAAAAAAGAAGTTATAAACATAAGAGAACAACTTGAAAATACAGGTGAATACTTAGAACAGCAAATTATAATGGATAACTTATGATTGACCCAAAAAGAATATTAAGATTTTTAGAAGAGTATTTTGATGAAATAAAAACTATTTATAAACTGAATAAACAAAATGGGCTTATACTAATCGAAGAGATAGAAACTATTTTTAATAATAGTAATATTTTAGTTGATAATTTAATAGAATATGAAATAATTGAACAAAGAATTGATGATACATTTATACTCAATGAAACTTATGGTAGTTTTATCTCTTTTTTATTAGATGACTTCTCTCTTGATATGCCTGAACAAATTGAAAAATATCATAAATCATTAGATTCTTTATATAGAAAATTAAAAAGTGCAACTACTAAAAATGAAATTATACAAACTGTAGAAGCATTAAATAATGAAATAGGTAAATTTGAAAATCAATTACAAAAAAATATTAGTAAACTCATAAAAGAAACTAAATATATAAAGGCAAATAATCAAAAATTAGATTATCCAAAAAAGCTCCAAAAGGCTTCAGAATTAACTATAACCTATGTAAAGCCATTAAATATTATTTTACAAAATCATAGTGAATCAATTTTATACATTATAGATAATATCATTGACGAATCAAGCCAACAAAGGTTTAATAACAAAGATGAGAATTTAAAAAGAATCTATATAAAACTATACAATTCATACGATAAAACAAAGAGTGAAATACTTAATAAAAATAGACTTCTAAGTAGCGAAGTTATTCCATTACTTGACAGAATAAAATCAGGTAGTGATATTTTAACAGGTTGTATCAATTTTTTGAATGACAATAATTCATATACAGTACCAACGCTTTTAGATAAACAACGAGATATTACATATTCAACCAATGCAGAGTATGAAGCACAAAATATTTGGGAAGGCTATACTGATATAGATGAAGATATTATTATTAATGAAACTAAACCTTTAGAAGATGTTTGGATTTTTAATAAACAAAAATACAAAAATAGACTATTGAAATCACTTCCTATAGAAAGTTTCTATACTTGGATATACGAAGAGTTGAAAAGTGAATTAAATATAGTTGAGAGTAAAAACTTTTTTGATTTATCGAAATTAATTTTTGACAATGATATAGATATTGAATATAAAAATAAAAGAATTGAGATTAATTTATCTGATAAAGTAATAGATGTACCAACTATTGAAATTAGGAGTCTAAATTGAACTATCCAGAAAAACATTATGAAATTGTACAAAACTTATTAAATGGTAAATTTATTTTACAAGGAAAAGCAGTCTATGATATATTAGTTCCTAACTATAATTTTTATAAAATATTTTTTAAAGAAAGCTTTCAATATGATTTAATTAAAACATCAGAAGTGATTTATTTAGCATCAGATAATACTAGTGAAAAGTTTTCAAGAAATTTAATGTTGATTTTAGCTATTTTAGTAGATAACATTAATTTACAAGGAAAAGATTTATATGAAGAACTTTATAGGAACTATAAAATAAAAGATATTGAGATTATAATTAAAAATTCAAGTTATAAAAGTGTGTGTAGAAATATAGGTATAGAATCATTACTTAAAAATGATTGTCAAAAACGGAATATTATTAAATATAATAATGATTATGATACATTCCAATTTACAAGTGCAATAAATATATTTTTAGAACAAGCAAAAGATATGGCTATTATTAATATAATACAAGATGAAGAGTAAAAGATGCAAAAACTAAATGAATTAACACTAAAACAAAGAGAAGAACTTTTCAGACAATTACGAATCTCAATCACGCACCATTCAAATGCGATGGAGGGAACAACTCTTTCTTTCGGTGAAACAAAAAAGTTACTTGAACATGGAAATACTGCTGGAGATAAGCCACTACACGAACAACTTGTTATCTTAGGCTTTGCAAAAGCTTATGATGTAATAGTTCGTGAGGCTACTAATAAAGAAAATATTATTAATAGTAGTTTTATAAAAGACATCCATGCAATTATGTTTGAAGATGCTCTACATGTAGCACCACAATTTGTTTCTAAACCTATCGGAGCATATAGACTAGATGAACGATATATAAAAGGTGTTGATATAAAATTATCAGCACCAAATAAAATTTCAAATGATATTGAAAATCTACTTTATAGATTTCATAGCAATAAGATGAGTTTAGAAGATATTGCAGAGTTTCATATTTTATTTGAAAGAGTACATCCATTTGCTGATGGCAATGGAAGAGTGGGAAGATTAATTATGGCTTTTCAAGCTATTCAAAATAATATCGTTCCACCTCTTATTGAAAATGAACATAGAAGTGAATACTTAACAGCTATTAATGACAAAGATGAGCTTTTTAAATTTATGGATGAGAGCATTCAGAACAGTATGAACTTACTAGACTAAAAAGTACTATACTGCCCCAAGAAAAACAAACATTTTTTTGTAAAGTTTAATTCTTAAAATAGTAAAATTAAAAAATAATGTATAATTTAACATCAACAAATAAAAAGAACTTTACAAAGAAATTAGATGAATCCAAAATTTAAATCTGAAGTGCAATTTCTAAAAATAAAAAAATAAAAATTGTAATGATGGATTTAAGAGGGTAAATTTAATAGGTGGTAAAAATAATGTAGGAAAGACTACATTTATGGAAGCTATGCTTATACCAAATTCTATCTCTTATAGCCATACTATAACAATGAGACCACTGCACAGTAACACTCTAAAATAAATCTCAACCAAGCCTTTAGTTAAGGTATTTAAAGGCTATTTTTAGCTATAATTACACATATAAATTAAAGATATTTAAGCAAAAAGGTAATAAATTGGCATTTAAAGATTCAAACCTCTCTTTTTCAGATTATGCTCTTAATGATAGATTAGAATATGTAGATTCTTTTTTAAAACAATTAGATTCTATAATAGATTTTAATAAATTAAGACCTATATTAAAGAAGAATGGAACAGGAAGTAAAAATGTATGTGGAGTACAAGCATATGATCAAATATTAATGTTTAAAATCTTACTTATTCAGAAGTTTTATGATTTAAGTGATGAAAAAGCTGAAGAAGGACTTAATGTAAATTTACTTTATATGAAATTTGCAGGATTAAGCTTAGAATCATTAGCACCAGACTCAACTACAATAGGTAGATTTAGAAATTCTTTAATTAAAAATAATCTTCATGGTAAACTTTTTACAAATATTAATAAGCAACTTGAAAAGGCAGGATTAATAGCAACAGGTGGTAAAGATGTACTAGTAGATGCAACATTAACAAAGTCTCATAATAATAGAATCAAAAATAAAAATAAAGAACAAAAAAGTGAAAGTAGACAAAAGGTTGAAGCTTTAAATAAAGCGATAGATATACTTATTGAAGAAGAATTACAAAAGAAAAAACCATCATCAAAACAAATATCAAGATTATTAAAAAAGAAATCTTATAACTCTTAAAAATGAAGAACTTGATGAGATTCAAAATAAAGATACTAAAGATATTGAAACTTCAAAAAAGATAATTGAAGATGATAGTTATGAGCATAAACAAAAGATAGATAAAGATGTAAGAACAGGTTATCAAGCAGGTAAAAAACAATATGCAACAGGATATAAGAATCATATATCAACAGATGCAGATTCAGGAGCTATTTTAGAAACAATGACAACATTTGCCAATACCTCAGATATATCTACCGTTGATACATTTGTTGAAAAATTAGGTGATGATATTAAATCATCAGGTGCAGATAAAGCTTATAAATCAGAAGCTATTGATGAACTACTAAAAGAAAAAGATATTAAAAATAATGTTTGTCTTAAAGAGAGAAATAAAATGAGTGATGAAGATAGAAAGAATCAAAGAGAAAATGAAAAACCAAAACATAAAATCAGAGCAAAAGTTGAACACTCATTTGCTTTAATAAAAACTAGCATTATACTACCCCAAGAAAAACAAACAATTTTTTCTAAAGTTTAATTCTTAAAATAGTAAAATTAAACAATAAAAATAGAGGGTAATTGTTTAGTCCCTAATTCTCATGGAGTCAGCTATTATTTTATAAAAGGAGTAGATTTATGGGAAATATACAACACTCTAATGCCAAGACGACGCCAAGAATTCGAAAAGAAATACAAGAGTCTCAAGAGACAATCACAGAGTTAGCTGCAAGATTGTCCCTTAATCCAAAAACAGTAACAAAATGGAAGAATGCCAATAGAATCACTGATAAAAAAAGTGGACCGACGATAGCAAGGTCAACAGTACTAAGTCAAGAAGAAGAACAAATAATTTGTGAGTTTAGAAGAGTTACCAAGTTTGCACTAGATGATGTTTTTATAGCCCTGATGGATGAGATACCTAAAATGACAAGGTCAAACTTACACAGATGCTTGCAACGTCATGGATTAAGCCGTTTGCCCAAAGAACCCCGTGATAAAACAGAAAAAAAGAAGTTCAAAGAGTATGATATAGGATATGTCCATATAGATATTTCAGAAGTTCATAGTGAAGAAGGCAAAGCCTATATGTTCGTAGCTATAGATCGTGCTACTAAGTATACTTATGTGGAAATTCATGAAAGAATGACTCAGGCTATCGCTTGTTCATTCTTAGAAAACTTTATACAAGATATACCTTTTAAAATCCATACTATTTTAACAGATAATGGAGCTCAATTTACTTATGCACTTCTAAGTGAACATTTAAGACCAAAAAATAAGATTCATCCTTTTGATATAGTATGCCAAAAGTATAAAATAGAACACCGTTTGACTAAGTTTAGACATCCCTGGACTAATGGTCAGGTAGAAGTGATGAATAAAGTTCTTAAAGACCATACTGTGAAACTTTTTCATTATGAGACCTTAAAAGCTCTAAAGTTACACTTGATGAGCTTTCTTCTTTTATATAATTATCAGAAAAAACTCAAAGCTTTAAAGTATAAAACACCTTATGATACAATGTCTCAAATATTCAGGAAAAACCCAGAGTACTTTAAGTTGAATCCTTTGAGTAAGTCTTTGGGACTAAACAGGTAATAATATGAGCAGAACAAGAACAGTTTATAGTGCTGAATTCAAAACAAGATTAGTACTAGAACTTTTAAAAGAAGACAAAACATTAACACAAATTGCAAGTAAAAATAATATAACACCGAAGAATTTGCAAAACTGGAAAAAGATATTTTTAGAGAATGCAGTAGTTGCAATGGAACCTGCTAAAGCAGTTAAAGAATATAAAGAAGAAAATATAAAATTACAAGCAAAAGTAGGTGCGTACGCTAAAAAAGTAGGTCAATTAACTGTAGAGAATGAGTGGGCTGTGGGAAAGTTAAAGAGCTTGGACTCTAGCTATAAAAAAGAGTTGGCAGATAAAACAGATAGTAAAATAATTTCAGTTGTAAAACAATGTAAACTACTTAATTATAATAGAAGTAATTTATTTTATGTACCTATGGTAAATCTATAATGTCCTCCCTTGTCAAGACCACTTAACCAAGTTTTCTTATTCCAAATACCTATGATACTTTTTGTAACAATTTACTATCTAAATTATTAATAGCTTTAAAATATACCTCATTTGGTGTCTTATTTCCAATAGCTGAATGTAATCTTCTACTATTATATTTTTGCATATAATTATCAATTGAGTATCTCAATTCATTCATACTTTTATAATCATTTAGATATATTTCTTCATATTTGATACTACGCCAGAATCTCTCAATTACGATATTATCGATACTTCGCCCTTTACCATCCATGGATATTTTAATATCATGTTTATTTAATATATCAACATGAGCTGACGCTGTATATTGTGAGCCTTGATCAGTATTCACTATATCAGGTTTAGGATATAGACTTAATGCTTCATTTAACACACTTGTTGTAAGTGATACATCCATTGTATTTGATAGTTTCCAAGATAATATTTTCTTGGTATTCCAATCAATAATTGCAGCTAAATAAACATGACCTCGTTCAAGTTTAATATATGTAATATCTGTACTCCATACTTTATTTGGAGTATCAATAATTACTTGATTTTTATCATTTTTAAACTCTTTCAATAAGTATGGATATTTATAATGTTCTTTATTTGGTATAGTGGTCTTCTTTGTAGGATATATCGCTCTTATCCCTAGATATTGATAGATTGTTTTGATCAACTTTCTACCTACAAAGAATCCTTCATTTTCTAATGCAGTTAGCATTCTTCTTGTTCCATAATATGGAAACTCTGAGTATATATCATTAACCATATTTAATAGTGTAATATCTTCATCACTACTGAACTTTTGTACAGGTATATAATATAATGATGACTTTGAAATATTAAGTGCTATACATTGTTTATTTAGGGAGAGTTTATGCTCAGAATCTACAAAAGTCTTACGACTCTTAGATGAGACCAAGCTTACGAGCTTTCCCTCTAGGAAATCTCTTTCTAATGTTAATTCACCAACTTTTTTAGCCATGTTATCTTTATCTTTTTGTAAAATTTCTATCTCAGTTTTATACTCTCTTACCACCGAACTTTTATCAAATGCAAGTGACATGTTTTCTAAAAACTGTTTTTTCCAGTTTTTTAAACTTACTGGTAAAACTTCGTAATGACTTGCAATCTCATTTATAGTTTTCTCTGCCTCTAAAACCTCAAGAACTAACTTTGATTTAAATTCTGCACTATATGTTTTTCTTTTTGTACTCATTTTTATTTATCCCTATATTTTGTATTTTATTCTATCATTTAGAATAAGAATACTTGGTTAACTGGTTTGTTTTTCTAGGGACATTATAAACCTATAAAACAAGATATTAAAAATGAGATAGTTAAAATATTTGTAGATATACCATGTTATGGTTATATTAAAGTACACAAAGAGTTATTAGAACGTGGATACAATGTCTGTATCAATACAGTACGCCAATATCGTAAACAGTTAAGTTTAAGAGCTGTACTAGTTGTACGTCCACCAAATACTTCTTGGGCTGATAAACAACATCCTAAACATTCATATAAAATTAGAGGACTTGATACAGTAAGAGCAAATCAAGTATGGAGTACTGATATAACATACATTAAAATAAAAGAGGGAATGGTCTATATGGCAGCTATTATAGATTGGTATTCTAAAGCCATATTATCATGGAGAATATCTAATACAATGGATACTGACTTAGTCATGGGTGTGCTAAATGAAGCCTTATCCAAATATGGAAAACCAGAAATATTTAATACCGATCAAGGTAGTCAATATACCTCTTACATTCATACTCAAACATTAAAGGATAATAATATTATTATTTCAATGGATGGAAAAGGAAGAGCAACAGATAATATATGTATAAAAAGATTTTGGAGAAGTGCAAAGGTGGAAAAGATATATCTTAATGAATATTTCAAAATATCAACATTGAAAAATGATGTTACAGATTATATGGAGTTTTATAATTATAGAAGATTTCATCAAACTTTAAATTATAAAAAACCTATGAATGTATACTTTCATAGTATGAAAATAAATGATGTACATTATAATAAATTAGATGAAATTGTGGCATAAAGTTACAGTTGATAGTGGGAATTAGATTTTATAGAAAGTTGTCTTGACATATTGGGGTAGTATAGAGATAGCTAACAAAACGTTGGAGAAAGAAACAAGGTAATAGACGCGAAATATCAAGCTTTTAAGTGTCGCATTGATATACTTAAAAAATTAAATATAAAAGACGTTAGCTTACCTTGTTTCTCAAGTCAAACGTTATCTTCAAAAAGGAGATTTTATGACATTATGGAGTTCATTAGCACTAATTGGTGCAATGTTTTTATTGGCGACAAGTCCAGGACCTGGAGTATTTGCAACAATATCAAGAGCTATTGCAAGTGGTTTTGCAAATGCAAGTTTATTAGTAGTGGGTATTGTTGTTGGAGATATTATATTTTTACTATTAGCAATTTATGGACTAAATCTTGTTGCGCAAGTTTTAGGGGAATTTTTTATTTTAGTTAAATATATTGGTGGTGCATATTTAATATATTTAGGATATAAAATATGGACATCAAAAGTTTTACCACATGAAATAGTTGGAAACAATGAATTATCTTGGAAAACAAACTTTTTTAGTGGATTATTAATTACATTAGCAAACCCAAAAGTAATTATATTTTATTTAGGTTTTTTACCTGCTTTTATGAGTTTAGAAATTTTAACAACAATTGATATTGTTATTGCTATTATAATAGTATCAATAACACTAGCTTCTGTATTGTTAAGCTACGCATATATGGCAACAAGAGCAAGAAAACTTTTAAAAAGCCAAAGTGCAATGAATAAATTAAATAAAACCTCAGGTGGTGTTATGATAGGTGCTGGTTCTTTATTGATATTAAAAAACTAGTAACATATAAGAACTAAGATAACAAAACCTAGGAGGAGAAACAAGGTAATAGACGCGAAAATATCAAGCTTTTAAATGTCGCATTGATATACTTAAAAGATTAAATATAAAAGACGTTACTGCAAAAATCACTCCCAAAAAGACACCATATCACTTTCTAAAAAGACACCCTAGCGGTTAACAAAAAGACACCGTATCACTTTTTATCTGGACACTTTGGTTGAAAAAGTGATAGGAAAGTTTAAATTAAGTTTATTTGCTGGATTAAAACTAATTTAAGTTTGAGATATTCTCCATATTAAACTACACTTCTAAAAATATTAGGAGTGTATCAATGAGGAGAGTTTTAATGAAACAGATTAAAGAGATACTAAAATTAAAGTATCAAATGGATTTCTCATATAGGAGAATAGCAAAGAGTCTTGGTGTATCTAGATCTGCTGCAGCTGAATATTGTAGAAGATTTGAGATATTACCAGATAAACTGGAAGATTTTTTATTGCATGATGAAGATATTATGTATAAAATGCTTTTCCCTGAACAAACTATATTACACAGGCAATCTTTAAGACCTAAACCTGATGTTGAATATATTGATAAAGAAATTCGTAAAAAAGGTGTTACATATCTATTGTTATGGCAAGAGTATAAAGAGCAGAATCCTGATGGTTATGGATACACTCAATTTAAAACTTATTATCATAAATATAAAAAGAAATTAAACCCATCAATGAGACAAATACACTTAAATGGTGAAAAATTATTTGTAGATTATAGTGGTGTTACTGTTCCTATTTATAATAGTAAAACAGGAGTTATTTCAAAAGCTCAAATATTTGTAGCAGTATTAGGAGCATCAGGTTATACATATGTAGATGCAACACCTAGTCAAAAGCAAGAATACTTTATAAAGTCGCACACAAAAGCTTTTAACTTCTTTGGAGGAGTACCTAAAATATTAGTACCAGATAACCTAAAAAGTGCAGTTATTTCAAATAATAAAGATGGGATTGTTTTAAATGAAAGTTATAAAGCAATGGCAAATCATTATGGGTGTGTAATTGAACCAGCAAGACCATATAAACCAAAAGATAAACAAGGAGTTCAAGCAATTCAAAGATGGATATTAGCCGTTCTTCGGCATAGAAAATTCTTTGATGTTGAAGAACTTAATGATGCTATATCTCCATTGCTTGATATTTATAACTCTAAGGTTATGAAACGATTAAAGAAAAGTAGAGATACTTTATTTAAAGAGTTAGATGAACCATACTTGCAACCACTAGGAGTCTATCGGATACACATCTAAATATTTTTCAATAAAAAACTCGTGATATACCCCTTGTATAAGGGCTTAAACATTAATATTTAGCTATAATTACATCTATAAAATAACTTAAAAAGTATCTAAATGAATAAATATATATCTTATGATAGAGATCAAGCTTATCTCTTACCACCATCAATTAAAGATTGGCTACCTCAAAATCATCTTGCAAGATTTATTGTTGATATAATAGATCAACTTGATATATCAAGTATAGATAAACAGTATAGTGGAAGATCTGGTAAACAAGCATATCATCCAAAGATATTACTTGGATTATTATTTTATGGATACTCTACAGGTATCTTTTCCAGTAGAAAGTTAGAGAATGCTGCATATGATTCTATAGCATTTAGATATATAGCTGCAAACAGTCATCCTGACCATGATACAATAGCAAATTTTAGACAAAGATTTTTAAATGAACTTGAAGATATATTTGTACAGATACTTTTAATAGCTAAAGGCTCAGGATTATTAAAAGTTGGAAAAGTTAGCCTTGATGGAACTAAAATAAAAGCAAATGCTTCTAAACATAAAGCACTTAGCTATAAGCATGCTAAACAATTACAAAAACAACTTGAAAATGAAGTTAAATCTTTAATGGCTCAAGCTAAAGACATAGATAATAAAGATGAAAATATAGGTATGAACATACCGCAAGAGATATCAAGAAGAGAAGATCGTTTAAAAGTTATAAAAGATGCTATTTCCAAAATAGAAATAAGATCAATTACTAGATATGAAAAAGATAAAAAAGAGTATGATAATAAATTAAAATATACAGAAGATACAGAAAAACTAACAGGTAAAAAATCTAAAGGTAGAGTTCTAAAAGAACCAGATTCAACTCCTAATGATAAAGACCAAGTAAATCTTACGGATGATGAATCTAGAATTATGCCAGTATCTGGTGGAGGTTATATGCAAGCATATAACGGACAAGCTTCAGTAGAACATGATTCAAGATTAACAGTACATCAACATCTAACTCAAAACTCTAACGATAAACAAGAAGTTATACCAAGCTTTAAATGGTATGATAAACATCCATCATTAAAACCAGTATCTTTTTTAGCAGATGCAGGATACTTTAGTAAAGATAATATTCAACTATGTGAAGATAAAAATACAATACCTTATATTTCATTTGGTAAAGAGCATCATAACCAAGCATTAGAAACAAGATTCACAGATGAAGAACCACTACCTCCCAATCCAACAATTGTAGAAAAACTAAAACACAGATTACAAACTAAAGAAGGTAAACAAATATATTCAGAAAGAAAAAGTACAGTAGAACCTGTCTTTGGTATTATAAAACATGTAATCGGATTTAGACAATTTATGTTTAGAGGATTTAAAAAAGCCAAAGGTGAATGGAATCTTGTTTGTATAGGATATAATCTGAAAAGACTACATATAATTAGCTGTTAAAAGAGGTAATAATAGCAGTATTTGAGCAATAATATTGAAATTTATTCTGCAAAATGAATAATTGAAAATTTTAATTTATCAATATGATACATTTAGTCATAATCATGATTTAGGATCTAGCTAATCCGATAGACTCCTAGGCAACCATAACGTGGTGAAACTGGACAATAAATAGCTTAAAGAAAAGTTAAAGATATTTTAGATAAAATTACGTTTCTATTTATACAATAGAAATCTCACATGTGTCAATCCTGGTACGGGTTGTGTTAAGTTTATTCTTAAACATTAAGGGGCACAGAGGCAAAACCCTAAAAAATAAAAACAAGGAAAAAGTTATGGTTACAATGAAAGACCTATTAGAATGTGGAGTTCACTTCGGACACCAAACAAGAAGATGGAATCCAAAAATGAAGAAATTTATTTTCGGTGTTAGAAAAAATATTTATATTATTGATTTACAAAAAACATTAAGATACTTTAGATATACATATAATGTAGTTAGAGATAGATCTGCTATTGGTGAAACAATGATTTTTGTTGGTACTAAAAAACAAGCAAGTGATGCTGTTCAGAGAGCTGCCGAAAATTGTGGAATGCCTTACGTTAACCATAGATGGTTAGGTGGAATGCTTACAAACTACGGAACAATTAAAAGATCAGTTAGAAAATTAGAAGTTATTAAAAAAATGAGAGAAGAAGGTCAATTAGATCTTTTAACTAAAAAAGAAGCATTAATGCTTACTAGAAAAGAAACTAAGTTAGAATTATACCTTGGTGGAATTAAACAAATGCACAAACTTCCTGAAATGATGTTTGTTTTAGATGCAGTTAAAGAAAAAATTGCAATTTTAGAAGCAAGAAGATTAGGAATTATTGTAATTGCTCCTTTAGATACAAATTGTGATCCTGATTTAGTTGATTTTCCAATTCCTGGAAATGATGATGCTATTAGATCAATTCAACTATTTTGTAATGAAATGGCTGCCGCAATTAATGAAGGTAAAGCTATTTTAGCCGAAGAAAATGGAACTGATGAAGAAGAAGTTGTTGCAAAAGAAGAAGTAACTGAAGTGGTTGCAAAAGAAGAAGTAACTGAAGTGGTTGCAGAAGTTACAGCTGAAGCAAAAACTGAAGCAAAAATAGAAGAAGCATAATCATGGCAGGGGCTACTCCAAAATTAATTAAAGAATTAAGAGGAATGACTGGTGCAGGTATGCTTGATTGTAAAAATGCACTTAATGAAACTGAAGGTGATTTAAATAAAGCTGTTCAAGCTTTAAGAGAAGCTGGACTTGGTAAAGCTGCTAAAAAAGCTGGAAATGTTGCTGCTGAAGGTGTTGTTGCTGTTAAAGTAAATGATGATAATACTATTGCAACTATATTAGAGCTTAATGCACAAACTGATTTTGTTGCTAAAAATAAAAACTTTTTAAATTTAACGCAAGAGATTGCATCTCATGCACAAAATAACGATATCGCTGATGCCCAAATGCTTGCTGTTTCAACTATTGATGGTATGGGATTTACAGAATTCTTAAACGGAAAAATTGCTATAATTGGTGAAAATCTAGTTGCTAGAAAATTAGCTTCTGTTAAGGGTACTGTTGTAAATGCTTATGTACATACAAATGGGAGAGTTGGAGTTTTATTAGCTGCAACTTGTGACGATTCTGCTAAAGAAAAAGCAATTGCATTATTAAAATATCTTGCTATGCATGCATCTGCTATGAAACCAACAGTAATTACTTATACTGATTTAGACCCTGCATTTGTTGAGTCTGAAAACAGAGCAATTATTGCTGAAATTGAAGCAGAAAATGATGAGTTAGTTAGATTAAAAAAACCTTTAAAAAATATTCCTAAATTTGTTTCTAAATCTCAGTTAACTGATGAAGCATTAGCAAATGCTAAAGCTAGATTTGAAGCTGAATTAAAAGAACAAGGTAAACCTGAGAAAATTTGGGATAGAATTACTACTGGTAAAATCGAAAGATTTATTTCTGATAATACTCAATTAGATGGTAGATTTGCTTTATTATCACAAGCGTATGTAATGGATGATAAAAAAACTGTTGAGCAAGCAATTGCTGAAGTTGATGCATCTATTAAAATCGTGTCTTATATTAGATTCGAGCTTGGTGAAGGCATTGAGAGAAAAAAAGAAGATTTCGCAGCAGAAGTTGCAGCGCAAATGGCTAAATAACTACTTATAAAATATAAAAATGGATTATAGTAATGGGTGAAATATTAAATAATGAGTCACTTATTACTACTGATTCCAAAATTTTATTAACTGCAAAAAATCTCTCTCACGAATTTGACTATGAACTTTTTAAAAATGTAAATTTATCTTTAGTAAAAAAAGAATCAATTGCTATTATTGGACATAGTGGTAGTGGTAAATCAACCTTATTAAATATATTATGCTCTTTATTAAAACCTAAAAATGGAGAGATAATTTTTAATAAGCAAGATATTTATAAAATAAAAACAGATAAACTTTTAAATATAAGAAGAGAAGATTTTGGTATAATATTTCAAGCACATTATCTTTTTCGAGGTTTTTCAGCAACTGATAATTTGGAAATTGCAACACTTTTAAGTGGGAATGAGATTGATAAGGGCTTATTAAAAAAGTTAGATATTGATTTTGTTATGAATCAAAGTGTTGGAGAGTTAAGTGGTGGACAACAACAAAGATTGTCTATTGCTAGAGTGATGACTAAAAAACCAAAAATTATATTTGCTGATGAACCAACTGGAAATTTGGACAAAGGTACAGCCCAATTTGTTTTAGACATTTTACATGATTATATTAAACAACATGATGCAGGGTTGATTCTTGTGACTCATGAAATAGATTTAGCTAATCAATGTGATAAGGTTTATAAACTAGAAAATTTAGAGCTTCAGGAATTGAAATAGATATGGACTTAATACTCATTACAAAAACTGCTATGATTGAAAAAATATTTTTATTAGTTTGTAAAAAATTAAATATTACTTTAGCGATAAAAAATGATTTAAATATAGAACATAGTACAGATTTTATTTTTATTGATGAAGCGTTTATAGATGATAATTTTAATAGTTTAAAACAAAAAACAAAAAAACTTGCTGCAATTACAAGTGAAGAGTTATCTTTTGATAAATCAAGAGACTTCATACTAAAGAGACCTTTTTTACCAACACAATTAGAAGAACTTTTAAATGAGCAAATTATTGTTATAAAAAATGATAATGAAAATGAAAAAGAATTCTCAAAAAATATAAATGAAGAAGAACTAGCTTCTAACTATATTGAATCTCTTGCTGATGATATTGCATATAATATTGATGAAGAGAGTGATGAAAGTATTGTAAATATTGCATCAATTAAAGATGGTGGAATTCTTGATAATTTAGAACTGAATAAAATACGTGATATTTTACACGATGAAGATATCAGTAATGAAGTTATCGCTAATACAAGTGATTGGAAAGATATTTCTGAAATAATAGATGATGCTCTAAGTGAAGTAGATGAATATGAATTTGATATTGATTTAGCTGAAAAAAAAGTAATTAGACTAATTCTAAATAATTATAATATTAGTGAGTTAAAACCATTTTTACAAAAGTTTGACCAAAAAGTTATTGATAGATTATCAAACGGTGAAGATGTAGATATAACATTGTGTATGAAAGTAAACAAATAATGGAAACAAAAGGTGCAATTTTAATATTATCAGGTCCTAGTGGTTGTGGTAAGTCTACTCTACTTAAAAATGTATATAAAGATATAAATGATTATTACTTTTCTATTTCTACAACTACTAGAGAACCAAGAGTTAGAGAAAAAAATGGTATCGATTATTTTTTTGTTTCTAAAGAAGAATTTAAAGAAGATATAAAAAATGGCCATTTTTTAGAGTGGGCAGAAGTGCATGGAAATTATTATGGTACCTCATTGAAACCAATACATAAAGCACTAAAAAAAGCAAAACTTTTAATATTTGATATCGACGTTCAAGGGCATGAAATAGTTAGAAAGAAATTAAGTGATATTGTAACCTCTGTATTTATTACAACTCCTAATTTAGAAATATTAGAAACAAGATTAACTAGTAGAGATACAGATGAAAAAAAAGTTATTTCTAAAAGATTAGATAACGCAAGAGTCGAAATAAAATCTTTCCAAAAGTATGATTATTTTATTATAAATGATGATCTGAAAAAAGCTAGCAAAGAATTAGTAGCAATAGCAAATATTACTAGAATAAAATCAAAAATATTTAATAAAGAAGAAATTATAAATAATTGGTTATCTTAAATATCTTAATCCGTGGGAGTGTTCAATAATCTCGTATAATAGAATATTGCAAATATGATACTATACGAGAATTTAGTTATAGTCTCTTTTATTTACCTATTTGATCAGCGATTGCTTGCATATCAGCATCACTTAAAGACATAACTTGACCTTTCATAAGACCTTTCATAGTTCCACCATAAGAACCATCTTTATAACCTTTTAATGCAGAAACTACATCAGCTTTAGTCATATCTTTGATAACTTTTGATTTACCTAAAGCAACTTTTTCTCCGTTTGCACCATGGCAACCAGTACATTTTTTATAAGGGCTAGCATAAGCTATATAGACAAATATTGCAGTTAGTAATAAAAAAATTTTCATTAAAGAATCCTTTTGTTAATTAGTTCTTACAATCCTAACTTAATTAACTTAACTTAACTTTGATTTGTATCAATGAAAGTAAAAAATTAATTAATACAGCTTTTGCTGTATTAATTTGTATCACAAAGTTCTTTTTTAAGTTCTTTTTTGTTAATTTTATTTTTGTCACTTGGAACTAAAGGTATAGATTTTTTTTATTTGATATTTTATTAGATGATTATATTTTTGGATTTATATAGTTAGATTTACAGTCTCAAATATTTTCATTCCCTTTTTTATTTTATCTTAATGAGTTCTTGTTGATATTCTATTTTCTCTTCTAGCTATTGCATCATTGTATCTTCTTTTTTCGTCTTCTGATTCAATTAGGAGTTTTGGAACAGGTGTAGTCTTACCATTATCATCTATCGCAATCATTGTAAAATAGCAAACATTTGTATTTTTAATACTATGATCTTTTATATCTTCAGAAATTACTTTAATTCCAATTTCCATAGAAGTTCTACCTGTATAATTAACAGAAGCATGAAAAGTAACAAGTGAGCCAATTTTAATCGGGTTTTTAAATAAAACCATGTCAACTGATAATGTTACTACATAACTGCCAGTATATCTAGCTGCACAGGCGTATGCAACGTGATCTAACATTTTAAGAATCTCACCACCATGTACATTATTTCCTGAAAAGTTAGCTTTATCTGGAGTCATTAACATAGTCATTGTTATTGATTTTTCTCTTTTGAAATATTCACTCATTATTATTACCTTTGATTTTTTAGTTCTTAAATTATTATAAAGTATTTGTGTCTAAAACCTAACTTTATTTAAAGTATTTACTTATAACTTATTGAAAGTATAGAAAAAGGTAACATTTTTAAGACAAATGAAAGAAATTAAATCATTTCTTTCATTTCTATTTCATTTAAAGTTGAAACTCCAAATGAAATAGCTTTATCATATTTAGTTCCAGCGTCTTCTCCATAAATCAAATAGTCAGTTTTTTTAGAAATAGAAGAGCTAACTTTTGCTCCAAGTGCTTCTAAGTCTTTTTTGATTACTCCTCTACTAACACTCATTGTTCCTGTTAGTACAACTATTTTATCTTTAAAAGAATTTTCTTTTATTTCTACTTTTTCATCTATTATCGGGTTTATAAATTCAATAAGTTTTAATACAAGTTCTTTGTTTACTCTCATAAATTCAGTAAAAGAATTAGCCATCTGTTCACCGATTCCATTAATAGATACTAATGATTCTAAATCAATATTAATCACATGTAATCCAAACTCTAAACAGATTTGTTTAGATGCAACTTCGCCAATATGTTCAATGCCTAAAGCATTTATAACTTGATTAAGATTAGTATTTTTTGTGTTTTTAATTGACTTTAATAAATTATTGATTCTTTTTTCTTTAAAACCTTCAAGAGTAGATAAATCTTCATATTTTAAAGAGTATAAATCTAATATATCATGAATTTTATTCTCTTTTACTAACTGTTCAACTATTTTTATACCTAAACCATCAATATTCATACAGTTTTTTGAAGCGAAATATATGATAGAACTTATAACAATACTAGGACAATCTAAGTTTTGGCATTTTATTAAGGTACCTTCATCTAAAAGTTCGGACGAACACTGGGGACAAAATATTGGTCTTAGTATTTCTTTTTCATCTCCACTTCTTCTATCTTTTAAAACTTTTGTAATCTTAGGAATAATATCTCCACTTTTTATAATAATCACTTTATCATTGATTCTTAAATCTAACCTTGCTATTTCATCATAGTTGTGTAACGAAGCTCTCTCAACTGTTGATCCATCTATTAGTGTTGGTTCAACTATTGCAACAGGAGTAATAACTCCTGTTCGTCCTACTTGTTGTATAATATTTTTTATTCTTGTTGTTTTTTCAACTGCTGGAAACTTATATGCACATGAAAATCTTGGAAATTTAACTGTATAGCCAAGTTCTTCTTGTATTTCTAAGTTATTAATTTTTATAACCATTCCATCAAGCATCATTTCAATACTACTTCTTGCGACAATTATTTCATGGTATAATTTTTCAATTCCTTCAACTGTAGTAGTAATAGTCTGTTTAGGTGGTTTTGCAAAACCAAGAGTATAAATATATTCCATCATTTCACTATTTTTTATAAAATCTAAACTATTTTCTCCTATCCCCCAAACATTAAAAAATAATTTTCTTTTCGCAGTTATCTTTGGGTCTAGTTGTCTTAAACTTCCTGCCGCTGCATTTCTTGGATTTGCAAAAGGTGCTTCTTTATCTTTTAGTCTTTGAATGTTTATTTTCTCAAAATCATTTTTCTTAATTACTATTTCACCTCTAATTTCTATTAAAGATTTTTCTTTTATTTGAAGAGGAATTGAGTGAATTGTTTTTACATTGTTTGTAATATCTTCCCCAATGTTACCATCTCCTCTTGAAATAGCTTGTTTTAATAAACCATTTTTATAAATAAGATTTAAACTTGCTCCATCAAATTTTGGTTCGCAATAAAATTCTAAATTTGTACTTACTTTTTTGGCTCTAATTATCCATGCTTCTAATTCTTTTGTATTAAAAATATCTTCTTGTGACCACATTCTCGATAGATGAGAGGCTTTAGAAAAACCATCAAGTACAAAACCACCGATTCTTTTATTTGGTGAATTAGGATGTGATAGTTTTGGATTTGTCGATTCATATGCTAAGCATACTCTTGATAATTTATCATACTCTTCATCACTAGCAAGTGGATTATCTTCTACATAATAAGCGTGTGCCCAGTTTATTAATTTTGTAATATTTATATCATATTCATTTTGATTCATAGTTTTATTGTCTTTTTATAATTTTTTTGTATTGTATCGAAATTATATATTTATAAAAATAAAATTAATAAATATACCTTTGAGCCACTTGCAAATTCACAAAAAAGCTCATAATTTAATTCATTTTTGTTACAAAAAGTTGAAATATAATGTCCCTAGAAAAACAAACCAGTTAACCAAGTATTCTTATTCTAAATGATAGAATAAAATACAAAATATAGGGATAAATAAAAATGAGTACAAAAAGAAAAACATATAGTGCAGAATTTAAATCAAAGTTAGTTCTTGAGGTTTTAGAGGCAGAGAAAACTATAAATGAGATTGCAAGTCATTACGAAGTTTTACCAGTAAGTTTAAAAAACTGGAAAAAACAGTTTTTAGAAAACATGTCACTTGCATTTGATAAAAGTTCGGTGGTAAGAGAGTATAAAACTGAGATAGAAATTTTACAAAAAGATAAAGATAACATGGCTAAAAAAGTTGGTGAATTAACATTAGAAAGAGATTTCCTAGAGGGAAAGCTCGTAAGCTTGGTCTCATCTAAGAGTCGTAAGACTTTTGTAGATTCTGAGCATAAACTCTCCCTAAATAAACAATGTATAGCACTTAATATTTCAAAGTCATCATTATATTATATACCTGTACAAAAGTTCAGTAGTGATGAAGATATTACACTATTTGTTTAGTCCCAAAGACTTACTCAAAGGATTCAACTTAAAGTACTCTGGGTTTTTCCTGAATATTTGAGACATTGTATCATAAGGTGTTTTATACTTTAAAGCTTTGAGTTTTTTCTGATAATTATATAAAAGAAGAAAGCTCATCAAGTGTAACTTTAGAGCTTTTAAGGTCTCATAATGAAAAAGTTTCACAGTATGGTCTTTAAGAACTTTATTCATCACTTCTACCTGACCATTAGTCCAGGGATGTCTAAACTTAGTCAAACGGTGTTCTATTTTATACTTTTGGCATACTATATCAAAAGGATGAATCTTATCTTTTGGTCTTAAATGTTCACTTAGAAGTGCATAAGTAAATTGAGCTCCATTATCTGTTAAAATAGTATGGATTTTAAAAGGTATATCTTGTATAAAGTTTTCTAAGAATGAACAAGCGATAGCCTGAGTCATTCTTTCATGAATTTCCACATAAGTATACTTAGTAGCACGATCTATAGCTACGAACATATAGGCTTTGCCTTCTTCACTATGAACTTCTGAAATATCTATATGGACATATCCTATATCATACTCTTTGAACTTCTTTTTTTCTGTTTTATCACGGGGTTCTTTGGGCAAACGGCTTAATCCATGACGTTGCAAGCATCTGTGTAAGTTTGACCTTGTCATTTTAGGTATCTCATCCATCAGGGCTATAAAAACATCATCTAGTGCAAACTTGGTAACTCTTCTAAACTCACAAATTATTTGTTCTTCTTCTTGACTTAGTACTGTTGACCTTGCTATCGTCGGTCCACTTTTTTTATCAGTGATTCTATTGGCATTCTTCCATTTTGTTACTGTTTTTGGATTAAGGGACAATCTTGCAGCTAACTCTGTGATTGTCTCTTGAGACTCTTGTATTTCTTTTCGAATTCTTGGCGTCGTCTTGGCATTAGAGTGTTGTATATTTCCCATAAATCTACTCCTTTTATAAAATAATAGCTGACTCCATGAGAATTAGGGACTAAACACTTAGATAATCTATATTGGCATCTTATTAAAAATAAAAGGTTAATTTTGAAATTTTTAAAAGGGTTTGGTAAAAAATACTTTTCATTATCTGCAATAACTACGTACGCTACTGCAAAAAATTTAAGAGATAACGAAATATTATCAAAAAAAATATCTTTTCAATCTACTGATTTTTCACAAGATGAAGAAGAATCCCCTCCTGATGAAGAACTTTTATTTCAAACAACTTTTTGTATAAAAAGTCTCAAACCTTACCATTGTAATTGTTTATTTAAATTAAAAACAAAATTAGCAATTTCAAACTTTAAGTTTATTCCACGATGCCCTTTTTACACTACTTATTTTGCATTTAGACGTTCAGGTGTTCATCCACCATTATTATTTATTTTTTCAAACAATAATTAAAAATATATTACAAGGATAAAATAATGATAAAAAATAGTATAGTTGGATACCCACGTATTGGTGAACAAAGAGAGTTAAAAAAAGCTTTAGAGAATTTTTGGAATCAAGATTCAGATTTTACTGAACTTGAAAATATTGCACAAGAGTTAAAACAAAGACATTGGACTTACCAAAAAAATGCAGGTATAAATTTAATAAGCAGTAATGATTTCTCATATTATGACAATATGTTAGATACTTCTATTCTTTTAGGAGCTATTCCAAAAAGATTTAAAACACTTAAAGATGAAAATCTATATTTTGCAATGGCAAGAGGAAATGAAAATGCAGTAGCAATGGAAATGACAAAATGGTTTAATACAAACTATCACTATATCGTGCCTGAATTAGCTCTTGAAGATAAATATAAACTTAATTGTACCAAAATAGTAAATGAGTATAAAGAAGCAAGAAACTTAGGAATAAAAACAAAAATTAATTTAATAGGTCCTATTACTTATTTAAGTTTATCCAAAAGAATTGATGGCAAAGATTGTATTGAACTTCTTCATAAAATAACTCCTTTGTATGAAGAACTTTTAGAAGTTATATCAAAACTAGATGATGAAATTTATGTTCAAATTGATGAACCTATTTTTGTAACAGATAAAAACAATAAATTATTAAGCCTTTTAAAACCTACTTACGATACTTTATCTAAAGTTTCATCAAAATTAAAATAATTGTAACAACATATTTTGAGCATTCAAATGAAGCTACTAAAGTTTTAGTAAATACTCCAATTTATGCACTTGGACTTGATTTTGTTGAAGGAAAAGAGAATTTAGAAGCTCTTGAATTAAGGGCACCTCTAAAAACCCAAGCACCTTAAAACAATAATTTAGATAAAATATTTAATTATATAACATTCATAAAGGCTTCAAAATGACGGGATTATTTGACTTAGAATATCATGAAAATAAAATCAAAGAGTATCAACCTCCTTTGTCTAAATTAGATAAAGTGATAAACTGGGAACTATTTAGGAATCCAATTGAAAAAGCTCTATATGTTGAACCAAAAGGTGCTGGTGGAAGACCTGCATATGATAAGCTAATGATGTTTAAAATTCTAATTCTACAAAAGTATTATAATTTAAGTGATGAACAAGCAGAGTTTCAGATAAATGACAGAACATCATTTAAACAATTCCTAAATTTAAAAATAACAGATAAGATACCTGACGAAAAAACAATATGGCATTTTAAAGAACAATTAGCAAATAAAAACCTATCTCAAACATTATTTGAGTTATTTGCTAAACAACTCATTACCCAAGGTGTTATTGCGAAAGAAGGAAGTATGATAGATGCTTCCTTTGTAGATGTACCAAGACAAAGAAACAGTAGAGGTGATAATTCAGATATTAAAAAAGGTGCTATTCCTATTGCATTTTCTAAAAAAGATAAAAAAGGGAATCGTTCTAAAGTATTTCAAAAAGATTGTGATGCAAGATGGATGACAAAAGCAGGTGAAAGACATTATGGATATAAAGATCATATAAATGCAGATGAGAAAACTAAATTAATTACTAAATATAGTGTTTCAAGTGCAGCACCACATGATTCAACTGAAATAAAAAATATTATAGATGAAACAGATAATAAACTTCATGCTGATAGTGCATATAGAAGTAAGGAGATAGAAGAGTTTTTAGAAAAGAATGAATGTAAAAGCTTTGTTCATGAAAAAGGATATAGAGGTAAGCCACTTAGCAATACCCAAAAAGAGTCAAATCATATTAAATCTAAAATTAGAGCAAGGGTTGAGCATATATTTGGATTTATGACAAACTCTATGAATGATGCCTTACATATGAGATCCATAGGATTAAAAAGAATTAAATCATCCATAGGATTTTTAAATCTTACATATAACCTATTTAGATATGAACAAATAATCAGACTAGAAAAGGTAAAAGTCAAGTAAAATAAAAGAAGATTATAGAAATTTTACTAAACTTTATCCAATAATGTGTGAAGTTTAGTAAGATTTTTAATAAAATTGAATTTGAAGATAAGATATGTTTCCAAAAATTTAATTAAATGGATGAAAAAGTTGTTTTTAGAGGTGCCCTTAATAAAAAATAAAAATAAAAAAGTTTTTGCTGGAGTTATTAACGGTAAAAATATTTGGAAAAATGATTTAGAAAAATCTATTTTATTATTAGAAAGTATTTCAAATATAATTTCAAAAGAAAATACAATTATTTCTACTTCTTGCTCCTTATTACATGTACCATATACACTAAAATATGAGACTATTTTAGACAAAGAGATAAAATCATGGCTTAGTTTTGCAAACGAAAAATTAAAAGAGATAAATCTCTTAACAAAATTATTTTTAAATAAGAAATTGAATCAAGAAGAAGAAACTTTACTAAATGAAAATAAAAATGCCAATGAAAGTAGAAAAAATTCAGTAAAAATTCATGATAAAGCTGTTTTAAATAGAGTAAAAAATAATACAAAATTTTGTAGAGATACAAGTTTTGAAAAAAGGCTAAAAATCCAAAAAGATATTTTACAATATCCACAATTGGCAACTACAACAATTGGTTCGTTCCCTCAAACACCTAAAATTAGAGCAATAAGAAAAGAGTATAAACTTCAAATGATTGATATAAATACTTATGAAGATGTCATGAAAGCCTATATTGATGATGCTATTAAAATTCAAGAAGATATAGGGCTTGATATTTTAGTACATGGAGAGCCAGAGAGAAATGATATGGTTGAATATTTTGGGGAACAATTAAAAGGATACGCTTTTACTAAAAATGCTTGGGTTCAAAGTTATGGAAGTAGATGTGTAAAACCTCCCTTTATTTATGGTGATATTAGTAGAGAGCATCCGATGACTGTAAAATGGATTAAATACGCTCAAAGTAAAACTTCAGAAATAGTAAAAGGAATATTAACAGGTCCTGTTACTATTTTAAACTGGTCCTTTATAAGAGATGACAAACCAAAAAATGAAGTTGCAACACAAATTGCTTTAGCTATTAGTGATGAAATAAATGATTTACAAAATAATGGAATAAAAATAATTCAAGTTGATGAAGCAGCATTTAAAGAAGGTTACCCTTTAAGAGAACAGAAAAAAGAAGAATATGAGAAATGGGCAGTTGATAGTTTTAAACTTTGTGTATCTACAGCAAAAGCAAAAACACAAATTCATACGCATATGTGTTACAGTAATTTTAATGATATTATACATACAATTGAAGCAATGGATGCAGATGTTATCTCAATTGAAACTGCAAGAAGTGGGAATAGACTACTTAAGATATTTTCAGAAATAGGATACAAACAAGAAGTGGGTCCTGGGGTTTATGATATTCATTCTCCACGAGTTCCAAGTGTAGAAGAAATTGAAAAACAACTAAAACTTATTTTAGAAGTATTACCAAAAGAACAACTTTGGATAAATCCTGATTGTGGGTTAAAAACAAGAAAATGGGAAGAAGTTATACCTAGTTTAAAAAATATGCTTACAGCTGTAAATAATATTAGAAAAGAGAATAATATAGAGTAAACTACTATATTTATATTAAAAAATAGTTTTTATTCATAAGGGTAGAAACTATTTTTAGATATTATTTCAAAATAATAAAAAAAGAAAGTAAAAACATGATAACACTAAATGAAATTAAAAAAGCAAAAAAAATATTAGAGCCAATAATTCACAAAACACCAATTACAAATGCTCCTATTTTAAGTAAACAATTAGATGCAAATATTTATCTTAAAAAAGAAAACCTACAATTAACAGGAAGTTTTAAATTAAGAGGTGCTTTTAATAAGCTTTCAACTTTATCACAAGAGCAAAGAGCAAAAGGGGTGGTTGCCGCAAGTGCAGGAAATCATGCACAAGGGTTAGCCTATTCAGCAGAATATTTTAAATGCAAGGCAACTATTTTTATGCCAGAATCAACTCCTTTAACAAAAGTATCAGGAGTAAAACAATTTGGTGCAGATGTAATCTTAAAAGGTGAAAATTATGATGAGGCATATGAAACAGCAATTTTATATGCACAAGAACATAGTATAGAATTTATTCACCCTTTTGCAGATGATGCGGTTATAGCAGGTCAAGGTTCTATTGCTTTAGAAATACTTGAAGAGATAAAAGAAATTGATGAAATTGTTGTACCTATTGGTGGAGGTGGCTTAATTTCTGGTATTGCAATTGCAGCAAAAGCACTTAAACCAAGTATTAAAATAATAGGTGTTGTTGCAAGTGGAGCAAGAGCAATGAAAGAATCTTTTGAATCACATCTTCCAATTGATAGCTTAAGTGTAAAAACTATTGCAGATGGTATTGCAGTAAGAGATGTAACACCAAAACTTTTAGATTTGATTTTAGAAAATGTAGATGAAATTGTAGAAGTAAGCGATAATGAAATTGCAAATGCAATTTTATTTTTATTAGAACGTCATAAGTTAGTTGTTGAAGGAGCTGGTGCTGTTTCAGTTGCTGCCTTAATGCATGGTAAAATATTAGTTGAAAAATCAAACGTCTGTGCAATAGTAAGTGGTGGAAATATTGATGTAACTATGCTTTCACTGATTATTGATAAAGGTTTAGTAAAGTCATATAGAAAAATGAATTTAGTTGTTACTCTTATGGATAAACCAGGTGCTTTAATGCATTTAACAAATGTATTTGAAGAGTGTTCAACAAATATCGTTCAAATTGATTATGATAGAAATTCTGTTAAACTTGAATTTGGAGAAGCACACGTAACAATCGCTTTAGAAACTAAAGGTGAAGAACATCAAAAAATAATTAGGGAATATTTGAAACAAAATGGATATAGATTTAAACAAATTTAAATTTTATTTGAGGCATTTATTAGAAATTTAGTAAACCCAATATATAATATTTTCTATATTGTAATCAAAGAAGATTTATAAAAGGAAGAAGATGGAAGGAAGATTATTTACATTCTTAGGTAGTATCGGTGGTCATGGCCAAGAATGGATTATCACGTCACATTACGTTTTAGTAATAGGAATTGTATTACTATTAGTTAATTCTGCAACAAAGAAAATGCAATTAGTACCAACGGGTACTCAAAATGTTTTTGAAGCATTTATTGGTGGAATTCTTGCAATGGGTGCTGATACAATGGGAGAGAAAAATGCAAGAAGATTTTTACCATTAATTGGAACATTAGCTATTGTAATTTTTATCAGTAATATGATGGGTGTTATTCCAGGATTTGAAGCACCTACAAGTAATATCAACTTTACATTAAGTTTAGCACTTATTGTTTTTATGTACTACAATTATTTAGGTATTAAAGTAAATGGTTTTATAAACTATTTTAAACATTTCATGGGACCTATGCCAATTTTAGCACCATTAATGTTTCCAATTGAAATAATTTCTCATTTATCAAGAATTATCTCGTTATCATTTAGATTGTTTGGTTCTATCAAGGGAGATGATATGTTCTTAATGGTACTTCTTATGTTGGTACCTTGGATTTTACCACTTCCAGGTTTCTTCTTATTAACAGCATTTGGATTCTTACAAGCATTTATTTTCAGTATATTAACTTATGTTTATATTGCTGGTTCTGTTATGATGTATGAAGAAGACCATTAATCTTATAAGTTAAGAAAAGTATGTAAACCTAAAAAGGGAAGAAGTTTAACTTCTTCCCTTTTTTTAATACTCAATACTATTGCTACCATATAAAATAGATTAACAAGGACTTGTTTTGTATAAAAAAAGTTTTATCACTTATTTAATCACTGACCCTAAATATTACTCAAGTAATAAAACAATATTTGAAGAGAAGTTAAGAAGTGTTTTAGCTTTAAAAGAGATAGATATTATTTGTTTTAGAGATAAAACCTCAAATAATTTTGAAGAACTAGCTACTATCTTTGTAGCAGTTTCTAAAGAATTTAATATTGAAAATATTTTAATAAATTCAAATTATAAGTTAGCAAAAAAATTAAATATAAATGGAGTGCACCTAACTTCAACACAGTTTCACGAAATACAAAAAGCAAAAAACTTAGGCTTGGATATAATTATTTCTTGCCATAATGAAGAAGAAATATTAAAAGCACAAAAACAAAATATTAGTACAATAACTTATTCACCTATTTTTGAAACACCCAATAAAGGGCAGGAAAAAGGAATAAAAAAATTAGAAGAGATTGTACAAAGCTATAAAAACCTAAATATTATAGCTCTTGGTGGTATATTAGAAGAAGATCAAGTAAAACAAATAAAAAAAATACAAGCCTATGGTTTTGCTTCTATTAGATATTTTGTTTAAACTAACTTTAGTTTAACTTCATCATTTTTTAAATAAATAATATATGAATAAACCTCTTTTGTTTCAAAGATAGTAGAGATTGCCTTTTTATAATGTTTTATTTGTATTTCATGCTCTTTTAATTCATCTTTTGTAGTTTTATAATCAAAAATAAAAAACTTATTATCTTTTTGAACTAATAAGTCTATAATTTTTAACTCATTTTTATAAATCAAAGCTTGTTCTTTATTAAAACTTGCATCTTTAATAATACTTTGAAATTGTTCATTATCAATTAATTTAAAAACTCTTTTTTTAATATTCTTGAAATCTTTTGAAACAAGAAAACTTGAGTATCTATTTTTTACTAAATTAATAGCATAATCTAAAGAATCTAAATCAAATTTATTCATCATTTCTAAACAATAGTGTGTTGCAAGTCCAAAATATTTTGAAGATAAACTATATTCTTTATCCTCGCTTATTTTTGATATTTGTTTATCTTGTGTACCTAAATCTAAAGCTTTATATATTATTCTTTGTATTTTTTCATAATTTTTTGTTTTATTTTTACTTACTACTATTTTTCCAATAATTAATGATTTTAAATCTAATAAATCAAAAACAGATTTTTCAGGTTTCTTAAAAATTATCATATTATTTTTGGCTCTAGTCATTGCAACATATAAAATATTTAACTCGTCTTCAAAACTCAACGCTTTCTCTTTTTTTAAGGCTAGTTTATAATTCTCATCATAATTCTCTAATCCAGATATTTTATAATAAATATTTTTTAAATTAATCTCATCATACTCAAATAATAAAGAACTTCTATTTATATTTTTTTGTTTAATTCTATCAAGAAGCAAAACAGTATGGAACTCTAAACCTTTTGATTTAAAAATTGTTAAAATCTGCAACCCTAATTGTTCAGAATTTTCTATTGAAGCTTCAAGTTTATCAATCTCATATACAAAATCAACAATATTTTTAAAACTTTTACTTAACTCTATTAATCTTATGACATTATCATCTGTTAATTTTAAAAGCTTTGCTATTTGATAAAGTAACTTTTGAATACTTAATTTTTTTATATCAAACTCAAGATTTAAATCACTTGCTGGCTTCTTCCCAATTATAGCATTTACATTCTCTTTATAAATATCTTCTTCAAAATATAGATATTTAACGACATTTATCAAAGCTTTTACATTTTCTTGATTTATAAGTTTAGATGTCATTTCTGTTGTGATTTTTAAACTTGGAAATATTTTTTTAAGATAAGAATAAAGAGATAAGACATCATTATTTGTATATGTTAAAATTGCAATATCATTACTGTTTACTCCACTTTGCATCAAGATAGATATCTTTTTTGCAATATTTTCAAATTTATCATCTTCTATTAAAGCTTCGTCTTGAAAAACTTCTATAAAACCATTTCTATGAAGTGCAAATTGGTCATGATATTCATACGTACTTATTTTATTAAAAGAGTTATTTACAAAAGAGACTATATTTTTGCATGATCTATAATTCGTATTTAAAACTTCTACTTCAATTACTTGATTTATTTTTGAAACATAATCAAAAAGTTCTCTCCTCCCCCCCCTAAATCTGTAAATAGATTGTTTAGTATCTCCTACATAAAAAAATGTTTTAAAGTTCTCTTTATCTCCTGATAATATTTCTTGAATTAAAGGTTCTAAAATCCTATATTGCAATAATGAAGTATCTTGGAACTCATCCATTAATATATGCGAAAATTTAGAATCAAGTCTAAAGTACAAAAAGTCTTTATCAATTTTAGATGATAAAAGTTCATAAGTTAAATTTAAAATATCATTAAAATATAAAGAATTTCTACTTTTATTATAATTAATTTTATAATCTCTAAAAAGTATATAAAGCTCAAATAATCTATTTAAACTAAAAGCAGATCTTAGTTTAAAATAAATTCCAAGTTCCTCTTTTAATTTTAAAAAATAGTCTTCAAAAATATCATTTGCACACTTTTTAAAATCTCTAGAATCACTTGCTTGGTTTTTACTTAACCAAGTTTTACCTTTTATCATTAGAGTATCAAAAGAATTAAAATCTACAGCTTTTTTTGATGCATTTGAAGCTTCTTCACAATTTAAAATAAACTCTTTTATTTTATAGGCATACTTTAAAACTTCATTTTTTTGTAAAGTAATTAAATTTATATCAATATTTAAAGTCTCTATGGTTTCATTTTGTTCTAAAAGATTTTTAAATATTTCAAATAATGAAGAGTACTTTTTCTTTTCATATAATGAGAAATCAATTAATTTATCAAAATTTTGTAAGTTTAATGAGTGTAGAAATTTACTACTTAAAACTTCTTCATCATCCTGCTTTATTTCAAAATCATCACTTATTCCAATATAACCACAAAATTCTCTTAAAATTTTATTTATAAATTTGTCAATTGTAAAAATACTCAAAGATGAATTTGTAAACTCTTCTATTAATAACTCTTTTTTATCTAGGACTTGTTTTTTTGTAAAAGAGGATTCTTTTATTATCTCAGCTAAATAAGCTTCATCTTCACCCAAAGTCAAAAGAGTATAATAAATCCTCTCGCTCATTTCATTCGCAGCTTTATTTGTAAAAGTAAGAGTTAAAATCTCTTTAGCTTTTGCACCTAATAATAATAAAGTTATGTATCGTACTGTTAATGCAAAAGTTTTTCCACTTCCTGCACTTGCTTTTAATGCTAAATATTGTTTCATACTGAAATAATACAAAATTATAGTTATGTTCTAGTATATTCTAAGTTTAAAATTAGCTTAATTAAAGAAGTTAATGCTAGAATCATTCTCAATTAAAATAAGGTGTTTAGAGGTAAATTAATAAAAGAGATTTAAAAAGCATATTATAAAAATGGACTATATCTAAATAACAATATAAACAATGTATCTTACTTTAAGTTACCACTCCACTTAACTATATTCATAAAATGTCCAGTTTCACCACGTTATGGTTGCAATTCTAAGTGAAAATTTATATAGTTAAAATCTTCCAAAATAATTACTAAATAAATTCACAAAACCCCTTTATTTATAGGCTTTTAAAAGCTTTTTAACACCTAATTTTAGCTATAATATAGCCCATAAATAGAAGTGTTTAAGCAAATGAGACAGACAAATATTTTTGATTTTTTAATAGAATCATTTACAAGTAATATATCAAATATAGAAGATACAAGAAAACAAAGAACAAATATAATTTACAGTTTAAAAGATATTATATTATCTGCATTTAGTGTATTTTATTTTCAAAATAAATCTTGGTTAAGTTTTCAAAGGGATATTGATACTGCAAAAGGTATCAGTAATGCACAAACTATGTTTGGAATATCTGATATACCAAGTGATAATCATATACAAAACATACTGGATAAAATAACAGCAGAAAGTTTTAAAAAAGTATATGAAATTATAATAGAAAAATTGCAAAGTATAGGAATATTAGATAAGTTTAATTTTAAAGATGATTATATGCTTGTAGCATTAGATGGTACGCATTATCATTCAAGTAAAAATATATCTTGTAAATGTTGTCAAACAAAAACTAATAGTGAAACAGGTGAAGTACATTACTATCATAGTGTTATAACTCCAACAATAGTACATCCTGATATGAAAAAAGTAATACCACTGATGCAAGAATTTATATCAAATAATGATGGAGATGATAAACAAGATTGTGAAGTTAATGCTTCAAAGAGATGGTTAAATAATTTTACAAATCCTACTAATAAAAAGTTAATAATTTTAGGTGATGATTTGTATTCAAGAGAACCTATGATTAAAAAAGTATTAGAACAAAAGCATTCATATGTATTTGTAGCTAAGCCAACTTTCATATATAATTATATTAATAAATTAGCTATTAAAAATCCAAATGGAGATACACAACATCCACCACAAGAAGTAAACTGGTGTGAGGTTATTTGTTACCAATGATAGTAGTAGAAAACTATATCATAATAGCTTTGTTACTGATATATCTTTGAATGTAAATAATGTTATAGATATAACAACAGCAGGTAGAACTAGATGGAAAATCGAAAATGAAAATAATAATACTTTAAAAACTAAAGGCTATCATTTAGACCATAACTTTGGTCATGGAAAAGAAAATTTATCTAAAACACTTTGTAGCCTTAATATATTAGCTTTCTTATTTCATACAGTACAAGAACTTGGTGATGAGACCACTGCACAGTAAAAAGTAAAATAAATACTATCAAAACCCTTTATATAAGCCATATATCACTACTATTTAGCTAATATACAGCATAAATAAAAAGGTAAATAATGGCATTTAAAGAAACAAGTAATACATTTTCAGATATAGCAGTAACATCAAGACTAGAAAGAGTAAATTCATTTCTAAAACAAATAGATTCAATTATAGATTTTGAAAAGTTAAGACCAATACTAAATAAAAATGGTATTGGTACAAAAAATGTAGTTGGCTTAAAAGCTTATGATAATGTATTAATGTTCAAAGTATTATTATTACAAAAATACTATAACCTAAGTGATAAAGCAGTAGAAGAAGCACTATGCGTAAATCTATTGTTTATGAGGTTTGTAGGTATCAGTTTAGAAGATAGTGTCCCTGATGATACAACAATATGTAGATTTAGAAACTCATTATTAAAAAACAAACTTTATGATAAATTATTTGATGGAGTCACAAAACAATTAGAAGATAAAAATCTAATAGCTAAAATTGGTAAATCAGTTCTTGTAGATGCAACATTAATAAAAAGTGATAATACAAAAATTAAAGATAAAACCAAAGAACAAAGAAAAGAATCAAAACCTAAAGTACAATCTCATAATGATAAATTAGATATTCTTCTTGAAGAGGAATTAAACTCTAAAAAACCATCTAAGAAAAAAATAAAGTCACTTTTAAAAGCTAAAGAATACAACTCACGAACACTAAAAAATAAAGAGATTGATGATACTCAAGATATAAATACCAAAGATATAAAAACATCTCAAGCTATTATAAATAAAGAAGAAGATAGTTACAGCCATAAAGATAAGATAGATACTCATATACGAACAGGATACCATGCATCAAAGAAAGCTTACACACAAGGTTATAAAGTTCATATAGCTGTAGATGAAACATCAGGTGTAATACTAAAAGCCATGACCACATTTGCAAATACATCAGATATAGATACAGTAAAACCATTTGTAGAATCTATTAAAAATATAGACTCATTTTATGCAGATAAAGCATATAAGTCAGTAGATATAGATGAATATCTAGAAAACAATAATATTAAAAATATGATATGTTTAGAAGAGAAACAAAATATGTCAGAAGAACAAATTAAAAATCAAAGATTAGATGAAAAAAATAAACATAAAATCAGGGCAAAAGTTGAACATAGATTTGCTCATATAAAAACTCATATGAAACAATCCACTACAAGATTTATTGGTCTTGTCAGGAATAATATGAACTTTACTATTACTTGTTTAGCTTCTAACTTAAAACTATTGGCACATCAACAAATGAGATTACAAAAAATAGTAAATAGATGAAGATAATAGGAGAAAATGGTATATCTGTACCAAATATAGCTAATAAATCAAAATATAAGATACTAGTTTATGAGAAATATTTTTAAAAATTAGAATGTATAGCTGTCAAGTTTCACCACGTTGTACCATTTCAAAAGCAATATGTTGAAACACATCTGGTAAAATCTTAAATATTTCAGGTTTCGTTTGAAACCAACTTTGAACTGCATCAAATGGAGTTCTAACTTTTAATTCTTTTTTTAAAGAACCATGTCTTCTATTGAAGTTGTAGTATATCAAAAATTTATTTAAATCTTTTTTAACATCATCAATATTGTCATACTCTTCTGCTTTAATTGTAGCATTTTTAATAGTTCCGTTTACTCTTTCTACCATTGCGTTAGTTTGAGGTGTGTATGGAGCTGTTAGCCTATGTTCTATCTCATCATCTTTACACTCTACATCAAACTTATGATTACCACTTACAAAACCTTTTCCTCTTGCCCATTTGTCTGTGAACTCTAATCCATTATCTGTTAATATATGAGTTAGGTAAAATGGAAAAAATTCTTTACATTCTTTTAGAAAAGATACTGCATTTGCTGCTGTCTTATTCTCATACACTTTATAGTAAAGTAGCCTTGTAGCCCTGTCTATTGCTACAAATAGGTAATATTTTTGCTTGTCAAACTTTGGTAAATAAGTTACATCTATATGTAAATAACCAGGCTCATACTCTTTGAACTTTTTAGCTTTTTCTTTTTGCTCTTGTGGAACTCTGTTTATATCAAAGGCTTTTAAAGTACGATAAATATTACTTCTATTTGCATTTGGAATAATATCAACGATTGTATCTGCTAAGTCATCTAACTCCATCCAAGTCATTGTTCTGACTACTTTAATTAACTCTTTTTCTAAAGGTGTTAGAGCATAATGGATTCTTTTTGGTCTTGAACTTTTATCATTTAAAAAATCTCTATTTTTATGCTTGGCGATAGTTTTAACATTCACATTATAATTATTTGCTAATTCAACATTTGTTAAATTAGATTGTTGTATTATTTCTCTTACATGCTGGTTTGTTCTGGCATTAGAGTGATAGACTTGTGGCATTTTTAAAATCCTTATTTGCTGTAAAGATTTTACAATTATGTTGTTAAGCTATCGCTTTCTTAATTTATGTAACTAGGCAACCATAACGTGGTGAAACTAGACATATAGAGAGTACTGGTGTATATTTAATTATGCAATGGTCTCTAAATCTAATTCAGCAAGTAAAATAGTAATAAATAAAATTATATATAGAAAAAATAATCCTGTGAATGCTAATAGATTATTTGGGAAAAATAGCATTCTCAATCCTCTACCACCAGAATATAGTAGTGAACTTAATTCAAATGTGTATACCGTGTATTACAATAATTGGTATATTGAAAAGATTACACAAAAGTATCATACTGCTTACGGAAATAAAATAAGAACTTATTATAACGAACAAGACCAAAATGAAAATAATAAATTAATTCAAGGAATAAAGTAAATGACTCTACATCTATTTAGAATACTCGCACTATCATTGTTTATGTTATTAACCATAGGATGTCAATCAAAACAAAAGATAGTATCTAAACAAGATAAGATAATACTCTCAAATGATATAAACATTATCATTGAGAAGCACAGCAAAAAGCTACAATCAAAAGAGATAATAGTATCAGTTATGAACAGCACCACAGGACAACTATTATATGTCAGCAATCCAAAAAGTGCTACACAATTTGAATATGAAGCAGGAAGTGTAATCAAACCAATTTCTATATCACTAGCACTAAATAATGATAAAGTAACAACTAATGAACTTATTGATACTCATAGTGGAAAATTAAAAATAGGTAGATTTACTATCCGAGATGATTATAAATTTACTAAAGATAAAATCTCAATAGAAGATATAATCACATATTCAAGTAATATAGGTACTGTACTAATTGCTAATCGTTTAACAGGAAAAGAATTTTATGATGGATATAAATCATTTGGGCTATCTTTAAAAACAGGTATTGATATAAATAATGAAGCTATAGGTAAAATACATAGCTTAAATCAGTATCAAAGTAAGAATAATAAGCTCAATATCTTCAAATCTACAGACTCTTACGGACAAGGTATAACTATTACACATATACAGCTTTTAAAAGCATATTCAGTATTTAATAACAACGGTATAGCAGTAACTCCATATTTCAATAATAACACAAAAAAAGAGCAATCACAGATACTTAAATCATTTGTAGCAAATACCATTAAAGATATTTTAATTAATACAGTACAAAATGGTACAGGTAAAAATGCTATAGTTGATGGTGTTGAAATAGGTGGAAAAACAGGAACAGCAAACATAGTAGAAGATGGAAAGTATGTAAGAAAATATATCACTTCATTTTTCGGATTTATTAACTATGGAAATAATAAATATACTATAGGTATAACAGTTATTGAACCTGTATCAACAGGTAAAAATTGGTATTACTATTATGCTTCAAACTCTGCTGTGCCTGTGTTTAAAGATGTAGTTAAAGTTTTAATTAAATAGCATTAAGTAAATTTCATTTACTTTAAGATATAATAAAATATAAATGAATTATTGGAGTACATTATGCAAACAATGGCAGTACAAATTCAAGATAATTATGTACAAAACTTTATGAGTTATGTTAATAATCATAGTGAAGATATTATTATTACAAAAGATAAAAATTTAGAATATGACCCGTATTTTTATGAAAGACAAAAAGAATTACATCAACTAAGAGAAGACATAAAAAATGGTGATATGGAAATGCTATCACAAGAACAATATGATAAAGAAATGAAACAATTTTTTTCAGATTTAAAAAAATAAATGTATATTCATCGTTCAAGAAAATTTCAAAATAAATTATTAACAATTTTAAAATATATTGCAAAAGATAAAGTTGGTGCAAGTGAAAACTTTAAAATTGATTTAGATGAACAAATAGACAATATTCCATACTTCCCATTTAAATATAAGCCATCAATTTATTTTGATGATAAAAATGTTAGAGATATGACATTTAAAAAATATACTATCAATTACGAGATTAATTTAGATAAAAATAGAATAGAATATAATGTCCTCCCTTGTCAAGACCACTTAACCAAGTTTTCTTATTCCAAATACCTATGATACTTTTTGTAACAATTTACTATCTAAATTATTAATAGCTTTAAAATATACCTCATTTGGTGTCTTATTTCCAATAGCTGAATGTAATCTTCTACTATTATATTTTTGCATATAATTATCAATTGAGTATCTCAATTCATTCATACTTTTATAATCATTTAGATATATTTCTTCATATTTGATACTACGCCAGAATCTCTCAATTACGATATTATCGATACTTCGCCCTTTACCATCCATGGATATTTTAATATCATGTTTATTTAATATATCAACATGAGCTGACGCTGTATATTGTGAGCCTTGATCAGTATTCACTATATCAGGTTTAGGATATAGACTTAATGCTTCATTTAACACACTTGTTGTAAGTGATACATCCATTGTATTTGATAGTTTCCAAGATAATATTTTCTTGGTATTCCAATCAATAATTGCAGCTAAATAAACATGACTTCGTTCAAGTTTAATATATGTAATATCTGTACTCCATACTTTATTTGGAGTATCAATAATTACTTGATTTTTATCATTTTTAAACTCTTTCAATAAGTATGGATATTTATAATGTTCTTTATTTGGTATAGTGGTCTTCTTTGTAGGATATATCGCTCTTATCCCTAGATATTGATAGATTGTTTTGATCAACTTTCTACCTACAAAGAATCCTTCATTTTCTAATGCAGTTAGCATTCTTCTTGTTCCATAATATGGAAACTCTGAGTATATATCATTAACCATATTTAATAGTTGTTTAGTCCCTAATTCTCATGGAGTCAGCTATTATTTTATAAAAGGAGTAGATTTATGGGAAATATACAACACTCTAATGCCAAGACGACGCCAAGAATTCGAAAAGAAATACAAGAGTCTCAAGAGACAATCACAGAGTTAGCTGCAAGATTGTCCCTTAATCCAAAAACAGTAACAAAATGGAAGAATGCCAATAGAATCACTGATAAAAAAAGTGGACCGACGATAGCAAGGTCAACAGTACTAAGTCAAGAAGAAGAACAAATAATTTGTGAGTTTAGAAGAGTTACCAAGTTTGCACTAGATGATGTTTTTATAGCCCTGATGGATGAGATACCTAAAATGACAAGGTCAAACTTACACAGATGCTTGCAACGTCATGGATTAAGCCGTTTGCCCAAAGAACCCCGTGATAAAACAGAAAAAAAGAAGTTCAAAGAGTATGATATAGGATATGTCCATATAGATATTTCAGAAGTTCATAGTGAAGAAGGCAAAGCCTATATGTTCGTAGCTATAGATCGTGCTACTAAGTATACTTATGTGGAAATTCATGAAAGAATGACTCAGGCTATCGCTTGTTCATTCTTAGAAAACTTTATACAAGATATACCTTTTAAAATCCATACTATTTTAACAGATAATGGAGCTCAATTTACTTATGCACTTCTAAGTGAACATTTAAGACCAAAAGATAAGATTCATCCTTTTGATATAGTATGCCAAAAGTATAAAATAGAACACCGTTTGACTAAGTTTAGACATCCCTGGACTAATGGTCAGGTAGAAGTGATGAATAAAGTTCTTAAAGACCATACTGTGAAACTTTTTCATTATGAGACCTTAAAAGCTCTAAAGTTACACTTGATGAGCTTTCTTCTTTTATATAATTATCAGAAAAAACTCAAAGCTTTAAAGTATAAAACACCTTATGATACAATGTCTCAAATATTCAGGAAAAACCCAGAGTACTTTAAGTTGAACCCTTTGAGTAAGTCTTTGGGACTAAACATCTAAGCTTAATATCTTAACTTTCGCACCTAAAATAACCTAAAAATCATCAACTAAACCATTAATTGTCAAACAAAGTCTTTTAATTGTCATTGCTATATACATTTATATTTTAAATATAAATATAAAAAATAATCTTTCAATTTTCTCCTGATAAATGTACTTATAAAGCCTTTAAACACTGTGGTTTAGTTATAATATGCCTATCAAACTAAGGAGATTTATTGATGAATATTAAAGAAAAAATAACTAATGTAATAAATGATAAGTTAAAAAATCCAATATACAAGACAATGCAAATATTAAATATAAAAACAATTTTATCACAAAGTAATTTCACTAAAAAAGATGGAGTAAGTGTTTATATGGTAGTTATTCACTTTGTATATATGCTTGTGATGAATAAGAAAGTATCAACATTTATAAATCAAAGCGATGATAGTTTAAAAAAAGATATTTACTACAGGTTGCTAAGTAACTCTAGTTACAACTGGCGAAAACTGTTATCGTTATCAACATTAAAGATACTTAAATTACTTCATAAGGTACAAGATAGTAAAGCTATAAGAGTTTTTATTATTGATGACACCATAGAGGGGAAAGTTGGTAAAAATATAGAGGGTAGCTGTGATTATTTATGGAGTAATAAAGAGAAACGAACAGTAAGAGGTATTAATGTTGTGTCTCTTAATTATAGTGATGGTTTCTCTAACTTTATGTTAGACTTTGCAATTGTTACAAATAAATATGCAAGAGTAATAATAGATAATTTTAAAAATATTATTGATACTAGAACTAATGCTCATAAGAGAAGATTAGAAACATTAAAAGGTAAATCACAAATAGCTATAGATATGATTAAAAGAGCTGTGAATAGCGGTATATATGCTGATTATCTACTTATCGATAGTTGGTACTCTAAACCTTCATTTATAAAAGAGATGAATGATTTAGGATTAAAAGTTATTACAAGAGTAGCAAACAATAATAAAATATGGAACTTTATTGGGGAGAGAAAAACTCTTAATGAGACCACTGCACAGTAACACTCTAAAATAAATCTCAACCAAGCCTTTAGTTAAGGTATTTAAAGGCTATTTTTAGCTATAATTACACATATAAATTAAAGATATTTAAGCAAAAAGGTAATAAATTGGCATTTAAAGATTCAAACCTCTCTTTTTCAGATTATGCTCTTAATGATAGATTAGAATATGTAGATTCTTTTTTAAAACAATTAGATTCTATAATAGATTTTAATAAATTAAGACCTGTATTAAAGAAGAATGGAACAGGAAGTAAAAATGTATGTGGAGTACAAGCATATGATCAAATATTAATGTTTAAAATCTTACTTATTCAGAAGTTTTATGATTTAAGTGATGAAAAAGCTGAAGAAGGACTTAATGTAAATTTACTTTATATGAAATTTGCAGGATTAAGCTTAGAATCATTAGCACCAGACTCAACTACAACAGGTAGATTTAGAAATTCTTTAATTAAAAATAATCTTCATGGTAAACTTTTTACAAATATTAATAAGCAACTTGAAAAGGCAGGATTAATAGCAACAGGTGGTAAAGATGTACTGGTAGATGCAACATTAACAAAGTCTCATAATAATAGAATCAAAAATAAAAATAAAGAACAAAAAAGTGAAAGTAGACAAAAGGTTGAAGCTTTAAATAAAGCGATAGATATACTTATTGAAGAAGAATTACAAAAGAAAAAACCATCATCAAAACAAATATCAAGATTATTAAAAAAGAAATCTTATAACTCTAAAACTCTTAAAAATGAAGAACTTGATGAGATTCAAAATAAAGATACTAAAGATATTGAAACTTCAAAAAAGATAATTGAAAATGAAGATGATAGTTATGAGCATAAACAAAAGATAGATAAAGATGTAAGAACAGGTTATCAAGCAGGTAAAAAACAATATGCAACAGGATATAAGAATCATATAGCAACAGATGCAGATTCAGGAGCTATTTTAGAAACAATGACAACATTTGCCAATACCTCAGATATATCTACCGTTGATACATTTGTTGAAAAATTAGGTGATGATATTAAATCATCAGGTGCAGATAAAGCTTATAAATCAGAAGCTATTGATGAACTACTAAAAGAAAAAGATATTAAAAATAATGTTTGTCTTAAAGAGAGAAATAAAATGAGTGATGAAGATAGAAAGAATCAAAGAGAAAATGAAAAACCAAAACATAAAATCAGAGCAAAAGTTGAACATTCATTTGCTTTAATAAAAACCAGCATGAAACAATCCACAACAAGGTTTACAGGACTGCTTAGGAATAATATGAATTTCACCATTACATGTATAGCTGTCAACCTAAAACTATTTGCCCATAAGAAAATAAAGGCACAAAACGTAAGAATAAGATGATAAAGAGAGGAAAGAATAGAGCAAATTCAATTAGAATTAGGAATAAATATAGATTTGAGATGATAATTTATGATAAATATTTTTTAAAAATTGAAAAAATAAAATTTTATAGATCTTTTTAGTTGTGCTGTGGTCTCTTAATGGTATCTATGAAAAGTCTAAGAAATTAAAAAATATCAAGTCTAGTACTTATGGTAAAAAAATTAAATATAAATACTTTTCAGTAGTAGTTGAACATAAAAAAGCCAGTAAGGTTAAGATAGTATTTTTAAAAACGCAAGAGAAATTAATACCTATAATATCTACTGATTTAGATATTAGTGATGAAGTTATTATTGATACTTATAGAAGAAGATGGGATATAGAGCAAGGCTACAAAGAACTTCGCGAACACTTTGGATTTGGTAAAGAAGAAAATAGAATCTATGAAGCACTAATAGCTAGAATTACACTATCGTTTTTTACATATAATATTGTCAGTTATATCAATCGTATCAGTCATGAACCTAAAACAATTGGTGGATTATTTAAAGATTTAGAATGTGAACTTCATACTCTAGCAATTGCTATGCAAACATTTATAGCTATACTTGATGAAATAGCACAAATAGAAGAAGTAATCAATAGAAATGATGATTTTACCACTATCATTGATACTTTAAAGGATGTGACTGCTAAATTGCTTGGTTTTAGGTGCGAAAGTTAAGTTAATATTAAATAAAAATGATTATGCTAAACTTTTAAAAAAGAAAAGGAGAAATACATTTATTTTAATGTAAATGTATGTAATTTAATTTGAAATTTACTTTTGTAACACTATTTCCAAACCTAATAGACTTTTATTTTCATGACTCTATCTTAAAACGGGCTGTAGAAGCAGGTTTTATAGAGTATGAATTTTATAATCCAAGAGATTATACAAAAAATAAACATTTAAAAGTAGATTCTCAAATGGTAGGAGGAGGGGCAGGAATGTTAATGACTCCTCAACCTTTATTTGATTGTTTAGATGAGATCTTATTAAACAATAAAGATGCTTATATAATCTTCCCTTTAGCTGCTGCAAAACCTTTTAAACAAAATGATGCAAAAAGGTTAGCAAAGAAAAAAAACATTGTATTTGTAAGTGGAAGATATGAAGGAATTGACGAAAGAGTTATAGAAAAGTATGCAAATGAGGTTTTTTCTGTTGGAGAATTTATTTTAACAGGAGGAGAATTACCCTCACTAACAATAAGTGATGCAATTTCAAGAAATATTAAAGGTGTGCTTGGAAATGTCGATTCTTTGGTAATGGAGAGTTATGAAAATAATCTTTTAGAAGCTCCCTCTTTCTCTAAACCTGAAGTTTTCCAAAAATTAAGTATTGTTAAAGAATTTTTAAAGGGAAATCATAGTAAAATTGCCGACTTAAAATTTCAAATGTCGAGTTGCAAAACAAAATATTATAGACCTAATAAGGAAAAAAATGAAAAATAGATATATAGCTAGCTTTGAAGCTGCACAACTAGAGTCAAAAGAAATTCCACAATTTAGATCAGGAGATACTGTTAGACTTGGTATTGAGATTAAAGAGGGTGAGAAAAAAAGAGTTCAAACTTATGAAGGTATTGTTATCGCTAGAAGTGGTGAAGGTACAAGTGCAACTTTTACTGTAAGAAAAATTGCAGCTAACTCTGTTGGTGTTGAAAGAATCTTCCCATTATATTCAGATTCAATCAAATCTTTTGACATACTTAGACGAGGTAAAGTAAGACGAGCTAAACTTCACTTTTTAAGAGGTCTTACTGGTAAAGCTGCTAGAATTAAAGAACTTAAGAAAAAGTAATTAGTATAACTAAGACTTTTGCCTTAGTTATACTTTTAGAATGTCAAAAACTCTAATACATACTGCTTTATTATGTGAAGCACAAAGCTTAATTGATTTTTTTAAACTTAAAATGGATACTACTATACAAAATATACCAAAATACTCAAAACTTTATATCAATAATGAAATTATTTTAATAGTTTCTGGTATTGGAAAAGCAAATACATTAAAAGCCTTAACTTTTATTTTTGAAACTTTTGAAATCAAAAAAGCTATCAATTTAGGTATTGTTGGTTGTGGTGATTCAAGTATTAAAATAGGAACACTATTTTGTACAAACAAGTTACTTCCTAATATAAATTTTACACCAATTACAACTGTTGATAAACCTTTAGAATGTGATGCTGAATTAGAAACACTTTTAGTAGATATGGAATCAAAATATTTTATACAAGTTTCAAAAGAACATAATATTTCTAATATTTATATTTTTAAAGTTGTATCAGATCATTTAGATTTAGAAATACCAAAAAAAGCTTTTGTTATTGAATTAATGCAAAATACTTTTGCAAAATGGAAAATATATATATGAGTTATTTAGAAAAATTTGAAGATAGTATTTTACGAACAAACTTTAAAAACCTTACAACAAATAATAAAATTTTTTTACGCCAAAAAGCTTTACAATATAAGTTCTCCTATCAAGAGTTACGGCAATTAGTAGATTTCGCTATTGATTTTAATATGTGGCATGAAAAAGATATTTCAGCAGTATTTAAAAAAGAGTATGCTTCGAAAAAGAATGCTTTTAATGATATTAGAAAAATATGGCAAGCTTTAAAAGATAGGCCTAATACTTATGAAAAATTTTCTAAAAAACTTTATAAAGATGATGTACGAAAATTTTCATTTACTTCATATGAAGGTGAGAAAACTGGTTTTGGAGCCTGTCCTGTGGCAAGTCCTAATACTAGATGCTGTAATTTATTAACTCTTGATGCAGTACAGTCTTGTGGTTTTGATTGTTCATACTGTTCAATTCAATCTTTTTATAATCAAGATAAAATTGCTTTTGATGTAAATTTTAAAAAGAATCTTGAAAATATAGTTTTAGATCCAAATGAAACTTATCACATAGGAACAGGACAAAGTTCAGATTCTCTGATGTGGGGGAATAAAGATGGACTTATAGATACTCTTTTTGATTTTGCTAGAAAAAATAAAAATGTAATTTTAGAGTTTAAAACAAAATCAAATAATATTAAATACTTTTTGCAAAATGATGTTCCTAAAAATATACTTTGCACTTGGTCTTTAAATACTACTACTATTATTAAAAATGAAGAACATCTAACGTCTACATTAGATCAAAGAATAAATGCTGCAAAACAATTAGCTGACAAAGGCGTTTTAGTTGGCTTTCATTTCCATCCAATAGTGCAATATGAAAACTACTTAGCTGAGTATACAGAAGTTTATAAAAGATTAATAGCTACTTTTGATGCTAAAAGCGTGGCTTTAATCTCTTTTGGAACATTAACTTTTATAAAACCAGTTTTAAATAAAATACGAAGTAGAAGTTTTAAAAGTAAAATACTACAAATGCCTTTTATAAATGCAAATAAAAAACAGTCTTATTCACTTAAAGTTAAAAAAGAGATGTTTAAACATGCTTATGATAGTTTTAAACCTTGGCATAAAGATGTTTATTTTTACCTTTGTATGGAAGATAAATCTTTATGGAACGATGTTTTTGGTTATGAATATTTTAGTAATAATCAAATGGAAGATATGATGAAAATGTCCTATACTGATAAGATTTTAGGATTAATGAATGTTACATGAAATAGTTGATTTTATTGTAAATATAGTTAGTGATTTAGGATATATTGGTATTTTTATAATGATGTTTTTAGAAAGTACTTTTTTCCCTTTCCCCTCAGAAGTGGTTATGGTATCAGCTGGTTATCTAGTATATAAGGGTGAAATGAACGTAATCGCTGTACTAAGTACTGGTATATTAGGTAGTTTAGCTGGCGCCTTGTTTAACTACTACTTAGCTATAAAAGTTGGGCGTGCGGTACTTTTAAAATATGGTAAATATTTTTTCATAAGTGAAAAAAGTATAAATAAAATGGAAACTTTTTTTGAAAAACATGGTGAAATATCTACTCTTTCTGGGAGATTAATTCCTGCTATTAGACAACTTATATCTTTCCCTGCAGGACTTGCTAGAATGAATCTTTTTACTTTTTGTTTTTATACAACTTTAGGAGCTACTATTTGGGTAGTAATTTTAACTATGTTAGGTTATTATATAGGTGATAATGAAGTTTTAATCAAAGAGTATTTAAGATATATAGTATTTTCTATTTTAATAATAATTGTTTTTGTAGTAATTATATATTATTTAAAATCTAGAAAAATCTAGAAAATTTCTTTTAAAAGAGTAAAAATGAAAGCAATAGTTACGGGTTATTCTTCAGGTATTGGAAAAGCTATATGTGAAGCTTTACAAGATTGTGATTATGAGATTATAAAATTAAAAACTAGGTTAGAAGATACTAAAAACTTAGAATTTGAAGTAAAAGAAGTATTAAAAAAAAATGATATTGATTTATTGATAAATTGTGCAGGTTTAGGAGTTTTTAAACCACATGAAGAGATATCAATTTCTAAAATCAAAGAGCTAATAGATATAAATTTCACTGCTCCTATAATCTTATCAAACTTATGTCTTAGAGTACTTAAAAAAACTAAGGGACATATAATTAATATATCTTCAATAGAAGCAACAAAACACTCAAAATTTTCAGCCCTATACACAGCTACGAAATCTGGACTAAGAGATTTTTCTTTAACACTTTTTGAAGAATTAAGAAAAGCAGATGTTAGAGTAACAAGTATAAATCCAGACCTAACAAAAACAAACTTTTTTGATGAATTTAATTTTGAACCAAGTGATAAAGAAAATACACATTTATTAGCCCAAGATATAGCCAAAAGTGTAATAGATGTGATTAACTTCAAGGGAGTAATTACAGATCTTACTTTACGTCCTCAACGGCTTGAGATTAAGAAGAAATAAAATAATATAAAATCCAAAAAATATGGTAAAGGATTTGATATGACTAAAAAAATGACTTAATGAAAGAAACAGGAGGCTAATTTATAACTTATTATTATAGTCATAAAAGAATTTATCTATAATTTTAATCTTCATATTTTCTAATATTCCTGGATGTACTTTTGCTAACTTTTTGAGATGAGAAAATACATCACCATCAATACTATTTGTTGTATGAGACTGTGAAAAAACGGCTTAATAAAAAATCAAGAGATCTAATTGATTACTTTACCTTATAACTAACAAGATAATCATCAAGCATTTTTAACTTCAAATTTTTAGTAAAACCATTATGAATTTTTAATAGTTTTTTCATTAGTGAAAATACTCCACCATCAATAGAATTTGTTGTGTTATGAATAGTAATATTTTTATGATTTTTGTATGTAAATAAATATGGTAAATTTGTTATCAAACTTCTATATGCAGATCTAACTCTTGAATGAGTAAAATTTAGTTTTCCAGTTGTTGGAGATACTGATTTCTCATCAAGAAATACTTGATACTTTTTATACTATTTATTTAATTTTTTTGTAAAGTTTATTTGAGTTGTAGTTGTTAAATTATACACTGATGTTACGATAATCTAAATATCATAATTTACAGTAAATGTTACAGAATTATCCACACTTTAATTCTCTAACTTTTTGATAAGCAACCTTTAGAGCTTCAATATATATTTTTTCTTTAATTGCAAAGTGATTCATTTTATAGTTCAAACGAAGTTTTTCTAGCTTGATAAATGCACCTATAGTTAAGTTAATATGATTTCTTTGTGATAATTCAACCTTAGTTGGCGAATGTTCTATCTTTAAATTTTGTTTTAATGACTTGTGATATTCCTCTATTTTCCACCGTTTTTGATAGATTCCAAGTGTCTGTTGAAAGGATAAGTCTATATCATTAGTAATAAGATACAGATACATAGGTTCACCATCGTTGCCGTTTTTGACAATTTGCTTACCAATATTCAAAGGTGTATTGCAACCTTTTAAATATATAAGTCGACTACTACAAGCTCCCATATCTATGCTGTCAATATTAACATATCTTCTTTTATTTCTGTCTTCAAGATTGCAAAAATCACTCCCATCTGGACACCATATCACTTTCTACAAAGACACCCTAGCGGTTAACAAAAAGACACCGTATCACTTTTTATCTGGACACTTTGGTTGAAAAAGTGATAGGTAAGTTTAAATTAAGTTTATTTGCTGGATTAAAACTAATTTAAGTTTGAGATATTCTCCATATTAAACTACACTTCTAAAAATATTAGGAGTGTATCAATGAGGAGAGTTTTAATGAAACAGATTAAAGAGATACTAAAATTAAAGTATCAAATGGATTTCTCATATAGGAGAATAGCAAAGAGTCTTGGTGTATCTAGATCTGCTGCAGCTGAATATTGTAGAAGATTTGAGATATTACCAGATAAACTGGAAGATTTTTTATTGCCTTAGGCTATATAGTCAGTCCTGAAAAACCAAACAATCCCTTATTTTAAGGGGTTTATCATCACTTTATAGCTATAATATCAACATAAAAAATATAGTAAAATTACGATAAACTCGTAAAATCAACTAAAAAGTGGTCGAAATATGCAAAAAAATCTCTTCAGTGGTTCTTTTATGGATATGCTAGATTCAAAAGATTCTTTAATCGTTTTAGCAGATACTTTTCCTTGGTCGAAAATAGAATCTAAATTTAAAAAATATTATAAAAATGATAAAGTAGGAAGACCTAATAAGCCTATTAGATTAATGGTAGGATTATTACTTCTAAAACAGCTAAAAAACTTATCCGATGAAAGAATTGTTGAAGAGTGGAAGCAGAACCCTTACTTACAATATTTTTGTGGTTTTACTGAATATACACCTAGCTTACCTTGTCATGCAACAGAGTTAGTAAAATTTAGAAATAGAATTGGTAAAGATGGATTTGAATTTATTTTTAAATGCAGTGTTGAGTTACATGGGGATAATGCTAAAGAATCACAAGTAATAGTTGATAGTACAGTACAAGAGAGTAATATGACTTTTCCCACAGATGGTAAGTTAGCTATTAAAATAATAGTGAAACTATTAAAAATAGCAAAAAAAGAAAATATTAAATTAAGACGAAGTTTTATCAAAGAAATTAAAGAATTACGAATTCAACTAAGATTTTTTAGACATCCAAAGAAACTCAAAAAAGCACTTGGAGCTATGAAAAGATTAAGAGCAATTGCAATGATAGTTTTACGAGATATAGATAGAAAGTTTGATGATAATTTAGAGCTTCATAATAAATATGCACACTCTTTTTACCTTTTTAATAGAGTTTTAAAACAAGAGAAAAATACTCCCAATAAAATATATTCACTTCATGAGATAGATGCTTATGCAATTAATAAAGGCAAAGACCATAAAGGATATGAATTTGGAACTAAAGCTTCAATAGTTACTACTAAAACTACTTCTATCATTATAGGAGTATCTGCACATAAAACGAATATACATGATTCTAAAACTTTAGATGAAGTACTTGCTAATGCAATATCAAATATTGGAGATAAAGTTATCACAGAAGCTATCTGTGATAGAGGATATAGAGGAACAAAAGAAGTAACAATAAATAATAATACTATTTCAATATCAATACCAGGGCTAAGATTAAAAAGAGATAGTAAAGAACAAATCAATATTAAAAGAGAGAAGTTTAAACGAAGAGCTGCTATTGAGCCAATCATTGGTCATATGAAATCTGATTATAGAATGGAGAGAAATTATTTAAAAGGTTTTAAAGGGGATGAAATAAATCTCTTACTCTCAGCTACTGCCTTTAATCTTAAAAAGTGGATGAATATCTACTTTTATGCACTTTTTATACAAGATTTTAATCTAGTACTAGAATCTACACAAGAGATACAAAGATTAACATCTTTATATCAACTATTGTTGATAATAAAATTTAGGTTTTTATAAAATATGATTGAATTAAAATTAGATTACTCTTTTTAAAGTGGTTTTTTCAGGACTGACTATTTATGTAACTAGGCAACCATAACGTGGTGAAACTAGACAGTTTATCATATGGTTTTCTACCTGCATTACTTTTAGGTTCAAGATATAAAGCTTCTTCTATGGGGTTTCTAAATATCTCCCAGTTTATGATTTTATTTAGTTTTTGTAATGGTGGTTGATGTTTTTTAATCTTATCTACTTGAAACTCATAATTAAATAATCTAGCTATTTCTTACTTACTTATTGTTAGATTTATGTAGTATTATAGCTAAAATATAGTCTTAAGCCTTTAAATACGTCTTGTAATGGTTTGTTTTATTAAACTTACTTTACTGCTATTTTATTTCTATTTTGGATGGATTTAATTTATTGATATATTTTGTTTCTATTTTTAGAGGTAGCCTAATGTCCATTCTCATTTACTTTTGTTTCTTACACTTTGTAACTAAATCTAAGAGCTTAAAAAAAGGAAGATTTCATGTCTACAATACGACCCGCTTGGGTCTTAAAATTCTAATATAGTTTTCAGCAGTTTTATTAAATATCCTGCACTAAGAAAATAGGGTTTAAAGTTTCATAACTCATCAGGAGAGAAAAACAAAGCTATTAAGGCTCTTATTCCGATTTTAAAGAGATAATCGCAGGAAAAATAAGTATTTTCTCTTTTTTATTAATGTTATTTTAGGAAAAAGTAATATTTTAAGGTACTCTTGTAGAAAAGGGTAGTATCTATGTTTAATAAAAAACGATTATATTTAATTCCATTAGTTGCTGGTATTCTTTGTGCAGAGAGTGAAGTTAATGGCTTAGGCGATTTAGCAGGAGGAAGTTTCAGTAGTTATGCAACTGGCGTAAATGAGGATGGGTCAGTGGTAGTTGGAGGTGGAACTAATGCTTCGGGATTTGAAGCATTTAGATGGACACAAGCAGGAGGAATGGTTGGCTTAGGCGATTTGGTAGGAGGAAGTTCCAATAGTTGGGCACTTGGGGTAAATGAGGATGGGTCAGTGATAGTTGGAGGTGGAGTTTCTGCTTTGGGATTTGAAGCATTTAGATGGACACAAGCAGGAGGAATGGCTGGCTTAGGCGATTTAGCAGGAGGAAATTTCAGTAGTTATGCAACTGGCGTAAATGAGGATGGGTCAGTGGTAGTTGGAAGTGGAAGTTCTGCTTCAGGACTTGAAGCATTTAGATGGACACAAGCAGGAGGAATGGCTGGCTTAGGCGATTTAGCAGGAGGAAGTTTCTTTAGTCGGGCACTTGGGGTAAATGCGGATGGGTCAGTGGTAGTTGGATTTGGAACTACTGTTTTGGGAACTGAAGCATTTAGATGGACACAAGCAGGAGGAATGGCTGGCTTAGGCGATTTAGCAGGAGGAAGTTTCTTTAGTCGGGCACTTGGGATAAATGCGGATGGGTCAGTGGTAGTTGGATTTGGAACTACTGTTTTGGGAACTGAAGCATTTAGATGGACACAAGCAGGAGGAATGGCTGGCTTAGGCGATTTAGCAGGAGGAAGTTTCTTTAGTCGGGCACTTGGGGTAAATGCGGATGGGTCAGTGGTAGTTGGATTTGGAACTACTGCTTCGGGAACTGAAGCATTTAGATGGACACAAGCAGGAGGAATGGCTGGCTTAGGAGACTGGTTGGGAATTTCACTAGCGGGATGGAGTGATACGCGAGCAACTGACGTAAATGCGGATGGGTCAGTGGTAGTTGGAAGTGGAACTACTGTTTTGGGAACTGAAGCATTTATTGCAAAATCAGGTAGTGGGTTAATAGGTGTACAAAGTTATACAAAAACATTAGCTCAGTTAAATAACATTCCTCAAATAGGAATAAATATCACTAAAATGGCTTTTCATAATTTAATTATTACTCCTGATACAGAGAAAAAATACTTTATTTTGACCAATGGTAATTATGGAAATAGTAAAAATATTTATGCAAGAGATGAATTTTTTAGTAGCGGTATAGGCGTTGGCTATAAGTATAGTTCAAATATAAATTACAGTGTAAATTATACAAAAACATTAGGAACGAGTAAATTGCTTGATTCAGGTAAAAGTAAATATTCTTTTGAGTTTGCAAATCTAGAAACAAACATTAAGATTCCCATAGCATTTCCAGTCTTTTTAAAATTATCTTATCTTGCGGGAAAAAACTCTGTAGATATTGATAGAGGTTATTTAAACGGAGGAAATCAAGATTATTCTTATGGAAATACAAAACAAAGGATAAGTGGGCATTTAATAAAATTACAAGTAGGAAATAAAGATAGTTTATTTCGTCCATTCGTTGAATATAATAATATCAAAGTGAAAACAGATGGATATACAGAGACAAAAGGTGGCTTTCCTGTACAAGTAAATGCCAATAAAAATAGCATAACAGATTATTCTTATGGACTAGATTCAAGTTATAAAATAAATACGAGAAATAAGTTATTATTTACTGTATCAGGTGTTCACCGAACAAGTAATACTGCCCAAGGGGTAAGTGGAAGAATAATTGGATTGAGTGCTTTTGCAATCAATGGAAATGAATATAAAAGAAATTGGGTTGATACTTCTTTATCCCTAGAAAGTACTTTAAATGTTGGGAAGTTAAGCTTAAAATTCCATAGCTCTAATAAAGGTTCAGAATCTCAATATCTAATCTCTTTAAATTATTCTATTTCTTTTTAATTAAATAAAAAGAATTATTCGAAGCACACAGTATCAGGGGAAGTGGTTAATCTTTCATTTTACTAATAAAATTTATCATCTGATCTTACTCCTATTATAAAATCTACAAAATTACTCATTTTATGCGAAATATACAATTTAATATTTCCACTAAATACCATAAAAAATATACTCTATAAATTTCCTCATGAAGTCTTTGTTTGTCGTATTCTTAAGAATATTTAAATCACTATTCTGATAAAATATATACTTATAATACGAAGGAATTTTATGAGTAGTTTACAGGAATATTATCAAGATTATGCATTAAGTTCATTTGGAAAAATGAAGATGACAAAATTAGCTAAACTTACTGGTAAAAGTCATGATATATTTACTAAGAATTTATTACTTGATGAAAGTTTAGATGACGAAACTAAACTATGGGAAAAAATAAAACCATTTTTAAGAAATTATGAAAATGAAGACAATGGATGTATTATAATAAATGATACTGTAGTTGGCACTTTGACCACATAACTGGTAAAAGTGTTAAAGATAAACTGAAGATTTTATATTTCAATAATGAAGTGAAATATAAATATATTTTAATGGATAAATGGTTTACAACATCAGGTAATATCGAATTTATAGACAATATATTAAAGAAAAAGTTTGTTGCACCAGTGAAAAAGAATCGTAAAGTAGCACTTACTCTTAAAGACAAGAATAAAAGAAGTTGAGTTATCACAAAGAAATCATATTAACCTAACTGTAGGTGCATTTATTAAATTATAAAAACTTCGATTGAACTATAAAATGAATCACTTTGCAATTAAAGAAAAGATATATATTGAAGCACTCAAGGTTGCTTATGAAAAGTCACCGAACTACAGTGTGCTTAAAATTGTAACATTTTAATTAAATTCTGAAATTTAGATTATCGTAACATCAGTAAGTAACCTTTTACAAAAATTGCCTAAAATTTTTGCTTTAGGATAACTACAATTAGACTTGTAAGTTGAAGACTAGGTGATACCCTGTTGCTTGCAGATGAGTTGTTCATTTCAACTTTTACAAATCAAGTACTTATCTTTATAGTTGTATATGGATTATATAAAACATTTGCCCCATTTTGAATTTTTACATTTCTTCTTTGTGTATAATCAACTTCATATGTTCCTGTAAAATCTAATGAAAACTTAGCACAAATTATTGCTGCTTTTTCTATTACTCTTAAAGGAATAGTTTTTTTAGTATTTTGAACTAAGACATGAGCAGAAGATCTATCTTTTAAATGAAACCAAAAATCACTTGCTTTTGAGTTTTTTAATAAATATATATTTTCCTGCTCAGAAGTTCCTAGCATGATTTTATAACCCTCAAAAAAGAAGCTTTCATACATTTGAGATTTTTTTGTTTTTATTTGATTTTTTTGTTTTTTAGGGAATAAAAATTCTATTTCATCAATTGAATCTGCTGATTCTAAATTAGCTATCATTCTTTTTAAAAACTCAACTTTCTCTTCTAAATTATCTTTCTCTATTTTTATATTGTTTGCTTTATGTTTTGCTTTTTTTGCTTTTTTAAATAAGTCATTCGAATAAGTTGAATGTGCCATTTTTTCACTCAATGAAATTTCAACTTCTGCACCTAAATAGTTAAAAGTATTAAAAGACTTTTGATATGGTTTTAAAGTATGTAAATTACTTAAAATAAAATTTCCTTTTTCATACAAAATTTTTGATTCAACTTCAAGTTCTTCTTTTTTAGGTAAAGAAGTAAGCGTTTTTTCAAGTTTTTCAAGTTTTCTATTTACTTGTGTAATTTTTTGTTTTCTATAGCTCTCTATACTTTTCTTTTCAATCTCTTCATAACTCTTATATAAATACTCTTCAATATTCTTAACAGCTTCAATTTTTGGTATAAAATTCTGTTTTGGAACTTCTGTTAATTCTATGCCAACTTTAACAACTCTACTTGATGAAAACTCATCAATATGTCTTAAAGCTTCTAAGATAACCCTATGCTCATCAAGTATGATAATATTTGTATGTTTACCTGTAAACTCTAATTGTAAAATAGTAGTTAGTTTTTTATATGAAGAAGAAGAATTAACTATTATGTTAATAATTTTATCATCATTATAAAGTTCAATCTTTTGAATTTTTGAATTATATAATCTTTTTTGAAGAACAACATCAAAAGGAGCATTAAAATCTTTTTTTGCTTTTATATGCTTTTCTCTTTTATAAATAAGACTATTTCCCTTTGAAAGATCAAAGTATAAGCTATTCTTATTATTAAATTCTATTATAATTATATTATTGTCAATTCTCTTAACTATACTGATACTACTAGTATTTTTTTGAAGATACCCAACAACTTCTTTTAATAAATAATACTTCACAATCAATTCACTTTTTCTTAATTATTCTACATAGAGTTTTTTATGTATATATAATCTAATTATATCATAATTTATGTCAGAAGGTTAATAAGGCTTAATGAAAGAAATAGAGGCTAATTTGATATGTTTAGTTGGTGGTTTCATATTAACAAATGATAAAACTTAAAAAATAATTTGAGAACGATTTAAGCTGCTTTGGAAGTAGTTTTTAGATGTTTTCTAAAGTATATTCACTATTTAGAAATCATTTTAAGTAGTATTTACTTTTAATGAAAATGATATTAAAATGTCTTTACTTTTATAAAAAGGAATAAGTTGAAAAATATTAAAACAGTTGATGATGTAATTTTACAATATTCAACTAGAGGGATGGATATTTTACAAAAAATACACCCACTTGAACATTGCAAAAAAGCTAGTGAAAACTTTTTAAAATTAAAAAAAGGTATAGTTTTTTTATATACAGGTTTTTATGTGAATGGAGCTGCAGAAACTGATGGCCCAATTGGTACTTATTTTTTAGCAAAAGTTTTAAAAATTTTAGATTTTACTCCTATAATTATTACTGATAAACTTTGTTTAAATTATTTTAAAGAGATTGAAACTATTTATATAATAAAAGAGAATGAAAATTCTAAATATTATAAAAAACTTTTAGAAAACTATAATCCAATATGTCATATTTCAATTGAAAGATGTGGTAAAAATATTGATAATAAATATATAAATTCATCAGGTGTTGATATAAGTGAATTCACTCTTAGTCTTGATGATTTATTTATTCTAGGAAGTCAAAGTAAATCTTCTTTTGCAATTGGTGATGGTGGAAATGAAATAGGCATGGGAAACTTTGAAGATAGTATAAAAGAGCATTTAGAACTCTCTTCTTGCGTGGTTAAGTGTTCTTTCCCAATTATTGCTTCTGTTTCTAATTGGGGAGCATATGGTTTTATAGCTTATTTAGAAAAGCATTATAAAAAAGATTTAATACCAAGTTTTAATGAGGTAGGTTTATATTTAGAGTATATAGTTTCTTTAGGTTGTATTGATGGAATAAAAAGAAAAAATGTAAAATCAGTAGATGGAAAAGATTGGGAGATAGAAAAAATTATATTAAATGATTTAAAAAAAGCTATTAGTTTATAAGGGACTATTTAATAACTCGTATAATAGAATATTGCAAATATGATACTATATTTGCATAAAGTTCATTAAAGGTAATATATCGGTCAAAAAACAGTTAATAAGTAGATATAGCACAGTTTGTGCGTCCTTTAAAGTGAATCGCTAGTTAAGAGATTGTTAAAGACCAATTTCTTATAGGCATTCTCGAGAGTGTAAATGAGATTACAACAAGTTTGAGTATCTACTCAAACTTTTCAAGTTTTTTCAAACTTCCTAAAACAGTGACAGGTACAAAGAATAAAGATACTAAATAAGCTATTAAAGTACCACCGATAAGTGCCACACCAAGCCCGCCAAACACAGCATCACCTGCAAGTAAACTACTGGCAAATACGATTGCTAAAACTGTAAGTAAAATAGGTTTTGCTCTTGTAGCAGTTGCCACTGCAATTGCTCTTGGGGCATCCAAGTTTTTCTGTTCCATTAATTGTTTTGCAAAATCTATGATCAATAAAGAGTTTCTTGAATTTATACCAATAAGTCCAATAAAACCAATAAGAGATGTGGCTGTTAAATAAAATGTATCAGGTGTAATCAAATCCATAACATAGTGCCCGAATATAACCCCTACAAGTGAAACAAAGCTTGCCATTACAATAACCCCTGCAATTGCAAAGTTTTTATAATATACAACCATAAGTAAAAATATAAGAACCAAAGCTCCTATAAATGCACCGCCAAGGTCTATAAATGTATCAATAGTTACTTTTAACTCCCCGTCCCACACAAGATTAAATACCTCACCTGTTTTTTTATCTTTAAAAGATAGATTTAACATATCTGTTTTACTGACTTCATAATCATCAGTAAAATTTTCAAGCATATAGGTTCTTGCATCAAGCAGTGGATATATTTGACTATCCATATCTGTTTGAGCTATAACATTTATCATATGATTCAAGTTTTTTGATGTTAAAGTTGGTTCTTGCAGCTGCTCTTTTATTGTCACAAATTCACTTAAAGGTATCATCATCCCTTTTTTATTCATAAGCTTTAAATTTGACAGTTTACTCTCAATACTCTCTTTATTGAACTCATTAAACAATCTGCTGTCATCTAGTCTTAAAAATATCGGTATTTGATTTTGTGCGTCTGCTTCATTTACAACACCTATATTCATCCCCTCAAATGCCAGATAAAGTATCTTTTTAACTTGATCTAAACGAACTTCACTTCTTAAAACTTTATTGTTATTTAGAATAAGTGAATATTTTTTATAAGGTTCATCCGCTAAAACATCTATATCAACTAAAGTTTGTTGTTTTTTTAGAACTTCAGCTATTTTATTTGCAAAAGCTCTACGACTTTCAAAACTCTCACCTCCATAAATCTCTGCTACAACATCAGCTAAAGTAGGAGGACCAGCTGGAAGTTCAGTGAATTTTATATTTGCACCGTTTTTGCTGCATTTTTCTTGTAATGCCGGTCTAATTCTATGTACTAAGTTGTAACTTTGCTCGCTTCTGTGTTCTGCTCTTTTGATATTTACCATAATCTCAGCTACATTTTCACTGTTTTTCATAGCACTTCCTTTTACCATACCGGCAAAATCAAGGGGTAACCCCTCCCCTAAAAATACAGAAATAGCTGTGATTACATCTTCTTGTTGTAAAGTTTTAGCTATACAAGTTGTCGCCTCTTTAGTTTGTGTTATTGATGAACCCTCTGGTAAATCTACATAGATAGAAAATGTATCGCTATCTTTCCCTGGTAACATTTTGGCTTTTACAAGTTCTAAAGGTATCATATAAATTGAACCTGCAAACAACATAAGTGTAATAAATAAAACCATCATTCTTTTAAATTTACTTTGGATTATATTATATATTAAAGTTTCTAATCTACTTGGTTTGTGATGACTCATTAGTGCTCCTTCTTCTTTAACATTTTATTTACAAGATATGGTGTAAATATATATGCAACAAACAATGACATAAGCAATGCAATAGGTACAAATACAGGTAAAGGATGCATAAACTGACCCATCATACCGCCCACAAAAAACATTGGGATAAATGTCATAACGATTGCCAATGTAGCAATATTTGTGGGATTTCCTATCTCATTTGTAGCTTCAATTGCTATTTGTTTTACCGTTTTATCTTTACTATCTTCATCTTGTAAATGTCTATGGATATTTTCAATTACAATAATAGCCGCATCAACTAAAAGTCCAAGAGAAAGTAAAAGAGAAAATAAAGTAATTCTATTTATCGTTTCCCCTATTAAAAACCCTACAAAAAGTGTAAGTGCTAAAATCATAGGTACTGTTAAAGATACAATAACAGCTTCTTTAAATCCTAAAGTAAATACAAGTAAAATAGCTATAATAACAATAGATATTACAAGATGAAACATAAGCTCATTAACCGCATGATTTGCTGTATATCCATCATCTCTAGTTATCACATATCCTATATTTGCTTTTTCCAAATCATCACTTATAGTTTCAAGGTAATCAAATATTTTATTGTTTATTACAACTGTATTCGCACCTTTTAGTTTAGAGATAGTTAAAGTTATTTGTTGTATCTCATCACTATTTGGAATGTAAAGCAGAGCTGTTTTTTTATTTTGTATATCATAACTTTTTGTTACTTTTGCTATATTTTTAAGATAAATTGGACTACCCATATATGATGCTACTAAAATATTATTTAAATCCTCTTCACTCTCAATAGCACTTTCAATTCCAAACATCACTATCTCATTATTTTTTGTTCTACCTTTTACATCAGGTAGTTCAAATGATAATCCTTGAATAGATTCCATAATCTGTCCTAAAGACAAATGATAACCAGACAGTTTTCCTAAATCAACCTGCACATTGTATTGCTCTTTTTTCTCACCTTTTAAATCAACAACAGCAACATCTTTAATTTTATTTATCTCATGTCCCAACTTGCTGATTCTTTTATAAAGATCAGTTTGTGATAAACTTTTATCTTTATTGTAAAAAGCAATTGTTGCAACTGGTATATCTGTATCTATATCCATAGTTTTAATAATTGGCTGCATCGCACCTTTTGGCATAGAGTCCATATTTCTCATAATTTGATCATAAAGTTTCAGATCAGATTCTGCTTTGTCTTCACCTATATAATATTGAACTTGTATAATACCTACAGATTCACGAGCTATTGAAAAAATATTTTCAACACCTTTAATAGCTCTGATTTTTCGCTCCAAAGGCTCTATGATAACTTTTTGTATCTCACTTGCACTAGCCCCAGGCATAGGGACAATTACTGCACCGCCTGCTACTTTTATTTGCGGATTTTCTTCCCTTGGAGTAAGATTTAAAGCCATATATCCAACTGCTAAAATAAATATAGCTAAAACTAAAGTTAAAGGATGTTCTATAAATCCTTTTGCTAATCTACCTGCTATATTCTGTTCTTGTTCTTTCATAAATAATTCCCTTACTTCGTATCAATAAATACTTTAGCATACATACCTGGGAAAACATTTTTAGTTTCTTTAAATGATAATTTAATAGTAAATGTATGTGTCATAGGATTAGAGCTTGGTATTATTGCTACAATTTTTCCAGTTGTTTTTAAATTCATAGATGGTATCTCTATCCTTGCCTTTTGCCCAACAAATATATTTTTTAGATCACTCTCACTAACCTCTGTTTTTATTTTTAAAGAACTTAAATCAGATAATACAAGAGCAGGCATACCAGGTATTGCCATCTCTCCGGCTTTTATGGTTTTTCTTATTATTACACCATTATTTGGAGCTTTTATTGTTAAGTATCGGTATTGGTTATCTACCTCTTTTACTTGAGCTTTACTAATTTTTACCATATTTTCAAGATTTTTTGTACCCAATTCAAGTTGTTCCACTTCAAATTTAGAAACCAAACCTTTCTCTAATAATCTTTTAAATCTTTCATAGTTTCTTTTCATAGTTAGATATTGATTTTCATACATTTGAACACCAAGTAGTGCCTGTTGTTTTTTACTATCTATTTCAGTAGAATCAATAGCATAAAGAAGCTGCCCTTTTTTTACAATATCACCCTCTGCTACATTTACACTCTTTATAAATCCCATAAATCTACTTGTGATATATTTTTCATTATCTGAAATAACTGTTGAACTTAGTTCTATAGTTTTAGCAAATGATATATTTACTAATATTAATAATCCTAAACTAATTTTTCGTATCATCATATTTTCCTTATTTTTCTTTTAATGTTTGACCTAAAGAGATCTTTAGTGTAGCAGCTGCCATCGACTGTTCATATTTTGCCATAATCGTTTCAGCACTTGATTTTTGTTGATTTGCTTGCTGAAGGAGTAAATTACTCATATTTATTAGATGATTTTTATACATCTCTTCTGATTGAGTTAAAACTTCACTAGATAAATTTTGTGCTTTTTTCTTTTGAATTAATACTTTTCTTTTTGTTTGAAGAGTTAACATATTTTTTTCAACCTCAAGAGCAATACCATCTTTCATATATTCAAAATAATGTTGTGTTTTTTTATATGCTATTTTTGCTTTTTGTTTTTTGATTGAAGATATATCTGCATCAAATAATGTATAAGACAATCCAATTGCCCCTAAATAATAATCATGATTACCTTCAAAACTGTTAAAACTGTTATCATTATTTCCAACTTCAAGCTGAGCACCTATCATAGGGTATAAATCAGCCCCGTCAAAATCTATTTTTGTTTTCATGGTATCTGTATTATATTTCATCCATTTAAAATCTTCTCTGTTTTGATGTGCTTGATTTTGTAATGTCGGTAAAGCTGAAGAGCCAATCAAAATCTCTTCAAAACCGTGAACATCAGTTATTGAACTGTCACTTGTTAAAAATTTCAAATATGAGAGAGCTAGTTCATATCTATTTTGAGCTTCTAACATTTTAGTATCAACACCCAAATCATAAACTTTTGCTTGTTTTACATCTATTGAAGTTACCAATCCCTCTTTAAATAATTCACTGGCAAAATTTACAAAAGAGTTAGTCGCTTCCTTTGCTTTTGTTGTAGCTTTGATAAATTCTTTTGATGCTACTGCTCCGTTATATGCTTTTAAAACTTCTAATCCCAAAGCTTTTTCATCATAATTATATTTTGCTTTTTGTGCTAAAACCTGAAGTTTTGCCATTTTTTTAGCATTTTTTAATTTATCTCCTGTATAAAGCGGTACTTTATATGTTAATTTTGTTTCAAAATTTGTTCTAGCTTCTGGGAAGTTTAATTTTTTTGCTTGTGTAGATAAAAGTGTATTTGTATTGCCTGGTAATCCACCTATTTGTCCTAAAAATTCATCAAATCCAAAATCTAAAAATGTAGCTTCTCTTGAAGCTAGTTTCATACCAAATACATATCCTGCGTTATTTGTTCTTACAATATTTTCATTAAATACTAACTTTCCATAATTGTAACCTTTTGCTTCATTTAGGTCTAATTGAGATTTTTTAATATCTAATTTTTTTGCTTTTAACTCTTTATTATTATCTAAAGTTAAATTCAAAGCCTCTTGAAAACTTACAGTTTTAGCCAAAAGCAATGCCGGTATTGTAAGTAATAATAATTTTTTATTCATTCTCTTCATCTCCTATTTGTATTAACTTAAATAATGAATCTATATGTGATTGAAGTATATTCTCATCAAAATAATTCTTAATATCAGAAAACATCAATACCCCTTCTGCCATGGCAAACAAACCATCTGCAAATTCTAAAGCTTCAGGCTTTAACTTTTTATCATTTATACCCTGCCGTAAAATATCCTTGAGCCAATTAGTATATTTGTCTTTAATATCTTGTTGAAATTTAATCATTTTAACGCTTGGTTCATTTAAAACAATAGATATAAACTCTTTATATATTTTTCTTCTTTTTATGGCATCTACATCTTTTTCTATACACAAACTAAAAAGATAACTCACTTTTTCTTGAATAGATTGTGTTTTATCAATATTAGTTAAAACTTCATTATCATAAGATTTTTGTGCATACTCAATAATTACAAATACAATATCTTCTTTACTTTCAAAATATTCATATATCGTACCCTTGGCTACTTGCGCATTTTTAGCTACTTCACTGACAGTGAGTTTACTAAATCCTTTTTCAACAAAAAGTTCGGTACTGCTTAAAGCTATGTCTTGTCTCTTTTGTAACTTATCTACAATCTTTGGCATAAATTTTTCCTAGCTTAAATTTAAAAATGAAATTATTTTCTTGACTAATGGTCATTTTATGATAAAAATACTTAAAATATATTTAATATGACTATAGGTCAATATTATTTTGAATAATACTATAATTAAGCAAAGATTAAATCTTATTGGATTAAACTTATTGGAATTAGTTATAATTAATAAAAATATTAAGGATTACTTATGGCAAAACTAATTGTTTTAGGTGGTGGAGTTTCAGGACACACAGCGGCTACTTTTGCAGCTAAGTGGCTTGGAAATTCACATGAAGTAGTAGTTGTAACTCCAAATGCAAAATGGAATTGGATTCCATCAAATATTTGGGTTGGTGTAGGAGGGATGAATAAAGAGGATGTTACTTTTGATTTAGCTCCAGTTTATAAGAAAGCTGGTATTACATACAAGCAGGCTAAAGCTGTATCTATTCATCCAAAGGGAAAAGAAGGTAGTGATAAAGAATTTGTAACAATTGAATTTACGGATAAAGATCATGCTGGTCAAACAGAAGAATTAGAATATAATTATTTAATCAATGCAACAGGACCAAAACTTAACTTTGGTGCAACTCCAGGTCTTGGTATTGGTAGTAACTTAGGTGAGTATACTGTTTCAGTTTGTACTGCTGATCATGCAGTACATGCAAATCATGAGTTTCAAAAATGTATTGAGAAAATGAAAAATGGCGAGCGGCAAAAATTCTTAATCGGTACCGGTCATGGTATGTGTACTTGTCAAGGTGCTGCATTTGAGTATATCTTTAATATTGAACATGAGTTAAATAAAGCAGGTGTTCGAGATATGGCTGATATTAAATGGATATCTAACGAATCATTCTTAGGTGATTTCGGTATGGGTGGACTACATATGAAAGTTGGCGGATATACAGTTAGTTCAAAACTATTTGCAGAGTCTCTTTTTGCTGAGAGAGATGTTAACTGGATTATCGGTGCTCATGTTAATAAAGTTGAAGAAGGTAAAGTTTCTTATGAATTATTAGATGGTAGTATGGGTGAAGAAGAGTTTGATTTTTCTATGTTAATTCCTCCATTTGCAGGAGTTGGATTAAAAGCTTATGATAAAGACGGTTCTGATATTACAGATACTATTTTTGCTCCAAATGGATTTATGAAAGTAGATGCAAACTATGCGGCTGGTGCTTATGAAAATTGGAAAGCAAGTGATTGGCCAAAAACTTATCAAAATCCTACATATTCAAATATGTTTGCTTGTGGTATTGCATTTGCACCACCACATTTAATTTCAAAACCTATGAGTAGTCCAAACGGAACACCAATTAATCCTACTCCTCCAAGAACAGGTATGCCTTCAGGTATTATAGGAAAAGCTGTTGCAAGAAGTATCTGTGATAGAATCTTAAAAGGGGAGGATGCTCCATTAAAAGAGGCTTCTATGGCTAATATGGGTGCTGCTTGTGTTGCGTCTGCTGGTAAAGGAATCTTTGATGGTACGGCTGCTGCGATGACTGTATATCCAGTAGTTCCTGATTTTGAAAAATATCCTGGAACTGGTCGTGATACAGATTATACTTTTGGTGAAATCGGTCTTGCAGGACACTGGATTAAACATATCCTTCATCACTTATTTATATGGAAAGCTAAGTTAAAAGCTGGCTGGACATTAATCCCAGAATAGAATAAAAAGGAATATAAAATGAAACAAGAAGAAGTAAACTTTGGAAAACATGCAAACTTTCAACTAACAATGATTCCAAGTAAATTTACAAAAGCAATGAGAACAAATCTTATTTGGCAATTTATTAGATTTGTAATTATAAATCTTAAAATGCTAGTAATGGTTAGTAAAAGTCACTAGAGCTACAATATACCCTAGAAATCAACTTCTAGGGTATATCTACAAAAAATCTCCAATCCTGTTTTTTAAGACTAAAGATAAATAATGATTAAAGATATTGTCAGGTATCCTACTCCTCCAAGTGTTGAATTTGGAACCGATGTTAGATTGTTCAATGAAGAATTATTTTCATTAATAAACGATTTAAAAGATACTATTACTGAAAATAATCTAGATGGACTTGTAATATATCAAATAGGAAGTTATTTCAATGTTGTTGTTGTAAAATGCGACGATGGAAGTTTTTTAGAGTTAATTAATCCTAGAGTATTAAAGACAGATGGAAAAATAACTACTACAGAAAGTACAGCTTACTTTCCTGAACTAACCGCCGAGGTACAAAGATATGCTTCTATTAGTTTAGTCTATCAAGATAGAAAAGGTACTCAGCACTCCTTAAAGGCAGATAGAAAATTTAGTATTTTACTTCAGCGAAAAATCGATTATACATTTGGCGCTACTTTTTTAATGAAACTCTCAAAAGACGAGAAAGAACTCTTTGATAAAAAATTAGAATCTGGTTCAAATATATCAATTACTGAGAGTTGTGCCATAGTTTCATATAAAAATTACATACTAAAGTTTGCTAATATTTTAACAACTATTATTGTTTTTTTATCAAGTTTCACCACGTTGTACCATTTCAAAAGCAATATTTTTAAACACATCTGGTAAAATCTTAAATATTTCAGGTTTCGTTTGAAACCTAGTTTAATCCACTAAAAACTAATATTTAATAATAATTCTAAAGTAGTATCTAAATTCCATCTATTTTCAAGTAGTTGATTTTTGATAGATTTTACTTTATTAAGATGTAAAATATTTATGACAAAGCTTCTTAAAATTGTCATAGTCATGGGATTAATATTTGCAGTATGTAAATCTTCATAAAGTGATTTATCTTTATGAAAGTGCATAGTTTCAACTTGCCAATGCTTTAATCCTAAATTATGAAATTCTTTTGCAGTATCTTTAAAATTTGTAATAGCAAATGATGTTGTTAAAGTTTCAGTAAATTCTCCTGTTTTTTTATTGACTTTATGAATAGTTTTATCAATTCTTATTATGGTTCTAATATGTGTCATACCATTATGATAAAAACAACTATTATTTGTAAAAGTTAATACTTTTCTTTTGGCTAAGTTTTTATCCTCTTGTTTCAAATCTGATATATAAGTATCTGTAGGCTTTTTTGTATTGGATATATCAATAGCTTTAGTTAATAGCTTTTTCTGGTTACCTTTTAGTTTAGCATAATATTTTGAACCATCTTTTTCAATCTTGTTTAGAGTTTTTTTTAGTATTCATTGCATCAAATGTATAAATAAAACTATCATCTAATTCATCAATAAGTTCTCTTAATGCAGGTACTTCGGACTTATTGGAAATCTTTTTATGTGCTAATATTATCCCAGTATTGGCTAATACTGTACTCAACACTTCTGTTGATTTATTTGCATTAACACTACTACCATTCATAACTTTACCATCTACTGCTAATTGTTGTAAATTATCAGTTTTATCAACTAATCCATAAATCCATATCCTAAAAACTTTTTCTAATTCTAAATAATTAACTTCTGCTAAAATCTCAGCCACAGCACTCCTGCTTGGTGTTCTAATAAATTCTACACCTAAAAGTTTTTTGATTTTATTATTTTGAATATAATTTTTTATCCAGACCCATATCTCTTTATAATTTACCGCACCCATTAATTGTGCAATTACTGATAAAAATAAAATATGTTCTAATTTATGAAGTTTACCTTGACCTTTTCTATGATCAGGTATATCTGCTAAAAGTTGTAATAATTTATTTCTTTTTGCTATGGCTTCATAGCCTTTCTTTGATCTTTTATTTGATAATTTCTCTCTAAATTGATTTGCCATAATACCACCTTTTTATAGATATTATAGCCAAAAAGTACTATAAACTTAATTAAAAAATTTTAATGGATTGAACTATTTGAAACCAACTTTGAACTGCATCAAATGGAGTTCTAACTTTTAATTCTTTTTTTTAAAGAACCATGTCTTCTATTGAAGTTGTAGTATATCAAAAATTTATTTAAATCTTTTTTAACATCATCAATATTGTCATACTCTTCTGCTTTAATTGTAGCATTTTTAATAGTTCCGTTTACTCTTTCTGCCATTGCGTTAGTTTGAGGTGTGTATGGAGCTGTTAGCCTATGTTCTATCTCATCATCTTTACACTCTACATCAAACTTATGATTACCACTTACAAAACCTTTTCCTCTTGCCCATTTGTCTGTGAACTCTAATCCATTATCTGTTAAAATATGTGTTAAGTAAAATGGAAAAAATTCTTTACATTCTTTTAGAAAAGATACTGCATTTGCTGCTGTCTTATTCTCATACACTTTATAGTAAAGTAGCCTTGTAGCCCTGTCTATTGCTACAAATAGGTAATATTTTTGCTTGTCAAACTTTGGTAAATAAGTTACATCTATATGTAAATAACCAGGCTCATACTCTTTGAACTTTTTAGCTTTTTCTTTTTGCTCTTGTGGAACTCTATTTATATCAAAGGCTTTTAAAGTACGATAAATATTACTTCTATTTGCATTTGGAATAATATCAACGATTGTATCTGCTAAGTCATCTAACTCCATCCAAGTCATTGTTCTGATTACTTTAATTAACTCTTTTTCTAAAGGTGTTAAAGTTGTTTTTATATTGTGTGGTCTTGAACTTTTATCTTTAATAAAATTCCTATGCTTCCATTTAGAGATAGTTTTAATATTTAGATTGTAATTTTTAGCTAATTCAACATTTGTTAAATTAGATTTCTGTATTATTTCTCTTACATGCTGGTTTGTTCTGGCATTAGAGTGATAGACTTGTGACATATATTAAATCCTTATTTGCTGTAAAGATTTTACAATTATGTTGTTAAGCTATCGCTTTCTTAATTTATGAAACTAGGCAACCATAACGTGGTGAAACTGGACACTTTATCAATATATTCAACATCAGGTTTAGGTCTTGAAGATTGCCTGTGTAATATAGTTTGTTCAGGGAAAAGCATTTTATACATAATATCTTCATCATGCAATAAAAAATCTTCCAGTTTATCTGGTAATATCTCAAATCTTCTACAATATTCAGCTGCAGCAGATCTAGATACACCAAGACTCTTTGCTATTCTCCTATATGAGAAATCCATTTGATACTTTAATTTTAGTATCTCTTTAATCTGTTTCATTAAAACTCTCCTCATTGATACACTCCTAATATTTTTAGAAGTGTAGTTTAATATGGAGAATATCTCAAACTTAAATTAGTTTTAATCCAGCAAATAAACTTAATTTAAACTTACCTATCACTTTTTCAACCAAAGTGTCCAGATAAAAAGTGATACGGTGTCTTTTTGTTAACCGCTAGGGTGTCTTTGTAGAAAGTGATATGGTGTCTTTTTGGGAGTGATTTTTGCAGATTGTTAAAATTCGTACTTAATGAGAAACTCTAAGTGGACTTAAAAACTATTGTGATACCCTACTATGAAACCTATATAAATTAAACTTAAACTCAAGGAAATTAAAAAATGCATACAATAATTGTAGAAAATGAATGTGGATGTTTTACAAGAAGTGATTTAGAAAATAATACAAAAATAGAAAGTAAAGATGAAGCTTTATTAACTGCTATTAAAATGAATAATCAAATGAATGAAGAGTTCTGTGGAAAACATAAATTTAAATTACAAGAGAGTTTAAATAACTTTATAATTTCTGTTCCTACTGTACAAAAATTATCAGGATGCTGTGGTGGTGGCCACTGTAGTTAGAATATAAACTCATAAAGAGTCTATATTTTTAGGAACTAAAATTGTAAGAGTTCCTTTTTCTTTCATTCCTCCTGCATATAGTTCTGCATTTTTCCCATTTCCAAAGAAAAAATCTGCTCTAATTTGCCCTTTTATTGCTCCCCCTACATCTGCTGCTACCATCAAACTATTTATAGATTCTTTACTTACAGAATTTTTAGTGTTAATAAACACAGGCATACCAAGAGGAATAAATTTTCTATCAACTGCTAAATTTCTTTTAGCAACTAATTGTGTACCTAGAGCGCCAGTTGCACTTTTTTTACTTTCATGAAAAAAGATATAACTTCTATTTTTATTTAATATCTCTGTTACTCTGCTAGGATTCTCTTTTAAATACTTTTTTATACTTTGTAAAGAAACATTTGTTTTACTAATTGAACCATCTTCAACTAGTGCTCTTCCAATTGCAAAATATTTATGTCCGTTTTGATTTTTATATCCTATATTTATAATTTCACCTGAATCTAATTGTATTTTTCCAGAACCTTGAATTTGTAGAAAAAACAGATCAATTTCATCATCAACATAACAAATAGCATCTAAATCATCCCTTTTATTAATACCCTGCCTACTGTCATAAGGAATTAGTCTATTACCTTTTATCTTACCTCTTAGAGGATACTTTTTAAAAGCAGGATAAAGTGAACCTAGATCAACTATAATTAAATCTTTTGGTAATTTATATATTGGATATTTATAAATATCAGTTTTAACCCTAGAACCATGAAGAAGAGGTTCATAATAACCTGTGATTAAACCTTCTTTTGTTCCATCATGATTATAAAGTCTATAAGCGGTAAAATTTTTTGTAAAGAATTCTGAAGCATTTGTATAATTTTTTGTTTCTGCACAGATATTTTTAAAAAGTTTATATCTTTTTGCTTTTTTACAATCTTTTTTGAAAACTTCAAAAGCTAAAGATAAATCATCTTCATAAAAACCATCAATATCATCAAATGAAATCTTTTGTACTTTAGCTTTCGTAATTTTTTCTAATATTGCAAGTTCAGATGTTGGTATTTTTAGCTTTATTTGAGAACAGCCTGTAAAAAAAAATATTAGTAGTATTATAGAGGTAAATATAAATTTCATAAATAATATCCTTGTAAACTAAAGAATCTTATCATTTAAAAGTTAATAGTTGTTAAACTAAAAATCAAGCTTGAGAATAAACCTCTTTAAGACCACAGATTTTACATCTATACTCTATATCATTTATTCCAGAACAGCCATGATTTTTCAAAATTCTTGTAGTTATAACTTCTGATTTAAAAGTACTTCTTGTATTTGCATCATAAAAACTTTTTGTTTTTTCGCCACATGAAGGACATTGCCCACTATTTAATTTATCAACACGAGAATATTTACTTTTATAGTATTGTAAAACTGAAAAAATTACTATTAAAAAAATAAGAAGTAAAAATATAATTGTTTGCATGAAGCAGAGGATTACTCTACTTCAGCATCAATTACATCATCATCGTCTTTTTTTGCTTTTTGGTTTGATTTTTCGCCACTAGCTTGATCTGCGCCGTCTTTTTTATACATAGCTTCTGCTAATTTATGAGATTTTTCAGTTAAAGCTTTCACTTTTTCTTCAATTTGCTCTTTTGTAGCATTATCATCTTTTAATACTTCTTCCAGTTCTGTTGCTGCATCAACAATAGCTTTTTTCTCTTCTTCACTAATTGCAGATTCATTTTCTTCTAAAGTTTTTTTAGTTTGATGTAGTAAAGCATCTGCTTGATTTCTTACTTCAATCAGCTCTTTTTTCTTAGAATCAGCTTCTTTATTTGCTTCAGCTTCTTGTACCATTTTTTCAATTTCATCATCAGATAATCCAGATGAACCAGAAATAGTAATTTTATTCTCTTTACCAGTTCCTTTATCTTTAGCAGATACATTTAGAACACCATTTGCATCAATATCAAATGTTACTTCAATTTGAGGAACACCTCTTGGAGCTGCTGGAATATTTGATAATTCAAACATACCTAAAGATTTATTATCTTTAGCAAATTCTCTCTCACCTTGCCCTACATGAATAGAAACTGCTGGTTGATTATCTTCAGCTGTTGAGAAAACTTGAAACTTTTTAACAGGAATTGTAGTACCTTTTTCAATAAGTTTAGTCATAACTCCACCTAAAGTTTCAATTCCAAGCGATAAAGGGGTAACATCTAAAAGAAGTACATCTTTAACATCACCTCTTAAAACACCTGCTTGAATTGCAGCACCAGCGGCAACTACCTCATCAGGATTAACACCTTTATTTAAATCTTTTCCAAAAAACTCTCTTACAATTTCATTTGCTTTTGGTAATCTAGTAGATCCTCCAACCATTATAATTTCTTGAATTTCATCTTTAGTTAAATCCGCATCCTTTAAAGCAGTTTTAATATGCTCTAATGTTTCGTTAATTAAATCTTCAGTCATAGACTCAAATTTTGCTCTTGTTAATGATTTCACTAAGTGAATTGGTCCTGCGTTACCCATTGAAATAAATGGTAAATTAATTTCAGTTGATTCTGCTGAACTTAACTCTTTTTTAGCATTTTCAGCTGCATCTTTAAGTCTTTGTAAAGCCATTTTGTCATTTTTAATATCAAAACCATTTTCAGATTTAAATTCAGTAGCTAACCAATTAATAATTGCATTATCAAAATCATCTCCACCTAAGAAAGCATTTCCATCAGTAGAAAGTACTTCAAATGTACCATCTCCAATTTCAAGTGCAGTAACATCAAATGTACCACCACCTAAATCATATACTAATACTTTTTCTTCACCTTTTTTGTCAAGCCCGTATGCTAAAGAAGCAGCTGTTGGTTCGTTGATAATTCTTAATACATTAAGTCCTGCAATAGTACCAGCTTCTTGAGTTGCTTTTCTTTGTGCATCATTAAAATAAGCAGGTACAGTAATAACTGCATCAGTTACAGGAGCACCAAGATATTCTTCTGCATCAACTTTTAATTTTGATAAAATTTTTGCAGATACTTCTTGAGGAGTATATACTTTATCTCCAATCTCAACAGCAGCAGCACCATTTCTATTAACTATTTTGTACCCTACTTTAGATTGTGCATCTTTAGCATGATCTTCATCCATCATTAAACCCATAATTCTTTTTACAGAATAAATAGTTTTTTCAGGATTTGTAATCGCTTGTCTTTTAGCAGGATCTCCAACTAAAACTTCACCTTTATCAGTAAATGCTACAATAGAAGGAGTAGTATTTTTACCTTCTTTATTAGGGATAATCTTAGCTTCCCCACCTTCATAAACTGCCATACAAGAGTTTGTTGTACCTAAATCAATTCCAATTACTTTACTCATATTTTTTCCTTATTATTTTTTATTTAATTTTAATAGTTTAAAGACATCACGGTCAATTTTTAAAATATGATTATTTTTTGCAGATTGAAACCATTGCTGCTCGTAGTAATCTGTCTTTGAACTTATAACCTTTTTGTAATTGTGCTACAATAAAGTTATTTTCGTGATCGGGACTATCTATTTGTATTACCGCGTCATGGAAGCTTGGATCAAATTCACCATACGTTTCTACTAAAGTAATATCATGTTTTTCAAAAGCTGTATTAAAGTTTTTGATTGTTAATTCAATTCCCTCTTGTAATTTTTTCAATAGTTCATCTGAACTTAAATCACCATGTGAAGAAGCTAATGCCATCTCTAAAGTATCGATTGAAGTTAAAAGATCTTTTGCAAACTTTTCACTTGCATAATCAATTGCTTGATATTTTTCTTTTTCTAATCTTTTTTTAACATTTTCAAAATCAGCATGAACTCTATAATATTTATCTTCACTTTGTTTTAACTGCTCTTGAAGTTGTAAAATTTGCTCTTTATCACTCAACTCAATCTTATTTTTAGTATTTTGCTTGACTTCATTTGAAACCTCTATCTCTTCATCTACTATTTCTTCTTGTTCTATTTCTTCTTTATTTTCACTCAAATTAATTCTCCTAATATGTACTTATTTTATTATAAAATTCTTCATAATCTTTTGATAACTCACCTACTACTAACATCTTAGTATCTACATTTCCAATTTTACAATTATGGCAAATTGCAATATAGCCTTCTGGAACTATATTATCAAAATATAAACCCTCTTCAAGTGAGTCTAATATCAGCCCCTTTAAAAAAGAGTTAATTATTGTCTCATCAAAGTTAAACCTAAGTGCAAGTGAAAAAAATTCTTTCGTATTATAAATATGAAAATCTTGATTTTGTAAATATTGACTCACTTGTTCATAAATCTCAAAAGCACCAACTTGTTTAGATATCTTTACAATATGCTCTAACTCTAAACCAATCATATCACTTAGAAATCTATATAAAGCATCAGTAAATTTCACAGTTATTGCAAATGTTGTAAACTCTAAAATCATATATCTATTTTCAACATTTAAAATATCTTTTAAAGTATCAAACTTTTGGTCTTGAATAAATACTGATAAACCAATTTGTACTGATAAATACTCTATTGTTTTTTTATCCACATATTGAAGATTAAAATTTAATTTATTAGTCCAATACTGTTTTAAAGCTTCAATAGTTGGTGTTCGTCCAGAACTTACATGTTCTTGTGCAAGAAAACCCTCATCCCCTAACTTTTTAAAGTACCCTCTAATAGTTGCAGGTGAGTATGTAATATCATACATAGATTTTAATTGAGAAGAACCTATTGGCTCACAATGCTCAATATAAGCTTTAATAATAGAATGTAACAAAAACTTTTTTTTTTCATTCATTTTTTAATCACTTCTTAGGTTTTAGCACTCATAATCTTAAACTGCTAAATAATTATAGCTAATTGAGTCTTTATTTGTCAAGTACTTTTTAGCAAACTTAATAAAAAAGTACTAATTTTTACTTTTTATCTATCTTTTTGAGTTAATTAAAAAAATGGGTGCTTACTTTTCTACTTTTTCTTATAATTCACAAGATAATAATCTACTAAATTAAGCTTCATGCTTTTGCTCAGTCCACGATGCAAACTAATCATATTTTTCATATGCGAGAAGACTCCGCCTTCAAGTGCATTTGTAGTATTTGAAATAGATAAATTTTTATGATTTTTATAAATAAACAGGTAAGGAAGGTTTGTTCTAAGACTTTTATATGCAGCTCTTATTCTTGGGTGAGTATAATGAAGTTTTTTTCAGTAGTAAGGGTTAGTCTTGAAACCATTCTTTTAAGATCCTTTCCTGCTTCAAGTTTTATAAATCAAAAGCTAAAGCTTGTGGTCTCATTGTAATATACCTCTATACAATCTTCTTTTGATTAAAGTGGCACATTTGTATTGGAATATCTTTAAAAGTCTTTGTTAAACTTCTTTTCCCATCTAAAGTTGCGCTTTGTATTGTGTAGCCAAGTTCAATTCATGAGACCACAGCACAACTAAAAAGATCTATAAAATTTTATTTTTTCAATTTTTAAAAAATATTTATCATAAATTATCATCTCAAATCTATATTTATTCCTAATTCTAATTGAATTTGCTCTATTCTTTCCTCTCTTTATCATCTTATTCTTACGTTTTGTGCCTTTATTTTCTTATGGGCAAATAGTTTTAGGTTGGCAGCTTACATGTAATGGTGAAATTCATATTATTCCTGAGCAGTCCTGTAAACCTTGTTGTGGATTGTTTCATGCTGGTTTTTATTAAAGCAAATGAATGTTCAACTTTTGCTCTGATTTTATGTTTTGGTTTTTCATTTTCTCTTTGATTCTTTCTATCTTCATCACTCATTTTATTTCTCTCTTTAAGACAAACATTATTTTTAATATCTTTTTCTTTTAGTAGTTCATCAATAGCTTCTGATTTATAAGCTTTATCTGCACCTAATGATTTAATATCATCACCTAATTTTTCAACAAATGTATCAACGGTAGATATATCTGAGGTATTGGCAAATGTTGTCATTGTTTCTAAAATAGCTCCTGAATCTGCATCTGTTGATATATGATTCTTATATCCTGTTGCATATTGTTTTTTACCTGCTTGATAACCTGTTCTTACATCTTTATCTATCTTTTGTTTATGCTCATAACTATCATCTTCATTTTCAATTATCTTTTTTGAAGTTTCAATATCTTTAGTATCTTTATTTTGAATCTCATCAAGTTCTTCATTTTTAAGAGTTTTAGAGTTATAAGATTTCTTTTTTAATAATCTTGATATTTGTTTTGATGATGGTTTTTTCTTTTGTAATTCTTCTTCAATAAGTATATCTATCGCTTTATTTAAAGCTTCAACCTTTTGTCTACTTTCACTTTTTTGTTCTTTATTTTTATTTTTGATTCTATTATTATGAGACTTTGTTAATGTTGCATCTACCAGTACATCTTTACCACCTGTTGCTATTAATCCTGCCTTTTCAAGTTGCTTATTAATATTTGTAAAAAGTTTACCATGAAGATTATTTTTAATTAAAGAATTTCTAAATCTACCTGTTGTAGTTGAGTCTGGTGCTAATGATTCTAAGCTTAATCCTGCAAATTTCATATAAAGTAAATTTACATTAAGTCCTTCTTCAGCTTTTTCATCACTTAAATCATAAAACTTCTGAATAAGTAAGATTTTAAACATTAATATTTGATTATATGCTTGTACTCCACATACATTTTTACTTCCTGTTCCATTCTTCTTTAATACAGGTCTTAATTTATTAAAATCTATTATAGAATCTAATTGTTTTAAAAAAGAATCTACATATTCTAATCTATCATTAAGAGCATAATCTGAAAAAGAGAGGTTTGAATCTTTAAATGCCAATTTATTACCTTTTTGCTTAAATATCTTTAATTTATATGTGTAATTATAGCTAAAAATAGCCTTTAAATACCTTAACTAAAGGCTTGGTTGAGATTTATTTTAGAGTGTTACTGTGCAGTGGTCTCGTAATGAGACTAAAGAGATTCTTATCTGGAAGCATATTGAAAGTGAAATAGTTAAAGACTACAAATATTTAAAAGAAGAGCTTATTGCCTTAGGCTATATAGTCAGTCCTGAAAAACCAAACAATCCCTTATTTTAAGGGGTTTATCATCACTTTATAGCTATAATATCAACATAAAAAATATAGTAAAATTACGATAAACTCGTAAAATCAACTAAAAAGTGGTCGAAATATGCAAAAAAATCTCTTCAGTGGTTCTTTTATGGATATGCTAGATTCAAAAGATTCTTTAATCGTTTTAGCAGATACTTTTCCTTGGTCGAAAATAGAATCTAAATTTAAAAAATATTATAAAAATGATAAAGTAGGAAGACCTAATAAGCCTATTAGATTAATGGTAGGATTATTACTTCTGAAACAGCTAAAAAACTTATCCGATGAAAGAATTGTTGAAGAGTGGAAGCAGAACCCTTACTTACAATATTTTTGTGGTTTTACTGAATATACACCTAGCTTACCTTGTCATGCAACAGAGTTAGTAAAATTTAGAAATAGAATTGGTAAAGATGGATTTGAATTTATTTTTAAATGCAGTGTTGAGTTACATGGGGATAATGCTAAAGAATCACAAGTAATAGTTGATAGTACAGTACAAGAGAGTAATATGACTTTTCCCACAGATGGTAAGTTAGCTATTAAAATAATAGTGAAACTATTAAAAATAGCAAAAAAAGAAAATATTAAATTAAGACGAAGTTTTATCAAAGAAATTAAAGAATTACGAATTCAACTAAGATTTTTTAGACATCCAAAGAAACTCAAAAAAGCACTTGGAGCTATGAAAAGATTAAGAGCAATTGCAATGATAGTTTTACGAGATATAGATAGAAAGTTTGGTGATGAGACCACTGCACAGTAAAAAGTAAAATAAATACTATCAAAACCCTTTATATAAGCCATATATCACTACTATTTAGCTAATATACAGCATAAATAAAAAGGTAAATAATGGCATTTAAAGAAACAAGTAATACATTTTCAGATATAGCAGTAACATCAAGACTAGAAAGAGTAAATTCATTTCTAAAACAAATAGATTCAATTATAGATTTTGAAAAGTTAAGACCAATACTAAATAAAAATGGTATTGGTACAAAAAATGTAGTTGGCTTAAAAGCTTATGATAATGTATTAATGTTCAAAGTATTATTATTACAAAAATACTATAACCTAAGTGATAAAGCAGTAGAAGAAGCACTATGCGTAAATCTATTGTTTATGAGGTTTGTAGGTATCAGTTTAGAAGATAGTGTCCCTGATGATACAACAATATGTAGATTTAGAAACTCATTATTAAAAAACAAACTTTATGATAAATTATTTGATGGAGTCACAAAACAATTAGAAGATAAAAATCTAATAGCTAAAATTGGTAAATCAGTTCTTGTAGATGCAACATTAATAAAAAGTGATAATACAAAAATTAAAGATAAAACCAAAGAACAAAGAAAAGAATCAAAACCTAAAGTACAATCTCATAATGATAAATTAGATATTCTTCTTGAAGAGGAATTAAACTCTAAAAAACCATCTAAGAAAAAAATAAAGTCACTTTTAAAAGCTAAAGAATACAACTCACGAACACTAAAAAATAAAGAGATTGATGATACTCAAGATATAAATACCAAAGATATAAAAACATCTCAAGCTATTATAAATAAAGAAGAAGATAGTTACAGCCATAAAGATAAGATAGATACTCATATACGAACAGGATACCATGCATCAAAGAAAGCTTACACACAAGGTTATAAAGTTCATATAGCTGTAGATGAAACATCAGGTGTAATACTAAAAGCCATGACCACATTTGCAAATACATCAGATATAGATACAGTAAAACCATTTGTAGAATCTATTAAAAATATAGACTCATTTTATGCAGATAAAGCATATAAGTCAGTAGATATAGATGAATATCTAGAAAACAATAATATTAAAAATATGATATGTTTAGAAGAGAAACAAAATATGTCAGAAGAACAAATTAAAAATCAAAGATTAGATGAAAAAAATAAACATAAAATCAGGGCAAAAGTTGAACATAGATTTGCTCATATAAAAACTCATATGAAACAATCCACTACAAGATTTATTGGTCTTGTCAGGAATAATATGAACTTTACTATTACTTGTTTAGCTTCTAACTTAAAACTATTGGCACATCAACAAATGAGATTACAAAAAATAGTAAATAGATGAAGATAATAGGAGAAAATGGTATATCTGTACCAAATATAGCTAACAAATCAAAATATAAGATACTAGTTTATGAGAAATATTTTTAAAAATTAGAATGTATAGAGAGTACTGGTGTATATTTAATTATGCAATGGTCTCATGATAATTTAGAGCTTCATAATAAATATGCACACTCTTTTTACCTTTTTAATAGAGTTTTAAAACAAGAGAAAAATACTCCCAATAAAATATATTCACTTCATGAGATAGATGCTTATGCAATTAATAAAGGCAAAGACCATAAAGGATATGAATTTGGAACTAAAGCTTCAATAGTTACTACTAAAACTACTTCTATCATTATAGGAGTATCTGCACATAAAACGAATATACATGATTCTAAAACTTTAGATGAAGTACTTGCTAATGCAATATCAAATATTGGAGATAAAGTTATCACAGAAGCTATCTGTGATAGAGGATATAGAGGAACAAAAGAAGTAACAATAAATAATAATACTATTTCAATATCAATACCAGGGCTAAGATTAAAAAGAGACAGTAAAGAACAAATCAATGTTAAAAGAGAGAAGTTTAAACGAAGAGCTGCTATTGAGCCAATCATTGGTCATATGAAATCTGATTATAGAATGGAGAGAAATTATTTAAAAGGTTTTAAAGGGGATGAAATAAATCTCTTACTCTCAGCTACTGCCTTTAATCTTAAAAAGTGGATGAATATCTACTTTTATGCACTTTTTATACAAGATTTTAATCTAGTACTAGAATCTACACAAGAGATACAAAGATTAACATCTTTATATCAACTATTGTTGATAATAAAATTTAGGTTTTTATAAAATATGATTGAATTAAAATTAGATTACTCTTTTTAAAGTGGTTTTTTCAGGACTGACTATATAATACTCTATATTAAGCATTCTTAATAATTCTTCGGTTATTTTACCTTGTAATTCATGTTGAGGCTCATCAGATTTATACCCTCTATATCCAATTATAAATACCATTGGTATATCATATACACATTTATCTAGCACTGAAGCAATTGGATTAATTGCATTAGAAAATCCAGAATTTTGAAAAAATGTTACAGCTATTTTTTTCGTTGCCAAATAATAACCAATACCATATCCTACTGCATTACCTTCATTTGCAGCTAGGATAGTAACTACTTTTTCCATTTCTAGAGTCTCAATAAAATCAGGTAAAGTTGAGCAGGGAACACCAGAAAAAAAGGATAAGTTATTTTGTACTAAAACATGTACAAATTCTCTAATTTTCATTATAGAAATCTTTGGACATATTGATAAAATCGTTTATGGGGTACATGTTTTTGCTTAAAGTTTTAAAGCTTTTTTCTTTTTTTAATACATCAACAATGTTTATGCAACTTGATAAATATCCTCTAGAGCCACTTGCAAATTCACAAAAAAGCTCATAATTTAATTCATTTTTGTTACAAAAAGTTGAAATCTAATTTCAGATAAGTTATAATTTTATACCATAAAATTTAACAGAAAAGAGATTCAACTTATGACAAATATTTTACCAAAATCATCTTCAAATCTTTCAAATATGTGGACTAAAATTCTAAACCTTGAAAATTGTTTGTTTCTTGAAATAAAAGAACAATTAGGAACATTAAGTACCAAAGAAGAGAAACTAATAAAGATTTTAGACTTTGCTCAAATTGAAAAGAATGTAACAGTTGTAACTATTACAAACATTCCAAAAGATAGAATAGAAATAGCAAGAGCAATGATTGCTAAATCTGTTTACAATATACAAACAACAAGAGATTTAATTGATAGACTTCATAGCGATAGAGTATTACGAGTATTGTGTGGATGGAGGTATAAAATAGATATTCCAAGTGAAGCTAAATTTAGTAGGGTATTCAAAGAATTGAGTGATTTACAAATAGCTCAAAAAACTCATAAAAAGTTTGTTAATGAATATTTATCGGATACAGTTTTTATGTACAATGCAACAGATGCTGCTATGATACCACTTAGAGAAAAACCTGTAAAGATTAAGAAAGAAGAAAAGCCTAAAAATAAGGTCGGACGACCTAAGAAAGGTGAAAAGAGAGAGCCTGTAAAACCAAAGATTTTAGAACTACAAAAAGAGATGAAAACTACTAAAAAGATGTTATCTTTAGTATCTACTGTTTGTGGTGTTGGTGTCAAACAAAATTCTAAAGGTAACAGAGAGATTACAATAGGTGGTAAACTTCATATTAGTGCAGTAGATGGAGATATACCAATAGCAGCATTCTATTCAGGTGCAAATGTTCATGATAGTTCAGTAGCACTTCCACTTATCAATGAAACTGGTAAAAGAGTGATGTATCTTCGTGATTTACTTGATGCTTGGTATGACAGCGATATAATTAGATGTTTAGTCCCAAAGACTTACTCAAAGGATTCAACTTAAAGTACTCTGGGTTTTTCCTGAATATTTGAGACATTGTATCATAAGGTGTTTTATACTTTAAAGCTTTGAGTTTTTTCTGATAATTATATAAAAGAAGAAAGCTCATCAAGTGTAACTTTAGAGCTTTTAAGGTCTCATAATGAAAAAGTTTCACAGTATGGTCTTTAAGAACTTTATTCATCACTTCTACCTGACCATTAGTCCAGGGATGTCTAAACTTAGTCAAACGGTGTTCTATTTTATACTTTTGGCATACTATATCAAAAGGATGAATCTTATCTTTTGGTCTTAAATGTTCACTTAGAAGTGCATAAGTAAATTGAGCTCCATTATCTGTTAAAATAGTATGGATTTTAAAAGGTATATCTTGTATAAAGTTTTCTAAGAATGAACAAGCGATAGCCTGAGTCATTCTTTCATGAATTTCCACATAAGTATACTTAGTAGCACGATCTATAGCTACGAACATATAGGCTTTGCCTTCTTCACTATGAACTTCTGAAATATCTATATGGACATATCCTATATCATACTCTTTGAACTTCTTTTTTTCTGTTTTATCACGGGGTTCTTTGGGCAAACGGCTTAATCCATGACGTTGCAAGCATCTGTGTAAGTTTGACCTTGTCATTTTAGGTATCTCATCCATCAGGGCTATAAAAACATCATCTAGTGCAAACTTGGTAACTCTTCTAAACTCACAAATTATTTGTTCTTCTTCTTGACTTAGTACTGTTGACCTTGCTATCGTCGGTCCACTTTTTTTATCAGTGATTCTATTGGCATTCTTCCATTTTGTTACTGTTTTTGGATTAAGGGACAATCTTGCAGCTAACTCTGTGATTGTCTCTTGAGACTCTTGTATTTCTTTTCGAATTCTTGGCGTCGTCTTGGCATTAGAGTGTTGTATATTTCCCATAAATCTACTCCTTTTATAAAATAATAGCTGACTCCATGAGAATTAGGGACTAAACAATTAGAGAGTATTCTGAAAAACTAAATCATAAAGCAATTATAGATATAAATCCCAAGAACTCAAAAGAATTAAAACAAAAGATTCAACTTATCAAAGATGAAAAAGTAAAATTTGAATTTTTAAATTTACCTAAATCATCAGATGAACACCACTACAATCAAAGAAGTATGGTTGAAAGAGTAAATAAATATTTAAAAGATGACTTTGGATGTAATACAATTTATTATCAAGGAGCTACAAAAGTAGCTTCTGTTTTATCATTTGGAATTTTATCTGTTTGTATTCATCAAAGTTTAAAACTCATTACATGACTTTTATTAAAAATAATAGAAAAATCTTCAATTTTATAGTCAAAATCATAAAGTATGGAGAAAAAATATGATTTTTTAAGAAATTTACTAAATTTAGTGTAAACTACGCAAAGAAAAATAAATAATCATTTTTTTAAAACTAAAAGTGATGAAAATAAAAAATTAGCTATTGAGTATTATTGAATTTGCAAGTGGCTCTCAAAAAAGCTTTATTATAAAAAGCCTGCTAATAATATTATAAATATAGCACAAAATAACCACAGTAATATTCGTGGTAATACAGAATATAAATAAAAAGGATAGAAAAAAATGAACCAAGAAACAGTAACAAATAAAATGAGTGAATTAAAATTAGAAGGCTTTAAAACAGCATACTTACGACAAATTGAAGATAGAAATTATGATAAATTATCATTTAATGAGAAACTCTACAACCTACTTGAAGCCCAAGAGATACATCAGCACAACAGAAGGATTAAACTTAATTTGTAACTAATCACCCTATCTAAAAGAGAGAATTCCCCTTCATTACAGAAACCAATGATTCAAACTCATTTAAGCCACGCTTACGAGAAGTATCAATAACTGATCGTAAATTAGCATAATTTTGTGCACCCTTAAGTGATTTGAATTGTCCTGATACTTTTTGCTTAACTTTTATATTTCTAATGGCACGCTCACTAGCATTATTATCTGCTGGGATATTTTCATTAAGTAAAAAAGTAAACAGTTTATCTTTAGATTTTGTAAGTGATTTTATTTGTTTATGCGTTTCACTTTTTTCAATGTATGGCATAGTTAAAAGATGTTGAAGTGATTTGTCATATTGACTTTTTAGAGTTACTCTAGCAATGGAAGTTAAGTTGACTTTATCATCTCTTATAGCTTCTTTGAGTAATGTCTTTATATCTTTCATTAGCTTAGTCTCATCACACTCAATAGCATAGTTTAAATCTCTCATCTTGTGTGCTAAACATAACTGTTCACTAACACACTCAAGTGAGCTATATGATGAATAATTATCATGAACCACACAAGCATTTTTAAAACCATTTGTAAAAGTATTGTTGATGACCTTAGTTCCTCGTGACTTATCCGCAACAATAAGAGTATTGCTCTCATTGTGAAAAGTCCAATGCCAATGTTTAGAGCCATTAACCTTACATCCAGTCTCATCTATACCTACTAGAGGAGCTTTCTCCAGTAGAGCTGTGATTTTGTTAATAGTATTTTGTGAGAGTGCTGAGGCTTTTGCTAATAAGCCTGTAATGCTTCCCTCTGAGAGTTTTATATTGAATAGGTTGTTCATAAGTTCTACTATTCTCATATTTGACATATACTGAGAAACACTTAGGTATGAAACCATAGCTATAACTGTTGACCCATAACTGATATTTGGTGATATTGTAAATGCACTACTGTCATGATTTTCATAACCACAAGAGAAACACTTTTTAGAGAAGCTTTGATACTCTGTTATTTTATGAGTAATAGATGATAATTCAATATCTAAGACTTGTCGTCTTTCTTTGAGTGCAGATACAACAGTAGATATATCACTACTGCACTTTTTACATTCTAATAGTTTATAAGGCAATGCAACAATCTCATCAGGAGTATCACTTTGTAAAAGAGTTACTCCCTCTCTCCCTGATTGTCCACCAACACTTTTACCACTCTTCTCTTCAAGAGATTGATTTTTATTATTTCTTTTTTGAGGAGGTGCTATCTCACTTGATGGTGAAATACTGGAGTTGTTTGAATTCTTTGGTGGTTTTTCTTGCACGAGGTTATCTTGAAGGTTTTCTATATATTTAAGAAGCTCTTTATGGGATAAATCTTTAAGTTCTTTTTTGGATTTTATTGAAAATTGATATTTCAGGCGAATTTTCTTCAAAATTTATTCCTACTTATTGAGGTAAATATTAGAATTCTTTTTGAGGTTTCCTAGGGTGATTAGTTACCTTTTTTAGTGCTTTTTTACAGCCATTTGTAAATAAACCTTTGTTTACTCCCAATATAACATAGTTGAAGAAGCTTTTCAAGCACCCGTTTTTTTAATTAAGTCCAAAATTCGCAATAGCCTACGATATGTAGGTTCAGCTTATCAAAAACAATTTGCTAAAGAACTTAAAAAAGTATATCAAGCTTTCTCAAAAGAAGAAGCAGAAATTGAACTGGGTAAACTTGAAGAAAAATGTGGTAAAAAATATCCTATTGTTTTTACTTCTTGGAGAAATAAGTGGGAGAATCTTTCTGCATATTTCCAATATCCAGCTGATATTAGAAAAGTAATTTATACTACAAATATTATAGAATCAGTTCATCGTCAATTTAGATCACTTACTAAAACTAAAGGTGGCTTTCCTAACGATAATAGCTTACTTAAACTACTTTTTATGGGTATTCAAAATGCTCAGAAAAAATGGACTATGCCTATTAGAAATTGGAGTTTAACCATCTCTCAACTTGCAATTCACTTTGAGGGGCGTTTGGATAAAGCACTTAACTTAAGATACAATTTTAGGAATTACTCGATCCTGACACAGATTATTGAACACTACCTAATTGCACTTCAGATTTAAATTTTGGCATAAATTAAAACTCCTAATAAATTATTCTTTTTATTTTCCAAACATTTTTTAAATAATAATTATTATTTAATTTGGAAATAGTTACTCCTTTTTTTGTTGAGGCATGTAAAATTTTTCCATCTTTTAAATAGATACCAACATGACGAGAATTGAAACCTGTTTTAAAAAAGATTAAATCACCTATCTTTAAATCTTTTATTTCAATATCTTTACCTATTTTTGATTGTAAAGCTGTGGTTCTTGGTATTTTTATATTGAACCTATCTTTGTATGTTCTTTGTACAAAAGCAGAACAATCAATGCCATTTTTGGATATTCCTCCAAATTTATATTTTGTACCTTTCCACTCATTATATTGGTCGTTTAATGCTTTATATAAAGAAGAATCATAATTTGATAAAGGTTTTTTTAGAAAACTATTATTTTCTATATAAATAACTTTATTTGAACAGCCAATAAAACTAATATGAAATATTAGTATATAAAGTATAAATATTTTATTTCTCATTAACCATCCATAAAACAAGTTTTCTGCTTTAATTCTATCTTTAAAATGCTTAATTTTTTTTAAATTATCATTACTGTAAATTTAACTTTTGATATAATGCTTTTAATGAAAAAAAATAATTTATTTATGATTATATATTGTATTATCGTAGTTGTGTCTGTAATGTATGCAACGCAACCCTTACAACCATTATTGGCAAATAAATTTGAGATATCAATTTTAAAAGCCTCTCAATTTACAGCAGTAATAATGTTCTTTCTAGCAATTTCTCCAATAGTATATGGATATTTTTTAGAAAAAATCTGTGCAAAGAAAATACTTTTTAAGGCTTTATTTGTATTATTAATCACTAATATCTTTTTAGGTTTATCAAATACTTATGAATGGTTTTTATTTTTTAGAGTTTGTGAAGCTTTAGTAATTCCTGCAGTTCTTACTTCTTTAATGAGTATTCTTGTAAATATTGACAAAGAAAATATTAAGTTTAATATGTCTATTTATGTAGCATCAACAGTATTTGGTGGTTTAGTTGGAAGAATTTTTTCTGGTTTTATAGCAACAACTTTTTCATATGAATATGTTTTTTATTCTCTATCTTTTGCAATTGCACTTTCTTTATTTTTAGTAAAACGATTTACTTATGGAGGTACTGAAAGTTTGAATAAACCAAAGTTAAAAGATATTACTAATATATTACAAGATAAAAGATTTGCTCTGATATATTTTTTAATGTTTGGAATGTTTTTTATTTTTGCAGGAGTTTTAAATATTCTTCCTTTTAGAGTCAAAGATATTTCTAGTTCTTTTTCAGAATTTCAAATAAGTTTATTATATCTAGGTTATGGAATGGGAATAATAGTCTCTCTTGCTTTTAGAAAAATTGTAAACTTTTTTAAAGGTGAGATAAATACAATTCTAGTTTCACTTATCTTATTTTTAGGTATAAATTTTTTATTAATTAATAAAAATGTATTACTTCTATTTTTTATTTTATTCTTATTTTGCGTTGCAATGTTTACAATTCATACTATTTGCACAGGTTTAGCAAACTCTATGAAAAAAGAGAAACAATCACTTACTTCTGGTATGTATTTAACTTTTTATTATACAGGTGGGGCATTTGGTTCAATAATACCATCAATAATATATGAACAATTTGGTTGGGATATTATGATTTATACTTTTATTCTAATTTTAACAAGTATGATTTTTGTTGTTTATAAAAGTCAAAAGATATTTAATTAAGAGGATTAAAATCCTCTTAATGTAACTCCTAAAAATATAGCGATAAGACCTAATATAATATTAAAAGGAATAAAATATTTTGCAATAGGAACTAAAAGATTTTTAGCACTTAAAAAATCTCCACTTTCAAAAGCTTTTTGAGCTTTATTTCTTTTTATATAAATGTAAATAAAAATAATACTCATAATAGTCCAAATAGCTTCTTTAGCAACTACTACAGAGTATAAAGAGGTACCTTTAAAGCCTAAAGCAATAATCATAATAACAGCAGTAAGAAGAAGTATGATAATTGCTAGAATTACCATTTTAAAAAATCTATTTAGATTATCTAAAGTTCTTTCAAGTTTAATTCTAGGTTCTACTATTTCTTGCATTGAGTAGTGAATTGCAAAACGAATTGCAATCATGCCTCCTACCCAAAGTACAGCTGAAATAACATGTAAAAAAACTATAAAAGCTGAAAAGTTTTGAAATAATTCATTCATCTAATTACTCTTATAAATTTTCTTTTGCATAAGCTAATGCTGCATTTTTAGCATCTTGTATTTTAGATACATCTTTACCACCAGCTTGAGCAAAATCAGGTCTTCCACCACCGCCACCACCAACAATTGGAGCAATATTTTTAATCCAATTTCCAGCTTTAATATTTGTATTTTTTGAACCTGCAACTAACATTACTTTTCCATCTTTAGGTTGAATGAGTAAAATTGCAAGTTTTTCATTTGAATTCTTGTAATCATCTACAAGTTTTTTAATATCACCATTTTTTACAATATCTACAATAACTTTAGTATTGCCTATCATTTCTTCTAAAATAGGAGTTGATATTGAATTTTGAATTTCAACTAGTTCTACTTTTAAAGTTTTAATTTGTTCTTTTAGTTTTTTTATTCCTAAGATTGCATCATTATTTTTTACTTCACTGTGAACTGCATTCATTTTTGAAATAATATTTTTAGTATATTTAATCGCAGATAATCCACAAACAGCTTCTATTCTTCGTACTCCTGCACTAACACCTGATTCTTTTGTTATATAAAAAGAACCAATATTTGAAGAGTTCTTAACATGTGTTCCCCCACAAAATTCAACAGATACATCTTCAAAACTTACAACTCTTACTACATCACCATATTTTTCTCCAAACATAGCAATAGCACCTTGTTTTTTTGCTTCTTCAATTGGTAACTCTTTTATATCACCAACTATTGCTCTTGTAATCATTGTGTTTACTAAATCTTCTACTTCCTCAATTTGAGCTGTACTCATAGCTTTAGGATATGTGAAGTCGAATCTTAATCTTGAAGCATCATTTAAAGAACCAGCTTGAGAAACTGTTTCACCTAAAACTATTTTTAAAGCACTTTGAAGTAAGTGTGTTGCACTATGATGTTTTGTAATTTCACTTCTATTTGCTACAACAGCATCAACAGTCTCTCCCACACATAAATTAGAGTTTTCTACTTTGATTTTTGATAAATTTATTCCATAAAATTTTGAAGTTTCTTCAATAATAGTAATATGTCTATGATCTTTCAGAGCTCCTATATCTCCAGTTTGACCACCAGATGTTGCATAAAAAGGAGTTTTATCTAACATAACCCAACCTACTTGTCCAGCAGTTAAAGTACTAACTTCTTGAAATTTTTTATCTAATAAAGTAAGGATTTTACTTTTATATGTAAGATTTTTATATCCTACAAATTCATTTACTCCATATTTTGCAAGTATGCTTTTAAAGTCACCTTCTTTTGCTGTATCTCCACTACCTTTCCAAGCAGCTTTTGCTTTTGCTTTTTGTTTATTCATAAGTTTATTAAACTTATTATTATCTACTTTTAGCTTTTTATCTCTTAACATATCTTCCGTTAAATCTAAAGGAAAACCATAAGTATCATAAAGTTTAAATGCAACTTCTCCACAGAAAATATCTTTTGTATTTTTTAATTCTTCATTAAAAATATTCATACCTAAATCAATAGTTTTGATAAATCTTTGTTCTTCTAAAACTAGCTGTTCTTTTACATAATTTCTTTGTTCAATTAAAGCTGTATAATGAGAACCTAGAATATCACATAAAGTGTCATAAAGTTTAGCTATAAATGGTTTTCTAAAACCTAATAAATAACCATGTCTAACAGCACGTCTCATGATTCTTCTATTTACATAAGGTCTTCCTTCGTTTCCAAATAAAATACCTTGAGATAACATAAATGATACAGCTCTTAAATGATCTGCAATTACTCTAAATGAAGCAATATTGTCATTTGTTATTTTTACACCAGATAACTCTTCAATTTTTTTGATAATAGCTTGAAAACTTGATGAATCAAAATTATTTAAAACATCTTCTTTAATAGCAATAACTCGCTCTAAGCCCATACCTGTATCAATTGATGGTTTAGGAAGGGCAAGAAGTTCCCCTTTTTTATTTCTTTCATATTGCATAAATACAAGATTCCAGATTTCTAAAAATCTATCTCCTTCTCCACCTAAATAATCTTCAGAAGATGAAAAGTTTTCTTCTCCTTGATCATAAAAGATTTCAGAACAAGGTCCACATGCCCCTGTATCTCCCATAGACCAGAAGTTATCTTTATTTCCAAATCTTTTTATTCGTGAAGCATCTGTATGTTTTTGCCATAATTTATAAGCTTCATCATCTGAATCATGAATAGTTACCCATAACTTATCAACAGGAAGTTCTAAATTTACAGTTAAAAATTCCCAAGCATAAGCAATGGCGTCTTTTTTAAAATAATCACCAAAAGAGAAGTTTCCTAACATCTCAAAAAGTGTATGATGTCTTGCTGTATATCCTACATTTTCTAAGTCATTATGTTTACCACCTGCTCTTATACAAAGCTGACATGAAGTAGCTGTTGGATTCGCTGGTTTTGGTACTGCACCTATGAAAATATCTTTAAACTGAACCATTCCAGCATTAACAAACATTAATGTTGGATCATCAGGAACTAACGGCATTGAAGATATAACTTCATGCCCTTTACTTTTAAAAAAATCTAAATACTCTTTTCTAATATCCATGTTAAATATCCATGTTAAATTTAAGATTAATATTCTAACTAAAAGTTCATTGATCAAAGATTAGGGCGTTTTAATGTAGAAGCTTATTTAAGTTTATGTGAGTATACTTTTTGTAAAGATTTAAATAAAATAAGGAATAAATATGGGTAAATATATAGAACTAACTCCAGAAAATTTTGAAGCAACAACGAATAGTGGTGTTTCATTAGTTGACTTTTGGGCTCCTTGGTGTGGACCTTGCAGAATGATTGCCCCAGTTATTGAAGAATTAGCTAAAGAGTTTGAAGGTAAAGCAAATATTTGTAAAGTTAATACTGATGAACAACAAGATTTAGCAGTTAAATATGGAATTAGATCAGTTCCAACTATTATTTTTATGAAAAATGGTAAAGTTGTAGATCAAATGATTGGAGCTTCTTCTAAGCAAGATTTTGCTAATAAAATTAACTCATTATTATAATTTTTATATAATTAAAATTTATCTCTTATAGATATACTTGATATAAAACATCAAACAATATGGAAATAAATTAGAAACTTTGAAAAAGAAACTACTCAAGTTAATTTTGAAGTACCAATACGTGCTGCTTTTTCAATTGGTAATTCCTTGGCATATCAAGGTTTAGATTTAAGTTATAAAAATATAATTATAATAAGTTTTACTGTTGGCCTTGGATTCTCTGATAAAAAAATTAGTAATTATTATTATGAAGTTAACTCTAAAGATGTAAATGCAACGAGAAGAGAATATCATTCCAAAAGTGGATATTCTGGTCTTTATAATACTTTTTCTATTACAAAAATGGATGAACATTTTTGGTATGGTGGGTTTTCAAAACACTATTACTTGGATAATGTAGTATTTGAAAAGTCACCATTAGTTGAAACAAAAAACTCTTTATTGTGTAGATTTGCTTTTAGTTATATTTTTTAGATTTTATCAAATAAGATTTTACTTGCAGTTAACAAAGTGAAATAATGTTAAAATAAGATACTTTAATAAAAGGTTATGTATGTTAAATCTTATAATAGGACGTTCTGCAAGAATTAAAACGGCTTTAGTGCTTTTTATAGTTTTTATACTAGTATCATATTTTGATACTTTATTCTTGGTATGGTTATTTTTTGGATTCTTTTTAATAGTAGGAGTATCAGAAGCAAAAAAATTATTTCAAATAGAAAAAAACTATTCTATTTATCAATATGTTGGTATTGTTTGGATTGTTGTCTATTTTTATCCAAATCCAATGGAGTTGGTCTTTGTTTCTTTAATTGTAACTGCTTCAATATTAGCATATACAAAGAAAACTGATCCCAAAATTATATTGCCAATGCTTTATCCTTTAGTTTCTTTTTTATTTTTATTATCTTTGTATGCAGAACATGGAATCCAATCTTTATGGTGGATATTATGTATTGTAGCTGGTGCTGATATTGGTGCTTACTATATTGGTAAGAGTATTGGAAAAACTAAGTTTTGTGAAACAAGCCCTAAAAAAACACTTGAGGGTGTTATTGGTGGAATAGTTATTGCTGGACTGCTAGGACCAATATTTGCTATTGGTGACTTATCATATGTTACAGCTCTAATAATTTCTGTAATTGTTGCAATATCTTCAGTATTTGGAGATTTATTTGAATCATACTTAAAAAGAGAAGCTGGTGTTAAAGATAGTGGAGATATTTTACCAGGTCATGGTGGAGTTTTAGATAGAACAGATGGTTTTCTTTTTGCAGGTGTTATTATGTTCGTTTTATTAAGAGTTGTAATTTGATTTTATTAGGAAGTACTGGCTCAATTGGAGTAAATACATTAAATATCGCAAGAAAGTTTAAGTTGGATATTGAGGTTTTAGTAGCTGGTTCTAATATAAGTTTATTAAATAAACAAATAGAAGAGTTTAAACCAAAAAAAGTTGTAATTGCCAATAAAGAAAATATTCATAAAGTAAACCATAGTGATGTAAGTTATGGTGAAAGTTCAATTTTAGAGGTTATTGAAAATAGTACTTCAAAAACTGTTGTGAATTCTTTGGTTGGTTTTTTAGGTTTAAAACCAACACTTAAAGCAATACAATGTGGTAAAAAACTTGCTTTAGCAAATAAAGAGTCTTTAGTTGTTGCTGGAAAGTTTCTTGATAAAAGTAATTTACATCCAATAGATTCTGAGCATTTTGCACTTTGGTATTTGCTACAAGACAAAAAAATAGATTCTATGACTATTACAGCTAGTGGTGGTTCTTTTAGAGATTATGCTTTGAATGATTTAAAAAATGTATCTATAAAAGAGGCTTTGAATCATCCAAATTGGTCTATGGGAAATAAAATCACAATAGATTCTGCAACAATGACAAATAAAATATTTGAATTGATGGAAGCCGCATGGTTATTTGATATTAAAAAACTTGATGCAATTATTGAAACAAAATCACTCATTCATGCGCTTATAAATTTTACTGATGGAAGTTCAACTGCACATATTGCAAATGCTTCAATGCAACTACCAATTGCTTATGCAATTCTTGGATGTTGTGATGAACAAATATTAAAACCTGTTGATTTACTTAAAGTTGGTTCTTTAGAGTTTAAAAAAATAGAGATAGACCGATATCCAATTTGGGATATCAAAGATGATATTTTAAATAATCTTGATTTAGGTGTTGTTTTAAATGCTGCAAATGAAATTGCTGTTGCTAAGTTTTTAAACCAAAAAATAGGATTCTTAGATATTTCTAAAATAACTATTGATGCTTTAAATAAATTTAATAATATTAGTGCAAAAAATATTGATGATATTTTTGAAATAGATAAAGAAGTAAGGGCTTATTGTGAATCTTGATTTATTAGTTCCTTGTGTAATTTTAATTTTATTGGTTGTTTATTTCATATTTTCAAGAACAAGATTTGAAAAAGATATTGTAGATTTATATGAAGAAAAATTTGAACAGTGGAAAGATAATTCAGAAGTAACTACTTCAAATGAAAAAATAGTTTGTAAAGAGTTAGTTGGATTAGTGTATAAAGAAGAGTATAATATAACTATAGAGTTATTAGATTCTAAAGCTAGTACAGCAGTTAATTCAGCGTTACAAAGAGGAAAATTTTCAATAAAGGACAAGTGATGAAATATTTAGTGTTGTTATTACTACTTATAACTTTTTCTTTTTCAAATACTTTTCAAAGAAAAAACACCTTAAATATTGTAATTGATAAAACAGATAATCTGATGTGGATGGATGATATATCTGTTATACAAAATCTTAGAACACATCAAGACGCTCAAACTTATTGTGATGATTTGAAGTTTGCTGGTTATTCAAATTGGAGATTAGCTAACTTAAAAGAATTTGCATTAATTGTTGATAAAAAAAATGAAAAGAATTATATAAATAAAGCTTTTAAATACAATGTACCAGATGGTTATTGGGCAGATAAAGCTCATTGGAGAACTTTTTGGTTTTATGCAGATTATATGCATTTTATAAGTGGAACACCATATTATGATAATAGACATAAGAAGAAATATATTAGATGTGTAAGAGACACAAAGTGAGAATGATGAATAAAAGAGTTTTAGTATTACACGGTTTAGGAGGAAGTGATTATCCTCACTGGCAATCACACTTATGTGCTGATTTAATAAAACAAAATACAGTAGTATCTTTTCCTACTTTACCTTCAAGAGATAATCCAAGCTTAAATGAATGGAAAGAGTTTGTAAAAAAAAAGATTGGACATTTTAAGCCAAATATTATAGTTTGTCATTCTTTAGCAAATATTTTATGGTTTCATATTTGTGAAGAATTAGATATAAAATTAGATAAATTGATGTTAGTTGCACCTGTACGAATCGATTGTGATATTAAAGAAATAAAAGAATTTTTTCCTTATCCTCTACCAAAAGATTTAAAAGCACAAGAAGTTATAATGGTAGCATCTACAAATGATCCTTATATGAATATAGAAGAAGCAATTAGATTACAAAGTAGACTTAGAATTAGTATAAAACTACTAGATGAGGCAGGACATATAAATGCTGATTCTGGTTATGGAAAACTTGATTATACCTTAGATTGGATAAATCAAGAGTTACAAAGAGAGGAAAACTCATGATTCTAAGTATAGAGTCTTCTTGTGATGATAGTTCAATCGCAATAACAGATATAAGAACAAATGAGTTGATATATCATAAAAAAATATCTCAAGAGTTAGAACATAGTGTTTATGGAGGAGTAGTTCCTGAACTTGCTGCAAGATTACATGTTGAAGCTTTACCAAAGATTTTAATTGAGTGCAAAGAGTATTTCCCAAAATTAAAAGCAATTGCAGTTACAAATGCTCCTGGTCTTTTAATTACTTTAATGGAAGGTGTAACTATGGCAAAGGCTTTAAGTCTTTGTTTAGATATTCCTTTGATTGCAGTAAATCATTTAAAAGGCCATATTTATTCACTTTTTATTGAAAAAGATGAGGTTTTACCTATTATAATTTTATTAGTTTCAGGCGGACATACTCAAATTATAGAAGCAAACTCTTTAAGTGATATGAAAATAATTGCAACAACTTTAGATGATAGTTTTGGTGAAAGTTTTGATAAGGTTTCAAAAATGTTAGGTCTTGGATATCCAGGTGGACCTATTGTTCAAAAAAATGCTTTAAAAGGTGATGAGAATAGATTTGATTTTCCTGTACCTTTACGCCAAAGTCCTAAAATCGAGTTTTCTTATTCTGGTTTGAAAAATGCAGTACGACTTGAAATTATGAAACTTGAAAATGAAAGTGATACCTTTAAACAAGAAGATATAAATGATATTTGCACTTGTTTTGAGAAAACAGCAGTTGCACATATCATGCAAAAAATTAAAAAACTTTTTAAACAAAAAGTTCCTAAAAACTTTGCAATAGTAGGAGGTGCCAGCGCAAATATAAAACTTAGAACTTCTATTGAAGAGTTGTGTAATAAAAATAATACAAAACTATTTTTAAGTGAACTAAAATATTGTAGTGATAATGCAGCTATGATAGGACGTGTTGCTCTTGAACAGTATAAAGTAAAAGATTTTATAAGTATTGCAGATATAGCTATAAGCTCAAGGCTGAAGGATATATAGATAAATTTTAAGAAAATGGAATATTTTCTACTATTACTTTACTTAATTCATTCTTTTGGATTCAAAAAGATGATAATCTCTAGAAAATACAAATTTATAATATGTCTAGTTTCACCACGTTATGGTTGCCTAGTTACATAAATAAGAAAGCGATAGCTTAACAACATAATTGTAAAATCTTTACAGCAAATAAGGATTTTAAAAATGCCACAAGTCTATCACTCTAATGCCAGAACAAACCAGCATGTAAGAGAAATAATACAACAATCTAATTTAACAAATGTTGAATTAGCAAATAATTATAATGTGAATGTTAAAACTATCGCCAAGCATAAAAATAGAGATTTTTTAAATGATAAAAGTTCAAGACCAAAAAGAATCCATTATGCTCTAACACCTTTAGAAAAAGAGTTAATTAAAGTAGTCAGAACAATGACTTGGATGGAGTTAGATGACTTAGCAGATACAATCGTTGATATTATTCCAAATGCAAATAGAAGTAATATTTATCGTACTTTAAAAGCCTTTGATATAAATAGAGTTCCACAAGAGCAAAAAGAAAAAGCTAAAAAGTTCAAAGAGTATGAGCCTGGTTATTTACATATAGATGTAACTTATTTACCAAAGTTTGACAAGCAAAAATATTACCTATTTGTAGCAATAGACAGGGCTACAAGGCTACTTTACTATAAAGTGTATGAGAATAAGACAGCAGCAAATGCAGTATCTTTTCTAAAAGAATGTAAAGAATTTTTTCCATTTTACTTAACACATATTTTAACAGATAATGGACTGGAATTTACTGATAAGTGGGCAAGAGGAAAAGGTTTTGTAAGTGGTAATCATAAGTTTGATGTAGAGTGTAAAGATGATGAGATAGAACATAGGCTAACAGCTCCATACACACCTCAAACTAACGCAATGTTAGAAAGAGTAAACGGAACTATTAAAAATGCTACAATTAAAGCAGAAGAGTATGACAATATTGATGATGTTAAAAAAGATTTAAATAAATTTTTGATATACTACAACTTCAATAGAAGACATGGTTCTTTAAAAAAAAGAATTAAAAGTTAGAACTCCATTTGATGCAGTTCAAAGTTGGTTTCAAACGAAACCTGAAATATTTAAGATTTTACCAGATGTGTTTCAACATATTGCTTTTGAAATGGTACAACGTGGTGAAACTTGACAATAATATAGTGGATTTCCCACTATACAGGAGTGTAAATATAACTGTGTAAACCTTAAAAATAAAATTCCTGTTGATAAATCGGTTATATAATATTTTCCAATCCATCCGTTAGTATTTGCTGGTTGATTCATCTGAGCTCCTCTATTCAATCTTTCATCTTTAGCAAAGATATCTCCACTTAAAATACTTGAGTTAGTTTCTGTAAATAAAACACTTCCAAAATTTAAATCTGAAGTGCAATTTTTAAATTAAAAAATCATACCAATTTTTACCTTAAGCTGCCATTTCAAGACCATAAAAAACTTCAAGAGACCACAGCACAACTAAAAAGATCTATAAAATCTTATTTTTTCAATTTTTAAAAAATATTTATCATAAATTATCATCTCAAATCTATATTTATTCCTAATTCTAATTGAATTTGCTCTATTCTTTCCTCTCTTTATCATCTTATTCTTACGTTTTGTGCCTTTATTTTCTTATGGGCAAATAGTTTTAGGTTGACAGCTATACATGTAATGGTGAAATTCATATTATTCCTAAGCAGTCCTGTAAACCTTGTTGTGGATTGTTTCATGCTGGTTTTTATTAAAGCAAATGAATGTTCAACTTTTGCTCTGATTTTATGTTTTGGTTTTTCATTTTCTCTTTGATTCTTTCTATCTTCATCACTCATTTTATTTCTCTCTTTAAGACAAACATTATTTTTAATATCTTTTTCTTTTAGTAGTTCATCAATAGCTTCTGATTTATAAGCTTTATCTGCACCTGATGATTTAATATCATCACCTAATTTTTCAACAAATGTATCAACGGTAGATATATCTGAGGTATTGGCAAATGTTGTCATTGTTTCTAAAATAGCTCCTGAATCTGCATCTGTTGATATATGATTCTTATATCCTGTTGCATATTGTTTTTTACCTGCTTGATAACCTGTTCTTACATCTTTATCTATCTTTTGTTTATGCTCATAACTATCATCTTCAATTATCTTTTTTGAAGTTTCAATATCTTTAGTATCTTTATTTTGAATCTCATCAAGTTCTTCATTTTTAAGAGTTATAAGATTTCTTTTTTAATAATCTTGATATTTGTTTTGATGATGGTTTTTTCTTTTGTAATTCTTCTTCAATAAGTATATCTATCGCTTTATTTAAAGCTTCAACCTTTTGTCTACTTTCACTTTTTTGTTCTTTATTTTTATTTTTGATTCTATTATTATGAGACTTTGTTAATGTTGCATCTACTAGTACATCTTTACCACCTGTTGCTATTAATCCTGCCTTTTCAAGTTGCTTATTAATATTTGTAAAAAGTTTACCATGAAGATTATTTTTAATTAAAGAATTTCTAAATCTACCTATTGTAGTTGAGTCTGGTGCTAATGATTCTAAGCTTAATCCTGCAAATTTCATATAAAGTAAATTTACATTAAGTCCTTCTTCAGCTTTTTCATCACTTAAATCATAAAACTTCTGAATAAGTAAGATTTTAAACATTAATATTTGATCATATGCTTGTACTCCACATACATTTTTACTTCCTGTTCCATTCTTCTTTAATACAGGTCTTAATTTATTAAAATCTATTATAGAATCTAATTGTTTTAAAAAAGAATCTACATATTCTAATCTATCATTAAGAGCATAATCTGAAAAAGAGAGGTTTGAATCTTTAAATGCCAATTTATTACCTTTTTGCTTAAATATCTTTAATTTATATGTGTAATTATAGCTAAAAATAGCCTTTAAATACCTTAACTAAAGGCTTGGTTGAGATTTATTTTAGAGTGTTACTGTGCAGTGGTCTCATTGTAGTTCTTCCCAAGCACAGATAGAAGCATCATTAAGAGATAAGTTTTAAAAAAGATATAAAAAACTAACAAATAAATTAAAAATACAAATAAGTAAATATACTCTCATGAGAATAGTAAAATTAAAACATGCATATAATGGGAAAGAGTTCTCCTATCACGAAGAAGTAGCAAAGCTTAGATATAAAGTTTTACTTCTGTGACCCATATTCATTTTGGCAAAGAAGACTAAATGAATACACCAATAGTAATGATATAAAATAAACTCAATAATAGATCTAGAAAAATTCTAAAATACTATACACCAAATGAGATATGCTGCATAAGTTTTCAAGAAAAAAAGTGGCATAATTTAATGGATTAATTTAAATGGAGGTGTTGCACTTTTGATGTGAATTGGCGAAAGTGGCTATTTTAGAATTTGGTTGGATTGATCTAGAATTTAACTAAGCATAAAAAAAAGGGGTAGAAGCAAACTTCTATCCCTTTTTTAAAAATTTAAAATTTATACGAATGAAATGAATGCCATTGCTGTAGCATCCCCTCGTCTAATTCTTGTTTTAATTATTGAAGTATATCCACCATTTCTATCTACATACTTTGGTGCAATTTCATTGATAAGTTTTTTAGTAGCTTCTTTATCTTGTAAAGCAGCGAAAATAGCTCTATGAGCATTTAAGTCTGCGTTTCTAGCAGTTGTTACTAACTTTTCAACGTATCTTCTTAACTCTTTTGCTTTTGGAACAGTTGTTTCAATCTTCTCTCTAGTAATTATCGCAATTGCCATATTTTTTAACAATGCTTTTCTGTGAGAAGAAGTTCTGTTTAACTTTCTATAACCATGCTTATGTCTCATATTAAACCCTTAAATTATGCTTTAAGTTGCTCTAGCTTTCTTCTTAAAGCCGATGCAACATTTTCAGGAAGTATATTTTCAATTGGGAAATTAAGAGATTCTAATTTCTCTTGGATTTCATTAAATGATTTTTTTCCTAAATTTTTAATATTTTTTACTTCTACTTCACTCATTAGTACTAGCTCACCAAGGAATTTAAGTCCAGCTCTATCTAAAGAGTTAAAACTTCTAGCACTTAAGTTTAAGTCATCAATTTTTACAATTAAATCTTTTAGTTCAACTGGCTCTTCACCTGAATCACTAACTATTACTTCTGATAAATCAAAAACTTTATTAAATACTGACATTTGAGCATACATAACAGATACTGCTTCTTTAAAAGCAGTGATTGGAGTAATTTGTCCATTTGTTTGTACGTTAAATACAGCTTTTTCAAAGTTAGGATTATCTTCAACTAACATTTTTTCAATATTATATACTACTTTTTTTACTGGTGTAAAAAATGCATCTAATGGAATATATTCTGTATCAACTATTTCTCTAATATCTTCAGAAGGCATATATCCTATACCTCTTTGAATAATTACAGAAAATGTTAAGTTACAGTCACTATTAATAGTTGCTAAATGTACCTCAGGAGAAACTACTTCAACATCAGAGTTTACTAAGCCTTCCCCTTTAATTTCTTTTGGTCCATCAAAAGAGTATTCAACAACTACTTGTTCTTCATCACCATTAATTTTAAATTTAATATTTTTAAGATTAATAATAAAAATAGCTATATCCTCAAGCATCCCTCTTAATGAGTCAAACTCATGCGAAGCACCCTCAATTTTTACTGCAATTGGAGCATATCCAACTGAAGAACTTAAAAGAAGTCTTCTTAAAGGATGAGCTAAAGTAATTGCAAAACCACTTTCAAATGGATATGCTGATATTTTAGCTTCATTTTCACTGATAACCTCTATCTCAACTTCTGTTGGTAAAAACGGTGTGTCTGCAAATTTTTTCATAGCTTACCTTATTTATTATTTAGAATATAACTCTACGATTAATCTTTCTTCAACAGGAATAACAACTTCTTCTCTAGTTGGCACTCTTGTAAAAATTCCGACTACTTTATCTTTATCTACATCAACCCATTCAACTATTCCAGTTTGATTAGTTAACTCTAATGCACGTACAATTTGTGTATTAGTTTTACTTTTTTCTTTGATTCCAATTTTTTGACCTGCTTTTACTACGTATGAAGGAATATCAACTTTTTTCCCATCTACTAAAACATGCCCATGTGTTGTAATTTGTCTAGCAAATGCTCTAGTTGTAGCAAATCCCATTCTATAAACAACATTATCTAATCTTTGCTCAATTGAAGTAATAAGGTTTGAACCTGTATTCCCTTCTTTTGAAGCAGCTTTTTTGAAATATTTTCTGAATTGTTTTTCAGAAATACCATATATAAATTTAGCTTTTTGCTTCTCTCTTAATTGTAAACCGTACTCAGAAATTTTTGTTCTTCTTTGTCCGTGTTGTCCTGGAGCAAATGGTCTTTTTTCTAAAGCTGATTTACCGTTAAGTCTTCTTTCACCTTTTAAACCAAGGTCTGCATCAAGTCTTCTTTCTAATCTTTCTACCGGTCCTCTATATCTTGCCATACCTTACTCCTTATACTCTTCTTCTTTTAGGAGGTCTACAACCGTTATGTGGTAAAGGTGTGACATCTTTAAACCATCTAACTTTTATACCTTCCATAGCACCTACAGCTTTAACAGCAGTATCTCTTCCTGAACCTGGACCTTGGATTTTAATACCAACGTTTTTAATACCATGTTCCATTGCTTTAGCAATAGCGTCTTCAACAGCAGCTTGTGCTGCAAAAGGAGTAGATTTTTTACTACCTTTGAAACCTAAGTTTCCTGCAGAACTCCATGCAATCGTATTACCAGAAACATCAGTTATAGTTACCATTGTATTATTAAATGTCGCTGCAATATGAACGATACCATCAGCAATATTCTTTTTTATTACTTTTTTTCTAGTTACTTTTCTTTTTGCCATCGTTAATCCTTATGCTGCACCAACAGTTCTCTTTTTACCTTTTCTAGTTCGAGCATTAGTTTTAGTCTTTTGCCCTCTACAAGGTAAACCTTTTCTATGTCTTAAACCTCTATATGAACCTAAATCCATTAAAGCTTTAATATCCATAGCAACTTTTTTTCTAAGATCACCCTCAACCATATAAGTTTTTTGAATCTCTTGTCTAATGGTTGCCGCTTCATCTTCATTTAATTCATGTGCTCTTTTGTTGAAATCAATTCCAACAGCATTTAAAATTAATCTAGAATTGTGTAAACCAATTCCAAAAATATACGTTAACGCATATTCCATTCTTTTTTTGTTTGGTAAATCAACACCTGCAATTCTTGCCATGATTATCCTTGTCTTTGTTTGTGTTTTTTAGTCTCGCAAATTACTCTTACGACACCTTTTCTTTTAACAATTTTACATTTGTCGCACATCTTCTTAACTGAAGCTCTTACTTTCATAAGTCTCTCCTCTTTTTTGTGTTTATTCCCACAATCCAACAGGCAAAAAAACATTAAAATTGAATCTTTTGTCCCCCGCCAACTCTCTATAAAACACAAAACATTTTATAAAAACTTCTCTAATGGTTGAAAAATGGAAGTGGATTATAATAAATTTTTACTTAAATATTGATTAATATAATCAAATACTCCTTTTTAACTAGGTAAATCCGACCAAATTCAAAACTACCATCCAAAGCATCTTTAACTAAAGAATTTAAAAAGTTTAAATAAGGACATCTCTAAAAACTACCCAACCTAAGCAATTTAAAATCAAGATTTAGTTAAAATAGATATTAAATATCACTCAAAAGGCTTTATAAATGCAAGGATTATTTGATTTAGAATTTCATGAGAGAAAAATAAAAGAATATCAACCACCACTAACAAAATTAGATAAAGTTGTAGATTGGAATATGTTTAGAGAACCAATAGAGAAGGCTTTATACGTAGAACCTAAAGGTGCTGGTGGTAGGCCACCATACGATAAGATAATGATGTTTAAAATTTTAATATTACAAAAATACTATAATTTAAGTGATGAACAAACAGAATTTCAAATAAATGATAGAACATCATTCAAACAATTTTTAGAATTGAAAATTGGAGATAAAATACCTGATGAAAAAACTATTTGGCATTTCAAAGAACAGCTATCAAATAAGAATTTATCTTTAACATTATTTGAACTATTTACTAAACAACTTATAAATAAAGGTATTATAGCAAAAGAGGGAAGTATGATAGATGCTTCATTTGTAGATGTTCCTAGACAAAGAAATTCTAAAGAAGATAATGCTGATATTAAAAAAGGTGCTATACCTTTAAAATTTGCCAGAAAAGATAACAATGGTAAACGAAGCAAGTTATGCCAAAAAGATACTGATGCAAGTTGGATGACTAAATCAAGTGAACGACACTATGGATATAAAGACCATATTAACGCAGATGGAAAAACTAAATTCATAACTAAATATAGTGTTACAAGTGCTGCTCCTCATGATTCTACTGAAATTAAAAATATCATTGATGAAACAGATAATAAACTTCATGCAGATAGTGCTTACAGGAGTAAAGAGATAGAAGAATTTCTAGAAGATAAAAATTGCAAAAGCTTTGTGCATGAAAAAGGTTACAGAGGTAGTCCTTTAACAGATGAACAAAAAGATTCAAATAACATAAAATCTAAAATTAGAGCAAGAGTAGAACATATATTTGGATTTATGACAAACTCTATGAATGATGCCTTACATATGAAGTCCATTGGGATAAAACGAATCAAGTCATCTATAGGATTTTTAAATCTTACATATAAGCTCTTTAGATATGAACAGTTAGTTAGATTGCAAAAAGTGAAAGTTATGTAAAAATATATGAAATCATAGAGATTTTACAAAAACTCACAAAGATCATTATAATTTTTAGTAGAATTTTATAGTAAATCAAGTTTCGCGTGTGATAAATTTTAAAAATTAAGTTAAAAATGATTTAAACAAATTAGAAAGTTGTTTTTAGAGGTTCCCATAAGTTAAACTTTACACTTTTAGTTCCATTTAAGAATAACTATCATTCTATACAGATTTATATATTTTTAGAGTGAGCTTTATTCTTAGTAAATATAAATTTTCTATAAAATAAGGGAGTGTAATAAATTCCGTGTCAACACCTAAATTTGGAGTGGTATAAATGAGTCTATAATTGAAAAAATATTTGATCCGTATTTTATAATAACTGATGTTACAATAATCTAAATATCATAATTTACAGTAAATGTTACAGAATTATCCACACTTTAATTCTCTAACTTTTTGATAAGCAACCTTTAGAGCTTCAATATATATTTTTTCTTTAATTGCAAAGTGATTCATTTTATAGTTCAAACGAAGTTTTTGCTAGGAGTCTATCGGATACACATCTAAATATTTTTCAATAAAAAACTCGTGATATACCCCTTGTATAAGGGCTTAAACATTAATATTTAGCTATAATTACATCTATAAAATAACTTAAAAAGTATCTAAATGAATAAATATATATCTTATGATAGAGATCAAGCTTATCTCTTACCACCATCAATTAAAGATTGGCTACCTCAAAATCATCTTGCAAGATTTATTGTTGATATAATAGATCAACTTGATATATCAAGTATAGATAAACAGTATAGTGGAAGATCTGGTAAACAAGCATATCATCCAAAGATATTACTTGGATTATTATTTTATGGATACTCTACAGGTATCTTTTCCAGTAGAAAGTTAGAGAATGCTGCATATGATTCTATAGCATTTAGATATATAGCTGCAAACAGTCATCCTGACCATGATACAATAGCAAATTTTAGACAAAGATTTTTAAATGAACTTGAAGATATATTTGTACAGATACTTTTAATAGCTAAAGGCTCAGGATTATTAAAAGTTGGAAAAGTTAGCCTTGATGGAACTAAAATAAAAGCAAATGCTTCTAAACATAAAGCACTTAGCTATAAGCATGCTAAACAATTACAAAAACAACTTGAAAATGAAGTTAAATCTTTAATGGCTCAAGCTAAAGACATAGATAATAAAGATGAAAATATAGGTATGAACATACCGCAAGAGATATCAAGAAGAGAAGATCGTTTAAAAGTTATAAAAGATGCTATTTCCAAAATAGAAATAAGATCAATTACTAGATATGAAAAAGATAAAAAAGAGTATGATAATAAATTAAAATATACAGAAGATACAGAAAAACTAACAGGTAAAAAATCTAAAGGTAGAGTTCTAAAAGAACCAGATTCAACTCCTAATGATAAAGACCAAGTAAATCTTACGGATGATGAATCTAGAATTATGCCAGTATCTGGTGGAGGTTATATGCAAGCATATAACGGACAAGCTTCAGTAGAACATGATTCAAGATTAACAGTACATCAACATCTAACTCAAAACTCTAACGATAAACAAGAAGTTATACCAAGCTTTAAATGGTATGATAAACATCCATCATTAAAACCAGTATCTTTTTTAGCAGATGCAGGATACTTTAGTAAAGATAATATTCAACTATGTGAAGATAAAAATACAATACCTTATATTTCATTTGGTAAAGAGCATCATAACCAAGCATTAGAAACAAGATTCACAGATGAAGAACCACTACCTCCCAATCCAACAATTGTAGAAAAACTAAAACACAGATTACAAACTAAAGAAGGTAAACAAATATATTCAGAAAGAAAAAGTACAGTAGAACCTGTCTTTGGTATTATAAAACATGTAATCGGATTTAGACAATTTATGTTTAGAGGATTTAAAAAAGCCAAAGGTGAATGGAATCTTGTTTGTATAGGATATAATCTGAAAAGACTACATATAATTAGCTGTTAAAAGAGGTAATAATAGCAGTATTTGAGCAATAATATTGAAATTTATTCTGCAAAATGAATAATTGAAAATTTTAATTTATCAATATGATACATTTAGTCATAATCATGATTTAGGATCTAGCTAATCCGATAGACTCCTAGGCAGGATTATCCCCTTTTTTAAGGGGAGAAAATTATAAATCAAATAACTCTTTAAATTTATCTCTTAATTTCTCAAAATCTTCTACTGATATTTTACCTATTTTTCTATTTAGTCTCTTGGCATCATATAATTTACCTTGAACTATAAGTGCTGTACTTATCTCTATAATGTCCCTAGAAAAACAAACCAGTTAACCAAGTATTCTTATTCTAAATGATAGAATAAAATACAAAATATAGGGATAAATAAAAATGAGTACAAAAAGAAAAACATATAGTGCAGAATTTAAATCAAAGTTAGTTCTTGAGGTTTTAGAGGCAGAGAAAACTATAAATGAGATTGCAAGTCATTACGAAGTTTTACCAGTAAGTTTAAAAAACTGGAAAAAACAGTTTTTAGAAAACATGTCACTTGCATTTGATAAAAGTTCGGTGGTAAGAGAGTATAAAACTGAGATAGAAATTTTACAAAAAGATAAAGATAACATGGCTAAAAAAGTTGGTGAATTAACATTAGAAAGAGATTTCCTAGAGGGAAAGCTCGTAAGCTTGGTCTCATCTAAGAGTCGTAAGACTTTTGTAGATTCTGAGCATAAACTCTCCCTAAATAAACAATGTATAGCACTTAATATTTCAAAGTCATCATTATATTATATACCTGTACAAAAGTTCAGTAGTGATGAAGATATTACACTATTAAATATGGTTAATGATATATACTCAGAGTTTCCATATTATGGAACAAGAAGAATGCTAACTGCATTAGAAAATGAAGGATTCTTTGTAGGTAGAAAGTTGATCAAAACAATCTATCAATATCTAGGGATAAGAGCGATATATCCTACAAAGAAGACCACTATACCAAATAAAGAACATTATAAATATCCATACTTATTGAAAGAGTTTAAAAATGATAAAAATCAAGTAATTATTGATACTCCAAATAAAGTATGGAGTACAGATATTACATATATTAAACTTGAACGAGGTCATGTTTATTTAGCTGCAATTATTGATTGGAATACCAAGAAAATATTATCTTGGAAACTATCAAATACAATGGATGTATCACTTACAACAAGTGTGTTAAATGAAGCATTAAGTCTATATCCTAAACCTGATATAGTGAATACTGATCAAGGCTCACAATATACAGCGTCAGCTCATGTTGATATATTAAATAAACATGATATTAAAATATCCATGGATGGTAAAGGGCGAAGTATCGATAATATCGTAATTGAGAGATTCTGGCGTAGTATCAAATATGAAGAAATATATCTAAATGATTATAAAAGTATGAATGAATTGAGATACTCAATTGATAATTATATGCAAAAATATAATAGTAGAAGATTACATTCAGCTATTGGAAATAAGACACCAAATGAGGTATATTTTAAAGCTATTAATAATTTAGATAGTAAATTGTTACAAAAAGTATCATAGGTATTTGGAATAAGAAAACTTGGTTAAGTGGTCTTGACAAGGGAGGACATTATACTCATCATTTTTAAAACTAAATTCAAAAAAGAAACTACCATCTTTTTTTCTTTGTGTTGATAAAGGTATTCCAAAAAATATATTATTTGAAAACTTCTTAAATATAAGTAAAGGTCGCATAAAATTATCATCTTTACCATTTTGTTCAAAACCTATATTTTCACCTAAGTTTGCCCAATAAATTTCTCTTTGTCTTATTTGTGGTATTATTATTTTGTTATCAGTTCTTTTTTTTACTTCAATATTCAAATTTACTTTATCACTAAAATTGGTTTCTTTTTTTATCTTACTTTTTAATTCTGCTATTTGTATATCTATTTTAGGTATATCATCAAGGATTGTTTTTGTATCTGTATCATTATTTATATTTAAAGTTCCACTAAACTTTGAAGCATTTAAAGATAATATTTTATCTAAATAACTCGTATAACAAAATAAGAAGTTAGTAAAAGATTGATTGTGAATATCCAAACTTTTTATAAATTCTTTTTCTATATTTGTTATATTATCCAAATCTATCCAAGGTGTGAAATAATTAGGTATACTGTCTTTGGAACTTCTTTTAATTAATTTTTATATAAGTTGTAAGCCATAAGTAGCTGTTATTCCTAAAGTATAAGTCGCAAGCAGATAAACATTTCGTGGATTTCCTGAAAGTTTTGGTGTTTTAATCTCTGATACATTTAAAATTGCAAGTCCAACTCCACTAATATATAAAATTATTGAAAAGGTACCGTGACTAACCATACTTTCCAATAAAAATATAAAAACTAAAATCAAACTATTGTTATCAAGAGCAAGTCCTGTATATTTTGTACCACCTGCTAATCCATAAGTACTAAAATAACTAAGTCTAATAGCAGCGGCAGCTAACATCAAAAATGCTCCTATTAGATATATAGGCTCAAAGTTTCCATAACTCAAAAGTAAAATTGCAGGAGTTACACCATAACTTACTATATCTATCACAACATCAAGTTGCCCGCCAAATTTAGCATCTGTAGAAGTTCTACCTTTTAGTCTTCTAGCCACTAATCCATCAGCCCAATCAAAAGCAACAGCCCAAACCATACCAATCATAGCCGCTGCATAAAGACCTGTAATACTAAAATAGATAGCTAAGAGAGTACAAGCCAATCCTGAAAGTGACAAAAGATTTGGAAGGTCTTTAACATAAGAGAGAATTGTTGGTTGTTGTGCTTCTACAGTCGTAGAGTTTTCTTTTGACATAAAATAAGTCCTTTGTACATAATAATAAATGTATTTGAATGATGCCACATATTTGGCATAAAGATGGTATTGTACCACAATTAATATTATTTACTAAAGGAGATAAATTATGGTTGTATATACTGTTGGTACTTTTGATTTGTTGCATGTTGGTCATTTAGCTTTGTTAGAATATTGTAAAACATTGGGTAATAAGTTTGTTGTGGGCGTTGCTTCTGATGAAGTAGTAAGCTCTTATAAACCAAATGTACCGGTTATCCCTTTAGAGCAAAGAATGGAGATGCTTAAAGCTTTACGATGTGTTGATGATGTGCGAGCATACCATGAACTTGAATATGTATTAGCTTGTAAAGAATTAAATGTTGATATTTTTGTAATTGGAGAAGATTGGGGAGATAAACCACATAATGTTGCAGTGGAAAAATATCTTAAATCAAAAGGGAAAAAAATAGTTCAAGTTAGCTATAATCCACAAACTTCATCTACAAAAATAAAACAAAATGTTATAGACCAATCTCATAAGGGTAAGTATCTGGCACATGCTATTTAATAAACCAAACAGACTGTAAATTAGTCCCAAATAAACTATTTTCACAGTAAAACTCAAGCTATATAAAGCCCAAACATCAAGATATATTCTACTATATCTTCCCTTATCTGGGTTAAATCTTTGTTTTTAATGGCTATACATAGTTTTTTAAACAAAATTATCCCTATCTGTCAAGTGCAACCCAATAATATACCAATACGCAGTGTAAAAGTACACCACTTTGTAACACCTAATTAGCTGAAATTTCTAATACTCTAGCTTCTCTTTTTTGTTTTAATCTATAACTTTCATCACTTACATTAATTAAATGTGAGTGATGAATTAATCTATCTAGAATTACAGCTGTTAATGCTTCATCTTTATTTAGAACCTCCTTCCATTTAGTAAAAGATAAATTTGAAGTAATTATTCTTGCCATTTTTATTCCTTTCCTTGATGTTACATCAAGAGCCAATATTTTGATTATTTTATATTGAAATAAAGCTTGAAAAAATCTGTGTTTATGGACTTTATTGGAAGTTTGTTAGATTATTGTTTGGAGGAGCCACCCAGAGTCGAACTGGGGATCAAGGATTTGCAATCCAATGCATTAGCCACTTTGCTATGGCTCCAACTTTGAAGTCTGAAAGTATAACTAAGAAAATATTAATTTTAGATAAATTATTGATGTAAATTTTAGCAATAATAATAATAATATCACTTTGCTATTTTTACCACCATATTCACTAAAATATAATTCCATTGAAATAATATGAAATTTTTTAAAAAGCAAAATTAAACAAAGATTTTTGAAAAATGCTGATATATTTAAAAAATTTGTACTAAATTTATTTGCGGAAATCAATAATTAAATAGTGTTGTAGCTTAATTAATTCTTAAGTTTGTTTTTGGATAGCTATATCTTATCTTTTAAATGTTGCATTTTAAATGTGAATATTCAATATAACAACACTGTTTTATTATGACTTTTTATATATGTTCACTCATTTTCTCATAATATCACACTGTCTCTATTATTTGACTCCAACCGACTTTAGAAGGTCGGGGGAATCTCTCGATTATATTCAAGTATATTATTAATTGTATTGAAGACTAGTTTTCTACTGCTTCAATTTCAATAACTAATTTTACTTTTTCACCAACAACAAAACCACCAAATTCTAAGGCTTTATTCCATGTAAGATCAAAATCACTTCGTTTGATTTTTCCTTTTAAAGTAAATCCTACTCTATTATTACCTTTAAAATCTTTAATTGTGCCTAAATCTTCAACTTTAAGTTCTACAGTTTTTGTAATACCTCGAATTGTTAAATCCCCAAGCATTATACCTTCATCTCCATCTGTTTTATATGATTTCATGGAAAAAGTAATATATGGATACTTATCTGATAAAAAGAAATCTTTACTTCTTAAATGCTTATCTCTTTTTTTAATTCCTGTATCAATAGATTTTGTTTCAATTTTTGCACTTAAGCTATTAAATGATTTTGTTTTATAATCAAAATCAATAACAGCAGAAAAGTTTTTAAATTTACCTTTTATATTTGTAATCATTAGATGCTTTACAGAAAAACCTACTTCTGTATGTGTATTATCTAAGGTATGTGGTGTTGCATTTGCTAAACTTCCTGCTAAAATAGATATCGCAAATACTTTTGTAAAAAATCTCATGTTTCTCCTTAATTAGTTTTAATATTAGATTTTAATGAAGTTTTGTGTAGTTTCTGTGTAGCTATATTATTTTATAATATGATATAATTTTATCTATGAAAATACTACTACTTGAAGATGATTTAATTTTAAATGAAATAATTGAAGAGTTCTTAGAATCTCTTACTTACGAAGTGACATCAGTTTATGATGGATTACAAGCTAGTGAAGTTATATACGATAAGCATTTTGACTTATTCGTTTTGGATGTAAATGTGCCCAATCTTACTGGTTTTGAGTTTTTAAAAAATCTAAGAAATAATAATATTACGACTCCTGCAATATTTATAACCTCACTAAATAGTGTTGAAGATTTAGAGGAAGGTTTTAGTATTGGGTGTGATGATTACTTAAAAAAACCTTTTGAATTAAAAGAGTTAGAACTTAGAATAAACAATATAAAAAGATTACTTCATTTAGAAGATGATGAAATATATATTAATGAAAAAATAAGATTTAATTTAAAACTACACTATATCAATAACGATTCAATAAAAACAAACTTACCTCTAAAAGAAGTACAAATTTTAAAGTATCTTTTGAATAATGCGAATAGATATATTTCTCAAGATGAATTAGCCTCAAATATTTGGTCGTATGATGGAGCTCCTACCTCATCAACTATTAGAACATATATAAAAAATATAAGAAAAGTTATAGGAAAGGAATATATACAAACAATAAAAGGAGTTGGTTATAAATTTAACAAGAAGTGAAAAAAATACCTTTTTTAGATTTTTAGCTTTATATCTTGGTTCCTCTTTTATACTTTTATGTATAATTTTTTTGCTTTTTTATAAAATAGAATCAAAATTACAATATGACTTAATCACTTCAAATATGCAAAATGTTGCTTCTGAAATATCTGCAAGTATAATCTACGCGCACATGTCAAAAAGAACAATAAACACTACAAAACTAGCAAAATATATAAAATATGATTATGCTTTATATGATAAACAACATCGTAAATTAGCAGGAAATATTAATCATAAAATAAATCTAGAAAATAGACTACAAAAAATAGACAACAATTTCATTTTAGTTGATAATACGCCAAGAGGACATTTAGGGGTACATTATATAGTAATTAAAGAAACTTTTTTTCAAAAAGAGATTATAACATTAATAGAAAAACTAATTCTTTATTTTATTGTTATATTTTGTATTATTACTATAATTGGTTATTATCTTGCAAATCTTTTTATTAGACCAATTACAAATGAAAGAAAAAAATTAAATGATTTTATAAAAGATACAACGCACGAACTAAATACTCCAATTACTGCCATACTTATGTCAACAGAAAAAAATTCCATCCCCTCTGAGAAAAATATGGAAAGAATCAATCTAAGTGCGAAAAGAATTTCTGAGATTTATAAAGATTTAGTCTATCTATTTTTACAAGATAGTAATAAAGTGCCAACTCCAATTAATTTAAGAATAGACACTTTAATACAAGAACAACTTAAATATTTTGAAGCTTTTGCATCAAAAAAAAGCTTAAAAATTACTTCTGAGCTTGAAGAAACAAGCTTTTTAATTGGTACAGAAAGCTTTATTAGATTATTTAATAATATCTTATCAAATGCTATAAAATATAATCACATAAATGGAACAATCAATATCAGATTAAAAAACAATATTTTAACAATCAAAGATAGTGGAATAGGTATTAAAAAAGATTTTTTAAAAGATATCTTCAACCGTTATTATCGAGCCACAAAACAACAAGGTGGTTTTGGAATTGGACTTAATATTGTTTATCATATTTGCCAAACATATAATATAAATATCTCAGTAGAGTCAGAAGAAGATATAGGAACAACTTTCATTCTTAAATTTTAATACCTAGATGTCAAGTTTCACCACGTTGTACCATTTCAAAAGCAATATGTTGAAACACATCTGGTAAAATCTTAAATATTTCAGGTTTCGTTTGAAACCAACTTTGAACTGCATCAAATGGAGTTCTAACTTTTAATTCTTTTTTTAAAGAACCATGTCTTCTATTGAAGTTGTAGTATATCAAAAATTTATTTAAATCTTTTTTAACATCATCAATATTGTCATACTCTTCTGCTTTAATTGTAGCATTTTTAATAGTTCCGTTTACTCTTTCTACCATTGCGTTAGTTTGAGGTGTGTATGGAGCTGTTAGCCTATGTTCTATCTCATCATCTTTACACTCTACATCAAACTTATGATTACCACTTACAAAACCTTTTCCTCTTGCCCATTTGTCTGTGAACTCTAATCCATTATCTGTTAAAATATGTGTTAAGTAAAATGGAAAAAATTCTTTACATTCTTTTAGAAAAGATACTGCATTTGCTGCTGTCTTATTCTCATACACTTTATAGTAAAGTAGCCTTGTAGCCCTGTCTATTGCTACAAATAAATAATATTTTTGTTTCTCAAACTTTGGTAAGTAAGTTACATCTATATGTAAATAACCAGGCTCATACTCTTTGAACTTTTTAGCTTTTTCTTTTTGCTCTTGTGGAACTCTATTTATATCAAAGGCTTTTAAAGTACGATAAATATTACTTCTATTTGCATTTGGAATAATATCAACGATTGTATCTGCTAAGTCATCTAACTCCATCCAAGTCATTGTTCTGACTACTTTAATTAACTCTTTTTCTAAAGGTGTTAGAGCATAATGGATTCTTTTTGGTCTTGAACTTTTATCATTTAAAAAATCTCTATTTTTATGCTTGGCGATAGTTTTAACATTCACATTATAATTATTTGCTAATTCAACATTTGTTAAATTAGATTGTTGTATTATTTCTCTTACATGCTGGTTTGTTCTGGCATTAGAGTGATAGACTTGTGGCATTTTTAAAATCCTTATTTGCTGTAAAGATTTTACAATTATATTGTTAAGCTATCGCTTTCTTATTTATGTAACTAGGCAACCATAACGTGGTGAAACTGGACAGCTAGAGACTGTAAATATAACTGTGTAAATCCAAAAATATAATTATTTGATAGAATATCAAACTTAACTTTCGCACCTAAAATAACCTAAAAATCATCAACTAAACCATTAATTGTCAAACAAAGTCTTTTAATTGTCATTGCTATATACATTTATATTTTAAATATAAATATAAAAAATAATCTTTCAATTTTCTCCTGATAAATGTACTTATAAAGCCTTTAAACACTGTGGTTTAGTTATAATATGCCTATCAAACTAAGGAGATTTATTGATGAATATTAAAGAAAAAATAACTAATGTAATAAATGATAAGTTAAAAAATCCAATATACAAGACAATGCAAATATTAAATATAAAAACAATTTTATCACAAAGTAATTTCACTAAAAAAGATGGAGTAAGTGTTTATATGGTAGTTATTCACTTTGTATATATGCTTGTGATGAATAAGAAAGTATCAACATTTATAAATCAAAGCGATGATAGTTTAAAAAAAGATATTTACTACAGGTTGCTAAGTAACTCTAGTTACAACTGGCGAAAACTGTTATCGTTATCAACATTAAAGATACTTAAATTACTTCATAAGGTACAAGATAGTAAAGCTATAAGAGTTTTTATTATTGATGACACCATAGAGGGGAAAGTTGGTAAAAATATAGAGGGTAGCTGTGATTATTTATGGAGTAATAAAGAGAAACGAACAGTAAGAGGTATTAATGTTGTGTCTCTTAATTATAGTGATGGTTTCTCTAACTTTATGTTAGACTTTGCAATTGTTACAAATAAATATGCAAGAGTAATAATAGATAATTTTAAAAATATTATTGATACTAGAACTAATGCTCATAAGAGAAGATTAGAAACATTAAAAGGTAAATCACAAATAGCTATAGATATGATTAAAAGAGCTGTGAATAGCGGTATATATGCTGATTATCTACTTATCGATAGTTGGTACTCTAAACCTTCATTTATAAAAGAGATGAATGATTTAGGATTAAAAGTTATTACAAGAGTAGCAAACAATAATAAAATATGGAACTTTATTGGGGAGAGAAAAACTCTTAATGGTATCTATGAAAAGTCTAAGAAATTAAAAAATATCAAGTCTAGTACTTATGGTAAAAAAATTAAATATAAATACTTTTCAGTAGTAGTTGAACATAAAAAAGCCAGTAAGGTTAAGATAGTATTTTTAAAAACGCAAGAGAAATTAATACCTATAATATCTACTGATTTAGATATTAGTGATGAAGTTATTATTGATACTTATAGAAGAAGATGGGATATAGAGCAAGGCTACAAAGAACTTCGCGAACACTTTGGATTTGGTAAAGAAGAAAATAGAATCTATGAAGCACTAATAGCTAGAATTACACTATCGTTTTTTACATATAATATTGTCAGTTATATCAATCGTATCAGTCATGAACCTAAAACAATTGGTGGATTATTTAAAGATTTAGAATGTGAACTTCATACTCTAGCAATTGCTATGCAAACATTTATAGCTATACTTGATGAAATAGCACAAATAGAAGAAGTAATCAATAGAAATGATGATTTTACCACTATCATTGATACTTTAAAGAATGTGACTGCTAAATTGCTTGGTTTTAGGTGCGAAAGTTAAGATATCAAATATGAAAAATATTAAGGATTTAGATATGAACAGTTAGTTTAGATTACAAAAAGTGAAAGTCATGTAAAAAAGAGATGCAAAGATAGAGGTTTTACTAAATATTACTGGGTCACTTATGAAATTTAGTAAGATTTTTAATGAAATTAAAATTAACAATCAGATAATTTTTAAAAAATAAGTTGGAAATAGTTTTTAGATATTCCCTTATTCTAGTTTTTTAGAAAATCTACACTTTTATTAAACATTTACATACCTTTTTAAGTCAAATCTTTATAATGTCATAATATTATAATCATTAAGCTAAATTAAAGTTTATAACCATTATAATGTCACAATAACATATCAAAGGAATATTATGAAAAAGATAGAACAAAATAAAATCCTAGGTTCACAATTAAAAGAATCGATAACAAATGAAACAATGCAAAATTTAATAGCAGGACAATGGGTTAAAACAGATGAAATATCTGAAAACATTAATCCATCAGATACATCAGATATTATATCAACATTTTATAAAGGAACATTTAACCACATATTTGAAACTATTGATTATGCATCAAAAGTACAAAAAGAATGGTCTAAATCATCAATACTTTTAAGACAAGAAATATTAGATGATATTGCAAATAAACTTCTTTCTCAAAAAGATTATTATGGAGAAATTATTGCAAGAGAAGCAGGTAAACCAATAAAAGAAGCTACAGATGAAATAGTAAAATCTGCTGAATTTTTCTCTTATTTTGCAGCTGAAGCTATTAGAATGAAAGGTGCTTTTATGGACTCGCCAAGAGACAGTGTAGATATTGAAGTAATACATGAGCCTATTGGTGTAGTTGGAGTTATTACTCCATGGAATTACCCATTAGCAATTCCAGCATGGAAAATAGCACCTGCACTTGCATTTGGTAACTCTGTGATTTTTAAACCATCTAGCCAAACACCTGCAATTGCTTATATTTTAGCAAAAATTATTGACTCTACTAAATTACCTAAGGGTGTATTTTCATTAACATATGGAAAAGGTGGAATAATTGGAAATGCCCTTGCTGAATCAAAAAAAGTTCAAGCAATTACATTTACAGGTTCAGTAGCAGTTGGAAGAGAACTTGCAAAAAGATCAATTCATTCAATGACAAAACTTCAATTAGAAATGGGTAGTAAAAACTCACTAATAATTTTAGATGATGCAAATGTAGATGTGGCAGTTGAAGCTGCAATTAAAGGCGCTTATAATGCAAATGGACAAAAATGTACTTCTTGTTCTAAACTAATTGTAACTCCTAGTATTTATGATGAATTTATTGAAGCCTTTAAAGCAAAAATGCAAACACTAGTTGTAGGAAATGCAATGGATAAAACTAGTCAAATAGGACCTTGTATTGATAAAAAACAATTAGATGAAAATCTAGCTTATGTAAAACTAGGACAAGAAGAAGGTGCTACTTTAGTATATGGAGGAGAAGCCTTACAAACTCCTACTAGTGGATACTTTTTCACTCCTGCTTTATTTGTAGATGGAAAATCAGATATGAGAATAAACCAAGAAGAGATGTTTGCGGCAATTGCTTGTGTAATTAAAGCAAAAGATTATGACGAAGCTATTGATATTTTAAATGATACTGAATTTGGATTATCAGGTGGAATTATTACAAATGATTTAAATAAAGCAATGAAGTTTAAACATGATGCAAAAGTTGGCAATGTAATGATAAATCTTCCAACAGCAGGTATGGATAATCATGTTCCATTTGGAGGAAGAAAGAATTCATCATATGGTTCAAGAGAAAAATCTTATGCTGCAAGTGATTTTTATACAGCAACAAAAACAGCATATATTAAATACTAGTCTTAATAAAGAATAGTAAAAAAAGGACAAATCATCGAAAAGAAAACAAAAATATTAGCAACTTTAGGACCTAAGAGTGATGATATTCAAACTATTGAAAAGTTAATCAAAGCTGGAAGTAATATGTTTAGATTAAATTTTTCACATGGAACACATGCATATCATTTAAATACTATCAATAATATTAGAACTGCAATGAAAAATTTAAATACAACAGTTGGAATTTTACAAGATATATCTGGACCAAAAGTTAGAGTTGGAGATTTAAAAGAAGATTTTAACTTAAAAAAAGGTGATGTAATCACATTTGTAAGAAATGATATTTTAGGACATAAAGAATCTTCTAATAAATATATAGTATCAATAAATTATCCAGATATTTTAAATAAACTAAAAATAGATGAATATATATATTTATACGATGGAACAATTAGAGCAAGAATAATAAAAATAGAAAAAAAAGTTCAAGCAATAATTGAGAATACTGGAACCTTATCATCAAGAAAAGGGGTTAACTTTCCTAATACTAAAATTGGTATTAACGTAATTACTAAAAAAGATGAAGAAGATATCAAGTGGGGAGTTAAAAATAAAGTAGATTACTTTGCAATATCATTTGTACAAAATGGTAAAGATATGCAAGAAGCTAGAAAACTTCTTAATGGCTATAAAGCAATGTTAATTGCAAAAATTGAAAAATTTGATGCAGTTGAAAATATAGATGATATTATAAAACATAGTGATGGTTTAATGGTTGCACGTGGGGATTTAGGAATTGAAGTTCCATATTATGATGTTCCAACTATTCAAAAAATGTTAATTAAAAAATCTAATGCAGTTGGTATTCCAGTAATAACAGCTACCCAAATGTTATTATCAATGACTACAAATGAAAGAGCAACAAGAGCAGAAATATCTGATGTTGCTAATGCAGTTTTAGATGGAACTGATGTTGTTATGTTAAGTGAAGAGAGTGCAATTGGAGATAATCCTGTTAATGTAGTTGAAACTATGTCTAATATCATTAGAAGAACTGAAGAAATTTATAATTATAATAAACAAGAAAAATTAACTTATTTAGATAAATTTGATGTTATTCAAGCAAGTGTAGTAAAACTAGCTGATGATTTAGAAGCAAAAGGAATAATTTCTTTAACTAGTTCAGGAAAATCAGCAGTAAAAATGTCAAGATATAGACCAAAAACAAAGATATTAACTTTTACTCATAGTAAAAAAGTTTTAAACTCTTTAAATATAACTTGGGGTGTTTTGCCTATTTCCACAATTAAAGAGACTTCATCGACAAAAATGATTAAAAAAATATTAGAAATATTAGATGAAAAAAATATTTTAGATAAAGATGGTCTTTATATAGCTACTATTGGATATCCAGTTGGAGTTCCAGGAAGTACGAATACTATAAAAATATTATCTTCTTCTGAGATAAAATATTATTTAGAATTAAAAGATAAAAAGAAGTAATTTACTTCTTTTTATATACTTTAAATTTCCAAGCTGGACTTGAGATTTTATTATTTAAAGTAATTTCTTCATATTTTTTCTCTTCAATTAAATTCCAAGATGAAAAATCAATAGGGTTTAAAAAAGCATCAGCCTTACCTTCAAAATCTACTTCACTTAAATATATTTTATCTACATAAGAAAACATAGTTTTATAAATATTTGCTCCCCCTATTATAAATATTTCTTCTTCGCCATTTTGCCTTGCAAAATCTAAGGCTTTAGAAATATCATCAAAAGCATAAACACCCTCATGTTTAAAACCGTCTTTTGATAAAACAATTGAAGTTCTATTTGGAAGAGGCTTTCCAATAGATTCAAAAGTCTTTCTTCCCATTAAAATATGATGACCTGAAGTAATTTTTTTAAAATTTTTAAAATCCTCAGAAATATGCCATAACATTTGATTATTTAAACCAATTTCGAAATTTTTACCATGAGCTACTATCATTGATACTATCATTATACTGCCATTACTGCTTTGATATGTGCGTGTGCTTCATAATCACATAAGTTAAAATCTTCCATTTTAAAATCAAAAATATTTTTTATACCTTTATTTATTTTCATTATTGGTTTTTGATAAGGCTCTCTAGTAATTTGTAAATTTGCTTGCTCTATATGATTTAAGTATAAATGCGCATCTCCAAAAGTATGAATAAAATCTCCAAGTTTAAGTGCACAAACCTGAGCTATCATCATTGTTAAAAGAGCATAAGAAGCTATATTAAAAGGGACTCCTAAAAAGATATCTGCACTTCTTTGATAAAGTTGACAAGATAATTTTCCATTTGCTACATAAAACTGAAAAAAAGTATGACAAGGGGGAAGCGCCATTTTTTCAATCTCTGCCACATTCCAAGCACTTAAAATCAATCTTCTTGAATCAGGATTAGTTTTAATTTGTTTAATTAATTCACTTACTTGATCTATATTTTCTCCATTTGTTCCCTTCCATGATCTCCATTGAGCACCATAAACAGGTCCTAATTCTTTTATTAAATCATTATTCTTATAACCTAAAAAAACGCCTTGTTCATCTGCATTTGCAGTCCAAACAGTTTTTTTATCTATTAGATTTTCTCTTAAATCTGAATAATGAATTTCTGCTAATCTTCTCTCATCTGTTGAGCCTTCCAAAAACCATAATAACTCAGAAATAATAGCTTTTAAATTACATTTTTTTGTACTAACTAAAGGAAATCCATCATTTAAATTAAATCTCATTTGATATCCAAAGATAGAAATAGTTCCTGTACCTGTTCTATCTTCTTTTAATACACCATTTGTTAATACGTATTTCATCAAGTCTAAATATTGTTTCAATTAGTTTTCCTTTTTTAAATACTCATATAAATACAGATATTGTCTTAAGTCTTTAATATTTTCATACTCTAAGCCCATTTTTATCCATTGTTTGATTTCAGAAGGAACTTCTAAGGGTTTGAGTAGTTCAACTTTTTTCTCTTTTGATATTTTATCATATTCTGATAAAAGTGTTATATGAGAAAGAACAGACGTAAGATTTAAATCTCTAATCATTGCAATATCTTCTAAACTTTTATCTTCTTGCAATAAATCAAAAGTTTCTAAATATGTTTTCGTTAATTTTTTTGTAGGAACCTTTTTTTTAATTTCTTCTTTAAATTCAGATTTTAACTCCTTGCATAAAACTAAAAAATCTTCTCCATATTTTTCGAATCGTACTTTCCCTACTCCGTTTATTTCTAAAAATTCATCTTTGGAAATAGGAAGTTTAATTATTAATTCTTTTAAAGTTTTATCTCCAAAAATCACATAAGCAGGAACTTCATTTTTTAAAGCTATTTGTCTTCTAAGAGTTTTGAATTGTTCGAAAAGTTTTTCGTCAAAAGTAAGCTCAACTTCTTCTTGTTCTTGTTTAATGAAAAGCCCAAGTTTATTAGAATCAATTAAAAGTTTTTCTTTACCTTTCAAAATATTAAAACCTAAAGTATCAATTTTTAAAACTCTAAATTCACCTAAAGAGATAGCTTTTATATCTATTAACTTATCACAAATTGCAATCCACTCATTTTTACTTTTTTCAACACCAATATTATAAACAGATAAGTTTTCATGCCCAAACTCTAAAATCTTTTGATTTTTTGAACCTCTTAAAATATCTATTATATGATTTATTCCAAATCTCTGTTCACTTTTATATATTGCAGATAATAGTTTTTGAGCTTCTACGCTTACATCTACTTGTTCAATATCACCTTTAGTACAGTTATCACACATAGTTTTACACAAAGGAATATCATCTTCAAAATATGAAGCAATAATTTTATGCCTACAATTATTTGAAACACTATATCTATACATAAATTCTAATTTATCTAAAGAAGTCGCTTTATAGGAATCATCCAAAGCTTCTTGAATTTGGATTTTTCTTTTTACCTCATCAGATTTTGAATATAATAAATATACATAAGACTTATCACCATCACGTCCTGCTCTACCTATTTCTTGATAATAATTTTCTAAAGTTTTAGGTAAAGATGTATGTATTACAAATCTAATATTTGATTTATCAATTCCCATTCCAAAAGCAATGGTAGCTACCACTATATCAATTCTTTCATATACAAAATCTTCAAATACTTCATGTTTGATTTCATTACTCAAGCCTGCATGATAAGCTTTTGCTCTATAATTATGTTCTACTAAAAACTTTGAAATAGTTTCTGTTTCTTTTCTTGTAAAAGTATAAATAATTCCGCATAAACCTTTGTGTGCTTTTAAAAAATTTAGTATTTGTGTTTTACCATTTGAGACTCTTGGTTCAACTTTTATATCTAAGTTATCTCTTTGTGTTTTAGCACGAAAATGTTTTGGATTTTCTAAAAGTAAACTAGAACTTATATCAGCTTCAACTTTTCTTGTTGCCGTTGCTGTAAAGGCTGCTATACAAATATTGGGGAAAAGTCTTTTAAGTCTATCAAGATTTCTATATTCAGCCCTAAACTCATGCCCCCAAGCAGATACACAATGAGCTTCATCAATTACAAAATAGTTTATATCAACTCTTTGTAAAACTCCTACAAACTCATTTGAAGTAAATCTTTCAGGCGCAACATATATAAATTTTAACTCATTATTTAAAAGTTTTTGTAGTATAAAAGAGTTTTCGTCCGAACTTTGAAGTGAATTTATCATTGAAGCTTTGATATTTAAATCATTTAAAGCTTTTACTTGATCTTGCATTAATGCTATTAAAGGAGAAACTACAACAGTAACCCCACTCATAAGTAAAGTAGGAAGTTGATAACAAAGCGACTTACCACCACCAGTAGGTAAAATAGTCAAAACATCTTTTTTATTTATTATAGTATCAACAACTTCTTCTTGAAAAGACCTAAAGTCTTCATGTCCAAATATATCTTTTAGCATTTTATATTTTTTATTCATATTTATATTTTAACATAATATAGTTTTAATAAGTTTTTTAAACTCAAATCCTGATATAGAAATCCCAAATTATGCAATAGCAAAATAAAAATATAACTTCATAACAAATATAATCAAAGATTTAGAAGCAGTAAATATACCACAGCCACTAGATTTATTATGATGGCATATAATAAATCCAAAATTTAAATTTTGGAAGTACTGTTTGGATGTAGGTTTAATTATGGGCACCCCCAACGCCATTAAGTTAAGGAATTAATTCATATTATTATAAGTCTAAAATATCAAACAGCACAAAGATAATTCATCAGAAAGCCTTATTTTATAGGCTTCTCAAGTAGTTTGTAACTACTATTTAGATATAATATATACTTATATTAGTAAGGTTAAATATGTTAAAAAAAACTGTCAAGTTTTAGCAGTTTTTAGAGATAAACCAAAAGATGTTGTATTTATAAATAAACATAAAATTGGTATAAATAGTTTCACAAGAAATAGAAAGTTAGGATTCGATAAAATTATGACTGTGATAATGAAAAAAAGTAGTAAATCTTTACAAAATAGTTTAAATGATATGCAATTAGATTTAGGTGATGATTATACAATCACTAATAGTGCATATACACAAGCAAGAGCTAAATTAAATTATACAGCATTTGAAGAATATGCAAATATGTCAGCAGAAGTTTTTTATAGTGATGGTGAGTATCAAACTTTTAAAGACTTTAGACTATTAGCTATAGATGGTTCAGTAACAACTTTGCCAAATAGTGAAGATGTAAAAAAAGAATTTAATCCCATGAAAGTAAGATGTCAAATTAAAGATTATGCAAAAGATGTGGTACAAGCAAGAGTATCATGTGTATTTGATGTCTTAAATAATATAGCAATAGATGCATCAATTACTAATAAAAATAAAAGTGATGATAATGATTTAGCAGCATATGATGAGAGAACTTTAGCTTACGGTCATTTAGAACATTGTGATGAAAATGATTTAACTACAATGGATAGAGGCTATATTGGCTTTGAACCATTTGCTAGAACATATAATAAAACAAATATATTGATTAGACTTAAAAAAAATATATTTACTAAAGCAAAATTCTTATTTGACAAACATAGTGAACAAAAAGATGTTGTTTTAGATATTACACCAAATAAACAAACTAAACAAAAAATGAAAGATTTAGGATTGCCAACTAAATTAAAAATTAGATTTATACAAGTGAGCCACTTGCAAATTCAATAATACTCAATAGCTAATTTTTTATTTTCATCACTTTTAGTTTTAAAAAAATGATTATTTATTTTTCTTTGCGTAGTTTACACTAAATTTAGTAAATTTCTTAAAAAATCATATTTTTTCTCCATACTTTATGGTTTTGACTATAAAATTGAAGATTTTTCTATTATTTTTAATAAAAGTCATGTAATGAGTTTTAAACTTTGATGAATACAAACAGATAAAATTCCAAATGATAAAACAGAAGCTACTTTTGTAGCTCCTTGATAATAAATTGTATTACATCCAAAGTTATCTTTTAAATATTTATTTACTCTTTCAACCATACTTCTTTGATTGTAGTGGTGTTCATCTGATGATTTAGGTAAATTTAAAAATTCAAATTTTACTTTTTCATCTTTGATAAGTTGAATCTTTTGTTTTAATTCTTTTGAGTTCTTGGGATTTATATCTATAATTGGTTTATGATTTAGTTTTTCAGAATACTCTCTAATTATATCGCTGTCATACCCAGCATCAAGTAAATCACGAAGATACATCACTCTTTTACCAGTTTCATTGATAAGTGGAAGTGCTACTGAACTATCATGAACATTTGCACCTGAATAGAATGCTGCTATTGGTATATCTCCATCTACTGCACTAATATGAAGTTTACCACCTATTGTAATCTCTCTGTTACCTTTAGAATTTTGTTTGACACCAACACCACAAACAGTAGATACTAAAGATAACATCTTTTTAGTAGTTTTCATCTCTTTTTGTAGTTCTAAAATCTTTGGTTTTACAGGCTCTCTCTTTTCACCTTTCTTAGGTCGTCCGACCTTATTTTTAGGCTTTTCTTCTTTCTTAATCTTTACAGGTTTTTCTCTAAGTGGTATCATAGCAGCATCTGTTGCATTGTACATAAAAACTGTATCCGATAAATATTCATTAACAAACTTTTTATGAGTTTTTTGAGCTATTTGTAAATCACTCAATTCTTTGAATACCCTACTAAATTTAGCTTCACTTGGAATATCTATTTTATACCTCCATCCACACAATACTCGTAATACTCTATCGCTATGAAGTCTATCAATTAAATCTCTTGTTGTTTGCATATTGTAAACAGATTTAGCAATCATTGCTCTTGCTATTTCTATTCTATCTTTTGGTGTATTTGTAATCGTTACAACTGTTACATTCTTTTCAATTTGAGCAAAGTCTAAAATCTTTATTAGTTTCTCTTCTTTGGTACTTAATGTTCCTAATTGTTCTTTTATTTCAGGAAATAAATAATTTTCAAGGTTTAGAATTTTAGTCCACATATTTGAAAGATTTGAAGATGATTTTGGCATAATATTTTTCATAAGTTGAATCTCTTTTCTGTTAAATTTTATGGTATAAAATTATAACTTATCTGAAATTAGATTTCAACTTTTTGTAACAAAAATGAATTAAATTATGAGCTTTTTTGTGAATTTGCAAGTGGCTCTATATATAAATATTTAATTTACATACAATTATTCCATTAAATAAAGAGGAGATAATTATGATAAAAGATGGTTTGGAATATTTAATTGGAAATACACCAATTGTTAAACTCAAATCTATTAGAAATTCAAATGTATATATAAAATTAGAATTTTTTAATTTAGGCGGAAGTGTTAAAAGTAGGGTAGCCTATAGTATGTTACAAGAAGCACAAAAAAATGGTTCATTAAAAAATAAAACTATTCTTGAAGCTTCAGGTGGAAATACAGCTATAGGATTAGCGACTTTTTCTAACTTTTTTGAATATAAGCTAAAATTAGTTATACCAGATAACTTTTCATTAAAGAAAATTGAACAACTAAAATTACACGGTGCTGATATAATATTATCAAATCATAAACTTGGTAATAATTCGCATATACAAAAAGCACGAGAATTAAAACAAGAACAAAAAGATTTATTATATATTGACCAGTTTTCAAATAGTGCAAATGTAAAAACTCATTATTTTAATACAGCAGGAGAAATTACTAAAGAATTTTCTAATGTAGATTATTTTTTAACAGGTATTGGTAGCGGTGGGACTATTACAGGTGTAGGGAAACGACTAAAAGAAGAATTCAACACTAAAATTATAGCAGTAATGCCTACTGGATATGATATCGTCAACCAAAAATTTATTTCTCATAAAATACAAGGCATAGGCATTGGATTAATACCAAATATTTTAGATTTAAATATAATTGATGATTATATTTATGTAGATTATGAAGAGATATTAGAAATATTACTTCAAATCATGCATGTAGAAGGTTTATTTTTAGGAATTTCAGCATTGGCAAATATAGTTGCTTCAAAAAAATTATCGGAGAAGATTTCAAACGATAAAATTGTCGTAACTATCGCACAAGATAGTGGAGATAGTTACATAGAAAACTATACAAAGGACTACAATGATTACAAAAATAACAACTAAAGAATATTATAAAGAACCTTATTTACATAGTATTGAAGCTGAAATAATTGAAATTATCGATAATAAAATTATTTTAGATAAAACTATAGCATTTCCAGAAGGTGGAGGACAATCAGGAGATAGAGGAGTTTTAATAATAAATAATACTGAAATAACATTCTTTGATACAAAAAAAGGTTTAGGAAGAATGCTATATATAGACAACTTTCCAACTATACAAATTAAAACTGCTATTTACCATTTCATTAATGAAGATGACTTAAAATATTTTGAAATAGGACAAAAAGTAACTGTAAAAATAGACACTTTAAGACGTTCTAAATTATCAATACCTCATAGTGGTATTCATTTGATTTTAATGTGTCTTGAAAAAATATTTCCAGATTATGAAAAAAGGATATACGGGGCAAGTATAAAAGAGGAAGGTGCAAGACTTGATTTTAGGACAAGTGAGAAATTTAAACCAGAACAAATGCTGCAGATTGAAAATGATGTAAATCAATTAATTAAACAAGAAATTCCTATTAATGTTTTTCCACATAAAGATGAGGATGAAGCGTGGTATTGGCAATGTAAAGATTATATATGTGCTTGTGGTGGCACTCACTTAGATAATACAAAATATATAGGGAAAGTTAAAGTAAAAAGAAGAAATCTTGGTAAAAATGGACAAAGAGTATCTTTTATCTATGAGAGCAACAGCTATTTTCAAGATTTTTATTATGAAAATTAAAATATTACTTAATATCTCTTATCATATAAAAAAACTATTGATAAATTTGGATTATTAGAATGTGATAAGATAGATATAGAATACTTAGCAGAACAGATATGGTTAGATTTAAGTATTTTTATAAAAAAAGATCCTTCTGCTAATAATAATTATAAAATAGTTTTGGAAAGTTATCAAGGCTTTAAAGCTGTTATGAATTATAGAATAGCGAATTATATTTATATAAATTTTGAAGATGAATTTTTTAAAATTAAAGCAAGGCAAATAAGTGAATACACTAAATCATTTACAGGTATTAAAATTCATCCAAATGCCTTAATTGGTAAGTCCTTTATATTAAACCATGGTTACGGTACAGTAATTGGAGAAACAGTAATTATAGGTGATAATTGCTATATACTCCAAGGAGTTATTTTAGGTTCAAAAACTATATCAAATAATAATTCTGAAAAAAGGCACCCTACCTTAGGTAATAATGTAGAAATAGGAGCATTTTCTAGATTATTTGGAGATATAATAATAGGTGATAATGTATTTATATCTCCACATAATATTATTACTAAAGATATTCCTTGTAATACTAAAATTATTATGAAGAAATCTTATGAATAATAAAGTATTGTATATATTAATGATATTAGCAATGATAGCTTGGGGTGAAACATGGGTAAGTGCTAAAATACTTAATAGATATTTAGATTTAGATGAATTAATATTTTGGAGGTTTCTATTTACAACTTTAGGATTAATACCCGTATTGATTTTTTATAAATTATCTCTTAAAATTTCAAAACAAAATTTATTTTTAGCTATTATATCTTCAATAATTTTAGCATTATATAATAATGCTTTCTTTTTGGGTACAAAATATGGATTAGCTTCATTTGGTGGAGTACTAGTTACAACATTAAACCCAATTTTAACTTTTATTATAGTTTCAATAATAGCTAAGAGAATATTTGATTATAAAGAAATATTTGGATTAATATTTGGGGGAATTGGTGCTTTGATAATATTGGAAGTTTGGAGTTTTGACTTGGACTTAATACTATCACAAGGTAATATCTATTATCTTTTAGCAAGTATCTTATGGCCATTTTTAACAATAATTACTTCTTATCAAAAAAGAATATCTTCTCTGGTTTTTATATTCTATATGTTTGGTTTTACTTCAATGATAGATCTCATTTTTATAGATTTTACGGTTACTAATATTTTATATTTAGATTATATATTTTGGAATAATTTATTATTACTTGTCAAGTTTCACCACGTTGTACCATTTCAAAAGCAATATGTTGAAACACATCTGGTAAAATCTTAAATATTTCAGGTTTCGTTTGAAACCAACTTTGAACTGCATCAAATGGAGTTCTAACTTTTAATTCTTTTTTTTAAAGAACCATGTCTTCTATTGAAGTTGTAGTATATCAAAAATTTATTTAAATCTTTTTTAACATCATCAATATTGTCATACTCTTCTGCTTTAATTGTAGCATTTTTAATAGTTCCGTTTACTCTTTCTGCCATTGCGTTAGTTTGAGGTGTGTATGGAGCTGTTAGCCTATGTTCTATCTCATCATCTTTACACTCTACATCAAACTTATGATTACCACTTACAAAACCTTTTCCTCTTGCCCATTTGTCTGTGAACTCTAATCCATTATCTGTTAAAATATGTGTTAAGTAAAATGGAAAAAATTCTTTACATTCTTTTAGAAAAGATACTGCATTTGCTGCTGTCTTATTCTCATACACTTTATAGTAAAGTAGCCTTGTAGCCCTGTCTATTGCTACAAATAGGTAATATTTTTGCTTGTCAAACTTTGGTAAATAAGTTACATCTATATGTAAATAACCAGGCTCATACTCTTTGAACTTTTTAGCTTTTTCTTTTTGCTCTTGTGGAACTCTATTTATATCAAAGGCTTTTAAAGTACGATAAATATTACTTCTATTTGCATTTGGAATAATATCAACGATTGTATCTGCTAAGTCATCTAACTCCATCCAAGTCATTGTTCTGACTACTTTAATTAACTCTTTTTCTAAAGGTGTTAGAGCATAATGGATTCTTTTTGGTCTTGAACTTTTATCATTTAAAAAATCTCTATTTTTATGCTTGGCGATAGTTTTAACATTCACATTATAATTATTTGCTAATTCAACATTTGTTAAATTAGATTGTTGTATTATTTCTCTTACATGCTGGTTTGTTCTGGCATTAGAGTGATAGACTTGTGGCATTTTTAAAATCCTTATTTGCTGTAAAGATTTTACAATTATGTTGTTAAGCTATCGCTTTCTTATTTATGTAACTAGGCAACCATAACGTGGTGAAACTGGACAATTACTGTCTTTATTTGGTACAACATTTGCTACTACTATATACTTTATCGCAGTTATAAAATTAGGTTCAAAAATAGCAAGTTCATTTTTCTTTTTAGTGCCATCAAGTTCAATCATATTTGCCAATATTTTTTTAGATGAAAATATAGAATTATCATTAATTATAGGTGGTGTATTAACAATTATTTCTGTTTATATTTTGAATCAATCTAAAACTGTAAAAGATAACAAATCGGACAGACTGTGAAAATAGTCCTAAATAAGCCAACTTTATAGTCATTTTAAAAGTTAGTTTTCCAAATATCTTAATTTTTTAGAAGAATTCCAAAAATAAAATATATTCATTAAAAAATAAGCCAAACAAAGCCCAAACACCAAGATATATTCCGCTATATCTTCTCTTATTTGGGTTAAATCCTTGTTTTTAATGGCTAAACACAGTTTTTTAAACAAAGCTATCCCTATTAGGTTTAAAAGTCTTCTAAAATTATAGGTAAACATAATAAGTGAATTTTCTCCAAGTACTTTTTCTTTAGAACGAACTAAAAAGTGATCCCAACCTAAAGTTCTTTTTATTGTTCCAAAAGGATGTTCAACAATAGAACCTCTTTTTTTGACTATATCTTTAGCTTTTTGAGTATTCATTTTTATAGTATAATCATCAATGATAGTTTCATGCTCCCATCTATACATTTGTTTATAATTAGTTTTATCAGAAAGGCAAGATGATTTTAAAGGACACGATTTACAAATTATACTAGATAATCTATAGACATCTAAGCTTCTATTGTTTCGTTGATATTTTGAACCAGAATTATCAAGTATTTTATTATTTGGACAGATATAACAATCATCTTTATGATTGTAAGTAAATTGATTTTTACTAAACTTTGAATCTTTAATTTTCTTTTTTGTAGCTGTATTTCGCAAAGGTACAATTGTTTCAATACCATCATCAACACATTTTTTAATCTCTACTGAACTATAGTAACCCTTATCAGCAGTGATTATCATATCTGGATTATCTACTATCTCTTTAGATTTTATAGCCATATTATATAATTGGTCTAAATCGTGACCATTGCAAGATATATCAGTTGCAACTATAAATTTAAAAGTATTATCAACAGCAATCTGTGAATTGTAAGCCATTAAATTATGAGCAGGTTTACTCATAACATTGGCATCTTTATCTGTTTTATTATGTTGGTTTTTACCTAGGCTATCTAAAAGATCTATATCTTTTTGAAGTTTTACTTTTTTATCTTTTAATTTTTGAGTATCTTCAGTAGAAATAGCTATATCTTTAATATTTTGGTTATCAGTTACTTTCAAAAGTTCCATATAACTTTTTATCTCTTTATCAATTTTACATAAATCATTTTGTACAGTTTTCTTCATAATAAGAGTATTTTTTGAAGCATTAGCTCTTAAAAATGCTCCATCAATTCCTACTAGTTCACCTGTGATTAAATTTATATCTTTTAATAAAAGAGAGAACTCTTTAAATATTATTTGTAACGCTTTTGGATTATCCTTACGAAAGTTTGCTATAGTTTTATAGCTAGGTATTAATCCTTGTGTTAGCCACATCAGCTCAATATTTCTTTTTATTTCAGTTTCTAGTTTTCTACTACTTCTTATTTTATTTAAGTATCCGTAAATATATATTTTTAATAATAATTTTGGATGGAATGCTGGTTGACCATCAGTAATTAAACTTTTTTTGGTTTTAATCTTTAAATCAGATATATTTAATATTTCTACATATTCATCTATTGCTCTTGTCATATTATTTTCATCAACTAGTTCATCTAAACTTGGTGGGAATATTAATTGTTGATTTCTATGTAAACCTATTTTATATATACTCATATATTAGCCTTTATATAGTATATATTATACCTTTTTAATGGTTTTAAGATGGTTATTTTTAGTTGATTTTAGGGTAAATTTGCTAGAATATTTTATATAACTTGGGATTGAGTTCTTTCACAGTCTCGGACAGACTGTGAATTTAGTCCAAAATAAGCTAACTTTACAGTCAAAATACAAGTTAAATTTTTAAATATTTAATATTTTTTCTAGAACTTTGTAAAAATAAAAAGTTTAGTAAAAAATAAGCCAAACAAAGCCCAAACACCAAGATATATTCTTCCATATCTTTTCTTATTTGGGTTAAATCCTTGTTTTTAATGGCTGAACACAGTTTTTTGAACAAAGCTATCCCAATAAGATTTAAAAGTCTTCTAAAATTATATGTAAACATGATGAGTGCATTTTCTCCTAAAACTTTTTATAAATCAAGACTTCGTCGTGTCTTTAGAACGAACTAAAAAGTGATCCCAACCAAGTGTTCTTTTTATTGTTCCAAAAGGATGTTCAATAATAGAACCTCTTTTTTTGACTATATCTTTAGCTTCTTTGGTGTTCATCTTTGTAGTATAGTCATCTATAATATATTCATGTTCCCATCTGTATATTTGTTTATAGTTTGTTCTATCAGATGAACAATTTTTCTTTAAAGGGCATGATTTACAAATTACACTAGATAATCTATAGACATCTAAGCTTCTATTGTTTCTTTGATATTTTGAACCAGAATTATTCAGTATTTGATTATTGGGACAGATATAACAATCATCTTGATGATTGTAAGTAAATTGATTTTTGCTAAACTTTGAATCTTTTATTTTCTTTTTTGTTGCTGTATTACGAAGTGGTACAATAGTTTCAATATCATCATCAACACATTTCTTTATCTCTACAAAACTATAGTAACCTTTATCAGCAGTTACTATCATATTAGGATTATCAATTATATCTTTAGATTTAATAGCCATATTATGTAACTGGTCTAAATCATGACCATTACAAGATATATCTGTTGTTACTATAAATTTAAAAGTATCATCAACTGCTATTTGTGAATTGTAAGCCATTAGATTATGAGCTGGTTTACTCATAACATTTGCATCTTTATCTGTTTTATTATGTTGATTCTTACCTAGGCTTTCAAGTATGATGGCTTTTTTACCACTTTTTTAATACATACTCCATATACGAGATATATGTTCTATACTTGACTTTGTTATTTTTGATATATCTTTTACTAACATACCTAACTTTTTCATTCTTATTATCTGATTTCTTAGCTCTTGTTGAACTTATATTTTTAGTGTTCTTGCATCTCTTTTTTATATTCTTTATTATAGCATAATTTGATATGTTTAGTTGGTGGATTAATAGTAGTGTAAAAATACCCTTGTCCTGTTATATTTTTAATTAACTCTTTTGAAGTTTTTCTTCTTAATCTTTTTATAAAAGTTCTTAGTCTTTCATCTGAGATTTGAGAATCTCCCCAAAGTTTTTCTTTTATTGTTAAAATAGATACAATATTTTTTTTATTTTCAATTAATAAAGAGATAAACTGTTTCTCTCTTTTTGTGATATTTACTAATTTATCATCTTCAAAAAGGTTATTTGTATTATTATCGAAAGAAAAATGTTTGTTAAGATAAACTATTCTATGTTTATTTATTTTTTTTGCTAAAAATATTAAATACTCAAGTACTTCTTCTGGATCAAATGGTTTTATAAAATATTTACTGATACCTATATCTATCGCTTTTATAAGTTTTTCTTTATCCGAAAATGCACTTAAAACGATTATTGGTGTGTTTTCATTTATCTCTTTGATTCTTTTTGTCATTTCTAAACCATCAAGGTTAGGCATCATAATATCAGTTATCACAATATCTGGATTTATTTTTTTATACTTACTTAATCCTTCTTTTCCATCATGTGCAAGAGTAAAAGAGTAAAAGTAATCTGCTAAAGCATCTCTTAAAAGTTTTGATATATTTATTTCATCTTCAACAAAAAGAACTTTTAATTCTTTTAATAATATTTCATCATTTAACATTTTTTCCCTCCAATGGAATTTTTATAGTAAATTGAAGTCCATCTTCTATATTTTTAGCTTCAAGAGTACCATTTAAACTTTTTTCAATAATCATTTTTGATATAAAAAGACCTAGTCCTGTTCCATTACTTTGATATTTTGTAGTAAAATAAGGTTCAAATAATTTGTCTAAGACTTCATTAGTAGTACCACCTGCATTATCAAAGTATTTAATTATTGCGTACTTGTCTTTTTTTAATATCTCTATATTTATACTTTTAAAATTATTTTTATTTACTCCAAAAGCTTCACTTGAGTTTTGAATTAGGTTTATAATCACTTGAGCTAATTCATTTACAACCCCTAAAAGTTTAAGCTTTTCATATTTTTTTATAATATTAATATTCTCTTTTTTTAATAATTTATTTATAATTATAAGGGCTTCATCTATTGCATAATCAATAAAAAAATTCTCTTTTTCTTTATTAGGATTAAAAAAGTTAGTAAAATCATCAATAGTTTGAGACATATTTTCAATCGTACAAAGTGATTCTTTATAATATTCATCTAGTTTATTTAGGTTTTTATTTTTTGCACTCTTTTTAATATTAAATATAATAATACTAAGTTCAGTTAAGGGTTGTCTCCATTGATGAGCAATATTTTCTAACATTTGTCCTAAAGAAGCCATTCTTGATTGTAAAAAAAGAATTTTTTGTTTCTCTTTATTTTTTAAAATCTCTTCTGTTACTCTTTGTTCTAAAGTTAGATTTAGTTCAAGTAATTGGGCTGTTTGTTCCCTGACTCTTTGTTCTAAGGTTCTATTTAATATTTCAAGTTCTAAATCTTTTTTCTCTAAATCTTTTTTTAGTTCAACTTCTTTTGTTACATCATACCTAATAGCAATAAACTCTTTAATTTCATCATTTTCATCAAGTATTGGAGTAATTGTTGTATTTAAATATACAGCTGAACCATTTTTACAAAGGTTTTTAACTGTTGTTTTAAAAGATTTTTTTGAAAGAATAGTATCCCAAAGAAGAGTAAAGTTTCCTTTGGGAACATCGGGATGTCTTACAATATTGTGATCACTTCCAACAAGCTCTTCTTTTGTATATCCTGAAATTTTACAAAACTCATCATTTACAAAAGTAATTATTCCATCTGTATTTGTTTTTGAGATAATATTAGAATTTTCAATTGCTTCTTGATAAGTTTGGCTCATTTTTTTAATTATTTTTTATTTAATAATAAACAAGCTTCTTTTGCATGATAAGTAATAATAATATCAGCTCCTGCTCTTTTAAATCCTGTTAAAGTTTCCATCATGATTCTATCATAGTCAATAAGCCCACTAGCACCTGCTAATTTAAGCATAGCGTACTCTCCGCTTACATTATAAGCACATAAAGGAAGATTTGAGTTATTTCTTATATCTCTTATTACATCCATAAAAGCAAGGGCTGGTTTGACCATTAAAATATCTGCACCTTCTTTTTCATCTTGAAGTGATTCTTCTAAAGCCTCAAGTCTATTTGCTGGATTCATTTGATAAGTTCTTCTATCTCCAAAAGATGGAGTAGATTCAGCAACATCTCTAAATGGTCCATAATAAGCACTTGCAAATTTTGTTGAATATGCCATGATTGGTAAGTTTTCAAAACCATTTTCATCTAAAGCAGTTCTAAGTATTTGAATAATTCCATCCATCATTCCAGAAGGTGCAATCATATCTGCACCAGCTTTGGCGTGAACTATTCCTTGTTGCGCAGAAATTTCTAATGTTTTATCATTATGCACAGTCCCAGTTTTTGGATCTAAAATTCCACAATGACCATGATCTGTATATTCACAAAAACATAAATCAGTTATAACAAACATATCTTCATATTTTTCTTTTATTGCTCTAATAGTACGGGCAATGATACTTTCATCACATAAACACTCACTACCAACAGAATCTTTTACATCAGGTATTGCAAATAAAATAATTGAATTTAAGCCTATACTTCTTATATATTTACACTCTTTTAAAATTTCATCTAAGCTCATTTGAAAAACACCTGGCATAGATTCAACTTCTTTTTTAATATTTTTACCTTCTTTTACAAATAGTGGGTATATAAAATCATCTTTGCTTAATTGTGTCTCTTGTACTAAATTTCTTAATGTATTATTAATTCTTAATCTTCTAAATCTTTTAAACATATTATTTACCTTTGTTAGATATAGTATTGTTGATTTTATCAACTTAAGGTTTAAAAGGTTATGAATATAGAAAAATCAAATGTTGCTAATTTACCTACAAAATATGGAAAATTTAAAATTAAAGCTTATAAGCAAGAAAATCAAGAACATTTAGCAATTATGAGTGAAAACCTAAATGATATCGTAGTTCCTTATGTAAGAGTTCATTCTGAGTGTTTAACAGGAGATACATTAGGAAGTCTAAAATGTGATTGTCAAAATCAATTAGATACAGCTTTAAAGTTTATCGCAAGTGAGGGTGGATTAGTAATATATCATAGACAAGAAGGGCGAAATATAGGCTTACTTAATAAAGTAAATGCTTATGCTTTACAAGATCAAGGTAGAAATACTATTGAAGCAAATTTAGAATTGGGATTTGGAGAAGATGATAGAGATTATTCTGTTGTTGAAGAAATTTTTAAAGATTTGAATTTAAAAGATATTAAATTAATTACAAATAATCCTAAAAAAATTAAATATATAGAATCAATAGGAATAAATATTATTGAAAGAATACCAGCAATTACAAAGTCTAATAAATATAATGAAGATTATATAAATACAAAAAAAGAGCATATGGGACATCTATTTTAATGGATTTTAAATCAAACTTTCAAGATATAACTCTTGATGTAGATTTTTTTAAAAGATGTGATACTTTTATCTCGTTGTTGCAACAATGGGGTAAAGTTCACAACTTAACAGGAAGATTAAATAAAGAAGATATTGAAGAAAATATTATTGATTCTGTTTATCCTTTAAAATTTATTGATTCTTTTGATAATTTTGCTGATATTGGAACTGGTGCTGGTTATCCTGGGTTTATTATTGCAATGGCAAGAAGTGATGTTAAAACTTATTTAATAGAACCAAGGCTTAAAAGAGTTTCATTTTTAAATTTTGTGAAAAATACTTTAAGTCTTAAAAATATTGAAGTTATATGCAAAAGAGTAGAAGAAGTAAAAGATTTAAAAGTGGATTTAATAACTTCACGAGCTGTTACAAATACAAAACTTCTTCTTGATATTACAAAAAATATATCAAAAGAAAATAGTAGTTATTTATTTTATAAAGGCACTTTGCTTGAAGAAGAAATAAAAGATGCAAAACTAGAAAATTGTGAAGTATTTTCAAGAAAAAATAGAAACTATTTATATTTAAAAGGACTTAAATGATAATTAAAATTATAGCCATTGCAGTAGTACTTTTTTTAGTTTATATTATTTTATTTAAAAAAGATAGAGAAAAAAGTGTAACAAAAAAAGAAGATGCAAAAATCGAAGATATAATGGTTGAATGTCCAACTTGTAGTATTTTTGTGTCAAAAAAAGAGGCTATATTAAGTAATGGTAATTTTTATTGTTCAAAAGAATGCCTATTAAAGAAAGGGTAGGTTTATGATTTTAATTGGTGATAATTTAATACCTTTTGAAAATATTAGTTTTATAGATAGTATTTTGGATATAGAAAATAGTCTTCCAAATTCAACTTTGATATTTAATTATGATGAAAATTTACTTTCATATGCAAATAAAAATGAACTGATAATAGCAGTTGTAGTAAGCAGTATCAAAGAAGCTATTTACTGTAATTGTTTAAATACGAAATATATAATTTGTGAAAAAAAACTTGCGAAAAATATACAAAAAATTGCAGAAAATTATATGTTTGATTCAAAAATTTTAGTAATTATAGAATCATCTAATGATATTGAAAGTAGTGCAATTAGTGAGATAGATGGAATCATCTATAAAGATTTATTAAAATAAAGGTATTGGATAATATGAAAGAGATTATTGATGTAATAGTGTTAGCTTTATTTGTATTTATGATTTTTATGTTTCTTAAAGGCTTTAATCAACAACAAATAAAAAAATATACAGATAAATTAGAAGCGATTGAAAAAAAGAATGTTGATAAGGAAAAAATAGATGAATAAACCATTATTAATAGAGATTGGTGTTGAAGAGTTACCTGCAATTCCATTTTTAAAAGAACTAAAAAATATAGAGAAAAAATGGAGTGATATTTTAGAAAAAAATAAATTATTATGTGAGTTTGAATTCTATTATACACCAAGAAGGTTAGTATTATGGCATACCGAATTTCAAATCAAACAAGAAGATTCTGTAGTAGAACAGTTCGGAGCGCCAGTTAAAATAGCTTATAAAGATGATAAACCAACAGGTGCAGCTTTAGGTTTCGCAAAAAAATGTGGAATTGATGTAAGCGAACTTCAAATAATAAACCAAGGTAAAAGTGATGTTTTATACTTCAAAAAAGAAGTAGTTGGAAGCGATTCAAAAGATTTATTAAATCAAATGATAAATGATTTTATAAACTCTTTAAACTTTGGAAAATCAATGAGATGGGGTTCACGAAAAGATAGTTTTATTAGACCTATTAGAAGTTTAGCTGTTCTTTTAGGAAAAGAAATTGTTGATGTTGAAACTTTTGGCGTACAATCATCTAACTTTTCATTTCCTCATAGAATGGTTTCATATAATCCATTTTCTTATGATTTTGCAGGCGATTACTTCACAAAACTAAAAAATAATGGAGTTATTTTATATCCAGATGAGAGAAGAAAAAAAATTCTTGCTCAGATGAAAGAGATAGAAGAACAAAATAATGTTAAAATCGAAATTGATATAGAACTTTTAGATGAAGTAGTTGCAATTACAGAATACCCTACAGCATTAATAGGAAGTTTCGAAGAAATTTTTTTAGAACTTCCAGAAGAAGTAATCGTAACCTCAATGAAAGAACATCAAAGATATTTTGCAGTTTATAAAAACGGTACTTTGACAAATAACTTTATAGTAGTATCAAATTCTAAAACAGAAGATTTCTCATATATTATTGCTGGAAATGAAAGAGTTCTTAGACCAAGACTTGCAGATGGAATGTTTTTTTACAAAAATGATATTGCTAATGGTTTATCAAATGAAGGTCTTAAAAAACTTGTATTTGTAGAAGGTTTAGGTTCAATGTATGCAAAATGTGAAAGAGAAGCAAAAATCGCATCTTTTTTAGCAAATATTTTTGAGCTTGAAAATAAAAAGTTAATAAATCGAGCTGTAATGCTAAGTAAAGCAGACTTAATGTCAGAGATGGTTTATGAGTTTACTGAACTTCAAGGTCTTATGGGATATTACTATGCAAAAATTGTAAACGAAGATGACAATATTTGTTTAGCTTTAAAAGAGCAATATTTACCAGATGGAGAAGACTCAGAACTTCCATCTACAAAATTTTCTTCAATCATAGCTTTATCATATAAGTTAGATAATTTAATGGGACTATTTTCTGTTGGTAAAATTCCTACAGGTTCAAAAGATCCTTTTGGACTAAGACGAGCTGCTGCTGGTATTGTAAAAATTGCAATAGAGCATAAGCTACCTATAGATTTAGAACAAATTATTGATGCTTTAGCTTCAAATTATAAAGGTTTAGAAAAAACAAAATTAATAGACTTTTTTAACGAAAGACTATTTAAAATCTTTGAAGTAAACCCATCAGTACTAAAAGCAGTTTTAGGAAGTGGAGAAAAAGATATCTATAGAATCTCACAAAAACTATGTGCGTTAAACCCAATAGTTTTAAGTGACAACTTTAAAGAGTATGCAACAACTTTCAAAAGAGTTGCGAACATAATAAAAGATATAAATATCTCTTCAACTTTAGAAGTAAATGAAAAATTATTTGAAGAAAATGCAGAAAAAGAACTTTTTACAAAATATACAAATATAACTTCAAAAACTTACGTAACATACGATGAAGAGCTAGAAGCCTTATTCTCATTAAAATCAGAATTAGATAACTTCTTTGATAGCGTATTTGTGAACCACAAAGATGAAGCTATCAAAACAAACCGAAAAAATACAATTGGTTTAGTTTATCAAGCGTTTAAAAATATAGCAGATATTAAAGAAATCACGATATAAGCTAAATACAACTAACTATAAATGATTACAAATATTTACAAAAATCCCTACTTTTTACTATGGATTTTACTAAAAGTAGGGATTGATTATAAAAAGTAATTACCATGGACTCTACAGCTTTAAAACCAGTAAACATTAAACTTATAATACCCCTATAAAAATCAACCAGTTAACCAAAGTATTCTTATTCGAAATGATAAAATAAAATACAAAATATAGGGATAAATAAAATAAGTACAAAAAGAAAAACATATAGTGCAGATTGCAAAGCAATTGGAGTTGTAACCTAATCAAGACACAGAAATTAAACAATTCTGAGTTAAAATAAATACAGTAAAGAATTCAAAGATTCCACCGTACAGTTAATTTTAAATAATAATGAAAGTGTTGTAAAAGTAGCACAAGATTTAGATTTAAATGAGAAAACATTATACTATTTGCTTACTGCGTATAAAAAAGCACATAATATACCAACTAAAAATATAAACTTTACTAATAATAAACCCTTAGATGTTGAAGTTAAGCGTCTTCGTCGTGAATTAAAGATAGCAAAGCAAGAGCGTGATATATTAAAGAAGGCAAGAACATACTTTGAAACTCTATAGCAAGATAAGTTATTAGAGTTATACCCAAATAATTCCATACCAAATTAGACAACAAGCTAAATTGTTCTATAATTAGGTACTTACAAGCGAAAAAGCAACACTCAAAGATTTCACCCATCGGGTGTAACTTTTTCCAAAACGAGAGAATTATAATGCAAACAGTCTTAAATTTCAAACTAGAATCTACAAACGAGAAATTAACACCAAGAACAGGTGTAATAATACTTGGAGAATATCTCAAAGGTATGAACCTTGAGATACTCTGTAATACAAATTTACCAAAAGCTAAACGCAATAATGGTTACTCTGCATTTGAGTTTATTTATCCTTTAATTTTGATGCTACACAGCGGCGGTCGCTTTCTTGATGATATCAAAGAGATAAAAGTGGATAAGGCACTTGCAACACTTTTGAAAATTAAAAATATTCCAACAGTAAATGCCTTCTCAAAATATCTTCGTAAGCATGGAACTGATGGTGAAGAGGGTATAAGAAAAATAAACAAGAAGTTTCTCAAACAGTTTCTAAAAAGTGTTGAGAATGAAAAGTTGATATTAGATATAGATGCTACATTTATTGAAGCTCATAAGAATACAGCAAAGTGGTCATACAAAAATGCTCCTGGGTATATGCCTATGGTAGGACATATTAATGGAGGCTATGTAATAGACGTAGACTTTCGAGAAGGGAATGAAGCACCTGCAAGCAAAAATTTAGAGTTTATTAAACAATGTATATTACAACTACCACTTGGTAAAAAGTTCGATAGATTCAGAGCAGATAGTGCATCCTGTCAAGCTGATATATTCAACTACTGTGAAGAGAAAAATATACTATTTACAGTTACTGCAAAAAAGAATAAAAATGTGTTTGAATCAATTAAAAGTATTAAAGATAAAGAGTGGCTAACTTTCTCAAAGAGAGAAAAAGTAGCAGAGTTTACCCATACTATGCAAGATACAAAGAATGCCTTTAGAATGATTGTTATCAAAAAAGATATAACACCAACCCTCCCTACACTTGAAGGTTATATTGGCGATGAAGTAATGATGCAACATCAAGATGAAATCTTTTACTGTATTGCTACGAATGACAATGATTTAACTCCAACAGAGATAATTAAACTTCATCATCAAAGAGGTGAAACAAGTGAAAATAAAATTAAAGAGCTCAAAAATGGTTTCAATATGAGCTATCTTCCAAGTTCAAATCTTCAAGCGAATGCTTTTTATTTTTACATTGGCACTTTGGCTTACAATCTCTTTTTACTTTTTAAACAAATACTCGAAAAGAATTTACAAAAACACACAATTAAAACTATTAGATACAAACTTTACAATATCGCTGCTAAGATTATCACTCATGCAAGAGAAAGCATACTAAAGGTGAATGAGGAGTTTATTAATCTCTTACAAAGCATACGTCAAAAAGCTTATGAAGAGAGTTTTAAATGACGGTAAACCTAAACCTAGCAAACACCTTGATAAGCACAATGAAATTTATTCAAACAAGAGAGTATTGTCAAAAAATAGCGAATATTGCACAGAATATACAAAATTTAACACCGATGGAGAAAAATAAATATAAAAGATAAATTTATAGCCTAATTAGGTGCTTCTGGATTTAAAAAAAGTATAATTTCTATGAATTTGGAGGTGTATAATATGTTATGGAATTATTTGGGTAATAGCAACCCAAATAGCAGGTATTTTTAAAACTGATTTAATTGCATCTTTAAAACTAAACTTATCTCCTGAGAAAAAATAAACTGAAAATATATAAATAAAGAAAATATTTGCAATATTTAAAATAGAAGTATAAGGAACACTTTGTTCCCCAAAAAGTGCAATTCCAAGAGGGATACCTAAATTACCAGTATTTCTTACTAAAGAAGAGGCTAAAAATATTGATTTATCTTCTAAATCAGAAAAAATTCTTTTTGCATAAAAAAAGGCAATAAAAAGAACTAAAAAAATTGCTATAAAATAAATTAGAGGTGAAATGATAAATTCAGGAGTAATAGAGGCTCTAGCAAGCCCCCCCCCAAAAAATATTAAAATAGGTTGTAAAAAATATAAATTTAATAAAACAAAACTTCGTTCGTGTACTTCATTTTTAAATACTCTTTTAAAAATAAAACCTACTATGATAAATAAATATATAGTTGCTACTGCAATTAATGCCCCTATGATAATTCCTTTAAAAAAAGAATTATATCATAAGAAAATACTCACTTTATTTTTAGCTCATGATACCTTTAATCATAAAGAAAATAGCAGCTGAAAGTAAAGATGTAGCAGGAACTGTAATAACCCAAGCAGCAATAATTTTTTTCACTGCATCTCGTTTTACGTATTTCACACCTTTTGCTAACTTAAAATCTTTTTTTTCTTGTTTTACCAACTCCATTTTATCTTCAATTTTTTTATAAAATTCGGCAATTTTCATATAATCAGATTTTGTCTTTCTCTCTAATGCCTCTAGTGTAGCACGTTCTGCTTCGTATTGAACTAATATTCTTTTATCTTTTTTAAATTTCTTTCTTGTGTTACTAATAAATTTACTCTCAGCAGAATCTAAATACTCTCTTAAAAAACCTACTCCAAAGACACCACCAACTGCAATATGAGTTGAAGACACAGGAAGTCCAAGTTGAGAAGCAATAATTACAGTAATAGAAGCAGCCATAGCAATAGCAAATGCTCTTACTTGATCAAGTTCAGTAATTTCAGAACCAACAGTTTTAATAAGCTTTGGACCATATAAAGCAAGACCTACTGTAATACCCATAGCTCCAATTGCCATTACCCAAAATGGAATATCTACTTTTGATGAGATCTCTGAACTCATAACTGCATCATTAATAGCAGCTAAGGGTCCAATAGCATTTGCTACATCATTTGCTCCATGTGCAAAAGATAAAAGGGCGGCCGCAAAAATTAAAGGTATTGTAAAAAGTGAATTTACATCAACTCTAGTATTTTTAAGTTTTTCTGAAGTTTTTATAATTAAAGGTTTAACTATGATAAAAACAACTACTGCAATAACAAGCCCTAATCCTAAAGCAGTAAAGAAGTCCAATTTAATTAGTTTTTTAAAACCTTTTAAAATTAAATATGTTGAAAAGGCCAAAGTCATAATAGCTATTAAAGAAGGAACTATTTTTTGTGTCGCAAAAAGCATATCTTTTTGATAGATAATTTTCTTTTTAATATAAAATAAGAATCCTGCTGCGATAAGTCCACCTAATACTGGTGAAATAACCCAAGATGCTGCAATTTTTGCCATTATTCCCCAAGCAACTATTCCAAATCCAGCAGCAGCAATACCTGCGCCCATAACTCCGCCTACAATAGAGTGGGTTGTTGAAACAGGAGCACCTATAGAAGTAGCAAAATTAAGCCATAAAGCAGCAGATAATAAAGCAGCAGTCATTACCCAAATAAATATTTGAGGATCAGATATTAAAGTAGGATCAATAATACCTTTTTTAATAGTTTGAACAACATCTCCACCAGCAATAAAAGCACCTAAAGCTTCAAAAACAGCAGCAATAATAATTGCCCACATCATAGTCATAGCTTTAGAACCAACAGCAGGACCAACATTATTTGCAACATCATTAGCCCCTATATTCATAGCCATATAAGCTCCAAATACTGCACCAATAATTAAAAATGTATGATTTTGTAAATCGCCATAAGAAGCATAGCTCCACAAAAAAACTAATACAACAAATAATAATCCTAATGAAAGTTTAGCAAAATCAGGAAGTGTCTTGCTAGTTGCTTTATCAAATCTATCTATCATCTTTATATCCAAATATAAGCCTTTTTGTAACTAGATTGTAATTAAATTTTTTTGTAAGATTATATTGGATAATTCTTTACATAATCTTTAAATAAGCTTAAAGTAAATATGACTAAAAGAGTTAATTTATTTTCAATCTCTATATTATATTCCATACAAATTTTAAAATTTTAATAATATAAAAATTAATTAAATATTATTGAAGTATTAAACGAAAAAAAGTGAGTTAATAAATGAGGTTGATTATAAAAAAGAAATTTTTAAAAGATGTATTTTAATGAGAACTAGAAGAGGATTACCCTCTTCTGCTATCTCTATTTCCACCGCTTCTGCTTCTGTTCGCACCATTTCGACCTCTGTTTGCACCATTTTTATTTCCACCACGATATCCACCACGGTATCCACTACGACCACGACCTCTTGAGTCTCTGTCTCTTCCAGAATCATGTTTTAGTCTTTCGAATAATCTTTCGATATCACTTTCTGATTTACCAATATAATTATTACCTTTTACAAAAGTAGCATTAGTTAAGATAGATGCTAGTTTATGAGCAATTGTAGATAAATCAAAATCTTCTTTTAAATTTTCAACTAAATCAATTCCAGAATCATAAACTTTTTGATCACAGATTTTAGATTTTAAAGTGTTAGTTTTTTTCTCTTTTACAGAATTAATATTTGGAATAACTTTAGCTTCTAGTTTTCCACCAGTTACTTTTTGAATTTTTTGAATCATTCTAAACTCATGTGGAGTTACAAGAGAAATCGCACTTCCTTCTTTTCCTGCTCGTCCTGTTCTACCAATTCTATGTACATAAGACTCAGAATCAAATGGTAAATGGTAGTTAAATACGTGAGATACATCATTTACATCAAGACCACGTGCTGCAACATCAGTTGCAATTAGTACTTCTAAAGTACCTTTTTTAAATGATCTAATTACTTCTTCTCTTTGTCTTTGCTCCATATCACCATGAAGACCTTTAGCACTATGTCCTTGAGATACTAAATAAGTTGATAATCTATCAACCTCTTTTTTTGTTCTACAGAAAATAATTGATTTTGTAGGATCTTTAAAATCATATAATCTAATTAATGCATCATCTCTTTCATATTCATCAACTACATAAAAACTTTGTGTAATTTTTGAATTTGCCATTTCTGATTTTGTAACAGTAATAAATACAGGTTCATTTAAAATATTTTGTGCAAGTCTTTTAATTGCATTAGGCATAGTTGCAGAAAACAGTAGCGTTTGTCTCTCTTTTGGGATATGAGTAAAAATTTCTTTAATATCATCAAGAAACCCCATATCTAACATCTCATCAGCTTCATCTAAAACTACAAAAGATGGTTTGATATTAATTTTTTTACTTTTTAATAAATCAATTAGTCTCCCTGGAGTTGCAACAATAATTGATGCTCTATCAATATTTCTTAACTGCATAGAGTAAGATTGCCCACCATAAACAGTTGCTGTATTCATTCCTGAGTTTTTACCGAATCTAAATAATTCATCAGAAACTTGCATTGCAAGTTCTCTTGTTGGAACAATAACTATAGCTTCAACGCCACAGTTGCCCTTCATCATATTAATAATTGGAAGACCAAATGCTGCTGTTTTACCAGTTCCTGTTTGTGCTTGACCAACCATGTCTTTTCCTTGTAGAACTACAGGAATAGCATCTTTTTGAATAGGACTAGGCTCTTTGAATCCAGCATCATCAATAGATTTTTGCAATTTTTCTTTAAAATTAAAGTCTTTAAAAGTCATTTATTACCTTTTGTGTATTTTATACCATCTTGGTATATATAAGATTAAAACAATACACTGATATAAACTTTTGATTCTAATAGCATCTAATTAAAAAACTGCTTGTTTAAATTATTAAACATGACTCTGAGATTAAATATTCAAAGTAAAAATAGTAAATATATATGTATGATTTTGCGGATTATATCTAATTTAATATAAATTTAAGCTTTGATAAAAAAGTAGGTTAAAACCCACTAGTTCAATCCATTAAAAAAATTTAATTAAGTTTATAGTACTTTTTGGCTATAATATCTATAAAAAGGTGGTATTATGGCAAATCAATTTAGAGAGAAATTATCAAATAAAAGATCAAAGAAAGGCTATGAAGCCATAGCAAAAAGAAATAAATTATTACAACTTTTAGCAGATATACCTGATCATAGAAAAGGTCAAGGTAAACTTCATAAATTAGAACATATTTTATTTTTATCAGTAATTGCACAATTAATGGGTGCGGTAAATTATAAAGAGATATGGGTCTGGATAAAAAATTATATTCAAAATAATAAAATCAAAAAACTTTTAGGTGTAGAATTTATTAGAACACCAAGCAGGAGTGCTGTGGCTGAGATTTTAGCAGAAGTTAATTATTTAGAATTAGAAAAAGTTTTTAGGATATGGATTTATGGATTAGTTGATAAAACTGATAATTTACAACAATTAGCAGTAGATGGTAAAGTTATGAATGGTAGTAGTGTTAATGCAAATAAATCAACAGAAGTGTTGAGTGCAGTATTAGCCAATACTGGGATAATATTAGCACATAAAAAGATTTCCAATAAGTCCGAAGTACCTGCATTAAGAGAACTTATTGATGAATTAGATGATAGTTTTATTTATACATTTGATGCAATGAATACTAAAAAAAACTCTAAACAAGATTGAAAAAGATGGTTCAAAATATTATGCTAAACTAAAAGGTAACCAGAAAAAGCTATTAACTAAAGCTATTGATATATCCAATACAAAAAAGCCTACAGATACTTATATATCAGATTTGAAACAAGAGGATAAAAACTTAGCCAAAAGAAAAGTATTAACTTTTACAAATAATAGTTGTTTTTATCATAATGGTATGACACATATTAGAACCATAATAAGAATTGATAAAACTATTCATAAAGTCAATAAAAAAACAGGAGAATTTACTGAAACTTTAACAACATCATTTGCTATTACAAATTTTAAAGATACTGCAAAAGAATTTCATAATTTAGGATTAAAGCATTGGCAAGTTGAAACTATGCACTTTCATAAAGATAAATCACTTTATGAAGATTTACATACTGCAAATATTAATCCCATGACTATGACAATTTTAAGAAGCTTTGTCATAAATATTTTACATCTTAATAAAGTAAAATCTATCAAAAATCAACTACTTGAAAATAGATGGAATTTAGATACTACTTTAGAATTATTATTAAATATTAGTTTTTAGTGGATTAAACTAAAAACCCACTTTTTTTATAGTTGATCTAAATTTTTGTAATTTTCTAAATATTTAGTAGTATAATTATTTGAAATAAAGTCTTCGTTTTCCATCATTTTTTGATGAAAAGGAATTGTAGTTTTAATACCCTCAACTTCGAACTCATTTAAAGCTCTTTTCATGATATTAATAGCTTTTTTTCTATCTCTTCCCCAAACAATTAACTTACCAATCATTGAATCATAATACGGAGGTACATTATAGTTTGCATAAACATGAGAATCAACTCTTACATTTCTTCCACCTGGAACCATCCATTGTGTGATTTTTCCTGGACTTGGTAAAAATGAATTTGGATCTTCAGCTGTTATTCTACACTCAATTGCATGACCTCTAAATTTTATAGTTTCTTGTTTTGGTAGCTCTGCACCTTCAGCTACTTTAATCATCCATTCAACAATATCAATCCCTGATACCATTTCTGAAACTGGATGTTCAACTTGTAGTCTTGTGTTCATTTCCATAAAATAAATATTTTGTTTATCATCTGCTAAAAATTCAAAAGTACCAGCACCTTCATATTCTAAGTATTTTGTTGCTTTGATTGCAACTGCATGTAAGTTAGCTCTAGTCTCATCATCTAGTAAAATTGCAGGTGACTCTTCAATTACTTTTTGATGTCTTCTTTGCAAAGAACAATCTCTTTCACCAATATGGATAGCATTTCCATGGGAATCACCAATAACTTGAACTTCTATATGTCTTGGGTTATTAATAAATTTCTCTAAATACATAGTTCCATCACCAAATGCAGCTAAGGCTTCTGAAGAAGCTGCCATAAATAATTGATCAAATTCTGATTCCTCATTTATAAGTCGCATACCACGACCTCCACCACCAGCACTTGCTTTTGCCATAATAGGATAACCAATTTCAAGAGCAACTTGACGTCCCTCTTCCACAGAATGAACAGCACCAGTAGACCCAGGAACAACAGGAATCCCTGCTCGTATCATCTCTTCTTTTGCTTTTGATTTATCAGCCATTTTATACATTACTTCAACAGATGGCCCAATAAATTTGATGTTATGTAATCTACAAATCTCTACAAAATCTTGATTCTCAGATAAAAATCCATATCCTGGGAAAATTGCATCACAACCTGTCATCTCAGCAGCTGTAATAATTGCAGGAATATTTAAATAAGAATCAATTGATTTAACATCACCAATACAAACAGCTTCATCAGCATGTTTTAAATAAGATGCTTCTTTATCTCCAATAGAATAAACAGTAACTGATTTTTTACCCATTTCTTTTATAGTACGAATAGCTCTTTGAACTATTTCACCTCTATTCGCAATTAGTATTTTTTTAATTTCTGCCATAATAAAATCTTAATTTACAGTTTTTCAACAGAAAACATAGGCATGTCATATTCAACTGGATTACCATCTTCAACTAAGATTTTAATGATTTTACAGTCAAATTCTGCTTCAATTTCATTCATAATTTTCATAGCTTCTAAAATACATAAAGTTTGACCTTTCTTAACTGTATCGCCCTCTTTTACAAATGCTGGTGACTCAGGAGATGGTGAGCCATAAAATGTTCCAACCATTGGAGAATTAACAGTATCACCTAAAACTACAGCAGGAGATATAACAGAAGCAGGTACAACAATAGGTGCTATAGGCACAGTACTTGTAACAAGAGTTCCTTTAAAGCCTTTTTGCATTGCAAGTTCAAATTCTCCCTCTCTTACTTTTAATTTATTCAAATCACTTTTACCAAATATTCTTATTAATTCTTTTATTTCTTTAAAATCCATGTTCAACCTTTTGTAATCAAATTTTAGCAATAATACCATAAAAATTATTATAGAATCTTTTATCAAACATTAGTAAAAAATTTATGTAAAATAGCTAAAAGTTTATATAAATTGAACTTTTACACCTAATTCAAACAAAAAAGCAAGCTACAAATATTAAAATATAACACTTTTTTGTAGTATAGGCTACCTCTAAAAATAAAAATAAAATATATCAATAAATCAAATCCATTCAAAATAGCAGTAAATAGGTTTTAATAAAATAAAGAGACCACAGCACAACTAAAAAGGTCTATAAAATTTTATTTTTTCAATTTTTAAAAAATATTTATCATAAATTATCATCTCAAATCTATATTTATTCCTAATTCTAATTGAATTTACTCTATTCTTTCCTCTCTTTATCATCTTATTCTTACGTTTTGTGCCTTTATTTTCTTATGGGCAAATAGTTTTAGGTTGGCAGCTATACATGTAATGGTGAAATTCATATTATTCCTGAGCAGTCCTGTAAACCTTGTTGTGGATTGTTTCATGCTGGTTTTTATTAAAGCAAATGAATGTTCAACTTTTGCTCTGATTTTATGTTTTGGTTTTTCATTTTCTCTTTGATTCTTTCTATCTTCATCACTCATTTTATTTCTCTCTTTAAGACAAACATTATTTTTAATATCTTTTTCTTTTAGTAGTTCATCAATAGCTTCTGATTTATAAGCTTTATCTGCACCTGATGATTTAATATCATCACCTAATTTTTCAACAAATGTATCAACGGTAGATATATCTGAGGTATTGGCAAATGTTGTCATTGTTTCTAAAATAGCTCCTGAATCTGCATCTGTTGATATATGATTCTTATATCCTGTTGCATATTGTTTTTTACCTGCTTGATAACCTGTTCTTACATCTTTATCTATCTTTTGTTTATGCTCATAACTATCATCTTCATTTTCAATTATCTTTTTTGAAGTTTCAATATCTTTAGTATCTTTATTTTGAATCTCATCAAGTTCTTCATTTTTAAGAGTTTTAGAGTTATAAGATTTCTTTTTTAATAATCTTGATATTTGTTTTGATGATGGTTTTTTCTTTTGTAATTCTTCTTCAATAAGTACATCTATCGCTTTATTTAAAGCTTCAACCTTTTGTCTACTTTCACTTTTTTGTTCTTTATTTTTATTTTTGATTCTATTATTATGAGACTTTGTTAATGTTGCATCTACTAGTACATCTTTACCACCTGTTGCTATTAATCCTGCCTTTTCAAGTTGCTTATTAATATTTGTAAAAAGTTTACCATGAAGATTATTTTTAATTAAAGAATTTCTAAATCTACCTGTTGTAGTTGAGTCTGGTGCTAATGATTCTAAGCTTAATCCTGCAAATTTCATATAAAGTAAATTTACATTAAGTCCTTCTTCAGCTTTTTCATCACTTAAATCATAAAACTTCTGAATAAGTAAGATTTTAAACATTAATATTTGATCATATGCTTGTACTCCACATACATTTTTACTTCCTGTTCCATTCTTCTTTAATACAGGTCTTAATTTATTAAAATCTATTATAGAATCTAATTGTTTTAAAAAAGAATCTACATATTCTAATCTATCATTAAGAGCATAATCTGAAAAAGAGAGGTTTGAATCTTTAAATGCCAATTTATTACCTTTTTGCTTAAATATCTTTAATTTATATGTGTAATTATAGCTAAAAATAGCCTTTAAATACCTTAACTAAAGGCTTGGTTGAGATTTATTTTAGAGTGTTACTGTGCAGTGGTCTCATTAACTTCTTTTTTCATTAGTGAAAAAGTTCCTCCATCTAAATTATTTGTTGTATTTGCTATCTTTAAATTTTTATAATTCTTGTAAGTAAAGAGATACTGTAAATTTGCTCTTAAACTTCTATACGTAGCTCTTAATTTTTGGCTTAATGAAACTTTTAGATGCCAATACTAAAACTTGTCCAGATTGTTCACAAAATAACACAAGAAAAAGAAGTATCAAAAGAGGAATAATTAGATATTTTTGTAATAATTGTAACACTTCATTTAGTTCAAAAAGAAGACCAATAAACTTACAATAAATCATTTTTTTAAAAATATATCTATAAAAAGACAAATATTAAAAGATTTAGCTGAGGAATATAAACGAAGTTTACCATGGATAAGAAAGCAAATAATACAATATAATACACCACTAAAAGTTCATACTCCAAGAGAGATTGTAATAGTTTGTGATGCAACATTTTATGGAAAAAGAAAGGACAAGTTAGGTACCTTAGTATTCAAAGATATTACACAAAATGAAATACTAGTTTGGAAGTATATTTAATAGTTAATTAGTAATTGATTATAAACAACAACTAGAAGTTCTTTTTGATTTAGGATACAAAAGTTCAGGCTATCATCGTTCATGGCAAGAGAGGCTTATATAAAGCTTTTAAAGACTATCCTATTCAAATGTGTACTTTCATCAAAGAAAGACTATAAATAAATACCTGAGAAGGAAACCAAGGTTAGAAGCTAGTAAAGATTTGTAAAAAATAATGTATAATTTAACATCAACAAATCAAAATAATTTTACAAAAAAACTAAATGAATGGTATAAAAAATATAAATCATTTCTTGATGAAAAATCAGTATCTCCAACTATAGGAAAATTAAACTTTACTCATCCAAGAGTTAGGTCTGCTTATAGAAGTTTCATAACAAATTTACCATATTTATTTACATATAAAAATGAGAAAAATGTCATAATTCATAACACTACAAATTCTATTAATGAAGGAGTATTTTCTCCAATGAAAAAACTATTAAAAATATATAATGGTTTGACTAAAAGTTTGAAGATAAAAATGCTTGATGATTATCTGGTTAGTTATAAGGCAAAGTGATTATTCTGGCACCCAAAAGTTTCATTAAGCCAGATATGTTAAATATTAATTTTATGAAAAAAAGAAAAACCTTCAACTTTTAAAAATTTATTTAGACAAACAAAGAATAAACTAAATACTAGTATATGAGTAGTAGTTTTAAAACTACTACTTAATCTTCTTAGCTATTAAAGAAGGAAGTAGTTCTAAACTCTCTTCTATTGCCTTAGTATCTCCTTGTTGTACAAAAGAGTCTTTATATTCAAATGAAGTTACTTTTACATAAATTTTTTCTTTATTTAAAAACTCTAAAATTGCACTTGCAACTCCACCTTGAAATTGAGAATCAGAAAATATATACCAGTCATCATATTTTTTAGATAATTCAATTAAAATAAGTTCATCAAGTGGTTTTACAAATTTCAAATCTAAAATTGTGATATCATCTTTATGTAGCGTAGCTGTCGCGATAGCCCTAGAAACTCCTGCCCCATAACCAATAAATAGTTTTTGTGAACTTCCTTCTTTTAAAAGTTCTGCTTTTCCTAACTCAAAAGAAGTTGCTTCATATTCTAGTTTAGCAAACTCCCCTCTTGGATATCTTATTGCGCAAGGACTTGTAGCTTTATAGCCAAAGTCTAAAGCATACTCTAGTGTTTCATTGTCTCTAGGAGCTAGTAAAATCATATTAGGAATAAATCTTAAAAACGATATATCAAAAGCACCTTGATGTGTCTCGCCATCATTACCAACTAATCCAGCTCTATCAATTGCAAAAACAACAGGTAAGTTCATTAAACAAACATCATGAATTATTTGATCAAAACCTCTTTGTAAAAATGTTGAATATATCGTAATAAAAGGTTTAAACCCCTCTTTAGCCATTGCAGCCATTGAAGTAACCGCATGTTGTTCAGCAATAGCTACATCCCAAAATCTATTTGGAAACTCTTGCATTAATTTATTAATTCCAGTACCACTTGGCATTGCAGCAGTAACACCAACAATATTATCATATTTTTTTGCTAAGTTTAGTAAAGCATCAGAAAATACAGTAGTAGCTGATTTATTTACTGTTTTTTTAACAAATTTTCCATTATCTACGTTAAAAGGTCCAACTCCATGCCAATGTTCATGCTGACCTTCTGCAATTTCATAACCTTTACCTTTTGTAGTTCTAGCATGAACAATTACAGGTTTTCCAAGATTTTTAGCTAATTCTAAAGTTTCAATAATATCTTCTAAATCATGTCCATCAATAGGTCCAATATAATCAATTCCCAGCTCTTCAAATAGAATACCTGGAGTAATAAGTTTAATACTCTCTTCTATTTTTTTTGCAATATATGTTGCAGCATCAGGAAGTTTTTGAATAATATTTCTATCAATTCTTTCTCTAAGTCCTTGATAAAATTTTCCTGCTAAGATTTTAGATAAATATTTTGAAATAGCTCCAATGGGTTTAGCAATTGACATCTCATTATCATTTAAAATAATTACAACAGGTAATTTTAAATCACCTAATTCATTTAAAGCTTCATAAATCATTCCAGCGGTCATAGAGCCGTCACCAATCATTACAACAGGGATTCTATCCTCTTCTTTTAGTTTTATTGCTTTAGCAGCTCCAAGTGCAAGTGAAATAGAAGTTGAACTATGACCTGCTACAAAATAATCAGCAGGAGATTCTTTTGGTTGAGTAAAACCACTTAATCCACCAAATTGTCTGATAGTTTCAAACTCATCCCATCTACCATTTATTAGTTTATGTGCATAACATTGATGGGAAACATCATAAATAAAAGGATCTTTTTTTACATCAAAAACCTTGTGCATACCAACAATTAACTCAACAGCTCCTAAAGTAGAAGAAAAATGTCCACCTTTTCGTGAAACAACATCTATAATTCTATTTCGTATATCTTGAGATATTTTTTCTAACTCTTCAAGTGATTTATTTTTAATTTCCATAATACTTCTTAAAAATTTATTTTAATTCTTCTAATACTTCATCAAGCACTTTAAACACTATTGTATTGTGTTCTTTTGAACCTATTGTTATTCTAATAGCATTTACACCATATACAGTTAAATCTCGTACTATTATACCTCTCTCAAGTAAAGATTGTGCTACTTCTGAAGATATAAAAAGGTTATCAAACTTTAAAGTTATAAAATTTGTATAACTAACAATATATGTAAAACCTTTATTTTTTGCATACTCTTCATATCTAGTCATCTGATTAAAGTTTTTAGAAATGCAATCTTGTACAAATTGCTCATCATTTAAAGCTTCTATTGCAGCTGCTAATGAAAGATTTGTGATATTAAAAGGAGGACGCAGTTTTAATAAAGCTTGAATAATCTCTTGTTGTGCAATTCCATAACCAATTCTCATTCCACCTAAAGCATAAGCTTTAGAAAAAGTTCCTAAATAAATACAATTCTTGTATTTATTAATTAAATCACTAGGAATAATTTCTTTTTTCTTATCTTTAAAAGAAGCATATTCTTGATAAGCTCCATCAACTACAACTAAAGTATTTTCATCAATTTCATCTAAAAAAGCATATACATCATCTTTATCTAAACACTCACCCAAAGGATTATTTGGCAAACATAAAAATATAATTTCAGGAGAATGTTCTTTATACATAGTTCTAAATTGATCTAAATTATGTTGATCATCTTTCGTTTTTATAATTATTGCACCAGCTTGTTTCCCATAAATTTCATACATTGCAAAAGTAGTTTTACTCATTAAAATTTTAGAACCTTCAACACATTTAGCTTTTACACAAAAATCTAAAATTTGATCAGAACCAGCACCAATAATAATATTTGAACTCTGTACATTAAACTTAGAAGCTAAGTCTTCTTTTAATTTATACATAGAATCATCGGGATACATATACATAGTTGAAGCTAACTCTTGTATTTTTCTTGTAACTTTAAGTGAAGTTCCATAAGGATTTTCGTTTGAAGCTAATTTTATTATAGAATTTACATCAACTCCATATTCGCGAACAACTAACTCGATTGGTTTTCCAGCTTCATAAACCTTACAATTATCCAAAACTTTATTAAATTTCATTATATTTCTCCTTAAATATCGTCAATTTCTTTTACATAAGAGCCTAAGACTTTTACATTTTTATGTTTTTCAAAAATTCTTTTTACATTTTTATCATCTTTATGCCCATTAAAATCAATAAAAAATATTGATACACCCTCAACTATATGTGATTTAATTTTTGTTAAATTTATACCTGCTTTATCAAAATCAGTTAAAAATTGAACCAAGGCACCTGGAGTGTTTGATAATTCTGCCAAAATAGATGTTTTATCATTTTCACTACTTGCATTTTCAAAATCACTTATTATAAAAAATCTTGTTTTATTATTATCCTTATCTTCAATATTTTCAAATAAAATTGGAAGATTATATATTTTAGCACCAACATGTGGGCAAATAGCAGCAGAATTAGGTTCATTTAGTGCTAATTTTGCAGCTTTAGTAGTTGATTCAATTGGGATTAATTCAACTTCATCAAGACCAAAATTTTCTAAAAATTTTCTACATTGATCAAAAGCTATATCTTTAGAATATATTTTTTTAATATCTCCTACTTTATCACAAGTAGAGGCTAAAGTATGGTGAATATCAAGTACAACTTCTGCAATAATTTTTAAGTCATATTTACTTAAACAAAAAATAGTATCACTTACTATTCCATTTGAAGAGTTTTCAATAGGAACAACTCCAAAACGTGCTTTTCCTGTGCTTACTTCTCTAAAAATACCTTTTATTGAACTAATTGGAACATATGCACTCATGGCTCCAAATCTTGATTCTGCTGCTTGATGAGTAAAACTTCCCTCAGGTCCTAAAAACGCAATATTTTCTGGTAATTCTAAATTTCTTGAAATAGCAAATATTTCTAAAAATAGTGCTTCTATTGCTGCTTTATTTAATTTGCCTTTATTTAAAGAATTTAATCTATTTATAATAGCTTTCTCTCTCTCAGGTCGATAAATAACCCCACCACTATTTGCTTTTAAAACACCTACTTTATGTACAATATCCATTCTGTCATTAATTAATTCTAATAACTCATTATCAATAGTATCAAGCTTATCTCTTAATTCTTCTAATCCAGTTTCGCTCATATTTTTCCCTTGTTAAAAAGTTCTAAAATTTCACTCATATCTTTACAGATAAAATTTGGTTTATCATTATCTTTTAACGTATGAATTATCTCATTTTCATCTTTAATTTTTCCACTTAAAACCAAGCTGGTTTTCATTTTTAATCTCTTTGCACCTAATAAGTCACCAATCATATCATCTGAGATAACTGTAATATCATTAAAATCACTAGAAATCAACTTTCGTGCTTTATTATAAAAATTATATGAAGGTTTCCCAAGAACTTGATACTCTTTATTTACAGCAAATTTAATCATATTCATAATAGCCCCAACCCCAGGGTATCTTTTATTATCTTTATAATATGTAGATGCCTCATGCATCCCTACAATAACATCAGTCTTAAAAGCAACATCAATCATTAAGGCATAGTCTTCATTTGTATAATCTTGTTTAATAGATACAATCAAAGCTTCAGGATTTTTATAATCTAAAATAAATCCCAGATTTTTTAAAACCTCCAAAAACTCATCTGTTCCAAAAGCTGCAATATTTCTTACTTTTATCTCATCACAAAGAATAGAGAAAGGATCAATATAATTTTTTATATCAAATCCTTTTTCCTTTAAATCTTTTAAAAAATGTTTGCTATTTTGTTTTGTATTATTAGTAATTACTACGTAGGGTATATTTTCTTCATTCAATTTATCAATAAACTCTACAGCACCAGATATTGGACTCTTATCTATATCTGAGATTAGTGTTCCTTGAACATCAATGAAAAAAGCTTTTTTTTGCATAATTATTTAATATACTCTTCTTCTAAAGCAATAATATCTTCAAAAGTTTCTCTTTTTCTAATTATTCTATCTTTTCCATTTTCAAGAGCAATTTCAGCCACTCTTCCTCTAGTATTGTAATTAGAACTCATTGTAAAACAATATGCTCCTGCTGAATAAATAGCAACTAAATCATTATGTTCAGTTTTTGGTAAATTTATATTTTTAGCAAAAAAATCACTACTTTCACAAATAGGACCTACAAGATTACAATTACTAACATCTTCACTTTTACCTAATACTTCTAACTTATGAGATGCATTATATAAAGCAGGCCTAATTAAATCATTCATAGCCCCATCAACGATTACAAATCTTTTATCACCATTTGTTTTTTCATATAAAACTTTGGTCAAAAAAGTACCACAATTTCCAACTAAAAATCTACCTGGTTCACAAACTACTGTAATATTTAGCCCAAATAACTCTTTTAAAATAAGTTGCGCATATTCATTTGTATCAATTAGTTTTTCATCATTATAAATAATTCCTAATCCTCCACCAACATCAAAGAAAGAGATATCAATATTTATAGCTTTTAAATTTCTTAGTAAATTTGCAACTATTGTAACTGATTCAATGATTGGAGCATGTTCAGTTAACTGAGAACCTATATGTAAATGAATTCCGATAGGATCTAAACTTTTTGAGTTTTTACATTTAATATACATTCTTTTAGCAGTATCAATATCTACACCAAATTTATTTTCATGTAAACCAGTTGAGATATAAGGGTGTGTTTTAGGATCAATATTTGGATTAACTCTAATAGAAATTCTAGCAATTATATCTAAAGAAGAAGCAATCATTTCAACTCTATGTAATTCAGCTTCACTTTCTACATTAATCATTAAGATATTAGTTTCTAAAGCCTCTTTAATCTCACTATCAATTTTTCCAACCCCAGAAAATATAATCTTATAAGGAGCAATTCCAACTTTTAAAGCCCTACGAATCTCACCAATAGAAACACAATCAGCCCCAGCCCCTAGTTTTGCTAAGTGTTTAATAACTGATAAGTTCGAGTTAGATTTAACAGCATACGCCATTAAAGACTTCCTAGCTTTAAAAGCTTTTTTTAATTCATTATATTGTGAAGTAATATGATCGAAATCATATATATATAAAGGCGTTTGATATTTATTCGCCAATTCTTGAAAATTTATTCCCATTTTTTTCCTATTCATATAAAATCCTAACTTTAAATTCAAAGAATTCAAAATAAAAATTTTAATAGTTTCACATAATTAGCCATAAAGCGTAAGCTTTATGGCTAATTATCTCCGTTCCAGGCGATCTTTTGTTTATCATTTTCGTCGAATATCGTTGCTGGCATACCCATAATATTATAACCACAATCCACATAATGAATCTCACCTGTAACAGCTGAGCTTAAATCAGATAATAAATACATACCAGAATTACCAACTTCAGTAGTGCTTACATTCTTCTTCAATGGCGCATGAGATTCATTCCATTTAAGTATAAATCTAAATTCACCAATTCCAGCTGCTGCTAGAGTTTTAATAGGACCTGCTGAAATTGCATTTACTCTAATTCCATCACGTCCAAGATCTTCTGCAAGATATTTTGTAGTCATTTCTAAAGCTGCTTTTGCAACTCCCATAAGATTATAGTTTGGAATGTATTTAACTCCACCATAATATGAAAGTGTTAAAATAGAACAGTTATCACTCATAATAGGTTTAAGTTCGCGTACTACTTCAATTAAAGAGTAAACAGAAACATCCATTGCAATATCAAATGAGTTTTTTGGAATATCATAAAATCTTCCTGTTAAACCATCTTTTGGTGCAAAAGCAATTGAATGAACAACAAAATCAATTTGACCTAAATCTTTTTCTAGTGATTCTTTTAAAGCTTTAATCTCATCAGGATTTGATACATCACAAGGATATACTAAATTTTCACTTCCAAACTCTACTGCTATTGGTACAACTCTTTTCTTTAAAGAATCATTTAAATATGTAAATGCAATAGTAGCACCTTGATTAGCACAAGCTTTTGCGATTCCATAAGCTATTGACTTATTATTTGCAACACCTAAAATAACACCTTTTTTGCCCTTCATAAACATCTATAAATCCTTTGTATTTTCTATTAGCTTTTTAAAATCTTCTACTATCCAAGAGGCAGTTCCAATTAAAGCGCCGTCAACCCCATTTAAAGAACAAATTTCTTTTACATTTGCAACTTTTACACTTCCACCATAAAGCAAAGGTTTATCAATTTTACTTTTAATTGCTAAATGAACATTTGTAATATCACTAGAAGTTGCAGTCACTCCTGTTCCAATTGCCCAAACTGGTTCATAAGCTAAAATAAGATTTTCATATGAAGTATCAATTCCAATTAGCTGTTCATAAATATATTCTAAAGTTTTTTCCAAGCCTTCTTGTTTTATTTCTAAAGGTTCACCTACACAATAAATTATTTTATATCCAAGATTAGAATAAAATTCAAACTTAGAAGCTATCTCTTCTTGAGATTCACCTAAAATATGTCTTCTTTCACTATGACCTATTAAAATAGTTTTAATATCAAATTCATCTAATTGTAAAGTTCCTATCTCGCCTGTATACGAACCTTTTTGTGTAGCATAGGCATTTTGTACGCCAAGATTTAAATTAGAAACGGTATCAAAATTACCTAAAGAAGTAGAGGTTGGAAAAATATATACTTCATTAGAAATATTATTTACTTTTAAGAAATCATTAACTCCATTTACAAAAGAGACTGTTGAAGCTCTCGTATGATTTGTTTTAAAATTTGAAGCAATTATTTTCATTAATTTTCTTCAACTAAAAGTGCTTTTACACCTGGTAAAATTTTTCCTTCTATTAATTCTAAAGAAGCTCCACCACCAGTACTTATAAAAGTCATTTCATCTTCATCACCAGTTATTCTAACTAAATCAGCAGTATCTCCACCACCTATAACTGTTGTTGCGAAAGAAGAAGCAACCGCATGTGAAAGTTTCATACTGCCTTTCATAAACTTATCCATTTCATAAACACCCATTGGCCCATTCCATAAAATAGTATTTGCATCTTGAAGTGCTAAAGTAAATAGTTGCGCTGTTGCAGGTCCTATATCTAGTCCCATCCATTTTTCAGGTATTTCTTGAACTGTTGTAACTTTTGCAATTGCTTCAGGATCAAAAGCTTCAGCAACAACGACATCAACAGGTAAGTAAAATTTAACACCTAATCTTTTAGCTTCTTCCATGATTTTTAGAGCATCAGGAATTAAATCTTCTTCAATTAAAGATTGTCCAATTTCATGACCTAAGGCTTTTAGAAAAGTGAAAGCCATTCCTCCACCAATTAATATTTTATCAACTTTAGGAACTAAGTTATGTAAAGCTTCTAATTTTCCAGAAACTTTTGAACCACCAACTATAGAAACAAACGGACGTTTTGGTTCATTTACAATATGATGAAAAAACTTAATCTCTTTTGCTAATAAAAACCCTGCTGCTTTATGCTTATCATCAAAATGTTTTGTAATTGCATCAATTGAAGCATGAGCTCTGTGAGAAACCCCAAAAGCATCATTAATAAATACATCAGCCATCGAAGCTAATTTTGAAGCAAAAACTTCATCATTTTTACTCTCACCATCGTTATATCTTAAATTTTCTAAAAGTAAAATATCACCAGCTTTAAGATTTTTTGCTAAGTCTAAAGTATCATCTTGAACAATATTTTTAGCCATAATAATCTCTTGTTTTAAAAGAGTATGAAGTCTTTTTGCAATTGGTTTTAATGAAAATTTCTCTTCAAAAGCTTCTTTTGGTCGCCCAAAATGAGAAGCTAAAATAACGCTACAATCATTATCAATACAATATCTAATAGTATTTAATGCACTCTTGATTCTTTTATCATCAGTAATATTATTATACTCATCCATAGGTACGTTAAAATCACATCTTATGAATATTTTTTTTCCAGATATATCTATATTTTTAATTTCTTGTAATTTCATTTAATGTAAATCCTTACTTGTTTGCCACGTAAACAGCCATATCTACTAATCTTGAAGAATATCCCCACTCATTGTCATACCAAGTCATAACTTTGATCATATCATCACCAATAACTTGCGTTAAATCACTTGCTACTATTGTAGAGTTTGTATTTCCAATTAAATCTGATGAAACCATCATTTCATTATCAACTGCAACAATTCCTGTAAGTTCTATTGCTTTTGCTTCAAATAATGCATTGACCTCTTCTTTTGTAGTTTTCTTATTTACTACAAAATTCACATCTACCATAGAAACATTTGGTGTAGGAACTCTTACACTTTGACCATGGATTTTACCATCTAAATTAGGCATAATCAACTTCATAGCCTTTGCAGCTCCTGTTGATGTAGGAATCATGTTTTGAGCTCCGGCTCTTGCTCTTCTTTTATCTGATTTATGTTTTACATCTAAAATATTTTGATCATTTGTATATGAATGAATTGTAGTCATTAAAGCTTTTTCTATTCCAAAAGCATCATCAATTATTTTCGCAATTGGTCCAAGACAGTTTGTAGTACAAGAAGCATTTGAAATAATCTTTTCTCCTTTGTACTTAGATTCATTTACGCCCATTACAAATGTCGGCGTAGCATCTTTTGCAGGTGCAGACATTACTACTTTTGAAGCGCCATTATCTAAATGAACTTGACATTTTTCTTGTGTAAGATAAGCCCCTGTACACTCTAAAATTACAGAAGCCCCACACTCTTTAGAAAAAGTTAACTCTTTAGCATCTCTTGTTGAGTAAAGTTTAGCATTTACTTTACCTAATTTTAAATATCCATTTTCAATTTTTAATTCACCATCGAATATTCCATGAACTGTATCAAACTTTGTAATATACTCTAACATCTCTAGTGTAGTAGTGTCGTTGATTGCTACTAATTCAACATCATCTCTATTTGCAATAATTCTTGCAACACATCTACCTATTCTTCCAAAACCATTTATTGCAACTTTAACAGCCATTTTTAACCTTTTGTATATATAAATTTAGTAGATATTTTATCCAAAAATTGCTATAATAATAGTTAATCATAATTTAAAGGAATAATTTAAGTGCAACTTGCAATTTTTGGAGGTAGTTTTGACCCACCTCATATAGGGCATGAAACTATTATAAAAAAAATTATAAAAAAGTTAGATATTGATTTATTAGTAGTTGTACCAGCTTATTTAAACCCTTTAAAAGTCAAATCTTTTTTAGATGCAAAAACAAGATTTAAACTTCTTCAAAAATTATTTTTAAAAAATGATAAAATTAAAGTTTCAAAATATGAAATAAAACAAGAAAAAGCTGTTTATTCTATTGAAACAATTAAGTATATGATTAAAAAATATCAACCTTCGAAAGTTTATTTAATAATTGGAGCAGATAATTATAAATCTTTTCATTTGTGGGATCAACACGAAGAGATAAAACAATTAATTACTCTTGTTGTTGTTACAAGAGATGGTTTTAATTATGATAAAGATGATAAAATAAAAAGATTAAAAGTAGATATAAAAATAAGTTCAACCCAACTTAGGAATACTTTTAATTTAAATTATATTCCTAAAAAAATTAGAAAACATATAAAAAATATATGGGAAAAGAAAGGCCAAATTTGAAAAAAAGATTAGAAAATATTAAATCTGTTTTAAGTGATAAAAAAGCTGAAGATATTGAAGTTATTGATTTAAAATCAAAAGAATACATTGTTGATTCTGTTGTAATTGCTACAACACTTAATTCAAAACATGCATATGCATTGTTAAACTATTTGAAAACTGAGCTAAAACCAGCAGAAGAATTTTTAAGAGTTGATGAAGATGACAATTGGACAATAATTGATTTAGGTGATATTTTAATTCACTTAATAAGTGAAAAATATAGAAAAAAATACTCTATTGAAGAGTTTTTAGATGAGATTATAAATAAAAAGTCATAAATCTATAAAGAAATAGAAGGAAAATCCTTTTATTTCTTTACTTAGAAGTACTGAATACATTGTGATAATTAGAAGCTGCTTCTTTAGCACCTCCCAGATTCCCAGTATATATAGCAATACCAGTTCCTATAATAAAAATAATAATAATCCATTTCATTACATTGTCTCCTTTGCTTTTATTCCTAATAAATTTAAAGCTATTTTAATAGTAAGTGCACATAAACTCAACACTTTTAAATATTGTTCTTCTTCTTTTGAACCTACAATTCTATATTCATTATAAAAACTATGAATTGATGAAGATAAAGAGTATAAATAATCAGTTATTTTTTGCATATCACGTTTACTAAAAGCTTCGTTTAAAATTGAAGGTAATAATAGTGATTCATAAACTAAATTAAGTGCATCTTGATTTAGATTCTTATATGAAATATCTCTTACATCATCAAAAGTTTTTTCAGCTTTTTTAAATACTTGATTTATTCTTGCATATGCGTAATTTATATAAAAAACAGGGTTTGAGCTATCGTGATTTTTTAATCTATCTAAGTCAAACTCTAAATGAGTATCACTTTTTTTAGTTAAGAAAATAAATCTTAAAGCATCTGAGCCTATTTCTTTAGTAATATCACTCATTAAAATAACATTACCTGCACGTTTTGACATTTTATAAGGTTCGCCACTTTTTAGTAAAGATACCATTTGAGACAAAATTACCTCTAACTTGTCATGATCATTACCTAAAAATTTTATAGCTGCTTTAACTCGTGTAATATATCCGTGATGATCAGCACCCCAAATATTTATATATCTATCAAATTTTCTATCATACTTATTTTTATGATAAATAATATCACCTGCAAGATAGGTAGGAACTCCGTTGTCTCTTACAACAACTCTATCTACATTATCGCCAAGTTCAGATGATTTAATCCAGACTTTGCCATCTTTTGTATATAAAGAACCATTATCTTCTAATATTTTTCTTGTTTCATCCCATGAGCAGGATAAAGATTTTTCAGAAATAAAGTTTTTAAATTCAATTCCTAAATCTTTTAAATCTTTTACAATAATTTCCATTACTAAATCTTTTGCAAAAAATGCTATCTCTTTATATTTTAATTCATCATAAATAATATCTTTTCCAAATTTATCAATAACAACTTTTGCAATATCAACTAAATAATCACCTCTATAATAAGATTCAGGATATTGTACTTCTTCTTTAAAAATGAACTCTTTTGCAACTAAAGAAACTGATAGTCCTAATAAATCCATTTGAGCACCAGCATCATTTATATAGTATTCAGTCTTAACTTCATATCCTAAATGATTTCCAATACGAGCTAGGGTATCACCAAAAATGGCACCTCTTGCATGTCCAATATGTAAAGGACCTGTAGGATTTGCACTAACATACTCTAAAAGTATTTTTTGATTTTTTGATTTTTCTTTTGAATAGTTATCACCAAGTGATAATACTTCTGTAGATGAATCTTCTAAAAACTTATTTGATAATTTAAAGTTTATAAAACCTTTTACAGCTTCTACTTTTTCAAATATAAAAGAATCATCAAATTTAGAAGCTAAATCTGAAGCTATAATCATAGGAGATTTTTTTAAATTTTTTACCAAAGAAAATGCAATTGGTGTTGCAAAATGACCTAATGCAATATCTTTTGGTTTTTCTAATACTATTTGTGTATCTAGAATCTTTTCAATATAATTTTTTACTAATTTTTGCAATATTTTTTCACTTTATATTATTTTAGTATTTTTAGTTTCTTCTAGTTTAGTTTCAGCTTTTTTTTCAAGCTCATCTGCTTTTTCAGTTGATACTACTTCTTCATCATCATCTTTGATAGCCTTTTTAAAGTTTTTAATTCCACTACCTAAACCTTTAGCTAACTCAGGAATTTTCTTTCCACCAAACAATAGTAATACAACAAAAGCAATTAAAACCCACTCCATACCACCTGGCATACCCATATTAAATCCTTAATATTTAATTTTAAGCAGTCATTATATCTTTTTGAAGCTTAAAAAAATTATTCAAGTCAAATATTTATGAAGAATATTTATTTTATTTTATAAAAAAATGTAAAAGTTTATACCCAATACCTGCTGCTAAAACAGTCCCAAGTAAGTTTAAGAACATATTAGAAAGTCCTAAAAACAAAGATGTTTCAAGTAAGAAAAAACTCTCAATTGCAAAAGTAGAATAAGTAGTAAGAGCACCTAAAAAACCAGCTGTTAAAAAAGATTTAACAGAATCTCCAATAGTATAAACATTAAAAAGAGCAAATAATGCTCCAATTAAAAAACTTCCCATAATATTTACAAGTAAAATACCTACTGGAAAGTCATATGCAAAATGTTTATTTGACAGATGTACTATATAAACTCTAGAAATTGCTCCTAAAAAGCCACCCGTTCCAATTGCTAGTACTGTTTGCCAACTAAGTGTCATATTTTTTCATCTCATCATTAAAGATATTATTCATCTTTTCTTCAGTTTCTTGAAACCACTTAGTTTTTCTATCTGCTTGAACAACATCTAAATATATTACTTTTACTATTCCAGATTTTACAGAAAAATTTTTTGAATCTAAAATATTTCTTGTATTTATGATAATTACTGGTTGTACTTTTAATTTTAATTTATTTGCAACAAGAGCCGAGCCTGATTTAAATTTTAACATCTCTTTACCGTTATTTCTCGTACCTTCGGGAAACATTGCAATTGGACGACCTAGAGATAATCTGTTTTTTACCTCCTTAATTAAATGCATCATCCCAGCTTTATTTTCTCTATCAATAGATATCATTTTTGGTGCTTTAATGATATGTCCAAAAAAGAAAAGATCAGTAATTTCTTTTTTTGCTACCCAAGCTAAATCTTGTGAATAAAGATATTCCATAACAATAATATCAAGTATACTTTGATGATTCATTATTATTAAATCACAAGATTTATCAACTTTACCAACTATTTCAAATTTAATACCTAATAAAAATATTTGTGTCTTCATCCAAAATTTTATTATCTTATGAGTATGTTTTCTAAAAATATACATTACTGCAATAATGAATGCAACACTAATTGAAAACTGTATAAAAACAATTATAGCTCTAATTTTTGATAACATTGCTCTTTTTTACCCATCCTATAAATTTGTTATCAGAATCACCTATCATGATTTTGACAAAACTAGCTTTTCTTTTCATCTCTTCGACTACAATTTCATTTTTAATTTTTTTAAAAATTGTAGAATTCTTAGTTGGCAAGATATAAATAACTGTATTTGATTTTAATCTTATTGTTTGATTTGGCATAATAAAAAGTATAAATAAAATTGTTAATATTAAAAATAGAATTAAAAATATATACTTTCTTTTCCAAATAAATGCTAAAAATGCTAAAAATGCTAAAAATCCAACTACAATTTTTTTATAAAATTCAAAATTTGAATTATTTGGATTTAAATCTGTTTGAGTACTTACTAACTCTTCTTCAAATTTAATTGGTACAATAATCTTTTCAAATTTATTATTTATTGTATTATAATAATTGAAAATTATTGTTTTTTTATGAATTGGAATTACTGCAAAATAAATTAGATGTTGTTTAGGATAATTATCTTCAAGTAGTGTTATGCCTTGATCATGAATACCTTTTAAATAAAAATCTTCAAGATTAGAATTATTAGCTTCAATATCTATTATTGTAAGAGCTTCTTTATTTGTATATTGTTTCGTTTTTGATAGTTTTACTTTTAAATCTTTGGCAATAATATTACTAAAACGTTTATCACTTTTTGCAATTTGAGAAAAAGTTATACTAAGAGAAGAAATTTTGCGGACTTCTATTAACTTCTTGTTTTTATATAACCCAACTTCAATAGAAGGCATGTTAAATTTACTTTCATAAGCTTTAAAATAAAACCTATTCATATATGTACTTGTTGAGTTTTCTATTTTTTCCCATTTTGATTCTGGATTTAAAAGAATTATATTTTTCGCACGAATAAAGCTAGTTTGAATATCATCATAATTCTTTCGTGTAATTAATGCCTTTACAACAATTTCAAATCTTTGATTTTTATAAACATGTTTTGGATAATTGATATATGATAAATATAAATTTTTAGAGCCATAATATTTATTAACAGGTTTAACAATTTTCTTATTTACAGATGTTCCAAAAGCTGAGTTTTCAGTATTTGGAAATTGATTTCCATAAATAAAACTTACCAGAAAAAAGAAAATTATTAATATTTTTTTCACTACTTTAAAAATCCTTTTAACATAATAACACCATCATCACAACCAAGAAGTTCCTCAATCGCACGTTCAGGATGAGGCATTAATGCAAATACATTTTTTTCTTTGTTACAAATTCCAGCAATATTTCCAACAGAACCATTTAAGTTCTCTTCAACTCCATTTTCATCACAATACTTAAGTAAAATTTGTCCATTGTCTTCTAAATCTTTTAAACCAGAAGAATCAATATAATAATTACCATCATGATGAGCAACTGGAATATTTAAAACTTCATCTTTTTTTAATCTTGATAAAAATATATTATCATTATTGATTACTTTTAAAGTTTTATATTTTGAAATAAAGTGTAAAGTATCATTTCTTTTCATAGCACCAGGAAGAAGTTTTGCTTCTAAAAGAATTTGAAAGCCATTACAAATACCTAATATTTTCCCACCTTTTGAAGCATATTGTTTGACAGAATCCATAATATTAGCAAATCTAGCAATAGCTCCAGATCTCAAATAATCTCCATAAGAAAATCCTCCAGGAATAACTAACAAGTCTGTATCTTTAGGAATACTAGCCTCTTTATGCCAAGTAAGTGTTACATCACAGCCTAGTTTTTCAAAAGCATATTGTGTGTCATACTCACAGTTCGTACCAGGAAATTGTAATACAGTAACATTCATAATCTTAACCTATAATTTCAATATCATAATCTTCAATTACTATATTTGCTAAAAGTTTTTCACACATTTTTACAACTTCTGCTTTAGCATCTTCCTTACTTGAAGTGTTTAATTCCATAATAATTTGTTTACCAATTCTTACATCAGAAATTATTTCTTTAAAACCTAAAGTGTCTAATGCATGATGAGTTGCCTTACCTTGATCATCTAATACACCTTGTTTTAGTGCTACATTTACAATTGCTTTCATTTATGACCTTCAATTTATATTTTTGTAATTATATCTAAAACCACCTTAGCAGTTTAGATTAAAATAAGCATATAAGCTTCACGTTTCAAACTATTTACTTAAACGATTATGGATTGCACTATACCCATTTAAAATTGTATTTTTTATAGAATCTGGAACTTCAACATTTAATTTTTGACCAACTTTTAAATCTTTTGCTTTTTCTTTCCAATTATTTTTTTTACCAAAATCTCTAAGAATTTGTTTATCCATTGAAATAAAATTACTTTTTTCAAAATTTTCAAGAGCTATAAATCTTGAACTTTCAGGTGTTAAAATTTCATCTCCAAGTACCCATTCTCCATTAGTATTAACAAATGCTTCAAATTTTGTATCTACAATTATAATACCATTATCTCTAGCAAACTGTGTAAAATTTTTAAATAGTTTTTCAAGACTTGAAATAATCTCAGGGAATACAACTCTTACTTCTTCAGAGTTTAATGGCTCATCTTTAATTCCCTTTGTTGTTGGTGTAAAAATAGGTGTCTCAAATTTATGCCATTGTTGCAAATTAGAAGATAAATCTAAACCATATGGATCTTTTCCAATTTGACATGCTTCAAAAAGCGATCCAGTTAAATAATTTCTAAAGATAAATTCAAATTGAACAATCTCCCCATCAATTTTGGCCTCTAAGGGTTTGCATAATTCCATAAGTTGACATCTTGATGCAATATTTAATGTTTCATCAATTTTCTCAGGTAAAATAGCTGTTCTTATACCTTCTTTTCTAGCAAATGCTGCACCACTATTTGAAATTGCAGTTTGAGAAATACCTTTTCCCTCTATTTCAAGATGTAATGGAATATCAAAAACAGAACATCTATCACTTCTTACTAATAATACTTTTTGCTCATCACCTGGACAAGTATAAAGATCCGCATTTTTACCAATATAAAATAAATTATATCCTAACTCTTCTAGTTCTAAAATACCTTTTTGCAATGTAGTCTTCTTTGAATCTGGCCAAAGACCAAGTGCTACAATATCACTTATTATCATTTACACTCCAATTATATTTTTATATATTATTTATTATGATCAAACTTTTTAGAATACCAATACTAGTATTTAATTGGTTATCTTTTCTTATATCTTCTTTTGTGATAATTGTTTTACTTTTAGACTCAATTTTATCTTTTTTAACACCATTGTCTTTATCTAATTCAACAATTAAATGTTTTTTTAAATCAGCTTCTTTAATTTTAAAATCTCCATTTGTTTCGCTTACAGCTTTACCTGCATATGAAATTACATCAGGAGTAATACCTTTTGCTTGAATAGTTCTTCCACTTGGTAAATAATATTTAGCAATTGTTAATTTAATATTTTCACTTCTATCTTGTGTAATTGGTAAAATTGCTTGAACAGAACCTTTTCCAAATGTTTTCTCACCTATAATAATTGCCCGTTTATAATCTTGTAAAGCACCGCTTACAATCTCTGAAGCAGAAGCGGAACCACCATTTACAAGTACAACCATAGGAACTTTAGAAACAGTCGTTCTTGCTTTTGCATTAAACTTTTCTTCATCAGCAGAACTTCTGCCTTTTTGAGAAACGATTACACCCTTATCTATAAACAAATCAACTACACTAATTGCTTGAGTTAAAAGTCCACCTGGATTATTTCTCAAATCTAAAATAATTCCTTTTGCATTAGGTCTATTGTTTATAGCTTTTCTTAATCCACTTGTAACTTTTTTATCAAAACTTGAAACTCTTAAATATAAAATATTTTCATCTTCTACTATTTTTGAAAATACTGATTTTATTTTTATAATATCTCGAATAATGTTTATTTTTATAGGTTTACTTTCACCCTTTCTAACAATTGTTAAAACAATTGGAGTTTTTGCTTTTCCTCGCATTAAAGATACAGCTTCATCAAGTGTCATATTTAAAGTTGATGATTTATCAATTTTTAAAATTATATCTCCAGCTTTAACACCAGCTTTAAAAGCAGGAGTATCATCAATTGGTGAAATAATAGTCAATGCTCCATCTTTCATGCCAACTGTTATCCCTAAGCCACCAAATTCACCCTGTGTTTGAATACTCATCTCTTTTGAAGACTTTTTATCAAGATAATTTGAATGTGCGTCTAGTTCTTGCATTAAACCTTTTAAAGCTTTATTTACAATCTCTTCAAGTGTTATATCATCAACATAGTATTTTTCAACTGTTCCGATAACTTGTGTTAACTTCGATAAGGATTCAAATCTACTCTTATTTGATTCTTTTATTTCGTCTTTTGCAATAATTGATTGAGATAAAAATAGTACTAAAGATGAAACTAATAAAAATTTGTTCATTATTAACCTTTTGTTCATTATTAAGAAGTTGTATTATATAAAACTTTATATAAAAGTAAGATTTTATGATTTTTCTTGTATCATACTGAACTTAATTTTTTGAAGAAGGTTTTAAATGAGTTTAAAAGAGAATATAGACTACGTAAAAGATGAATTAAATAGTGAAGAAAAGTTTTTAGAAGGTTCTATTAAAGTAGAAAGATTTTATAAAAAATATAAAGCAATAATCATTGGAACAGTAGTACTTCTTGTTATAGCAACCGTAGGGATATATATTACAAAAAACATACAAGAGCAAAATAAAATAGAAGCAAATATTGCCTTTAATAAAATTCTTAAAAATCCAAAAGATAGTACAGCTATTGCAGTTTTAAAAGAAAAAAATATACAACTTTTTCAAATAGCTACATATTTAAAAGCATCAAAAGAAGGTAAAACTTCTGATATTCAAGTTAAATATTTAAAACAGTTAAGTGATTATAAAAAAGCATTAGATGCTCAAGATATAAATAAACTAAATACAATTTCAATGCAAAGTGACTTTTTATTAAAAGAATTTGCAATTTTTAATAAAGCTTTGTTACAAGTAAATAATGGAAATTTTAAAGATGCAAAAGCTACTTTAAAACTAATTCCAAATAGCTCTAAAGTTATAGATTTAGTAAAAGTATTAAACCACTATTTAGTAACTAAATAAGGAAAAATAATGAAGCACTTATTACTTTTTGTTAGTATAATTTTTATTCTTGCAGGGTGTGCAGGAAAAAAGTATTATGAAGCAGAAGATACAGTTGGTGATTATAAAAACAATAAAGCTTCTTTAAATGCAGATATAATATCTTTCAATAAAGATGGAGCAACACTTGATAATGGAAAAATTATTACAAGAAAAGGTATTTCAAAATTTAAAATTCCAAAGGGCTATAACTTTTTAAATATTAGTGAAGATAAGGTTATCTCATCTAATTATAAAGATAAAGTTTTAATTGATCAAAAAGAATTAAAAGTTGGGGGAGTAGTTGTAGCAGGATCATTAAAAGGTAATAAATTAGCTCTATTATTTTCTGATAACTCAATTGAACTTTATGATACAAATAATGATAAAATTTTATTAAGAGAGTATTTTACGCACTCATTTGTAAATGATACAAGAATTGCAAATCCTTATTTCATGAGCAATATTATTTTATTTCCAACACTAGATGGAAAAATTGTTGTTGTATCTGAAGCAAATAATAAAGTTATTAAAAATATTGTAGTAGATGCAGATGGTCAATTTAATAATATAATTTTCTTAGATGTAATTGATGATACTTTAGTAGCAGCAACTACAAATAAAGTTATCTCTGTTGGTGATGGGGTATTAAATATTAAAGAATATACTATTAGAGACATCATAACAAAAGATAATAATATTTACATTGCTACGATTGATGGGCAAATAATTAAAACTGATATATCTTTAAATATTATAAATAGAAGAAAGTATAAATATGCAAAAATATATGCACTTGCATATGGAACTAGTTTATATGCTTTAGAATCTCAAGGTTATTTAATAAATATTGCAGATGATTTTAAATCAGATAAAATATATGACTTTAATTTTGATAATGAAAAAAAAGTAATAGCACTTGATGACACTATTTATTATAATAATGAATATATTATTCTAAAATAATCAAATAAAAAAAGATAAGTATAATACTAATGGGAACCTGTCAAGTTTCACCACGTTGTACCATTTCAAAAGCAATATGTTGAAACACATCTGGTAAAATCTTAAATATTTCAGGTTTCGTTTGAAACCAACTTTGAACTGCATCAAATGGAGTTCTAACTTTTAATTCTTTTTTTAAAGAACCATGTCTTCTATTGAAGTTGTAGTATATCAAAAATTTATTTAAATCTTTTTTAACATCATCAATATTGTCATACTCTTCTGCTTTAATTGTAGCATTTTTAATAGTTCCGTTTACTCTTTCTGCCATTGCGTTAGTTTGAGGTGTGTATGGAGCTGTTAGCCTATGTTCTATCTCATCATCTTTACACTCTACATCAAACTTATGATTACCACTTACAAAACCTTTTCCTCTTGCCCATTTGTCTGTGAACTCTAATCCATTATCTGTTAATATATGAGTTAGGTAAAATGGAAAAAATTCTTTACATTCTTTTAGAAAAGATACTGCATTTGCTGCTGTCTTATTCTCATACACTTTATAGTAAAGTAGCCTTGTAGCCCTGTCTATTGCTACAAATAGGTAATATTTTTGCTTGTCAAACTTTGGTAAATAAGTTACATCTATATGTAAATAACCAGGCTCATACTCTTTGAACTTTTTAGCTTTTTCTTTTTGCTCTTGTGGAACTCTGTTTATATCAAAGGCTTTTAAAGTACGATAAACATTACTTCTATTTGCATTTGGAATAATATCAACGATTGTATCTGCTAAGTCATCTAACTCCATCCAAGTCATTGTTCTGACTACTTTAATTAACTCTTTTTCTAAAGGTGTTAGAGCATAATGGATTCTTTTTGGTCTTGAACTTTTATCATTTAAAAAATCTCTATTTTTATGCTTGGCGATAGTTTTAACATTCACATTATAATTATTTGCTAATTCAACATTTGTTAAATTAGATTGTTGTATTATTTCTCTTACATGCTGGTTTGTTCTGGCATTAGAGTGATAGACTTGTGGCATTTTTAAAATCCTTATTTGCTGTAAAGATTTTACAATTATGTTGTTAAGCTATCGCTTTCTTATTTATGTAACTAGGCAACCATAACGTGGTGAAACTGGACAAGTAAGATTTTAAACATTAATATTTGATCATATGCTTGTACTCCACATACATTTTTACTTCCTGTTCCATTCTTCTTTAATATAGGTCTTAATTTATTAAAATCTATTATAGAGAGCCACTTACAAATTCAATAATACTCAATAGCTAATTTTTTATTTTCATCACTTTTAGTTTTAAAAAAATGATTATTTATTTTTCTTTGCGTAGTTTACACTAAATTTAGTAAATTTCTTAAAAAATCATATTTTTTCTCCATACTTTATGGTTTTGACTATAAAATTGAAGATTTTTCTATTATTTTTAATAAAAGTCATGTAATGAGTTTTAAACTTTGATGAATACAAACAGATAAAATTCCAAATGATAAAACAGAAGCTACTTTTGTAGCTCCTTGATAATAAATTGTATTACATCCAAAGTTATCTTTTAAATATTTATTTACTCTTTCAACCATACTTCTTTGATTGTAGTGGTGTTCATCTGATGATTTAGGTAAATTTAAAAATTCAAATTTTACTTTTTCATCTTTGATAAGTTGAATCTTTTGTTTTAATTCTTTTGAGTTCTTGGGATTTATATCTATAATTGGTTTATGATTTAGTTTTTCAGAAAACTCTCTAATTATATCGCTGTCATACCCAGCATCAAGTAAATCACGAAGATACATCACTCTTTTACTAGTTTCATTGATAAGTGGAAGTGCTACTGAACTATCATGAACATTTGCACCTGAATAGAATGCTGCTATTGGTATATCTCCATCTACTGCACTAATATGAAGTTTACCACCTATTGTAATCTCTCTGTTACCTTTAGAATTTTGTTTGACACCAACACCACAAACAGTAGATACTAAAGATAACATTTTTTTAGTAGTTTTCATCTCTTTTTGTAGTTCTAAAATCTTTGGTTTTACAGGCTCTCTCTTTTCACCTTTCTTAGGTCGTCCGACCTTATTTTTAGGCTTTTCTTCTTTCTTAATCTTTACAGGTTTTTCTCTAAGTGGTATCATAGCAGCATCTGTTGCATTGTACATAAAAACTGTATCCGATAAATATTCATTAACAAACTTTTTATGAGTTTTTTGAGCTATTTGTAAATCACTCAATTCTTTGAATACCCTACTAAATTTAGCTTCACTTGGAATATCTATTTTATACCTCCATCCACACAATACTCGTAATACTCTATCGCTATGAAGTCTATCAATTAAATCTCTTGTTGTTTGCATATTGTAAACAGATTTAGCAATCATTGCTCTTGCTATCTCTTCTCTGTCTTTTGGAATGTTTGTAATAGTTACAACTGTTACATTCTTTTCAATTTGAGCAAAGTCTAAAATCTTTATTAGTTTCTCTTCTTTGGTACTTAATGTTCCTAATTGTTCTTTTATTTCAAGAAACAAACAATTTTCAAGGTTTAGAATTTTAGTCCACATTTTAGATAGGTTTGTAGATAATTTTGGCATAATATTTTTCATAAGTTGAATCTCTTTTCTGTTAAATTTTATGGTATAAAATTATAACTTATCTGAAATTAGATTTCAGCTTTTTTGAACAAAATAAATTAAATTATGAGCTTTTTTGTGAATTTGCAAGTGGCTCATGAATTAGTATTTCAAAATTTTTCCAAAAAAATGCAAAAAGAAATAGAAAATAACAAGGATAATAATGTCTTATAAAAAAACGAAATATTGTAAAGTTAGAACGGTCACTACTTTTTTGAGTTTATCTAAAGATAAAAAAACCTGGGCAAAAGAAATACAAAAAGCCTGTAACTTTTGTAAAGATTTAACTAAAAATTTTGAAGCTAAAAATTATGAAGTACAGTCTATAAGAATAGTTACGAATGCTTTTGGGGAGTATTTAGATACTTCTTCTTTAAAAAACGCGTCAAAAGACTTGCAAAGCATTAAAGATATTATTGATAAGATTTCTTTTGATGGTTTACGAATACGTTTTGCTATAGGTGAGGCTAAAACCTATGAAGAAATTGCTTTATTGCCAGAGCTTATAAGAGATTATGGAGATTTATGCAATGCTTGCGTGAATGTACCATCTAATGATTTGGGTATTTTAAACAATGATTTAATTGAGCATTGTGCTATTGCTGTTAACCGCATTTCAAAAATTACACCAAGAGGGGAAGGAAATTTTAATTTTACTGTTAATTTTAATTGCGAAGAATTTATTCCTTATTTCCCTGCATCTTATTTTAATTCTTCTTCAAAAAACTCTTATGTTATTGGTTTAGAAACACCTGATTTATTGGTAAAAGTTCTTAAAAATCTTGCTAAAAAATATTCTCATGCTTCTCATACAGAATTTTTTGAAGAAGCCTATGCACGAATGTGTGAAGCTTTGCAATATCATGTAGATGAATTAAAAACAATTCTTGATACACATACAAATGATGATTTTGTTTTTGCAGGATTAGATTCTTCAGCAGCTCCTTCTAAAAATTGTTCTTCAATGGTTAAGGTATATAAATTGTTAGGGGTTAAACACTTTGGAATCTCTGGAAGTATTGAAGTATCTTCTTTATTAACAAAAGTTTTTAAAAGTATTAAAAATATGCCACTTTTAGGATTTTCAGGATTAATGTTGGCTGTTATTGAAGATGAAGGTTTAGCAAAAGATATTACAAACAAAAAATATGACATCAGATCTTTATTGGCAAATTCAGCCGTTTGTGGAATAGGGCTTGATACAGTACCCATTCCAGGAGATACGTCCTTAGGAAAAATTTCTGCTTTAATGAGAGATACAGGGACTTTGGCTTTTAGATTAAACAAACCTTTAACGGTGCGACTTTTCCCTTATCCTAAACTAAATGCAGGTGATATGACTGCTTATCAAAGTGATGATTTGTGTAATTGTGCTGTTTTAGAAGTTCCTTAAAAAAATGAAAAGAGAAAATAAGTGAAAATTGCTATTTTATCCGATATTCATTCCAATGTATTCGCACTTGAAGCAGTTCTTGCAGATGCGAAAAGTAAAAATGTTGATATTTTAATCAATTTAGGAGATATTTTATATGGTCCTATTGCTCCCAAAGCCACCTATGAGCTTTTGAAAAAACACAGATTTATTACAATAAGTGGCAATCAAGACAGACAAATAGTAGAAGCCTCACAAGAAGAAATAAAAGAGAATGCTACCTTAGCTTATATTTTAGAAAATTTGGGGTCTGAGGGCTTAAAATGGCTAAAGGAACTGCCTTTTGATACACAATTTAATGAAGATATTTATTTGTGCCATGCTACTCCTAAAGATGATTTGACGTATTTGTTAGAAGATACACAAAGCGGTTATAATATTTTAAAAAACGATAAAGAAATTCTAAAATTACTTGGAAATAATACATCAAGGGTTATTTTGTGTGGACACACTCATATTCCAAGAAAGATATATTTAAGTACGGGTCAGCTTATAATTAATCCAGGAAGTGTCGGTTTGCAAGCATATAAAGACGATGAACCATGGGTTCACTGCATGCAAAGAAAAACTCCTGAAGCCTCTTATGCTATTTTAGAATATAAAAACAATACCTATACAGCTGCTTTAATAAATGTTTCTTATAATTATTCTTTGGCAATAAAAGAAGCTAAAAAAAGAAAAAGAGAAGATTGGATGCATTATGAGACCACTACACAGTAACACTCTAAAATAAATCTCAACCAAGCCTTTAGTTAAGGTATTTAAAGGCTATTTTTAGCTATAATTACACATATAAATTAAAGATATTTAAGCAAAAAGGTAATAAATTGGCATTTAAAGATTCAAACCTCTCTTTTTCAGATTATGCTCTTAATGATAGATTAGAATATGTAGATTCTTTTTTAAAACAATTAGATTCTATAATAGATTTTAATAAATTAAGACCTGTATTAAAGAAGAATGGAACAGGAAGTAAAAATGTATGTGGAGTACAAGCATATGATCAAATATTAATGTTTAAAATCTTACTTATTCAGAAGTTTTATGATTTAAGTGATGAAAAAGCTGAAGAAGGACTTAATGTAAATTTACTTTATATGAAATTTGCAGGATTAAGCTTAGAATCATTAGCACCAGACTCAACTACAACAGGTAGATTTAGAAATTCTTTAATTAAAAATAATCTTCATGGTAAACTTTTTACAAATATTAATAAGCAACTTGAAAAGGCAGGATTAATAGCAACAGGTGGTAAAGATGTACTGGTAGATGCAACATTAACAAAGTCTCATAATAATAGAATCAAAAATAAAAATAAAGAACAAAAAAGTGAAAGTAGACAAAAGGTTGAAGCTTTAAATAAAGCGATAGATATACTTATTGAAGAAGAATTACAAAAGAAAAAACCATCATCAAAACAAATATCAAGATTATTAAAAAAGAAATCTTATAACTCTAAAACTCTTAAAAATGAAGAACTTGATGAGATTCAAAATAAAGATACTAAAGATATTGAAACTTCAAAAAAGATAATTGAAGATGATAGTTATGAGCATAAACAAAAGATAGATAAAGATGTAAGAACAGGTTATCAAGCAGGTAAAAAACAATATGCAACAGGATATAAGAATCATATATCAACAGATGCAGATTCAGGAGCTATTTTAGAAACAATGACAACATTTGCCAATACCTCAGATATATCTACCGTTGATACATTTGTTGAAAAATTAGGTGATGATATTAAATCATCAGGTGCAGATAAAGCTTATAAATCAGAAGCTATTGATGAACTACTAAAAGAAAAAGATATTAAAAATAATGTTTGTCTTAAAGAGAGAAATAAAATGAGTGATGAAGATAGAAAGAATCAAAGAGAAAATGAAAAACCAAAACATAAAATCAGAGCAAAAGTTGAACATTCATTTGCTTTAATAAAAACCAGCATGAAACAATCCACAACAAGGTTTACAGGACTGCTCAGGAATAATATGAATTTCACCATTACATGTATAGCTGCCAACCTAAAACTATTTGCCCATAAGAAAATAAAGGCACAAAACGTAAGAATAAGATGATAAAGAGAGGAAAGAATAGAGCAAATTCAATTAGAATTAGGAATAAATATAGATTTGAGATGATAATTTATGATAAATATTTTTTAAAAATTGAAAAAATAAAATTTTATAGATCTTTTTAGTTGTGCTGTGGTCTCATAAAGCTTTTAAAGACTATCCTATTCAAATGTGTACTTTCATCAAAGAAAGACTATAAATAAATACCTGAGAAGGAAACCAAGGTTAGAAGCTAGTAAAGATTTGTAAAAAATAATGTATAATTTAACATCAACAAATCAAAATAATTTTACAAAAAAACTAAATGAATGGTATAAAAAATATAAATCATTTCTTGATGAAAAATCAGTATCTCCAACTATAGGAAAATTAAACTTTACTCATCCAAGAGTTAGGTCTGCTTATAGAAGTTTCATAACAAATTTACCATATTTATTTACATATAAAAATGAGAAAAATGTCATAATTCATAACACTACAAATTCTATTAATGAAGGAGTATTTTCTCCAATGAAAAAACTATTAAAAATATATAATGGTTTGACTAAAAGTTTGAAGATAAAAATGCTTGATGATTATCTGGTTAGTTATAAGGCAAAGTGATTATTCTGGCACCCAAAAGTTTCATTAAGCCGTTTTTTCTTATAACGCCAATTCACACTTAAAGTACAACATTTAACTCATCATATAATTTAGCAGATTCTGCTTACGCTAGAAGCTAATTCTAAATCAAAATAAAAAAGGTAGGAAAATTTATTCCTACCTTTTTTATGCTTAAAAATATAAAACTAACTTCTCTTTTGTCTTTGTGCGTGGGTTAAAGCTACCGCAATTGCATCAGTTATATCCAATGGCTTTATCTCCTGCTTTAAATTTAATAATCTTTTTACCATAAAAGCTACTTGCTCTTTTGTAGATTTTCCATTTCCAGTAACTGCTTTTTTAACCTGCAAAGGGGTATATTCACTAAAATTGCCCAGCTCTTGAAGTATCTTTAAACTCATCGCCCCTCTAAATTGAGCAAGTTTTATCACTGATTTTGGATTATGAGCAAAAAACATATCTTCAATGGCTACTTCATCTATAGTATGTTTAGCCAAAATCAAATCCAATCCTTCAACCAATTCTACAATTTGCTCTTGAAGTATCCTGCTTTTCATTTTAATCAATCCTGCTTCTATCAACTTTGGCTTTCTGTTCGTCACATCTAAAACTGCATAACCACAGTTAATAGTTCCGGGGTCTATTCCTAATATTTTCACTTTTTCAAATCTTTCACATCAAATCTTTCACATCTATTTTACTACAAAACACCCTAAAAATCCAATGGAGATTTTATCTCAAATAATTCCATAACATATTATACACCTCCAAATTCATAGAAATTATACTTTTTTTAAATCCAGAAGCACCTATTTAGATGTTTAGTCCCAAAGACTTACTCAAAGGATTCAACTTAAAGTACTCTGGGTTTTTCCTGAATATTTGAGACATTGTATCATAAGGTGTTTTATACTTTAAAGCTTTGAGTTTTTTCTGATAATTACATAAAAGAAGAAAGCTCATCAAGTGTAACTTTAGAGCTTTTAAGGTCTCATAATGAAAAAGTTTCACAGTATGGTCTTTAAGAACTTTATTCATCACTTCTACCTGACCATTAGTCCAGGGATGTCTAAACTTAGTCAAACGGTGTTCTATTTTATACTTTTGGCATACTATATCAAAAGGATGAATCTTATCTTTTGGTCTTAAATGTTCACTTAGAAGTGCATAAGTAAATTGAGCTCCATTATCTGTTAAAATAGTATGGATTTTAAAAGGTATATCTTGTATAAAGTTTTCTAAGAATGAACAAGCGATAGCCTGAGTCATTCTTTCATGAATTTCCACATAAGTATACTTAGTAGCACGATCTATAGCTACGAACATATAGGCTTTGCCTTCTTCACTATGAACTTCTGAAATATCTATATGGACATATCCTATATCATACTCTTTGAACTTCTTTTTTTCTGTTTTATCACGGGGTTCTTTGGGCAAACGGCTTAATCCATGACGTTGCAAGCATCTGTGTAAGTTTGACCTTGTCATTTTAGGTATCTCATCCATCAGGGCTATAAAAACATCATCTAGTGCAAACTTGGTAACTCTTCTAAACTCACAAATTATTTGTTCTTCTTCTTGACTTAGTACTGTTGACCTTGCTATCGTCGGTCCACTTTTTTTATCAGTGATTCTATTGGCATTCTTCCATTTTGTTACTGTTTTTGGATTAAGGGACAATCTTGCAGCTAACTCTGTGATTGTCTCTTGAGACTCTTGTATTTCTTTTCGAATTCTTGGCGTCGTCTTGGCATTAGAGTGTTGTATATTTCCCATAAATCTACTCCTTTTATAAAATAATAGCTGACTCCATGAGAATTAGGGACTAAACAATTAGGCTATAAATTTATCTTTTATATTTATTTTTCTCCATCGGTGTTAAATTTTGTATATTCTGTGTAATATTCGCTATTTTTTGACAATACTCTCTTGTTTGAATAAATTTCATTGTGCTTATCAAGGTGTTTGCTAGGTTTAGGTTTACCGTCATTTAAAACTCTCTTCATAAGCTTTTTGACGTATGCTTTGTAAGAGATTAATAAACTCCTCATTCACCTTTAGTATGCTTTCTCTTGCATGAGTGATAATCTTAGCAGCGATATTGTAAAGTTTGTATCTAATAGTTTTAATTGTGTGTTTTTGTAAATTCTTTTCGAGTATTTGTTTAAAAAGTAAAAAGAGATTGTAAGCCAAAGTGCCAATGTAAAAATAAAAAGCATTCGCTTGAAGATTTGAACTTGGAAGATAGCTCATATTGAAACCATTTTTGAGCTCTTTAATTTTATTTTCACTTGTTTCACCTCTTTGATGATGAAGTTTAATTATCTCTGTTGGAGTTAAATCATTGTCATTCGTAGCAATACAGTAAAAGATTTCATCTTGATGTTGCATCATTACTTCATCGCCAATATAACCTTCAAGTGTAGGGAGGGTTGGTGTTATATCTTTTTTGATAACAATCATTCTAAAGGCATTCTTTGTATCTTGCATAGTATGGGTAAACTCTGCTACTTTTTCTCTCTTTGAGAAAGTTAGCCACTCTTTATCTTTAATACTTTTAATTGATTCAAACACATTTTTATTCTTTTTTGCAGTAACTGTAAATAGTATATTTTTCTCTTCACAGTAGTTGAATATATCAGCTTGACAGGATGCACTATCTGCTCTGAATCTATCGAACTTTTTACCAAGTGGTAGTTGTAATATACATTGTTTAATAAACTCTAAATTTTTGCTTGCAGGTGCTTCATTCCCTTCTCGAAAGTCTACGTCTATTACATAGCCTCCATTAATATGTCCTACCATAGGCATATACCCAGGAGCATTTTTGTATGACCACTTTGCTGTATTCTTATGAGCTTCAATAAATGTAGCATCTATATCTAATATCAACTTTTCATTCTCAACACTTTTTAGAAACTGTTTGAGAAACTTCTTGTTTATTTTTCTTATACCCTCTTCACCATCAGTTCCATGCTTACGAAGATATTTTGAGAAGGCATTTACTGTTGGAATATTTTTAATTTTCAAAAGTGTTGCAAGTGCCTTATCCACTTTTATCTCTTTGATATCATCAAGAAAGCGACCGCCGCTGTGTAGCATCAAAATTAAAGGATAAATAAACTCAAATGCAGAGTAACCATTATTGCGTTTAGCTTTTGGTAAATTTGTATTACAGAGTATCTCAAGGTTCATACCTTTGAGATATTCTCCAAGTATTATTACACCTGTTCTTGGTGTTAATTTCTCGTTTGTAGATTCTAGTTTGAAATTTAAGACTGTTTGCATTATAATTCTCTCGTTTTGGAAAAAGTTACACCCGATGGGTGAAATCTTTGAGTGTTGCTTTTTCGCTTGTAAGTACCTAATTATAGAACAATTTAGCTTGTTGTCTAATTTGGTATGGAATTATTTGGGAGTATGGTCTGATGGTAAGAAATTTTCAGATTCTCAAAAAGCAATGAAAGAATTGGAAAGAGTTTATGAGAATGAAGTTACATTTAATATTAATGACTTAAATGAAATGGCAGCAGGTCAAATAGCTTATGTTTTTCAAATGATTAAATCACAAGCAAAATAATATAAGTATCCTCATTTTGAGGATACTTAATATAAACAATAGGAGAAATAAAATGAGTACAATGATAATTTTACAGGGTGTATCAAATACAGGGAAAACAACAACATTAAGAAAATTAGCAAAACTTTTAACAAAGCAATATCCTAAGTTTAAATTAATTGAAGGAACTTTAGAAGAATATGATTTTGTTATTAAAATTGAAGCTAATAATAAAGTCATAGGTGTCCAGTTTCACCACGTTATGGTTGCCTAGTTTCATAAATTAAGAAAGCGATAGCTTAACAACATAATTGTAAAATCTTTACAGCAAATAAGGATTTAATATATGTCACAAGTCTATCACTCTAATGCCAGAACAAACCAGCATGTAAGAGAAATAATACAGAAATCTAATTTAACAATCGTTGAATTAGCTAAAAATTACAATCTAAATATTAAAACTATCTCTAAATGGAAGCATAGGAATTTTATTAAAGATAAAAGTTCAAGACCACACAATATAAAAACAACTTTAACACCTTTAGAAAAAGAGTTAATTAAAGTAGTCAGAACAATGACTTGGATGGAGTTAGATGACTTAGCAGATACAATCGTTGATATTATTCCAAATGCAAATAGAAGTAATATTTATCGTACTTTAAAAGCCTTTGATATAAATAGAGTTCCACAAGAGCAAAAAGAAAAAGCTAAAAAGTTCAAAGAGTATGAGCCTGGTTATTTACATATAGATGTAACTTATTTACCAAAGTTTGACAAGCAAAAATATTACCTATTTGTAGCAATAGACAGGGCTACAAGGCTACTTTACTATAAAGTGTATGAGAATAAGACAGCAGCAAATGCAGTATCTTTTCTAAAAGAATGTAAAGAATTTTTTCCATTTTACTTAACACATATTTTAACAGATAATGGACTGGAATTTACTGATAAGTGGGCAAGAGGAAAAGGATTTGTAAGTGGTAATCATAAGTTTGATGTAGAGTGTAAAGATGATGAGATAGAACATAGGCTAACAGCTCCATACACACCTCAAACTAACGCAATGGTAGAAAGAGGAAACGGAACTATTAAAAATGCTACAATTAAAGCAGAAGAGTATGACAATATTGATGATGTTAAAAAAGATTTAAATAAATTTTTGATATACTACAACTTCAATAGAAGACATGGTTCTTTAAAAAAAGAATTAAAAGTTAGAACTCCATTTGATGCAGTTCAAAGTTGGTTTCAAACGAAACCTGAAATATTTAAGATTTTACCAGATGTGTTTCAACATATTGCTTTTGAAATGGTACAACGTGGTGAAACTTGACACATAGGAATAGTTAGTATGGGTGATAATTCAGATTTAATAAATAAATTGAAATTAATTTATGATAAGTGCGATGATATTGATTTACTTTATGGTGCTTCAAGAACAAAAGGTGAAACTGTAAAAATAATAAATGATATAGCAAAAGAAAAAATGCAAATATTATTTGGACTTCAACATATAGAAATAAACAAAATAGTGAAGAACTAAACAGCATAAAAGCAGAAGAATTATATAATTTATCAACTAAGTTAAACTTAATATAATATTTGAAAGGACTAAGTTATGACAGCACCAAAGCTAGAAGCAAAAAAAATTATTGATTCTTTACCAGAAGATACATCTTATGATGAAATATTAAAAGAATTAGCTTTTGATAGAATGATACAGAGAGGATTAAAAGACTCAAAAGAAAATAAAATTATTTCAAATCAAGATATGGCTAACAGAATTAAACAATGGTAGATATTAATTGGACAAATGAAGCAGAATTTTGGCTTAAAGATATTCATGATTATATTGCTCAAGATAATCCAAGAATAGCTAAAAAAGTTGTAAATGAAATTTATCAAAAAGTTCAAATTTTAAAATCATTTTTACAAATTGGCTATCCTTATGAAAATGATGAAGATAAAGAAATAAGAATATTACTTTATGGACATTATAGAATTGCATATCTTATCAAAGATAAAAATTCAATTGATATATTAGGTGTATTTCACGGGTCGTTAGCTATTGAAAGATATCTCTAAGATGGGATATAACAAAACGTTCAGACTGTGAATTTAGTCCCAAACAGGCTAATTCTACAGTCATTTTAGACTTAATTAAAAAAATGGGTGCATAAAACATCGTTTAAACTATGGTATATTGGGAGTAAACAAAGGTTTATTTACAAATGATTGTAAAAAAGCTCTAAAATATGTATAAATTGTCAATCTGATAACACTCAAAACAGAGGTTCAAGAAGAGGTATTAAAAGGTACTTTTGTAAAGACTGTAAAACTTCATTTAGCTCTAACAGAAGACCAGAACAACTCCATAAGATTATCTTTGAAGTGTACTTTTTACATCGACAAACCCTCAAACAACTTGCAGCTAAATATGACAGATCTATTCCATGGATAATGAAGCAAAGAGATGAGTATATTGTTGATTATAAAGTGCATCATCCCAGAGCAGTTAATTTAGTATGTGATGCAACTTTTTATGGAAAAAGAAAAGATAAACTTGGTACTTTAGTTTTCAAGGATGTTGAGACAAAAGAGATACTAATTTGGAAGCATATTCAAAGTGAACTAGTTCAAGACTATAGATATTTAAAAGAAGAGCTGTTTAATTTAGGATACACAATCACAAGTACTACTCTCGATGGAAAGAGAGGCTTATCTAAAGCCTTTAATAACATTCCAATACAAATGTGCCACTTCCATCAAAAGAAGATTGTACAAAGATATATCACTATGAAATCTAAACTTGAGGCTAGTAAAGATTTAAAGAAAATTGTATCAAGATTAACTCATACTACTCAAAAGAATTTAACTCAAAAGTTAGATGATTGGTATGATGAATATCAAGTATTTTTAGATGAAAAAACAATCTCAAAGACCACTGGTAAACTTCATTATACTCATCCAAGAATTCGAGCTGCATATAGAAGTTTAAGAACTAACCTTCCTTATCTTTTTACCTATAAAAATCATAAGAATTTAACAATATCAAATACAACAAATGCACTCGAAGGTGGAGTATTCTCACATATGAAAAATATGATTAGTTTGCATCGTGGTTTGAGTAAAAGTTTGAAGTTGAATTTAGTGGATTATTATCTTGTAAACTATAAAAAAAATAGGAGATTATGCACCCATATTTTTAATTAAGTCTAAAATTCTCTCATATGAAAAATATGGTTAGTTTACATAGAGGAATTACAAAAGGTAAAAAGTTAACTTTAGTAGATTTTTATTTAATGAATTTAGGTAAGAAATAGTTAAATTATGCACCCAATTCTTTCATTAAGCCAAATACTCCACCTTCGAGTGCATTTGTTGTATTTGATATTGTAATATTTTTATGATTTTTGTATGTAAATAAATATGGTAAATTTGTTATCAAACTTCTATATGCAGGTCTAACTCTTGAATGAGTAAAATTTAGTTTTCCAGTTGTTGGAGATACTGATTTCTCATCAAGAAATACTTGATACTTTTTATACTATTTATTTAATTTTTCATTAAGCCAGATTTCTTGAAAAATAGTAGGATTTTTTTTGATTATGAACCATTAAAAGAGCTAAGCGTAAAAGAAGGGATAAAGAAAGTAAAAAAAGATTCAAATGGAAATATATCCAGACGATTCTCTTTTTACTAATATCATGAATACTTTTAGTTCTTTCTCATGGGACTATTTTTAGAAGCATAAGCTTCAAAATCCTTTGCTACTTCTGAAGCAGACTTTGATCCTAAGAACATTTCTTGTATTAAGTTTTGTAATTTACCTACACTTTGGGGGTCCATTATTCCATCAAATACATACGTAATTTTAGAATTTTCTGTTAAGTTTTTTAATTTTTTAACTAAAGTCATAATATTTTTTGAAAATTTTAAGTTTTGCATTAATGGAATGTTTCCAATCGCGATTGCTTCTTGTTCTACACCAAGACCAGCATTAATTTTAACTAAATCAAATAATATTTTTTTATCAGCAGTTGATAATTTAGCATTTAATCCAAAACCAATACCTAAAATTCCAGATACACTATTAGAATTTACTTCATTTTTCATAGCTGGGAATGCATGTAAATTAACACCATCTAAAAATTCTGCTTTAGCATTTTTATTATAGTTATTTACAATCCAACCACCATTCATGGAATAAACAGCTTTAGATCTTAAGAATTCATTTGTTCCTTGGTTATAATCCCAAGTAGGAGTTGCTTTGTCTAATAAACCAGTATCGTACATTTCTTTTAATGTTTCTAAAGATGATAAAAATGGTTTATCAGTAAATGATACTTTTCCATTAACTGCTTTTTGTAACCACTCATCACCTGCTGTTCTACCTAGCACTGTACTTAATAAAATTGATTGAACAACCCATGGAGCTTTATTTCCAAGTGCAAGTGGAGTTAATCCAGCTTTTTGAATAACTTTTACTTGTTTTAACCACTCTTGGTAAGTTTTAGGAAAAGTTAAATTTAATTTATCCATCAATTTTTTGTTAGAGTATACGATACCTGTTAAGGTTAAGTTTTCAGGAATTTGGTATATCTCACCTTTTGATCCTTGTGCAACTAAAGCTTGTGCAATAAAAGAATTTTTAGTTTCATTATCAAATAAAGGTCTTAAATCAGCAATTAAACCTCTTTTCGTTACATAGGCCGTTCTATTGCCTACAAAAATATGCATAATATCAGGAAGTTTGTTTGCAACTGATAAAATTTGTAATTTTGTATGATAAGCTTTACTTGAAGCAATATCTACTTTAATAGTATACCCTTTATGTTTGCTTTCAAATTTTTTAATTTTTTCTAAAATTAATTTATGTGCAGGAGAACCTTTTTCTGCATAAGCTAATAAAGTAAATTGTTTTGCACTAAGATTACTTGCTAAAAATACTCCAACTAATAAGATTGCTAATTTTATTCTTTTAATCATTTTTTTGTCCTTTGTTGTCAAGTTTCACCACGTTGTACCATTTCAAAAGCAATATGTTGAAACACATCTGGTAAAATCTTAAATATTTCAGGTTTCGTTTGAAACCAACTTTGAACTGCATCAAATGGAGTTCTAACTTTTAATTCTTTTTTTAAAGAACCATGTCTTCTATTGAAGTTGTAGTATATCAAAAATTTATTTAAATCTTTTTTAACATCATCAATATTGTCATACTCTTCTGCTTTAATTGTAGCATTTTTAATAGTTCCGTTTACTCTTTCTACCATTGCGTTAGTTTGAGGTGTGTATGGAGCTGTTAGCCTATGTTCTATCTCATCATCTTTACACTCTACATCAAACTTATGATTACCACTTACAAATCCTTTTCCTCTTGCCCACTTATCAGTAAATTCCAGTCCATTATCTGTTAAAATATGTGTTAAGTAAAATGGAAAAAATTCTTTACATTCTTTTAGAAAAGATACTGCATTTGCTGCTGTCTTATTCTCATACACTTTATAGTAAAGTAGCCTTGTAGCCCTGTCTATTGCTACAAATAGGTAATATTTTTGCTTGTCAAACTTTGGTAAATAAGTTACATCTATATGTAAATAACCAGGCTCATACTCTTTGAACTTTTTAGCTTTTTCTTTTTGCTCTTGTGGAACTCTGTTTATATCAAAGGCTTTTAAAGTACGATAAACATTACTTCTATTTGCATTTGGAATAATATCAACGATTGTATCTGCTAAGTCATCTAACTCCATCCAAGTCATTGTTCTGACTACTTTAATTAACTCTTTTTCTAAAGGTGTTAGAGCATAATGGATTCTTTTTGGTCTTGAACTTTTATCATTTAAAAAATCTCTATTTTTATGCTTGGCGATAGTTTTAACATTCACATTATAATTATTTGCTAATTCAACATTTGTTAAATTAGATTGTTGTATTATTTCTCTTACATGCTGGTTTGTTCTGGCATTAGAGTGATAGACTTGTGGCATTTTTAAAATCCTTATTTGCTGTAAAGATTTTACAATTATGTTGTTAAGCTATCGCTTTCTTATTTATGTAACTAGGCAACCATAACGTGGTGAAACTAGACAGGTAGAGATTTGTTTTCTTCTAAATAAGCAAATAAACTATTACTTATTGTCTTTATCCCAGCCTCTACTTTTGTGTTATTAACTTTCTGAGTATTTGAATTTAACATATTTATTCAAATAACAGATAGTATTGCAAGTATAGATATAACAATTATTAGTTCTACGAATGAAAAGGCTTTTTTTGTATTTTGCATAATTTTTATTTATTATATAAATTTATTTTATACTCATCCTTATTAGAAATTTAGAATTGTTTTTAAATACAACATGACTTCATGTTTGTCTTTTAATATAAAATCAATTTTCTAATAAAAATTTAGATATTTTATTATAACTCATTGGTTTAGGCATATGTTGCTTCATTAGATTTAAAATTCTTATCATTCACCTGAGTTTCTTCAATATATATCTCTAATGTTTTTTGTAAATTATCTAATGCTTTAGGAATATTATCTCAATAATCCGATAAATTTAACTCAGGAATAAAAGCAATATACTGCTTTGTTTCTGCATCATAAGAGTATTTAATTGTAAAATCTTTCATAAAATTAGTATTTAAAAAATAATTTAATGGTAGTATTATTGATTTTATGGATGAACAAAGAAAATTTAATTTGGAGCGATTAACTAATTTTTGCATATAAGTCTAAAAGTTCTATTTGTTCTTTAAGTTCATATATTTTTAAATCGATTGATTTAATTTTTTGTGAATTAAGTAAAGTATCGACATCACTTTGTGTTTTTAATGCTGCATTTTTTTCTTCGATTATAATAACTAAAAGAGAGTTATAAAGTTCAAAATCATCTTTTGCAATCTGTTTTTTTGCATTTAACATTTTGATTTTTGATATTTTTGTTTTGTAAAAATTTTCTTCTTCTAAAGTTTTATTTTTAAAATCTAATTTAGCTTTTAAGTAGTTTATTTTTTGTATTTCAATGTCATTAAATGTTCTTATATCTAAAGGTATAGTTAAAGCTAAACCATAATTTGTAATATTAGAATCTTTATATGCTAAATTATTATCTGTATCATGATATTTTGTAAAATTAAATTTTACACTTAAAGTTGGAAGATATTTTGCAACAGTCATATCTTTAAAATAATCTTTTTGGTTAATATCAGCTTCTATTTTTTGTAGGTTGATATTATTTTGTAAAAACATTTTTTTATTGATTAACGCAAGTTTTGGCAAATCAAAAGTAGCATAATCACCACTAGCTAAATTTGAAAAAGTGTTGTTTAATGACTCTTTTTGGTATTGAAGTTCTGTAAGAATATTTTTAATTTTATTTGCATCTAAAATTGTTTTATCTAAATATGAAGTATCTAAAAAACCATTTATTACTTGTTCTTTTTTTCTTATGATATCTATATCTGCATTTTTTAATAAAAAATTATTCTTTTGAAGATTTAAATCAATAATATGCAAATTAAAAAGCATTATTGTAACATCTTTTATCAAATTCTTTTTTTGAATATCAATTTCAAGGTTATTATATAAATACGATGCATTTGCATATTTTATAGCTTTATAAATTCCTCCACTTTTAAAAATAGGTTGGTTTATGTTTATCATACTTTTAGTTGTATTATAAACCTCCCCATAGTTTTTTGATAGAGTTAAATTTATAGGGTTTATCCAATCTTTTTTTAGTTTATTAGTATTTTCTTCATTTTGCTTTTTCTTATAATCAAAAAGATTTAACCTATCTTCTGAGAGTATACTTTTATCTTGTGCATTTAAATATAAAGGTAGAGATAAAAGTGCTATTAAAAAAAGATTACTTGATTTTATTAAGTGCATTTTCTAGCCTTTTAAATCCCTCATTTATCTCTTGTTTTGAAATTGTAAGAGGTGGTAAAAATCTTAAAGTATTTTTTCCAGCTCTTAAAACTAATACTCCCTCGTCAAATGACGTTGATATAATTTTATTTAAAGTATTATAATCTTTAACTCTTAAACCTCTCATAAGTCCAAGACCTACATTTGAAGTAAAAATATCTTGATGTTTTAAAAATAGTTCTTCAAGTTTATTATTAAAATAGATGATAGTTTCATCAAGTCTTCCACTATTTTTTAAATCATCTAAAATATCAAGTACTTTTTTTGAAGCAACAGTACTTAAAAAATTTCCACCAAAAGTAGAACCATGATCACCTGGTTCAAAAATATCTTTTATCGTTGTAATAACTGCTCCAATTGGAACACCTCCACCTAAGCCTTTTGCTAAAGTGATGATATCTGGTTTAATATCATATAAATTACAAGCTAAGAACTCACCTGTTCTATAAACACCTGTTTGAATTTCATCAATGATTAATAAAATTTTATTTTCTTTTAGAAATTTTGCTAATTCTTGGATATCTTCTTTTTTAAATGGCTGAACCCCACCTTCACCTTGTACAAGTTCAATCATAACTGCAACTGTTTCATTATCTATTGAGTTATAAATATCATCAATTGTACTATCGTAAGAAAATCCATCAGGATATGGAGCAAAGTTTGGACTATGCATTTCACTTTGACCTGTAGCTTTTACTGTTGTTATCGTTCTTCCATGAAAAGAATCTTTAAGTGTTATAATTTTATATCTTTTATTATTAAATTTAGTTTCACCATATTTTCTAGCTATTTTAATAGCTCCCTCATTTGCTTCAGCTCCTGAATTTGCAAAAAATGTAGCTACGTCCATCTCTGAGAGTTGAGCTATTTTTTGAGCTAAAATCACTTGAGGTTCAATCATATAAAGATTTGAAGTATGGGTTATGTTGCAAACTTGTTTGTAAATGGCATCTGCTACTTCTTTATTCCCATGACCAACGGAAACAACAGCAATACCAGAAGTAAAATCTATATAATCTTTGTCAGTTTCATCAAAAAGAGTAGCATTTATACCTTTTTTGAAGTTAACATAATTTCGTGTATAAGTATGTAAAACATACTTTTTATCTAATTCTTCTAACATATTTTATTCCTAAATAATAATATAAATCATTTAAAGAAGTATAGCTAAATTATTTAAACGATATATTAATGAAGTTTTTTATTTATCTTAATAGTACTCAGAAGTTGAATCTTAAATTTTTAGCTTATCAAGTTAAAAATTATCTAAGGTACGAACAATCATTGATATCAATAGTAGTTCCATTTATATAAAAAGGTGATTATTATAATACCCAACTTAATAAAAAATAAGTTCTTTTTATAATTATCTTATATATAAGAATGTGTTACAATCAACAAAATATATAAATAGGATTTTATTTTGAAAAAATTAGTTGGTTATATCACTTCTTCAATACCAAGTAACAATTTTACTGTTGATTTAAGTTTAAGTATGAAAGATGCTGGTGTTGATATATTAGAGCTAGGGGTTCCTTTTTCTGACCCAGTAGCAGATGGACCAGTTATTGAAAAAGCAAATCAAATTGCTTTAGCGAATGGTTTTAAATTAAAAGATTTATTTGAAGTAAGCAAAAAAATAGCTCCTAATATGGACATGTTATGGATGGGGTATATGAATCCTTTTTATCATTATGGACTAGAAAATTTTTTACAACAAGCAGATGATTTTGGAGTAAAAGGAATGATTATTCCTGATGTTCCTTTTGAAGAAGCAACTTTAATGAATCCTTTATTTGAAAAATATAATAAAATTAATATCTCTTTTGTAGCTCCTACTCATGATGAAGATAGAATTAAAAAAATTGTTTCAAATGCTAAAAAATTTATTTACATGGTGGCATATATAGGAATAACTGGTAGTGGAAAAATCGAAGATTTAAGTGAAATTATAAAAATTATAAAAAAATATTCAAAAACACCACTTTACATTGGTTTTGGGGTTGATAAAAAATCTTGTAAAGAAAAATCAGTAGGGGTTGATGGAGTCATTGTTGGAAGTGCATTTGTAAAATATTTAATAAATGAAAGTTTATCAAATAGTGAAAAAATTAAGAAAATAACCATTCTTGCAAAAGAAATAAAAGAAAAGATAAACGAATAATTATGCATATTTTAGAGCAACAAGACATTGAATTTATAGAAAATAATAGAAATTGTTCCTATTTTGATGATGCTATATCTAATATTAGATATAAGTATATAAATAACTGTACAAAAGATGCTTATCAAAATATGTTAGAACATGGTTGGCGTCGTTTTGGTAAAATGCATTTCGCTCCTGAATGTAATGACTGTACAAAATGTGTATCAATGAGGATTGATGTAAAAAATTATAAGTTTTCTAAATCTGAAAAAAGAGTTTTTAAAAAGAACCTAAATACAAAATTATATATTCAGGCTCCAACTTTAACATTAGAGCATATAAAATTATATGATCAATATCATGAAACAATGAATAAAAAAAAAGGGTGGGATTATTCACCTATTGAAATATCTGAATATGATAGGTCTTATATTCAAGGGAAAAATAGTTTTTCAAAAGAATTTTTATATGTAAAAAATAATAAATTAGTTGCAGTAGCATTAGTTGATATTTTGGAAAAATCAATTTCTTCAATATATTGTTTTTATGATCATGATTATATTGAGTTATCGTTGGGTAAATTTTCAATTTTAACTCAAATAAAAATTGCTAAAGAGCTAGGTGTTCCATATATTTATTTAGGGTATTGGATTAAAAATCATTTATCAATGGGCTATAAAGAATTGTATCAGCCATTTGAAGTTTTAAAGAATAGAGCAAATTTAAAAGAAAAAGTTATTTGGGAAAAGTATGAATAATACATCTCTTTACGATATAATATTATTTATAAAAAGAGAGGCGATATGAATAAATTTGTATATATATTATTGTTATTTTTAACTACAGGTTTTTCTGAAGTTATTGATGGCTATCAAAAAAGTAGTGTCGATTGTTTAATTTTAGAAGATGAAAATTCTATAATCTGTAAGTATACGCATCAAAGAATTGATGAAGATAAGGAAATTGTTATTCAATGGATTAATCCGTTAAATGAAATATCAAGAGACAGATTAATTACAATTCCTGCAGGGCACCGATCAATTTATGATTTTAGATATATAGATGGACGGCAAAAAGGCATTTGGAAATTTAAAACTATTTATAAAAATGAAATATTAATTACAGAGTTTGAAATAAAATAAATAGTTTATATAGAGAATCTTATAAAAGACTCAATAAAAAATTATGAACGCCTAAATAATTACTTTTTTTGATAATTGAGTAAATAAAAATCAACCAACATAAGCTTCATACTTTTGCTTAATCCACGATGTAAACTAATCATATTTTTCATGTGCGAGAATACTCGGCTTAATGAAACTTTTAGATGCCTAAAAACTTAATCTAACTCAGGTACTATATAGGCTAAAAAAGATTTATTTACAAATGGCTGTAAAAAAATACTAAAACTTGTCCAGATTGTTCACAAAATAACACAAGAAAAAGAAGTATCAAAAGAGGAATAATTAGATATTTTTGTAATAATTGTAACATTTCATTTAGTTCAAAAAGAAGACCAATAAACTTACAAGAAATCATTTTTTTAATTAAGTCTTTATACCGATATTCATAAAAGTGCAGGAGAAGAAAACAGAGTTGAGCGCTTAAAAGGTTCTGTTCCTTTAAAACGAGGGGGGAGAACCTTATGAAGTAGCTAGGAGTCTGTCGGATTAGCTAGATCCTACATCATGATTATGACTAAATGTATCATATTGATAAATTAAAATTTTCAATTATTCATTTTGCAGAATAAATTTCAATATTATTGCTCAAATACTGCTATTATTACCTCTTTTAACAGCTAATTATATGTAGTCTTTTCAGATTATATCCTATACAAACAAGATTCCATTCACCTTTGGCTTTTTTAAATCCTCTAAGCATAAATTGTCTAAATCCGATTACATGTTTTATAATACCAAAGACAGGTTCTACTGTACTTTTTCTTTCTGAATATATTTGTTTACCTTCTTTAGTTTGTAATCTGTGTTTTAGTTTTTCTACAATTGTTGGATTGGGAGGTAGTGGTTCTTCATCTGTGAATCTTGTTTCTAATGCTTGGTTATGATGCTCTTTACCAAATGAAATATAAGGTATTGTATTTTTATCTTCACATAGTTGAATATTATCTTTACTAAAGTATCCTGCATCTGCTAAAAAAGATACTGGTTTTAATGATGGATGTTTATCATACCATTTAAAGCTTGGTATAACTTCTTGTTTATCGTTAGAGTTTTGAGTTAGATGTTGATGTACTGTTAATCTTGAATCATGTTCTACTGAAGCTTGTCCGTTATATGCTTGCATATAACCTCCACCAGATACTGGCATAATTCTAGATTCATCATCCGTAAGATTTACTTGGTCTTTATCATTAGGAGTTGAATCTGGTTCTTTTAGAACTCTACCTTTAGATTTTTTACCTGTTAGTTTTTCTGTATCTTCTGTATATTTTAGTTTATTATCATACTCTTTTTTATCTTTTTCATATCTAGCAATTGATCTTATTTCTATTTTGGAAATAGCATCTTTTATAACTTTTAAACGATCTTCTCTTCTTGATATCTCTTGCGGTATGTTCATACCTATATTTTCATCTTTATTATCTATGTCTTTAGCTTGAGCCATTAAAGATTTAACTTCATTTTCAAGTTGTTTTTGTAATTGTTTAGCATGCTTATAGCTAAGTGCTTTATGTTTAGAAGCATTTGCTTTTATTTTAGTTCCATCAAGGCTAACTTTTCCAACTTTTAATAATCCTGAGCCTTTAGCTATTAAAAGTATCTGTACAAATATATCTTCAAGTTCATTTAAAAATCTTTGTCTAAAATTTGCTATTGTATCATGGTCAGGATGACTGTTTGCAGCTATATATCTAAATGCTATAGAATCATATGCAGCATTCTCTAACTTTCTACTGGAAAAGATACCTGTAGAGTATCCATAAAATAATAATCCAAGTAATATCTTTGGATGATATGCTTGTTTACCAGATCTTCCACTATACTGTTTATCTATACTTGATATATCAAGTTGATCTATTATATCAACAATAAATCTTGCAAGATGATTTTAAGGTAGCCAATCTTCAATTGATGGTGGTAAGAGATAAGCTTGATCTCTATCATAAGATATATATTTATTCATTTAGATACTTTTTAAGTTATTTTATAGATGTAATTATAGCTAAATATTAATGTTTAAGCCCTTATACAAGGGGTATATCACGAGTTTTTTATTGAAAAATATTTAGATGTGTATCCGATAGACTCCTAGTTTTATAAATAAGAAAGTGATAGCTTAACAACATCATAGTAAAATCTTTTTACCAAAAAAGGATTTTAAAAATGTCACAAGTCTATCACTCTAATGCCAGAACAAACCAGCATGTAAGAGAAATAATACAACAATCTAATTTAACAAATGTTGAATTAGCTAAAAATTACAATCTAAATATTAAAACTATCTCTAAATGGAAGCATAGGAATTTTATTAAAGATAAAAGTTCAAGACCAAAAAGAATCCATTATGCTCTAACACCTTTAGAAAAAGAGTTAATTAAAGTAGTCAGAACAATGACTTGGATGGAGTTAGATGACTTAGCAGATACAATCGTTGATATTATTCCAAATGCAAATAGAAGTAATGTTTATCGTACTTTAAAAGCCTTTGATATAAACAGAGTTCCACAAGAGCAAAAAGAAAAAGCTAAAAAGTTCAAAGAGTATGAGCCTGGTTATTTACATATAGATGTAACTTATTTACCAAAGTTTGACAAGCAAAAATATTACCTATTTGTAGCAATAGACAGGGCTACAAGGCTACTTTACTATAAAGTGTATGAGAATAAGACAGCAGCAAATGCAGTATCTTTTCTAAAAGAATGTAAAGAATTTTTTCCATTTTACTTAACACATATTTTAACAGATAATGGACTGGAATTTACTGATAAGTGGGCAAGAGGAAAAGGATTTGTAAGTGGTAATCATAAGTTTGATGTAGAGTGTAAAGATGATGAGATAGAACATAGGCTAACAGCTCCATACACACCTCAAACTAACGCAATGGCAGAAAGAGTAAACGGAACTATTAAAAATGCTACAATTAAAGCAGAAGAGTATGACAATATTGATGATGTTAAAAAAGATTTAAATAAATTTTTGATATACTACAACTTCAATAGAAGACATGGTTCTTTAAAAAAAGAATTAAAAGTTAGAACTCCATTTGATGCAGTTCAAAGTTGGTTTCAAACGAAACCTGAAATATTTAAGATTTTACCAGATGTGTTTCAACATATTGCTTTTGAAATGGTACAACGTGGTGAAACTTGACAATTTATTACTTAAGGTTTTGGAATATTAATATTAGATATAATCTTTTAATTTAAAATAGAAGAGAAAAATGATAAATAATAAAATTAAAAAAATCAAACAAGAGTTAGCAAAAATTATAGTTGGACAAGAAGATATGATTGATGCTTTATTAATTGGGCTTCTTACAAATGGCCATATTTTACTTGAAGGTGTTCCAGGCCTTGCTAAAACAACAACAGTAAAAACCTTAGCAAATGTAATTGATTTAGAGTTTAAAAGAGTACAGTTTACTCCTGATTTACTTCCAAGTGATATTATTGGGGCTCAAATTTATGATATGAAAACTGGTGAGTTTAAAATCAAAAAAGGTCCTATTTTTACAAATTTATTACTAGCTGATGAAATTAATAGAGCTCCTGCTAAAGTACAATCAGCCTTACTTGAAGTTATGCAAGAGAGACAAGTAACAATTGCTGAAAACTCTTTTATAGTTGAAGCTCCTTTTTTAGTCCTAGCAACTCAAAATCCAATTGAACAAGAGGGTGCTTATTCTCTTCCTGAAGCACAACTTGACAGATTTATGTTTAAAATTGTTGTTGGTTATAATACAAAAGAAGAAGAGTATTTAATTGCAAAAAAAGTTACTTCAAATGAAATAATTAAGCTTAATAAAATTATAAATAAAGACATTTTAAAAAAGTTAAAACAAGAAGTTGCAAATATTCATATTGATAAAGAAATTGAAGAGTATATCGTAAATATTATATGTGCAACAAGAGAGCCTGAAAATTATGGTCTTGAAGATATTAAAGATTATATTCAATTTGGAGCAAGTCCAAGAGCAACTATTGATATGTTTAAAGCAGTAAAAGCTATGGCTTTTTTACGAGGGAGTGATTATGTTACTCCTATTGATATTGCTTTAATTGTAAAAAATATATTAAGACATAGAATAATTTTAACTTATGAAGCAGAAGCTATGGATATAAAAACTGATGATTTAATTCAAAAAATTATTGAAACAATTGAAATTCCATAATAAAATTATATGAATCAAATATTAAAAAAAATCATCATTAAAACTAGACGCCAAATATTTTCAGAAGTAATTGGAAATAACTCATCTTTATTAAAGGGTGAAGGATATGATTTTTTAGAGCTTAAAGAGTACGAATATGGGGAAGATGTAAAAAAAATAGATTGGATAATTAGTGCTAAACTTCAAAAACCTTATGTAAAAGTTTTTCATGCTCAAAAAGAGTTACAAGTGAATATTGTGCCTATTTTAAATGGCTCAGTGTATTTTGGATCTAAACGCTTCAAACAAGAATTAATAACTGAAATTTGTTCAATATTAGCATACTCTTGTATAAAACAAAGAGATCCTTTTACTTCTTATATCGCAAATTCTAAAGTTGAACTTTGTACAAAAAAATCAAAAAGACAATTTGTAGTAAATATAATGAATGAAAAAATATTTAATTATAAAACTCTTGGTAAAATACAAAATTTTAAAAATATCTCAGAAGAATTATTTAAACAAATTAAAAGAAAATCTATTATTTTTCTTATTGGAGATTTTTTTGAGATAAAAAATATAGATTTAAAACTGCTAAGTAAAAAACATGAAGTTGTTGCTGTTGTTGTAAGAGATACCTTTGAAGAAAAACCTTACGAGCTTGGAAATGTAAACTTAATTGATCCCTCAACAAATAAAACTTTTGATGGGTATCTAAACAAAGATACAATTTCAAAATATGAAAAAAGTGTAAAATTGAATGATCATTTATTGTATGAACACTTTCAATCTTGTGGTATAAAATTTACAAAAATTTATACGCATGAAGAAGCCTTGCCAAAACTTCTAAGGTTGATGAGATAATGAATGAAATTAAAATTTATGATATAAAACAACTTGTAGAAATACCTGATATTAGTTTTTATATCTTTATTTCTTTAGTTATATTAACTCTGATATTTATATTTTTGCTTAGTTTTTTAATATATAAATATTTTAATAATAAAAAAAGAAACCTAAGAAAAGAGTATTGCCAAATTCTTAAGAATATCTCTTTTGATGATACAAAACAAGCAGCTTATACAATATCAAAGTATACAAGGCTACTAGCTTCTAGTGATCGAGAGACAAGGCTTTGTCAGGAATTGATTGAAGACTTAGATGAATATAAATATAAAAAAAATGTACAGAATTTCGATAAAAATGTAAAAGTTAGATTTGATATCTTCATGGATAGTATTGATGGTTGATTATATATTAGATATAAAATTTGAATACCCATTCCTTTTATTAATTATTTTAATATTTGTATTATGTACAATTTTTTGTAAAGCTAAAATACCTACATATATAATTCCTCATATAAATATTTTTGAACAAAATCAGCATAAATCAATTATTTTTATATCGATGTTAAAATATCTTTTAATTATTTGCTCTGTTATTGCACTTTCTTCTCCTTTTAAAGAGTTGAGTACACAAATCATAAAAAAAGATGGTATTGATATTGTATTAAGTCTTGATACTAGCGGTTCTATGAAAGAGTTAGGCTTAAATAAACAGATGTTAAATCAAACAAGGTTTGATGTTGTAAAAGATATTGTAAAAGATTTTATTCCTAAAAGAGTAAACGACAATATTGCAATAGTAGTTTTTGGAACTTCTGTTATGATGGCTACACCTCTTTCTTTTGATAAAGAAGCACAAAAATCTATTATTGATTATTTAGAAGTTGGAATTATTGGGGATAAAACAGCAATGATTGACTCTTTAGCAACAGGAATTAATATACTTAAAAGTTCTAAAGCAAAATCAAGAATCATTATTTTATTAAGTGATGGAGAAGATAATTCTAGCACTATCCCTATTGAAGTAATAATAAAACTTCTAAAAAAATATTCAATAAAAGTTTACACTATTGGGATTGGTGCCTCTAATGAAATAATATTAAATAGAATTTCACAAGAGACAAAAGCTAAGTCTTACATTGCTTATAGCAAAGATGACTTAAATGAAATATACTTACAAATAAACACTTTAGAAAAAACTAAAATAAATAACAATACAATAACTTTAAAAGAGTACTTATTTTTTTATCCATTATTTTTAGCTATTATATCTCTTACCCTATTTATTTATTTTAAAAATAAAGAATAATAAAGGCTTATTTTGCACAAAGATAAATCAGAACAACTAAAAGAAATACTCAATAAAACACTATCATTTGAAGATATTGAAAAAAAACTCAAAAAAGAAATTAAAGTAGCTAATATTAAAAAAAATATTGAAAGTACAGATGCTAGAAAAGGAAAAAATAATAGTTCTAATATAAATATAATTCTTTATTTACTAAGCATTATTACAATAATACTACTTTGTGTTATTGTTTATTTATTTATACAAAAAAATTCTACTAAAGAAGAAAATAGTTCTCATATCTCAAATAAAGAGCTAATATTACAAAATAATATAAAAGAGTTAAAACAAAAAGAGGCTCTATTATCAAAAAATATTCAAGATAAGAAAGAAATATTAAAAAAACAATCAAAAGAGATAAAATTAAAAACCAATCTTACTTTTATAAAAGACAATATGCTAAAAGTGAAACAAAAAGAAGAACCAAAAAATATTACAAAAATAACAAAACTTGATAGAAAAAGTTTTAAATCGTATTATAACTCTACAAAACATAATACACTAACATGTTATAATTTTAAATCTGGAAATATTTTTCCAACAAAAAGTTGTCAAAGAAGTATAAATAAGTTTTTTAAAGAGAATAAAGATGCAATAAGATTTGAAATAATTCCAGTACTTGCAAAAGATGACAACATAATTTTTAATAAACTAAAATCAAATATCAAGAATTTAGATAATTCTTTCAAAGAAAAAGTAAAAGAATATATGAACAGAGGATTATCTAGAGAAAGAGTTTTAGAGACAACTTGGTATATTGTTGATACTTTTGGAAAAGATATAATTCTAACTCCAACAAATTATTATGTTAAATCACTTAAAAACAATAAAGGTGTTATTATTAAAGCATATCACTAGTTGATATGGGGAGTGTAAATATAACTATATAAACCTTAAAAATAAAATTTATTAGATAAAATATCTAGTAAATCAATTTTAAGGATTTACATTATGGCAATATTAAATTTAGAAGAATTAAAGAAACAAATAAAAGATGGTACTTTTACAGGTTTAGAATCATTAGAGAATGAATTTAAATCAATGTTAAAAGAAGTTTTACAAGAAACTGCACAAGAAGAATTAACTTCACACTTAGGTTATGAAAAGAACCAAATCTCAAAAAACACAAACTCAAGAAATGGTTATAACAAAAAGAAACTCAATTCCAAATATGGTCAAGTTGATTTAGAAATCCCAAGAGACAGAGATTCTAGTTTTGAACCACAACTAATAAAAAAAAGAGAAACAATTCTTGAAGGAACTCTCAATTTAATAATATCACTTTATGCCAAAGGCATGAGTGTAAGGGATATTCAATTACATCTTGATGATTTATATGGATATGAACTTTCAGCAGAAACAATATCTATACTACCCCAAGAAAAACAAACAATTTTTTCTAAAGTTTAATTCTTAAAATAGTAAAATTAAACAATAAAAATAAAGGATAATAATATGAGCAGAACAAGAACAGTTTATAGTGCTGAATTCAAAACAAGATTAGTACTAGAACTTTTAAAAGAAGACAAAACATTAACACAAATTGCAAGTAAAAATAATATAACACCGAAGAATTTGCAAAACTGGAAAAAGATATTTTTAAATAATGCAGTAGTTGCAATGGAACCTGCTAAAGCAGTTAAAGAATATAAAGAAGAAAATATAAAATTAAAAGCAAAACTTGATGAATATGCAAAAGTAGTAGGTCAATTAACTGTAGAGAATGAGTGGGCTGTGGGAAAGTTAAAGAGCTTGGACTCTAGCTATAAAAAAGAGTTAGCAGATAAAACAGATAGTAAAATAATTTCAGTTGTAAAACAATGTAAACTACTTAATTATAATAGAAGTAATTTATTTTATGTACCTATGGTAAATCCTATAAAACAAGATATTAAAAATGAGATAGTTAAAATATTTGTAGATATACCATGTTATGGTTATATTAAAGTACACAAAGAGTTATTAGATGTCAAGTTTCACCACGTTGTACCATTTCAAAAACAATATGTTGAAACACATCTGGTAAAATCTTAAATATTTCAGGTTTCGTTTGAAACCAACTTTGAACTGCATCAAATGGAGTTCTAACTTTTAATTCTTTTTTTAAAGAACCATGTCTTCTATTGAAGTTGTAGTATATCAAAAATTTATTTAAATCTTTTTTAACATCATCAATATTGTCATACTCTTCTGCTTTAATTGTAGCATTTTTAATAGTTCCGTTTACTCTTTCTACCATTGCGTTAGTTTGAGGTGTGTATGGAGCTGTTAGCCTATGTTCTATCTCATCATCTTTACACTCTACATCAAACTTATGATTACCACTTACAAAACCTTTTCCTCTTGCCCATTTGTCTGTGAACTCTAGTCCATTATCTGTTAAAATATGTGTTAAGTAAAATGGAAAAAATTCTTTACATTCTTTATAATGTCCTCCCTTGTCAAGACCACTTAACCAAGTTTTCTTATTCCAAATACCTATGATACTTTTTGTAACAATTTACTATCTAAATTATTAATAGCTTTAAAATATACCTCATTTGGTGTCTTATTTCCAATAGCTGAATGTAATCTTCTACTATTATATTTTTGCATATAATTATCAATTGAGTATCTCAATTCATTCATACTTTTATAATCATTTAGATATATTTCTTCATATTTGATACTACGCCAGAATCTCTCAATTACGATATTATCGATACTTCGCCCTTTACCATCCATGGATATTTTAATATCATGTTTATTTAATATATCAACATGAGCTGACGCTGTATATTGTGAGCCTTGATCAGTATTCACTATATCAGGTTTAGGATATAGACTTAATGCTTCATTTAACACACTTGTTGTAAGTGATACATCCATTGTATTTGATAGTTTCCAAGATAATATTTTCTTGGTATTCCAATCAATAATTGCAGCTAAATAAACATGACCTCGTTCAAGTTTAATATATGTAATATCTGTACTCCATACTTTATTTGGAGTATCAATAATTACTTGATTTTTATCATTTTTAAACTCTTTCAATAAGTATGGATATTTATAATGTTCTTTATTTGGTATAGTGGTCTTCTTTGTAGGATATATCGCTCTTATCCCTAGATATTGATAGATTGTTTTGATCAACTTTCTACCTACAAAGAATCCTTCATTTTCTAATGCAGTTAGCATTCTTCTTGTTCCATAATATGGAAACTCTGAGTATATATCATTAACCATATTTAATAGTGTAATATCTTCATCACTACTGAACTTTTGTACAGGTATATAATATAATGATGACTTTGAAATATTAAGTGCTATACATTGTTTATTTAGGGAGAGTTTATGCTCAGAATCTACAAAAGTCTTACGACTCTTAGATGAGACCAAGCTTACGAGCTTTCCCTCTAGGAAATCTCTTTCTAATGTTAATTCACCAACTTTTTTAGCCATGTTATCTTTATCTTTTTGTAAAATTTCTATCTCAGTTTTATACTCTCTTACCACCGAACTTTTATCAAATGCAAGTGACATGTTTTCTAAAAACTGTTTTTTCCAGTTTTTTAAACTTACTGGTAAAACTTCGTAATGACTTGCAATCTCATTTATAGTTTTCTCTGCCTCTAAAACCTCAAGAACTAACTTTGATTTAAATTCTGCACTATATGTTTTTCTTTTTGTACTCATTTTTATTTATCCCTATATTTTGTATTTTATTCTATCATTTAGAATAAGAATACTTGGTTAACTGGTTTGTTTTTCTAGGGACATTATTCTTTTAGAAAAGATACTGCATTTGCTGCTGTCTTATTCTCATACACTTTATAGTAAAGTAGCCTTGTAGACCTGTCTATTGCTACAAATAGGTAATATTTTTGCTTGTCAAACTTTGGTAAATAAGTTACATCTATATGTAAATAACCAGGCTCATACTCTTTGAACTTTTTAGCTTTTTCTTTTTGCTCTTGTGGAACTCTGTTTATATCAAAGGCTTTTAAAGTGCGATAAACATTACTTCTATTTGCATTTGGAATTTGTATCTGCTAAGTCATCTAACTCCATCCAAGTCATTGTTCTGACTACTTTAATTAACTCTTTTTCTAAAGGTGTTAGAGCATAATGGATTCTTTTTGGTCTTGAACTTTTATCATTTAAAAAATCTCTATTTTTATGCTTGGCGATAGTTTTAACATTCACATTATAATTATTTGCTAATTCAACATTTGTTAAATTAGATTGTTGTATTATTTCTCTTACATGCTGGTTTGTTCTGGCATTAGAGTGATAGACTTGTGGCATTTTTAAAATCCTTATTTGCTGTAAAGATTTTACAATTATGTTGTTAAGCTATCGCTTTCTTATTTATGTAACTAGGCAACCATAACGTGGTGAAACTGGACATATTATAACATAAATTCTATTTTTCATTAAGCCGAGAAGACCAATTATTTTGGTCTCTCTATCATATATCCAATACCTCTAACATTTATAATGAAATCCTCTTTTAGTACTTTTTTAACACGATTAACTTCAGCTCTAATCGTAGCATTATCAATATAGTCATCATTCCAAACATAATCTCTAAACATATCATAATTACATACTAAACTTCTATTTGCAGCTAGTAAATCGATAATTTGAATTTGACGCTTAGGAAGAATTTGTGGGTCATTATTAAAAAGTAGAACTCTCTCTTTTGAATCATAACTGTATGATATGGATAATCTTTTATGTTCTTGAGGTACTTGTCTTGTTTGTAGAATCTTGTTAATTCTAAGAGTCAACTCTTTTAAATGAAAAGGTTTTTTAAGATAATCATGGCACCCTATATCAAAAGCACGAGTAATATCTTCTATATCAATAAGTGCTGATATAAAAATTGTAGGCACCATTCTTTTTTGTTCATGTAACTTTTCTAAAATAGTTAGCCCATCAATATCTGGAACATTTATATCAAAGATTAATAAATCAAATGTTTCTTTTTCTAAAGTTTCTAGACAACCCTTTCCATCCATAGTAGATAAAACAACATGACCTGTTGATTCTAAGTATTGATTTATTGCTTTATTTAGCATAATATCATCTTCTAAGAGTAATATTTTCATTAATAACCTTTAAATGTGTATGTAAAACACGTAAATTTTGTAATTGAAGTAAGACTTATAATAACACCTTCTTCATCACAAATTCTTTTAACTAAATTTAATCCCAAGCCAAAACCTTCTTGGGATTTTTCTTCTCTATAGTATTCTTCAAAAATCTTTTTTGGATGTTGGATTTTTTTCGAGTGACTAGAAACAGAAAACTTGAAATTTTTATTTAGTTTATACAGTCTAACTGTAATTGGCTGTTTTTCATAAGTATATTTTATTGCATTTGTTAGAGTATTGTCAATTATTCTTTGGAGTTTTGTTTCATTAAAATTAATAAGCATATCTTCACAATCTACTTCAAAAATAAAATTTGCTTCCATTTGATTTGCAACTTTTTCAAAGAAATATAATCTACTTCTGAGAAAATCAACTAAATTTATTAAATGAACTATATAAGAAACTTGATCTTTTTTTACTAAATAACTTAAATCATCATAAATAGAAAATATATTTTTCATAGCAACTTCAATATTGGATAAGTATTGATTTTTTCCATTTTCCATCTCATATAGTTCAATATTACTCATAATAACAGATAAAGGAGTATTTGTTTCATGAACGGCATGTCTTAAAAAAAGTTTTTGATTTTTTAAAAGATTCTGAGAGTATTTGATTTGTTCTTCCAAAACTTTTGATTGTTCTTTTTGGTCTTGTGCACTTTGTTGAATGAGATTTGTCAAAGCTTGAATAGTTTTTGCATATGAAGTTTCATTATGTTTTACAATATTTGATTTTGTTGAAATTTCTTTTTTTACTTTTCTTGGGTTTTCAGTTAATCCCACAACTGTAATTGTTTGATTCATTAATTTATTTCGTGAATTAGTATGAAAAAATTCAGCATAAGTAAAAAAACCAGAAGTTGGTGCTATTTGTGCAAAAGGTTCAATTTCTACTTTTATTAACTTTTGCATATAACGACGTCTAGCCATGCAGGAGTAGATAAAAAATGTTTCTGCTTGATATTTATTTATATGTTTTAAATACCTCAAAGGGTTTTTCATAATTAACTCGGCATTTGCAAAACCAAGTTTTACTTTATCTCCTTTGTAGAGATTTCCTCCACATCCTAAAGAACCATCTGAATATCTAGTTAATAAAGCTCTAGCAACAGAGATACCATTTCTTTGAACTATTAGTGGAAACTCTGTATATGAGTCGCTATCTCCTAAATATTTTTCATAAAATTCAATTGCTTTCATTCCTGAAATTTCATAAATTCTATTACCTTCAACTTTATCAATTGTATGTTCTATTCCTATTGGTAACCAATCATATTTGTAATCATTTGTTACTTGTAATACATCTGAATTAAGAGAGATGGCAACTGCTCCACAGTTTATTATTTTTGTGCCACAAGAAATATAGGTTTGCTTAAATACTCCATTATCTCCAGCCATTCCGCCACATACCATAATCGAACTATTAAAAGCAGTTATACCTTTTAGAAATTCTTCCCCATTCGTAGTTGTTCCATCTGTAAATGTAATAATAAGTTTTGTATTATCTGTAATTAATTCATTTGCAATTTTATATCCATTTTCAAAAGAATTAGAACCTTTTTTTATTGATGATTTTATAAAAGTATTTTCAAATATTGAAATAGAGATTACAGTTTTAAGCGTTGATACCTTTTTATCTTTTATTTCTCCATCGGTTGTTGTTCCTATACATATTGCATTTGGTAAGTTATCTATTATAGTATTGATAATATGTTGCAAGGTACTTTCATTTTGACCACAAAAAACTTGAATTAAAATATTTTTTTTATTTTTATATATAGAATAATCAATTTTATCTTTCAAGTAATTGTTTTGAAATGTATAGTTATATGTTTTCATAAGCTGATTATAACATAAATTAGACGGTTAATTTATTAATTTATATTAAAATAAAATGCTGTACTTACACTACTAATACCTATATATAGTGCATAGCGTGTATTTATTCTTGTTATATTTAGTCTATGCTTTGGCTATATTCATGCTATAAAATAAGAGTAGACTTTCATTATGGACAAAATTTAAATAACCAAAAGGTTTGTTAAATTTATTCAAAAAAATTAATTTTAAAGGATATAAAAATGGCATATACTAAACCTCAATATAAACCTCAATATGAAAACTTCATAGGTGGAGAATGGGTTGCTCCAATAAGTAATGAATACTTTGAAAATATATCACCTATTGATGGTGAAGTTCTTACAAGGATTCCAAGATCAAATGAAGCTGATGTTGATGCAGCAGTTGCAGCTGGTGTGAAAGCATTTGAATCATTTAAGCATTCTACTGTAGTTGAAAGATCAACTATGTTAAATAAAGTTGCAGATGCAATTGAAGCAAATTTAGAAGCTTTAGCTATTGCTGAAACTTTAGATAATGGTAAAGCAGTAAGAGAAACACTTGCAGCTGATATTCCTTTAGTTGTTGACCATTTCAGATACTTTGCATCAGTTATTCGAGGAGAGAGTGGAAGTGTTTCTGATTTAGATGAAAATACAATCTCTCAAGAAGTTTATGAGCCTTTAGGTGTTGTTGCCCAAATTATTCCATGGAATTTTCCATTATTAATGGCAGCTTGGAAAATTGCACCTGCGTTAGCTGCTGGAAATGCAGTAGTATTAAAACCTGCATCTGCAACTCCTATGTCAATATTAATTTTAATGGAAATAATTGCTGAAATACTTCCAAAAGGTTTAGTTAATATTATTAATGGGGCTGGTGGAAAAATAGGTAAACATTTAGCTACTCATCCAGATATCAAAAAAGTTGGCTTTACAGGTGAGACTACAACTGGTCAATTAATTATGCAATATGCAACTGAAAATATTATTCCTTCAACTTTAGAGCTTGGTGGGAAATCACCAAATATTTTCTTAGAATCAATCATGGATGCAGATGATGCCTTTTTTGATAAAGCAATTGAAGGTTTAGTACTGTTCGCATTTAATTCAGGAGAAGTTTGTACTTGTCCGTCAAGAGCCTTAATTCAAGAATCAATTTATGAACCATTCATGAAAAGATGTTTAGAGAGAATTAAAGCTATTACGATGGAAAACCCGCTTGATCCTACTACTAAAATGGGTGCACAGTGTTCAGTCTCTCAAAAAGAAAAAATTCTTTCTTATATTAAAATTGGTAAAGAAGAGGGTGCTGAACTTCTTTGTGGAGGAGAAGAATATGATAATAAAACTTTCCCTAATGGAAACTACATTCAGCCTACAATCTTCAAAGGTCATAACAAAATGAGAATCTTCCAAGAAGAAATTTTTGGACCAATACTTGCTGTTACTACTTTTAAAGATGAAGATGAAGCTTTAGAAATTGCAAATGATACAATTTATGGATTAGGTTCAGGTGTATGGTCAAGAGATACACACCAATTACATAAATTCTCAAGAGGAATTGAAGCTGGTAGAGTTTGGGTGAATTGTTATCACTTATATCCAGCCCATGCATCATTTGGTGGATACAAAAAATCAGGTATTGGACGCGAAACTCATATGATGATGTTAAATGCATATAGACATACAAAAAATATCTTAACTTCTTATTCAAAAGATGCTTTAGGATTCTTTTAGACACTGATTTTAAAGAAATCTTAAAAGGTATAGAATTGTATTTCTATACCTTTTTTTAGTTATACTAAAACAAAGGACAAGATATGAGTACTGAAAGATTAGCTGTAACTCCTGCCGCCGCCGCAATTATAGAAAAATTAAAAGAAGAGACTGGCGAATTAGTATTTAATCAAAGTGGTGGTTGTTGTGATGGAACTGCGCCTATGTGTTATGCCAAAAGTGATTTTTATGTACCTTCGAGAAATATAAAACTTGGAGTTGTTTGTGGAGTTGATTTTTTCATGGATAAAGATCAGTTTGAGTATTTTAAACATTCTCATATTACAATTGATGTAAAAAAAGAGACTGCCTTTGGGAACTCCTTTTCACTTGAAATAGATTTAGGTTATCAATTTATTACTGTTTCAAGAATCTTTACAGATGAAGAGTATAAAAATTTAGAAGAGATTTAATAATTAAAGTTTTATAAATATAATCTGATAATTTCTCCGACCTTCTAGGTTGGTCGGAGTCAAGCTAAGATAAATGGAGTGGTAACCTTTAGGTAATTAGTTAAATCATAACTTTCATAATCACTCAAACACACTTAATATAGGTACTTATAGCTATTTTAAGACTTATTTATTTTATACTAAAAATTTTAAAGTGTAGCCTATATGTAACCTTATTACCCCAAAACTTCATAAGCCTTATTCAGCATTTGACAAATAGTAGTATATTTTTTCATTTCATCACTTGAATTTATATCAGGATGATACTTCATAACTAATTTTCTGTATGCTTTTTTGATAGTTGCCTTGTCATCACTCCTTGATACACCAAGTATTATATAATAATCACTTGAAAAAAACTGTTCAAATTTTGTTCCATAAGGATTATGATTTGAGTTATCTTCGTAAGTGTTATTTGAATATGATGAGTTTTGCTCTTCATTGTTTTTAGAATAACTATTATCTCTATTGTTTGTTTTCTCATCTTGCTCATATGAGTTAGAATATTGCTGTTCGTGATAGTAATTATTCTGTTTTTTCTCTTTGTTAGTTTTGTCATATTTTTGTTTACTAAGAAATCCTTGTATCTTTTTGTAAGTTTGATAAAACCATAAAACAACTTTCTTGATTTTAAAATAAACAGTTATTATAAAATAATAGATATTTGCAGTAGTTCTTTTGAAACTATCATACATATCAGCTAACCATTCAAATACAAACTTTATATGTGGCAAGATAAAACCTATACCAAAAAGAGTATCTTCATCAAATAATATTGAATCAGATGTTTGAGCATTTTGTATTATTGCATATAATCCAAAAACAACCCATATAAGCCTAAAAAAAGTCTTTTTTGCGAACTTTGATATAAACCAACCAATAAGTATATATAATCCCATACTAAGCATTATAAAGAGGTTTAGTCCTTGTAGTTCTGATATAATGATATTTATTATCTCATTCACTCATTATTGCCCTGCTCTTCTTCTAAATCAAGATATTCAATATCTTTTAAATGATTTTTAGAATCTATTTTAAAAGGTGCTTTTTTAGAATATTGTTTAAATATAAAATCTTTAAAAAAAGGTTTTATTTTCAACTTTGCAGGAAGTAAATTTGAAGTGATAAAAAGTGCTTCATCATCTGCCATTGTTCGTATCTCACTAGAAGACATTACTTTTTCATTTCTGTAATAAAAATTACCTTCAATATCTGTTTTAATATTCTCAATATCTCCTAACATTTCAGATAATATTTGTGTTACTCCAAGTCCTGCCCCACTATAATATAATTTACTAGATATTCCACCATTTAAAATAGTTTGAGAATTTGCCTTACCATAAGTTTTTTCTAATTGATTTATATCTTGTAAAATAATAGATATTGATATTTTATACTTTCTAATAGTAGTTATGGTTGTATCAAAATTTGGTAAATTCATATTACCAAACTCATCAAGTAAACAATAAATAGCTAAATCATTTTTTGAAGGTAATTTTTCCATCATATAACTAAAAAATTGATTATAGAAAATATTTAACAAAAACTTATATTGTCTTTGTTTTTGCCCTAGAATTTTAATATATATTACTGATTTTTCAGCTCTTATTTTATCAAAGTTTATAGTATGGTTTGAAGTAAGTTTTGCTAAATTTTCATTTATAGCTATAGGAGATAAAGCAACATTTGCTGTTGATACAATACTTAACATTGTTTGTGGATTCATTTTTATAAATCCTCTAAAATCATTGTAGGTAGAATCATCAGCAAATTCATCAATTAAAGTAAATAATGCTTCCCCATCACTTCCAAAGTTATTTATTAAATGTCTTACATTAGCTAAATTGATATATCTATAATCATTTTTTGCTAGTAGTATTTTTATTAATATAGATATTAAAAGTTTAGCTCCATTATCCCAATATTCATTTTCACTACTTGTACTTGTAGTTTCTTTATTTGATTTAATAAGCACATTTACAAGTTCATCAATATCTAAAGAATCTTTGATATAAAATAGTGGATTATATCCTATTGATTCATTTAAGTTTTCAGGATTTAAAACATATATTTTATAGCCCTTTGATTTTAAATAACCACTTGTAGCTTTAAATAACTCTCCGCTTATATCAGTTATTACCATTGATTTTTTTTCACTGGCTAATTTAAAGATATTTGGAATTACATAAGATGTTGTTTTCCCTCCACCAGTACGACTTATCAAAGCTAGATGATTAAAACTTTCTTTCTCACTTAACCTTTTATCTTTTCCATCAATTAAAAGACCTGTATTTTTTGAAGAAAATATTTTATTTTGTTTATAACTACTCATCATTCCATCATTTTTAAATCCACCAATTAGTAGTTTAAAAAGATGTCCTAAAGGATTAAAAAAATTCATAGTTCTTCTATTGCCATTAATAAAAGTAAATCCAAGTTTTATAAATACATTTTTCATTACAATATACATTAGGTAAATAAAAAATATGAGTGCTAAAATTTCCATAGCTCATTTTATCATAAAAGCATAAGGGGGTGCATAAAAAAACTAAGGCTATCAAGTTCAAAATCTTTAACTTTTTGACTATTATTTTTCCCCTCTAATTCTCTTTGTTTTTTTCTCTTTTTTGCCTTATTTTTTCTAATATATTGCTCTTGTTTTTTGTATGATTGATTCATATTTTACTCCTTATTTTTAATCATCTTTGTCTTGAAAAAGATTGATTTATTGTTTTATCTCTTATTTTTTCATTTTTAAAACTTCTCCGTTTTTCTTTTCTCTTTTCAATTTTTTCTAATTTTGTTAAAGTTTGTTCATACAAATTATCAAGACCTAAAGTTTTTAATCTATAATTTTTATTTTCATACTTTATTAAAAAATTAGAACCTCTTTTATATAAATAAAATCCTTTATCTTTTAAGCTATTTTCTAATGCCACTTTTGAAAGTGATCTTGTAAAAATATTTTGCAAACTTTCTTTTAAAAACTCTTTTTTTGTTTGCTTGTTTCTTTTGTGTTTTATCTCTTGTTCACGATTTTTTGATTTACTTATATCTTTTGTTTTATCTTGATAATGACTAGTTTTAGATAATTGTGGATATGTTCTATTTTTATAAGATTCTAAAGAAGCTTGAATATTTTTAAACTCACTTTTTGATAATCTTACTCTTTTATTTTCTGATACCTTATTGCTACTAATCATCAAGTGTATATGTAGATTATTCGTGTCTTCGTGGATTACTCCATAAACAAGATGTTCATTTGCTCTTGCTTGTATGTAGTTTTTTGTTAAATCTTGTAGTATTTTTTCTTGCTCTTTTAGAGTTAGATTATTATTTTCAAGTGATAATATTTCATGATACAAAAAAACTTTACCCCTAGAGTTTTTTAAATATTTAGCATTTGCCATAAACTCTTTTATTATCTGTTTTCTATCATTTATATTTGAATAGAGATTGTGTATAAATCTACTTTTGACTTGCTCTTTTTCAAAATACTTTAACAGTTTTAAAAAAGAGATATTTTTTCTACTCATTGATTTTATAATCATAATTTATAACTTTGATATAAAATTTTTAAACTCTTCTTCATAGACTCTTAAAGATTGTATTAATACATTTGTATCAATACTCTCTCCAATATTACTTTTATATGCCAGTTGATTTATGTTATTTGCTATACCTCTTGAAATTTGTATATATTTTGAGATATATTCTTTTTGTACTGGGCTAATTATTGAAGTTGTATCACTATTTAAAGAGTTTGTTATTATATTTTTAGCATAAGTATTTACACTTAAATCATAATATATACTTCTTCTTTTAAGTTCTTCATAATAGATATTTTTTAAAGGTATTGTTACAATTTTATTTTTATTTTGATATTGTTTTTTATAGTTCTTTTGATAATTATTCATTTTTTACTACTTTTAAAAAATAAATTTTATACAGTTTTTATTGTGGCTTGACAGTAGTATTTTGCTAATTCTATTAAGGGGTAAAATACATCGCCTTTATTTTGTTTTATATAACTACAACCAATACCATTTTTTCTAAGTCTATCAAGGGTTGATATGCTTAATCCAGTTTCTTGTGACATCTCTTTTTTTGAAATAGCTACTTTTTTGTGTTTAGCATACAAAGTATCAAATACAATTTTTTCATCATTTCCCATAATAAACTCCTTTATTTTTTCTTATGGAGCAATTATAAAGTATATTTCCTTAGTTCTAAATAATTTATACTAAGTATTAATATGAAAATGGTATAATAAATTGATTTGATGAGATTTAAGTATTTTTAATTAAATACATATTTATACTAAGTATTATATAATTTTACTATATACAAAACAAAAGGATTTTTATGTCAGATAAAAAAGCAGGTCGTCCACCATTAAAAGATGAATCCCAAAGAAGAGATAAAAAAGTTATGCTAACTTTTACGAACTCTCAATATGATGATTTGAAAAAATATCAAGTTCTTTTAAATCAAGCAACTCTTACTTCTACACTTTTATTTTTTATAGAAAAAGGTAGAGAATCAGTAGCTAGAGAATTTGCACGATAAAGATAAATTTGTATATGAAATTATCTTTACAAATATGATGATTTATCATCATAAAAAAAGGGGTTTAAAGGTCTTTAGGAATAAGGGGAAACTCCCCTTAATTTTCCTGAACAAGTTGCAATGACTTAAAATTCTTTAGAATTCTTAAGGCTTTGCAAACTTGCACTATCATTAAAAATGATAGCTTTGGTTCTTAAGATTTCTTAAGATGGTATGATTTAGCTTTTGTTCCCAGTAGGATTTTTGAAACCGATAATTAATCAGTCTAATCATCTAAAAGCTTTTAAATTGACTTTGTCAATTACGACTTCTTTAGTTTGTTTTTGAATATAGATACAAAAAACTTGTGGTTTTTTATTCATCTGTATTTTTTGTAGTAAAGGTGTAAAAGAGTTCATCTCTTGCTTATATGCTTTGTTTACAATATTTTCTATAATATGGATAGCACTAGTTCTAGTATTATTACAAAGGTTTTCAATATCGTTGATATAGAAAGTATGGGTAAAAATATCGTAGAAGTATATAAAATATGTTCACTCTCCAGTTGATGTTGAATTTAGAACATAAACGGCTTTTATGAGTAGGTCTTTTTTTCCTGTTTTTATCTCTAGGATTTTTCAAAATGTGTTTTGCATAATTTTTTAAATTAAAATATAAATGTTTGTCATGACAGATATATTACAACACAATTCAAACAAAAATAGCTAATATTTTTAGCTATTTTGTGGGCTTAATTAGGTATCAAATAAGCCTGAAATTTGTCAATTATTTTAGGTGCTAAAATAATTGTAACATACTGTTTAGAGCAAATAAAAAAATCATTAAAAATGATTCTTGTTTAAGTTTTTTGTACAACACATTAAGTTTTATACTTATAATTCATAATCAGTATTGTCATTTTTAATATCTTCAATATTTAAATTAATTTCATCAATTTTATCTTCACTATTTTTTATATTATCATTAATGATACTTATTTCACTTTGTAGATTTTGTATTTTTCTACTATCATCATTAATTGATTTTCTTAATCCATTCATATACTCAATATTTTCATAAATCCCAAAATCTGAAACTCTTAGAAAAAATTGATGTACAACTTTTCCATCAAATGAAGCTATTTGAACTACAGAACACTTATTATTCTTACACTCCTTATAGACTATATAATCATTTTTTTGTAAATTAATAGAGGATAAATATACATTATTTAATATATCATTTTTTTTAGCATTTACTTTATACATTATTTGAGAATCTTTTTTTGATTTTTCTATTGATAATTTAGCTGTTGAATCTGAAATAATATAACTAATAAACATTAAGTTGTATTGTTCTCTCAGCTCATTTGATATTTCTTCTATTTTATCATTATCTCCATCATGTATAGCACCTAAAAAGTTTTCTCTTAATTTGGCTTCAATATCTGTTTCATATTCTGACATTCGATAAAGATAAATATCTTTATTATCTATTTTCCCATCTCCGTTGATATCTTCCATTCCTAACTCTTTTGCAACATAAGCTATCTGTTCATCATCGATTTTTTCTTTATCTTTTAAAACTTCACTTATGGCTGTAGATAAAAGATTTATAGATAAATCTTCATTATTTTGTAATATTGAAGTTTTAAATATACCTTTAACTGTTCCATTTACTGCTACTGGGGAAGAATTTGTTGTATCTCCATCATCCTCAGGGTCAATATCTACCCCATTTGTTGCAGTCACTAAAACATATTGAGGATATACAGTTAAACTTTCTAAGTTTATATTAAATTCATTGACATCTATAGTATATTTTCCATTTACATCTGTAACTGTAGAGTATAAAAACTGTTGTCCATTAAGTGTAGAAATAGCAACATTTGCACCCCTTACAGGACCGAGTTCTACATTGTTAATTTTATTATTTTCTTGGACTATGCTTGTTTCTGTATTCGAATTATCACTGCCTCCACCACTTCCACAACCAGCTAGTATTAATGTAAAACTTAAAAATAATATCTTCCCGTTTATCATAATAAATCCTCCATATGGTAATTTAGTCGTCCTATTAAAAAGTCCTCTTTTTTTTCATTGTTATATATTAGTAAAAATATTTCCCTTAAAATATGAAATAAAATACCATCATTATAGTCTTCTAATTCTTTCCAACCAGTTATAGCAGGATAATTCCTATCCATAACTTTTTCATTTTGAATTGTCCATTTTAAATCTGAGTCAAAATTTTTCTTTAGTGTTTCCATATAGTAAATAGATACATCAGTAGCTATTGATTTCCATAGCGGAGACAAATCAAAAATATCAAGCTCTTCCATACCACTTGCTATATCAACTTCTTTTCTGTAGTTTATAGTTTTTTCCGTTAACCAATCACTTACTGCCTGAATGCTTTCTAATGAATAATCTAAAGACATTTTTTTTTGTTTTTCAAGTTTTATATACTCACCAAATGTTAAAACTTCATTATTTGAAAATTTAATTAAGTGCTTTTGGCATAAAGTAGGTTCTATTAGTTTTTTAAATTCCTTAATACGAGTATCTTTACTGCCCGTAAAAATAGTAAACTTTTCTTTTGCCTCTTTTTTAGATAATTTATTTAAGTCAATATTATCTAACCAATCAAAAATTTTATATTCATATATATTGTCCATAATTAATCAATACCTTTATAAATATTATCTGTGTTTAGATATGGTGGTTTAAACTTTTTACCTCTGAACTCAAACATATCTTCACTAACACCTTTTGTCTTTTTTAATAAATCTTTAGCATATTTAATAAATTTATCATCAAACCCAACATCACCTTTATTATTTTTATTTGAAATCCAAACTATTTTTTTTGTATGTCTTTTCACTAGAGAGGCTATATCTTTTTGTATTTGAGTTTTAGTAAAATCGGTAAGTTTTGGATTACCTACTTTTGATTCAATGCCTGTTTTTGTTTTACTATCAAACAAGTCAAAGTATCTTCTTTTTTTAACATTTTTTCCATTAATTTTAATGGTTGCTAAATATGATATGTCTGAATTTTCACTTACTTTAGATGATAGTGTTGTAAATTCTTTTGTCAACCTAGAATTTACTTTTTGTAACTTTCAAAGTTAAAATGTCACTATTTTACAAAGTAGAAATGTCACTTTTATGATAAAATTAAGTAAATAATATTACTTAATTCATAATATATATGACTAACTATTTTAAAATGAGCAATAAAGATTTAGAAATAAAATCAATTTTAGATAAAGTATTAAATAAAGAAATCACTAATAATAAGGCAGGGGAACTACTTTGATTATGAAAAAGACAAATAATAAGGAAAAAGAAAAAATATACACTGGAATGAATAAAATGACTAATTCACAAATCTAGATGAAAGCCTTCAAATAATAAAAAAGATAATTCTAGATATTTAGAAATTCTAAAATTAAGAAAGGAAAAATATGATGATTACAATATTATACATTTTCGTGAAAAACTTTTAGAAAAACATAAAATAAAAATAAGCTACTGAACTTTAAGAAATGAATTAATTAAAAATAATCTTGTAAAATATAAAAAAAGAAAGGTTCAAAAACAATTCACAAAAAGAGAAAGAGTGGCTAATTATGGTGAATTAGAGCAATATGATGGTTCATATCATAAATGGCTTGAAGATAGAAATTGATGAGAAGAATTATGTCTATTAGTTAAAGTTGATGATGCTATAGGTGAAGTTAATGCTAAATTTGATAAATCTGAATGATTAATTCCAACAATGAATTTTTGGAAAGAAGATATTTTAAAAAATGGAAAACCTAGAGCAATTTATTTAGATAAATTTGCAACTTACAAAATAAACCATCCTAATGCCACAAATGATAAAAATCTTCCAACTCAATTTTGAAGAATATGTCAAACACTATGAATTAAGCTAATTTTTGCCAATTCTCCAGAGTGAAAAGGAAGAGTAGAAAGAATGAATTTCACACTTCAAGACAGGTTAATAAAAGAAATGAGAGAAGAAAATATTTGTGATACTGATTCTGCTAATAAATTTTTAAAAGAAGTTTTTCTTCCAAGATTTAATAAACAATTTAGTATTGAGCCTAGAGAAAAAGCTAATTTACATATAATTTTAACTAAAAATGAGAAAGACCATTTAAATCAAATATTCTCAAAACATTCTGAAAGAAAATTAAAGAATGATTTTACAATAGCCTTTAAAAATGAGTATTTTCAATGTTACAGAAATAAAAAATGATGATGAATAACTTTGTATAAATGAGATAAAATAACAGTTGAAGAACATTTAAATTGAAATATTTATCTTTCTAAAAATGGCAAATATTTAACTTTTAAAAAATTAGAAGAGAAAAGAAAAAGACAGTATAAATTACCAATGGCTCCAGTTTCTAGTTCTAATTTTGAAGAAATGAAAAAAGAAATTGAAGAATTAGAAAAAATTGGTAAAATTCAAAAAGAAAATGAGATAGAATTATTGAAAACTAATATCTTATCTCATTATGAAAAAACTTGAAAAAAACACCCTTGGATGACTAATTTTAAAGTATGAAAAAATGCAACACAAATAGTGACATTTTAACTTTGAAAAAAAGGGTGACATTTCTACTTTTAAATAACACTAGAATTTACTTTTAAAAGTTTTTCTGCTTGTTTACCAATTTTTCTATTTTTAATAATAAGCTTTGCTCTATCAACTTGTACTCCATATTTTTTAGCTTTTCTTGCTATTTTAGCAGGTGGGTATATCGATAAAATAACATTAAGTGCTTCCTCTGGTCTTGATATCACATCTGCTGTAAACCATTCTTGCCCTAAGGTTAATTGGCTTAAAGATTTTGAAGTAGAAATAAGAGGAATAGAATCAACAGCTAAAGAAAGAGCCATTAAATACTCTTGTTCTGTTAAATTCATTTCAACTTTAGTAGTCAAAGTAGCTTCTTTCATTTCTAAAATATATCGTTCAATTTCTTCTGCTGAAGCAACAGCACTATTTATCATTTTTCTTCGAATCTGTAAAAATAGTTTTGTATTTAATTCCATATTGTTATCAATATCTTCTTTAGCCATTTCAACCAATGATTCAACTTCTGCTTCAAGTATTTTAGAGTTAAATACTAATATTCTTGGTGAAGTTCTAGGATGATCAACATCATGACTAAAGGTATCAATAATGCCTTTAGGGGCATGATATTCTACCCATAATTCAGCAGGATAAAGTCCTGCCCCCATATCATATAATCTATTAAAATTATAGCTAACATAAATAGTATATGGATATTCTTTATAATTTTCACTCTTTCGTTTATACCCATATTTTTTTGATTCCGCATCAACCCAAATTTCTATACATTGTCCATCCTCTCTCCAAAAACAATCATTATTAATAAGTCCTGTTGGTATAGTTCCTTTATTAATTAATGATTCTTCAACTTTATCTTCATACTCCTGAGTTTTATTATTTAATTCATTGTCTTTATCTTCAAGTTGATAATTTTTATCATTTACTTCTTCTTCAAGCCTTAATTTTTCCTCTTCAGCTTCTTTTTTCTTTCTTTCTTTTTCAGCTAAAGCTATATTTTTCTTTTGTTCATTATGAACATCTAAATCATAAAGCAAAAATTTAGCTTGAACACTAGGGCTTTCATACTTTTTATCTCTATTGTCATATGCTGTAGCAGTTAAAGTAAAAAATTCTCTAAGACAATTATTTTTATACTTCGTACATTCTGTACATTTATCACAATTATCAGTAAACATCTCTTTTGAAAAATTGTACTCTTCACTTACTGTATCAGATGAACCATATAAGTCTTTAGTAAATTCATTATTGCCTAAACCATCTACATTTACTTCTAAGTTTTTCAAATCTACATCATCATCTTTAACTACAAAAGTTAAATTTTGAGAACTACCAGTTTTAATACAAGCATACCCTTTATCTTTATGCTCATCAGATTTACAAGTAGTTAAATTATTTACCATAGTAACTGTTGGGTCATTGCCACTTGCTAAAATTCTAAATCCACCATCAATATTAATCCAATCTTTTGTATGGATAGGTAAATTATCAGATGTAACATCTTCTGCACTAACTTGTAAATCATAAGTACCTCTACCAAGTCCACTAAAAGTATGATAAAAAGCATAATCATTGTTTATTTTGTCAAAGTATGTTAGTTCAATTTCACTCCAATTAGCCGTACTTTGAAGTTTATATCTTATGTATGCTTTTATATTGTCATTAAAGCCATCATTGTCTTGCCAAAGTGAATTAATAGTAAAACTTGTAGCTTCAGGTATATTTGTAAGTGATGTATATGTTCTAGTATGCTGTGGTTTAGTATTTACTTTAGGAATTTCCCAATTTTTATTTTTACTAATAGTTATATTTCTTGAAAGTAGTTGATTATTTACTAACTCATAAACTCCAAAATGAAGATGTGGGGATGTAATAGCAGGATTTACTAAATATCCAGTTCTTGAAATCTCTCCAATTTTATCCCCTTTTTTAATGGTAGTAGCAGTTGTTATATTTTTCATATGAAGATAACCACTATACCAACTTCCATTACTGTTAGTGTGTTTTATAAGAAATTGACCAAAACTATTTCCACCCCAACCATCAAAAGTTTGTCTTACTCCATCTGCTACTGCATAAACTGGTAACCCCTCATCATCGTAGCCTGAACCATAATTTAAATCCCATGTATTATTATCATTCGCACTACCTATACCATCATAATATGTTGCATTATCTTGGGTATGTTGTCTATAACTCCAACCTGTGCCATTAACTGGAGTATCGACACTTGGTGGTAAAATGGATTGAGGAGTATTTACAGTAATATAAATATTTTCAGAACCACTAATAGTAGTTCCACCACTTTTATCTTTTAGATAAAATCTTTTACTTCCTACTACTTCTGCATTACAACTTAAAACTACACTTATGCTTGTTCCTGAAACATAACTACAATGTGTACTAGAACCTTGTATGTTTCCAGTAATTGAAGATGTTAAATTTGTTCCTGTAATAGTGTAGTTTGTTATTGTATTTTGTATTGCTGTTAATGGGAAGACTGATGTAACAGATGGTGTTTGAATTACTGGTTCATTTACTGTAACGGTTTTAGTTTTAATACTACTTTCATTACTATTATTATCCACACTTTTACATGATATGGTTTGTGAGCCAATTTTAGAAAACTCAAAACTTACCGTTACATCATTTGTATGAGTTGCATAGCTTGATTCAAAAGGATTAGATGTAGTTCTATTTGAATTTGTAGCCCAACATACAAGTTTTACACTATCCCCATCAGGGTCTGAACCTCGTGATATTTTAATGCTATCGGATAAATCTACTGTAAAAGTTTTTGAACCAATTGTTGGTTTGTTTGGGTCTTGATTTAGTGGTGCTGAATTTCTACTTGCATAACAACTATCATCTGTACCCCCATTTGAACCTGAACAAGTCCAATAATCTGTACTTCCTTGACTTGGAAAAGAATTACCACTAGCTGTACCAGTTACACATAAAGAACCACTAGGATAACTTGAAACAGTATATGAAAATGTTGTTTTATGAGCATTTCCACATTCTCCATTTATTGCCGATTGTTGCTCATTTTCTATATCAATTTGTTTGTTAGGTTTATGGCTTATATATGCATCATTTTTATCATAAATTTTTATATATACATCATATTTTCCAGTTTCTATTCCAGAATATTCACTTGTATATATAACAGAACCATTGTAAATTAATGAGCTAGTATGATTATATGTTTTTATAAGCTTATTATCTTTTGAGATGATTATGTCTAGTTTTTTTGCATAACTATTAAAGGGGTCTTGTAAATATTTAATACCAAATCTAATTTTAGAGTTTCTAACTTGTGCAAATATTACTGCATTATCTTCAAAAGATTCAGATACTTTTTCTAGCTGTGCTGTCGGAGTTTTACTTGTACTGCTTATTAAATAGTTTATTCCAATATAATCACTATATTTTCCATAATTAACTTTAGGTGTAGCAAATAATATGACTGGTAAAAATAGTAAAATAGTAAAAAGTTTTTTTAGTTGCATTTGTATTCCTCATATAATATTTATTACATTTTAGTTTTATAATTTTTCAACAACTCAATTACTTTTTCATCTCTTGCAACTATCAAAGCACTTATATTTTTACCTTTTAAAAATATCTCTTTATTTGGATTTAAGCCTAAATCTAAAAACATTTGTACATTTTTAGTATCTCCATCATAAGAGGCTTCTATAAAAGATTGGTATAAAGAGTTTTTCATAATTTCATTTAACTTTTTATCTTTTATTTTAGTGGCTATAATTGCACCATTTGAACTTAACATCTCTTTTACTAATTTAATTTCTCTTGGTCTTAAATGGGGTCTTTTTAAATATTCTTTTGCCCATTTGATATTTTGTTTAGTTACTATTTTTTGCACTATATTATTTTTAGTTATTTTATAAACTAGTTTTTGATGGTTGTTTATTTGATATGTATTGTCTTTGTTTACATTGAGAGAAGAAATTTTCATATTCATAGTTTGAAAATCATTATAAAAATATTTTTTATGCTTAAATCTATCACATCTTACATGATTACGAATCATATAGTATTTATCACTCGCTTTTACAAATTCAAAAACATCTGCAAAGCCTTTGCCTACAGATGAATTTTGACATTTGTTTATGCTTATATATTTATCTTGATAAGATATGTCTAGTGCATAAGAGTTGCTTAAAAATATTAATATGGGTGTTATTAAATATATAATTTTTTTCATGATTCATTTTACCTAAACTTCTTCAAATTTCTTCTTTGCTTGATTCAAAGCTTTTTTATCTAATAAATATATTATAAGCATAGTTGCAGTAAAAGACAGGAAGAAAAATAATCCTACTAGTGCCTTAAAATATAATTTTATTAATAAACTAAGACTTTCATCATTCATGAACATAAGAAAAGCACTTACAATAATCAAAACTATTATAACTGGCAAACCATAGATTACTTTTTTATTATTTGAGAAATATTTAATTAAATAATATAATGGCATTAAGATAAGTATGTTAAATATACTAGGAATAAATAAAAATTCTCCCCCAGAAAAATTATCTTTAGAAATTAATAACATAATTATTCCTAAAATTATAGGAATAAAAATAGCTATTAAAACTATTAATATGTTTTTAAAGATTTGTTTTTTCATTTCACTACCGAGTATAATCAAAAAAATCAGCATTCTCAAATGCTATTTTTGCTTTGTCTTTATCTAAAAAGAATACTTCATGGTTTTGAGTTAAATTTCCACACCCCATTACACCAACTTTATCGGACGAATAACATACTTCAATAAAATCATTATTTTGTGAATTAAAATGTATCCACCGTTGTTTTGCTACAAAATTAGGGTCATTATCATAATCGAAGTCATCAAAATATGTAATCAACCCCTCTTCTGTAATACTATAATCAAATGAAGCAATATAGTTGGTTGATATTCCATCAGCTATATACATTTTTCCATTTTCAAACTTATGTGAAGTTACAAAATTTTCACTCCACTGGGGGTTATTAATATCTCCATTTTCTAAATCTTGATATACATCATAAAGTATTTTGTTATTTAGCCATTTTGAAGTAAATTTATTTTCAGATGATAATATATTGCTTATATCATGAACACAACGAAGATAAAGTAAATTTGTTTTATTCTCATTTCCACCATCAGTAGCAGCATAAAAATTGACTGACCATGCCTCATCAAGCCATGCTCTCATTGTTGTTGAAGTCCAGTAAGTTTGATTTATTGTATTTTGAAAGACATTGCTTATACTAGGATTATTTGTATTCTTATCTGTCAATAAATACAATTCATTAATATTAGGTAAGTACCAATTTGTATATCCAGATAATGTTAAATCTTCGCAATAGTTTATAGCATCAGTCCAACTCTTTTTAATAGATTTTGTATCATTATTATCCTGCCAAATAAGGTTTGTACTAGTATCAGTTACAACCTCTTTTATATCATCTCTAACATATACTCCTTGTTGTTGCGATTCCTCTCCACTAATACAACGAACAACATTATTACTACCATCTGTCTTAACCGTATCTCTATCATTACCTAAACTAAAACCTACATTATAGGCATTCGAATAATCATAATAATAACTAGTTGAACTCCAATATGCTCCTTGTGTACCAACAAACACACTGTTAATTGCGGGACTAACACTTTTATCTGTAAGTTGATAAAGTTCATTAATATTTGGTAGCCTCCAATCATTTTTACCACCAAGTGTTAAATTACTACAGTAATCTTTAGCTTCACTCCAATTTCTAGTAGCATTATCATCCTCTTTTTGCCACAATAATCCAGTAGCATTATCTAAAATAGTTCCATCAGAATTATCTGTATAGCCTTTTGCGACTCCTTTTTTATAGTAACCATCATCTTTTAAACTTTGATCATTAACTTCATTTCCACTTACATCATAGCTTTTTATTTGACCTGTTCGTAGTATGATTCTCGAATTTGAGTTGTTTAAAAATATTTTACTTTCTTTTAAATATGCTTCAAAATTTGCAACTGTATTATTGTAGGCTTTTATTTTTTCTAACAACAATTCATATTTATAAGTATTAGTCCCCATCGTACTATTTATATTAATTTTAGCTCTTGTAAAAAGTTCGCTTAACTGTGTTGGACTTCCAAGATTTGCTTTAAACTGGTTAGTTAGATTATCATCTTTGAGTATCATATATAATAGTTGCGATAATTTTGCTAAATTTAAGTTGTCATTTTTTATATAGTCTACAGAAAACTCTTCCATAGTAGCCAAACTATTAAATTCAGATATATTGCTTAATTTTCCTCTTAAATCATCATCGTTACCTATAAAAGTTGTAATAGGAGATATTACACTACCCATATGGGTTGTTAAATTAATATCAAAGCTTACATTTGTATCTTCAAGTTCTCCACCACTTAATGTTATGGGATGAACAGGGTCATATTCAAATACATATTTACCGTTATTACTATAAGTAGCTATTTCTCCTGCTGAATCTTTTACAATCGCATTTTTAATATAGCCATCAACAGCAGTTATTGTGTAGGAACTACTTGTATCATTATTTGTAGAATTATCAGAGCTTCCATCACCTCCACTGCAACCAGTAAAAAAGATAGTTGTAATAACTATTGAACTTAACAATATATTTCTCATAAAAATTCTCCTCAGATTAAAACGATATATAAATCGTTGAGTAAGTTTAGCAAATTCTATATTATGTACAGATTAAACATATATATCGTTAGGAATAGATTTTGCAAAATGAAGAACTAAATATTTTTTCAGAAAATATATTAGATACAGTATCTAAAAATGTTATCAAGTATCGAAAAATTAAGGGGTTTACTCAAATGCAGTTAGCTTTAGATATTGGTTTAAGTGGTGGTGCATATTTAGGTCGTGCTGAAATAAGAAAAGGCAACCATCATTTTAATCTTACTCATTTAGCTAAAATTTCTAAAGTTCTTGATGTAGCTATTGAAGAGTTTTTTAAATAAAAAAGAGGTTTAACAAAACCTCTCAAATTCACTCTGTATTTTTTCATCTGTAAAATATATACCACTATCCATATAATTTGTATAAATTTCAAACTCTTCATTTGATTTATCTTCAAACAATTTACTATGAGTTTCTATAAATTTATTAGCAATTTGATTTAATGCTTCGTATATAAAATAGTTAATATTATTTGTAAAGTCTTCTCAAAAATTCATTTCTACATTTTCATAAATATCATCAAAATCTAGCTTATGTTCTTCGATAGTATCTATTAAAAATTTAACATCTAGCCATCAAGCTCAAAGTAGGTTTCTTGATATATCAGTTAGTATATTTGTATTCATAATCACAAAATTAGAAAAATAAAGTGATTCTTCTTAAAAAAATAATAATGAAAAAATCAAGGTGGAGATTTATACTACCTTGATTTTTGATATTTTATTTTTTAGAATGTGTCATTTTATTTTGAATGTGTCGGCACTTGATTAGTTAAGAGTGATGATAACATTGAAAATTGAAAAATTGATTACTTTTCACTATCAAACAAGAGATGTTTTACGAGTTTGACCAGTACATCTTTTTCATTTGGATTACTACTCGCTATAAGTAGTGTTAGTGTAGTAAGAGCATTGTCATTTATCTTTTTTTCACCATTTTCTTTATAGAGATAATCACACTTATCTAAGAAATATACAAATAAAAATGAGGCAACTCTTTTGTTTCCATCAGTAAAAGGGTGGTCTTTTATAATGAGATATAAAAGATGTGTAGCTTTGTCTTCAATACTTTCGTAAAGTTCAACTCCATCAAATGTTTGATATAAATTCCCTATAATACCATCTAGCTCATTTGCTTTTTCATTACCAAAAAGTTCACTTGCTTCGTTTTTCTTGATAAGATTGATTTTTAAAGCTGATATAATGTTTTTAACCTCACTATATCCTAAAATATAATTTGTTTTTTTACCATCAAAATCTTCTATAGATGATTTGTCATAGTTTTCTAACAAGCTTAATGTTTTTGTATAGTTATTAAGTAAATCAAGTATTTCTTTTTCATCTCCTACACTTTTTGTAGTTAAAAAATTAATCGTTTGCTTTAAATTATTTAGTATAGATTTTGTTTGATTTATTTTAGTTTCATTAATTGCATACCCTTGGGTTAGGTATGATTTTAAAACAGAAGTAGCCCATTTTCTAAACTGGGTAGCTTCTTTTGAATCAACCCTATATCCTATTGATATAATCATATCAAGGTTATAGTATTCAATATCCCTTACAACCTCTCTTTTACCCTCAGTTTGAACTGTTGCAATTTTTGCAATAGTTGAACTTTCTTCAAGTTCATCACTATTAAAAATATTTTTAATATGCCTTGAAATACCTGATTTATCTCTTGAAAAGAGTTTAGCTATTTGGTCTAAATTAGCCCATATAGTATCATTTTCAACATCAGTATTAAACTCAATCATCCCACTAGCTGATTGAAAAATTTCTATTTTATTGTCCATATTTATTATGCTTTATCTTTTAATTTTATATATAAATCTTTAAGCCTTTCATTATCCATATCAAGAATAGGCTCATACATAAAGGAGTTGATATGAATATTTTCAGGTGTCATTAAATTAACTTGCTCTAAGAGTTTTATATTCTGAGCATCATTAGAAAATTCACTTTTGAAGATTTTTATTAGCTCTATAGTTTGATTTTTAGTGATACCACTTGTAAGTGTTGAGTTATTAATTGTATTAATCATAAATTCTTCTGCTTTTAATCTAATGGCAATTGATAAAACTATTTTGCTCTCTAATTCAATAGAATTAGGTGTTTGGCCTAATATTGTATCCGCACAACTATATATATGTGAAAAAACACTATCTGTAGGGTTATTTAGTACCAAGTTTGACTTATCTGCTAAAATAGATTTATAAATATCTTCTAAATCTTTCATTGTAATAGAAGAGGTATTGCTTTTTATGTGCAATAGAGATGTTAAGCTACTAAATTCATCAGATTTACCAATATATTCAGCTAAATTTCTAACAAATGGAATTGAAGCTAAAAGAATTTTTCCATTTTTATGTAAATTATTCTTAAAATGTTCAAATGGTTTTAAATAACTAGCATTAACTATTTCTATAGCATCTTGATTTTTGCTAATCATTTTAGAATATTTACGACCTACAAATCTGCTTTCAAGAGTTCTAAAAAAATCAAAGTTATGTGTTAAAATTATTTGATAAAATTTAGCTGTTCTAGAAATATCTTTTAAATATTCAATAATTGCATATTTATTTTTATAATCAAATGAATCTGCTATATCATCTATAATAAAAATTGTTTTTGAATCAAGTTTCTGTCTTGCCTTTATCTCAAAAATAATATTTAGAATATATAAAGCTCTTTTTTCTCCTTGACTCAATACATTTATCAATTTATTTTTATCAATATTGATACTCTCTGTTGTATCACTAAAAATAAACTCTAAAGTTGGTGTATCTGTTTTTAAAATTACATCTTCTTTATTTTTAATATTTAAGACAAAAGGCAATCCCATAAATCTTTCATTAAATTCATCAGTAGCATTTTTCCACTCTGTTTGTGTCCCTTTTGCTTCATCAATTATCTTTTTTATCTCTTCTTTTTTTTCATTGTATAATGTAACTAAACTTTCTATTTCAGTTATATGTTCTAGTAAAAAATTTAACCAAGTCTCTTCTCTAAAGTCTTCATAATTTTTTAACTTAACCAAAAGTAAATTATCATCTTCAAGGGCTTTTTTTAATTTTCTTAAATCAACATTTCCACTAATAGCTTTATCAACTTTATCAAAAAGCTTTTTTAAATCAGGGTCATTGACAACTTTTTCAATTTCACCTTCTAAATATGTACCAAATTCATCTGCTGATTTTATAGTACTACTATCATTGAGTTGTAAATGATGTCCTGCTTGAAAAAATGAATCATCTTCAATTGATTTCAAAACTGTTTTCGCTTGAAATGTTCCAAATGAATTAGTTGATTGGTTGAAAAACTCTGAACTAGACACTAAACTATCATATTGTTTGATATATTCATCAAGAGTATCAATATTTTTTTCTAAAAATGATTTAACTTTTCCATTTTTATCAAAAATATCATTGTATTTAAAGTTATGATTATTTTTAGATGTCGTGCTAAGTATAGGTGAAACTTTTTCCATAATATCTAAAAAAGTTTCTTTATCATTGCTTTTAAAAGTATTAATAACTTCAATTTTACAATCTGAACTTAGTGAAGTTTTTTTAAGTTTTTTAATAAAATTAATTTCTTCTTTTTCTAATTGTTCATATATAGAATCATATTGTTTTTTTAAATCATTTCTTACAAGTAAAGTAGATAATTTTTCAGTTTCAAATGCTTCATTATATGGCTTGATTGTAAAAATTTCATGAGAAGATAAATCATTACCATCTTCATCTTGTATAATCCTTGTTGTTGGCCTATTAGGAAATACTAGGTCTTTTGAATCTTCATTTTTACTCAAGTCATAAAATGTTTTTTCAAATGATGATTTCATCATTCCATTTGGTGCATAAACTGCGTATGTATTTGTTTCAGTAAAATCAAAAGACTCATCTAACTTTTTTATACCATAACAATTTTCAAGAGAGATTAGTAATTTTTTCATAAATGACTTCCTATCTAATAATTAATTTTTATATTCACACTCTATAAATTGTCTTTCTGCATTATCTAAACAATCAGATTTTTTAACATATCCCTCACTAGAAGCACCAACATTTTGTCCATTAACTGCTATTCTTTTCCATCTCCACTCATCTTTTTTATCTTGATATAATTCAATCTTGTCTTTTTTTGCACTTTTTACATTTAGCATAATTTTATCCTTAAAAAATAATGTATCTATTATATCGAATAGTATAAAAATTTCAAGAATTAAGTTTTTTATATTTTAATATAAAATTTTCACTTTATTTACAAAACAAGGATAAACTACAGCTTTAAAGACTATTGACTTTTATATTTATTGTTCTTAAGATAATTTTCTTTCTTTGGGAGCGTGGGGTTGTGAGTTCGAGTCTCACATTTCCGACCATTTTTGGCTTTATATAGCCAATAAACAATACTAAAAATAATGCAAAAAAATGATGGATTTTTGACTGGGGGTACTTGTCTAAAATTTATTTAAGAAAATAGTTTGATTTTGTCAAGCTGTTTTTTTAATTTGTCTATATCAACACTTAGATATATTTTTGTTGTATCTATTGTTGAATGCCCCAAGATTTTTGATATATTATAAATATCAAAATTATTTCTTACTAATTCTGTTGCATAAGTATGCCTCAACTGATGCCAAGTAAAGTGAAAAGTTATATGACTCCTTATCTTTTTTATAATAGTTTGCATATCTTTTTTTTGTAATAAATTTCAATATACAGTCGGAAATATATAATCTGACTCAATGGTAGATTTTTTCCTCTCTTTTAAATAATTATACAAATGCTTTATAGCTTCTTTTGTAAGTGGAATAAGTCTATCCTTGTTCCCTTTTCATTGTATTACTTTAAGTAATCAATCATATATTTCTAAATTTTCAAGTTTCAAGTTTGTTAATTCTGACAATCTCATTCAAGTATATAAGTAAGTATAAACCATTGTTTTATTTCTAATTCATACAAAAGAACTCATATTAAATGTATTTGGTAAACTACTTAATAACTCTTTTACTTGCTCCCTTGATAGCGTTTTTGGCAAAGTTTTTGGCTCTTTTCTTTTTAAAATTCTATCTATGGGATTGTCTTGTAAGTATCACTCATTTTTTTGATATTCACAATAACATCTAATATATTTTCTATAGTGATTATATGTTGGTGATGACCATTTTCTTTCTAAAAAACTTTCTCATAAAAATCTTTTAAAGTTTTGTGTTGTATATGATGTCAAATCAGATAGAGTTATATATTGAGAATTATTTACAAGTCTAAAAACTGTAAAATATATTTCTATCATTCTATCTGATACTCATTGATTAACACTTTTTTCAATTAAAAAATCATCTATATATATGTTTCAAAATTTTTTCATAATTTGTAATAAGAGAATAAACATTTTTGTTTATCCTTGTTGTAAGGTGTGAAAAGTAAATGTTAAGGAACAATTAAAAGTATAGTCATTTTTTAAAGCTGTAAGACCATTTTATAAATAATTGTCCTTATGTAAATTATTTTTGTAACTTCTATCTATTAAACCCCAAATCATCATATAATTCCCTTGCTCTTTCTTCAAAACCAAGCCAAGCAAAAAAGTTTTTTAAATCTTCGTGTGATGGTAGTTTTATTTCAAGCCCTTGTTCCTCTAACTCTTTTCTAATCTCTTCAATTTCATCATAATGTCTATCATAAAATTTGTGGGTATCTTTATACCGAATAAGGCTTGATACCATTCAAGATACACAACCATATTGTAATAAATCTTCTAAAAATGTTTTTGGATTATCATAATCCATTGCTTCTTTTATCACTTCTTCTGTGATATTTCAGTTGTTCTGTTCTAGTAATTCTATTAGTTTATTTTTCATAATATATTTAGGTGAAAATATAAAATTTATTTGTTCTTTTAGCCTTGATAGTAGTGTAATTAAATTATCAATTTGATTTTAAACGGATAGCGAGATTAAGCTTTAAAAACTTAATATTTAAACTATTTATACAATTCATTCACAAAATCTTTCCCACTATCAGGGGCTAATTTTGCATATCTCAAAGTCATTTTAATGTCTTTATGGTTCATTAGTTTTTGAATAGTAAAAATTGGAGTTCCATTTATTGCTAGATGTGAAGCAAAAGTATGTCTTAAAGTATGAATGACTGCTCTATTTTGAATATCACTTTTTTCTAATTCACTATTAAATAATGTATTTAAAATAGGTAATAATTTTTTACTTATATATGTTTGTAAATTATTAGTTTTAGTATTAAACAAAAATATTAAATCATTACTTTTTAAAGTGCTTAGTCTAAGTTTTAGAATTTCAATAATATCATTTTGTAAAAAACCTTTATAAAAAGAATTGTTTTTATAATCTTGTAGAGTGATAATTCTATTATTTAAATCAATATCCTTTTTTTGTATATTAATTAATGTATTTGCTCTTGCTCCAGTTTGAAGTGCTATTTTTACAAATAAGTATAATTGTTCATCATTTTTAATTGAATCTAATAAAATTTGTATTTCTTGCTTATCTAAATATTTTAATCTTTGATTATTTATTTTTAGTTTTTTTATGCTTGATACTGGGTTATCACATTTAATATATTTAGTTTTAATATTATGATTATAAACACTTCCTATTAATTCTATAATGTCATTTACTGTTTTTGGTGCTAAAGTTTTTAATTTTAATTTTTGTAAAATTAATAAATCTTCACTTGTTATATCAAATATAGCTTTAGTAGAAAATATATCTTTTATATGATTGTTGTATCTTGATAAATGGTTTTTATAGGCTTTACTATGAAGTTCACTATATGCTAAAAATTTATATGCAATAGTATCAAATAGTATAGTATTTTTTTTACTTTTAATTATAGGGGTATCATCTCCAAATTTTAAACTATTTATAATTTCATTTCTTTTTTGATGACAAAATGCTTCATTAATTCCTTCACTTTTTTTACCAATATGTACTCTTTTTGTTTTACCATTTAGTTTATAAAAGATATAATAACTTTTATCTTGATTCTTTAGTTCATTATAAATTACCCCAATAAACTTTTTTGATTTAATATAATTTGCCATTTTCTCCCCTTAAAAGTGTAACCTATGTGTAACCATATATAAAGAATTATAGCAAATGATGACTTAATTTAAAGAAGTGTAAAAGTTAATATAAGCCTTTATATAGGTAGTTTAGAGAGTATTTAGCAGTTATGGTTAGATTTGAATAAGTGTATATTTTAGGGTGGTAACTTAAAGTAGAACACATTTTTTATAACACCTAAGTAACCATTTCGTTTTGTAATATAAAATTAATTTCTTCAAATCTAGCATCATATAAATTTCCTAAATAACTATGTCTTTCTTGTTCTATTATAATAAAAATAGACTTAATAAAAAATATGGTCGTCTAAAAACTTAATCTAACTAAAGGTAATATAAGGGTTTAGAAAGGATTATTTATAATGGATTGTAAAAAGCTCTAAAATATGTCCGAAATGTAATTATAAAAGTGTTATAAAAAAAGTAAAAGAAATAATATCCAAAGATATATTTGAAAACAAATTTACCTTACCTTTTTACATATAAAAACTTTAATAAAGGTTTAGATACAAAAGATGCAAAAAAATAGAGCAGTTATCCATACTCTAAGACATACTTTTGCTTCACATTTAGCTATTAACGGTACTCCAATTTTTACTGTACAAAAATTACTAAATCATAGTAAAATTGATATGACTTTAAGATATGCAAAACTAATGCCTGATAGTGGTAGAGAGTTTGTTGATGTTATATATATAAAATTTTCTTTTAAGTAATAAATCCGTATTATATATTATGTAAGTTCGTATTTTATATTAAGGAATTTCGTAAAATATTTTTTTTAAAAGGTTTTAGTATGATACATAGAAAAATTGAATCTACAATAGTAGAAATGTTAAAATATTTTAGAGTTGTAGCAATAAATGGTCCGAGACAATCTGGTAAAACTACACTTCAAAAGAAGATTGCAAATAGTAAAAAAATGGACTATTATACATTTGATGATACGGATACTTTTAATGCTGTAACAGATGATACAAATGGATTCATTGCATATATTTCAAAAAGTAAGAATGTAGCTATTGATGAAGTACAAATGATACCTAAGGTAATACCTTCTATTAAAATATCTGTAGATAATGAAAATAGAAAAGGGATGTTTTTACTTACAGGTTCTTCTGATATGTTTAAAAACTCAAAAATAAAAGAATCATTAGCTGGAAGAATGGCCAGTTTTAATCTATTTCCTTTATCCTATTGCGAAATTAACAATAGAGATATAAATATTATCGATAAACTATTTAGTGATGATTTTAATAATATTGAGATATATAAGAATAACACAAGAGAAAAATTTGTACAAGCCGTTATAAATGGGGGTTATCCTGAAGTATATGAGATGCCAGAAAAAGCAAAAAAAGCATGGTTTGAATTTTATATAAAAGCAAGAATTACAAAAGATATAGCAAGCTTTGAAAATGTGCACTTAGATAAAGTAGCCCATTTAGATAAACTTTTAAAGGTATTAGCCTCTCAAGTAGGCTCTATTGTAAACTACACAAATATAGCAAACTCGATTAATCTTGCGGATAAAACAGTAAGAAAATATATTCAAATTTTAGAAGCCTTATATATTGTCAAGCTTATTCCTTCTTATTCAAATAATATGCTTAAAAGAGTAGTAAAAAGTCCCAAAGTACATTTTATAGATTCAGGTTTAGCTAGTTATCTACTAAATACAAGTCTTGAATCTTCTCTTATTGGTAAAAGTAAACATTTAGGTAATTTAGTGGAAACTTTTGTATATAGTGAACTAATTAAACATCAATCTTTTGCAAAGCAAAATGTAGAAATCTATCATTATAGAGATCAACAAAAGAAAGAAGTAGATTTTGTAATAGAATCAAGTTCAGGTGATATTATAGCTTTAGAAGTTAAATCAGGCTCAAGTATTAAAAGTGAATATTTTAAAGGAATTCTTGCTTTAGCTAAGACTATAAAAGGCAAAAAGTTTAAAGGTATTGTATTTTATGGTGGAGATAAAATATTGCCATATAAAATAGAAGGTTTTCAATTCTGGACAATTCCATTAAGTGTATTAATTTAAAATACTTATGAATAATAAACTTTTACTATCAAAAATTAAAAAAAGACAAGAAGATTTAAAAATGTCTTTTGAAAATATTAGCAATCTTTTAAATTTATACATAAAAGATATTAATAATCTTTTTAATGAAAAAGAATTTGACACTAAAACTGTTTTGAAAATATCTAAATTACTAGGTTTAGATACTTTTGGAAATTCATTAATAGATATTCCAACACTTAAAAACAAAAAAACTGGGCTTAATAAAACTTTTAGATGCCTAAAAACTTAATCTAACTCAGGTACTATATAGACTAAAAAGGATTTATTTACAAATGGCTGTAAAAAAATACTAAAACTTGTCCAGATTGTTCACAAAATAACACAAGAAAAAGAAGTATCAAAAGAGGAATAATTAGATATTTTTGTAATAATTGTAACACTTCATTTAGTTCAAAAAGAAGACCAATAAACTTACAATAAATCATTTTTTTAAAAATATATCTATAAAAAGACAAATATTAAAAGATTTAGCTGAGGAATATAAACGAAGTTTACCATGGATAAGAAAGCAAATAATACAATATAATACACCACTAAAAGTTCATACTCCAAGAGAGATTGTAATAGTTTGTGATGCAACATCTTATGGAAAAAGAAAGGTACCTTAGTATTCAAAGATATTACACAAAATGAAATACTAGTTTGGAAGTATATTTAATAGTTAATTAGTCAGTCCTGAAAAACCAAACAATCCCTTATTTTAAGGGGTTTATCATCACTTTATAGCTATAATATCAACATAAAAAATATAGTAAAATTACGATAAACTCGTAAAATCAACTAAAAAAGTGGTCGAAATATGCAAAAAAATCTCTTCAGTGGTTCTTTTATGGATATGCTAGATTCAAAAGATTCTTTAATCGTTTTAGCAGATACTTTTCCTTGGTCGAAAATAGAATCTAAATTTAAAAAATATTATAAAAATGATAAAGTAGGAAGACCTAATAAGCCTATTAGATTAATGGTAGGATTATTACTTCTAAAACAGCTAAAAAACTTATCCGATGAAAGAATTGTTGAAGAGTGGAAGCAGAACCCTTACTTACAATATTTTTGTGGTTTTACTGAATATACACCTAGCTTACCTTGTCATGCAACAGAGTTAGTAAAATTTAGAAATAGAATTGGTAAAGATGGATTTGAATTTATTTTTAAATGCAGTGTTGAGTTACATGGGGATAATGCTAAAGAATCACAAGTAATAGTTGATAGTACAGTACAAGAGAGTAATATGACTTTTCCCACAGATGGTAAGTTAGCTATTAAAATAATAGTGAAACTATTAAAAATAGCAAAAAAAGAAAATATTAAATTAAGACGAAGTTTTATCAAAGAAATTAAAGAATTACGAATTCAACTAAGATTTTTTAGACATCCAAAGAAACTCAAAAAAGCACTTGGAGCTATGAAAAGATTAAGAGCAATTGCAATGATAGTTTTACGAGATATAGATAGAAAGTTTGATGATAATTTAGAGCTTCATAATAAATATGCACACTCTTTTTACCTTTTTAATAGAGTTTTAAAACAAGAGAAAAATACTCCCAATAAAATATATTCACTTCATGAGATAGATGCTTATGCAATTAATAAAGGCAAAGACCATAAAGGATATGAATTTGGAACTAAAGCTTCAATAGTTACTACTAAAACTACTTCTATCATTATAGGAGTATCTGCACATAAAACGAATATACATGATTCTAAAACTTTAGATGAAGTACTTGCTAATGCAATATCAAATATTGGAGATAAAGTTATCACAGAAGCTATCTGTGATAGAGGATATAGAGGAACAAAAGAAGTAACAATAAATAATAATACTATTTCAATATCAATACCAGGGCTAAGATTAAAAAGAGACAGTAAAGAACAAATCAATGTTAAAAGAGAAGTTTAAACGAAGAGCTGCTATTGAGCCAATCATTGGTCATATGAAATCTGATTATAGAATGGAGAGAAATTATTTAAAAGGTTTTAAAGGGGATGAAATAAATCTCTTACTCTCAGCTACTGCCTTTAATCTTAAAAAGTGGATGAATATCTACTTTTATGCACTTTTTATACAAGATTTTAATCTAGTACTAGAATCTACACAAGAGATACAAAGATTAACATCTTTATATCAACTATTGTTGATAATAAAATTTAGGTTTTTATAAAATATGATTGAATTAAAATTAGATTACTCTTTTTAAAGTGGTTTTTTCAGGACTGACTAATTAGTAATTGATTATAAACAACAACTAGAAGTTCTTTTTGATTTAGGATACCATAGTTCAGGCTATCATCGTTCATGGCAAGAGAGGCTTATATAAAGATACCACTACACAGTAACACTCTAAAATAAATCTCAACCAAGCCTTTAGTTAAGGTATTTAAAGGCTATTTTTAGCTATAATTACACATATAAATTAAAGATATTTAAGCAAAAAGGTAATAAATTGGCATTTAAAGATTCAAACCTCTCTTTTTCAGATTATGCTCTTAATGATAGATTAGAATATGTAGATTCTTTTTTAAAACAATTAGATTCTATAATAGATTTTAATAAATTAAGACCTGTATTAAAGAAGAATGGAACAGGAAGTAAAAATGTATGTGGAGTACAAGCATATAATCAAATATTAATGTTTAAAATCTTACTTATTCAGAAGTTTTATGATTTAAGTGATGAAAAAGCTGAAGAAGGACTTAATGTAAATTTACTTTATATGAAATTTGCAGGATTAAGCTTAGAATCATTAGCACCAGACTCAACTACAACAGGTAGATTTAGAAATTCTTTAATTAAAAATAATCTTCATGGTAAACTTTTTACAAATATTAATAAGCAACTTGAAAAGGCAGGATTAATAGCAACAGGTGGTAAAGATGTACTGGTAGATGCAACATTAACAAAGTCTCATAATAATAGAATCAAAAATAAAAATAAAGAACAAAAAAGTGAAAGTAGACAAAAGGTTGAAGCTTTAAATAAAGCGATAGATATACTTATTGAAGAAGAATTACAAAAGAAAAAACCATCATCAAAACAAATATCAAGATTATTAAAAAAGAAATCTTATAACTCTAAAACTCTTAAAAATGAAGAACTTGATGAGATTCAAAATAAAGATACTAAAGATATTGAAACTTCAAAAAAGATAATTGAAAATGAAGATGATAGTTATGAGCATAAACAAAAGATAGATAAAGATGTAAGAACAGGTTATCAAGCAGGTAAAAAACAATATGCAACAGGATATAAGAATCATATATCAACAGATGCAGATTCAGGAGCTATTTTAGAAACAATGACAACATTTGCCAATACCTCAGATATATCTACCGTTGATACATTTGTTGAAAAATTAGGTGATGATATTAAATCATTAGGTGCAGATAAAGCTTATAAATCAGAAGCTATTGATGAACTACTAAAAGAAAAAGATATTAAAAATAATGTTTGTCTTAAAGAGAGAAATAAAATGAGTGATGAAGATAGAAAGAATCAAAGAGAAAATGAAAAACCAAAACATAAAATCAGAGCAAAAGTTGAACATTCATTTGCTTTAATAAAAACCAGCATGAAACAATCCACAACAAGGTTTACAGGACTGCTCAGGAATAATATGAATTTCACCATTACATGTATAGCTGCCAACCTAAAACTATTTGCCCATAAGAAAATAAAGGCACAAAACGTAAGAATAAGATGATAAAGAGAGGAAAGAATAGAGCAAATTCAATTAGAATTAGGAATAAATATAGATTTGAGATGATAATTTATGATAAATATTTTTTAAAAATTGAAAAAATAAAATTTTATAGATCTTTTTAGTTGTGCTGTGGTCTCACAATGTTTAATTTTAAAAGCTTTAATAAAATGTTGGAATATATACTTATTGCTCGCCAGACCGAAGAGAATGTAGATATGAAGGGGTATGTTGTGTAAAGTATATTTGGGTTAGAATTGTTGAAGTTATACCAAGCTTTAAATGGTATGATAAACATCCATCATTAAAACCAGTATCTTTTTTAGCAGATGCAGGATACTTTAGTAAAGATAATATTCAACTATGTGAAGATAAAAATACAATACCTTATATTTCATTTGGTAAAGAGCATCATAACCAAGCATTAGAAACAAGATTCACAGATGAAGAACCACTACCTCCCAATCCAACAATTGTAGAAAAACTAAAACACAGATTACAAACTAAAGAAGGTAAACAAATATATTCAGAAAGAAAAAGTACAGTAGAACCTGTCTTTGGTATTATAAAACATGTAATCGGATTTAGACAATTTATGCTTAGAGGATTTTAAAAAGCCAAAGGTGAATGGAATCTTGTTTGTATAGGATATAATCTGAAAAGACTACATATAATTAGCTGTTAAAAGAGGTAATAATAGCAGTATTTGAGCAATAATATTGAAATTTATTCTGCAAAATGAATAATTGAAAATTTTAATTTATTATCATACTCTTTTTTATCTTTTTCATATCTAGTAATTGATCTTATTTCTATTTTGGAAATAGCATCTTTTATAACTTTTAAACGATCTTCTCTTCTTGATATCTCTTGCGGTATGTTCATACCTATATTTTCATCTTTATTATCTATGTCTTTAGCTTGAGCCATTAAAGATTTAACTTCATTTTCAAGTTGTTTTTGTAATTGTTTAGCATGCTTATAGCTAAGTGCTTTATGTTTAGAAGCATTTGCTTTTATTTTAGTTCCATCAAGGCTAACTTTTCCAACTTTTAATAATCCTGAGCCTTTAGCTATTAAAAGTATCTGTACAAATATATCTTCAAGTTCATTTAAAAATCTTTGTCTAAAATTTGCTATTGTATCATGGTCAGGATGACTGTTTGCAGCTATATATCTAAATGCTATAGAATCATATGCAGCATTCTCTAACTTTCTACTGGAAAAGATACCTGTAGAGTATCCATAAAATAATAATCCAAGTAATATCTTTGGATGATATGCTTGTTTACCAGATCTTCCACTATACTGTTTATCTATACTTGATATATCAAGTTGATCTATTATATCAACAATAAATCTTGCAAGATGATTTTGAGGTAGCCAATCTTTAATTGATGGTGGTAAGAGATAAGCTTGATCTCTATCATAAGATATATATTTATTCATTTAGATACTTTTTAAGTTATTTTATAGATGTAATTATAGCTAAATATTAATGTTTAAGCCCTTATACAAGGGGTATATCATGAGTTTTTTATTGAAAAATATTTAGATGTGTATCCGATAGACTCCTAGCTTATGTTTTTAGGTGCCTATTTTTTTTATTAAGCCTACTTTAGCATTCCATAATAATTTTGTTTTATTTTAAACCTTAAATTTAATTCAAACTTTTATACCATTTTTTAGATATAATTTGCAAAAAAGTGAAGTTTAAAATGGAATTTTTAGAAGATGTTACTACTACATGGATAATTATATTTATAATCACAGGTTTTATTGCAGGATATATTGATTCAATTGCTGGAGGGGGAGGAATGATACAAGTTCCTGTACTTCTATTTAGTGGAATTCCACCTATTTTTGTACTAGCAACAAACAAAATGGCTAGTCTTTTTGGAACATTAATGGCCTCAATAAGATACTTTTTAAGTAAAAAAATATCTTTAAAAGTAGTTAATATTGCGATAATACCTTGTTTGATTGCTTCATATATTGGAAGTAGGCTTGTTATGTTTATTTCTGATAATATCATTCAATGGGCAATATTAATTTCTATTCCAATTGCTTTAATTTTTTTACTTAAAAAAAGTTCTAAAATAAAAGAAGAAAATTTTGAACTAAACAACAAAAATATAATCCTATCAACTGCACCAATTGGTTTTTATGATGGTTTATTAGGCCCTGGAACTGGAACATATATGACTATTTCAATGAAAAAGTTTTTACATCTTGATTATGTTATATCAACAGCATCAACAAAACCTCTTAATCTTGCTACAAATGTAGGTTCTGCTATTGCTTTTGTAATGGCTGGAAAAGTTTTATGGCTGATTGCTATTCCTATGGTTCTTGCAAATATGACAGGTTCTTGGATAGGTAGCCATTTTGCAATAAAAGGTGGAGAAAAATTTATAAAAAAAGTTTTGATTTATGTTCTAGTTTTTATGCTTTTAGCAAATATTCTAAAAATAATATTTACCTAAATTATAAAAGAAAATATTAAGAAGGAAGATACAAAGATATTTTTAATACTTCATATTCAAAATTATTTTGATTTATAGAAAAAGTAAATTCTTCATTTAAAGTTTTACCTAAGATTACTTTTCCAAGTGGTGATTTATTTGAGATTTTATTCAAACTCGGATTAGTCTCAAAAGTCCCAACAATTGAATAAGTTGTCTCTTCATTTGTATTTAAATTTAAAAGCTTAACTTTCGAGCCAAAATTTACTTTTTTATGTGGTATTTTTGTAGTATCTATTATTTCTGAATTATTTATAATCTTTTCTAAAAACCTAAGTCTTTTATCAATATTTCGTATTTGTTCTTTTGCAGAGATATACTCTGCATTTTCACTTCTATCACCATGCTGGGCTGCTATTTGTTTCTCTTTTACCCAATACGGCTTCTCAATTTCTGCAAGTTTTTTAAACTCTAATACTATCTTTTTATATCCAAATTCTGTAATTAATTCTTTATTCATAAGTAGTTATACCATAAATCTTTCAAAATCTTTAGGATAAGGTTCTTGTAATAAATCTCCATTTTGCATAAGAGTATAAAGTTCATCATATCTTCTATAAAGAGACCACTGCACAGTAACACTCTAAAATAAATCTCAACCAAGCCTTTAGTTAAGGTATTTAAAGGCTATTTTTAGCTATAATTACACATATAAATTAAAGATATTTAAGCAAAAAGGTAATAAATTGGCATTTAAAGATTCAAACCTCTCTTTTTCAGATTATGCTCTTAATGATAGATTAGAATATGTAGATTCTTTTTTAAAACAATTAGATTCTAGAGCCACTTGCAAATTCAATAATACTCAATAGCTAATTTTTTATTTTCATCACTTTTAGTTTTAAAAAAATGATTATTTATTTTTCTTTGCGTAGTTTACACTAAATTTAGTAAATTTCTTAAAAAATCATATTTTTTCTCCATACTTTATGGTTTTGACTATAAAATTGAAGATTTTTCTATTATTTTTAATAAAAGTCATGTAATGAGTTTTAAACTTTGATGAATACAAACAGATAAAATTCCAAATGATAAAACAGAAGCTACTTTTGTAGCTCCTTGATAATAAATTGTATTACATCCAAAGTTATCTTTTAAATATTTATTTACTCTTTCAACCATACTTCTTTGATTGTAGTGGTGTTCATCTGATGATTTAGGTAAATTTAAAAATTCAAATTTTACTTTTTCATCTTTGATAAGTTGAATCTTTTGTTTTAATTCTTTTGAGTTCTTGGGATTTATATCTATAATTGGTTTATGATTTAGTTTTTCAGAATACTCTCTAATTATATCGCTGTCATACCCAGCATCAAGTAAATCACGAAGATACATCACTCTTTTACCAGTTTCATTGATAAGTGGAAGTGCTACTGAACTATCATGAACATTTGCACCTGAATAGAATGCTGCTATTGGTATATCTCCATCTACTGCACTAATATGAAGTTTACCACCTATTGTAATCTCTCTGTTACCTTTAGAATTTTGTTTGACACCAACACCACAAACAGTAGATACTAAAGATAACATCTTTTTAGTAGTTTTCATCTCTTTTTGTAGTTCTAAAATCTTTGGTTTTACAGGCTCTCTCTTTTCACCTTTCTTAGGTCGTCCGACCTTATTTTTAGGCTTTTCTTCTTTCTTAATCTTTACAGGTTTTTCTCTAAGTGGTATCATAGCAGCATCTGTTGCATTGTACATAAAAACTGTATCCGATAAATATTCATTAACAAACTTTTTATGAGTTTTTTGAGCTATTTGTAAATCACTCAATTCTTTGAATACCCTACTTGTCCAGTTTCACCACGTTATGGTTGCCTAGTTACATAAATAAGAAAGCGATAGCTTAACAACATAATTGTAAAATCTTTACAGCAAATAAGGATTTTAAAAATGCCACAAGTCTATCACTCTAATGCTAGAACAAACCAGCATGTAAGAGAAATAATACAACAATCTAATTTAACAAATGTTGAATTAGCAAATAATTATAATGTGAATGTTAAAACTATCGCCAAGCATAAAAATAGAGATTTTTTAAATGATAAAAGTTCAAGACCAAAAAGAATCTATTATGCTCTAACACCTTTAGAAAAAGAGTTAATTAAAGTAGTCAGAACAATGACTTGGATGGAGTTAGATGACTTAGCAGATACAATCGTTGATATTATTCCAAATGCAAATAGAAGTAATGTTTATCGTACTTTAAAAGCCTTTGATATAAATAGAGTTCCACAAGAGCAAAAAGAAAAAGCTAAAAAGTTCAAAGAGTATGAGCCTGGTTATTTACATATAGATGTAACTTACTTACCAAAGTTTGACAAGCAAAAATATTACCTATTTGTAGCAATAGACAGGGCTACAAGGCTACTTTACTATAAAGTGTATGAGAATAAGACAGCAGCAAATGCAGTATCTTTTCTAAAAGAATGTAAAGAATTTTTTCCATTTTACTTAACACATATTTTAACAGATAATGGATTAGAGTTCACAGACAAATGGGCAAGAGGAAAAGGTTTTGTAAGTGGTAATCATAAGTTTGATGTAGAGTGTAAAGATGATGAGATAGAACATAGGCTAACAGCTCCATACACACCTCAAACTAACGCAATGGCAGAAAGAGTAAACGGAACTATTAAAAATGCTACAATTAAAGCAGAAGAGTATGACAATATTGATGATGTTAAAAAAGATTTAAATAAATTTTTGATATACTACAACTTCAATAGAAGACATGGTTCTTTAAAAAAAGAATTAAAAGTTAGAACTCCATTTGATGCAGTTCAAAGTTGGTTTCAAACGAAACCTGAAATATTTAAGATTTTACCAGATGTGTTTCAACATATTGCTTTTGAAATGGTACAACGTGGTGAAACTTGACATATAATAAGTATAAATTTACTAAATGGGCATGTAAAAATTTGAGAGAAACTACTAAACAAATAAAGATTGAAAATTTTGAACAAGATAAACTAAAAGATTATAATCAAAGTATTTCATTAGATATCAATAAATATGAAAATACTATTATTTTACTACAATCTGAAAAATCAAATATATTTACAAATATTAATATACATAGTAATGAAATAAAGAACTTATCAATAAATTTCAAAGTAAATATTTTAGAAAAGTTTATAGAATTAATTAGTTTTGGTATTATTAATTATAAACAAAAACACTTAAAAATCTTAGATGAAATAAAAAAACAAATTCAAGAATTAGAAAATAATATTATCCAAAAAGAGGATCATATTAGCAAAGAAAAAATAGAAGTCACATCCTTACAGTTAAAGCAAAATTCTCTTACCAATAAAATTGAGCAAATTCAAATAAAAATTATAGAACTAGAAAATCAATTTATCAAAAAAATGAGATTATTTAAAAATAAGCTTCTAGCATTTCAAACAAAGATAACTACATTATCAAGAGACAGATATATAAATGACTACCTTAAAGTTGAATTAATAACTGAATTGAGCAATATTATCTATAATCAAGAAGAATTTATAACCCATCAAGATATAAAATATTTAATCAATGATGTTATACAATTTGACAGTAACAACAAGTTATGGGTAGACAATAAAAATAAGCTATTTGTAAAAAATGAAAAAATTAATGAAAATTTTTTTTGATACAATAGAATCAAACCCATTAACAAAAAAACAACAAGAAGCAGTCTTAATAAATGAAAATAACAACCTAGTCCTTGCAGGAGCAGGTTCTGGGAAAACTAGTGTTATTGTTGCAAAAGTATGTTATTTAATAAAAAAAGAAGTTTTACATCCACATGAAATTCTTGTATTAGCATTTAATAAAAATGCTCAAGAAGAGTTAAAAGAAAGATTTGACCAGCAAAAGGTTAATGTACAAATAAAAACATTTCACTCTTTTGGATTAAGCATAATATCTAAAACTATTTTACATAAATTAGATTTGTGTCCAATGACAGAATCTCAAAACAATATGACCAAATTTATTAAAGATACGATTTATAAATTAATGTCATCAATGGGAGTGTTTTTAAAAGACTTTACAGAGTTTATCGCTTACTTTAGTATTCCTTATAAAAGTGAATCCGAATTTGAAAGTCTTGGTGAATATTATGATTATCAAAAAAATTATGATATGAAAACATTTAAACATAAAGTTATTGAAAAAGGTAAAAATCAAGGCGAAGGATTAACAACATTAAAAGAAGAAACTGTTAAAAGTCATCAAGAATTAGTAATATGCAACTTTTTAATATTAAACGGCATAAGATATTTATACGAAGAACCTTACGAAATAAAAACTTGGACTATAGAAAAAAAGACAGTATAAACCAGATTACTATTTGCCAGATTATGGTATTTATATTGAACATTTTGGGATAGATAGAGATAATAGAACTGCACCATTTGTGAATAATAAAGAATATTTAGAAGGAATTGAATGGAAGCGAGAACTGCATAAAACTAATGAAACAATTTTAGTTGAAACTTTCAGTTATGAATTTACTGAAAATAATTTATTGAAACGATTAAAAGAAAAACTATTGAAGAATAATGTTGAATTCAGAGAGCTAGAACAAGCTGAAATTGCAGAACTTTTGAAAGAACCTATAGAAAATAATAAATTTACTAAACTTTTCACAACCTTTTTAAATCATTACAAATCAAATAGAATGACACTTGAAGATATAAAAGAAAAATCCAAAGAGATAGAAAGAAGTAGTTTATTTATAAAATTATTTGAATTCATATTTAAAGAATATCAGGAATTTCAAGAAAGAAATAATTGTATAGATTTTGATGATATGATAATTGAAGCTTTAAATAATATTAACGAAGGTAAATATAATCATGGGTTTAAACATATATTTATTGATGAGTTTCAAGATATATCAACAACAAGAGCATTATTAATCAAAGCATTATTGCCTTTGAATAATACATCAATTACAGCTGTTGGTGATGACTGGCAATCAATAAATAGATTTGCGGGGAGTAATATAAAAATTATTCAAGATTTTGAAAAAACTTTTGGAATTTCGGAAACAATTTCTTTAGATTATACATTTAGATTTGATAATAATATTTCTGAACTTGCTTCAGATTTTATACAAAAAAATCCTAATCAACTTAAAAAAGAAATTAAAACTATTAAGAAGCAAGAATTAAATAAATTTAGTATTTGTTTGTATTGGACTACAGGAAATATAATAGCAGATATAGAAAATGTATTAGACCTTATTGTAAAAAAAGAAAAAGAAAAGAAAAAATCTATAATGATATTAGCGAGGTATAATTTTTTACTACATATAAAAGATGAAAATAATAAGCAAAAAATATATTTGAAAAAGTATTTTTCACAAAGATACACTACTCTAAATATATCAACATCTTCTGTACATTCCTCAAAAGGAAATGAAGCAGATTATGTAATTATCTTAAATATAGATAATGGTAAATTTGGATTTCCTTCTAAAGTTGAAGATGATCCTATATTAAGTATTGTTGTACCAGAAGGTGATGATTTTGAAGATGCCGAAGAAAGAAGACTTTTTTATGTAGCACTTACAAGAACAAAAGGTACATTATTTTTATTAGGTAATATGTACAGTAAGTCAGTTTTTATAGATGAAGTGATAGAAAACTATAAAGATGAAATATATTTTCTAAATGACCCCAAAATGAAATTGTTGAATTGTCCAGAATGTAAAACTGGACTACTCAAAAAAAGAACTGGTTCAAATGATAAAAGTAAACATTTTTATGGATGTAGTAATTTTCCAAGATGTAAATTTACGGAAAATGTGCATTATTGTCCACAGTGTAATAATGAGACAATAAAAGACTATGACAAAAAAGTTGCAAAATGTACAGATGCTGATTGTGATTTTGAATCAACTTTATGTGTTAAATGTAATGGATATATGATTAAAAGAAAAGGTAAATATGGGGAGTTCTTAGGATGTGCTAATTATCCTAAATGTAATTATTCAGTAAAAATAAAAGATGAAAATAAAATTTATTCTAATAAGTCATTTTAAATAAAATCCATTTATCACTAACTATATATTATTTTGATACAATGTTACATAAACTAATCATTGGAGTCCGTTATGCAAACTATGTCAGTACAAATTCAAGATAGTTATGTGCAAAAGTTTATGAGTTATGTTAATAATCATAGTGAAAATATAACTATTTCAAAAGACAAAAACTTAGAACTTGACCCATATTTTTATGAAAGAAAAAAGAAATTACACCAAATTAGAGATGATGTTCACAATGGTAAAATGAGACTACTAACGCAAGAAGAATCAGATGATGAAATTGAATTATTTTTTAAAGAACTAGAAAATAATTAATGAAAATAATAAGAACTGAAGAGTATCAACAAGAACTACTAGTAATTTTAAAACATATTGCTAAAGACAAGATAACTGCAAGTAGAAAATTCAAACAAGATTTAAATATACAAATTAATCAAATCCCAAACTTTCCATATAAATATAGACAATCATATTATTTTAGTGATGAAAATATCAGAGATATGATATTTAAGACATACACTATAAATTATGAGATAGATTTAAATAAAAACACAATATTTATATTCAGTATATTCAACCAAAACAAACCGTCATAGAAGTTCAGATACAACAAAACATAGGAACGCAATAAATTACCTAGCGGAAATTTATGGTTCTATTCGACCGTTAGCTATAGAAGGAGCATTCAGTGACTGATAACTTAACATTAAGTAGTAATACAACAGATGAGACATGGTGTCCTAATAGTATTGCTCAATTAGAAACACATTTATCTTATCTTATTGATAAAAATCAATATTTTTCAAGAGAAAAAGCAAAAGGAATAAGAAAGAATATTTCTTATTCTTTACAATATATTGAATTTTTATATAGAATTACTAAGGATATTAAAACAACAAGTGTTATAGATAAACAAAATATAAAATCTTTTTTAATACATGGGACTGCAATAATTGAAGCCATTTCAAATTTTGTTGTAATTAGCACAGGATATGAAAAAACAACAAAATGGAAAAGTGTAACAAAAAATACAACAAATGAATATAAACTTAATTTAATAACTTATAAAAATGAAATAGAAATATTTGAAAAACTAGAATCAGAAATATCTATAACTATGACATTCGACCAGTTAATTAAAAAAATTGAAAGTAAAAAACTATTTGGGCAAAATTTTCCAATATATTCTAAAATAAAACCACTTAGACAATTAAGAAATAAAATTCATATTCATGATTCAGAAAATTCTGGAGATACAGATTGGTACAATTTTAATACAACAGAATATAAATTAATAAAAGAAGTGTTATTTGAAATTTTAAAATCAGATTTATTTAATAATACTATATTTAATGGATTTGAATTTTTAGGAGTATACTACCCCAAGAAAAACAAACAATTTTTTCTAAAGTTTAATTCTTAAAATAGTAAAATTAAACAATAAAAATAGAGGATAATAATATGAGCAGAACAAGAACAGTTTATAGTGCTGAATTCAAAACAAGATTAGTACTAGAGCTTTTAAAAGAAGACAAAACATTAACACAAATTGCAAGTAAAAATAATATAAAGAAGAAAATATAAAATTAAAAGCAAAACTTGATGAATATGCAAAAGTAGTAGGTCAATTAACTGTAGAGAATGAGTGGGCTGTGGGAAAGTTAAAGAGCTTGGACTCTAGCTATAAAAAAGAGTTAGTAGATAAAACAGATAGTAAAATAATTTCAGTTGTAAAACAATGTAAACTACTTAATTATAATAGAAGTAATTTATTTTATGTACCTATGGTAAATCCTATAAAACAAGATATTAAAAATGAGATAGTTAAAATATTTGTAGATATACCATGTTATGGTTATATTAAAGTACACAAAGAGTTATTAGAACGTGGATACAATGTCTGTATCAATACAGTACGCCAATATCGTAAACAGTTAAGTTTAAGAGCTGTACTAGCTGTACGTCCACCAAATACTTCTTGGGCTGATAAACAACATCCTAAACATTCATATAAAATTAGAGGACTTGATATAGTAAGAGCAAATCAAGTATGGAGTACTGATATAACATACATTAAAATAAAAGGGGGAATGGTCTATATGGCAGCTATTATTGATTGGTATTCTAAAGCCATATTATCATGGAGAATATCTAATACAATGGATACTGACTTAGTCATGGGTGTGCTAAATGAAGCCTTATCCAAATATGGAAAACCAGAAATATTTAATACCGATCAAGGTAGTCAATATACCTCTTATATTCATACTCAAACATTAAAGGATAATAATATTATTATTTCAATGGATGGAAAAGGAAGAGCAACAGATAATATATGTATAGAAAGATTTTGGAGAAGTGCAAAGGTGGAAAAGATATATCTTAATGAATATTTCAAAATATCAACATTGAAAAATGATGTTACAGATTATATGGAGTTTTATAATTATAGAAGATTTCATCAAACTTTAAATTATAAAAAACCTATGAATGTATACTTTCATAGTATGAAAATAAATGATGTAAATTATAATAAATTAGATGAAATTGTGGCATAAAGTTACAGTTGATAGTGGGAATTAGGTTTTATAGAAAGTTGTCTTGACATATTGGGGTAGTATACATGAAACAATCCACAACAAGGTTTATAGGACTGCTTAGGAATAATATGAATTTCACCATTACATGTATAGCTGCCAACCTAAAACTATTTGCCCATAAGAAAATAAAGACACAAAACGTAAGAATAAGATGATAAAGAGAGGAAAGAATAGAGCAAATTCAATTAGAATTAGGAATAAATATAGATTTGAGATGATAATTTATGATAAATATTTTTTAAAAATTGAAAAAATAAAATTTTATAGATCTTTTTAGTTGTGCTGTGGCCTCATAGTGCTTTAAAAAAGCAATTTGTAGCACCAGTAAAAAAGAATCGTAAAGCAGCACTAACTCTATAAAGACAGAAATAAAAGAAGATATGTTAATATTGACAGCATAGATATGGGAGCTTGTAGTAGTCGACTTATATATTTAAAAGGTTGCAATACACCTTTGAATATTGGTAAGCAAATTGTCAAAAACGGCAACGATGGTGAACCTATGTACCTGTATCTTATTACTAATGATATAGACTTATCCTTTCAACAGACACTTGAAATCTATCAAAAACGGTGGAAAATAGAGGAATATCACAAGTCATTAAAACAAAATTTAAAGATAGAACATTCGCCAACTAAGGTTGAATTATCACAAAGAAATCATATTAACTTAACTATAGGTGCATTTATCAAGCTAGAAAAACTTCGTTTGAACTATAAAATGAATCACTTTGCAATTAAAGAAAAAATATATATTGAAGCTCTAAAGGTTGCTTATCAAAAAGTTAGAGAATTAAAGTGTGGATAATTCTGTAACATTTACTGTAAATTATGATATTTAGATTATTGTAACATCAGTTTTTAATAGTTTTTTCATTAGTGAAAATACTCCACCATCAATAGAATTTGTTGTGTTATGAATAGTAATATTTTTATGATTTTTGTATGTAAATAAATATGGTAAATTTGTTATCAAACGAGAGTGTAAACTCATCTGTGTAAACCAACCAATTATCCTCTAACTACTTTGTATATTTTTCCATAATTTTGCTGAAAAATATACATAGTTGAGGATAAATCTCTGAGCAATTTCTTACTCTTGACCTTTTCCATTTATTTTGAACCTCTTTAGTTGATAAATACATTACCTTAAAAGCTGAGTCTACTGTTGGGCAAGATCCTTTTGATTTTGTCTTTCTTTTAATTGTTGAATTAAGTGATTCTATTGGATTTGTTGTATAAATTAGCTTTTTAATAGCTTCTGGATATTTATAAAAAGTAGCTAATTCATCCCAATGATTTAGCCAAGATTGCTTGATATGAGGGTATTTTTCTCCCCAAATATCGTGAAATTCATTTAGGTTTTCTAAGGCATGTTCTTCTGAAATAGCAGTATAAACTGATTTTAAATCATTTGCAATTGCTTTTCTGTCTTTTTTAAGAAACAAACTTTAATGAGCTTCTAATTTGATGCACGATACATCGCTGTATCTCTGCTTTAAGATAATTGGCTTGTATCGCTTCATTAAAACCATTTAGACCATCTATGGCAAAGATAAGAACATCTTCAACTCCTCTGTTCTTAATTTCATTAAGTAAGAAGAGCCAATATTTACTAGTTTCATTATTACCAATCCAAATTCCTATTATTTCTTTACTACCTTCTGCTGTAATTCCTAGCATAATATAAGCAGCTACATTTTTAACAACTCTATCTATTCTTATTTTAAGAATAGTTGCATCCATAAAAATGATTGGATACATTTGGTCTAAAGCTCTATTTTGCCAATCTTTTGCAAGTTCTAATACTTTATTAGTCATATTAGATATTGTTTCTGCTGAAAGTTCATATCCATATAAATCATCAAGATGTAATTGAATATCCCTTACACTCATGCCTTTGGCATAAAGTGATATTATTAAATTGAGAGTTCCTTCAAGAATTGTTTCTCTTTTTTTTATTAGTTGTGGTTCAAAACTAGAATCTCATGAAGCGTAGCGGAATCCACACTTGCAAGTCTCTTGGGATTTCTAAATCAACTTGACCATATTTGGAATTGAGTTTCTTTTTGTTATAACCATTTCTTGAGTTTGTGTTTTTTGAGATTTGGTTCTTTTCATAACCTAAGTGTGAAGTTAATTCTTCTTGTGCAGTTTCTTGTAAAACTTCTTTTAACATTGATTTAAATTCATTCTCTAATGATTCTAAACCTGTAAAAGTACCATCTTTTATTTGTTTCTTTAATTCTTCTAAATTTAATATTGCCATAATGTAAATCCTTAAAATTGATTTACTGGATATTTTATCTAATAAATTTTATTTTTAAGGTTTATATAGTTATATTTACACTCCCTATCAAACTTCTATATGCAGATCTAACTCTTGAATGAGTAAAATTTAGTTTTCCAGTTGTTGGAGATACTGATTTCTCATCAAGAAATACTTGATACTTTTTATACCATTTATTTAATTTTTTTGTAAAGTTTATTTGAGTTGTAGTTGTTAAATTATACATAATCTTTTGTAAATCTTTATTAGCTTCTAGTCTTGGTTTTCTAGTTAGATATTTGTTTATTGTTTTTCTTTGATGGAAATGGCACATTTGTATTGGATAGTCTTTAAAGGCTTTATACAAGCCTCTTTTGCCATCAATGATGATAGCCTTAACAATGTATCCTAAATCTAAAAGTATCTGTAGTTGTTGTTTGTAATGAAATACTAATTCACTATCAATATGTTTCCATGTTAATATCTCTTTGGAAATAATATCTTTAAAAACTAAAGTTCCAAGTTTCTCTTTTCTTTTACCATAAAAAGTTGCATCACAAACTATAACAATTTCTCTTGGATTATGTATTTTTGCAATTGGTTCATATTCTAAAATTTGCTTTCTTATCCACGGCAAACTTCTATTATAATCTTTATTTTCTATAAATATACTTTTTGAAGATTATTTCTTGTAGATTTCTTGCTCTTCTTTTTGAGCTAAATTTACGACCACATTCATTGCATTTATATCTTTGAATTCCATTTCTAATACTAATCTTTTTAGTATAATTTTTTAAGCAATATGGACAAGTTTTATTGTTTTTTTACAGCCATGTGTAAATAAACCTTTTTTAACTCCTGTAATATCGTAGTTAACTTAAGTTTTTAGACCCTTGAATTTTTTGTTAAGCCAAATCTTTTAATATTTGTCTTTTATAGATATACTTTTTGAAGATAATTTCTTGTAAGTTTGTTGGTCTTCTTTTTGAACTAAATGAAGTGTTACAATTATTACAAAAATATCTAATTATTCCTCTTTTGATACTTCTTTTTCTTGTGTTATTTTGTGAATAATCTGGACAAGTTTTAGTATTCTTTTACAGCCATTTGTAAATAAATTCTTTTTAGCCTATATAGTACCTGAGTTAGATTAAGTTTTTAGGCATCTAAAAGTTCCATTAAGCCGAATTTGTTGATAATTTGTTTTATCTGATAAGCAAGATGATTTTAAAGGGCATGATTTACGTTACCACTCCAAGGTGTTTCATAAAGATTGATTTGATTTCTAATCCATGGAATTGATTTAGTATATTTTTTAACTAATTGTGTGTAAGTTTGCTTTCCATATAAATACTTATGAAAAATTATTTTGTGTAATTTATCTGATCTTCTTGATGATGAAAATTGATAGCTACAATCATACATTTATATCTTATCTAATCTTGTTTGAATAAAAAATTTTACAACTTCAAAATCAATACTCTCTTCAAAATCCACAAACTTAGCACCAGAGGCATTAACATGCCCTCCTCCACCTGCTAGTTTTTGAGCCATTAAAGAGACATCGACTATACCATCAGCTCTAAATGAAGCATTACCTTTTCTACTTATATCAATAAAAAAATCGTAATCATCGTTTGCTTTTAAAAATGCATTTGCAGGGACTGAAATTGAACCCAAAGTATAAGTTAATAAACCTTTATGTCCTTTATATATTACAGTTAATTCATCTTTTAAATGTACTAATTCCTCAACTAAACGTTTTGCACTTAAGTTATCAATAGTATCAGTAATATTATCTTTCATTAAAAATTGTTTTTTTAACATATGAATATCGTCATCAAGTTTTATATTTCTAGAATCTTCATTTAAATAACTAGCTGCCTGTTTTAATAAATATAATCTAAATTCTCTATTTAAATCTGGGAATAGTTGACTATTTACCTCTCTTGCTTGACTAACCATACTTAAAAGAACTTTTCCAAATTCAAAATTTTCAATTTCATGGTCTAACCAAATATCAATTGCATTTACAGTATCAATGAATGGTCCTAACCAAGAAGAAGTTTTATCATCAAAACCTTTATATTCTTCACACATATAATCATATACAATTTTTGAAGCAGATCTTTTTACATCCAAAAAGTACCAATCAAAAACTGTTGCACTTTTAGCACCTGTTGCATGATGATCTAAAAGTTGTAATTTTATATTGTAACCATTTAAAATCAGCTCTTTTACACTCTTGTCTAAGTCTTTAGATTCATTATAAGTAAGATTCAAATCTGTAATAAAAAAAAGTATCTCATCATTTTTAAACTCTAAGATGTCTTCTAATATTTTTTTTATATTTAATTTAACGCCAATTCCATAATTAGCATTAAAGAAAAACCCATCTTCAAAATATTCTTTTGTAATTAGTTGACAAGAATACCCATCTAAATCAGTATGAGATAAATGGAAAAATCTCATAAGGAGATATCTTTTAGTGTTAAACTGCTTAAAAATTGATTTATTTTACCTTGTAAATTATTTAACAAAGGCCAAACATTACAAGAATTAGCTATATCAGATGGGCATGAAGTTATTGAAGGTGAACATTCAAAAACTGTAGGGATTCTCTCTTCTGCAACAGTAGTAATTTCTAAAATTGTAATATCTTCATAAGGTTTTTTAAGAATAAAACCACCGTTAACACCTCTATGTGATTTTACTATATTATTTTTTGCAAGATTCTGCATAATTTTTGCTAAAAAAGATTTAGGTATATTTAACTCACGAGATAATACATCCACATTTTTAGGGCTATCACTTTTTGCAATAGAAATTAAAGAAAGTAAGGCATATTCACTCTTTTTTGTAAGTAACATATATTTCCTATTTTTATATTTTAACTATTATTGTACTGAAATATTTATTAATATAAATTATATTGATGAGTTAATCTTAAGCTTTATAAAAAAAGGTTACAAGAAAATCTTGCAACCTTTTTTAATTAGAAAACTAAAAACTATTTAGCTCTAATTCCTAAATCAGCAACTAGTGATACAAATTTAGTATAATCAGTTCTTCTTAAATATTTAAGAAGTCTTTTTCTTTTTCCAACCATTTTTAAAAGACCTAATCTTGATGAATGATCTTTTTTATTAATTTTTAAATGCTCTGTTAAAACTTTAATTTGTTTACTTAAAATTGCAATTTGAACTTCTGCTGAACCAGTATCTTTTTCTTCTCTTTGGTGTTTAGCAATTATTTTTGCTTTTACGTCCTGATCTAAAGCCATAATGACCTCCTAATAGGTATATTAATCTCACTTAGTATTAAAGTGGACGAGAATTATATATAAAAGTACTTTAAAGATTGTTTAAGTAATATATATTAGAATCTTAATTCAAGAATTTTATTAAAAAGGTCATTCAAATGCAGATATATATTTTAGAAAAAGGTTTGATACATAAACTATTTATGCTAATAGCATTTGTACTCTTTACTGCTGTTATGTATCAAGGACATATCAGTACACATATGATTTATACTATTTTATTTTTTCTATTCTTAGCACTTTGTGCTTATCAAGTTGTTTCAATTTTATATATTTTATTTATAAAACGAACTCTTGAATTAAGTATAGATGAAAATACAATATCTTGGAAATTTTATGATAATAAAAGATTACACAAAGAGTTTGAAATTAAAAGACATGACATAAAAGAAGTAAAAACAGAAATAAACTATTTAACAGGCAACATTTATTCTTCTTTTTCTGCAATATTTAAACTAAAAAATGATAAATCAATTATTTTAACAGATGGTATTTTATATGATTTTGGTTTAAAAAAAGCGGAACAAATTTGTACTTTTTTACTTAATAATGAAATTGGAGACAATCAAGATATAAAATTTATAAAGTTAATTAAAGAGCTAAATATAGATCTAGAAAAAGAACAAGTATTTACAAAAAAAAAGATTGACTCATATTTTATAGGAGTAATATCAAAAAACAAAAAAGAATTTTTAGGCTTAAGACTACAAATTGAGGCTCTATATACTGATTATAAAAAAGTAGAAAAAAATGCAAATAATGAGTATTTAGTAAAATCACATAAAATTATAGATAGTTCTATTCATTTAAGATCAAATGCAATAGGTTATTTAGTTGAATTTAATAATGTAAAAAGAAAAGAAGATTTAAAAATGTTAAAAAATATGAAAAGGCAGAAATTTAGTTTTTAACTAAATCATCCACCAGTTTCATAAAAGGCTCTAATAGATATTTTACTATCTTCATCTCGATTTGTCCATTTATTTTTTTCAGGTTTTTTTGCAAGTACATCTTTTAAAATTAAAGCTGCTTTATCTATATCATTATTTTGAATAGCCTCTTTTATACTTTGAGAATCTTCAAAATATAAACAGGGAATTAAAACTCCACTTGCTGTTAGCCTTATACGATTACAAGTTGCACAAAAATCATCTTTATGAGGTTCAATTATTCCAAAAATATAACCATCATCTAATTGATATGATTGTGAAGGTGAACTTCCTGTTCTCCCTAGTTTTTTAAAATTATATTTATTTTTAATAATTTTTTGTATCTCATCAGAATTAAAACCTTTTGCCCCACTATGAGCATGTTGATTTTCCATAAATTCTATAAATCTTACTTCATAACTCTTTTCTTTACAAAAATCTATAATATCAACCAGTTCTGCATCATTCATACCTTTCATAGGTACACAATTCACTTTAATTTTAAGTCCTACATCAGCTGCTTTTTGAATACCTTTTAATACAGTTTTCAAAACATCTTTTTGAGCTATTTTTGCAGCAACATCATCCTTTAAAGAATCTAAAGAAACATTAATTCTTTTTAATCCTGCATCATACAACTTTTGTGCACTATTAGGTAGTAAATAAGCATTAGTAGTTAGTGTTAAATCAACATCTTCTTTATAATCTGCAATCATTTTTATAAATTTATCTAAATCTTCCCTAAGTAGGGGCTCACCACCAGTAATTCTTACTTTTTTAATTCCTTCATCAATTCCGACTTTAATAAATTTAAATAAATCTTCATATGATAGTAGATTTTCTTTAGGAACCCACGAAAAAGGCTTCTCAGGCATACAATACTGACATCTAAAATTACATCTTTCAGTCACGGAAACTCGAAGATAATCAACTATTCTTCCATATCCATCAATTAACATTTTCACTCGCTTAATTAAAAATTTCGTTAGCATATTATAAAATTCCTTAAATAAAAACTTTTTTGAGGTGTAATATTACTATACAAAACACTATTAAATCTATTGATTTCTTTGATAAACTGAATGATGAACAAATTGATAAATTAACTTCAATATCAACAATCATTTCGTACCCAAAAAAATCAATTCTTTTTTATGAGGGTGATAAAAATAATAAGATACTTTTTTTAGTATCAGGACTTATAAAAATATATAAATTTGATAAATTTGATAATGAAATTTTTCTTTATCATATTTATAAAAACTCAATGATATCAGACTTAACAAGATTAGAAGATGAAACAATTTACTGTTTTTCAAATGCAGAATTTACTGAAGATTCACAAGTACTTTCTATTGATTATAAACAATTTAAGAAATATTACTTATCAAAAAATATTTTAACTGTTAAATTAATTAATATTTTACTTGAAAAAACTCATCAATTACAATGTATTGTAAATAGGGAATTAGTTTTTGATGCAACAGCTAAAGTTGCTTTTATGTTAAGTCAAGATATTGAAATGTTTAATAAACTAAAAAGACAAGAAGTATCTTTTATGCTACATATTCAACCTGAAACATTATCAAGAGTACTAAAAAGGCTCTCTAGAAATAGTACGATTTCAATCGTTGAAGGAAGAATAAATATATTAAATGAAGAGATGTTATTCTCAACTTTTAGAGGAGTAGGTCTATGACAACAAATACTATTAGAGCAAAGATTCAAATAATTGGTGCATTTTTTGTATTATTAATGCTTTTTACTGTAGGAACAACAATTTATTTAAATGCAAAAAATGAAAAAGATGCCTTAACAATAAATATTGCAGGAAAAGAGAGGATGTTAATCCAGAGAATATCAAAAAATATTTTTTATCTTTATCACAACAATTCAAATAATATTAAAGAACTTGATTCAGCAATAAAAAAGTTTGTTTATAATTTAAACTCTCTAAAAAATGGAAATAAATTAACAGGAATTACTAAAGCTCCAACACATAAAATAGAAAACCAAATAGAAAAAATTCAATTTCTTTGGAATAGTTTTGATAAAAATGTACAAAAATTTAAAAAACTATTAATTGATAAAAAAGAAAATCATCTAAATATAAAAAATACTGTGCAAACAGTATATGATACTAATAATTATCTACTTCAAGAAGTAGATAATCTTGTTACTATGTACACAATGCATAGTGAAAATAAAATTGAATATATAAAATATTTTCAATATGGTTTTGGATTTATTATAATTTTACTGATTTTATATAGTCTTGCTCAATTAAAAACTATGGAAAGAAATGCAAATAAATTTTTTGAATATTCACAAAAATTAATGCAATCAGACTCTAATCATTTAAAACCAATAGAAATAGAAGCTGAAAGCGAAATTCTACAAGCAACAGATACTCTAAATTGTTTTATACAAAAAATAAATTCTGCAGTTGATTATTCCGCAGAAGCAATTTTACAATCAAAAAATGCCTCTTTAAAACTTGAAGAGATTACTGATGAATTTGATAAAATAATTGATGACTTGAATAATTCCGCTGATATCTCAAATCAACTAAATAAAAGTGAAGATATGGTCATTCAATCTACTGAAGATTTAATAAGCTCAACTCAAAAACTTCAAGGACTAAAAAACGAACTTGATAAGCTGATTCTTAGTTGTAAAAACAATTAAGAATCATTAACCTCAACGTTTAAAAAAACCATATCTTAAGAAAATCTTTAAAAATTGATATATATCAATTGTTTTAATCTTAATTTAGACTAAACTTTTGCTGTAGTTCTTTTATTTACAAACAAAAGGAGAAAAAATATGGAACCAGTTTTAATTATAAGACCAGAAATTGCACTAGATGCTTTTTTGCCAATATTCTTAACTTCTTCATTTGTACTGTTATTTGGGCTCTTTTACGTAGCTATTTATACGCTCGTAAAAATGGGGAAGCTAAGAAAATTTTATATGCCTTTTGCGTATATGTTTTGGGCTTTGCAAACATATTGTATGTATTACTTCGTAGACAAAATTCAAAGTACTGCTTTTACAATGAAAGCAATGATGGTAGTTATGGTTGCATATTTAATTCTTCCACATCTATATTATCACTTAAATCAACGTTCTAAAGAGCGATATGAACAATAAAAATTAGGAGGAACAAGTGTCAAAAAAAGTTGTTTCAGTATGGACTAGTATACCTTTCTGGAGAAGATCTGCAGCATGGATAACTGGTTTTGCTTCAATATTATTAATTTGGCTTACATTTGATTCAATGAGTCAAATTTCTATGGGTACAGATGCTGATCTTAAAGCTGGTATTACTAAAAGAGTACCAGGTCCAACAGTAATTAATTATAAAATTACTTACGAAATGGACACAAGAAGAGGTCATGAGGTGCCAGTTATTGGTGAAAAAGAAAAATTCTTTGGTAGGGATGATTGGAGTGAAGAAGAAGCTAGAGCTTTACTTCATTTAGGTAAATTAGGATCTCAAACTAAAAACTGTATGAACTGTCATACTTTATTAGGGAATGGTGCATATTATGCTCCTGATTTAACTAAAGCATGGCTTGATCCAGCATGGGGACCAAATGGACCATATTTAGGTATGACTAATTCTAAAACAAAAGAAGAAGCAATGTCTAAATTTTTACAAAATCCATCTCAATTTCCAACACATGAGAGAATGATGCCAGATTTAGATATTACAGAAAAAGAAGCTATGGGTCTTGTAGCATTTTTAAAACATATGTCTTCAATTGATACTAATGGTTTCCCAAGAAACTTTGGAAGAATGTCAACTGATGGTGTAACAGGAGCAATTCATGGAAAATAGTATGAAGTATGAATCACAACAATTAGCAACTTGGTATTTTACTGTTGCTGCTATTTTATTTGGTGCTCAATTATTAATGGGGCTTATTACAGCTGTTCAGTTCTTATATCCAAGTTTTCTTTTTGAAATCTTTGATTTCTCAGTTGCTAGAATGGTGCATATTAATGCACTCGTTTTCTGGATGTTATATGCAATGATCGGCTCTGTTTATTGGTTACTACCTGATGAAACTGGTATTGAAACAGTAGGTATAAAATTTGGTAAAATTGCATTTTTCGTTTTAACAGCAGCTGTAATAGTTGTAGTTTTAGTATATATTATTGTTCAAATAGGACCTGCAACTGAAGCATCAATTTGGTTTATACACGAAGGTAGAGAATATATTGAAGCTCCAAGATGGGCTGATATTGGTATTGTTGTTTGTGTATTAATCTTTGTATTTAACTTGTTTGCAACTGCTATGAAAGGTAGACAAACTGGTATTGTAACAGTACTTATGGCAGATGTATTAGCACTTGCTGGTTTATACCTTGCTGGTATGTTCTTTACAGATAATATTTCTATGGATCAATACTGGTGGTGGTGGGTAATTCACTTATGGGTTGAAGCTACATGGGAAGTATTTGTTGGTTGTTTATTATCTTATGGTTTAATTAAAATTATCGGAGCACGAAGAGAAGTAGTTGAAATGTGGTTATGGATTGAAGTTGCTATGTTATTTGGTTCTGGTATTTTAGGTATGGGGCATCACTATTTCTGGATTGGTACTCCTGAGTACTGGTGGGAAATCGGTGCTTTATTCTCAGCATTAGAACCTGTTCCATTAATTGCAATGTTCGTACATGTTATTTATGACTGGGGTAAAGAAACTGGTATTAACGAAAGTAAAGAACCAGCTAAACATACTATGAATAACTCACCAGCATTTGTTTGGTTTATTATGAATGCCTTTGGTAACTTCTTAGGTGCTGGTGTATGGGGATTCTTCCACACATTACCACAAGTTAATATTTATACACACGGAACTCAGTTTACATCAGCTCACGGACACTTAGCGTTCTTTGGAGCTTATGCAACTATTTTAATTGGTATGTTCTACATGGCAATTCAAGGTAAAAATAATATTAAAGTTTTAAAATCAACTTTTGATTCTAAAATGGCAATATCATTAATTTGTTTTGGTGTTATGGGAATGACAGTAGCATTAACAATATCTGGATACGGTCAAGTATTAGTTGAACGTGCACAAATGGGTGCAACATGGGAAGCATTCTTTGTTTCACAAAACATGATGTGGTTTGTTCAAGGTCTAGGTTGGAGACTTGCAATGGGTGTTGTTACTTTGATTGGATTTATTTATTTAATTAAAGATTTATTAACAATATCTAAAAATTCTATTCACGAAAGATAAAAGGAGAAAAAATGTTTGAACCATTTACAGATGTGGTGCCAAGTATTTTTGGTACATTAAATCAAGGACCTCTAACTTTAACTTTATTTCTTCATGTGATTATAATACTTCCAATGATTTGGATTTATAAATCTGAAAAGAAAAGATTAGAAGAAGAAGATTAGAAAACTAAGAGAGAACTAATATTCCTCTCTTAGGCTAGTTATAATAAAGACTCGTTTAGACTTTAGCATTTTTATATATAAATAAAATATTAAAGTCTCAGTATCTTAGATATTCATAGAAGGAGAAAAATTATGAAAATAGGTAAGATTTTAAGTTTAGTAGCGTGTACTGTGGTTACAGCAGGAACATTATATGCAGGTACTTCAAGTATGAATTTCCCTGATGTTTATGAAAAAGAGTGTCAAGGTTGTCATGGTTCAATTCATCAAGGTGGAGTTGGTTCAGATTTAAGACCAAAAGTATTAAAGAAGATGGAAAGACATAACTTAAGAGATACAATCTTAAACGGTATAACTGATACAGCAATGCCTCAATGGAACCATATGTTCTCAAAAGATGATGCAGATGGTATGGTTGACTGGTTAATGGGATGGGAAAATAATACGAACTATAAAACTGATTTTAATGCAATTTATGCTTCATGGACAAAATTAGCTGATAGAAAAGCATTAGCAACAAAATATCCAAAATCTGTTGATACTAAATCAGTTTTAGATATTGTATTCGCAACTGAAAGAGATGCCTCTTTAGTTGACTTTATTGATGGTACAACTGGAAACGTTTTATCTAGACATAAAGCTGGATTTGCTGTTCACGTAACAGTTACCAATAAGAAAAATCCAAGATATGCTTACTCTATTTCTAGATCTGGTAGATTAACAATGTTTGATATTGCAGCACCAGGGCAACCTGCACTTGCATCTGTTCAAGTTGGTTTTGAATCAAGAGGATTAGCTGTATCTCCAGATGGTAAATATGTAATCGCTGGTAACTACACTCCAGGTGGAGCAGTATTATGTGATGCAATGACTTTAGAGCCATTAAAAGCTTATGATACATCTGCTGTTATTAATACTGAAGGTCAAATTGGAGCTTCAAGAATTGCTGCTTTAGCTGATACTCCTTATGGTCCTTACTTTGCAATAGCGTTAAAAGATGCTGGTAGAGTATATATAATTGATTATTCTAAACCTGATTTTCCAATCGTTGGAGATATTCCAAATATTGGTAAAATTCTACATGATGCATTCTTAAATGAAGATGAAGGTAAAGATTTTGGTCGTTACTTTATGATTGCTTCTCAAGGATCTGATGTTATTGGTATCGTTGATTTCAAAAACAAAAATTTAGCTGCAAAAGTTTATACAGGTAAAAAATCTAAACCACATCCAGGTCAAGGTTCTTCTTGGTATAACAAAACAATGGGTAAACAATTACATGCAACAGCAACTATGAATATGGGTTCTATAGTAATTTGGGACTCAAGTTGGAAAATAGTTAAAAAAGTTAAAACTTCCGGAGGAGGATTATTTATTGGTACTGCTCATGGAACACCTTACCTTTGGGCTGATACACTTCTTGGTAAACCAGCAACTTATAATGAAATTTACTTAATTAATAAAGAAACTTTAAAAGTTGATAAAATTATAAAAGTTGGTAAAAAAGAGGGTCAATTAATTGATGCTAAAACTAAAAAAGTATTACAAACTTGGGATGCAACTCAGTATAAAACTGTAACTTTCCCAGAATCTAAACCAAAAATTGGTAAAGATAAAGTTGTTGAATATACTTCTAAAGTTGGAGATAAAATTACAAAGCCTGTACAACCAAGATTACTTCACGCAGAACCTGCAAACCATGGTAAATGGACAATGATTTCTGAGTGGACAACTGGTAGAATTGGTATTTATAATTCTAAAACTGGTGAATTTATTAAATACATCAATAACTTAACAACTCCTACATTTACGTACTCTGTAGAACACAGACAACATATCCCAGGAGCTTAATTTAAGTTTCTTAATTATTCATCTCTTTATTGAGATGAATAATTTTTTTAAATATTACTTCAAATTTTTATTTCTTACTCTTATTTTAATTCCAAGTTTTAGTATTTTTTTACAGTCAGCTGTAAATAATTCTTTTCAGACTCTTAATACCTAGTCTTACTTAAGTTTACGACCTGAAATATTCTATATTAAATCACCAATTCTGTTAGATGTGTAAAAAGTTTGTAATAATGTTCTTTTTATTTAAATATCGCATCTAGTTCTTTTGTATTTGAGATATACATTATTTCAGATATTTTAGAATCCTTAAGTTTATATACAGTAATTTTTTCTTCTTTCATAGAAAACTTATCTTTATTTGAATCATCTAATAAAAGTACAGAAAATGGATATTTTTTCATTTTTGGTAATGCAAAAAATCTTGCTATTAAACTTGGCATTCCTGAAATATCTGCAATATAATACGCATTGTTAGCACTTAAAAAGTCACCTTTTTTAGTTAATAAATATTCTTTAATAATAGTACTAGTATCTTTATCTGCTGCAACTAAAATTATTTTTGTTTCTGCTTGAATAGTTTGAGCTTTCTCAAATTGGTCATTAATTGTCAATGTTGGTAAAGTATCACCTATTGTTAATGTATTTGCAAAAGCTGTAACTGATACTAATATTGACACTAAAAGTTTTTTCATTTTTTCTCCTGAATTGAAATTGAGCTATTTTATCAATTAAAAATAAAATTAAAATTAAAAAATAAAACTTAATTATTTAGATAATGTTGGTAAATGCCACTTCTTATAATAAGCAAATAATCGAAGAGTAACACCTAAAATAAAAACAATAATAAGACTTAAGAAATTAACCTGATCAAATATATGAAGTATATAAGTTAGTAATCCAACTATTATTGCAATAGTTGCGTAAAATTCTGATACTAAAATAGATGGAATTTTATTTATAAGTATATCTCTAATTGTTCCGCCTCCAACTGCTGTAATAAAGGCTAAAATTAATACACCTAAAATATTAAATTCATTTTCAATTGCAATTAATGAACCAGTAATTGAAAAAGAGATAAGCCCAACTGCATCAGATATTATAAAGGCTGTTTTCCCCTCTAGGTCATCAATTTTATGAAGTTTTAATATAAGAGAAATAAAAACTGTAACAATGACTAAGATTATTGGTGTTACATCAGTAAAAACATAAGGTGTTTTACTCGCAAGAACATCTCTTATCATTCCTCCACCTAAAGCTGTTAAAAATGAAGAAATAAAAATACCTAATATATCTAATTTATAATGTACAGCTATTAAAAAACCACTTACGGTAAAACATATAATTCCAATGATGTCAGCTAATTCTAGTGCAGTCATATTTAAATATACTCTTTTCTTTTATTTATAAAAAATTCTACTAAAATTATACTTTATTTTAAGAAAAATATAAAATATTTTAAAAAATTGAAAGTTTAGTTTTATTAGTAAAAAGTTCTAGGGCTTTTGTTCCTATTAAGGAGTTTCCTTGTTTGTTTAGTTTTGGACTATAAACACATATTGCCATTTTATTTGGAACAATTGCTACTATTCCTCCTCCAACACCACTTTTCCCAGGAAGCCCAACTCTATATGCAAAATCACCAGAAGCATCATAATGTCCACAAGTTAACATTAATGCATTGATTCTTTTTGCTTTAGATTCATTGATAAGAACTTCATTTGTAAGTGCTTGTATTCCATGGTTTGCTAGATATAACATTGAATGAGCCAGCTGATTTGTATTCATCATAATTGAGCACTGTTTAAAATATACTTCAATAACTTCATTTGTATTATTTTCTATGTTTTTAAAAGCTTTCATTAAGTTTATTAAGCTTAAATTTCTAAAACCATGAGATAATTCTGATTTATAAATTTCTTCATTAACTATTATATCTTTAAAATTTGATGCTTGTTTTATAAAATTTAGTATTTCATGAAAAGTCTTTTTATTATATATTGAAATTAAAGCATCAGTAGTAACAATAGCCCCTGCGTTTATAAAAGGATTCCGAGGAATTCCATTTTCATATTCAAGCTGCACTAGTGAGTTAAAAGGATCACCTGAGGGTTCATGCCCAACTTTTTTATACAAACCTTTACTGTAATTTAATAAAGCCAAAGTAAAAGTAAAAACTTTTGAAATACTTTGAATTGAAATTTTTTTTTCCACACAACCTATACGATATACATCGCCTTCTAGAGTAACTATACTCATTGCAAAATCATTTGGATTTACTTTTGCTAGAGCTGGAATATAGTTTGCAACTTTACCTTCTTTAAATAAGGGTTTTATTTCATTTTCTATTTCATGTAATATAGATTGATAGTCCATTTTTAATACTTTTTATTTAAAATGTTGTAATTATACTGTAATTATACTTCAAATTAAACACTCTCCAAAATTTAAATCTGAAGTGCAATTTTTAAAAATAAAAAAATAAAAATTGTAATATTGTCTTTGAAATTATCTTTATATACAAAATCTTTACCTGTATTATATGGTGGGTCTATATATATCATTTTTACTTTTTTATTGTAAGATTTTTGAAGAAGTTTAAGCACTTCTAAATTATCTCCCTCTATATATAAGTTTTGTGTAGTATCCCAATCTTTATTATCTTCTTTACAAGGTCTTAAAGTTCCTGTTGATGGTGTTTGTGCTATTTTTTTAGCTTCTTGTTTTCCATTCCAAGTAAAATTGTATCTTTCGTTTGAAGTATCTTTAAAATTTCCAAGCTCCTCTTCAAGTTTTTTGAAGTCTATTTTACCTTCACTAAAAACTTCAGGAAAAATCTCTTTTAGTTTTTCTATGTTGTCATTTACTATATTCATACTTTTACCATCTAGTTTATCCATTTAATTTGACCTCTTTTACAAACATTTAATTCTTTTTCTTGATCTAGGTCAATAATTTAATCAGTTGAACTTGATATACTCATCTTACAATTCCCTGCTAGAGAGCTAGGAGTCTATCGGATACACATCTAAATATTTTTCAATAAAAAACTCGTGATATACCCCTTGTATAAGGGCTTAAACATTAATATTTAGCTATAATTACATCTATAAAATAACTTAAAAAGTATCTAAATGAATAAATATATATCTTATGATAGAGATCAAGCTTATCTCTTACCACCATCAATTAAAGATTGGCTACCTCAAAATCATCTTGCAAGATTTATTGTTGATATAATAGATCAACTTGATATATCAAGTATAGATAAACAGTATAGTGGAAGATCTGGTAAACAAGCATATCATCCAAAGATATTACTTGGATTATTATTTTATGGATACTCTACAGGTATCTTTTCCAGTAGAAAGTTAGAGAATGCTACATATGATTCTATAGCATTTAGATATATAGCTGCAAACAGTCATCCTGACCATGATACAATAGCAAATTTTAGACAAAGATTTTTAAATGAACTTGAAGATATATTTGTACAGATACTTTTAATAGCTAAAGGCTCAGGATTATTAAAAGTTGGAAAAGTTAGCCTTGATGGAACTAAAATAAAAGCAAATGCTTCTAAACATAAAGCACTTAGCTATAAGCATGCTAAACAATTACAAAAACAACTTGAAAATGAAGTTAAATCTTTAATGGCTCAAGCTAAAGACATAGATAATAAAGATGAAAATATAGGTATGAACATACCGCAAGAGATATCAAGAAGAGAAGATCGTTTAAAAGTTATAAAAGATGCTATTTCCAAAATAGAAATAAGATCAATTACTAGATATGAAAAAGATAAAAAAGAGTATGATAATAAACTAAAATATACAGAAGATACAGAAAAACTAACAGGTAAAAAATCTAAAGGTAGAGTTCTAAAAGAACCAGATTCAACTCCTAATGATAAAGACCAAGTAAATCTTACGGATGATGAATCTAGAATTATGCCAGTATCTGGTGGAGGTTATATGCAAGCATATAACGGACAAGCTTCAGTAGAACATGATTCAAGATTAACAGTACATCAACATCTAACTCAAAACTCTAACGATAAACAAGAAGTTATACCAAGCTTTAAATGGTATGATAAACATCCATCATTAAAACCAGTATCTTTTTTAGCAGATGCAGGATACTTTAGTAAAGATAATATTCAACTATGTGAAGATAAAAATACAATACCTTATATTTCATTTGGTAAAGAGCATCATAACCAAGCATTAGAAACAAGATTCACAGATGAAGAACCACTACCTCCCAATCCAACAATTGTAGAAAAACTAAAACACAGATTACAAACTAAAGAAGGTAAACAAATATATTCAGAAAGAAAAAGTACAGTAGAACCTGTCTTTGGTATTATAAAACATGTAATCGGATTTAGACAATTTATGTTTAGAGGATTTAAAAAAGCCAAAGGTGAATGGAATCTTGTTTGTATAGGATATAATCTGAAAAGACTACATATAATTAGCTGTTAAAAAAGGTAATAATAGCAGTATTTGAGCAATAATATTGAAATTTATTCTGCAAAATGAATAATTGAAAATTTTAATTTATCAATATGATACATTTAGTCATAATCATGATTTAGGATCTAGCTAATCCGATAGACTCCTAGGCTATCTAAAAGATCTATATCTTTTTGAAGTTTTACTTTTTTATCTTTTAATTTTTGAATATCTTCAGTAGAAATAGCTATATCTTTAATATTTTGGTTATCAGTTACTTTCAAAAGTTCCATATAACTTTTTATCTCTTTATCAATTTTACATAAATCATTTTGTACAGTTTTCTTCATAATAAGAGTATTTTTTGAAGCATTAGCTCTTAAAAATGCTCCATCAATTCCTACTAGTTCACCTGTGATTAAATTTATATCTTTTAATAAAAGAGAGAACTCTTTAAATATTATTTGTAACGCTTTTGGATTATCCTTACGAAAGTTTGCTATAGTTTTATAGCTAGGTATTAATCCTTGTGTTAGCCACATCAGCTCAATATTTCTTTTTATTTCAGTTTCTAGTTTTCTACTACTTCTTGTCCAGTTTCACCACGTTATGGTTGCCTAGTTACATAAATAAGAAAGCGATAGCTTAACAATATAATTGTAAAATCTTTACAGCAAATAAGGATTTTAAAAATGCCACAAGTCTATCACTCTAATGCCAGAACAAACCAGCATGTAAGAGAAATAATACAACAATCTAATTTAACAAATGTTGAATTAGCAAATAATTATAATGTGAATGTTAAAACTATCGCCAAGCATAAAAATAGAGATTTTTTAAATGATAAAAGTTCAAGACCAAAAAGAATCCATTATGCTCTAACACCTTTAGAAAAAGAGTTAATTAAAGTAATCAGAACAATGACTTGGATGGAGTTAGATGACTTAGCAGATACAATCGTTGATATTATTCCAAATGCAAATAGAAGTAATATTTATCGTACTTTAAAAGCCTTTGATATAAATAGAGTTCCACAAGAGCAAAAAGAAAAAGCTAAAAAGTTCAAAGAGTATGAGCCTGGTTATTTACATATAGATGTAACTTATTTACCAAAGTTTGACAAGCAAAAATATTACCTATTTGTAGCAATAGACAGGGCTACAAGGCTACTTTACTATAAAGTGTATGAGAATAAGACAGCAGCAAATGCAGTATCTTTTCTAAAAGAATGTAAAGAATTTTTTCCATTTTACTTAACACATATTTTAACAGATAATGGATTAGAGTTCACAGACAAATGGGCAAGAGGAAAAGGTTTTGTAAGTGGTAATCATAAGTTTGATGTAGAGTGTAAAGATGATGAGATAGAACATAGGCTAACAGCTCCATACACACCTCAAACTAACGCAATGGCAGAAAGAGTAAACGGAACTATTAAAAATGCTACAATTAAAGCAGAAGAGTATGACAATATTGATGATGTTAAAAAAGATTTAAATAAATTTTTGATATACTACAACTTCAATAGAAGACATGGTTCTTTAAAAAAAGAATTAAAAGTTAGAACTCCATTTGATGCAGTTCAAAGTTGGTTTCAAACGAAACCTGAAATATTTAAGATTTTACCAGATGTGTTTCAACATATTGCTTTTGAAATGGTACAACGTGGTGAAACTTGACAGTTAATGAATATTTATCGGATACAGTTTTTATGTACAATGCAACAGATGCTGCTATGATACCACTTAGAGAAAAACCTGTAAAGATTAAGAAAGAAGAAAAGCCTAAAAATAAGGTCGGACGACCTAAGAAAGGTGAAAAGAGAGAGCCTGTAAAACCAAAGATTTTAGAACTACAAAAAGAGATGAAAACTACTAAAAAGATGTTATCTTTAGTATCTACTGTTTGTGGTGTTGGTGTCAAACAAAATTCTAAAGGTAACAGAGAGATTACAATAGGTGGTAAACTTCATATTAGTGCAGTAGATGGAGATATACCAATAGCAGCATTCTATTCAGGTGCAAATGTTCATGATAGTTCAGTAGCACTTCCACTTATCAATGAAACTGGTAAAAGAGTGATGTATCTTCGTGATTTACTTGATGCTGGGTATGACAGCGATATAATTAGAGAGTATTCTGAAAAACTAAATCATAAGCCAATTATAGATATAAATCCCAAGAACTCAAAAGAATTAAAACAAAAGATTCAACTTATCAAAGATGAAAAAGTAAAATTTGAATTTTTAAATTTACCTAAATCATCAGATGAACACCACTACAATCAAAGAAGTATGGTTGAAAGAGTAAATAAATATTTAAAAGATGACTTTGGATGTAATACAATTTATTATCAAGGAGCTACAAAAGTAGCTTCTGTTTTATCATTTGGAATTTTATCTGTTTGTATTCATCAAAGTTTAAAACTCATTACATGACTTTTATTAAAAATAATAGAAAAATCTTCAATTTTATAGTCAAAATCATAAAGTATGGAGAAAAAATATGATTTTTTAAGAAATTTACTAAATTTAGTGTAAACTACGCAAAGAAAAATAAATAATCATTTTTTTAAAACTAAAAGTGATGAAAATAAAAAATTAGCTATTGAGTATTATTGAATTTGCAAGTGGCTCTATAAATTGGCATATTATTTAAAACAGCCAATACCATTTTACTTGTTTAAGATGAAATCAATTTCATCTTCAAAATACTATTTTCATAGTACTTTGAAGATGAAACTTTAAGAGTATAATAGCAAAAATCTTATTATGCATTGACTTAAATCAATTTTATATAAATATTAAGTTTATATAAACTAATTATTAAATTCAAAACTACCATCCAAAGCACCTTTAACTAAAGAATTTAAAAAGTTTAAATAAGTTAAATTTTACACTTTTGGCTCCATTTAAGAATAGCTATCATTCTATACAGATTTATATTTTTTTAGTCCGTGTCAACACCTAAGTTCTTCTAAAATTATACCAAATTTAAAGCATCTTTTAATCTCTTCTTAAAATGAATATTGAGTTAAGAGATTGTGAGGCTCCAATTTCTAATAGGCATCGTCCACTTTTTTTCAGCATTTTGTATCCCAGCAAAGAGTAATTTCAATAAGCTATTACTCCATATAACCCAAATAATTCCATAACATATTATACACCTCCAAATTCATAGAAATTATACTTTTTTTAAATCCAGAAGCACCTAATTAGGCTATAAATTTATCTTTTATATTTATTTTTCTCCATCGGTGTTAAATTTTGTATATTCTGTGTAATATTCGCTATTTTTTGACAATACTCTCTTGTTTGAATAAATTTCATTGTGCTTATCAAGGTGTTTGCTAGGTTTAGGTTTACCGTCATTTAAAACTCTCTTCATAAGCTTTTTGACGTATGCTTTGTAAGAGATTAATAAACTCCTCATTCACCTTTAGTATGCTTTCTCTTGCATGAGTGATAATCTTAGCAGCGATATTGTAAAGTTTGTATCTAATAGTTTTAATTGTGTGTTTTTGTAAATTCTTTTCGAGTATTTGTTTAAAAAGTAAAAAGAGATTGTAAGCCAAAGTGCCAATGTAAAAATAAAAAGCATTCGCTTGAAGATTTGAACTTGGAAGATAGCTCATATTGAAACCATTTTTGAGCTCTTTAATTTTATTTTCACTTGTTTCACCTCTTTGATGATGAAGTTTAATTATCTCTGTTGGAGTTAAATCATTGTCATTCGTAGCAATACAGTAAAAGATTTCATCTTGATGTTGCATCATTACTTCATCGCCAATATAACCTTCAAGTGTAGGGAGGGTTGGTGTTATATCTTTTTTGATAACAATCATTCTAAAGGCATTCTTTGTATCTTGCATAGTATGGGTAAACTCTGCTACTTTTTCTCTCTTTGAGAAAGTTAGCCACTCTTTATCTTTAATACTTTTAATTGATTCAAACACATTTTTATTCTTTTTTGCAGTAACTGTAAATAGTATATTTTTCTCTTCACAGTAGTTGAATATATCAGCTTGACAGGATGCACTATCTGCTCTGAATCTATCGAACTTTTTACCAAGTGGTAGTTGTAATATACATTGTTTAATAAACTCTAAATTTTTGCTTGCAGGTGCTTCATTCCCTTCTCGAAAGTCTACGTCTATTACATAGCCTCCATTAATATGTCCTACCATAGGCATATACCCAGGAGCATTTTTGTATGACCACTTTGCTGTATTCTTATGAGCTTCAATAAATGTAGCATCTATATCTAATATCAACTTTTCATTCTCAACACTTTTTAGAAACTGTTTGAGAAACTTCTTGTTTATTTTTCTTATACCCTCTTCACCATCAGTTCCATGCTTACGAAGATATTTTGAGAAGGCATTTACTGTTGGAATATTTTTAATTTTCAAAAGTGTTGCAAGTGCCTTATCCACTTTTATCTCTTTGATATCATCAAGAAAGCGACCGCCGCTGTGTAGCATCAAAATTAAAGGATAAATAAACTCAAATGCAGAGTAACCATTATTGCGTTTAGCTTTTGGTAAATTTGTATTACAGAGTATCTCAAGGTTCATACCTTTGAGATATTCTCCAAGTATTATTACACCTGTTCTTGGTGTTAATTTCTCGTTTGTAGATTCTAGTTTGAAATTTAAGACTGTTTGCATTATAATTCTCTCGTTTTGGAAAAAGTTACACCCGATGGGTGAAATCTTTGAGTGTTGCTTTTTCGCTTGTAAGTACCTAATTATAGAACAATTTAGCTTGTTGTCTAATTTGGTATGGAATTATTTGGGTTTATCTCTCATAATCTCTAAAAGTTTTTTGCCCATATTGCCATCCCTTAAATAAATATAAAACTAACATTTTGCAGTTTTATCACGATTTTGTCTTAATATACATACATAATGTACTGTTATCATCTAAGTACAGATATAAAACATACATTAAAATTATACAATAAAATAAAAACTTTCTTTAAAAATATGTCAATATGACATACTTTTTAATAAAAAGATTAATAAATGCTTTATATATTATGTTTTCTATACTTTTAATAACATACATTCATAATGTAATGTTATTGATTATTTTAAGGGTAAGTTGTATAGAATGTATGATTAACTAATAGTTATATTAGTATAATAAATGCAAGGACAATATAAATGTTAGGTAAATTTTTTTCAAAAATTATAAATGAGTATAAACAATCAACTATCAGTAGTTTATTTGAATCACTTAAATATAAAAGTACCATAGAGTGTAAGAATATTTTAGCTTTATATTTAGATGGTGGTGGTAATGTTGATGTTCGTAATATAGCTGGTGCTCCATTAATAAGTTATATTATATATAATCATTTTGATAATTCATCAATATTAGTAAATTTTTTAATCAATAGAAATGCCAATATAAATATAAAATCTGATGATGGGCTAACGCCATTAATGATAGCTTCAGATAAAGATGATATTGATTGTGCAATAGCTTTAGTAAAGGCTGGAGCTGATGTTGATATTAAAGATGAATTTAATTTTACAGCCTTAGCTTATGCTATAGGTAATTTAAATTATAAAATTACTGAATTATTATTAAAAAATAAAGCTAATATTCACATTAAGCTTAAAGACTGTACATATAACTATACAGATATTTATGATGATACATCATTAGAAGAATTTGCAAATAAAGTTTATAGTAATATTCCAGAAAAAAGCTCTAAACATGCTGATTTTATTAATGAGAATAACGAAAAAATGCGTAAATCATATTTACCAATTATTGAATTAATTAATAGCTATCAATAAAATTAACAATTATTTTATAAAAGGAGAAAAAATGTATAAATGTCCAGAGTGTGGAAGTGATAACTTGTCTAGTTTCACCACGTTATGGTTGCCTAGTTACATAAATAAGAAAGCGATAGCTTAACAACATAATTGTAAAATCTTTACAGCAAATAAGGATTTTAAAAATGCCACAAGTCTATCACTCTAATGCTAGAACAAACCAACATGTAAGAGAAATAATACAACAATCTAATTTAACAAATGTTGAATTAACAAATAATTATAATGTGAATGTTAAAACTATCGCCAAGCATAAAAATAGAGATTTTTTAAATGATAAAAGTTCAAGACCAAAAAGAATCCATTATGCTCTAACACCTTTAGAAAAAGAGTTAATTAAAGTAATCAGAACAATGACTTGGATGGAGTTAGATGACTTAGCAGATACAATCGTTGATATTATTCCAAATGCAAATAGAAGTAATATTTATCGTACTTTAAAAGCCTTTGATATAAATAGAGTTCCACAAGAGCAAAAAGAAAAAGCTAAAAAGTTCAAAGAGTATGAGCCTGGTTATTTACATATAGATGTAACTTATTTACCAAAGTTTGACAAGCAAAAATATTACCTATTTGTAGCAATAGACAGGGCTACAAGGCTACTTTACTATAAAGTGTATGAGAATAAGACAGCAGCAAATGCAGTATCTTTTCTAAAAGAATGTAAAGAATTTTTTCCATTTTACTTAACACATATTTTAACAGATAATGGATTAGAGTTCACAGACAAATGGGCAAGAGGAAAAGGTTTTGTAAGTGGTAATCATAAGTTTGATGTAGAGTGTAAAGATGATGAGATAGAACATAGGCTAACAGCTCCATACACACCTCAAACTAACGCAATGGCAGAAAGAGTAAACGGAACTATTAAAAATGCTACAATTAAAGCAGAAGAGTATGACAATATTGATGATGTTAAAAAAGATTTAAATAAATTTTTGATATACTACAACTTCAATAGAAGACATGGTTCTTTAAAAAAGAATTAAAAGTTAGAACTCCATTTGATGCAGTTCAAAGTTGGTTTCAAACGAAACCTGAAATATTTAAGATTTTACCAGATGTGTTTCAACATATTGCTTTTGAAATGGTACAACGTGGTGAAACTTGACACTAAATGACTAAAATGTAACATCATATCCTAACTCTTTAAGACCTTCTTTATTTTTAGTCCAACCTTTTTTAATTGAAACAAAAAGTTCTAAATAACATTTTTTACTAGTAAGTTTTTCTATTTTAAGTCTTGCATCTTTTCCAATTCTTTTAATAGCAGTTGCATTTTTACCGATAATCATACCTTTTTGAGTGCTTTTTTGAACAATTATTGTAGCTTTTATTACATCTATACCTGGTTTTTCTTCAACTTTATTCACTAAAACATCAGTTTCGTAAGGAATCTCATCTGAAATATTATCAAAAATTGATTCTCGTATAAACTCTTTAAAAATATCTCTTAAATGCTCAGTAGTCATCATCTCAGGATCAAACAGATGTGGATGAACAGGAAGATATTTTACTGCTACGTCTAAGATATCTGCTTGAGTAGTTTGTTTTTTTATAGAAACAGGAATAATAGCTTCATATTTATCTGCATACTCTTTGTACTCTTGCATCTTTAGTAGAAGTTCATCATTTGTAACATTATCAATTTTTGTAAGAAGTAAAAGATGTTTTGTATTTTTCTTATTTTTAATTAAAAAATCTTCATAATATGTTAACTTATCAGTAACTGGTGCTAAAAATAAAATTAAATCACAATCACCAATCGCTTTTAATGCTTCATCTAACATAAATTTATTAATTAATTTTTCTGTTTCATGAAGTCCTGGAGTATCTACAAATACAAGTTGATTATTATTGTGCATTACAATAATATTTGATCTTTTTCTTGTTGCATTTGCTTTATGCGAAACCATCGCAATTTTTTCACCAACAAGCCAATTTAACAAAGAACTCTTACCCGCATTTGGACGCCCTACAACTGATACATAACCACACTTAGTATTCATCTAATTCCTTAAAGTCGATTTAAGATGCAATTATATCAAAAACAAACTACTTATCTTCTTCTATAAAATAAAGTTTTAATATTTTATAATTCTTTACTATAATCATATTAAACAATTAAGATATATCTAGAGAGTAATTAAATCCAAAATACATACTCGACAATTAATATTATTTTAATTTATAAAAGAATAATTAATTATTTTTAAGTGTTGCTGTGCAGTAGTCTCATTACGAAGCAACTACTCAAATTTGTTTAGTTTTAGGTGCTAAAGTTAAGATAATAAAGTATACATGATTTCTAAATGATGGTTTAAAGTATTTTTAGATGCGATAAATAAAGAGTTTGTTGGTAATTTGTCATAATATTATTTATACTAAAATAATACATTTTTTTGATTATCGTAACATCAGTTATTTATTTAATTCTTCTAATATTAAATCTTAATTTTTTAATAATATAAAAAGTTTCATAAAGTTATTTATTTATATTATTAGCTATTATATCACCCATTTCTGAAGTTGAAACAACCTCTTTAGCATCAAAAGCTGCTAAATCTTTTGTTCTATAACCATCTTTTAGAGCTGTTTTAATTGCTTTATTTATTTTATTAGCTGCTTCAATTTCTCCAAAAGAATATCTAAGCATCATTCCAGCAGATTCAATAGTTGCAATAGGATTAGCTATTCCTTGTCCAGCAATATCAGGAGCTGAACCATGAATAGGTTCATAAATTGCTGTTTTATCACCAGTTGAAGCTGATGGCAATAAACCAATTGAGCCAACAACCATTGAAGCAGTATCACTTAAAATATCTCCAAAAATATTTCCAGTTACAATAACATCAAATTGTTTTGGGTTTCTTACTAATTGCATTGCTGCATTATCAACATACATATGAGTCAATTCAACTTCTGGATAATCACTTGAAAGTTCAATCATAGTATCTCTCCAAAGTTGAGATACTTCAAGAACATTTGCTTTATCAACAGAACATACTCTTTTATCTCTTTTAAGAGCAAGTTTAAAAGCTTTTTTACCAATTCTAATAATTTCAGATTTTGTATAAACCATAGTATTGTATGCAGTTTCGCCATCATTTGCTCTTGGTTGTCCAAAATAAATTCCACCAATCAATTCACGAACTACCATAATATCAACACCTTTAATAACCTCAGGTTTTAAAGTTGAAGCATTAATTAGTTCATCATAAATAATTGCTGGTCTTAAATTAGCATATACACCCATTTTTTCTCGAAAAGACAAAAGTCCAGTTTCAGGTCTTAACTCTCTTGGTAACGTATCCCACTTTTCACCACCAATTGCTCCAAAAAGACAAGCATCAGAATTTAAAACACCCTCAACGGTTTTATCTGGAAGGGGAACTCCTGTTATATCAATCGCAATTCCACCCATTAAATACTCTTTATATTCTAAAGAAAACCCACATGAATAAGAAACAGCATCTAAAACTTTTATTGCTTCATCAACAATTTCAGTTCCAATACCATCACCTTTTATTATAGATATGTTATATTTTTTCATTAGTTATTTTCCTTTGACATTTCAGCTTTTGCATAATTAATTAATCCACCAACAGAAATAAGTTTTTGCATAAAAGGAGGAATTGCTGTAAATTTATAACTTTTATTTGTACTGTTATTTATAATCGTACCTTCATCTAAATTTATAGATATATTTTCACCTTCTTTAATTTCTAAAGATTCTGGCAATTCAAAAATTGGTAAACCCATATTAAAAGCATTTCTATAAAAAATTCTTGCAAATGATGGAGCAACAATAGCTGCTACTCCAGCTGCTTTTAAAGCAATAGGAGCATGCTCTCTTGAACTACCACAACCAAAATTTTCGCCAGCAACAATAATATCACCTTTTTGAAGTTTATTAGGAAAATCAGGATCTGCGTCTTCCATAATATATTTTGCTAAATGCTCTGGATCTGAACTATTTAAATATCTTGCAGCAATAATAACATCAGTATCTATATGTGCTCCAAATGTCCAAACTAAAATTCAAATAATTTCTATGGTTCCTGAAGCTACAATGGTTTCTACTTATATGGAAATTAAAAAACTTTTTCAAACAGCAGAAGCATCAAAAGATGGTTTTGATTTAGAACCTGAAAAGTTAATGGATGTATTAGAACAAATCAAACGAGGTAAAAAAATTACAGAGCATGCTAAAACTAGAATGGCAAAATCTAACCTTAGACTTGTAGTATCAATTGCAAAAAGATATACAAATAGAGGTTTACCTTTCTTAGATTTGATCCAAGAAGGTAATATTGGTCTTATGAAAGCTGTTGATAAATTTGAGTATAAAAAAGGTTATAAATTCTCAACTTATGCAACATGGTGGATTAGACAAGCAATAAGTAGAGCAATTGCAGATCAAGCAAGAACAATTAGAATTCCAATTCATATGATTGAAACTATTAACAGAATCAATAAAATCATTAGAAAAAGTATTCAAGAAAATGGTAAAGAGCCTGATGTTGATGAAATTTCAAAAGAAGTTGGTTTACCTGTTGATAAAGTAAAACAAGTAATTAAAATCACAAAAGAACCTGTATCTCTTGAAGCTCCTATTGGAAGCGATGATGATGGTAAATTTGGAGATTTTGTTCCTGATGAAAAAGCTCCAACACCTATGGACAACATTATGAAAGAAGATTTACAAAATCAAATTGATCAAATTTTATCTCAGTTAAATGAGAGAGAACAAGCCGTTGTTAGAATGAGATTTGGGCTTATGCATGATTCAAGTGATAGAACATTAGAAGAAATTGGAAAAGAGCTTTCTGTAACAAGGGAAAGAGTTAGACAAATCGAATCTTCTGCAATTAAGAAATTAAAACATCCAAAAGTAGGAAAAAATCTTAAAAATTATGTTGAAAGTTAATATTTAATGAATTTTTATGAACAATGGGTTGAGTTAGATTTAAACCCAATTATATCTTTCTCTTCATTGGGAAAGATAACCTACTCTAATCAAGAAGCTCAGTTTTTATTAAGTAGAATAAAACAAAAAGCTCTTTTTGAACTGAGTATAAAATATGCTGCTAAAACATATGGGGTAGAAACAACATATTTTGATTTAACTATTAAGAATTACACATTTTATGCAATAACAGTTTCATATGAAGATGAATTTTGGGGACAACACAAATGATTATTTTTACATATAAGTAGAATTCTATGTTTCTTTTCCATGCAATTAAGAAAAAAATAGCAAAATAAAATGACAAAATTTTGATTTTTTCCAAAAATTTCAAAAATTAACTTACCAGAGCTCTTAAATATAATAACTAGCCCAATAATCACCATAAGTAGAATTCATACAAACCATGCCGTTTAGATGGCTCTTTTCAAAAAAAATACTAAATTTTCCCTAAGCTATCTTATATTATAATGAATTAATATTTTGTCAAAACGTTACGAAATGAAACAATAAATTTAATTTTATATTATGATTTCGATTAATATTGACAAATAATTAATGATTGTATACAATGAATACAATCCCAAAAGGATAAAAAATGACTATTGTAGATAAAGTTTATAAATCTCTAGAGAATGATATTTTAAACCTTGTACTAAGACCTGGCCAAATTATTACAGAGAATGAAATAAGTACTCAGTATGATATCTCTAGAACGCCTTGTAGAGATGTTTTTCAACGTTTGAAAAGTAAAGGGCTAATAGATAATATTCCATACAAAGGAAATCATATTTCCTTATTAGATCTAGAGAATATTAAGCAAATGATCTATATGAGAATGGCAATAGAAATTACAGTTATAAAAGATGCAATATTAAATAAAAGTGAAAAACTTATTATCGACCTTGAACATAATTTAAAACTTCAAGAGTTACTTTTAAAATCTAAATTTACTACAAGTGATTTTTATAAGCTTGATTCTGAATTTCATAAAATTTGTTTTGAGTTTACAAATAATATGTTTATTTGGAATCATTTTCAAGAACCACAAGTAAACTACAGAAGATTTAGAATGTTGGATATCGTAGCTGTAAAGGATTTTGAAGCTATTTATGAAGATCATAAAAAATTATTTCAAATCATAAAAGATGAAGATCTTGATTTGTTAGAAAAAACGATGAGAAATCATTTAAATGGTGGAATTAAAAGGCTAAAAGATAGAATCATTGGCGATCTTTCTATCTATTTTAAAAATTAAAGGATAAGACATGAAAAACAAATTATTAGTAGTTGCGAGTATTTTAGGACTTGTATTGTTAACGGCGGGGAATGCTCAGACTACATTTAAATTGGCGTTTAATCAATCTGAACATCATCCACAATATAAAGCTTTAAAAGCTTTTGGAGAGAAGTTAGAAAAACAGACAAATGGTGAATATGTAATTGATATAGCACCCAATGCTTTATTAGGTGATCAAAGAGCAACTGCAGAGCTTGTCCAAAATGGAATTATTCAAATGGCTTTAGTTGCTAATCCAATTCTAGAAAATTACAATAAAGATTTTGCTGTTATTGGATTGCCATATGTTTATGATAACTTAAAACATCAAGAGGCTGTATTCACAAGTGGTATTTTAGATGGTTTATTTAAAAGTACAGAAGTATATGGATTTAAAGTAGTAGGCGCATTTACTGCTGGTTCAAGAAATATTTATACTAAAAAAGCAATTAAAACACCAAGTGATTTAGCAGGTTTAAAAATACGTGTTATGCAATCAGCTACTATGAAAAAAATGCTTGACTTAATGGGTGGGGTTGGAACTCCAATGCCACAAAGTGAAGTTTATACAGCAGTTCAACAAGGAGTTTTAGATGGTGGTGAAAACAATGAAGTTACTTATGCAGGTTTAAAGCATTATGAAATTGCACCTTTCTTTTCTTATACGAATCACTTAATGGTTCCAGATTTAGTAATAATTAATTCTGATACTTACAATAAAATGAGCGATAAAACGAAAATAATTTTTAACAAACTTATGAAAGAAACGGTTAAAGAAGAGTTTACTGTTTGGAATAAAAGTATTAAAGCAGCTAAAAAAGTAGCAATTGAAAATGGAGCTACATTTTCAAATGTTTCAATAAAAGCATTTCAAGATAATGTACGCCCTTTACTAACAGATGTTATCAATTCATCTATAATTACTAAACAAGTATATTCTGACATCAGAGCATTAGCTAACGAATAATCACTAAAAATTAAAAAACAAAAGCAGATTTATTCTGCATTTGTTTCATCTTTTGAGCATCTAACCCTATATATCTAGTATAAGTTACTTTAAAGATGGAACAACATTTTACGTAAAATTAAAATACTAATACTAACAATGTTCTGTCTGGATGCTTTGATTTATGTATTAAATGAGGAAAAAATTATGAAAAAAATAATAGATAATATCTTAGGATTTTTCTGTATTAGCGTCATGATTACTATGACTGCATTAGTAACTTGGCAAGTATTTACAAGATATGTTTTAAATGACCCTAGCGTTATAACAGGCCAGCTTTCACAATATCTTTTTGTTTGGTTGGTTTTATATGGTGGAGCATACGTTTTTGGGAAAAGAGAGCATATGGCAATTGTTTACCTACAAGATAAACTAAGAGAGAAAGCAAAAAAATTATTACTAATATTTCAAGAAACTGTAATTTCACTCTTTGTATTAGGAGTATTTATTTATGGGGGGTATCTTTCTAGTGCTAAGCAAATGATGCAAGTTGACGCTGCTTTGCAAATTCCAATGGGAGTTATATATAGTGCTATTCCTATAAGTGGAGTAATTATTATTATTTATACTATTAACAATATCAAAAAAATCATACAAGGGGAAATCTAGTGGATTTAACATTAATAACTATTTTAATTATCTTTATTCCATTGTTTCTTTTATTGGCCGCAGGTGTCCCAATTAGTATTAGCATAGGATTGTCTTCAACCTTGGCAATACTATATGTTTTACCTTTTGATGGAGCAATGATAGTTTCTGCACAAAGACTGTTTATTGGAACAAATTCTTTTTCACTTCTAGCAATACCATTTTTCATACTTGCTGGAAATATAATGAACAACGGCGGAATTGCTAGAAGATTAATTAATTGCGCAAAACTATTCAGTGGAAAACTTCCTGGTTCATTATCACAAACAAATGTTGTCGCAAATATGCTTTTTGGTGCGATAAGTGGCTCTGGAGTTGCATCAGCAGCAGCAGTTGGAGGAACAATTGCTCCCCTTCAAGAAAAAGAAGGGTATAAAAAAGACTTTAGTAGTGCTGTTAATATTGCTTCCGCACCAGCTGGAATGCTAATACCTCCAAGTAATACTCTTATTATTTATTCAACAGTTGCAGGAAGTGTTTCTATCTCTGCACTTTTTATTGCGGGTTATGTTCCTGGACTTTTGTGGGGACTTGGGGTAATGATTATCGCGGGAATTATGGCTAAAAAAGAAGGATATATTTCTTCAAAGAGTTTTACTTTTAAAGAAGCTATAAAGGTTGTGGGTGATGCCATTCCTAGTTTATTGTTAATAGTAATAGTAATTGGTGGAATTCTAAAAGGTGTTTTTACAGCTACTGAAGGAGCTGCCATTGCGGTTGTTTATTCACTTTTATTAGCCCTAGCGTACAGAGAAATGAAATTTAAAGATTTGCCAAAAATATTATTACTGTCTGCTGAAATGACGTCCATTGTGGTTTTTATGATTGGTGTATCTTCTATTATGTCTTGGGTTATGGCGTTTACTAATATCCCACAAGAAATAGCAAGAATGTTACTCTCAATTTCAGATGAGAAGATTATCATATTTATTATAATTAATATTCTTATGCTTTTTATTGGGACTTTTATGGATCCAACCCCTGCTGTGTTGATTTTTACTCCAATTTTTTTACCAATTGCACAACAATTTGGTATGGATCCCATTCAATTTGGAATAATGCTCGTATTTAACTTATGTATAGGAACCATTACCCCACCAGTAGGCCCCATATTGTTCATAGGCTGCAAGGTTGGGGGAGTTACGATAGAACAAGTGATAAAAAGGTTATTGCCTTTTTTCGTTATGAGTATATTTATTTTAATGCTAGTAACTTACGTACCAGTAATATCATTGGCTTTACCTAAGTTTTTTGAATTAATGAACTAAATCAAATAATAAATAATAAAAAGGAATAGAATGTTAGATATAAGATATGCGTGTAGTAACAAAGATGCAAAACAATATGATACACAAAGATTAAGAGAGGAATTTCTTATTGATGGATTATTTAAAAATAATGAAATAAAGTTAACTTATTCTCATTATGACAGAATAATTGCAGGTTCAGTTTGTCCTAAAGAATCTGCATTAAGTTTAGAATTAGGAAAAGAAATAGGAGCTGATTATTTTTTAGAAGGAAGAGAATTAGGAACTATTAATATTGGAGGAAGAGGCTCTGTTGTTTTAGATAGAAAAGAATATATTATTGAACCAAGAGATGGTTTATACATAGGAAAGGAAACAAAAGAAGTTATTTTTAAATCTGAAGATGCAAATAACCCAGCTAAGTTTTATATAAACTCCTCTCCTGCACACAAAAAATATCCGACCGTACAAATAAAGTTTGCTGATATTAATCCTTTGAGATTAGGTTCTGCTGAAGGAGTTAATAAGCGAGCTATTTATCAATATATTCATCCAAATGTATGCGAATCTTGCCAATTAGCAATGGGAATGACTGTTCTTGAGCCTGGATCTGTTTGGAATACAATGCCAGTACATACACATGATAGAAGAATGGAAGTTTATTTTTATTTTGATATGGATGATGATGCTATTGTTTTTCATATGATGGGAGAACAAAAAGAAACAAGACATCTTGTTATCAAAAATGAAGAAGCTGTTATTTCTCCTTCATGGTCTATTCATTCAGGAGTAGGAACAAAAAAATATACATTTATTTGGGGTATGTGTGGAGAAAATAAAACATTCACTGATATGGACCGCATAGAAAGTAAAGATTTATTATAGAAGGAAATATAGTATGGAATATTTAAAAAAAACATTTGGTTTAGATGAAAAAGTAGCCTTAGTTACAGGTGGAAATAGAGGCATAGGGAAAGCAATAGTACTTGAACTTGCTAAAGCTGGTGCCGACGTGTTTGTATTAAGTCGTTCAAAAGATGGAATGAAAGAATTACAGGAAGAACTTGCAGCCTTAGGTAAAAAATGCAAGTACATTTTAGGAGATGTTTCAGAGCCTAAAATTGCTGTAAAAATTGTAAACGCTTGTATTAAAGAAATGGGGAAATTAGATATTTTAGTAAATAACGCTGGAATGATTAATCGATCGCCATTATTAGAAGGAAGTGATGAAGATTGGAATCAAGTAATTGATGTTAACTTGAATGCTTTATATCGTTTATCAAAAGAAGCAGCTAAACACATGGATAAAAGAGGCAGTGGTAAAATAATAAATATTGCTTCAATGTTGTCCTTTCAAGGTGGAAAGTTTGTTCCTTCATATACTGCTAGTAAACACGGTGTTGCTGGATTAACAAAAGCCTTTGCAAATGAATTAGCAGAAAAAAATATTCAAACAAACGCTATTGCACCTGGTTATATTGTTACATCAAATACGGCTGCAATTAGAGCAGATGAAAAAAGAAATGCAGAAATATTAGGAAGAATCCCAGCTGCAAGATGGGGAGAAACATCCGATTTAGCGGCAACTGCTGTATTCTTAGCCAGTAATGCTTCTAATTATATGAATGGTCATATCTTAGCTGTTGATGGTGGGTGGTTAGTTAGATAAACACTACTATCTAAGAGTGAAAATCTCTTAATTATCCTCTAATTACTTTGTATATTTTCCATTCGTTTTCTAGAAAATATTCAAAGTTGTGGATAAATCTTAGATTGATGTTTTTACATTTGGAGTGGTAAGGTAAATTAAGACACAGAAATTAAACAATTCTGAGTTAAAATAAATGCGATTATATAGGCTTTTAAATTAAGATTATTTGATTGTTTTTTTCCCAACCGAGATGATTAGAATTAATGAAACATGTTTAAATATTGTATTTTTCAAGGGATTATTTAACTTATTTTTAAGTTACAATGAACCAAGTATTAGATAAAATCTATTTTAAAAAAGTACGAGAAAGCATGGTCTTGTAGGGTCTAAAGAGTAACTTTATATGGCGAAAGAGCGAAGAAATCGAACCTCCCTCGGCGTTTACATAAAAACCGACAATCAGGGTTGAAACCTGTGGTGTCCGCCAGGATCACATGCCCCTCACGTAAAGAGCAAGAATAGTACTATAAAACAAATAAAATATAAATAAAAGGGAAATTATGGTTTTATTAAAACCAAAATTTAAATCTGAAGTGCAATTTTCCAAAATTTGAAAATAAAAAATTGTAATTTTAGATTTGAAGAGGTTAAATGTTGAAATCTTTCTTCAATTCTAACCACAGAATATAAGGAAGTAAAGATTGAAATATAAACATTTAACCATGGAAGAAAGATACCATATTCAAGCTTTTAAAAAAGCAGGATATAAAAATAATATAATAGCTAAAGATTTAGGTGCTAGCTTTCTACAATTAGTAGAGAACTAAAAAGAAATAGTAGTAGCCAAACAAGAAGTTACAGTGCAATCAATGCTAATAAAGTTTCAATAACAAAAAAGAAATATGCATCTAAAAAATCTAATTTAAAAATGGACATAAAATTAAAAAATATTATTCGAAAATATATTACAGATGATTGGTCACCAGAGCAAATATCAAAAAGATTAAAAAAAGTTAATGTTGCTGATATTTCTTATGTAAGAATATATCAATTTATAGAACAAGATAAGCAGCAAAATGGAGATCTATATACTCATCTAAGATTTCATCATATAGAACATAGAAGAACTAAGTATGGCTGTAAAAGTAAGGGCAGAATAAAAGGTAGGACTTCAATATCCAAAAGAGATAAGATTGTAGATGATAAAAGTAGAGTTGGAGATTGGGAGATAGATACAATTGTAGGAGCAGGTAAAAAAGGTGCAATTACAACTGTAGTTGAAAGAGTAACTTCACTTATTAGAATTTCAATACCTACAACTAAAAAAGCTATTGATATTGAAAATGAAACAATAAGAATTATGTCATCATTAAAAGATAAAATATATACAATAACATCTGATAATGGATTAGAATTTGCTAATCATCAAAATATATCAAAAGCTTTGGAATATAAACATTACTTCTGTATCCCTATTCTTCTTGGGAAAGAGGCTTAAATGAATATACAAATGGACTTATAAGACAGTATATTCCTAAAGGAACAAGCTTTAAAAATATCACACCTGAATATATAAAAATGATTGAAGACAAATTAAACAATAGACCAAGAAAAGCTTTAAATTGGAAAACTCCAAATGAAGTTTTTTATGGTCTTGAAATGGCAGCTTAAGGTAAAAATTGGTATGATTTTTTAATTTAAAAATTGGGCTTAATGAAAAATTCAGGGGTCTAAAAACTTAAGTTAACTACGATATTATAGGAGTTAAAAAAGGTTTATTTACACATGGTTGTAAAAAAACAATAAAACTTGTCCATATTGCTTAAAAAATTATACTAAAAAGATTAGTATTAGAAATGGAATTCAAAGATATAAATGCAATGAATGTGGTCGTAAATTTAGCTCAAAAAGAAGAGCAAGAAATCTACAAGAAATAATCTTCATACAAATTTGGGGCGCTCTTTAATTAAAGAAAGTACTTTTTTGAATATCAAAGAAATAGTAACGTCATATTAAACAATTAAGATATATCTAGAGAGTAATTAAATCCAAAATACATACTCGACAATTAATATTATTTTAATTTATAAAAGAATAATTAATTATTTTTAAGTGTTGCTGTGCAGTAGTCTCATTACGAAGCAACTACTCAAATTTGTTTAGTTTTAGGTGCTAAAGTTAAGATAATAAAGTATACATGATTTCTAAATGATGGTTTAAAGTATTTTTAGATGCGATAAATAAAGAGTTTGTTGGTAATTTGTCATAATATTATTTATACTAGAGCCACTTGCAAATTCAATAATACTCAATAGCTAATTTTTTATTTTCATCACTTTTAGTTTTAAAAAAATGATTATTTATTTTTCTTTGCGTAGTTTACACTAAATTTAGTAAATTTCTTAAAAAATCATATTTTTTCTCCATACTTTATGGTTTTGACTATAAAATTGAAGATTTTTCTATTATTTTTAATAAAAGTCATGTAATGAGTTTTAAACTTTGATGAATACAAACAGATAAAATTCCAAATGATAAAACAGAAGCTACTTTTGTAGCTCCTTGATAATAAATTGTATTACATCCAAAGTCATCTTTTAAATATTTATTTACTCTTTCAACCATACTTCTTTGATTGTAGTGGTGTTCATCTGATGATTTAGGTAAATTTAAAAATTCAAATTTTACTTTTTCATCTTTGATAAGTTGAATCTTTTGTTTTAATTCTTTTGAGTTCTTGGGATTTATATCTATAATTGGTTTATGATTTAGTTTTTCAGAAAACTCTCTAATTATATCGCTGTCATACCCAGCATCAAGTAAATCACGAAGATACATCACTCTTTTACTAGTTTCATTGATAAGTGGAAGTGCTACTGAACTATCATGAACATTTGCACCTGAATAGAATGCTGCTATTGGTATATCTCCATCTACTGCACTAATATGAAGTTTACCACCTATTGTAATCTCTCTGTTACCTTTAGAATTTTGTTTGACACCAACACCACAAACAGTAGATACTAAAGATAACATCTTTTTAGTAGTTTTCATCTCTTTTTGTAGTTCTAAAATCTTTGGTTTTACAGGCTCTCTCTTTTCACCTTTCTTAGGTCGTCCGACCTTATTTTTAGGCTTTTCTTCTTTCTTAATCTTTACAGGTTTTTCTCTAAGTGGTATCATAGCAGCATCTGTTGCATTGTACATAAAAACTGTATCCGATAAATATTCATTAACAAACTTTTTATGAGTTTTTTGAGCTATTTGTAAATCACTCAATTCTTTGAATACCCTACTAAATTTAGATTCACTTGGAATATCTATTTTATACCTCCATCCACACAATACTCGTAATACTCTATCGCTATGAAGTCTATCAATTAAATCTCTTGTTGTTTGCATATTGTAAACAGATTTAGCAATCATTGCTCTTGCTATTTCTATTCTATCTTTTGGAATGTTTGTAATAGTTACAACTGTTACATTCTTTTCAATTTGAGCAAAGTCTAAAATCTTTATTAGTTTCTCTTCTTTGGTACTTAATGTTCCTAATTGTTCTTTTATTTCAGGAAATAAATAATTTTCAAGGTTTAGAATTTTAGTCCACATATTTGAAAGATTTGAAGATGATTTTGGTAAAATATTTGTCATAAGTTGAATCTCTTTTCTGTTAAATTTTATGGTATAAAATTATAACTTATTGAAATTAGATTTCAGCTTTTTGTAACAAAAATAAATTAAATTATGAGCTTTTTTGTGAATTTGCAAGTGGCTCACTAAAATAATACATTTTTTTGATTATCGTAACATCAGTTATTTATTTAATTCTTCTAATATTAAATCTTAATTTTTTAATAATATAAAAAGTTTCATAAAGTTATTTATTTATATTATTAGCTATTATATCACCCATTTCTGAAGTTGAAACAACCTCTTTAGCATCAAAAGCTGCTAAATCTTTTGTTCTATAACCATCTTTTAGAGCTGTTTTAATTGCTTTATTTATTTTATTAGCTGCTTCAATTTCTCCAAAAGAATATCTAAGCATCATTCCAGCAGATTCAATAGTTGCAATAGGATTAGCTATTCCTTGTCCAGCAATATCAGGAGCTGAACCATGAATAGGTTCATAAATTGCTGTTTTATCACCAGTTGAAGCTGATGGCAATAAACCAATTGAGCCAACAACCATTGAAGCAGTATCACTTAAAATATCTCCAAAAATATTTCCAGTTACAATAACATCAAATTGTTTTGGGTTTCTTACTAATTGCATTGCTGCATTATCAACATACATATGAGTCAATTCAACTTCTGGATAATCACTTGAAAGTTCAATCATAGTATCTCTCCAAAGTTGAGATACTTCAAGAACATTTGCTTTATCAACAGAACATACTCTTTTATCTCTTTTAAGAGCAAGTTTAAAAGCTTTTTTACCAATTCTAATAATTTCAGATTTTGTATAAACCATAGTATTGTATGCAGTTTCGCCATCATTTGCTCTTGGTTGTCCAAAATAAATTCCACCAATCAATTCACGAACTACCATAATATCAACACCTTTAATAACCTCAGGTTTTAAAGTTGAAGCATTAATTAGTTCATCATAAATAATTGCTGGTCTTAAATTAGCATATACACCCATTTTTTCTCGAAAAGACAAAAGTCCAGTTTCAGGTCTTAACTCTCTTGGTAACGTATCCCACTTTTCACCACCAATTGCTCCAAAAAGACAAGCATCAGAATTTAAAACACCCTCAACGGTTTTATCTGGAAGGGGAACTCCTGTTATATCAATCGCAATTCCACCCATTAAATACTCTTTATATTCTAAAGAAAACCCACATGAATAAGAAACAGCATCTAAAACTTTTATTGCTTCATCAACAATTTCAGTTCCAATACCATCACCTTTTATTATAGATATGTTATATTTTTTCATTAGTTATTTTCCTTTGACATTTCAGCTTTTGCATAATTAATTAATCCACCAACAGAAATAAGTTTTTGCATAAAAGGAGGAATTGCTGTAAATTTATAACTTTTATTTGTACTGTTATTTATAATCGTACCTTCATCTAAATTTATAGATATATTTTCACCTTCTTTAATTTCTAAAGATTCTGGCAATTCAAAAATTGGTAAACCCATATTAAAAGCATTTCTATAAAAAATTCTTGCAAATGATGGAGCAACAATAGCTGCTACTCCAGCTGCTTTTAAAGCAATAGGAGCATGCTCTCTTGAACTACCACAACCAAAATTTTCGCCAGCAACAATAATATCACCTTTTTGAAGTTTATTAGGAAAATCAGGATCTGCGTCTTCCATAATATATTTTGCTAAATGCTCTGGATCTGAACTATTTAAATATCTTGCAGCAATAATAACATCAGTATCTATATGTGCTCCAAATGTCCAAGTTTTTCCAGTAATTATACTCATATTATTTTCCTTATTTATCATACTTTTTTAATAAAAAATTGATTATATAATTTTAAAAGAAAAGTATTTTATCTAAAATTTCAGAAATAGTAAATTAAATTTAAAATAATTAATAATAATTTAAAATAATTTTGGTATAATATGTAACTTATTTTAAACAAAGAGGACAATAATATATGAGTGTAAAAGATTTAAATAAAGTAATTGAAAATACTGTAAAAGAGTATAAAAATTCAATACTTACATTTGAAAAACTAATTAAAATCTTTTCGAAACCTCCTTCAGCTACAAATATTAAAAAGCTTTTAGCTTTTATTCAACTATATAATGTAACATTTATAAGTTCTCAAGAACAAGCAAAAAGAATGAATGCTGAAGAGGCTAAGAAAAAAGAAGAAATAAGAAACAAATTAAAAGAGAGTAATGATGATGTATTTGATCTCCTAAAGAATAAAGAACTTTTAGAATGGTCAAGATCTGATTCTCCTGTTAGAATGTATTTAAGAGAAATGGGACAAATTCCTCTTCTTACAAAAGAAGAAGAGATTGAAATTTCTAAAAGAATTGAAATGGGGGAGGATGTAATCCTTGATGCCATCTGTTATGTTCCTTATTTAATTGATTTTATTTTAGAATACAAAGAACCTTTAGTTAATAGAGAGAGAAAAGTAAAAGAGTTATTTAGAAACTTTGATGATGAAGAGTCATCTGATTCTTCTGATTCAACAGAAGAAATAACTGAAACTAACAATTTTTCAGGTGATAATAGTAAAGACTCAGCTAAGAAAAAGAAAAAACTTGATAAAAGAGCTGAAATCGTTATTGCTTCATTTAAAGTATTAGAAAAAGCAAAAAAAGATTGGCTAAAATTTCAAAGTAAAGAAAAGGCAGCCTCAAATAGCGAGGGTAATCAAATGACTTTTAATCTTGCAATTGCTTTTAAAAAGAAAATTTTAAAAGATGCATTGTTAGAATTAGGGCCAACATCTAAACTTATTACTGAAATTGTGAAAGCAATGGAAACAGCTCTAAAATCTGATACTGGGTTTGAAACTGAACTTAAAAAACTTGAATATAAGTTACCATTATTCAATGATATGTTATTAAAAAATCATGCAAAGATTTTAGATAGTATTATTAACCTTACTAAAATTCAAATAATTTCTATGGTTCCTGAAGCTACAATGGTTTCTACTTATATGGAAATTAAAAAACTTTTTCAAACAGCAGAAGCATCAAAAGATGGTTTTGATTTAGAACCTGAAAAGTTAATGGATGTATTAGAACAAATCAAACGAGGTAAAAAAATTACAGAGCATGCTAAAACTAGAATGGCAAAATCTAACCTTAGACTTGTAGTATCAATTGCAAAAAGATATACAAATAGAGGTTTACCTTTCTTAGATTTGATCCAAGAAGGTAATATTGGTCTTATGAAAGCTGTTGATAAATTTGAGTATAAAAAAGGTTATAAATTCTCAACTTATGCAACATGGTGGATTAGACAAGCAATAAGTAGAGCAATTGCAGATCAAGCAAGAACAATTAGAATTCCAATTCATATGATTGAAACTATTAACAGAATCAATAAAATCATTAGAAAAAGTATTCAAGAAAATGGTAAAGAGCCTGATGTTGATGAAATTTCAAAAGAAGTTGGTTTACCTGTTGATAAAGTAAAACAAGTAATTAAAATCACAAAAGAACCTGTATCTCTTGAAGCTCCTATTGGAAGCGATGATGATGGTAAATTTGGAGATTTTGTTCCTGATGAAAAAGCTCCAACACCTATGGACAACATTATGAAAGAAGATTTACAAAATCAAATTGATCAAATTTTATCTCAGTTAAATGAGAGAGAACAAGCCGTTGTTAGAATGAGATTTGGGCTTATGCATGATTCAAGTGATAGAACATTAGAAGAAATTGGAAAAGAGCTTTCTGTAACAAGGGAAAGAGTTAGACAAATCGAATCTTCTGCAATTAAGAAATTAAAACATCCAAAAGTAGGAAAAAATCTTAAAAATTATGTTGAAAGTTAATATTTAATGAATTTTTATGAACAATGGGTTGAGTTAGATTTAAACCCAATTATATCTTTCTCTTCATTGGGAAAGATAACCTACTCTAATCAAGAAGCTCAGTTTTTATTAAGTAGAATAAAACAAAAAGCTCTTTTTGAACTGAGTATAAAATATGCTGCTAAAACATATGGGGTAGAAACAACATATTTTGATTTAACTATTAAGAATTACACATTTTATGCAATAACAGTTTCATATGAAGATGAAAATAATATTCATATGAAACTTTATAAAAGTGCAATGGGAAAAAAATCCACTCTATTAAATACGAAAAATAGTAATATCACAAATATTTTTACGCTTGTTGATTTAGCTATTTCTTCTAAAAAAATTAATTCAGATACGAAGTATATTAAGAACTATGATCCTTCTATTCCAGAATTTAAAATAGATGCTAGTGAATTTATTAAGGTACTTAACTATATTTATGATGCCTTTAAACAATCAAAAATGTTAACAACTTCTGTTGTTTTAAAAATTGGTGAATATATTAAAATTGATGAAAAAAAATACTCTATTATTAGTATTGAAGTTTTCTCAAATATCAAATGTGACGTAGAAAAATTTAATTATGACGATGAAAATAGTTCACTAATTATAACAAAAGTAAAAGATAAAATCAGTATTGACCTTCCTCTTTTATTATCATAAATTTAGATAAAAGTACTGATAAAGATACAATACCAAGTCCAATTAAAAAAGGAATTGATAAAAATATTTTATTATTATTTAAAGCAAAAAAACCAAAAACCAAAAATGTATATCCAGCAATTCTATAAATTGATAAAAAACCACTTGCAGAAAAAATAATATTTTTTAAACTATTTTTTTTAACTTTATTTTTCTCATCATCTAATATCTCTTTTATTTTTTCAGGTGTTAAATCTTCTTCTTTTGTTTCAATATACTCAGAATATAAATCATAAGAATCATTAAGCTCATCAATTTTATCTCTATCTTCTAAGACTAAATAAGTAGAAGTATCTAAATTTGATAGTCGATTTTGAATATTTTTCTTATAAGAGAAAAATGAACCAATTGTAATAAGTAGTGACCCAGCAAAAGCAACTTGAGAATTAAGAAGCCAAAGTAAATTTTGAAAAATTATTCCATAAATAATCAAACAAAGATCTACTATAAAAAAGACTTCTGTAAAACCCAATATTGTACTTTTAGTCTTCATCATCATCGTAAGATTTATCTCCATATTTTGCACGCCGTGAATATCGTGGGTCATTTTCTAAATCTTTAAACTCTTTTTGAGCTCTTTTATATGCTTTATAGACATTATTAAAAGCTGCAAAGATACCAAGTGCTACGCCAATCCAAAATGTCCAAGTTTGTCCTGTCCAATCTTTTAACAAAATTCCAATACCAACACCTATAACTAGAGCTACAACCATTGAGATACCTAAAGATAAGTTATCTAACCCTTGAAGTTTATTTCTGTGTTTTGGTATTTGTTCTTTTTTTTTATTTTCCATATTAAACCTAACTTATTGAATATATATACAACAATAATCTGTTATTTCAAGTACTTTAATCTCAAAACTAGAATTTTCAAAAACTCACCTGTTTTAATTTCTTCCCAATTACTTTTAAGTCCACTTAGTAAAATTTCAACTTTTCCAGAAATTATTTCCATATATTCAGTTTTTTGTATTCCAAAAGTATAAACTCTAGGTATCATAATACTTAAAGATTTTATCTAACTTTTGCTATGTATCTAACTTCTACTTGTTATATTTCCATCACAATAAATATTTGCTTGTTTTAATAAATCTACATTTTTTAAGATTCTCATAACTTTCTTCTTATAAATTTTTCATAATTTCATCTGCTGCTTTTATACAAGCATCAATATCTTCATTTGTCATCACTGTCGAGATAAAACCTGTTTCATACTGACTACAAGCAAAATAAAATCCTTTTTGAATCATTGCATGATGAAACTTTGCAAATCTATTAAAATCACAATTTCCCACTTCTTTAATATTTCTAGGTGCAGTATCACAAAAGAAAAATCCAAACATACTTCCTCTTGTATCAACTTGCAAAAGTATATCATTTTTTTTACCAACTTCTTTTAGACCGTTTACTAATCTAAGTGCCTTTTTATTTAACTCTTCATAAATTAAAGGATTTGCTTTTAATTTTTTTAAACTTACTAACCCAGCACTCATCGCAACAGGATTTCCACTTAAAGTACCTGCTTGATAAATAGCTCCATCAGGTGATAATTGGTCCATAATTTTTTTACTAGAAGCTAATGCACCTACAGGCATACCAGCACCAATCACTTTTCCAAAAGTTATAATATCAGCATCAACGTCTACAAGACCATGAGCCCCTGTTAATGAAGCTCTAAATCCTGACATAACTTCATCAAAAATCAAAAGTGCATTATGTTTATCACATAATTCTCTGCAAACTTTTAAAAACTCTACACTAGCAGGAATTAATCCCATATTACCAGCAATTGGTTCAATAATAATACAAGAAATATCATCACTATCTTTAAAACATTTTTTAAGATTTTCTATATTATTATATTCACATAATAAAGTATGTTTAATTAAATCAGCAGGAACACCAGGAGAACTTGGAGTTCCAAAAGTAGCCATTCCTGAACCAGCTTGAACTAAAAGTGAATCTGAATGTCCATGATAACAACCCTCAAATTTTACAATATCATTTTTATTTGTAACTCCTCTGGCCAATCTAATTGCAGACATTACAGCTTCAGTACCAGAACTAACAAATCTTATTTTATCAATATTGTCATACATTTCTACAATTTCATTTGCTAATTGTGTTTCTAAGATAGTAGGAGCACCAAAAGATAAACCTTTTTTTACAGTTTTAATAACTGCTTCTTCAATTTCTTTGTTACAATGCCCAAAAATTAAAGGTCCCCAACTTTGTACAAAATCTAAATATCTATTTCCATCAACATCTATAATATAAGCACCCTCACCTCTATCTATAAACGGTGGAGTTCCTCCTACACTTGTAAATGCACGTACTGGCGAATCAACACCACCTGGAATTACTTCTTTTGCTTCAGTATAAGCCTTAACAGAGTTTTTAAACATTTTTATTATCCTATATTATCTTATCATATTAAAATTAAAAGATTTATTATACTATAATCGCACTATGAAACTAACTATATTTGCATTTATTTTATCAATAACACTACATATATTACTTTTCAAACTACTTGTAGAAAAAAACTTACAAGAAAATTTAAGTTCAAAAAAGTCAACTCAAATAAAAAAAATAAAATCATCTGTGAGATACGTAAGATTAGAAAAGATTAAACAAGTTGTAAAAAACAATAAAATAAAAAAAGTAGAAACAAAAAAAATAGTTGAAAAAGTTACTAAAAAAACATATAAAAAAGTAAAAGCTAAAACTATAAAACCACAAATAAAAACAAAAAGAGTTAAAAAAGCAAAAATCATTATTCAAAAAAATAGAAAAATAGAAAAAAAAACTCTTACTAAAAAAGTGATATTTAAAAATCAAAAGAAAAGAGAAAGTGTAAAAAAAAGATCACTTGAAAAATTTTTTTTATCCAAGCCTATTCTTTTGGATAAAAATCTTTTAGATGATATAACTAAAAGTTATATGAATCTTTATGGAGAAGAGTATAACTCTTTTACAAAAATACAAAAAGTATTTTTACAAAAACACCTAACAAATATAGGAAAAATTACCCAAAGATACTTAAAATATCCAGTAATTGCAGTAAGAACACATCAAGAAGGAATGAATATTGTTCAATTTATTCTTTATCCTAATGGTGATATCAGTGATTTAAAACTTATTAATTCTTCTGGATATGCTAGTTTAGATAAAAATACAATTAAAACAGTACAGATTGCTTATAAAGATTATAGAAGACCAAAAACTGCAACAAAAATTAAAATTAAAATTTATTATAAGCTATATTGATGATTATCTCTGTAAAATACAAACAATTAAATTTATTATTTAAACCTAAGGATAATAATGCTTAAAGATAAAATAAAAGCAAAAGAAAATGGAATAATATTCTATGGGATGACTCCACCAAAAGCAAGTCATACTGATGAAAAAATAAAAGAAATTTCCCAAAAATATATAGATAGAATCAAACCTTTAGATATTGATGGTTTAGTTTTATATGATATCCAAGATGAATCTGCAAGAACTAATAAGGAAAGACCTTTCCCATTTATGAAAACAATTAACCCTTGTGAGTATTCAAAAAAATATTTACAAGAATTAAAAATACCAAGAATAATATATAGAGCAATTGGAAAATATACAAAAGAAACTTTTTCAAATTGGCTAGAAGAAACAACTATGAGTCAAGTTCACTCTGTATTTGTAGGCGCTGCTTCACATAACCAAAAACAAAGTTTAAATGTAAAAGAGGCATATGCATTAAAAAAAGAGATTAATCCAGGTCTTTTATTAGGAGGAATTGCAATTCCTGAACGACATGCTAAAAAACATGATGAGCATTTAAGAGTTTTTGCAAAAATTGATGCTGGTTGTGAATATTTTATTACTCAATGTGTTTATGATTTAGAATCTGCAAAAATATTTTTAACAGATTATGCAAAATATGCAAAAGAACACAATAAAAATCTTGTTCCAATTATTTTTACTCTTACACCTTGTGGAAGCGCTAAAACTCTTGATTTTATGAAATGGCTTGGTATTAATATTCCAAACTATCTAGAAGAGGATTTAAAAGAATCTGGCGATATTTTGCAAGAATCAGTAAAATTATCACGTGATATATTTAAAGAACTTTATAAATTCGGAATCAAAAAAGGTATTCCTATTGGTTGTAATATTGAAAGTGTAGCTATTAGAAAAGTTGAAATTGATGCATCGATTGCACTTCTTTATGAAATAAAAAAAATTATTAAAGAAAACAAATAAATCAAAGTAATAAAACTTTTAACTTATTTTCCAATAAAAAATTCTATTTTCATTAAAAAACTTTATTCTTCGAGGAACTCCAAAATGCCCAACTAACTTGTGACTTTTATTTTTTAGATCGCCAATCCATACTTAAAGTGCAACCTACTTAGGCCAGTTAGGTTGGATATTTTCACTTCCAGAATTTTTCATAAAATTCTCATACTTTGTTACCTTCTCAACATTCCATGCACTTAAATCTTGACTACTAAATGATGTTGCATTCTCAAACATTGAGTGAATAATCTCTACCTTAGATACATTCCAATTATTTAATGCTTGATTAAATGATGTTGCATTAGAAAACATACTATCCATATGAATCACGTTAGATACATCCCAATTATTTAATGGTTTATCAAATAAACTTGCATTACTAAACATATAGTGCATAATCTTCACCTTAGATACATTCCACTTATCTAATGCTTGATTAAATGATGTTGCACCCATAAACATTGAGCTCATATTAGTCACTTTATCTACATTCCACTTATCTAATACTTGATTAAATGATGTTGCTCTATAAAACAGCGCGAACATATCAGTCACATTAGATACATCCCAATTATTTAATGCTTGATTAAATGATGTTGCAAAAGCAAACATGAAGTTCATATTAGTGACCATAGAGAGATCTGGACTATCTGAAGCTGTTACTTTTAGGTTTATGCAAAATGCAAATGCTCTGTTAAAAGATTTCCATTTAATACCTCCCCAAGATGTTATTTCTTGTAGTTGGAGTGCATTATTTTTTTCATTCTCCACTGTACCTAAAGTATTTCCCATCAAAATATGTGGAAATTCTCCTGTAATTTTTACAGTATGATTACCCTTATATAAATAAGTATGAGTAGCCTCCGTAGTTACAAGCTTTTCAATCTCACCATCTCCCCAATCAACAGTATAATTATAACTATAAGTTGAGTTAATTGGTATAGTTATATTCTTATCATTTTCTGTTGTCTTCCATACAGTTGTAAAAGGAAGAACACTTTTTTTAACAAGAGGAGTTGTAGGTGTAGTACTTTTAGCGGGAGGAGTTGTACTATTTTCCTCCCCACAGCCTATAAATAGAGGTATAAGTACCAATAAACTAAAGCTTAATAATTTAATATTTTTCATTTTGATTCCTAATATATTATTAACTAAAGAATCCATAAATGAAGATAAAATTTTATCTTGAATGGACTTATATAAAAAAATATTTTATATAATAGACCCTTAAACATAACTTATAAAATAAAAATTTCTAGGGCACTTTTGCTCTGCGTATTGGTACATTTTTGGGTTGCACTTGACACTTGCTATAACTTCTTTTATATAAAGTATGTATCACAGTATATTCCTCTTTATTAATCATACTGGCTCCAAATATTTTATTTAAAGTTTACAGTATATTTTTTCTTAATAAAGTGGTGCACGTTTGCTCTGTGTATTGGTACATTTTACCTTTGCACTTGACATTTATATTCAATAATCAGATTTTTAATGTCCAATAATAAGCTTAATGGCGGCATATTTACTATCTTGGCTTCTTTTTTATCTTGTCGCATAGACATTCAAAATTTTTATATGTCATTTTGATATTAAAAAAGTATAATTAATAAAGCTATATGAAAAATAGAGTTGTAATTAGTTTAAAACACTGAGCAAGTGGTTTTTAGAAGTATCTTGAGCCACTTGCAAATTCAATAATACTCAATAGCTAATTTTTTATTTTCATCACTTTTAGTTTTAAAAAAATGATTATTTATTTTTCTTTGCGTAGTTTACACTAAATTTAGTAAATTTCTTAAAAAATCATATTTTTTCTCCATACTTTATGGTTTTGACTATAAAATTGAAGATTTTTCTATTATTTTTAATAAAAGTCATGTAATGAGTTTTAAACTTTGATGAATACAAACAGATAAAATTCCAAATGATAAAACAGAAGCTACTTTTGTAGCTCCTTGATAATAAATTGTATTACATCCAAAGTCATCTTTTAAATATTTATTTACTCTTTCAACCATACTTCTTTGATTGTAGTGGTGTTCATCTGATGATTTAGGTAAATTTAAAAATTCAAATTTTACTTTTTCATCTTTGATAAGTTGAATCTTTTGTTTTAATTCTTTTGAGTTCTTGGGATTTATATCTATAATTGCTTTATGATTTAGTTTTTCAGAAAACTCTCTAATTATATCGCTGTCATACCAAGCATCAAGTAAATCACGAAGATACATCACTCTTTTACCAGTTTCATTGATAAGTGGAAGTGCTACTGAACTATCATGAACATTTGCACCTGAATAGAATGCTGCTATTGGTATATCTCCATCTACTGCACTAATATGAAGTTTACCACCTATTGTAATCTCTCTGTTACCTTTAGAATTTTGTTTGACACCAACACCACAAACAGTAGATGTCTAGTTTCACCACGTTATGGTTGCCTAGTTACATAAATAAGAAAGCGATAGCTTAACAACATAATTGTAAAATCTTTACAGCAAATAAGGATTTTAAAAATGCCACAAGTCTATCACTCTAATGCCAGAACAAACCAACATGTAAGAGAAATAATACAACAATCTAATTTAACAAATGTTGAATTAGCAAATAATTATAATGTGAATGTTAAAACTATCGCCAAGCATAAAAATAGAGATTTTTTAAATGATAAAAGTTCAAGACCAAAAAGAATCCATTATGCTCTAACACCTTTAGAAAAAGAGTTAATTAAAGTAGTCAGAACAATGACTTGGATGGAGTTAGATGACTTAGCAGATACAATCGTTGATATTATTCCAAATGCAAATAGAAGTAATGTTTATCGTACTTTAAAAGCCTTTGATATAAACAGAGTTCCACAAGAGCAAAAAGAAAAAGCTAAAAAGTTCAAAGAGTATGAGCCTGGTTATTTACATATAGATGTAACTTATTTACCAAAGTTTGACAAGCAAAAATATTACCTATTTGTAGCAATAGACAGGGCTACAAGGCTACTTTACTATAAAGTGTATGAGAATAAGACAGCAGCAAATGCAGTATCTTTTCTAAAAGAATGTAAAGAATTTTTTCCATTTTACTTAACACATATTTTAACAGATAATGGACTGGAATTTACTGATAAGTGGGCAAGAGGAAAAGGTTTTGTAAGTGGTAATCATAAGTTTGATGTAGAGTGTAAAGATGATGAGATAGAACATAGGCTAACAGCTCCATACACACCTCAAACTAACGCAATGGCAGAAAGAGTAAACGGAACTATTAAAAATGCTACAATTAAAGCAGAAGAGTATGACAATATTGATGATGTTAAAAAAGATTTAAATAAATTTTTGATATACTACAACTTCAATAGAAGACATGGTTCTTTAAAAAAAGAATTAAAAGTTAGAACTCCATTTGATGCAGTTCAAAGTTGGTTTCAAACGAAACCTGAAATATTTAAGATTTTACCAGATGTGTTTCAACATATTGCTTTTGAAATGGTACAACGTGGTGAAACTTGACAAGTAGATACTAAAGATAACATCTTTTTAGTAGTTTTCATCTCTTTTTGTAGTTCTAAAATCTTTGGTTTTACAGGCTCTCTCTTTTCACCTTTCTTAGGTCGTCCGACCTTATTTTTAGGCTTTTCTTCTTTCTTAATCTTTACAGGTTTTTCTCTAAGTGGTATCATAGCAGCATCTGTTGCATTGTACATAAAAACTGTATCCGATAAATATTCATTAACAAACTTTTTATGAGTTTTTTGAGCTATTTGTAAATCACTCAATTCTTTGAATACCCTACTAAATTTAGCTTCACTTGGAATATCTATTTTATACCTCCATCCACACAATACTCGTAATACTCTATCGCTATGAAGTCTATCAATTAAATCTCTTGTTGTTTGCATATTGTAAACAGATTTAGCAATCATTGCTCTTGCTATCTCTTCTCTGTCTTTTGGTGTATTTGTAATCGTTACAACTGTTACATTCTTTTCAATTTGAGCAAAGTCTAAAATCTTTATTAGTTTCTCTTCTTTGGTACTTAATGTTCCTAATTGTTCTTTTATTTCAGGAAATAAACAATTTTCAAGGTTTAGAATTTTAGTCCACATTTTAGATAGGTTTGTAGATAATTTTGGTAAAATATTTGTCATAAGTTGAATCTCTTTTCTGTTAAATTTTATGGTATAAAATTATAACTTATCTGAAATTAGATTTCAACTTTTTTGAACAAAATAAATTAAATTATGAGCTTTTTTGTGAATTTGCAAGTGGCTCTCTTATATAAAAAATTAAAGAGATAAGAAGGTTTAATTTCTAAAAATCATCGAAGTCGATTGATCCTTTAGAATAGTTTACTACATTTCCTTCGAAAAAGTTTGTTCTTTGGTCGTTGAATGATGCATATCCATCTACCCATGGGATTGGGTGTTTTACGTTGAATTCTGGTGCGTATCCAACTGCTTCTAGTCTTCTATCACCTAAGTATTGGATATATTGTTTTATAATGGCATCTGTAAAACCTAGAATTTGACCTTGTGTGATGTATGATCCCCATTCTGATTCTATATCTACGGCATCTCTTACCATTTTTCTTACTTTTTCTTCTAACTCTTTCGTGAAAAGTTCTGGTCTTTCTTTTCTTGTAGAGTTGATTAAATTTTGGAAAAGTAAAAGATGTGTTACTTCATCTCTTTGAATAAATCTAATCATTTGTGAAGAACCTAACATTTTTCCTGATTTTCCAAGAGCGTACATTGCTGCAAAACCTGCATAAAAATACATTCCTTCTAAAATTTGATTTCCAAACATTGATAAAATAATACTTTCACCTGTTAAATCTATAGATAACTTTGAAAAAATATTAGCTATAAAAAGATTTTTCTTTTGTAACATTGGATCTGTTTTCCACATATTATAAATCTCATCAGTATTATTAGATATTGATTCAACCATAACTGCATATGATTTTGAATGATTTGCTTCTTCATAGGCTTGTCTTGATAAAATAGCATTTATTTCAGGTGCTGTAATATATGGATTCATATTATCCATAATATTATTTGTCTGTAAAGAATCCATAAAAATTAATTGAGCTAAAACTAAATCATACATTCTTTTTTCAGCAGTGGAAAGATATTTGTAATCTTTCGCATCTCCTGTCATTTGTACTTCTTTAGGAAACCAAGTATTTCCTTCCATGGTATCCCAAAGACTTAATGCCCAAGTATATTTCGCTTTTGTAAAGTTAATCATTCCATCTGGATTTCCTCCAAATGTTTTTCTATCATTTATACTCTCTGTACTATTTGGGTTATAAATTACTTTTTTATCAAATCTTCCGTTCATCTTTAGTCCTATATTTTTTTATTATTTATATTATTTATTTTTTATTGGCAACCTGAGCATTCCATACTTCTATCTTCTACATCGTTTGCAACTTCTGGAGATTGACTTCTTAAATAGTAAGTAGATTTTAATCCAAGCTTCCAAGCTAAAATATAAATCTCATGTAAATACTTTCCGCTTGCTTTATCTAAAGACATAAATATATTTGTACTTTGACCTTGATCTATCCATTTTTGTCTAACTGCTGCTGCTTTGATTATATCTAATTGATCAACTTCAAATGAGGGTATGTAGTACGACCAAGTTTCAAGGCTTAGTTTTGGAACAACAACAGGAATAAGTCCTGATAAGTTCTCTTCAAACCATTTTCTTTTATAAACTGGTTCAATTGATTGAGTAGTTCCAACTAAAATAGAGATAGATGAAGTAGGAGCTATTGCCATTAAGTAACCATTTCTCATTCCATCTTTTTTCACTTGTTCTCTTAAAGCATCCCAATCATATCCTGTATCAAATAAATCATTGTTGGTTAATGCTTTTACAGCTTGTGGAGTGTGATCATGAGGCATAATACCTTTTGACCAATTAGAACCCTCAAAAGTAGGATAAGCACCTTTTTCAACTGCTAAGATCGAACTACTTTTAATAGAATTATATGAAATTGCTTCCATAATTTTATCTATCTTTTTAAGATGATCTTGACTTCCCCAGACAATTTTTTGTTCAGCTAACATTTGGGCTTCACCCATAACACCTAAACCAATTGCTCTTGTTTTAAGATTCGTAGCTTTTACTTTTCGTAAAGGATAGAAGTTTAAATTAATCACATTATCTAACATTCTAATAGCAGTAGGTACTACTCTTTGAATATCTTCTTGTGTATTAATTTTACTTAAATTCACAGAAGCTAGATTACAAACAGCAGTATCTCCATCTGTTTTATCTTTTTCAACTATAAATACTTTTTTTCCATTAATTGAATCAAGAGCAGTTACTTTATTAGCTTTTTTTGCTATTCCTAAATCTACTTTTATTAATTCATCTTCTTCATGGGTTGAAATTGAACCATCTTCAAATTCAAATTTTGTTTTATAATGATTTGGTTTTGTATTTTGAAAAATCTCTGTACATAAGTTTGAAGATCTAATATATCCTGTATGTGGATTTGGATTTGCTCTGTTTGCATTATCTTTGAAACATAAAAATGGACTTCCTGATTCAAAATATGAAGTAAGTATTTTTTTCCATAAATCTTTTGCTCTCATTCTATCTTTTGTAATTGATTCATCATTTTCATACTCAATATATTTTACTTTAAACTCTTCACCATAAAGTTTAGATAAATCTCTTACTTCATAAGGATCAAATAAAGTCCAATATGAATCTTCTAAAATTCTTTCCATAAAAAGGTCTGTAATCCATAAAGAAGGGAATAAATCATGAGCTCTACGTCTCTCTTCTCCAGAGTTTTTCTTTAAATCAATAAAATCTACAATATCCATATGCCAAGGCTCAAGATATACAGCAATAGCACCTTTTCTAGTACCTAATTGATCTACTGCTAAAGCAATATCATTTGTGATTTTTAAAAATGGAACAGTACCACCTGCTGCACTTTTATGATCATCAATTACACCACCTAAACTTCTAATAGAATTCCAATCCCATCCAATACCACCGCCATATTTAGATAATAGTGCCATCTCTTTATAGCCATCAAATATACCTTCAATATTATCAGGAGAAGAACCAATGTAACAAGAAGATAACTGATGTCTATTTGTTCTTGCATTTGATAAAGTTGGAGTGGCTAGCATAACTTCAAATTTTGAAATTACATCATAAAACTCTTTTGCTCTTGCCTGTTTATTATCTTCATTTTGAGCTAAAAACATAGCAATTGCCATAAACATATGTTGTGGTAATTCTATTATGTCTGCTTCTTTATTTTTAATTAAATATCTATCATAGATAGTTTTAATTCCAAGATAATTAAACTGAAAATCTCTTTGGGGTTTAATATAAGAGTTTAAATCTTCTAAATCATATCCATACTCTAAAGCAGGAATCATTCTTCCTTCATCTTGTGTATGTTTAATATAATCTTTTAAATTACAATAAGCTTGACCTTTAATGCCATTAGTTGTTCGTCCTACTCTATGATATAAATCATATAAAAATAGTCTTGATGCAACAAAAGTCCAGTTAGGAACATCAATATCTATTTTTTCTACTGCTGTTTTAATTAATGCATCTTGAATATCAGCAGAACTCATCCCATCAATAAATTTTATTTGTGCATCAAGTTCTAATTCACTCTGAAAGACACCATCTAGTCCAATAGTTGACTCACGTGTCATCTTTTGGATTTTTGTGATATCTAAAACTTCTTTTCTACCATTTCTTTTTTGAATCATAATTGCCATATATTATTGCCTTGTGATTAATATTTTTATATTATCTTATTATTTTTTGAAAACTCTATTAAAAATAGCATCTACATTTTTTGTGTAATAATTAAAGTTAAAACACTCTCTAATTTGCTTTTCACTTAAAGAATCTCGTAATTCTGCATCATCTAATAAATATTGTAAGTATAAAGACTCACCTTTTTCATTAGTTGTAGGTTTACCTTCTTGAATCTCTTCCCAAACTTTCATAGCATTTCGCTGCACAATTATGTATGCTTTTTCTCTTGAAACACCTTTTAAAGGAAGTTCTAAAAGTACTCTTTGAGAAAATACTAAACCACCAGTTAAGTTTAAGTTTTTCATCATGTTTTTTGGCATTACAGTTAAATTTGCAATTACATTATTCATTCTATGTAACATAAAATCAGTAGTAATAAATGTATCAGGTAACCAAAATCTTTCAGTTGATGAGTGAGAGATATCTCTTTCATGCCATAATGCAACATTTTCCATAGCAGGAATTGCATATGATCTAATCATTCTTGCTAATCCAGTAATATTTTCAGTTAATATTGGATTTCTTTTATGAGGCATAGCTGAACTTCCTTTTTGCCCTTTTGCAAAAAATTCTTCACATTCATAAACTTCGGTTCTTTGTAAATGTCTAATTTGTACTGCAAACTTTTCAATAGTTGAAGCCATCAAAGCTAAAGTCGTAGCTAATCGTGCATATCTATCTCTTTGAATTACTTGGTTTGAACAAGGAGCAGATTTAAGACCTAATTCAGCCATTGCATACTCTTCAAGTTCTAAAGGTGCATGAGCAAAGTTACCCATAGCTCCAGAGATTTGACCAACACAAATAACTTCCATAGTTTGATTTAAGTTTTCTAAATGTCTTGCCATTTCATCATACCAAACTGCTAAAGTTAAACCAAAAGTAATAGGTTCTCCATGAATACCATGAGATCTTCCAACCATAAGAGTCATCTTATGCTCTTGTGCTCTTTTTTCAATAGATTCCATTAACATTTTTACATCAGCAATAATAATCTTTAATGAATCTCTCATTTGTAAAGCAACACCAGTATCAACTGCATCAGAAGAAGTCATTCCATAATGGAACCATCTTGATTCTTCTCCAAGAGACTCACTTACACTTGTATTAAAAGCGATTAAGTCATGTTTTGTAACAACTTCAATCTCTTCTATTCGCTCAACTGTAAAAGTAGCATTTTTTACAATCTTTTCGCAATCATCATTAGGGATAAGCCCTAGTTTATTCCATGCTTTTACTACTGCTTTTTCAACCTTAAGCCAAGCTGTATATCTAGCTTCTTGTGTCCAATGTTGTGTCATCTCTTCTCTGGCATATCTTTCAACCATCTATAATATCCCTTATTATCAATGTCTTTAAATTTTTATCACGAATTTCTCTTTAGTTTTGTATGATATAATATCTAATTTAGCCAAAAAATTTGTTTAATGTTTATTGAAAATTTACTTAAATTTAGGAAATAATAGTGCCATTCATTTTAAAAAAAATCACAGCTTTAAAAGGTAAAAAAATACAGCTTTTTTTACTTAAAGAACTAAGCTATAAGCCCAAATTAGCCCATCGTTTGATTGCAAAAGGAAGAATTTTTGACTCAAGTCATAATTCTTACTTGCTATCAGAAGTAATAAGAGAAGATTTTTTATATATTGCCTTGTTTCAGGGGCATACACGAGGGTTAAAACCTTTACATATTTTTAAGGATTTTGCAATCTTTGATAAACCATCCAATTTAGTTATTCATCCAAATTCTAAAAAAACAAAATATTCACTTTTGGATGAAATAAGATATCATTTAGGAGACAAAGCAAACCAAGCACATAGAATAGATGCTGAAACATCAGGACTTGTTTTAGTTGGTAAAAATGAAAAAGTGACAAAAGCACTTGCCTCAATGTTTGAATCAAAAAAATATAAAAAATCTTATCTTGCAATTGTAGAAGGAAAAATTGATTGTGAGTATACTATTGATACAAATCTTAAAAAAGAGGGTAAGAATATTGGTTTAAGAATGGCAATTTGTGAAAAAAATGAAGGCAAAGAGTCTGTTACACATGTAAAACCTATTAAATATGATGCAAAAAAAGATATAAGTTTCATAGAACTAATTCCAATTACAGGAAGACAACATCAAATAAGAGTACATCTAGACTCAATAGGTCATAGAATTGTAGGTGATCCAATATATGGAGTTGATGATATAAATGTAGAAGCTTATTTGAATAAAACTTTAAACAAAGAAGATAGATTTAAAGTAACTGGTTCAAATAGATTGTGGTTACAAGCAAATTATTTGGAATTTTCTTACAAAGATGTAATTTATAAGATTTTCTCAAAAAATAGAGATATTTTTAATACATTCGAGACTGTAAAATAAACTATGTAAACCCACCTCTTATCTATTAATCACTTAGTATATTTTGATATAATTTAACTGAAAAATATACTAAGTTAAGGATAAATTTCAAACTATACTACCCCAAGAAAAACAAACAATTCTTTCTAAAGTTTAATTCTTAAAATAGTAAAATTAAACAATAAAAATAGAGGATAATAATATGAGCAGAACAAGAACAGTTTATAGTGCTGAATTCAAAACAAGATTAGTACTAGAACTTTTAAAAGAAGACAAAACATTAACACAAATTGCAAGTAAAAATAATATAACACCGAAGAATTTGCAAAACTGGAAAAAGATATTTTTAGAGAATGCAGTAGTTGCAATGGAACCTGCTAAAGCAGTTAAAGAATATAAAGAATATAAAGAAGAAAATATAAAATTACAAGCAAAAGTAGGTGCGTACGCTAAAAAAGTAGGTCAATTAACTGTAGAGAATGAGTGGGCTGTGGGAAAGTTAAAGAGCTTGGACTCTAGCTATAAAAAAGAGTTAGTAGATAAAACAGATAGTAAAATAATTTCAGTTGTAAAACAATGTAAACTACTTAATTATAATAGAAGTAATTTATTTTATGTACCTATGGTAAATCCTATAAAACAAGATATTAAAAATGAGATAGTTAAAATATTTGTAGATATACCATGTTATGGTTATATTAAAGTACACAAAGAGTTATTAGAACGTGGATACAATGTCTGTATCAATACAGTACGCCAATATCGTAAACAGTTAAGTTTAAGAGCTGTACTAGCTGTACGTCCACCAAATACTTCTTGGGCTGATAAACAACATCCTAAACATTCATATAAAATTAGAGGTCTTGATATAGTAAGAGCAAATCAAGTATGGAGTACTGATATAACATACATTAAAATAAAAAGGGGAATGGTCTATATGGCAGCTATTATTGATTGGTATTCTAAAGCCATATTATCATGGAGAATATCTAATACAATGGATACTGACTTAGTCATGGGTGTGCTAAATGAAGCCTTATCCAAATATGGAAAACCAGAAATATTTAATACCGATCAAGGTAGTTGTTTAGTCCCTAATTCTCATGGAGTCAGCTATTATTTTATAAAAGGAGTAGATTTATGGGAAATATACAACACTCTAATGCCAAGACGACGCCAAGAATTCGAAAAGAAATACAAGAGTCTCAAGAGACAATCACAGAGTTAGCTGCAAGATTGTCCCTTAATCCAAAAACAGTAACAAAATGGAAGAATGCCAATAGAATCACTGATAAAAAAAGTGGACCGACGATAGCAAGGTCAACAGTACTAAGTCAAGAAGAAGAACAAATAATTTGTGAGTTTAGAAGAGTTACCAAGTTTGCACTAGATGATGTTTTTATAGCCCTGATGGATGAGATACCTAAAATGACAAGGTCAAACTTACACAGATGCTTGCAACGTCATGGATTAAGCCGTTTGCCCAAAGAACCCCGTGATAAAACAGAAAAAAAGAAGTTCAAAGAGTATGATATAGGATATGTCCATATAGATATTTCAGAAGTTCATAGTGAAGAAGGCAAAGCCTATATGTTCGTAGCTATAGATCGTGCTACTAAGTATACTTATGTGGAAATTCATGAAAGAATGACTCAGGCTATCGCTTGTTCATTCTTAGAAAACTTTATACAAGATATACCTTTTAAAATCCATACTATTTTAACAGATAATGGAGCTCAATTTACTTATGCACTTCTAAGTGAACATTTAAGACCAAAAGATAAGATTCATCCTTTTGATATAGTATGCCAAAAGTATAAAATAGAACACCGTTTGACTAAGTTTAGACATCCCTGGACTAATGGTCAGGTAGAAGTGATGAATAAAGTTCTTAAAGACCATACTGTGAAACTTTTTCATTATGAGACCTTAAAAGCTCTAAAGTTACACTTGATGAGCTTTCTTCTTTTATACAATTATCAGAAAAAACTCAAAGCTTTAAAGTATAAAACACCTTATGATACAATGTCTCAAATATTCAGGAAAAACCCAGAGTACTTTAAGTTGAATCCTTTGAGTAAGTCTTTGGGACTAAACAGGTAGTCAATATACCTCTTACATTCATACTCAAACATTAAAGGATAATAATATTATTATTTCAATGGATGGAAAAGGAAGAGCAACAGATAATATATGTATAAAAAGATTTTGGAGAAGTGCAAAGGTGGAAAAGATATATCTTAATGAATATTTCAAAATATCAACATTGAAAAATGATGTTACAGATTATATGGAGTTTTATAATTATAGAAGATTTCATCAAACTTTAAATTATAAAAAACCTATGAATGTATACTTTGAAAGTATGAAAATAAATGATGTAAATTATAATAAATTAGATGAAATTGTGGCATAAAGTTACAGTTGATAGTGGGAATTAGGTTTTATAGAAAGTTGTCTTGACATATTGGGGTAGTATATTCAAGTGCAGCACCACATGATTCAACTGAAATAAAAAATATTATAGATGAAACAGATAATAAACTTCATGTAAATAGTGCATATAGAAGTAAGGAGATAGAAGAGTTTTTAGAAAAGAATGAATGTAAAAGCTTTGTTCATGAAAAAGGATATAGAGGTAGTCCTCTAAGTGAAAAACAAAAAGATTCAAATAATCTAAAATCTAAAATAAGAGCTAGGGTAGAACATATCTTTGGTTTTATGACAAACTCTATGAATGATGCTTTACACATGAAGTGTATAGGAATACAACGAATAAAATCATCTATAGGATTTCTAAATCTTACATACAATCTTTTCAGATATGAACAGTTAACTAGGCTAGAAAAAGTGAAAGTGATCTAAAAAGAGATAGTAATATAGATATTTTACTAAGCTTTACAGATAATTTGTAAAGTTTATTGAGATTTTTAAGAAAAATGATATTAAAAATCAGATTAAATTTTAAAAATAAAATAAAATTGATTTAAATTACTGGGAAAGTTGTTTTTAGAGATTCCCTTTATACAGTCTTTATCTTAAAACAACTATAGATTAAATAATTAAGTATATTATATATTTTCGCTTAATTAGAATATTATAATTTCTATGATATTGCCTTAGAGTTTCATAAATACTTATATTTATGTACATTATGTGTAAGTATTTATATATTTAGTATATCAATTAAGGTTTAATTAATTTTATGTTGCTAAAATGTTCAAGAATTAAAATTTTGGAGAGGCTATGTTATTGAATGAGAATCGTTTATTCCCACTGGAAGAAAAGACAAGGTTAATTGCGCAAAGACTTTTTAAGGAAGTGGAACATTTGCCTTTAATTTGTCCTCATGGGCATACTGATCCTAAGTGGTTTTCTTTAAATGAAAACTTTAGCAATGCTAGTGATTTATTAATTAAACCTGATCATTATATATTAAGGATGTTATTTTCTCAAGGTATCAAATTAGAAGATTTAGGAATTCAAACATCTCTTAATAATAATTATGAAAAAGATGCAAGAAAAATCTGGAGACTTTTTGCAAAAAACTATTATTTATTTCGAAGTACTCCAAGTAGAATGTGGCTAGACCATACATTTTTTAAGTTATTCAATATAAATGAAATATTAAATGAGAAAAGTGCAGATTTTTATTTTGACCATATTAATGATTGCTTATCACAAGATGCTTTTAAACCGCGACAAATGTTTGAAAAGTTTAATATTGAAGTTTTAAGTACAACTGAAAGTGCCTTAAATAAGCTATCTTATCATAAAGATATTCAAAAAAGTAATTGGAAAGGGAAAGTCATTAGCACCTATAGACCAGATAATGTAATTGACCCTGATTTTGAGAACTTTTTAGAAAATGTAGAAAAATTTGGTCTTTTAAGTAAAGAAGATATTACTAGCTGGAAAGGCTATTTACAAGCGCATAGAAATAGAAGAGAATATTTTATTTCTTTGGGAACAAAAGCCACTGACCACGGTCATCCTACATCTAAAACAGCTAATTTAAGTGAAACAAAAGCTAGCAACTTATACTTGAAGATTCTTTCACAAAAAGCGAATAGTGAAGAAAAAGAGTTATTTAGAGCTCAAATGTTAACAGAAATGGCAAAAATGAGTGTAGAAGATGGTTTAGTAATGCAAATTCATTCAGGTTCACATAGAAATCATAGCAAACAAATATTTGATTTATTTGGAAGAGATAAAGGTTTTGATATCCCTATGCAAACATCTTATGTTGACGCACTTCAACCTTTATTGAATCGTTTTTCACGTGAAAAGCGATTAAAAATTATAATATTTACCTTAGATGAAAGTGCGTATTCAAGAGAACTTGCGCCTCTAGCTGGTGTATATCCTTGTTTGAAACTAGGACCAGCTTGGTGGTTTCATGATGCGCCAGAAGCAATGATGAGATATAGATTACATGTTACTGAAACAGCAGGTTATTATAATACAGTAGGTTTTAATGACGATACAAGAGCTTTTCCTTCTATTCCTGCAAGACATGATGTTTCAAGAAGAGTGGATTGTGCTTATTTATCTAATCAAGTTGCAAGGCATATTATTACAGAGGAGGAGGCAGTAGAAGTCGCAGTTGAGTTAGCTTATAACTTAGCAAAAGTTTCTTACAATTTGTAAGCTAAGTACCATTAAAAAGGATTAAAATGAAATTGTTAAATAAAAAAGTTTGTGTTTTATTGTTAGGTGTATTGCTTGTGCCAAGTTTATTACAAGCTAAGAAATTCCGTGCTGCTGATACGCACGCTGATGATTATCCAACGGTTTTAGCAGTTAAGTATATGGGTGATTTATTGTCTAAATGGACAAATGGAAGATTGGGAATTCAAATGTATGCGGGAAGACAATTAGGGGAAGAAAAAGATACGATTGAACAAACAATTGCTGGTGGCATTGATATTGATAGAATTAATTTGGCTCCTTTAAATGGTATTGTTCCAGAAACTGCTATTCCTGCCTTGCCTTATATTTTTAGATCTATAGAACATATGCATACTGTAATGGACGGAGAAATAGGTGCAAGTATTCTTAAATCATTAGAAGCACATGGGATGATCGGATTGACATTTTATGATAGTGGTGCTAGATCTTTTTATAATACAAAAAGAGAAATTAAAAGACCTAGTGATATGAAAGGCTTAAAAATCAGAGTACAGAATTCTGATCTTTTTATTGCAACAATGGAAGCTTTAGGTGCAAATGCTACTCCAATGGCATTTGGAGAAGTGTATACTGCTTTAAAAACTGGTGTTATTGATGGAGCTGAGAATAATTGGCCTTCTTATGAAACAACACGACATTTTGAAGTAGCAAAATATTATTCTTTAGATATGCACTCGTTGTCTCCTGAAGTATTAATAATGTCTAAAATTTCATGGGATAAATTATCAAAACCTGATCAAGCTTTGGTTAAAAAAGCAGCAGAAGCATCGGTATCAGTTATGAGAAAATTATGGCAAGAAAAAGTAAATTCTTCGAAAGAAAAAGTATTAGCAGCAGGGAACAAAGTACTTTTTGATATTGACAAACAACCTTTTATTGATGCAATGGGACCTGTTTATAAAAAATTTGCAAATACAAAAGCTTTGCAACAATTGGTAAAAGATATTCAAGCGGTTAAATAAGTATTAAGGCGAAAGTCTTAATACTTCTAGTAGATTAAAATTTCTATTTTGTTAAAAAGGTTTGAAATGAACTTATATTTAAAATTTTGTAAAAAGTTTTCTTTTTGGATGTTGAATATTTCTGCTTTGGGATTAATTATAATGACATTGATAATAACTTGGCAGATTTTTGATCGATATGTGTTAAATGATACACCTAATTGGTCAGAAAAACTCTCATTGTTCATAATGAATTGGTATGTTTTCTTAGCTATAGCTGTTGGTGTCCATGAAAAATTTCACTTGGGTTTGGTTTTTTTAAGTAATATGACAAAAGGTATATTTAAAAAGATCATTGAGACGTCCATTTATGGAATTCTAGGTATATTTTCAATTTATATGATAAAATATGGAATTATGCTTATTCAAGAAACATCTACTCATACAATACCCTCTTTAGGAATTTCAACGGCTTGGAGTTATTTACCATTACCAATAAGTGGTATTTTAATTTTGCTATTTTCTATAGAACATCTCATTTTAACTTATAATATAAAGGACGCCTAATGACATTATTATTACTATTTGGTTCATTTTTTATTCTACTTATTTTTGGAATTCCTGTGGCATTTGCTTTAGCTATATCTTCATTATTTACAATGATGTGGGAAGAATTACCCTTATTAATTGTTTTTCAGCGTATGACTTCTGGAATGAATGTTTTTTCTTTAATGGCAATTCCTTTTTTTATTTATGCTGGTGAGCTCATGGCTCATGGGGGTATTGCAAAACGTTTGGTATTATTAGCAAGTAGAGCTATTGGTCATGTAAGAGGTGGCTTAGGTCTTGTAAATGTAGGAACATCTATGTTATTTGGTGGCATCTCAGGTTCCGCTGTTGCTGATGTTTCAGCCTTAGGGTCTACGTTGATTCCTATTATGAAAGAAAAAGGTTATGATGATGATTATAGTGTTAATGTCACAGTAACATCTGCAACTATTGGTTTAACAATACCTCCTAGTCATAATATGATTATTTATTCTATTGCAGCAGGTGGAACGGTTTCTGTATCTTCTTTATTTTTAGCTGGGTTTATTCCAGGGATTTTAACTGGCTTATTACTTATGCTAGTTGCTTATATCGTGGCTGTTAAAAGAGGTTATAAATCAGAAAAATTTGAAGGGTTTTTACCTTTATTTTATGCATTTGTAATGGCTTTGCCTGGTTTAATGACTGCTATAATAATTGTAGGTGGAGTTTTAAGCGGTATTTTTACTGCTACTGAATCAGGAGCTATTGCAGTTGTTTATGCTATTTTGGTATCTGTGTTTTTTTATCGTTCTTTAAATTGGGAAAGCTTTAAACTAGCTACTTTAAATGCAGTACGAACCACGTCCATGGTTTTATTAATTATTGGAGCGGCTTCATCATTTGCTTGGTTAATGGCACTCAATCAAGTACCTGCACAATTATTTGACTTTTTAAAAACCTTTAGTTCAAATCCAATTGTTATTTTAATTATTATTAATATGATTTTATTACTGTTGGGAACATTTATGGATATGTCTCCATTAATAGTTATTACTACACCTATTTTTTTACCAGTCGTGCAAGCTTTAGGTATGGATCCTGTTCAGTTTGGAATTATGTTAATGATAAACTTAGGAATTGGTTTAGTAACGCCTCCTGTAGGTTCTGTACTTTTTGTAGGATGTGCTGTTGCAAAAATACCTATTGAAAAAACAATTAAAACAATTTGGCCTTTTTACTTGGCTTTATTCGTAGCATTAATGGCGGTTACCTATATTCCTGCTGTTTCAATGACGTTACCTAATTTATTTGCCAATTAATTTTAAATTATTAATATAAATAAATGTATTATTTTAGATACTAAAGAGAGAAGGATTGCTGTGGATTTTATTAAAGATGATAAATATTTGGAAATACTAAAAAATAAAAAAATTTTTAAAAATAAGAATCTACAAAAACAAATATACAAGTTATTACTAGATTTAATTATAAAAGGTCATTTGCAGTCTAATACTTTATTATTGGAGAACAAAATTTCACTTGCATTAAATGTTAGTAAAACACCTGTAAGAGAAGCTTTAAAACGCCTTGAGATAGATGAACTTATTAAAATAATACCACAAAGTAAAACCTATGTTTTGCCAATTAATTTAAAAAAAATAAACTCATCTTATAAAATAAGAGAAGCCCTAGAACTATTATTGGTCACTGAAGCAGTTTTAAATCTAAGAAAAGAGGATTGTATTATTTTTGATACTTTAATTTATAAACAAGAAAAAGCATTACAAAAAAATGATTATGGCGCTTTTTTTGAATATGATGAAGCCTTTCATTTACAAATTGCAAAAAGTGCAAACCTAATAGATGCTTGGAATTTATTACAAAAAGCTAGTTTACATATTAATAGAATAAGATGTATGACTAAAAATGATGATTCTTGGAATAATTCTGTTATTACTGAACATAAAAATATACTGAATGCAATAAAAAATACAGATGTTGAACTTGCCAGATACCAAATGTCAATACATTTGTCTAAAGTTACTCAAATAATGTCAAGAAATTTGAACAAAAAGGTTTATCATGATACTAAACAATAAGACATATCTAAACCTTACAGATGTTGTTCATCATAAAAAAAATATAGATGCAAGTATTATACATTTTGGGTTGGGCGCTTTTTTCAAAGCACATTTTTGCTCCTATATACAAGCATATAATGATTTAGAAAAAGAGATATACCTAATTAATGCTATTAGTTTTAAAAGTAATAGCACTAAAATAATAATGAATCAACAAGATAACTTGTATACAGTTCATGAAAGAGGTCCTAAGAATTCTTCTTTTCAAGTTATTTCTTGTATTAAGAATGCTTTATTTTTAGAAGAAGACAGGCTTTATATTAATGATTTATTAATCTCAAAAAAAACACAAATAATTACTTTAACCATTACAGAAAAAGGGTATTATTATAGTCCTTTTATAAATGGTTTAGATATAAATAATAAGGATATTATTCATGATTTAAAGAATAAAAAAGAGGCTAAAAGTGCTATTGGGCTAATTTGTTACGCACTACAAACAAGAAGAGAATTAAAATTAGATGGTCTTACACTTATGTCATGTGATAATTTACCTTCAAATGGCAAAATACTCAAAAAAGTTATTCTAGATTTTGCAGAATTGATTGATATTGATTTAAAAATTTGGATTGAAAATAAGTGTACCTTTCCTTCGACTATGGTAGATAGAATTGTACCAAAAATGACAAATGAATCTTATAATTATATTGAAGAGATTATAAAACTTAAAGATAAAGCAGGAATAGTATGTGAAGATTTTTCTCAATTTGTTATTGAAGACAAATTTATTAAGAAAAAACCTGCTTTAAATGAGGTAGGCGTTTTATATGTAAAAGACATTGATACTTATGAAAATATGAAGCTTAGAATTTTAAATGGGACACATTCAGCACAGGCTTATTTAGGAGTCTTACTGAAAAAGAAAACAATTTTTGACACAATAAGTGAAGATTATTTAGAGCTATTTATTAAAAATCTACTAGTAAAAGAAATTCTTCCAAGCTTACAAAGTGTAGAAGGTGTAAATTTAAATGTTTATAGTCAAAAAATTTTACAACGTTATAGAAACAATAATATAGTGCATAAAACAATTCAGATTTGCATGGATGGCTCTTTAAAACTACCACAACGATGGTTAAGTACTCTAAAATATCTTCTATGTACTAATAAGAATTATACAGGTTTTGCTTTATGTTTAGCAGCTTGGATAAAATGTACTTCTTCGAAAAACTTAGAAGGACAAAGTATTGAAGTAAATGATCCTAGCGCATTACAATATTTGAAAATTTGGGAAGAAAATGAATCTGCCTTAAGTATTGTATACGCATATTTTTCATTGAGTGATATATTTGAAGACTTTTTTAAGAATGAAAAAATATTAATAGAAAAAGTTGCCAATTATTTAGATAATATTGATAATTTAGAACAATTAATCAAGGAGATTAATCATGAAAATGACCTTTAAATGGTATGGGAGAACTAATAAAATTTCACTAAAGCATATTGCTCAAATATCTGGCATATATGGTATTGTAACAATTTTAGAAAATATAGAAACCAGTTTAATATGGCTTTTAAAAGAGATACAATTATTAAAATACAATGTAGAAACACATAACTTAAAACTTGAAGTTATTGCAGAGTGTTAATGTGCATGAAGATATAAAATTAGGCTATAAAAGCAGAGATGAATATATAAGTAATTATAAATCAACTTTAAAAAACTTATCAGGTATTGGTTTTGGACAAAATCCACAAATTTATTTCAAAGACAAGTAACAGTATCTTTATGAGCAAGAGTAGAAATAAAAAAACTGCCATACATATTCATCAAGATGATAATATCCTAGTTGCATGTAATGCTTTTACTAAAGGAGAAATACTTAAGATTGAAGGGAAAAATATTGTTTTATTAAATGATATAGCAATGGCACATAAAATTGCTTTTTCTAAGATATTAAAAGGTGATAAGATAAGAAAATTTGGTTCTGCTATAGGTTCTGCTATTAAAGATATAGAAATCGGAGAACATGTTCATTTACATAATATGAAAAGTGATTACATTATAATTAAATAAAAAGAAAGAATTGATATGAGTAAAATAGAAGCATATTTAAGAGATGATGGCAAAAAAGGTATTCGAAATGCAATTCTTGTATGTTATTTAGTAGAGTGTGCCAATTTTGTTGCAAGTAAAATAGCAGCTAAATTTAATGATGAGGTTCAAGTAATAGGATTTCCAGGTTGTTATCCAAATGATTATTCGCATGATGTCTTAGAAGCAATTACCACACATGTAAATGTAGGTGCTGTTATTTTAGTATCTTTAGGCTGTGAGAGTTTCAACAAAAATAAATTGTACGATAAAATTAAAGCTTCTAAAAGAGAAGTAGAAATTTTAACCATACAAGAAAATGAAGGAACACTTAAAAGCATACAAAGAGGTCAAGTTCTTGTAAAAAAGTATCAAGAAAAATTAAAAGCGGTGGAAAAAGTTGATATGTGTATTAGTGAATTAATTATTGGCACCATTTGCGGAGGTTCTGATGGAACATCTGGAATGAGTGGAAATCCAGCTGTTGGAAAAGCCTTTGATAGATTTCTAAAAAATAATGCAACTTGTATTTTTGAAGAAACAGGAGAGTTAATTGGCTGTGAGTTTATTATGGCAAATCGAGCGGTTGATAAAAAAGTATCACAAGATTTGTTATTTTCTGTTAATAAAGCCTCACGATATTATAAAACCATGGGTCATGGTAGTTTTGCTTCTGGAAATGCACAAGGAGGGTTAAGTACTCAAGAAGAAAAATCTATGGGAGCTTATGCTAAAAGTGGAAGTTCTATTATTCAAGGTGTCATAAAACCAGGAATGAAAGCAAATACAAAAGGTCTTTTTCTTTTAGACGTTGTTCCAGATGGTCAAGAATTATGGGGATTTCCTAATGTAAATGACAGTTCTGAAATTATTGAACTTATTTCTTGTGGTTCTCATGTTATTTTATTTGTAACAGGAAGAGGAAGTGTGGTTGGTTCTGCTATTTCTCCTGTCATAAAAATTTGTGCCAATCCAGAGACATATGAAAATTTAAAAGATGATATGGATATTAATGCAGGAAAAATAATAAATGGAATATCTTCGTTAGATGAGATAGGAAAGGAAATTTATGAAAAAGTACTTTGTGTAGCCAACGGTGAAATGAGTAAATCTGAAGCATTAGGTCATGCAGAATTTGTTCTTGGTTATAAGTATTTTGATAATAATATCAATTGTGAAATCAAAAAATAAATTTTCTTTTATGTATTTAAAGATGTGTCTATATAGTTTTTTGTACAATTAGTAAAAAAATAAAGTGGAGTGGTAACGTAAATTCAGACACAGAAAATAAATGATAAGACCTTGTATTATTAAGCTATAATCAAAAAGATTTCCTCGATCCCTTGGGGTTAGTTGGAATTAGCTCAAGGAACCATACAGTACAATATGTAATGAGTGAACATGTTTTCAAAAGTCATAACAAAATGTTATTACTATATCATTTGGTATTTCCAGCAAAATACAGACCTAATAAAAAATACAGGCGCCTAAAAACTTAATCTAACTCAGGTACTATAAGGGTTTAAAAAGATTATTTATAATAGATTGTAAAAAGCTTTAAAATATATCCTAAATGTAATTATAAAAGTGTTAAAAAAAAAGATAAAAGAAATAATATCCAAAGATATAAATGCAAATATTGTAATAAATGGTTTAGCTCTCAAAGAAGATCAATAAAACTACAAAATAAAATATTTAAAGAGTACTTTTTACAAAAACAAACTTTACAACAATTATCACTCAAATATAATAAGTCAATATCTTGGATTAAAAAGCAAATTTACCTTACCTTTTTACATATAAAAACTATAAAGGTCTATATATTTCTAATACTACAAATGCACTTAAAGGTGGAGTATTCTCGCATATGATAGTTTAATCCACTAAAAACTAATATTTAATAATAATTCTAAAGTAGTATCTAAATTCCATCTATTTTCAAGTAGTTGATTTTTGATAGATTTTACTTTATTAAGATGTAAAATATTTATGACAAAGCTTCTTAAAATTGTCATAGTCATGGGATTAATATTTGCAGTATGTAAATCTTCATAAAGTGATTTATCTTTATGAAAGTGCATAGTTTCAACTTGCCAATGCTTTAATCCTAAATTATGAAATTCTTTTGCAGTATCTTTAAAATTTGTAATAGCAAATGATGTTGTTAAAGTTTCAGTAAATTCTCCTGTTTTTTTATTGACTTTATGAATAGTTTTATCAATTCTTATTATGGTTCTAATATGTGTCATACCATTATGATAAAAACAACTATTATTTGTAAAAGTTAATACTTTTCTTTTGGCTAAGTTTTTATCCTCTTGTTTCAAATCTGATATATAAGTATCTGTAGGCTTTTTTGTATTGGATATATCAATAGCTTTAGTTAATAGCTTTTTCTGGTTACCTTTTAGTTTAGCATAATATTTTGAACCATCTTTTTCAATCTTGTTTAGAGTTTTTTTTAGTATTCATTGCATCAAATGTATAAATAAAACTATCATCTAATTCATCAATAAGTTCTCTTAATGCAGGTACTTCGGACTTATTGGAAATCTTTTTATGTGCTAATATTATCCCAGTATTGGCTAATACTGCACTCAACACTTCTGTTGATTTATTTGCATTAACACTACTACCATTCATAACTTTACCATCTACTGCTAATTGTTGTAAATTATCAGTTTTATCAACTAATCCATAAATCCATATCCTAAAAACTTTTTCTAATTCTAAATAATTAACTTCTGCTAAAATCTCAGCCACAGCACTCCTGCTTGGTGTTCTAATAAATTCTACACCTAAAAGTTTTTTGATTTTATTATTTTGAATATAATTTTTTATCCAGACCCATATCTCTTTATAATTTACCGCACCCATTAATTGTGCAATTACTGATAAAAATAAAATATGTTCTAATTTATGAAGTTTACCTTGACCTTTTCTATGATCAGGTATATCTGCTAAAAGTTGTAATAATTTATTTCTTTTTGCTATGGCTTCATAGCCTTTCTTTGATCTTTTATTTGATAATTTCTCTCTAAATTGATTTGCCATAATACCACCTTTTTATAGATATTATAGCCAAAAAGTACTATAAACTTAATTAAAAATTTTTAATGGATTGAACTAGGCATATGAAAAATATGATTAGTTTACATCGTGGATTAAGCAAAAGTATGCAGCTTATGTTGGTTGATTTTTATTTGGTAAATTATTAAAAAAAGTAATTATTCAGGCGCTTGTATTTTTTAGGTAGTCCCATATTTAAAGCATCATTTACTAATGATACTTTCATAGTATCATCCATAGACCAACCAACAACTTTTCTTGAGTATAAATTATGTAATCTCGCAGATACGAGGACAATTACAGTTGCTAAATAAAGCCAATTTTCACTTGTGTATAGGTAATATCTTCAACATATTTAGTATCTGGTTTAGATGCATAAAATCTCTATTTAAAATATTAGCCACTATTGGTAAATTATGATTAGAATCAGTAGTATATTTGATTTTGATTGTTGCAAAATCTGGATATCCACTTCGTAAACATTTTGCCATAAACTCAGAAGTTCAATATTTATTATATAGTTTTTTATATTCATTTAGCCAGAAATTTTCATTTTTATTTATATCAAATTCTAATATCTCTTTTTCACCATATTTCATTATATTTTTTACATTTATTGTCTATTTGTTAAAAAACCATTTTAACAAAATTATGCTTATAGCTGTTATAGTGTTTTATATATGCAGTCTTGTTATTTGTTCCTAAAAAAGAATTATTGTATACTAAATCATAAAAATTTATAATAAGGAGTATATATGCAAACTATTTATGATATAGCAATTATTGGAGGAGGTCCTGGTGGTATTGGTACTGCAATAGAGGCTGCTGTGCATGGTATTGAAAATATCTTACTTATTGATAAAGCTAATAATCACTCTAGTACTATTAGAAAATTTTATAAAGACAATAAAAGAGTCGATAAAGATTGGAAAGGACAAACTATAGATATTGAAGGAAATATTCCCTTTATGGATGGTACTAAAGAGACTACTTTAGACTTCTTTGATCAACTTTTAGATGAAGAAAAAATTGATACTGCTTTTAATACAGAAGTTGAAAGTATAATAAGAAATGAAAAAGAAGATCTTTTTTTAATTACAACAGCAACACAGAGTTTTAAAGCAATAGCAGTAGTTGTAACTATTGGAAAAATGGGTAAACCAAATAAACCAAGCTATAAAATTCCACCTTCTATTAAAGAATTTGTAAATTATAATCTTGATAAATGTAATGATAATGAAAAAATACTTGTAGTTGGTGGGGGAAATAGTGCAGCTGAGTACGCCTACGAATTAGCAGATGAAAATAACAATGTAACGTTAGTTTATAGAAAAGCTGACTTTAACAGACTAAATCCTGAAAATGAAGATATCTTATTTCAATACAACGGACAAGAAAAATTACGTCTTAGAATGGATACAGATATACTCTCAGTTGAAAATGAACATGGAAAAGTAAAAATAAATTTTAACGATGGTTACCATACTATTTATGACAGAGTCATTTATGCAATTGGTGGAACAACTCCAATTGATTTTTTAAAAAAGTGTGGAATAGAGCTTGATGAAAAAGACAAACCTATCTATGACAAACACTATAGAACAAATGTGCACTGTTTATACGTTGCAGGGGATATCGCTTTTAATACGGGTGGTTCAATTGTAGCGGCACTTAATCATGGTTACCATATTGTAAATTCATTTATGAGAAAAAGTGGCAAGATTTATGCACATACTGATAAAGTAGAAGAATTTATGGAAAACAACCCTTCATTTAAACATTAAGATATAATAGCTTATGAAAATTAAACTACTTATCCTAATTTTAATAACCTTATTCTTTTTTTTCAACTAGTTTAGTTCTTGCAAGAGCTGCACTAAAGCAAAACTATATAGATGCTTTTAGTTTTACTTTTTATAGACTTTTTTCAGGTGCTATTGTTTTATTTAGTATTATTATATTTTTTCATACTGTATTATAGCATAAGTTATGTTTAATTATTTGTTATATAAGTGGTTTTAAAAGTTATTTAATTATTGGTAGTACTTATCTTTGCTTGTGCTGAACAATAAAATAAATGGAATATATCTAGTATTAGAAATTGGTTTGAAATTTATCCTCAACTTAGTATATTTTTAAGGAGATTATGGCAAAATACGAGAAGTGATTGAAAAGAAACTGGCGGGTTTACACAGTTATATTTACACTCCCCAAAAATGGCTTTTTAATAGTCATATGCTACTTTATATTTTGGATCATCTTCTTCATAAGTACAAAATTGACCTGCATTTTTCATAATAGATTTACACTCAGCACTTAAGTGTCTTATTTTGACAGTTTTACCTGCTTCTAGATATTTTTTTGTGATTGCATCTATTGCTTCTACTCCACTTATATCCATAACTCTTGCATCTTTAAAATCTAGTATTATATTTTCTGGGTCATGTTTGATATCGAAGTTATCGTTAAAAGCTGCTACACTTCCAAAAAATAGTGGTCCATCAAAATCATATATTTTTGTACCATCATCTTCTCTATGTGTTCTTGCAGTTACTTTTGCATGTTTCCAAGCAAATACTAATGCTGAGATTATTACACCTGAGATAACAGCTATTGCTAAATCTTCTACAATGGTAATACCTGTTACAGTTACAAGTACAAAAGCATCACTTCTTGGCATTTTTGTGATTCTTCTAAAAGAACTCCATTCAAAAGTACCAATTGCAACCATAAACATGATACCTACTAAAATAGCAACAGGAATGGTATTTAAAATATCTGTTAGAGTAGCTACTAATAAAATCAATCCAATAGAAGCTACAATTCCTGATAATCTTCCTAATCCACCTGATGTGTAGTTAATAATTGATTGTCCAATCATTGCACAACCTGGCATAGAGCCAAAAAAACCACAAGTTATATTTCCAACTCCTTGAGCTATACACTCTTGATTTGCACTTCCTCTTGTACCACTGATTTCATCTAAAACTGAAAGTGTAAGTAGTGACTCAATAACACCTACAAGTGCTACGATAATTGCATATGGAAGTATCAGTTTTAAAGCAGAAAAATCTAATAAAATATCTGGAATATTAAAAGTTGGTAATAAGCCTTTAAACTCTGTTAAGTTTGCTAAATCTCCTACAAGTTTTGTATCCATTTCTGTTAAATAAATAAGAAGTGTAAAAGCTATGATAGCAACAAGTCCAGAAGGAACAGCACTTGTTATTTTTGGTAAGAAATACATAGTTGCCATTGTTCCTAAGATAATTAGATACATTACAATTCCAGCACCATCTAAAAACTTAAATTGACTAGTTGCAATTACAACTGCAAGACCATTTACAAAACCATGAAGAGCAGGTTGGGGTACTAAACGAATAAACTTACCCATTTTAAAAACACCTATACTAATTTGTATAAGTCCAGCAACAATAGCTGTTAAAGTAATATATTGAACTATTCCAAAAGAGACTTCTTCTGAAGAAAGACCTTGTGCTTCAAGAATTGTTTTAGTACTTATACTAATTCCCACAAGTACAATAGCAACAGCACCAGTTGCTCCTGAAATCATACCAGGTTTCCCACCCATAATAGCAGTTATTAACCCTAATATAAATGCTGCGTAAAGTCCAACTATTGGACTAACTTGAGCAATAAATGAAAAAGCAATAGCTTCAGGTACAAGCGCAACTGCAACTACTAGACCTGATAAAATATCACTTTTGGCATTTTGACCTATAAATGTATCTTTAAAATTTAACAAAATAAAACCTCTCTTATTATAAAAACGCGATTATATCTAAAAAGTCATTAAGATAAAATTAAGTTTTAAATTAAGTATCCTAAGTCCAAAATTTAATTCTCAAATTGACAAATAAAAAACTCATATTGATAATATATATTTTGAAAACTATATTCCTATTCAAAACTATTTTGACAAAAATTATGAGTATAAGTGGAGAAGAGTTTGAGATTGTTTTATTTAATACTGATAAAAAATTACTTGTTGAATGTTTGAAAAATGTTAATAAAAATATCGAGTCATTAAATATTGAGCATAAAAATAGTATTATGTCAAATGTTGTTACTATGTCTATTGGAACAATAATATATGAACAAAATTTATATAAATCAAAACATAATGGTAGAAATAGATTTACTATTGAAACTTAAAGGAGAATAATGACATTTTTATTTGATAAAAACAATCATTTTAATTTAGCTAATATAGTTACATTTTTTAACATAAGTGCAGGTATCTTTGCAATCTATTTTATTACACATGGAGCATTTTTTGCAGCAGCACTTTTTGCTTGGCTTGGTGGAGCTTTTGACATCATTGATGGAAAAATTGCTAGAAAGTATAATCTTTCTACTGAATTTGGAATTCAATTAGATTCATTTGCAGATTTTTTATCATTTGTTATTGTTCCTGCAATGTTTATCTATTTTGCAGTAATTGACGGAAAAGAATTAATGTTAAATACGGTATTAATAGCTTTTGCTTTTATTTATTATATTATTTCAGGTCTTAGAAGATTAATTCAGTTTAATATTGATACGAATGAGGGTAAAATCTCAAAATACTTTGTAGGTGTGCCTACTCCTCTTGGAGCTATTTTATTATGGCTTGTATATCTTATTTGGTTAACTGATATTATGAATGAAAACGTAGTACTTATTTTAATGATTGCTATAGGTTATTTACTTAATTCAAAATTAAAAATCCCTCATCCTTAATATGCAAAAAGTTACAACTATTGACTTAGGCTCTAATTCTTTTAGAGTCTTAATATATGACTGTTTAAATAATCTTCTGATATTACGATAATTAAAAAATTCACTATTCATAAATCTACTACTAAATTACCCATATAATAAAAATATAATTACTTGATTTTATAATTCAATAAACACTATATGAGATATTAATTCCATCTTAAATAAAAATTTACTCTTTTAAAAACCTAAAAAATCAGTAAAATAAAAAGATATTAACTTTTAACAAATATGCTTATGAAATATCCTAACAAAAAAGCCTTTTCATTTGTAGAAATAATAATTTCAATTATTGCTTTACTTTCAATAGTGGCATACTCAGCAACACAAAAATCATCAGACAAAAGAAATAATACCAAAGTAAATACAGACTTAGAAACAATAAAAAATGCTTTATCCTTGTATATTCAAGAAACAAATTCTTTACCCATTCCAACCTGAAATATTAACTTTTTTAAAACAGATTGAAGTTATTCTCATTCTTATGAAAATAATAAAATATTTTGAGTGTATGGAAAAATCACTGAGAGTACAATAGCTAAAAGATATTTAGATATTTTACCCTTAGACCCTAGAAGTAATAGTTACTACTCTTACTGAATTACAAAAGGTAAAAATGAAATAATGACCCCCCCCCACGCCATTAAGTTAAGGAATTAATTCATATTATTATAAGTCTAAAATATCAAACAGCACAAAGATAATTCATCAGAAAGCCTTATTTTATAGGCTTCTCAAGTAGTTTGTAACTACTATTTAGATATAATATATACTTATATTAGTAAGGTTAAATATGTTAAAAAAAACTGTCAAGTTTTAGCAGTTTTTAGAGATAAACCAAAAGATGTTGTATTTATAAATAAACATAAAATTGGTATAAATAGTTTCACAAGAAATAGAAAGTTAGGATTCGATAAAATTATGACTGTGATAATGAAAAAAAGTAGTAAATCTTTACAAAATAGTTTAAATGATATGCAATTAGATTTAGGTGATGATTATACAATCACTAATAGTGCATATACACAAGCAAGAGCTAAATTAAATTATACAGCATTTGAAGAATATGCAAATATGTCAGCAGAAGTTTTTTATAGTGATGGTGAGTATCAAACTTTTAAAGACTTTAGACTATTAGCTATAGATGGTTCAGTAACAACTTTGCCAAATAGTGAAGATGTAAAAAAAGAATTTAATCCCATGAAAGTAAGATGTCAAATTAAAGATTATGCAAAAGATGTGGTACAAGCAAGAGTATCATGTGTATTTGATGTCTTAAATAATATAGCAATAGATGCATCAATTACTAATAAAAATAAAAGTGATGATAATGATTTAGCAGCATATGATGAGAGAACTTTAGCTTACGGTCATTTAGAACATTGTGATGAAAATGATTTAACTACAATGGATAGAGGCTATATTGGCTTTGAACCATTTGCTAGAACATATAATAAAACAAATATATTGATTAGACTTAAAAAAAATATATTTACTAAAGCAAAATTCTTATTTGACAAACATAGTGAACAAAAAGATGTTGTTTTAGATATTACACCAAATAAACAAACTAAACAAAAAATGAAAGATTTAGGATTGCCAACTAAATTAAAAATTAGATTTATACAAGTGATTTTAGATACTGGTGAAGTTGAAGTACTAGCTGCTAATGTACTAGATAATAAGAAACTCCAAACAACAGATTTTAAAGAGTTATATGCTAAAAGGTGGGGAATAGAGACATATTACGATGTATTAAAAAATAGACTATATTTGGAAAACTTTACAGGATTAACAGCACTTGCCGTTAAACAAGATTTTTATGCCACTATATTTTTGACAAACTATGAATCATCAGTGACATACGATACAAATGAAGAATTAAAAGAAAAAACCAAAGATAATAAATATATACAAAAAGTAAATAAAGCAATATCATTTAATGCTATTAAATATAAAGCATTTGATCTATTTTATTCAGATGCTCCACACGATGAAGTACTTGAGCAATTAGAGAAGTTATTTTTAACAAATACAATAGTGATTAGACCTGATAGAAAATCAAAACCTCGACTGGATAAAGATGCTCAAAAATCTACAATAGCTACAAATTCGATAAATTTTTTAAAAAGAAAAAAGAAAAATGTTGGTAACTAAACAGCTTATACAAAGGGTTTATAATGATAAAAAGCTTAACTTAATGGCGTTAAAGGTGCCCTAAAGTTATTAATTAAGAAACAATTAAGAAACAATTAAGGAACAATTAAGAAACAATTTTGTAAAGTATGTGTTATAGTGTTATAATTTTAAACAAAGGAGTGAAGTATGTTATTAAAAATGAAGTCTTATATAATAATTATAATAAGTTTTTTTGCAATATTTTTGTTTACAGGATGTTATGAAGGTGATATTTATCTAAAAAATAAAAGTCATAATATGCTTGTGTTAGATTTGTCAAATCTTACAAAAAAAACGTCTAAAGTTCCTGAACAAATGTTTATGGTTGATGGTAATAGGTCTGGGACAAGTAAGAAAATTGCATCTAATATTTATGAAGCTAATATCAATAATACAATATTTGGTGTATGGGATAAAAATACACAGACTCTTTCGTTAAAAGGTCTAAAACCAAATACACATTATTCTATACAAGCTCTTAATAGTAATAAATTAGAAGTAGAAACCTTACCTTTATTAAGTGGTGAGATTTACTGGAAAACTTCTACAGGAGAATATCTTACACAATCTATTGAACAAGTAGCTGTATTAAGGAATTCACTTAATTCAAATCCAGAATCTAAATCTGAATACATAAAAAATTTTGAAAATAATCAAGTTAGCAAAAAAGTAGATGTATCACTTAATTCAAATCCAGAATCTAAATCTGAATACATAGAAAATTTTGAAAATAATCAAATTTATCTTAGTGATGCAAATAATATACCAACTAAAATAAATATGTTATATAATGGATCATTTGCATTATTTAAAATTAAAATAGACGAAACAAATTTCAAATATTTAGGGATTGATGATAATGGAATACTTACTATTATCGATAATAATGAATATAATATTAGTAATCAATTTGAATATATAGAAAATTTTGAAAATTTTGAAAATGTAGTATTATTTAAATCAAAAAAAACTGGTACTTATTTAGTAAAAGATGGTAATCTTATAAAAGCAAGCACAACAAATTCAGGAAATAATGAAAATGCTAAATTTCAATTGGATCACATTAAAAAATCAACATCAAAAATTGCTATAAAATCTATACTTAGTGGTAAATATTTAGCTTATGATGCTAATAATGATAACCACCATGCTATAAAAGACCAAAGTAATGGAGAATATGAATATACATTAGATGATTTTGGTTTATTTAAACATATTCTTTATAATGGTAAATATTTAACTACACACAACGATAATAAGTACTTCTACTATGTTGATGACAACTTTTCAGATTATAGACTTATAAGATTTGAAGTTGAGCATCATAAAGATGGTACAAAATCTTTAATAAATCATTATAGTAAAAAAAGAGTATCTTTAGCTGATGATTCAAGTACAGTAGCTTTAGGAAATTTTAATCTTAATCCATTCTTGTTACATGCTGCTAATACTAATAGTGAAGACGATGAGGCAGAAGATCATGAGAAATTTAATATAGAAAAAGAACCTACAGAAGAAAACATATCACTAAAAGTTGTTGCAACAGGAAAATTTTATAATGATAGACATCCAAGTAATGCTCCTTCATTTAAGAATATGATTTTAGAAAATCATGGTACGTTTGTAGCTTTTAAACATCACTCCTATCCTGGAAAATATTTAAAGGTAATACCATATTTTGCAAATAGCTATAAAATGGAATGGGAAGGAACAGAATTAAATCAATATACAATGTTTACTATGATAGAACAAGATGATGGAACTGTTGCTTTTAAATCTTTTTATCAAGAGAGATATTTACAAGGATTTTCAGTCTGGGATGATAGGTTAACTGTTAACGATACAACTTTAGATAATAAAGCAAAATTCTTGGTGCTCAAGACTCCAAAAAAACAAACTATATCATTAGAATCTAAGTCTAATTATTTTGTTAAGTTTCATAGTTCAGATAAGAAGTTTTACCTTGAAAGTCGTACACCTTTATATAATATTCTAGTTGAAGACTATGGATTTTTTGTTACATTGAAATCTTTGGATAATGGAAAGTATATTAAAACTGCTGATGGGGTAGGTAATTCACATTTTGAACTAATGGCGACAGAAAATAATTTCATTAATGATAATACCCATTATAGGATTGAACACCTAGCTGATGGGAGTAAGGCTATTCTATCTTTATTTACTGCTAAATATGTAAATGGATGGTCTGATAAGGATGGAGTGATTAGATTAGCTACAACTGCTTTCAATATGGTAGATAGTTCAAAATTTTTGTTTCTAACTAAACCTACAGAAGAAAACATATCACTAAAAGTTGTTGCAACAGGAAAATTTTATAATGATAGACATCCAAGTAATGCTCCTTCATTTAAGAATATGATTTTAGAAAATCATGGTACGTTTGTAGCTTTTAAACATCACTCCTATCCTGGAAAATATTTAAAGGTAATACCATATTTTGCAAATAGCTATAAAATGGAATGGGAAGGAACAGAATTAAATCAATATACAATGTTTACTATGATAGAACAAGATGATGGAACTGTTGCTTTTAAATCTTTTTATCAAGAGAGATATTTACAAGGATTTTCAGTCTGGGATGATAGGTTAACTGTTAACGATACAACTTTAGATAATAAAGCAAAATTCTTGGTGCTCAAGACTCCAAAAAAACAAACTATATCATTAGAATCTGATTATTTAATTGAGCCTAATTATTTTGTTAAGTTTCGTAGTTCAGATAAGAAGTTTTACCTTGAAAGTCGTACACCTTTATATAATATTCTAGTTGAAGACTATGGATTTTTTGTTACATTGAAATCTTTGGATAATGGAAAGTATATTAAAACTGCTGATGGGGCGACAGAAAATAATTTCATTAATATTAATGAACTAATGGCGACAGAAAATAATTTCATTAATATTAATACCCATTATAAGATTGAACACCTAGCTGATGGGAGTAAGGCTATTATATCTTTATTTAATAATAAATTCGTAGGGGGGTTCGGTCATTCTAAAGTAATGACAGATTATGTGATTAGATTAGCTACAACTACTTTCAATATGGCAGATAGTTTAAAATTTAGGTTTCTAGCTAAACCAAAAGAACTTACAGAAGAAAACATATCACTAAAAGTTGTTGCAACAGGAAAATTTTATAATGATAGACATCCAAGTAATGCTCCTTCATTTAAGAATATGATTTTAGAAAATTATGGTACGTTTGTAGCTTTTAAACATCACTCCTATCCTGGAAAATATTTAAAGGTAATACCATATTTTGCAAATAGCTATAAAATGGAATGGGAAGGAACAGAATTAAATCAATATACAATGTTTACTATGATAGAACAAGATGATGGAACTGTTGCTTTTAAATCTTTTTATCAAGAGAGATATTTACAAGGATTTTCAGTCTGGGATGATAGGTTAACTGTTAACGATACAACTTTAGATAATAAAGCAAAATTCTGGATCATAAGTGCTGATAGTTCATATACAAGACATGCAACAGATACATTAACACAAAATATAGTGAACTACTTACGTGGAAAAAAATTATCAGATATAAAGTCAGTTATTGTAAGAGATAAAGACCATAATAGAGTAACTGGTAGATACAACGCATCTACGGGAAAAATAACACTAAATGATGATGATGAATTTCTTTATATAAAAGTTGTGACTAAAAATAATGAAATATTTAAGATAAAACTACATAGAAGCTTTGGTTATCCACTTGCATCATTTAAAATAAAAAATAGTTATGATGTTAATTGTAAACAAATAGAAAAATCTGGAAGCAGTTACAACTTAGTCAATAAAAGCTGTTCAGATTCTGATGATTGGTATTATGGATATTCTGGATGGATATATCAAAAAGTAGGAGATGAACTAGTATGTGCTTCTCAAAATGGAGAAAATTTAAGTGATGCTACATTTGCTGAATGTAATTATGAAGATGTAAATGAAATATTTAGTATAAATAGACAATGGATTATAGATCCTAAGGGTAATGATGACTTTATAGTAAAATCAAAAACACACTTTGACTATAATACCACTTATGATGACCCCTATACCTTTGTAAACCTTGAACAATTTGCTGGTTCTTTAAAGGCAAATAATAAGTTATCTGATTTAATAACCTATGATACCCATGAGGGAAGAGAGGGTGAAATAGAAGTTACAAAGGTTAGTCCTATCGATTTTTGGTCAAATTCAGCTTCAATATTTAGACTTAAAGATCAAACCAACTCTTGGAAACTGGATATATCATATTTTCCATTTAATCATGAATTTCAAAGTTTAGATTTTATAATACCATTTACAATAGCTGATTACCATACAAAAGCTACTGCAAATGAAAATATTAATGCAGAATTTAATGTAGCAGAATATTTTAAAGTAAAAGCATATAGAACAGAAGATAATCATAGTAATAAAGTCTTACGAATAGAAGCTAGGATAGATTGTTCCATCGTTGAAAGACCTGAGTATTGTGTTGAAGATGATGAAAGTAAAGAGCTTATAGTTAGCACAGATATTTTAGAAAGTAATCAACATTATTTACATGAGTTTGGACTTCTTATGATTCGATACAATAAAAATAACAACTCTTTATCTTTAAATCTAGGTACAAAAAATTATCAAGACGATACGCTAACAAAAGATAATAAATTACTTGTAATAAGTAGAGCCACTATAGGAGATGAAGGATTTTATAAACTTATACACTCTATGAGATTAATTGGTGCTTCACAAACTCAAACAAATGTTAGTAATGTTGATTTATTATTTCATAATAGTATTATGGATGCTAACCCTGAAAAACCAGTACAATCAAAACATTCGAGACACAAAAGAAGTTTTTTGACTTGGTTTGGTACCGCATTATTTGTTGTTGGAGCAGTTTTAATAGTAGTAGCTACTGGTGGAGCAGCAGCACCTTTTGTATTAGGAGTATTAGCAGTAGGCGCTGCTTCTTCACTGATCATTGGCGACGTTGTTATGGAAAAGTCTATGAATACTAAACTACCAGCAATACAAAATAATCCAGTGATAACCCAACAAGCAAATATAAAGACTTTCTTAACCCCTAAAGATAAAGCTTTATTATATAGTATTGATGATGATTTTTCCATTCTTATTGATCAATTAGATACTAGTAGTGCTAATTTTAATGATAAAGGTTCTATATCATTTTCTTCTAATGGTATAGTAGAAGCTAACATAAATAGTTTTATTAGTAAAAATATACAAATAGTATGTTCTATTAATCCTGATTTAAGTACTTCTATATATAAATGTTCTAGTAGTCAAGATGTTGATTCTTGGAATATACAAGCTCAGAATATATCTAATCAAACAACATCAGGAAAAAATTTATTCTTTAATACTATTGGAAATGTAGATCCTGAAGGTATTATTATTCAAGCAAAATATACTCATAATAGTAAAGATTACTTTATAAAATATAGAGTACATTTAGCAAACGACTTAAATAGTTTAAATAAAGATGTATCTTTATTATCAACTAATAGTAGTTATATGCATAGTATTAGTTTAAGTAGAGGAGAACGTCAGTTTGAAAATTTTGAAATTGCTTTAAATGATTTAAATATTCTTCATTTAACACAAGAACATTCAGATTATTCTATTACTAAAGAAGGGGTAGCTTGTTTACCACTTCTAGATAAAACTTATTTGGGATATAAACTTATTGATCCTAGAGGGCATAACTATATTTGTAGTGCATTAGGTGATCAAGTTACAAATCTTAGATTAGCAAAAAACTCTCCAAGTATATTAAATACAAAAGACTCTCATGGCAAATATATCTTATTGACTGTTGACAGTTCAAATATAGAGCATATATTTATAAATGCTGATATATCTATAGATGATAAAAATTATACTATTACTCAAAGAGTAGGTAAAGAATCTGATTTAGAAGATAATTCTCGTATGAAGAACTTTTATAAATATAGAATAGCTAGTAATGGATTCAATGATATAAGTTCTTTGATAGATGTAGATTTATCTTTTACTGGTGATTATTATTGGGATAAGTCCACTCCTAAACCTAGGGTACCATTTGAGTGTTATGAAGATTTAACATCTAATAAACTAGTATGTAAAGGGGAAAGTAGTGTATCTGGTAAAACTTTAGTATTGAAAAATGGTGCTACACAAGTAGATTCGCATATTATAGGTACTGATTTAATATCATTTAATATACCAAATGGAGTATTATTGTCTAAGTTAGTTATTTCAGTACAAGATGGTAACACAGTACAATATAGTAGTAGTGCTGATGCTTTCATGAACACAGTGAAAGCTACTGTAATTAAAGAAGATGCAAACAATAATCCATCAAGTATTTATGTTTTTTATCGTGACACTGAAGATAAAGAAGACGATTCCACAGATAAAATATTGTTCACAAATAGTGAGCTTGGGTTATTTCATATAAGAGAAATGGATTCTAGTAAACAGATTTCTTTTCATGATGCAATTGGATGTGTACCAAATAGAAAAGATTTATATATACCTAATCTTACAGAAGATAGTAATGGTAATATGTCACCTAATCTTACAAAAGATAGTAATGGTAATATACCATCTAGTAATTTATTTGTGTACAAAAATGGATATAACACACTATGTTTAATATTTGGAGATAATGGAAGCAGTGGTTTTAGTGATTTTAGTCTAAAAACTAAGGGTAATATTTCACATGAAACAAGTTTAAATGGTAAGATGATTTGGATAAACAGAGAAAAAGATGATGATATATTTCTTACAGCAAAAGTGACTCGTGGTACATCTACTTATAAAGTTACTTTAAAACCAAGACATGTAGAAGCGAATGCAAGTGTAGAGTTAGATGATTTTTATAATGCGAAATCAGAAAGAGAACAAGGTTTACTTTACGTACCTAGTCTTATGAGTGTAGCTATGTTTCCAACAGGTAAAAGAGTACCAGGAACTAATCAATCAGTTGAAGATATTATCACACAAAAATATGGTATTAATAAAGATATCAGCCACTTTAGTATGAAAAGAGACCTAAAAGATAGTTTAATAAACGAATTTATGAGTTCTTTGAGCTTTTTACTAAATACATCATATTATTGGCAAGTTTTAGAAAATACATATTATTCCGAACAACTAAGTCTTGCACTAAAAAAAGGTGAGTTAAATGAACCAATAAATGCGATAAAAGATAATTTCTGTTTTCTACCTCAATCTTTTACAAGTATAGATAAAGTAAAAGCATTAACAAACGAATATTTTCATGTATTAGATGCAGGTTTCCCAGAGTTACTAACTCCTGCACAATGGAGAAGTAAATTAGAAGAAGTGGATATCGTAACAGATATTAAAGATTCAGACGAAAAAATAGCAAAAGAATTTATTGCCAATTTACAAAAATTGGAAAACAATGAAACATTTGCTAGTGAAGTTTTTGATCATATGCTAGGTAACTATGTTACCCTTGCAAGTGGAAAATCAAAAACAGATTTCTTTAAAGAATTGATCGCTAATTTAACTGTGAATTCTAAGAAAGCATATAAATTTGATTACTATAAATTTAATGGTAGAGAATCAGCATTTGTATCTACCAGTAATGATTCTATTATTATGATGTCAGATGCTGTTTTAAAAAATGATTATTTAAAAACCATAGCTTACGCAGAAGAATATGGACATTTACTTGTATCTAGATTAAATACTACACTTACAACAGTTCAGATGGTAAAATCAGGTGGTATACCAGGCGATGAAGGAGCTAGGTTTAAAGATATTATGTTAGGAAAATATCTTTTCTATGTAAACTATATTAAAATTGATAAGCATAGTAACAGATACTACCCTGCATATGCATTCGAAGATGGATATAAATTTGTTGTAAATGGTATTGAAATTTCTATAGAGGGTAGATCATTAGCACCTGAAATAAGTTCTGGAATGGCAGGAGCACTTTTTAATTCTACAGATCCAATATCAAGAGCTATGACTAAAGTAACTGGAAATCCAACTAAACAAACTTATACAACTACATATACAAGTGAAGGAGTAACTTCTGTAGATGATACAAATACAACAAGTACCACATATGTATCAAAAGGTATGAGTACAATAACATCTACTAATATTAAGAAGACTATTAAAAATGTTACAGATAGTAAAGTAGAAAATGATTATACATTTGGTAGTACGGCAGTGGAAGCTACTACTGATGGAAATGTTAGTAGAGTATATACTACAAGAGAATGGAACTTTCCTTTTTCATTTACTCTACAGTGGCCAGCGATACTTTCTAAAAATTTAAAAGTAGCAGATATAGTTAAAGAGCGAGTAAATAATAAATGTTTTTCTGCACTAAGTAAAATACATAATTCTTTATTTAAAATTATAAAACCAAGATTTGGTGTAGCCCTTAAAGTTGGATGGAGTGGTAAAAGTTATGCTGTAAGAGATGCTGAAGGAAAGACTATTAAAGATGATAGCACAGGTGATGGTCAGTATTTTAATGGTCAGTATTTTAAATCTGAACCTTGGGCTTTTGAAATAGGAATGCATAATGAGGTATTGGCTGTATATCATGATGCTAGTATTAGAAACCTTTTTGGTTTAATTGATGTTACACAAGGAGAACATAAAGGAAAATTTACACGTTTTAAACTTCATCAAAATATGATTACTAGAAGATATGTTAAGTTTATTATTAAAGCTAAAGATGATATTGTTATTAAAAGTGGAAAATATCATTCGATTAGAGGAATGTTATTAAGTTATAATATACCTGCTGGTCATATTTCTAAACAACTAGTATCTGCATCAAATGATACTAATAAATTTCATAGTTTTAGAAATGGTTTTAGAAATACATTCCCTAGATTTGTAGGTATTTTAGAAATTGTTAAAATATTTATTCCTGAATTGGTTCTTTCATATCAATTTGGACCTTCTTATTCACCAGGAGGCATTATGGCATATCAATTACTAGATTTTGCTACCCAAACAGTTTCAAGTTCTATATTAAGTCATTATATTTATAATGGATATGAAAGTTACTTAAGAGAAGGTAGATATCAACGTAAATATATGGATGCATATGATGAAACTGAAGGAGAATCAATTCCTATACGTTGTACTAGTCTAAGGCAAGAAGTTGCTAGTATTGAAATGCCACAAATTCCAGAGCCACTAGTATCTGGTACACCTGTAACTTTTACTCAAGGAAGTAAAGCCCAAGATATATTTAATTTCTTCCTTGATGGTGTTTTAACTGATTTAGGTAGTTCAATTACATCAGCAGGAGTAGCTGGATTCCACTTTTTTGGAGGGGAAAATTGGATTATGAATAAAGGTATTGTACCAGGTGCAGATATAGGGTTTAGATTAGGATTAGCGGCACAACATATGGCATCACCTATGCCCTGTAATGCTAAGATATTTTCTTCTTATCAATGGAATGTTCAATCTCTTCCACGAATAGGTGCATTTTATAATCTGTCTAATAGATCTATTGATTGGGCTGATAGAATAAAGAGATCCAAACAATAACAAGCGTAATGGTTTAAAAGAGATTTTTATATCTCTTTTAATAATTAATTTTATATACAGTGGCAAGATAAATTTGTTTCAAACCCCTATAAGTAGTTCTTATTCGTGTATGAGTAAAGTTTAATTTTATAGTAGCTGTAGATATTTATTTTTCATTAAGAAATTTATAACTTTTAATAATAATTAATCAAATAATAATCAACTAATTTGGGAGTGTAAATATAACTATATAAACCTTAAAAATAAAATTTATTAGATAAAATATCTAGTAAATCAATTTTAAGGATTTACATTATGGCAATATTATAATTTTGAGTTCATCAAATATCTCAGTCCCAAACCATAACTCAACTAGTAGAATCTATAGTTAAATTTCAACTTGTTGGATCAGAAACTATAGAATATATAGCTCATGGATTAATATTTGTTCATGATACTGTTGCAACTGCTACATTAAAAAAACCTCAATTATCATTTATATTTTGAGTTCAAATTGTGTTGATTGTTGGAGAAGAAACTGTAGCAGGTTCCACTTCTGTATTAGCTTCTACTTTTTTATTTTTTACTAAACTATCATCAAAACTAGAATCAGCGATAAAGTTATTCATAATATCTTGACTCATATTATTTAGAGATTTTTTAGCACTTTTACCAAATGGTATAGATAAAGAAATAAATCAATTAACATCATTTTTATCTGCTTCTACAGTTGCTGTTACAGAATAATCATTTGTTGTATATAATGCAGATAAACCTCATGTTAAACTTGTTTTTTTATTATCATATCATTCAAATTTTGTAGATTTGTATCATGCATTTACTTCAATTCAAACATTATCATTTATCATTCAACCATATCAAGCTTTCACTTTAACAGTTTTTGAATCAGCATAACTATTTTTAGCATTATATTTTGTATATTTACCAGCTAATGAAGCATAAGTTGAATTTTCAAAATTATGAACATATCCAGTACCAATACTTGTTTGCGTACCTTTATCATAATTTTTTGAATAAGCTCAACCAACAGTTACATTTTTCATTGTATAAGCTACACCAGCTCATATCTCATCTTTATTACCACTTACATTAAAGTAAACTGGTCAGTTTGTGAATCAAACTCAAATTGAAGAATCTTTTAATCTTAAATTCAAATAACTATCATCTAAACTTCAAACAGTTTTTAAAACATTTTCAAGTTTTGATTCTTGGGTTCATGTTGTATATGCAAGTAATATACTTGCACTTAAAATTGAAATATATATTTTTTTCATTGTTTTCCTTTGTATTAAATTTGTCTATAAACACTTGTTTATAGACAAATTTAATACTGTTTTTTTCTTTAGAGCAAATAAGACTCTTTTAACTGGAAACAACAAGTACATTTACAAAAGTCAATACACAAACTGCTCTTACTTACAAGGTATCCCTCCTTGCCCTCGTAACAATCAGTGCTCAACAATGTACTCTTAAATTTTGAAACCAATTTTTATATTTGCAAGAGGTCTATTTGTACTAATTTGTAAAATTAGTTTACTTTAGTTCTTGTATTTGGTAAGTACTTATTAATATTAAATTAAAGATTATTTATATAGAGCCACTTGCAAATTCACAAAAAAGCTCATAATTTAATTTATTTTGTTCAAAAAAGTTGAAATCTAATTTCAGATAAGTTATAATTTTATACCATAAAATTTAACAGAAAAGAGATTCAACTTATGACAAATATTTTACCAAAATCATCTTCAAATCTTTCAAATATGTGGACTAAAATTCTAAACCTTGAAAATTGTTTGTTTCTTGAAATAAAAGAACAATTAGGAACATTAAGTACCAAAGAAGAGAAACTAATAAAGATTTTAGACTTTGCTCAAATTGAAAAGAATGTAACAGTTGTAACTATTACAAACATTCCAAAAGACAGAGAAGAGATAGCAAGAGCAATGATTGCTAAATCTGTTTACAATATGCAAACAACAAGAGATTTAATTGATAGACTTCATAGCGATAGAGTATTACGAGTATTGTGTGGATGGAGGTATAAAATAGATATTCCAAGTGAAGCTAAATTTAGTAGGGTATTCAAAGAATTGAGTGATTTACAAATAGCTCAAAAAACTCATAAAAAGTTTGTTAATGAATATTTATCGGATACAGTTTTTATGTACAATGCAACAGATGCTGCTATGATACCACTTAGAGAAAAACCTGTAAAGATTGAGAAAGAAGAAAAGCCTAAAAATAAGGTCGGACGACCTAAGAAAGGTGAAAAGAGAGAGCCTGTAAAACCAAAGATTTTAGAACTACAAAAAGAGATGAAAACTACTAAAAAGATGTTATCTTTAGTATCTACTGTTTGTGGTGTTGGTGTCAAACAAAATTCTAAAGGTAACAGAGAGATTACAATAGGTGGTAAACTTCATATTAGTGCAGTAGATGGAGATATACCAATAGCAGCATTCTATTCAGGTGCAAATGTTCATGATAGTTCAGTAGCACTTCCACTTATCAATGAAACTAGTAAAAGAGTGATGTATCTTCGTGATTTACTTGATGCTTGGTATGACAGCGATATAATTAGAGAGTATTCTGAAAAACTAAATCATAAAGCAATTATTGATATAAATCCCAAGAACTCAAAAGAATTAAAACAAAAGATTCAACTTATCAAAGATGAAAAAGTAAAATTTGAATTTTTAAATTTACCTAAATCATCAGATGAACACCACTACAATCAAAGAAGTATGGTTGAAAGAGTAAATAAATATTTAAAAGATGACTTTGGATGTAATACAATTTATTATCAAGGAGCTACAAAAGTAGCTTCTGTTTTATCATTTGGAATTTTATCTGTTTGTATTCATCAAAGTTTAAAACTCATTACATGACTTTTATTAAAAATAATAGAAAAATCTTCAATTTTATAGTCAAAACCATAAAGTATGGAGAAAAAATATGATTTTTTAAGAAATTTACTAAATTTAGTGTAAACTACGCAAAGAAAAATAAATAATCATTTTTTTAAAACTAAAAGTGATGAAAATAAAAAATTAGCTATTGAGTATTATTGAATTTGCAAATGGCTCATATATATATACTTAACCAGTCCTTGGGAACTTAGGTAAATAATCTTATTTTTAATATTTGCTTAGTTAGGTTTGTGAATTTGGTTGGATTTACCTAATGTTCATAGGTTAATAATATGATTTATTTGTTTCCTCTTCATTTTTAGATAAACTAAAATAGATATAAAAAAATAAAACAAGAGAATTAATGCAGCATATAATATCAGCACTAATACCAATTTTTTCAATGATTTTAATAGGATACTTTTTTAAAAAGATAAAGTTTCCTTCAAATGATTTTTGGGCAAGTGCTGATAAGTTAACTTATTAACTAATTGCTTCTATTTTTTGATAGATATATGATATTTGATGAACTCTATGCAAATATAGTATTATACGAGTTATTGAATAGTCCTAATTAAATTGAATATTCTTTAAGATTTTGTTTAAATATTGTAAATAACGGCAATAACTAACCCTTCATCATGAGTTATAGAAAGGAATGTTTTTTTAATTTTATATTTCTTACGCAAAGCCTTAGTATACTTTAATTTAGGTGCACCTTTTTTAGTTCTTTTTATTTTTAAATCATGAAAAGAACACTCTTTTCCTATTCCTGTACCTATTGCTTTACTAGCTGCTTCTTTAGCTGCAAAAAAACCAGCTGCGGTTTGAGGAACTTTAACTAAGGCAATTTCTTCATCATCTAAAAAGCGTTTATAAGCTTTTCTTCCAAATTTTTCATACATTCTTTTTATTCTATTTATAGAAGTTATATCAATACCTATCATTTTTAAAACCTATTTGTGTATAATCATATTAATGAAATTCTTTATTAATAAAATATTATACCTTATCATAATGCTCTTTACAATAAGTCTTATATCATTTATTGCGATTCATTTAGCACCTAACTCTTTTTTTGCGAGTGGAGAGTTAAATCCTAATATTACAGAAGAATCACTTAAACAGTTAAAAGTTATTTATGGACTTGATAAACCTTTATATATTCAGTTTTTCTCTTGGATTGTTGCAATTATTCAACTAGACTTTGGGATATCATTTGCTAGTGGTGAAATGGTTAAAAATGAGATTTTAACTAGATTACCAATCACTTTGAGCATAAATATCACTTCTATTGTTTTAATTTTTATCATTTCATTATATTTAGGCATAAAATCAGCTCTTAGTAAAAATAGTTTTTTCAATAATAGTATAGGCCAACTTTCACTTCTTAGTTTTTCTATACCTTCATTTTATTTAGCTCTTTTATTAGTACTTATTTTTTCGATGAACTTTGAAGTTTTACCAATAGCAGGATTACACTCTATTAGTGATGATGGAAGTTTTAAGTACTACTTAGATTTTGCTTGGCATTTAGTTTTACCAATATTTATTACAGTTTTTGGTGGTATTGGAAGTTTGACTTTATATATTAGATCATTAAGCATAGAAATACTTAAATCAGACTATATATTTTTTGCAAAAAGTAGAGGATTAAGTAATAAACAAATTTTAAGATACTATATTTTACCAAATTTATATCCGCCTGTTATTACCCTACTTGGCTTATCACTTCCAGGAATTATTGGTGGTTCTGTAATTTTGGAGAAGATATTTTCTATTGATGGAATTGGATTACTCTTTTTCCAAAGTGCTTTATCACATGACTATCCTGTGATTATGGGAATTTTAATTATTGGTGCATTTTTAACATTAATAGGAAATATGATTGCTGATTTAGTATTATTAAAACTAAATCCAAATTATGATTCAAAATAAAAATAGTTTAAAGGAAGATTTTTTGAAAATACTAAAAACTGTAAAAGAGTTACAAGATATAAGAAAAAACATCACTACAAGTGTTGGTTTCGTAGCAACTATGGGAACACTTCATGATGGTCATATCTCATTAATAAAACAAGCAAGAGAGCAAAATGATATTGTAATGGTATCAATATTTGTAAATCCTACTCAATTTTTAGTACATGAAGATTTCGATTCATATCCTAAAAAAAACCAAGCAGATAAAAAAATATGTGAAATGTGCAAGGTTGATTATCTTTTCATGCCTGAAATATCTTCAATGTATACAAAAGAAGAAATTTTAATAAAAGCTCCAAATAAAAGTTATACTTTGGAAGGTTTTACTAGGCCAGGGCATTTTGATGGGGTATTACAAATTGTTTTAAAACTATTTAATTTAGTCCAACCTACTAATGCTTATTTTGGTAAAAAAGATGCTCAACAACTATCACTTATATCACAAATGGTAAAAAATTTCTTTTTGCCAATAAATATAATAGAGTGTGAAATAGTAAGAGAAGCAGATGGCTTAGCCTTTAGTTCTAGAAATATATATTTAGATGAAAAACAAAGAAAAGATGCTTTACTTATTGTAAAATCTTTGTATAAGGCAACTTCTTTAATAATTAAGGATGAGAGAAATTCAAAAATCATAAAAGAAAAAATGTACGAAAATATGAAAACTCTTGAAGTAGAATATATAGCTATAGTAGATAGAGATTTTAATGAAATAAAAGTAGTTGAGATTAATAATACTATTATTTTAGTACTTGCAAGATTTGGAAATACTAGACTTTTAGATAATATTTGGCTTTAGTAAAACTTTATGCTAAAATTGCGAAAAAAGTAATAGGATATAGATGAAGTTTAGTATAAAAAAACCTATAAAATCTTTGCATTTAGTCTCTCTTGGTTGTACAAAGAATCTTGTAGATTCTGAAATTATGCTAGGAAAGTTAAAAGATTACAAGATTATTGATGACGCTACACAAGCAGATGTGATTATTGTTAATACCTGTGGTTTTATTGATAGTGCAAAAGAAGAGAGTATTAATACAATTTTAAATTTGCATGATGAAAGAAAAGAAGAATCAGTTCTTGTAATGGCTGGTTGCTTAAGTGAAAGATATAAAGAAAAACTCCAAACAGAGTTGCCTGAAATTGATATTTTTACAGGAGTTGGAGATTATGACAGAATTGATATCCTTGTAAATGAAAAAAGAAGTGCGTTTAGTGATGAAGTATTCTTATTAAGTGAGGAAAATGATAGAGTAATAACAGGTTCTTCATATCACGCTTATATAAAATTAAGTGAAGGCTGTAATCAATCTTGTTCATTTTGTGCAATTCCTGCATTTAAAGGTAAGTTACATTCACGAACTTTGCAATCACTAGTTAAAGAAGTAACAAATTTAATAAAAAGTGGGTACTGTGATTTTTCTTTTGTATCTCAAGACTCATCATCATTCTTAAGAGACTTAGGTATAAAGAATGGTTTAGAAAAACTTATTGAAGAAGTTGAAAAAATTCCAAGTATTAAAACTGCAAGAATTTTATATCTTTATCCTTTAACTACTGAATTAAGTTTCATTGAAAAAATTAAAAATTCAAACGTATTTGAAAACTATTTTGATATGCCTTTACAGCATATCTCTTCAAATATTTTAAAGATTATGAAAAGAGGGAAAGGAGTTGAGAAATTAAAAGAGTTAATGAAAACTATGAGAGATGTTCCTAACTCTTTTGTAAGATCTACTTTTATAGTTGGACATCCAGGAGAAACACAAGAAGACTTTGAAGAGTTATGTGCTTATGTAAAAGAGTATAAATTTGATAGAGCTAATGTTTTTTCTTACTCTGATGAAGAAGGAACTTCTGCTTATGATAGACTTGATAAAGTTCCTCAAGAACTTATTGATTTAAGAGCTGAAATTTTAGGTGAAATTATTTCACAAACAACAAATAAATCTCTTAAAGATGAAGTTGGAAAAGTTTTTTCTGTTTATATTGATGGAGAGAGTGATGAGCATGAGTATTTATTAAGTGCTAGAAAAGCTATGTGGGCGCCTGATATTGATGGAGAAATTTATATAAATGATAATGAACTTTATGATGAAGAAAGTCAAGAACAACTAAAATTTGGACAAGCTTACAAAGTGAGAATTTCTGAACTTAGCGGAGATAAATTACTAGCAACTGTAATTCAATAAAATGAACCTACAAATCACAAGACTCAATACCGAAAAAAATCTTCTAGCTTTTTCTGCTGGTATTGATTCTTCTGCTTTATTTTTTTTACTTCTTAAAAATGATATAGAATTTGATATTATAATTGTTGATTATAATATTAGAAAACAATCAAAAGAAGAAGTAGCTTATGCAAAATTATTAGCAAAAAAATATAATAAAAAAATATTTCTCAAAGAAGTTATAATTAAAAACTCTTCAAATTTTGAAAAAAAAGCAAGAGATATCAGGTATTCTTTTTTTGATGAAATTATCATAGAAAATGAGTATGAAACTCTTATAACTGCTCATCAGCTAAATGATAAACTGGAATGGTTTTTAATGCAATTAAGCCGCGGAGCTGGTTTAAGCGAACTTATATCATTTGAAGAGTTTAGCGAAAGAAAAAACTATACTATTTTTAAGCCCCTCATAAATATTTCAAAAAATGAGATCCTAGAATTTTTACAAAAAAATAAGATTAAATATTTTATGGATAGCACCAATGTAGATGCAAAATATAAACGTAACTATTTTAGAAAAAACTTCTCAAATGATTTTTTAGAAGAGTTCAAAGATGGTATTAAAAAAAGTTTCACTTATTTGCAAAAAGATTTAAACTCACTAAATATTAATCAACCAGCAAGTTTTAAAGACAAAGAGTTAGAAATTTATAAACGAAATAGTGATGATAATATTAATATTAGAATTATTGATAAGAGCCTAAAAAGAAGAGGGCTGTTATTGTCAAAAGCTCAAAGAGACGAAATAATCAAACAAAGAGAGCTTGTAGTTTCACATAAAATATCTGTTAGTCTAACAGATATTTTTATTTTTATTTCACCTTACAAAAAAGATGTAATGTCAAAGAAGTTTAAAGAAAGTTGTAGAGTTAATAAAATTCCAAAAAATATTAGAAGTTATGTATTTATAAATGATTTACTCCAAAATATTAGTATATTTCTAAAAAATATTTAATGCCCTAAAAATTTTTGCATTTTTGCATTTTCTATAATATCTTGTTTTATTTTGATTCTATGTTCTTTTAAAAAATTAATATTTTTATAAAAAAGTTCTAATAACCATTCTAAATTTTTTAATTCTAAATCAAAATTAGTGATATCACTATCTTTGAGATATTTGTTATACCAATTAATAAGAGAATTTGCTTTGTCATAAGAGTCTAAAGAGTCAATATAAATTAATTCTTCAAGTGCTCTTAAAGACCTGTTTCGTCTTTCCATGCGTCAATTAATCCTTGAACTACTTTTATTACTTGATTAACAGAATTAATATTATCATCAATTCCAGCAGTAAATAAAGTCTCGATTTGATAAAGATATAAACCATCTAAATAAAATGATACATCTCCACCGTCAAAATCAAGAACATTTCTTAATTCATCAAAAATAGCAACTGACTTATTGATATATGTAAACTTTGTCTCTATATCACCAATTTCCATTGAATTTTTTACAAATGAAAGATATTTTAACAAACCTTCATAAAGTTTAAGTACAAGTAAATACGGATCATCCGATACTGCATTTTGCTGTTGATACGCTTCAATTCCCATATAATTAGCTCCAAAATATTATTAATACTTTAGTATAATATATCTTAACTTAAAAAAAGTTATGAAAGAAACCTAAATTAATTTATAAATTCTTAAAGATGCCTTTACTGTTAAAAAATTCATAAATTCATAAATTCATAAATTTTCTCAAAGAAGACTTAATGAAAGAAATAGGAGGCTAAAAACTCAAGTAAAGCCAGATACTATATAAGTAAAAGAAGGATTATTTACAATGAATTGTAAAAAAGTACTAAAACTTGTCCAAAGTGTCAATCTAAACTAACTAAAAAGAATGGCAAACGAAGAGATATACAAAGATATAAATATTTATTGCAAGAATTATTGTCTAAAGGATTTACTATTAATGCTATTACAATAGATGGTAAGAAAGGCTTAAATAAAGTATTTAAAGACTATCCAATACAAATGTGCCAATTTCACCAGAAGATGATTGTAAAGAGATATATAACTCGTCATACAACAAATAGTATTGATGGTGTATTCTCTCATTTCAAAAAGTTAGCAAAAGTACATTCAGGAATATTAGAAAATATGAAGATTAAAGTTATAGATGAATTCTTTTATAACTATAATAATAAGTTATAAATTAGCCTCCTATTTCTTTCATTAAGTCTAATTGTCTTTTTCTCAAAAAGAGTGTAAGCATAAGAATTCTTCTGTATTTAATAAATTCATAATGTAAATCCTTAATATTTTTCATATTTCATATTTTAGATTTATATAGTTAGTTTTACACTCTTTTTTAAATTTGGTCGGATTGACCTATATTAATATAAACTTTTATCTTCTAAAAAATCTTACTCATCTACGCAAGGTTCACCGTCTACTGCACCATCAGTCGTTGGAGCATCCCATACGATACATCCTTCTGTTGGACAGGCTTCAGCACATGCTGGTTCATCATTATCTCCAACACATTCAGTACATGTTGATGCATCTACATAGTAAATATCTTCACCTGTTGGATTTTCATCGTTATCAACGATTGATTCTGTTGGACACTCATCTAAACATGCATCGCAATTAATACAAATATCAGTAATTTTAACTGCCATTCTTTCTCCTTATTTTATAATAGGAAACTTTAACACAAAAAAAATAAATTTCACTTTAAATCAGCTTATTATCAATTACCTAGTCAGTTCTGAAAAATCCATTATTAATAGTTTTTAATATCTGCTATTCCTATAAGATTCAAACGTTCTTTCACCCAAAATTAATTTATAAATTCTTAAAGATGTCTTTAACTGTTAAAAAATTCATAAATTCATAAATTTTCTCAAAAAATAATTTACAAATCATCTAGATTCTAGATTTAATACAAAATATTTCAGGCTAAAAACTCAAGTAAGACTAGGTACTATAAGGGTTTAAAAAGGATTATTTACAGATGACTGTAAAAAAATACTAAAACTTGTCCAAAATGCTTTTCAAAATACACCAAAAAGAATGGAAAGAAAGGTGGAATACAAAGATATAAATGTACTGACTGTAATCATAATTTTTCTTCATCAAGACGAGCATCTAAATTGCAAGAAATAATTTTTAAAGAGTACTTTTACAAAGGACATGGAATGAAACAAAATCCATAATCCAAGAGAAATAAATCTTGTATGTGATGCAACTTTTTATGCTAAAAGAAAAGATAAAATTAGAACTTTGGTTTTCAAAGATACTTATCAAAATGAAGTATTAATATGGAAGCATATTCAAACAGAAACAGTTAAAGAATATAAAGACTTAAAACAGAAACTTAAAGAATTGGGTTATACAATTAAATCAGTAACCTTTGATGGTAAAAGAGGCTTACCTAAGCTATTTAAGAACTATCCTATACAAATGTGTCATTTTCATCAAAAGAAAATAATTCAATGATATATAACAAAGTATCCAAGATTACAAGCAGGTAAAGATTTGAAATGATTGATGAGTATCTTGTTAATTATAAGAAAAAATAATTATTTAGACTGAAAGATTCTGTATTAAATCGTAAAGATTAAGAGTGAGAAATTGGTCTGAGATTTACCCAAAATTATGTATATTTTTCAGCGAAATTATGGAAAAATATATAAAGTAATTAGAAGATAATTGGTGGGTTTACACACTTGAGTTTACATAATTTATTTTACAGGCTTGAGTTTTAGCTAACTTTACAAGTGGGTGTATTAATTAATACTATAGTTGCAATACATCCAGTTTTTCCGTCAGTTCTATTTTTAAGAAAAATGGCAACACCTAAAGCATCTGCTGCATTCTTAGCTAAAAATAGGCCGAGTCCTGCACCGCTCTTTTTTCCCATTCTTTTAAAAGGTGCAAATAAATCTACTTTTTCATCAATTCCAATACCTTCATCAGTGATGCTAATGGTTGTAGTATCTTTTATTTTTTCTAATCTAATAGAAATAGCTTTATCGTCTAATGTAAATTTAATAGCATTTTGTATAAAATTTTGAATAATTTGATTTAATAAAGTAGGTTGTACAAAAACTTCATGATGATTTACATTTGAAAAAAATGTTATTATAATTTTTTTTTTTGCACTCAACATTCTATAATCATTAGTTTTTCGTTTTAAATATTGTACTAAATTAACTTCTTCTGCTTTTTCAAATTGAGCACCTTCAGCTCGTCCTATATCTAATATTGAAGATATCATTTTATTCATATCATTTATTTGTTTAACCGTAAGTTTTAATGCTTCTTGGTATTTTAGAGGCTCTCTAGTTTTCATTAGCGTAACTTCATTTTTAAGTTTCATTACAGCTAAAGGGGTTTTTAATTCATGCGCAACGCCAATAAATAATTCTTTTTTAAATCTTATATTTCTTTCAATTCTATTAGTAAGTGAGTTAATAGAGTTAGCAAGTGGGTGAAATTCAATCGGAAGTTGTTTTTTATCTATGTGTGTTAAGAAATTTTCATCCATATTAGATAATTTATTGTTAATTTTAATAATAGGCTTTAAAAGTGTTTTTGATAAAGTAAAAGTATAAAGTATGACCATAATAAGCCCACCAAGTGATACTAATAATAAATTATTAAAAATTTTATTTAGCATAGTTATTGAGGAATTAATCTTTTTTACAATTTTAATATATTGGTTTTTACTTTTATCAAAAAGGTATAAAATTTGCATAAAATTATTCTTTTTTATACGATATGTTGTAAATACAATTTTAGGAGAGTGTTCTAAATATATAATATCAATATTTATTCCATTACTTGAAATAATATTGAAGTTTCCTATCTTTGTTTGCGATGTTTTACTTATTTTGTATATTAGTTTGGCATCTGTTAAAAGAGATATTTTTAATTCTTCATGAATCGTAGCTTTTGTATAGCCATAAAAAAGAAAAGAAAGAATAATTATAAAAAGTGAAGTAGCAAGTAGTAATTTTTGATAAAATTGTCTATAAATGCTCTTCACTTGCATAGATTTAGACCTTAATGATTATTTATTTTCATCATCTGTTTTAGGGTAACAAAATCTATAACCTCTTCTTCTAATTGTTTCAATAGTAGAAATATTTAATGGTTTATCCAGTTTTTGTCTAATTTGATTAATAGCAACTTCAATAACATTTGGAGTAACTAATTCTGGTTCTTCCCAAATTGCATCTAATAATTGTTCTTTTGAAACAATTTGATCTCTATGACGTGCTAGGTGTGTTAATACTTCAAAAGGTTTACCTTTTAATTCAATCTCATCACCTTTATATTCAATTTTTTCCTCATCAGGATTAATTGTCAAATCTTCAATTTCAATTACATTTGTTCCACCAAATCTTAATCTTGCTTCAATTCTTGCAAGTAAGATATCAAAATCAAATGGTTTTTTAATGTAATCATCAGCACCAGATTTTAATGCTTCAATTTCACTCTCTTTATCATCTCTTGCAGATACAATCACAACAGCAGTTCTTGAAGATCGATTTTTTACCATTTTACATAATTCAATTCCATCACCATCTGGTAACATCCAATCAGTTAAAACTAAATCATAATTTCTAATATCAATAAAGTATTCTGCATCTTTGTAATTCTCAGCTGCATCTACTTGATAACCAATGTCAATTAGTCCTTCTTGTAAAGTTCTGTTTAATGTAATTTCGTCTTCAATAATTAATATTCTCATACAATTTCCTTGTTCTTCTAAGCTTAAATTAAATTAAGTTTAATTTTTGTCGGCATTCTATCATAATTTTAGTAAAATTTAAAGACTTTTTAAGCTAAATTTTAAAATTCATTTGTTTTTACAGTATGTTTTACGATTATTTTCTTATGAATTACCTATTTGTTAATAAAATAAAGATACAATGCAACTTATTAAAATATATTAAGGAATATTTATGATTAAAATTAGAAGTAAAAAACTAGTACTAAGTTTTATTGCTACTTTAGCAATTTCAACATCATTTTTAAGTGCAGCACAAAATTATGGGTCTGTAAATGGAGAAAGTATTACAAAGCAAGATATTGCTGTAGTTTTAAGAAATCCAAGTATTAACTTTGATACATTGCCAAAAAATAGTAAAAAACAAATTTTAGATCAAATTATTGAAAAAAAATTACTTACTGAAATAGCAGTAAAAAGTGGTGTAGATGCAGATGTTGCCTATAAAGATGCTTTAGTAAAACTAAAAAGAGATTTAGCTCTTGAAGTTTGGATGCAAAAAGAGTATAAAAAAATATCAGTATCAACAAAAGAGGAAAAAGCATATTATAATAAAAATAAATCAACATTTAAAGTTCCTGCTATTTTAGAAGCAAGACATATTTTAATAAAAACTGAAGCTCAAGCTAAAAAAATAATTCAACAATTAAATAAAGCAAGCAATAAAAAAGAAGAATTTATTAAATTAGCAAAAACTAAATCAATTGGTCCTAGTGGTCCTAAGGGTGGTTATTTAGGTAAATTTCCCGAAACTCAAATGGTTCCAGCATTTTCAAAAGCTGCAAAAGCTTTAAGTAAAGGAAAATATTCAAAATCTCCTATAAAAACTCAATTTGGTTATCATATTATTTATTTAGAAGATAAAGTTGCTGCAAAAACTCTAAAATTTGATGATGTTAAAACTAAAATAGAACAAGTTCTATTACAAGAAAAATTTAGAAAAAGTATTAAAGCAAAATCAAATACATTAAGAAAAAAAGCAAAAATTGTAATTAAATAAAAAGGATAAAAATTGGCAGTATTAGATATTGTAAAACCTGGTGTATTAAGTGGTAGTGAAGCAAAAAAGCTTTTTGCTTATGCTAAAGCGAACAAGTTTGCAATTCCTGCTGTTAATATCATAGGAACAGATTCAGTAAATGCAATATTAGAAGTTGCAGCAAAAGTTAACTCACCAATTATTATTCAGTTTTCTCATGGTGGTGCGTCATTTTTTGCTGGAAAAGGATTAAACTTACCTAATGCTTCTGTACTAGGTGGAATCTCTGGGGCTATGCATGTACATTGTATGGCTGAAGCTTATGGAGTTCCTGTTATATTACATACAGATCATGCGGCAAGAAAACTTCTTCCTTGGATTGATGGTTTATTAGAAGCAGGAGAAACTTTTTATAAAAAACATGGGCAACCTTTATATACTTCTCATATGCTTGATTTATCCGAAGAGTCTTTATCAGAGAATATTGAAACCTGTGTAGAATATTTTAAAAGAATGAATTCAATTGATATGCTGATTGAGATTGAACTTGGAATTACTGGTGGAGAAGAAGATGGGGTAGATACTTCAGAAATAGATAATTCTTTATTATATACTCAACCTGAAGAAGTTTGTTATGCTTATGAAGAGTTAAAAAAAGTAAGTAACAATTTTACAATTGCTGCTTCTTTTGGAAATGTTCATGGAGTTTATAAGCCAGGAAATGTCCAACTGTCACCAAAAATTTTAGATTATTCACAAAAGTATATTTCTAAAAAACATGCTTTAGCTGATAAAGAAGTTGATTTTGTATTTCATGGTGGAAGTGGATCACAACTTCATGAAATTAGAGAAGCTATTGATTATGGTGTAATTAAAATGAATATTGACACGGATACGCAATGGGCATTTTGGGACGGTGTTAGAAAATTTGAAGAAAAAAATCACGATTATTTGCAAAGTCAAATTGGAAATCCTAAAGGTGATGATAAGCCAAATAAAAGTTATTACGATCCTAGACAATGGTTACGAGCAGGTCAAGAGTCCTTAATTAGTAGACTTGAAGTAGCTTATAGTGATCTTTGTTCGATAAATAAAAATTAATTTTTAAAGAATATTATTTAACTTAAGTAATGTTCTTATTTTTCTTTTTGTGTTACTAAGGCTAAATTATTTAAATCATATTTTTGAAGTAAGTCTAAAATTTTTGTAACTCTTTGATATTTTGTATCTTTATCAATATTTATAATTATTGTTTTTTTATTATCTTTTATAACTTTTAAACTCTCTTCAAAAGATTCAAAAGATATTTCAACTCCTCTTAGGGCAAGTTTAGTTTCATTTAATTCTATAAAAATTTGGCCATCACTTATCTCTGTAGCTTTTGAATTAGCAGTTGGTAAATCAATAATTAGTGCTAGTTGTTCTTTTTTAAAAACAGAAGCAACAATAAAAAATATAAGTAAAATAAAAACTATATCAATTACTGGAGTTAAATCAATTCCAAGAGGTTCTCTTCTTTTCATCTATAAACCTAAAATCTCTTTTTTTGCTTTTAATTCAATTGAATCAATAATTGCTATAAAATGATTGTATGCAATATGATGTGGAATTCCTACAATTAAACCAGTAATCGTAGTAATTAAAGCAATTGAAATTCCTCCTGAAAAAATTGTGGGATCACCTAAACCTTTTGAAGTAATCTCTTCAAAAGCTAAATATACCCCATAAACAGTTCCTAAAAGTCCTAATAAAGGAGCGATAGAAGCAATATTTTTAATATAAGTTAAACCATTTTCTAATCTTTTTACTTCATATTCTATTTGAATCTCTAATATCTTTTTATTTGATAAATCAATTTTTGATTTTATACTTCTTATCATTGCATTTTTACGTGGAAGTGTTAAAAATTTCCAGATAATAATTGTAAAACCAATAATATTTAAAAAGATGAGTATGTATACAATTATTCCACCTTTATCAATAACTTCTAAAATATTCATATATTCTTCTTTAATTTTTTAGTAATTGTAATATATTATAGTTAATGAATAGCATAATAGCAGATGAATTATATTAACTCAGAAGTAACAAAAACAAAATTTAAAGATAAAAAGAGGTAACTAATCACCCTAGGAAACCTCAAAAAGAATTCTAATATTTACCTCAATAAATAGTAATTTAAAGCCTATAAATAGGACTAATTAGCTATAATTCACTACATAAAAAGTAGGAATAAATTTTGAAGAAAATTCGCCTGAAATATCAATTTTCAATAAAATCCAAAAAAGAACTTAAAGATTTATCTCATAAAGAGCTTCTTAAATATATAGAAAACCTTCAAGATAACCTCGTGCAAGAAAAACCACCAAAGAATTCAAACAACTCCAGTATTTCACCATCAAGTGAGATAGCACCTCCTCAAAAAAGAAATAATAAAAATCAATCTCTTGAAGAGAAGAGTGGTAAAAGTGTTGGTGGACAATCAGGGAGAGAGGGAGTAACTCTTTTACAAAGTGATACTCCTGATGAGATTGTTGCATTGCCTTATAAACTATTAGAATGTAAAAAGTGCAGTAGTGATATATCTACTGTTGTATCTGCACTCAAAGAAAGACGACAAGTCTTAGATATTGAATTATCATCTATTACTCATAAAATAACAGAGTATCAAAGCTTCTCTAAAAAGTGTTTCTCTTGTGGTTATGAAAATCATGACAGTAGTGCATTTACAATATCACCAAATATCAGTTATGGGTCAACAGTTATAGCTATGGTTTCATACCTAAGTGTTTCTCAGTATATGTCAAATATGAGAATAGTAGAACTTATGAACAACCTATTCAATATAAAACTCTCAGAGGGAAGCATTACAGGCTTATTAGCAAAAGCCTCAGCACTCTCACAAAATACTATTAACAAAATCACAGCTCTACTGGAGAAAGCTCCTCTAGTAGGTATAGATGAGACTGGATGTAAGGTTAATGGCTCTAAACATTGGCATTGGACTTTTCACAATGAGAGCAATACTCTTATTGTTGCGGATAAGTCACGAGGAACTAAGGTCATCAACAATACTTTTACAAATGGTTTTAAAAATGCTTGTGTGGTTCATGATAATTATTCATCATATAGCTCACTTGAGTGTGTTAGTGAACAGTTATGTTTAGCACACAAGATGAGAGATTTAAACTATGCTATTGAGTGTGATGAGACTAAGCTAATGAAAGATATAAAGACATTACTCAAAGAAGCTATAAGAGATGATAAAGTCAACTTAACTTCCATTGCTAGAGTAACTCTAAAAAGTCAATATGACAAATCACTTCAACATCTTTTAACTATGCCATACATTGAAAAAAGTGAAACGCATAAACAAATAAAATCACTTACAAAATCTAAAGATAAACTGTTTACTTTTTTACTTAATGAAAATATCCCAGCAGATAATAATGCTAGTGAGCGTGCCATTAGAAATATAAAAGTTAAGCAAAAAGTATCAGGACAATTCAAATCACTTGAGGGTGCACAAAATTATGCTAATTTACGATCAGTTATTGATACTTCTCGTAAGCGTGGCTTAAATGAGTTTGAATCATTGGTTTCTGTAATGAAGGGGAATTCTCTCTTTTAGATAGGGTGATTAGTTACAAATTATTTATATTAAACGAGATGATTTATTAGATGAAAGTTTTTCAGGAAAGAAAGCTAGAAAATTCTATTATTTTTTAATAAATGATTTTCCAAAGATAAAAAAGATTATATCTTATGGTTCTGCACAAGCAAATTCTTTATATTCTTTATCAGTTTTGGCAAAATTAAAAGATGTAAAATTAGATTTTTATGTAAATCATATTTCTTCTTTTTTAAAACAAAAATCTCAAGGAAATTATAAAGCTTCTTTAGCTAATGGTGTAAATATTATTGAAAAAAATGATTGTGATATAAAAGATCATATTGAAGAGACTTTATTGAATGATGAAACTCTTTTTATAGAAGAGGGTGGGCGAGTTAAAGAAGCAGAGTTTGGAATTAAAATATTAGCAGATGAACTAATAACTTGGGTAACAGATAATAAAATAAAAAACTTAAAAGTTATGTTACCAAGCGGAACAGGAACAACAGCACTTTTTTTACAAAAGAATCTTCCCTTTGAAGTATTAACTGTTTCTTGTGTAGGTGGTAGTAAGTATTTAAAGAAACAATTTTTTCATTTAGAGAAAGATGAAAAATACCATGCAACAATATTAGAAATGCCAAAGAAATATCATTTTGGAAAATTGTATAAAGAGTTTTATAAAATACACAAAGAATTAAAAAATGAGACTAATATTGATTTTGATTTATTATATGATCCTTTAGGTTTTTTAGCTCTTAGCTCTTCAAAATATTTTGAAGAAAATAATATTTTATATATACATCAAGGCGGGATATTAGGAAATATTTCTATGAAAGAAAGGTATGAAAGACAATATTGATATTAGTCATTAAAAGTTTTACCTTATTTTGGATATAATTTTTAGATTTTATCATTTATAATATATTTTAAGGAAATCTTACTTGAGTAAAAAAAATAATATTATTTTAATTGGATTTATGGGTGTTGGAAAAGGAACAGTTGCTAGAGCCTTAGTTAAGTCTAGTGAATATTTTGCAATTGATACTGATGATTTGATTGAAAGTATTGATAAACGAAAAGTAAAAGATATTTTTAAAGAAGAAAGTGAAACTTATTTTAGAATTTTAGAAAGAAAATGTGCACTTTGGTTAGAATCTTGTGTTGAAAATACTATTATTTCAACAGGTGGTGGTTTTTTTAAACAAGAAAATATTTCAAAAATTGGAACAGTTATCTATTTAGAATCAAGTTTTGAAGGAATTTTAAATAGAATTAATTCTTCACTAAATGCAGCTGCTAAATTAAAAAAACGTCCTTTGTTACAAAATTTAGATGAAGCTAAAAAACTATACAACGAAAGAATTGTTGCTTATAAAAAAGTATCTGATCTTACAATTGTAGTTGAAAATAGAGGTATAAAAGATATTGTAAATGATATATTAGGAAATATATAATGAAAATAATTAAAACAACAGATGCGAACTTCAAAGAAGAGTTTGAAAATATATTAGCAAGAGCTAAAACTGATATTAAAGATGTTACTTCTATTGTTACAAATATAATAAAAGAGATTCAAGAAAATGGAAATGAAGCTTTAAAATCTCATATCAAAAAATTTGATAACTGGGAAGTTACAAGTGATGATAACTTACAAATTTCACAAGATGATATGAAAAAAGCTTATGAGAATATAGATAAAAAACTAAAAAAAGCTTTACATACAGCTTATGATAGAATTAAAATTTATCATGAGAAACAACTTCCAAAATCTTGGTTTGATTTTGAAAAAAATGGAACAATATTAGGACAAAAAGTAAGTGCAGTTGATAAAGCAGGTTTATATATTCCTGGTGGAAAAGCAGCATATCCTAGTTCACTTCTAATGAATGCAATTCCAGCTATTGTTGCAGGAGTTGAAGAAATAGTAGTTTGTACTCCTGCTCCAAATAATGAACTAAATGAGTTACTTTTAGCAGCATGTCATATTTGTAATATTAAAAAAGCTTATAAAGTTGGAGGTGCTAGTGCAATAGCAGCTATGGCTTATGGAACAAAAACTATTCCAAAAGTTGATGTAATCACAGGTCCTGGTAATATTTTTGTAGCAACTGCAAAAAAATTGGTATTTGGTGAAGTGAATATTGATATGATTGCAGGACCTTCTGAAATAGGAATATTAAGTGATAGTACAGCTAAACCAAAATATCTAGCAATTGATTTATTATCACAATCAGAACATGATGAAATGGCTAGTTCAATTTTAATAACAACTGATGAAGAAATAGCCAAACAGACTTCAATTGAAGTTGATAATTTTTTAAAAAAATTAAGTAGAAGAGATATTGCAAAAAAATCTATTGATGAAAGAGGTTCAATTATTGTGGCTTCAAATATGAATGAAGCAATAAATATTATGAATGAGATTGCACCTGAACATTTAGAAGTAATGACGCAAAATCCATTTGAACTTTTATCAAAAATAAAACATGCAGGTGCAATTTTCTTAGGTGAAAATACTCCCGAACCAATTGGGGATTATATAGCAGGTCCGAACCATACGTTACCTACTGGAAATACTGCAAAATTTTATAGTCCTTTAAACGTAGAAAATTTTATGAAAAAAAGTTCAATTATTAACTTTTCAAAAGATGCGATAAATGAGTTAGGTGAAGCTTGTGCTCTTTTAGCTGATACAGAGGGCTTAACTGCTCATGCGTTATCTGTTAGAATTAGATTAGAAGAAGGAAAATAATATGTTAAAAGATTGGTTTTTAGAAGATGAAGATGATATTTTTATAGGAAGTCCAAAATCAAAGTATTTTGATATTTCAGCAAGCTCTAATAATGAAATAGTTGAAGATGAATTTGATAAATTAATTAAAAAATATGCTGTGATGGAAATTTTATTATCAAAAGATAGAGGTGTTGATTTTGATATTAATAAAATGATTAATCAATATGTTTTTGAAAATACAGATGAAGTAGAAGAGATGAAAAAAGGTCTTTATATAGAATTAACTGGTGATATTGTTTGTAGATTAGATTCGTAAGGGTTTTTAAGTGGAAGAGTTAGAACAAGTAAAAGATAAAATTAAAAGTCTTGTTAAGCAGTGTGATGATAAAAAAAGTTTAGAGTTATTAGATCTTTTAGCAATAGGAAAGATGTTAAGAAGTAAACTAATTCTTAACATTGCAGGAAGTAATGAAACATCAATAAAACTATGTGCAATAGTTGAGATGATTCATGCGGCATCTTTGTTGCATGATGATGTTATAGATGAAGCAAACACAAGAAGAGGTAAGCCATCAATAAATGCACTTTTTGATAATAAAACATCAATTATATTTGGAGATATTTTATACTCAAAAGCTTTTACAGAACTTACAACTATGGATAATGAAGTGGCTTATATTATTTCAAATGCAGTAATAAAGCTAAGCATTGGTGAAATGTTAGATGTAGATTTAACACAAAGTTTTAATACTTCATATGATAAATATCTTGATATGATTTATAAAAAGACTGCTTCTTTAATTGAAGCTAGTGCAAAAGCTGCTGCAATATTAAGTGCTAAAGATAAAGATAAGTATGCACTTTATGGAAAAAACCTAGGGCTTGCTTTTCAAATGATTGATGATATTCTAGATATTACACAAGATAGCCAAAAACTTGGCAAGCCTACAATGTTAGATTTTATTGAAGGAAAAGTAACTATTCCTTATCTTTTATTACATGAAAGAATTGAAGATAAATCAAAACTAGAAGCTTTATATAAAAAACCATTAAATAAAGAAGAGAGTTTGTGGATTAAAGAACAACTTAAATTAACTAATGCTTTAGATGATTCTATTTCTAAAGCAAAAAAATTGGGTTTAGAAGCTATAGAAGCTGTAAAAGATGATGAAGATAAATCTTTAGTTTTTATAATGAATGCAATGATTGAAAGAGAGTTTTAAAGTATGAGTTATTTAGTAATAAGTTTTTCTCATAAAAATACAGATATTCAAACTAGAGAAAAGTTAGCTTTTCCAAATGAAGAGAATAAAGATCGATTCTTAAAGAAACTATTAGAAGATGAGATAGTTTCAGAAGCTATTTTATTATCAACCTGTAATAGAGTTGAAATCATTACTTCTGTAGTAAATGCTAATGTTGCTTCAAAATCAATTATAAAAAAATTATCTGATTATTCTACTTTGGACTTTGATGATTTATATGATAGAGCTGATATCTATGAACATAATGGTGCTATTCATCACCTATTTTCTGTTGCTTCTGCCCTTGATTCTTTAGTAATTGGTGAGACACAAATTGTAGGACAATTAAAAGATGCTTTTAGATTTTCAATTGTTAAAAAATATTGTGAACAAAATTTACCAAGAGCTTTACATTATGCTTTTAAGTGTGCTGCAACGGTAAGAAATGCTACGAGTCTAGGAACAGGTTCAGCTTCTATTGCTTCAACAGCAGTAGCTCAAGCCAAAGCAATTACAGGGAATACTTCTGGAATTAAAGCTTTAGTAATTGGTGCAGGCGAAATGAGTGAGTTAACTATCAAACACCTTTTATCTTCAGGTTTTTATGTTATCTTAACAAGTAGAGATATTAAAAAAGCACGACTACTAGCAGATACGTATGAAGAATATATTGAGGTTGCAGAGTATCAAAAATTAGTGGAATTATTAAATAGTGTTCCTATTATGATAACAGCAACTTCTGCCCCTTATCCAATAATTACACAAGATATGACAAGAGATTGTAGCTTTGAGAGATATTGGTTTGATATAGCAGTTCCTAGAGATATTGATAATATTAATTCAAATAAGTTAAAAGTTTATACAATTGATGATTTACAAGATATTGTTGATAGTAATATGAATTTAAGAGCTAAACAGGCTAAAGTAGCATATTCACTTGTAAATAAAATGTCTTTAGAATTTTTTGAATGGTTAAAATCTTTAGAAGTAGAACCAGTAATTAAACATATGTATTTAAGAGGTGATGCAATTATTGAAAAAAAAGTGAAAAATGCTATAAAAAAAGGTTTTATTAACGTAGATGATTCACAAAACATTACAAAACTATGTCAAACAGTTATTAGCGAATATTTACACCAACCCTCAAAAAAATTAAAATGCATTTCAAAAGATATGGAGTGTGATATTATTGTAGGAACAGTTCAAACAATATTTGGATTAAAATCAGATGCAAGTATGTTAAATAAATACAAATGTGAGCATCTAACTAAAATAAATGAATAGGGTTATATAAAATGAAATTTTCAAGAATATTTATACCAACAACAAAAGAAGCTTCAAAAGATGCTATTTTACCATCTCATCAATATTTAATCAGAGGTGGTTTTATAAATCAAGTTGGTTCTGGTATTTATAATTATTTACCATTAGGAAAAATTGTTTTAGATAAGATTCGAGCGATTGTAAAAGAAGAGATGGATAATGCAGGAGCAAATGAAGTTCAATTTGGTTTTGTAACTCCTATTTCTTTATGGGAACAATCAGGTCGAGCTAATACTATGGGGAGTGAACTTTTAAGATTTAAAGATAGAAAAAAATCTGAATATGTTTTATCCCCTACAAATGAAGAAACAGTTGTAGATTTAGTCAAAAATAGAATAACTTCATATAAAAATCTACCCGTTAATTTATATCAGATTTATACAAAATTTAGAGATGAAGCACGTCCAAGATTTGGACTTATGAGAGGTAGAGAGTTTTTAATGAAAGATGCTTACTCTTTTCATGACTCAAAAGAAGATTTAGAACGAGAGTTTAATCTTATGGAAGAAGCTTATAAAAAAGTTTATACTAGATTAGGTTTAGAGTTTAGAGTTGTTGCTGCTGATAGTGGTGCAATTGGAGGAAGTGGTTCAAAAGAGTTTATGGTATTAGCTAATTCAGGAGAAGATACTATTGTTGTCTGTCCAGATTGTGAATATGGTGCTAATATTGAAGCAGCTACAAGAACAAAAAAAGAAGTTAAACAGTGGTTTAATTTAACTGAGCAAAGTGTTAAAATGGAGAAAGTTTTAACGCAAGATATGAAAACTATTGAAGATATTTCAAACTTTTTAAGTACTTCAAAATCTCAATTTATAAAAGCAATTATTAAAAAAGCAGTTTATGAAGAAGCAGAAGAAGTTGTTGTTTTCTTTGTAAGAGGAGATGATGAACTTGAAGAGACTAAAGCTACAAATGCTATTGCTTGTCTTGAATTAGTCGATGCATTAGAAGAAGATATTTTCAAAGCTGGATTAGTTGCTGGTTATTGTGGACCATTTGATTTACCAAGTGATATAAAATTTGTAGTTGATAATGAATTAAAAGATGAGGTAGGTCTTGTTTGTGGTGCAAATGAAGAAAATTATCATCTGATAGGTACAGATTTATCTTCTTTAAAAGATATTAAGTATTTTGATTTAATTACAGTTCAAGAGGGTGATTCTTGTCCAAATTGTAAAGGGTCTTTATATTACACAAAAGGTATTGAAGTTGGCCATATTTTCCAATTAGGAACGAAATACTCTTTAGCTATGGATGCAAAATTTTTAGATAAAAATGGTAAATTACAACCTTTTGAAATGGGATGTTACGGCATTGGAGTTTCAAGATTAGTTGCAGCTGTAATTGAGCAAAATCATGATGATAAAGGTTCTATTTGGACAAAAGCAACTGCACCGTTTTTAGTTGATGTGATAGTTTCAAATGCCAAAAAAGAAGTAGAACTAGAAGCTGGAATGAAAATTTATGAAAATTTAAAAGCTTTAGGAATTGATACAATTATTGATGATAGAAAAAAAGAGAGATTTGGTTTTAAAATGGGTGATTTTGAATTAATTGGATTTTCTTATGCTGTTATTGTTGGTAAAAAATTACAAGATGGTATGGTAGAAATTGTAGATAGGAAAACTTTGCAAAAAGAAGAAGTTGAAATAAATAGAGTAACAGAAGTATTATATTCAAAACTTAAATAATTTTTATTTGTATGATTAAGAAAATTATGATAAAATTTTAAAAAAATTATACTAGGAGAAACTATGGATAGCGTTCAAAGTATTACAGATATGATTGGTTTATATGCTTTAAATATTGCAATTACGATTATAATATTTGTTATTGGAAAATGGCTAGCAAAAAAACTTACATCAATTGTAACAACTCTGCTTAGAAAAAAAGAGAGTATTGATGAAACTTTGATAAAGTTTGTTAAAAATATTGTTTATTATGCACTAATGATAATGGTAATTTTAACTGCTGTTAAACAATTAGGTGTCGATACAACTTCATTCTTTGTAATCTTAGGGGCCGCTGGTCTAGCTATTGGTTTAGCTTTAAAAAATTCTTTAGGTAATTTTGTTTCTGGTGTTATGATTATCTTATTTAAACCCTTTAAAGTAGGTGATGTAGTTACTGCTGCTGGAGTTACTGGAAAAATTGAAGAAGTTTCTATTTTTAATACAATTATGATTACATCTGATAATCAAAAAATGATTATACCAAATGGTGCAATTACAAATGGCTTAATTATAAACATAAATGCAAAACCTACAAGAAGAGTAGATTTAGTTATTGGTATTGGTTATGATGATGATATTAAACAAGCAAAAGAAGTACTAAATTCTATTGTTAGTGCAAATGAAAAAGTATTAAAAGAAGAAGGTATTACAGTTGCTGTTTCAGAATTAGCTGATAGTTCTGTGAACTTTGTAGTTCGTGCTTGGGTTAAAACTTCTGATTATTGGGATGTTAAATTTGATTTAACTGAAACTATTAAAAATACTTTTGATAAAGAAGGAATTTCTATTCCTTATCCACAACAGGATTTACATCTTTACAAAAAAAATTAAAATACCTAAAATATTAGAAGAGATTCTAATAGATTTACTAAGTATTGGTACTTTGCCAATACTTATTGGTGGATGTGTAAGAGATAGTTTTTTACATATTCCATCAAAAGATTATGATATTGAAATTTTCAATATTGATTCTCTTGAAGTAATTAATAAATGTTTAAAAAAATATGGAAGAGTAAAAGAAGTCGGTAAATCTTTTGGTGTTCTAATTCTAAGTGTTGATTCTTATGATTTTGATTTTGCACTTGCAAGAGTAGAAAGAAAAATAGCTTTAGGGCATAAAGGTTTTAAAGTAAAGACAGATGCAAACTTGAGTTTTAAAGAAGCTTCTTTAAGAAGAGATTTTACAATAAACTCAATAGGTTATGATTTTTTTAAAGATAAGTTTTTAGATCCAAATAATGGAATAAAAGATTTAGAAAATAGAATCCTAAGACATATAACCGATGATACTTTTACAGAAGATCCTTTGCGAGTTTATAGAGCTGTACAGTTTGTTTCAAGATTTAATTTAACACTTGATAAAAAGACTTTTGAATTATGTTCTTTTATGGTAAAAAATAATGCGTTAAGACAATTACCAAAAGAGAGAATATTTGAAGAGTTTAAAAAACTATTTTTAAAATCACAAAAACCTTCAATAGGTATGAATTTAATAAAAGATTTAGGAATATTAAAACACTTCCCTGAGCTTAAATTGCTTGTTGGATGCGAGCAAGATAAAGAGTCTCATCCTGAGGGTGATGTTTGGGTTCATACACTTATGACTTTAGATGAAATGGTAAAATTAAAAACAGGAGATGAATATAAAGATTTATATCTGTTTTACTCTTTATTATGTCATGATTTAGGTAAACCTTTTTGTAGTGAAATAATTGATGGTAGAATAACCTCTCATAGACATGAAAGTTTAGGGATGAAATCTACTATTTCATTTTTAGAAAAACTGACAAATGAAAAAAAATTTATTGAAAAAATTGTAGCACTTGTAAAAAATCATTTAATTCCTTTTCAATTATATAAAGATGAATCTTCATTGAAATCCATAAAAAGATTATCTTTAAAATGTAATATAGAAGAGTTATGTATAGTTTGTTTAGCTGATTGTAAGGGTAGAACAATACCAAATAACGATAAATGTGATAAAGTAGTTTCTTGGCTTTTAGAACAAGCAAGACAATTAAATATTTCAAATGAGTCTTTCAAGTCTTTAGTTCAAGGACGTGATTTGATAAAGCTTGGATATAAAGCAGGAAAAAAGTTCAAAGATATTTTATCTTTTTCTCTAAATCTTCAAATTGATGAAAATTTAGAAAAAAAAGAACTTTTAAAAAGAATTCAAATTCAATTTAAGTTAGAATTTTAGGGTCTAATTATATAGTTTTTACTTCCATTGATGGAGTGAAAAATAGTAATATTATATTTTTTAGAATAATATTTTAGTATTAATTTTTGTAAAATTGGCTCAATTGAGGGTGTAAACCAAGCATTGTTTGAACTTGCAATCATATATTTTACTCCCTTTAAATTTTGATAAATCTCATCACTAGTAGCTTCATAACAAATTGCATTTCTAAATTTTGTATCTTTTATAATAAAATCAGTAGGTTTTTTTGCTTTTTTATAATCTTGCGCACCTTTATAAAAAGTATCATTTATTAAATCAACAAAAAACTTAGGAAGAGGTATCTCTTCTCCAAAAGGAACTAAAATAACTTTTTTTGCAATCTTGATATCTCCTTTTGAAAAATGAAAAGTTGTATTGTAATACTCTTTATTTTCTAAGTATAAAGCACCTAGAATAATATCAATTTTTTCAGATTTATTTATTAGTTCTTGCATTAAAAACTCATCATTATTAAGTAAAATTGGAAATGAAGTTTCAGGTAAAATAATTAAATCTTTTTTTTCTTTTATGGCTATATCTATGAGTTTTAGATTATTATTAATAATGCTAGAGATATGTTTTTTAGCCCATTTCTGATCTTGAAGAACATTTAATTGTGGCATTGAGATATTAAAACTCAGATTATCTTTATTTGTATTTGTATTTGGATTTAATAATGCAAAATATAGTGGAATTAGAGCTAGTATTTTAGTTTTATTATTTAAAGATATAAACATAACAATAGAAACTAAAATTATTGCGAAGTACTCTTTTGAAGTTGAAAAAAATGAGTCTATAAAAACTAGTTCTGGAATAAACCAGTTAAAACCAAAAGGGTGAATGTATGATAAAATAAAAATCATAAAAATTCTAAAAAATACTTTGTCATAGAGTGCAATTAGATAAAATATAGCAGCATATAATAAACCCAAAAATAAAATTATTAAGGGTGCTAAATAATTTAAATCATAATATTGAAAACTAATTCCTATCCAATAAAACCAAAAAATACCTGTAAAAAAACCTGTAAAAACAAGAGATTTTCTTTCTATTTTTAGAAGTAAATATATTGAAATTAGAGCTAAAATAGTATTTAAAATTTTATATTCTATATTGAAGTAAGCCAAGTAGATAAAAGTACTAAAAAATAAGGCAGTAATCAAGCCTTTTATTATGTAAATTTTGTTAAAATAGTCGCGTTTTATTAAAAACATCTAAAAAATACTTTTCAAAAGGAAATCAGATGGATGGTTCAAGTTCAGATTTAATAAGTTCATTACTACCCTTAGTTGCATTATTTGCGATTTTTTATTTTTTAATTATCAGACCGCAACAAAATCAAGCTAAAAAACATAAAGCTATGATTGCAGAATTAAAAAAAGGTGATAAGATTGTAACAAATGGTGGCTTAATGGTTGAAATTACAAAAGTTGGAGAAAACTTTCTACTTGTAAAAAACCATGACAATACTGAAATGAAACTTGCAAAAGAGTTTGTTTCTAAACTTTCAGAATAAACAATATTTTTAAAACATGTATTTTTACATGTTTTAAAATATTATATTACTCACACTCTTAATAGAAGGGAAAGAATTGAAAATCTTTAATTACAGATTAGTTATATTCATATTAAGTATTATTTTTGGAGTTGTTTTCTCGGTTCCATCATTACTGCAAACAGAATCAGGCAAAAAAATATCATTAGGTCTGGATCTTCAGGGTGGTTTACATATGCTTTTAGGTGTTAAAACCGAAGAAGCTGTAAGTTCTAAAATCAAAACTATTGCTACATCTATTAAATACTTCACAGATGACGAAGATATTTTAATAGATGATTTAGGAATAAAAAATGATCATGTTGTATTTACTGTTTTAGATAGGGATGAACTTCCAAAAGTTGATGAAATGTTGAAAAAAATTCAAGGTTTAAATATTGTAAAAAATGATTTAGATTATAGAGTTAATTTAACACCAGAAGAAGCAGAAAAAACAAAAGATTCAGCTGTATCTCAAGTTGTTGAGACTATTAGAAATAGACTTGATCAGTTTGGATTATCAGAACCTACTGTTGTAAGACAAGGTGCTACTGATATTGTTGTTGAACTTCCAGGTATTAAAACTGCCCAAGAAGAAAAAGATGCACGAGAGCTTATTTCAAGACCAGCTTTACTTGAACTTATGGCAATCGACGAAGAGAGAGCTGATCAGGTTTATACTCTAAGTATTGGAAGCGCTGCTGAGTATGGAGATATTATTCTTGAAGCAACAAATGATCCTAATATAAAATATTTAGTAAAAGAGATTCCTATTTTAAATGGTTCTCAAATTATTGATGCTAGAGTATCTTTTGATAAAGCAAACCAACCAATTATTAATTTTACACTTAATTCAAGTGGAGCAAGAATTTTTGGAGATTTTACAGCTAAAAGTATAGGAAAAAGATTAGCAGTTGTTTTAGATGGAAAAGTTTATTCTGCCCCTAATATTAGAGAGCGAATAGGTGGAGGATCTGGACAAATTTCAGGTGGTTTCAGTACAGCTGAAGCTGGAAATGTAGCAATTGCACTAAGATCTGGGGCTTTATCTGCTTCGGTTGAATTATTAGAAAAAAGAAGTGTTGGTCCTAGTTTAGGAGCTGATTCAATTAGAGCTTCTTCTATTGCGCTTATTTCTGGATTTTTAATTGTATTTATTTTTATGATTGTTTATTACCGACGTGCTGGAATTATTGCAAATATTGCTCTTGTTACAAATATATTTATTATTATTTCGGTTATGGCAATGTTTGGAGCTACTTTAACACTTCCTGGAATGGCAGGTATTGTATTAACTGTAGGTATGGCGGTTGATGCAAACGTTATTATTGGTGAGAGGATTAGAGAACTTCTTAAATCTGGTGTTTCTGTACAAAAATCTATTGAAGATGGTTATGCAAATGCTATGAGTGCAATTTTAGATGCAAATATTACAACACTACTTGTAGCTGTGATTTTATATGCATATGGAACTGGGCCTATTAAAGGTTTCGCTGTAACTATTTCAATTGGTATCTTAGCTTCAATGCTAACTGCAATTTTAGGGACACATGGTATTTATGAAGCGTTAGCTCCAAAAATAGCAAGAGATAAAAAATTAAAAAAATGGTTTGGGATTTAACAATGGAAATTTTCAAAAGTAATAAGATTTATAATTTTATGGGAAAAAGATTCTTATTTTTAGGTTTATCAGCACTTTTAGTTATCGCATCAATAGTTTTACTTTTTACAAAAGGTTTAAACTTTGGTATTGATTTTTCAGGTGGAACAATAGTTCAAGTAAAATATGAAAACCCTGCACCTATTCCAGATATTAGAAGGATTTTAAAAAAATCAAATTATTCTAATGCTTCAATTACAGAGTTTGGATCAAAAGAAGAAATAGTAATTAGAATTACAAACTCTTCATCAAACTTAGCAAATGATATTGGTGATGAGATGTCAAAACTCTTAAAACCAACTGGAAAATTTGAAATAAGAAGAGTTGATATTGTAGGACCTAAAGTTGGTGGGGAGTTAAGAGAAAAAGGTATTATGGCTTTTTCTTTATCTTTATTAGTAATTCTAGTTTATGTATCATTTAGATTTGAGTGGAGATTTGCAGTTGCTTCTATTTTAGCCCTTGCACATGATGTTATTATTGCACTTGGAGCTATATCTTTAACTAATATAGAAGTGAATCTTGATATCTTAGCTGCTATTCTTACTATTGTTGGGTATTCCTTAAATGATACTATCATTGTCTTTGATAGAATTAGAGAAGGTGTTCAAAAATTAAAAGAAACAGTCTTAGAAAAAGTAGTAAATGACTCAGTAAGTAGAACTTTATCAAGAACTACTCTTACATCATTAACAACATTCTTTGTTGTTATAACATTATTCTTCTACGGTGGAGAGATTATCCATGGATTTGCCTTTACAATGCTTGTAGGTATTGTAGTAGGAACGTATTCATCAATCTTTATTGCTGCTTCATTTTTAGTAGAATTAAAGTTCTCAATTGATAGTTTTAGAATGAAAGAAGCACAAAAAATGAAAAGACAAAAAGAAAAAGATAAGATGAGAGCTATGTATGAACAAGGTACCGTTTAACTTTATAATGTCCCCTTTGTCAAGATTACTTACCGAAGTATTCTTATTTAAATATAAAATAAAGTAAAATTGAGCAACTTTTCATTATAATTCTACTTATGAGATTAGACTTGTATTTAACAAAAAACTTTGATATACAAAGTAGAAATAAAGCACATGAAATAATAAAATCTAAAAAAGTAAAAATAGATGGAAAAATAGTTTCTAAACCTTCTTTTATCATAAGTGAAGAAATGGCTATTGAACTTCTAGAAGAAATTTTTTATGTAAGCAGAGCAGCTTATAAACTAAAATATTTTTTAGAAAAATTAGATATTGATTTTATAAATAAAAAAGCTCTTGATATTGGAAGTAGTACAGGTGGTTTTACACAAATATTGTTAGAACATAATGTAAAATCTGTATGTTGTGTAGATGTTGGCTCAAACCAGCTTCATGAAAGAGTAAAATATCATGATAAAATCACTTTTCATGAAAATCAAGATATTAGAACTTTCGAAAACACCAAAAAGTTCGACCTTGTAACTTGCGATGTTTCTTTTATCTCCATTTTTAATATTATTGAAGATATAAATAGATTATCAAAAGATAAAATCATTATACTTTTTAAACCTCAATTTGAAGTAGGAATAAATATAAAAAGAGATAAAAAAGGTGTTGTAAAAGATAAAAAAGCTATATTGCGAGTAAGAAGAAATTTTATAGATTACTGCGAGTTATTAAAGTGGAAATTAATTTATAATGAAACAAGTAAACTAGAAGGAAAACATGGAAATGAAGAAGAATTCTTCTATTTTAATAAATAAAAAAACAATCACAGCTATTGCAATTGGGGGTTTTGATGGAATGCATTTGGCACATCAAGAACTTTTTAAAAATTTAGGAGACAATGGTGCTGTTTTAGTAATAGAATCAGGTTATTCTACACTAACACCAAAAATGCATAGACAAGAATATAGTAAATATCCAATATATTATTATGAATTATCAAGTATTAAAAGCCTAAGCGGTGAAGAGTTTATAAACCTATTAAAAGAAGAATTTCCAAAATTAAACAACATTGTTGTAGGTTTTGATTTTTGTTTTGGGAAAAATAGAAAACATTGTATTTTAGAATTAAAATCACTTTTTAAAGGTAATGTAACTGTTATAAAAGAAGTAAAAATAGATAATATTACTGCACACTCAAAAATAATTAGAGACTATATAAAAAATGGTAATATTTTAGTAGCAAATAAACTTTTAAATAGAGAGTATAAAGTTTACGGTACGCAAATAAAAGGGCAAGGGTTAGGTTCTAAAAGTTTTGTACCAACAATTAATATAAAAGTTCAAGATTTTCTATTACCAAATGAAGGTGTTTATGCCTCAAAAACCATAATAAATGAGAGAGAATATAACTCTGTGACATTTTTAGGACATAGAGTTACAACAGATGGAACATATGCAGTAGAAACGCATATTTTAGCTGAAGATATAAAAAATAATTATAATTTTGTAGAGGTAAAATTTTATATGAAACTAAGAGATAATGAGAAATTTGACTCTTTTGATGAATTAAAAACTCAAATATTAAAAGATATAGAATTAACAAAAATATTTTTTAGAAAGTAAAAAGTATACATTTCATAAATAATTGTTTTTGATAAATAGTTATTAAAGTTCATTTAGATAAAATATCTTCATGATAGATAAAGTATTTAAAAAATCAATAATAAAACAATTTGAATTTGATGAAGAAGTAGCATCAGTATTTGATGACATGTTAAATCGTTCAGTTCCATTTTATAAAGAAATGCAAAGATTAACAATTAATTTTACTCTAAATTTTTTAAATGAAAATGATAAAGTATATGATTTAGGCTGCTCAACAGCGTCTACATTAATAGAACTATCAAAACATTCAACAAAAAATCTTAAACTAATTGGTATTGATAATTCAGAAGCAATGTTAAACAGAGCAAGAAAAAAAGCTAATGCTTTTGGAGTAAATATTGACTTTATTTGTGATGATTTAGATAGTATTTTATACGATGATGCGAAACTAATTATTTCAAACTATACCTTACAATTTATTAGACCTTTACAAAGAGAAAAATTAGTACAAAAAATCTATAATAATCTAAAAAAAGATGGTATTTTTATATTTAGTGAAAAAATAATTTCCTCAAATAAAATTTTAGATAAACAATATATTAATGAATACTATGAATTTAAAAAAACACAAGGTTATTCAGAATTTGAAATTTCTCAAAAAAGAGAAGCTTTAGAAAATGTATTAATACCATATACCGAAGATGAAAATAAAAAAATGATACTTGATACTGGATTTTCACATTGCGAAACGCTTTTTAAATGGGTAAATTTTGCTACATTTATAGCAATTAAAAAATAAAATATTAAAAGGAAATTATATGTTAAAAATTGGACAAACTGCACCTAGTTTTTGTGCACAAAACCAAGATGATATTGAAATTTGTTTAAGAGATATATTAGGAAAATGGATAGTTTTATATTTCTATCCAAAAGATTTAACTCCAGGTTGTACAACACAAGCTTGTGATTTCACACAAAAACAAGAACAGTTTGAAGATTTAGATGCAATCATTTTAGGAGTAAGTCCAGACGATACTGCAAAACATAGAAAGTTTATAGAAAAAAAAGAATTAAATATTACTTTGCTTTCAGATGTTGATAAAAAAATGTGTGAAAATTATAAAGTTTGGCAATTAAAAAAATTCATGGGTAAAGAGTATATGGGTGTAGTTAGAACTACATTCATAATTAATCCAGAAGGAAAGATAGCCGCAATTTGGGAAAAAGTAAGTGTACGAAAAAAGAAAACTATAAATGGTGAAAAAGTGGAACTTTTACATGTTGATGAAGTTAAAGAAAAACTTCTAGAATTACAAAAGAAATAAGGAAAAAAATGAACCTATTATCAAAAAGCTTAATAATAATTTTTACAGTCTCATTATTAACACAAAGTTTAAGTGCAAAAACAACTATTTGTTATAAAAAGAATTGGAAATCACCTTCAAGTATTGAAACTACAAAACTAGATGGAGGAGAGTGTAATAATAATTTTTCATATAAAGATATGTTAAAAAATGGTTGGTTTTTAAAAGATATCAAAATAGCAAAAGGAAAAAAAGGATTAAACTATACTTATCTTTTAACTAATGAAAAATTAATTAAAATTGATAATTCAAAATTTATGGATAATAAAGAAGTAAAATTAAACTACAAACCTTATGCAATAAGAATTACAGATGTAAATGAAAAAGAAGCAACTATTAACATTGGAAACTTAAAAGTTGGGCAAAGTGCAATTATACAACATTACTATTCAAATGAAAAAACTTTAATTGTATCAAATGCTTATGTTACTTCTTCAAACTCTTCTAGCTCAAAACTAAAACTATTACCTTTTTTAGATATAAAACAAAATGCTATACCTACATCAAATAGAAAACCCGTTAATGATGACATTGCTATTTTAAACTATTTATATAGTGCTTCATTAATCATTGCTCCATCTCAAGATGCCTTTATTACGATAAGAGCAAAATATAAAGATAATAATTTTTTACATCCTGATTTATTTGCTGTAAAATTAAAAATGAAAAGAGAACCATTACCTTCAAGAAAGACTATTCAAGATTTTGCAATTTCACAAAATATTGGAACAATATTTTTTGTAATCAAGAGTAAAATATATATAGTAGATGCAAAAACATTTGTAATATTAGATCAAGACAATATTTCATACAATTATATTGAAGATAAAAAAATGCCATTTTATACAAGAGTAGAAAAAATTGAACAACTAGGAATAGAAAAACTTTTTAACTGGGAAAACCTCACATCTTTGAAATTCTTAAGTTTTTTAGGTGATGATAAAAGAAGTGAAGAAGAAATTCTGTTAGAAGATGAAATCGACGCAGGAGAGTTATCAATAAAAGGTGATACTTACGAAACTTACTATAAAACTCTTTTAGGTATACAATAATGGGAGAAAAAGATTTAGAATACTTATCAAGTATTGTAGGCACGGAAAATATTAAAAATGATAATGCACATAAAATTGCCTACTCATATGATGCAACTAGAGAAAGATTTAAACCAGATGCAGTCATATTTCCAAGAGATGAAAATGATATTTCTAAAATATTAAAATATTGTAATGAAAAAAAGATAATAATAGTTCCAAGAGGTGCAGGTTCTGGTTTTACAGGTGGTTCACTTCCTGCAAATGGTGGAATTATTTTATCTTTAGAAAGATATATGAATAAACTTCTTGAAATTGATATGGAAAATATGCTTGGAGTTGTTCAGCCAGGTCTTATAAATATGCAATTTCAAAAAGCAGTTGAAAAAGTAGGACTATTTTATCCACCAGATCCAGCAAGTGAAGAGTACTCAACTTTAGGAGGAAATGTTGCTGAAAATGCAGGAGGAATGAGAGCTGCAAAATATGGAATAACAAAAGATTATGTAGTAGCCCTAAGAGCAGTTTTACCAAATGGTGAAATCATAACTTGTGGTAAAAAAACCATAAAAGATGTTGCAGGATATAATATAGCAGGAATTTTGATAGCAAGTGAAGGAACACTAGCTGTAATTACAGAAATCACATTAAAGCTTATTACAAAACCAAAATGTAAACAAACATATATGGGAGTTTTTCCAAATGTAAATAAAGCAATGAATGCAGTATTTAAATCACTTGCAGATGGTGTAAATCCAGTAGCTATGGAGTTCTTGGATTCTCTTGTAATTAAAGCTTTAAAACAAAAATTTCCAAATATTTCATTGCCAAAAAATGCTGGAGCTATTTTAGTAGGAGATGTTGATGGTGGTTCACAAACAGAATTAGAAGCACAACTTAAAACTTTAGAAACTTCTTTTTCAAAGTATGGCTCAACAGAATTTATTATTGCAAAAGATGAAGATGAAGCAAGTAAACTTTGGTTTGCAAGAAAAAATGCCTCACTAGCAACAATGATTTATGGAACAAAAAAAATGAACGAAGATATTTCAGTACCAAGAAGTAAACTTCCTGAAGCCTTAGATGCTATTTATAAAATTGGCGAAAAATATGGACAAAATGTACCTTGTTTTGGTCATGCAGGAGATGGAAATATACATGTTAATGTAATGATAAAAGATAAGAATAATAAAAAAGAGATGGAAAATGGGCATAAAGCAATAGAAGAAATATTTCAAATGGTTGTTGATAAGGGTGGAACATTATCAGGTGAGCATGGTATTGGTTTATCAAAAGCACCTTTTATGAATATTGCTTTTAGTGATGCAGAGTTAGATTTATTTAAAAGTATTAAGAAAGCTTTCGATCCAAATAATATATTAAATCCTAGTAAAATGGGATTATAAAAAGAGATTAAAATTGAAAGAACCAGAAATAATCAGAAATCCAGTTAAGGCTCTATTAAAAGCATTAGATTCATTTTTTAATGATGATACAACATATTATGCAGCAAGCCTTAGTTTTTTTTCAATCTTTTCTATTCTTCCAATTATAGCTCTTTTAATTGCAATTATCTCTAGTTTTGATATAGCTCAAAGCTATTTAGATATATTTATAAGTTATATCTTTGATGCACTAAATCCCACGCACTCAGAAGAGTTTATACATACTTTTAAAAACTATATTTCAAACTCAAATAAACTTGGTTCTATTGGAATTTTATATATGTTATTTGTTTTTATTATGTTTTTTAAAGATTATGAATATATAGTAAATAAAATACATAAAGCAAAAAGAAAACCATTATTAGCCTCATTCTTCTTTTATCTTATATTTCTAATAGCCCTACCTTTAATCTTTGCAGTAGTTAATTTAATCCTATCTTTTTATGACAATACTATATTGAATATGATTATTACATTTTTGTTTGCCTGGATGATTTTCTTTTTTCTTTTTAAACTAAGTGTAAATAAATATATACATATGAAAGCAGCTGCTTATTCATCACTCTTTACATTAATAGTACTATCTCTTACAAAGAACTTATTTGTTTACTATGTTATATATAATAAAACATATACAACTATTTATGGTTCCTTAGCAATACTTCTTTTTTCATTTTTTTGGATTTATCTATCATGGATTATTTACCTTTACGGAATTAAAATGTGTCATAGACTAAATATACAAGAAGAACTAAAAATAAAGTTAAAATAAATGAAATAATATTTGAATATATTGAGATTTTTTACAATAGAAAAAGAGATCTAATATAAAATATTTTAGGCTGTAAACTTTACAGAAAAGCAAAAACTAAATACTGTACTTAAATTCAAATACATTATATATTTTGGAGAAGTATAAAATATGAAGAAATCTATTTAAATGATTATAAAAGTATGAATGAATTACTTGTCAAGTTTCACCACGTTGTACCATTTCAAAAGCAATATGTTGAAACACATCTGGTAAAATCTTAAATATTTCAGGTTTCGTTTGAAACCAACTTTGAACTGCATCAAATGGAGTTCTAACTTTTAATTCTTTTTTTAAAGAACCATGTCTTCTATTGAAGTTGTAGTATATCAAAAATTTATTTAAATCTTTTTTAACATCATCAATATTGTCATACTCTTCTGCTTTAATTGTAGCATTTTTAATAGTTCCGTTTACTCTTTCTACCATTGCGTTAGTTTGAGGTGTGTATGGAGCTGTTAGCCTATGTTCTATCTCATCATCTTTACACTCTACATCAAACTTATGATTACCACTTACAAAACCTTTTCCTCTTGCCCAGTTAAAATAAATGAAATAATATTTGACTTAATTAAAAATATGGGTGCATAATCTCCTATTTTTTTTATAGTTTACAAGATAATAATCCACTAAATTCAACTTCAAACTTTTACTCAAACCACGATGCAAACTAATCATATTTTTCATATGTGAGAATACTCCACCTTCGAGTGCATTTGTTGTATTTGATATTGTTAAATTCTTATGATTTTTATAGGTAAAAAGATAAGGAAGGTTAGTTCTTAAACTTCTATATGCAGCTCGAATTCTTGGATGAGTATAATGAAGTTTACCAGTGGTCTTTGAGATTGTTTTTTCATCTAAAAATACTTGATATTCATCATACCAATCATCTAACTTTTGAGTTAAATTCTTTTGAGTAGTATGAGTTAATCTTGATACAATTTTCTTTAAATCTTTACTAGCCTCAAGTTTAGATTTCATAGTGATATATCTTTGTACAATCTTCTTTTGATGGAAGTGGCACATTTGTATTGGAATGTTATTAAAGGCTTTAGATAAGCCTCTCTTTCCATCGAGAGTAGTACTTGTGATTGTGTATCCTAAATTAAACAGCTCTTCTTTTAAATATCTATAGTCTTGAACTAGTTCACTTTGAATATGCTTCCAAATTAGTATCTCTTTTGTCTCAACATCCTTGAAAACTAAAGTACCAAGTTTATCTTTTCTTTTTCCATAAAAAGTTGCATCACATACTAAATTAACTGCTCTGGGATGATGCACTTTATAATCAACAATATACTCATCTCTTTGCTTCATTATCCATGGAATAGATCTGTCATATTTAGCTGCAAGTTGTTTGAGGGTTTGTCGATGTAAAAAGTACACTTCAAAGATAATCTTATGGAGTTGTTCTGGTCTTCTGTTAGAGCTAAATGAAGTTTTACAGTCTTTACAAAAGTACCTTTTAATACCTCTTCTTGAACCTCTGTTTTGAGTGTTATCAGATTGACAATTTATACATATTTTAGAGCTTTTTTACAATCATTTGTAAATAAACCTTTGTTTACTCCCAATATACCATAGTTTAAACGATGTTTTATGCACCCATTTTTTTAATTAAGTCTTGTTTGTAATGAAATACTAATTCACTATCAATATGTTTCCATGTTAATATCTCTTTGGAAATAATATCTTTAAAAACTAAAGTTCCAAGTTTCTCTTTTCTTTTACCATAAAAAGTTGCATCACAAACTATAACAATTTCTCTTGGATTATGTATTTTTGCAATTGGTTCATATTCTAAAATTTGCTTTCTTATCCACGGCAAACTTCTATTATAATCTTTATCTTCTATAAATATACTTTTTGAAGATTATTTCTTGTAGATTTCTTGCTCTTCTTTTTGAGCTAAATTTACGACCACATTCATTGCATTTATATCTTTGAATTCCATTTCTAATATCTAATCTTTTTAGTATAATTTTTTAAGCAATATGGACAAGTTTTATTGTTTTTTACAGCCATGTGTAAATAAACCTTTTTTAACTCCTGTAATATCGTAGTTAACTTAAGTTTTTAGACCCTTGAATTTTTTGTTAAGCCAGATTTTCCAAATCCGAATCTTACTCTTTTGTATTACAAATACAAGCCCCATTATAAGAATAATCAACAATTTGACGTTTATCATTCTCTTGGAACTTACAACATTCATTAAAAATCTTTTTTAATTTTTCTTTTGCTCTTTTAGAAGTGGATTTAACACTTGATAAATTTAGATTCTTTTTTTTTGCATATTCAATTAAAGATTTCTCCGAAAAATAGACTTCTTTTAAAACATCTTGTTGTTTTAAGGGCAATTCTTTAAGTAAGGTATTTAAACAACAAGAGAGTTCACTTAATACGCTTTCTTCTTGTTCTTCTTCAAAATATAATTCATAATGTTCTGTAGTTTTCATTTCTTTTTTTCTATAATAATCTATTATTGTATTTTTTGATATTTTATATAACCATGCTTGAATATTCTCGTCTTCTTTTATATTCTCTATATTCTTATATGCTTTTATAAATACTTCATGTAATAAATCTTCTGCTGTACTTTTATTTGAGACATATTTAAAAATGAAATATAAAAGTGCTTTTGAAAATTTAATATACACTTCTTCAATTTTTTCTTTCAATAACAACTCCTTATTATAGTATAAGACGAAAAAGTAAAATAAAAGTTGCATAATAAAAAGAAATGTATAAAATTTCTAAATATGCAACCTTTTTTTTCTTTCTACGTCTTAGTAGTGAAAACAAAAAATAAAGGATAAATTATGAAAAATAATTGTTGTGAAGATATGAATAAATGTACTTGTGAGAGTTGTGAGTGTAAATGTACTTGTACATCAAAAGATGGTTCTTCTTGTATCTGTGAATGTAAAAATTGTTGTATAGATAATACTCCTTGTGAATAAAATACTTGTTCTAATTAAAGAGAAGGAAAGTATTTATACTTTCCTTCTCTTCTTAAATATTAATACTAATATTAATTACGATTTAATATAAAATATTTCAGGCTAAAAACTCAAGTAAGACTAGGTACTATAAGGGTTTAAAAAGGATTATTTACAGATGACTGTAAAAAAATACTAAAACTTGTCCAAAATGATTTTCAAAATACACCAAAAAGAATGGAAAGAAAGGTGGAATACAAAGATATAAATGTACTGACTGTAATCATAATTTTTCTTCATCAAGACGAGCATCTAAATTGCAAGAAATAATTTTTAAAGAGTACTTTTACAAAAGACATGGAGTGAAACAAAATCCATACTTGCAAAACTTATCATGATTTAGCTCAAAAATATAAGAAATGAACAACCTCGACCCAAGGGTACGAGGTTGTTCATTATAGTGTATATTTAAACGTTTTTAGTTACAATCGCAACTAATATAAAAAAGGCTAATGGTGAAACAAATTGATATAAAAAATTTAAGTGTTGAGATTGATATTACAAAAGTATTAAATGCTATAATACTTAAAAAAGATCTAGAAATTGATATAAGTGGAAATATATATGTAGATAAAAAATGTGATTTTAAAACTGCTTTGATTTATCAATTAAAATCATCTCATAATCTTTCTACACTTTTAGATATTAATACTTTAGTTCTGAAGCTTTTTAAAAATTTCAAACCTCTTGTTAATGGCTCAAAGTGTGTTTTAAAACCATTGGGTGCTTGGCAAGATGTAATTTTATTAAATCAACCTAGAATGTTGTATTATGATCATCAAACAGATGGTGTTGAACTTTTTGAAGATAAAGAACTTGAAGATATTGGTTGGAATGCAGTTGCTTGTGATATTACTTATAGAGAAATTTCAGAATTTATTGAAGATAAGTGTAATGGAACTTTAGTATTTTATGATAATGAAATTCAGTTTAATGGTTTTGTAATTGCAGATGATATTGTGCAAATAAGAAAAATAGTAAAATATTATATTAAAAGAAATATAAATGAAAAAATGAAAAATGATTTAATTGATATTGAAGATGACGATATTATAGAAGCGTTAGAGTTTTTTGAAATAAAGGTTTAATTTGGAAGAAATAATTAAAGATTGGGGTTATTTAGCTCTATTCTTATATTCGTTTGGTGGTGGTTTTATTGGTCTTGTACTTGCAGGTGTGTTATCTTATACAGGAGATTTAAATATTGTAATTTCTATTATAGTTGCAGGAACTTCAAATTTTATCGGAGATCAGTTTTTATTTTATATGGCAAGAACAAATAAAGCTTATGCAAGAGATATTATGAAAAAATATGGAAGAAAAGTTGCTTTGACTCATCTTCTTATGAGGAGATATGGCTCTTTAGTAGTTTTTCTTCAAAAATATATTTATGGAATTAAAACTTTAATTCCTCTTGCTATGGGATTAACAAAATACTCATTTAAAAAATTTACAGTATATAATATTTTTGCAGCTACAATTTGGGCAGTTCTTATTGGGTACATTAGTTACTTAATGGGTGAGGTTATTTTAACTTATACAGAAGAGTATAAATATTATGGTATTACTCTAATATTGTTAATTGTATTTGGTGTGACATATTATTTTAGGAAAATATAAATGAAATTTCATCATTTAAATATATCAGAAGACTTTGTAAAAAATATAGAATCGTTAGGTTTTAAAGAATTAACACAAATTCAAGAACAAACGCTTCCTTTAGCTCTAAAAGGAAATGATATTATCGCGCAAGCAAAAACAGGTTCTGGAAAAACAGCAACTTATTCAATTCCTTTAATTGAAAAACTTAATGTTAAAAAATTTAAAATACAGTCACTTATTTTAGCTCCAACAAGAGAGTTAGCAAATCAAATCGCACAAGAGATAAGAAAACTTAGTCGGCATATTCATAATGTAAAAGTATTAACACTTTGTGGTGGAGTTCCTTCTAAACCTCAAATAACATCTTTAAGACATGGGGCTCATATTGTTGTAGCTACTCCTGGGCGAGTATTAAAACATATAAATGAAAAGAATATTGATTTAGATTTTATTTCCACTTTAGTACTTGATGAAGCAGATAAAATGTTGGATATGGGATTTTTTGAAGATATACAAACAATAATTGGTGAAATTCCTAAGAATAGACAAACTCTTTTATTATCAGCAACCTATGAAGAAAATATAGAACAACTTGCAAATAGTATTTTAAAAGATCCAGTTTTAATAAAAAGTGAATCTATACATGAAAAAGAGATTATCAATCAAAAATTTTATGAAGTAGTTGAAGAAGAAAAAACTTCACTAATACCTTCACTTATCTCTTCAAATAAAGCAAAATCTGTTTTGATATTCTGTAATATGAAAATAAAATGTGATGAGTTAGCCGATAATTTATTAGATTTAGGATTAGATGTTTTAACTTTACATTCCAATTTAGAGCAAAGAGACAGAGACGAGGTTATAGTACTTTTTTCTAATAAATCGTATCCTATTTTAATAGCAACAGATGTAGCTTCAAGAGGTTTACATATTGATAATATTGATTTAGTAATAAATTATGATGTAGCACGAGATGAAAAAGTTCATACGCATAGAATAGGAAGAACGGCAAGAGCAGGTAAAAAAGGTCTTGCAGTTACTTTATATAAAAAAGATGAAGAAGATATAATTAAAGATATCAAAGAGTCTTTTGATGGTTTATTATTTGAACAAACTTCTTCTTTAGAAGATGATTTGACATATACAATAGATGCAGATTATAGAACTTTATATATAAATGGTGGGAAAAAGAATAAACTAAGAATAGGTGATATTTTAGGAGCTTTAACTGCTGGACTTGGCTTGCACAAAGATGATATTGGAAAAATTGATAGTTTTCCTTTTTGTTCATATGTTGCAATTAAAAAAGAGTTAATAAATAAAGCACATGATGGATTATCAAATACAAGAATAAAAAGTAAGTACTTTAAAATATATAAAAAGTAATTTAGAATTATCTTTTTATATATTTTAATTATATCCTATCTATAATCACTTTTAAAAAATTAAATAAATAGGAAGTTATAATGGCAACAGCAACAGCTAGACATATATTAGTAGACTCTGAAGACTTATATTGAATTGAAAGACAAAATTGTAAACGGTGCATCATTTGAAAATATTGCAGTTGTATTTAATGAAGCTATAAATATAGTGTATGGATTAGTTAAAACTCAATTTGGGTTTCATTTATTAGAAACTACTTCAAGAGAAGATTAGAAAAAGGGTTTTTCCTTTTTTCTATCTAATACCCATCTAATTAAAAAAATTTATACTTCTTTAAAACTGTTCTAATATAATGTTTACCTATAAAAGGAGTTCTTATGAAAATACTTGTATCTCTATTATTCTTAAGCCTATCACTTTTCTCAGCTTCAATAAATTTTGAAAAGAATTTAGAAACAGCGAAACAAAAAGCAGTAAAGCAAAATAAAAAACTTATGATAATGTACTCAACGCCTAGTTGTCCAGAGTGTAATTATATGAAGAAAAAAGTCTTTAAAGATAAAGAGATAATTTCTTATGTAAATAAAAACTTTGTTTCAGTTATTATGGATATTAAAGAAGATAAAGAAAAATTACCTTATAAATTTATAGGTATTCCTACTTTTTATTTTTCAGATGCACAAAATATGAAACTTTTATCAAAAAAGATTGGTGGCACAAGAGAAGCTCAGTTTTTAGAAATAGTTAAAAATGTTAAGTAGGTAAAATATGAAAATCTTACTTTTAATAATACTATTGATATCTTCACTTTATTCATACAATAAAGCAGATTTAGAAAAACTACTTAAAACAAATGTTTGCCAAGAGTGTGATTTGACAAATGTAAACCTTAGTAATAAAAACTTAAATAAAGCAGACCTAACAAGTAGTAACTTAACAAATGCAAATCTAGAAAATACGAATCTAGTAAAATCAAATATGTGGGGTGTAAATCTAACAAATGCAAATTTAAATAATGCAAATGTCAGAGCCTCAAATCTATCAGGGGCTGAACTTATAAATACTAAGTGTAATAATACTACATTTAAAGGTACAGATTTATCAAATGCAAATTTGGAAAATATGAAATGTAAAAACTTATCTATTTGGTCAGCTAAATTTTTAGATACCAGTTTTACAAATGTAGACTTTACAAATGCAGGTGCAGCATATGCCACTTTTGATAGTGTAAATTTTACTGAATTAAATATAACCGGTGTAATCTTTTGGAATGCAAAGGTTTCAAATTCGACTTTGTCAAAAAAACAGTGTGAATATCTAAAAAGTGAAGAGGCAATATTAAAAGATAATGAATGTGAGTAAAAGTTTAAGAAATTTTCTCTTCACATGTCTCTTCATCCCAAAGAATTGATACCCCATACTCTTTATCAGTTATCACATATTTAAAATATTCTTTTGTACCAGCTCTACCATGAAGCCTGATTTTTACTTGCCCTTCTTGCAATAAGTTTTTCATTTCATATTGAGAAAAGCTTCTTTTATTCCATTTTAAAAAAGTATTTGAATAGACTCTAAAAGTACAAGAAGAAGAACTTGAAAAAACATATGAAGCACTTTCATCATACTCTTTTGTAGCATTTTGACAACTATATAATTTAATTTGTTTCCCTTGTGCAGTTATTTTTGTAGATATAACATTTCCATCACAATAAGGGCATTTCCCTAGAATACTCATTTTTTATCCTTGAATTTTATATGGTATTTTAGCAATATTTTTTAAATATTATGAAAAATATTTCATTTTGTAATGGAATTTAAAAATTAAATTAAACAATAGTATGTATAAAAAATAGATATATTACTTTATATTTATTGCAGAATTTATTATTTAAGTAAAGAAATAAGAGTATTCTAAATATTATAAGGATAAAATTTATCAAATAATAAAAAGGACTTATATGCAATACCCAGTTTTGACAGATGAATATAAATCTTTGATGTCAAAATATTTATCAGAAAATATTTTTGAAACTTTAAAGAATAGAAGTACAAAAAATGGTTTTACTTTAGAAGATGCTATAAATTCAGGTATTAAAAATCCTGATAGTGGTATCGGTATTTATGCAGGAGATAAAGAATCTTATAGCACTTTTAAAGAGTTGTTTGATTGTATTATTGAAGATTATCATGGTTTTGGTAAAAAAGATAAACATATTAGTAATTTAAATATTCAAGATTTAAATGCTCCAAATTGTAATATTGATGATGAATATATAGTTTCAACACGTATTAGAGTAGGACGAAATTTAGATGAATTTCCTTTAGGTCCTGCTATTAGTAAAGAGCAAAGAGATGAAATTGAAAATATTGTTTCTCAAGCTTTGAACTCTTTAGAAGATGATTTAAAAGGTAAATATTTTCCTCTTGATGGTTTAAGTGAAGAAGATAGTAAATCTTTGATAAAAGATCATTTTTTATTTAAGACGGGGGATAGATTTTTAGAAGCTGCTGGATTAAATCGTGACTGGCCTAGTGGAAGAGGAATTTATCATAATGATGAGAAAACTTTTTTAGTTTGGATAAATGAAGAAGATCAGCTAAGAATTATCTCTATGCAAAAAGGTGGAAATATTCAAGAAGTATTTTCAAGATTAACAAAGGCTATAAAACAATTAGAGAAAAAAATGAAGTTTTCATACAATGATCACCTAGGTTATATCACAAGTTGTCCTACAAATTTAGGTACTGCTATGAGAGCCAGTGTTCATATTAAAGTTCCAAAATTATCAAAAGATATGCATAACTTTAAAATAATTACAGATAAGTACTTTTTACAAATCAGAGGAATACATGGAGAACACTCACAAAGCGAGGGTAGTGTTTATGATATTAGTAATAAAAGACGATTAGGAGTTAGTGAAGTGCAATGCGTACAAGATATGTATGATGGAGTTGTTGCTTTAATCAAAGCAGAGAAAGAACTTTAAAAGTTCTTTCACATCTTCTTTTTATCTGGTACATTTTTACTTTGCACCCATATTTTCATTAAGCCAGCTATTTCGATAAAATATCAAAAATTGCACTTCAAGGCTACTCTTGGGAAGCCATAATTTAGACTATACTCTAAGAAAATAGTTAGTTGTTGTATGCTATTTTTCTAAAATATTAGGCGTAGATATTGGTTATGATTTTTATTTTTACACATTAAAAGAAGCAGATGCAAAGGGTATACATAATATGATAAAGGATGAGATAGATACATATTCACTCACAAATTAAGAGAATTATATGAGACCACTGCACAGTAACACTCTAAAATAAATCTCAACCAAGCCTTTAGTTAAGGTATTTAAAGGCTATTTTTAGCTATAATTACACATATAAATTAAAGATATTTAAGCAAAAAGGTAGTTCAATCCATTAAAAATTTTTAATTAAGTTTATAGTACTTTTTGGCTATAATATCTATAAAAAGGTGGTATTATGGCAAATCAATTTAGAGAGAAATTATCAAATAAAAGATCAAAGAAAGGCTATGAAGCCATAGCAAAAAGAAATAAATTATTACAACTTTTAGCAGATATACCTGATCATAGAAAAGGTCAAGGTAAACTTCATAAATTAGAACATATTTTATTTTTATCAGTAATTGCACAATTAATGGGTGCGGTAAATTATAAAGAGATATGGGTCTGGATAAAAAATTATATTCAAAATAATAAAATCAAAAAACTTTTAGGTGTAGAATTTATTAGAACACCAAGCAGGAGTGCTGTGGCTGAGATTTTAGCAGAAGTTAATTATTTAGAATTAGAAAAAGTTTTTAGGATATGGATTTATGGATTAGTTGATAAAACTGATAATTTACAACAATTAGCAGTAGATGGTAAAGTTATGAATGGTAGTAGTGTTAATGCAAATAAATCAACAGAAGTGTTGAGTGCAGTATTAGCCAATACTGGGATAATATTAGCACATAAAAAGATTTCCAATAAGTCCGAAGTACCTGCATTAAGAGAACTTATTGATGAATTAGATGATAGTTTTATTTATACATTTGATGCAATGAATACTAAAAAAAACTCTAAACAAGATTGAAAAAGATGGTTCAAAATATTATGCTAAACTAAAAGGTAACCAGAAAAAGCTATTAACTAAAGCTATTGATATATCCAATACAAAAAAGCCTACAGATACTTATATATCAGATTTGAAACAAGAGGATAAAAACTTAGCCAAAAGAAAAGTATTAACTTTTACAAATAATAGTTGTTTTTATCATAATGGTATGACACATATTAGAACCATAATAAGAATTGATAAAACTATTCATAAAGTCAATAAAAAAACAGGAGAATTTACTGAAACTTTAACAACATCATTTGCTATTACAAATTTTAAAGATACTGCAAAAGAATTTCATAATTTAGGATTAAAGCATTGGCAAGTTGAAACTATGTACTTTCATAAAGATAAATTGTCAAGTTTCACCACGTTGTACCATTTCAAAAGCAATATGTTGAAACACATCTGGTAAAATCTTAAATATTTCAGGTTTCGTTTGAAACCAACTTTGAACTGCATCAAATGGAGTTCTAACTTTTAATTCTTTTTTTAAAGAACCATGTCTTCTATTGAAGTTGTAGTATATCAAAAATTTATTTAAATCTTTTTTAACATCATCAATATTGTCATACTCTTCTGCTTTAATTGTAGCATTTTTAATAGTTCCGTTTACTCTTTCTACCATTGCGTTAGTTTGAGGTGTGTATGGAGCTGTTAGCCTATGTTCTATCTCATCATCTTTACACTCTACATCAAACTTATGATTACCACTTACAAATCCTTTTCCTCTTGCCCACTTATCAGTAAATTCCAGTCCATTATCTGTTAAAATATGTGTTAAGTAAAATGGAAAAAATTCTTTACATTCTTTTAGAAAAGATACTGCATTTGCTGCTGTCTTATTCTCATACACTTTATAGTAAAGTAGCCTTGTAGCCCTGTCTATTGCTACAAATAGGTAATATTTTTGCTTGTCAAACTTTGGTAAATAAGTTACATCTATATGTAAATAACCAGGCTCATACTCTTTGAACTTTTTAGCTTTTTCTTTTTGCTCTTGTGGAACTCTGTTTATATCAAAGGCTTTTAAAGTACGATAAACATTACTTCTATTTGCATTTGGAATAATATCAACGATTGTATCTGCTAAGTCATCTAACTCCATCCAAGTCATTGTTCTGACTACTTTAATTAACTCTTTTTCTAAAGGTGTTAGAGCATAATGGATTCTTTTTGGTCTTGAACTTTTATCATTTAAAAAATCTCTATTTTTATGCTTGGCGATAGTTTTAACATTCACATTATAATTATTTGCTAATTCAACATTTGTTAAATTAGATTGTTGTATTATTTCTCTTACATGCTGGTTTGTTCTGGCATTAGAGTGATAGACTTGTGACATTTTTAAAATCCTTATTTGCTGTAAAGATTTTACAATTATGTTGTTAAGCTATCGCTTTCTTATTTATGTAACTAGGCAACCATAACGTGGTGAAACTAGACAATAAATCACTTTATGAAGATTTACATACTGCAAATATTAATCCCATGACTATGACAATTTTAAGAAGCTTTGTCATAAATATTTTACATCTTAATAAAGTAAAATCTATCAAAAATCAACTACTTGAAAATAGATGGAATTTAGATACTACTTTAGAATTATTATTAAATATTAGTTCTTAGTGGATTAAACTAGCAAAAAGGTAATAAATTGGCATTTAAAGATTCAAACCTCTCTTTTTCAGATTATGCTCTTAATGATAGATTAGAATATGTAGATTCTTTTTTAAAACAATTAGATTCTATAATAGATTTTAATAAATTAAGACCTGTATTAAAGAAGAATGGAACAGGAAGTAAAAATGTATGTGGAGTACAAGCATATGATCAAATATTAATGTTTAAAATCTTACTTATTCAGAAGTTTTATGATTTAAGTGATGAAAAAGCTGAAGAATATACTACCCCAAGAAAAACAAACAATTTTTTCTAAAGTTTAATTCTTAAAATAGTAAAATTAAACAATAAAAATAGAGGGTAATAATATGAGCAGAACAAGAACAGTTTATAGTGCTGAATTCAAAACAAGATTAGTACTAGAGCTTTTAAAAGAAGACAAAACATTAACACAAATTGCAAGTAAAAATAATATAACACCGAAGAATTTGCAAAACTGGAAAAAGATATTTTTAGAGAATGCAGTAGTTGCAATGGAACCTGCTAAAGCAGTTCAGGAATATAAAACTGTGATTACACAATTAGAAGCAAAAGTAGGTGCGTACGCTAAAAAAGTAGGTCAATTAACTGTAGAGAATGAGTGGGCTGTGGGAAAGTTAAAGAGCTTGGACTCTAGATATTAAAAATGAGATAGTTAAAATATTTGTAGATATACCATGTTATGGTTATATTAAAGTACACAAAGAGTTATTAGAACGTGGATACAATGTCTGTATCAATACAGTACGCCAATATCGTAAACAGTTAAGTTTAAGAGCTGTACTAGCTGTACGTCCACCAAATACTTCTTGGGCTGATAAACAACATCCTAAACATTCATATAAAATTAGAGGACTTGATACAGTAAGAGCAAATCAAGTATGGAGTACTGATATAACATACATTAAAATAAAAGGGGGAATGGTCTATATGGCAGCTATTATAGATTGGTATTCTAAAGCCATATTATCATGGAGAATATCTAATACAATGGATACTGACTTAGTCATGGGTGTGCTAAATGAAGCCTTATCCAAATATGGAAAACCAGAAATATTTAATACCGATCAAGGTAGTCAATATACCTCTTATATTCATACTCAAACATTAAAGGATAATAATATTATTATTTCAATGGATGGAAAAGGAAGAGCAACAGATAATATATGTATAGAAAGATTTTGGAGAAGTGCAAAGGTGGAAAAGATATATCTTAATGAATATTTCAAAATATCAACATTGAAAAATGATGTTACAGATTATATGGAGTTTTATAATTATAGAAGATTTCATCAAACTTTAAATTATAAAAAACCTATGAATGTATACTTTGAAAGTATGAAAATAAATGATGTAAATTATAATAAATTAGATGAAATTGTGGCATAAAGTTACAGTTGATAGTGGGAATTAGGTTTTATAAAAAGTTGTCTTGACATATTGGGGTAGTATAATATTTTAGCTTTTACTCTTTAGAAATTTAACTATAATTAAAATTATAAGCCACGCTGTAATCATAGTAATAACAGTATGACTTAAAAAATGATCACCTATAAGCATTTTATATAGTCCCATACTCCAGCCAATAATTAAAGAAAAAATTACAGCTAATATTTTATTTCGTTTTGTTTTAAAAAGAAAAAAAAGACTCAAAAGTGCAAATCCACCACTTGCATGACCTGCTGGAAAACAGGCAATATGCTTCATACTTTTGTATGGTTCTTTGTATTTTTCCCAAACTGTGGTTTTTATCATATTTCCGCCATAATGTATATCATTTTTTGGACAAGGCATATTAGTATTTTTTTTCATTCCACTTATTATTAATGGTACAAAAATAGCTGATAAAAGGACTATCGAAATACCTTTTTTATACTCTTTAATGATTTGTTTATTTCTAAAAAAAAATAAGTTTACAATTAATATAAATGCAAATAAAATCAATAATTTTTTGATTCCATCATAAAATATAAATTTAAAAGGTTCTAAATTTCTATCTAAAATCCATGTATTTGTTGAAAAGTTAAAAAAATTATTTTCTATTTGCATATCTATAGTATTTATACCAAAAAATATGATGGAGAATATCAAAAGAAAAAAAGTCACAACAATTTGTTTCTTAATTGTCATTCAATATATCCATATTTTGATCATATACTTTTGTTTCAATTTCAAATATACTTAGTAATGTATGAAAAAGATTATCGTGACTATAGTTTTTATTACTATTTTTTTTAATGTTTTCAATATCTATATATTTACTTATTTTAGAGCCAAACCACATTAAAGAAGCAATATGTGTTTGTGCATCAGGAGCCATAAAATATGGTAAACCATGAAGATAAACTCCATTTTCACCTAAACTTTCACCATGATCGCTCATATAAATCATGGTAGTCTCATGTGTATTATCATATTTTTTTAAAAAATTTATTGTTTTTGATAGAAAATAATCTGTATATAAAATAGCATTATCATAGGCATTTGATATTTCATTTTTACTACAAAGTTCTAGTTGATTTGTTTTACATACAGGTTTGAATTTTTCAAACTCTTTTGTACACCGTTTATAATATGCAGGACCATGGTTTCCCATTTGATGGAGGATTATTAATATATCTTTACCTTTATTTTGTTCTATATATTTATCAAGTCCTACGAGCATCCCTTCATCTCTACATTCTCCATCGATACAAATAGTATTATTTTTAGGCGTTTTAAAATCTTCATAAGCCACTCTTGGTGCGACTCCTTTGCTATTGGAATTATTATCTCTCCATAATATAAATATCTTTTTAGTCTGAGATAATACGTCTAAAATATTATAAGTAGAGATACCTTTTTTATAACTATAATCAGCTCTATTAAAAATAGAAAACATACAAGGAACTGAGTGAGCAGTACTTGTCCCACAAGAATACATATTTGAAAAGTTAATTATATTTTCTTTTTTCAGTAAAGGATTTGTTTCTTTTTTATAACCATTTAGAGAAAAATTATCTGCTCTAGCAGCTTCGCCTACAACCATAATGACTAATTCAGTATGCTTATCATCTCCAATATCATCTTTTTCAATAACTTTTGCATCAGTACCTATTGGTTTTAGTATAATTTCACCACTAGTAAAAGTTAAATTGATGTATTTACCAATTGAATATATCCAATAAATAGGATTACTTGAGAATCTAAGTGATTTATGTTCCCTAAGAAATGAAGTATAATGTTTACTAAAAATCATCATACAAGCGATTATTATTAATAATGTCAAAAAGATTATTTTGGCTTTTGATAGTAATTCAAGTGGTAATATTTTGTATGCAATATTAGCTTTATAAACAAAATATGATGGAACTATTCCTAAGAATAAAAAGTATATAACTTGTTTTAGAGTAAGTAAATCTATGGATTCATTTAGATTTGCTTGTAGCATATTTCTAATCATATCGTTATCAATAACTACACTATAACTATTCATAAAATAGTTTGTTAATGATGAGATAAGTAATATTGCTATTAAAATAGGTTTTGTAGTATATTTTGAGCTAATTAGTGTAAATAATAAAATAGTAAAAGCAATGAGTAAAAATATTAATGATAGTAAAAAGCCTATATTATTTGGATTTAAAGGATAAACATTTAAAGTATTTTTAAAAAATGTATAGTTATCGACTATTACTAAAAATATACTAGTACATATAATAAGTTTCATTTGTGTTAAATTTTTGATTATCATTTATATAATTTCTCATTGTACATATAATTTAAAGTAACAATAAAAGCTAATAAATCATTTTCTAATTCTTTATCTTGTTTCGTTTTTATTAGATGTTTATTTTTATATATAAATGTTACAGCTTTTTTATTTGGTCTTAAAATAGATACTTTATCATCAACTCTTAAAGCATAATAGTCATTAAATTGCATTAAAACTATATTTTTCTTTTTATCACTAAATATTGAATGTCCCATAATAGGGTATTGTAAATCCAAACCAATTAAATCTAAAGCAGTTGCTAAAACATCTGGTTGGGATGAGAGTTTATTATATGATAAAGGCTTTACATATTGTCCTAAAATTAGTGCAGGAATTTGAAACATATCAATAGGTATCATATCATCTCCATATACTCGGATATTATGGTCTGCAGCTATTACAAATATAGTATCTTTATAATAGTTTTCTTTTCTTGCTTGATTTATAAATTTACCAATAGCAAAATCTGCATATTTTATAGCATTCTTCGACTTAATAAAAGATTTAAGGGTTTAAAATCAGTGTTTTTGACCCAGATTCATCAAATAAAAATCAACTAAAGTTAACTTTTTACTTTTGGCAATTCCACGGTATAAACTGACCATATTTTCCATATTTTTTATGCCAATTTTATAGTTTTTGAGTAAAATTATTTTCATTGCTTCTCGTATATGTCAAGTGCAACCCAAAAATGTATCAATAAGCAGAGCAAAAGTGCAGCACTTTGTAACACCTAATTAGCTAAAATTTCTAATAATCCAGCTTCTCTTTTTTGTTTTAATCTATAGCTTTCACCTGTTACATTTATTAAATGTGAATTTTGTTAATTACTTGGAAAAATAAATTAGCTTCAATTTCATTAAATTTAACATAAGCAAATTCATCAATTATAAGTAATTTTACAATACCTATAACTCTTTTAAAATAGTTATCAATTTTATTTGTTGCTTGTGCACTTTGTAGTTTTATCATTAAATCACTAGCAGTAATAAATTTTGTTTTTACTTTTTTAACACTTTTATAAAATGGCACTAACAAGGGCTTCTCTTCTTTAAAAAGCTTAATTGGTTTTTCTTTTGTAATATCATGTATTCTTGAGTTTGCCATCTCTAGCCAAGAGAATACTTTTGAATTTAATAAATCTACATCAATGTTTATTTTACTTCCTTTTAATGCAGCTTTTAAAGGTATATGAAAATTCCTTTTTAGATATAAATTAAATCTTTCAACTTTACCTTATACTACCCCAATATGTCAAGACAACTTTCTATAAAACCTAATTCCCACTATCAACTGTAACTTTATGCCACAGTTTCATCTAATTTATTATAATTTACATCATTTATTTTCATACTATGAAAGTATACATTCATAGGTTTTTTATAATTTAAAGTTTGATGAAATCTTCTATAATTATAAAACTCCATATAATCTGTAACATCATTTTTCAATGTTGATATTTTGAAATATTCATTAAGATATATCTTTTCCACCTTTGCACTTCTCCAAAATCTTTCTATACATATATTATCTGTTGCTCTTCCTTTTCCATCCATTGAAATAATAATATTATTATCCTTTAATGTTTGAGTATGAATATAAGAGGTATATTGACTACCTTGATCGGTATTAAATATTTCTGGTTTTCCATATTTGGATAAGGCTTCATTTAGCACACCCATGACTAAGTCAGTATCCATTGTATTAGATATTCTCCATGATAATATGGCTTTAGAATACCAATCTATAATAGCTGCCATATAGACCATTCCCCCTTTTATTTTAATGTATGTTATATCAGTACTCCATACTTGATTTGCTCTTACTGTATCAAGTCCTCTAATTTTATATGAATGTTTAGGATGTTGTTTATCAGCCCAAGAAGTATTTGGTGGACGTACAGCTAGTACAGCTCTTAAACTTAACTGTTTACGATATTGGCGTACTGTATTGATACAGACATTGTATCCACGTTCTAATAACTCTTTGTGTACTTTAATATAACCATAACATGGTATATCTACAAATATTTTAACTATCTCATTTTTAATATCTAGAGTCCAAGCTCTTTAACTTTCCCACAGCCCACTCATTCTCTACAGTTAATTGACCTACTTTTTTAGCGTACGCACCTACTTTTGCTTCTAATTGTGTAATCACAGTTTTATATTCCTGAACTGCTTTAGCAGGTTCCATTGCAACTACTGCATTCTCTAAAAATATCTTTTTCCAGTTTTGCAAATTCTTCGGTGTTATATTATTTTTACTTGCAATTTGTGTTAATGTTTTGTCTTCTTTTAAAAGCTCTAGTACTAATCTTGTTTTGAATTCAGCACTATAAACTGTTCTTGTTCTGCTCATATTATTACCCTCTATTTTTATTGTTTAATTTTACTATTTTAAGAATTAAACTTTAGAAAAAATTGTTTGTTTTTCTTGGGGTAGTATAGTATCTCCAACTACAGGAAAATTAAACTTTACTCATCCAAGAGTTAGGTCTGCTTGATAGAAGTTTCATAACAAATTTACCATATTTATTTACATATAAAAATGAGAAAAATGTCATAATTCATAACACTACAAATTCTATTAATGAAGAAGTATTTTCTCCAATGAAAAAACTATTAAAAATTCATAATGGTTTTACTAAAAATTTGAAGTTAAAAATGCTTGATGATTATCTGGTTAGTTATAAGGTAAAGTGATTATTCTGGCACTCAAAAGTTTCATTAAGCCGATAATATCAAGAATACTCAACTGTAATATAAATATCCTTGATTTTTATATTATTTTAATTTTATCTTCAGAGTAATTCTAAAATCTTTAAATTGATATACTCTTATAAAAACTTAGCTATAATTCCACAAAAAACGAGATTTTATGAATAATAAACATATAGAAACATCACTAAGCCATCTTACTAAATTTGCTCCTTTTAAGGAACAAACTGGAGCTTCACACTTTCCTATTTACAATACTGGAACTTTTGATTTGAAAAAACAAGATGGTGATAAGATTTATGATTATACTAGAAGTGATAATCCAACTAGAGAGATGTTAGAAAAGCTTTTTAAAGAAGTTGAAGGTGGAGCTGGTTGTGTTTGTACACATACTGGTATTGCTTCTGTTGCACTTTTACTTGAAACTACTTTAAAAGCTAACTCTCATATTTTGGTGGAAGCTGATTGTTATGGCGGTACTTTTAGATTATTAAAGATTTTTAAAGAGAAGTATAATATTACTGTTAATTTTGCTGACTTTTTAGAATTTGATACATTAGAAGATATTTTAAAAAATAATACAATTGATTTAGTTCTTTGTGAAAGTCCTACGAATCCTGGTTTAAAGATTATTGATTTAGAAAAAGTAGCTTCGTTATCTCATAAATATAAAGCACTTTTTGCAGTTGATAATTCACTTGCTACTTTTATATCTCAACGTCCACTTGAGCTTGGAGCTGATTTCTCTTTATTTTCAACTACTAAGTATATTTCAGGTCATGGAGCTGTTGTTGCTGGTGCTATTGTTGCAAAAACGCAAGAATTAAGCGATCAAATTCATTATTATGCAAACGCAAGTGGACGATCTCAAAATCCTATGGATGTATATCTTATCTCTCTTGGTATTCCAACACTAAAAATAAGAATGATTGAACATGAAAAAAATTCAATAGTGATTGCAAAATATTTAGAAAAGCAAGAGTATATTGTAAAAGTAACACATCCTAGTTTAGAATCACATCCTCAACATGAGTTGGCAAAAAAACAGATGGATTATATTCCTGGTCTTTTTTGTGTTGATTTTACAAGTATTGAATTAGCTGAACAGTTTATTGAAAAGACACAAATATTTGGTGAAAAGTGTTCTTTTGGATCTCCTGATTCAAGAGTTGAAATTCCAGCTAAAATATCTCATGCAACTTTTTCAAAAGAAGAACTTTCAGCTATTGGAATAAGTGATAGTACCGTTAGATTTTCAATTGGTTTAGAAAATGTACAAGATTTAATCAAAGATATAGAGCAAGCTGTAAAATAGATGAAAAAATCTTTTTTCCAAGCTATAAAATGTGGTAAAACTTTGCCTATAAACAATATACACGCAGTCTCAGTTTCTATGCCAAAAATTCAAGATGTAATTGATTATGAAGAAGGAGATACGAAAATTTTAGAAAAAATCAAAAGTAGTTATCCAAGATTTATGCTTCATCCATATCTTAAAAAACTGGCTTTTTTTATAAAAAATAAATACAATATTTGTGATGATTATGAAGTTGTGGTCTTAAGTTCAAAAAAAGCTGTTGAACTTATAAGTGATAAATATTTTATTCATAATAAAATAGAGATAGATGAACTTTTTGGTGTAATTTTAGTTCAAAATGGAACTTCTCAACTTCAAAAAGTATTAATGTATATTCAACATGTAGGGTGCAATTTATCTTCAAGGTTAGCAGAAAAATATCTTTATGAAGAAAACTTAATAGAATCAATACATCAAGAAGAAATAGAAAAAGAAGAAGTAGCCAAAGATATTATAATAAATACACTAGCTAATGCATATGAACAACCAAAAGAAAATATTTGTTTATCTCCATCAGGAATGAATTCAATCTATTCTATTGTAAAAGGATTAAATACTATTCAAAGTCACAATGGGAGAAATATCTTAGTGCAATTTGGCTGGTTATATCTTGACACTATGAACATAATAAACCATCATTATACACAGCAAAAGGTATTTCCAGATATTTCAAACCTCGACTTACTTGAAAAATATTTAGAAGTTCAAGGTTTAAATATTAGTGCCATAATTACTGAAATCCCTACTAACCCTTTGCTTATAAGTGTTGATATAAAAAGATTAAGAAAACTTTGTGATAAATATAATATTCCACTAGTAATTGATACTACTTTTGCAACACCTTATAATCTTAATTTACAAGATTATGCAGATATTTTTGTAGAGTCTTTAACAAAATTTGCTTGTGGAAAAGCAGATATTCTTATGGGTGCAATTATTTTAAATAAAAAACATAATCTATCTCATATTTCACAAGAATTTTTTAAACACTGTGAACCTGTGTATATTAAAGATATTCAAAGATTAGCATATGAAATAAAAGATTATAAAAAAAGAGTAAAAAAAATAAGTTCAAATACTAAAGACTTGGTAAAATATCTTAAAACTTGTGATTACATAAAAAAGTTATATTATTGTTTAGATGAAGAGAATAAAGAAAACTATTCTCAAACTATGGTAGATGACAATAGTTACACAGGTGTTATATCTGTAACTTTTAATAAAAATATAAAAGAGATATATGACAAATTAAACTTTGCAAAAGGTCCAAGCTTAGGCACTGAATTTACATTGCTTATGCCTTATACTTATTTAGCTCATTATGATTTAATTATGTCAAAAAAAGGAAATAAGTTTTTAGAAAAAATTAAACTTCCTATAGATTTAGTTAGAATTTCTGTTGGGACTGAACCTATTAAAGAGATTATAAAAGAGTTCAAAAGAGTATAAAAATAAGTAATTTCTAAAAAATAAATATATTTATCTCATAACATACCAGTATTATTTGATTATGAATTTCAACTAGAAAAAATATTAGATCTTTAAAAAATCAACTTTAAAAATAACTGTAAATTTAACTTATTGGAGACTGTATTCACAGTCTGTCTAATTTGTTATTTTAATTTTGTATGTTACTAGTTTTTTTGGCTTAATGAAAAATTAAGAGGTCTAATTGATTACTTTCTCTTAATAACTAACAAAATAATCATCAAGCATTTTTAACTTCAAATTTTTAGTAAAACCATTATGAATTTTTAATAGTTTTTTCATTAGTGAAAATACTCCACCATTAATAGAATTTGTTGTGTTATGAATAGTAATATTTTTATGATTTTTGTATGTAAATAAATATGGTAAATTTGTTATCAAACTTCTATATGCAGATCTAACTCTTGAATGAGTAAAATTTAGTTTTCCAGTTGTTGGAGATACTGATTTCTCATCAAGAAATACTTGATACTTTTTATACTATTTATTTAATTTTTTTGTAAAGTTTATTTGAGTTGTAGTTGTTAAATTATACATAATCTTTTGTAAATCTTTACTAGCTTCTAGTCTTGGTTTTCTAGTTAGATATTTGTTTATTGTTTTTCTTTGATGGAAATGGCACATTTGTATTAGATAGTCTTTAAAGGCTTTATACAAGCCTCTTTTGCCATCAATGATGATAGCCTTAACAATGTATCCTAAATCTAAAAGTATCTGTAGTTGTTGTTTGTAATGAAATACTAATTCACTATCAATATGTTTCCATGTTAATATCTCTTGGATTATGTATTTTTGCAATTGGTTCATATTCTAAAATTTGCTTTCTTATCCACGGCAAACTTCTATTATAATCTTTATTTTCTATAAATATACTTTTTGAAGATTATTTCTTGTAGATTTCTTGCTCTTCTTTTTGAGCTAAATTTACGACCACATTCATTGCATTTATATCTTTGAATTCCATTTCTAATATCAATCTTTTTAGTATAATTTTTTAAGCAATATGGACAAGTTTTATTGTTTTTTTACAGCCATGTGTAAATAAACCTTTTTTAACTCCTATAATATCGTAGTTAACTTAAGTTTTTAGACCTCTTAATTTTTTGTTAAGCCAGATTTTATAAAAGAAGTGATTTTTCACTTCTTTTTAATTTATTTACATATTTCTTACATAAACTTAATAAAACACATCTCCTAGACATTTTGAGTAGTTATAATCAAAAAATTATTTGAATAAGAACTAAACTAAATCTGTAAACTTTTTCATATTTTTGAGTTTTTTAATAATCTTATCTTGTAAAACTTTAGGTGCATAAGGCAAGAGTGAGATTAATTCTACTTGAGAATCAAGTTCTTCTTTTGATAGTTTTAAATATGACTTTTTTATATTTGAGATACAATCTTCTTGTAAATTAAACTTTTCTTTGAGTATTTTTATTTCTTTATTTGTAGCAGTTTGTAAAAAATTATTAAAAAATCTTTCTCTACTATTTTTTGTATCGTTAAAAAGTATTTGTTCTTCTATACCTAAAGCATCTGATATATAAGGAATAAGTTCTATAGCTATACTTATTCTTCCTGCTAAATAACCATAAATAGTTTTTTCACTAGGAGCTTCACCTGTAGTTTTTAATCTTGGTTCTAGATTTCTAAGTCTTATGGCAAATTCTCGTTTAGAAATATTTTGTTCTTTTAGTATTTTATCAATTTTCTCATACACTTCCATAAATTCTCCTAATAAGAGAATTTTAACAACTTTTTGTTAACTGTAAGAAGAATTTTTTAAGTTAACTTATAGTAGAATTCTATTTGATGCATTTCGGTAAAAATAGTTAATTAACATTTTAAATAGGAGAAAGTAATGAAAAAAGAAATTTTAGTTTTAGTTTTGGTATTGTCCTCTTTGTTATTAGTAGGTTGTGGAGGAGGTGGAGGATCTCAAAGCACAACAACATCAGTAAACCAGATTACAGGTTATTTTATAGATAGCCCAGTATCTGGTTTAACTTATGAAACAAAGTTGAAAAAAGGTGTTACTGGTTCTGATGGTTCTTTTACTTATAGTCCAAGTGATCCAACTATAATTTTCAAGCTAGGAAGTATAGAATTAGGAACTATAAATATAAAAGATTTAAATAGTGATAATAAACTCTTTATTCAAGATTTAGCAGGAGTTAGTAGAGATTCTATTGATAATGAAAAAGTATTAAAAATTGCAATGTTTTTACAATCTTTAGATACAGGTGAAAATCCAAATGCAATTACCTTAAAGCAAACAGACTTAGATAAGTTTACAGAATCAAAAAGTATAGATGATATTGATATCGTAAAAGAATTAAAATCTATAGCTATAAAACCAAAACCTCTAAGTGAAGTTAAAAAACATTTAAATAATACAATAAAAAAATATCACGAAGCAATTACAACAACAGAAATATCACATAATGGATATGAATATAAAATAGTAACGTCACCAATCACAAATAAAAGATGGTTAGATAGAAACTTAGGAGCAAGTGCAGTTTGTACAAAAAGTATAGATGATAAAAGTGAAGGTTTTACAAACGAAAGCTACGTAACATCTCAAGAAGATTGTTTTGGAGACTTATATCAATGGGGAAGACTTAAAGATGGGCATGAGCAAAGAGACTCAAACATTATAAGTTCAATAGCATCAAATATTGTAAATGTAGGAATTAATTTTATAAAAGGTGATGAATCTTTATTTGATTGGACAAATAAAGATAATAATGGAGCATTAAGATATGCACAATGGAGTAAAACAGATGGAACATCGATTTGTCCGATAGGATTTAGAGTACCTACATCAATAGAGTTATATAGGGAAACTGTATCTTATACAGGAACAAATGATGAAAGTATAGGAAAAGTAAAAGTAGAAAATAGAGATACAGCATTTAAGAATTTTTTAAGATTTCCTGTCGCAGGGCAACGCAATTGGGGTGGTTCTTTGAATAATGAGGGTAAAGACGGCTACGTGTGGTCAAATTCTGTCGTTGACAATCTCGTTAGGAACGTGTACTTCGAGTATAGCGGCGCTTACGGGGATTATTACGACCGATCTGGTGGCTCTTCAGTTCGTTGTGTGGAAGATTAGATAATAAAAATTTTATTATCTTTTCTTGAAGCTTTAGCTTCTACTCCTTTTTGGCACGAAGAGCTAAATTTTTTAGAATGATACCTCGATCTTAATCGGGGTATCTGTTCAAGATTTAGTTTTTCTAAGGTTTGGAGTTGTAACCTAAATCAAGACACAGAAATTAAACAATTAGGCTTAATGAAAAATTCAAGGGTCTAAAAACTTAAGTTAACTACGATATTACAGGAGTTAAAAAAGGTTTATTTACACATGGCTGTAAAAAACAATAAAACTTGTCCATATTGCTTAAAAAATTATACTAAAAAGATTGATATTAGAAATGGAATTCAAAGATATAAATGCAATGAATGTGGTCGTAAATTTAGCTCAAAAAGAAGAGCAAGAAATCTACAAGAAATAATCTTCAAAAAGTATATTTATAGAAAATAAAGATTATAATAGAAGTTTGCCGTGGATAAGAAAGCAAATTTTAGAATATGAACCAATTGCAAAAATACATAATCCAAGAGAAATTGTTATAGTTTGTGATGCAACTTTTTATGGTAAAAGAAAAGATAAACTTGGAACTTTAGTTTTTAAAGATATTATTTCCAAAGAGATATTAACATGGAAACATATTGATAGTGAATTAGTATTTCATTACAAACAACAACTACAGATACTTTTAGATTTAGGATACATTGTTAAGGCTATCATCATTGATGGCAAAAGAGGCTTGTATAAAGCCTTTAAAGACTATCCAATACAAATGTGCCATTTCCATCAAAGAAAAACAATAAACAAATATCTAACTAGAAAACCAAGACTAGAAGCTAGTAAAGATTTACAAAAGATTATGTATAATTTAACAACTACAACTCAAATAAACTTTACAAAAAAATTAAATAAATAGTATAAAAAGTATCAAGTATTTCTTGATGAGAAATCAGTATCTCCAACAACTGGAAAACTAAATTTTACTCATTCAAGAGTTAGATCTGCATATAGAAGTTTGATAACAAATTTACCATATTTATTTACATACAAAAATCATAAAAATATTACTATTCATAACACAACAAATTCTATTAATGGTGGAGTATTTTCACTAATGAAAAAACTATTAAAAATTCATAATGGTTTTACTAAAAATTTGAAGTTAAAAATGCTTGATGATTATCTTGTTAGTTATTAAGAAAAAGTGATTATTCTGGCACCTTAATTTTTCATTAAGCCGATTTTTATGAATTAGTAATAATTTCAAGTGTTGATAAAAGAGTTTAGAAGGGTTTCTAAGCTTGTAATATGTATAGATATAGTTCGTATGTTCCTGAAGATGCAACTCCTGCTGCTACACCTGCAACTAAGTCATCTCCCATAACTCCCCAACCGCCTTTTACATTTTTATCTATTTTCCCTATGATTGAAGGTTTCCAGATATCGAATAGTCTGAAAAAGATAAAAGCTAATGCTGACATTATAATTATATTTTCATTTGTTATTCCACAAATTGAAAGAGTAAGCCACATTCCTACTAATTCATCAATTACTATTTCTTTACTATCATGCTCACCAACTTCTTTTTCATAAAGATCTATTTGTTTTATAGCAATTGCTGTTATTAGGAAAGATAATAAAAATAGTGTTGATTCATGTACTACTTGAAGTAGAGCAAGACCTAGAAATAATGATATAAAACTTCCAAGTGTTCCTGATGCTTTTGGACTTAATCCACTATAAAGAACTGTTAAAAATAGTTTTCTCAATATTTAGTCCTTATTTCTTTTTTTCAATACCAAGTTTTTTTCTTTTTTCCCAAAGCGATTTTCTTGAAATACCAAGTTTCTTACTAAGTTCTGTGTCTGGGTATTTTGACTGGTTAGACAATACCATTGCTTTTACATAATCATTAATTGTCATGATATTATTTGATGTCATAAAAATATCTTTTTTATAGACTTCAACCTTCGTATATGGAAAATTCTCTTCTTTTTCTAAAGAAACAAGAATACATTTTTTATCTTCAATTAATCTATTCAAATGATCTTTTGAACTCTTTTTTAAACAATGATAATCTGTTAAGTATAAAATTCCTGAAAACTTTTCATTAATCTTTTTTTGCCAATTCTCTACGTCTAGAGATACAAACTTCATTTGAATATCAAACTTTCTAACTAAATCAAAGGCTAGTTTATCTGCACTTATTTGTGAATTTGTTTCTATTAATGTTGGAAAAGAAGTAGGTAAAATAGATCCACTTGTATCAACTTTATTAAATTTAAAATTTAAGTACTCTTTTAATGTATGTAACTCTTTTTTTAATGATTTATACTCTCTATAATGATAAATCTTTCTAATAAGTTCATCCATTATAAAAGGTTTCATGATGTAATCTTTAGCACCTTCTTTTATTGGATTAGTTACTGTTTCATCTGAAATATATGATACTAATAAGATAATAATAGCATCATTATATCTTCTAATTACTGTTTTGCGTAAAGAAGTTGGTAAGGAAGTTGATAAAAGAATAATGTCATAATCTTTTGTAATGTTATCTATATTTGGTGATTCAACAAAATCACAATTATGGCCATCATCTAAAAGTCGTGACACTACTTTTTGTGCAAGATAAATCTCACTTTCAATTATTAGTATATTCATTATTTTTTCCAAACATAATATTTTAAGGTTGCAATACTTTGTACAGCAACTCCTTCTGCTCTACCAATAAAGCCAAGTTTTTCTGCTGTTGTTGCTTTTATATTTATAAATTGTTTTTTTATATTTAATAGTTTTGAAAGTTTAGCTTTCATGCTATTTTTATATGGGTTCATTTTTGGTTTTTGTGCAATAATTGTTAAATCAATATTAACTATCTCATAGCCTACATTATAAATAAAATTTACAATATCTTCTAGAAGAATTTTTGAATCAATATTTTTATATTTAATATCTGTATCAGGAAAAAATTCACCAATATCTCCAGCACCGGCTGCTCCTAAAAGAGCATCAATAAGAGAATGTATTAGAACATCACCATCACTGTGTGCTTTAAAGCCATAAGGTACGTCAATTTTAATCCCACCTAAATACATCTCTTTATTTTCTTCAAAAGGATGAATATCAAAGCCTGTTCCAGTAAAAAAGTTTTTTGATGGAGGAGCTAGACACTCTAAAGGATTAATATCATTTTCAAAAGTTAGTTTTTTACTCTCTAAACTTCCTTTGATATATTCAACTGTTCCACCAATATTTTTAATAGCTGAACTATCATCAGTAAATTCCATTTTAGTATTAAGGGCTTTAATTAAAATTTTAGTATTTGATAATTGAGGTGTTTGTATAAGTTTTACTTCATCTCTATTTATAGTTTGATTTTGATAAACAACAGTGTCACTTACATTTAAAATAGGTACTATACAAGTGGCTTTGTCTTTAGAAGCTATTAAATCAAATATAACCTCTTTTGGTATACAAGCTCTTGCTACATCAGTAACCATTACAAATTCTGTACTAACCTTTTGTAATGCATTTTTCATAGATTCTTGTCTTGTTTTTCCACCTTCAACAATAATATATTCATCAGTAAAAATTTTCATGTAATTTAATTCATTTTTATGAGAAGTTATAATTATATTTTTGAAGTGATATACTTTTTCAAGCCTATTTGTAACAAATAACCAAATAGGGGAATTATTGGTTCTTAGCCACTGTTTTTTTGTTCGTAAACCAAATCTAGTCGAATTCCCAGCACATAGTACTATTAGAGTTATATTTGACATAAAAGCCTTTGTGTAAATAAGTTACATAGTATACTTAAATGTAACTTATTAATTCTTAAAAGTCATTGTCTAATTTAAATTTTATTGAATCAATTGATTGTAGTAATATTTCAATATCTAAATTATATTCTTTTGCTTCATTTACAGCCATTTGTAAATAAACCTTTGTTTACTCCCAATATACAATAGTTTGAGAGGTATTTTAAGCACACATTTTTTTAATTAAGTCTAAATATTTTATTATTTTAGCTTTTTAGGAATAAGAATCTTATTTTTTCGTTCTTATTTTCTTGGGGTATTATACCTTTTGTATCTGTTTCACTTACTAAATATCTATTATTTTCTAATTTTATTTCTTCATCTCTTGGAATAACTTGGCTCATTCTTATCCTTTGAAAAATCATATCACTTGTATTTTACAAATATGCTTAATCACTAAAATTATGTATACTCTTATATCTTTCTTACATCAATAAAAGAACCACTTTTAAATTCATCAATTCTTTCTATTACATTATGAAGTTTTTTTGCAGCTGTTTCAGGCTTTTGTATTTCACCATTTTTAAGAATTTTTGCAGAAGTAAAAATATTATCATTTACTTCAAATCTAATATAATCTGTCATGGGAGTTTCAATAACACCAGGTGCAACGGCTAGAAGGGTTGTATTTAACATCTCTTTTGAATAAAGATTAATAAGCATATTTAAAGAAGCTTTTGATAAAGCATATGCTCCCCAGCCTTTCGAGCCATTATGTGATGCTCCTGATGAAATAGCTATGATATTTTTTACTTTTGTTTTGCTTAAAATATCTAGTAGTTCTTTATTTGCAAAAACATTTAAATTTAAAACTTCTTGGATATCTTTTATTTCTAAATGATTCATTTCTTTTATTTCACCTAGCATGCCTGCATTTAGATAAACTATTTCAATATCATTTATTTCATAAATAAAAGAGCTTAATTTTTCTTTTATTTGTTCTATTTTAGATAAATCAATATCTTGAAAATAGAAGTTTTCATGTGCGATTGAAGGACGTTTTCTATTGATTCCATATACTATATAATCATTTTCTAAATAAAAATTTGTAAGAGCAAACCCTAATCCTGAACTACAACCTGTGATTAATACTTTTTTATTCATTTATTTTATCTCCCAATTGTATCGAGTATCATATTTTATTTTTTTAAAAAACAGTATGCCTGTGTTTCTCCATGGATCTAATATTATAATATCTTTAAAGTCTACGTCTTCTCTTGTCAACACTAAACTAGTATGTTCAAAATATCCATCTCTTTTAGAAACAGCTTTAATTAATTTAAAACTTTTAAACTTTTTTTTATTTAAATATTTTTTTAAATCATTAGTATAATGATAACAAAAACCTCTTTTTTTTAAATTTAAATTTATTAAAACATTATGAATAAGAGCACTTGTTTGTACTTGATACTTATTTGCAAGATGTTTTGAAAAAGTTATAGCATCATATGAAAATTCTTTTGCTTCTTCTTTTTCAATTTTATTGGAAATGCTTAATATTAAATTTGTTAGTTTTTTTATTTCTTTTGAGATATGAGTTCTTTTATTTAAATCAATATTTGTATACTTTGAAGTACAAGAAGTAAATAATATAATTGTATAAATTAAGAATAAAATTTGTTTCATAAAATCATCTTTGTTTTTCATATATTATATATTTTTTCTTTAAATTATACTTTACAAAATTAGATACTTTGGATATAATCCCATAAATTATAGCTTATGGAGATAAAAAAGTATTACACTTTTTTCAAAAAGATTTGCAACATTTAAAAATAACAAACGAAATTAAAAATCTAGATACTTCTAATATTATAGAAAACCTTTTTTACTATAAGTATGATTCTAGAAATGTTAAACCACTTTTAAAATTAAATGAGCATGATATTTCATTGGAAAATATTGCAACTTATAATAGTTTCAAAGGTGAAGTTTATGAAAATATAATTTATGAATTACTTCTACGTTATGTTTCTAACAAAGATATCATCACAAAATTTATTTTAAAAGGTCCCCATCAAAATAGAATAGATAAATTTTACAAAACAGGATTAATGATTGATAGAAGTTTACAAATTACATATAAATCAAATTATAAAGATATAAGTGAGTTTGATGCAATATTTTTTACCAAAGATGCTTTATATTTTGTAGAAATGAGTACTTCTAAAAAGACTGCTAGTCTAAATAAAAGATTAAATAAAAAGCAAGCCTTATTAAAGGTTCTTTTTCCAACTTTACATATAAGAGCATTGATTGTTTTAACAGAAGGTACTGTAGGACTTAAACGTTTCCCTTCATATTGTACGATTTGGATTACAAAAGATTTTACAGATAATGTTTTACTTAAAAAACTTGTTTTTTATAAAAAGAAAAGAGATTTAAAGAGTGCTTTTACCTCTTCTAAGTATGTTGAGGCTTGTACTATTTCACATAGTAAATTTATATATTTTCAGACTTTAGAGTGGGTACTTAAAAGATACAGAGATAAACCTAATCAGGAGTTAAATCTTGATTTTTTTAAATCAAAAAAATTATTTTTATATTTTGATATTTATACGAAACTATATATTGGTTTTTTAAAAAGTCTTGATTTTGTACAAATAGTTCCAACATATGATGGGACTATTGCAAATGTATGTGTTGCAATTGAAAAAATAAATAGTAAAGATTTTGATCTTGTATATTATGTAAAAAATAAAAATGGAAAATTAAGACGAGTTAGAATTATCAAAAATGAAGTTTCTATAAAAGATAAAGAACCTGATGGTTTTACAAGTGTAGAAGTTAGATTTATGAAGTATCTAGTTGAAGAGAAATATTTTCTAGATAATAAACAAGTTGAAGTTATAAAAAATAAGTTAAAAAACTTTCCTTTATAACGAGAGTGTAAACTCATCTGTGTAAACCAACCAATTATCCTCTAACTACTTTGTATATTTTTGCATAATTTCACTGAAAAATATACATAGTTGAGGATAAATCTCTGAGCAATTTCTTACTCTTGACCTTTTCGACTTAATTAAAAAAATGGGTGCTTACTTTTTTACTTTTTCTTATAATTGACTAAATAATAATCTACCAAATGCAGCTTCAAACCTTTATTCAATCCTCGATGTAAACTAATCATATTTTTCATGTGTGAAAATACTCCACCTTCAAGTGCATTTATATCTTTGAATTCCATTTCTAATATCAATCTTTTTAGTATAATTTTTAAGCAATATGGACAAGTTTTATTGTTTTTTTACAGCCATGTGTAAATAAACCTTTTTTAACTCCTATAATATCGTAGTTAACTTAAGTTTTTAGACCCCTGAATTTTTCATTAAGCCTCATTTTAAAATACTTTTATTTATTTTCGGAAGTTTCGGCTAGCATCTCTTTTTGTAGTTTTCTTAGATTTTGCACTATTTTGTGCTTTATCTGAATCTTTAGATTTATCATAAATTTTTTTCTTATAACCTTTTTTCTCACTTAAAGATTTTTTCTTCATAATTCTTTGTCTAGGTTGTCTATCTTTTAAAGGAAAATCATCATCAATTTCTCTTTTTACATTTAATTTTAAGTTTCTCTCAACCTTTGTAAACTGATTATACTCATCAACTGTAAGCATAGTTATAACTGTACCTTTTTTACCAGCTCGTCCTGTACGACCTACTCTATGCGTAAAATCATCTGTAGTTTCAGGTAAAGAATAATTTATAACTAAAGGTAAATCTTGAATATCAAGTCCACGTGCAGCAATATCAGTTGCAATCAAAACTTGTGCTTTTTTAGCTCTAAAATCTTTTATTGCTTGTACTCTATTTTTGTATTCAACATCACCATGAATTATAGCAACACTAATACCTTCTTCTTTAAAATATGTATAAGCAGCATCTGCTGAATCTTTTTTATTTACAAAAAGCAAAATTTGATCATATTTATTTTTTTTAATTATTTTTGCAACTAACTTTTTTTTTATTTTTACATCAACTTTAAAAGCTTTGTGAGAAATAGTATCTACTTTATCTCTTCTATCATGAACCTGTACAGTTACAGGATCTTTTAAAAACTCTTTTGCAAGTTTTCTAATATTTTGAGAAACTGTTGCTGAACACATTATGATTTGTCTATAAGGTGAGCATAAAGAAAAAATATTTTCAATATCTTTTATAAATCCCATTTCAAGCATAGTATCAGCTTCATCTAAAATAATAAAGTTTACACTACTTAAATCTAAAATATCTTCTTTTTCCAAATCTTGTAATCTTCCAGGAGTAGCAACGATAATCTCAATTCCACTTGCTAAAATCTCAGTTTGTTTTGTTCTACTAACTCCCCCCATAATTTTAGTATGTTTGATTCGTAAATGTTGTCCAAAATCAGAAAATGTTTTTGATACTTGTTCAACTAACTCTCTAGTTGGAAGTAAAACTAAACCTCTTAATACTCTGTTGTGAGTATTTAAATCATTATTTATTCTATGTAACATAGGCAAAACATATGATGCTGTTTTACCAGTTCCTGATTTTGAAGCAGCGATTACATCAATTTTTTTATTAATAATTGGAATAATCTTTCTTTGTACTGCTGTTGGTATTTTATAACCTTGTTCTTCAATAGCTTTATTAATTGAAGGGTTTAAATTAAATTCTAAAAATTTTTTGATGTTAATCCCTTAAAGTATATTTTGTAATTCATCATCTAAATAAGCATCAATCTTTTCAATTAATACTTCAAACGAGATTTTTCCATTTTTTTTAAATAAAACAACCTCTTCCCCATGCTCATTTTTAATAAAATGAGCTTCTTTTGTCACTTGATTATATAACTCTTGTATATCTTCAGGTGAATCTTCTTTGTTGTACAAAAACCAATTTGCAACTGTATCTTCAAAACGTACAAGACCGTAAGTATTAGCTTCATCTACATAATCTTGAATAGTACCATTTTCAAATTGTACACCAACAACCATATCATTATCGTTTAATATCATTTCCATTATTTCTAAAAACCTCAAAACACTTTATATTTCGCGATAATAGCGTGTTTATGCTTAAAAGTAAAGTTTACTATAGCTATTACAGCAATTCTAACCCAAATATACTTTACACAACATGCCCCTTCATATCTACATTCTCTTCGGTCTGGCGAGCAATAAGTATATATTCCAACATTTTATTAAAGCTTTTAAAATTAAATATTGTTGTTAAAAAATTAATACCTACAAAGAACTCTTCTCTGATACCAATATTATCACGAAGTTCCATATATAAATCATCACCAAGTTCTTGTACTGTATGAAATAAGAAAGCTAATATATTAAGGCTACAAAGTGTTTTAGATAAATTTTCTTTTCCATGACCAAAGTTATGGTCTAAATGATAGCCTTTAGTTTTTAAAGTATTATTATTTTCATTTTCGATTTTCCATCTAGTTCTACCTGCTGTTGCTATATCTATAACATTATTTACATTCAAAGATATATCAGTAACAAAGCTATTATGATATAGTTTTCTACTACTATGAGACCACAGCACAACTAAAAAGATCTATAAAAATTTATTTTTTCAATTTTTAAAAAATATTTATCATAAATTATCATCTCAAATCTATATTTATTCCTAATTCTAATTGAATTTGCTCTATTCTTTCCTCTCTTTATCATCTTATTCTTACGTTTTGTGTCTTTATTTTCTTATGGGCAAATGGTTTTAGGTTGGCAGCTATACATGTAATGGTGAAATTCATATTATTCCTGAGCAGTCCTGTAAACCTTGTTGTGGATTGTTTCATGCTGGTTTTTATTAAAGCAAATGAATGTTCAACTTTTGCTCTGATTTTATGTTTTGGTTTTTCATTTTCTCTTTGATTCTTTCTATCTTCATCACTCATTTTATTTCTCTCTTTAAGACAAACATTATTTTTAATATCTTTTTCTTTTAGTAGTTCATCAATAGCTTCTGATTTATAAGCTTTATCTGCACCTGATGATTTAATATCATCACCTAATTTTTCAACAAATGTATCAACGGTAGATATATCTGAGGTATTGGCAAATGTTGTCATTGTTTCTAAAATAGCTCCTGAATCTGCATCTGTTGATATATGATTCTTATATCCTGTTGCATATTGTTTTTTACCTGCTTGATAACCTGTTCTTACATCTTTATCTATCTTTTGTTTATGCTCATAACTATCATCTTCATTTTCAATTATCTTTTTTGAAGTTTCAATATCTTTAGTATCTTTATTTTGAATCTCATCAAGTTCTTCATTTTTAAGAGTTTTAGAGTTATAAGATTTCTTTTTTAATAATCTTGATATTTGTTTTGATGATGGTTTTTTCTTTTGTAATTCTTCTTCAATAAGTATATCTATCGCTTTATTTAAAGCTTCAACCTTTTGTCTACTTTCACTTTTTTGTTCTTTATTTTTATTTTTGATTCTATTATTATGAGACTTTGTTAATGTTGCATCTACTAGGAGTCTGTCGGATTAGCTAGATCCTACATCATGATTATGACTAAATGTATCATATTGATAAATTAAAATTTTCAATTATTCATTTTGCAGAATAAATTTCAATATTATTGCTCAAATACTGCTATTATTACCTCTTTTAACAGCTAATTATATGTAGTCTTTTCAGATTATATCCTATACAAACAAGATTCCATTCACCTTTGGCTTTTTTAAATCCTCTAAGCATAAATTGTCTAAATCCGATTACATGTTTTATAATACCAAAGACAGGTTCTACTGTACTTTTTCTTTCTGAATATATTTGTTTACCTTCTTTAGTTTGTAATCTGTGTTTTAGTTTTTCTACAATTGTTGGATTGGGAGGTAGTGGTTCTTCATCTGTGAATCTTGTTTCTAATGCTTGGTTATGATGCTCTTTACCAAATGAAATATAAGGAGCCACTTGCAAATTAACAAAAAAGCTCATAATTTAATTTATTTTTGTTACAAAAAGCTGAAATCTAATTTCAGATAAGTTATAATTTTATACCATAAAATTTAACAGAAAAGAGATTCAACTTATGACAAATATTTTACCAAAATCATCTTCAAATCTTTCAAATATGTGGACTAAAATTCTAAACCTTGAAAATTATTTATTTCCTGAAATAAAAGAACAATTAGGAACATTAAGTACCAAAGAAGAGAAACTAATAAAGATTTTAGACTTTGCTCAAATTGAAAAGAATGTAACAGTTGTAACGATTACAAACATTCCAAAAGATAGAATAGAAATAGCAAGAGCAATGATTGCTAAATCTGTTTACAATATGCAAACAACAATAGATTTAATTGATAGACTTCATAGCGATAGAGTATTACGAGTATTGTGTGGATGGAGGTATAAAATAGATATTCCAAGTGAAGCTAAATTTAGTAGGGTATTCAAAGAATTGAGTGATTTACAAATAGCTCAAAAAACTCATAAAAAGTTTGTTAATGAATATTTATCGGATACAGTTTTTATGTACAATGCAACAGATGCTGCTATGATACCACTTAGAGAAAAACCTGTAAAGATTAAGAAAGAAGAAAAGCCTAAAAATAAGGTCGGACGACCTAAGAAAGGTGAAAAGAGAGAGCCTGTAAAACCAAAGATTTTAGAACTACAAAAAGAGATGAAAACTACTAAAAAGATGTTATCTTTAGTATCTACTGTTTGTGGTGTTGGTGTCAAACAAAATTCTAAAGGTAACAGAGAGATTACAATAGGTGGTAAACTTCATATTAGTGCAGTAGATGGAGATATACCAATAGCAGCATTCTATTCAGGTGCAAATGTTCATGATAGTTCAGTAGCACTTCCACTTATCAATGAAACTGGTAAAAGAGTGATGTATCTTCGTGATTTACTTGATGCTTGGTATGACAGCGATATAATTAGAGAGTATTCTGAAAAACTAAATCATAAACCAATTATAGATATAAATCCCAAGAACTCAAAAGAATTAAAACAAAAGATTCAACTTATCAAAGATGAAAAAGTAAAATTTGAATTTTTAAATTTACCTAAATCATCAGATGAACACCACTACAATCAAAGAAGTATGGTTGAAAGAGTAAATAAATATTTAAAAGATGACTTTGGATGTAATACAATTTATTATCAAGGAGCTACAAAAGTAGCTTCTGTTTTATCATTTGGAATTTTATCTGTTTGTATTCATCAAAGTTTAAAACTCATTACATGACTTTTATTAAAAATAATAGAAAAATCTTCAATTTTATAGTCAAAACCATAAAGTATGGAGAAAAAATATGATTTTTTAAGAAATTTACTAAATTTAGTGTAAACTACGCAAAGAAAAATAAATAATCATTTTTTTAAAACTAAAAGTGATGAAAATAAAAAATTAGCTATTGAGTATTATTGAATTTGCAAGTGGCTCCTAAAACAAATAGATTCAATTATAGATTTTGAAAAGTTAAGACCAATACTAAATAAAAATGGTATTGGTACAAAAAATGTAGTTGGCTTAAAAGCTTATGATAATGTATTAATGTTCAAAGTATTATTATTACAAAAATACTATAACCTAAGTGATAAAGCAGTAGAAGAAGCACTATGCGTAAATCTATTGTTTATGAGGTTTGTAGGTATCAGTTTAGAAGATAGTGTCCCTGATGATACAACAATATGTAGATTTAGAAACTCATTATTAAAAAACAAACTTTATGATAAATTATTTGATGGAGTCACAAAACAATTAGAAGATAAAAATCTAATAGCTAAAATTGGTAAATCAGTTCTTGTAGATGCAACATTAATAAAAAGTGATAATACAAAAATTAAAGATAAAACCAAAGAACAAAGAAAAGAATCAAAACCTAAAGTACAATCTCATAATGATAAATTAGATATTCTTCTTGAAGAGGAATTAAACTCTAAAAAACCATCTAAGAAAAAAATAAAGTCACTTTTAAAAGCTAAAGAATACAACTCACGAACACTAAAAAATAAAGAGATTGATGATACTCAAGATATAAATACCAAAGATATAAAAACATCTCAAGCTATTATAAATAAAGAAGAAGATAGTTACAGCCATAAAGATAAGATAGATACTCATATACGAACAGGATACCATGCATCAAAGAAAGCTTACACACAAGGTTATAAAGTTCATATAGCTGTAGATGAAACATCAGGTGTAATACTAAAAGCCATGACCACATTTGCAAATACATCAGATATAGATACAGTAAAACCATTTGTAGAATCTATTAAAAATATAGACTCATTTTATGCAGATAAAGCATATAAGTCAGTAGATATAGATGAATATCTAGAAAACAATAATATTAAAAATATGATATGTTTAGAAGAGAAACAAAATATGTCAGAAGAACAAATTAAAAATCAAAGATTAGATGAAAAAAATAAACATAAAATCAGGGCAAAAGTTGAACATAGATTTGCTCATATAAAAACTCATATGAAACAATCCACTACAAGATTTATTGGTCTTGTCAGGAATAATATGAACTTTACTATTACTTGTTTAGCTTCTAACTTAAAACTATTGGCACATCAACAAATGAGATTACAAAAAATAGTAAATAGATGAAGATAATAGGAGAAAATGGTATATCTGTACCAAATATAGCTAATAAATCAAAATATAAGATACTAGTTTATGAGAAATATTTTTAAAAATTAGAATGTATAGATGTCTAGTTTCACCACGTTATGGTTGCCTAGTTACATAAATAAGAAAGCGATAGCTTAACAACATAATTGTAAAATCTTTACAGCAAATAAGGATTTTAAAAATGTCACAAGTCTATCACTCTAATGCCAGAACAAACCAGCATGTAAGAGAAATAATACAACAATCTAATTTAACAAATGTTGAATTAGCAAATAATTATAATGTGAATGTTAAAACTATCGCCAAGCATAAAAATAGAGATTTTTTAAATGATAAAAGTTCAAGACCAAAAAGAATCCATTATGCTCTAACACCTTTAGAAAAAGAGTTAATTAAAGTAGTCAGAACAATGACTTGGATGGAGTTAGATGACTTAGCAGATACAATCGTTGATATTATTCCAAATGCAAATAGAAGTAATGTTTATCGTACTTTAAAAGCCTTTGATATAAACAGAGTTCCACAAGAGCAAAAAGAAAAAGCTAAAAAGTTCAAAGAGTATGAGCCTGGTTATTTACATATAGATGTAACTTATTTACCAAAGTTTGACAAGCAAAAATATTACCTATTTGTAGCAATAGACAGGGCTACAAGGCTACTTTACTATAAAGTGTATGAGAATAAGACAGCAGCAAATGCAGTATCTTTTCTAAAAGAATGTAAAGAATTTTTTCCATTTTACTTAACACATATTTTAACAGATAATGGATTAGAGTTCACAGACAAATGGGCAAGAGGAAAAGGTTTTGTAAGTGGTAATCATAAGTTTGATGTAGAGTGTAAAGATGATGAGATAGAACATAGGCTAACAGCTCCATACACACCTCAAACTAACGCAATGGTAGAAAGAGTAAACGGAACTATTAAAAATGCTACAATTAAAGCAGAAGAGTATGACAATATTGATGATGTTAAAAAAGATTTAAATAAATTTTTGATATACTACAACTTCAATAGAAGACATGGTTCTTTAAAAAAAGAATTAAAAGTTAGAACTCCATTTGATGCAGTTCAAAGTTGGTTTCAAACGAAACCTGAAATATTTAAGATTTTACCAGATGTGTTTCAACATATTGCTTTTGAAATGGTACAACGTGGTGAAACTTGACATATAGCTATTTGTGATTTACCTTTTAATGTTTCTAATCTTCTCTTATGAGCATTAGTTCTAGTATCAATAATATTTTTAAAATTATCTATTATTACTCTTGCATATTTATTTGTAACAATTGCAAAGTCTAACATAAAGTTAGAGAAACCATCACTATAATTAAGAGACACAACATTAATACCTCTTACTGTTCGTTTCTCTTTATTACTCCATAAATAATCACAGCTACCCTCTATATTTTTACCAACTTTCCCCTCTATGGTGTCATCAATAAATCTCCTTAGTTTGATAGGCATATTATAACTAAACCACAGTGTTTAAAGGCTTTATAAGTACATTTATCAGGAGAAAATTGAAAGATTATTTTTTATATTTATATTTAAAATATAAATATATATAGCAATGACAATTAAAAGACTTTGTTTGACAATTAATGGTTTAGTTGATGATTTTTAGGTTATTTTAGGTGCGAAAGTTAAGATAATAATATTAAAAGAGAAGAAACTTGTTAATTAATTTATTATGATATATTTAATTTCTAGTATAAATTTAGTTTACTACTTCAATATCAATTCAAACTTTAAATTAGTAGAGAATTGAAAAGATAAAGATTCTAAAAACATATTTAAAAGCAACTCATAATCACTTTTTAAGTATAATCACAAAAATTAAAAATAATAATCAAGGAAAAAGATTGAGAGCATTAATTAGTGTTAGTGATAAAAGCGGAGTTGAAAATTTTGCACGTGAATTGGTAAGTTTAGGTTATGAAATTATTTCAACTGGCGGAACATATAAGAAATTAAAAGATGCAGGTATTGCAGTAATTGAAGTAAACGAGATTACTAAATTTCCTGAGTGTTTTGAAGGTAGAGTTAAAACTTTAAACCCTTATATTCATGGTGGTATTTTACATAGACGTGACAAACAATCTCACTTGGATCAAGCCAAAGAACTAGGAGTGCAGAGTATTGATTTAGTTTGTGTAAATCTTTATCCATTTAAAGATATTATCGAAAAAACTGATAACTTTGAAGAAATTATTGAAAATATTGATATTGGTGGTCCTGCTATGGTGCGATCAGCTGCTAAAAATCACGATTCTGTAATTATTGTAACTGATGTAATTGATTATGATTTAGTCTTAAATAATCTTAAAAATAATACAGATACTGCTTCGTTAAGACGTGATTTAATGATTAAAGCTTATGAGCATACGGCTGCTTATGATTCTATGATTGCAAATTATATGAATAAAAGATTCAATAATAGTATGGGTGCTAAACAATTTATTGTAGGAGAAAAAGTATTTGATACAAGATATGGTGAAAACCCTCATCAAAAAGGTGCTTTGTATGAATTTGATAATCACTTATCAAATAAATTTATAACTTTAAAAGGTGAAGCAAGTTTTAATAATATGGGTGATATTTCAGGAGCTTCTAAAATTGCAGCTGCATTTGGTGCTGATAATGCTGTATGTATAGTAAAACATAGTAACCCTTGTGGTTTTGCTATTAAAGATACTTTATTAGAATCTTATGAACAAGCACTTAGATGTGATCCAATATCTGCTTTTGGTGGAGTTGTTGCTGTAAATGGAATAATTAATTTAGAACTTGCTATTAAAATGAATGAAAAATTTTTAGAAATAGTTTTTGCAGCTGATTTTACACCTGAAGCTGAAATAGAATTAAATAAGAAAAAAAGAATTAAACTATTTAAACAAGGGACTTCAAAAATTGAACTTGCAAATGATGCCTTCAACTTTAAAATTCTTGATGGCGGATTTGTATATCAAGATGCTGATAAAGTTGAAGATGATGAGGTAAAAAACTCAGAGTTAAAATCAACAAGATCTGCCAGTCCACAAGAGCTAAAAGATATGGAAATTGCATATAAACTCGCATCTTTAACAAAATCAAATTGTGTAGTTTATGTAAAAGACTCAGCTATGGTTGCTATTGGTATGGGTATGACTTCAAGAGTTGATGCAGCAAAAGCAGCATTGCGAAAAGCTGAAGATTTAGGTATTGATATTACAGGTGCAGTTCTTGCTTCTGAAGCATTTTTTCCTTTTAGAGATTCAATTGATTTAGCGCAAAAAGCAGGTGTTAAATGTGTAATTGAGCCAGGTGGAAGTATTAGAGATGATGAAATTATTCAAGCAGCAAATGAGTTTGATATGGCTTTATATTTTTCAGGGAAAAGACACTTCTTGCATTAAATTAATTAAATTTTATGCTTAATTTTAATATACTTTTTCATAAAATAAGTTTTAAGAACAATTCTTGTTCCGTTAATTTTTCCTTCTATATTTTCAGGATTATCAGTTAACATAATATTTTTACTATAGTTCCTCTTTTAGCTGTAAAATTAACACCTTTTACATCTAAATCTATGTAACTAATCACCCTATCTAAAAGAGAGAATTCCCCTTCATTACAGAAACCAATGATTCAAACTCATTTAAGCCACGCTTACGAGAAGTATCAATAACTGATCGTAAATTAGCATAATTTTGTGCACCCTTAAGTGATTTGAATTGTCCTGATACTTTTTGCTTAACTTTTATATTTCTAATGGCACGCTCACTAGCATTATTATCTGCTGGGATATTTTCATTAAGTAAAAAAGTAAACAGTTTATCTTTAGATTTTGTAAGTGATTTTATTTGTTTATGCGTTTCACTTTTTTCAATGTATGGCATAGTTAAAAGATGTTGAAGTGATTTGTCATATTGACTTTTTAGAGTTACTCTAGCAATGGAAGTTAAGTTGACTTTATCATCTCTTATAGCTTCTTTGAGTAATGTCTTTATATCTTTCATTAGCTTAGTCTCATCACACTCAATAGCATAGTTTAAATCTCTCATCTTGTGTGCTAAACATAACTGTTCACTAACACACTCAAGTGAGCTATATGATGAATAATTATCATGAACCACACAAGCATTTTTAAAACCATTTGTAAAAGTATTGTTGATGACCTTAGTTCCTCGTGACTTATCCGCAACAATAAGAGTATTGCTCTCATTGTGAAAAGTCCAATGCCAATGTTTAGAGCCATTAACCTTACATCCAGTCTCATCTATACCTACTAGAGGAGCTTTCTCCAGTAGAGCTGTGATTTTGTTAATAGTATTTTGTGAGAGTGTTGAGGCTTTTGCTAATAAGCCTGTAATGCTTCCCTCTGAGAGTTTTATATTGAATAGGTTGTTCATAAGTTCTACTATTCTCATATTTGACATATACTGAGAAACACTTAGGTATGAAACCATAGCTATAACTGTTGACCCATAACTGATATTTGGTGATATTGTAAATGCACTACTGTCATGATTTTCATAACCACAAGAGAAACACTTTTTAGAGAAGCTTTGATACTCTGTTATTTTATGAGTAATAGATGATAATTCAATATCTAAGACTTGTCGTCTTTCTTTGAGTGCAGATACAACAGTAGATATATCACTACTGCACTTTTTACATTCTAATAGTTTATAAGGCAATGCAACAATCTCATCAGGAGTATCACTTTGTAAAAGAGTTACTCCCTCTCTCCCTGATTGTCCACCAACACTTTTACCACTCTTCTCTTCAAGAGATTGATTTTTATTATTTCTTTTTTGAGGAGGTGCTATCTCACTTGATGGTGAAATACTGGAGTTGTTTGAATTCTTTGGTGGTTTTTCTTGCACGAGGTTATCTTGAAGGTTTTCTATATATTTAAGAAGCTCTTTATGGGATAAATCTTTAAGTTCTTTTTTGGATTTTATTGAAAATTGATATTTCAGGCGAATTTTCTTCAAAATTTATTCCTACTTTTTATGTAGTGAATTATAGCTAATTAGTCCTATTTATAGGCTTTAAATTACTATTTATTGAGGTAAATATTAGAATTCTTTTTGAGGTTTCCTAGGGTGATTAGTTACAAAACATTAATTAAAAGAGAGGTTTTTCTGAGAGGGTAAATCTAACTAGGTAAACCTTAAAAATTAAATTTATTTGATATGATAATAGGGTAAATTATTTGTAAAGAATTTACATGAGTTTAATCAACCACGAAGAATTAAAAAACAATTAGCATCTGATGTTACAATAATCTAAATATCATAATTTACAGTAAATGTTACAGAATTATCCACACTTTAATTCTCTAACTTTTTGATAAGCAACCTTTAGAGCTTCAATATATATTTTTTCTTTAATTGCAAAGTGATTCATTTTATAGTTCAAACGAAGTTTTTCTAGCTTGATAAATGCACCTATAGTTAAGTTAATATGATTTCTTTGTGATAATTCAACCTTAGTTGGCGAATGTTCTATCTTTAAATTTTGTTTTAATGACTTGTGGTATTCCTCTATTTTCCACCGTTTTTGATAGATTTCAAGTGTCTGTTGAAAGGATAAGTCTATATCATTAGTAATAAGATACAGATACATAGGTTCACCATCGTTGCCGTTTTTGACAATTTGCTTACCAATATTCAAAGGTGTATTGCAACCTTTTAAATATATAAGTCGACTACTACAAGCTCCCATATCTATGCTGTCAATATTAACATATCTTCTTTTATTTCTGTCTTTATAGAGTTAGTGCTGCTTTACGATTCTTTTTTACTGGTGCTACAAATTGCTTTTTTAAAGCACTATGCTATAAACTCTATATTACGAGACCACTGCACAGTAACACTCTAAAATAAATCTCAACCAAGCCTTTAGTTAAGGTATTTAAAGGCTATTTTTAGCTATAATTACACATATAAATTAAAGATATTTAAGCAAAAAGGTAATAAATTGGCATTTAAAGATTCAAACCTCTCTTTTTCAGATTATGCTCTTAATGATAGATTAGAATATGTAGATTCTTTTTTCGTAACTAATCACCCTAGGAAACCTCAAAAAGAATTCTAATATTTACCTCAATAAATAGTAATTTAAAGCCTATAAATAGGACTAATTAGCTATAATTCACTACATAAAAAGTAGGAATAAATTTTGAAGAAAATTCGCCTGAAATATCAATTTTCAATAAAATCCAAAAAAGAACTTAAAGATTTATCCCATAAAGAGCTTCTTAAATATATAGAAAACCTTCAAGATAACCTCGTGCAAGAAAAACCACCAAAGAATTCAAACAACTCCAGTATTTCACCATCAAGTGAGATAGCACCTCCTCAAAAAAGAAATAATAAAAATCAATCTCTTGAAGAGAAGAGTGGTAAAAGTGTTGGTGGACAATCAGGGAGAGAGGGAGTAACTCTTTTACAAAGTGATACTCCTGATGAGATTGTTGCATTGCCTTATAAACTATTAGAATGTAAAAAGTGCAGTAGTGATATATCTACTGTTGTATCTGCACTCAAAGAAAGACGACAAGTCTTAGATATTGAATTATCATCTATTACTCATAAAATAACAGAGTATCAAAGCTTCTCTAAAAAGTGTTTCTCTTGTGGTTATGAAAATCATGACAGTAGTGCATTTACAATATCACCAAATATCAGTTATGGGTCAACAGTTATAGCTATGGTTTCATACCTAAGTGTTTCTCAGTATATGTCAAATATGAGAATAGTAGAACTTATGAACAACCTATTCAATATAAAACTCTCAGAGGGAAGCATTACAGGCTTATTAGCAAAAGCCTCAACACTCTCACAAAATACTATTAACAAAATCACAGCTCTACTGGAGAAAGCTCCTCTAGTAGGTATAGATGAGACTGGATGTAAGGTCAATGGCTCTAAACATTGGCATTGGACTTTTCACAATGAGAGCAATACTCTTATTGTTGCGGATAAGTCACGAGGAACTAAGGTCATCAACAATACTTTTACAAATGGTTTTAAAAATGCTTGTGTGGTTCATGATAATTATTCATCATATAGCTCACTTGAGTGTGTTAGTGAACAGTTATGTTTAGCACACAAGATGAGAGATTTAAACTATGCTATTGAGTGTGATGAGACTAAGCTAATGAAAGATATAAAGACATTACTCAAAGAAGCTATAAGAGATGATAAAGTCAACTTAACTTCCATTGCTAGAGTAACTCTAAAAAGTCAATATGACAAATCACTTCAACATCTTTTAACTATGCCATACATTGAAAAAAGTGAAACGCATAAACAAATAAAATCACTTACAAAATCTAAAGATAAACTGTTTACTTTTTTACTTAATGAAAATATCCCAGCAGATAATAATGCTAGTGAGCGTGCCATTAGAAATATAAAAGTTAAGCAAAAAGTATCAGGACAATTCAAATCACTTAAGGGTGCACAAAATTATGCTAATTTACGATCAGTTATTGATACTTCTCGTAAGCGTGGCTTAAATGAGTTTGAATCATTGGTTTCTGTAATGAAGGGGAATTCTCTCTTTTAGATAGGGTGATTAGTTACAATATATTTTTTTTAAGTCTAATCAATATATTTGTTTTATTATATGTTCTAGCAAATGGTTCAAAGCCAATATAGCCTCTATCCATTGTAGTTAAATCATTTTCATCACAATGTTCTAAATGACCGTAAGCTAAAGTTCTCTCATCATATGCTGCTAAATCATTATCATCACTTTTATTTTTATTAGTAATTGATGCATCTATTGCTATATTATTTAAGACATCAAATACACATGATACTCTTGCTTGTACCACATCTTTTGCATAATCTTTAATTTGACATCTTACTTTCATGGGATTAAATTCTTTTTTTACATCTTCACTATTTGGCAAAGTTGTTACTGAACCATCTATAGCTAATAGCCTAAAGTCTTTAAAAGTTTGATACTCACCATCACTATAAAAAACTTCTGCTGACATATTTGCATATTCTTCAAATGCTGTATAATTTAATTTAGCTCTTGCTTGTGTATATGCACTATTAGTGATTGTATAATCATCACCTAAATCTAATTGCATATCATTTAAACTATTTTGTAAAGATTTACTACTTTTTTTCATTATCACAGTCATAATTTTATCGAATCCTAACTTTCTATTTCTTGTGAAACTATTTATACCAATTTTATGTTTATTTATAAATACAACATCTTTTGGTTTATCTCTAAAAACTGCTAAAACTTGACAGTTTTTTTTAACATATTTAACCTTACTAATATAAGTATATATTATATCTAAATAGTAGTTACAAACTACTTGAGAAGCCTATAAAATAAGGCTTTCTGATGAATTATCTTTGTGCTGTTTGATATTTTAGACTTATAATAATATGAATTAATTCCTTAACTTAATGGCGTTGGAGGTGCCCTTTATACTAAAACTCTTTTTATGTTCTAAAATCCAAGCATATTCGTATAATAAAACTAGAGATATAAGTGTATTATATTTCAAAGAGTTTGTTGTTGATATATCGGTAAGCGTATAAAGCAATAAATATTATTTATTAGCTTGGTGTAAAGTCAGATAGTTATACAACAAATTTGAGTGGCGACAAGAACAGTTAATAGCTAGTTCGTATTTTACGAGGTAAAATTAGTATAACGATTATCAGGTAGGAATTTATTCCTACCCTAACGAACTCTTTAATATCTTAATAATAAAGGTTGCAATATCAGATAGAATACATAGACTTTTATTAATAAATTATTAAGTTAATATGTAATAAACTTTATTAATTTTTATTTAAGGATTAATATGAAAATAATACCAGCTTTTTATGGGTTTAATCTAACACAAGATGAGAGATATAATTATGTTTCAGAACATAAATTATTTAGATTAGGAATAAAAATAAATACCCCAAATACATGTAATTGGGCATGTCCTTACTGTTATGTAGGAGATGAAGATGAAGTAAAAAGGCCAATAAAGCTAGATAGAAATGGTAAAGTCTCTAACGATCTTAGTAAAGATAAATTATGGGCGACTAGAATGAAAGGTTGGATTGATCAAGGTATTGAACTTGGTATAAAAGCTGTTACAATTAATGGAACCTTTGAGCCAACTACATCTAAATCAATGATTGAAATTGTAGAATATTGTACAAGTGCTAATTTAGCTACAACACTTGTCACTAATGGAACACTTCTAAATGAAAAAATGGCTAGAGACATTTATAATACAGGTGCTAATATTATGACAAAGATAAACGTTCCTATGGTTGATAGTAGTGATGATAATTACATGCTTTATGCTTCTATTCAAAAAAAACTTAGTGGATTAAAAAAAGATGCTATAAAGTTGTATGAAGAACAAAAGTCTGTAATTAATATGCTAGTTGATATTTGTTTTAATAAAGAGCATAAAGATGGTTCTACTAGGCTTGGAATTGAATCAATCATAAGTAATTTAAATGTTGATTATTTACCTTTACTTATACAAGAAGCACGAGAAAAAAATATGTATGCGCATATAGAAATAACAAAATTACAAGGGTTTGCTAAACAAAATAGAGACCTTGCTATTGGTAAAGATAAATTAGAAGAATTATTTATTATTGTTCAAAGAAATGATAGTGAAAATGAATATGAACCATATGAAATAAAACCTCCTTATCTAGCAGGAACTTGTTATGAAAATCTTAATAGATTAGACATTCATGCAGATGGAATGGTTAAACCATGCCCTGGAATTGAAACAACATTAGGAGATTTAAATCACGATAAATTAAAAGATATAGTTACTTCAAAACCTTTAGAAATAATTAGAAATTTAGAAAAATACATAGAAGGGGATTGCAAGGAATGCGAATTATTTATTAACAGAGAATGCTATGGAGGATGTAGAGGTACTGTATACCAAAATCTAATATCTAATGGGTATAGTGAATATGAATCATGGGTAGGTTCAGATCCTTCATGTTGGAGAGTTACAAATTTATTAGATTATAAACCAGTAACTCAAGATATCTTTAATAGAATCTCAAAATGAAAAACAAACCTATACTTGGAGTATTCTATTCTCATAGTCCTTCAAGACTAGGAAATTTAGAATTAGTGAATGAACTAAGAATTAATTTCAAAATTATCATTATTGCAAATAAAGAAATTGATTACTTAAGTCTATACTCTGATGATTTAATAATACATAAATTTTCTGATCATAATGGAATATTAAACAAGATATTAAAATATAAAAATGAATACGGTATTGATGGATTAATTACACTCTCAGAAGGTGCGGTAACACTACTGTCAGATATAGGAACTAAAATAGATGTACCCGTTAACGATTTTTATTCATCAAGGATTGCAAGAAATAAATTTCTAATGAGATCTTTCTTTTTAGAAAATAAGATAGATGGACCTATTTTTTTCAAAGTACATTCACTAAAAGAGGCTAAAGAAATTTTTACTAATTCTTTTGAAGGGAAATCATGTTTTTTAAAGCCACCTTGCATTGGAGGAAGTTCATTTTGCAAACAAATAAAAAATATCAATGAATTAGATAATATTTGGGACTATTTTTATAATAATAGCTATGACAGAACAAAAGATGATCCATTGTTTGAAGAAATGTTTCTTAATAAAGAAAGTTATTATTTATTACTTGAGGAAACACTAGGCGGTAACACTTTATCACATGATGATAATTTAGCTCAAGAGTATCCTATATATGAAATAAGTGTGGAAGGTTTTATAACTAAAAACCATACATATGTTTATTCAATTACTGATAAGTTATTACCTAAAAGAGGAATCTTATATGGTGAAGAATATTTGTGGAGAATGCATTCTAGACTTCCTTCTGAATTCAAAAAAATACTAATTAAGAAAGTAAATTACATTAATAAAAAAATAGGAGCAAAGGTTGGTTGTTCTCATACCGAATTTCGTATTGAAGAAACTAATAAAGAATCCTCAGAATTTATTTTGAATAATAAATTATATAGATCAAGAATTATTGAGACTGCATTACGAATAGGAGGAGCATTCATGCAATCTGCTATATATAAATCGACAGGTTTTAATTCTATAAGAGCAATGGCATATCAAGCGTGTGGAATAAAACACAAAGAAAAAGTATTTTTTAGAAAACCAATGATAATGGTAAATTTTTGGCCAAATAAATCAGGGGTTCTACAAAAAATAGAAGGATTAGATGCTGTTTATAGTTATAAAAACAAAATCTCTGATTTTCACTTATATGACGCAATTGGAGATAACGTAAAAGTTCCTCCAGATGCATCTCGGGGAATTGCAGATATTATTATTACTTCAAATAATATAGATCTTCTCCAAATCAGAAATTGGGAAGTTAAAACTTCCAGTGAGAACCCATATAATGAAGTTGAAAAAATATATTTAGATGTTACAAAAAAAATTAAATTTATAATATAATTAAAGGAAAGAAATGAAAAAAGCTGTTTTAATAATAGGAGCATTTAGTGAGTTTATTGAGGAGTATGTTAACAGTATTAAAAATCTAAACTACAATGTAGTTTGTATAGATGATGATAATAAAAAGTATAAGAAATTATTTGAGTATAAGAGAAAAAATAAAGATCACTTTAGTCATAAAATAGATAAATTAATTTGTACTAAAGAAAATAGTGATTTCCTTGAAGAAATATTTCATGAAGTAGATTTATTAAAAAGAGATTATAAAATTGTTGGAATATTAGGAATAGCAGAAAAAAAAGTAATTCATACTGCCTGCCTTGCTGAATATTTAAATCTACCATCTATAAATATTCAAAGTGCTGTAATTTCAAGAAATAAGTATTTACAAAGACAACTATTAAAAAATACAAGTTGGGGAGTTGACTCTGAAGTAATTTCTATAAATAATTATTTTAATATACCCTCAAGTGGTGTTATAAAACCTATTAATGATCATGGATCATCTAACATAGTTATTTGGGATACTTCAGTTGATGAAATTTTAATTCAAAAGCAAATTCTTTTGTTAGATAATAATAAATCATATTTGTTAGAAGAAAAAATTGAAGGACCAGAATTCTCAATTGAAAGTTGGGTTAAGAATGGAAAAATAATTTTTTCTTCTATTACAAAAAAAACGACTATGAAATGTAAAGGAATTGAGTTTCCTGTCGAATTAGGACATGAAATTAATTATAATAGTAAATTGCCAAATAGTGTAGTAGAAGAAATCAATAAAATGAATGAGTTTATAATAAAAGAAAGTAAAGTTTCTAATGCAATTGTACATCTTGAATTTAAATTAGAAAATAATATAATGCCTAAAGTTATGGAATGGTGTGTACGAAATCCAGGGGATAGAATTATGGATTTATATTTATATAAGAACATAATAAATCCATATGAGTTATATATCAAAATAATATTAGATAAAGACATAAGTTTTAATAATGATAATAACACTAAAGTTTATCAAAAATACTTTATCCTAAATAATAATGAACAATTGAACAGCGATATTTTAAAAGATAATAGTATTATATACTGGCCAGGTAATGAAAATTATGTTGGATTTAAAAGAGACAAAAAAGGTAAGGAATATAAAGAATTACCTGGCGTTATTTTTTATGAAATTGGTATATTAATAGATGCAAATAATCCTATCCGTTTAATTAGAGATTCATTCTCAAGACATTGTTATGCTGTGTATAGTACGGATATAGATACTATTGTTATGGAAAATAAAATCAATAGTTTCGTAAAAAAACTTATATTAAATAAAAGTTAAGTTAATGACAATAAAAGCAATAAAAAACCTAAAGTCAATTCATAAAAAAATAATTTTTTTAGATTTTTTGTTTGGTGCATCTAGAGGCATTATAATTCCATTCTTAATGATAGATATGACTAATAGACTAGGGGTAGATATTACTAGTATTTCGAGTGTAATTTTTATCTATTTTATTTTTAGAACAATTGGTGGACCACTTGGGGGATATTTCAGTGATTGTTTTGGAAGAAAAATTGTATTATTAATAGGTACATTTACAACAAGTGCATTATACATTCTGTTGGCATTTGTAACAACATTAAGTCAATTTTTTATTGTATTTATTCTATTAGGTTTTTTTCATGCAATGTTTAGAACTTCCTTTATGGCTATAATTGGCGATAATATTGATAAAAAAGATGATAGTATTCCATTTGCATTATTTTATATAGTTCAAAACTTATCATTTGGAGTAGGAACGGTAATGGGAGGACTAATTATATCATTTAATGCAAGTCTTCTTTATATTCTAACTGGTATATTATTGGCTATTATATCTGCGGTATCTATTATTTTTCTTTTTAATCCTCTTGATACTAAATCAGATGAGGTAAATAGTAAAAAAGAAGAAAAGAATTCTTTTTTTAATATAAATTTAAAATCTGCAATATACTCAATATTTCTTTTAAATATTATTACTGTATGTTCTTATGGAGTTTTTAATGAACTTTTAGGAATTATTTTTAATAAATATTTAAATATGGATCCAGTAATAATAGGAATTGTTTTTGTAATAAACCCTATTATTATAGTTTTATTGCAATTATATATACTTCAGTTAATTAAAAACTGGGATTTTTATTGGCAAATAATATTCAGTTTATCCGTTTTTTCAATATTTTTTTTAACTATATCTCTATTTCAATTTTTTGACTACTTTATATTAGCATTTATTTCTATATTTATTTTTACTCTTGGTGAATTAACTCATGTTGCAAAGTTAAATACAAAAATTAATGAGTTCACTAGCACTTCAAATAGGGGAAAAGTATTTGGAATGTTAAGTGCTACATGGAATATAGGGTTTGGATTAGGTCCTCTATTTTTTAGCTTTTTAATGAAAAACTATAACTTATTTATAGCGGGTATAAGTTTCTTTTTAATAAATATTTTAGTTGTTTTAGTATTAATTATACTCAAGAGGTATACTATAATGGCCTGAAAAATCAAGACAAGATTTCAGCTTAATTAATTTCCACCTTCTACTCTTATCTTACCCTACATTTTTGAGAAATGCAAGATATAAATTCATTGGTTTTTGATAAGCAATTGCTGAATGAAATCTCTTAAAATTATACTTATGTATATAGTTTCTTACACCTTCTTTTAACTCCTTTATTGTTTGATAATCATTAATGTAAATATTACCATGTTTTAACGTTCTAAAAAATCTCTCTATAACGATATTATCAATACTTTTTCCTTGCCCATTCATAGATATTTGAATATCATATTCTTTTAAAATTTGAGTATGTTCATAACTTGTATATTGACCTCCCTGGTCTGAATTAAATATTTTAGGTTTAGCATACTTTAATAAGGCAGCTTTTAATACATCACTTGCAAGCGCGGCATCCATAGAATTCGATATTTTATAAGCTAGTATTGCTTTGCTATGCCAGTCTATAACAGCTGCTAAATACATAAAGCCACCCTTTACTCTTATGTACGTAATATCTCCACTCCAGACTTCATTTGGATTGGGTACATATATGTGTTTTCTTCTGTCTATTCTACTCCAGTAAGGTTTTAATGAATATGCATAAATTTTATGTTCTTGATTTTTAATGCTTATTGATCGCTTTTTTCTTGGGTATATGGCTTGTATCCCCATATTTTGCATATATTTAAGTACTTTGTCTTTCCCAATATTATAGCCATCCTCTAATAATTGCTGATGAATAAATCTATAGCCATATTCTCCATTATCTGTGGCTATTTCATCTATACTATGCATAATTTTTAGATTTATTTTACTCAAAGGAACTTCTTTATAATAATGAGATGTTCGACTAATACCTAATAATTTACATTGTATTGTTTTACTTATTTTAAGCCCGTGCTCAATAAGAGTTTTTCTCTCTTTAGATGAGACCGAGCTTTTTAGCTTTTTTGCAAGCCATTCCTTTTCAACAACAGATTTACCCAGTTGTTTTTGAAGCTCTTCTATCTCTTCATCTTTTGTTTTGATTTCATTTTTAAATTCTTGTATTACTTTATTTGGCTCAAATGCAAGGGAAGCATTCTGTAAAAACTGCTTTTTCCATTTACTAATGGACTGAGAAGTGATTGTATTTGTTAAAAATAACTTCTCTAATTGCTCAAGTACTTCATCGTGTGGAGCATCTGAATAAAATAGATCAAATGCTTTATATTTAATAGCATTAAATGATATTGCTTTATTTACTTTTTGTATATATTTATTATCTTAGGAGCCACTTGCAAATTCAATAATACTCAATAGCTAATTTTTTATTTTCATCACTTTTAGTTTTAAAAAAATGATTATTTATTTTTCTTTGCGTAGTTTACACTAAATTTAGTAAATTTCTTAAAAAATCATATTTTTTCTCCATACTTTATGGTTTTGACTATAAAATTGAAGATTTTTCTATTATTTTTAATAAAAGTCATGTAATGAGTTTTAAACTTTGATGAATACAAACAGATAAAATTCCAAATGATAAAACAGAAGCTACTTTTGTAGCTCCTTGATAATAAATTGTATTACATCCAAAGTCATCTTTTAAATATTTATTTACTCTTTCAACCATACTTCTTTGATTGTAGTGGTGTTCATCTGATGATTTAGGTAAATTTAAAAATTCAAATTTTACTTTTTCATCTTTGATAAGTTGAATCTTTTGTTTTAATTCTTTTGAGTTCTTGGGATTTATATCTATAATTGGTTTATGATTTAGTTTTTCAGAATACTCTCTAATTATATCGCTGTCATACCCAGCATCAAGTAAATCACGAAGATACATCACTCTTTTACCAGTTTCATTGATAAGTGGAAGTGCTACTGAACTATCATGAACATTTGCACCTGAATAGAATGCTGCTATTGGTATATCTCCATCTACTGCACTAATATGAAGTTTACCACCTATTGTAATCTCTCTGTTACCTTTAGAATTTTGTTTGACACCAACACCACAAACAGTAGATACTAAAGATAACATCTTTTTAGTAGTTTTCATCTCTTTTTGTAGTTCTAAAATCTTTGGTTTTACAGGCTCTCTCTTTTCACCTTTCTTAGGTCGTCCGACCTTATTTTTAGGCTTTTCTTCTTTCTCAATCTTTACAGGTTTTTCTCTAAGTGGTATCATAGCAGCATCTGTTGCATTGTACATAAAAACTGTATCCGATAAATATTCATTAACAAACTTTTTATGAGTTTTTTGAGCTATTTGTAAATCACTCAATTCTTTGAATACCCTACTAAATTTAGCTTCACTTGGAATATCTATTTTATACCTCCATCCACACAATACTCGTAATACTCTATCGCTATGAAGTCTATCAATTAAATCTATTGTTGTTTGCATATTGTAAACAGATTTAGCAATCATTGCTCTTGCTATCTCTTCTCTGTCTTTTGGAATGTTTGTAATAGTTACAACTGTTACATTCTTTTCAATTTGAGCAAAGTCTAAAATCTTTATTAGTTTCTCTTCTTTGGTACTTAATGTTCCTAATTGTTCTTTTATTTCAAGAAACAAACAATTTTCAAGGTTTAGAATTTTAGTCCACATTTTAGATAGGTTTGTAGATAATTTTGGTAAAATATTTGTCATAAGTTGAATCTCTTTTCTGTTAAATTTTATGGTATAAAATTATAACTTATCTGAAATTAGATTTCAACTTTTTTGAACAAAATAAATTAAATTATGAGCTTTTTTGTTAATTTGCAAGTGGCTCTATAGTATAAAAATTGGTCAATGTGCAGGGAATGAGGATATATATTCTGCATTAAGAGGAATGAAAACAATCTCATTAAGATTAGACCAGCATAGCAAGAATGCAATGATAATCGCAAAATGGTTAAATAAAAGAACTGAAGTAAAAGAAATATTTTATCCTGCGCTGAAGGGCGATAAAGGTTATGCAATCTGGAAAAGAGATTTTATTGGAGCATCCGGTGTATTTTCTTTTTTACTAGATTTAAAGTATAGTAAAACATCCATTGAATCAATGATTAATTCATTAAAGTTTTTTGGATTAGGCCATAGTTGGGGTGGTTTTGAAAGTTTATTAATACCAGTACAAGACCCAAGTGAATACAGAATAAAAAAATCGTGGAATAAAAAAGGCCATTTAATTAGGATTAATATAGGATTAGAAGATCCAAAAGATCTTATCTTTGATCTTAAAAAAGCCTTTTGTAAACTACATGAAGTTTATTAATTTATAATGAACGAAAAGCTTTGATTTTAAGGTGCAAAACAACTTTTAAATATGGCCTTTCATCTCCTTGAAGATTAGAATGTTCGTTCATGCTTACATGGTGGAGGAATTGCCCTTTTTTTCGACTTACTCTATGCACAGAATGTCATACGACATATGGAAGGGTAACTGAATTTCATAGTGAACTTTTTTCTATTTAATATTCAATACCACTTAGTATAATTTATGATGGTTGAAATATTTATAATTAAACTATATAATATGACTAAATTAATGCTAAGATTCAACTATTCAATATTACTTAGAATACATTTCATGAAAACTTTATATAATAGAGCCACTTGCAAATTCACAAAAAAGCTCATAATTTAATTCATTTTTGTTACAAAAAGCTGAAATCTAATTTCAGATAAGTTATAATTTTATACCATAAAATTTAACAGAAAAGAGATTCAACTTATGAAAAATATTATACCAAAATCATCTTCAAATCTTTCAAATATGTGGACTAAAATTCTAAACCTTGAAAATTGTTTATTTCCTGAAATAAAAGAACAATTAGGAACATTAAGTGTTTAGTCCCTAATTCTCATGGAGTCAGCTATTATTTTATAAAAGGAGTAGATTTATGGGAAATATACAACACTCTAATGCCAAGACGACGCCAAGAATTCGAAAAGAAATACAAGAGTCTCAAGAGACAATCACAGAGTTAGCTGCAAGATTGTCCCTTAATCCAAAAACAGTAACAAAATGGAAGAATGCCAATAGAATCACTGATAAAAAAAGTGGACCGACGATAGCAAGGTCAACAGTACTAAGTCAAGAAGAAGAACAAATAATTTGTGAGTTTAGAAGAGTTACCAAGTTTGCACTAGATGATGTTTTTATAGCCCTGATGGATGAGATACCTAAAATGACAAGGTCAAACTTACACAGATGCTTGCAACGTCATGGATTAAGCCGTTTGCCCAAAGAACCCCGTGATAAAACAGAAAAAAAGAAGTTCAAAGAGTATGATATAGGATATGTCCATATAGATATTTCAGAAGTTCATAGTGAAGAAGGCAAAGCCTATATGTTCGTAGCTATAGATCGTGCTACTAAGTATACTTATGTGGAAATTCATGAAAGAATGACTCAGGCTATCGCTTGTTCATTCTTAGAAAACTTTATACAAGATATACCTTTTAAAATCCATACTATTTTAACAGATAATGGAGCTCAATTTACTTATGCACTTCTAAGTGAACATTTAAGACCAAAAGATAAGATTCATCCTTTTGATATAGTATGCCAAAAGTATAAAATAGAACACCGTTTGACTAAGTTTAGACATCCTTGGACTAATGGTCAGGTAGAAGTGATGAATAAAGTTCTTAAAGACCATACTGTGAAACTTTTTCATTATGAGACCTTAAAAGCTCTAAAGTTACACTTGATGAGCTTTCTTCTTTTATATAATTATCAGAAAAAACTCAAAGCTTTAAAGTATAAAACACCTTATGATACAATGTCTCAAATATTCAGGAAAAACCCAGAGTACTTTAAGTTGAATCCTTTGAGTAAGTCTTTGGGACTAAACAATTAAGTACCAAAGAAGAGAAACTAATAAAGATTTTAGACTTTGCTCAAATTGAAAAGAATGTAACAGTTGTAACTATTACAAACATTCCAAAAGATAGAATAGAAATAGCAAGAGCAATGATTGCTAAATCTGTTTACAATATGCAAACAACAAGAGATTTAATTGATAGACTTCATAGCGATAGAGTATTACGAGTATTGTGTGGATGGAGGTATAAAATAGATATTCCAAGTGAAGCTAAATTTAGTAGGGTATTCAAAGAATTGAGTGATTTACAAATAGCTCAAAAAACTCATAAAAAGTTTGTTAATGAATATTTATCGGATACAGTTTTTATGTACAATGCAACAGATGCTGCTATGATACCACTTAGAGAAAAACCTGTAAAGATTGAGAAAGAAGAAAAGCCTAAAAATAAGGTCGGACGACCTAAGAAAGGTGAAAAGAGAGAGCCTGTAAAACCAAAGATTTTAGAACTACAAAAAGAGATGAAAACTACTAAAAAGATGTTATCTTTAGTATCTACTGTTTGTGGTGTTGGTGTCAAACAAAATTCTAAAGGTAACAGAGAGATTACAATAGGTGGTAAACTTCATATTAGTGCAGCAGATGGAGATATACCAATAGCAGCATTCTATTCAGGTGCAAATGTTCATGATAGTTCAGTAGCACTTCCACTTATCAATGAAACTGGTAAAAGAGTGATGTATCTTCGTGATTTACTTGATGCTGGGTATGACAGCGATATAATTAGAGAGTTTTCTGAAAAACTAAATCATAAAGCAATTATAGATATAAATCCCAAGAACTCAAAAGAATTAAAACAAAAGATTCAACTTATCAAAGATGAAAAAGTAAAATTTGAATTTTTAAATTTACCTAAATCATCAGATGAACACCACTACAATCAAAGAAGTATGGTTGAAAGAGTAAATAAATATTTAAAAGATGACTTTGGATGTAATACAATTTATTATCAAGGAGCTACAAAAGTAGCTTCTGTTTTATCATTTGGAATTTTATCTGTTTGTATTCATCAAAGTTTAAAACTCATTACATGACTTTTATTAAAAATAATAGAAAAATCTTCAATTTTATAGTCAAAATCATAAAGTATGGAGAAAAAATATGATTTTTTAAGAAATTTACTAAATTTAGTGTAAACTACGCAAAGAAAAATAAATAATCATTTTTTTAAAACTAAAAGTGATGAAAATAAAAAATTAGCTATTGAGTATTATTGAATTTGCAAGCGGCTCATGAGAAAAAATAAATACAGTAAAGAATTCAAAGGTTCCACCGTACAGTTAATTTTAAATAATAATGAAAGTGTTGTAAAAGTAGCACAAGATTTAGATTTAAATGAGAAGACATTATACTATTTGCTTACTTCGTATAAAAAGCACATAATATACGACTTAATTAAAAAAATGGGTGCTTACTTTTTTACTTTTTCTTATAATTGACTAACTGTCAAGTTTCACCACGTTGTACCATTTCAAAAGCAATATGTTGAAACACATCTGGTAAAATCTTAAATATTTCAGGTTTCGTTTGAAACCAACTTTGAACTGCATCAAATGGAGTTCTAACTTTTAATTCTTTTTTTAAAGAACCATGTCTTCTATTGAAGTTGTAGTATATCAAAAATTTATTTAAATCTTTTTTAACATCATCAATATTGTCATACTCTTCTGCTTTAATTGTAGCATTTTTAATAGTTCCGTTTACTCTTTCTACCATTGCGTTAGTTTGAGGTGTGTATGGAGCTGTTAGCCTATGTTCTATCTCATCATCTTTACACTCTACATCAAACTTATGATTACCACTTACAAAACCTTTTCCTCTTGCCCATTTGTCTGTGAACTCTAATCCATTATCTGTTAAAATATGTGTTAAGTAAAATGGAAAAAATTCTTTACATTCTTTTAGAAAAGATACTGCATTTGCTGCTGTCTTATTCTCATACACTTTATAGTAAAGTAGCCTTGTAGCCCTGTCTATTGCTACAAATAAATAATATTTTTGTTTCTCAAACTTTGGTAAGTAAGTTACATCTATATGTAAATAACCAGGCTCATACTCTTTGAACTTTTTAGCTTTTTCTTTTTGCTCTTGTGGAACTCTGTTTATATCAAAGGCTTTTAAAGTACGATAAATATTACTTCTATTTGCATTTGGAATAATATCAACGATTGTATCTGCTAAGTCATCTAACTCCATCCAAGTCATTGTTCTGACTACTTTAATTAACTCTTTTTCTAAAGGTGTTAAAGTTGTTTTTATATTGTGTGGTCTTGAACTTTTATCTTTAATAAAATTCCTATGCTTCCATTTAGAGATAGTTTTAATATTTAGATTGTAATTTTTAGCTAATTCAACATTTGTTAAATTAGATTGTTGTATTATTTCTCTTACATGCTGGTTTGTTCTGGCATTAGAGTGATAGACTTGTGACATTTTTAAAATCCTTATTTGCTGTAAAGATTTTACAATTATGTTGTTAAGCTATCGCTTTCTTAATTTATGTAACTAGGCAACCATAACGTGGTGAAACTAGACAATTGGTCATATGAAATCTGATTATAGAATGGAGAGAAATTATTTAAAAGGTTTTAAAGGGGATGAAATAAATCTCTTACTCTCAGCTACTGCCTTTAATCTTAAAAAGTGGATGAATATCTACTTTTATGCACTTTTTATACAAGATTTTAATCTAGTACTAGAATCTACACAAGAGATACAAAGATTAACATCTTTATATCAACTATTGTTGATAATAAAATTTAGGTTTTTATAAAATATGATTGAATTAAAATTAGATTACTCTTTTTAAAGTGGTTTTTTCAGGACTGACTATGTATATTTTTCAGTGAAATTATGGAAAAATATACAAAGTAATTGAAGATAATTGGTGGGTTTACACAGCTAGATTTACACTCCCTTACACTCATTTTTATTTACTAAATTATCAAAAAAAGTAATTATTCAAGCTCCTATATTTTTTATTAAGTCTGTATTCAGAACTCTCACTAAAACTAAAGATGCTTTTCCAAATGATAATAGCTTATTGAAATTACTCTTTGCTGGGATACAAAATGCTGAAAAAAAAGTGGACGATGCCTGTTAGAAATTGAAGCCTCACAATCTCTTAACTTAATATTCATTTTAAGGAGAGATTGAAAGATGCTTTAAATTTGGGTAACTAATCACCCTATCTAAAAGAGAGAATTCCCCTTCATTACAGAAACCAATGATTCAAACTCATTTAAGCCACGCTTACGAGAAGTATCAATAACTGATCGTAAATTAGCATAATTTTGTGCACCCTTAAGTGATTTGAATTGTCCTGATACTTTTTGCTTAACTTTTATATTTCTAATGGCACGCTCACTAGCATTATTATCTGCTGGGATATTTTCATTAAGTAAAAAAGTAAACAGTTTATCTTTAGATTTTGTAAGTGATTTTATTTGTTTATGCGTTTCACTTTTTTCAATGTATGGCATAGTTAAAAGATGTTGAAGTGATTTGTCATATTGACTTTTTAGAGTTACTCTAGCAATGGAAGTTAAGTTGACTTTATCATCTCTTATAGCTTCTTTGAGTAATGTCTTTATATCTTTCATTAGCTTAGTCTCATCACACTCAATAGCATAGTTTAAATCTCTCATCTTGTGTGCTAAACATAACTGTTCACTAACACACTCAAGTGAGCTATATGATGAATAATTATCATGAACCACACAAGCATTTTTAAAACCATTTGTAAAAGTATTGTTGATGACCTTAGTTCCTCGTGACTTATCCGCAACAATAAGAGTATTGCTCTCATTGTGAAAAGTCCAATGCCAATGTTTAGAGCCATTAACCTTACATCCAGTCTCATCTATACCTACTAGAGGAGCTTTCTCCAGTAGAGCTGTGATTTTGTTAATAGTATTTTGTGAGAGTGCTGAGGCTTTTGCTAATAAGCCTGTAATGCTTCCCTCTGAGAGTTTTATATTGAATAGGTTGTTCATAAGTTCTACTATTCTCATATTTGACATATACTGAGAAACACTTAGGTATGAAACCATAGCTATAACTGTTGACCCATAACTGATATTTGGTGATATTGTAAATGCACTACTGTCATGATTTTCATAACCACAAGAGAAACACTTTTTAGAGAAGCTTTGATACTCTGTTATTTTATGAGTAATAGATGATAATTCAATATCTAAGACTTGTCGTCTTTCTTTGAGTGCAGATACAACAGTAGATATATCACTACTGCACTTTTTACATTCTAATAGTTTATAAGGCAATGCAACAATCTCATCAGGAGTATCACTTTGTAAAAGAGTTACTCCCTCTCTCCCTGATTGTCCACCAACACTTTTACCACTCTTCTCTTCAAGAGATTGATTTTTATTATTTCTTTTTTGAGGAGGTGCTATCTCACTTGATGGTGAAATACTGGAGTTGTTTGAATTCTTTGGTGGTTTTTCTTGCACGAGGTTATCTTGAAGGTTTTCTATATATTTAAGAAGCTCTTTATGGGATAAATCTTTAAGTTCTTTTTTGGATTTTATTGAAAATTGATATTTCAGGCGAATTTTCTTCAAAATTTATTCCTACTTTTTATGTAGTGAATTATAGCTAATTAGTCCTATTTATAGGCTTTAAATTACTATTTATTGAGGTAAATATTAGAATTCTTTTTGAGGTTTCCTAGGGTGATTAGTTACAGAATTTGGTATAATTTTAGGAGAACTTAGGTGTTGACATGGAATTTATTACAGTCCCAACTAAACTATTGAGAGTTTTTTTGCTTCTTCTATCCAGTTGTTTTCTTTTATTTGATTATCTTCTAGTACAAAGAATTCTTCAACCCAATTGCAATTTTTAGGACTCCATTTTGATATTTGATCAAAATGATAAATTCCTAACTCATTTAATTTCTTTTCTAATGCAATATCAATAGCTGTTATCTCTTTTAAATTATCTTTACCAGCTGGCCTAGGAGAACTTCTAATTAAGGGTTTATTGTAAATATTTCCCTGAACTGCTCCATAAGGAGCTTGTGTCCCACCAAAAATAATCGAACTATTCGTATCAAAAGATTTACCAACCAACAGACCTATAAAAAAACCTATAATAGCTGCAATTGCTAAACAAAATATTATTTGAAATGCTACTTCCATCATTTTTTATTCCTTTATTATATTAAATTCCACTCTTCTATTTATTTTTGAATACCCATTAGGGCTATTTTTAACCAAAGGAATACTAAACCCATATCCTCTTGCAATTATTCTATTTTCTGCGATTTTATAATAAATAAGTCTATTTCTAACACTTATTGCTCGTTTTAATGAAATTACTTGATTCAATTTTGTAGCACCAATTGCATCTGTATGTCCAGCAACTTCTATTTTTATATTTGGAAACTCTTCAAGAATCTTTACAATAGCTTTTATACTTTTATTACTTTTCCTTGTAATATTATTACTTCCTCTTTTAAAAATAATTGGATTTTTATTTATATACTCAATTATTCTTAATTGTAATTGTTGAGTCTCTTTTGATAAATCTTCAATATTTTTTTCATTTTTCAGTCTAATATATCTACTATCTATTATAATTAAAGGTTCTTCAATCTTTTTTTCAATTACAACTTCTTCTTTGGGTTTTTCTGCTAGTTCTTTATTTTCTTGTGTTATTTCCGAAGTAGATAAGAATAAATTCTCATTTTTAGCTATATTTTCTTGAGTATCTACTCTAACCTCTTCTTTTGTTTGTTCTTCTTCTTTAACTAAAAATAAAGGTTCGTCAATTATTTTACTTGAATTACTTTCAAGATTTTTGTTTTCTGTATCCCTAGAGAAAGCAATTGTAATTGATTTAATTTTGTCAAGTGCATCAGTAAAAACACTATTTAATTCTTCTTGAATAATATTTGTCGAATTATTTTCTGTTTTAAAATCATTTATATGAATAACAACGCACGTAATCATTAAAACAATAAGTGAAATAAATAGATAAAATACTTTCTTCTCTGTGTTCATAGGTAATCTTTATGTATATTTCTCATCAAACTAATTTGAAACAAAGTATCAACTTTGTTATTTCTTGAAAAATTGAGTTATTTTGTACATAGTGTATCTAAATTATTAAGATTACGTTAAATAAGTTCGTATGAAAAAATAGAACCTACTAAATTTAGCAAAGTATTATTACACCACTAACGAAACATATCAATTTTATCAAGCAGCATAAAAAACTTTTTCAGGCTGAAAACTCAAGTAAGACTAGGTACTACAAAGGTTTAAAAAGGATTATTTATAGATGACTGTAAAAAAATACTAAAACTTGTCCAAAATGATTTTCAAAATACACCAAAAAGAATGGAAAGAAAGGTGGAATACAAAGATATAAATGTACTGACTGTAATCATAATTTTTCTTCATCAAGACGAGCATCTAAATTGCAAGAAATAATTTTTAAAGAGTACTTTTACAAAAGACATGGAGAGACCACTGCACAGTAACACTCTAAAATAAATCTCAACCAAGCCTTTAGTTAAGGTATTTAAAGGCTATTTTTAGCTATAATTACACATATAAATTAAAGATATTTAAGGAAAAAGGTAATAAATTGGCATTTAAAGATTCAAACCTCTCTTTTTCAGATTATGCTCTTAATGATAGATTAGAATATGTAGATTCTTTTTTAAAACAAATAGATTCAAGAGCCACTTGCAAATTCACAAAAAAGCTCATAATTTAATTCATTTTTGTTACAAAAAGTTGAAATCTAATTTCAGATAAGTTATAATTTTATACCATAAAATTTAACAGAAAAGAGATTCAACTTATGAAAAATATTTTACCAAAATTATCTACAAACCTATCTAAAATGTGGACTAAAATTCTAAACCTTGAAAATTGTTTGTTTCTTGAAATAAAAGAACAATTAGGAACATTAAGTACCAAAGAAGAGAAACTAATAAAGATTTTAGACTTTGCTCAAATTGAAAAGAATGTAACAGTTGTAACTATTACAAACATTCCAAAAGATAGAATAGAAATAGCAAGAGCAATGATTGCTAAATCTGTTTACAATATGCAAACAACAAGAGATTTAATTGATAGACTTCATAGCGATAGAGTATTACGAGTATTGTGTGGATGGAGGTATAAAATAGATATTCCAAGTGAAGCTAAATTTAGTAGGGTATTCAAAGAATTGAGTGATTTACAAATAGCTCAAAAAACTCATAAAAAGTTTGTTAATGAATATTTATCGGATACAGTTTTTATGTACAATGCAACAGATGCTGCTATGATACCACTTAGAGAAAAACCTGTAAAGATTAAGAAAGAAGAAAAGCCTAAAAATAAGGTCGGACGACCTAAGAAAGGTGAAAAGAGAGAGCCTGTAAAACCAAAGATTTTAGAACTACAAAAAGAGATGAAAACTACTAAAAAAATGTTATCTTTAGTATCTACTGTTTGTGGTGTTGGTGTCAAACAAAATTCTAAAGGTAACAGAGAGATTACAATAGGTGGTAAACTTCATATTAGTGCAGTAGATGGAGATATACCAATAGCAGCATTCTATTCAGGTGCAAATGTTCATGATAGTTCAGTAGCACTTCCACTTATCAATGAAACTAGTAAAAGAGTGATGTATCTTCGTGATTTACTTGATGCTTGGTATGACAGCGATATAATTAGAGAGTTTTCTGAAAAACTAAATCATAAAGCAATTATAGATATAAATCCCAAGAACTCAAAAGAATTAAAACAAAAGATTCAACTTATCAAAGATGAAAAAGTAAAATTTGAATTTTTAAATTTACCTAAATCATCAGATGAACACCACTACAATCAAAGAAGTATGGTTGAAAGAGTAAATAAATATTTAAAAGATGACTTTGGATGTAATACAATTTATTATCAAGGAGCTACAAAAGTAGCTTCTGTTTTATCATTTGGAATTTTATCTGTTTGTATTCATCAAAGTTTAAAACTCATTACATGACTTTTATTAAAAATAATAGAAAAATCTTCAATTTTATAGTCAAAACCATAAAGTATGGAGAAAAAATATGATTTTTTAAGAAATTTACTAAATTTAGTGTAAACTACGCAAAGAAAAATAAATAATCATTTTTTTAAAACTAAAAGTGATGAAAATAAAAAATTAGCTATTGAGTATTATTGAATTTGCAAGCGGCTCACAAATATTTTATTGTACAAATTTACATTAGAAGTGCCACGTTTAGAAAGTCAAGGTGAAAGTTTGTTTGATATACAAATAAAGCTTATTATTTGGCAAATATAATGATAGAGTCATAGACAGTTAAAGTATAATTAAATGAAATAATATTAATATTTTATAAATTTATTTATTAAAGCCACTTTTGAAAAAGTTATTAATTTTTTGTAATTTAAAGTTTCATGAAATCTTTTATGATTATAAAAATCTACCTAATCTTTAGTATTCTCTTTTAGCTACTTGATTGAATTGTATTCATTTAGATAAATTCTTTCAACTTTAGCACTTCTTCAGAATCGTTCTATATAAATATTATCAGTAGCTCTATCTTTACCATCCATTGATATAGTTATATTATTACCTTTGAATATTTGTGTATGAGTATAGCTTGTGTATTGACAAGTGCAATCCAAAAATATACCAATACACAGTATAAAAGTGCAGCACTTTGCAACACCTAATTAGCTGAAATTTCTAATAATCCAGCTTCTCTTTTTTGTTTTAATCTATAGATTTCACCTGTTACATTTATTAAATGTGAATGATGAATTAATCTATCTAGAATTGCAGCTGTTAATGCTTCATCCTTATTTAACACCTCCTTCCATTTAGTAAAAGATAAATTTGAAGTAATTATTATTGATCCTAATTCATATTTTTTGTTAATTACTTGGAAAAATAAATTAGCTTCAATTTCATTAAATTTAACATAAGCAAATTCATCAATTATAAGTAATTTTGCAATACCTATAACTCTTTTAAAATAGTTATCAATTTTAATTGAATTAATTAAGTTCCTATAAACAAACTTTGCTATAATTATAAAAAAATATTTAGGATTTTTATATGAGAGATTGGCTAGACAATCATAAAGATGATGAAGTAAGAACTCAGATGTATTATGCCAAAAAAGGCATTATTACTAAAGATATGGAAGATGTAGCAAAAGTAGAAGAAGTTGATGTAGAACTAATAAGAAGTGAAATACAAAGAGGAAGATTAATAATTCCTGCAAATGTAAATCATAAACATTTAACACCAATGGCTATTGGAATTGCATCTTCATGTAAAATCAATGCTAATATTGGATCATCTACTTTAGCTTCTGATATCTCAGGAGAGATTGAAAAAGTTGATGTATGTTTAAAATATGGGGCAGATACTATTATGGATTTAAGTACTGGTGGAGATTTGGACTCAATTAGAGAAGCAGTTATTAAACACTCAACTGTTCCTATTGGGACAGTACCTATTTATCAAATTTTACATGATTGTAATGATAAAATTGAAGATTTAACAATAGAGAGAATGTTAGCTGTATTAGTAAAACAAGCAAAACAAGGTGTTTCTTATTTTACTATTCATGCAGGATTCTTACTTAAATTTATGCCTCATGTTGCAAAAAGAAAAATGGGAATAGTTTCACGTGGTGGTTCTTTAATGGCTGCTTGGATGATGCACTATCACAAAGAAAACCCATTTTATGAAGCTTTTGATGAGATATTAGATATTTGTAGAAAATATGATGTATCTTTATCTTTAGGAGATTCTTTAAGACCTGGTTGTTTATTTGATGCTTCTGATGAAGCACAATTATCTGAACTTAAAATTTTAGGTGAGCTAACTTTAAGAGCTTGGGAAAAAGATGTTCAAGTTATGATTGAAGGGCCAGGTCATATTCCTTTAAATCAAATTGAGAGAAATATGAAAATTGAGAGAGAGTATTGTCATGAAGCTCCTTTCTATATTTTAGGACCTCTTGTTACTGACATTGCTGCTGGATATGATCATATCTCTTCTGCTATTGGTGCTGCTATTGGTGGTTGGCATGGAGCTTCTATGCTTTGTTATGTTACACCAAAAGAGCATCTTGGACTTCCAAATGCACAAGATGTTAGAGAAGGTATTATTGCATATAAAATTGCTGCTCATGCTGCTGATATTGCTAGAGGGAGAAAAGATGCAAGAGATATTGATGATGCAATGTCAGATGCAAGATATGGTTTTGATTGGAATAAACAATTTGAGCTTTGTTTAGATCCAGAACGTGCGAAAGAATATCATGATGAAACATTACCTCAAGATGTATTTAAAGAAGCAGAATTTTGTTCTATGTGTGGACCAAAATTTTGTTCATATAAAATTACTCAAAAAATTGTTGAACAACATGGTAAAACTATGAAAGCAATGGGAAGTTAAAACTTAAATTCTAACAAATTTAAAAAGGTTAAGTATTTTTACTTGACTTTTTTTATTAAAATTTTAATTAAGACAAAAATTATCCTATTTTAAATATAATACAAAAAATTAATAATTATAAGGAATTTATATGGCAAGCGTAGCTGATATTAAAAAAGAATTAGAGTCTGTTCTTTATCCTGGTTTTCAAAAATCAATCGTAGAGTTTGGTTTTGTAAAGGATATTGATGTAGTAGATGATGAAAGCTGTGTTATTCAACTAAATATAACATCTAGTTCAGCTGAAGTAGCACAACAATTAAAAAAAGATATCTCTTTAGCTTTAGAAAAAATTGGTATTTTAACTGTTTCAATTAATCTAAAAAAACCTAAAGAACCAAAACAACAAAGTAATAGTGTAAGTGGTAGTAATATTGCCCCTCAAATTAAAAACTTTGTAATGGTAAGTTCTGGAAAAGGTGGAGTTGGAAAATCAACTACAACTGTTAACCTAGCAATTGCGGCAGCAATGCAAGGTAAAAAAGTAGGTATTTTAGATGCTGATATTTATGGTCCAAATATACCTCGTATGATGGGTTTAAACGGAAAAGAAGTAGAAGTTATTGGAAATAAAGCAAAACCATTTAATACATATGGTGTTGATGTTATGTCTATGGGTTCATTAATGGAAGAAGGACAAGCTTTAATTTGGAGAGGGGCTATGATTATGAAAGCAATTCAACAATTACTTCGTGATATTTTATGGGAAGAATTAGACATTTTATTTATTGATATGCCTCCTGGAACTGGTGATGCACAATTAACATTAGCTCAAAGTGTACCTATTACATGTGGTATTAATGTTACAACTCCTCAACATGTTGCACTTGATGATTCAAGAAGATCTTTAGATATGTTTAAAAAACTTCATATTCCTATTGGTGGAATTGTTGAAAATATGAGTGGCTTTATTTGTCCTTCATGTAAAACTGAATCTGATATATTTGGTATGGGAACTTGTGAAGAGTTAGCAGATCAATATAATACTCAGGTTTTAGGATGTTTACCAATTGAACCAGCTATTAGAGAGGGTGGAGATAATGGAAAACCAATAGTATATTGTCAACCTGAATCTATATCTGCGAAAAGATATATGATAGCTGCAACAAAACTTCTTAAATTTATTGATGAGGTAAGTGATAAGGCCGAAAATGCTTCTATTCAACCAACAACAGCACTTGGTGTTAGTACTTGTTCTTCTAAATAAGACTATATGTTATAGTAACAAAAATATTTTTAGATGAAAAGAAGTACCAAATAACTATTACGCTACTAACTAAACATATCAATTTTATCAAGCAGCATAAGAAACTTTTTCATGCTTAAAATAGTTGCTAACTCTTTGAGGATTGTTACATAACATGTTCATAAAATTCTCTGTATTTTTAGTAAGTTCTTTTTTATTTATAAATATATTTTCTTTATTTACATTTCTCTTGAAGTCATTATTTAGATATTCATCAGGATTAAATGATTTAATACAAAATATTTCAGGCCAAATAATTATTTGTTCTTATAATTAGCAAGATACTAATCAAGCATTTTAAATCTTAAATTTTTGCTCATTCAGAAGTGTACATTTAACTTCTTTTTTTATTAGTGAAAAAGTTCCTCCAGGAGACCATTGCATAATTAAATATACACCAGTACTCTCTATACATTCTAATTTTTAAAAATATTTCTCATAAACTAGTATCTTATATTTTGATTTATTAGCTATATTTGGTACAGATATACCATTTTCTCCTATTATCTTCATCTATTTACTATTTTTTGTAATCTCATTTGTTGATGTGCCAATAGTTTTAAGTTAGAAGCTAAACAAGTAATAGTAAAGTTCATATTATTCCTGACAAGACCAATAAATCTTGTAGTGGATTGTTTCATATGAGTTTTTATATGAGCAAATCTATGTTCAACTTTTGCCCTGATTTTATGTTTATTTTTTTCATCTAATCTTTGATTTTTAATTTGTTCTTCTGACATATTTTGTTTCTCTTCTAAACATATCATATTTTTAATATTATTGTTTTCTAGATATTCATCTATATCTACTGACTTATATGCTTTATCTGCATAAAATGAGTCTATATTTTTAATAGATTCTACAAATGGTTTTACTGTATCTATATCTGATGTATTTGCAAATGTGGTCATGGCTTTTAGTATTACACCTGATGTTTCATCTACAGCTATATGAACTTTATAACCTTGTGTGTAAGCTTTCTTTGATGCATGGTATCCTGTTCGTATATGAGTATCTATCTTATCTTTATGGCTGTAACTATCTTCTTCTTTATTTATAATAGCTTGAGATGTTTTTATATCTTTGGTATTTATATCTTGAGTATCATCAATCTCTTTATTTTTTAGTGTTCGTGAGTTGTATTCTTTAGCTTTTAAAAGTGACTTTATTTTTTTCTTAGATGGTTTTTTAGAGTTTAATTCCTCTTCAAGAAGAATATCTAATTTATCATTATGAGATTGTACTTTAGGTTTTGATTCTTTTCTTTGTTCTTTGGTTTTATCTTTAATTTTTGTATTATCACTTTTTATTAATGTTGCATCTACAAGAACTGATTTACCAATTTTAGCTATTAGATTTTTATCTTCTAATTGTTTTGTGACTCCATCAAATAATTTATCATAAAGTTTGTTTTTTAATAATGAGTTTCTAAATCTACATATTGTTGTATCATCAGGGACACTATCTTCTAAACTGATACCTACAAACTATAATGTCCTCCCTTGTCAAGACCACTTAACCAAGTTTTCTTATTCCAAATACCTATGATACTTTTTGTAACAATTTACTATCTAAATTATTAATAGCTTTAAAATATACCTCATTTGGTGTCTTATTTCCAATAGCTGAATGTAATCTTCTACTATTATATTTTTGCATATAATTATCAATTGAGTATCTCAATTCATTCATACTTTTATAATCATTTAGATATATTTCTTCATATTTGATACTACGCCAGAATCTCTCAATTACGATATTATCGATACTTCGCCCTTTACCATCCATGGATATTTTAATATCATGTTTATTTAATATATCAACATGAGCTGACGCTGTATATTGTGAGCCTTGATCAGTATTCACTATATCAGGTTTAGGATATAGACTTAATGCTTCATTTAACACACTTGTTGTAAGTGATACATCCATTGTATTTGATAGTTTCCAAGATAATATTTTCTTGGTATTCCAATCAATAATTGCAGCTAAATAAACATGACCTCGTTCAAGTTTAATATATGTAATATCTGTACTCCATACTTTATTTGGAGTATCAATAATTACTTGATTTTTATCATTTTTAAACTCTTTCAATAAGTATGGATATTTATAATGTTCTTTATTTGGTATAGTGGTCTTCTTTGTAGGATATATCGCTCTTATCCCTAGATATTGATAGATTGTTTTGATCAACTTTCTACCTACAAAGAATCCTTCATTTTCTAATGCAGTTAGCATTCTTCTTGTTCCATAATATGGAAACTCTGAGTATATATCATTAACCATATTTAATAGTGTAATATCTTCATCACTACTGAACTTTTGTACAGGTATATAATATAATGATGACTTTGAAATATTAAGTGCTATACATTGTTTATTTAGGGAGAGTTTATGCTCAGAATCTACAAAAGTCTTACGACTCTTAGATGAGACCAAGCTTACGAGCTTTCCCTCTAGGAAATCTCTTTCTAATGTTAATTCACCAACTTTTTTAGCCATGTTATCTTTATCTTTTTGTAAAATTTCTATCTCAGTTTTATACTCTCTTACCACCGAACTTTTATCAAATGCAAGTGACATGTTTTCTAAAAACTGTTTTTTCCAGTTTTTTAAACTTACTGGTAAAACTTCGTAATGACTTGCAATCTCATTTATAGTTTTCTCTGCCTCTAAAACCTCAAGAACTAACTTTGATTTAAATTCTGCACTATATGTTTTTCTTTTTGTACTCATTTTTATTTATCCCTATATTTTGTATTTTATTCTATCATTTAGAATAAGAATACTTGGTTAACTGGTTTGTTTTTCTAGGGACATTATAAACCTCATAAACAATAGATTTACGCATAGTGCTTCTTCTACTGCTTTCTTGTCTAGTTTCACCACGTTATGGTTGCCTAGTTTCATAAATTAAGAAAGCGATAGCTTAACAACATAATTGTAAAATCTTTACAGCAAATAAGGATTTTAAAAATGCCACAAGTCTATCACTCTAATGCCAGAACAAACCAGCATGTAAGAGAAATAATACAGAAATCTAATTTAACAAATGTTGAATTAGCTAAAAATTACAATCTAAATATTAAAACTATCTCTAAATGGAAGCATAGGAATTTTATTAAAGATAAAAGTTCAAGACCACACAATATAAAAACAACTTTAACACCTTTAGAAAAAGAGTTAATTAAAGTAGTCAGAACAATGACTTGGATGGAGTTAGATGACTTAGCAGATACAATCGTTGATATTATTCCAAATGCAAATAGAAGTAATGTTTATCGTACTTTAAAAGCCTTTGATATAAACAGAGTTCCACAAGAGCAAAAAGAAAAAGCTAAAAAGTTCAAAGAGTATGAGCCTGGTTATTTACATATAGATGTAACTTATTTACCAAAGTTTGACAAGCAAAAATATTACCTATTTGTAGCAATAGACAGGGCTACAAGGCTACTTTACTATAAAGTGTATGAGAATAAGACAGCAGCAAATGCAGTATCTTTTCTAAAAGAATGTAAAGAATTTTTTCCATTTTACTTAACACATATTTTAACAGATAATGGATTAGAGTTCACAGACAAATGGGCAAGAGGAAAAGGTTTTGTAAGTGGTAATCATAAGTTTGATGTAGAGTGTAAAGATGATGAGATAGAACATAGGCTAACAGCTCCATACACACCTCAAACTAACGCAATGGCAGAAAGAGTAAACGGAACTATTAAAAATGCTACAATTAAAGCAGAAGAGTATGACAATATTGATGATGTTAAAAAAGATTTAAATAAATTTTTGATATACTACAACTTCAATAGAAGACATGGTTCTTTAAAAAAAGAATTAAAAGTTAGAACTCCATTTGATGCAGTTCAAAGTTGGTTTCAAACGAAACCTGAAATATTTAAGATTTTACCAGATGTGTTTCAACATATTGCTTTTGAAATGGTACAACGTGGTGAAACTTGACAGTAATTGACACGGAATTTTAAATGCTCCATCAATTTTTATAAAAGTTGATTTTTTATAAACTCTAAATAATGTCCTTCTTTGTCTTCTAATTCTTCATGAGTTCCATTTTGAATAATTTTACCTTCTTCTAAAACATATATTACATCTGCATTTTTAACAGTACTTAATCTATGTGCAATAGTAATAACTGTTTTGTTTTTTAAAATAGGAGCTAATGCATTAAAAAGCTTTGCTTCTGTATGCACATCAAGTGCAGAAGTTGATTCATCAAAGATTACAACTAAAGGGTTTGCAATAATCATTCTTGTGATTGATAATCTTTGTCTTTGTCCTCCACTTAATCTAATTCCATGTCGGCCAACAATAGTATCTAGTTTTTCACTCATATTTAATACTACTTCTTTTAATTGGGAAATTTCAAGCGCTTTGTAAATTTCATCATCACTTATATTTTCATCTCCCATGGTAATATTAAACTTTAGTGTATTATTAAAAAGTATAGGCATTTGTAGTACTAAAAAAAGTTGAGATCTTAAGATTTGTTTATTTATTTTATCAATACTTATACCATTATATAAAATATCTCCACAATTTTTAGCATAAAATCCAGAAATTACTTGAGCCAGAGTAGTTTTCCCACTTCCACTTGCACCAATTAAGGCTACTTTATCCCCTTGATTTATTGTTAATGAAATATTTTCTAAAAGAGGTTTGTCTATAAGGTATGAAAAATACATATTTTTAAGTTTTATAGTTAGACCACTTTTTGAAGTATCTAATATCTTATTTCCATTGTTTTCTATATTTAATTCTAATATTTTATTAATTCTTTTTATTGCTGCTTTTGCTGTTTCATATGAATATTGAATTGATAAAATATCTTGTACTGGTGTCATAATAAACCAAATATATCCAAACATTGCAAACATCATTCCAATACTTAAATCACTATAAGTAACCATAATTAAACCACTAGCTCTTAGTACTTCAAAAGCAATTAGAAAAATTGTAAATGAAAATCTTTCATAAGCAACACTTTTATAACTATAATTATTTGATGTTTTTTGGATGTTATTAGCTTTTTCTATTGAAGTATTAAAAAAGTAATTCTCTTTGTTGCTAGCTTTTATTTGAGAAAATAGTTCTAATGATTCTGATATATTATCTTGAAACTCTTCAATTGATTGGTTTTCTTCTTTTTTTAATGTCCCAACATTTTTTGATATTTTTTTAGATAAAAGCATTATAATAGGTTGAATAACTAAAATCATCATACCTAAAATAGGATGAATAGCTATTATCACAATAGAAACTGCAATTAGTGTTAAAACTGACGAGATAAATTTACTAGCTGATGTTAAAATAAAATTATCAAGTGTATTAACATCAGTAATAAGATTTGAGCTAATAGCACCACTTCCTAAGCCTTCATACTCCTTTATAGATACTATTTTTAGATGTGTAATTAATTTTTCTCTAATTTTAAAAGTTATATATTTTGAAATACTTGTAAATATTTTAGTAGTTATAACTGTAACAATAAAATAAAATAGTCTTAAAAAAATTACGATAATAGTTACAATTGATATATAATAAAAAGCACTTCCTGCTCCAAAATATTCATTTATATTATTAACAAAAAAAGCTGGTTTATTTAATAAAACTTCATCTACAAGAATAGGAAGCATTAAAGGGATAGGAACACTAATTAATATTGCTAATATAGTTACAATTTGCCCTAATAGCAAACTCTTTTTTTTATTTAATAAAAGTTTCCAAATATATTTTAAATTAATTTTTTCATTCATCTAATATTGTATAGTAATAATACTTTTTATTTTTGCGAACAAAAGTAGTTTATTTACTTGTTTTCTCACAAATTTCAACTTTCATTCCTTGATGATAATTACAGTTTAAGCCACAATTATAAGTACCTATAGTAGATAAATTAAGTTTAGCAAGTTCTTTTATAGATGCTTTTCTACACTCTTCTAGAGAAGGATAAATTCCATTTTTTTTGCTTCTCTTTGTATTATCTTTTTGTGGATAAATTAATGATGTCCACTCTTGTTTTACTGCTTTATTAAAACAACCTGATAATACAACAGATATTACACTTATAAAAAATATTGATTTTTTCATATTCTCACTTTTATATTTTAAAAGATTTTAGTATAATATATATTTATACACTATTAATTATGGATATCTCTAAAAATAAATTTTAAAGTCCTTATTTATCCATTTTTAATTTCTCAAAAAATCTTAAATTAATCTTAGTACTTTTTTATTAAAAATCTATAAATTTACTACCTTGTTTTAACTATTATCTGTAAATATTTTCCTATTTTCTTCTCTTTTTACTATTTTTACTATTTTGAATCTAACCTAAGTTATAAGTCCTGTAACAGATTTTATTCTATCTAGTCCAATAGCTTTTAAATTTAGAGCTTAGTTCATAGATGTTTTAAAAGTTCCAAATATATGTTCAACTCTTACTCTTGTTTTTGAGTGTTTATTAGTAAGTGGTACCCTCAACGCCATTAAGTTAAGCTTTTTATCATTATAAACCCTTTGTACAAGCTGTTTAGTTACCAACATTTTTCTTTTTTCTTTTTAAAAAATTTATCGAATTTGTAGCTATTGTAGATTTTTGAGCATCTTTATCCAGTCTAGGTTTTGATTTTCTATCAGGTCTAATCACTATTGTATTTGTTAAAAATAACTTCTCTAATTGCTCAAGTACTTCATCGTGTGGAGCATCTGAATAAAATAGATCAAATGCTTTATATTTAATAGCATTAAATGATATTGCTTTATTTACTTTTTGTATATATTTATTATCTTTGGTTTTTTCTTTTAATTCTTCATTTGTATCGTATGTCACTGATGATTCATAGTTTGTCAAAAATATAGTGGCATAAAAATCTTGTTTAACGGCAAGTGCTGTTAATCCTGTAAAGTTTTCCAAATATAGTCTATTTTTTAATACATCGTAATATGTCTCTATTCCCCACCTTTTAGCATATAACTCTTTAAAATCTGTTGTTTGGAGTTTCTTATTATCTAGTACATTAGCAGCTAGTACTTCAACTTCACCAGTATCTAAAATCACTTGTATAAATCTAATTTTTAATTTAGTTGGCAATCCTAAATCTTTCATTTTTTGTTTAGTTTGTTTATTTGGTGTAATATCTAAAACAACATCTTTTTGTTCACTATGTTTGTCAAATAAGAATTTTGCTTTAGTAAATATATTTTTTTTAAGTCTAATCAATATATTTGTTTTATTATATGTTCTAGCAAATGGTTCAAAGCCAATATAGCCTCTATCCATTGTAGTTAAATCATTTTCATCACAATGTTCTAAATGACCGTAAGCTAAAGTTCTCTCATCATATGCTGCTAAATCATTATCATCACTTTTATTTTTATTAGTAATTGATGCATCTATTGCTATATTATTTAAGACATCAAATACACATGATACTCTTGCTTGTACCACATCTTTTGCATAATCTTTAATTTGACATCTTACTTTCATGGGATTAAATTCTTTTTTTACATCTTCACTATTTGGCAAAGTTGTTACTGAACCATCTATAGCTAATAGTCTAAAGTCTTTAAAAGTTTGATACTCACCATCACTATAAAAAACTTCTGCTGACATATTTGCATATTCTTCAAATGCTGTATAATTTAATTTAGCTCTTGCTTGTGTATATGCACTATTAGTGATTGTATAATCATCACCTAAATCTAATTGCATATCTGTCAAGTTTCACCACGTTGTACCATTTCAAAAGCAATATTTTGAAACACATCTGGTAAAATCTTAAATATTTCAGGTTTCGTTTGAAACCAACTTTGAACTGCATCAAATGGAGTTCTAACTTTTAATTCTTTTTTTAAAGAACCATGTCTTCTATTGAAGTTTATACTACCCCAAGAAAAACAAACAATTTTTTCTAAAGTTTAATTCTTAAAATAGTAAAATTAAACAATAAAAATAAAGGATAATAATATGAGCAGAACAAGAACAGTTTATAGTGCAGAATTCAAAACAAGATTAGTACTAGAGCTTTTAAAAGAAGACAAAACATTAACACAAATTGCAAGTAAAAATAATATAACACCGAAGAATTTGCAAAACTGGAAAAAGATATTTTTAAATAATGCAGTAGTTGCAATGGAACCTGCTAAAGCAGTTAAAGAATATAAAGAAGAAAATATAAAATTACAAGCAAAACTTGATGAATATGCAAAAGTAGTAGGTCAATTAACTGTAGAGAATGAGTGGGCTGTGGGAAAGTTAAAGAGCTTGGACTCTAGCTATAAAAAAGAGTTAGTAGATAAAACAGATAGTAAAATAATTTCAGTTGTAAAACAATGTAAACTACTTAATTATAATAGAAGTAATTTATTTTATGTACCTATGGTAAATCCTATAAAACAAGATATTAAAAATGAGATAGTTAAAATATTTGTAGATATACCATGTTATGGTTATATTAAAGTACACAAAGAGTTATTAGAACGTGGATACAATGTCTGTATCAATACAGTACGCCAATATCGTAAACAGTTAAGTTTAAGAGCTGTACTAGTTGTACGTCCACCAAATACTTCTTGGGCTGATAAACAACATCCTAAACATTCATATAAAATTAGAGGACTTGATACAGTAAGAGCAAATCAAGTATGGAGTACTGATATAACATACATTAAAATAAAAGGGGGAATGGTCTATATGGCAGCTATTATAGATTGGTATTCTAAAGCCATATTATCATGGAGAATATCTAATACAATGGATACTGACTTAGTCATGGGTGTGCTAAATGAAGCCTTATCCAAATATGGAAAACCAGAAATATTTAATACCGATCAAGGTAGTCAATATACCTCTTATATTCATACTCAAACATTAAAGGATAATAATATTATTATTTCAATGGATGGAAAAGGAAGAGCAACAGATAATATATGTATAGAAAGATTTTGGAGAAGTGCAAAGGTGGAAAAGATATATCTTAATGAATATTTCAAAATATCAACATTGAAAAATGATGTTACAGATTATATGGAGTTTTATAATTATAGAAGATTTCATCAAACTTTAAATTATAAAAAACCTATGAATGTATACTTTCATAGTATGAAAATAAATGATGGGAACCTCTAAAAACAACTTTCTAATTTGTTTAAATCATTTTTAACTTAATTTTTAAAATTTATCACACGCGAAACTTGATTTACTATAAAATTCTACTAAAAATTATAATGATCTTTGTGAGTTTTTGTAAAATCTCTATGATTTCATATATTTTTACATAACTTTCACTTTTTGCAATCTAACTAACTGTTCATATCTAAAGAGCTTATATGTAAGATTTAAAAATCCTATAGATGACTTGATTCGTTTTATCCCAATGGACTTCATATGTAAGGCATCATTCATAGAGTTTGTCATAAATCCAAATATATGTTCTACTCTTGCTCTAATTTTAGATTTTATGTTATTTGAATCTTTTTGTTCATCTGTTAAAGGACTACCTCTGTAACCTTTTTCATGCACAAAGCTTTTGCAATTTTTATCTTCTAGAAATTCTTCTATCTCTTTACTCCTGTAAGCACTATCTGCATGAAGTTTATTATCTGTTTCATCAATGATATTTTTAATTTCAGTAGAATCATGAGGAGCAGCACTTGTAACACTATATTTAGTTATGAATTTAGTTTTTTCATCTGCGTTAATATGGTCTTTATATCCATAGTGTCGTTCACTTGATTTAGTCATCCAACTTGCATCAGTATCTTTTTGGCATAACTTGCTTCGTTTACCATTGTTATCTTTTCTGGCAAATTTTAAAGGTATAGCACCTTTTTTAATATCAGCATTATCTTCTTTAGAATTTCTTTGTCTAGGAACATCTACAAATGAAGCATCTATCATACTTCCCTCTTTTGCTATAATACCTTTATTTATAAGTTGTTTAGTAAATAGTTCAAATAATGTTAAAGATAAATTCTTATTTGATAGCTGTTCTTTGAAATGCCAAATAGTTTTTTCATCAGGTATTTTATCTCCAATTTTCAATTCTAAAAATTGTTTGAATGATGTTCTATCATTTATTTGAAATTCTGTTTGTTCATCACTTAAATTATAGTATTTTTGTAATATTAAAATTTTAAACATCATTATCTTATCGTATGGTGGCCTACCACCAGCACCTTTAGGTTCTACGTATAAAGCCTTCTCTATTGGTTCTCTAAACATATTCCAATCTACAACTTTATCTAATTTTGTTAGTGGTGGTTGATATTCTTTTATTTTTCTCTCATGAAATTCTAAATCAAATAATCCTTGCATTTATAAAGCCTTTTGAGTGATATTTAATATCTATTTTAACTAAATCTTGATTTTAAATTGCTTAGGTTGGGCAGTTTTTAGAGATGCCCTGATGTAAATTATAATAAATTAGATGAAATTGTGGCATAAAGTTACAGTTGATAGTGGGAATTAGGTTTTATAGAAAGTTGTCTTGACATATTGGGGTAGTATAGTTGTAGTATATCAAAAATTTATTTAAATCTTTTTTAACATCATCAATATTGTCATACTCTTCTGCTTTAATTGTAGCATTTTTAATAGTTCCGTTTACTCTTTCTACCATTGCGTTAGTTTGAGGTGTGTATGGAGCTGTTAGCCTATGTTCTATCTCATCATCTTTACACTCTACATCAAACTTATGATTACCACTTACAAAACCTTTTCCTCTTGCCCATTTGTCTGTGAACTCTAATCCATTATCTGTTAATATATGAGTTAGGTAAAATGGAAAAAATTCTTTACATTCTTTTAGAAAAGATACTGCATTTGCTGCTGTCTTATTCTCATACACTTTATAGTAAAGTAGCCTTGTAGCCCTGTCTATTGCTACAAATAGGTAATATTTTTGCTTGTCAAACTTTGGTAAATAAGTTACATCTATATGTAAATAACCAGGCTCATACTCTTTGAACTTTTTAGCTTTTTCTTTTTGCTCTTGTGGAACTCTGTTTATATCAAAGGCTTTTAAAGTACGATAAATATTACTTCTATTTGCATTTGGAATAATATCAACGATTGTATCTGCTAAGTCATCTAACTCCATCCAAGTCATTGTTCTGACTACTTTAATTAACTCTTTTTCTAAAGGTGTTAGAGCATAATGGATTCTTTTTGGTCTTGAACTTTTATCATTTAAAAAATCTCTATTTTTATGCTTGGCGATAGTTTTAACATTCACATTATAATTATTTGCTAATTCAACATTTGTTAAATTAGATTGTTGTATTATTTCTCTTACATGCTGGTTTGTTCTGGCATTAGAGTGATAGACTTGTGGCATTTTTAAAATCCTTATTTGCTGTAAAGATTTTACAATTATGTTGTTAAGCTATCGCTTTCTTATTTATGTAACTAGGCAACCATAACGTGGTGAAACTGGACACATATCATTTAAACTATTTTGTAAAGATTTACTACTTTTTTTCATTATCACAGTCATAATTTTATCGAATCCTAACTTTCTATTTCTTGTGAAACTATTTATACCAATTTTATGTTTATTTATAAATACAACATCTTTTGGTTTATCTCTAAAAACTGCTAAAACTTGACAGTTTTTTTTAACATATTTAACCTTACTAATATAAGTATATATTATATCTAAATAGTAGTTACAAACTACTTGAGAAGCCTATAAAATAAGGCTTTCTGATGAATTATCTTTGTGCTGTTTATTGATATTTTAGACTTATAATAATATGAATTAATTCCTTAACTTAATGGCGTTGGGGGGTAAAGGGAGTAATCTACCCAAATTTTTTTTACTAGAGAGCCACTTGCAAATTCAATAATACTCAATAGCTAATTTTTTATTTTCATCACTTTTAGTTTTAAAAAAATGATTATTTATTTTTCTTTGCGTAGTTTACACTAAATTTAGTAAATTTCTTAAAAAATCATATTTTTTCTCCATACTTTATGGTTTTGACTATAAAATTGAAGATTTTTCTATTATTTTTAATAAAAGTCATGTAATGAGTTTTAAACTTTGATGAATACAAACAGATAAAATTCCAAATGATAAAACAGAAGCTACTTTTGTAGCTCCTTGATAATAAATTGTATTACATCCAAAGTCATCTTTTAAATATTTATTTACTCTTTCAACCATACTTCTTTGATTGTAGTGGTGTTCATCTGATGATTTAGGTAAATTTAAAAATTCAAATTTTACTTTTTCATCTTTGATAAGTTGAATCTTTTGTTTTAATTCTTTTGAGTTCTTGGGATTTATATCTATAATTGCTTTATGATTTAGTTTTTCAGAAAACTCTCTAATTATATCGCTGTCATACCAAGCATCAAGTAAATCACGAAGATACATCACTCTTTTACCAGTTTCATTGATAAGTGGAAGTGCTACTGAACTATCATGAACATTTGCACCTGAATAGAATGCTGCTATTGGTATATCTCCATCTACTGCACTAATATGAAGTTTACCACCTATTGTAATCTCTCTGTTACCTTTAGAATTTTGTTTGACACCAACACCACAAACAGTAGATACTAAAGATAACATCTTTTTAGTAGTTTTCATCTCTTTTTGTAGTTCTAAAATCTTTGGTTTTACAGGCTCTCTCTTTTCACCTTTCTTAGGTCGTCCGACCTTATTTTTAGGCTTTTCTTCTTTCTTAATCTTTACAGGTTTTTCTCTAAGTGGTATCATAGCAGCATCTGTTGCATTGTACATAAAAACTGTATCCGATAAATATTCATTAACAAACTTTTTATGAGTTTTTTGAGCTATTTGTAAATCACTCAATTCTTTGAATACCCTACTAAATTTAGCTTCACTTGGAATATCTATTTTATACCTCCATCCACACAATACTCGTAATACTCTATCGCTATGAAGTCTATCAATTAAATCTCTTGTTGTTTGCATATTGTAAACAGATTTAGCAATCATTGCTCTTGCTATCTCTTCTCTGTCTTTTGGAATGTTTGTAATAGTTACAACTGTTACATTCTTTTCAATTTGAGCAAAGTCTAAAATCTTTATTAGTTTCTCTTCTTTGGTACTTAATGTTCCTAATTGTTCTTTTATTTCAAGAAACAAACAATTTTCAAGGTTTAGAATTTTAGTCCACATTTTAGATAGGTTTGTAGATAATTTTGGCATAATATTTTTCATAAGTTGAATCTCTTTTCTGTTAAATTTTATGGTATAAAATTATAACTTATCTGAAATTAGATTTCAACTTTTTTGAACAAAATAAATTAAATTATGAGCTTTTTTGTGAATTTGCAAGTGGCTCACAGTACAAATAATTTACTATTAAAATAATAAATTTCAATCTTTACATTATATAACAAATATGTTATAATACCTACATGAATTGGAATATAAAATACTTTAATGAAAATGTTGAAAACCAAATACTTGATTTACCAGATGGATTATTAGCAAGATATTTCAAACTTACTGATTTAATGCTAACACATGGTTCAAATTTAGGTTTACCACATACTAAACCATTAAGGAATGGACTTTTTGAACTTCGTTTAAAAAGTAAAGAAGGTATTGGAAGAGTATTTTATTGTACCGAAGTTGGTAAAAATATAATAATGCTTCATTCTTATGTTAAGAAATCACAAAAGATTCCTAAAAATGTAATGGCTACAGCATTATCAAGATTAAAAGAGGTAAAAGAAAATGACTCATGAAGAACTAAAACAAAAAGCATTTAAAAACAAAAACGTCAAAGAAGAATATGATAAATTAGATTTAGAATTTCAACTTTTAAATGAAATGCTAACGGCAAGAAAAGAAGCAGGATTAAACCAATCACAAATTGCAGAAATTATGGGAACTAAACAAACTGCAATAACACGACTTGAATCAGCTTTAAGTATTGGTAATCACTCTCCATCATTATCAACAATTAAGAAATATGCAAATGCAGTTGGGTGTCATTTAGATATTAGATTTGTACATAATCGGGCAAGTGTATAACAAATCGTACAGACTGTGAATTTAGTCCCAAACAGGCTAATTCTACAGTCATTTTTACAGTTAATTTTTTAAATATTTTAGATTTTTTCTATAATTTTCCAAAAATAAAAATATTTGTAAAAAATAGACTAAATAAAGCCCAAACAACAAGATATATTCTTCTATATCTTGTCTTATCTGGGTTAAATCTTTATTTTTAATGGCTGAACACAGTTTTTTGAATAAAGCTATCCCTATAAGGTTTAATAGTCTTCTAAAATTGTATGTAAACATGATGAGGGCATTTTCTCCTAAGACTTTTTATAAATCAAGACTTCGTCGTGTCTTTGGAAGGTAGTGTTCAATAATCTGTGTCAGTGCCGAGTAATTCCTAAAATTGTATCATAAGTTAAGTGCTTTATCCAAACGCCCCTCAAAGTGAATTGCAAGTTGAGAGATGGTTAAATTCCAATTTCTAATAGGCATAGTCCATTTTTTCTGAGCATTTTGAATACCCATAAAAAGTAGTTTAAGTAAGCTATTATCGTTAGGAAAGCCACCTTTAGTTTTAGTAAGTGATATAAATTGACGATGAACTGATTCTATAATATTTGTGGTATAAATTACTTTTCTAATATCAGCTGGATACTTAAAACCTGATGTTACGATAATCTAAATATCATAATTTACAGTAAATGTTACAGAATTATCCACACTTTAATTCTCTAACTTTTTGATAAGCAACCTTTAGAGCTTCAATATATATTTTTTCTTTAATTGCAAAGTGATTCATTTTATAGTTCAAACGAAGTTTTTCTAGCTTGATAAATGCACCTATAGTTAAGTTAATATGATTTCTTTTTAATTAAGTCACATTTACTTAATTTACTTAAAGAAATAAATGATATAGAAATAATTTGGTTAAGATTTTATTTAATTCCTACAATGGGTGGAGATGATGAGTTTAGAGATAAACATAAAGATATTTTAGAATTAATTATTGTTACATTAGGTTCAGAACAAGAAGTAAGAGAAAAATCAGCGATTCAAAAAAGCTATAAAGAACATTTATCAACACTTGGACTATTGGAAAAGAAAATAAGTATTAAAATTGGTGGTTCAACAAATGAACTAGAAACAAAAGGTTATGAAATTACACCATTGGGAAGACTTCTACTTAAGCAAATTGGATTTAAAAATAATGAATGGTTAAATTAAAATATTAAATTATAAGAGCCACTTGCAAATTCACAAAAAAGCTCATAATTTAATTCATTTTTGTTACAAAAAGTTGAAATCTAATTTCAGATAAGTTATAATTTTATACCATAAAATTTAACAGAAAAGAGATTCAACTTATGAAAAATATTATGCCAAAATCATCTTCAAATCTTTCAAATATGTGGACTAAAATTCTAAACCTTGAAAATTGTTTATTTCCTGAAATAAAAGAACAATTAGGAACATTAAGTACCAAAGAAGAGAAACTAATAAAGATTTTAGACTTTGCTCAAATTGAAAAGAATGTAACAGTTGTAACGATTACAAATACACCAAAAGATAGAATAGAAATAGCAAGAGCAATGATTGCTAAATCTGTTTACAATATGCAAACAACAAGAGATTTAATTGATAGACTTCATAGCGATAGAGTATTACGAGTATTGTGTGGATGGAGGTATAAAATAGATATTCCAAGTGAAGCTAAATTTAGTAGGGTATTCAAAGAATTGAGTGATTTACAAATAGCTCAAAAAACTCATAAAAAGTTTGTTAATGAATATTTATCGGATACAGTTTTTATGTACAATGCAACAGATGCTGCTATGATACCACTTAGAGAAAAACCTGTAAAGATTAAGAAAGAAGAAAAGCCTAAAAATAAGGTCGGACGACCTAAGAAAGGTGAAAAGAGAGAGCCTGTAAAACCAAAGATTTTAGAACTACAAAAAGAGATGAAAACTACTAAAAAGATGTTATCTTTAGTATCTACTGTTTGTGGTGTTGGTGTCAAACAAAATTCTAAAGGTAACAGAGAGATTACAATAGGTGGTAAACTTCATATTAGTGCAGTAGATGGAGATATACCAATAGCAGCATTCTATTCAGGTGCAAATGTTCATGATAGTTCAGTAGCACTTCCACTTATCAATGAAACTAGTAAAAGAGTGATGTATCTTCGTGATTTACTTGATGCTTGGTATGACAGCGATATAATTAGAGAGTTTTCTGAAAAACTAAATCATAAAGCAATTATAGATATAAATCCCAAGAACTCAAAAGAATTAAAACAAAAGATTCAACTTATCAAAGATGAAAAAGTAAAATTTGAATTTTTAAATTTACCTAAATCATCAGATGAACACCACTACAATCAAAGAAGTATGGTTGAAAGAGTAAATAAATATTTAAAAGATGACTTTGGATGTAATACAATTTATTATCAAGGAGCTACAAAAGTAGCTTCTGTTTTATCATTTGGAATTTTATCTGTTTGTATTCATCAAAGTTTAAAACTCATTACATGACTTTTATTAAAAATAATAGAAAAATCTTCAATTTTATAGTCAAAACCATAAAGTATGGAGAAAAAATATGATTTTTTAAGAAATTTACTAAATTTAGTGTAAACTACGCAAAGAAAAATAAATAATCATTTTTTTAAAACTAAAAGTGATGAAAATAAAAAATTAGCTATTGAGTATTATTGAATTTGCAAGTGGCTCTATATGATCTTATTTTTGAATAAATATCCATATCTTTACATACTATAACACCTAATAATCCATCAGAATGACCCATAATATACTTTGTAGCTGAATGAATTACAATATCGACACCTTTTTTTATTGGATTGAAATTTACTGGTGTTGCCCACGTATTATCAATTATGCTAATTATATTATATTTTTTAGATATTTTTGATAGAAGAGGTACATCTTGCATTTCAAAGGTCATAGAGCCTGGCGATTCCATAAATATAATTTTCGTATTAGATTTTATCTTCTTTTCAATATCAACTCCAATGGTAGGATTATAATATTCCACTTCTATTGAAAACTTCTCTAGTGAATTACAGAAATTACGTGTTGGTTGATAAACAGCATCACTAACTAAAATATGATCCCCCGTTTTAATTAGTGATAATATTGATGTTGTTATTGCGCTCAAGCCACTATTTGTACAGATAGAAGAATAACCATTTTCAATAATTGTGATAGATTCTTCAAAATTTTTACAAGTAGGTGTCCCGAATCTGCCGTAAACAGGTAGTGTTAATTTCAGCGGATCATTTTGTGTCTTACTCATTTCATTGAGATTTTTATATAAAACTGTTGAGCCTTTATAAACGGGGAAATTTACAAACCCATGTTGCTCAAATGATTTATCACCAATTCCAACTAGTTTTGTTTTTAACATCATATTTCTTTCTTTCATGCTATCAACCTTTTTGATTACATTGCTTGACTAAAAAAATAAAAGATATTAGTCCAATAAATATACATTGAACTGCTATTAGAACCCAAAACATATGTAGTTTACCACTTTCATTAAATGATGTGAAAAATATTCCTCCTAACACACTTCCTATTCCTCCTCCAATTCCCATGCACAACCTTTGTATTCCGAATGCTATTGATGGGTAATCACTAATTTTAGAAATGATCTCTAAATCACCTTTTAAAAAAAGAAGAGCTTGTCCTAATGTCATAATAAATGTTCCTAGGAGAATTGAGATTTCATATGGAAAAGATAAAATGAAAATACCTGCCCCCATCAAAGTAAAGCCATAGATTAGAATTTTAAAATAATTTGATGTGGCAACTATATTCACTACTGTTAATTGAAGTATAAACATTAGTGTAAAATTTAAGAACATAACCCAACTAAACAGATTTAAATTAAATACTAGCGAAGTATAGAGTCCCATAAAGTTTTGAAAATAGAAATATATATAAAAGATAAGCGTGTTAAATATAATAGGTTGCCATGCTTTAAATATTATTTTTTTTAAATCATATTTTTTTTCTTTTTGTAATTGTTGTTGTATATTTGAGGTTTTTAAAGTAAATTGATGACTAATAGCCAAAATGAAAAAAACTACCCCAAGCAATATAAACATGTAAGAAGGATTTGTACTCATGAATAGTACAGCTACAAATGGTCCCAATGCCATACCGGCACTAAACATAGCATTGTTAATCGAAATCACGTAAGATCTATTTTCTTGGCTCGTATATGTAACGTTATATGCTTTATTGGCTGGCATATAAAAAGCTGCTCCTAAAGCAATGAAAAACATGGCAAGAATAATAACATTTTTTTCAAATAATGCAAACACCATCAAAAGCATCCCAAATGAACGTACAAGAAGTGATATAACCATACTTTTTTTATAGCCAATCTTATGTGATGTTATTCCTCCAATAAAACCACCACCAAACTGTACAAAAGTACTCATTGCAAGTAAAAAACCAACATAAATAGTTGAAATATTTAAGTTTTGGTTTAAATAAATACTTAAAAATGGAGTGACCATAAAACTTCCTAATGCAAACAAAAAGGAGCTAAAGGTCAATGATTTAATACTCAAAGGTAAATTATTAAATTTTAAAGCTTGTAATTCTAGATAGGAATTCATAATTAGTTACGTATTATGAATAGGGTTTTGTGTATTCATATTTGCCCATTCGCTCCATGAGCCATCATAAATTTTAAAGTGCTTATAATCAGCGAGTTCTAATGCTAAAGCCAGGATACATGATGTTACTCCTGAACCACAATAAAGAATAATCTTAGCATCATTTTCTACTAGTTTTCTAAACATAATAATTAATTCTTCTTTAGTTTTATATTTATTATTATGCAGCACACTTGCAAAAGGTATATTTATCGCATTGGGTATATGTCCTAACTTTACATTGTCACGTGGCTCATTCTCTAGCCCATAGAATCTATTTTGTGAACGTGCATCAATAATTCTATAGGAAGATTTTAGAAATGAATTTAATACCTTTTTAATATCACAAAAAAATGTTTCTTTAAATCTTTCTCCAAAATCTCCTTGTATATAAAACTTTCTATCATATGACACAATTTCATTTCCTTTTCTTTTCCATTCGATTAGACCACCATCTAAAAGATAAACTTGTTTGTGTCCTAATTCTCTTATCATAAATAATACTCTTGGGCTAGAATAAATACCTCTATTATCATAAAGAACAATAATGCTGTCATTAGAGATACCCAATTCTTGCATTCCTTTAATAAATTCACTTCTTTTTGGAAGCGTATGAGGCAAGCTATTAGATTTATCACTGAATACATTATTTAAGTCAAATTTTCTTGAATTCGGGATAACTTCCTCATTCTCTTCTTGTCCACTAGTTTTATCAACAACTGGCTTTATGCTTGTGTCTAAAATAATTAATTTTTCATTGTCCAAATTTTCTTTTAGCCATTTTACTGAAATAATAAACATTATTATGCCCTCTTCTAGTTTTTAATTTCCCATATTGCTTCAGTTCTAAACCATTCCGCAGTATCATGAATATTGTCTTGAACCATTTCTTCGTTTTCACCAGAAATCGCATACCCTGCTAAAAACAATCCGGATTTTACACCTCCAAAATATCTTTTACCTTCTTCGCCACTATAGTGAGAATTCTTTATATATGTCTTCTTATTAATTGGTAACTTTTTTAGTACTCCATCTAGAGGAGGAATTGCCAACCAACCACTTGGCTTATAATTATTTGATTTAGATGTAAAGTTGCTAATTTGACATTCAGCGAGCAACCAAGCTTCATCAATATTAAAGTCAAAACTATATTCAATAGATGAACTTATGGTTGCGCCTCCTGTTCGACTTGCAATTTCACAAAAAACAAGTTCGCCATTATCTCTTCCCCATATTTCTGTATGAAATGCCATGTTGTTAGGAGTGGGTAATTTTTTAATTATTTTCTCTACCTCAATAATTAATTTTTTAGATAATTCTTTTTTTGGTGATAACATACATCCACCAATATAGTTATTTTCTCTATAAGCTAAACAATCATTTATATATTGAAATGGTTGCACAAAAACAATCTCATTGTTTACAACCAAACCATCAATATGAAACATTTTTCCCTCGATAAACTCTTCGACCTCTAAATCAGTTAATTTAGTTTTAGAAATATAATCGTCTAACTCCGCGTCATTGTTTATTATTGCTACTCCTGTTGAACCTGATTCTTCTTGTGGCTTCACTACAAAAGGAAAACCATTTTCTTCAGCAAATGCCACTAAACATTTAGATGATTCTACTTTTTTATATATGGGGATATTTATATCGGAATTAATTAAATAGTTCTTCATTATAACTTTATTTCTATATGCCCTTGCACTGACTCTATTTTGACCCGGCAAGTTTAATAATTCTCTTATTTCTGAAGCTCTTATCAAATCGGATTCTGCTCTTGAAAAAACACCAATAATATTTAATGATTTAGCGAGTTTTAAAGCATCTTCTTTTACCATTACATTCTTTTCATAATCTTTAAAAATATAAACATTTTTCACGTGAGCATATTCTTTTGAGAACTTATCTGAAACAAAAATAATTGGAACAATGTTTGTTTCTAATAACCATTTATCATAAGGCGTTTTTGAATATTCATTTTTCACAAGAATCAGTATGTACTTTTCCATTATTTTTCCTGCATTTCTTTTCTTAATTCTTTTACGTAGCATCCATTTTCATATTTACCAAGAAGTCTTTGTTCGTTAAAGTCATTAATTGCTTTTGCATTAAAATCAAGTGAATAAGTAGAAACCTTCGAGTTATTATTGGTGTTTTTAATTAAACTGCCAAAATGTGGTTCAAAAATATTTACACATCCAACTATATCACCGATTTTTTCAATTGTTACGTCAGCACAGGATTCTAACATTTTTTTATCAGAAGGAATAACAGTAAATAATTGATGACCCGCTTTACAAATTCCTACTTCGTCTGGGAAGTTCATTACCTCCACTCCAAATGTTCCAAAATCTTCACTTATTCCTAATTGAAAGTTTAAATGAATATTTTCATGAAGCCATTTTACGCTTTTATATACTTTTATAGTTTTATCCTTGCTTAGTTCCAAGTGTTCGTGCTTATTACTGTGGTTTACAAAATTATTAAACCTAACAGTATTAACGCCTAGCTTATTGAAAAATAATGCATATTTAATAATTGAGGACTGTTCATTATTATGTGTGCCAATTGTTATTCCTATATTAATTCTAAATTTGCATTCATTATCCATATTGTTGTAATCATAAATTCTCTTAATGACTTTAAGACAATTCTCTCCTTTAAATACACCTTTAATTGGATATGATTTATGATCTATTATGTTCAAGTCATCGTCAATTGTTCCATGAAAAGTTATTGAAATTGTTCTATATCCTGATTTGTATGCTAAATCTAATAATTCAACATAATTATCATCTAATAAAGGTTTTCCACTTGTCCATGCATCACCATCAAGCATAGTTTCAGTTTGTTTATGATCTGCGCCTTCTCTAAATTCTCTACTGTTTGCAGGTCCATATTCTTTCATGAACTCGCCTTTGTAACCAAAACTATCTGCATATCGAGGAAATACAGTATAGCCCAACGCAGAAAGAGAATCTGTAATTATCTTTCCTTCTTTAAAATCGAATGATTTCTTTGAAACTTTTTCGTAGTTACTAAACCAACAATGATCACATGCCTGCTCACAAGTATTTTTACCGATGTTTGTATCAAAATCTAAATATAGATGCATATTTGAAGGTGAAATCTCTTCAAATTTTGTTGCCAATGTATGCTTTCCATGAAAATCATACGCAATGGGAGTATTTTTTATAATTTCATTTATTTGTTTTATCATTTAATCTTCTTATACGAGCCACTTGCAAATTAACAAAAAAGCTCATAATTTAATTTATTTTGTTCAAAAAAGCTGAAATCTAATTTCAGATAAGTTATAATTTTATACCATAAAATTTAACAGAAAAGAGATTCAACTTATGAAAAATATTATGCCAAAATTATCTACAAACCTATCTAAAATGTGGACTAAAATTCTAAACCTTGAAAATTGTTTATTTCCTGAAATAAAAGAACAATTAGGAACATTAAGTACCAAAGAAGAGAAACTAATAAAGATTTTAGACTTTGCTCAAATTGAAAAGAATGTAACAGTTGTAACTATTACAAACATTCCAAAAGATAGAATAGAAATAGCAAGAGCAATGATTGCTAAATCTGTTTACAATATGCAAACAACAAGAGATTTAATTGATAGACTTCATAGCGATAGAGTATTACGAGTATTGTGTGGATGGAGGTATAAAATAGATATTCCAAGTGAAGCTAAATTTAGTAGGGTATTCAAAGAATTGAGTGATTTACAAATAGCTCAAAAAACTCATAAAAAGTTTGTTAATGAATATTTATCGGATACAGTTTTTATGTACAATGCAACAGATGCTGCTATGATACCACTTAGAGAAAAACCTGTAAAGATTAAGAAAGAAGAAAAGCCTAAAAATAAGGTCGGACGACCTAAGAAAGGTGAAAAGAGAGAGCCTGTAAAACCAAAGATTTTAGAACTACAAAAAGAGATGAAAACTACTAAAAAGATGTTATCTTTAGTATCTACTGTTTGTGGTGTTGGTGTCAAACAAAATTCTAAAGGTAACAGAGAGATTACAATAGGTGGTAAACTTCATATTAGTGCAGTAGATGGAGATATACCAATAGCAGCATTCTATTCAGGTGCAAATGTTCATGATAGTTCAGTAGCACTTCCACTTATCAATGAAACTAGTAAAAGAGTGATGTATCTTCGTGATTTACTTGATGCTTGGTATGACAGCGATATAATTAGAGAGTTTTCTGAAAAACTAAATCATAAACCAATTATTGATATAAATCCCAAGAACTCAAAAGAATTAAAACAAAAGATTCAACTTATCAAAGATGAAAAAGTAAAATTTGAATTTTTAAATTTACCTAAATCATCAGATGAACACCACTACAATCAAAGAAGTATGGTTGAAAGAGTAAATAAATATTTAAAAGATAACTTTGGATGTAATACAATTTATTATCAAGGAGCTACAAAAGTAGCTTCTGTTTTATCATTTGGAATTTTATCTGTTTGTATTCATCAAAGTTTAAAACTCATTACATGACTTTTATTAAAAATAATAGAAAAATCTTCAATTTTATAGTCAAAACCATAAAGTATGGAGAAAAAATATGATTTTTTAAGAAATTTACTAAATTTAGTGTAAACTACGCAAAGAAAAATAAATAATCATTTTTTTAAAACTAAAAGTGATGAAAATAAAAAATTAGCTATTGAGTATTATTGAATTTGCAAGTGGCTCAAAAGAATATCAAATATTTAAAAGAAAAAGAGAGTGAAATAATATATAAAATTAAAATTATTATTGCAGCAGATGATGAATTATTACAAGGGTATAATAATATAACATCTATTACAGGTATAGCTGATATAGGGGACATTGCATTACTTCACTTATTTATAAAATATCCAAATGCAAACCAAAGACAGATAACATCCTTAGCAGGATTAGATCCAATAGATAAAAGTTCAGGTACATCAATACAATCAAAATCAAAAATTAGTAAAGCTGGTTCAGTACTTTATAGAGGTTCGATATTTTTAGGTGCAATGAGTGCAATTAGATATGATGATAATTTTAAAATATTTTTTGATAGATTAATATCAAAAGGTAAACATACTACTTGCGTACAAACAGCTGTTATGAGAAAGATGATAATAATCGCTCATTCATTATATAAAAATAATAAAAGATATGATAAAGATGTATATAAAAAAGCAGTAGGTATAAATTAAATATTATGAATTATAGGAAAAATACAAGAGTTAAATTTTGAAAAAAGCAGGTGTTACTTATGGTAATAATTTAGTTGAATTATTTAAGTTTTTAGTAGATTTTAGGTAGCGACTGAGTTGAGAGACAAGGTGATGTAACGCCTTTATTATTTGGTCTTTCAGTTTTCTTAATTCGACACTTAAAAGCTCAAATTATCGGCAGTTTAACCTTGTTTTTCTCCTACGAATTGTTATGCTTGATTTGCCTTATAAATTCAATTAGTTCTACATCTAAAATATTTTCTTTATCATATTTTGAATAAATAGTAACTAAACTTATCTCTTTTAGTTCATTTATACAGTATGTAATTACTCTATATCCTGCACTTTTACCTTTATTTAAATTAGTATTTTTAACTCTAATTTTAAAAGTATTATTTCCTAAACTTGTATCAAGTGTAGGATTATTTTCTAATTCATTAGCTAAATCTAAAATATCTTTTTTAATACTTTTGTATTTTTTATTTAATGTTTTAAGATTTTTAATAAATTCTGGAGTTGGAATTACTTTATATTTCATTTAAAATATGTTTTAATTCTTGCTTTGGTAAGTGTCCAGAATTTTGTAATTTTATTTCTTGAAAACCTTGTTTTACACTTTGTTTTATTGTATATGTTTCAACATAGTGCAATAAGTTGTCAATAAATTTATTATTATCATTCTCACATTCAACTTTGAAAAATTTTTCAATTGTCGGATTATTTATATTTAATGTTAACATAGTATTTTCTCCTATTAATAAATTTACTATATCAAAAGTTAAATGATATTTACTTAACTTTTGATTTTAATTCTTTTCTATCTTTTTTTTACATGATTGTTTATCAATACAAATATAACCATACTCATTATTGATTTTTTCAAGTTTATTTATTTCTAATACTCTACCACAATTTTTGCATTTACTATAATTTATCATTTTATGATTCTCTGTTAAATTCTATAACTATTAATGATAATGCAAATGGTATTCCGCCCAATAGAATGCCAGTAATAGGAAATATTGCATAAGGAAGAGTTACAAGCCAAAGTATTATTCTTTGTTTTTTATTTAAATTAGTATACCATTTTTCTAATTTTCTATACAAACTATTTGTTCCAGAAAAAAGTTTTTTAAATAAAAATACAACAATAGTTAGAGCAAATACAGCTCCACCAAGGACTAATGCAATCCCAACTCCTTTACCTAGTGCAACGGTATCTGATGCATCAGCATTAAGTAGTACAGGCAATACCAATAACGATAAAATGTATAAAGATTTTAATTTATACTTTAATAACATATATCTCTCCAAAATTAAACTAACTATAAAATATAGCTGTGATCAATTTTCTTTGAAGACTGAGCATAACGCTTCATATCTAACTTGTTATAATACTTTTACAGAGTTTAATAAAGTAATATATCGGATAACGCCTAAAGCGGTTAATTAAACTTAAATTAGAATATTAGTTTAAACTAGCTTGTAAGTCAGTCAGATAGTTACATTACAAATTTGAGTAGCGACTAGATCAGTTTTTGTTAATCTTATTAGTTTTTATAATTTATAAAACATAAAATAAGATAAAACTAGATCGTATTTATGAGGCAAAATTATATGTAACAAAGCTACTTTAAAATCACCTATGAGAGTATTTAAACTCATAGGCTAACAAGCTCTCAAATTTAAATTAAAGTGAGGCTTACGATGTATAATTCTATCGGATTGGATATAAGTAAAAGATTAATTGCAGTGCATATACCTATAAATAATACAGATATTGAAATCAATAACAATATAACGGGTATGAGAAAATTAATATCTAAATTAAAAAAGTTATATAAAAAAGAGTATGAAGATTTAGTATTTATATATGAACCAACTGGAAGTTATTCAAGTATATTAACTAAATTTTGTAATAATAAAAATATAAAATGCTTTATAATTAACCCTAGCCAATTTTCTAATCATGCTAAAGCATTAGGACAAAGAGTAAAATCAGATAAACTAGATGCTCAAGTATTATCTAAAGCTATTCATCTAGCACGGAAAGGTGAAATTAAAGTACCTGTATACAATGAAGTGGTTGAAGAGATAAAAGAGCTTATGGGATATTATAAGTTTACAACTAAACAAAGAGTACAAAATTCTAATCATCTTGAAGCATTAAAAGCTAAAGATGGTTCAAAATATGCAATAAAAGATTTAGAAAAGAATATCAAATATTTAAAAGAAAAAGAGAGTGAAATAATATATAAAATTAAAATTATTATTGCAGCAGATGATGAATTATTACAAGGGTATAATAATATAACATCTATTACAGGTATAGCTGATATAGGGGACATTGCATTACTTCACTTATTTATAAAATATCCAAATGCAAACCAAAGACAGATAACATCCTTAGCAGGATTAGATCCAATAGATAAAAGTTCAGGTACATCAATACAATCAAAATCAAAAATTAGTAAAGCTGGTTCAGTACTTTATAGAGGTTCGATATTTTTAGGTGCAATGAGTGCAATTAGATATGATGATAATTTTAAAATATTTTTTGATAGATTAATATCAAAAGGTAAACATACTACTTGCGTACAAACAGCTGTTATGAGAAAGATGATAATAATCGCTCATTCATTATATAAAAATAATAAAAGATATGATAAAGATGTATATAAAAAAGCAGTAGGTATAAATTAAATATTATGAATTATAGGAAAAATACAAGAGTTAAATTTTGAAAAAAGCAGGTGTTACTTATGGTAATAATTTAGTTGAATTATTTAAGTTTTTAGTAGATTTTAGGTAGCGACTGACTTGAGAGACAAGCTAAGTTAACGTCTTTTATATTTAATCTTTTAAGTATATCAATGCGATACTTAAAAGCTTGATATTTTCGCGACTTTTAGCTTGTTTCTCTCCTAGGAGACTGTGAAAGAACTCAATCCCAAGTTATATAAAATATTCTAGCAAATTTACCCTAAAATCAACTAAAAATATTCCCACCAAGTTTAGATGAACTAGTTGATGAAAATAATATGACAAGAGCAATAGATGAATATGTAGAAATATTAAATATATCTGATTTAAAGATTAAAACCAAAAAAAGTTTAATTACTGATGGTCAACCAGCATTCCATCCAAAATTATTATTAAAAATATATATTTACGGATACTTAAATAAAATAAGAAGTAGTAGAAAACTAGAAACTGAAATAAAAAGAAATATTGAGCTGATGTGGCTAACACAAGGATTAATACCTAGCTATAAAACTATAGCAAACTTTCGTAAGGATAATCCAAAAGCGTTACAAATAATATTTAAAGAGTTCTCTCTTTTATTAAAAGATATAAATTTAATCACAGGTGAACTAGTAGGAATTGATGGAGCATTTTTAAGAGCTAATGCTTCAAAAAATACTCTTATTATGAAGAAAACTGTACAAAATGATTTATGTAAAATTGATAAAGAGATAAAAAGTTATATGGAACTTTTGAAAGTAACTGATAACCAAAATATTAAAGATATAGCTATTTCTACTGAAGATACTCAAAAATTAAAAGATAAAAAAGTAAAACTTCAAAAAGATATAGATCTTTTAGATAGCCTAGGAGTCTATCGGATTAGCTAGATCCTAAATGCATGATTATGACTAAATGTATCATATTGATAAATTAAAATTTTCAATTATTCATTTTGCAGAATAAATTTCAATATTATTGCTCAAATACTGCTATTATTACCTCTTTTAACAGCTAATTATATGTAGTCTTTTCAGATTATATCCTATACAAACAAGATTCCATTCACCTTTGGCTTTTTTAAATCCTCTAAGCATAAATTGTCTAAATCCGATTACATGTTTTATAATACCAAAGACAGGTTCTACTGTACTTTTTCTTTCTGAATATATTTGTTTACCTTCTTTAGTTTGTAATCTGTGTTTTAGTTTTTCTACAATTGTTGGATTGGGAGGTAGTGGTTCTTCATCTGTGAATCTTGTTTCTAATGCTTGGTTATGATGCTCTTTACCAAATGAAATATAAGGTATTGTATTTTTATCTTCACATAGTTGAATATTATCTTTACTAAAGTATCCTGCATCTGCTAAAAAAGATACTGGTTTTAATGATGGATGTTTATCATACCATTTAAAGCTTGGTATAACTTCTTGTTTATCGTTAGAGTTTTGAGTTAGATGTTGATGTACTGTTAATCTTGAATCATGTTCTACTGAAGCTTGTCCGTTATATGCTTGCATATAACCTCCACCAGATACTGGCATAATTCTAGATTCATCATCCGTAAGATTTACTTGGTCTTTATCATTAGGAGTTGAATCTGGTTCTTTTAGAACTCTACCTTTAGATTTTTTACCTGTTAGTTTTTCTGTATCTTCTGTATATTTTAATTTATTATCATACTCTTTTTTATCTTTTTCATATCTAGTAATTGATCTTATTTCTATTTTGGAAATAGCATCTTTTATAACTTTTAAACGATCTTCTCTTCTTGATATCTCTTGCGGTATGTTCATACCTATATTTTCATCTTTATTATCTATGTCTTTAGCTTGAGCCATTAAAGATTTAACTTCATTTTCAAGTTGTTTTTGTAATTGTTTAGCATGCTTATAGCTAAGTGCTTTATGTTTAGAAGCATTTGCTTTTATTTTAGTTCCATCAAGGCTAACTTTTCCAACTTTTAATAATCCTGAGCCTTTAGCTATTAAAAGTATCTGTACAAATATATCTTCAAGTTCATTTAAAAATCTTTGTCTAAAATTTGCTATTGTATCATGGTCAGGATGACTGTTTGCAGCTATATATCTAAATGCTATAGAATCATATGCAGCATTCTCTAACTTTCTACTGGAAAAGATACCTGTAGAGTATCCATAAAATAATAATCCAAGTAATATCTTTGGATGATATGCTTGTTTACCAGATCTTCCACTATACTGTTTATCTATACTTGATATATCAAGTTGATCTATTATATCAACAATAAATCTTGCAAGATGATTTTGAGGTAGCCAATCTTTAATTGATGGTGGTAAGAGATAAGCTTGATCTCTATCATAAGATATATATTTATTCATTTAGATACTTTTTAAGTTATTTTATAGATGTAATTATAGCTAAATATTAATGTTTAAGCCCTTATACAAGGGGTATATCACGAGTTTTTTATTGAAAAATATTTAGATGTGTATCCGATAGACTCCTAGGTAAAAACCAACATAATAAAACAGATAAAGATGCCAATGTTATGAGTAAACCTGCTCATAATTTAATGGCTTACAATTCACAGATTGCTGTTGATAATACTTTTAAATTTATAGTTGCAACTGATATATCTTGCAATGGTCACGATTTAGACCAATTATATAATATGGCTATAAAATCTAAAGAGATAGTAGATAATCCAGATATGATAATCACTGCTGATAAGGGTTACTATAGTTCAGTAGAGATTAAAAAATGTGTTGATGATGGTATTGAAACAATTGTACCTTTGCGAAATACAGCTACAAAAAAGAAAATTAAAGATTCAAAGTTTAGTAAAAATCAATTTACTTACAATCATAAAGATGATTGTTATATCTGTCCAAATAATAAAATACTTGATAATTCTGGTTCAAAATATCAACGAAATAATAGAAGCTTAGATGTCTATAGATTATCTAGTATAATTTGTAAATCGTGTCCTTTAAAATCATCTTGCCTTTCTGATAAAACTAATTATAAACAAATGTATAGATGGGAGCATGAAACTATCATTGATGATTATACTATAAAAATGAATACTCAAAAAGCTAAAGATATAGTCAAAAAAAGAGGTTCTATTGTTGAACATCCTTTTGGAACAATAAAAAGAACTTTAGGTTGGGATCACTTTTTAGTTCGTTCTAAAGAAAAAGTACTTGGAGAAAATTCACTTATTATGTTTACCTATAATTTTAGAAGACTTTTAAACCTAATAGGGATAGCTTTGTTTAAAAAACTGTGTTTAGCCATTAAAAACAAGGATTTAACCCAAATAAGAGAAGATATAGCGGAATATATCTTGGTGTTTGGGCTTTGTTTGGCTTATTTTTTACTAAACTTTTTATTTTTACAAAGTTCTAGAAAAAATATTAAATATTTAAAAATTTAACTTGTATTTTGACTGTAAAGTTAGCTTATTTGGGACTAAATTCACAGTCTGTAGGATTTGTTAGGTTTGCCAACTCTATGTCAGTTAATCCTGTAGTTGATTTTATTGTTTCTAAATCTACTTTTGCATTTAATAGATTTTGTGCTATCTCATAAGCTTTATCTTTTCCACCCTCTTTATGTCCCTTAATCTTACCAATAACATAAGTAGATTCATAAGCACTAGCTTGGTCGTGTAAGGATTTTTGATATTGATTATAATCCAATCTTTCATCATCAGGCATTTTTAGATAATCCAATGTTTCTTTTGCTTTTAATAAACCTTTTGCTTTTGGGTTATCAGGTATCTCTTCATTTTTTAAGAAGTTTATCCATTCATCTAATGTATCTTTTGAGTTGTCATTAAAATTTTTAATTTTTAAAAGATAAAATTCTGGAAAAATCTTTTCAACTTTACTAGTTTTATATAACTCTTTTTGGTCTTCACTTAACTGCAATAAACTTTTATTATGAAGTCCTATAAAATTTGTAGTACCTTTATAGATATAATCATCTCCATTTCCAAAGTCAAAGTATAAAATACTTATTGATATTATTTTAGTAACCTTAGAATATGATTGAGATTCTTTCATATGTTCTACTATAGCTTTACTTGAAGCATATAATATTCTTTGCATATAGTCCATCTCTCTATCATATTGGATTTCTATTAATATTATCTCATTATTTTGATTTTTAACTTTTATATCAAGGCGATTAAATTTATCGTCTTTTTGTTCTTGATTTGATTCTGATTCTAGTATCTCTAAGATAGTTATATCTTCAAAAAGTAATTCACTTAAAAAACCCTCTAAGATTTCAAAATTGGCTTTACTTCTTAATATTCTTTTTATAGCCCAATCAAAGCTTATTAGTTTTCTATTTTTCATTATCTTTTTTACACTCACCAAGTATTAGATTATCTTTATTTTTAGATATTGTAGCTTTTCCTATACCTTTTACTTTTGTAAGTTCATTTATAGACTTAAAACATTTTATTGATTTTCTATATTTTATAATTGTATTAGCTTTTTTAGTTCCTATTCCTTTTAGTGTTTCAAATTCTTTTGTAGTTGCATTGTTTATATCAACTTGTGCAAATAGAAATGTAATAGTTAAAAGTAGTATGGTTAAAAGTTTCGTAAGAAATCCTTCTGTTTTTAAATTTGAATCATTGTATCTTAAATTTGACAAAGGTTATCTTAAACTAATTTTTTATTTTACCAAAAACCTCAATCTGATATTTCTCAACATCAATAAAATTGTACCTATTTATCTCTTGTTGTTTCAAATGTTTATCAATATTATCTAAATTTAATTCTACACCAAAATTAGTATATTCACTATTTCCCACAAGTCTATCTAAAACTATTTTTCCCAATTCATTTTTATAATGACTTGATTCCCAATGATATTTCATCTTAGTATTTTTATCTGTTGGAACTTTTCAGCTGTAAGTTTATGATAAACAGAAAAGTCCATAATTCTAAATTGTTCTTTATTTTCTTGATTCTCTATTTTATTTACAGATAATACAACATCCTTTTTCCATTGTAGCCATTTGTCATAACCTAAATAATAATTCAATGCTTCCCATTGTCTTATATGACTTGCACCAAAAATAATATCAAGTTCAATATTGTTTTTGTAGCATAATTTTATAATCTCTTCAAAATCTGGAAATGATTTTTTCTTTGTATTTTTATATGTATAATTAGTAGGATAATCTTTATAATAAGTTTTTTCATCTTTTTTCATAGTTTCAAAATGTCCACCATTTTTAAAAATATTTTTCCAGTTATGATTATGCTCTCTTTGTCCATTATCTAAATATATAGAACTTTTATCACCACCTTTGATAGTTAATAATGTATCTTTTAAAACATCCCTACTAAACAGTAAGCTATAAATATTTTTATCATTAAAGTAGCTCTCATAATCTTGAATTGATTTTTGAGTTTTATTATTAAACATTCTATAATCTACAACCAATAAAACTTTTTTTAAATTGCCTTGCTTTAAAGTATATTTAAAATTTAATAAATTTTCATACATTGAACTAGCACTTGTAGCTAAATTATATGATGGTTTTGTAAAATATTTATGATTTGGGTCATAGCCATATTCTGTTCTTGATGTACCTAAACATATTGAAGTTGGTTTTATCTCTTTTGTTTTTATAGCTTTAATTAATCTCATTTTATTTGATTGTTTGATTTTATGACTTTGGGATTTCTATGTCAGAATTTGGGTTTATAATTGATTTTATTATTTATCTCTATTATTGTAAATAGCAGATAAAGAAAAATATGGTAGAATCAATATTAAAGTATTATAGCGATTTTTATAATTATAAAGAGGTTCAAATGAGTATTATAAAAAATGATTTTGAGAAACAATCAATAACAAAGATAAAGAGTGCAAAAAATAATAGAAAATTAACAATGATTACCGCTTACGATGCACTTTTCGCAAAATTATTTGAAGAAATTGCAGATATTATTTTAGTGGGAGATAGTTTAAATATGAGTTTTGCAGGAAAGCCAGATACTTTATCTGTAACGCTTAATCAAATGATTTATCATACACAAGCTGTATGTACAGGAGCACCAAAAGCTTTTATTATTTTAGATATGCCTTTTGGAACCTATACAAATAAAAAAGAAGCACTAAAAAATGCTGTTAGAGTCTATCAAGAAACAAATGCAGCGGCTATTAAAATCGAAGGTGGAGAGAATAGAGCTGATATTGTAGAACATTTAACTTTAAATTCTATTGCAGTAATGGGACACATTGGATTAATGCCTCAATATGTAAGAAGTGAGGGTGGATATAAAGTTAGAGGTAAAACAAAAAAAGATGTAGATCAACTTATTCGTGATGCAATTGCTATAGAAAAAGCTGGAGCTTTTGCTATTGTAATTGAGGGTGTGCTAAGCAAAGCAGCAAAAAAGATTACAGAAGCAATAACTATTCCTACTATAGGTATTGGAGCTGGAAATGTAACTGATGGACAAGTTTTAGTTTGGTCAGATATCTTAGGTTTTTTTGAAGATTTTAAACCAAAATTTGTAAGACATTATTTAGATGGAGCAAAATTAACAAAAGAAGCAATAAGTAATTATAAAAATGATGTTCAAAACTTAACATTTCCTTCAAAAAAAGAAGAATATTAAGAATGGAAAGAATTGTTGAAGTTGAACAAATATCTTTTGAAGAAGATAATTCTGAAATAAGTTTAAGACCATCTTCTTGGGACGATTATATTGGTCAAAAAAAAATTAAAAAAAATCTTAGAGTATTTATAGAAGCTTCAAAAAAAAGAGCAGAAGCATTGGATCATATACTTTTTTATGGACCTCCTGGACTTGGTAAAACTACTTTAGCTTATTTGATATCTTCTGAAATGAATACAAATATTAAAATTACAGCTGGTCCTATGATTGAAAAAAGTGGAGATTTAGCAGCTATTTTAACCAACCTTGAAGAAGGAGATATCTTATTTATTGATGAAATTCACCGTTTAAGTCCTGCTGTTGAAGAGATACTTTATCCTGCGATGGAAGATTATAGACTAGATATTATTATTGGCTCAGGACCTGCTGCTCAAACTGTTAAGATTGATTTACCAAGATTTACTCTAATAGGAGCAACAACAAGAGCAGGAATGTTATCAAATCCCTTAAGAGAAAGATTTGGGATGCATTTTAGAATGCAATTTTATTCTCATGATGAATTAGCAAAAATTATTCAAAAAGCCTCTGAAAAGTTAAATAAATTTTGTGAAGATAATGCCTCTTATGAAATATCAAAAAGAAGTAGAGGAACACCAAGAGTTGCCCTTAGACTTTTTAGAAGAGTAAGAGATTTTGCTGAAGTTGAAAATGAAAATATTGTGAAATTAGCAAGAGTAGAGTATGCTTTAAATGAATTAGGAGTAAATGAAACAGGTTTTGATGAAATGGATATCAATTTACTTGAACTTTTAGTTTCAAATAAAGGTAAACCTATGGGATTATCTACTATTGCAGCAGCTTTGAGTGAAGATGAGGGTACAATAGAAGATGCTATTGAGCCATATTTACTTGCAAATGGATATATAGAAAGAACAGCAAGAGGAAGAATAGCTTCTCTTAAAACATATAAATTATTTAGATTATCTTATCCTACTAATGAAAATAAAAAAAAAGAAAGACCTCTATTTTGAAACCTCAATATTTTTTAATTACGCTTGCAATTGTAACAATATTTTTTATGTTTGAACTATTTAGTCCTTTCTTGAAACCAATGATTGTGGCACTGCTTTTAGCAGTTGCTACAAACTCACTAAATATATATGTACGAAGACATATACCTAATAATTTTTTCACATCATGTATTATGACAATATTTTTAACTGCTATATTTTTTATTCCAGTTTTATATTGTATTTTCTCTTTTGCAACCTTAATCAACAAAATAGACCAACAAGCTTTAGTAACTATTTATGAAGAAATAAAACTTTGGGTTGAAAATATGCCTGATAACTTTGTCTTTATAAAAGATCAATTAAATACAATTTTACAGAAAGTTGATATTCCTGAGTTTATTAAGAACCTCATATCAGTAGGAGCTCTATTAGGTAAAAATTCTGCAAAATTTATTATAGATATGATTATGATTTTAATATTTTATTTCTTTTTTAATTTTTATAATATTAGTCTATCACACTATTTTAAAGATGCACTTCCTTTAAAAAAAGAGGATTCAAATGAGCTATTTTATGAATCATCAAATGTAATGAGTGTAGTTTTATATTCAATTCTAGCAACTGCTGTTTTAGAAGGTTTCTTGTTTGGTATTTTTGTTAGTTTCTTTGGTTATGATGGGATTTTACTTGGAGTTCTATATGGCTTTGCCTCTTTAATTCCTGTAGTTGGGGGAGTGATTATGTGGCTTCCTGTTGCTATTTATGAAGTATATACAGGAAGTACAGAAAATGCTATTGCAATTGTCATATATTCAATTGTAATAATATCACTTATCGTAGATACTTTTATAAAACCTATTATAATAAAATATATCAATCAAAAAATTGTAAAAACACCAACGGTAGTAAATGAATTACTTATTTTCTTTGCAATAGTAGCTGGTCTTTCTACTTTTGGTTTTTGGGGTATGATTATAGGACCTGCAATAATTACATTTTTTATATCTTTATTACAATTACTTAAAAAATTTAGTAATGAACTTTAAAAAAATAATAAATATTTAGTGCTAGATATAAGCAAAAAATAAAGTCTCAATTTTTCTATTTATTATTTTTAAAAATACATAGTGTGTTTAAAGTTACAAAAGATATTGAATTATCAGAAAAAAAATTGATTTAAATTACGAAAATAAATTTAATAAATTAATGGCAAGTGTAGAAAAACTAGGCTTAATGAAAAATTCAGGGGTCTAAAAACTTAAGCTAACTACGATATTATAGGAGTTAAAAAAGGTTTATTTACACATGGCTGTAAAATTAGGCAGTGTTCAATAATCTGTGTCAGGATCGAGTAATTCGACTTAATTAAAAATATGGGTGCATAATCTCCTATTTTTTTTATAGTTTACAAGATAATAATCCACTAAATTCAACTTCAAACTTTTACTCAAACCACGATGCAAACTAATCATATTTTTCATATGTGAGAATACTCCACCTTCGAGTGCATTTGTTGTATTTGATATTGTTAAATTCTTATGATTTTTATAGGTAAAAAGATAAGGAAGGTTAGTTCTTAAACTTCTATATGCAGCTCGAATTCTTGGATGAGTATAATGAAGTTTACCAGTGGTCTTTGAGATTGTTTTTTCATCTAAAAATACTTGATATTCATCATACCAATCATCTAACTTTTGAGTTAAATTCTTTTGAGTAGTATGAGTTAATCTTGATACAATTTTCTTTAAATCTTTACTAGCCTCAAGTTTAGATTTCATAGTGATATATCTTTGTACAATCTTCTTTTGATGGAAGTGGCACATTTGTATTGGAATGTTATTAAAGGCTTTAGATAAGCCTCTCTTTCCATCGAGAGTAGTACTTGTGATTGTGTATCCTAAATTAAACAGCTCTTCTTTTAAATATCTATAGTCTTGAACTAGTTCACTTTGAATATGCTTCCAAATTAGTATCTCTTTTGTCTCAACATCCTTGAAAACTAAAGTACCAAGTTTATCTTTTCTTTTTCCATAAAAAGTTGCATCACATACTAAATTAACTGCTCTGGGATGATGCACTTTATAATCAACAATATACTCATCTCTTTGCTTCATTATCCATGGAATAGATCTGTCATATTTAGCTGCAAGTTGTTTGAGGGTTTGTCGATGTAAAAAGTACACTTCAAAGATAATCTTATGGAGTTGTTCTGGTCTTCTGTTAGAGCTAAATGAAGTTTTACAGTCTTTACAAAAGTACCTTTTAATACCTCTTCTTGAACCTCTGTTTTGAGTGTTATCAGATTGACAATTTATACATATTTTAGAGCTTTTTTACAATCATTTGTAAATAAACCTTTGTTTACTCCCAATATACCATAGTTTAAACGATGTTTTATGCACCCATTTTTTTAATTAAGTCATATACTACAACTTCAATAGAAGACATGGTTCTTTAAAAAAAATTAAAAGTAAGAACTCCATTTGATGCAGTTCAAAGTTGGTTTCAAACGAAACCTGAAATATTTAAGATTTTACCAGATGTGTTTAAAAATATTGCTTTTGAAATGGTACAACGTGGTGAAACTTGACAATAACTTAGTTAGATATGAACAATTAGTTAAATTAAAAAAAAGTAAAAATTCACTATTTATAATCTATTACTAAATTTGCTAAAGTATTTAGGTAAAGGTTTTAGTCATGATAGATTTACTAAGCAGTTATTACTAGATGAAGACTTAAATGATGATATTAAATTATGGAAAAATATAAAATCACTATTGAGATATTATGAAAATTAAAATAGTGGTTGTATTGTTATTGATGACGCCAATTCACATCGGGACTGTTCAAAAATCCCGTATAATAGAATATTGAATAGTCTCGTCCATAGTGGTTGAGCTACATTGAATCTTTCATCATGTCATCATGTTTCATATTTTTTTTCATCATGTCATCATGTTTCATATTTTTTTTCATCATGTCATCATGTTTCATATTTTTTTTCATCATGTCATCATGTTTCATATTAGATAAACTTTGGGTACAACCTACCAACAATACAGCAAAAATACTTGCCACTATAACCATTAACTTTTTCATTTTAATCCTTAATTTTGATATGTATCATAATATAGTTTTAATGTGTAGTATTTGTTAAGTTACTGATGTTACGATAATTAAAAAAATCGACTTAATGAAAGATTTGGAGGTTTAAAAATAGCCTTGAGATATGATATAAAGGGAGTAAACAAAGGATATTTTATAATGGATTATAAAAAAGTACAAAAATCTGTCCAAAATGCTCATCTACAAATATAATCAAAATCGGGAAAAGAAGAGGAATTCAAAGATACTTGTACAAAAATTGTCAAAAGAAATTTCAGAACCAAAGAAGACCAATAAAACTACAAAACAAGATATTTAAAGAATATTTTATACATAGACAAACACTTACTCAATTATCAAATAAATATCAGAAATCAATACCCTGGATAAGAGAAAAAAATCAATAAGTTTGATGTAGGTGAAAAGCAACATAATCCACGAGAAATAAACTTGGCCTGTGATGCTACTTTTTATGGAAAAAGAAAAGACAAATTAGGGAGACCACAGCACAACTAAAAAGATCTATAAAATCTTATTTTTTCAATTTTTAAAAAATATTTATCATAAATTATCATCTCAAATCTATATTTATTCCTAATTCTAATTGAATTTGCTCTATTCTTTCCTCTCTTTATCATCTTATTCTTACGTTTTGTGCCTTTATTTTCTTATGGGCAAATAGTTTTAGGTTGGCAGCTATACATGTAATGGTGAAATTCATATTATTCCTGAGCAGTCCTGTAAACCTTGTTGTGGATTGTTTCATGCTGGTTTTTATTAAAGCAAATGAATGTTCAACTTTTGCTCTGATTTTATGTTTTGGTTTTTCATTTTCTCTTTGATTCTTTCTATCTTCATCACTCATTTTATTTCTCTCTTTAAGACAAACATTATTTTTAATATCTTTTTCTTTTAGTAGTTCATCAATAGCTTCTGATTTATAAGCTTTATCTGCACCTGATGATTTAATATCATCACCTAATTTTTCAACAAATGTATCAACGGTAGATATATCTGAGGTATTGGCAAATGTTGTCATTGTTTCTAAAATAGCTCCTGAATCTGCATCTGTTGATATATGATTCTTATATCCTGTTGCATATTGTTTTTTACCTGCTTGATAACCTGTTCTTACATCTTTATCTATCTTTTGTTTATGCTCATAACTATCATCTTCAATTATCTTTTTTGAAGTTTCAATATCTTTAGTATCTTTATTTTGAATCTCATCAAGTTCTTCATTTTTAAGAGTTATAAGATTTCTTTTTTAATAATCTTGATATTTGTTTTGATGATGGTTTTTTCTTTTGTAATTCTTCTTCAATAAGTATATCTATCGCTTTATTTAAAGCTTCAACCTTTTGTCTACTTTCACTTTTTTGTTCTTTATTTTTATTTTTGATTCTATTATTATGAGACTTTGTTAATGTTGCATCTACTAGTACATCTTTACCACCTGTTGCTATTAATCCTGCCTTTTCAAGTTGCTTATTAATATTTGTAAAAAGTTTACCATGAAGATTATTTTTAATTAAAGAATTTCTAAATCTACCTATTGTAGTTGAGTTTGGTGCTAATGATTCTAAGCTTAATCCTGCAAATTTCATATAAAGTAAATTTACATTAAGTCCTTCTTCAGCTTTTTCATCACTTAAATCATAAAACTTCTGAATAAGTAAGATTTTAAACATTAATATTTGATCATATGCTTGTACTCCACATACATTTTTACTTCCTGTTCCATTCTTCTTTAATATAGGTCTTAATTTATTAAAATCTATTATAGAATCTAATTGTTTTAAAAAAGAATCTACATATTCTAATCTATCATTAAGAGCATAATCTGAAAAAGAGAGGTTTGAATCTTTAAATGCCAATTTATTACCTTTTTGCTTAAATATCTTTAATTTATATGTGTAATTATAGCTAAAAATAGCCTTTAAATACCTTAACTAAAGGCTTGGTTGAGATTTATTTTAGAGTGTTACTGTGCAGTGGTCTCGTAATGAGACTAAAGAGATTCTTATCTGGAAGCATATTGAAAGTGAAATAGTTAAAGACTACAAATATTTAAAAGAAGAGCTTATTGCCTTAGGCTATATAGTCAGTCCTGAAAAACCAAACAATCCCTTATTTTAAGGGGTTTATCATCACTTTATAGCTATAATATCAACATAAAAAATATAGTAAAATTACGATAAACTCGTAAAATCAACTAAAAAGTGGTCGAAATATGCAAAAAAATCTCTTCAGTGGTTCTTTTATGGATATGCTAGATTCAAAAGATTCTTTAATCGTTTTAGCAGATACTTTTCCTTGGTCGAAAATAGAATCTAAATTTAAAAAATATTATAAAAATGATAAAGTAGGAAGACCTAATAAGCCTATTAGATTAATGGTAGGATTATTACTTCTAAAACAGCTAAAAAACTTATCCGATGAAAGAATTGTTGAAGAGTGGAAGCAGAACCCTTACTTACAATATTTTGTGGTTTTACTGAATATACACCTAGCTTACCTTGTCATGCAACAGAGTTAGTAAAATTTAGAAATAGAATTGGTAAAGATGGATTTGAATTTATTTTTAAATGCAGTGTTGAGTTACATGGGGATAATGCTAAAGAATCACAAGTAATAGTTGATAGTACAGTACAAGAGAGTAATATGACTTTTCCCACAGATGGTAAGTTAGCTATTAAAATAATAGTGAAACTATTAAAAATAGCAAAAAAAGAAAATATTAAATTAAGACGAAGTTTTATCAAAGAAATTAAAGAATTACGAATTCAACTAAGATTTTTTAGACATCCAAAGAAACTCAAAAAAGCACTTGGAGCTATGAAAAGATTAAGAGCAATTGCAATGATAGTTTTACGAGATATAGATAGAAAGTTTGATGATAATTTAGAGCTTCATAATAAATATGCACACTCTTTTTACCTTTTTAATAGAGTTTTAAAACAAGAGAAAAATACTCCCAATAAAATATATTCACTTCATGAGATAGATGCTTATGCAATTAATAAAGGCAAAGACCATAAAGGATATGAATTTGGAACTAAAGCTTCAATAGTTACTACTAAAACTACTTCTATCATTATAGGAGTATCTGCACATAAAACGAATATACATGATTCTAAAACTTTAGATGAAGTACTTGCTAATGCAATATCAAATATTGGAGATAAAGTTATCACAGAAGCTATCTGTGATAGAGGATATAGAGGAACAAAAGAAGTAACAATAAATAATAATACTATTTCAATATCAATACCAGGGCTAAGATTAAAAAGAGACAGTAAAGAACAAATCAATGTTAAAAGAGAAGTTTAAACGAAGAGCTGCTATTGAGCCAATCATTGGTCATATGAAATCTGATTATAGAATGGAGAGAAATTATTTAAAAGGTTTTAAAGGGGATGAAATAAATCTCTTACTCTCAGCTACTGCCTTTAATCTTAAAAAGTGGATGAATATCTACTTTTATGCACTTTTTATACAAGATTTTAATCTAGTACTAGAATCTACACAAGAGATACAAAGATTAACATCTTTATATCAACTATTGTTGATAATAAAATTTAGGTTTTTATAAAATATGATTGAATTAGAATTAGATTACTCTTTTTAAAGTGGTTTTTTCAGGACTGACTATATATAATAATTTATCGATAATTTATACAAACGAGAGGTCTAAAATGATTAATGAAAATAATTTTCTAGTAATGTATAAAGAACAAGAAGAAATAGAATCTAGTGCGAGAACCTATGCTATTGACATAGATCGGGTTATAGTTAAAGGGAAAGGCTCTCTTTTATTTGATTATGAAGGAAAAAGATTTATTGATTGTCTTGCAGGTGCAGGAACTCTTGCAACAGGACATAATCATCCAAAAATAAAAGAAAGTTTGAAGAATTTTCTTGATTCTGATAATTTGCTTCATAGTCTAGATATTCTCACTCCTATTAAATATAAATTCTCAAAAAAATTATTAGAATTATTGCCTGCTCCGTTAAATAAAGAGTCAAAACTACACTTCTGTAGTCCTTCAGGTGCTGATGCAACAGAGGCAGCAATTAAACTTTTTAAAACAGTAACAGGAAGAAGTAATATTATATCTTTTTATGGTGCATATCATGGAATGACAGCAGGAGCAATGGCATTAACTGGAAATGTTGGACTAAAGGAATCAGTATCTTCATTAATGCCCAATGTGCATTTTTTTCCATATCCATATAGTTATCGCAATCCATATGGTAAAAATAGCGATTTAGTGAATATATCCCTGAATCATATAAGAACAAGTCTTACAGATGTTCATAGTGGAATTACCAAACCTGCCGCTGTAATTGTTGAAGCTATTCAGGGAGAAGGTGGCTGTATTCCTGCACCAGTTGAATGGTTAAAAGGGCTCAGTAATATTTGCAAGCAATTAGATATTCCACTGATTCTAGACGAAATTCAATCAGGTTTTGGAAGAACAGGAAAAATGTTTGCCTTCGAATATGCAGAAATTGAACCTGATGCAGTATTGCTTTCAAAGGCTGTTGGAGGTGGTTTGCCTATGTCCATTATTGCATATAATAAAAAATACGATACATGGATAAGTGGTGCACATACTGGGACATTTAGAGGTAATAATTTAGGCATGGTTGCAGGGAATGCATTTTTTAATATATTGTCAGAAGAAAATATAATTGAAAATGTTAAAAGAAAAGGAAATCTTTTACATACAGAACTCTTAAAACTACAAAAAAATATGAAATTATTGGAGATGTGCGTGGATTAGGATTGATGCAGGCAATTGAAATTATTAGTTTAGATGATACCAATCTTCAAGGAGATCCAGCAACAAATGGAAAAATTACGAGATTAATTAAAGAAGAATGTTTTAAACATGGATTGGTATTAGAAAATTGTGGGAGAGATGGTTCTATACTTAAATTTCTTCCCGCACTAACAATAGAAGAAAATTTATTAATAGAGGCTATTAATATTTTAGATGAGGTATTAATGAATGTTACAAGAGGAGAAATTAATGACTAATCCTAAAAAAAACAAATCATTACTAGTGAGTAAATTTTTCGAGAAGCTAAATTCATTAGATAATGAATATATTAAACAGAAACATTCAGAATTTATAAAAAATGGTGTTGTAAAATTTGAAAATTTATTAACCAAAGAATTACTAGAAGAACTTAAATTGGAATGTATATATATTTCTCAAGCCCATGGAAAAAACAAGTTATTAAATATGTCGAATACCGGCAATACGCTTAGAAAGATGAGAACAGTTAGTCAAAAAAAGTTGCTAGAGCTTAGTGAGATTATTCCAAAACTTTATGAATCTGTTGACATTAAAAAATTTTTAACAAAAATTGCAGGCGAAAATGTAAATGAAGTACCTTATGAGGGAGAAAAATATGTAATTAGTAATTTACTTTTAAAAGGTGATACACATGGATGGCATTGGGATGATTATTCATTTGCATTTGTACTTTTTTTAAAAGCACCAGGCATGGAAGAAGGAGCATTGTTACAATTATGTGGTGGCGGACAATGGGATAAAGATCACCCTGAAATTGATGCAACATTACTAAAATCAACAATAAAGTCTCATTTTTTTAGAGAAGGAGATGGATATATGCTTAAAGCAAGTGATTATTTGCATTGTGTAACACCATTACGAGCAGATGCTGAAAGGTTAATTGTAAATATGACATGGTCTAGTGATGATGATTTAAATATTAAAAAAACACATGAAACAAATGACATATTATTCAATAATTAGGATAAGGAGAAGAGTTTGAAAAATCACAGAGAAACATTAGAAGAAAAATTACCAAGTACGATACAGTTTTTTATTAGTTGGATAACAGGAATTGCATTAGAATCAGAAAAAGGAATTCTAAGAAGCAATTCATTTATAGTTTTTTGTATTGCTGTATTTTTTATACTTATTGGATTTAACATCATCATGTATTCTATTGAGACATTTGTTATTTATAATATACCATTGTATATTCTAGGAGCTTTTTTTGTAGCTAGTGGAATGAGAAGGCTCGATGTTTTATTAATACATCAGTCTTTACATTATAAAATTACAAAGAATACAAAATTAGATACGATGATAGGTGAACTCCTTTCGGTACTACTAATAAGAATGCCATTTAAAGAGAATAGAATAGAGCATCTAAAACATCATCGTTATCCTTGTACTTACGAAGATGGTGATGCATTGATGTTAATAAAATATAATCTCAACAAGATAAGTAATCCTAGGAGTTTCTATATGAGAGTATTACTTTTATGTATATCTCCTATGTATCACTTTGATTTTTTAAAGTCAAGAGTTAATGTAAATTTTAAACCTTCAGGAGGTAAAAGTATACTACCCCAAGAAAAACAAACAATTTTTTCTAAAGTTTAATTCTTAAAATAGTAAAATTAAACAATAAAAATAAAGGATAATATTCTTTAGCATATATTTCAATACTAATAGGATTCTTTTATGTGTTTTCTATTAATTGGATCTATTTAATTTTTTGTTGGGTTATTCCATTAACTCTATTCTTTCAAATAGCTACCTTAGTATATACAATAACAGAACATAGGTGGTTTTTATATGGTAATGATAAACAACATCCTAAACATTCATATAAAAAAAGTTGAAACAAGAGAGTACAAATTGATAATTTATCATATCTTAGAGTATGTTGTTCTGTTCCACCGAAAAATGGAAATTTTTTTACATGGATTAATTGGTGGATCAAGTTACTACTTTTTCATTTGCCATATAGAATATTTATTGTGGTGGGAGATACAGTACAACATGACTTACATCATACTTCACCTAATTGTGACTGGCCCAATTCATTGAGTGAAAGACAAGAAGCTTTGATGAAAAGGCCATATAGATATAACGAAGTTTGGGGCGGCTGTTCCGCACATCTATTGGAAGCAACAAAAAGGATATGATTTGAATAAAAAATATTTATTAGGTTCCTTTGCAGGATTTATAGCCGCAATAATATGGGGATTATGGCCTGTATTAACGAGGGATGGAGTGATTTATGAATTTACTCCTAATGAAATAGTGATTATAAGATTTTTAGTATGTGGTATGTTGCTATTACCTTTTTTTATTAAAAATAAGTGCTACAAAAAATATAGTATTGGAAAATCTTTTATAGTTGCACTTGGTGCAGGAGCATTATATGTTTATGTTTCTGCATTAGGTTTAAAATATGTACCAGCAGGACATTTAGGAATAGTTGAAACTGGAACAATGTTGACGTTAAGCGCTATTTTTGGATATATAATATTAAATGAAAAGAAAGATAAAGTACAAATATTTGGCTATATAATTGTATTTTCAGGAATGATAATAGTTAATTACCAAAGTTTTTTAATGACATATGATAGGGATATTCTATTTGGAGACCTTCTGCTTGTTCTTGGTGGAGTTTTATGGGCAATATATACAGTCTTAACAAAAAAGTGGAATATTTTGTCATGGGATGCAGTAAGTATTGTTGCGGTTTACTCCATGATAATTTACATTCCAATAATACTAATCTTTGATTATGAAAATATAAACCTAAGCACAAAACCATTAAAGGAACTGGCTGTTCAAGCCATTGGGCAAGGAGTCCTAGCTGCAATTATTGCACTGTATTTATTTACTTTATCAGTTAAGTTATTAGGTGCTTCAAAAGGTTCGGCTTTCGGAGCATTAGTTCCAGGTGTGGCAGTACTCGGGGGGGTTCTTTTATTTAAAAGAGATACCAACAAATCTAGAAATAACTGGATTGATATGCACTACTATAGGATTACTATTGATAGTTTTTGAAAAAAGGAAAAAAGAAAATGGAAAAAAATATATTAATAATTGATAAAACAGGAAGAGGAAATGCAATATGTGATGCTTTTGTAAGAAGTACAAATAAAAAGAAAATATTTTACTTACCAGGTACCGGTGGACATTTTCATAAAAGAATCAATGTGGTTAATACATTAAGCTTTGATGATAAAAATGAAATATATAAATTCTGTCTTGATCATTCAATTAGCATGGTAGTAATTACTCATATTTATCCATTAAAAGAGGCTTGGCAGATTATTTAAGAGCCAAAGGATTACTTGTAATTGGTTGTACCAAAAAAAATACCTTATTGGAACAAGATAAATTATATTGTAAAAGAATATTGACTGAAAATAAGATACCAACAGCAAGATTATTAGGAGAATTTAACAGAATAGAAGAACTTGACAATTTTCTATCAAATTATAATAAAAGAGTTGTAATTAAATTTAATTGGTTAACAATTAATGGTGATGGAGCAATAATATTGAATGAAAATTATGATAAAAAAGAAGTATTAGAAAACTGTAAATTTATTTATGAAAGTAATGGTGATAAGTTTACATTTTTTGCTGAAGAATTTATTGGTGGCTATGATTATTCATCACATTATTTAGTAAATGGTGAGGATTATATTGTTTTTCCAACTGCTTTAGATTATAAAAAGAGCGATGAAAATAATAAAGGAAAAAATTGTGATGGGATGGGTACTATCTCTCCTCATATAAACGATGATGACGTGATTAATGAAAAAATCGAATCTATAATTTTGAAACCTTTATTAAAAGGATTAAAAGCTCAAAATAAATCTTATACAGGATTTATTTTTCTTGGATTAAGAGTTAGTCAAAATAAACCTTATTTATTAGAGATTAATACTAGATTTGGAGACTCGGAAGCGGAAGTAGTTTATAATGTCCTCCCTTGTCAAGACCACTTAACCAAGTTTTCTTATTCCAAATACCTATGATACTTTTTGTAACAATTTACTATCTAAATTATTAATAGCTTTAAAATATACCTCATTTGGTGTCTTATTTCCAATAGCTGAATGTAATCTTCTACTATTATATTTTTGCATATAATTATCAATTGAGTATCTCAATTCATTCATACTTTTATAATCATTTAGATATATTTCTTCATATTTGATACTACGCCAGAATCTCTCAATTACGATATTATCGATACTTCGCCCTTTACCATCCATGGATATTTTAATATCATGTTTATTTAATATATCAACATGAGCTGACGCTGTATATTGTGAGCCTTGATCAGTATTCACTATATCAGGTTTAGGATATAGACTTAATGCTTCATTTAACACACTTGTTGTAAGTGATACATCCATTGTATTTGATAGTTTCCAAGATAATATTTTCTTGGTATTCCAATCAATAATTGCAGCTAAATAAACATGACCTCGTTCAAGTTTAATATATGTAATATCTGTACTCCATACTTTATTTGGAGTATCAATAATTACTTGATTTTTATCATTTTTAAACTCTTTCAATAAGTATGGATATTTATAATGTTCTTTATTTGGTATAGTGGTCTTCTTTGTAGGATATATCGCTCTTATCCCTAGATATTGATAGATTGTTTTGATCAACTTTCTACCTACAAAGAATCCTTCATTTTCTAATGCAGTTAGCATTCTTCTTGTTCCATAATATGGAAACTCTGAGTATATATCATTAACCATATTTAATAGTGTAATATCTTCATCACTACTGAACTTTTATCAAATGCAAGTGACATGTTTTCTAAAAACTGTTTTTTCCAGTTTTTTAAACTTACTGGTAAAACTTCGTACATGTTTTCTAAAAACTGTTTTTTCCAGTTTTTTAAACTTACTGGTAAAACTTCGTAATGACTTGCAATCTCATTTATAGTTTTCTCTGCCTCTAAAACCTCAAGAACTAACTTTGATTTAAATTCTGCACTATATGTTTTTCTTTTTGTACTCATTTTTATTTATCCCTATATTTTGTATTTTATTCTATCATTTAGAATAAGAATACTTGGTTAACTGGTTTGTTTTTCTAGGGACATTATAGTTTTTAGAAGAATTGAAGATAATAATCTTACTAAAAAAATTGAAAATTTATATACAAAAAAAGTAGAACAATTATTATTTATGGATAAAGCATCCATTTCAGTTGCTTTAGTTCAAGGAGCAGTTGAAGAAAATATAGGCTGGCCTTATGGAAAATATACTCTAGGTGGAGAAGTAAATTATAACCCGAAAAAATTACTAAAAAATTCATCTATCGCATGGGCAGGGGTTAGGAATAGTGATAACAAGATGACAATTATTGACGGAAGAGTTGCGCATGTAATTGCTATTGGAACCAATGTAAAAAGTCTTCAAAAAGAAGTTTATCAATCAATTGATGCAGTAAATTTTAATGGTAAAAAGTTTAGAAAGGATATTGGCGGACGGAATAAGTTAAGCAATACTGAAGCAGAATAAAGTTCTGTATTGTTTAAATATATAGCTACAAACTATAGTGTTAAAATAGGGTACTTTTCAATAATATAATGTCCCTAGAAAAACAAACCAGTTAACCAAGTATATCTTTTTTGCCATCAATTCCAACTCCAAGGACTGTATAAAAAGCTTTTGAGATATATCTACCTTCTTCTTTTACTTTGTAGTGAATAGCATCTAAAAATACAAATGGATATACCTCTTCAAGAGGTCTTGTCTTCCACTCTTGAAGTATTGGTATAATCTTATCTGTTACAGCACTAATAGCACCTTTAGAAAAGCCTACACCATAAATATCTTCAATTAAATCTTCTATTTCACCACTCATTGTACGTTGGTTTTTCTTAACTATTTCAGGCTCAAATGAACCATCTCTATCTCTTGGAACATCCAATTGGAATTCTCCATGCTCACTTTTCATAGTTTTTGTAGCATAACCATTTTTACGATTTCTATTGAGGTCTTGGGTTAAGTGTGAGTCAATTTCAGCTGCAAGTGCAACTTCTGTTAGTTGTTTAATTAGTGCGCCTAGTGCTCCATCTTTACCACCGATACTTTTACCAGCTTTTATATCACGAGCAAATTGCTTTACATCTATTTCTATCTTCATCTGTGTTTCCTTGAGTAATTATTATTTTACCCGATTGACACAGATTTCTGAACAGTCCCTAGTGCTACAATGTTAATGTAGTACTTCTTACTTTTTTAGAAACAAAAGACAGGTTATTCCCTATGTTTCTGCTTTTATCAAAATTTACTACAATCATACCAGCAAATTTATTATTTTTATAAAATTCAACTCTAAATATTTTTCCATTTTTATCAATTGAAAATCTCTTTAGAATCTTATTCTTTTTTATTTCAATTCCAGATTCATCCCGTTTGCCTTTTTTAATAAAACCAATAATATTTACTCTAAAGTTTTTTATAGGATAAATTTTAAAACTATTTTTAATATTTACTATTGAACCAAGTTTAACTGTTTTTTGTTTACCATCAACATTCATTATGATATCTCTTTGTTCAGTAGAAACTTCTAAGTAATCAGCTTTTAGCTTAGCTAACCTTCTATTTCCATAATGAATAATATAAGTATTATTCTTTTTAATAACTGTCATTAAAGGATTAGATGGAGTAAAGTCTAAAGTACCATCTTTTTTTACTGGAAAATAGTTTAGCATTGTTCTAATCTTGCTCAATGGCAATTGAATCTTGTTATCATAAAAAGAGATATAAATATCATTATCAATCACATTTTTGATAGCTTCAGGATTTAGGTTAAATTGTCTTTCAAATTTAATTCCCATAATTTCCATATATTTTTCAAGGGCAACTAAATGATAATAAGTTCTTTCAAATAATGGTAATGATTTACTAGCTTCATTTCCAAAAGCTGCTTTACCATTATTAATTGCAAAATATGTTAATGTTTTTTCCATCTCTTTATCACCCAGTTTAGTATGTGTATTTTTAACACTGTATCTATCTCGTTCTCTAATTAAATTTTCATTAAGATAAGCACAAACTTCTTTTGAAATATCTTCTAAATTTCCATAAGCATCGATATTTAACTTTGCTTGATCAATTATTGAACTTTGACCCCATCTAAAAGGAGAATGCATTTTATCTATAAATTTTTTTCTGTAAAAACCACTTCCATCATGTAAGTTCAAAATTACTTTTACATCTTCTGAAGTTATATATTTTTTAATTCTTTGAACTGAATTATAATCTGGATCATTAGATACAAGTTTTGCAAACTTTCTATTCATATCACCAAAAGGGCCACGTGATCTTTTTATTATTGAATAAAAATTCAAATTAGGAACTACCCAAATAGAACCTTCAGTTATTTTATAATGTGTTGCTATTAAAGAAGCCGCCATAAAAGCACCAGGCTCATCACCTTGAATACCACCTACTATTAAAAGAGTATTATTATCTTGAACACCCTTTTTAATAAAATCAAAATCAAAACTTTGATTATTTGCATAAAGGCTTTGAATAAATAGTGTAATTATTAGTAATCTAAATAACTTTAATATGCCAAGGTTCATATCTTACTCCGTCCTTATTATTAATTGTATATCTCATACCTATATATTGAAGTTTTCTCATCTGTAAAAATTCTTTTGTAAATGCAAACCGTGCTGTAAAATTCGCAAGGCCAAAACCTTTTTTCCCTACATCAAAATCTGCAACACTATGATAAGTAAAAGCAGGAGGAGCTAAAGATTTAGAAGCAAGAGACATATTTCCATCAACAGAATCAATTTTATCTAAAAATAGTTTTGTTTGTTTTATAATGCTCCTTACACCTGAAGTTAAGATTAAAGAAGACCCAACATCAGAAATCATTTTGTAATAAGTTTTTTCTGGTTTACCCTTAAATAAATAATGTCCAGTTCTAGGAATCTTAACAACATCTTTTTTCTTAATTTGTTTAGTGATTCTATTTGATATTCTATCTCCAAAAAAACCATGAGAAGAAGGATTATAATAAAATATTTCTTCTAAAAATAGTATCTCTTCTTTTGAAAATCTATTAATCTTTCCTGAATATTTTGCAACTTTTAACATATCATCAAAACTAATAATATTAAAATTTCCATATCCTACATGTTTTTGAATAAGTTTTAATTTTTCTCTTACGGTTACAAATTCATTTAAATGTTTCTTCTCAATAAAAATATCTTTTTTAAGACTCAAAATCTTTTTCTTGCTTGTTTTTTTCAATTCCATAACTCTATCTGTTAGAATAATATCTCTCTTACCTTGAATAGTTTTTTCTATTTTTTCAGTTATGGGAATTATGCTGAAAGTACTTTTGATTAATTTATTTTTAAATATGTTAGTTGGAAATACTTGTCGCTCAATAATGCTAATTAAACCTGTAGTATTAAGCACTAAAGGAGCTAAAACAATAGTTGTTGAATATTTTAAAAAGTCTCTTCTTTTCACATCATGTCCTATTATAAAACCATCTTAATTTCTTTATGCTCACCTAGTATCTTATACAACTCTTTTCTTTTATCTTCATTATGAACTAAGAGCTCTAAAGAATAACTTTTAAATTTACCTTTTTTACTTACTTTCGATTCAATAAGTTTATGTTTATAATCCCCTAAAATATTACTTACTATTTTTTTAGAGTTTTTATCTTTGAGCAGTACTAGTTTATATTTCCATAAGCAAGGATAACTTAATTTAAGTTTTTCTTTACTTAAATCTATCACCTATTAAAGTCTCCACTTTTGCCACCAAATTTCTTTTCAAGTTGAACATCTGAAATAATCATTGATTTATCGATAGCTTTTACCATATCATAAATAGTTAAAAGCCCAATAGAAACCCCAGTCAATGCTTCCATTTCTACACCTGTTTGTCCATTTAATTTTACAGTAACAGTTAATTTAAATCCTGGAAGAGAAGCAATTTCTTCAGTATCACAATTTATTCCACTTAAAAGCAAAGGGTGACACATAGGTATTAATTCACTTGTTTTCTTAACTGCCATAATTGAAGCAATTACTGCTGTTTGAAGAACAGGACCTTTTTTTGTATTATTAGAAACAATTGTAGTAAACGCTTCCTCACTCATACTAATCTTTCCAGAAGCAATTGCAATTCTAATAGTTTCTTCTTTATCACTAATATCAACCATTTTAGGTCTATTATTCTTATCTAAATGTGTTAAATTCAATACCAAGCCTTATATATATCTTCCCATTATAACTTTTTATAAGTTAAATTGAAATTAAGTAATATTTAACTATAATAGCAATCAAAAATTTAAAAAGAAAGTGGGTGATTTTAGTGCCAGGCATTAAAGTTAAAGATGTAGAATCTTTTGACGAAGCATATAGAAGGTTTAAGAAACAATGTGATAGAAATCTTATTGTAACTGAAACTAGAGCTAGACGATTTTTTGAACCAATGACAGAGATTAGAAAAAAACAAAAAATAAACGCTAGAAAGAAAATGCTTAAAAGATTATACATGTTAAGAAGATACGAATCAAGATTATAAGAATCATATGATTCTTAACTTAGAAAAAGGTTAGTTTTAATGCTAACCTTTTTCTATGTGTCAAGTGTAATTTAAAAATATACCAATATGCAAAGCAAATATGCACCACTTAATAGCTTAAATTAGCTACAACTTATTTCTAACGCCCATTCAAATTAGAAGTGAAACACAAATCATAAAATTATACTTCTTCATATTCTCAAATTACAATATGAGTGATTCAATAAAAGTAACGTTAATATATCAAATAAAAGAGTAGTGGTGCTCACAACGGGATTTGAACCTGTAACCTCGTCCTTACCATGGACTTGCTCTACCGTTAGAGCTATGCAAGCTAAAAAGAATAATATAAAATAGTCTATCATTAAAATTATAATAAGAAGCAAGTAAAACCCAAAAAGATGTAAAGTTTCTTCTTAAAAAAAAGCTCTTACTAAAATGAACGTAAATGTTCGAATAAGTAAAAGCTAATTAATAAAAACTCAAAGCTGGCAGTGGCCTACGTTTCCACAAGTGAAACCTGCAGTATTATCAGCGCAGAGATGCTTGACTTCCAGGTTCGGAATGGGACTGGGTATTTCCACCTCGCTATAACCACCAGCAAAATTGAGTATCAAACAAACTTAAAAATTAAAAAAGTTTGCTCTGTACTCAACTCATAAGTTGAGTTAAATATATGTTAAAGTCTTTGTTGACACAATAATGATGTTAGCCTCCACTTATGCTAATGCATAAAAGCTTCGGTTCCGAAACTATAAAAGTGAAACTCTTCACTTTTACTTTATGTTTCTCATGTACTTAATAAGATAGTAAACCAAAGAATATTAAAAAATAAGCCAAACGATCTATTAGTACTGGTCAGCTAAACGTCTTACAACGCTTACACATCCAGCCTATCAACCAGCTAGTCTTGCTGGGATCTTCAGGGAAAGTTCATCTTAGAGTTGGCTTCGTGCTTAGATGCTTTCAGCGCTTATCTCATCCGTACGTAGCTACCCAACGATGCTCTTGGCAGAACAATTGGTACACTAGTGGTACGTTCATCCCGGTCCTCTCGTACTAGGGACAAATCTCTTCAACTTTCCTACGCCCACGGAAGATAGGGACCGAACTGTCTCACGACGTTCTGAACCCAGCTCGCGTACCGCTTTAAATGGCGAACAGCCATACCCTTGGGACCTGCTCCAGCCCCAGGATGCGATGAGCCGACATCGAGGTGCCAAACCTCCCCGTCGATGTGAGCTCTTGGGGGAGATCAGCCTGTTATCCCCGGCGTACCTTTTATCCTTTGAGCGATGGCCCTTCCACACAGAACCACCGGATCACTATGACCGACTTTCGTCTCTGTTCGACTTGTATGTCTCACAGTCAAGCTAGTTTATGCCATTATACTCAACAAGCGATTTCCATCCGCTTTGAACTAACCTTTGTAAGCCTCCGTTACTTTTTAGGAGGCGACCGCCCCAGTCAAACTACCCACCAGACATTGTCCTGGCACAAGATAATTGTACGCAGTTAGTAACTCAAATATTCAAGGGTGGTATCTCAAGGTTGGCTCCACTAGAATTAGCATCCTAGTTTCAAAGCCTCCCACCTATCCTGCACATGAATATCCAAGCTACAGTGTCAAGCTATAGTAAAGGTGCACGGGGTCTTTCCGTCTTTCCGCGGGTAGGAGGAATTTTCACCTCCACTACAATTTCACTGGATCCCTGGTTGAGACAGCTCCCATCTCGTTACGCCATTCATGCAGGTCGGTATTTAACCGACAAGGAATTTCGCTACCTTAGGACCGTTATAGTTACGGCCGCCGTTTACTGGGGCTTCAATCAAATGCTTCGCATAAATGCTGACATCATCAGTTAACCTTCCAGCACCGGGCAGGCGTCACACCTTATACATCCACTTACGTGTTAGCAAAGTGCTGTGTTTTTGGTAAACAGTCGGGAGGGACTCTTTGTTGCAACCTCTATCGCTTTTGAGAGTAAATCTCTATACAATAGTAGGCACACCTTATACCGAAGATACGGTGCTAGTTTGCAGAGTTCCTTAACCAGGGTTCTTCCACGCGCCTTAGAATACTCATCCCACCTACCTGTGTCGGTTTACGGTACGGGCAACAATTAATAAACTTAGTGGCTTTTCTTGGCACGACAGTATCATCGATTCTAAATCTTCTCCGAAGAGCGTCAATAGCCTGTAAGATCTCGGTCTAACGATACCCGGATTTACCTAAGTATCAACCTACATCCTTCGACCCACTATTCCATCAGTGAGCTCGATTAACTCTATGCGTCCCCACATCGCGCTTAATTGTTGGTATTGAAATATTAATCAATTTGCCATCGTCTACCCCTTTCGGACTCGACTTAGGACCCGACTAACCCTACGATGACGAGCATCGCGTAGGAAACCTTGGGTTTTCGGCGAAGAGGATTCTCACCTCTTTTCTCGCTACTCATGCCTGCATGCTCACTTCTATCCGCTCCACCACTCCTTGCCGGTATGGCTTCAACGCTGAATAGAACGCTCTCCTACCACTCATAATAAATTATGAATCTAAAGCTTCGGTGCATATCTTAGCCCCGTTATATTTTCCGCGCAGAATCACTAGACCAGTGAGCTGTTACGCTTTCTTTAAAGGATGGCTGCTTCTAAGCCAACCTCCTGGTTGTCACAGTAATTCCACATCGTTTTCCACTTAGATATGACTTTGGGACCTTAGCTGTTAGTCTGGGTTGTTCCCCTCTCGACATAGGATTTTATCACCCTACGCCTGACTCCTATGATTACGCATATAGTATTCGAAGTTTGATAGGGTTTGGTACCACGGTAAGTGGCCCTAGCCCATTCAGTGCTCTACCCCTATATGTTACTACATAAGGCTATACCTAAATATATTTCGGAGAGAACCAGCTATCACGAAGTTTGATTGGCCTTTCACCCCTATCCACAAGTCATCCGAGCACTTTTCAACGCACACCGGTTCGGTCCTCCACTAGCTCTTACACCAGCTTCAACCTGCTCATGGATAGATCACTTCGTTTCGGGTCTGCAGCATCTGACTAAATCGCCCTATTAAGACTCGCTTTCGCTACGGCTTCGTACTTGACTTAACCTTGCCAGACACCACAACTCGCAGGCTCATTATGCAAAAGGCAGTCCGTCACCCTGATAAATCATAGGGCTCCGAATGATTGTAAGCTAATGGTTTCAGGTTCTATTTCACTCCCCTCACTGGGGTACTTTTCACCTTTCCCTCACGGTACTTGTTCACTATCGATCTGTAAGTAGTATTTAGGATTAGAGGGTGGTCCCCCTAGATTCAGACAAAATATCACGTGTTCCGTCCTACTCAGGATACCAATAGAGCTATTGAAAATTTCGATTACAGGAGTATCACCTTCTACGCTTTACCTTTCCAGGTAATTCATCTATCTTCTTTAGTCTCACATCTTGGTCCTACAACCCCCTATGCAAGCATAGGGTTTGTCCTAATCCCAGTTCGCTCGCCGCTACTATGGGAATCTCATTTGATTTCTCTTCCTCTGGTTACTGAGATGTTTCACTTCACCAGGTTAGCTCTCTTTCGAGTAACATGATTCACACCATGCTGGGTTGTCCCATTCGGAAATTCACGGATCAATGCTTCTTGACAGCTCCCCGTGACTTATCGCAGTCTAGTACGTCCTTCATCGCCTCTTACAGTCTAGGCATCCACCATTAGCCCTTAATAGCTTATTATAATAAGATAACTTCTGTTATCCTACCTTTGAGAATAAAGTAATTTTCATTACTTCACCTATTTTGAATAATTATTCTTTGGCTACTATCTTATTAAATACAAGTAGTTACTTAAAAAAGATATACATCTTTTTTAAGACAACTTAATTTAACAACATAGTTGTGTCTATCTATACTTTTATAATTTAAAATTAATTAAATTACAATTATATGATATAAAATTTTTATTTTTAAATTACTTTCATACGAAAAATAATTTAACGAAAAAATTAAAGACTTTAACAATAAATTTTGAAATAACATTTTGATTTTAAAAATCAAATATAAATTCTTACATTAAGAACTTATATTTAGTTTTTTATGATTTTTTACAAAGATGGTGGAGAATAGCGGGATCGAACCGCTGACCTCCTGCGTGCAAGGCAGGCGCTCTCCCAGCTGAGCTAATTCCCCTGGGTTGAATAAATACAAATTTATTCGATTATAATGGTGGGCCTACCAGGACTTGAACCTGGGACCTCACGATTATCAGTCGAGCGCTCTAGCCAGCTGAGCTATAGGCCCAATTACCTATCTTTATAATCTTTATAAACCGAACATGATATCTATATAATATTTTGCTACTTAGTAGCTTTGGAAGAGTTAAACAAATAACTCTTCATTTCTCTGAAAGGAGGTGATCCAACCGCAGGTTCTCCTACGGTTACCTTGTTACGACTTCACCCCAGTCGCTGAATCCACTGTGGAGGGTAGCTATTTTAGCATCCCCGCTTCGAATGAGTTCAACTCCCATGGTGTGACGGGCGGTGAGTACAAGACCCGGGAACGTATTCACCGTAGCATTGCTGATCTACGATTACTAGCGATTCCAACTTCAAGCACTCGAGTTGCAGAGTGCTATCCGAACTGGGAGGCATTTTTGAGATTTGCTCCACCTCACGGTATCGCGGCTCTTTGTATGCCCCATTGTAGCACGTGTGTAGCCCTGGACATAAGGGCCATGATGACTTGACGTCGTCCTCACCTTCCTCCTGGTTACCCAGGCAGTCTGTCTAGAGTCCTCAGCCGAACTGTTAGTAACTAGACACGAGGGTTGCGCTCGTTGCGGGACTTAACCCAACATCTCACGACACGAGCTGACGACAGCCGTGCAGCACCTGTATATAAGTTTCTGCAAGCAGACACCTTCTAATCTCTTAAAAGTTCTTACTATGTCAAGTCCAGGTAAGGTTCTTCGCGTATCGTCGAATTAAACCACATGCTCCACCGCTTGTGCGGGTCCCCGTCTATTCCTTTGAGTTTTAATCTTGCGACCGTACTCCCCAGGCGGTACACTTAATGTGTTAACTGCATTACTGCAATGTCTAGCATTGCAACAACTAGTGTACATCGTTTAGGGCGTGGACTACCAGGGTATCTAATCCTGTTTGCTCCCCACGCTTTCGCGTCTCAGCGTCAATAATGTTCCAGTAGATCGCCTTCGCAATCGGTATTCCTTCTGATCTCTACGGATTTTACCCCTACACCAGAAATTCCATCTACCTCTCCCATATTCTAGATATTCAGTTTCAAATGCAGTTCAATAGTTGAGCTATTGGCTTTCACATCTGACTTAATTATCCGCCTACACGCTCTTTACGCCCAGTGATTCCGAGTAACGCTTGCACCCTCCGTATTACCGCGGCTGCTGGCACGGAGTTAGCCGGTGCTTATTCATATAGTACCGTCATTATCTTCCTATATAAAAGGAGTTTACGCTCCGAAAAGTGTCATCCTCCACGCGGCGTTGCTGCATCAGACTTTCGTCCATTGTGCAATATTCCCCACTGCTGCCTCCCGTAGGAGTCTGGACCGTGTCTCAGTTCCAGTGTGACTGATCATCCTCTCAAACCAGTTAAGCGTCATAGCCTTGGTGAGCCATTACCTCACCAACTAGCTGATACTGTACAGTCTCATCCTAGAGCCATAAATGTTTCCCTTGCAGACTTATGTCTTAAAGGCATATAAGGCATTAGCAATCATTTCTAATTGTTATTCCTCTCTCTAGGGCAGATTAACTATATATTACTCACCCGTGCGCCACTTAGCTGACACCCTTGCAAGCAAGGGTCGTTCTCGTTCGACTTGCATGTGTTAAGCACGCCGCCAGCGTTCACTCTGAGCCAGGATCAAACTCTCCATAAAGAAGTGCAAATATAAAGTTAACTAAATGTTAAGTTTTATTAAATGCATATGTTTGAAACTGACAAATTTGTATTTAAACAAAATCATCACTCAAAAGTTTCTAATCTTTAAAAAAGACTAGAGCTTAATAGACAAGGATATGTTTTACCATATTCTTGTTATAATATTATCAATATGTTTTATTTACAATGTATATATTAAACATTGTATATAGATTATCATATTCGGTTTACAAAGATTACTTTACAAACCATAAGTTGTTAAAGAACATCAATCACATCTTCTTTCCATCATACTCTCGTTTGATATCATTTATCTGTTTTTGGATGGAAATTATAGACAATTCATCTATCTTTGTCAAGGGTTTTCTCTTTGAGTTTGCTTAAATTTGGAAAGTTTGCTTAATTCGTATTTTTAAGTACTTTTTTATTATTGTCATCATTTATATAACACATTAAATAAAAAATATAAATATAATTTATTGCTTTAAACTTATTATAAGACAAATATTATAAAATACTATAAAATATTAAAAAGGATTAAAATGTATAATAGAAATTATCTTTCACAAGAATCATCTCATGCTAGCTCTCATGATTCATCAAGAGCTGAACTAATGAGTTTTTTAAAAGCAACTTATCAACTATTTGCTGGATCATTATTAGCTGCTACTGCAGGAGCTTATATTGGTCTTGATATAGTTTCATATTTAACAGGAATGACTAAATGGGTATTATTTGGAATTGAAATTGCGTTAATTATGTTTGTAATTCCTAGAACAAAACATATTCCAGGTATCAATCTTGCTGTTTTATTTGCCTTTGCATTTATTTCAGGTTTAACTATCGCACCATTATTAATGGCTATTTTTTCAATGCCTGGTGGAGCATCAATAGTTGCACAAGCATTTTTAATGACTTCAGTTGCCTTTGGTGGAATTTCAATGTTTGCTATGTCAACTAAAAGAGATTTTTCAGGTATGGGGAAAATGTTATTTATTGCATTAATTATTATGATTGTTGCAAGTTTATCAAATTTCTTTTTCCAATCATCAATGTTTCAACTTGCAATAGCAAGTGGTGGAGCACTATTATTCTCAGCATTCATTCTTTATGATACACAAAAAATCATCAAAGGTGGATACGACTCTCCTATTGAAGCTGCATTATCTTTATACTTAGATTTTTTTAATCTATTTATATCTTTGCTACAAATCTTAGGATTTATGAATAGTGATGACTAAAACAATCTCCTCTTAAATATTTAAGAGGAGAACTTGTTTAAAATATAATGAATAAACAAACACTAAGACTCATTGATGCAAATCTAAATAGATTAAGTGAAGGTATTCGCGTAGTAGAAGATATTTTTAGATATATATACAATGATAAACAAACTGTAATAAGACTAAAAGAGTTAAGACACAAGAGTAGGATTTCTTCTTATAAAGAGCTATTAGAATCAAGAGATATAAAACATGATGTTTTAAAAAAGTCTATAAAAAGCGAACAAACAAGAGACAACCTAAACTCAATTTTAATTGCAAACTTTAAAAGAGCTCAAGAAAGTTCAAGAGTACTAGAAGAGTTTACAAAACTAGAAAGTATAAAAATAAGTGAAAATTTTAAATATATTAGATATGAACTTTATGATTTAGAAAAAGCTTTAACAAATATCACTTCAAATTCTAAATAGTTCAGCTTATAATTTTTATATAACATCTTAGCATCCTTAAAACAAAGATTTGAAGTTCCTCCACTAATCCCTGATTTTTTTATATAGTTAAATAACTCTTTTTTATTTTCAAACTCTAAATTGTAATTATGTACTTCAAAATCACAATCAAAGTATTTACTAAAAGCCTCTTTAATTTTATCTAAAGATAAAATTGGAGATTTATAACCTGTAACATCTTGAATCGTTTTAAAAGTGTTAGAAGTAAATAAGACTGCATGAATTTCATTTGTATTTTTAGATAAATTTTTAATTAATTTTTTTATATCTTTTGACCATTGCATTGCTGAAGATGATATTACAATATCAAACTTTTTATTATTTAAAAAAGAAAAAAAAGTATCTGAGTCAAAATCATAACAAGAAACTTCTATTTTTTTTTCTCTTGGATGTAGTTCACACATCGAAGATGAAAAGTCAATTGCATGATATTTTTGAACACCCCACGATATATATTTATATACTTGACCTGAACCACAACCAATTTCTAAAATATTTTTTGGTTCATGTTTTATGTCACGCACGAGTGCTTTTGCGCAGAGTTGTTGTATAATATTGAAGTTATTATATGCATATGCATGTTTTGAAAATTGATTTTTTATAGACATAATAATCATTTTAACTTTTTTTTAATAAGTTTTAGATAAAATAACTACCATTTTTTAAAAGGAAAATTAATATGGCATCTACACTTTTAATTGTACAATTTATTTTAGCAATTACTTTAACAATTACTGTTTTACTTCAAAAAAGTTCAAGTATTGGACTTGGAGCATATAGCGGAAGCAATGAATCATTATTTGGAGCAAAAGGACCTGGAAGTTTTTTAACAAAAGCTACTATGTTTATAGGACTTCTTTTTATCATTAATACACTTACTTTAGGGTATGTCTACAACCAAGAAAAACTTGGGAGTGCAATAGATAGTGTTAAAAGTGATAGTTTAATTCCTGTAGCACCTGTAAAAAATGCTGCACCAACAGCACCTGTTGCACCTACTGTACCAACAATTCCTGTAAGTAAGTAATTTTAAAAATTTTAATGAAGTATTTATTGCTTCTTACAAACTCTTCAATCTATGGTAATGTAAAAAATTACATTTCATAGATTTACAAACTACAAACAAAAATTATTCAAGTATTTAAGCCTATAAAACTTTTCATAAAAGTTTATAATGGTATAATCATTTCAAAATTTAATATATATCAAAACATCTAAAGGAGAATATAGAATGTTAGAAGAAATATACACAGAAACAAAAGAGCATATGGGTAAATCTCTTGACTCACTAAAAAGAGATTATAAAACATTAAGAACTGGAAAAGTTACAACTACAATTTTAGATGGTATTAAAATTGATTATTATGGAACACCTACTGATTTAAACCAAGTTGGTTCTGTATTAGCTTCTGATGCAACTACAATTGTTATTAACCCTTGGGAAAAGAATCTTTTAGGAGATATTGAAAAAGCAATTCAAAATGCAAATATTGGTGTAAACCCAAATAATGATGGTGATTTAATTAAACTTTTCTTTCCACCAATGACGGTTGAACAAAGAAAAGAAAGTGCAAAAAGCGCTAAAGTTATGACTGATAATGCAAAAGTTGCTATTAGAAATATCAGAAAACATTCAAATGATAAAGTAAAAGTTTTACATAAAGATAAAGAAATTACTGATGATGAGAATAAAAAAGCTTTAGATGAAATCCAAAAAATTACTGATTCTTTTGCTACAAAAGCAGACACTACTTTTAGAACAAAAGAACAAGAAATTTTAACGGTTTAATGATGAATGTAGAACAAATATATAGAGATTCATATGCTTTATTAGAAGGTCACTTTAAATTAAGTTCAGGGAATCACTCTTCATTTTATTTACAATCAGCAAAAGTTTTAGAAGATCCTAAAACTGCAAAAACGCTGGCTGAAGCTTTAGCTAAACAAATAAAAGATTCTGGTATTAAAGTTGAGGCAATATGTTCGCCAGCACTTGGTGGAATAATTGCTGGTTTTGCCTTAGCAACTGCTCTTGATGTAAGATTTATTTTTGCAGAAAGAGTTGAAAGTGTTATGAGGATCAGAAGAGGTTTTGAAGTTAAAAAAGACGAAAAATATATTATTTGTGAAGATATAATTACAACAGGTGGTTCTGCACTAGAAACTGCACGTCAAATTGAAGCTGATGGTGGAGAGATTGTTGCATATGCGGCTTTAGCAAATAGAAGTTTTTGTTCAAGAGTAGGAAGTACACTTGAAATAAAAGATAATTGCAAACTACCACTTGACAAACCGTTTTTTGCTTTAGAAGATTTCACTTTTGAAATGTATACCCCAGAAGAGTGTCCTATGTGTAAAGAAGGAAGTGTTGCATATAAACCAGGAAGTAGAGGAAACTAATATAATGAGTAGATGGAGAGATATTAAACGAGATGGTGCCAAAAGAAATATACCACCAATAAAAGAAGAAAAAAGGGATTTTCCATCTGCACCTCTTCCTGAAAGAATAAAGGCATTTGTGGTAGATATGTTTATGATTATGATGCCTTTGGCTTATTTAACTACTTATATATTTTTAGACGGTAAAGATGAGTTTCAAGATAGCAATGAGGCTAAATGGGCTATTTCTATAATATTTGGGGTTGTTGTAATCTTATTTTGGATTATAAAAGGACAAACTCCAGGATATAAAGCTTATTCAGTAAAACTAGTAGATAACAAGACTTTAAAAAATATTTCTTTTTTTAAAGCTATTTTGAGATACTTTATATTTCTACTAGCTGGAACTACGATAGTATTAGCATTTGTACCATTTTTTAGAAAAGATAAAAAAACTATTCAAGACTTACTTACTCACTCAACTGTTATTTTAGAAATAAAGTAGATATTATTTTTTAAACTATCAGCTTTTTATTTTTTTTATTTTGCAACAGTTTATAATATCCCCCTTGTCAAGACCACTTAAGTAAGTTTTCTTATTCGAAATACTGACTTAATTAAAAATATGGGTGCATAATCTCCTATTTTTTTTTATAGTTTACAAGATAATAATCCACTAAATTCAACTTCAAACTTTTACTCAAACCACGATGCAAACTAATCATATTTTTCATATGTGAGAATACTCCACCTTCGAGTGCATTTGTTGTATTTGATATTGTTAAATTCTTATGATTTTTATAGGTAAAAAGATAAGGAAGGTTAGTTCTTAAACTTCTATATGCAGCTCGAATTCTTGGATGAGTATAATGAAGTTTACCAGTGGTCTTTGAGATTGTTTTTTCATCTAAAAATACTTGATATTCATCATACCAATCATCTAACTTTTGAGTTAAATTCTTTTGAGTAGTATGAGTTAATCTTGATACAATTTTCTTTAAATCTTTACTAGCCTCAAGTTTAGATTTCATAGTGATATATCTTTGTACAATCTTCTTTTGATGGAAGTGGCACATTTGTATTGGAATGTTATTAAAGGCTTTAGATAAGCCTCTCTTTCCATCGAGAGTAGTACTTGTGATTGTGTATCCTAAATTAAACAGCTCTTCTTTTAAATATCTATAGTCTTGAACTAGTTCACTTTGAATATGCTTCCAAATTAGTATCTCTTTTGTCTCAACATCCTTGAAAACTAAAGTACCAAGTTTATCTTTTCTTTTTCCATAAAAAGTTGCATCACATACTAAATTAACTGCTCTGGGATGATGCACTTTATAATCAACAATATACTCATCTCTTTGCTTCATTATCCATGGAATAGATCTGTCATATTTAGCTGCAAGTTGTTTGAGGGTTTGTCGATGTAAAAAGTACACTTCAAAGATAATCTTATGGAGTTGTTCTGGTCTTCTGTTAGAGCTAAATGAAGTTTTACAGTCTTTACAAAAGTACCTTTTAATACCTCTTCTTGAACCTCTGTTTTGAGTGTTATCAGATTGACAATTTATACATATTTTAGAGCTTTTTTACAATCATTTGTAAATAAACCTTTGTTTACTCCCAATATACCATAGTTTAAACGATGTTTTATGCACCCATTTTTTTAATTAAGTCTAAATTTAATATTGCCATAATGTAAATCCTTAAAATTGATTTACTAGATATTTTATCTAATAAATTTTATTTTTAAGGTTTACACAGTTATATTTACACTCCCTGGTTTTTCACAGTTTATTTTACACTCTTGATACTAATAGAATTTTCTAATAGTTCTACTACGTTAAATTTTTACTTTTTAACTTTTGATTCTTTTTCTTTCATTTTTTTAGCTGATTTTTTCATTTTAATTTTAGCTTTTTGATTAATCATTTTCTTTTTTTTGTTTATCACTTTTTTTGATTTACCAGATGCTTTTAATTTTCTAATTTTTGATTTTCTTTTATCTTCAATCTTAGAATTTTTCTTTTTTTGATTTAATTTAGCTTTTGAAACTGTTTTATTACCTTTTACATTTGCAACAACTACTGGGCCAAAACCTTTAATTTTCATTAGATCATTGGCACTTTTGATTCTATTTGACTTTCTATACTTGATAATCTGGTTCGCTTTGACAGGACCTATTCCCTTTATAGTCATTAATTCCTCTTTTGATGCAGTATTTAAATTAATTGCTGCAAACACAAACGAAACACTTAGTAACAATAATACTAAAAATTTCTTCATTTAACTTCCTTTTGTAAATAATGTATAAAATTATACCTAAATTAGAAACAATTTTATACATTTTATTCAAAATTATGTAATAAAAGTGAAATTTATTATATAAATCTAAACACAATTATATTAAAATCTTTAATATTTTATAAAAAGGCTAAAAATGGAAGGTAATCAACTACCCTTAGAACTAATGTCAAATTTTTTATCAATAGTAATTCTAGTAATACTAGGAATGAAATATTTGCAGTATAAAAAGAAACTAGATATTTTAAAACATCTTGATGAATTAAAAAAAAATAAAAAGCTAACACTTGAAAATAAAGAGTTTATAAAATCAAACTTTGAAACATGTCAAATTGAGCTTGGAAGAACAATACAGAGATTAAAGATATTTTATCCTGTGTTTATTTTAGTAGCTGGAGTTTTATTAGCTTTTTTATCTTTTAAAGAAGCTCTTATACATTTAAATGTAGTGGTTGTTGCTTATATTTATCTACACGTAAGTAAGATTCATGCAAGAAATTTTGTAACTTTTCTTGATAGTTTAGTAAAAGATAGTTTTACCAGTTAATTGGTTTTTTACCAATTGATATTAAAATTTGATTTGTTTTACTAAAATGTTTACACCCAAAAAAACCACGATATGAAGATAATGGACTTGGGTGAGAGACCAGCAATTCTAAGTGAAAATTTATATAGTTAAAATCTTCCAAAATAATTACTAAATAAATTCACAAAACCCCTTTATTTATAGGCTTTTTAAAGCTTTTTAACACCTAATTTTAGCTATAATAAGTAGTACCAAAGAATTAAACATATTTATTAATTTTAGTAATAATATAACAAGTAATTAAACATAACTTATGCTATAATACAGTATGAAAAATATAACAAACTTAACACAAAAAACAATAGAGAAATTACAGGATAAGTAGTACCAAAGAATTAAACATTAATTATCAACTATATAATATGGCAACAATTTAGTTACAAAAATAGTTTCTTTTAAAAGTCCAAAATTGATTTTATATTGACTGCTTCCATAATTATCAAATACTTTTTTAACATATTCAAGTAAATTGTTATAACTTAAATATGCAGTATATTCAATCCAATAATATTTCATAAATTTCCATAGAATCTCTATGATATTTAATTGTGGTGAATATGGCGGTAGATATAATAGCGTCAAACCTCTTCTTGCCCATTTTCCAATATTAGATTTAAATTTTTTAGATTTATGATAACTTGCATTATCTAAAATGACTATAGTTTGTTTTTCTAAGGTTAACGTAAAATCATCAAACACCTCTATTACTTTATCGCTATTAACTTTACCATCAGCAATATATGACTTAAGTTTATTCTTTCTACTAAGAAAACCAAGTACATTAATCCTTTTTATAGATAGTGTTTTAACTGTTGCAGTATTATTTACTTCTGACCATAAATAAAGACAATTAGATGTAGGTGAGAATCCACTCTCATCAAACCTGTATATATCAATCTTTCCCTTTTCTTCTAGCTTTTCATAACGAATAATTTTCGATACAACTGTATCATAAAGTTCTTTATTTGGTTTCTTTGGTGGTACTTTTTTTACTCTTGTATAACTCAATCCTATTATTTTTTAAAAAAGTTCTTACGGTTTCGTTTGATACTATTACATTGAACTTTTCTCTTAATTTTGCATTGACAATAGGTACTGATGGACAATTTATTGCAATAGCTTTTATATCATCAATTTTAATATTTCCAAGAGATAACTTTCTACCTTTCCCACCTTTATCATATACTCCTTCAACTCCATCCTCTTCATATTTTTTAAACCATTCGTACAATGCCTGTTTTTTTATATCAAGTATATTTACAATCTCTTTTACAGTTTTACCTTTATGGCTAAGCAATATTGCTTCTGCCCTTTTTCTAGGTCTATATTTTGGTTCATATTTAATTATATCCTGTAATTTCTCTATTGTTTTTTGTGTTAAGTTTGTTATATTTTTCATACTGTATTATAGCATAAGTTATATTTAATTACTTGTTATATTATTACTAAAATTAATAAATTTTAAAATATGTTTAATTCTTTGGTACTACTTATATCAAAAATAGTTGGTCTAGATGAGAGTGTAAACTCATCTGTGTAAACCAACCAATTATCCTTTAATTACGAGACCACAGCACAACTAAAAAGATCTATAAAATCTTATTTTTTCAATTTTTAAAAAAAATATTTATCATCTCAAATCTATATTTATTCCTAATTCTAATTGAATTTGCTCTATTCTTTCCTCTCTTTATCATCTTATTCTTACGTTTTGTGTCTTTATTTTCTTATGGGCAAATGGTTTTAGGTTGGCAGCTATACATGTAATGGTGAAATTCATATTATTCCTGAGCAGTCCTGTAAACCTTGTTGTGGATTGTTTCATGCTGGTTTTTATTAAAGCAAATGAATGTTCAACTTTTGCTCTGATTTTATGTTTTGGTTTTTCATTTTCTCTTTGATTCTTTCTATCTTCATCACTCATTTTATTTCTCTCTTTAAGACAAACATTATTTTTAATATCTTTTTCTTTTAGTAGTTCATCAATAGCTTCTGATTTATAAGCTTTATCTGCACCTAATGATTTAATATCATCACCTAATTTTTCAACAAATGTATCAACGGTAGATATATCTGAGGTATTGGCAAATGTTGTCATTGTTTCTAAAATAGCTCCTGAATCTGCATCTGTTGCTATATGATTCTTATATCCTGTTGCATATTGTTTTTTACCTGCTTGATAACCTGTTCTTACATCTTTATCTATCTTTTGTTTATGCTCATAACTATCATCTTCATTTTCAATTATCTTTTTTGAAGTTTCAATATCTTTAGTATCTTTATTTTGAATCTCATCAAGTTCTTCATTTTTAAGAGTTTTAGAGTTATAAGATTTCTTTTTTAATAATCTTGATATTTGTTTTGATGATGGTTTTTTCTTTTGTAATTCTTCTTCAATAAGTATATCTATCGCTTTATTTAAAGCTTCAACCTTTTGTCTACTTTCACTTTTTTGTTCTTTATTTTTATTTTTGATTCTATTATTATGAGACTTTGTTAATGTTGCATCTACCAGTACATCTTTACCACCTGTTGCTATTAATCCTGCCTTTTCAAGTTGCTTATTAATATTTGTAAAAAGTTTACCATGAAGATTATTTTTAATTAAAGAATTTCTAAATCTACCTGTTGTAGTTGAGTCTGGTGCTAATGATTCTAAGCTTAATCCTGCAAATTTCATATAAAGTAAATTTACATTAAGTCCTTCTTCAGCTTTTTCATCACTTAAATCATAAAACTTCTGAATAAGTAAGATTTTAAACATTAATATTTGATCATATGCTTGTACTCCACATACATTTTTACTTCCTGTTCCATTCTTCTTTAATACAGGTCTTAATTTATTAAAATCTATTATAGAATCTAATTGTTTTAAAAAAGAATCTACATATTCTAATCTATCATTAAGAGCATAATCTGAAAAAGAGAGGTTTGAATCTTTAAATGCCAATTTATTACCTTTTTGCTTAAATATCTTTAATTTATATGTGTAATTATAGCTAAAAATAGCCTTTAAATACCTTAACTAAAGGCTTGGTTGAGATTTATTTTAGAGTGTTACTGTGCAGTGGTCTCTTCATTTGAAAAAATTGAATGAATTTGTATAGAAAATACAATGTGAAATGATTGGAATTTATTAGCTTATGAAGAAAAGCCAAGCTGAAAATATAATCTTCCAGATAATTTATGAAGTAATTTTGCATTAGAGTTTGAAACAATTTGAGTATCAAATAATCAACATGCAAAATATTATATTAATAATGATGACTTCAAAATAAAAAGTTATTGGAATAATATTGGTTTATATAGTGGTAATGATTTAGTTTATAAAAAAACCAAAAATACATGAAAAATAAAAATAAAAATTGAATGAGATAATTGGAAAATAGTATGATGAAATTATAAAGGCAAATGAAAAACATTAAATATAAAATCAATAAATGTATCTAATATAAAAGAATTAAAAATATACTCAAAAAAATAATTGGCTCTGGGGAGAAAGTTCAACAGAGCCAGGATAAAATAGTACTAGTAAATTCAGAATGATGTCCTTGTGATTTTGAGTATAAATTAAAAAAATATTATTGATGAATGATACAAAGATGAAATAGAAGATATTGTGAAAGTGTTTTTTACAACAATGATTTAAGTTCAAATGTTTTATGTGAAAAAAAAGAGTGGTTTAGATGGAAAGAAAAAGAATGGAGTTGATATTATAAAATTACACAATAAAAAAAGAAACTTTTATTAAGTTTCTTTTTTTATTTTATTCCCAAGTTACTGTAACTGATTTAGTTCAAACAACTTGTCCATTATATAAAATATTTGTAGTTTGAGTTTCACTTGCTCATCCTATTTGAGCAGCAAAAGTAAATTGAGTTGTAGCAAGAGTATATGGAGAATTTATAGTTAAATTTGTAACAACACTTCATCAAACATTATCAGCTACAATATTACTTGTTCATTCTCAACTCTGAATATTTCAAGCTGAAGTAGAAATAGAAACATTTTGAGCAGGTAATTCAGGAGCAGGTTCCACTTCTGTATTAGCTTCTACTTTTTTATTTTTTACTAAACTATCATCAAAACTAGAATCAGCGATAAAGTTATTCATAATATCTTGACTCATATTATTTAGAGATTTTTTAGCACTTTTACCAAATGGTATAGATAAAGAAATAAATCAATTAACATCATTTTTATCTGCTTCTACAGTTGCTGTTACAGAATAATCATTTGTTGTATATAATGCAGATAAACCTCATGTTAAACTTGTTTTTTTATTATCATATCATTTAAATTTTGTAGATTTGTATCATGCATTTACTTCAATTCAAACATTATCATTTATCATTCAACCATATCAAGCTTTCACTTTAACAGTTTTTGAATCAGCATAACTATTTTTAGCATTATATTTTGTATATTTACCAGCTAATGAAGCATAAGTTGAATTTTCAAAATTATGAACATATCCAGTACCAATACTTGTTTGCGTACCTTTATCATAATTTTTTGAATAAGCTCAACCAACAGTTACATTTTTCATTGTATAAGCTACACCAGCTCATATCTCATCTTTATTACCACTTACATTAAAGTAAACTGGTCAGTTTGTGAATCAAACTCAAATTGAAGAATCTTTTAATCTTAAATTCAAATAACTATCATCTAAACTTCAAACAGTTTTTAAAACATTTTCAAGTTTTGATTCTTGGGTTCATGTTGTATATGCAAGTAATATACTTGCACTTAAAATTGAAATATATATTTTTTTCATTGTTTTCCTTTGTATTAAATTTGTCTATAAACACTTGTTTATAGACAAATTTAAGGGGACTTCTAAAAATAGGTCCTAAGCTTATAAAATTCTAGTAAATCAGAAACATCTATGAAACATTAATAAATATGTCCTCAAAATAATCATAAAGAAACTACCCTTAAACCCTTTATTTAAGGTATCTAAGATGCAATTTTAGCTATAATTACACTATAAATTATCGTAAAAAGTGAGTATATTATGGCAGGATTATTTGATTATGAATTTCAACTTGATGAGATTAAAAAACATCAACCACCTTTACAAAAGTTAAATGAGATTATAGATTGGGAACTAAACAGCTAACTTACCATCTGTGGGAAAAGTCATATTACTCTCTTGTACTGTACTATCAACTATTACTTGTGATTCTTTAGCATTATCCCCATGTAACTCAACACTGCATTTAAAAATAAATTCAAATCCATCTTTACCAATTCTATTTCTAAATTTTACTAACTCTGTTGCATGACAAGGTAAGCTAGGTGTATATTCAGTAAAACCACAAAAATATTGTAAGTAAGGGTTCTGCTTCCACTCTTCAACAATTCTTTCATCGGATAAGTTTTTTAGCTGTTTTAGAAGTAATAATCCTACCATTAATCTAATAGGCTTATTAGGTCTTCCTACTTTATCATTTTTATAATATTTTTTAAATTTAGATTCTATTTTCGACCAAGGAAAAGTATCTGCTAAAACGATTAAAGAATCTTTTGAATCTAGCATATCCATAAAAGAACCACTGAAGAGATTTTTTTGCATATTTCGACCACTTTTTTAGTTGATTTTACGAGTTTATCGTAATTTTACTATATTTTTTATGTTGATATTATAGCTATAAAGTGATGATAAACCCCTTAAAATAAGGGATTGTTTGGTTTTTCAGGACTGACTATTTAAACTATCAATATTTCAACTTACAATTTTATTAGTGTTATTTCATTGTAGATAAATTTTATTATTTTCTCTTTTTATTTTTATTTCTTTATTATGTCAGATATCATAACATTTTTGAAGATTAGAATCACTAGTATCGAAACATATTTCTCATAAATTACCTACAATTCAATCACCAAAAAAATAATTTGAAATCAGTTCATCAGTGTAATAAATATTCTTTTGTTTGAGGTATATAATCAACTTTAATTTCTATTTCAAAATCTCAGTTTAAATTCAAATCATTTTGTACATATCAAGGAGTTATATTTTCTTTACTATATTTCCATTTTTTCCATTTTCAGTCTTCCCATTTTCTTTCCCAAATTATACTACCTTTTTCAATCTGTTCTAAAGTCTTACCATCTGGAAGATTATCATTTAAAACTTTTATTTTATCTTTATTATCTATCAAATCTTTTAACTCAGCATCATTTAAAGTTTTTTCGTTTGTAGTATTATCATCTTTTATATCTACTTGGTTTCATTCATCAATAATTTTTATTAAATCATTTTTATCAAGTTTTGTAGGTTTTGTTCCACCTACTATTGTAGGAGTTTTATATACTTCAACACTTCACTTTATTACTATTACAGTAGTATCTGAACTATCAGCCTTTACATAAAATATAGTTCATCTAACAGCAGCAGTATAAACTTCAAATGCTGATTTTTCTCAAATACTATTTAGAGAAGTAGCTTTTGTCCAGATAGTTCAGGCTTTTAATAAAAGCTTTATATGAGAAACTAGATTTGTATCTGTAGGGAAGTAAGTTTCTGTTAATACTAATTGTGTATTTGGTTCAAGTACTGAAACTGATCAATCTGAAAAGTAAATCTCTAAACTACCAGTTGTTGTATTTATTTCATCTCACTTAAAATAAATTTTACCGTTTTCATCTGTTACAGTAAGTATTTTTTCATCAGGATTATATGGGAGATTTATTCATTTATCAATTACAAATCTAGGACTATTATAAGCTCTTATTAGATTATATGGTCATATTTCTGCTGTATATGTTCAAATTACTTTGGTATTATTTCTTTTGTCTGATGATTTTTGTTAAGGTTTACATAGTTATATTTATACTACCTGCACTTCTCTAAACCTGCAATAACAGCTATTGCTGATAAGTTAATCCCAAAGCTTGAAGAGTGGAAGAAAAGACCTCAAATCTATTCAAAACTAGTGATTCTGATTTAAAAATAAATTTTCTACTCTAAGCATAGTTAAATATGGTAACTTACCTGGTAGTTGTATTTTATTAGTATTTCCACTATGTACTGATTCTAACTCTTTATTAGTTTCAGTCAAAATCTTTTTGAAACTGATATAATATTTGCCATCATCTTTTTTATAAATTTTTCCAAGTTCATTATCACAGGTATCGACTGATGTATTCATAGGAATAAACAGTTCTGTTTCTTCATTTGGATATGTTTTATATTTACATAAAAAATGCATCTCATCTTCAGTAACTAAACCACTTACTTCATAACTTCCTTTACTTAAAGCATAATCATAATTCTGTGTATCATTTTTATCAAAAGGTCTATGAATTAAATAAGCATCAGTAAAACCTCTATTTTTTGTAGTAGCTAACTCTCTTTGATATTTTTTTGCATCAAAATTACCTGAATAAAAATCTTCAATTGCTTCTCTATAGGCATAAGCTGTTACTGCTGCATAATATGAAGATTTTGTTCTACCTTCAATTTTAATTGAATCAATAACCCCTGCTTCTAAGATCTCATCAACATGAGAAGCTAAGTTCATATCTTTTGCATTAAAAATATATGTTCCAACTCCTGGTTCTTCTTCAAGTCTAAATAAAGAACTATGATCTTCATTTGCAGCATAAAGTGTATATTCAAATCTACAATCATTTGCACAGCTTCCTCTATTAGGCACTCTTCCCATTTGAACAGCAGATACTAAACAACGTCCAGAATACGCAAAACACATAGAACCGTGTACAAATATTTCTATTTCTAAATCAGGAAGATGTTTTTTAATTTCTGTTACATCTTTTAAACTAATTTCACGAGCAGCAATTATTCTTCTAATACCCATATCATAAAAAACTTGCGCATCAAGATAATTCATAACATTTGCTTGTGTTGATAAATGAATTGAAATTTGTGGAGCTAACTCTCTACAAAGTTTAACTACCCCAGGTGATGCTACTATTAAAGCATCTGGTTCTAAGGCTGCCATACTAAGAATATGTTTTTTAAATAACTCAATTTGAGAGTTAAAAGGAAATCCATTTATTGTAGCATACACTTTTTTACCCATTGCATGAGCATAATCAATACCCTCTTTAAATGTTTCAAAAGTAAATTCTTTTCCACTTCTAATTCTTAAACTAAAGTGACTAACTCCACCATATACTGCATCAGCACCATATTTAAATGATATTTTTAATTTTTCAAGGTTACCAGCAGGTGATAGTAGTTCAACTTTTTTATTATTCATTATAATCCTTTAAAATCACAATTATATCAAATTTTTTTATATTTTAGGTTTACTATAATACCCCAAGAAAACAAGACAACTATTTATAAATTCTAATTCTCTTTTGCACTTCTTTAGAATCGTTTTATATAAATATTATCAGTAGCTCTACCTTTACCATCCATTGATATAGTTATATTATTACCTTTTAATATTTGTGTATGAGTATAGCTTGTGTATTGACTACTTTGATCTGTACTTAGATATCTTCCAAGACAATACGGCTTTACTGTCAAGTGCAAAAATAAAATGCACCACTTTATTAACAAAAAAATATACTGTGATACACACTTTACATAAAAGAGGTTATAGCATAAGAGCTATATTAAAAATAGTTGGTCTAGATAGAAGAACTGTTTCAAAACATCTTAAAGAAAAAGAGTTAAAACCATACTCAAAAATAAGATATAAATCCAAACCATCATATCAAACACAAGTAGATTGGATAATAATTAGAAGTGCTAAAAACCAACATGGTTTTAATAATGATTTCTTGGACTTTGCAAAAGATAATCTTATTCCAAAACTGTGTAAAGTTTATAAAGCTAAAACAAAAAGTAAGGTAGAAAGATTTAATTTATATCTAAAAAGAAACTTTCATATACCTTTAAAAGCTGCATTAAAAGGAAGTAAAATATTGAGAGTGTAAAATAAACTGTGTAAACCTAGAAAAGTAGATTTATATAGTTAGTTTTACACTCTCGATAATTTTATAACTTTATTTATATTTTGTGAAATCTCTTTAACTCTTAGTTGCCATAATTCACCAAAAACTTTTTCTTCAGTTTTAGTAGCTTGTTTTGAAATACATTTTTGCATTAAAGCTTTCATTTCTTCTCTCGGAGGAATAGAACTTGGGTCGTAAGTTATATCTACACTTGCGCTTGTATCCGTTCTTGTAAATTTAACACTTGAAGATATATTACTCTCAAAAAACATTAGATTAGTTCTACTAAATAATCCCATTATCCCTTTGAAACCACTTTTTGTTGTAGCTCCTGTAATATTCATAATTACATTACCAATAACTCCAGCAACTCCATCTTCAAGACTTTGTGAAAATTCAACTTTTATTTCACCTCGTTTAGGAAGTTTATCTTTATAAAGTATTTTTAGACCTTCTAGCGTCATAAGATATGCACCAAGTACAGTAGGACAAGAGTGTCCTGCACTTTTAACAATATCTAAATATGAAAATTCAATAATTCCATCTTGTGTAACACCTAAAAAATTTGCTAACTTATCTTCTAATTTTATATTTTCAATTGAATCAAAAAAATCTGGGTAAATCATCTTAAACCTTTTTACAAACAAATATTAACTTATCAGCTTCTTGTGTACCATGTAAACTAAAATGTTTAATATTTTCAATTTTAAAGTTTTGTTTTTCAAGTAGTTCTTTTAATAGCTCTTCTTTATGATAATATTGAACAATACTATCATTTTGCTTCACAAAGAACTTGTTTTTCTTTGTGAAAAGTGTTATATTTGTAACTAACTCTTGCTCCTCAAAATTTGCATCAATAGCAATAAATTTATCATCTAAATCTATATTAATACAACCTTGCGCAACTTCTTCAAAACCATATAATGAGTTTACATCAAAAATAAAATAACTTCCTTGATTTAAAACAAGAGAAACATTCTTTAAAAATTTACTTAAATTTTCTCTAGAAATATAATTTACCACATCAAAAATTGCAGTTGCGCAATCAAACTTTTGAGTTATTTTATCTAAGTTTACACAGGCTACATTTTTTAAGCCTTTTTGTTTACAAACTTTAATTTGTTCACTACTTAAATCAATTCCAAAATATTTTTTTCCATTCAATTCTAGATTTTGTAAAAAATGACCTTGACCACAACCAATATCGAGAATATTATCTAGCTCTTTTAATATTATATAACGCATAAATTCTTTATGCAAAATATAAATTTCTTCATTAAAATCTAGATATTCTTCTATTTTAGAATAAAGTTCTAACCCCATTAAAGAACTGCTTCAATTCTTTCTTTTAAATCAAAAATTAAATCTTTTTTTTCATAATATGCATTTTTATTAGCTATTAAATAAGCAGAACTTTGCATAATTGTAGGTCCAACTTCAAGCCCATTTTGCTCCATGGTTTTACCAGTGTCTACAATATCTACAATACAATCAGCAAGATTAACTAAAGGTGCAAGTTCAATAGAACCATAAAGTTTTATAATCTCAACTGCCATAGCTTTTTCTTCAAAATATCTTTTTGCAATTTTTTCATGTTTAGTTGCTACTGTAATTATACTTTTTGTAAAATCTAACTCTTGACCTTTTATAAATCCAAAAGCAACTTTACAACGTCCTAATTGCAAATCAAGAAGTTTTATCAAATCATAGTCTTGTTCTTCAAGTACATCTAATCCAACAACACCTAAATCAGCAGCACCATGCATAACATAAGTTGCTACATCTTGGTTTCTTACGTTTAAAAATCTAAAACTTGCTTTTTCTAAAATTAGTTTTCTATCTTCAAAAATAAATTTTTCACCAAAAGCTTTTTCAAACTTTTCTAGAGTATCTTGTGCGATTCTTCCTTTAGGCAATGCAATTGTTAGCATTAATAATACCTTTCATGTTTTCAAATATTAAATTATTTTTATAAATGCAATTATCAAAATATCTACTTAAAAATTTACCATCTCCACCAGTAAATATAATCTGCTTATCAGAAGCTATCTCTTTTATCGGTAATATGATAGATTTTAAAATAGAATAAGATATTGCATCTTCTGTACAAAGCGGTATTGTATCTAAGTTTACCTTTGTATTAATTTCGCAATCAAGTTTTAAAGATATCTGTTTATATAACTTATTTAGATTATTTAATCCTGGTAAAATTATTCCACCTAAATGTTTACCTTTTTCCATAATATCAACGGTAACAGCACTTCCAGCATCTACAATAATTGCATTTCCAGATCCAAAACAAGCTACTTTTCTATCAATACCCATCCCTCTATAAAGTGTTTTAAAATCTAAATACTCTTCTAAATTTATACAGTTTGTATAAATATTTTCTATTCTTTTTCTTGCTTTTTCATTAACAGAAATAAAATATATTCTTTCATCAACTTTTGGTAAACTTTCATCAATAAAATATTTTTTATGTTTGCCTTCTATTAAAAAATGAAAAGTCGTATTTCCAATATCACATAAAATCAATTCTAACCTTCCATTTATTATCTTGTAAAAACTTTTTTGCTTTTTTGCATAAAGAAGATGAGATTAATAACTCTTTTCTCTTAAAATTATGATCTACAAAAGTTTCTAACTTATTATTTAATTCTATTAATTCATTTGCATTTTTTCTAATAAATCTACTTTTTGAATTAATTATAAAAATTAAATAATACTCTTTTGTAACTGATGTAGCTAAATAGATTTTAATTTTTTTTCTACTGCTTATTTCTTTTGGATATATTTCTTTAATCTCTTTAAATAATATCTCTTTATCCAAAAAGTATTTTGTTAAATCTTTCAAATATTCTCATCCTTTTATCATATGAACATATTATTATATTAGAATTTAATTTAGAAGTTATATTTATTTATGTAAAATTAGGAAAATTTAAAATAAAAAGTGCTATATGAAAAGAATATTACTAGGGATACTACTAATTATGTCAACTCAAAATATTTTTGCAAATATAAAAATTATCGCAAAAATTCCTGAAGCATCGGGAATATCATATTCAAAAAGTTCTAATACTCTTTTTGTAGTAAATGATGAAGGAACTATTTATGAGTTATCAACTAAAGGTAAAATATTAAGAAAAAAAAGCTTGGAAAATATGATTTAGAAGGAGTTGTTGTTGATGATACAAATAATCTTCTTCTTGTAGTTGAAGGAAGTGATAATATTTTAGTTTTATCAAAAGATAAACTAAAAATTAAAAAAGAGATTTCAATAAAAAGAAAATATAAAGGTATAAAGGTTTTAAAAAAAGGAGCAGATGGACTTGAAGGAATTGCCCTATATAAAAATAAAATATATTTATCAAATCAATCAAGCAAACTATATCCAAAAGACGACTCTTCGGTAATTGTAATAGTTCCCTATAATCTAAAAAAGAAAAGTGCAAAAATAGAAGATATTATAAATCATCAAATCACAGATATCTCAGGACTTACTTTTTATAAAGATATTTTATTTATGATTAGTGATAAGAATAATCTATTAATCCAATATGATATCAAAAAACATAAGATTATAAAAAAACATAAATTACCGAGAATATTTGCACAAGAAGGAATTACTTTTGATAAAAAAGGAAATCTTTATATTGCAGATGATAAAGGCAAGGTATTAAAAATAAAAAAGTTCTTAAAATAAATAAAAATTCGGGGGACAAAAAGTTAAAAGTTACAAGGATAATATACCTATAATAATTTTATTTTATCATAAAAACTATTATCTCCACATGATTTTCCTGTTTTTATTTTTTCTTGTATTATTTTATCATTTGTAGTTTCTTCTAGGAATTCTTTATAATTTACAATATTATCTATTGGTTTATACAATAGATAGAGGAAGTGGTACCACTCTATCTTTTTAACTCTTACTATCAAATACATAAACTTTGTCATATCCAAAATCAATATCTTTAAAATACGAAGTGATTGTATATTGGCATCTTTTAGAGATATATTTAGCACTTGTTCATATAAAAATAATATTGCATTAAAAGCTTGGTTTTGAGTTGTAGGAGATACATTTCTTGTAACTGCAAGATAAGTTAGATAAGCTTCAATCTCATATTTGCCCATATCTTTAGGATGTCTTTTGTTATGAAATAAAATATATTTTTTTATCCAGCTTGTATATGATTGTTCAGTTTTGATACTATAATGTTTCACTCTGATTTTATCAACAACTAAATCTAGTAATTTTTTATCTTTTTTCATAATTTATACCTTTTATAGTTAATTTCAGATGATATCCTACCAAATTATGTGAGATATCAATGAAAGTATGTCAAATTGCCATACTTTTGTACCATTTAGGAGGTTTTAGGTTGATATCTGTATAATTATGGGTAGTTATAAATAGTTTATATGAAGCCTGACGGCACAGCAATTCTAACCCAAATATACTTTACACAACATACCCCTTCATATCTACATTCTCTTCGGTCTGGCGAGCAATAAGTATATATTCCAACATTTTATTAAAGCTTTTAAAATTAAACATTGTTGTTAAAAAATTAATACCTACAAAGAACTCTTCTTTAGTACCAATATTATCACGAAGTTCCATATATAAATCATCATGAGACCATTGCATAATTAAATATACACCAGTACTCTCTATACATTCTAATTTTTAAAAATATTTCTCATAAACTAGTATCTTATATTTTGATTTATTAGCTATATTTGGTACAGATATACCATTTTCTCCTATTATCTTCATCTATTTACTATTTTTTGTAATCTCATTTGTTGATGTGCCAATAGTTTTAAGTTAGAAGCTAAACAAGTAATAGTAAAGTTCATATTATTCCTGACAAGACCAATAAATCTTGTAGTGGATTGTTTCATATGAGTTTTTATATGAGCAAATCTATGTTCAACTTTTGCCCTGATTTTATGTTTATTTTTTTCATCTAATCTTTGATTTTTAATTTGTTCTTCTGACATATTTTGTTTCTCTTCTAAACATATCATATTTTTAATATTATTGTTTTCTAGATATTCATCTATATCTACTGACTTATATGCTTTATCTGCATAAAATGAGTCTATATTTTTAATAGATTCTACAAATGGTTTTACTGTATCTATATCTGATGTATTTGCAAATGTGGTCATGGCTTTTAGTATTACACCTGATGTTTCATCTACAGCTATATGAACTTTATAACCTTGTGTGTAAGCTTTCTTTGATGCATGGTATCCTGTTCGTATATGAGTATCTATCTTATCTTTATGGCTGTAACTATCTTCTTCTTTATTTATAATAGCTTGAGATGTTTTTATATCTTTGGTATTTATATCTTGAGTATCATCAATCTCTTTATTTTTTAGTGTTCGTGAGTTGTATTCTTTAGCTTTTAAAAGTGACTTTATTTTTTTCTTAGATGGTTTTTTAGAGTTTAATTCCTCTTCAAGAAGAATATCTAATTTATCATTATGAGATTGTACTTTAGGTTTTGATTCTTTTCTTTGTTCTTTGGTTTTATCTTTAATTTTTGTATTATCACTTTTTATTAATGTTGCATCTACAAGAACTGATTTACCAATTTTAGCTATTAGATTTTTATCTTCTAATTGTTTTGTGACTCCATCAAATAATTTATCATAAAGTTTGTTTTTTAATAATGAGTTTCTAAATCTACATATTGTTGTATCATCAGGGACACTATCTTCTAAACTGATACCTACAAACCTCATAAACAATAGATTTACGCATAGTGCTTCTTCTACTGCTTTATCACTTAGGTTATAGTATTTTTGTAATAATAATACTTTGAACATTAATACATTATCATAAGCTTTTAAGCCAACTACATTTTTTGTACCAATACCATTTTTATTTAGTATTGGTCTTAACTTTTCAAAATCTATAATTGAATCTATTTGTTTTAGAAATGAATTTACTCTTTCTAGTCTTGATGTTACTGCTATATCTGAAAATGTATTACTTGTTTCTTTAAATGCCATTATTTACCTTTTTATTTATGCTGTATATTAGCTAAATAGTAGTGATATATGGCTTATATAAAGGGTTTTGATAGTATTTATTTTACTTTTTACTGTGCAGTGGTCTCATTTAAGTACAATTCTAATTTGTTTATTATCATCACTAGTAAATTTTCTACCTAGACCATCATTGTAGTAATAACCTTCAGTACCCCATCCTTTTTTATTATCTTGTTCTTGTTTTTTAAATTTTTTAGTACAATGTTTTTTACTTATGATATGTTGTGCTATTAAATTATATTTTGGGTCTAAATAGTTGATTTTAAAAATCAATCCTTTATTCATTATAATATATTTTAAAATTTTATTATTGCAAGTCGTTTTAATTTCAAGCTTATAAGCATCATTAAGTGTGTCTTTTTGAATGGCTTTGAAATTTTCATTAAAAAACTGAACTTGATGACTTGGTACTTTTAATTTACTAATATCAATTACCTTAGTGTATAAAATATAATTATCAATAGCTTTTGATTCTATAATTTTTGTAATAGAATCAATTTGAATAGGTAAGGTTTTTGCTGTTTGATTGGCTAAAAGTTTTGCTATTTTATTTATTGATAATTTATCTATTTCATTAAAATCACTATTTGATAATAATAAAGTGCTTGTAATTAATACAATTATAAATATTCTATTCATCTACTAGTCCAAATACACTTTCAATACTAACAAAAAATGTTTCTATCTCATTATCATTTAGAAGGTTATACACTTCTTCTAAATTAAATCGCTCATCTAGTTCAATTAATTTATTACTTTCTTTATCTTCAGAATATCTATATCCCATTGAACCACTATCAAGTGGTAAAATTTTAGTAATTAAAGTTTCTATTTTTATTAACATATTTTCATCATCTAGACTACTTAAACCTTTATTTATTTTAGCATTTTTGTAATGTACTAAAAATGAAGTGTGAATTTTTCTAAAATCATGTGTACTCGATAACTTAGTTAATAAATCTCTTGAACCAGAAATACTTGATAATACTCTAATATTATATTTTAGCCCTAATTCTAAAAATTGTCTTACCATAAAAAGGGCAGGTATTGTAATATGGTCTTGATATCCATTTGATTTATATAATATTTCAAATGCCTCTTTATAATATAATGCGATTTTTAAATCATCGCTACTTGACAGTCCTATAAAACTTTCTTTTCTTGAATTTTGTGTATGCACAGTTATTACTCCTTTTATTTAATATATCTTTACTTTAAAGATTTTTTACTTTTGATAAATTTTGATTAAACTTTTTTAAAAAGTTTTGAGCCAATCATTTAAAAATAAAATATTTAATGCCAGTTTGATTTGTATAATTTCTCTTAAATAAGGTTTACTTTACAATTTCATTGCCATTATATCTTTAAAACCTAGATACAACTATTAGTTAAGGGGACTTCTAAAAATAGGTCCTAAGCTTATAAAATTCTAGTAAATCAGAAACATCTATGAAACATTAATAAATATGTCCTCAAAATAATCATAAAGAAACTACCCTTAAACCCTTTATTTAAGGTATCTAAGATGCAATTTTAGCTATAATTACACTATAAATTATCGTAAAAAGTGAGTATATTATGGCAGGATTATTTGATTATGAATTTCAACTTGATGAGATTAAAAAACATCAACCACCTTTACAAAAGTTAAATGAGATTATAGATTGGGAACTATTTAGAGAACCTATTGAAGAGGCTTTTGCTAAAGAGAATAAAAAGAGTAATGCAGGTAGAAAACCATATGATAAATTATTACTATTTAAAATAATAATTTTACAACGATACTATAATTTAAGCGATGAACAAACAGAATTCCAAATAAAAGATAGATTATCATTCTTGGATTTTCTAGGTTTACAAATAGGTGATAATGTACCTGATAGAAATACAATTTGGCTATTTAAAGAGGAACTAAAAAAGAATGATTTATCTAAAAGATTATTTGATACATTTACTTCTAAACTGATATCCAATGGTGTTATAGCTAAAGAAGGAACACTTGTTGATGCAAGCTTTGTAAAAGTACCTAAACAAAGAAATAAACGAATTGATAATGCCGATATTAAAAAGGGAGCTGTTCCTTTAGAATTTGGAAAGAATAAAAATAAACTATCTCAAAAAGACACAGATGCTAGATGGGTAACAAAATATAAAACTAGAGAATTCGGATATAAAGACCATATATCAGTTGATCAAAAAACTAAAGTTATAACAAACTATACAGTTACACCATCATCGACTCATGATTCACAAACTATCAAAGATTTAATCAATGAAGATGATACTACATTATATGCAGACTCAGCATATAAATCAATTGAGATAGAAGATTATCTCAAAGAAAAGAATGTAAACTCAAAAGTAATAAAAAGAGCCTATAGAAATAAACCACTTACAAATTCCCAACATAAACAAAATTATAAATATTCAAAAACAAGAGTAAGAGTAGAACATATATTTGGTACTATAAAAACATCATTAAATAATGGTCTTTCTTTAAAGTGCATAGGATTAGAAAGAATCAAATCCATAACAGGACTTCTCAATCTCACCTATAATCTACTGAGGTACGAACAATTAGTTAGATTAAAGGGTGTACCTATTATGAAAATTTGATAAATAATCAATAAAATAGTGATTTGAATCACTACTTTAACTGGATAGCAGAGATTAATTATGGTTCAAACTATGATATCATTTCAAATCAATTTTTTAAAATGCATATCCAATATTTTTCTTGTATAAATTAGAAAGTTTATTTCTAAACTCTATTTTTAGAGGTTCCCTTAATCATACATTCTATACAACTTACCCTTAAAATAATCAATAACATTACATTATGAATGTATGTTATTAAAAGTATAGAAAACATAATATATAAAGCATTTATTAATCTTTTTATTAAAAAGTATGTCATATTGACATATTTTTAAAGAAAGTTTTTATTTTATTGTATAATTTTAATGTATGTTTTATATCTGTACTTAGATGATAACAGTACATTATGTATGTATATTAAGACAAAATCGTGATAAAACTGCAAAATGTTAGTTTTATATTTATTTAAGGGATGGCAATATGGGCAAAAAACTTTTAGAGATTATGAGAGATAAAATTCGATTTAAACATTATAGTATCAGTACAGAGAGAACTTATTTACATTGGACTAGAAGATATATCTTGTATCACAATAAAAAACATCCAAAAGATATGGGTAAGTTTGAAATTGAAGCTTTTTTAACTCATCTAGCAGTTGATAAAAAAGTTTCCCCCGCCACTCAAAATCAAGCTTTTAATGCTATTTTGTTTTTATATACTCAGATTTTAGACATACCTTTAAAGGATGAAAACATTCAGGCATTGAGAGCTCAGCAGAAAAAACATATTCCTGTTGTATTATCCACTGATGAGGTAAAACAGATTATTTTAAATACAAATAGTTTATACCAAGTGATGTTAAAACTTATGTATGGCTGTGGTTTACGAATGAGTGAACTTTTAAATCTTCGTATTAAAGATTTTGATTTTAGTTATAACAAAGTTTATATTTGGAACAGTAAATCACAAAAAGATAGAACTGTGCCACTTCCTTTATCTATAAAAGAGGAACTTTTAATTCAAGTTAAAAAAGTAAAAGAGATTCATAAAAAGGATTTGGCTGATGGCTATGGAACAGTTCAACTTCCATATCAGCTTGATAGAAAATATCCTAAAGCTAAATTTGAAACAAAATGGCAGTACATTTTTCCTATGGATAAAGTTTCCAAAGATCCTCGAAGTGATGTAATACGAAGACATCATATTTTGGATGTAACTTTTAGTAGAAATATAAAAAGAGCTGTACAAAAATGTGACATAGATAAAAAAGTTTCGGCACATATTTTTAGGCACTCTTATGCTACACATTTACTTCAAAATGGAACTGACATAAGAAGTATTCAAGAGTTACTAGGTCATAAAAGTATTGAAACTACAATGATATATACACATGTAGTAAAAGAATTAAATAAAAATGAGATAAAATCTCCATTGGATTTTTAGGGTGTTTTGTAGTAAAATAGATGTGAAAAGATTTGATGTGAAAGATTTGAAAAAGTGAAAATATTAGGAATAGACCCCGGAACTATTAACTGTGGTTATGCAGTTTTAGATGTGACGAACAGAAAGCCAAAGTTGATAGAAGCCGGATTGATTAAAATGAAAAGCAGGATACTTCAAGAGCAAATTGTAGAATTGGTTGAAGGATTGGATTTGATTTTGGCTAAACATACTATAGATGAAGTAGCCATTGAAGATATGTTTTTTGCTCATAATCCAAAATCAGTGATAAAACTTGCTCAATTTAGAGGGGCGATGAGTTTAAAGATACTTCAAGAGCTGGGCAATTTTAGTGAATATACCCCTTTGCAGGTTAAAAAAGCAGTTACTGGAAATGGAAAATCTACAAAAGAGCAAGTAGCTTTTATGGTAAAAAGATTATTAAATTTAAAGCAGGAGATAAAGCCATTGGATATAACTGATGCAATTGCGGTAGCTTTAACCCACGCACAAAGACAAAAGAGAAGTTAGTTTTATATTTTTAAGCATAAAAAAGGTAGGAATAAATTTTCCTACCTTTTTTATTTTGATTTAGAATTAGCTTCTAGCGTAAGCAGAATCTGCTAAATTATATGATGAGTTAAATAAAGAAAATAATGCTTTACATTTAAAACTTGAAATTTTAAAAACATATATTTTAAGTTTTACTAATTCTAATTATGTATCAATGCAAAGAGTTAGCTTATCAAAAATATAAAGAGAAATTAAAACTCGAGAATAAAAACCTAGAAAACGATGGTTTTTGTTCTTGTAATAACTAACTAAAAAAGAGAAAAATCTTTTCTAGTTTAAAACTTTAAATCCTTCTTCTAAATCTAAAGTCCCTTCATAAAATGCTTTACCTACAATAACACCAACAATATTTCCATTGTCTTGACAGTTTATTATATCATCTATATTTTTTACTCCACCAGAGGCAATTGTATCAACTCCAGAGGCAAGAGCAATTGATTCTGTAAATTCAATATTTATTCCACAAAGCATACCATCTTTTGAAATATCAGTACAAATAATAGCTTCAACACCAGCATTTGCAAACTCACGTGCTAAAGTAGTAGCTTTTATAGTTGAAACTTCTGCCCAACCTTCAACCGCAACCATGCCATTCATAGCATCAATGCCAACTGCAATTGGATATTTTATAGCCATATCTTTTACAAATTGTGGGTCTTTAACTGCAATTGAACCTAAGATAAGTCTATCAACTCCAAGTTCAAGATACATTTTAATAGTTTCTTCATCTCTAATTCCACCACCAAGTTCAATCTTTAGATTACAATTTTCTCTAATTTTTTTGATTTGTTCTAAGTTTGCTGGTTCACCTGCAAAAGCACCGTTTAAATCAACAATATGAAGCCACTTTGAACCTAACTCTTCAAATTTCTTTGCAACTTGCCAAGGCTCATCTGAATAGATTTTAGCACTTTCCATTAGTCCTTTATTTAGTCTTACAGCTTTTCCGTCTTTTAAATCAATTGCTGGTAATATATCCATTGTAATTCTTCCTTAGTGTGATAAATTTATAAAGTTTTTTAGTATTTTAATTCCATTTTCATGTGACTTTTCAGGATGTGGTTGAAAACCATAAATATTGTTTTTGTGAACTGCACTTACGAATTCATAACCATATGTAGTAGTACCAATTACATTTTTTTTATCTGTAACTGTATGATATGAGTGTACAAAATAAAGATAAGGGTCTTTTAATCCTTCAAATAAAGTATGCTCATCTTGTGTTTTAATTACATTCCAACCCATATGTGGAATTTTTGTATCTTCATGCATCTTTGATTTATCAAATTTTACAATTTGACCATCAATAAGACCTAGTCCTTTTGTATCACCAAATTCAGTTGAACTTTCAAATAAAAGTTGCATACCAAGACAGATACCAATCATAGGTTTCCCACTCTTTGCATATTCATGAATAGCTTGAAACATACCTGTTTGATCTAGGTTTTTCATAGCATCAGCAAATGCTCCAACTCCTGGTAAAATAATTCTATCATAGTTTTTTAAATCTTCTGGATTCTTTACAAATGAGGCTTTTGCATCTAATAGTTGACAAGCATTATAAACACTTGCTATATTTCCCATATTATAATCAATAATTCCAATCAATAAATATCCTTTATGTTATTTAAGAAGTTGAAAGTATACTAAAATTTTGCATCAGCTAGGGTTAAAGAGAAGAGTACTTCATTGTTCCTAGATTCTAAAAGTTTTTTAGCTTCTAAGATAGTAGTGCCAGTAGTAATTAAATCATCAATTAATATAATTTTTTTGTCTGATAAGTTTGTTCTGAATTTTCTTTTGTTTTTTTGCCTATATTCTAAATCATGACCAGCATATTTGACAATGTTAGTAGCTTTTAGTTTATTATATATTGGCTGAATATTTTTTGATTTTAAATGACGTGAAAGAATAGCTGTTTGAGAAAACTCATGTCTAGTATGTTCATCAATCCCCACTGAATATACAAGTTCATCAAAGAGAAAATTTGCAGCAAATTTTTTAAAAGATAAAGAAGCTAAGATATTAAATACTTTATCTCCAGTAAAATAGTATTTTGAAGTAATAAAGTCTTCTATTTCTGAGAATGAATAAAAGGAGTAATTGAAAAAATCTTTTTCAAGTTTTCTTTTGTACAAAGAAGGCTCTAAAAAAGTATCTTGACAAGACTTACAAATAATTAAAAAAGATAATTGTTCACAAGATAAGCATTTCATAAAATAATTATACTATGTATTTTATGAAATATAAATTTTAAGTAAAAAGGTTAGTAATTTCTGGCTTAATAAAAAATATGGGAGTTTAAAGTTAGCTTAAAAGTATAATAGCATGGTAAGAAACAAAGGATTTTTTATAATAGATTATAAAAAAGTACAAAAATTGTCCAAAATACTCTTCTGAAAATATAATGAAAATTGGGTAAAAACCTGATATAGAACTTAAAGGGTTATTAAACCACCAACTAAATATATCAACTTATTCTATAATGAAAAAATATAATAAACTTAACATTAAAAACAATAAAAGATTTAAATTAGAAACTTTGAAAAAGATGGTATTGAAAGTTTAGACTTAATTAAAAAAATGGGTGCATAAAACATCGTTTAAACTATGGTATATTGGGAGTAAACAAAGGTTTATTTACAAATGATTGTAAAAAAGCTCTAAAATATGTATAAATTGTCAATCTGATAACACTCAAAACAGAGGTTCAAGAAGAGGTATTAAAAGGTACTTTTGTAAAGACTGTAAAACTTCATTTAGCTCTAACAGAAGACCAGAACAACTCCATAAGATTATCTTTGAAGTGTACTTTGAAGTGTACTTTTTACATCGACAAACCCTCAAACAACTTGCAGCTAAATATGACAGATCTATTCCATGGATAATGAAGCAAAGAGATGAGTATATTGTTGATTATAAAGTGCATCATCCCAGAGCAGTTAATTTAGTATGTGATGCAACTTTTTATGGAAAAAGAAAAGATAAACTTGGTACTTTAGTTTTCAAGGATGTTGAGACAAAAGAGATACTAATTTGGAAGCATATTCAAAGTGAACTAGTTCAAGACTATAGATATTTAAAAGAAGAGCTGTTTAATTTAGGATACACAATCACAAGTACTACTCTCGATGGAAAGAGAGGCTTATCTAAAGCCTTTAATAACATTCCAATACAAATGTGCCACTTCCATCAAAAGAAGATTGTACAAAGATATATCACTATGAAATCTAAACTTGAGGCTAGTAAAGATTTAAAGAAAATTGTATCAAGATTAACTCATACTACTCAAAAGAATTTAACTCAAAAGTTAGATGATTGGTATGATGAATATCAAGTATTTTTAGATGAAAAAACAATCTCAAAGACCACTGGTAAACTTCATTATACTCATCCAAGAATTCGAGCTGCATATAGAAGTTTAAGAACTAACCTTCCTTATCTTTTTACCTATAAAAATCATAAGAATTTAACAATATCAAATACAACAAATGCACTCGAAGGTGGAGTATTCTCACATATGAAAAATATGATTAGTTTGCATCGTGGTTTGAGTAAAAGTTTGAAGTTGAATTTAGTGGATTATTATCTTGTAAACTATAAAAAAAATAGGAGATTATGCACCCATATTTTTAATTAAGTCATATTTTAGAATTATAATAATATGAATTAATTCCTTAACTTAATGGCGTTGGAGGTGCCCTTAAGCAAGAGTTCGTTAAAAAATCTTAGTTTTAAAGAAATAAACACAGAGTGTTACTCTGTGTTTATTTCTTTAATTTTTTTATTGGCAAGGCACATAGCTACACCCTTTTCATAATAAGCAGCTTCATTTATGAATAAAGCATACAATCCATCTTCATCTTCATAACAAATATTTTCTCCATCAAGAGTAACAAATACTGAATCACCTTTTTTTAACTTAAAATATCCATTTTCTTGTAAATTTGGATGTACCATTGCATTTATATTGTCATCTTCGCCTCTTGGAAAATCTACAGTTTTTACATTGTCATAAATCTCTATTTGAGAATAAGTTTTTTCAAGTTTATTTGTATTATAAAGCTCAAAAAAGTCTAAAATTGTTTGGATAATTTTTTCTGTTTCAAAAAACATATCTGCTCGCAAAACTCCTTGAGGGATAGAACCTACTTCTATGGTAAAACCACTAGGAGGGATAGAACTTACAAAAGAAGTGTCTCCAGTATCGCCTTTCCAGCTAAAAATATGTAGCTCAGGGATACATTCTTTTACATAAGCAGCTACTTGCCAAGAGAGTTTATCATCTGTACTTATACAGATAGATAAGCCCATATTTGAAGTTGTAGAGTGTAAATCCATAACAAAATCAATATTTGTAGTACCACTTCCTTTTGGTCCTATTTTCTGATTTATCTCTTTTGCAAGTTTGTCTTCATAAGAGTCAAGCGTAGGGTCGCTCAACCCTACTTCTGTAAAAGTTCTATTTAAATCTTTGTCAACATATCTAGTGCATTGCTTCATCGCACCTAAGTTTGTATGCATAAAAAAAGTTTCAAAGCTATCTCTTTTTACCAAATAAGGATTTTTTGTAAATTTATTTATAAGATATATTCCTGTTAGTTCATTGCCGTGCGTACCGCCCGTGATAGCTACTTTTTTGATCTGTTTTTTCATAAATTTACTCTTTTTTTAAATTTGCCTAGTATATTAAAATAAATTACCTTGTGTCAAATAATCACTAATTATATTTGATATAAAAGAAATTTATTCATAAGACTTAAGATGAGTTAAAGCTTTTATCTTTTAGAATAGCCAAAATTTGAGGATATAAAATGACTGAAAATATTGATAAATTGTTAGAAAACTATAAGCCACAGATGTATGCAGACTTAGAAAAAATTGTAAATATAAATAGTTTTTCAGCTAATGAAGCTGGGATAGATATTGCTTTGAAGGCATTAGTTAATATCGCTAAAAAACATGAGATAGATTTGAGTAGTGTTTATTCTTCAAAGAATGTAAGACCACATCTAATGTATGGGAAAGAGAAAGAGAAAGATTATTTTGCTTTTGTTGGACACTTTGATACGGTGCATTCTCCAACTAGTGATTTTAATAGATACATAGATGATGGCGAGATTATAAGAGGTCCTGGGACAAACGATATGAAAGCAGGGCTTATAGTTGCACTTTACTCTTTTGCAATTTTAAAAAAGTTATATCCAAACAGAGAACTACCTATAAAAATTCTTTTTAACTCTGATGAAGAGATAGGCTCAACAGATTCACAAGAGATAATAAAAAAAGAGTTTATAAATGCAAAAGCTGGGTTTATATTTGAGCCTGGGCGTCCAAAATGTGAAATTGTAACTAGAAGAAAAGGCATAGCAACCTTGGATATAGAAGTCATAGGAAAACCTGCACACTCAGGAGTTGCTCCTTGGGATGGAGTAAATTCTTTGCTAGCTTCGTGTGAGATAATACAAAAGCTAGAAGCATTAAACGACTATGACAATGGCATTATTGTAGGTTGTAATCAACTAAATTCTGGGATAGCTAGAAATGTAGTTCCCCCTTATAGTAAAATTGCAGTAGATGTAAGATTTGAAGCAATGGCACAAAAAGATATCTTATTTAAAAAAATAGAAGATATTTTAAATAAAGAAAATAGAGTAGGCGCAGAAGTTAAATATGTACTTAAGTTAAATAGACCTCCACTAGAGACGAGTGAAGAGTCTATGAAAATTTCAAAGTTATATAGAGATACCTCAGCAGAGCTTGGTTATGAGTGTGCGGAGATAAGTACTGGTGGTGGTTCTGATGGTAACTTTTTATCTGCTATGGGGATTCCAACTATAGATGGATTGGGTGCTCTTGGAAATTTTAGCCATACTAAAAAAGAGTATATAAAAAAAGAGTCTTTAATTTATAGAACAAAGATTTTTGTTTTGTTTATGATTAAATTGTTAGAAAAAAATTAATCAATATCAATATCCTTTAGATATTCACTTATTTGTGGGATATTGTCTCTTCTGCAAACTAGGCAAGTTGGAATTTCAAGGATACTGTCATCTATTTTTGTAGTTTTTAACTTATCCAAATATCCTAGTTTTTCTACAATTATTTTAGGGATTATTGACTTACCCATGCCGAGTTCCACACAAGCTAGGATAACTTCAAAATCTGCAATTTCAGTGAGTTTATAATCATCTACACCAATATGCTGGTAGTATTGTTTCATACCTATATGATATGCACAACCTTCTTCATAAGCCAAGATTGTATTATTATGATATGCACAACCTTCTTCATAAGCCAAGATTGTATTATTTGGAATTATTTCATCTTTTTGCTCAAGGAACAAAAGCTCATTATGAAATTTATTTAGAACCATTATTTCCTTGTTTTTTGGCACATGATTGATAAAGCCAATATCTACTTTATACTCTAGTAGTAATTTGATAATGGGTATTTTAGTTTTTCTTATAAGTTCTAGTTGTAGATTAGGAAAATCTATATGCAATTTTTTTAAAAAAGGAATTAGCCTTTTGCTTGCATTTGTGTATGTCGATGCAACAATCAAAGAGTCTTGTTGATTTATATTTTTCATTTGCATCTGTATCTCTACAAATTTATCCTCTATTTCATGTGCTAAAGGAAGCAGCTTTTTTCCTTCTTTTGTTAAAATTATACCTTTTGGTACTCTGTGAAATAGTTTATATCCTAAGTTTTTTTCCAGTTGTTTGATTCTTAGTGTGACATTTGCTTGTGTTACTTTTAGTTTTTTTGCTCCAAGTGTGATACTGTTACTTTTTGCAACAGTTGTAAAAATTTTTAAAAGATTGGAATCCATATAAAATCCTTGCATAATTAATTATTATGGCTTATTCTATCTTAAATAAATTATTTTAATGCTGATAAAACATACATAAGCGATAATAAATTGCCCGAATAAGAGGATTTTCAAGAGATATTGACGAAAAAGCAATAATTAGCATAAAATTTTTTTATATATACAATAATTACAAATAATTTGACATGAAATAATTTATTGTAATATACTGCTTATAACTAAAAAAAGGAGTTTACTATGAAGAAAATTATAATTGGTTTGGCTACAATAGCTTTACTTTGTTCTATTGGAAATGCAAAAACTTTAAAGGTTGGGCTAGCATCGGGTGCTCTTAGTATGGATCCATACGCCCACAATGAGACTGCTACAAACTCAATTCTTTCAAATGTATTTGATTCTTTGATAGCTTTTGATAAAGACATCAAAACTCACCCTAGTTTAGCTGTTTCTTGGACTAATCCTGAACCAACAGTTTGGTTGATGAAGCTAAGAAAGAATGTTAAGTTCCATAATGGAAGTGCTTTTAATGCTGATGATGTAGTTTTTTCTTTCGATAGAGTTAAAAATTGGAATAAATCAGGCTTTAAAGGTAAAGTTAGCGCTATTGATTCAGTTGAAAAAATTGATGAGTATACTGTTAAGTTTGTAACAAAAAAACCTTATCCAGTATTTTTAAGGAAACTTACTTATGTGAATATTTTGGACAAAGAATCTTTAGAAGGGAAAAATGATCAATGGATAGGATTAAATCCTATAGGAACAGGCCCTTATAAACTTACTTCATGGAGCAAAGGTGATCATGTAAAAATGGATGTTTATAAAGATCATTGGAGAGGTGTAGGAAAGTTTGACAAAGTTATTTTTAGACCACTTACAAACAATGCAACAAGAGTTGCAGCAATCTTGAGTAATGAAGTTGATATCATTAATAGAGTTCCAGTTGTTGATGTAAATAGAATTAAGAAAAGTGATAAGTTAAACTTTTTTGTACAGCCTGGACTTAGACTTATATACTTACAGATGGATCAAGATAGAGATAACTCTCCATTTATCAAAACTCATGATGGAAAGAATCCTTTAAAAGATGTTAGAGTTAGAAAAGCTTTATATTATGGTATCAATGAAGATGCAATTGTTAAGTATGTTATGAAAGGTTTTGCACAATCAGCGGCACAACTTAGTCCACTAGCTGTTTTTGGCAATGACCCAAGCATAAAAAGACCAGCTTTCAATCCTGAAAAAGCTAAAGCACTTTTAGCAGAAGCTGGATATCCAGATGGATTTGAGATTCAATTAGATTCTCCAAATAACAGATATATCAATGATGCTCAAATTGCTCAAGCAGTTGCTTCATCTCTAGCTAAAATTGGTATCAAAGTTAAAGTAAATGCAACCCCAAAATCTACTTTCTTCGCAGAAACTGGAAAGTTAAAAACTAGCTTTTTCCTAATTGGATGGGCGAGTAGTGATGGTGATGCAAGTTCAGTTTTAGATGGTGTCGTTCACTCTTTTGATAAAAATAAAGGATATGGAAGATACAACCGAGGTAGATATTCAAATGCAAAAGTTGATGCACTCATAGAAGAGTCAGCAGGTATCATGGATCCAGCAGAGCGTTTAAAAGTATTACAAAAAGCTCAAAAAATTGCTATTGTAGATGACCAATGCTTTATACCACTTCATTATCAAGTAGATATTTATGCATCTAGCAAAGATATTAAATTTGAGCCAAGAATAGATAGCCGTATCTGGGTTTACGATATAAAATAAAAATACAATCTCACCTCTTTTGAGGTGAGATTTCTTATGGAATAATTATGACAAAATATATTTTAAATAGACTTTTTCACTCCGTTTTAGTTATGTTTACTATTAGTTTTATAGTATTTTTTATAATGTTTAAAGCAGGTGACCCTGTTGAGCTTATGCTTCCACCTGATGCTACTCAGCAAGATGTTGTTGATATGAAAATTGCTCTTGGGCTTGATAAGTCATTTATAGTACAGTACCAAAAATTTTTGGTCAATATATCTCAAGGAAACTTGGGAAACTCTTTTATATATGGTCAGCCAGCTCTCGATATAGTATTTGAGCGTATGCCAGCAACCATGGAACTTGCTGTTATCGCTATGATACTCTCTATCATCATAGGAATTCCCTTGGGGATAATATCCTCCATAAGACCAAACTCTATAATGAGTAGGATTATCATGTTCTTCTCTTTAGCAGGTATTTCAGTGCCTGTTTTTTGGACTGGAATGATACTCGTGCTTATATTTTCTGTTATTTTAGGAGTATTGCCGAGTTCTGGTAGAGGAGAAGTTTATCTCTTTACTAGTGCGTTTACTTGGGATGGTATAAGGCATCTTATCATGCCAGTAGTCACTTTGTCTATCTTTCAGTTAGCCTTGATTTTAAGACTTACAAGAACAGGTATGATGGAAGTTTTAATGCAAGATTATATAAAACTAGCAGCTGCTAAAGGAGTTCCTAGGAGAGTAATCGTTTATTATCATGCATTAAAAAATACTCTTATACCGCTTATTACTATCATTGGTATACAGTTTGGACAACTAGTTGCTTTTACAATCATAACTGAGACTATATTTGCTTGGCCAGGAACTGGAAAGCTTATCATAGACTCTATACAAAACCTAGATCGCCCTATAGTTGTGGCTTATTTATTAGTTATATCATTTATTTTTGTAGCTATTAATTTTGTGGTAGATGTTCTCTATACATTTGTTGATCCAAGAGTGAGGGTATGATGAAATTGTTTAAAAATGAAATACTTACAGAATATTTTGAAGATAAACTAGCGACAGTTGGACTTGTGGTTTTTACTATATTTGCTATATTTGCAATTGCTCCTGCACTTTTTTCTTATCAAAACCCTTATGATTTGACACAGCTATATTTAGAAAATAGCTTTCAAGGACCAAATGAAAATTTTTGGCTAGGAACTGATGGACAAGGAAGAGATATCTTCTCGGCTATTATGTATGGGCTTAGAGTTTCTTTATATGTTGGTTTTGCTAGTACTATCCTTTCTGTTATTATTGGATTTTCTTTAGGGTTGATATCAGGATATTATGGCGGTTGGGTTGATACTATCATCATGAGAATTGCAGATATTCAGCTCTCTTTCCCTGCTATTTTGATTGCTTTGATTATTATGGCTCTTTGGGGTGCTGGAGTTGGGAAGATAATCATAGCTATTACTATAGTTAGTTGGGTCTATTATGCAAGGACGGCAAGAGGTGTTGTTTTAGCAGAGAAAGAAAAAGATTATGCACAATCAGCCAAGGCTTTAGGGATGAGTAGTTTTTCTATCATCTTTCGTGAAATAATGCCAAATGTAACGGCGCCAATAATAGTAATTGCAACAGTTAGAATAGCAGTTGCTATCATACTTGAAGCAACACTTAGTTTCCTAGGACTTGGTGTTCCAATAACTGAACCATCTTTAGGTTCTCTTATAGCAAATGGGTATCAAGTACTTTTTAGTGGATATTGGTGGACTTCTGTTTTCCCAGGTATTATTTTGATGGTACTGATTATTTCTATCAACCTTATAGGCGATAGAACAAGAGATATAATGAATCCGAGGTTAAAAAGATAATGGCATTATTAGAAGTAAATAATTTAAATACATATTTTTTTACAAAAAATGGAGTTATAAAAGCTGTTGATGGGATTAGTTTTTCACTAGAAAAAGGTGAGATACTTGGTATTGTTGGAGAATCAGGTGCGGGAAAATCAATAACAGGATTTTCTATTCTAGGACTTATAGATAAACCTGGAGAAATCGTTAGTGGGGAAATAATCTTTAATGATGAAGATTTAGTGAAAAAGAGTGAAGAAGAGCTTGAAAAGATTAGAGGTAATGAGATAGCAATGATATTTCAAGATCCACAAACCTCCTTAAATCCAGTTATAAGTATTGGTGAACAGCTTATGGAAGCCATACTTTATCATAATAAAAAAGCTACAAAAAAAGATGCATACAATGCTAGTGTAGATATACTAAAGTTAGTTGGACTTCCTGCTGCTGAAAAAAGGATGAAGAGTTATCCTCATCAACTCTCAGGTGGTATGAAACAAAGAGTGGTAATAGCTATGGCTCTTTTAAACAACCCAAAACTTTTAATAGCTGATGAGCCAACAACGGCACTTGATGTTACCATACAAGCTCAGATACTTTACCTTATGAAAAAACTTAGTTCAGACTTTGGGTCTGCTTTAATTTTGATTACTCATGATATCGCTGTTGTATCTCAACTTTGTGATAAGATAGCTGTTATGTATGCTGGGCGTATTGTTGAGTATGGTAAAAAGGAAGATATTATATTTAATCCTAAACATCCATATACAAGAGGATTGATTGAGTGTTTACCAAAGTTTGATGATGATAAAGATAGATTATATCAGATTCCAGGAATTATGCCATCACTTTTATCTTTACCAAAAGGGTGCTATTTTAAAGATAGATGTGAGTTTGCAGATAAAGTGTGTGATGTATATCCTACACAACAAGAGATAGAAGGAAGGAGAATATTTTGTCACAAAGTGAAGTAAAATTACTAGAAGTAAAAGATGTTGAAAAAATCTTTACTGTAAAAGTAGGAATATTTGAAAAGAAAGATTTACATGCATTAAACAAAGTGAGCTTCAATATCTTTAAAGGTAAAACATTATCTTTAGTTGGAGAGAGCGGTTGTGGAAAAACAACTGTTGGAAAGGTAATTTTAGGACTCTATCAAGCTACAAATGGTTCCGTGATATTTCAAGATAAAGATATAGCGCAGTTATCTCCAAGTAAGAGAGGGTCTCTTCAAAAAGATGTTCAGATGATTTTTCAAGATCCTTACTCATCTCTAAATCCTAGAAAAAAAATAAAAACAATTTTAGAACAACCATTAAAAATTCATACAAAGATGAATAAAAAAGAGAGAATGGAAACTATGCTTTCTCTTTGTGATGATGTAGGGATTGATCATACTTACTTGGAGCGTTATCCGCACCAGTTCTCTGGTGGGCAGAGACAAAGAATAGCAATAGCAAGAGCTATGATACTAAAACCAGAACTTATTTTAGCAGATGAGCCCATCTCAGCTCTTGATGTCTCTATTCAAGCACAGATTTTAAATCTGATGATGGATTTAAAAGAAAAGTACAAGATGACAATGCTTTTTATAACACATGATATAAGTGTTGTAAATCATTTGAGTGATTATGTTGCTGTTATGTATTTAGGAGAGATTGTTGAGTATGCCTCAAAAGTAGAACTTTTTAAAGCCCCACAACATCCTTATACTAAGATGCTATTTTCAACTGTACCTGATATCCACACTCCATTGGTGACTGAGAGTGTTTTTAAAACAGGTGAGATACAAAGCCCTATAGATTTACCAGTTGGATGTTTCTTCGCAAATAGATGCCCTTATAAAGACGGCTCATGTGATGAAAGACATCCAGTTTTATCAGATATTGGTGATGGACATTTTGCAAGATGTCCTAAAATAGGACAATTTTAGATAAAATTACAAAAAGAGTTTATATTTAGCCATTTTTAAAAGTAATAAAGTAATAAAGTCTATAAATATTGAATAAGGAAACAAGGAGTACTAATTGAATAAAAAAAAAGTTGTTATAGGCATCTCTGGCAGTTTAATATTAGATCCTATAAAGAGATTTAAAAATTATTGGATATCTTATGTCAATGAAGATTATGTAACTTCTGTAGTAAAAGCTGGTGGGGTGCCTTATATAATCCCTATTATTGATGATGAGGAGATTATAAAAGAGCAAATTATCAATATAGATGGGATTATATTTTCAGGTGGTTTGGATATAAATCCTTTGGAGTATGGTGAAAAACTACTAAATAAATGCGGTGAAATAGATAATAGAAGAGATAAATTTGATTTTAAGTTGGCGAAAATTGTAAAAGAATTAAAAAAACCGACATTGTGTATCTGTAGAGGGCATCAGGTAAATGCAGTTTTAAATGAAGGAGTTTTGTATCAAGACTTGTCTTATGCATCTTATACAAAAAATAATACTTTAGAACATGACCAGTATTCAACTCCAGATTTCCCTGCACATAAAATAAAGATAGCTAAAGAGAGTTTATTGTATAATATTTTAAGAAAAGAAGAGTTATGGGTAAACTCTTTTCATCATCAAGCTATTAAAGATATGCCAAAAGGTTTTAAAGTTACTGCAACTTCTAGTGATGGTATTATTGAAGCAATAGAGTATGAAAATCAAGATTATTTTTTTTTATCAGTTCAGTGGCACCCAGAGATGATGGCGGCTCGTGACAATGAGTATATGTTAAAATTATTTAAACGACTAATAAAGGAGTCAAAATGAAGAAAATTGTAGTTGGTTTAGCCACAGTTGCTTTACTATGTTCAGGAGTTAATGCAAAAACATTAATATTTGGTGTTTCAGCAGATGCGCAGACTATGGATCCGTATTTTATGAACAATGATGATACAAATTCTATTTTAGGAAATATTTTTGATAATCTAATTTCATTTGATAAAGATTTAAAAACAGAGGCAAATCTAGCAGAGTCTTGGAGTAATCCAACTCCAAAAGAGTGGATTTTTAAGCTAAGAAAAAATGTAAAGTTTCATAATGGCAATAAATTTAATGCAGATGATGTAATCTTCTCTTATAATAGAGTTAGAAACTGGAATAAGTCAGCTTTTAAAAGCAAAGTAAATATGATAGAGTCTGTTACAAAGATAGATGAATATACAGTAAAAATGGTTACAAAAAAACCTTATCCTATATTTTTAAGACAGTTAACCTATATAAGTATTTTGGATAAAGAGACACTAGAGGGAAAGAGTGGTCAATGGATAGGGTTAAATCCAGTTGGAACAGGAGCATACAAGTTCACTTCTTGGAGTAAAGGTGATAGTATCAAGATGAAATCCAATGATAACTATTGGAGAGGTAAGCCTAGTTTTGATAAAATCATTTTTAAACCACTAACAAATGAAGCCACAAGGGTTGCGGCTATATTAAGTGGTGCTGTAGATATTATCAACAAAGTTCCTGTAGTTGATGTTGCGAAAGTAAAAAGCAACAATAAACTTAATTTTTTTCTAGTTTCAGGGATTAGAACTATATATCTTCACATGGATCAGCATCGTGAAAAATCTCCATTTATAAAAACCACAACAGGTAAAAATCCGCTTATGGATAAAAAAGTAAGGCAAGCATTTTCTTATGCAATAAATAGAGATGATATTACTAAGTATATCATGAAAGGTTTTGCGATAACTGCGACACAACTAAGTGCTAGTACTATAAATGGATATGATACAAGTATTAAAAAAGCAGAGTTTAGTCCTGAAAAAGCAAAGAAATTGTTAAAAAAAGCTGGATATCCAAATGGTTTTGAGATACAACTTGATACTCTAAACAAAGGAACATACCCAAAAATTGCTCAAGCAATTGCTTCAAACCTAGCTAGAGTAGGCATAAAAGTTAAGGTAAATGCAATTCCTGGTTCGATTTTCTTTGGAAAAATGGGAAAAAGAGAATCAAGTTTTAGTCTTATTGGTTGGGCAAGTGGTTCAGGAGATGCAAGTTCATTTTTAGATAGTATTGTGCATTCTGTAGATTCAAAACAAGGATATGGAAAATACAATTGGGGTAATTTTTCAAATGCAAAAGTTGATGAATTGATAGAAAAATCAGCAAGTACAATGGATCCAAAGGAGAGATTAGCACAACTTCAAATGATTCAAAAAATTGCATTGATTGAAAATCAAGGTTATTTGCCTATTCAATATGTAGTTAATTTATATGCTTCAAGCAAGAAAGTAAAATTTGAACCAAGAACAAATGGTTACTTTTGGGCATTTGATATAAAATAAAGATAAATCTCACCTCTTTATTATGAAAGAGGTGACATGCCAACTACTATGAACAACTCTTCAAAAAAGAATCTTTTGCACGTACTTACTCTATCATAGCAAGAGATCTAAGTAGTGGAGATATTAATTTAGCAAAAAAACATTATAAAAATATTCAAAAATTAAATCCAAATATTTTAGAGATAAAGTCTTGGTATGGTGTAGTTTTAGCAAATAACAATGAAAGGTAAGAGGTTCTCAAATTTTTCAGACAGTTTAAAACTGTAGAAAATTAACTATAAGATTTTTTAAAGCGAAATTATTGATTATCAAAGATGAGCAATTAAAAGATATATTATAAACATTCACATTTAAAGTGCAATAAAGATAGGCAAAATTATGCCACTATTTTTCTTGAAACTTCCTTGAAAAATATTTCATTTGGAGTATAATATTTTAGAATCTTTCTTGGTCTATTATTTAAACGATTCTTAATGTTTATAATTTCTGTTCTTGATATTTTATAAAAGTTAATTTTTTTGTTATAATGATATAAGATAAATTTAAAAGGTGTATTTTGGCTAGTGAATTAGAAATAGAGTTAGATAGTGAATTAGAAGTATCTAAACCAAAAAAATATAAAGTAATTCTATTAAATGATGATTATTCGACAATGGATTTTGTTATAGATATTTTAACAAATATTTTTAGAAAAAGTGAAGCACAATCAACACAAATAATGTTAAATATTCACAATAAAGGTAGAGATGTTTGTGGTATTTATACTCATGAAATAGCTTCAACGAAAGTATTACAAGTGAAAAGTTTAGCAAGAGAGAAAGGTTTTCCTTTAAAAGCTATTATGGAAGAAGAATAAAAATGATTAGTAAAGAATTAAGAAATATATTTGCACAAGCTGTAAATTACGCAAAAAAAAATAGACATGAATATTTAACAATAGAACATGTTTTTTTAATGTTAATCCATGATGAATTAATAGAAAATTTATTTCATGACTTGGGATTAGATCAAAATGTATTATTTGATGAAATAAAAAAACATATTGATAGTAATACCCCTATATATCCTAAAGATATTAATGATGAACCAATTGAAACTATAACTTTAACTTCAACAATTGAAAATATGGTTGCCTATACTCAAACAAGTGGACGAAGAAATTCAAGTGTTGAAGATATGTTTGTAGCGATTTTAAAAGATGAAAAATCCTATGCAACCTTTTTATTAAAATCAGCTGGAGTTGAAAAGATTGATATTTTAGAAGAAATTTCACATAGAGATGAAGAAGAAGAGCTTAAAAAAAGTGATACAGATAAAGATAACAAAGTTTTAGATAAAAACTCTGTTGAATTAGTAGCTCTTGCTAGAAAAGGTGAAATAGATCCTGTTATTGGAAGATTAGATGAGATTAGCAGGGTTATACAAATTTTAAGTAGAAGAAAAAAGAATAACCCTATTTTAGTAGGTGAACCAGGTGTTGGTAAAACTGCAATTGCAGAGGGGCTAGCTTTAGAAATCGCAAATAAAAGAGTACCAGAGTTTTTAGAAGACTCTAAAATTTATTCACTTGATATGGGCTCAATGCTAGCAGGCACAAAATATAGAGGGGATTTTGAAAAGAAATTTAAATCACTTTTAAAAGAGATTATAAAAATTCCAAATGCTATTTTATTTATTGATGAGATTCATACTATTGTTGGTGCTGGAAGTGTTGGTGGAAGTGCAATGGATGCTTCAAATATTTTAAAACCAATGTTAGCAAATGGCATACTTAGATGTATAGGAGCTACTACTTTTGCTGAGTATAGAAATGAGTTTGCAAAAGATAAAGCACTTAGTAGAAGATTTGCAAAAGTAGATATAAATGAACCTTCAATTAAAGATGCAGTATTGATTTTAGAAGGACTTAAATCAAAATACGAAGAGTTTCATAGTGTTAAATATAATAAAAATTCAATCGAAACGGCAGTTTTACTTAGTAAAAAGTATATCACTGATAGATTTTTACCTGATAGTGCAATTGATGTTATTGATGAGGCTGGGGCAGCTAAAAAAATAGAATATCCGACTATAAATAAAAAGAATATTAAAATATTACAAAAAAATATTGAAGATACTGTCGCAAAAATAGCACATATTCCTTCAAAATCCAATACAAAATCAGATATTTCATTATTAAAAGATCTTGAAAAAAATATGCAAAAAAGAATTTTTGGTCAAAATAATGTAATAAGTACAATCGTTCAATCAATTAAAAGAAATAAAGCTGGATTAAATGTTGATAAAAAACCAATAGGAAGTTTTTTATTTATAGGACCTACTGGTGTTGGTAAAACAGAAGTTGCAAAAGAGTTATCAAATCAGCTAAATATTCATTTTGAAAGATTTGATATGAGTGAATATATGGAAGCTCATACTATTTCAAGACTAATTGGTTCACCTGCTGGATATGTAGGTTTTGAAAATGGTGGCTTATTGACAGAAGCTATTAGAAAGCATCCTTATTGTGTATTACTTTTAGATGAGATAGAAAAAGCACACCCTGATTTGATGTCAATTTTACTTCAAGTTATGGATAATGCAGAATTAACTGATAATAGTGGAAATAAAGCAGATTTTCAAAATGTAGTACTTATAATGACTTCAAACTTAGGTACAAGTGAAGCTAGTGTTATGGGTTTTGCAAAAGATGATTCTTTAAATGAAAAAAAAGCAGTAAATAAATTCTTTGCACCTGAGTTTAGAAATAGATTAGATGCAATGGTAAGTTTTGATGCTTTAAGTATAGGTATTGTAACTAAAGTTGCAGGTAAATTCATAGAAGAGTTAGAAAAACAATTACAGAATAAAAAAATAAAAATCAGTATAACTAGGAAAGCTAAAAAAGAGTTAGCAGTCTTAGGCTATGATAAAATTATGGGAGCTAGACCATTAGGACGAGTAATCTCAGATAAAATTAAAAATATTTTAACAGATGAAATATTATTTGGAAGATTAAAAAAAGGTGGAGTTGTTAAAATTGATTTTATAAAAGATAAGTTTGTATTTGATTACAAAGCATTAGAGGCATTAAAGCACGAATAATTCACTATTATGAGCCGCTTGCAAATTCAATAATACTCAATAGCTAATTTTTTATTTTCATCACTTTTAGTTTTAAAAAAATGATTATTTATTTTTCTTTGCGTAGTTTACACTAAATTTAGTAAATTTCTTAAAAAATCATATTTTTTCTCCATACTTTATGATTTTGACTATAAAATTGAAGATTTTTCTATTATTTTTAATAAAAGTCATGTAATGAGTTTTAAACTTTGATGAATACAAACAGATAAAATTCCAAATGATAAAACAGAAGCTACTTTTGTAGCTCCTTGATAATAAATTGTATTACATCCAAAGTTATCTTTTAAATATTTATTTACTCTTTCAACCATACTTCTTTGATTGTAGTGGTGTTCATCTGATGATTTAGGTAAATTTAAAAATTCAAATTTTACTTTTTCATCTTTGATAAGTTGAATCTTTTGTTTTAATTCTTTTGAGTTCTTGGGATTTATATCTATAATTGGTTTATGATTTAGTTTTTCAGAATACTCTCTAATTATATCGCTGTCATACCCAGCATCAAGTAAATCACGAAGATACATCACTCTTTTACCAGTTTCATTGATAAGTGGAAGTGCTACTGAACTATCATGAACATTTGCACCTGAATAGAATGCTGCTATTGGTATATCTCCATCTACTGCACTAATATGAAGTTTACCACCTATTGTAATCTCTCTGTTACCTTTAGAATTTTGTTTGACACCAACAACCACAAACAGTAGATACTAAAGATAACATCTTTTTAGTAGTTTTCATCTCTTTTTGTAGTTCTAAAATCTTTGGTTTTACAGGCTCTCTCTTTTCACCTTTCTTAGGTCGTCCGACCTTATTTTTAGGCTTTTCTTCTTTCTTAATCTTTACAGGTTTTTCTCTAAGTGGTATCATAGCAGCATCTGTTGCATTGTACATAAAAACTGTATCCGATAAATATTCATTAACAAACTTTTTATGAGTTTTTTGAGCTATTTGTAAATCACTCAATTCTTTGAATACCCTACTAAATTTAGCTTCACTTGGAATATCTATTTTATACCTCCATCCACACAATACTCGTAATACTCTATCGCTATGAAGTCTATCAATTAAATCTCTTGTTGTTTGCATATTGTAAACAGATTTAGCAATCATTGCTCTTGCTATCTCTTCTCTGTCTTTTGGAATGTATTTGTAATCGTTACAACTGTTACATTCTTTTCAATTTGAGCAAAGTCTAAAATCTTTATTAGTTTCTCTTCTTTGGTACTTAATGTTCCTAATTGTTCTTTTATTTCAAGAAATAAACAATTTTCAAGGTTTAGAATTTTAGTCCACATTTTAGATAGGTTTGTAGATAATTTTGGTAAAATATTTGTCATAAGTTGAATCTCTTTTCTGTTAAATTTTATGGTATAAAATTATAACTTATCTGAAATTAGATTTCAACTTTTTTGAACAAAATAAATTAAATTATGAGCTTTTTTGTGAATTTGCAAGTGGCTCTAATAGTTAGCAATTTATTTTTATTTGTAATTGAATATTACTTTGCTAAAATATCGATTAACTAATAGTTAGGTGAAATATGGAATTTATATATGCTGATGAATTAAAGAAAAAATTTGATGTAACAGGTTATTTTTATGAGTTAGATTTAAATAATATAATTTTTAAATGTAGAAATAGACTAGATATAAAGTCAAAAGAATACATTGAAAGTACTGCCCCCGATATAATTGTAGTAATGATGAACCCAGGTTCATCCAAACCAAAGAATACAGACTATATTGAACATAGATGCTCTGTTTCAAATATTGATAGTCTAATTGGGCAAGAAATGGTTGAAACAAAGCCTGATAATACACAGTATCAAATAATGCGTGTGATGCTAGAAAAAGGCTGGAATTATGCAACAGTTATAAATTTAAGTGATTTAAGAAATGGAAATAGTGGAGAATTTTCAAAAGTTTTTGATACGATGTCAATTAATAACTTATCTCATCCTGATAGTCTTTTTAGCGATTTACGAGAACAAGAACTAGATTTTTTACTTAACAATTATGAGAGTGATATTATTTTAATTGGCTGGGGTAACTTGAAAAACCAAGAAGAATTTATGAAAAAGGCATTTAGTAAGCTTAAAGAATATAATCTTGTTGGTGTAAAAAGTGATAATTGTGAATATTGTTATTCACACCCAAGCCCTCAAAAACAAGAACAAAAAGTTCAATGGTTAAGAAATATTATTGAGCTATTAACTATATAAAGACATAACGCCCAAATCCACTTGACCGTAAAAAGCGTCACAAAATTTTGCTATCGCAAATTTTCCGCCACTTTTTACGGTCAAGTGGATTTGGGCGTTATATGAAGCCTGACGGCAGGTTTTCAAGACTAAAAATCTCTTAAAAACATTGTAATTTGACATACTTTTAATAAAAGTTATTTTTTTTAATTATACTGTTATTATGTGTAAAATTAAACTTAAAGATGAGAATAAACGAAGATATGAGATTCAAGATATAATAAATTTATATGGTGATAGTTATATGAAAAATCATAAACTTACACTTGTGCAAACAAAAGCTATAAAAGATATATCTAAATGTAGAACTTCTTCATTAGGTTATAATGCTAGACAATGTAGTGGTTGTAAAACAATAGAGTTTTCATATAACTCTTGCAGAAATAGAAACTGTCCTAAGTGTCAAGGTAATAAAAGATATGAATGGATTCAAAAAAGATTAAAAACAACTCTTGATGTTCCGTATTATCATACAGTATTCACTGTACCTAATCAACTGTTTGAAATAGCAATATATAATCAGAAGATATCCAGTTTCACCACGTTATGGTTGCCTAGTTTCATAAATTAAGAAAGCGATAGCTTAACAACATAATTGTAAAATCTTTACAGCAAATAAGGATTTTAAAAATGCCACAAGTCTATCACTCTAATGCCAGAACAAACCAGCATGTAAGAGAAATAATACAGAAATCTAATTTAACAATCGTTGAATTAGCTAAAAATTACAATCTAAATATTAAAACTATCTCTAAATGGAAGCATAGGAATTTTATTAAAGATAAAAGTTCAAGACCACACAATATAAAAACAACTTTAACACCTTTAGAAAAAGAGTTAATTAAAGTAGTCAGAACAATGACTTGGATGGAGTTAGATGACTTAGCAGATACAATCGTTGATATTATTCCAAATGCAAATAGAAGTAATATTTATCGTACTTTAAAAGCCTTTGATATAAACAGAGTTCCACAAGAACAAAAAGAAAAAGCTAAAAAATTTAAAAAGTACGAACCTGGTTATTTACATATAGATATACTACCCCAATATGTCAAGACAACTTTCTATAAAATCTAATTCCCACTATCAACTGTAACTTTATGCCACAATTTCATCTAATTTATTATAATTTACATCATTTATTTTCATACTTTCAAAGTATACATTCATAGGTTTTTTATAATTTAAAGTTTGATGAAATCTTCTATAATTATAAAACTCCATATAATCTGTAACATCATTTTTCAATGTTGATATTTTGAAATATTCATTAAGTGTTTAGTCCCAAAGACTTACTCAAAGGATTCAACTTAAAGTACTCTGGGTTTTTCCTGAATATTTGAGACATTGTATCATAAGGTGTTTTATACTTTAAAGCTTTGAGTTTTTTCTGATAATTGTATAAAAGAAGAAAGCTCATCAAGTGTAACTTTAGAGCTTTTAAGGTCTCATAATGAAAAAGTTTCACAGTATGGTCTTTAAGAACTTTATTCATCACTTCTACCTGACCATTAGTCCAGGGATGTCTAAACTTAGTCAAACGGTGTTCTATTTTATACTTTTGGCATACTATATCAAAAGGATGAATCTTATCTTTTGGTCTTAAATGTTCACTTAGAAGTGCATAAGTAAATTGAGCTCCATTATCTGTTAAAATAGTATGGATTTTAAAAGGTATATCTTGTATAAAGTTTTCTAAGAATGAACAAGCGATAGCCTGAGTCATTCTTTCATGAATTTCCACATAAGTATACTTAGTAGCACGATCTATAGCTACGAACATATAGGCTTTGCCTTCTTCACTATGAACTTCTGAAATATCTATATGGACATATCCTATATCATACTCTTTGAACTTCTTTTTTTCTGTTTTATCACGGGGTTCTTTGGGCAAACGGCTTAATCCATGACGTTGCAAGCATCTGTGTAAGTTTGACCTTGTCATTTTAGGTATCTCATCCATCAGGGCTATAAAAACATCATCTAGTGCAAACTTGGTAACTCTTCTAAACTCACAAATTATTTGTTCTTCTTCTTGACTTAGTACTGTTGACCTTGCTATCGTCGGTCCACTTTTTTTATCAGTGATTCTATTGGCATTCTTCCATTTTGTTACTGTTTTTGGATTAAGGGACAATCTTGCAGCTAACTCTGTGATTGTCTCTTGAGACTCTTGTATTTCTTTTCGAATTCTTGGCGTCGTCTTGGCATTAGAGTGTTGTATATTTCCCATAAATCTACTCCTTTTATAAAATAATAGCTGACTCCATGAGAATTAGGGACTAAACAATTAAGATATATCTTTTCCACCTTTGCACTTCTCCAAAATCTTTCTATACATATATTATCTGTTGCTCTTCCTTTTCCATCCATTGAAATAATAATATTATTATCCTTTAATGTTTGAGTATGAATATAAGAGGTATATTGACTACCTTGATCGGTATTAAATATTTCTGGTTTTCCATATTTGGATAAGGCTTCATTTAGCACACCCATGACTAAGTCAGTATCCATTGTATTAGATATTCTCCATGATAATATGGCTTTAGAATACCAATCAATAATAGCTGCCATATAGACCATTCCCTCTTTTATTTTAATGTATGTTATATCAGTACTCCATACTTGATTTGCTCTTACTGTATCAAGACCTCTAATTTTATATGAATGTTTAGGATGTTGTTTATCAGCCCAAGAAGTATTTGGTGGACGTACAGCTAGTACAGCTCTTAAACTTAACTGTTTACGATATTGGCGTACTGTATTGATACAGACATTGTATCCACGTTCTAATAACTCTTTGTGTACTTTAATATAACCATAACATGGTATATCTACAAATATTTTAACTATCTCATTTTTAATATCTTGTTTTATAGGATTTACCATAGGTACATAAAATAAATTACTTCTATTATAATTAAGTAGTTTACATTGTTTTACAACTGAAATTATTTTACTATCTGTTTTATCTACTAACTCTTTTTTATAGCTAGAGTCCAAGCTCTTTAACTTTCCCACAGCCCACTCATTCTCTACAGTTAATTGACCTACTACTTTTGCATATTCATCAAGTTTTGCTTGTAATTTTATATTTTCTTCTTTATATTCTTTAACTGCTTTAGCAGGTTCCATTGCAACTACTGCATTCTCTAAAAATATCTTTTTCCAGTTTTGCAAATTCTTCGGTGTTATATTATTTTTACTTGCAATTTGTGTTAATGTTTTGTCTTCTTTTAAAAGCTCTAGTACTAATCTTGTTTTGAATTCTGCACTATAAACTGTTCTTGTTCTGCTCATATTATTATCCTTTATTTTTATTGTTTAATTTTACTATTTTAAGAATTAAACTTTAGAAAAAATTGTTTGTTTTTCTTGGGGTAGTATATTCTAAATAATTAACTTCTGCTAAAATCTCAGCCACAGCACTCCTGCTTGGTGTTCTAATAAATTCTACACCTAAAAGTTTTTTGATTTTATTATTTTGAATATGATTTTTTATCCAGACCCATATCTCTTTATAATTTACCGCACCCATTAATTGTGCAATTACTGATAAAAATAAAATGTGTTCTAATTTATGAAGTTTACCTTGACCTTTTCTATGATCAGGTATATCTGCTAAAAGTTGTAATAATTTATTTCTTTTTGCTATGGCTTCATAGCCTTTCCTTGATCTTTTATTTGATAATTTCTCTCTAAATTGATTTGCCATAATACCACCTTTTTATAGATATTATAGCCAAAAAGTACTATAAACTTAATTAAAAATTTTTAATGGATTGAACTAGGTTTCAAACGAAACCTGAAATATTTAAGATTTTACCAGATGTGTTTAAAAATATTGCTTTTGAAATGGTACAACGTGGTGAAACTTGACAGCTTAGTATATTTTTTAAGGAGATTATGGCAAAATATGAGAAGTGATTGAAAAGAAACTAGTGAGTTTACATAGTTTATTTTACAGGCTCCAAGCTACTCTTTAAGATGAAGATTAAAAGTTTATGTTCTAATCCTTCCTTTAATATTTCAGGTGTTTCATAAAATCTTTCAGGATTAAAATATGGAGTACAATCATTCGTTTGCAGAATATTTAAGCAAAAAAGTAAAGTAAAATTTTCATAAAATCATTAATTTTCTTTTTTTATAAAAACTTTTTTTAAAAGGAATCCAATTATCTGCTAATATAGCTTCTCTAGCTTCTTTCATAAGATTTAGATAATAATGAATATTATGTATAGATCCTAATCTAAAATAAGTCATTTCTTTTGCTCTATATAGATGATTTAAATAAGCTCTTAAAAAGTTTTTACAAGTATAGCAATCGCACTCTTCATCAATTGGTTTTTTATCTTCTTTAAACTTTACACCTCTAATATTTAATCTTCCAAAAGATGTAAATAAGGTTCCATTTCTAGCATTCCTTGTTGGCATTACACAATCAAACATATCAACACCACGTTCAATATTTTCAATTAAATCTTCAGGAGTTCCAACACCCATAAGGTATCTAGGTTTATTTTTTGGCATAAAATCAGTTGTCCATTCAACAGTTTCATACATATCTTTATTTGACTCACCAACACTTAATCCACCAATTGCAAAACCATCATAATCTTCTAAGGCACATAATTGTTGGGCACTTAGTTTTCTAAATTCTTTGTCAGTTCCACCTTGAATAATTGCAAAAATATTTTGATTTATACCTATCCCTTTTTCTTGTTGTTTTTTATGGTAAGTAATTGCTTCTCTTGCCCAAGCAGTTGTTCTTTCAATTGATTTTTGTATTCTCTTTGTTGTATTTGGAAGGGCAACTAAATCATCCAATATCATCATAATATCACTACCTAAATCATATTGAGTATCTAAAACACTTTGTGGAGTAAAAAAGTGTTTACTTCCATCAAGATGGGATTTAAACATAATTCCATCTTCATGTTGCTTAGTATTTTTACTAAGAGAGAAAGCTTGAAATCCACCTGAGTCAGTTAAAAATGCATTAGGAAAACTTGCAAAATTATGCAAACCTCCAAGTTTTTTTATTACTTTACTTCCTGGTCTTAAGTATAAGTGGTAAGTATTTCCTAAGATAATTTTTGCACCTAATTCTAACATATCATTTGCATCAAGAGTTTTTACTGTTCCTTGTGTACCAACTGGCATAAAAACAGGAGTAGTGATTGTGCTATGTTGGGTTTGTATTGTGCAAGCTCTTGTTTTATGTGCTGATGTTGCGTCTATTTTAAATTTCATTTAGGTTAATTTTCCTTTTTATAAAGACAGATTATATCAAATAGTTAATTTATTACTGATGTTACGATAATCTAAATATCATAATTTACAGTAAATGTTACAGAATTATCCACACTTTAATTCTCTAACTTTTTGATAAGCAACCTTTAGAGCTTCAATATATATTTTTTCTTTAATTGCAAAGTGATTCATTTTATAGTTCAAACGAAGTTTTTCTAGCTTGATAAATGCACCTATAGTTAAGTTAATATGATTTCTTTGTGATAATTCAACCTTAGTTGGCGAATGTTCTATCTTTAAATTTTGTTTTAATGACTTGTGGTATTCCTCTATTTTCCACCGTTTTTGATAGATTTCAAGTGTCTGTTGAAAGGATAAGTCTATATCATTAGTAATAAGATACAGATACATAGGTTCACCATCGTTGCCGTTTTTGACAATTTGCTTACCAATATTCAAAGGTGTATTGCAACCTTTTAAATATATAAGTCGACTACTACAAGCTCCCATATCTATGCTGTCAATATTAACATATCTTCTTTTATTTCTGTCTTTATAGAGTTAGTGCTGCTTTACGATTCTTTTTTACTGGTGCTACAAATTGCTTTTTTAAAGCACTATGCTATAAACTCTATATTATCTGATGTTGTAAACCATTTATCCATTAAAATATATTTATATTTTACTTCATTATTAAAATGTAAAATTGGGAGTTTATCTTTCATTATTTCATTTTTAGTAAACATAGATTTTTTTATAAACTTTTGATATTCTTCGCTCCATTTATCTTCAGTTTTAGTGATAATCTCATATCCTAAAGATATTGATATACCACTATTATCTGTATAATGAAAGTTTAACATCATGATACCCTTAACACTTTTCCCACTTACATGGTCATAGTTGCCAACATACAGTATTATTTACTTTTGTATGTGGTTTATGAAGTAATGAATCATCTATAATTATACATCCATTATCTTCATTTTCATAATCTCTTAAAAATGATTTTATTGTTTTCCATAATTTAGTCTCATCATCAAAGCTATCATCAAGTAATAGATTTTTTGTAAATACATCATGGCTTTCCCCAGTAAGTTTAGCTAATTTTGTCATCTCTATTTTCTAAAATGAACTTAACGCATAATCTTGATAATATTCTTGTAAACAACTCATAAAATTCCTTAGTATTAAGAGTATATATTATATCTAAATAGTGGTTTCAAAGTGCTTGTAAATACGATAAACAAAGGGTTTATTGGTAATTTATAAAGTATATTTTTGTAGGTTTTAAGGATCATATTAGCAAGTTAAATATAATAATTTTAATCAATATTGTAACAATTCTATTAAATCTTAAAATTTAGATTATCGTAACATCATTTAGTCATATTAGATATTGTTTCTGCTGAAAGTTCATATCCATATAAATCATCAAGATGTAATTGAATATCCCTTACACTCATGCCTTTGGCATAAAGTGATATTATTAAATTGAGAGTTCCTTCAAGAATTGTTTCTCTTTTTTTTATTAGTTGTGGTTCAAAACTAGAATCTCTGTCTCTTGGGATTTCTAAATCAACTTGACCATATTTGGAATTGAGTTTCTTTTTGTTATAACCATTTCTTGAGTTTGTGTTTTTTGAGATTTGGTTCTTTTCATAACCTAAGTGTGAAGTTAATTCTTCTTGTGCAGTTTCTTGTAAAACTTCTTTTAACATTGATTTAAATTCATTCTCTAATGATTCTAAACCTGTAAAAGTACCATCTTTTATTTGTTTCTTTAATTCTTCTAAATTTAATATTGCCATAATGTAAATCCTTAAAATTGATTTACTGGATATTTTATCTAGTTCAATCCATTAAAAATTTTTAATTAAGTTTATAGTACTTTTTGGCTATAATATCTATAAAAAGGTGGTATTATGGCAAATCAATTTAGAGAGAAATTATCAAATAAAAGATCAAAGAAAGGCTATGAAGCCATAGCAAAAAGAAATAAATTATTACAACTTTTAGCAGATATACCTGATCATAGAAAAGGTCAAGGTAAACTTCATAAATTAGAACATATTTTATTTTTATCAGTAATTGCACAATTAATGGGTGCGGTAAATTATAAAGAGATATGGGTCTGGATAAAAAATTATATTCAAAATAATAAAATCAAAAAACTTTTAGGTGTAGAATTTATTAGAACACCAAGCAGGAGTGCTGTGGCTGAGATTTTAGCAGAAGTTAATTATTTAGAATTAGAAAAAGTTTTTAGGATATGGATTTATGGATTAGTTGATAAAACTGATAATTTACAACAATTAGCAGTAGATGGTAAAGTTATGAATGGTAGTAGTGTTAATGCAAATAAATCAACAGAAGTGTTGAGTGCAGTATTAGCCAATACTGGGATAATATTAGCACATAAAAAGATTTCCAATAAGTCCGAAGTACCTGCATTAAGAGAACTTATTGATGAATTAGATGATAGTTTTATTTATACATTTGATGCAATGAATACTAAAAAAAACTCTAAACAAGATTGAAAAAGATGGTTCAAAATATTATGCTAAACTAAAAGGTAACCAGAAAAAGCTATTAACTAAAGCTATTGATATATCCAATACAAAAAAGCCTACAGATACTTATATATCAGATTTGAAACAAGAGGATAAAAACTTAGCCAAAAGAAAAGTATTAACTTTTACAAATAATAGTTGTTTTTATCATAATGGTATGACACATATTAGAACCATAATAAGAATTGATAAAACTATTCATAAAGTCAATAAAAAAACAGGAGAATTTACTGAAACTTTAACAACATCATTTGCTATTACAAATTTTAAAGATACTGCAAAAGAATTTCATAATTTAGGATTAAAGCATTGGCAAGTTGAAACTATGTACTTTCATAAAGATAAATCACTTTATGAAGATTTACATACTGCAAATATTAATCCCATGACTATGACAATTTTAAGAAGCTTTGTCATAAATATTTTACATCTTAATAAAGTAAAATCTATCAAAAATCAACTACTTGAAAATAGATGGAATTTAGATACTACTTTAGAATTATTATTAAATATTAGTTTTTAGTGGATTAAACTATATTTTATCTAATAAATTTTATTTTTAAGGTTTATATAGTTATATTTACACTCCCAAATTGTCTGAAATCTACTCACAACTATGTATATTTTTCAGTGAAATTATGGAAAAATATACAAAGTAATTGAAGATAATTGGTGGGTTTACACAGCTAGATTTACACTCCCTTACACTCATTTTTATTTACTAAATTATCAAAAAAAGTAATTATTCAAGCACCTATATTTTTTATTAAGTCTAAAAGGATGAAATATATTCACCAAGTGCATTGATTTCGTCATCATTTAAATTCATAACTTGACTTTTCATTACACCTTTCATTGCTCCACCATAAGTATCTGCTTTATAACCTTTTAATGCCGTAACTATTTTTGATGGATCCCAATCTTGAATCACTTGTGATTTTCCTAAAGCTTCTTTCTCTGCAGTTTGCCCGTGACAGCCTGCGCACTTTAAATAAAGACCTTGTGTATTTACACTACTCATAGCAGTTTCTTTTTGAATCTCAGCTTTTGTAGCAACAATATTATTAATACTTTTCTCTATTGTTTCTTTTGCTTGAATTACTTTTTCAACTACTTCATTTTTTACTTCTTTTGCTTTTGCGACTACTTTGTTAGTTACACTTTTAACTGCATCCGAACCAACTGCCATAATAGCTTTTGACTCTTTAATAATTTGACTTGCAACTTTTTCAGTTGAAGTTTTTACTTGCTCTACTAGTTTAGCTTCTGGTGTTATAACCTCTTTAACTTTTACTTCTTGAACTTTTGTTTCAATAATAACTGGCTTATTATCAGAAGCCTTTTTATCCTCGCCACAGCCTGTAAGTAAAGCAACAGCAACAATTGAACTTAATAAATTTTTTTTCATATAGAAATCCTTATGTGAAATAACTTGGAATTTTACTTTTTTTCCTTAAAAAAATATAAAGTAAATTATTATAATATCTAACGAGCCACTTGCAAATTCACAAAAAAGCTCATAATTTAATTTATTTTGTTCAAAAAAGCTGAAATCTAATTTCAGATAAGGTATAATTTTATACCATAAAATTTAACAGAAAAGAGATTCAACTTATGACAAATATTTTACCAAAATTATCTACAAATCTATCTAAAATGTGGACTAAAATTCTAAACCTTGAAAATTGTTTGTTTCTTGAAATAAAAGAACAATTAGGAACATTAAGTACCAAAGAAGAGAAACTAATAAAGATTTTAGACTTTGCTCAAATTGAAAAGAATGTAACAGTTGTAACTATTACAAACATTCCAAAAGACAGAGAAGAGATAGCAAGAGCAATGATTGCTAAATCTGTTTACAATATGCAAACAACAAGAGATTTAATTGATAGACTTCATAGCGATAGAGTATTACGAGTATTGTGTGGATGGAGGTATAAAATAGATATTCCAAGTGAAGCTAAATTTAGTAGGGTATTCAAAGAATTGAGTGATTTACAAATAGCTCAAAAAACTCATAAAAAGTTTGTTAATGAATATTTATCGGATACAGTTTTTATGTACAATGCAACAGATGCTGCTATGATACCACTTAGAGAAAAACCTGTAAAGATTGAGAAAGAAGAAAAGCCTAAAAATAAGGTCGGACGACCTAAGAAAGGTGAAAAGAGAGAGCCTGTAAAACCAAAGATTTTAGAACTACAAAAAGAGATGAAAACTACTAAAAAGATGTTATCTTTAGTATCTACTGTTTGTGGTGTTGGTGTCAAACAAAATTCTAAAGGTAACAGAGAGATTACAATAGGTGGTAAACTTCATATTAGTGCAGTAGATGGAGATATACCAATAGCAGCATTCTATTCAGGTGCAAATGTTCATGATAGTTCAGTAGCACTTCCACTTATCAATGAAACTAGTAAAAGAGTGATGTATCTTCGTGATTTACTTGATGCTGGGTATGACAGCGATATAATTAGAGAGTATTCTGAAAAACTAAATCATAAACCAATTATAGATATAAATCCCAAGAACTCAAAAGAATTAAAACAAAAGATTCAACTTATCAAAGATGAAAAAGTAAAATTTGAATTCTTAAATTTACCTAAATCATCAGATGAACACCACTACAATCAAAGAAGTATGGTTGAAAGAGTAAATAAATATTTAAAAGATGACTTTGGATGTAATACAATTTATTATCAAGGAGCTACAAAAGTAGCTTCTGTTTTATCATTTGGAATTTTATCTGTTTGTATTCATCAAAGTTTAAAACTCATTACATGACTTTTATTAAAAATAATAGAAAAATCTTCAATTTTATAGTCAAAACCATAAAGTATGGAGAAAAAATATGATTTTTTAAGAAATTTACTAAATTTAGTGTAAACTACGCAAAGAAAAATAAATAATCATTTTTTTAAAACTAAAAGTGATGAAAATAAAAAATTAGCTATTGAGTATTATTGAATTTGTAAGTGGCTCTAGGGGTAAAAAATATGCACTTGTTGTACTTTCATAAATTATTTCAATTCATTTAAAAGTAAGATATCTACTAAATCATTAGCTTTAATATCTTTACTATTATCTTCTTGTATTAAAAGAGCAGGTGAGCCTAACATATTTGTTAATATTGCACTTGTTCCTTGTTTTTTACCTTCAAAGTCAATACAATATTCATTATTTTCATATTTTACATTACACGCAGTAAAGATTGTTTTTCTCATTTTTAAAGCAAAATCTTGTTTTATTCTAGCTTTTACAATAGGTAGCTTTTTATTGGCTCCTTCATATTTATAAATCATTGGTAAAAGATATAAAATAGCACATACTGTTGATGAATAAGCAAAACCAGGAAGTGCAATAATAAGTTTTTCATCTTTTAAAGCGACCAACATATGCATACCTGGTTTAATAGTTACACCGTGGAACAAAACTTTTGCTTTAAGTTTATCTTTTATAACATCTTTAACAAAATCATAATCCCCAACTGAAACACCACCAGTAGTTACAATAATATCAGATTTTTCCAAAGCAGTCTCAAGTAATGCAGTAATTGATTCTATATCATCTTCCACAATTCCCATTTGAATAGTACTAGCGCCTGCTTTTTTAGCTAAGGCTTCAATTGTAAGATGATTTGAGCTTCTAATTTGTGCATCATTAGTTTGCTCTTCCCCCACATCTAATATTTCACTTCCTGTACTTGCGATTGAAACTCTTGGTTTACAATAAACAGATATTTGAGAAATATTTAGCGAAGCTAAAACTCCAATCTCAGCAAAACCAATAATTGTTCCTTCTTTAATAAGAACTTCATCTTTTTTGTAGTTTTCACCAATATTTCTTCGTGCAAAAGCAAAAGGAACATCTTTAATTATCTTTATTTTATTTCCATTTACTTCTACATTTTCAATTGGTATTAAAGTATCACTTCCTTTTGGCATTAATGAACCTGTAAAAGTTTTAATACATACTTTATTTATTACTTCAGATTTAACAATAGTTCCAGCAGGATTTTTATCTATTATTTTAATAATTTTATTTTTTTGATCTTCATATTTAATAGCATAACCATCCATTGCAGAAGTAGGATATTTTGGTGAATTATTTCTAGCAACAACGTCTAAAGCGAGTACTCTTCCAATAGCATTAGTTAAAAAAAGCTTTTCCTTGGTTTTTGCTTTAAAATTAATACTATTTAATATATTTAAAGACTCGTCATAATTTATAAAATTTCTCATATTTTCTCCAATAATTATTGCAAAATGGTACCACAGACATCAAAAAAATAACTTTAAAGAGTAAAAATAACTGTTTTTAGCTCCATAAATAGCAATGGTATAGCAAAAAAACAATATAGTGACACAATAATGACAAATTTGCAAAAAAAATCAAAATAATATTGACATAAGTCATTAAACAAGCAATAATTTAACTAACATTGTATAAGGAAAAATTTATAATAAGTAAATATTATGTTATCTAGTAAGTTAATTATTTATATTCAAGGAGATATGATGACAAAAATAAGTAAAACTTCTAAAAGTGTATCAAATACAATTTCAGAAGAAAAATTAACCAGAAGAGACTTTTTTAAAAGAAGTGCAATGTATTCAGTTGGAGCAGTTGCTGTTGCAAATGTTTTAGTTCCAATGAAAGCAATTGCAGATGATGAAAATATTATAAAAAATGTAGCATGGGGAATAAAATTAGGTGATAAAGTAGATAAATATCCATATGGTATACCCTCACCTTATGAACATAATAATGTAAGAAGAGTACATGATTTATTATCTTCAGGTGATAGACATGCAACAGTTTCAATGTCTCCTTTGCATATGCAAGATGGTATTATCACACCAAATGGTCTATTTTTTGTTAGAGATCATGGTGGTACTGCTCAGATTGATCCTCATAAATTTAGATTAATGATACATGGTTTAGTAAAGAAGCCTATTATTCTAACTTTAGATCAATTAAAAAGGTATCCAAGTGAAAGTGTAATACATTTTATTGAGTGTCCTGCAAATGGTTCTACTGGATGGAGAGGTCCTCAATTTAATAATTTACAATTTGTTAAAGGTATGATGAGTTCTGCTGAATGGACTGGAGTTAGACTTAAAACTATTTTAGATGACTTGGGATTAAAACCTACAGCACAATGGATGTTAGCTGAGGGAAGTGATAATTCTGAAATGGCAAGATCTATTCCTATTGAAAAAGTTTTAGATGATGCTATGCTTGTTTGGGGACAAAATGGTGAACCTTTACGACCTGAACAAGGTTATCCTGTCAGATTATTACTTCCAGGTTGGGAAGGTAATTTAAATGTTAAATGGCTTAAGAGACTAGAATTTTCTGATACTCCTTGGTATTCTAAAGAAGAAACTTCAAAATATACTATGTTACAACCAAGTGGAAAAGCAATTAACTTTTTCTGGCCTATGGAAGTAAATTCAATTATAACTTCACCTTGTCCTGAAGTTCCTTGGACAGACCTTAAAAAAGGTGACTTAGTTGAAATCAATGGTATTGCATGGAGTGGAAGAGGTAAAATACAAAACGTTGATATCTCACTTGATGGTGGGAATAACTGGGTTGAAGCTAGTTTAAAAGGTTTAGTTCTACCTAAGTCTTGGACAAGGTTTTCATATATAATTAAATGGGATGGAAAGAAAAAAGTTTTACTTTCTCGTGCCATTGATGAATCAGGACATATTCAGCCCTCTATAGATAAATTAGTTTCAACAGTAGGTGTTGAAGGTATTTATCATAGAAACCCAATTATTGGTTGGGAAGTAACATCTAAAGGAGTTGTAAATAATGTACATGTTAGAAGTTAAAAAATCATTATTAGCTATTAGTGTTATTTCTTCACTTTTATTAAGCACAACTGCTTTTGCAGATAAAGGTTTAAAAAAGAATATAGATGGTTCAGTTATTTATGAAAGAACAAATGGAAAATATAGTGTTTATTCAATTAATAAACAAAATATAAAAGGTTTTAATTCACATGGACGAACTCCAAGTGCAAATGAAATCAAAGCTTGGGATACGGATATAAAACCAGATGGTTCAGGTTTACCAGATGGTAAAGGTAGTGTTGAAGATGGTGATGAGTTATATCACGAACAATGTTCTATATGTCATGGAGACTTTGGAGTTGGTGGCAATGGTTATCCTCCTTTAGAAGGTGGTATTGGAAGTTTAGCAAATCAGTTAGGAACTGAAGGAACTGAAAGTCCACGAAAAACTATTGGTTCATATTGGCCATATGCAAGTACTCTTTATTGGTATATTAAAACTGCAATGCCATTTCCAAACCCAAAAAGTTTATCTAATGATGAAGTTTATGCAATTACTGCTTATTTACTATCTGTAAATGGTATAGAAGTTGATGGGGAAGAGATGGATGATGAATTTGTATTAGGAAAACATAATTTTATGAAAATAAAAATGAATAATACTGATGGTTTTTATCCAGTTCATCCTGATAGAAGTGATTTAAAAGAACAAAGAGGACCTTTAGCCCAAGGTACAAGATGTATGAAAGATTGTAACGCTCCAAAAGCAGTTCCAATTAAGTTTGAAATTACAGGTTTTGATCCAGCAATTTCAACTATTAAATCTTTGCCTAAAGAAGAAAAAAGTGATACAACAGTAAACAAAGAAGCTGCAAATACCTATGAAACTTCTTGTAGTGCTTGTCATGCTAATAAGGCTATTGGCGCACCAGTTGTTGGAAATAAAGAAGCTTGGGCAGAAGTTACTTCAAAAGGTATTGATGCAGTTTATTCTAATGCAATGAATGGTATCAATGCGATGCCTCCAAAAGGTGGAGCAATGGATTTATCAGATGCAAAATTTAAAGAAATTGTTGACTACATGATCAATTCTAGTAAATAAAAGGGGAATATTAATGAAATTAATTAAAAAGTTACTACTAGCAACGGCTATTAGTGGTTTAGCTATTACTGGCTCTTTTGCTAGTGATATGGATTTAGTTAAAAAAGGTGAAAAAATCTTTAATACTAAAAACTTAGGAAATTGTCTTGCATGTCATGATGCAAATGGTAAAAATATTGATGGTCCTGGAAGTATGGGACCAAAACTACAATATCTTTCACTTTGGCCAGAAGATGCATTATATGAGAAAGTTTATGATCCATATACAACAAATCCAATTTCACAAATGCCAGCATTTGGTAAAAATGGTTGGTTAAGTGATAGTGAAATAAAAGCAGTTGTTGCTTATTTAAAAACAATTAATTAAGAAAAAAGGAAATAAAGATGAATAGAAGAATTTTTTTAAGTTTAGGATTAGGTGTATTCGCAGTTTCAATGATTCCTGCTACATTAAATGCAATTAATTTTAGAGAAACTAAGCCAAAAGCTTGGACAGCAACAAAAGTAGATGCTGCAATAAAAGAATTATTTGGCACTTCAACTACTATTGTAGGAAAAGTAAAATTAAAAGCTCCAGATATTGCAGAAAATGGTGCAGTTATTCCTGTTACAGTTTCTTCAAAGCTAGCTGGTTCAAAAGTAGCAGTATTCCAAGATGCAAATCCTGAAAGTACAGTTGCTGTTTTTACAGTTCCAAAAGGTGGAATTATTGATTATTCAATCAGAATTAAATTAGCAAAAACTGGAACTATTACAGTAGTTGTTGAAGAAGATGGAAAATTATATTCTGCTTCTAAACAAGTTAAAGTAACTATTGGTGGTTGTGGTGGTTGATTTAATTCAATTGTCTCATATGCATAAAAAATAATAGAAAAAGAAGGAATAATAATGGCTAAAAAAACTAGAATTAAAGCAAAATTAAAAAAAAGTATTGTAACTGTAAAAGCTTTGGCTAATCATGCAATGTTAAGTTATCAAGAAGCAAAAAAAGCAAAAAAAGAGGTTAACTTCATTACTTCGATTATTGCAAAAGTAAATGGTACTATCGTATATGAAGTATCTACAAGTCAATTTTTATCAAAAAATCCATATATGAAGTTTAAATTTAATGCTGAAGTTGTGGGTGCTAAAAAAGGTGATAAACTTGAACTTACGTGGGTAGACTTAAAAGGTACTACTCAAACAAGTACTGGAAAAATTAAATAGTTAATTACTATTTATAAGAGTAATTAACAAAATATTTAAGGAGAAATATATGTTATTAAAAATCGCTAAGATAAGTGCTTTAGTTGCTTTAACAACTTGTACGTTAAATGCAGCTAATTTCAATGCTGAAGCTGAAAAAGATAGAGTTGCTTTAATAAAATATTTTGAAGCAAAATTTGAAGACCCTTTAAAAAATAGAAATATTTTTTTCCCTTATTCAACTGATAATGAATTAAAAAACTCTATTGCTAAAGGTTTAAAATACCAAGACTTTGCAAAAGGTAATTATGCTTTTAATATTGATGGAAGAGCTCAATATGAAGAAATTAAAGAGATGCCACCATATGAAGATGCAATTGATGCGGGTAAAGAGTTATACGCTAAAAAATTTGCTAATGGAAAATCATTTGCCTCATGTTTTAAAGAACCTTCTGATGTTGCAAAGTATCCATATTTTGATGAAAAAAGAAAAGAAGTTATCAGTTTAACAGTTGCAATTAATGAGTGTCTTGCTTCAAATGGTGAGAAAGCTTGGAAAATGAGCAAAGGTAAAATGGCTACACTTCAAGGATATATGGCAAATGCTGCAACAGAAGATGAAAAAATTATTAATATACAAATTAATAGTAAAGAAGCTGCCAATGCCTATATAAGAGGAAAAAAATATTATTACTCTCAAAGAGGTTATTTAAAACTTTCTTGTGCTTCATGTCATATTCAAGGGGCAGGACAAAGAGTTAGAAATGAAAAATTATCTCAACTTTTAGGTCAAACTACACATTTCCCAGTTTATAGATTAAAATGGGATGGTTTAGGAACATTAGAGAGACGAATGGCTGGTTGCATTAAAGATGAAGGTCAAGTTCCACCAAAATCAAATAGTGCACAGATGAGAGAATTATTATACTTTATGGCATATATGTCAAATGGTATGAAAATTGATGGCCCAGATATTAGAAAATAAGGAGAAGAGATTTATGAAAAAATTATTAAAAATTGCAGTTACAGCTTCTGCTGTACTTACGTTAACTACATCTCTTCAAGCTATGGATGTAAAAAAAGAGTGTAATGTTAAAGCTAATGGCGTTAAAACAGTAATAGCAAGTGCTATGAAATATAATACTATTGCTAAAAAACAAGGTATTGAGTTTATGAGATTGGGAATGAAAACTTCTCAATATATTGATGCAGTTAATGCTTCTATAAAAAGTGGTTCTAAAACTGTTGATATTCTTAATAAAGAAAAGAAAAAAACAGGTACTGTTTCTGTTTCATATGCTGCTTGGAGAGCTTGTTCTTTTTCAATCAGCGCTTTAACACAAGCCCAAGAAGCTAAAACTACTTGGAATCTTGCTGTCCCTGGCGATGGTTATAAATATTAATATTGGATAAGAGTCAAAATTAATTTTGACTCTTAAATATAAAATTTTAAGGATTATAAATGAAGATTTTAACAAAAGTTTTAGTATTAGTTGTTCTTGTTGGAGTTTATATTACATCTAGTTTTGCTGGTGAAGTTTCAATTTCAAAAGGTATAAAATCTATTGAAATGAATTTAAATGATGAAAAATTTACTCTGATGAGAAATCAAACAGCTGGAAATAAAATATCTGCTTTATATGAAACTACGAATAGAGGAATGCCACAACCAATTATTTTAGCAAAAGGTGTTGAGACAATAGGTGAGTTAGAGTTTATTGACTATATGAAAAAAGCTCAAAATGATGAGTCTATTATTATAGTTGATTCAAGAACTCCAGGTTGGTATGAAAGATTAAGAATTCCAGGAGCAACTAATATTCCATTTAAAAACTTTACTTCAAAAGATAGTGCTATTGAAGCAATGGAAGATGACCTAGATGTTGAAGTAAAAGATAATGGTGCTTTAGATTTTTCAAAAGCAAAAACTGTTGTAGCTTATTGTAATGGATATTGGTGTGGACAAACTCCATCAATGGTTAGTAGATCTGAATTTTCATTATTAAAAATGGGATATCCTGCATCTAAAATTAAATACTACAGAGGTGGTATGCAAGCTTGGACATCATTAGGTTTCACAGTTATAGGAAGTGGAAAATAGTCACAAAATATCTAAGAAATAAAAGGTAAAAATAAAATGAGTAAATTAAGCAGAAGAGAATTTATTTATATGATGGCGGTACTTGGGACCACTCCTATATTTGCTAATTCTCATTCAAGAATGACAAATACAAACAAAATGGAAGATTATTATAAACTAAAAAGTTTTGGTAATGCAAGATTATTACATATGACAGATTCTCACGCACAACTTTTACCGGTTTATTTTAGAGAACCAAGTGTAAATCTTGGTTTTAATGGTAATTTTGGTAAACCACCACATATTGTAGGTGAGAAATTATTAGATTATTATGGAATAAAAGGTGATAAAAGATTAGAGTATGCTTATTCATGTGTTAACTTTGAAAAACATGCTAAAGCAATGGGAAAAGTTGGTGGCTTTGCACAAATCAAAACAGTTGTTGATTTCTTAAGAAATGATTTTGGAGCTGATAAAACTTTAATGTTAGATGGTGGAGATACTTGGCAAGGTAGTGCAACTGCTCTTTATACAAGAGGTAAAGATATGGTTGGTGCTATGAATTTACTTGGAGTTGATATTACTGTTGGACATTGGGAATTTACATATAATGTAAAAGAAATTTTTGAAAATATAAAATTATTAGATGCAGAATTTTTAGCACAAAATATTTTTGTAAAAGAAGATGCTTTGATGGAAGGTGCTGATGCTTATGATGAAGATTCAGGGCTTGCTTTTAAACCTTATGTTATTAAAAAAATGGGCAATGCTAGAGTAGCAATTATTGGCCAAGCTTTTCCTTATACAACTATTGCAAATCCTCAACGATTTATTCCTGATTGGACTTTTGGAATTAAACAAGATGAGATGCAAGAGTTAGTCGATATTATTAAAGAAGAAGAAAAACCAGATGCAATTATTGTTCTTTCTCACAATGGATATGATGTTGATAAAAAAATGGCAGAAGTTGTAAGTGGAATTGACTTTTTCTTAGGTGGTCATACTCATGATGGTGTTCCTGAAGCTTATCCTATTAAAAATGCAGCTGGAGTAACATATGTTTGTAATGCAGGATCAAATGGAAAGTTTTTAAATGTACTTGATTTAGATATTCAAAATGGAAAAATTAAAGACTTTAAATTTACTCTTCTTCCAATTTTTTCTGATTTAATACCTGAAGATAAAACTATGAAAAAATACATTGAAGATGTAAGAGCGCCATTTAAAAAAGATTTAATGAGGACAATTGCAACAACTGAAAATACACTTTTTAGACGCGGTAATTTTAATGGTTCTTGGGATCAAATTATTTGTGATGCATTAATTGATGTTAAAGGTGCTGATATATCTTTATCTCCTGGATTTAGATGGGGAACTTCTGTTATGGCGGGACAAGATATTACTTTTGATGATTTAATGACTCAAACAGCTATGACTTATCCAGAAACATATGCAAGAGATATAACAGGGCAAGGTATTAAAGATATTTTGGAAGATGTTGCTGATAACTTGTTTAATATAGATCCTTTTTATCAACAAGGTGGAGATATGGTACGAACAGGTGGAATCTCTTATACTATTAATCCAACTGGAAAAATGGGTGAGAGAATCACAAATATTCAACTTACTAAAAATGGTAAAAAACTTGACGCTAGTAAATCTTATAAGGTTGCTGGTTGGTCAACTGTGGGTTCTAAATCTCCAGGTGAACCAGTTTGGGAAACTGTTGAAGCATACTTAAAAAATATAAAACATATAGCAAACTTAAAAGTTGATACTCCTGATATTGTTGGTATCAAAGGTAATCCTGGAATCTATTAGATTTTAGTTTATATGATTGAAAAAGCATAAAATATTATTTTTGTGCTTTTTTCAACTTAATAAATAGTTAATTGTAAATCTTTATTAAGTTGAAAGCTAAGGGAACTAATGATTAAAAAAATCTTACTTGTAATTGTTTTTTTTAACTATATTTTATATGCTAATTTTCAAGAAGGTGAAACATTATTCAAAGATAAATGTTCAAGCTGTCATAAATCATATATACCAATAAATAAACTAAAAGAAGACTTTTTTGAGAAAAACAATAAATTACTTAATTTAATAATTCCTACAGTTAATTTATTAGCATATGCGATTATGGATAGTACAAAACATATTGGAGATAAAGATGATCCTGAGATGCAACAAATTGAAATTGAAGAGTATTTAAAAAACTATTTAGAAAATCCAATTATTAGTAATAATATTTACGATGAGACTATTCTACCTTATTATCAACATAAAAAACCAATTATTATAAGTGATAATGAGGCTGAACAATTAGCACTCTTTTTTATGAATTATAAATCAAATAGATTAAAAAACTCAAATGAAAAAGTAAAAGTTTTAACAAAAAGTCATAATGAACTAGCTTTATTAAATGAGGCTAAAAAATCAAATAAGCATTTAATGGTTTTTGCAACTTCTAAAACCTGTTATTTTTGTAAGAAAATGAAAAGAGAGGTTTTAAGTTTAGAAGATGTCTTGGAAAAAATGAATGAAAACTATATTTTTGTAGAAGTTGATGTTGATAATATAAATTTACCTTTTGGCTTAAAAAAGCATTTTAGAGGTATGACGCCAACATTTTTTGTAGTTACAAAAGAGAAAAAACTTTTAAATACTTATCCTGGGGCTTGGGTAAAAAAAGACTTTCTTGAAATTTTAAAGGAAAATTTAAAATAATGAATAATTTAGGAAAAGTAGTAGAAGTATTTTCTGCAAAAAAAGGTCAAAGTGGATTTCCCCGACCAATCGTAAATGAGTTAAATATAATTAATGGTTTTGGCATACAAAATGATAAATTTGCTGGAAAAGATGAAGATAAAGCTGTAATGATAGTGGGTACAATCGCTTATGAAATTGCTAGAAAAAATGGAATCAAACTTGAACCTGGAAGTTTTGGTGAAAATATTTTATTAGATTTTAATCCCCATAATTACTTTATCGGAACAATTTTGAAAATAGGTAATACTATTCTCAAAGTAACACAAGCTTGTACAATATGTAATCACTTAAGTATGTTTGACGATACTTTACCTTCTTTAGTAAAAGATTGTAGAGGATTATATTGTAAAGTTTTAGAAGATGGATATATAAAAAAAGATATGTCTGTTAAAATTATTATGAGTTATCAATCAAGTAAAATGATTGCTTCTTAATTCTTAAAGGAAAGAAAATGAAAAAAATATTTGTATTACTTTGTTTAAGTGTTGTTATATACGCTCAATCTACTTTTAGCGAACCTAAACCTACATTTGATGAGCCAAGAAAAATTGTTATTCAGATATATGATTCTGAGGTAAATAAGATTAATCATAACCTTAGTACGATTTATAATATTTTAAAAGAGTATCCAAATGAATCTTTAAAAATTGTTGTTATTGCATATGGAAATGGTATGAGAGCTTTTAGAAAAGATTATGATAAAGATACTTTAAAAAGAATTATTTCGTTAATGCAATATGATGTAGAATTTATAGGCTGTAGAAATACTATGAATACTATGAAATGGAAAGAGAATGAGTTTATTGATGGTATGAGTTATGTTCAAGCAGGTATTGTTGAGCTAATTGAGAGACAAGTAGCTGGTTATATTGGTGTTATAGCATACTAATAAAAGGAAAGTATAAAATGTTAAAAAAAATCTTAGTATCATTGTTTATGGGAAGTTTATTGCCTCTTAGTTTATTTTCTTCTTCTTCTATTTCAAAAGATGAATGTCTTAAAAAAAGTGGTGATTTTATTTTTGCAGGAAATGAGTGTATTGAATATTTTACATCAGAAGGTGATACTGAAAACTCAATAAACATAATTGTTCATGGAACGTGGGATGCAGGAACAAATATTTTAGGAAGATACGCACCATTTGCAGAAACTCTAAGTATGGCTACAGATATTACAACAATAGCTGTTGCTCTTCCTGGGTATTCTAATTCTTCAACAAATAAACTTAAATCTTTATCAGATAAAAATAGCAAACATTTAGCTGCAACAAGAGAGTATGTAGTTTTTTTAGGCTCACTAGTAAAAGCTTTAAAAGAAAAATATGAAGCAAAAACTGTTAATCTAATAGCACACTCAGCAGGAGCTATGATGAGTGGAACTTTAAGTGGACTTGAACCAGAATTATTAAATAATGTAGTTTTAGTAGGTGGAAGATATGATATTCATAAAATGCAAAAAAATAAAAATCTTATTTCTATGATTGATATTTTAGACAAAATAAATAAAAAAACAAATTTCTTATTTATTTACGGAACAAAAGATAAAATTTCAAAACCAGAAGTTACAAAAAGTTTTTATAAAATTGCTTTGCAAAAAGGCTTAAATGTAAAGCTAATTGAAGTAAAAGATGCACAACATATTGATTTAGATATGACAGATACTTCAGTTGAAGCTATAACTTCTATGCTAGAGAGTATAGAATAAATATTAGGATGATTCAAATGCATAAAAAATAACTAGCCTTTAATTTAAATAATTTTTTATTATCAACATCTGTTATATTTGATAAAGCAGAAGAAAATATTTCAAAGACAACAAAAAATTATTCAAAAGGAGTAGCTTTTATAGGTTTGGAAATAGCAGAAAAGCTAGGTTTATCAGCTGATAACTTAGTAGATTTATGTGCATATAGGGAGTGTTCAAAAATCTCGTATAATAGAATACTGCAAATATGATACTATATTTGCATAGAGTTCATAAAAGATAATATATCGGTCAAAAAATAAAAGCAATTAATTAATAATTTTTAATTAGCTTGTGACACAGTTAGATAGTTATATTTAGGACATATTTTAGAGCTTTTTTACAATCTATTATAAGTAATCTTTTAAAAACCCTTATAGTACCTGAGTTAGATTAAGTTTTTAGGCGCCCATATTTTTTATTAAGTCTAAATCCTTGATATTTTATTAGATGATTATATTTTTGAATTTATATAGTTAGTTTTACACTCTCAAAGAATGATAAAGTTTCTAATACTTAAGTGAGCCAATAATCTCTTTAGTAATAACATCAGAAGATTTTATAATAACTTTTTGTTTACTAAATAAGACTTGTCCTTTAAAATTATCAAGTTGTAACTTCATTCCAGGAAACTGGCCATAACTTACAGCAACGCCTCTCTCACTATCAGTAATTCTTACTTTTACTTCCAATCCTATATTATCTTTAGCATATCTTGCATATTTTCTATCTTCATAATCCCAAACGAGCTGATTTATTTTTCTCTCTTGTATTGAAATATAATCACAGATTTCATTTATATTTTTTGGGGTTTTACTTAATTTTAGCATACGATGTAAAACTAAATCTGAATATCTTCTAATAGGAGAGGTAAAGTGTGAATATGATTTAAAACCTAAACCAAAATGTCCTAAATTTTTTGAACTATATTTTGCTTGGGTTTGCGCTTGAATTATTAATTCATCAATTTCTTCTGCTATTGTAGAGTATTTTGCTTTTTGCTGAATATGCACTACTGTATCATGAACATCATGTTTGAGTTTGACTTCTATTCCTAAAGCATTTACATCATCTACTAATTTTGATATTGCTTTGAAAGCTGGTTCTTCATGTATTCTAAAAATTCCTACAGAATTTACTTTTTTGCTAGCTTCGATATTTGCTAATAACATACACTCTTCAACTAACTTATGTGAAGCTGTTGAAGTTTCAATATCAATTGATTGAATTTTATTATTATTAAGTTTTAATCTATACTCATTACTTCTAAAGTCATATCCAACTTGTAACCTTTTAGCTCTAAAACTTTTTGTAACTTCATAAAGAGGAACTAAATAATCAAAAATTTCTTTTTCATTTTGTGTAAACGTATCAAGTTTATTATTTAAAACTCTATCTATTCTTCCATAAGAAAATTTTCTATGTGAATTTATAATTGCTTCAAAGAGCTCTGATTTTTTTACTGTTTTTTTCTTTAAATCTAAGTATATTTTAAAAACATAAGAGTATCTATCCACACCCTCTTTTAAAGAACACATCTCTTCACTAAGTTCATTTGGCAACATTGGTAAAACTTTTCCAGGTAAATATACAGAAGTTGATTTTCTAAAAGCTTCTAAATCAAACTTGGTTCCCTCTTTTACAAAATAAGAAACATCAGCAATTGCTACATATAAAATAGAATTAAGCCAATCAAAGTATATAGCATCATCATGATCTTTTGCAGAGTTTGGATCTATGGTACAAAAAGCTAAATCTGTTAAATCAACTCTTTGTTTTGTATCATCCATTTTAGCATCTACTTCTAGCTTTTTCTTTAATCTATAATCTTCTTTATATAAAATTAATGATATTTGTTCATCAATTTTTGCATCTTCAATATTTCCTAAGTTCTTGATTACTTCAAAACTTTTACTATCAATTAAAAGAATGTCGCCATCATTTTTAGAAATCTTATTTTTATTATGTAGTAAAAGATTTTCTTTTACTGTAAAAAGTTTTTTATCTTTTATATAAACTAAAATCTCACTTTTCTTTCCATCAAAGATTCTTATCACTTTGGCTTTGATTCTACTTCTTGGATTAAAAACTCTTTTTGCTAATACAAAATCTCCATCATAAGCACCCTCTAAATGTTCAAAGTCCAAAATAATATCTTTATGTTCATTAACTAAATCATGAAGTATTGCTTTTCTTTTATTTATTTTGACAACTCCTACTTTATATTTTGAATTTAAGTGATACTCATCATCTTTTAATATAACAATTTCATCTTTTACAAATTCTTTCAATAACTCTTTTTCTATTTTATTAAATATTTTAATATGTTCTTGTAGTTTAGTAAATAATTGCTTTAACAATATATATTCCTTGTATAATTTAAACATATATTATCTAAAAATTAGTTTTATTTTGATATAATTTGACAAAAAATTACTTAAGGAAAGTATAATGGCATTAAACGTTTACTATGACAAAGATTGTAATATTGAATTAATTAAAGCTAAAAAAGTAGCTATTATTGGTTTTGGATCACAAGGTCACGCACACGCGGAAAACTTAAGAGACTCTGGTATTGAAGTTGTTGTTGGTTTAAGAAAAGATGGATCGTCATGGGCTAAAGCAAAAGCTAAAGATTTTAAAGTTTTAACAGTAAGCGAAGCTACGGCTAAAGCTGATGTTGTAATGATTTTATTACCAGATGAAAATCAAGCTGATATTTACAAAAATGAAATCGAAGCTAATTTAAAAGATGGTGCATATATTGCATTCGGACATGGTTTTAATATCCATTATGGAAGAATTTCTCCGAAATCAAATATCAATGTAATGATGATAGCTCCAAAAGCTCCAGGTCATACAGTTAGATCTGAGTTTGTAAGAGGTGGTGGGATTCCTGATTTGATTGCTATTCATTTAGATCCTTCAGGAGATACTAAAGATATCGCATTATCTTACGCATCTGCTATTGGTGGTGGAAGAACTGCGATTATTGAAACAACTTTCAAAGATGAAACAGAAACTGATTTATTTGGAGAGCAAGCTGTATTATGTGGTGGAGCTGTATCTTTAGTTCAAGCTGGATTTGAAACATTAACAGAAGCTGGGTATGCTCCTGAATTAGCATACTTTGAGTGTTTACATGAACTTAAATTAATTGTTGATTTAATGTTTGAAGGTGGAATCGCTGATATGAGATATTCAATTTCTAATACTGCTGAGTATGGCGATTATGTATCCGGTAAAAGAGTTATTAACGAACAATCAAAATTAGCTATGAAAGAAATCTTAAAAGAAATTCAAGATGGTAGATTTGCAAAAGACTTTATTTTAGAAGGTCAATCAGGATACCCAAGAATGAACGCTGAAAGAGCAAATGCTAAAGCTTCATTAATTGAGCAAACTGGTAGAAAATTAAGAGATATGATGCCTTGGATTGGATTAAATAAAATAGTTCAACAAGACAAAAACTAATTTTTTAGAGTAAGGATTTTCTCCTTGCTTTAACTTCTTTGAATACTTCATGGCAAAACAAAAAACAAAAAATAAACAAAATAAAAATAAAAAACAAAATAAAAGAAAAACTCTTAAGAATAATAAACTAAACTATAAACTATTAAATACTTTACTAGCAATAGTAATTGCACTTATTATTATAATTGTATACTTTTTATATACTTATGATAAACAGGAACTAAAAAAATCTAAAAACATACAAAAGAATATAACAAAAGTGATAAAAGATAAAAAAGCTAATATTTTAAATAAAAGATATGAAGAATACACAAAAGAATTTGATAAAATTTATATCCACAAAGAAGAAATATTAATTATAAATCAAGATAAGAAAACTATTATAGAAAATAAAGTATCAATAAAAAAACCTATGAAAAATATTCACAATAGTAAAGAAAAAGTAAATATTGCAAAACAAAAAATGACAACAGATATTATCAAAGTACAAAAAATAAAAGAACATAAAATTTTAGCTACAGTTACAAACAAACCAAAACTTGCAATTGTAATTGATGATGTAACAACCCAACATCAGATCAATAAAATAAACAAAATTGGTTATAAAACTACTATATCACTTATGCCACCAACCAAAAATCATAAAAACTCTGCAAAAATAGCTAAGTCTTTACCCTTTTATATGATTCACTTTCCAATGGAAGCTAACACATACAGAGGGGAAGAAGAAAATACTTTAAAAATAACTGATTCCTATCGAACAATAGAGCAAAGAGTATCACAAATAAGAAAATGGTATCCAAATGCAAAATATACAAACAATCATACAGGAAGTAAATTTACACAAGATTATGAAGCAATGGATAAATTGTTTCGTGCCCTCGTAAAGTATGATTTTACCTTTATAGATAGTAGAACCACAGGAAAAACTCTAGGAAAAGAAATGGCAAAAAAATATCATATGCCATATGTTGCAAGAAATGTATTTTTAGACAATATACAAAATTTTACTTATATACAAAATCAATTAAAAAAAGCTATAAAAATTGCCAAAAAGCAAGGTTATGCTATAGCAATTTGCCATCCTCATTCAATCACAATGGAAGTATTAAGAAAATCTAAATACTTATTAAAAGATCTAGAATTAGTATACTTAAATCAACTTCCTCCTTTAAATAAAATCTCAAAATAGCAATATGCTTACTACTATTTATACTTAACTTTTAATATTCTTTGTATTAATAAAAATAAACACACTTTTGTTAATACTTTCAATATAACTATCATCTAAACTTCAAACAGTTTTTAAAACATTTTCAAGTTTTAATTCTTGGGTTCATGTTGTATATGCAAGTAATATACTTGCACCTGATGTTACGATAATCTAAATTTTAAGATTTAATAGAATTGTTACAATATTGATTAAAATTATTATATTTAACTTGCTAATATGATCCTTAAAACCTACAAAAATATACTTTATGAATTACCAATAAACCCTTTGTTTATCGTATTCACAAGCACTTTGAAACCACTATTTAGATATAATATATACTCTTAATACTAAGGAATTTTATGAGTTGTTTACAAGAATATTATCAAGATTATGCGTTAAGTTCATTTTAGAAAATAGAGATGACAAAATTAGCTAAACTTACTGGGGAAAGCCATGATGTATTTACAAAAAATCTATTACTTGATGTATACTACCCCAATATGTCAAGACAACTTTCTATAAAATCTAATTCCCACTATCAACTGTAACTTTATGCCACAATTTCATCTAATTTATTATAATGTACATCATTTATTTTCATACTATGAAAGTATACATTCATAGGTTTTTTATAATTTAAAGTTTGATGAAATCTTCTATAATTATAAAACTCCATATAATCTGTAACATCATTTTTCAATGTTGATATTTTGAAATATTCATTAAGATATATCTTTTCCACCTTTGCACTTCTCCAAAATCTTTCTATACATATATTATCTGTTGCTCTTCCTTTTCCATCCATTGAAATAATAATATTATTATCCTTTAATGTTTGAGTATGAATATAAGAGGTATATTGACTACCTTGATCGGTATTAAATATTTCTGGTTTTCCATATTTGGATAAGGCTTCATTTAGCACACCCATGACTAAGTCAGTATCCATTGTATTAGATATTCTCCATGATAATATGGCTTTAGAATACCAATCTATAATAGCTGCCATATAGACCATTCCCTCTTTTATTTTAATGTATGTTATATCAGTACTCCATACTTGATTTGCTCTTACTGTATCAAGTCCTCTAATTTTATATGAATGTTTAGGATGTTGTTTATCAGCCCAAGAAGTATTTGGTGGACGTACAACTAGTACAGCTCTTAAACTTAACTGTTTACGATATTGGCGTACTGTATTGATACAGACATTGTATCCACGTTCTAATAACTCTTTGTGTACTTTAATATAACCATAACATGGTATATCTACAAATATTTTAACTATCTCATTTTTAATAGCTTGTTTTATAGGATTTACCATAGGTACATAAAATAAATTACTTCTATTATAATTAACTTAACTTTCGCACCTAAAACCAAGCAATTTAGCAGTCACATCCTTTAAAGTATCAATGATAGTGGTAAAATCATCATTTCTATTGATTACTTTCTTCTATTTGTGCTATTTCATCAAGTATAGCTATAAATGTTTGCATAGCAATTACTAGAGTATGAAGTTCACATTCTAAATCTTTAAATAATCCACCAATTGTTTTAGGTTCATGACTGATACGATTGATATAACTGACAATATTATATGTAAAAAACGATAGTGTAATTCTAGCTATTAGTGCTTCATAGATTCTATTTTCTTCTTTACCAAATCCAAAGTGTTCGCGAAGTTCTTTGTAGCCTTGCTCTATATCCCATCTTCTTCTATAAGTATCAATAATAACTTCATCACTAATATCTAAATCAGTAGATATTATAGGTATTAATTTCTCTTGCGTTTTTAAAAATACTATCTTAACCTTACTGGCTTTTTTATGTTCAACTACTACTGAAAAGTATTTATATTTAATTTTTTTACCATAAGTACTAGACTTGATATTTTTTAATTTCTTAGACTTTTCATAGATACCATTAAGAGTTTTTCTCTCCCCAATAAAGTTCCATATTTTATTATTGTTTGCTACTCTTGTAATAACTTTTAATCCTAAATCATTCATCTCTTTTATAAATGAAGGTTTAGAGTACCAACTATCGATAAGTAGATAATCAGCATATATACCGCTATTCACAGCTCTTTTAATCATATCTATAGCTATTTGTGATTTACCTTTTAATGTTTCTAATCTTCTCTTATGAGCATTAGTTCTAGTATCAATAATATTTTTAAAATTATCTATTATTACTCTTGCATATTTATTTGTAACAATTGCAAAGTCTAACATAAAGTTAGAGAAACCATCACTATAATTAAGAGACACAACATTAATACCTCTTACTGTTCGTTTCTCTTTATTACTCCATAAATAATCACAGCTACCCTCTATATTTTTACCAACTTTCCCCTCTATGGTGTCATCAATAATAAAAACTCTTATAGCTTTACTATCTTGTACCTTATGAAGTAATTTAAGTATCTTTAATGTTGATAACGATAACAGTTTTCGCCAGTTGTAACTAGAGTTACTTAGCAACCTGTAGTAAATATCTTTTTTTAAACTATCATCGCTTTGATTTATAAATGTTGATACTTTCTTATTCATCACAAGCATATATACAAAGTGAATAACTACCATATAAACACTTACTCCATCTTTTTTAGTGAAATTACTTTGTGATAAAATTGTTTTTATATTTAATATTTGCATTGTCTTGTATATTGGATTTTTTAACTTATCATTTATTACATTAGTTATTTTTTCTTTAATATTCATCAATAAATCTCCTTAGTTTGATAGGCATATTATAACTAAACCACAGTGTTTAAAGGCTTTATAAGTACATTTATCAGGAGAAAATTGAAAGATTATTTTTTATATTTATATTTAAAATATAAATGTATATAGCAATGACAATTAAAAGACTTTGTTTGACAATTAATGGTTTAGTTGATGATTTTTAGGTTATTTTAGGTGCGAAAGTTAAGTAATTAAGTAGTTTACATTGTTTTACAACTGAAATTATTTTACTATCTGTTTTATCTGCCAACTCTTTTTTATAGCTAGAGTCCAAGCTCTTTAACTTTCCCACAGCCCACTCATTCTCTACAGTTAATTGACCTACTTTTTTAGCGTACGCACCTACTTTTGCTTCTAATTGTGTAATCACAGTTTTATATTCCTGAACTGCTTTAGCAGGTTCCATTGCAACTACTGCATTCTCTAAAAATATCTTTTTCCAGTTTTGCAAATTCTTCGGTGTTATATTATTTTTACTTGCAATTTGTGTTAATGTTTTGTCTTCTTTTAAAAGCTCTAGTACTAATCTTGTTTTGAATTCAGCACTATAAACTGTTCTTGTTCTGCTCATATTATTATCCTTTATTTTTATTGTTTAATTTTACTATTTTAAGAATTAAACTTTAGAAAAAATTGTTTGTTTTTCTTGGGGTAGTATAATGATAGCTTTGATGATGAGACTAAATTATGGAAAACAATAAAATCATTTTTAAGAGATTATGAAAATGAAGATAATGGATGTATAATTATAGATGATTCATTACTTCATAAACCACATACAAAAGTAAATAATACTGTATGTTGGCAACTATGACCATGTAAGTGGGAAAAGTGTTAAGGGTATCATGATGTTAAACTTTCATTATACAGATAATAGTGGTATATCAATATCTTTAGGATATGAGATTATCACTAAAACTGAAGATAAATGGAGCGAAGAATATCAAAAGTTTATAAAAAAATCTATGTTTACTAAAAATGAAATAATGAAAGATAAACTCCCAATTTTATATTTTAATAATGAAGTAAAATATAAATATATTTTAATGGATAAATGGTTTACAACATCAGATAATATAGAGTTTATAGCATAGTGCTTTAAAAAAGCAATTTGTAGCACCAGTAAAAAAGAATCGTAAAGCAGCACTAACTCTATAAAGACAGAAATAAAAGAAGATATGTTAATATTGACAGCATAGATATGGGAGCTTGTAGTAGTCGACTTATATATTTAAAAGGTTGCAATACACCTTTGAATATTGGTAAGCAAATTGTCAAAAACGGCAACGATGGTGAACCTATGTATCTGTATCTTATTACTAATGATATAGACTTATCCTTTCAACAGACACTTGAAATCTATCAAAAACGGTGGAAAATAGAGGAATATCACAAGTCATTAAAACAAAATTTAAAGATAGAACATTCGCCAACTAAGGTTGAATTATCACAAAGAAATCATATTAACTTAACTATAGGTGCATTTATCAAGCTAGAAAAACTTCGTTTGAACTATAAAATGAATCACTTTGCAATTAAAGAAAAAATATATATTGAAGCTCTAAAGGTTGCTTATCAAAAAGTTAGAGAATTAAAGTGTGGATAATTCTGTAACATTTACTGTAAATTATGATATTTAGATTATTGTAACATCAGATACTCCTATTACTCTATGCCACAATTTTAACTAATTTATCATAATCCTTATTATTTATTTTTAAACTATCATAATAAAAACTCATTTGTTTTTTATAATTTAGATTGAAGAAAATAGGAAAATATTTACAGATAATAGTGAAAATAAGATGGTAAATTTATGGATTTTTAATAAAAAACTTCTAATATTCATTTAAGATTTTTTGAGAAATTAAAAATGGATAAATAAGGGGTTTAAAAAATATTTTTAGAGGTACCCATAAGTTTAATGAAAAAATTAACTTTGTTTGGGAACCCACACTTAAGTGTGGCTTGAGTGCAATTTTTATAAAATTATGTCAAGCAAACCAAAAAAACTTTATAGGTTTTAATTTAAAATAGCTTTAACCATAGCTTTAGCACTTGATAACCTACTTGAAAAACTGCATATATAGTTTTTTATTTTTGGAAAAAATTGTAATTCATAAGGGCTTCTAAAGCCAATTAATAAAAGCTTATCATTGAATAATTCAATAAATTTATTTACTATTTTTATTTGTTCTATTTTATCAAAATCTTCCCCTGGCAACGGATAATCTTCTGTTACTATTAATATAATATCACTTTTTGCTATTTTATTCATATTAATTTTTTCGTAGTCATAAATAGATATATTTAGATTTAGATTTTTAATATTATTTGAAAACTCTTCAAAAGCACTGATTGTTTGATTTGGTCCAATTCCTCTTGTATTTATGATATTTTTATATGAATTTTTAGGAGTCGCATTTACAAGTGAAATAGTTTTAGTTTTATCTAAAGGTAGTAATTTTGAGTTATTTTTTATTATTTTAATAGCTTTTAAACTTACCTTTTGCTCAAAATTTAGCTTTTCTTTTTGGCTAAAACTTTTTGATTTAATTTTATTATTTAAAATTCTTTCGTTTTTAAACTTGATAATTTTTTCTAATTTTTTATCAATTATGGATATGTCAAGTTTTTTATCTTCTACTGCATTAATGATTGCTTGAATTGATTTAATTTGATTTTGTAAATAATCTTTATTATGATCATAATGCTCTTCTGAAAGCATTATAAAATCAGCTCCTGCTTTTAATGCTAATACTGATGCTTCTTGAATAGAATATGTTTTTCTAATAGCACCCATATTCATGCTATCTGTTATAATCAAGCCCTTAAAGCCCATCTTTTTTTTTAATAGAGTAGTTAATATCTTATAAGACAGAGTTGCAGGATATTTTTTATCAATGGCTGGATATAAAATATGGCTTGTCATAATCATATCAACACCACTATTTATAGCTGTTTGAAATGGTAATAATTCATTTTTATAAAGTTCATCTCTTGATTTAATAACTATAGGTATCTCTCTATGTGAGTCTCCTTCTGTATCTCCATGACCTGGAAAATGTTTTGCTGTTGAGATACAACCATTTTCATTAATACCTTCAACTGAAGCTTTTACATGCGATGATACTAAAGTAGATGTTTCTCCAAAAGCTCTTGTACCTATTATTTGATTATTTATATTTAAATTTATATCGCAACTAGGTCCTAAAATACAATTATATCCAACACTACTCATCTCACTAGCAAATAAAGTATACATATCTTTTGTAAGTTTTGTATCATTTGCACTGCCTAATGCTAAATTTCCAGGTCCTGTTATGGAATCTTTTGATAAAACACTCCAAGAACCTTCTTGATCAACTCCTAATAATAAAGGTAAATTTTCATTATAAGATAAAGATATATCTTGTAGTTTTTGGCTTAAATTTTTAGCTTCTTTAAATGTTTTGGCATTATCATCAGATATATAACAACCTCCAATTTGGTATTTTTTAATTAAAGGCAATATTTTATTCACATCACTTGATGGAAAAGCTACTATAAAAAGTTGTCCTACTTTTTGCTCTATTGTCATATTTGAAATTATACTTTTTATATTATTCATATTTTACCTACTGTTTTCAGTTTTCATCATAATAACAACTGCTAAAATTATTATAATACCACGAAGTATCATTTGATGATCAACTGATAATGCCATTAAAAGTAACCCATTATTAATCATACCCATAAGCAATGCTCCAATAACTGATCCAATTATTCGCCCTTTTCCACCAAATAAACTTGTACCACCAATTATGACAGCAGCTATTACCATCATTAAATCATTCTCACCTAAAGTATATCTAGCACCTTCAAGTCTTCCTGCATACAAAATCCCAGCAAATGCAGCTAAAAAGCCATTTAAAATTAAAACTTGCATTTTAATTTTGCCAACTTTTATGCCCGAGTAAATAGCACTTAGCATATTTCCCCCAGTTGCTAATACTTCTCTTCCAAATATTGTTTTATTTAGAAAAACTGCCCCAAATATAGTTATAACAATAAGCCAAAGCAATAAAACTGAGATACCAAAAATATCACCATTTCCAAAGATGAATGCGAAACCATCATTATCTATTGGAATTGAGCGAAGTGATGTTATATTTCTTGAAACTCCTGCAATTATCCCAGTCATTCCTAGAGTTACTAAAAAGCTAGGTATTTTTACAAAACCAACAAAAAAGCCATTTATAAATCCAACTATTATCCCAGAGCTAAGTCCTGCTAATACGCCTAAAAATATATTATCTGTTATTTTAAGAGTAAGTGCAGTTACAATTGCACTCAAAGCTACAATAGAGCCAAAAGATAAATCAATTTCAGCAGATGATAAAACAAATGTAGTTCCAACAGCCATAATACCTATCATAGTAGTTTGTCTTACAATATTCATAAGATTTTGCTCGCTTAAAAATCCTCTATCGCCTAAAGTGATAGCAAAAAATGTAAAAATTCCTATAAAAACTATATATATTATGTAATCATTCCAATTTATATTTTTTATTTTTGTCATAATTATTCCTTATTGCACTTCTTGTAAAAGTTTCGCTTCGCTTAAATTAGCATTTAATAGCTCTTTGACAATTTTTCTTTTTTTAACGATATAGGTTCTATTACAAAAATCTGCTATTTCCTTAAATTCTGATGATACAAAAAGAACACAACCACCTTTTTTGGTAAAATCTTTTATTATTGTCATTATTTGAATTTTTGAATGTATATCTATCCCAAATGTTGGGTCATTTAAAAGTAATATTTTAGAATTACTTGCTAAACATTTTCCTATCACTATTTTTTGCTGATTTCCTCCTGATAAATATTTAGTTATTTGATTTGAGCCTTGCGATTTTATTTGCAGATGTGATATGTAATGATTTGTTATATTCTCTTCTTTATTTTTATTTAAGAACAAAAAAGAAGATATTTTTTTTAAAATGGGCATCACAATATTGTGTTTTATATTAAAATCCATAATTAAGCCTTGTGTTCGTCTCTCAGGCGGAGATAGGCTTATTTGATTATCTTTAGCATTATTTATATTGTTAATTTTCACAACTTTACCATCTATTAAAATTTCGCCAGATATTTTTTTGTCAAGTCCATAAATTAAATTTAAAATCTGTGTTCGCCCACTTCCTAATAAACCAGCTAACCCTACAATCTCTCCTTTAAAAATTTTTAAACTAGAACTATTTATAAATTTTGACCCTATATTTTTAAGTTCTAAAAGTGGTATTTGTTTATCATTAAAATAAATAGTTTTCTTTTGCCAGTTTTTTAAGCCTAAGGCATCATCACCTAACATATGTGAAACTATTTTTTTAATAGAAGTATCACTTATATCTAAAGCTGATATAACTTTGCCATCTCTTAGAACACTAACCCTATCACATAAACTCATTATATCTTCAAGATAGTGGGTAATATAAACAATACTAATACCTTGAAGTTTTAATTTTCTAATACTTTTAAATAAGATATTTATATCAGAGGTTGTAAGTGATGCTGTTGGTTCATCTAAAATAAGTATTTTAGGATTTAAAGACAATGCTTTTGCTATCTCTACTAATTGACACTCTCCTACTGATAGATCACTTACTAATGTATTAACATCTAAATTTTTAATACCTAACATTTCTAATAATTCTAAGGCCTTATTTTGTGCTTTTTTGTCATTTATAATTCCAAATTTTGAATATGGATTGTTGGTTAAAAATATATTTTGAGATATACTCATAGTTTTTATTAGACTTAAATCTTGATACACCATAGCAATTTTAGATTGAATTGCTTCTTTTACCCCATAAGTTGTAAAGGGTTCATTGAATACTTTTATACATTTAGATTGAATTTTATTTATACCTGTAATGGCTTTCATCAAGGTTGATTTACCAGCACCATTTTTACCAGCTAAGGCATGAACCTCCCCTTCTTTTAAGGAAAAATTCACATCTTGTAAAACTTTAACTTCATTAAAACTTATATTTAAGTTTTTAATCTCAATGGCAAAACTCATTGTATCGTCTTATTTAAGTGCTTTTTGTATAACTTTTGGTAGAGGTCTTTTTAATGATTTCATCCACCCTTCTTTTAAGTTATCTCTTGATATTTTAATAGCAGGAACTGTTACAAAAGCTGGTGTTTTAACATTAATTGCATTTAAAGCACCTATTTTTGCTAAAGTTTCACCTAATTCGTAAGGCAAATCAGCTATTATTCCTGACATATTTCTTTTTTTTGCCATATCAAGCACATTTGTTTCCCCTAAATCCATAGTATAAACTTTTATATCTTTTCTATTTGCTGCTTTAATAGCAGCTATTACACCCTCGGCTATTCCATCCCATGGAGCATAAATCGCATTTACCTTTGGATTTTGTATAATAATTGCACTAGCTATTGCTTCTCCATCATTTGGATTTGCTATACCTTTATTTGCTATTATTTTAATATTTGGGTATCTTTTTTCTAATACATATTTTACAGCTTGGTCTCTTTGATTTGTAACATAATAAGAAGCATCATGATACATCAATGCAACATTTCCTTTGCCTTTTAATTGAGTATTCATCATCTGTGCTACTGCTTCACCCATACCAAACAAATCATCTGTTACAATAGAAGCATAATCTTTGCCATGTTTAAAATCTTTTGGCAAATTACTAATAAGTACTATTTTTATCCCTTTTTTTATAGCTGGCTTTAAAGCAACTGCACCAGAAACTGGGTCTAAAATCAAAGTAATAATAATATCTGGATTTAAAACCATAGCTGTTTCTATATCCATTCTTTGTTTATTTGAATCAAATCCAGCATCTGTTGTCAAAACTAAATCTATATTTAGTTTTTCAAACTCTTCTTTCACACCCATTATAATTGAATTTGTCCAGTCTGAACTTGTGTGCAACAAAAGAACTGCTTTTAACTTTTTACTTCTAATTGTACTTTCTTGTGCTTTAGATAAAGTAATTTTATCATAAGATGTTGATTCATTTCCATTTGGCCCTATTGTTTTAGACAACTCTCCTGCTGTTAGATTAACGATAATCGCAAGAGCAATTAACATTGTTTTTAATACATTTGTTTTCATTTCCTTACCTTTTTTGTGAAATTTAATTTTTTTTAACCAACACCTAATATTACCGCTTATAAAAAAACAAGTTAAGATATAGTGCTAATTTTGAAATTTGTTCTTGTGCTAAGAATTTCTCTTCTCTTAAAGTTTTAATTTTTAATACTATGTTATCTAATCTCATTTAACACCTTCCTAAGTTTTTAATACTTCATCTCCTGTATCTTTGAATTAAGTATTTTAGTAATGATTTGGCTCAAATTTTAATAACTATTCCAAAGTTTTATTTTTACTTAAATTTACATTCAAAAAATTTAGTATTTTAAACGGTGTTTCATAACCACCAAAATCTTGAACATATTGAAGTATTGTAGTACTAATTTCATCAGCATGATTCTCATGATTTATTAAAAGTAATACAATTCCTTTTGCACCTCTTAGGTGAGCTCCAGCTAGCAAGCCTGACATTGTAACTTCAACTTCATTTAATCTTCCACCAGGAGGAGGTGAGATAATTGGCTTGCACTTATTCCAGTATAACTTAGTCCCTATATATTCATCAATAGTTTTCCCATATTTTTTCAACTCTTTAACTATTTGATTATATTTAAATTTAAAATGATCTAAGGCTATATATTCTTGTTTTTTTGGTTCAGTTAAATCTCTAAAATTATTTATATTATGTTTGCCAGTAAAATTTCCAGTCCATGTATTTACATCAGTTACTTCTACTTTACCAATATTTGGAATATCCATAATTATGCTCGTAACACCATTCGCCCAATTTGAATCATTTATATCTATATAGTATTTAGGAATTCCTTCACTATTATAGTTTATATAATAACCTAAATCCCATAAATCTCGTTCGCTAAATTGATACCCAACAAAACCTAAAAAATTTATAACTGTATATTGCATATCTGTAAACATTTCAATGCTAGTTGAACCTTGTGTATATAAATAATCAATACCAATTTTTTCAAAGTATTCCTTTATAGAAGTTGTATTAATTAAGGGGTGTCCATAATTATCTCTTACGACTCTACCAGGAAAATATACCTTTTGATATTTAAAGGCATTTTTATTATGATAATTTTTATCGTAATAATTTGCTAGTTTTGGATCAATTGATGATTCAAAAGTTCTAATACTAGTAAGAAAATCTTTATATGTTTTTTTCTGAAAAAAAATATGGTTATTTTCTATGCTTGCTTGAGATAATAGACCATTGTTCAAAATCAATAAAATCATAATAATCCTATTAATAGCTATAGAAAGTTTCATTTTATATACCTCATTCTTATAATCTTGATAATACAATATTAAATAATACATTAAATGTAGCTTATTGAAGGGTTTTAAAGTATTTTTAGGTATTTTGTTAATTTTTAGAGGTACCCTACATTAATTTACTGAATTAATATTTATCTATTTTTATGGGGTTATTCTAAATGATTACTTGTCAAGTTTCACCACGTTGTACCATTTCAAAAGCAATATGTTGAAACACATCTGGTAAAATCTTAAATATTTCAGGTTTCGTTTGAAACCAACTTTGAACTGCATCAAATGGAGTTCTAACTTTTAATTCTTTTTTTAAAGAACCATGTCTTCTATTGAAGTTGTAGTATATCAAAAATTTATTTAAATCTTTTTTAACATCATCAATATTGTCATACTCTTCTGCTTTAATTGTAGCATTTTTAATAGTTCCGTTTACTCTTTCTACCATTGCGTTAGTTTGAGGTGTGTATGGAGCTGTTAGCCTATGTTCTATCTCATCATCTTTACACTCTACATCAAACTTATGATTACCACTTACAAAACCTTTTCCTCTTGCCCATTTGTCTGTGAACTCTAATCCATTATCTGTTAAAATATGTGTTAAGTAAAATGGAAAAAATTCTTTACATTCTTTTAGAAAAGATACTGCATTTGCTGCTGTCTTATTCTCATACACTTTATAGTAAAGTAGCCTTGTAGCCCTGTCTATTGCTACAAATAGGTAATATTTTTGCTTGTCAAACTTTGGTAAGTAAGTTACATCTATATGTAAATAACCAGGCTCATACTCTTTGAACTTTTTAGCTTTTTCTTTTTGCTCTTGTGGAACTCTGTTTATATCAAAGGCTTTTAAAGTACGATAAACATTACTTCTATTTGCATTTGGAATAATATCAACGATTGTATCTGCTAAGTCATCTAACTCCATCCAAGTCATTGTTCTGACTACTTTAATTAACTCTTTTTCTAAAGGTGTTAGAGCATAATGGATTCTTTTTGGTCTTGAACTTTTATCATTTAAAAAATCTCTATTTTTATGCTTGGCGATAGTTTTAACATTCACATTATAATTATTTGCTAATTCAACATTTGTTAAATTAGATTGTTGTATTATTTCTCTTACATGCTGAGACTGTGAAAGAACTCAATCCCAAGTTATATAAAATATTCTAGCAAATTTACCCTAAAATCAACTAAAAATAACCATCTTAAAACCATTAAAAAGGTATAATATATACTATATAAAGGCTAATATATGAGTATATATAAAATAGGTTTACATAGAAATCAACAATTAATATTCCCACCAAGTTTAGATGAACTAGTTGATGAAAATAATATGACAAGAGCAATAGATGAATATGTAGAAATAGTAACTTAACTTTCGCACCTAAAATAACCTAAAAATCATCAACTAAACCATTAATTGTCAAACAAAGTCTTTTAATTGTCATTGCTATATACATTTATATTTTAAATATAAATATAAAAAATAATCTTTCAATTTTCTCCTGATAAATGTACTTATAAAGCCTTTAAACACTGTGGTTTAGTTATAATATGCCTATCAAACTAAGGAGATTTATTGATGAATATTAAAGAAAAAATAACTAATGTAATAAATGATAAGTTAAAAAATCCAATATACAAGACAATGCAAATATTAAATATAAAAACAATTTTATCACAAAGTAATTTCACTAAAAAAGATGGAGTAAGTGTTTATATGGTAGTTATTCACTTTGTATATATGCTTGTGATGAATAAGAAAGTATCAACATTTATAAATCAAAGCGATGATAGTTTAAAAAAAGATATTTACTACAGGTTGCTAAGTAACTCTAGTTACAACTGGCGAAAACTGTTATCGTTATCAACATTAAAGATACTTAAATTACTTCATAAGGTACAAGATAGTAAAGCTATAAGAGTTTTTATTATTGATGACACCATAGAGGGGAAAGTTGGTAAAAATATAGAGGGTAGCTGTGATTATTTATGGAGTAATAAAGAGAAACGAACAGTAAGAGGTATTAATGTTGTGTCTCTTAATTATAGTGATGGTTTCTCTAACTTTATGTTAGACTTTGCAATTGTTACAAATAAATATGCAAGAGTAATAATAGATAATTTTAAAAATATTATTGATACTAGAACTAATGCTCATAAGAGAAGATTAGAAACATTAAAAGGTAAATCACAAATAGCTATAGATATGATTAAAAGAGCTGTGAATAGCGGTATATATGCTGATTATCTACTTATCGATAGTTGGTACTCTAAACCTTCATTTATAAAAGAGATGAATGATTTAGGATTAAAAGTTATTACAAGAGTAGCAAACAATAATAAAATATGGAACTTTATTGGGGAGAGAAAAACTCTTAATGGTATCTATGAAAAGTCTAAGAAATTAAAAAATATCAAGTCTAGTACTTATGGTAAAAAAATTAAATATAAATACTTTTCAGTAGTAGTTGAACATAAAAAAGCCAGTAAGGTTAAGATAGTATTTTTAAAAACGCAAGAGAAATTAATACCTATAATATCTACTGATTTAGATATTAGTGATGAAGTTATTATTGATACTTATAGAAGAAGATGGGATATAGAGCAAGGCTACAAAGAACTTCGCGAACACTTTGGATTTGGTAAAGAAGAAAATAGAATCTATGAAGCACTAATAGCTAGAATTACACTATCGTTTTTTACATATAATATTGTCAGTTATATCAATCGTATCAGTCATGAACCTAAAACAATTGGTGGATTATTTAAAGATTTAGAATGTGAACTTCATACTCTAGCAATTGCTATGCAAACATTTATAGCTATACTTGATGAAATAGCACAAATAGAAGAAGTAATCAATAGAAATGATGATTTTACCACTATCATTGATACTTTAAAGGATGTGACTGCTAAATTGCTTGGTTTTAGGTGCGAAAGTTAAGTTATAATAACAATCATAAAGAAATATATAGTATTTCATTGCGAACGTGGCATAATGGCTGTGTGCTGGGCTTCAACCCCAGATTGGATTCCAATCCAGTTACGCGAGTTCGATTCTCGTCGTTCGCTCCAATTCCTTATAAAAGAAATTTATATGCCAAAACATATTTATCACTTACCTTTATTAAAAATACAAATATTGATTGAAAACAATACTTCACTAATTAATGAGGTGTTTAGAAATAATAATATTTTTGAATATAAAAAAATATTTGGCAAAATCTACTTTACTGTACAAATCAAAAAATTTATTGAGTTTTTTAAAATAAATAAAGATATATCTTATGCACTTCAAACAATTAACTATTTTCAATCTGAAATCTTCTTAGAATATATATACAGATTATTGAACTTTGAGAATTTAATGCTTCATAATAAAATTACAAAAAGAGATTTTTTCTACACGCTTTTAGTTTCTTTGGAAAAGCAGAATCAGGCTTTGATGAATCAATTTTTACATCAAGTATTTTTACATTATTTCGCTACTTTAAACAAAGACAATTCTTATAACATTGATTTTATTGACTTATCTCAAAGTATTGCTAAGAATAAAAAAATACCTATTAAAGAATCGTTTGGAAAAGTTGAAAGTTTTTCCTTTTTTAAACTATATTTAAATGGAGTTTTACAGATTGAATTAAAAGGTAAATCTATTAGAATATTACGAAAAAAAGCTTATAAGTCTCTCCTTTTTGTTTTATTAAGTATCAAAGAAGCTGATACAAACGTAATCAAGCAAAGCAAGGCTCGTAGTAGTTTAAGTAAGTATAAAGAATTATAAGCTTTGAGTGTCAAGTGTATTAAACAATAAATTTGGATATTAAATATAAAATACATATTTACTTTTAATGATGTGCACGTAGGTTATCAAGTATGATGGCTTTTCCATTCTTTATTATAGAATAATTTGATATATTTAGTTGTTGGTTTAATATATATGTAGTCAGTCCTGAAAAAACCACTTTAAAAAGAGTAATCTAATTTTAATTCAATCATATTTTATAAAAACCTAAATTTTATTATCAACAATAGTTGATATAAAGATGTTAATCTTTGTATCTCTTGTGTAGATTCTAGTACTAGATTAAAATCTTGTATAAAAAGTGCATAAAAGTAGATATTCATCCACTTTTTAAGATTAAAGGCAGTAGCTGAGAGTAAGAGATTTATTTCATCCCCTTTAAAACCTTTTAAATAATTTCTCTCCATTCTATAATCAGATTTCATATGACCAATGATTGGCTCAATAGCAGCTCTTCGTTTAAACTTCTCTTTTAACATTGATTTGTTCTTTACTGTCTCTTTTTAATCTTAGCCCTGGTATTGATATTGAAATAGTATTATTATTTATTGTTACTTCTTTTGTTCCTCTATATCCTCTATCACAGATAGCTTCTGTGATAACTTTATCTCCAATATTTGATATTGCATTAGCAAGTACTTCATCTAAAGTTTTAGAATCATGTATATTCGTTTTATGTGCAGATACTCCTATAATGATAGAAGTAGTTTTAGTAGTAACTATTGAAGCTTTAGTTCCAAATTCATATCCTTTATGGTCTTTGCCTTTATTAATTGCATAAGCATCTATCTCATGAAGTGAATATATTTTATTGGGAGTATTTTTCTCTTGTTTTAAAACTCTATTAAAAAGGTAAAAAGAGTGTGCATATTTATTATGAAGCTCTAAATTATCATCAAACTTTCTATCTATATCTCGTAAAACTATCATTGCAATTGCTCTTAATCTTTTCATAGCTCCAAGTGCTTTTTTGAGTTTCTTTGGATGTCTAAAAAATCTTAGTTGAATTCGTAATTCTTTAATTTCTTTGATAAAACTTCGTCTTAATTTAATATTTTCTTTTTTTGCTATTTTTAATAGTTTCACTATTATTTTAATAGCTAACTTACCATCTGTGGGAAAAGTCATATTACTCTCTTGTACTGTACTATCAACTATTACTTGTGATTCTTTAGCATTATCCCCATGTAACTCAACACTGCATTTAAAAATAAATTCAAATCCATCTTTACCAATTCTATTTCTAAATTTTACTAACTCTGTTGCATGACAAGGTAAGCTAGGTGTATATTCAGTAAAACCACAAAAATATTGTAAGTAAGGGTTCTGCTTCCACTCTTCAACAATTCTTTTATCGGATAAGTTTTTTAGCTGTTTTAGAAGTAATAATCCTACCATTAATCTAATAGGCTTATTAGGTCTTCCTACTTTATCATTTTTATAATATTTTTTAAATTTAGATTCTATTTTCGACCAAGGAAAAGTATCTGCTAAAACGATTAAAGAATCTTTTGAATCTAGCATATCCATAAAAGAACCACTGAAGAGATTTTTTTGCATATTTCGACCACTTTTTAGTTGATTTTACGAGTTTATCATAATTTTACTATATTTTTTATGTTGATATTATAGCTATAAAGTGATGATAAACCCCTTAAAATAAGGGATTGTTTGGTTTTTCAGGACTGACTATGTAGATAAGGAAAATCTTAAACTTTTAGATATAAAAGAAAAAAAGTTTATTGAACTATTTAAAAATCATGTTAATTTTGGGTTTTATAATCAAATAGTTAAATAAAATTTTATTTAATATTATATAAAAAATGATATAATCGCGAATATACTATAAAAAAGGTTTTTTTAATGCTTGTAGCACCTTCAATTTTATCTGCAAATTTTGGTAACTTAGATATGGATATAAAAGCTATCTGTAATGGTGGTTGTGATTTAATACATGTTGATGTAATGGATGGTCATTTTGTACCTAATATGACAATTGGTCCAGTAGTTGTAAACTCAGTTGCGAAAGTTGCAACTAAACCACTTGATATTCATCTTATGGTTAACGATAATAATTTTTTTATTGATCTATTTTCTCATTTAAAACCTGAGTATATCTCGTTTCATATTGAGAGTGAAAGACATCCTCATAGAATTATCCAAAAACTAAAAAACTTAGGCATTAAGCCTGCAATTGTTTTAAATCCTCATACTCCTCCTTCCTCAATTGAGTATTTACTTGAAGATTTAGACATGGTACTTTTAATGTCAGTTAATCCTGGTTTTGGAAGTCAGAAGTTTATTCAAAATGTAATTCAAAGAGCTGGTAAATTAAAAGATTTAATAAATAAAAAAAATCCTGCTTGTCTAATTCAAGTTGATGGTGGAGTTAATGATAAGAATATTCATCAGTTAAAAGATGCTGGTGTTGATGTTGTTGTTGCTGGTTCTTATGTTTTTGGAAACGAAAGTTATTCAAAAGCAATAAATAGTTTACAGGTTTAATGTGAAAATTAAAATTTGTGGTATAACTAATTTAGAAGATGCTTTAAATGCTGTTGAAGCTGGTGCTGATGCTTTAGGTTTTGTTTTTTATGAAAAGAGTCCACGATATATTGAACCTTTTAAAGCAAAATTAATAGTTGGAAAGCTTCCCATTTTTATTCATACCATTGGTTTGTTTGTAAATGAATATAATACGTATATAAATCAAGTTTGTATAAATGCTCACATGCAAACAGCTCAAATAATTAATGATGATAATTATACAGATTTTTCTTCTTTAAATATAAGACATATTAGAGTAATACGTGCGAAAAATAAAGAAGATATTGAAGCTTGTCAAGACAAGTATGTTTTAGTTGATGCTTTTGTTCCATCTTTTGGAGGTGAAAGTAAAAGAGTTAATCTTGAATGGTTTAAAAATATTGACTGTTCTAAAATGATACTTGCTGGTGGATTAAATGAAAAGAATTTAAAAGAGTTAAAAGGTTTTAATTTTTATGGTGTTGATGTAAGTTCTGGAGTTGAAGAATATAAAGGCAAAAAAGATAAACAAAAAATGATAAATTTTGTAAAAGCAATAAATGAAATCAAATAAAAAAATATTTTTATCAAACTTAGTTGAAAAACTTAGAAAACATCCTATTTTATTAGAAGATTTTTTAAATGAATTATCAAAAAATAAAGATAGGTTTTTTGATAATTCTCAATTAGAATTTGAATTACTTCTTTCTAATGGTTTACCTCTTGATATAAAAGAAGATAAAGTATTTTTAACAACGTCTAATACACTTATAAAAGACCAAGTATTTTGTATTGTTGATATTGAGACAAATGGTGAAAACGTAAGCAAAGGTCATCAAATTATTGAAATTGGAGCAGTTAAATATAAAAATGGGCAAGTTATTGATAAATATGAATCTTTAGTATATTCAAAACATATTCCGTCTTATATTCAAGAAGTTACTAATATAAATCCTAAAATGCTTGAAGATGCACCTTCTTTAAAAACTGTTCTTGAAGAGTTTAAACTATTTTTAGAAGATAATGTTTTTGTTGCACACGATATAAAATTTGATTATAACTATATATCTGATTCTTTGGATAAATATGATTTAGGAACTTTAGAGAATAGAAAACTATGTACAATTGATTTATCAAGAAAAACTATTAAAGCACAGCGTTATGGTTTGAGTTTTTTAAAAGAACTTTTAAACATAGATATAAAAGACCATCATCGAGCTTACAGTGATGCTTTAAGCACGACATATATTTTAAAAGAAGCATTAAAATATTTAAATGATGAGATAAAAAGTGTAGAAGATTTATTGTATTTTTCAAAAAATGCAAAAACACTTATGCCAAAACATATAAAAACTAAGGAGAACTAGATGTTTTCACAAGAAAACTATTTAAAAGCATTAAATTTTGCAGCAATTGCACACGAAGATCAAAAAACTCCTAAGGGTTTACCATATTTAACTCATCTTACTTCTGTTGTTATAGAAGTTATTCATGCTTGTGAAGAGAGTAAACTAGATATTAAAAAAGCAGATCTAGCGATTTCTTGTGCTTTGTTACATGATATAATTGAAGATACAAAATATACTTATGATGATATATTTAAAGAATTTAGCTTAGAAGTAGCAGAAGGTGTTGAAGCTTTAACTAAAGATAAAACACTTGACTCAAAACGTTTACAAATGCAAGATAGTATTGAAAGATTAATGCAACAGCCTTATGAGGTACAAATGGTAAAATTAGCAGATAGAGTTATAAATTTGAGTAAACCACCAGAGCACTGGGATGGCCAAAAAATATTTAATTATCAAAAAGAAGCTAAGTTTATTTTATCATGTTTAAAAAATTCAAATATATATTTAAGTAAAAGATTAGAAGAAAAAATTGCTTTGTATAGAGTATATATAAAATAATATTTTATATTTCTTTTAATAGTCTCTCTCAAAAAAAAGACTATTAAATTTAATAGTTATGCTGTAACTTCTTTTGCATACTTTATACCTAAGTCAAAAGCTTTTTGATTGATATCATGAACTTTTTTAGGTACTTTACTTAACATTGTTGTTCTTAAAATTTCAGGATCAACAGTATTATTTGTCATATAATTAGCAATTGATAAAGCAAGAACACTTTGTGTAATTACATTTCCAATTTCTTCTTTTGCAATTGTAATAATTGGAATCTCATAAATAGTCCAAGCATCTTTATCTTCTTGCGTTGGAGTTACCAAATTAGGCTCAATTACAATAATTCCACCCTTCTTAACTCCTTTTTTAAATTGATCATAAGATATTTGGGCAACTGAAAGCATAAAATCTATCTCACCATCATTTGCATAAGGATATAAAATCTCTTTATCATCTAAAGTAATATCAACAACCGTAGCCCCACCTCTTACTTGTGAAGTATATGTTGAAGTTTTTAATCCATTTCCACCAGCATTAATTTTTGCAGCTGCAAAAATTGAACCTGCAAGAAGAACGCCTTGTCCACCAACACCAGTAAATCTCATTAATGTTTTTGCCATTTGTTCTCCTTAAAATTGAACCATAGTGTTATTTTTAAATGCTTCTTGAACTTTTTTATACATATCAGTATACTCATCAACCTCAGTATCTTGTTTTAAAATTCCAGTTGGAAATAACCCAACTTGTTCTTCACTACTTAATTTATCAAATTTTGTTTTTGCCATCGAAATTGAATCAATCCATTCTAAGTTTGCCATTGCTGAACTCATTTTATTTTTTCTACCTAAATTTACGTGACAGTTTGAAAAAATATCAAAGAAAGAGTACCCATTATGTTGGAATCCTTTTACAAAAATTCTCTCAAGTTTTTTAGGATCAAGCATAGTTTCACGTGCTACAAAAGAAGCTCCTGCTCCAATTGCTAAGTTGCAGGCATCAAAAGTAGGGTCAATATTTCCTCTTTTCATTGTAACTGTCCACATTCCTTTTGGAGTTGTTGGACTTGTTTGAGAGTTTGTTAATCCATAAATAAAGTTATTTATAACAATATGATTAATGTTAATATTTCTTCTGCAACCATGTATAGTATGATTTCCACCAATTGCAAGACCGTCACCATCTCCTGTAATGCAGAAAACTTTCTTATCAGGATTTGCTAATTTTACCCCTGTTGCATATGCAATAGTTCTACCATGAGTTGTGTGAATTGTATTACAGTTTACATATGAAGAAAATCTTCCTGAACATCCAATTCCCGATACAACACAGATATCATCCATATTCCAACCAAGTTTATCAATTGCTCTAATAAATGCTTTTAAAATTACACCATCACCACATCCCCAACACCATAGTGTTGGCATTTTATTAGTTCTTAAATATTCATCATAATTAAAAGCCATATTACATTCCTTTCACTTTTTTTATTATTTCAAGAGGTGAAATTGGTCTACCATTTGCTTTTAATAAAGTTGAAAAATCTCTTCTTCCACTTACTCTTTCAATTTCTCCTAAATATTGACCTAAATTTAATTCAGTTACAAGAACTTTTTTAAACTTCTCTGTTAGCTCTTTAATTCTTTTTTCAGGACTTGGCCATAAAGTAATTGGTCTAAACATACCAACTTTTATACCTTGGTCTCTTAATCTATTAATTGCTTCTTTAACCGATAAAGCCATAGAACCATATGCAATAATCATAATATCAGCATCTTCTAACATATACTCTTCATTTGATTCAATCTCTGAAGTATAATTTTCAACTTTTCTAAAAAGTCTTTTTATTAAATCATCACATTGTTGTTCATCTTCAGTTGGATGACCTTTTTCATCATGATGTAATCCAGTAAAATGGTATCTATATCCTTTGAACATTGGATTTAGAACTGCTGGTTGATCATTTTCACAATCATATGGTTTGTAATCTTCTTTAGTTCCATCAAAAGTTTTTCTAGGAACTATCCCTTCTTTTACTTCTTCAAGAGTAGGCAGAATTGCTTTTCCACTCATATGCCCAATTGTCTCATCTAATAGTACGAATACAGGTTGCATAAATCTGTCTGCTAAATTAAATGCTCTTACTGTTTCAGTATAACACTCAGATAATGTTCCTGCACATAAAGTTATTGATTTATAATCACCATGTGTAGGAGTTTTAGCTTGTAAAACATCTCCTTGTGCAACTCTTGTTGGAAGCCCTGTTGAGGGACCACCTCTCATAACATTTATAATTACTAAGGGAACTTCTGTAATATAGGCAAGGCCAATATTTTCTGCTTTTAAAGAAATCCCAGGACCTGAAGTTGCAGTTAAAGATCTTTTTCCTGTCATAGCTGCACCAATAGCACAGCAAATTCCTGCTATTTCATCTTCCATTTGAATTGCTACACCACCAATTATAGGAAGTAAATCAGAAATAGTATGCATTATTTCACTTGAAGGAGTTAAAGGATAACCACCAAAAAACTCGCACCCAGCATCTACTGATGCTATCGCTGCTAAATCATTACCAGTTGAAATTATTTCTCTAGTCATTAGTACTCCTTAAGCATTTAATGCTCTATATTTATTTTGAGTTATCGCTTCAGCTCTTTGCTTAGCCTCATCAGTTAATTTTGCAAATTTAAACTCTTTTTTATCTGCAACGAAAATCGCAAAATCAGGACACGATAATTCACAATCGTTACAGCCAATGCATGATTCTGAATTTTGTACACTAATCATTGCACCAAGTGTTGAAGTTGGTTCAGGTATCATTGCAATTACTCCTGCTGGGCATACCGATACACAAACATCACAAGCTTTACATCTATTTGTATCAACCCACACTGGAGTATTTATTGGAGCTTCCATAATTGCCATATTTTCCCCTTTAAATTTGATTAATATTGAGATTAATCTCAAATATTCTTGGATAATGATAACTAATTAAATAAATAAAGTATTATGAAATATATTAATGTTCCAAGCTAATTTAAATAACTGTTACTATACGATACAAAAATTTTAATATAAATCTTTTTTGTATTTTGTAATTATAATAAAAATATAATAAGTTCTATATTATATTTTTTATTTATATTACAATATTTAAATCTATTATTAGATATAATTCTAAAAATTTATACAAAGGTATCTTATTGGTTCTTTATCAGCTAAACAATGGCTATTGTTATAACAGTGATACTCATTTTTTATATAATTTTATTATGCAAAATTTAGAAAAATTTAAAAATGTAAGAGGAGAAGTTCTTGATATAGGGAGTGGTAGTGGCATACTTGGTTTATTAATAGCAAGAGATAAAAAAAAATTAAATTTAAATCAATGTGAAATGCAAGAAACTTTTCAACAACTTTCATTAAAAAATGCATCTTGTAATAAAATTGATACAACTATGTATAAAGGTTCATTTATTGAATATAATTTTGATAAACAATTTGATATTTGTGTCTCAAACCCACCGTTTTACCATTCAAATGTAGTTAAAAGTAAAAATGAAAGTCTCAAAATCGCTAGATATAATGACAGTATGCCACTAGAAGCGTTTATAAGAAAAGTTTCATTAGTTTTAAAAAGTAGTGGCAAGTTTTTTTTCTGTTATGATGTTAAACAATTAAGTGAGATAATTTTTTTATTAGCTAAGTTCCAATTAAATATTGAAGCTTTACAATTTGTTCATCCTAAAAAAGAAAAAGATGCAACTCTTGTTTTAGTGTATACAAGGAAAAATTCTAAATCATTACTAAAAGTTATGAAGCCTTTAATTGTATTTGATGGAAATGATTTTTCAAGTGAAGTACAAGAAATTTACAATAAATCTTCTACTTATAGTATAAAGGTGTAAAATGACTCTCATAAAAAAAGAAGATTTTAAATACTCTTTTGATCCAAGTGGCTGCGAAAGTTGTGGTGGAAAGTGTTGTATAGGAGAGAGTGGTAATATTTGGATAAACAAAATAGAGATTGAAAAACTATCAAAACATTTAAATCTTACTTTAGATGAACTAAGAGTTAAGTATTTAGAGAAAAGAGGGTATAAACATAGCTTTAAAGAGGTACAATTATCAAAGAATAATTATGCTTGTATATTTTTTAATTTAATTAAAAAACAATGTAGTATTTATGAATTTCGTCCAACTCAGTGTAGAACTTTCCCTTTTTGGGACTATTTTAAAAATAATAAAGAAGAAGGTATAAAAGAGTGTCCAGCTATAAAAGCGTAGTAATATATTTTTATTTAATATTTTTTATCTTTGGTTGTGCAACATCTCAAAGTAAAATAATAAAAAATAATATTTTTGAATACAAAACTTTTGCCCAGGAAGATAAATATATACTTTTTGCATGGGAATATAATAGAATTGGAAATAAAGAAAAAGCTAGAGAGTACTATTTAAAACTTTTTACAAAAACTTTTAATGATGAATATTTATTGCAATACTCAAAAATATCATTTATTTTAGAAAAATATGATGAATTGGTTTTAATTATAGATTTAAATAAAAAAAATATTAACAAAAATGAAGCTAGTATTTTCCGATTATATATTTTATCTTTAATACAAAAAAAAGAGTTTGATAAAGCTAAGTTAGTTTTAGAAGATATTTTGAAAAAAGATAAAAAAGAGTCTAATTATGTATTATTAGGAACAATATATGTAAATAAAAGTAAATTTAAAGAAGCAAAAGATATTTTTGAAACACTATATGTAAAGTATTTAAATGAAAGCTCGTTAGTTAATTTAACTAATGTAATGTATCTTTATTTGAATGAAAAAAAAGAAGCAATTAATTATTTAGAATCTCATGTTAAACTTTATGGCTGTAGTAATATAATTTGTTCAAAGCTTCTTTCTTATTATCAAAAAGATAAAAATATTGATGGAATAATATCAATCCTAAAAAAAACTTATAATTCTTTAGAAAAAAAAGCTAATCATATAACTATTAAAAAAGTATATAATTTACTTATGTATTATATGGAGAAAAAAAATATAAATGAAGCAATATTGTTTTTAGAAAATACTAAAATAGATGAAAAAAGATTATTAAGTTTATATAGAAAAAGTTCAAATGATAAAAAAGCGTATATTTTGATAAAAAAATTATATGAAAAAACTAGCAATATTGATTATTTAGCTCAAATGGCAATGTTAGAGTTTGAAATTGCAAAGACTAAAAAAGATGTAATAAAAAATGTAATAAAAATTTTTAAAGCTGTTTTAACTGTTTTAGATAATCCTGTATATCAAAATTATTTAGGGTATATCTTAATAGATTTTGATATTAATGTTAAAGAAGGTTTAAAATATGTAAACCAAGCTTTAGAAAAAGATCCTAATAATTTGGCATATATTGATTCTCTTGCTTGGGGAGAGTATAAATTAAAAGATTGTAAAAATGCATATATTCATATGAAAGAAGTTGTTGATAGTGTAGGATTAAGTGATCTTGAAATTACAATACATTGGAATAAAATTAAGGAGTGTAATAAGTGATTTTAGATGGGATTAATAGAAGAACAAGAGAAGATGTTGAAAAAAGAAAAAAAAAGTATTCTTTAGATTGGTTAGGTAGAAGTTTAAGTGCAAATCCTTTTCCACCTAGAGATGTACGTCCTTGCTTAACTTCTACCAAAGAAGAGCCAATTAGAATAATTGCTGAGGTAAAAAAAGCTAGCCCATCAAAAGGTGTAATAAAAGAGGATTTTGATCCTTTATTAATTGCTCAAGCTTATAGTAGAAGTGGTGCTAACGCTATTTCTGTACTTACTGAACCTCATTATTTTCAAGGAGATTTAGAGTACTTAACTCAGATAAGGAGATATGTTCCAACACCACTTTTAAGAAAAGATTTTATTTTAGATGAGTATCAAATTGTTGAAGCTTTAGTTTACGGTGCTGATTTTATTTTACTTATTGCAAAAAGTTTAGGTACTAAAGAGCTTAAAAAGTTATATGATTATGCTTTACATGTAGGTCTTGATGTTTTAGTTGAGATTCATGATAAAGAAGATTTAAAAAAAGCTATGAGATGTGGTGCTCATATAATTGGAATAAACCATAGAAATTTAGAAACATTTGAAATGGATATGGAACTTTGTGATAAATTAATTCCAATGATTCCCAATGGTAAAATAATTATTGCAGAAAGCGGTGTTGGTGATGTTGAAACTATAAAAAGACTAAGCAGCATTGGTGTAGATGCCTTTTTAATTGGCGAACATTTTATGAGACAAAACTCTATAGAAGATGAAGTGAAAAAATTTAAGAGAGTAATGTAAAAATAGATCTAATATAATTTTTTTAGGCTGAAAACACAAGTAAGACTAAGTGGAATTCAAAGGTATAAATGTACTAAATGTAATAAGAATGTTTCAGCTAAAAAAAGACCTAAAAAACTAGGAATTCTAACTACAACAAATACTTTTGATGGTGGAACTTTTTCACCTATGAAAAAAAAGATAAATATTCCCTCTGGAATGGATAATAATTTAAGATTTAAATTAGTAGATGAGTATCTTGCTAATTATAAGAAAAAGTGATCATTTAGCCTAAAAAAATATTAAATCAAAATTTTCAAATTTTATATAAATTATTTTTTATGTCATGATTTTGTCATTTTCTTAGAATACTATATAATGTAGAGATTAAAATTTTCTCTGCAAAAAACTATAAAAAAAGGATAATCTATGAAAATAGAAAGAATTCATCATGTTGCATATAGATGTGCAAACGCTAAAAAGACAGTTCTTTGGTATAAAAAGTTTATGAATATGGATTTTATACTTGCAATTGCAGAAAATAAAGTCCCCTCAACAAAAGAAAAAGACCCATACATGCACATTTTTTTAGATGCAGGAGCTGGAAATGTTTTAGCATTTTTTGAATTACCAAATTCTAAGCCTGCGACAAAAGTTACTGATCCTAATACTCCAGTTTGGTGTCAACATATTGCCTTTAAAATAGGTACTATGGAAGAAATGTATGAAACAAAAAAGAAATGGGAAGATGGAGGACTAGAAGTAGTTGGTCCTACAAACCATGGACTATTTATGGCTTTATATACTTATGATCCAGATGGTAATAGATTAGAATTATCTGTTGATATTGGTACTCCAGAAGAAAGAGCTGAAGGACTTGCCAAAATGGATAAGGTAAAATGGGAAATGTTAGATTATTTTGATGAATATCAAAAAATTCCAGAGCATGCAGCTTGGATACATGAAGTAGAATTTTCTAAGTAAAAATAGGAGTTTAAATGAAATTAGCTACACTAAAAAATAATACACGAGATGGGCAGTTAGTAATCGTAAGTAAGGATTTAACAAAGTGCATTAAAGTACCAGAAATATCTTTAACATTACAAAATGCTTTAGATGATTGGACTATTATCTCACCAAAACTAGTTGAAATTTATAATAAATTAAATACAGGAAAAATTAGTAATAGTCAACAATTTGAAGAAAATAACTGTGAATCTCCTCTTCCTAGAGCTTATCAATGGGCTGATGGTTCTGCTTATCTTAATCATGTTGAATTGGTAAGAAAAGCTAGAAATGCAGTAGTTCCTGAGTCTTTTTATAAAGACCCTTTAATGTACCAAGGAGGTTCTGATACTTTTATAGGTCCAAGAGATGATATAAGTTTAGCATCTGAATCATGGGGAATAGATATGGAAGCTGAAATAGCTATTATAACTGATGATGTTCCCATGGGAGTAACATCCAAAAATGCTGCTAAGCATATAAAATTAATTATGTTAGTAAATGATGTATCTTTAAGAAATCTAATACCAGCAGAATTGGCAAAAGGTTTTGGCTTTTTCCAATCAAAAGCATCAAGTGGATTTAGTCCAGTTTGTGTAACACCTGATGAATTAGATGGTGCATGGAAAGATGGAAAGTTAGATTTATTTTTAGATGTAAAATTTAATAACAAACCATTTGGACTTACTTTGGCTAGTCAAGAGATGACTTTTGGATTTAATGAACTTATATCTCATGCTGCAAGAAGTAGGTCTTTGGGAACAGGAACTATCATAGGTTCTGGAACTGTATCAAATAAATTAGATGATGGACCTGGTAAGAAAATAGAAGATGGTGGTAGAGGATACTCTTGTATTGCAGAAATTAGAATGATTGAAATTATTCAAGATGGAGAAGCAAGTACAGAATATATGAAATTCGGAGATAATGTAAAAATATCAATGAATGATAAATATGGAAACTCTGTATTTGGTTTAATAGATCAAACAGTTGTTAAACAAGAAATATAAATATAATTTGGAAAAGGAATCAATATGTTAAAATTAAATAATAAAATTATAAGTTCAATATTGCTTTTTATAGTAATGTCAGTTTCTGTGTATGCAGCAAAAACTAAAACGATCCATATTTATTCATGGCTGCCTCCTAAGCATACAATGAATGCAAATGTATTACCTACTTGGGGAAAATGGATTGAAGAAGCTACTGAAGGTAGAGTAAATATAAAAATTCAATATCCTGGTAGTCCAAAAGGTGTTTTAGATAATGTTGAAGATGGTGCTTATGAAGCAGGATGGACATTTCATGGTTTTTTCCCTGGAAGATTTGAATTAACAAAAATTGTGGAATTACCAAATTTAGGAGCTGGAGCGGATAAAGCATCACCTGCTTATTGGAAAGTTTATACTAAGTATTTTAATAAATCACATGAAAATGATGGACTTGTGCTTGCTGGTTTATTTGTACATGCGCCAGGTCAAATACATTTAACAAAACCTATTCATTCATTAAAAGAATTAAAAGGTAAAAAAATAAGAATTGGTGGTGGTATTCAAAGTCAAATTGCAAAAAAACTTGGAATAGAAGGGGTATCACTCCCTGGAAATAAAGTTTACCAATCTTTATCCCAAGGAGTTACAGAAGGTGTATTTATGCCAATGGGAGAAAAAAGAACTTTGAGAATAAAAGAAGTTGCTCCCTTTACTTTAAAGTTTCCAAATGGTATGTATCTTGGTAGTTTTGGTATTTATCTAAATCCTGATTTTTTAGATTCATTATCAAAAAAAGATAAAAAAGCTATTTTAGATGTTTCTGGAGAAAAACTATCTGCACTTGCAGGTAAATATTGGCAAGAAGATACAATAATAGGTGAAGCTGATGCAAGAAAATATGGAAATACAATTTTAGATGCGACACCAACTATGATAAAAGAATTTAATTCTTTAGTAGATGGATTTGACAAAGAATGGATAGAAAAAGTTTCTAAAAAAGGATTTGATGGAAAATCTGCTTTAGCAGAGTTAAGAGAATTGGTAAAGTAAGATGATTCCCCAAATTAGAAGACTTGAAAAGATATGTGAATTTATTTTAAATTCCATATCTGGGATAGGGTTAATTTTCTTAGTTTGTGTGACTTGTATTGATGTAGGTGGAAGATTTTTATTTAATTCACCGTTACCTGGATCTACAGAACTTATAGAACTTGGATTAGGTGTTGTAATATTTTCAGTTTTACCTCATATATGTTGGAAAAATGAAAATATTATTGTAGATGTTCTTTATAATAAGTTAAGTGTACCATTTCGTAATAGATTAATAATTTTTAAAAATATAATTATTAGTATTTCTTTATATTTTATTGGAAATAAATTAATGCTTTTAGCTGCAAGATCTGAAAAATATGGTGAAATGACAGAGTTATTAGAAATACCAATATATCCATTTATTGAATTTATGGCATTAATGTCATATTTAACTGTTATTTTTATACTTATCTTTGGAACTTGTAATTCTTATTGTGCATATGCTTCATATAAAAAGGAATAGAAAAAATGTTAGAGATAGGGATAGGAACTTTAGTAGTAATTTTTTTAGTTCTATTTAGGGTACCTATTGGTTTTTCAATGGGTCTAGTTGGTTTTTGTGGCTTTGCATACTTAGGAGACTATAATTGGGTAGCTTCATTAACTATGTCAACAAAGATTGCAACTATTACAGTACAAGAATATAGTTTATCTATAATCCCTTTATTTATATTAATGGGGAATTTTATGACTAATGCTGGAATATCAAGTGAACTTTATAAAGTTTCGTATATTTTAGTAGGTCACTTAAGAGGTGGTTTATCAATGGCAACTATCGTTGCAAGTGGTTTTTTTGCTGCTATTTCAGGTTCAAGTTTAGCAACAGTTGCAACTATGTCAAAAGTTTCAATGAAACCAATGTTAAAGTATGGATATAGTCCCTCTTTAGCCTCTGCCTCAATAGCTGCAGGTGGTACTTTAGGAATCCTTATTCCTCCTAGTATAATTTTGGTAATTTATGGAGTTATCACAGAACAAAGTATTAGAGAACTTTTTGCAGCTGGTTTTATACCTGGATTATTGGGTGTATTATTTTATTTAGGAGCAGTTGTTTGGACAGTCAAAAAAGACCCAGATGCAGGTCCAGCTGGTAAAAAATATACAAAAAAAGAAAGTATAAAAGCAATTAAAAATATTTGGGGAACTATTCTATTATTTACACTAGTAATGGGAGGAATTTATACCGGTATATTTACTCCTACTGAAGCAGCTGGTATGGGGGTTGCAGGAGCATTTTTTATTGCAATTATAAAAAGAAACTTAACTTTTAAATCTTTCTTTGATACCTTAGCTCAAACTAGTAAAACTTCAATTTCTTTATTTGTAATTATTATTGGAGCATTGATTTTTTCTAGTTTTGTTGATCGAGCAGGTTTTTCATCATTTCTTTTAGAATTAATAGAAACATCTTTATTGCCACCTTTAGGTGTTATTTTCTTAATGCTTTTAATTTATATTATTTTAGGCTCAGTTTTTGAGAGTTTATCTATGATACTTTTAACAGTTCCTATCTTTTTTCCGATTGTTGAAGCATTAGGTTTTGATTTAGTTTGGTTTGGAGTTTTAGTTGTTGTTGTAACAGAAATAAGTTTAATCACGCCACCTTTAGGTATGAATGTTTTTGTCTTATCAAATATTAGCAAGGATGTTGTTACCACAAGAATAGTTTTTAAAGGAATCACTCCTTTTTTAATTGCTGATTTTATTAGATTATTGTTATTAACATTAATCCCTACATTAGTTCTATTTTTACCAGAATTATTATATAAGTAAAGGAAATAAAAAAATGGAAAACTTTTTAACTCTTGACCCAAAAGAGATTTCAACTCATCAATTACACTCTTATATGTTAAGTGCAGTTGCTCCAAGACCAATTGCACTTGCAAGCACGATTGATAAAGATATGAATCCTAATTTATCACCATTTAGTTTTTTTAATGTTTTTAGTGCAAATCCACCTATTATGATTTTTTCTCCAGCACGAAGAGTAAGAAATAATACTACAAAAGACACTTTAAATAATGTTTTATCTACTAAAGAAGTTGTGATAAATGTTGTCAGCTATGAAATAGTAGAACAAATGTCATTAAGTAGTACTGAATATCCTTCAGATATAAATGAATTTAAAAAAGCTGGATTTACAATGTTAAAATCAGACTTAATAAAACCTTTGAGAGTTAAGGAATCCCCAGTACACTTTGAATGTATTGTCCAAGAAATTATCTCTTTAGGTAAAGAAGGTGGAGCTGGAAATTTAGTTATATGTGAAATAGTAAAAATGCATATTAACAGAAAAATTTTAGATGAAGATTTATCTATAAATCCATATAAAATAGATTTAGTTTCAAGAGCTGGTGGGAATTTCTATACAAGAGCAAAAGAAGGTTTTTTTGAAATACCAAAACCAATTACTAGTTTGGGAATTGGTTTTGATAATCTACCAAAAGAAATTTTGAATAGTTCAATTTTAAGTGGAAATGATTTAGCCAAATTAGCAAATGTAGAGTCTCTACCGACAAAAAATGAAATAAATGATTTCAAAAAAAAGATATTTTCAAAAAATAAACAAAACACTCATGAATTAGCAAAAAACTTTTTGCAAAAAAATAATATTATAAATGCATGGAAAGTGCTTTTATAAAAGGAAACTATTATGGACAAACAAATATCAATTAGTGAAATAAGAAAGTTCTTAAAAGATGGTATGACAATTGCTATTGGAGGTTTTATGGGCTGTGGTAATGCACATGCCATTATTGATGAAATTTTAAAAACAGATATTAAAAATTTGACTTTAGTTGCAACTGATACTGCTAGTGATGGATATGGTATTGGAAAACTAATTGAACAAAGAAGAATTACAAAATTATATGCTTCTCATATAGGAACAAATAAACAAACACAACAGCAAGTAATTGAAGGTTTTATTGATCTTGAACTTGTACCTCAAGGAACTCTTGCTGAAAGAATTAGAGCTGCAGCCGTTGGTCTTGGGGGTGTTTTAACTCAAACAGGACTAGGAACAGAAGTTCAAATTGGTAAAGATATTATAACTATTGATGAAAAAGATTATATTTTAGAAAAGCCAATTCATATTGATATAGCTTTTATAAAAGCACAAAAAGCTGATAAGTCTGGAAATTTAGTGTACAACGGGGCAACTAGAAACTTTAATGTTCCAATGGCGGGAGCTGCAAAAATATCAATTGCAGAAGTAGAAGAGATTGTAGAAAATGGAGAATTAAATCCAAACTTTATTCATACTCCTTTTATATATATAAATCATATAATAAAGGCATAACATGGAAGCAAAAGAGATTATTGCAAAAAGAGTTGCACAAGAGTTTAAAAATGGTGATTTCGTAAATCTAGGTATCGGTTTACCTACTAAATCTGTTGATTATATTCCTCACAATGTAAATATAAACCTACATTCTGAAAATGGGTTTGCAGGTATTTGGGATAAAGCAACACCTGAAACTTTAAATAAAGATGTAGTTGATGCAGGTGGAACAAATGTTGTTTTACAAAAAGGTGGAATATTTTTTGATTCAGTAACTTCATTTGAAATAATTCGAGGAGGGCATTTAGACATGACAGTTTTAGGCGCATTAGAAGTTGATGAAGAAGGAAATTTAGCAAATTGGAAGATTCCTGGAAAACTTTTACCTGGAATGGGTGGTGCGATGGATTTAGTAAATGGTGCTAAAAAAGTAATAATATCTATGGTTCACACTGCCCGTGGAAATCCTAAAATATTAAAAAAATGTACTCTCCCTTTAACTGGAAAAGCAGTGGTTGATATGATTATTACTGAAATGGGTGTCTTTGAATTTAAAGAAGGAAAACTTCATTTAATTGAAATAACTGAGGGTGTGACTTTAGAAGAGATAAAAGAAGTAACCTTAGCTTCTTTTGAAGTTTCATTGAATTTAAATCAAGGGGGTGCAGATTAAATTGTATTTTATTGGGATTCGCGTTTGGTATAAAAATTAAAATTAGAATAAAAAAGGAATATTATGAAAAAAGTGTTTAATATATTTATAAATGGTTCTGTTAGTTTGGTAAAAAATTGGCTTCCAGATCCATTTGTTTTTGCAGTAATACTGACATTTATTGTGTTTATATTAGCTATGCCAATAACACAAAGTTCTCCTATGAATTTGATTAATGCATGGTATGGTGGATTTTGGTCTATATTATCTTTTGCAATGCAGATGGCACTAGTTCTTGTTACTGGAACGATTTTAGCTACAACAGATATTTTTAAAAAATATTTATCCAAACTTGCAGGTATCTGCAAAACACCAGGACAAGCTATTGTTCTGGTTAGTTTTGTTGCTTTAATTGCAAGTTTTATAAACTGGGGGTTTGGCTTGGTTATTGGTGCAATTTTTGCAAGAGAAGTTGCTTCAAAAGTAAAAGGTGTTCATTATGCTTTATTAGTTGCTTCTGCATATGTTGGTTTTTTGATTTGGCATGCAGGTTTTTCAGGTTCAATTCCATTAAAAATAGCTTCCGCTAATGGATTGGAAGCTCTTACAAATGGAGCCTTAACTCAAGCTATTCCTACAAGTGAAACTATTTTTTCATCATTCAATTTAATTATAGTTGCAGTTCTTCTCTTTACTCTACCTTTTATTTTAAAGTTTATGCATCCAAGTAAAGAAAAAACAGTTGAAGTTGATCCTACTTTATTTGAAATAAAAGAAGTACAAGTTATAGATAAAAATAATATGACTCCTGCTCAAAAGCTTGAAAACTCAAAATGGATAAATATGATACTTGGTGGGATTGGTTATGCTTTTATTATTTCTTATTTTGTAAAAAATGGCTTTTCTTTAAATCTTAATATAATAAATTTTGTATTTTTATTCACCGCAATTATCTTGCATGGTACGCCAATAAAACTAGTAAATGCAGTTACAGAAGCTTCTAAAAATGTGGGTGGTATATTATTGCAGTTTCCATTTTATGCAGGAATAATGGGGCTAATGAAATTTGCTGGACCAGAAGGTATTTCACTTGCAGGTTATATATCTCAAGGTTTTGTAAATATTTCAACTCCTAGTACTTTTCCTTTATTTACTTTTTTAAGTGCAGGGATTGTTAACTTTTTCGTTCCATCAGGTGGTGGACAATGGGTTATTCAAGCGCCTATCATGATGCCAGCAGCAATTGAGCTTGGCGTAAGTACCGCCAAAACTGCCATGGCTATTGCTTGGGGAGATGCTTGGACAAATATGATACAACCATTTTGGGCCTTACCTTTATTAGGAATTGCTAAACTTGGAGCTAGGGATATTATGGGATATTGTTTAGTTATACTTGTTTACTCTGGTGTTATTATATCATTGGGATTATATTTTTTATAAAAGGATTTAAATATGAAAGTTTATATAGTTGAAGCAAAAAGAAGTGCTATTGGTGCATATTTAGGGACACTAAAAGATATAGATCCTGGGCATTTAGCAGGTGAAGTAATAAAAGATTTGATAAAAAATATTGATAAAACTATTGTTGATGAAGTTATTGTTGGTAATATTCTCAGTGCAGGACACTCTCAAGGTGTTGGAAGACAAGCTTCTATTTATGGAGGACTTCCTGCTTCAACTGTTGCATATTCAATAAATATGTTGTGTGGCTCAGGAATGAAAGCAGTTATGAATGCAGTTTCTGAAATAAAAGCAGGAAATAAAGAGGTAATAATTGCAGGGGGAGTTGAATCAATGTCTCAATCACCTTATTTAATTCCAGCAAAAGGAAGAGAAGGATTAGGACTTGGAAACTCACAAATAGTTGACTCTATAGTAAATGATGCTTTAACAGATGCTTTTGGAGGGTTTCATATGGGAGTTACGGCTGAGAATATTGCAGATAAATATAATATTAGCAGAGTTGCACAAGATGAGTATGCAATATCTTCGCAAAAAAAAGCAATTATTGCAGATGATGCTGGAAAGTTTGAAGAGGAAATAATACCAATTACTATTAAATCAAGAAAAGGTGAAACTATTTTTGCAAAAGATGAGTATATCAATAGAAAAACTTCTTTAGAAAAACTATCATCTTTAAGAGCTGCTTTTAAAAAAGATGGCACAGTAACAGCAGGAAATTCTTCTGGAATAAATGATGGGGCTAGTTTTACTCTTATTGCTTCTCAAATTGCTGTAAAGAAATATAATTTAAAACCATTAGTTGAAATTATTGATTGTACACAAGTTGGAATTGATCCAGCTTTTATGGGGTTAACTCCGGGATATGCTATAAGTAAATTATTAGATAAAAATAGTTTACATTTTAATGATATTGATTTATATGAGATAAATGAAGCTTTTGCTGCACAATGTTTAGGGGTTCATGAAATATTAAAAGAGAAGTTTAATATTACAAGTGAAGAGATAAATGCAAAAGTTAATTTAAATGGAAGCTCGATTGCTTTAGGACATCCTGTAGGAGCTAGTGGAAATAGAATTATAGTTTCCCTTGTGTATGAAATGCAAAAAAGAAAATCAAAATATGGCGTAGCTTCATTATGTATTGGTGGTGGACTAGGAACAGCTATTTTACTTAAAAGTATAGAATAGATATGCTACCATTTATTTAAAGATTGAAGAATGGAAAAAAAATGAATAAAAAGCATGATAATACTCTTACAAATAAACTAAATTTTGAAGATGTATTATTAGATTCTCTTCCTAATCCTGTATATTATAAAGATACAAAAGGTAGATTTATTAGATGTAATAGTTCTTTTTCTAAGCTAGTAAATACGCCTAAAGAAGATATTATTGGCAAATTAGCATATGAATTTTTTCCAAAATCAGCAGCTAAGAGACATAAACCAATTGATAAAATGATTATGAAAACATTAGAAAACTATACAGATGAGATTGTTTTCCCTTTACCAAGTGGCGAAATTAAATATTTTATTTTAAATAAAGCAGTTTACTTAAATCAAGATGGAAGTGTTGGCGGCATAGTTTGTGTGATGAATGATATTACTCAGAGTATAAAAGAAAAAGAGTTTTTAATTCAACAGAGTAAATTAGCAGAAATGGGTGAAATGGTAGCTTCAATAGCTCATCAATGGAATGAACCTTTAGTTGAAATATCAGCTCAAGTTCAAAAAATAGAATTAGGTTACCTTTTAAATAAAGTAAATAAAGATGTAATGTCTACTTTTGTGAATGATACAATGGTTCAAATAAAATATATGTCAGAAACTTTAAGTGATTTTAGAAACTTTTTGAAACCTTCAACAGTAAAAAAAAAGTTTGAAATTAAAAAGTCATTTGATGAAATATTTGAAATTATTGGCAAACAAATATTCTATTTTAATATAAAAGTATTTTTTGATTATGAAGATGAAAAAACTAAGATTTTTGGTTATGAAAATGAACTCAAACAGGTTTTATTAAATATTATTAATAATGCGAAATATAAAATTATCAAAAAAGATGAAGAAAAAGAATTCAAAGGAGTTATCACTATAAAAGTATATAGTGATGATGACTTTAATATCATTGAGATAAGAGATAATGCAGGTTCAATTAATGAAGAGATAATTGACCAATTATTTGAACCTTTTTTTACTACAAAAGTTGATGGAACTGGATTTGGTTTATATATGGCTAAAATTATTGTTCAAGATAATATGTCTGGTAAGATTCAAGTAAGAAATGAAAAAGATGATGATGTTGTTTTTTTAATTAAAATACCTAAATAAATAGTTGGCAAATATTATGAAAATACTTTTATTAGAAGATAATAAAACTTTAAATGAAACTATAAAACTAAAACTTGAATTAAAAGGCTATGAAGTTCATTCTTTTTTTGATGGTCTAAAAGCTTATGATAATGTAACTGAGGGTTTTTCTTGTTTTATTTTAGATATTAACGTTCCTAATATTGATGGAATAAAAATTCTTAAAAAAATACGTGAGTATTATGTTGAAATACCAGTCATAATCATATCTGCAACAGTTGAATTAGATATTATTAAAAAATCATATGATTTTGGTTGTAATGATTATTTAAAAAAACCATTTTTTATTGATGAACTAGAAATAAAAGTTGATAAATTATGTAATTTTTCTAAAAAAGAGATATATTTTGATGAGAATAGTATTTTTAATTTTTATGAACATAGTATAAAGGTAGAGAATGCAGAAATTTTATTGACTAAGAAAGAGAGTTTATTATTAAATCTTTTTTTAATAAATAAAAATAAACTAGTCTCTTATGAAAATATTGAAAATTATGTTTGGGAATGGGAATATGCTTCTTTAGATGCTATTAGAACACTTGTAAAAAGATTAAGAAAAAAACTATCAAAACCTTATATAAAAGCATCTTCTACTAGAGGTTATTATTTTAAAACAGAACTTGTTTAATAATTATTATATTTTTAAGTAGTGATTGTTAAAAGAAACATAAATAATTTACTATGATTATTAGTAAAAATTGGAAATTAATAATTACTTTAAATAAATTATAGTAAAATGTTTGACTTTATAAAGAATAAATGGGAGTTATAATGAAAGTATTATTATTAAAAGATGTAAGTGGAACTGGAAAAGCTGGCGAAGTTAAAGAAGTAAAAGATGGATACGGAAAAAACTTTTTAATTGGAAAAGGTTTGGCTTTACATGCCACAAATGAAGTATTAAATAAATATAAAGCTGCAGAAAAAAGAAAAGTACAAGTAGAGGCAAACGAAATTAAAACTGCAAATGAAATTGCACAAAAACTTGACGCACAAAAATTTACTATTAAACATAAAGTTGGAGCAAATGGTCATTTAATTGGTTCTGTTACAAATAAAGAGATTTCTGAAGTTTTAAAAGAACAAGCTGATATTGTTATTGATAAAAAACAAATTACATTAAAATCTAAAATTAAATCAGAAGGTATTTTTGAAGTAGATTGTAAGTTAGGTCATGGGATTCATGGTTTAGCAAAAATTGATGTAATTGCGGAATAAAAATGTTTCATGCAACAACTATTCTTGCCTATAAAGGTCAAGATAAAGCTGTAATTGGCGGAGATGGACAAGTTAGTTTTGGAAATACAGTTTTAAAAGGTAATGCTACAAAAATTAGAACTTTGTATAAAAATCAAATTTTAGCAGGTTTTGCAGGTAGTACTGCTGATGCTTTTAATCTTTTTGATATGTTTGAAATACATTTAGAAAAAACTAAAGGTGATTTATTAAAAGCTGTAATCTCTTTTTCAAAAGAGTGGAGAAAAGATAAATTACTTAGACGTTTAGAAGCTATGATGATAGTTTTAAATAAAAAAAATATTTTTATATTAACTGGAACAGGTGATGTCGTTGAACCAGAAGATGGAAGTATAGCTTCTATTGGCAGTGGTGGAAATTTTGCAATTTCAGCAGCTAGAGCTTTATCAAAACATTCAGATTTAAAACCAGTTGATTTAGTACGCGAATCTCTTATGATTGCAGGTGACTTATGTATTTATACAAATCAGAATATTAAAATATTAGAAATTAAGGATTAATTTATATGGACTTAACACCTAAAAAGATTGTTGGATATTTAGATGATTATATTATTGGACAAAATAATGCAAAAAAGACAATAGCATTAGCTTTAAGAAATAGATACAGAAGAATGAAAGTTGAACCAGAACTTCAAGATGAAATTATGCCAAAGAATATTTTAATGATTGGAAGTACTGGTGTTGGTAAAACAGAAATTGCTAGAAGACTAGCTAAGATTATGAGTTTACCTTTTATTAAAGTTGAAGCTAGTAAATACACTGAAGTTGGTTTTGTAGGACGTGATGTTGAATCTATGATTAGAGATTTGGTTTTTGAATCAATGAGATTAGTTACTAAAGAATTTAAAGATAAAATTAAAGATAAAATTAAAGATGAAATCAACAAACAGATTATTGAAAAACTAGTTCCTAAATTACCTGAAGGAGCTACTGAAAAAGCAAAAGAATCTTTTATTAAAACTTATAATACAATGGAAAAGAAGCTTTTAAATGGTGATTTTGATGATAAAGTAATAGAGTTGGAAGTTCTTAAAAAATCACATATTGAGATTATTGACTCTTCAATGCCAATGGATATGAGCTCTATGCAAGAGAGTCTAAACAAAATGTTTAGTGGACTTAACAAAGAGACTATTAAAAAAGAAGTAAAAATTAAAGATGCTAAGATTCTTTTAAAAGATCTTGCAAGTGATAAATTACTTGATCAAGATGCTATAAAAATTGAAGCTTTAGAAAGAGCCCAAAATGGTGGAATTATATTTTTAGATGAAATTGATAAAATTGCAACAAGTTCTAAAAGTCAAAATCAAGACCCCTCAAAAGAGGGTGTTCAAAGAGATCTTTTACCAATTGTTGAGGGAAGTTCTGTTCATACAAAGTTTGGTCAAATAAATACTGATCATATATTATTTATTGCAGCAGGTGCTTTTCATACTAGTAAACCAAGTGATTTAATTCCTGAACTTCAAGGTAGATTTCCTTTAAGAGTTGAACTAGAAAATTTAGATGAAGATGCTTTATATCAAATCTTAACGAATACAAAAAATTCATTATTGCGACAGTATCAAGCTTTATTAAAAGTTGAAGGTGTAGATTTAAAGTTTGACGATGAAGCTATTCATGCTTTTGCACGATATTCTGTAGCCGCAAATGAAAAAACAGAAGATATAGGTGCAAGAAGATTGCATACTGTAATTGAAAAAGTTATTGAAGATATATCTTTTGATGCAGATGAAAAAAGTGGTGAAAAAATTATTATTACAAAAGAGCTTGTTGAGAATAAGTTAGATAGTATTATAGAAGATGAAGACTTGGCTAGATACATCTTATAGATTTTTTTGCTAAAATTAAAGATAATCTTCAATAAGGGTAGTTTATGAAAATAGTAACTTTTAATGAAATTAATGAATCTATAATTGAAAAAAAGTATTTCACATAATATTAGATACACACTGTCACTTAGACAATAAACAATATTATGAAGATGTAGATGAAGTTATTGAAAGAGCACTTGAAAATGGAATTAAAGGTTTTTTAATTCCAGGTGCAGATTTTGCTGATCTTCCTCAAGCTATTAAGTTAGCAGAAAAATACAATGAAGTTTTTTTTGCAGTAGGAATTCATCCTTACAATATTGATATGTATGATGAAAAAGTTTTGCAAAAATATGTAAATCATCCTAAGTGTATAGCAATCGGAGAGTGTGGTTTAGATTATTTTAGACTTCCTGAAGATAAAGAAGAAAAAAAACAAAATATTACAAAACAAAAAGAGGTATTTATATCTCAAATAGAGTTTGCAAAAAAAGTTAACAAACCTTTGATTATTCATATCCGTGACTCTTCCAATGATTCAAGAGAAATTTTAATCAACTATAATGCAAAAGATGTAGGTGGAGTACTTCATTGTTATAATGCCAGTGAACATTTACTTTGCTTAGCTGATTATAATTTTTATTTTGGAATTGGAGGAGTAATAACTTTTAAAAATGCAAAAAAACTTGTAGACATACTTACTAAAATTCCTTTAGAAAAAGTTATTTTAGAAACAGATTCTCCTTACTTAACTCCTACTCCTTATAGAGGAAAAAGAAATGAACCTTTATATACAAAGTATATAGCTTCTAAGGTTTCAAAACTGTTAAATTTATCAGAAGAAGAGTTTGAAAACCTTAGCACTACTAATGCAAAAAGGTTATTTAAGCAATTTTCTACAATTATTTAGATAATATGGTACCTATTTTAATATAATAGGACTATATTTGAAAAGATTAATTGTTTTACTGGTGATTTTTTTTGTTTATGCACATTCATCATTAATAGGCTCAAATTTTACACAAAGTGATATTCAGATATTAGAAGATTTAGATATTGAATCATCTTTTATTAATGATTATAAACTTAAAAAGATATACTCACAATATCAAGGTAAAGGCAACTCATATAGATATGTGGAAAGTTTAAATGAAGCTTTACTATTTATTCCAAGAATAAAAGATATTTTAAGGCAAGAGGGAATTCCTGATGTCTTTATTTACATGGCAATGGCAGAATCAAATTTTGAGATTGATGCAAAATCTAGTTCAAAAGCTAGAGGTTTATGGCAATTTATGGATAGAACAGGTAGTAGATTTGGTTTAAGAAATGACATATATGTTGATGAACGAATGGATTTAATTAAATCTACATATGCTGCTACAAAATATTTAAATGCACTTCATAATAGATTTGGAAAGTGGTATCTAGCTGCTATTGCATATAATTGTGGTGAAGGAAGACTAATTGAAGCACTTACGAGAGCTACTCTTGATTTTTATGTTAAAGAATATCCTGAATTAAGATATAGTGATAAGATACAAAAATATAGAAAAACTATAAAAGATTATCAGCAAAAAAAAGTAAAATTTTTTATGTTAAAACGTGTATATAAAAAAGTTCTAAAATATAATATTAGACTAGATGTTGCAGATTTGTTAAAAGAACAATCTAGTTTATATAGACAATATTTACCAAAAGAGAGTAGAGGGTACATTAGAAAAATTATTTCTTTAGCAATGATGAATTCTCAAAACTTTATTAATAACATAAAAAATGAACATTTATTAAATATTGGTATTTCTAAAACCATTGCAACTGTTCCTATTAAAGGTGGTCTTCATCTTAAAAATATTTCAAAATCTATTAATATGAAATATGATAGTTTAATAAAGTTAAATAAACATATCAAACAATCAATTATTCCACCAACAGACAAATATTATACGATTAATATTCCATATGATAAATTAACTTATTTTAATCAAAATAAAGATACAATTCAAGATACAAAATTTGTAATACATATTGTTAATAGGGGAGATACTCTATCTTATCTTGCTCTTAAATACGGTCTTTCAATTGCTTTAATTAAAAACTACAATAATTTAGACTCTAATAAATTAGCACTTTTACAAAAATTAATTATACCAATATCTAGTGATATGGCTAGAAAGATTAAAATAAATTCTAGAAAATATATTGTAAAAAATGGAGATTCATTATCTTCTATTTCAAAAAAATACAATATTGATATTAAGAAACTTATGAAAGATAATAAAATGAAGACAACTTTATTAAAAATTGGAGATAGAATTGTTATTAGGTAAATTATTAAAAAGCAAGACATTATTATTTTTAATATTAGTATTTATTTTTACAGGATGTTCTCAAAAAGAAGCTATACTTTATATTGGGAATAAAGTATATCAACCAATTAAAAATAAAAGAATAAAAAACTCTAAAGCAATGCATAGAGCAACTATGAGACCTTATACAATTGCTGGAAAAAGATATTATCCTACATTAGCAAAAGTTGGAGATATTCAAAAAGGAATTGCTTCTTGGTATGGACCAAATTTTCATGAAAAATTAACTTCAAATGGTGAAATCTATGATATGTATGCAGATACAGCAGCTCATAAAACTTTACCTATGAATACTATAGTTAGAGTTTATAATAAAGAGAACGGAAAATCTGTAGTTTTAAGAATCAACGATAGAGGTCCTTTCGTAAGTGGAAGAATTATTGATCTTTCAAATAAAGCTGCTCATACAATTGATATGGTAAAAAAAGGAACTGCAAAAGTTACTGTTACAGTTTTAGGTTTCCATGCAAAAATTGCCCGAACAAAACTTGAAAAACAAGAAGTTGCTACTGTTGGGAAATATCTTATCCAAGTTGGAGCTTTTAGTAGATATGAGGGTGCTAAAATTATAAAAAGAAAGTTTGAAATGGTTTTAGAAAATAGATATAATGTCGCTATAAAAAGAAGTGATTTTAATAGAGTATTTATTAGTGGTTTTAGATCTGAAGCAGAGGCTATAGATTTTAAAGAAAAAAATGGTTTAAATAGTGCAATGATTATTGCAGAATAGGAATATTTATGACTGAAATTAATAGAAAAACTAAAGAAACAGATATTAAATGTAAACTTGATATAAATGGAAATGCTAGCTCAAACATAAATACAGGTGTCAGTTTTTTTGATCATATGTTGGAAGCTTTTTCTAAACATAGTGGAATTAATATTGATTTAACTTGTAAAGGTGACTTACATATTGATGCACATCATAGTGTCGAAGATTGTGGTATTGTTTTAGGAAAAGCTTTAAAAAATGAAATTTTTCCAATAAAAAATGTTGAAAGATATGGCAATGCAACTGTTGTTATGGATGAAGCAGCTATTTCATGTGCTTTAGATTTATCAAATAGACCTTTTTTAGTTTTTGAAGTAAATATTTCTGGAAAAATAGGAGAATTTGATACAGAATTAGTAAAAGAGTTTTTTTATGCACTTGTTATGAACGCAGGTTTAACTTGTCATATAATACAAGATCAAGGACGAAATAAACATCATATCGTAGAAGCTAGTTTTAAAGCTTTTGCTGTTGCTCTTAGACGTGCTCTTATTAGAAATGATAAATTAGGAATTCCTAGTACTAAAGGCGTATTATGATTGAATTAATCGTACTTGATGTAGATGGAACTATGACTGATGGAAAAATCACTTACACTAATTCAGGAGATGAATTAAAATCTTTTGATGTCTCAGATGGTTTAGCAATTGCTACGTGGACTAAAAAACTTGGTAAAAAAGTTGCGATTATTACAGGACGTAACTCTTTAATTGTTGAAAAAAGAGCAAAAGATTTACAAATTGAATATTTATTTCAAGGTATTCATAATAAAGATGAAGTTTTAGAAAATATTTTAAAAGAAGAAGGGCTTAGTTGGAATCAAGTAGCAGCTATTGGTGATGATTTAAATGATTTTAAAATGTTAAAAAAAGTTGGTTTATCTTTTACTCCTGCAAACGGTTCTTCTTATATTAAAAATATAGTTAATATAAAATGTGAAAGTTTCGGTGGTAGTGGAGCAGTACGAGAAATGATTGAATATATCATAAAAAAAGATGGGATTGAGCAGGATTTTATAAACGCATGGTTATAAGGTTTTTTGTTATTTCTCTTTTAATTTTAGCAACTATTAGTTATTTTATACCAGTTGAAAATAAAACTAAAGCAGATATTTATAATGAAATTGCAGTATTAATATTTACTGATTCCACAACATATACGCTAACCACGGATAGTATGAATAGAATTATATATTCAAAAAAGATTTTAAGATATAACAATAGAGATGTTATGTTAGAAGGTGCGTTAACATTAAAATCAAAAGATAAACAAAATAAGGAAGTCACAGATATACTTTATTCAGATATTATTATAAAAAGAGATGATAATTTTGAGTTTTTAAATAATGTAAAATATCAAAGAGATAAGTATATTATGTTAAATACTAATGAATTAAATTATAATGCAAAAACAAAAATTGCAACAAATAGTTTACCTTTTTATGGAACTTATTATAATAATAAGATAGAAGGTAAAAATATATATTTAGATATCAATAAATATTATATGAAAGCAAAAGATATTCATTTTGAAATTAATATTGAGGAAAAGTAAAGGAAATATTATGAAATTCTTAATAGGATTTTTATTTTGTGTTACAGTACTTTTTGCAGATACACAAAAATTAATAATTGATGCACTAAATTTTGAAACAAATGATTTAAAAGGTTTGTCAATATTTACAGGAAATGTAAAATTACAAATGGGAAAAGATAGACTGAATTCTAATAAATTAGAAATTTATATGAAAAGAAAAACAAAATCTAAGAAACCTTTAAAGTATGTAGCTTCAGGAAATGTAACTTTTGAAATATTTTTAAATGGGAAACAATTTAAAGGAAAAGGAAATAAAATTGTTTTTAATCCTTTAAAAGATGAATATATGATTTCAGGAAATGGTTATTTAAAAGAAATATTACAAAATAGAGAACTTTTTGGTGAGAAAATTTTTATTAATAAAAGAACTGGCAATGCAAAAGTAACAGGAACTTCACAAAAACCTATTAGATTTATTTTAGATATAGATGCAGGTAAATAATATGAAAATTGTAGATGCACAATTTTTAACATCAGCACAAAGTATATCAGATTCACCAAGTCCAAATAAAGCAGAAGTAGCATTTCTAGGAAGAAGTAATGTAGGAAAATCTTCTTTATTAAATACCTTAACACATAGAAAAGGGTTGGCTAAATCTTCTTCTACTCCTGGTAAAACACAACTTATCAATTATTTTGATATTAAGTTTAAAACTAAAAATGAAGAGTTACCTTATTTATATGCAAGATTTGTTGATTTACCTGGTTTTGGATATGCAAGAGTTTCAAAAAGTTTAAAAAAAGAGTGGAATAAAAACTTAACTAAATATCTAGAGCAAAGACCAGCTTTACAAATTTATGTACATTTGATTGATTCTAGGCATCCTGATTTAGTAATTGATAAGAATGTTAATGCTTTTTTACGAGAATATAAAAGAAAAGATCAACTTATTATTAATGCTTTTACTAAGATTGACAAATTAAAACAAAATGACTTACAAAAATTAAAAAGAACATATCCTGATGGAATCTTTATATCCAACTTGAAGAAAAAAGGTATGTTAGATTTGCAAAATGCAATCACAGGATACTTATTTGGAAATTAATTTTTTTAAGCCTGATGTAACTCATATTGAAAAAATGCAAGTTCTCATAAAAGAAGAAGTTGATAAAGGTACAATTTTATTAAGAACTCAAGATGAAATGGCTAATACAATTAGATCATATACAGTTGTAGAAGTAGATGGACACATTGCTGGGTTTACTGCTTTACACATACACTCTTCAAGACTATCAGAAGTTAGAAGTTTAATCGTTTCACCAAAATCTAGAGGTTTAAAACTTGGGAAAAAACTTGTACAAGCCTGCATTCTTGAAGGTAAAAAGCTAGGCTTAAAACAAATATTATCATTAACTTATGAAAAAGGTTTTTTTGAAAACCTTGGTTTTCATGAGATTGAAAAAGAGAATATTCCAGAGCATAAAATTTGGGCTGATTGTATTAGATGTAAACATTTTCCTATTTGTGATGAGATTGCTATGGTTTATGACTTATAAAGTGTCTAGTTTCACCACGTTATGGTTGCCTAGTTACATAAATAAGAAAGCGATAGCTTAACAACATAATTGTAAAATCTTTACAGCAAATAAGGATTTTAAAAATGCCACAAGTCTATCACTCTAATGCCAGAACAAACCAGCATGTAAGAGAAATAATACAACAATCTAATTTAACAAATGTTGAATTAGCAAATAATTATAATGTGAATGTTAAAACTATCGCCAAGCATAAAAATAGAGATTTTTTAAATGATAAAAGTTCAAGACCAAAAAGAATCCATTATGCTCTAACACCTTTAGAAAAAGAGTTAATTAAAGTAGTCAGAACAATGACTTGGATGGAGTTAGATGACTTAGCAGATACAATCGTTGATATTATTCCAAATGCAAATAGAAGTAATGTTTATCGTACTTTAAAAGCCTTTGATATAAATAGAGTTCCACAAGAGCAAAAAGAAAAAGCTAAAAAGTTCAAAGAGTATAATGTCCTCCCTTGTCAAGACCACTTAACCAAGTTTTCTTATTCCAAATACCTATGATACTTTTTGTAACAATTTACTATCTAAATTATTAATAGCTTTAAAATATACCTCATTTGGTGTCTTATTTCCAATAGCTGAATGTAATCTTCTACTATTATATTTTTGCATATAATTATCAATTGAGTATCTCAATTCATTCATACTTTTATAATCATTTAGATATATTTCTTCATATTTGATACTACGCCAGAATCTCTCAATTACGATATTATCGATACTTCGCCCTTTACCATCCATGGATATTTTAATATCATGTTTATTTAATATATCAACATGAGCTGACGCTGTATATTGTGAGCCTTGATCAGTATTCACTATATCAGGTTTAGGATATAGACTTAATGCTTCATTTAACACACTTGTTGTAAGTGATACATCCATTGTATTTGATAGTTTCCAAGATAATATTTTCTTGGTATTCCAATCAATAATTGCAGCTAAATAAACATGACCTCGTTCAAGTTTAATATATGTAATATCTGTACTCCATACTTTATTTGGAGTATCAATAATTACTTGATTTTTATCATTTTTAAACTCTTTCAATAAGTATGGATATTTATAATGTTCTTTATTTGGTATAGTGGTCTTCTTTGTAGGATATATCGCTCTTATCCCTAGATATTGATAGATTGTTTTGATCAACTTTCTACCTACAAAGAATCCTTCATTTTCTAATGCAGTTAGCATTCTTCTTGTTCCATAATATGGAAACTCTGAGTATATATCATTAACCATATTTAATAGTGTAATATCTTCATCACTACTGAACTTTTGTACAGGTATATAATATAATGATGACTTTGAAATATTAAGTGCTATACATTGTTTATTTAGGGAGAGTTTATGCTCAGAATCTACAAAAGTCTTACGACTCTTAGATGAGACCAAGCTTACGAGCTTTCCCTCTAGGAAATCTCTTTCTAATGTTAATTCACCAACTTTTTTAGCCATGTTATCTTTATCTTTTTGTAAAATTTCTATCTCAGTTTTATACTCTCTTACCACCGAACTTTTATCAAATGTAAGTGACATGTTTTCTAAAAACTGTTTTTTCCAGTTTTTTAAACTTACTGGTAAAACTTCGTAATGACTTGCAATCTCATTTATAGTTTTCTCTGCCTCTAAAACCTCAAGAACTAACTTTGATTTAAATTCTGCACTATATGTTTTTCTTTTTGTACTCATTTTTATTTATCCCTATATTTTGTATTTTATTCTATCATTTAGAATAAGAATACTTGGTTAACTGGTTTGTTTTTCTAGGGACATTATAGAGTATGAGCCTGGTTATTTACATATAGATGTAACTTATTTACCAAAGTTTGACAAGCAAAAATATTACCTATTTGTAGCAATAGACAGGGCTACAAGGCTACTTTACTATAAAGTGTATGAGAATAAGACAGCAGCAAATGCAGTATCTTTTCTAAAAGAATGTAAAGAATTTTTTCCATTTTACCTAACTCATATATTAACAGATAATGGACTGGAATTTACTGATAAGTGGGCAAGAGGAAAAGGTTTTGTAAGTGGTAATCATAAGTTTGATGTAGAGTGTAAAGATGATGAGATAGAACATAGGCTAACAGCTCCATACACACCTCAAACTAACGCAATGGTAGAAAGAGTAAACGGAACTATTAAAAATGCTACAATTAAAGCAGAAGAGTATGACAATATTGATGATGTTAAAAAAGATTTAAATAAATTTTTGATATACTACAACTTCAATAGAAGACATGGTTCTTTAAAAAAAGAATTAAAAGTTAGAACTCCATTTGATGCAGTTCAAAGTTGGTTTCAAACGAAACCTGAAATATTTAAGATTTTACCAGATGTGTTTCAACATATTGCTTTTGAAATGGTACAACGTGGTGAAACTTGACAATAAAGTACTAATACTTATTTACTATAATGTAAACCCATTAGTTACTCTTGCACTATTTTGTATATTTTTTCCATATCTTAAAGCGTCACTTAAAACTCTGGGCAAGATTACCAATTATTAATGCCCAACCATCAATTACAATAAAGAATATAATTTTAATAGGCAAGGATATCATAACAGGTGGTAACATCATCATTCCTAAAGACATAAGAATGGAAGCTACAATAATATCAATTACTAAAAAAGGTAAAAATATTAAAAAGCCTATTTCAAAAGCTGTTTTTAATTCACTAACAATAAAAGCAGGCATTAAAAGAGTTAATGGAACATCATCAATATTTTTAGGGTTTTCTTCTTTTTTAATTCTATAAAAAAGAGCCAAATCAGCTTCCCTAGTATTTTTTATCATAAAATTTTTAAAAGGTTTAACCCCTTTTTCAAAAGCTACTTCATAACCAATTTTTTCTTCCATGTAAGGCTTAACCCCTTCTTCCCAAGATTTTTTTGCATATGGTTCCATAATAAAAATTGTAAGAATTAATGAAAGAGAAAGAATAATTTGATTTGGAGGTGTCTGTTGTAATCCCATTGCTTGTCTTAAAAGTGAGAAGACAATTATTAGTCTTGTAAAACTAGTAACCATTAAAAGCAATGTAGGTGCTAGGACTAACAGTGTTAAAATTAGTGCAATATTAATTGTTTTTACAAATTGAGCAGGTTCTTCAAGTGCTGCAATTGAAAGATTTATAACAGGAAGTGCTTCTTCTTGTGCAAATAATGTTATAGAAAAAATTAATAAACTAAGCAGAAATTTCAAATAAAATCCTTGAATAAAATAGAGAAATATAATAGCAGAAATTTTATTAAAATATTCTAGTATTTAAGTATGTGAGATTTATACTTCTAATACTAGAATATAATATTGTTCAAGATATTTAAAAAAGATAGTGTAAACCTTAACAATAAAATTTATTAGATAGAATAATCTAGTAAATTAATTTTAAGGATTTACATTATGACAATATTAAATTTTAAAGAATAAAAGAAACAAATGAAAGAAAGAACTTTTTCAAGATTAGAAGCTTTTGAAAATGAATTCAAAGCAATACTAAAAGAAGTATATAAAAAACTATAATGCCCCTAAAAATCAAGACAATTTTTCTAAAGATTTAATTTTATAAGAAACTGCTATATTATCTTACATTTTTCAGATATTCAAGATAAACATTTATGGGTTTTCTATAATTTAAACTTGAGTGAAATCTGTTGAAATTATATTTAAAAACAATTTTGCTATATCTTATAAAGATATTATTACAAACACGATATAATTCTTGAAACATTATATAAATTTTGGAGTTATTTATGGGTAGAGCTTTCGAATATAGAAAAGCAGCAAAAATGAAAAGATGGGGAACAATGTCAAGAGTTTTCCCAAAATTAGCAAAAGCTATTGAAATGGCAGCAAAAGCAGGAGTTCCAGATCCAGAAATGAATTCAGCACTAAGAACTGCTATTTTAAATGCAAAATCTGAAAATATGCCAAAAACAAATATTGAAGCAGCAATCAAAAGAGTTAGTGTAAAAGATTCAAGTAGTTTTAATGAAGTTAATTTTGAGGGCAAAGGTCCTCATGGTGTTCTTATTTTCATAGAAACTGCAACGGATAATAATACAAGAACAGTAGCAAACATAAAAATGTATTTTTCAAGAAATGGTGGAGTAATAGTACCTACTGGTTCTTTAGAGTTTATGTTTGATAGAAAAGCACTTTTTGAGTTTCATAAACCTTCTTCTATGGATATAGATGACTTAGAGCTTAAACTTATTGATTCTGGTCTTGAAGAGATTGAAGAAGATGGTCTTATTTTCGTAAGTGCTGATTATAAAGATTTTGGAGCTTTAAATAATAAATTTGAAGAACTTAATATTGAACTTACAAAAGCAAAATTAGAAAGAATTTCAAATAATCCTCAAGAGTTTACAGAAGCTCAACAATCAGAGATAGGAAAATTATTAGAAAAGATTGATGAAGATGATGATGTTCAAGCAATCTATACTAATATGGCTTAATATTTAGTCAGTCCTGAAAAACGAAACAAAGTATTATAAGATATTAAAAATAAGATTATTTATCCTATTTTTAATATAATTAAATATGTTATTTGATGTTTTTGTATTGCTTTTGGAGATTCTAATTGTTTAATCCAATTGCGTAATGAATCTTTATTTACTCCAAGTCTTAGAGCTGTTTCTCTTATTCCATAGCTATTTTTGATAACTTGATTTACTGCTTCTATTTTAAACTCTTCTGTATATTTCATTCTTTCCATTTTTAAGCCTTTACATAAAGAGACCACAGCACAACTAAAAAGATCTATAAAATTTTATTTTTTCAATTTTTAAAAAATATTTATCATAAATTATCATCTCAAATCTATATTTATTCCTAATTCTAATTGAATTTGCTCTATTCTTTCCTCTCTTTATCATCTTATTCTTACGTTTTGTGCCTTTATTTTCTTATGGGCAAATAGTTTTAGGTTGGCAGCTTACATGTAATGGTGAAATTCATATTATTCCTAAGCAGTCCTGTAAACCTTGTTGTGGATTGTTTCATGCTGGTTTTTATTAAAGCAAATGAATGTTCAACTTTTGCTCTGATTTTATGTTTTGGTTTTTCATTTTCTCTTTGATTCTTTCTATCTTCATCACTCATTTTATTTCTCTCTTTAAGACAAACATTATTTTTAATATCTTTTTCTTTTAGTAGTTCATCAATAGCTTCTGATTTATAAGCTTTATCTGCACCTAATGATTTAATATCATCACCTAATTTTTCAACAAATGTATCAACGGTAGATATATCTGAGGTATTGGCAAATGTTGTCATTGTTTCTAAAATAGCTCCTGAATCTGCATCTGTTGATATATGATTCTTATATCCTGTTGCATATTGTTTTTTACCTGCTTGATAACCTGTTCTTACATCTTTATCTATCTTTTGTTTATGCTCATAACTATCATCTTCATTTTCAATTATCTTTTTTGAAGTTTCAATATCTTTAGTATCTTTATTTTGAATCTCATCAAGTTCTTCATTTTTAAGAGTTTTAGAGTTATAAGATTTCTTTTTTAATAATCTTGATATTTGTTTTGATGATGGTTTTTTCTTTTGTAATTCTTCTTCAATAAGTATATCTATCGCTTTATTTAAAGCTTCAACCTTTTGTCTACTTTCACTTTTTTGTTCTTTATTTTTATTTTTGATTCTATTATTATGAGACTTTGTTAATGTTGCATCTACCAGTACATCTTTACCACCTGTTGCTATTAATCCTGCCTTTTCAAGTTGCTTATTAATATTTGTAAAAAGTTTACCATGAAGATTATTTTTAATTAAAGAATTTCTAAATCTACCTGTTGTAGTTGAGTCTGGTGCTAATGATTCTAAGCTTAATCCTGCAAATTTCATATAAAGTAAATTTACATTAAGTCCTTCTTCAGCTTTTTCATCACTTAAATCATAAAACTTCTGAATAAGTAAGATTTTAAACATTAATATTTGATCATATGCTTGTACTCCACATACATTTTTACTTCCTGTTCCATTCTTCTTTAATACAGGTCTTAATTTATTAAAATCTATTATAGAATCTAATTGTTTTAAAAAAGAATCTACATATTCTAATCTATCATTAAGAGCATAATCTGAAAAAGAGAGGTTTGAATCTTTAAATGCCAATTTATTACCTTTTTGCTTAAATATCTTTAATTTATATGTGTAATTATAGCTAAAAATAGCCTTTAAATACCTTAACTAAAGGCTTGGTTGAGATTTATTTTAGAGTGCTACTGTGTAGTGGTCTCACAGTAGACTCAGCTTTTAAGGTAATGTATTTATCAACACAGGAGGTTCAAAATAAATGGAAAAGGTCAAGAGTTAGAAATTGGTCAGAGATTTATCCTCAACTATGTATATTTTTCAGCGAAATTATGGAAAAATATACAAAGTAGTTAGAGGATAATGTTGGTTTACACAGATGAGTTTACACTCTCAGGAAGTTATCTGCTTCCAAATAGTTTATCCATTATAGTTGTATCTCCATGGTTAATAATATCTCTTTCAAGTTTTTCTATTTTTTTAGCTTCACTTTTTGCTTTTTCTTTCCAATAAGATAATTTTTGTGCAATTGCTTCTATGTTATCTACATTATCAAGTTTATTTTTTATATCTTCTAATTCTTGCTCTAAATCACCAAGTTTTACTTCATAATTTACTCTAATTTGTTTACACTCTTTTTCATGATCTTCTTTAATACTAAATAGTTTTAAATTTAATCTTTTTAATTCTATTAAATAATTAGAGTTATCTTTCGAAAGTTTAATTGATTTTGCATGTTGAGAAGTTACTATAGAAAAATCTTTTTTATATTGCTTAACTTCTAATTTTAATCTTTTATTCTCAAGTGTATATTTTTCAGCTGTATAAATATATTGATCTTTTTCCTTTTTTACAGTATCTACTTCTTTTTTTAAATTACTAACTTCATCTTTCAAGATATTTACTGCTTGTAAATATTCTGCATTATTTTCTTTACTTTTTATAAATATTTCACCCTTATCTCTTATTAGAGAAGATTGTACTTCTCTTCTTTGTAAGGCTTTTTTTGTTTCATCTTTTTGAATTACTAAACAACCTGTTACTTCACCATTATCATTTAAAGTACTTATTATATTAGTATCTGCTATATAATAACTTCCATCTTTTGTTATAAATTTTAACTCGATATTTCTTTTATTATTATTATTTACAACACTGTTATAAATGTTTGTATTAGTATCTTTGTGTTTTAAGAAAATTAACTCTTTTCCTAGCAGCTCTTTTTTATTAAAACCTGTTGTTTGACAATAGACATCATTAACAAAAGATATTTGCATATTCTTATTTGTTCTGATTACTATATTATAATTATAAATAATATCTTTATATTGTTGTAACTCTTTATTCTGTTGGTTTAAAAGAAAATCTTTATATATAGTTGTTGCTAATTCATTTAAAACCATCATAAATTTTCTAATATCTATAGGTTTAATTATATATTCATAAACTTTTAATTTTATTGCTTCAAATAAAAAATCATTATCAGAATATGCCGTCGTAAAAATTACAGGTACATCTTTATCAAAAGTTCTGATTTCTTTAAGCATCTCAATCCCAGATAGTTCTGGCATATTAATATCTGTTACAATTACATCTATCTCTTGTTGTTTTTGTTTATAAAGATCCAAGCCTATTTTACCATCTTGAGCAGTATAAACACTTTCAAAAAAATTACTTAATAAAGATGATAACTCATTTCTTGCACTAGTATCGTCTTCTACATATAAAATTTTTAATCTTTTTAAAAGTTTTTTATCAACTAAAGACATTTTATTTTACATCCAAATCGGTTACTAATTCTATAAACTTCATAAACTCACTAGTATTAGCAACTTCTTCTGAATTAATATTCATTCTAACTACCTTTCTTCATTATTCCATTTCTCATACAATTTTTCTACAGTTTTAATCTCATCTCGCGATGGTTTTCTACGACAAGATAAAAATCTTTTTGTTCCATCACAAGATTTAAAGGAATACATTATAGCAAATACCCAATAATATCCACCTGATTTTGTAGTATTCTTTACATATTTTATCCAAATTTCATCTTTTCTCTAAATTTTGTTTTGCACTTTTACCTAGAGCATCACCTAATTTATTTATATTTTGCATTACTTCAAGTATTTTACCTTTTAATTTTGGTGAAATATCTATTTAATCTCTAAAATCACCATTTGCATAACTATTAGAAAATCGTTTTCTTTTAATTTATTGAAATCAATAGTAGAAACAGATTTATTAAAATTTGTATCAATTATAAACTTAAATTAATATTGTTCTTTAAGACTTTCTACAAGGCATGAAACAATTGTTTTTGGGCTTTGAAGTGTAATTTTATCATTTACATTCAAATCCTCTAAATTTATTATTTTATTATTTGAAGAAACTTGAGCATATCCATTATTATCTTTTCTTTTAGGATTATTAAGTTCAAAATTTTCTTTTAAATTATTTAATCTATTTTGATTTGTATTTAAAATTTGTGTTAAATAATTTTTATAACCTTCTCTAATCATATTTATTTGTTCATTTATAAAATTAAATTTTGATTCAATAGAGTTTTGTTCAAAAAGCTTAACCATATTTTTCAGTTCATTTTGTTTGTGTGTATATATATTTTGGAACCTATTCTCAAAATCCTTATTAAGAGTGTCTAAATACATACGATGTTCATTTATATCAGGAAGTGCTATTTCTATAGCATTTGATGGTGTTGCAGCTCTTATATCAGCTACAAAGTCAGATATTAAAAAGTCTATTTCATGTCCAACTGCTGAAATAACTGGTTTAGTTGATTCGAAAATTGCAAGGGCAACTATTTCTTCATTAAATGCCCATAAATCTTCAACACTTCCACCACCACGTCCAACAATAATCAAATCAATATCTAAAGTATTAGCATAATTTAAAGAAGAAACAATATCATGTTTTGCCTCTTCTCCTTGAACTAAGGTAGGTATTAAAATTAGTTCAACTAAAGGCCATCTATTACTTGCAACTTTTTTCATATCTTCAATTGCAGCACCAGTAGGTGATGTAACTAAAGCGATTTTCTTAGGATATTTAAGAAGTTGTTTTTTTATTTCAGGATTAAAAAAACCTTGTTCTTGAAGTTTTTTCTTTAATTGCTCATAGGCTAAGGCTAACGTTCCTTGCCCTGATGGTTCAATTTTATTACATAAAAGTTGATAGTTTCCTCGTGGAGTATAGACTGTAATATTTCCAGAAATCATAACTTTTTGTCCAACTTCAAGTTGAAATTTTAAATACCTTGCATTTCCTCTAAACATCACACATGAAATAGTTGAGTTTGCATCTTTTACTGAAAAGTATATATGTCCAGAGTTATGATAAGTTAAATTAGAAATTTCACCTTCTACATAAACATTTATAAAAGTTGTTTCTAAAAGTGATTTAATCTGAGTATTTAATGTTGATACGGAAATAGGATTATTCAAAGTTTTGCCTCTTTATTATTGCAAAAAACTACAATTTTCTTGCAATAATTAAAGTTGAAATTTTCATCGAAAATGATTTTGTGTAAATAGTTTCAAGTCCAGCTTGTTTTAACTCTTTACAAAGATTCTCTGTAGTTAAAAATTCATCAATTGAGTTCGGTAAATAAGTATATGCTTCTTTATTTTTTGAAATAAATCCACCTAAAATTGGTAGGATTTTATTTATATAAAAATCAGTCAAATAATCCAAAGGATTAGTTTTTTCTTGTTTTGTAAACTCAGAAATCACAACTAAACCATCTTTTTTCAAAACTCTTGCAAATTCATCAAAAGCCTCTTGTCTCTGAACTACATTTCGAATTCCATATGAAATTGATATAATATCAGCACTATTATTATTTAATGGCATTTGGGCGGCTCCTGCTTCAATAAACTCTACCTCTGGAAGTTTTTTCTTTGCAACTTCAATCATACCAATACTAGGATCAACACCTACAATATTGGATAATTCAATTCCATTTGAGTCTGCAATTTTTTGCCAAAATTCAATCATATCTCCTGTTCCACAAGCAACATCAACTATTTTATCTATTTTATTTTTATCATAAAAATTATAAGATAAGTTACAAGCTTTGTTTCTCCAAGATTTATCAATTCCCATACTTAAAACTCTATTTGCTATATCATACGTCCCTGCAATATCATTGAACATTGATACTATTTTTTCTTGTTTACCCATCCATATTCCTTAAAATTAGTCCCAATTAAAATGAACCTTTTTATCTTTTATAATAAATATGGTGCGATAATTTGCATTGCAACAATTGATTTTCCTACACCATCTTTGGTTTGTAGATTTATAATCATTAGCGAACCCTTGTAATATTCATAGTTTATTATTTTTCATAAATTCTACAATTTTGCCATGAAATCTACAATATAGTTTATTTAGAGATATATCATGACCGTAAAGTTCAATTATTTTATCAAAATTTTCATTAATTCCATATTCACACCAAGCTTGTAAATCTTCGTAACTTTCAAACTCAAAACCAAAATATTTTAACAGTCTTGCAGTATATTTATCAACTACCATAAACTCTTGATGACAAGCATAACACAAAATAGCATCAGCAGTTTCTAAACCTATTCCTTTTTGATTTAAAAGCCAAGTTTTTGATACATTTTGTTTAAAAGAGTTAAAAGTTGCGAACTCTTCTATTATATTTTTTGCTAATAATTTTATTCTAATTGATTTTTGATTTTTAAAACCACTTGAAGTAATTGCTAAAATCAATATTTCTAAATCAACTTTTGCTAGTGCTTCTAAAGATAATAGATTAAGTTTTTTTAAATTTGCCAAAGATTTTTCTACATTTAGCCATTTTGTATTTTGAGTTAAAATAGCTCCTAAAAATATTTCAAAATCACTATTTGAAGGCCACCAAAACTCTTCTTTTTCTTCTATTAAATTTTTATCTTTTAAAAAAATTAAAAGTTCATAACTATTAGAAATACTAGATAATTGCATCTGTTTTAATTAATTCATTTCTATCGCAAAGCTTTTTTAATTTAAAACAATTTATAGCTTTTCCATCTTCTATATCAATAACCATAATTTGTAAAACTGATTTACATGAATTTGGAACTTCAAAATGTCCCCCTAAGCCTGTTCTTGCTTTAAGAATTGGAACTTTATCGTTCATACCAATGATATTATCTCTACAACCAGTCAATCCTATGTCTGTTAAATATGCCGTATTATCAGTAATCTCTAAATCATCAGTTCCTACATGAGTATGCGTTCCACAAATAGCACTTACTTTGCCTTTTAACATCATAAAAATAATTCTTTTTTCACTAGTTGCTTCTGCATGAAAATCTATAAAAATATTTTTTATTCCTTGTTCTTGTAAGTCATTTACAAGTTTTTTTCCCCAATTAAAAGGGTTCTCAACACTTGGCATAGAAAATTGTCCCATAAGATTTATTACTGCAAGTTTTTCACTTTTTCCATTTGAATTAATATCAAATATTTTGATTCCTGAACCTAGAACACCAAGAGGATAATTATCAGGTCTTAATACATCTTTTGTTTCAAGTAAAACAAATATCTCTTTTTTCTTATCAAAAATATGATTTCCACCAGTTATTACATTTATTCCAGCTTTAAATAATTCATCACAGTTTTTAATAGTAAGTCCAAAACCGTGACTAGCATTTTCACCATTTGCTATTACAAAATCAATATTGTATTCTGTTTTAATCGTAGATAAATTTCCTTTTATTATGTTTCGTCCTGGACGACCCACTATATCACCTATAAATGCAATTCTCAAAATATTCCTTAACTTTTTACTATTTTATATTTGGAATTGTATCTATTGTATGGTTAGTTTTTACTTTTTAGTAAATTAAGCATAATAGCTTCCTTGTGTTTTTATTTTTTTATTGCAAAGTTATAATAAACATAAATTTAACAATGTCAATATTTAATGTAGTAATTACATAATTTATTTGAGGAATTATTACCTTGTTGTTTTCTTATATTTGTAAATGTAAAGTTAAATAAAAAGTCTTATGAGAAATCCGAAGAGTTAAAAGAAAAATACGAATCAAAAAAAGCTTAGAATTCTGAACTTTTTAATTTTTTAAAATTTAGATTAAAATAATTATAAAATTAACTTTTATATTCTTTCTAATCGCAGAGATTAATTTTTTAAATTTATCTATATTTAGTTTACCTTTATTATCATTCTTGGTTTCTGGAGAACCTATTTTCTCTAAATTTTGTATTTTCCATACTTATGAGCCACTTGCAAATTAACAAAAAAGCTCATAATTTAATTTATTTTGTTCAAAAAAGCTGAAATCTAATTTCAGATAAGTTATAATTTTATACCATAAAATTTAACAGAAAAGAGATTCAACTTATGAAAAATATTATGCCAAAATTATCTACAAACCTATCTAAAATGTGGACTAAAATTCTAAACCTTGAAAATTGTTTGTTTCTTGAAATAAAAGAACAATTAGGAACATTAAGTACCAAAGAAGAGAAACTAATAAAGATTTTAGACTTTGCTCAAATTGAAAAGAATGTAACAGTTGTAACGATTACAAATACACCAAAAGATAGAATAGAAATAGCAAGAGCAATGATTGCTAAATCTGTTTACAATATGCAAACAACAAGAGATTTAATTGATAGACTTCATAGCGATAGAGTATTACGAGTATTGTGTGGATGGAGGTATAAAATAGATATTCCAAGTGAAGCTAAATTTAGTAGGGTATTCAAAGAATTGAGTGATTTACAAATAGCTCAAAAAACTCATAAAAAGTTTGTTAATGAATATTTATCGGATACAGTTTTTATGTACAATGCAACAGATGCTGCTATGATACCACTTAGAGAAAAACCTGTAAAGATTGAGAAAGAAGAAAAGCCTAAAAATAAGGTCGGACGACCTAAGAAAGGTGAAAAGAGAGAGCCTGTAAAACCAAAGATTTTAGAACTACAAAAAGAGATGAAAACTACTAAAAAGATGTTATCTTTAGTATCTACTGTTTGTGGTGTTGGTGTCAAACAAAATTCTAAAGGTAACAGAGAGATTACAATAGGTGGTAAACTTCATATTAGTGCAGTAGATGGAGATATACCAATAGCAGCATTCTATTCAGGTGCAAATGTTCATGATAGTTCAGTAGCACTTCCACTTATCAATGAAACTAGTAAAAGAGTGATGTATCTTCGTGATTTACTTGATGCTTGGTATGACAGCGATATAATTAGAGAGTTTTCTGAAAAACTAAATCATAAAGCAATTATAGATATAAATCCCAAGAACTCAAAAGAATTAAAACAAAAGATTCAACTTATCAAAGATGAAAAAGTAAAATTTGAATTTTTAAATTTACCTAAATCATCAGATGAACACCACTACAATCAAAGAAGTATGGTTGAAAGAGTAAATAAATATTTAAAAGATGACTTTGGATGTAATACAATTTATTATCAAGGAGCTACAAAAGTAGCTTCTGTTTTATCATTTGGAATTTTATCTGTTTGTATTCATCAAAGTTTAAAACTCATTACATGACTTTTATTAAAAATAATAGAAAAATCTTCAATTTTATAGTCAAAACCATAAAGTATGGAGAAAAAATATGATTTTTTAAGAAATTTACTAAATTTAGTGTAAACTACGCAAAGAAAAATAAATAATCATTTTTTTAAAACTAAAAGTGATGAAAATAAAAAATTAGCTATTGAGTATTATTGAATTTGCAAGTGGCTCTTATATTAGGTTAATAATATTAAATATACTTTTACATTACTATACTTTTGAAATTTTGTCAAATAATTACAGAAAATTGCAAAAGTTTTAGATGTAGAATTTGTGATTTTTTTCAAATACTTGTTTATCAGTATCTATATACAAAGTATCAAAAGAAATAATTTTTATTTTTAAGGTCGATTTTTCTTAACTCTTCGCTATTTTCATAAGTATTATTTACACAACCTAGGAAAACTGATATTAAACTTATTAACTGATGTTACAATAATCTAAATATCATAATTTACAGTAAATGTTACAGAATTATCCACACTTTAATTCTCTAACTTTTTGATAAGCAACCTTTAGAGCTTCAATATATATTTTTTCTTTAATTGCAAAGTGATTCATTTTATAGTTCAAACGAAGTTTTTCTAGCTTGATAAATGCACCTATAGTTAAGTTAATATGATTTCTTTGTGATAATTCAACCTTAGTTGGCGAATGTTCTATCTTTAAATTTTGTTTTAATGACTTGTGATATTCCTCTATTTTCCACCGTTTTTGATAGATTCCAAGTGTCTGTTGAAAGGATAAGTCTATATCATTAGTTGTCAAGTTTCACCACGTTGTACCATTTCAAAAGCAATATGTTGAAACACATCTGGTAAAATCTTAAATATTTCAGGTTTCGTTTGAAACCAACTTTGAACTGCATCAAATGGAGTTCTAACTTTTAATTCTTTTTTAAAGAACCATGTCTTCTATTGAAGTTGTAGTATATCAAAAATTTATTTAAATCTTTTTTAACATCATCAATATTGTCATACTCTTCTGCTTTAATTGTAGCATTTTTAATAGTTCCGTTTACTCTTTCTACCATTGCGTTAGTTTGAGGTGTGTATGGAGCTGTTAGCCTATGTTCTATCTCATCATCTTTACACTCTACATCAAACTTATGATTACCACTTACAAAACCTTTTCCTCTTGCCCATTTGTCTGTGAACTCTAATCCATTATCTGTTAAAATATGTGTTAAGTAAAATGGAAAAAATTCTTTACATTCTTTTAGAAAAGATACTGCATTTGCTGCTGTCTTATTCTCATACACTTTATAGTAAAGTAGCCTTGTAGCCCTGTCTATTGCTACAAATAGGTAATATTTTTGCTTGTCAAACTTTGGTAAATAAGTTACATCTATATGTAAATAACCAGGCTCATACTCTTTGAACTTTTTAGCTTTTTCTTTTTGCTCTTGTGGAACTCTGTTTATATCAAAGGCTTTTAAAGTGCGATAAACATTACTTCTATTTGCATTTGGAATAATATCAACGATTGTATCTGCTAAGTCATCTAACTCCATCCAAGTCATTGTTCTGACTACTTTAATTAACTCTTTTTCTAAAGGTGTTAGAGCATAATGGATTCTTTTTGGTCTTGAACTTTTATCATTTAAAAAATCTCTATTTTTATGCTTGGCGATAGTTTTAACATTCACATTATAATTATTTGCTAATTCAACATTTGTTAAATTAGATTGTTGTATTATTTCTCTTACATGCTGGTTTGTTCTGGCATTAGAGTGATAGACTTGTGACATTTTTAAAATCCTTATTTGCTGTAAAGATTTTACAATTATGTTGTTAAGCTATCGCTTTCTTATTTATGTAACTAGGCAACCATAACGTGGTGAAACTGGACAATTAGTAATAAGATACAGATACATAGGTTCACCATCGTTGCCGTTTTTGACAATTTGCTTACCAATATTCAAAGGTGTATTGCAACCTTTTAAATATATAAGTCGACTACTACAAGCTCCCATATCTATGCTGTCAATATTAACATATCTTCTTTTATTTCTGTCTTTATAGAGTTAGTGCTGCTTTACGATTCTTTTTTACTGGTGCTACAAATTGCTTTTTTAAAGCACTATGCTATAAACTCTATATTATCTGATGTTGTAAACCATTTATCCATTAAAATATATTTATATTTTACTTCATTATTAAAATATAAAATTGGGAGTTTATCTTTCATTATTTCATTTTTAGTAAACATAGATTTTTTTATAAACTTTTGATATTCTTCGCTCCATTTATCTTCAGTTTTAGTGATAATCTCATATCCTAAAGATATTGATATACCACTATTATCTGTATAATGAAAGTTTAACATCATGATACCCTTAACACTTTTCCCACTTACATGGTCATAGTTGCCAACATACAGTATTATTTACTTTTGTATGTGGTTTATGAAGTAATGAATCATCTATAATTATACATCCATTATCTTCATTTTCATAATCTCTTAAAAATGATTTTATTGTTTTCCATAATTTAGTCTCATCATCAAAGCTATCATAAAGAGACCACAGCACAACTAAAAAGATCTATAAAAATTTAATTTTTCAATTTTTAAAAAATATTTATCATAAATTATCATCTCAAATCTATATTTATTCCTAATTCTAATTGAATTTGCTCTATTCTTTCCTCTCTTTATCATCTTATTCTTACGTTTTGTGCCTTTATTTTCTTATGGGCAAATAGTTTTAGGTTGGCAGCTATACATGTAATGGTGAAATTCATATTATTCCTGAGCAGTCCTGTAAACCTTGTTGTGGATTGTTTCATGCTGGTTTTTATTAAAGCAAATGAGTGTTCAACTTTTGCTCTGATTTTATGTTTTGGTTTTTCATTTTCTCTTTGATTCTTTCTATCTTCATCACTCATTTTATTTCTCTCTTTAAGACAAACATTATTTTTAATATCTTTTTCTTTTAGTAGTTCATCAATAGCTTCTGATTTATAAGCTTTATCTGCACCTGATGATTTAATATCATCACCTAATTTTTCAACAAATGTATCAACGGTAGATATATCTGAGGTATTGGCAAATGTTGTCATTGTTTCTAAAATAGCTCCTGAATCTGCATCTGTTGATATATGATTCTTATATCCTGTTGCATATTGTTTTTTACCTGCTTGATAACCTGTTCTTACATCTTTATCTATCTTTTGTTTATGCTCATAACTATCATCTTCATTTTCAATTATCTTTTTTGAAGTTTCAATATCTTTAGTATCTTTATTTTGAATCTCATCAAGTTCTTCATTTTTAAGAGTTTTAGAGTTATAAGATTTCTTTTTTAATAATCTTGATATTTGTTTTGATGATGGTTTTTTCTTTTGTAATTCTTCTTCAATAAGTATATCTATCGCTTTATTTAAAGCTTCAACCTTTTGTCTACTTTCACTTTTTTGTTCTTTATTTTTATTTTTGATTCTATTATTATGAGACTTTGTTAATGTTGCATCTACTAGTACATCTTTACCACCTGTTGCTATTAATCCTGCCTTTTCAAGTTGCTTATTAATATTTGTAAAAAGTTTACCATGAAGATTATTTTTAATTAAAGAATTTCTAAATCTACCTATTGTAGTTGAGTTTGGTGCTAATGATTCTAAGCTTAATCCTGCAAATTTCATATAAAGTAAATTTACATTAAGTCCTTCTTCAGCTTTTTCATCACTTAAATCATAAAACTTCTGAATAAGTAAGATTTTAAACATTAATATTTGATCATATGCTTGTACTCCACATACATTTTTACTTCCTGTTCCATTCTTCTTTAATACAGGTCTTAATTTATTAAAATCTATTATAGAATCTAATTGTTTTAAAAAAGAATCTACATATTCTAATCTATCATTAAGAGCATAATCTGAAAAAGAGAGGTTTGAATCTTTAAATGCCAATTTATTACCTTTTTGCTTAAATATCTTTAATTTATATGTGTAATTATAGCTAAAAATAGCCTTTAAATACCTTAACTAAAGGCTTGGTTGAGATTTATTTTAGAGTGTTACTGTGTAGTGGTCTCATTGTAGAAAAACTAAAACACAGATTACAAACTAAAGAAGGTAAACAAATATATTCAGAAAGAAAAAGTACAGTAGAACCTGTCTTTGGTATTATAAAACATGTAATCGGATTTAGACAATTTATGTTTAGAGGATTTAAAAAAGCCAAAGGTGAATGGAATCTTGTTTGTATAGGATATAATCCGACAGACTCCTAGAATATTTTATATAATTTGGGATTGAGTTCTTTTACAGTCTTGGAGGAGAGGAATAAGATTATACTTGCGATATTCAAGTTTTTATCTCATTAAGTTAGATAGATAAAATAGTAAATATTCATAAAACTATAGCTTACTTTATGCGTTATCCTGAGTAATAAAAATAAACCAATTATTTTACACAGCTATATAATTAAGATTCGTTTAATTTCAGGATCTTCTGAATTAAGAGAATAGTTTTTGGAATAAGTATACTTCTAATGTGAATTTACATACCATAAACAAGAAGTAATACATAACTTGATACAATCATATTTATTAAAAAGAATATATAATATCTAAGGATTTTTATTGAAAACTATAAGTGTTGCACACTCTCCTGATGCTGATGATATTTTTATGTACTATGCTATTAAATTTGGTTGGGTAACACCTAATGATGCAAAGTTTGAAAATATTGCTGCTGATATTGAAACATTAAATAAAGCTACTATAGAAGGGGAGTACGATATCTGTGCTATTTCTTTTGCTCTTTATCCTTTTGTAAAAGATGATTATGCTTTATTAAAAACTGCTGTTTCTTTTGGACAAGGTTATGGTCCTAAATTAATTAAGAAAAAAGGTTCGAAGTTAAAAAGAAATTTTCAAGTTGCACTTAGTGGAAAATATACTACAAATGCTTTATTATTTAAAATTGCATATCCAGATGCCAAAATTACATATATAAATTTTTTAGAGATTGAAAAAGCTGTTCTTGATGGTGCGGTTGATGCTGGTGTTTTAATTCATGAATCAATTTTAACATACGATGAAAATCTTGAAGTTGAACGTGAATTTTGGAATATTTGGGTTGAACTTAGTGGAGGAGATTTACCTCTTCCTTTAGGTGGTATGTGTTTAAGACGTTCAATTCCTATTCATAGTGCAATTAATTATGAAAATACTTTAATTAAAGCAGTTGAAGTAGCAAATAAAAATAAAAAACTTCTTTCAACAATGGTTATGGATAAAGGACTTATAAGAGTTGATGCTAGAACGTTAGATAAGTATTTAGATCTTTATGCAAATGATGATTCTGTTAAATTAAGTAAAATACAATATCAAGCCTTAGATAAATTATATGAATTAGGCTATAAGCATGGCTTTTATGAAAATTTAATTAAATCGGAAGATTTTTTAATTCCCTCTGAATATGAGGAATTAAGATCAAAATAAGTACAAAAATGATTGATTTTTCAAAATATTCTTCTATAAAAATAGGTCCTATTTTAGAGGTTAAAGTTATACAAAATATTGGAAATTATGATGATTTTATGATTATTGGTCGTGCAAATAATTTATTAATCTCATCAAATCCTCCAAAATTTGCTGTTTTAGGTGAAAATTTTAATTATATAGAGCAAAGAGATAATAAACTTTATGTTGGATGTGCTACTAGTTCTGGAAAACTTCTGTCATATGTAAGAAAAAAAAATATTGCAAATTTAGAATTTTTAGCAAAACTTCCAGGAAACCTCGGAGGTTTAGTAAAAATGAACGCAGGTTTAAAGTCTTGGGAAATTTTTAATTATATAAATAAGATTAAAACAAAAGTTGGTTATATAAAAAAAGAAAATATTTCATATTCTTATAGGCATACGGAAATCAATACAATTGTTTATGAAGTTGTATTTGATATAGAAGAAGGTTTTTCTAAAGAAAAATTAAAAGAGTTTAATACTATGAGAGAGAATCAGCCTCAAATTCCAAGTGCTGGAAGCTGTTTTACAAATCCAGAAGGTGACTTTGCAGGAAGATTGATTCAAGAAGTTGGATTAAAAGGTTTTAAAAAAGGAAATATGGCTTTTAGTGAAGCTCACGCTAACTTTTTAGTAAATTTAGGTGGTGGAACTTATGAAGATGCACTTTTTTTAATAAACTTAGCAAAAGAAAAAATCAAAGAGAAGTTTAATATAAATATTCAAGAAGAGATAGTAATTTTTTAATATTAATGTATTTTAATTTAATTATGTTAAAATTCGTTTTTAAAAATAGCAAAAGGGTTTTTTTTAGTGAAAAATTTAGTAATAGTAGAGTCACCAGCAAAAGCAAAAACGATATCAAAATTTTTAGGTTCTGATTATACAGTTATGGCATCAATGGGTCATGTGCGAGATCTTCCTAAGTCAAAATTAGGATTTGATCCTGATAATAACTTTGAGCCTAAGTATCTTATTTCAACAGATAAGAAAAAAGTAATAGCTGATTTGAAAAAACAAATCAATAAAGATACTACTATTTACCTCGCGGCCGATGAGGATAGGGAGGGTGAAGCTATTGCTTGGCATCTAATCCCTGCTTTAAAAATTGAAAAAAATCCCATAAAAAGAATTGTATTTCATGAAATCACTAAAGATGCAATTTTAGAAGCTATTAATAATCCAAGAGAAGTAAATCAAAATTTAGTAGATGCTCAACAGGCAAGAAGAATACTTGATAGGGCAGTAGGATATGAACTCTCACCATTATTATGGAAAAAAGTAAGATATGGTTTAAGTGCAGGTAGAGTTCAAAGTGTTGCGGTTAGAATTATAGTTGATAGAGAAAATGAGATTAAAGCTTTTATTCCTAAAGAATTTTGGAAAATTAAAGCAGATTTTTTAAACCCTGAATTAAAAGCTGATTTAGCAAAAATAGATGGAAAAACACAAAAAGTAAATAATGAAGAAGAAGCTAAAATAATTGAGACTTCTGTAAAACAAGGAACTTTTGAACTTTTTGATATTGAAGAAAAAGAGTCAAAAAGAAACCCAGCCGCTCCTTTTACTACATCAACTATACAACAAGAAGCAAGTAGAAAACTTGGTTATTCTGTAAAACAAACAATGGTAATCGCTCAACAATTATATGAAGGAAATGTTGGAAATATTCCAAATCATACAGGTGGTTTAATTACTTATATGAGAACAGATTCTTTAAATCTTTCTAAAGTTGCAACAAGTGCTGCAAAAGAAGTAATCCAAAGAGAGTATGGAGTTGAATACTCTTTAGTAAAACCTAGAGTATATAAGGGTAAAGCAAAAGGTGCACAAGAAGCACATGAAGCAATACGTCCAGTTAATATGGCACTAAAACCAAATCATATAAGAGCATATGTAGATAATTCACAATATAAGTTATATTCACTTATTTGGAAAAGAACACTTGCAACTCAAATGGCAACTGCTAAAATTGCAAATACAACGTATAAAATTAATGCAGGAGTAAATAAAGAGTATGAGTTTCAAGTTAAGGGACAAAGAATTATTTTTGCAGGGTTTATGAAAGCCTATACAGAAGGTAGTGATAATCCTGAGTTAGCACTTGATAGTAGTGAAAAAATATTACCTACTATTAAGGTTGGAACAATTTTAAATCTTGAAAAACTTCATTGTGAACAAAACTTTACAAAACCACCTGCTAGATATACAGAAGCATCTTTAGTAAAAAAACTTGAGAGTGAAGGTATTGGACGACCTTCAACATATGCTCCAACAATTTCAACTATTCAAGCAAGAGAGTATGTAGTTAAAACTGAAGATAAAAAACTAGCACCTACTCCAACAGGAGAGATTGTAAATAATTTTTTAGTTGATCACTTTTCAGATATTATTGATTTAGGTTTTACAGCTAAAGTTGAAGAAGAGTTTGATAATATAGCAGATGGAAAAATTGCTTGGCAGCAAGTTATGAAAGATTTTTATGGAGATTTCAAAAAAACTATTACTTTAAAAGAAGAAACAGTAAATAAAGAAGATTATTTACAAATTAGAGAAATAGGAACCGATCCTAAATCTGGTAAACCTATATCTGCTAGAGTTGGAAGATTTGGTCCTTTTGTTCAAATTGGTACTAAAGATGATGAAGAAAAACCTCTTTTTGCAGCAATTCCAAAACATCTTAATATGGATACTATTACTATGGATGAAGCTTTGTTTTTATTCACACTTCCTAGAGTTGTAGGGCAAGATTCTAATGGAGATGATATTAAAGCAAATATTGGAAGATTTGGTCCATATTTACAAGTTAAAACTAGCTATTTTTCATTAAAAACTGATGATCCTTATAAAATAGAATTACCACGAGCCTTAGAAATTATAAAAGAGATTTCTGAAGCAAAAGCAAAAGCTACTATTAAAGTATTTGAGAAAGAAAAAATACATATCTTAATTGGAAGATATGGTGCTTATATTAAACAAGGAAGAAAGAATTTCAAAATTCCAAAAAGCAAAGAAGCTGAAAAATTAACTTTAAAAGAGACTTTAGAAATTATTGCAAAAGATCCAAAATTTAAAAGAGGTACTAAAAAACCACCTGCAAAAAAGAAAATAACTAAAAAAAGTAATAAAACTTCTTAAAGAAGAAGGTAGTGAGTATTTAATCCATGCTGGTGACATATGTTTAGAAGATCATTTAAAATTATTAGAAGATTCAGGATTAAAATATGTTAGTGTCTTTGGAAATAATGATATGTCATTAATTTCAGTGTTAGAAATTAAAGAAAATGAATATATAATTAGTTACTACTTAAAAGATATAAGTAAAAATAATTTTTAAAAAAAGAGTATAGATATGCAAGAAAATAAAGAAATCTTTTTATGTGCTATTTGTAATATAGAAAGTGGTACATGTAATGAAGACTGTAAGTTTTGTACTCAAAGTATTCGCTATAAGGCGGATATTGATAGGTACAAAACAAAAGAAATCAAACAAATAGTTGCAGAAGCAAAAAAAGCAAGAGTAAATAATGCGAATGGTTTTTGTTTAGTAACTGCAGGAAAAGGTTTAACTTCTAAAAGATTAGAATTTGTTTGTCAAGCAGCACGAGCAGTAAAAAAAGAGAATCTAGGGCTTATTTTAATTGCCTGTAATGGAACAGCTTCTGTTGAACAAATACAAACTTTAAAAGAAGCAGGCGTTGATGCATATAATCATAATTTAGAAACAGCACAAGACTATTATTCACAAATTGTTACAACTCATACTTGGGAAGAAAGATATCAGACCTGTTTAAATGTAAATGAAGTTGGATTAAGACTTGTATGTGGTGGAATTTTTGGCTTAGGTGAAACTCAAGAACAAAGAGTATCGATGCTTGAATCTATTGCATCATTACATCCAATGAATGTTCCATTAAACTTTTTTCATCCAAATGAAGCTTTACCAATTGTAAAAAATAGTATTACAAGAGAGAAAGCTTTTGAATTAATCACCTTAGCTAGAGAAATGATTCCAAATGCAAAGAAAATTATGGTTGCAGGTGGAAGAGAGTTAATGTTTGGGGAAGAAGAGTATAAAATCTTTGAAAAAGGTGCTAATGCTTTTGTAATTGGAGATTATTTAACAACTGCAGGAAAATCTCCTGATGATGATATCAGAGAGCTTGAAAAATTAGGTTTTAAAATTGCAAGAGAAATAAATTAGTTTTAGGAAAATTTAATGAGTGAAGAAGTATTAATTATTATATCTGTATCTTTGATTATATTCTCTTCACCTTTATTATCAAAGTTTTTACGACTTCCTACTATTACAATAGAGATTATGTTAGGGGCAATTGCAACTTACTTTTTATTTATTGTTGAACATCCTATTTTAGAACTTGTTGCAGAATTAGGTTTTTTATATTTGATGTTTCTAGCTGGACTTGAAGTCGATTTAAAAAAACTTATAAATATTCCTTCTTCATTATTAAAAAAATCTTTTTTTTATAATATAATTTTATTCTCTTCCTCGGCTGCAATTACCAAATATTTTGATTTAAGTAATATTTTTATAGTGATTCTTCCTCTTATTTCTATTGGCCTATTAGCTGCTTTGAAAAAAGAGTATGGAGATGTAGAGTGGATACGTTTGTCGATTGTCGTAGGGTTAATTGGTGAAATTATTTCTATAATGGCTTTAACAACTGTTTCTGCAATACTAGAGTTTGGAATCAATTGGCAATTTTATAAAACAATGCTTTTATTTTTTGTTTTCATGGCTTCAATGTTATTACTTTATAAATTGTTTCATAATGTAATTTGGTGGTATCCTGAAATTAAAGCATATTTAATGCCTAAGAAAGATCATGAAGAGCAAGATATTAGAATTTCTATGGCGATATTCTTTTTGATGATTGCAGTTATGCTTTATTTAAATTTAGAAGTTGCATTTGGGGCATTTATTGCAGGAACTTTTATTACTACATTTTTTGAAGAACATAATAAAGAACTTCCCCATAAGTTAGAACATTTTGGATTTGGTTGGTTAGTACCTATATTTTTTATATATGTAGGATCTTCTTTTAAATTAGAGTCTCTTTTTGAAGAAGATTTAGTTTCTACTGCTTTGTTAATTGTATTTGCAATGTTAGTTATTAGGCTGATTGCTTCAACGTTATTTATAAAAGAGATGGGATTTAACAAGTTTTATATGATAGGGCTTTCTCATTCTATGCCTTTAACTCTTTTAATTGCGGTATCGACTTTAGCATATCATAATCATTCAATTACACAGTTTTATTATTATGCGTTTATTTTAGCAGCTATTTTAGAAGTATTGGTTGTAATGATTGCTATTAGAGTATTATCAAGCTTTATAAAATTAAAAGATACTCCTGTATAGACTTCTCTTTTTAAAAAGAGAAGTCTTACATCTCGTGAAGTTTTACTATTGTAACTTTTTTATCTTCATAAGTAACTTCATAGTTTTCTGGAATTTCAGATAACTCTATAACTACTCTAAAAAAATTCTCTTTTTTATGATTTCCTACTGCTATTTTTGTAAATGAAGTTGATTCTAAATTTTCTCTTTTTGTATAAAAATTCTCTTTTGCAGAATAATCCAAAATAATTTTCTTTTTTCCTGGAAGAGTTAGTTTTTTTGTAACTTTATATTTTGAGTAAATATTTATCTCTTCATCATCGTATTCAATATTTAAAAAAGGTAGTATAGTTTTTTCATAATTTATATCAAGTCTTGGTTTAACATATACAACTTGTTGAATAGTTACTGGCGTATTTATTACTTGTGTAATAATCTTTTTAGTTTTTGCTTCGCTTTGTTTTTGTGCTTGTTTTATAAGTTTTTTTACTTTCGCTTCTGTTAATGCAGGTTTGCTGTTTTTAACAGGCTCCATTTTAGGCGTTATAACTTTCTGTATTATCTCTTCTTTTTCAACTTTATTCATTTTTTCATACATTGTATTTACAAAATGTTGTTCTTGCTGAAATTCTTGTGAGTAATTTTCATCTACTTCATTCATTTCTATTATTCTTGCAGTTTCTTCTTCATAAGCATTTGTGGCTTCAAAAGGATTCTCTCTTGCATTCAAACTTGTTGAAACAAGTAGTAGTAAGGTAATTAAAGATAAAGTTTTCATTCGTCTGGCTCCAAATTTTTTAATTCAAAATATTCTTTTTGTAAATATGCATTATCTTGTTGCAATCTTTTTATCTCATTTTTAAGATAATCTTTTTTGTGTTTTAAGGAGTTATAAACTTCTAAAGAAGTATCTCCAAACAAAATGTTTGCAACATGATAACTAAGAAACATCGTAATAGCAATAGATAGTATTACTATTAATGAAAATTTCTTAAGTTCATGAAATTTTTTAATCATGAGTTATCTAGAAAAAAGCTCTTTCCCTAAATACTCAGAATAACCAATCAAAGCTCCAATTTCAAGAAGTCTGTTGTATTTAGCGATTCTATCACTTCTAGCAGTACTTCCAGTTTTGATTTGACCACAATTTAGTGCAACTGCAAAATCTGCAATAAAAGTATCTTCACTCTCTCCACTTCTATGAGACATGACACAATTATAATTGTTTCTTTGAGCAAGTCTAATTGTAAGCATAGTTTCACTTACTGTTCCTATTTGATTAGGTTTGATTAAGATAGAGTTTGCAATTTTTTTATTAATACCTTTTGCTAGAATTGAAGCATTTGTTACGAATAAATCATCTCCAACTATTTGAATCTTATCTCCTAAGACATCTGTCATAATTTTCCAACCATCCCAATCATCTTCACTTAGCCCATCTTCAATAGATACAATAGGATACTTATCACATAAGTTTTCATAATATTGTACTAACTCTTTAGAAGTTAATTCTCTATTTTCAGATTTTAAAACATATAAACCTTTGTCATTAATAATCTCAGATGCAGCTATATCTAAAGCTAAAGCAATTTGTTCTCCTGGTTTATATCCAGCTTTAGTAATTGCTTTCATAATTACTTTTAAAGGTTCTTCATTTGATTTTAAATTTGGAGCAAATCCACCTTCATCACCAACAGCAGTACTTTCACCCATCTCATCAATAATTTTTTTAAGAGTTTGATAAATTTCTGATGTAGCTCTAAGACCTTCACTAAAGTTTTCAAAACCAACAGGCATAATCATATATTCTTGAAAATCAACAGAATTATTAGCATGTTCTCCACCATTAATGATATTAAACATAGGAACAGGCATAGTCATAGCATTAGCTCCACCTAAATATCTATACAAGGGAATATTTAATGATGCAGCAGCTACACGTGCAACTGCCATAGAAACACCTAAAACAGCATTAGCTCCTAAATTAGCATAATTAGAAGTACCATCTATATCTTTCATAGTAGCATCTATTTCTGCTTGATTAAAAGGAGACATTCCTAATAACTCATCAGCAATTGTAGTATTAATATTTTCAACTGCTTTTAAAACACCTTTACCAAAAAATCTATCATCACCATCTCTTAATTCTAAAGCTTCTCTTTTCCCTGTACTAGCTCCACTTGGAACAATCGCACTTTCTTTACTTCCATCACTTAAAACAACTGTTGCTCTTACTGTTGGGTTTCCTCTTGAATCTAATACTTCATCTGCGTATATGTTATCTATAAATACCACGTAAACCTCCTATATTTTATATAAAATTTATTTATTATACAAAAAAGTTTATTGTTACTTGCTTTGATAAGATAAAGAGATATAATTTAAAAAATATTTTTGTTTATTATAATATTTTAATAGCTTTAATTTTAAAAGAGGAGGCTGAAAGCCTCTTTTTTATAAGTTATTTTTCTTCACTTTCTTCTTGATTTACACCCATTGCTTTTAGAATTTTATCTTCTATTTCCTGTGCAATTTCAGGATTATCTCTTAAAAATATTTTTGAGTTTTCTTTCCCTTGTCCTACTTTTGCATCGTTATATGAGAACCAAGCCCCAGCTTTATCAACAATATCAAGTTTTACACCATAATCAATAAGTTCACCCATTTTTGAAATTCCTTCACCAAACATAATATCAAATTCGGCGATTTTAAAAGGAGGTGCAACTTTATTTTTTACAACTTTTACTTTTACCCTATTTCCAATAGCATTTTCGCCTTGTTTTAATGTTGCTATTCTTCTAATATCAAGTCTTATAGTAGAGTAAAATTTTAAAGCATTTCCTCCTGTTGTAGTTTCTGGACTTCCGTATCCTGTCATGCCTATTTTCATTCTAATTTGATTTATAAAAATTACTGTACATTTCATTTTATGAACTATGCTTGTAATTTTCCTTAATGCTTTAGACATAAGTCTTGCTTGCAGACCAACTTGTAAATCGTCCATATCTCCATCAATTTCAACTTTTGGTGTTAAAGCTGCAACTGAATCTATAATTATTAAATCAACTGCACCAGATCTAATAACGGTTTCAAGTATGTCTAAAGCTTGCTCTCCAAAATCAGGTTGAGATACAAGTAAATTATCAGTATCAACACCTAGGTTTTTTGCATAAATAACATCAAGAGCATGTTCTGCATCAATAAAAGCACAAACTCCACCTGCTTTTTGACACTCTGCTATTGCATGTAGAGTCAATGTTGTTTTACCAGAACTCTCTGGTCCATATATTTCAACAACTCTACCTTTTGGAAGTCCCCCTACTCCAAGTGCTAAGTCTAGCCCAAGTGAGCCTGTTGAGATTGTTTCTAAAGGTTCAAATTCTTTATCTCCAAGTCTGATTAAAGTACCTTTTCCAAAAGTTTTGTCAATTTGTTTAATAGCTAAGTCTAATGATTTTTTTTGATTTTCATCCATGTTATTTTTCCTATGTTTATTTATATTTAGAATTTTAGCAGATTTTTTTTAAAGTTATAAATTTTATTGCAATTTGTAATGTTTAATTTATGATTTTATTTATTCTTTGAAATTTTTTCAATAGTTTCAATAGTTTTAATATGAGAAGAGACTCTTTTTCTCATACTAAAACTTTTAATGTGTTTTGCTAAAATCTTTGTATATTTTTTATAATTCCTAGAACCTATGTTATAAGTTGCTAGTTTTTTCTGAATTTTTAGTATATCTTGAGGGATTGTATTTTCTGCCATTTAAAAACCTATAAATTAATTTATAAAATAATTATATATCTACTCTTAAAATAAAAGTTAAATCATTTATTAGATAGTATAATATAAATAAAAAAAAATTAGATTAAAAGGTACTTAATGTTTGATAATAAAAATATTTTAATTACTGGTGGAACAGGAAGCTTTGGTAAAAAGTATACAAAAGTATTATTGAAAAAGTATAAACCAAATAAGATAATTATTTATTCAAGAGATGAACTAAAACAATATGAAATGGCGCAAGAATATAATAATAAGTGTATGAGATACTTTATTGGTGATGTAAGGGATGCGCATAGATTAAAAATAGCTATGAAAGATGTAGATTATGTCATTCATGCTGCAGCACTTAAACATGTTCCAATTGCTGAGTATAATCCTATGGAGTGTATTAAGACTAATATTTATGGTGCTCAAAATGTAATTGATGCTGCAATTGAAAATAATGTAAAAAAAATCATTGCCCTCTCAACTGATAAAGCTGCAAATCCTGTTAATTTATATGGTGCAACTAAATTAGCAAGTGATAAGCTTTTTGTTGCGGCAAATAATCTTGTGGGAACTCAAGATACACAATTTTCAGTAGTAAGATATGGAAATGTTATAGGAAGTAGGGGTTCAGTTATCCCTTTTTTTAAAAAGCTAATAAAAGAGGGGAGTAAGAGTTTACCAATTACTGATATTAAAATGACTAGATTTATGATTACTTTAGATGATGGAGTAAATTTTGTATTAAAGAATTTTGAACGAATGCAAGGTGGTGAGATATTTGTTCCAAAAATTCCTTCTATGAAAATAGTAGATTTAGCATTAGCTCTTGCTACAAATTTAGAACATCAAATAATAGGAATAAGGCCAGGTGAAAAGTTACATGAAATTATGTGTCCTGCTGATGATTCTCATTTAACTTATGAGTTTAAAAAGCATTATGTAATTGCCCCTACAATTACATTTACTTCAAGAAGAGAGTATTCTAAAAATTGTTTAGGAGAAATTGGAAAAAAAGTTGAGCAAGGATTTGAATATACTTCTGCCAATAATACTGATTGGTTAAGTAAAGAATTATTATTATCTAAGATTAAAGAAGAATAATGAATTTTATCCCTTATGGTAAACAGTCTGTTTCTGATGATGATATAAATGAAGTAATAAAAGTTTTAAAATCAGATTTTTTGACAACAGGTCCAAAAGTAGAAGAGTTTGAAACTTCTATAAAAAATTATTGTGGTGCTAAATATACAATTGCAGTGTCAAGTGGTACTGCGGCATTACATTTAAGTTCATTAGTTTTATTAAACAAAAATGATAAAGTTTTAACTACTCCAAATTCTTTTTTAGCAACTTCAAATTCAATTCTTTATGCTAAAGCAAAACCTATTTTTGTAGATATAAAAAGTGATGGGATTATAGATTTAGATTTATGTGAAAAAGAACTTATCAAAGATTCTAGTATAAAAGCTATATATACTGTAGCATTTTCAGGGAATCCCTTAAATCAAGATAAACTAAAATATTTGAAAGCTACATATGGTATTAAAATTCTTGAGGATAACGCACATGCAATTGGATCTTCTTTTAAGGGTATAAAAGCAGGCTCTTGTGTAAACTCTGATATTTCAATATTTTCCTTTCATCCTGTTAAGCATTTAACTACAGGAGAGGGTGGAGCAATAACAACTAACTGTAAAGAAATATATGAGAAGTTGTTACTTTTAAGAAATCATGGAATGCAAGCAAACTCAGATATTTCACCTTGGCATTATGATATGAATGAACTGGGATTTAATTATCGAATAACAGATATTCAGTGTGCCTTGGGAATATCACAGTTAAGAAAACTTGATACTTTTATAAAAAGAAGACATGAAATAGCTTTGTCATATGATGAAAAATTTTCCAAATATAAAGAAATTAAACCTTTGTATAAATTTACTAAGGAATCTTCTTATCATTTATATGTAGTAAAAATAGATTTTGAAAAATTGGAAACAACTAAAAAAGATTTTATTTTACAAATGAGAAAAAAAAATATAGGTTTACAATATCATTATATACCTATTAATCAACAATCTTATTATAAAGATTTAGGATATGGAAGTGAAAAAACTTCTATAATGGATGAATATTATGAGAAAGCTATTTCTCTTCCTATTTATTATTCTTTATCCAAAGAAGAACAAGAATATATCATTGAATGTATTAAAGAAATATTATGTCTAGATGTATAGCTATAATCCCTGCACGTGGTGGAAGTAAAAGAATACCTAGAAAAAATATAAAAGATTTTCATGGAAAACCTTTAATTGCTTATAGTATAGAAACTGCTTTGCAAAGTAAGTTATTTGATAAGGTTATTGTTAGTACTGATGATGAAGAGATTCAAAGTATTGCAATTAAATATGGAGCTGAAGTTCCTTTTTTGAGACCTTCTAATTTAAGTGGGGATTATACAGGAACACAAGAAGTTATAGATTATACAATCAAACTTTTAGAGCAAAATATTGGAAAAATTGATTTTGTTTGTACTATTTATGCAACTGCGCCTTTTCTTCAAACAAAATATTTAGAAGAAGGATTTAACAAAATAAAAAAATCTGATGCAATAAATGCATTTTCTTGTACCTCAATGCCTTTCCCTATTCAGCGAACTTTTAAAATAACAGATAATATGAGATGTAAGATGTTTACTCCTGAGTATTATTTAAGTAGGAGTCAAGATTTAGAAGAAGCTTACCAAGATACAGGACAGTTTTATTGGACTAAATTAAATAAGAAAAGTTCTAAAATTATGTTTAGTGAAGAATCTATTCCTATTATTTTGCCACGATACTTAGTTTGTGATATTGATACCCCAGAAGACTGGATAAGAGCTGAATATATGTATAAAGCTATACATATGCGAAACTAATTAATATGATGAAAAATAAACTTACTATCATAAGCGAGGGAGGGCGAGTGTTTGGCTTCGGCCATTTAACTAGGTGTATTTCCTTGGCAGAATCGTTTAAAAGTTTGTCTTATGAAATTGAATTTATTATTAATGCAGATGAAAGTGTGAATAATATTTTATACAATTATAATTATGAATTTATAGATTGGAATAATAATAATGATTTATTAATAAAAAAACTTTCACAAACAAGTTTGATTTTAATAGATTCATTATATGTTCAAAGTATTTTTATAAAAAAATTAGAAAAATTAGAAATACCTATAATTTTATTTGATGATGAAAAAAGAACAAATATTTTAAATAAAGGGTTTGTAATTGATTGGACAGTTTTATCTGAAAAGAGTAATTATTTTTTATTTAGAAAGAAAGAGGTTACTTATTTTCTAGGAGCTAAATATGCTACTCTAAGAAGTGAGTTTTCAACATCTGCTAGAATAGAAGTACAAAAGAAAATAAATTCAGTTTTTATATCTTTTGGTGGTTCAGATGTAAGAAACATGACTCCTAAAATATTGAATTTTTTAAATAAGCACTACCCCTTTATTCAAAAAAATATTGTAATAGGACCTGGTTTTAATAAGATTGAAGAAATTAAAAAATATGAAGACTCTAATACAACTTTGTTTTATAACCTTTCTTGTTCGGAAATGATTGAGTGTATGAAAAATTCCGATATTGCAATTTCAGCTGGTGGACAAACATTATATGAGTTAGCAAGAATATCTTTACCTACAATTGCAGTATTATTAGTTGAAAATGCAAAAGATGATACTTTAGGTTGGCAGAAAGTTGGTTTTCTTGAGTATATAGGAGAATATGATGATGACAAATTATTAAATAATTTAGATTCTTCTATGAAAAAAATACAATCATATGAAAAAAGAAAAGAGATGTTTTTAAGTGTTAATGATTATATTGATTTTGAAAAAAAAGATGTACTAGTAAAAGAAATTATAGGCAAATTAAATGTTGTTGTTTGAGAGTAGAGCTTCTATTATCTTATACAACGTCTTAAAGACGTTAGATATTAAGGGTAAAGTTTTATTGCCTCTAAATGTTTGTCCTATTCTTCCCTCAACACTTTTAAAATTAAAGTTAGAATTTGAGTTTATTGATATAGATAAAAGAACTTTATGTATAAATGAAAATGAAGTTATAAAAAGATTTAAAAATGATTCTTCAATAGTGGCTCTTTTATTTGTGCATACTTTTGGTATTGAAATAAACGTAGATACCTTCTTTAAAAAGCTAAAAGAAATAAATCAAGAAATTTTTATAATTGATGATAGATGTCTAATGATTCCTAATTTTGATGTAGATATAGAAAGTTCTTTTGCAGATTTATTTCTTTATAGCACAGGTTATTCTAAATATATCGATCTCTCTTGGGGAGGATTTGCTTTTTTAAAAGAGAAGTATTTATATAAGAGAAATTTATTAGAATTTAGGGAAGAGGACTTGGAAGAGTTTTCAAAACAAATACAAAAGTGTATTGATAATGAATCCTTTTTAAAATATAAAGATTCTTCTTGGTTAGGTTCAAATACTATTTTATATTATAATTTCAATAAATATAAAGCAGTTATAAAAGAAAAAACAAAACTAATGAAAGAACATAAAAAGAAGTTAAATAAAATATATAATGACAACTTATCAAAAGAAATCTTTTTAGGAGATGAGTTTAATAATTGGAGATTTTCAATTTTAGTAGATGATAAAGAAAGATTATTAGATAAAATATTTGGAAATAAACTTTTTGCTAGTTCTCATTATAAAGAGACTGAGTTTATGTTCAAAAAGAGTTATAGTAAAAATACAAATGTTAGGTTAATTCATAAAAATATAATTAATTTATTTAATGATTTTAGATTTGATGAAGAAAAAGCATTTAAAGTAGTTAATATTATAAATAAACATATACAAGGATAACTATGAGTTTAAAAGATATACAAGGTTTAAAATTCCCAGATGAATATTTTATAAAGTTTTTTTTTAAGAAATCTTTACATACTTTAAAAAATAAAAACTTTTTAGAACTTGTTTGCTCAAATGCTTGTAATTTATCTTTGCCTTATGAATATGATAATAATATAATTGGAGTAGATTATAGTGAAGAATTTATTTTTTTTGCAAAACATAACTTTAGAAATAAAAATAGAAAAGATAATTTTAATTTTATTTGTAGTGATATGAGAGAATTTGCTAAAGATTATAGAGCTAAGATTGATGTTTTAATTATGGCAAATAGTATTTATTATATTAGTAAAAAAGATTTTATTGAATTATTAAGAAATATCAAAAAAAATTTAAACGATAATATTCCTTTTTTTATACGTTTTAGAGGTTTAGGAGATTACCGTTATGGTAAAGGTGAAGAGATTGAAAATGATGCTGTAATTATGTTAAATGAAGCTACAGGAGAAGATGGTCTTTATTGTAAGTTTTATTCAGAAGAGGAAATGATTGAAATATTAAAAAATGAATTAAATCTACATTCATATGATGTTATGAAAATAATATATGATAATATTCAAAACAATGTACTTGTAAGAAATGAGGATATAGTTATTTGGGGGAATATTAATTAATGAAGAAAATTTTCATACTAGGTGGAAGTGATTTACAGCTAGATTTGATATTAGAAGCAAAAAAAATGTTTTTTTATACAATAGTATTAGATATGAATAAAGATTGTCTTGGAAAAAAATATTGTGATGAATTTTTAGAAATTAATATTTTAGATAAAGAAAGGGTATTAGAAAAAGCAAAAGAGTATAAAATAGATGTTATTTTAACATCTGCTACAGAAGCAGGAAATATTACAGCTTGTTGGGTAGGTGAGAAACTTGGACTTAATACAAATACTTATGAAACAGCTTTAAATACTACAAATAAAAAAAGAATGAAAGAAGTATTTTTTAAAAATAATATAAAAAGTGCTACTTATGACATAATATCAAAAAATGATACTTTAGATTTTTCTTCTTTTCCTTATATTATAAAACCTTATGATAGCTCAGGAGGTAGAGGATTAAGTTATGTAAATAGTGAAAAAAAACTTTTAAAAGCAGTAGAAAAAGCATTAAAATATAGTAAAAAAAATGAGATATTGATTGAAGAATATATTGATGGACAACAGTATAGTATTGAAACTTTAAGTTGTAATTCTTTTCATCAAATTCTTGCTATAAATGAAGAGTTTATTAGAGAAACTCCTAAGATTATTGAAGTTGGTCATTTAATTCCTGCAAGATGTGATGAAAATTTAAGTAAAAAAATTGAAGAGGTCATTTTTAGAATATTAAATATTTTTGATATTAAATATGGTGCATGCCACATTGAATTAAGAGTTAGAAATAATGAGATATTTATTATCGAACTTGCAAGTAGGACTGGGGGTTGGCGAAGTGAGATGATAAACTTGTCTTATGGTATTAGTTATTCCCAAGGATTATTATTATCTTCTTTAGGAGTATTATCATCTGTAAATAAATCAAGAAATGATATTGTTAGATGTAATTTTATAATAGATTATAAGGCTTATCTTAAATACTTAGAGATAAAAAAAGATATTTCACTAATTGTTTTTGAGCATTCTCCAATATTGGAAGTTGAAAGCTCTTTCATAGCTGATAATTTAGCTGAATCAAAAGGCTATTATTATATTTTAGAAAGGAATATTAATGAATAATAATATTATTATTTTTGGAACTGGAGAATTTGGTAAGGATGCATATTTATATTATTCAAAACAAAATAATATAAATATTATCGCTTTTGCTGATAATAATAAAGAAAAACACAATAGTTTTTTTTATGATATAAAAATTATTTCAGCAAAGGATATTATGTCTTTTACTTATGATAAAATAGTAATAGCAAGCTCTTTTGATAAAGAGATATCTAGCCAATTAGAGTTATTAAATGTAGAGGCTGATAAAATAAATATACTAAGTCTTAATGATGTTAAAGTTAATTTGAGTGAAGGAAATAAACTTTTATTAGCAGAAGAGTTAATGTTTGATCTAGCATCTGAATTTAACAAAGAAAAAATTGAATATCATATTGACCATGGTACCCTTTTAGGGATCATTAGAGATAAATCAATTATGCCTTGGGATATAGATGTAGATTTTGCTATTTTAGAATCTCAAAAAGATAAAACTATTAACATCTTAACTGAGTTTTTGAAGATATATAAATCAAAGTATTGCTTAAATAATCATTGGAAGTGTGCTTTACATAATTGTACAATGAATATAAATGATGAAGAAAAAAATTTGCCAATGGTTATTAAAATATTTAATGATATTAATGATGTTACTTCAAACTCATTTTTTATTGATATTGAAATAAAATATGTAATTGATACTAATTTATGTTGGATGATAGGTTCAAGAAAATTGTCATGCGATTATTCAATATGTTTTCCAACTAAAAGTATGGATTTTAAAGGTAATTTAATTAAGATTCCAAATCAGACAAATAAGTATTTAGAATCTTTATATGGAAATTGGGAAAAAGTAGTTAAACAGTGGTCTTATGATCAATATGAGAATATAAATGAGTGAGTTAATCTTATGATAAATACAGTATTATTCGGAGCAGGAATATATGGCGACAATTATATGAATAATAATAAAGATAAAAACTTTATTGCAATTGTAGATAATGATAAGAATAAACACAATACCTTATTTAATTCTATTAAAGTACTTTCCGTAGATCTAATGTTAAATCTTGATTATGATGAAATAGTTATTGCAAGTTATTGGGAAAGCTCAATTAAAAGACAATTAATAGATTTAGGAGTAAGTAAAGATAAAATAATATGTCCCCCTAAAAAAGAAATCAAACATTTATCTATTAACCCTTTTGAGGATAGGGAAACTATAAATATGGCAAGAAATATAATAACAAGTATATGTGGAAAAGCATATAAAAGAAATATACCACTTCATATTGATTTTGGAACTTTAATAGGAATTATGAGGGATGGAGATTTGATACCTTGGGATGATGATATTGATTTGGCAATTGAAGAATCTTACTCAAAAGAGATTGAAGAATTTATTAAAAATGATGCTTTTTATAACTATAAAGATATAAAATGGGTTATTACTAAAATAGTTGATAAAGACCTTAATGTTGTGTCTTTTGATTTAAACTTTACTTCACAGAGTATTAAACAATTTACTATCTCTATTGCATTAAAAAGAATAGTAGATGATAAAGTTATTAAGATTGGTAGTTTAGGTCAATGGTTCAACCCTTCTCATTGTATTGAAACTCTAGAGGTACTTAACTGGAAAGGAACTAATATCTTTATACCTAGTTCTTTTGATGAATATTTAACTTTTATGTATGGAGATTGGCGAACCCCTGTTCGAGATGTCTCAATAGGTGAAGAGTATACTACGAATTTCCAACATGTTTCTTTTGAAGATTTTAAAGAAGCAGGATTTAAGAATATAATAATATATGAAAAAGGATAATTGTGAGTAATAAAACTATGTTTTTATTTGATTTAGATGGAACAATAACAAAACAAGAAACCTTACCTATTATCGCTAAAGAGTTTAATTTAGAAGCAAAAATAAATGAATTGACGTCTGCAACTATTCAAGGAAATATTCCTTTTATAGAAAGTTTTATTCAACGTGTTAATATATTAAAAGATTTACCAATTACACAAATAGATGAACTTTTAGAAAATATTCCTCTTTTTAAAAATATTGTAGAGTTTATTGAAAAAAATAATGAAAATTGCATAATAATAACAGGTAATTTAGATGTATGGGTAAAAAGTTTATTAAAAAGAATAAATTGTAAATATTATAGTTCTTCTGCAAATACTAGTAATAATAATGTTGAAACAATATCTGAAATTCTTAAAAAAGAAGATATTGTAAAAAATTATCAATTAGAAGGATATAAAGTTGTTGTCATAGGTGATGGAAATAACGATTTAGAAGCTATGAGATTATCAGATATCTCTATTGCTTGTGGATTAATACATCACCCTGCAAATAGTTTATTGACAATTGTAGATTATGTTGTTTATGATGAAGCACCTTTGGTTAGATTGCTTACTCAAATTAATGCTCAACAAAAAGGTACATCGATAGTTTTAAGTTGTGCAGGGATAGGTTCACGACTTGGCTTAAGTATGACGAAGGCACTAATACGGATTGAAAATAAGTCATTAATTCATTGGCAATTAGAATCATTTAAAAATGTAGAAGATGTAAGAATAGTGATTGGTTATCAAGCGTTAGATGTTATAAAAGAGGTTTTAGAAAAGAGTAAGAATATAATATTTGCATTTAATCATGATTATTTTAATACAAAAACTGGAGCTAGTTTGTATATAGGCTCGAAAAATGCGAATGAATATGTTATCGCTTGGGATGGCGATCTTTTAGTTCACCCTAATGATATTGCGATGTGTTTAAACTATGATGGTGAATATATTGGTTGTAGTGATATTATTTCTGATGATACAGTTTTTGTAAAGTTAAATGATAATAATGAAGTTAAATCATTTTCATATGATGATGGAGACTTTGAATGGTCCGGGCCAGCAAAATTAAAAAAAGATAAAATAAAATATATATCTTCAAATGTTTTCAATCAAATTGAGGAGTATTTACCTTTGCCTATGCTTAAGATTAGTGCTCAAGATATTGACACTTATAATGATTTTAAAAGAGCACAACAATTTATAAGGAGTTGGAGAAATGAATAATAAAGATGTTATTACCTATTATGATAAAATGTCATCAACCGTTGAAGAGCAAATAGAAATAAGAAATAAAGCTAAAGACTTTTCTCAGTATGATATTAATTTTATGAAAAGAGTATCTAATAAGAATATAAACTTATTAGATTTAGGATCTGGTACTGGGTTATTAATTAATTCATTAGTAGATGACTTTAAGAGTATTACTGCTGTAGAAAAATATGAAAACTTCTCCAAGTTTATTAATAAAGTATCAAATTTAAGAATTATTCATGAAGACTTATTAAGTTTAGAATTATCCGAAGAATCTTTTGATATGATTTCAATATTTGGGGTTATGAATTATTTTAATAAAGATGAAGCTAATGTTATTTATAAAAAAGCTCACAAGTTTTTAAAGTTAAATGGAACTTTAATTATTAAAAACCAAATGGGTATTACTGAAGATGTAACAGTAAATGGATATTCTAAAGAGTTAAATACAAATTATTATTCCAATTATAGATATATAAAAAATGAAATTAAGCTTTTAGAAGAAGTGGGGTTCTCCTTTATTAAAGATTTTGATATTTATCCTTCTGAATACAATAGGTGGAATAATACTCATTTTTATGCAATAACTGCAAAAAAGGTTTAAAATGAAAAAAATATATGTAGGAATGAGTGCAGATTTAGTTCATCCAGGGCATATGAATATTTTAAAGGAGGCTGCTAAGTTAGGAAATGTTACGGTTGGTTTATTAACTGATAAAGCAATTTCTTCTTATAAAAGACTTCCTTTTATGAGTTACGAACAAAGAAAAGAAGTTATTGAAAATATAAAAGGTGTGGTTGAAGTTATTCCTCAAGATACATTAGACTATAGACCGAATCTAGAATTACTAAAACCAGACATTGTTGTTCATGGAGATGACTGGAAAACAGGTGTTCAACGTAAGACGAGACAAGAGGTTATAGATACTTTAGATAAATGGGGTGGAGAGCTTGTTGAACCAATTTATACAGAAGGAATCTCTTCAAGTGCCTTGAATAAATCTTTAAAAGAGATAGGTACCACCCCTGATATTAGAAGAAGTAGATTAAAAAGATTAATATCTGTAAAACCAATTGTACGAATATTAGAAGCTCATAATGCTTTAAGTGGACTTATTATTGAAAACATTCAAACTGAAAATGGTATAGAATATGATGGTATGTGGTCTAGTTCTTTGACTGATTCAACATCAAAAGGTAAACCAGATATTGAAACAGTTGATGTAAGTACTAGATTAACAACCATAAATGAAATATTTGAAGTTACTACAAAACCTATGATATATGATGCTGACACAGGTGGTATATCAGAACACTTTGCATTTACAGTAAGAAGTCTAGAGCGAACTGGAATTTCTGCTGTTATTATTGAAGATAAAACTGGATTAAAGAAGAACTCTTTATTTGGAAATGAAGTTGCTCAAACACAAGATAGTATTGAAAATTTTTCAAATAAGATTAGCGCAGGTAAAAAAGCACAAATTACAGATGATTTTATGATAATTGCAAGAATAGAAAGTTTAATTCTTGAAAAAGGTATTAAAGATGCAATAATAAGAGCAAAAGCTTATATTAAAGCAGGAGCGGATGGTATAATGATTCATTCACGTCAAAAGTCTCCTTCTGAAATTTTAGAGTTTTGTTCTCTTTTAAGAGAATATAATAAAGAAATCCCAATTATTGTAGTGCCTACTAGTTTTAATCAAATTACAGCAAAAGAATTATCTGAAGCTGGAATAAATGTAGTGATTTATGCAAATCATATGTTAAGAGCTGCTTATCCAGGTATGATGAATGTTGCAAAATCAATATTAGAAAATGATAGAAGTTATGAAGCTGAAGAATCATTATTATCAATTAAAGAGCTTTTAAATCTTATTCCTGGAACAAAGTAATGGCATTAGATACAAATAAATTTGTAGAAGAGTTAATATCAGAAGGTTATACTCATCTTTGTGTTGTTCCTTGTAGTTTTGCAAAAAATTTAATAAATAGTGTTATAAATAATCCTCGTATTGAGTATATACCAAGTGCAAGTGAAGCTGTTGCTTGTTCCATTGCTGCAGGTCTTAAAATGTCAGGTTCTAGTCCTCTTGTAATTGTTCAATCTTCTGGAATTACTAATATGGGTTCGTGTATTACAAGTTTATTAAAACCTTATGATATTATATTTCCTATTATAGTAAGTTGGAGAACTTATAAAGATGGTGATAGTGAAATACAACATCAACATTTAGCTACTCAATTACCTACTTTAATAGAAGCTTATGGTTATGAACATCAAATATTAGATTATGAGGATATAAATAATTCTATATCCCAAATAAATAACTCAAATAATAAACCAGTAATATCTCTTCTTAAAAAAGATACTTTCTCAAAGGTTGAGCTAGAAGATGAGCATAAATTAGATTTATCAATGTACACTCAAAGAAGTGAGTTTCTAAAACTACTAAATGAAAGATTTAAAAATACAGATACTTTATTTATTGGAACAACAGGAAATACAGTTAGAGAGATGTATAGTTTTATGCCAAATACAAATAATTTTTATATGGCTGGAAACATGGGTGGTGCTTTAAGTCTTGGATTAGGTGCGGCACTTTCTGGTAAAAAGGTAGTAGTATGTGGAGGAGATGCTGAGTTTGTTATGCACATGGGGGGACTTACTACTATTGGTAGATATAAAGATATAGATTTAACCTATATTTTATTTGATAATGGATCAAATAAAAGTACAGGCGGACAAAATACTTATCAAACTCATGTTGATTATATAAGTATTGCTAAAAGTTCTGATATTAATACTGTAGATGAGGTTATTACAGATATAAATATTTTTGATGAAATTATAGACAATAAAAGTAAATCTCCAAAATTAAGATTTATATGTGTTAAATGTGGAATAGATGATGAAACACCAAGACCTCCAATTGAAGTAGTAAAAGTGAGTAAGTTTTTATGAAAAATGATTTTACATATAAAATGCCTACAAAAATTATATTTTCTCAAAATAGTATAAATTATATAGATAAATATATTAATGAAAGAAAAACTTTATTAATTACTTCTTCTGGTTTTATAAAAAGAGGTTTAGTAAACAAAATTTGTGAATTATCTAATAATATTGTTTCTATCATATCAGATGTTAAATCTCATCCAGAGTTTGATGATTTAGAAGTTCTTTATAGAAAAGCAAAAGAGATAGATTATGAACTTATTTTAGCTATTGGAGGGGGAAGTGTACTTGATGCTTCAAAATTTTTAAGTGTTTATAATAAAGATAGAGAATTTAGTTTTGTTGATGCTTTAGTTAGAGGAAAGATTGAGAAAAAAGATTATAAAGTAACTCCAATAATAAGTGTTCCTACAACTGCTGGTACAGGAAGTGAAATAACTCCTTGGGCTACTATTTGGGATATGAATGAAAAGAAAAAATATTCTCTTCATTTAGAAAATTTATTTCCAGAAATAGCTTTATATGATCCTTGTTTAACTGTAAGTATCCCAAAGGATATTACAATTCAAACAGGATTGGATACTCTTTCACATGCTTTAGAATCAATCTGGAATAAAAATGCAAATTCAATTACTATAGATTATGCAATTAAAGCATCAAAATTAATTATAAAGTATCTTCCTAAGTTAGTTAAAGATTTAGAAAATATAGAATATCGAGAAAAAATTATGTTAGCTTGTATGTATTCAGGACTTGCTTTTTCAAATACTCAAACAGCTCTTGCTCATGCAATGTCTTATTATATAACTGCACATAAAAATATTCCTCATGGAATTGCTTGTAGTTTTACCTTACCTTTATTGCTTGATAATATCATTGGGAAATACAAATTTATAGATGATGCTTTAATAGAAATATTTGGAGAATTGTCTTCTACTAAATTAGTATGTTTATTTAAAGAATTAGAGATATCAATTAACTTTATTGATTATGGAATAGAAGAAAATGATAAAATCGAACTAATTAATTCTTTGCAGAATAATCAAAGATCTGGAAATAGTTTAGTTTCAATAGATGAATAATATTTAGGATTACTATGAAAATAAATAATTTTGATTTAGAAAAAGATGGGACATATATTATTGCTGAATTATCAGCAAATCATGGTAATTCTTTACAAACGGCACTTGATTCTATAAAAGCTACAAAAGAAGTAGGGGTGAGTATTTATATGATTTATACAAAAAAGCTTCTACTCCATACTCTTAGTATAAAGAATTATTTATTTATGCAAAAGAGATTGATATTGATATCTTCTCTAGACCTTTTGATAAAGAAGCAGTTGATTTTTTAGAACAATTTAATCCAATTGCTTTATTAAAATGTACTAGCTGTCAAGTGCTTATCCTGCTTTATTAGAAGATGCAAATTTATTGACCATTCAAGATATTCAAGATAAATTTGATGTAGAGTGCAAAGAAGATAATATAGAACATAGGCTAACAGCTCCTTATACCACAAACAAATGAAATGGTAGATAAGAGTTAATGGAACTATTAAAAATGCTACAATTAAAGCAGAAGAGTATGACAATATTGAAGATGTTAAAAAAGATTTAAATAAATTTTTGATATACTACAATTTCAATAAAAGACACAGGTCTTTAAGAAAAGAATTAAAAGTAAGAACTCCATTTAATGCAGTTCAAAATTGGTTTCAAACGAAGTCTGAAATATTTAAGATTTTACCAGATGTGTTTCAGAATATTGCTTTTGGAAATAGGTACAACGTGGTGAAACTTGATAATATGGCATATTCACAAGCTAATGCTATTAACTGGTCAAAGTGTAGTAATTGATGTAGTAACAAGCCCTGATATAACATCAAGAGAACTAAAAAAAGAGATAAGAAAGTTTTGTAAAAATAAGTTAGATAATTTTAAAATACCTACAAAAGTAAATATTGTACAAAAAACAAACTTTTCAGAAAGATTTAAAAAGATTAGGATTAAATAATGAGATTATCTAATAAATATATCTTAACAATAAAAGAAAAATTCAAGGAGTTTTTTAAAGAGGGTGATATATATCTTTTTGGTTCAAGAGTTGATGATAGTAAAAAAGGTGGAGATATTGATTTATATTTTGTTTTAAAAGATCATTCAAATCTTTTTGAGAAAAAACTTAAGTTTCTTTCAAGAGTAAAAAGAGTTCTAGGTGAGCAAAAAATAGATATAATATTTAACTTAGATAAAAATAGATTAATAGAAAAAGAGGCTATAGAATGGGGAATAAAACTTTAGTATATAAACAAAAAGTAAAAGATAATTTATCTGAGAGTTATAAACATTTAAAAAGATTAAATGATGCATTTTCACAATTAGAACTTAGCTATAAGATACCATTAGATGTTTCATCTTATGCAAAGATTTTAAGTTCTATGGAATCTTTAGCTTATAGTGACCAAATAATATATAGATTCTCAAAATTACAAGATTGTATGGGTGCAAAATTATTTAAAGCAATTCTTTTATCTCAAGGTGAAAATATAAATAAACCTTTTTTAGACATCTTAAATCTTTTAGAAAAGATGGATATTATTGATGTTGATGAATGGTTTGAAATTAGAGATCTTAGAAATGAGATTGCACATGATTATGAAGATAATGAAAATATATCTATAAATATATTAAATACAATTTATAAAATTAAAGATGAATTAAAAATTGTATTAGATAATATTGATCATTTATCTAATACATATTAGAGAGATAAAATATGAAAATAGGTAATTTTGATTTAACTTCAGATGGAGTTTATATTATTGCAGAACTTAGTGCTAATCATAATGGTTCACTTCAAGTTGCTCTAGATACTATAAAAGCTGCTAAAGAAGTAGGGGCAAATGCTATTAAACTTCAAACTTATACAGCAGATACAATAACTTTAAATTCTAAAAAAGATGATTTTAAAATAACTCAAGGCACACTTTGGGATGATAAGTATTTATATGAATTATATGAAGAAGCTTATACTCCTTGGGAGTGGTTTGAAGAATTATTTGCTTATGCAAGAGAAATTGGAATAGATATTTTTTCTTCACCTTTTGATAAAAGTGCAGTTGATTTTTTAGAACAATTTAAGCCAAGTGCTTATAAAATAGCATCTTTTGAAATAACTGATTATGAATTAGTTAGATATACAGCAAGTAAAATGAAACCTATTATTATTTCAACAGGAATTGCTACAAAAAAAGAAATATCTGATGTAGTTAATATTTGCAAAAAAGAAGGAAATGAAAATATCATACTTCTTAAATGTACTTCTGCATATCCAGCACCTTTAGAAGAAGGAAACTTAAATACTATTCCTAATTTAGCTAAAGAATTTAATGTTTTATCTGGTTTTTCAGATCATACTCTAGGTTCAACTGCAGCAATAGTAGCTGTTGCCTTGGGTGCTGTTTTAATTGAAAAACATTTTATTTTAGATAAAAGTATAGGTGGAGCAGACTGTGAATTTTCAATGGATAAAAAAGAATTTTCTATAATGGTTAAAAATATAAGAGATACTGAAAAACTTTTAGGCTCAGTTAATTATTCAATGAGCAATCAAAAGTTAAAAAGTAGAGAACATTCAAGAAGCTTATATATATCTAAAGATATAAAAAAAGGTGAAATTTTGTCACTTGATAATATTAAATCTGTTAGACCAGCTTATGGACTTCATCCTAAATATCTAAATGATGTCTTAGGTAAAAAATCTACAAAAGATTTATTTTTTGCAGATGCTTTAGAAGTGAATGATTTTAATGAATAAGAAAAAATATTAATTTTTACAACAGACCTTACAGGAAGAGCTATTTATAGAGATTTGAAAAATAAAGATTTTGACATAATTGGTTTTGTTGATAATAATAGAGAGTGTAAATATAACTGTGTAAACCTTAAAAAATAAATTTATTTTCTTTTTTATTAAAACTACCTAAGTGAATATATTCATTCACAAATTCATAGGGGCTAATAGAATTTTTATACTTAATTCTATTTGGTAAAATTTGATTACTTACTTAAGCTAAATAAATTGTGATAATTAAAATTATCACATCTTTTTTGAGCATCAAAGAATGGATTACAATTATAGGTTTGTATTTTATTAGAATCTATTAGTTCAAAATGATTATCAATAAATTCTATAAAATGATTTTGAACTTTACTTTGTTCAAACTCTTGAATTCTTAAATGTAATTCTTTAAAGTTGTGAGAAAGAAAGTTCATATTCTTTAAATAAATAGTTGTTATCGTATTAAATAGTTCATCTAATTCGTAACTTTTACTCATGACGTAGTATAATATTTCAAATATTAAACTAAGGTTATTATACATGTCAGAACAAGCTGCACAAGAGCAATTACAAAATGCTTTGCTTACAACTTTTTTAGCTAACTTAGCTTTTTTAAGTGAGTATGATAAAGAATTATTTATAAGAGTTGACGAATTATCAAAAATGATAGTAGAAGGTGTTTATAAAGCAAAATACCAACTTGAATTTATCAAAGAAAATGGTGATTTTGATATGTATGATTTGGTTAATAATAAATATATGTATAAAAAAAAACCTAAAGAATGGAATAATAAAATTGTTAGAAAGGTTAACTTTGATGAAAAAGATTCAATCTTAACTTTAAATAAAGTTATATATCAAGGAAATGTAACTTCAATAGATGAAAATATTAAATACAATCTAGAGAAAATCAATGATGGGAGTATTTTAACTATAAATGATATATCAGAGTATGTGAATATTTTAAAAGATAAACTTGATAATAAAAAGAAAAAATTAAAAAAAATAAAGAAGTTTATATTTTTAGGTTCTTTATTAGGACGACATATAACTAGAATTGCTAATAAGATTGATGCAAATATGTATTTTGTATGTGAAAAGAATTTAGAAATATTTAGATTATCGTTGTTTACTATTGATTATACTATTTTAGCAAAAAATAATGGAGTTATTTTTTCTATTATGGATGATGGTATCACATTTGAAAATAAAATGATAAAATTTTTAACAACTGAACCTTTTGATAATTATATATTAAAATTAAGTACTACAGATATAAATATAGAAGACTATATAAACAGAACTTTAGTTTCAATAGTAACAATTCAACCAAGTAGTTTTGATTATAATAGACTGTTGTACAATTTTGTGAGATGTACTACAGAAAAATTGAGTAGTTCTTATAACACTTTGCTATTTAATAAAACTAAAGAGAGTCTAAATATATTTGATAATATACCTGTATTATTTATTGGGGCAGGCCCTTCTTTAGATGATAACATTTCTTGGATTTTAGAAAATCAGAATAAGTTTTTTATTGTTACGATGGGTGCTTCTGCTGGCAAATTATTAAAAGCTGGAATAAAAGTGGATATGATATTTTCTTTAGATGGACAATATGATATTTTAGATAAAAAACAATTTAACGTAAAAACTATGCCTTTATTGAAAGATTCAATTATTATAACTTCAATGTTAACAGATAGAAGAATATTAGAGCGGTTTAATCCTAAAAACTTATTTTTATTTGAAGTTGTTTCTTGTTTTTATAAAAACAATGTAACAATCCAGGGATTTAGTGTAGGAGAGATTGCTGTAGGACTATTATTGCAGATGAATGTAAAAGAGTTATATTTAGTTGGTTTAGATTTGGCTTTGCATAAAGATACAGGCGCTACTCACTCCTTAGGCACATCATCAATAAGAAAGTACAATAAAGCTATTGGGAATAAAAAAGAATTTGGATTAAGAACAGGTCTTTTAGAAGTAAAGGGTAATATAGAAGAAAAAGTAGTGACTACTGGAGTATTTTCAATATCTGTATCTTTTTTGAATAAATTATTATTAGCAAAAGATAATGAAGTTACAGTATATAATTTATCTAAACATGGAGTATTTTTTGAGAATACTATTCCTACATATATTGAAGATATAAATATAGATAAGTATTCTGATATAAAGATAAAGATAAAAGAAGTTATTGCTTTATTAAATATATACACTTCTTCTAGTCTACAAGAAGAAGATATATTTTTAATAAAAGAAGAAATTGATTATATTGAAGAGATTATCAAAAAAGAGTTTAAAAATTTACTAAATGATACTTCTATAAATTTTATTGAATTTGATAATATAGCTAAAAAATTACTAATAAAGCTTATTGGATTTAAAAAAGAAAAGAATATTTTATCTATTATTTTTAAAAATTATTCGCAATTTTTATTCCCTTATTTTGAATCTCACTTTAATAATATAAAAGTTAAGAATGAAGAACAAAAAATAAAAAAAATTAGAGCGGTATTTATTATTCAAGTAGAAAAGTTAATTTATGATTATCTAGATTATTTGAAAAGAATTATAAAGTAGTATCAGTATTGATACTACTTTATATAGACTATATAAGATTACTGAAGTAATCTAAGAACATTTTGTTGAACAGAATTAGCTTGGCTAATAGCATAAGAGCCAGCTTGAGCAATAATATTTTGTTTATTGAAGTTTGCAGATTCTTTTGCATAATCAACATCTCTAATAATCGATTCAGCTGCTTTTACATTTGTAGATTGAGTCATTAAGTTTCTAACTGCTGATTCTACTTGGTTTTGAGTAGAACCTATGTCCCCTCTATATCCATTTAGCGTAGTTATTGCCTTATCAATAACAATTTGTTGCTTTCCTGCAAATTCTGCTGTTAAAGAGACAGCCAAACCTACTAAAGAAGTTAATGCTAATCCTGAAGTATTAGATTTAATTGCAGTATTTTCAATAAGATCAGTAGATGTCTCTCCAATTTGGAATTTTAACCCATCTGATGCAGCTGTACTACCATGACCTGCTTGCAATAGTGTTGTACCATTATAATTAGTTTGGGCTGCAATATTATTTAACTGTGTAAGTAGTTTCGCGATATCTTTTTTAATAGATTCTCTACCTGCTTTAGAAGTAGTATCAGTATTTGCTTGGATTAATTTAGCTTTTACTGTATCTAAAATATTAGATTGCTCAGCCATTGATTTATCAGCAATTTGAAGTAAAGTAACTGCTGAATTACCATTTGAAATAGCTTGATCTATAGAAGTTGCTTGTGTTCTAAGTTTATCCGCAATCGCTAAACCTGAGGAATCATCTGATGCTTTATTTATTTTTAGCCCAGTTGATAATTTTTCTAATGAATTTGCAATCCTTCTATTTGTGTTTGTTGCTGCTTCTTGAGCAGTAAGTGATGCTACATTTGTGTTAATAATCATAATAAATCCTTTTTATATATGACAACATTGTGAAATAAATCACATACTAAATAAACCTTCTTGGATTAACAAGCATAGAATAAATTAAAGTTATATTCTTCGGAATCCATTGACACCTATTAAGTAACTGTAAAATTATGACATACCAATTCTTAAAATTAGATTAAATGGTAAAGTTTTGGATAGATTACTTTTAAAAATGCTTAGGTTATAAAACCTAGGCATTTTTTAGGAAAGTATAAAATTTTAGATTATTGAAGTAATTTTAAAATATTTTTTTGTACGTTGTTAGCTTGGCTAATAGCATAAGAGCCAGCTTGAGCAATAATATTTTGTTTATTGAAGTTTGCAGATTCTTTTGCATAATCAACATCTCTAATAATCGATTCAGCTGCTTTTACATTTGTAGATTGAGTCATTAAGTTTCTAACTGCTGATTCTACTTGGTTTTGAGTAGAACCTATGTCCCCTCTATATCCATTTAGTTTAGTTATTGCACTATCAATAATTTTTTGTTGTGCTCCTGCTATTGTTTGTGTTAAGATAGTCAAACCTAATAAAGTAGTTAATGCTAATCCTGAAGTATTAGATTTAATTGCAGTATTTTTAATAAGATCAGTAGATGTTTCTCCAATTTGGAATTGTAGCCCAGCTGATGAAGCTATATCATCATGACCTTTTTGTAATAGTATTGTACCATTATAATTAGTCTGTTTTGCAATATTATCTAACTGTGTAAGTAGTTTCGCGATATCTTTTTTAATAGATTCTCTACCTGCAGTAGAAGTAGTAGCAGTATTTGCTTGGATTAATTTAGCTTTTACTGTATCTAAAATATTAGATTGCTCAGCCATTGATTTATCAGCAATTTGAAGTAAAGTGACTGCTGAATTACCATTTGAAATAGCTTGATCTATAGAAGTTGCTTGTGTTCTCAGTTTATCCGCAATTGCTAAACCTGAGGAATCATCTGATGCTTTATTTATTTTTAGCCCAGTTGATAATTTTTCTAATGAATTTGCAATATTTCTATTTGTGTTTGTTGCTGCTTCTTGAGCAGTAAGTGATGCTACATTTGTATTAATAATCATATTTTGAACCTTTACAATTTGTATATTCAATAATATCTAAGTTAATATTAAATTTTGTTTAATATAACACCACATTCAATATGATTTGTATAAGCAAATTGATCAAAAAGTGCAAATTTTGTTATTTCATGTGTTTTTGTTAATTTTCCTAAATCTTTATGTAAAGTTTCTGGATTACATGAAATATATATAATTTTATTAAAATCTTTTACTAAATTCCTTGTTGTATCGTTAAGTCCTGCCCTTGGTGGATCTACAAAAATAGTATCAAAATTATAAGATTTTAGCTTTATATCTTTTAATCTTACAAATTCTCTTTTCTCTTCTAAGGCTTCAATAAACTCTTCTGTACTCATACGAATGAAATCTATATTTGTAATGTTATTTAGTATACAGTTTTGTTTTGCTGATTTTATAGAAGTTTTTGATATTTCTGTTGCTAATACTTTATTGAACTTTTTACTAAGTGGAATTGTAAAATTTCCTCCTCCACAATAAAGCTCGCATAAATCACTTGATGAAGTTTCAATATTATTTAAAACCCACTCAATCATCTGGATATTTACTTTACTATTTGGTTGTGTAAAACCACCTTCTTTATATAAAAAATTATAATCTTCATTGCTTATATTTAGTATTTCTTCTATAAAATCATTAGTTAAAATTACTTTTTGTTTTCTGCTTCTTCCTATGATTTTAATATTTAATTCTTTTTGTAATTTATAGGCTAAAACACTCCATTCTTCATCAAGTTTATTATGATAAATTAGTGTTACTAGCATATCATTTGTAGTTGAATTTAAAAACTCTACGCTAAAAAGTTTATATTTTAGTTTTTGTGAGTTTTGAAGTTTTTCTAAAAGTTTTGGCATAATTTCTTTAATATGAGAACTTACAATTTCACATGAATCAATTTCTAAAGTCTTTTTATCAAAATCACTCATTGCATAAGAGATTGTAGGATTATCTTTATTATCAAAATTTTTCCAGATTCTAAACTCTGCTCTATTTCTAAAGTTTTTTTCTTCACTTTTTATGATATCAAATTCACAAGTTATAAAATTTGAAAATCTTTTCTTTTCTCTTTTTAGTTTATACTCTAGTTGCTCTTCATAACTTTTATCATATAAGGTGCAACTACCACATCTACTAAAATAATTACAATTCATGAAAAACCTTTTATAATTTGTGTTGAATTTAATCTGATATTATATTCAATTCATTATAATAGCACCATGAAAGATAATTGGCAACAACAACTAAAAACTTTATTAAATTGTGATTTGAAATCATTATTTCCTTTAGCGCGTAGTATGAACAGAAAATTAAAGTTTTTTGTAGGACCTACAAATTCTGGTAAAACATATAATGCGCTACAAGAGTTAAAACAATCAAATAGTGGACTTTACCTAGCTCCTTTACGACTTTTGGCCTTAGAGGGTTATGAAGATTTAAGAAGTGAAAATATTGAGGCTACATTAATTACTGGTGAAGAACAGATTATAAATGAAAATGCAGCTCACGTTTGTTCAACTGTTGAAATGATTGATTTCAACTTAGATGTAGATGTAGCTGTTATTGATGAAGTTCAGATGTTAGATGATATTGATAGAGGCTGGGCTTGGGTAAATGCAATTATAGGTTGCCCTGCAAAAACTATTATTATGACTGGTTCTGTAAATGCCTTAGAAGCAGTTAAAAAAATAGCAGTTTATTTAGATGAAGAACTAGAGATTGTTAAGTATAAAAGAAAAACATCTTTAAAAGTTTTAGATAAACATACCTCTTTAGATAATCTTGAAGCAGGGACTGCATTAATAGCATTTTCAAGAAATGATGTTTTAAAATTAAAACAAAAACTACAAAAGAAATATAGAGTTTCCGTAATTTATGGAAACTTATCACCTGAAGTTAGAAGAAATGAAGCAAAACGTTTTAGAGATAAAAAAAGTGATATTTTAATCTCAACTGATGCAATTGCTATGGGGCTTAATTTACCAATTAAAAATATTTTATTTACAACTGATACAAAGTTTGATGGTATTAGTAAAAGAAAACTAAATGTAAATGAGATAGTGCAAATAGCAGGACGAGCAGGTAGATATAAACTCTTTGATGCAGGTTTTATAGGAGCTACACGAGGAGATGTTTTAGAACATATAAAAAAAGAATATACTAAACCAGTTAGAACTATAAAACCACCTTTTAATGTTAAAATAAACAATGAACAACTTATTTCTTTATCACAGCATATAAAAACAAACTCTTTAACTAAAATATTAAACTTCTTTAAAAGTAATATGACTTTTGATGGACCTTTTATTGCTTCAAATATTTCATCTTTAATTCAAGCTGCAAGTATTGTAGATAGAAGTGATAATTTGAGTTTAGAAGATAAATATTTATTAGCACAAGCTCCAATAACACATAAGTCAACGATAATACTTCAATCCTATGATGCTTATATCGTAGCAGTTATAAAAAAACGAGTTTGTAGGTATAAACCATCAATTACACTTCCAAAAAAAGCTGTTACTCAAAAAGATTTACTTTTAGTTGAAGATGAAGTTAAAAAAATATCACTTTATTTATGGCTTTCTTATAAGTTCCCTGATCTTTTTTTAGATTATGATAAAGCAGTGATTTTAAGAAATAGTTTTAATAACTTTATTGAAAAATCACTAAAATTAAATTTAAAATCAAAAGAGTATGAACGAAATCAAAAGTTTAATAAACCATATCAAAGAAGACAATTAGGCTAGTTAATAAATTAATAATTATTTAGGTATACTTTAAATACTTAATGCAACTTTATAGAGGGAAAATTTTATGTTGGGTATATTTAAAGGTGATAGTGCAGAGTTATTAAAAAAAGAACTTATGCGAAATTATATTGACGAAAAGAAGATTCAAGAGTTAATTGATAAAGGTGTGAATATAAATAGAAAAGATGCTAGAGGAAGGACTCTTTTATTTGACTTATCTGTAAAACGAAGAATAGAATCTATTAAAATCTTAATAAAAAATGGTATAGATGTTAATAGTGAAGATAATTATGGGAAAACAATATTAAGTGAAGTTGTTGATAAAAACGATGGCGTGATGATTAGATTTTTACTTGAAAATGGCTGTTCTATAAATCATATAAACTCTTCTGGAAGAACAGTTCTTCAAGATGTTGCCTTAGAAAAAAAATTTAAAATTTTCCAAATACTTATGTCTCAAACACCAGATTTAAACCTTAGTGACCATTATGGGAAAACTGTTTTATTTGATGCGGTTGAGGGTGGAAGCGTTGATATTATAAAAGAAGTTATAAATAATATAGATGATATTAATATAGTAGATAATAATGGACAAAGCGTATTATTTTATGCTGTTTTAAAAGAGAACGATTCAGTAACTAAGTTGTTAATATCAAATGCAATTGATGTAAATATTTTAGATAAAAAAAGGCAAAGTGCACTTTTTAACTCAGTTATTTTGGGTGCAAATAATATCCCTACTATAGATTTGTTTTTAGAAAAAGGGGTTAGACTAAATTTAAAAGATTATATTGAAAATACTTTGTTAGATGAGATACTAAAAATTCTTTCAATTATTAAAGACCCTGAACAGAAAATAGAATCCAAGTATAAACTTGTAAATAAAGATCGTAAATATTTAAAATTAACAGCTTTCTTAATTGACTGTGGTTTAGCCATTGACAGAACAGATGCCCAAGGCAAAACAATACTTAATAAAGAAGTTCAACAAGAAAATTATGAAATAATTGATTTTTTAATAGCTTCAGGGGCAGATATAAATACACCAGATAATGAAGGAAAAACTGTTCTTTTTGATGCAATATTAAAAGGTCCATCAAATATGAATATGATTGATTACCTTTTATCAAAAGATGCAGATATTGACCAATTAGATTACAATAACAAAACAATAGTTGATGATTTAATTGAGGCTGTTTTGATAACACAAAATAATAAAAAAGCTAGTTCAAGAAGATTTATAGAGTTAAAAGATGAAGAAAATTATTTTGTACTTCTTCGAAAAATATTATTATTTAAACCTAAACTTAATACAAAAAGTAAAGATGGGAAAACATTACTTTTTGATTTAGTAACACAGAATAATATCGAACTTATAAAATTAATTATTCATGCTGGGGCTGATCTTAATGTCATAGATAGTGAAGGGAATAGTCCTTTATCTTATATGTTAGATAAAGGTTTACAAATAACACATAAAAAAGAGAAAGAGAATTTTTTAGAAAGATTGGTATTTTTATTAAAATTTAGAATTGATATAACTACAATTGACAAAGATGGCAAAACAATTTTTCATAAAGCAGTTATAGCAGATGATATTGATGTTATTGAAAAACTTTTAACAAAAAAAACAAATTTAGATATAAAAGATAAACAAGGAAGAACCGCTCTTTATCATACTCAATGGAAAGGAAATTATAAAATTGCAAGACTTTTAATAGCAGCTGGAGCAAATATTAATGAAGCTGATAATTCAGGTTTTACAATTTTAAATTATGCAGTGATTTTAGGACATACAAAACTTGTGATTATACTTATTTCATCAGGTGTTCTAATGTACAATCATAATAAAAAAAGTAAATCTGTTGCAAGATTTTTCAAAGATAGAGAAAATAATTTAGATAAACTTTTAGAAGCAAATATTACAGATAAGACTGTAAGACGAGCACTAAAAGAAGTTGCTCAAAATTTAAAAATTGAAATAAATGAAGCTTTAGAGGAATAATTATAAATATGTTTAATAAATCAATAATAATTTTAGCTGCAGGTGCTGGTACTAGAATGAAATCAAGTCTACCAAAAGTTTTACATAAAATTTCAGGCAAAGAGATATTATATTATTCAATCAAAGAGGCATTAAAAATTAGTGATGATATTACTGTAGTTTTATTTCATCAAGCCACTTTAGTTCAAAAAAGTATGGAAAAATATTTTTCTAATATAAACTTTGTTATGCAAGACTATGGAAACTATCCAGGAACTGGTGGAGCTGTTATGAATATAACTCCAAAGTATGAACAAACTTTAGTTCTAAATGGGGATATGCCATTAATTCAAGCAGATGAGCTTAAAAAATTTGATTTAGATGCAACTATAGTTATGTCTGTTTTAGAACTTTTAAGTGCCAATGGATACGGAAGAGTTGTTATTCAAAATGGATCAGTTAAAAAAATTGTTGAACAAAAAGATGCTTCAGAAGATGAGCTTAAAATCACAACAGCAAATGCTGGTATTTATCAGTTTGAAACAAAGTTTTTATTAGAAAATCTTCCAAAACTTTCAAATGAAAATGCACAAGCTGAATATTATATTACTGATTTAATAGAGATAGCAATTACGCAAGGAAAGATATTAAAACCACTCTGTGTTAATGTTGAGAATTTCAAAGGAGTTAATTCAAAAATTGAGTTAGCTGATACTGAAGTTATTCATCAAAATAGAATAAAAAATAAGTTTCTAAAAGCTGGCGTTATTATGAGACTTCCTTCTACTATTTATATAGAAGAAAGTGTTTGTATTGAAGGTGAATCTATTTTAGAAAATGGTGTATCTTTAATTGGAAATACAAAGATTATAGATTCTCATATTAAAACAAATTCTATAGTAGAAAATTCTATAGTAGAAAATTCTGATATTGGGCCAATGGCAAGAGTTAGACCAGGAAGTATTCTGAAAAATACACATCTTGGAAACTTTGTTGAGACTAAAAAGGCTATTTTAACTGGGGTAAAAGCTGGGCATTTATCATATTTAGGTGATTGTGAAATTTCTGAGGGCACTAATATAGGTGCTGGTTGTATTACTTGTAATTATGATGGAATTAATAAGCATAAAACAATTATTGGTAAAAATGTATTTATTGGTTCAGATTGTCAACTTGTAGCTCCTATTACTATTGAAGATGATGTTATTTTAGCAGCTGGTACTTGTGTAACTAAAAATATTAAAAAAGGTGATTTAGCAATAAATAGGGCATCTATGAAAATTATAAAAAACTATTATTATAAATTTTTCAAATAATAATATTTAAAATATAGGAAATAGGAAAAATGCTTTTAAAAAATAAAAATATACTTATTGGAATTACAGGTTCTATTGCTATATATAAAAGTTTAGAATTAATTAGGCTTTATATAAAAGCAGGAGCAAATGTAAAAGTTATAATGACATCTAGTGCGCAAAAATTTATAACACCATTAACTTTTGAAGCTATTTCACAAAATAAAGTTCTTACGCAAGAGAGTGAAAATTGGGATAAAAACCAAGATTATAATCATATTGATATTGGAAAATGGGCTGATATTTTTGTTCTTGCACCCCTTAGTGCAAATAGTATTAATAAATTAGCAAATGGAATTGCTGATAATCTTTTAACTCAAAGTGTTTTAGCTTATAATGGAGTTAAACTTTTAGCACCTGCTGCTAATACAAATATGCTTTTAAATCCTATTACTCAAAAAAATTTAAACACTCTTATATCTTATAATTTTAAAATAGTCTCTTCTATAGTAAAAGAGTTGGTTTGTAAAGATCTTGGAAATGGAGCAATGGCTGAACCTCAAGAAATTTTTTATGCAACTTCAAGAGAACTTTTAAAAGATGAGTATTGGGACAACAGAGATATAGTTTTAAGTGGTGGTGGCACTGTTGAAAAAATTGATGACGTAAGATATATCTCAAATTTTTCTTCAGGAAAAATGGCTTCTTCTTTAGCTTTAGGGCTTTATTTAAAAGGTGCTAAAGTCTCACTTGTAAGTACAAGAGGTTATGAAAACTTACCAAAAGAGATTGATATAATAAAAGTTCAAAGCTCAAGTGAGATGTATGAAAACCTAAATAATCTTTTAAAAAATATTAAAGAAAATAATAAAAATTCAAATTCTTTAAAAACTTATTTATTTATGGTGGCTGCAATTAGCGACTATCTTCCAATTTCACAAAAAAATGGAAAAATAAAGACAAGTGAGATAGGTGAAACTTGGAATTTGAAATTAAAACAAAACATTGATATTTTAAATTCTTTAGATAAAAAAGATATTATTTCAATAGGTTTTAAAGCCGAGATGGATAAAAACAAAGCTTTACAAAATGCACAAAATATGTTTAAAAATAAAAAACTTGATGGAGTTTGTTTAAATATCTTAGATGATAAAAACGATTTTGGTTCAAATGAAAATAGTATAGAATTAATTTTTAAAAATAGTTCATATAAATTTGAGGGTAATAAATTAGATATTTCTCTTGAAATTTTAGAAGTATTGGAAAGTGAGTACAAATAGCATGATTGAAAACACATCACCTTCTCATATTGCTATTATTATGGATGGTAATGGAAGATGGGCAAAAGAGAGAGGTTTAAAAAGAACAGTAGGACATGAAGAGGGTGCTAAAACAGTTAGAAATATCACTACTCATTGTTCTAATATTGGTATAAAATATTTAACTTTATACGCCTTTTCAATTGAAAACTGGAATAGACCAAGATTAGAAGTTGATTTTTTAATGAAACTTTTAGAGAGATATTTTAAAAAAGAACTGCCAATATATTTAGAGCATAATGTAAAGTTTAAAGCAATTGGGGATTTAAGTGGTTTTTCTAAATCTTTACAAAAAGTAATATCGAATATGGAAGAAAAAACTTCAAAATGTATAGGGCTTATCCAAGTATTAGCTTTAAATTATGGTTCTCAAGATGAAATTTTAAGAGCAATTAAAAAATTAAATGATAAAAAACTTGAAGTTACAAAAGATAATTTTGAAGCTTGTTTAGATACTGCTTTTATGCCTGATGTTGATATATTAATTAGAACTAGTGGAGAAGTTAGATTATCAAATTATTTATTGTGGCAAAATGCATATTCTGAAATGTTTTTTGTAAATACTTATTGGCCTGAATTTAGCAGTATGGATCTTGATGATATAATTAGTGATTTTAATAGTAGAGAAAGACGTTTTGGAAGTATTTAGTTTTATTTTTGGTGCTGTTTTTGGATCATTTTTAAATGTTCTAATTTTAAGATTACCTATAAACTTATCAGTGGTTACACCAAGAAGTTCTTGCCCTAAATGTAATCATTTAATTTCATGGTATTACAATATTCCAATTTTCTCATATATATTTTTAAGAGCTAAATGTGCTTATTGTAAAAAAAAGATTTCTTATCAATATTTAATTGTAGAACTTTTTAGTGCTTTTTTAACTCTAGCTTTATTTCTAAAATTAGGGCTTAGTTTAGAGTTTTTTCTTTCAACTATTTTAATATATGTTTTAATTGTATTATCTTTTATAGATTTCAAATATAAAGCTGTTCCTGATTATTTACTTCTCCTTACTTTAGTATTATCTTTTTTTGTTACACAATATGAGATTCTTGATGCTTTTAAATATGCTTTTATAGTATCAGGTGCTTTTGTTTTACTAAATTTTGTAATAACATTTTATATTCAAAATATCAAAGCAAAGATTTTGAAAGATGATAGCTTGAAAGACCAAGAAGCCTTAGGAGAGGGAGATATTCCTATTTTAGCAAGTATTGCTGTTATACTTGGAATTAAAGGTGCTTTAGTGGCTATATTTTTAGCTTCTATTTTTGCTATAATACCTTCACTTTATTTCAGTTTTGTAAAAAAAGATATTCAAACACCTTTTATACCTTATTTGGTTTTAGGTTTTTTAGTTGAATATTTTTTTACTATCTCAAAGGTTTTTTCTTGAAGTTAAAATATTATTTACTTAATCAATTATCATCTATATTTTTACCAATATTTTTTGGATTGTATTTTATTACATCAATTATATTTTTAGTTAAAATTGCATCTTTAACTTCTATTATAACAATGAATGTAATTGAGCTGTTGCAACTTTATTTATATATTATTCCTACAATTATATTTTATACTGCACCTATATCTTTTTTTATTTCACTTGTTATTACTTTGTCAAAACTATCAAGTGAATATGAATTAATAGTAATTACTTCATTTGGTTTAAATCCAATAAAAATATTAAAAATATTTTTACCTATAACGCTGTTATTATCAGTATCTCTAATTGTTATTTCTGTAGGTTTAATACCAAAAGCAAAATTTTTAAATGAGAGATTTTTAGAAATAAAGAAAAAAGAGGCCAATTTTAATATAAAAGCTTCAGAGTTTGGTCAAAAATTTGGAAATTGGTTAATTTATATTAGTGAGAGAAAAGATAAAATATATAATGGTATAAAACTATTTAATACCAAAAATGGTGAAGATCAATTTATTCTTGCAAAAAGTGCTGTTTTAAATAATAATAAAGGTGAACTAAGTTTTAAATTATTAAATGGGAAATCGTTTTATATCACAGAAGATGAACTTATCCAAATAAATTATAAAAATATGGATATTAATGACTCTATTGCAAAAAGTAGAAAGAAATATTTTACAAGTTCCTATGATTATTGGAAAACTAATTTAGAATCAAGTAGTAGAGTTGATAAGTTTACTTTTTATATATTAACTTCTATATTTCCTCTTTTATCACTGTTTTTGGTAATATCTTTTGGATATTTTAATCCAAGATATGAAAAAAATAGAGCAGTAGCTTTTTGTATGGTTTCAGTTATAATTTATTATATTTTTATGCAATTAATAACAGAAACTATGTTACTTCACTCTTTATACATAGTTCCTTTGGGTTGGATAATAGCAACTTATTTTGTATATATTAAAAGCGTAAAGAAACAGTATTAATACTATGAATGCTAAATTTATACTCTCTTATGATGGAGTATCTTTTTTAGGTTCTCAAACTCAAGTTAATAGGAGAAGTATAGAAGATAAACTTCAAGAGACATTTAAATCTTTAAATATTGATACAAAAGTTATTCTAAGTAGTCGAACTGATAAAAATGTTCATGCAACAGGACAGGTTTTTAATTGTATTCTTCCTTCTTATTGGCATAACTTAGATAAGCTTAAAGAAATGATGAATAGACATTTGCCTTTAAATATAAGAATTCATAAAATTGTAGAAGTGCAAAAAGATTTTCATTCAAGATTTCATGCTAAAAAAAGAGTTTATCGATATTTAATTACCCAAAAAGAACTTACTGCTTTTAATTCAAAATATTTAACACATCATAAAATGATTAATAAAGATAAAATTGATACTGCTATAAAATCTTTTATAGGTGTTCATAATTTTGAATATTTTCATAAAAAAGGAAGTGATAAAGATAACACAGTAAGAGAAATCTTTGATGCAAAGTTTTATAAATATAAAGATTTGTATATTTTTAAATTTGTAGCAAACTCTTATTTAAGATCACAAATTAGACTTATGGTTGGTAGTTTATTAAGCGTTTCGCAGGGGAAACTTTCTCTTGAAGATTTACAAGCTCAACTAAAACGAGAAAAGCATGTCTTTAAGTTTCCTGCAAGTCCTTATGGGCTTTATTTAGTCAAGGTGATATATTAATGTTTTTAAAAAAAAGAAAATTTTATACTCTTTTAGATATTTAAAAACATCTTATTTACACGCCCTTGATTTTTGTATTTATAGCTTCGATTCTTTCTATTTAACTAATTATTTTTATTTTAGAATTTAAAAAAAAATAATGAAGCACTTTTATTACAACAAGAAGATAATTTTCGTAAAGAAACAATTCTAAATCAATATATAAGAGATATAGAGTTTGTTATATTTAATACTTTAAATTATAATATTTTACATGGTAAAGATGTTATAAATCATCTTCAAACTCTAATAAACTCAAAATTAAAAACACTTACTTTTAGAGAGCTATAATGTCCCTAGAAAAACAAACCAGTTAACCAAGTATTCTTATTCTAAATGATAGAATAAAATACAAAATATAGGGATAAATAAAAATGAGTACAAAAAGAAAAACATATAGTGCAGAATTTAAATCAAAGTTAGTTCTTGAGGTTTTAGAGGCAGAGAAAACTATAAATGAGATTGCAAGTCATTACGAAGTTTTACCAGTAAGTTTAAAAAACTGGAAAAAACAGTTTTTAGAAAACATGTCACTTGCATTTGATAAAAGTTCGGTGGTAAGAGAGTATAAAACTGAGATAGAAATCTTACAAAAAGATAAAGATAACATGGCTAAAAAAGTTGGTGAATTAACATTAGAAAGAGATTTCCTAGAGGGAAAGCTCGTAAGCTTGGTCTCATCTAAGAGTCGTAAGACTTTTGTAGATTCTGAGCATAAACTCTCCCTAAATAAACAATGTATAGCACTTAATATTTCAAAGTCATCATTATATTATATACCTGTACAAAAGTTCAGTAGTGATGAAGATATTACACTATTAAATATGGTTAATTGTTTAGTCCCTAATTCTCATGGAGTCAGCTATTATTTTATAAAAGGAGTAGATTTATGGGAAATATACAACACTCTAATGCCAAGACGACGCCAAGAATTCGAAAAGAAATACAAGAGTCTCAAGAGACAATCACAGAGTTAGCTGCAAGATTGTCCCTTAATCCAAAAACAGTAACAAAATGGAAGAATGCCAATAGAATCACTGATAAAAAAAGTGGACCGACGATAGCAAGGTCAACAGTACTAAGTCAAGAAGAAGAACAAATAATTTGTGAGTTTAGAAGAGTTACCAAGTTTGCACTAGATGATGTTTTTATAGCCCTGATGGATGAGATACCTAAAATGACAAGGTCAAACTTACACAGATGCTTGCAACGTCATGGATTAAGCCGTTTGCCCAAAGAACCCCGTGATAAAACAGAAAAAAAGAAGTTCAAAGAGTATGATATAGGATATGTCCATATAGATATTTCAGAAGTTCATAGTGAAGAAGGCAAAGCCTATATGTTCGTAGCTATAGATCGTGCTACTAAGTATACTTATGTGGAAATTCATGAAAGAATGACTCAGGCTATCGCTTGTTCATTCTTAGAAAACTTTATACAAGATATACCTTTTAAAATCCATACTATTTTAACAGATAATGGAGCTCAATTTACTTATGCACTTCTAAGTGAACATTTAAGACCAAAAGATAAGATTCATCCTTTTGATATAGTATGCCAAAAGTATAAAATAGAACACCGTTTGACTAAGTTTAGACATCCCTGGACTAATGGTCAGGTAGAAGTGATGAATAAAGTTCTTAAAGACCATACTGTGAAACTTTTTCATTATGAGACCTTAAAAGCTCTAAAGTTACACTTGATGAGCTTTCTTCTTTTATATAATTATCAGAAAAAACTCAAAGCTTTAAAGTATAAAACACCTTATGATACAATGTCTCAAATATTCAGGAAAAACCCAGAGTACTTTAAGTTGAACCCTTTGAGTAAGTCTTTGGGACTAAACAGATGTAAAAAGTACACTTCAAAGATAATCTTATGGAGTTGTTCTGGTCTTCTGTTAGAGCTAAATGAAGTTTTACAGTCTTTACAAAAGTACCTTTTAATACCTCTTCTTGAACCTCTGTTTTGAGTGTTATCAGATTGACAATTTATACATATTTTAGAGCTTTTTTACAATCATTTGTAAATAAACCTTTGTTTACTCCCAATATACCATAGTTTAAACGATGTTTTATGCACCCATTTTTTTAATTAAGTCAACAGTATGGATACTTGTAGTTAGTACATGAATATTCATTTATATATAAATATACCTACTACGACTTTTAAAGAAAGTCGTAGCTAAATCCTAATAACCTGAAATTTGTACGTAATAAGAGATAATTTCTAATAAAGGATTAATTGCAAAAATTGAAAGTATTGTTACAATTGCACAAAAACCAATTACTACTCTAAGAGGAGTTGTAGCATTTGTCATATATTTAACATTTGAGTTTTCAATAGGATCTTTTAAAAACATATATACAATTGGTTTTAAATAATAATAACCTGCAATTGCAGCATTTAAGACCATTACAAGTGCTAAAATCATATATCCAGCATTTACAGCACTTCCTATTAAATACATTTTTCCCCAAAAAAGAGCAAAAGGTGGAAGTCCTGCAAGGGATAGTAAAAAAAGTGCCATCATACTAGCAACCATAGGTGAACTTTTTACAAGTCCTGAGTACTTTTCTAAAGCATGATCAGAAGAAAAAGTATTATAATCTTTACTTCTATTTAACCATAACATTGTAAATCCACCAAGATTTGTAACTAGAAATAAAATCCAATATAAAAATAAAGCTGTTGTTGCTTGTGTTGTTCCAATTAAAATAGCAGACATGGCAAACCCTGCATTTGAAACAGAAGAGTAAGCAAGCATTCTATTAATATCATTTTGTACCAAAGCAATAATATTTGGAATAGTCATCGTAAGAACTACTGTTGCATACAAAATAACTTCTACAAAAAGATCTCCACTTGAAATAAAAATTTCAAAAAATCGCAAGGCTACTACAAAACCTGCCATTTTAGGAACGATTGATAAAAACCCAGCTAAGGCAGCAGTTGCACCTTCATAGACATCTGGAACCCAAGTATGGAAAGGTACAAGTGATAATTTAAAGCCTAAAGCACCTAACATAAAAATCACACCAATCATGATAATAGGATAATTTTCAAAATCATTTATTGCTAATATTTCTGATATTAAAGAAAGTTCAACTGTTCCTGTTAAAGCATAAAATATCATAGAACCAAAAGCAAAAAAAGCTGTTGCTAAAGCACCCATTATAAAATATTTTATTGCAGCTTCTAAAGCATTTTTTCTATTATGCATTGCAATTAAAGTGTATAAGGCCATTGAAGCAGTTTCAAGTCCTACAAAAATAAGAATTAGAGAATCGGAACTTACCATAAACTGAAATCCTGCAATCATAAATAAATAAAGTGCAAAATACTCAGGATATCTATACTCTTGGAATCTTAATTTTGACATGGCCGTTAAAACAAATAATAGTGAAGCAAGTACAATAATACCTTGTGATAAAATAGCAATTCCATCAACTAACATTAAATCAAAGAAGCCTCTAAAATTTCCAGAAAAACCAATTATTGTTGCAAAATCAATAATTAAAATTAATACAGTAAGCATAACATATAAAGATTTATCAAGATTTTTATTTACTAAATCAATACATAAAATTACTAAAGCACCTATAATAGCTACAGCCATTGGTAAAATTGTAGCAAAGTTTAAACTTGCAAAACTTGGTAAATCAACAACTATATTAGTCATGTTTCACCTCCCCTATTGTGTTATACTCCAAAATTTTACTTTGCATTTTTGGATTATCTTGCATTTTATTGTGCATAATATCCACAAGTTGTATCACTGAAGTATTAAGTGGTTCTAAAATTGGTTTAGGATAAATTCCTAAAAGAACAACAAGAACAACAAGAGGGACTAAAGCCACCATTTCTCTACCTTTGATATCTCCAAGCTTTTTATTGTCTTCATTATGCAAAGGACCAAAAAATACTTTTTTATACATTACTAACATATAAACAGCTCCTAAGATAATTGTAAGCCCTGCAATAAAAGTTAAAACAGGTGATACTTTAAAGAATCCTAATAGTGATAAAAATTCACCTACAAATCCAATAGTCAAAGGAAGTCCAACTGAAGCCATCAGCATAATTGCGAAAATTGTTGCATATTTAGGCATAATTGAAGCTAGTCCTCCAAAATCTTTTATCATCTTAGTATGGCGTCTATCATAAATAACTCCAACTAACATAAATAGAGCACCTGAAACAATACCATGAGAAATCATAAGGAAAATTGATCCTCCAATTCCTTCAACATTTAAAGCAAATATTCCTAATATTATTACACCCATATGGGAAATAGAAGAGTATGCAATTACTTGTTTTATATCTTCTTGGGCATATGCGACCATGGCAGTATAAACAATAGCAATTAAGGCTAAAGTTGCCATAAAAGGTATAAAATATACACTAGCATCAGGAAATAGTGGCAATGAAAATCTCACAAATCCATATGTTCCCATTTTAAGTAAAACTGCAGCAAGTATTACAGACCCAATAGTTGGTGCTTGTCCATGCGCATATGGAAGCCAAGTATGGAAAGGAAACATAGGAACTTTAACAGCAAAGCCACAAAAGAAAGCAAGAAATAGTATACTTTGCATACTAAATAAACCATCAAAAGGAAGTAATAACATATTCCAATCTGCAATTGCAAAAGACCAAATTCCATTTGAAGTTACATAATATACATAACCTAAATACAACATCCCTACAAGCATGATTAAAGAACCTAAAAAAGTATATAAAAAGAATTTTATTGATGCATAAATTCTAAGTTTTCCACCCCAAGCTCCAACAATATATAACATTGGGACTAATGATAATTCCCAAAATAGATAAAAGATAATGGCATCTAAAGCTAAAAATACTCCAACCATTGTCATTTCTAAAAATAAAACTGTAATAATTAAATGTTTTAAATTTCTTTTTTCACTTAACCCAATGATAGAAATCATTGTCATAAAAGTAGTCATAAGAATTAAAAAGAGTGATATACCATCAATTCCTACAGAATAATTAATTCCATAAGCACTAATAATAGGAGCTATTTCAGTAAACTGCATATCTGCAATATGCACATCAAAGTTTAACCACATGAGAATACTTAAGAAAAATTCTATAGCAGTTACAATAATTCCATACATTCTAATTGAGTCATTTTTTACTAAAAAACCTAATAATGCTGCAAATGCTGGAAAAAATATTAAAATTGATAAAATGTGTTCCATCTAACTAACCCCTTACTTCGCTATGCCAAGTGCAACACTTAACACTAATAATGTTGTAATACCAAAGACCATCAATCTTAATGAACTAGATAAATTTCCACTTTGAATAACTCTACTTTCTTCACCACTTTTATAAATAGTTTTTGCAATACCATCAACAATTGCATCAACAATTTTAAGATCTATTTGTTTCCATGAAAATTTTGATATTGCTAAATATGGTTTTAAAATCATATTATCTATAAAATGTGGTAGATAATACTGATTCGCTAAAAGTTTATAAAAACCTTTCTTTTTTATTTTTTCACTAAAATATGTTCCATCTTTTCTATGTTTAAATATAGCAAAGGCAATACCACTAAGAGCCATGATTGTTGTAATTGCAATTAAAATATATGCAGTTTCGTGCGTAATATTATTTGCTTCCCAAGTTGGTAGTGATTTTGTAATAAACTCAAAGAAACTACGCTCACTCCAACCTGAAATAACAGCTAAAATAGCTAATGGAGTCATAGCTGCAATCACATAAGGATAAGTTTCATGAGGATGATAACCTTTTTCATGATATTTCTCTTCACCATGAAATACATACATAATAAGTCTGAATGAATAAAAAGCAGTCAATCCAGCAGTTACCCATAAAACAGCCCATAAAATATAAGCTTCACCATTAAAAGCAGCCTCTAAAATCTTATCTTTTGAAAAAAATCCAGAAAATGGAAAAATTCCAGCAAGAGCTACTGAAGCAACTGTCATAATAATAGAAGTAGCTTTCATATGTTTATGAAGCCCTCCCATATTTTTAATATTAATTTCATCTTTCATAGCATGCATAACATTTCCAGCTCCTAAAAAGAGAACTGATTTAAAAAAGGCATGAGTTGCAAGATGGAAAAGTGCCACCCAATAAGCTCCAAGTCCAGCAGCAACAAACATATAACCTAGCTGACTTAACGTTGAAAATGCAATAATTTTTTTAATATTGGTAGCAACTAAAGCCATCAAAGCAGCCCCTATTGCAACAAAAGCTCCAAGACAAGCTATAAAATATCCAACAACAGGAACAGTAGTAAAGATTTCATTTGCACGAATAATCAAATAAACTCCAGCAGTTACCATAGTTGCAGCGTGAATTAAAGCTGAAACAGGGGTTGGTCCTTCCATTGCATTTGCTAACCATTGATTAAATGGAAATTGAGCTGATTTACCCATCGCTCCAATAAAAAGAAAAATTGCAATGACAACTACAACCCCAGTACTTAAAGTTCCTATTTGTGCAAAAACTACATCATATTGTAACGATCCTATATTCCAATAAATTAAGAATATTCCAATAATCATCCCTAAATCTGCAATTCTATTTGTAATAAAAGCTTCATTTGCTGCATATGAAGGAGATATTGAAGAGTAAGGTGAAAGCGTTGAATATGGTGAATTATACACATCATCTGTTTTCTTTTGATCCTCTTTATGGTACCAAAAACCAATCAGTAACCAAGAACAAAGACCAACTCCTTCCCAACCTATAAATAAGCCAGCAAAGTTATCACTCATAACTAAAATCATCATTGAAAATACAAAAGCAGAAAGGTATGAAAAGAACCTATTAAAACTCTTATCATGACTCATATAACCAATTGAATGAATATGAACCATCGTTGATACTAAAGTAACAACAACCATCATAGTAACACTTACTTGATCAACTATAAAACCAAAAGGAATATTTAAATTTCCAATTACAATCCAATCCATTAATTTAATATGAATAATAGTATCTGTTGTAAAAACATAATAAAGAAGATTTAATGAGGCAATCATAGAAATACCTAAAAGAAGAGAAGTTATAATTCCTGTAAATAAAAGTTTAGGTCTCATTGCAAAACATGCAGCAATTAAAGAACCTAATAAAGGAGCAAAAAGTGCTATATATAAATATTTTTCCATCATCAGCCCTTTAAATTTTGTAAAGTATCAAGATTAATCGCATTCTTTCTTTTGAACCAAAGAATTAATAAGCCAAGCCCAATAGCAACTTCACTTGCTGCAATTGCAATAATAAAAAAAGCAAACATTTGACCTGTTAAATCTCCATAAAACTTAGAGATTGCAGTAAGTCCTATATTTACAGCATTTAGCATAATTTCTGTTGCGAAAAAAAGCATTAAAAGATTTTTTCTTCGAATAACACCAATCATTCCTATACTAAATAGAACAGTTGATAAAATTAAATATGCATTTAAAGTCATATCTCATCCTTTTTACAAGCTTCATTTTCTAAAATATCAATCTCTTCTTCACTTAGTTCAGAATAAGATATATCCATTTTTTTACCAGCTAAAATAATTCCACCAATCATCGCAACAAGTAACATTACAGCTGCAACTTCAAAAGGAATTAAATATTTTGTAAATAAAACAATACCAACATCTTGTGAGTTACCCCATTCAGGATGTACTGGATACTGAGCTACAATATTTAAACCAATTATTGGAGAGATAAATATTATAACAATAACTAAAGCTGTAATTCCTGTTAATAAAAATACTAATTTTGGATTTTGGATTTTTTCTTTTACTTCTGAGAGTGAATCAAAAAACATCATACCAAAGGCATAAAGAGCCATAACTGCACCAGTATAAACAACAATTTGAACAGCTCCTAAAAAATCAGCATCTAATAAAAAGAAAAATGCTGAGATAAATATCATTCCTGCTGCTAATGAACTTAAGGCATATAATGCATTATTTGTAAATACTGTTATACAAAACATAATAATTGTTAAAATTGAAAATAGATAGAAAGCTACTATTTCAAACATTCTCTCTCCTTAGTATGATAATGGAGTTTTCTTGATTCTCTCGTCTGCATCAGGAGATACAGCACCAAAACCAGAATACTCTTGTTGTTGTGCTAATTTATCAGGTGGAGTTAATAAATCCTCTTTTAAAACAAAATGGGCTCTTTGTTCACTTGCATTTTCATATCTTCCACCATGAACAATAGCAAGTTCTGGACAAACTTCTGCACAATAACCACAGAAAATACATCTACCCATATTAATGGTATATTCTAAAACTTCTTTTCTAGAGTTTTCATCAATCTTTGTATCCATTCTAATACAATCTGCAATACAAATTTTTTCACAAAGTCCACAACCAATACATCTATTCTCGCCTGATTCTAAAAGTCCAAGGAGTTTATGAACAGCTCTATATCTAATACTAATTGGTAATTTTTCCGCTGGATATTGAACAGTATGCATGTTATTATCAAAAAGTGCTTCTTTCATCATGATAAGGACAATTTTAAGACCACCAAAAAGTTCACCTTTTACAGACCTTTTAACTATTTGTTTAAACTCTTGCCAACCTTTTTTAGGGTAATCATCTTCTAAAATATTTATATAATCACCAACAGCAATATTTCTATTTTTTAATTTATCTAATCCCATAATTACTCCTAAAACATCATTATAAAGCCAGTAATTAAAATATTAATTACGGCTAATGGCATTAAGATTTTCCAACACAACCACATTAACTGATCAGGTCTAATATGTGGCCAAGAAGCTCTTGTCCATAAGAAGAAAAATATTAAAAACATAACTTTAAATACAATAGCAAGTCCACCTGGAATAAACCCTAAGTCATTAAAACCACCTAAGAAAATAAGTGAAATTAAAAAACAAATAGTAAATAAGTTTGCATACTCACCAATGAAAAACATTCCCCATCTCATACCTGAATACTCAGTTGCATATCCAGCAACAATCTCAGCTTCATGTTCAAGTAAATCAAAAGGCGTTCTATTAGTCTCAGCAAAACCTGCAATCACAAATAAAACAAAAGCTAAAGGTTGTGAAAAGATAATCCAAGAAAAGAAACCATCTGCTTGATAGTTGTTAATATCAATTAAAGATAAAGAACCAACTAACATAAGTGGAGCTAAAAGAGCAAGTCCTGAAACAACTTCATAAGATAAAAGCTGAATAGCAGTTCTAGCTCCTCCAAGTAATGACCACTTGTTAGCAGAACTCATACCTGCAAGAAGTGGTCCATAAAGTCCCACTGAAGCAACTCCCATTACAAATAAAACGCCCACATTTATATCTGAGATAATTGGTCTTACGGTATAACCAAAAAGTTCAAACTCAGGGAAAAAAGGAACTGCTGTCATTGCTATAAAAGCAGTTGCTGCTGTAATAATTGGAGCAATCATAAATACAGGTCTTGCTGCATTTTGTGGTATAAAATCCTCTTTTGTAAAAAGTTTTATTCCATCAGCTGCAAGTTGTAAAAGACCATAAGGTCCAACATTTGTTGGTCCTAAACGTCTTTGCATAAATGCTAAGATTTTTCTCTCTATATATGTTGTAAAACCAGCAAGAAAAGAAAAAACCGAAAGAACAACAACAGCTTTTATTATAGTTTCAACAATAAATCCTATTTCCATGTTATGCCTTTTTAATTACAGCTGTACTATATCTGTATGTATTAAATAAGTTTTGTGTCTCTAAGCTTTTTTCAAAAGTAGAAATATATGCAATATCACCTGCAATTTGATCATCATGATATACATTTACTTCTATTTTAACTCCATTTGAATTAACTTGAACTTTATCACCTTGTTTTATTTCTAATTTATCCAATAAATCTTTTGAAGCAAAAAGTCCTGATTTTAAATTACTTGCAAACTCATGTGAGATTGCTGTAAATTCATTAAATTGGTTAATTGGATTTGCTCTATAAATAATAACCTCATCATTTGAGGCTTCTAAAACCTCATTTTGAAAGCTTAATAACTCTTCATTTTTCTCTATTTCTAAAGATAAAATGTCATAACCTCTATTTTCACTTCTATCATTTCCAAAATTATTTGCTAGTTTATCAAATTCCATAACTTTAAAACCACTAGTTTCTGGAAGTTTTTCAGTGTATTCAATTGTATGCTCAATATCATCTTCTAAAATAACATTTGCAATATCATTTAATACATATCCATAATAAGGAAGAGCAGCATTTGTTGGTATTAATTTTTTATCAATATTTGTAAAAGTTCCTTCTTGTTGATTAAGTGCTGGCATATCTAAATCTCCATCCCCTAAGGCACTTAATTGGAAATTAGCTTTTTCGTTATACCCAACAGTATAACCCTCTTCTGTAGAACTTAAATCACAAATTAAACTAACACCTAAAGTATTTGTTTGACTTGGAATAATTAAAATATTAAACTCTGTATACATATTTATAAAACCACAAAGTTTGGCTAAGTTTTCACTATTTGGATGAGTAATTAAATCTTCTCCAATTAGTAAAGAAAAAGTATCTTTTTTTGCTAATAAAGTATCAATAGTACTAAGTAAACTCTCATCTTGTCCTATTTTATCAAGTAGTTTTGTATACTCATAAGAGACTTCTTTTTCTACTTCTTTAGCTACAATTTTTTTAAGCTCTTTTTCTTCCCCTGTTTCTTCATCTTTTACAATTTCTATAACAGTCTCTTTTATAGTTTCAACTACAGTTTTAGTTCTACTTTCTTTTTGTGAATCAATATACTCTTGAAGATTGGAAGGTAAATCTTTTCCAAACTTACTTAAAATTAGATATAAAATAGACTCTTCACATAAAGGCTTATGATAAACAAACTCTGTTGATTTTCCTCTTTTACCTATTTTCTCCATTATTGGATCTTTTAAAGGATGGAAATATAAAGCAGCACCTTTGTTTGTAACAACAGAATTATTAAGAGCATATCTAGCATTTGGTAAGTCTGATTTTAAATATGAACCAACTGAAATTACAAAGTTTGAATCATGTACATCTTTTAAGCTTGATGAATATAAAGATTCACCAGTAACTTGACCATAAGCTTTTAAGAATTTTTTATAGTTATAAGCATCTTTATTTACAAGTTTTGCACCTGTTTTTGTAGCAATTTTTTGTAAAATTAAAGCCTCTTCATTTGTAATATATGAATTAAATTTAATACTTTTTGCTTTTTTGAAAGCTTCGATTGCATCATTAAAAGATTTTTTATCTTTTCCTTGAACTCTATTCTCAAAATCATAAGCAAATCTAGCAGCTCCATTTAAAGTTGAATAGTGATGTTCATTTGTAACTCTATAAATAATTTGTTTTGTATCTTCAATAGAATGGTGTTTTATTTCATAATACATAAAAGCACAATCACTTGAATGAGGATTAGAGGCAGGAACTCTATTTAATTCCCAAGCATTTGATTTATATTGGAAATCTGAACTTACAAGTGCGCCAACAGGACAAACAGAGATACACTCTCCACAATCTGTACAAGCTTTTTCATCAAAGCCAATTAAAGATTTGTTTAATTTGTTCCACATTGTATAGGCATCTTTTGGCATCTCATCTTTAAATGTTTTAGAAATTGTGTCAGCATCTCTTTTAATAGTACTTAAAGCGCTCGAGCCAACCATATCTTTACACACAGTTACACACTTTTCACAAACTATACAAAGACCTGGGTCATATTTCATAACTCCCCAGTTTGCAGCTGGTCTAAGTACATCTTTGATTGAATAGTTTTGAGAATCTACTTTCATATATAAAGTATAATTTTGAAGTTCACACTCTCCACTTTGATCACAAACACCACATTGTAAAGGATGATTCACATCATAAACCTCCATAATCGCACGTCTTTCTTTTGCAATATTTGGAGTATCTGTAGAAATTATCATGCCTTCTTTTGCTTTCGCATTACAAGAGTAAACCTGTTTGCCATTTATTTCAACCAAGCAGAGTCTACAGGCTAAAGTAGGAGAGCATCTAGTTAAATAACAAATTGCAGGAATAAAAATATCATTTGCTCTTGCAATATTTAAAATAACATCACCATCTTTAGCTTGTACAGTTTTTCCATTTATTGTTAATGTTATTTGATCACTCATTCATCAACCTTTTCAATCTTGACTTGTTTATATCTATAATTTTGAGATAAACTATTTGAATCACTATTGTTCATTGCACAAAGTGCAATAGTTCCATATAAGTCTTTATTTATAACAAAAGATTTTTGTATTTTCTGTCCATCATAATTAATAAAAATTTCATCATTATTAGCTATTTTTGCAATTCTTGCAAAAGAGTTACTACCTATTAAAATATTAGTATTCTCATCTTCATATGTTCTGTAAATTATTGTTCCATTATATGAATCTAATTCTTCTACTTCTTCTAGGTTCTCATCAATTATTCCATTTATAATGTGTTGATACTCTTCATTTAAAGATATAATATTTAAATCACTGTATGTTCTAATTACTGATAATATTCTTGTGATATTTTCAACTCTATTATGAGTAAAAATATCTCTTCCAATAATTAAAGTTTTCATTTGCTTATTTAGAGATCTCTTATACATTTCTTCAAACTCTTCTTCGCCAGCTGAACTCTCTGCTGAAATATAACCTATATCTAAATCATCAATAAAAGTTTTCACCTTATCATCAGATGATTTTACAAAAGTATCAAGTAACATAGAAACAATACCTTCTTCACTTCCAACTTCATATTTTATAAATTGTGAATAATAAACTTTTAAATCTATGTTATCAATAGGATGCATATAAACAAACTCTGCGCTATTTTTTGCAATTGCTTTAATAATAGATTCTTGAATCTGAACATTGTCAGCTGCTAAAAACGAGCCAAAGGTTATGATGTAATCACTTTTTGAGATAATTTCTTTAATATTCATTATTTTTTTTCACTTTATTTTTTTTCTTCTATAGTTTCTGTTTCTTCTTGTTTAGGTTTTATTTTTTTAACAATTATTGTCCAATCTACTTCATTAAACTTTATTGAATTCATGAGAGTGTATCCAGCTTCATAAATCATATCTGAGGACTTCTGAATAGCAGAAAAGTCACCAATCTCAAATAAAAATATAGCACTTTCACCTTCATATATATCTTTATTCATAAGTTCTAACATTCTATCGTAGAAGTTTTCTTTTAATGGTCTTAAATCATATCTTTTCATATCTACCCTTTACCGATCTATCTCGCCAAATACGATATTTAAATTACCAATAATAGCAACAACATCAGCTAATTGATGACCAGGTAATAAATCTTCTAAAAGTCCCGTATGCCAAAAAGATGGAGCACGTAACTTCATCTTATAGGCATAAGGACTTCCATCACTAACAATCATAAAACCTAATTCACCTTTTGGTGATTCAGTTGCTACATAAATTTCACCTTTTGGTGGTCTCATACCTTGTGTTACTAAAACAAAATGTTGCATCAAAGAATAATTTTGAGTCATAATATCTTCTTTGGGCGCTGAGACATAATCAGGAGCATGAGCCATAAGTTGAGGATCACTTTGCTTATACATAGGTATAAGTTGTCGTAAAATTTTAGTACACTCTTTCATTTCTTGCATATAACATTTATATCTTCCATAACAATCGCCAGTACTAGCAATAGGAACATCAAAATCTAACTCAGGATATAAACCATAAGGCATTTCACGTCTTAAATCCCATTTAACACCAGAAGCTCTTAAAACTATTCCAGAACAAGCCCAAGATTTTGCCATCTTTTCATCAATAACACCTACGTTTTCTAGTCTCATTCGCCAAATTCTATTTTCAGTTAATAAACCTTCATATTTTTCAACTTCAGTATCTAAAATTCCACAAAACTTTTCTAAATCATCGCACCAATTTGTGGGTAAATCCAAAGGAACTCCACCAATTCTAACAGCACTATGAGTAAGTCTTGCTCCACAATAATCTTCTATTAAATCCATTGCGAATTCTCTTTCTCTAAAGGCATAAAGAAATACTGACATAGCTCCCACATCTAAAGCATGTGTTGCAAGCCAAAAAAGATGAGACATAATTCTATTTATCTCTAAAAGCATAGTTCTTATAACTTCTGCTCGTCTAGGTGCTTCAATCCCTAAAAGTTTTTCAACGGCTAAAGCAAAACCATAATTATTTGAAGTAGAAGCAATATAATCCATTCTATCAGTTGTAGGTAAGAATTCATTATAAATCATATTTTCACCCATTTTTTCCATACCTCTATGTAGGTATCCAATTCCAGGAACAGCTTTTACAACTTCTTCCCCTTGAAGTTCAAGTACCATTCTCATTTGTCCATGAGCAGAGGGGTGTTGTGGTCCAAAGTTAATAACCATTGTATTATCTTCTCGTTCAAAATTTATATTCTCAAAAAAAGGTTTTAATCTATTTACTGTTTGTTGCATGCCTTTTACCTTCTTTCTTTAATAGTAACACTATCATCTTCATGAAGTTTTTTGATAAATTTAACTCCGCCTTCTTCTTGATATGATAAAGGTGTATGTTCAGGCTCTTTTCCATTAGTAATATCAACACCATATTGTACTTCATGCCCAAGTCTTGAAAATCGTTGCGTATCATATCTATCAACCCTAGCACAATCTCTTTGCTCAGGTCCAATTCTCTCTCGTGCTGCTTTTCCAAAAATTTTATCAACTTCGTACCACTGTGCAGCTTCATCACCTATTAGAGGATAAGTTTTTCTTAATGGATAATCATACCAATCATCTGGCATCAAAATTCTTTTCATATTTGGATGATTTAATATTTTCACCCCATACATATCATACATTTCTCGCTCAGCCCAAGAAGCCATTTTAAATACGCTGTAAACTGATTTTATTGGTTGTTTTTGTCTTATAAAAGTTTTTACTCTAATTCTTTTTCTTTTACTTAAAGATAACATTTCATAAAAAATATCAAAACCACCTTTTGAAGCTATATAATCAATAGCTGAGAGTTCCATAAGTTGTTCATAATTTAAAGTATCTCTTAAAAAAGTTAATACTTTTACATTATCTTCTACATTTATAAAAAAGACTAGTTCTTCAACTTCTATATAACTGTTTAAAATTTCAAAGTTTTTTTCTAGAAGTTGCATATCTTTTACATAGATTTCATCACTTGAAACTTTTAATTTTGGAGTTTCAGGGGATACAAAAAATCTATCGCATGAATATGATTTTGATTGTACATCATTTTTAGGTGTATATTTTCTCATTATACTAACCTTTTTTTCTTAATAGATCTAAATACTGATTCTCTTCTTATTTTCTTTTGAAGCATCATTAAAGCATATTGTAAAGTCTCAGGTCTTGGAGCACAACCAGGAAGATAAATATCAACTGGCACTATTCTATCTGCTCCTTGAACTGTGGCATAGGTATTAAACATACCTCCAGTATTTGCACATGAACCCATAGAAATAACCCATTTAGGATCTGGCATTTGATCATATAACCTTCTCATAAACTCTGCATGTTTTTTTGTTAAAGTTCCTGCAATTACAATTACATCAGCTTGCCTAGGACTTGCTCTAAAAATTGTTCCAAATCTATCAAAATCATATCTTGAAGCTCCTGTTGCCATCATTTCAATCGCGCAACAGGCTAAACCATACGTAAGAGGCCATAATGAGTTTGACCGTCCCCAATTTACTAATTTATCAACAGTAGTAAGAGCGATTGGCACTCCACCATCTTGAAAATAGTTTACTTTATGCTGTGCCATTCAAGGGCTCCTTTTTTCCATGCGTAGATAAATCCAATTGTGAGTAATAATATAAATAGTACCATTTCAACAAATCCAAACCAACCTAGAATTTTAAAATCAATTGCCCATGGAAACATAAAAATAATTTCTATATCAAATAAAATAAATAGTAGTGCCATAAGATAAAACTGTACAGAGATGCTACTTGGCTGTTTTGTAACTTCTGGACCACATTCATACAATGTAGCTTTTAATTTCTCTGTATCTAAACGTGCGAGTTTTCTACTTACTAATCTAGCAATATATACGGTTGCTATAAAAGCCCCAAAAGTCAGTACAAACATAACAAAGGCACCGAAATACGGATGAGAAAACTCCATATGTGTCATTTTGAATCCTTAATTATAATTATTAACTTGATGATATCAAATAAGTTATAAAGCTTGTCTTGTAATTCCTTGGTGAGTATATGTGAATTACATTTTATATAACTAAAAGTATCATTATATTTATAATTGAAAGATTTTTTTTAATATAAATTGTTTGAATTAAAAAATATTTTTATATAAAATTTTAAAGTAAGTTTAGAAAAAACCTACTTTAATTTCAGAGTCAAAGTTCCCTTTTAACTCTTTATCTATTTGCTCTTCAAAAGATTTTATGCTAAATATTGGTTTATCATCTAAAGCTATTTTATAAGCAGTATTTTTAATAACTAACTCTATTTGACCACCAGTTAATTCATATTTAGCAAGTTTTTTAATATCAAACTCTTTATCTAAAGGAAGATTAGTTGGAAGTAGTTTTTCCCAAAGTTTTATTCTTTGTTCTTGTGTTGGTTTTTTAAATTCTATTTTATAATTGAATCTTCTTGAAAATGCTTTATCTAAAGATTCTAAAAGATTAGTCGTAGCAATTAGTATACCATCAAATCTTTCTATTTGTTCTAAGAAAATATTTTGCATTTGATTATGCATCTTGTCACTTCCACTAGCACCACTTGCTGTTCTTGAACTTAAGAACTGATCAGCTTCATTTAAAAGTAAAATTGGTTCAGATTTACTTTTATCTCTTAGTTCATAATATTTATCAAAAATTGCTCGTACATTTTTTTCACTCTCTCCTACGTACATAGAAAGAATTTTTGAACAGTCAAAACTTAAAACCTGTTTTTTCAAGCTTGTTGCAAGAGCAAGTGCAGTTAAAGTTTTTCCAGTTCCAGCGAAACCATAAAAAATAATTTTAGCCTCAATTCCTATTTTTTTATCTTTTAAACCCCAAAGTTTTAATCTATTAAAAACATCTTTATCAACTTGTTTTAATAAAGAATCTAACATTTCTCTTGTTTTATCATTTAAAACAATATCATCTAAAGATTTTGTAGTTGAGATTAACTCAAAAGTCTCTTGTTCTTTTATTAGTGAATCTATTTTAATCTTTCTATTTTTTGTTTTCTTTTTACTAGGGTGTGAAATTTTATAAAGTATCTCATCAGGAATATAGAAATTTCTATTTATTCCACCAAAAGGAGTTAGAACTTCGTCATAATCAACTAAAGAGTTTGATACTAATTTTGAACCATCTTCAAGTAAAGATCTATATTTTATTTTTTCATAATCATCACTTGAAACTAAATCAATTAAAGAGTTCATATCTCTAATTGTTCCATCTCTTCCTGAATACTCCTCTTTTAATAAAGCTAAAAACAACATCTGTTCTTGGTCATCTAAAGTATGATTTTTAAAAAAATCTTCTAGCATAATATCATTGGGAGTCTCTTTTACCCTCTCTTTAATTCTATTTTCTAGCAAAGTAAGTTTTGATTTTAATCTATTTATATTTGGTGAATTCTCATCAAAATTTCTTTTTACTAAATTTAATTGTTGGGCTAAATCTATTTTAAAGAATTGATCTTGTAAATACTCCAAATGATCCCCATACTTCTTAATCTCAGGTAAAACAAACTCTAATGAGCCTTTTTCTAAAAGTTTTAAGTAAGCAGGAGATAAAGTTACAGTTGAGTTTAATAACTCTAATTGAGACATATCACTAAGTTTTATATGATCAAAACTATTTTGAACTAACCAACCTAACTCTAAAAGATATTTAATAAGTTGTATATTGCTTAAATGTTTAAAAGTTTTTATGTCATAAAACTCGCCTAAAATATCTATGACGACTAAGGTGTCTCTTCCTAAGATATACTCTTTTGTAATATATTGTAAAATTTTTGCTTCTTCTTTTGAACATTTAATTTGATTAAAAAATATAGATTTTTCTACATCTTTTGCATTTACAAAATCTATTATTTGATTCATTTATTACTTTTCTCCTCTATTTTTTTATAAAAAACTTTTTGATTCTTTCTTTCATTAAACTCTATTTTATAACTATCATTTATGATTATACTTAAAGAATTTATATTTAATTTATTTATTTTGCTAAATTTAATATTTCTTTTTTTATTTAAATCTACGATAAAACTATTATCAATTTGCATTATTTCATCTTCCCAAATCCCTGGGGTAAGTTCCTTTTGAAGTCGAAATGAACCATTCTGACAATTTTGATCTAAAAACTATGTTAGATTCATTGTTTCTAGGTTCAACACCTTTTCCTAGAACTGTTGCTGACAGGACTATAATTGGAATAATTGCAAATAAAATTATAAAGGTCATTTTTGATTTAACTCCTTATGAAATAAATGTCACACCCGTATTACTTTTATAATATCAAAGGTTATTTATAAAAAACACCAATATTCATTACTTTTGAAAAAAAGTTTATTAATATTCTAAGGAGCCACTTGCAAATTCACAAAAAAGCTCATAATTTAATTTATTTTTGTTCAAAAAAGTTGAAATCTAATTTCAGATAAGTTATAATTTTATATCCATAAAATTTAACAGAAAAGAGATTCAACTTATGAAAAATATTATGCCAAAATTATCTACAAACCTATCTAAAATGTGGACTAAAATTCTAAACCTTGAAAATTATTTATTTCCTGAAATAAAAGAACAATTAGGAACATTAAGTACCAAAGAAGAGAAACTAATAAAGATTTTAGACTTTGCTCAAATTGAAAAGAATGTAACAGTTGTAACGATTACAAATACACCAAAAGATAGAATAGAGATAGCAAGAGCAATGATTGCTAAATCTGTTTACAATATGCAAACAACAAGAGATTTAATTGATAGACTTCATAGCGATAGAGTATTACGAGTATTGTGTGGATGGAGGTATAAAATAGATATTCCAAGTGAAGCTAAATTTAGTAGGGTATTCAAAGAATTGAGTGATTTACAAATAGCTCAAAAAACTCATAAAAAGTTTGTTAATGAATATTTATCGGATACAGTTTTTATGTACAATGCAACAGATGCTGCTATGATACCACTTAGAGAAAAACCTGTAAAGATTGAGAAAGAAGAAAAGCCTAAAAATAAGGTCGGACGACCTAAGAAAGGTGAAAAGAGAGAGCCTGTAAAACCAAAGATTTTAGAACTACAAAAAGAGATGAAAACTACTAAAAAGATGTTATCTTTAGTATCTACTGTTTGTGGTGTTGGTGTCAAACAAAATTCTAAAGGTAACAGAGAGATTACAATAGGTGGTAAACTTCATATTAGTGCAGCAGATGGAGATATACCAATAGCAGCATTCTATTCAGGTGCAAATGTTCATGATAGTTCAGTAGCACTTCCACTTATCAATGAAACTGGTAAAAGAGTGATGTATCTTCGTGATTTACTTGATGCTTGGTATGACAGCGATATAATTAGAGAGTATTCTGAAAAACTAAATCATAAACCAATTATAGATATAAATCCCAAGAACTCAAAAGAATTAAAACAAAAGATTCAACTTATCAAAGATGAAAAAGTAAAATTTGAATTTTTAAATTTACCTAAATCATCAGATGAACACCACTACAATCAAAGAAGTATGGTTGAAAGAGTAAATAAATATTTAAAAGATGACTTTGGATGTAATACAATTTATTATCAAGGAGCTACAAAAGTAGCTTCTGTTTTATCATTTGGAATTTTATCTGTTTGTATTCATCAAAGTTTAAAACTCATTACATGACTTTTATTAAAAATAATAGAAAAATCTTCAATTTTATAGTCAAAATCATAAAGTATGGAGAAAAAATATGATTTTTTAAGAAATTTACTAAATTTAGTGTAAACTACGCAAAGAAAAATAAATAATCATTTTTTTAAAACTAAAAGTGATGAAAATAAAAAATTAGCTATTGAGTATTATTGAATTTGCAAGTGGCTCTAAAACTAACAAATAAAGATATGCTTCAAAAATATACACAAAAGAAATTAGTTACTATTTTGTAAAAAAGGTAATAACGAACGATATAATATAGGAAAAGAAATAAATCTTCTTAATATATTAATAGTTTAGTTAATCTACCTATAAAGGAAGAACTCCAAGAATAAAAGATAACACAAAAATAGATAAGATAGTCTGTAAAGTAATAATAGATGCCATAAGTTTAATATCTCCACCAAGTTGCCTAGCTACTACAAAAGAAGAAGGAGCAGTTGGCATCGCTGCAAAAATAACTACAATACCTAAAAGTAAACTATCTAATTTAAAATATACTCCAAAAGCATACATCACTACTGGCATAATAAATAGTTTTAAAAATATTGAAACAAAAAGTGCAGCTTTTGCTTCTTTTAAAGCTTGTAATTCCAAGGAAAACCCAACTGATAATAGTCCCATAGGAAGTGCAGCTGAACTTAATATTTTAAAAATATTTTCAACAATTATTGGCAAAGTTATATCAAAATAATTTATAGAACCACCAATTACACAAGCAATAATTAAAGGGTTTGTAATAATTGACTTTATCAAACCAAATAAAGTTGCCTTTTTGTCATTTACATAAAATGCAAAAATAGTAATACAAATCACATTTATCAAAGGTATAGCAAAAGTTATCAAAAGAGCGGCAAGAGAGATGCCTTCATCTCCATATAAAGATGAAACTAAAGCTAAAAAGACGTAAGTATTAAATCGTACAGAACCTTGTACAATTGAGCTAAAAGAAGCACCTTTTACATTTATTTTAATATTTATAACAATACTAAAAAAAAGAACAATAATAATAACAATATTTCCAGTAAATACAAAATCCAAAGCATTAAGATTTTCAAGATTTGCACTTGCTAATTTATAAATTAAAAGTGAAGGCATAAGAACATAATAAGTTAACTTATCAGCACTTGCCCAAAAATCATTTGAAGGAAACTTTATCTTTTTAAAAAAGTATCCTATTAAAATCATTGAAAAAATTGGTATTAGTGCTGATATTATATGCTGCATTAATTCTCTTGTTTTATTTTTTTATATCTATTTTAGTTTATCTAAAAATGAAGAGGAAACAAATAAATCATATTATTTACCTAATGTTCATAGGCTCTTTAAGAGTCTCAATATATATCTTTTCTTTCAATGCAAAGTGATTCAGATTATAATTTAGGCGGAGTTTTTCTAATTTTATAAATGCATAAACGTATAGATGAATATGATTTCTTTTATAAATGCTAAAATAATATTAGAAAATAAAAATAAATATTAGTCCTATTCTATTATATTTTTTTAAGAATAATTATGATAATTTCTAAATAGGACAATATTAGTCCTATTTAGAAAAGGACTTGCTTATGAGTAAGAATCAACAATTAAAAGATTTAATAAATAAAGATTATGCTTTAGGATTTGAAACTTTAGTAAAAAGTGATACTTTTAAAAAAGGTTTAAATGAAGATGTTATTAAAACAATATCTAAAAAGAAAGATGAACCTTCATGGCTTTTGGATTTTAGATTAAAAGCTTATAAAAGATGGCAAAAAATGGAAGAGCCTTCATGGGCTAATTTGAGATATCCTATGATTGATTATCAAGATATTTCATATTATTCTGCACCTTTAAAAGCTTTAGATTCAATTGATGAAGTTGATCCTGAGATTTTAAAAACTTATGAAAAATTAGGAATTCCTTTGGAAGAACAAAAAATGCTTGCAGGAGTTGCTGTTGATGCTGTTTTTGATTCAGTATCTGTTAAAACAACTTTTCAAGATGAGTTAGGAAAACTTGGTATTATATTTTGTTCTATTTCAGAAGCTGCACATAAACATGAAGAATTATTAAAAAAATATTTGGCTTCTGTTGTTAGTGTGGGCGATAACTTTTTTGCTTGTTTAAACTCTGCTGTTTTTACAGATGGAAGTTTTGTTTATATTCCACCAAATATCAGATGTCCTATGGAACTTTCAACATATTTTAGAATAAATGCCTTAGATACAGGACAATTTGAACGAACTATAATTATAGCAGATGAAGGAAGTTTTGTCTCATATAATGAAGGCTGTTCAGCACCAAGCCGAGATCAAAGACAACTTCATGCAGCAGTTGTTGAACTTGTTGCACTAAAAGATGCACAAATAAAATATTCTACTATTCAGAACTGGTATCCAGGTGATGAAGATGGTAAAGGTGGAATTTTAAATTTTGTTACAAAAAGAGGTGTTTGTCAAGGTGATAACTCAAAAATATCTTGGACACAAGTTGAAACAGGTTCTGTTTTAACTTGGAAATACCCTTCATGTATTTTAAAAGGAAATAATTCAATTGGAGAGTTTTATTCTGTTGCAATATCTTCAAAAGCTCAACAAGCAGATACAGGAAGTAAGATGATTCATATAGGAGAAAATACTAAATCTATTATTATTTCTAAAGGAATTTCAGCAATGAAAGGAATAAATGCTTATAGAGGTTTAGTAAGAGTTGGTAAAAAAGCAAAAAATGCAAGAAATATCTCTCAATGTGATTCTCTTTTAATAGGAAATAGATGTAAAGCAAATACATATCCATATCATGAAATAAGAAATAGTTCAGCAAATATAGAACATGAAGCAACTACTTCAAAAATATCAGATGAACAACTTTTTTATTTAAATCAAAGAGGTATTAGTGAAGAAGATGCAATTGCTATGATTGTAAATGGTTTTTGTAAGGAAGTTTTAAAAGAGTTACCAATGGAGTTTGCAGCAGAAGCAAAAGCTTTATTAAGTATTTCACTAGAAGGTAGTGTTGGATAAAAATTATATTCTTGAAGAGAATAACTATTTTCTCTTTAGGGTTTGCTTCTTTAAGAATGGCTTTGCCATGATGATAAAAGAAGTCATAAAATAAAAAGTTCCCTTAAAAATGGAACATTTTAAAGGAATAAAAATGTTAGAAATAAAAGATTTAAAAGTTAATATTGCAAATAAAGAGATTTTAAAAGGTCTAAATTTAAAAATAAACAAAGGTGAAGTTCATATTCTAATGGGACAAAATGGAACAGGAAAATCAACTTTAGTAAAAACTATAAGTGACCATTTTGATTGTGAAGTAACAAGTGGAAGTATCACGTATAAAAATAAAAACCTAAAAGATTTAGATGTAAGTCAAAGAGCAAATGAAGGTATTTTTATGAGTTTTCAAAATCCTGTTGAAATTAAAGGAGTTAATAATAGCTATTTTTTAAAAACAGCTATGAACGAAAAAAGAAAATATAACAAAGAAGAAGAACTTGATGCTATGGAATTTCTAAAACTCACTAAAAAAGAGATATCAAAATATAAAATAGATAAAAAAATTTTACAAAGAGATTTAAATGATGGTTTTAGTGGTGGAGAGAAAAAAAGAAATGAACTTATACAGCTACTACTTTTAAAACCTGATTTAATAATGTTAGATGAAATAGATTCTGGTCTTGATATAGATGCTATAAAAGTTGTAGCAGAAGTAATAAATGACTTACTTGATGGTGAGCGATCATTACTTATGATTACACATTATGATAGATTATTACAGCTTATTCATCCTGATTTTGTACATATTTTAAAAGATGGAAAAATTATAAAAACAGGAGATTATACATTAGCTTTAGAACTTGATAAAAAAGGTTATGAAGGAATAGGAATTTAAGATGAAATTAATTGATTTAAAAAATATCAACTTTCCTAATAAAAAAGATGAAGAATTTAGAAAAATTGATTTAAACACTTTATTGCAATATGATTTTAAATACAATAATAATTATGTAATAGATTTAGATACAAGAAAAAACAATAAAGATATTTCAACAAATAATGAATTATATAAAATAAATCAAAATCTAAACTCTTTAAATTATGAATTAGTCATTAAAGAGAATACAAAAAAACCTATAATTATAATACATAATTTAAAACAAGATGATATCTTATATACAAATACTTTAGATATTAAAGTAGAAAAAAATATAGAAGCATCAATCATTGAAGTTTTTTTATCAAATTGTACAAATACTCTTTATAGTTTAAATAGAAGTTTTGAACTAGAAAAAAACTCTAAATTACAGTATTTTAAATATCAAGATATTAAACAAACTAATAGTCTAATCACAAATACAATTCTAAATCTAAAAACTTCTTCAAGTATAGAATACACCAATTATGAAATAGGAGATGGTTTTAATCTAAATATTTATGAAACTGTTTTAAACAAACAAAAAGTAAATTTAAATATAAATGCCTTAGTAAGATTATATAAAAATTCAACTTCTGCTTCTATTTTTAATACCATTCATAATGCAAAACATTGTCTTAGCAGTATTAACTATAAACACTCTTTACATGAAAACTCAAAAGCAATTTTTGAAGCTAAAACTCTAGTTAATAATAGTGCTAATTTTTCAAAAGTTTTACAAAACTCAAATACTATTTTATTAAGTGATGACGCAACAATATTTGCTAAACCTCATTTAGAGATTTCTATTGATGAACTAGAAGCAAGTCACAGTGCAACAACAGGTTCTTTAAATCAAGAAGAACTCTTGTATTTATGTTCACGTGGAATTCCTAAAACAAAAGCCTATAATATGTTATTAAAAGCTTTTGAAAATGAGATATTTGATAACATACAAGATAAAAAAATACAAGATTTTATAAAAAACTTTAAAAGGAGCGATTATGTTTAAAAAAGATTTTAACTATTTTAAAAACTCAAATATAATTTATCTTGATAACGCAGCCACAACTCAAAAACCAAGAAATGTAATAAGTTCGCAAGTGCAGTATTATGAAAATTATTGTGCAAATACACATAGAAGTAGTTATAGTGATGCAAACAAAGCAACACAAAACTTTGAAAATACAAGAAAAGTATTAAAAGAGTTTATAAACGCTTCTATAAATGAAGAGATAATTTTTACAAAAGGGGTTACTGAGTCTATAAATTTTATAGCTTCTTCTTTTGCAAAAAAGTTTAAAACACTAATTATATCTTCTCTTGAACATCACTCAAATATAGTGCCTTGGCATATGCAAGGAAGAACTCTAGGTAAAGGTTTAGAAGTTGTAAAATGTAATGAAAACTTAGATTTTGACTTTGAAGATTTTGAAAAAATTTTAAAAAAGAACCCAAACTCTTTTGTAAGTATTACTCATATTTCAAATGCTTTTGGAAAAATTCATGATATAAAAGCTATAACTCTTTTAGCACATAAATATAATGCTGTTATTTTAATAGATGGGGCTCAAAGTTTAGCTCATATGAAAGTAGATATGCAAGAACTTGATGTAGATTTTTTTGCTATTTCTGCTCATAAAACATTTGGGCCAACAGGAGTTGGAGCAATTTATATAAAAGAGAAGTTTTTAAAAGATATAAAACCTTATCAAACAGGAGGAGCAACTATACATGAAGTTGATTTTAATAGTTCAACCTTACTTGACTCTCCATATAAATTTGAAGCAGGAACTCAAAATATAGCAGGAGTCATAGGGTTTGGAGAAGCTTTAAAATTTATTTCTCATCTTGGTTATGAAAAAATAGAGTTAGTAGAAAAAAATGTATATAACTATTTAAATGAAAAACTAAAAAAACTACCTAATATTATATTTTATAATGACATAAAAGATTCAATAGGAAGTAGAAGTTTTAACTTTAAAAATATTATACATGATGATATAGGAATTTTAGTAGATAAAATGGGTATTGCTCTTAGAGTTGGACATCATTGTGCCCAACCTATTATGAAAAAATTAGGAATAAAAGGCACGATTAGAGTCTCTCTTGCTTTTTATAATGATTATGAAGATATAAATAAGCTAACAAAAGCACTAACAAAAGCACTAAGTATGCTTGAAGATTAAATATTAAAAGGTTTAAATGTGAGTATTGGAAAAAGAGTAATAAAAATAAAAGATGATTTAGATTTTTTTAAGGATGAACTACAAAAATATGAATACATAATTGATTTAGGTAAAAAATTAAAACAAATAGATGATAATTTTAAAATACCTCAAAATATTGTTCATGGTTGTACTTCACAAGTTTGGTTAATCTGCGAAGAAAAAGAAAGCAAACTATATTTTTATGGAACCTCTGATTCTGTTATTGTAAAAGGTTTAATTTATATTATTTTACAAATCTTTTCAGACTCAGAAATAAAAGAGTTACAAGAAATTGATATGGATATTATTCATGAACTTGAATTATCAGAAGTAATCACACCAAATAGACAAAGTGGAATTTTTGGAATGATTAAAAAAATAAAAGAGTATGCAAATAAAGCAGAAATAATTATAAAATAGGATATAAAAATGTCAGAACTAAAAAGTAATAAAACTCTAAAAGCAGAAGTAATAAAAGAATTAAAGCTTATATTTGATCCAGAAATACCTGTAAATATTTATGATTTAGGATTGATATATAAAATAGATTTTGAACAAATAGATAATTATAAGTATTGTGCAGTTGAAATGACTTTAACTTCTCCTTCTTGTCCCGTTGCTGAGGGTTTAGTCGAACAAGTGAAATATGTAACTTTAAGTGTAGAAGAAATTGATGAGGTAAAAGTAAATTTAGTTTTTAACCCGCCTTGGAATACAGAGCTTATGAGTGAGGATGCAAAAGAAATTATGGCAATATCAGGGGCAATAGTTTAAATAAAGTATTTAAAAAGTAAAAAAGAGGAATACGAGATGTCCTCATATTCACTAATGAAGAAGATGCACAATTAGCCCTTACTCACTTCAATGATATTTGGGGTAAAAAATATCCAAATATTCGACTTAATGAAAGAAATAGGAGGCTAAAAACTCAAGTAAAGCCAGATACTATATAAGTAAAAGAAGGATTATTTACAATGAAGGGCATCTCTAAAAACTGCCCAACCTAAGCAATTTAAAATCAAGATTTAGTTAAAATAGATATTAAATATCACTCAAAAGGCTTTATAAATGCAAGGATTATTTGATTTAGAATTTCATGAGAGAAAAATAAAAGAATATCAACCACCACTAACAAAATTAGATAAAGTTGTAGATTGGAATATGTTTAGAGAACCAATAGAGAAGGCTTTATACGTAGAACCTAAAGGTGCTGGTGGTAGGCCACCATACGATAAGATAATGATGTTTAAAATTTTAATATTACAAAAATACTATAATTTAAGTGATGAACAAACAGAATTTCAAATAAATGATAGAACATCATTCAAACAATTTTTAGAATTGAAAATTGGAGATAAAATACCTGATGAAAAAACTATTTGGCATTTCAAAGAACAGCTATCAAATAAGAATTTATCTTTAACATTATTTGAACTATTTACTAAACAACTTATAAATAAAGGTATTATAGCAAAAGAGGGAAGTATGATAGATGCTTCATTTGTAGATGTTCCTAGACAAAGAAATTCTAAAGAAGATAATGCTGATATTAAAAAAGGTGCTATACCTTTAAAATTTGCCAGAAAAGATAACAATGGTAAACGAAGCAAGTTATGCCAAAAAGATACTGATGCAAGTTGGATGACTAAATCAAGTGAACGACACTATGGATATAAAGACCATATTAACGCAGATGAAAAAACTAAATTCATAACTAAATATAGTGTTACAAGTGCTGCTCCTCATGATTCTACTGAAATTAAAAATATCATTGATGAAACAGATAATAAACTTCATGCAGATAGTGCTTACAGGAGTAAAGAGATAGAAGAATTTCTAGAAGATAAAAATTGCAAAAGCTTTGTGCATGAAAAAGGTTACAGAGGTAGTCCTTTAACAGATGAACAAAAAGATTCAAATAACATAAAATCTAAAATTAGAGCAAGAGTAGAACATATATTTGGATTTATGACAAACTCTATGAATGATGCCTTACATATGAAGTCCATTGGGATAAAACGAATCAAGTCATCTATAGGATTTTTAAATCTTACATATAAGCTCTTTAGATATGAACAGTTAGTTAGATTGCAAAAAGTGAAAGTTATGTAAAAATATATGAAATCATAGAGATTTTACAAAAACTCACAAAGATCATTATAATTTTTAGTAGAATTTTATAGTAAATCAAGTTTCGCGTGTGATAAATTTTAAAAATTAAGTTAAAAATGATTTAAACAAATTAGAAAGTTGTTTTTAGAGGTTCCCTGAATTGTAAAAAAGTACTAAAACTTGTCCAAAGTGTCAATCTAAACTAACTAACTGATGTTACGATAATCTAAATTTTAAGATTTAATAGAATTGTTACAATATTGATTAAAATTATTATATTTAACTTGCTAATATGATCCTTAAAACCTACAAAAATATACTTTATAAATTACCAATAAACCCTTTGTTTATCGTATTTACAAGCACTTTGAAACCACTATTTAGATATAATATATACTCTTAATACTAAGGAATTTTATGAGTTGTTTACAAGATTATGCGTTAAGTTCATTTGAGAAAATAGAGATGACAAAATTAGCTAAACTTACTGGGGAAAGCCATGATGTATTTACAAAAAATCTATTACTTGATGATAGCTTTGATGATGAGACTAAATTATGGAAAACAATAAAATCATTTTTAAGAGATTATGAAAATGAAGATAATGGATGTATAATTATAGATGATTCATTACTTCATAAACCACATACAAAAGTAAATAATACTGTATGTTGGCACTATGACCATGTAATGAGACCACTGCACAGTAACACTCTAAAATAAATCTCAACCAAGCCTTTAGTTAAGGTATTTAAAGGCTATTTTTAGCTATAATTACACATATAAATTAAAGATATTTAAGCAAAAAGGTAATAAATTGGCATTTAAAGATTCAAACCTCTCTTTTTCAGATTATGCTCTTAATGATAGATTAGAATATGTAGATTCTTTTTTAAAACAATTAGATTCTATAATAGATTTTAATAAATTAAGACCTGTATTAAAGAAGAATGGAACAGGAAGTAAAAATGTATGTGGAGTACAAGCATATGATCAAATATTAATGTTTAAAATCTTACTTATTCAGAAGTTTTATGATTTAAGTGATGAAAAAGCTGAAGAAGGACTTAATGTAAATTTACTTTATATGAAATTTGCAGGATTAAGCTTAGAATCATTAGCACCAGACTCAACTACAACAGGTAGATTTAGAAATTCTTTAATTAAAAATAATCTTCATGGTAAACTTTTTACAAATATTAATAAGCAACTTGAAAAGGCAGGATTAATAGCAACAGGTGGTAAAGATGTACTTATTGAAGAAGAATTACAAAAGAAAAAACCATCATCAAAACAAATATCAAGATTATTAAAAAAGAAATCTTATAACTCTAAAACTCTTAAAAATGAAGAACTTGATGAGATTCAAAATAAAGATACTAAAGATATTGAAACTTCAAAAAAGATAATTGAAAATGAAGATGATAGTTATGAGCATAAACAAAAGATAGATAAAGATGTAAGAACAGGTTATCAAGCAGGTAAAAAACAATATGCAACAGGATATAAGAATCATATATCAACAGATGCAGATTCAGGAGCTATTTTAGAAACAATGACAACATTTGCCAATACCTCAGATATATCTACCGTTGATACATTTGTTGAAAAATTAGGTGATGATATTAAATCATCAGGTGCAGATAAAGCTTATAAATCAGAAGCTATTGATGAACTACTAAAAGAAAAAGATATTAAAAATAATGTTTGTCTTAAAGAGAGAAATAAAATGAGTGATGAAGATAGAAAGAATCAAAGAGAAAATGAAAAACCAAAACATAAAATCAGAGCAAAAGTTGAACATTCATTTGCTTTAATAAAAACCAGCATGAAACAATCCACAACAAGGTTTACAGGACTGCTCAGGAATAATATGAATTTCACCATTACATGTATAGCTGCCAACCTAAAACTATTTGCCCATAAGAAAATAAAGACACAAAACGTAAGAATAAGATGATAAAGAGAGGAAAGAATAGAGCAAATTCAATTAGAATTAGGAATAAATATAGATTTGAGATGATAATTTATGATAAATATTTTTTAAAAATTGAAAAAATAAAATTTTATAGATCTTTTTAGTTGTGCTGTGGTCTCTTTGAACTATAAAATGAATCACTTTGCAATTAAAGAAAAAATATATATTGAAGCTCTAAAGGTTGCTTATCAAAAAGTTAGAGAATTAAAGTGTGGATAATTCTGTAACATTTACTGTAAATTATGATATTTAGATTATCGTAACATCAGTAACTAAAAAGAATGGCAAACGAAGAGATATACAAAGATATAAATATTTATTGCAAGAATTATTGTCTAAAGGATTTACTATTAATGCTATTACAATAGATGGTAAGAAAGGCTTAAATAAAGTATTTAAAGACTATCCAATACAAATGTGCCAATTTCACCAGAAGATGATTGTAAAGAGATATATAACTCGTCATACAACAAATAGTATTGATGGTGTATTCTCTCATTTCAAAAAGTTAGCAAAAGTACATTCAGGAATATTAGAAAATATGAAGATTAAAGTTATAGATGAATTCTTTTATAACTATAATAATAAGTTATAAATTAGCCTCCTATTTCTTTCATTAAGTCAAATTTATTCAATAAATACTATAATACGAATATAAGGATATTATAATAATGTATAAAGAAGTAAACCTCTTCGTAAAACCACAATATGTATATGAATATAAAAATGGATACCCCTTAATTGAAAATATTTCTATTTCCAACTTTGATCAAATGCCCAAAGAAGGAACCATAATAAATCTTTTGGATAAGAATAGCAAGTTTATAGCAAAAGGTTATCATGGCATTCAAAATAAAGGTCATGGCTGGGTTCTTTCATATACAAAAAATGAAAGGATAGACAAGGATCTTTTTACTTCAAAAATACAAGCTGCCATAGAATATCGAAGAGATTTTTATAATGATAAAGATACAAGTGCTTTTAGAGTCTTAAATGGTGAAGGTGATGGAGTTGGTGGTTTAACAATTGATTACTTTGATGGCTATTATTTACTTACTTGGTATAGTCTTGGTATTTATGAGTTTAAAAATGACATAGTTGAAACACTTAAGCAAAGTGTTGAATATAAGGGTCTTTATCAAAAAAGAAGATTTGATGCGAAAGGTCAGTATCTTGATTCAAATAATGATTTTATATGTGGAGAAGAAGCACCCTCACCTCTTATTGTAAAAGAAAATGCTGTGAACTTTGCTGTTTATTTAGATGATGGAGCCATGGTTGGTGTTTTTTTAGACCAAAGAGAAGTTAGAAAAACTATACGAGATAACTATGCTAAGGGTAAAACAGTTTTAAATACTTTTTCTTACACAGGTGCTTTTTCTATTTTTGCAGCACTTGGTGGCGCAAAAAAGACTACAAGTGTTGATTTGGCAAAAAGAAGTCTACTTAAAACACGAGAGCAATTTAGGGTAAATAATATAAATTTAGAAGAGCAGGAAATTGTTGTTGCAGATATTTTTGACTACTTTAAACTAATAATAAAAAATAAAAAATCTTTTGATATAGTAGTGCTAGATCCCCCAAGTTTTGCAAGAAGTAAAAAACTAACATTTAGTTCAGCAAAAGATTATACTTCTCTTTTAGAAGATGCGATTAAAGTTACAAATAAAAATGGAATAATAGTTGCTTCTACAAACTGTTCAAAATTTGGGATTATGATATTTAAGAATTTTATATCTAAAGCCTTTAAAAAATCAAGAAAAAAATATAAAATAGAAAAGACTTTTTTTCTACCAAAAGATTTTAAAATAAAAGATGAATACCATGAAAGCAGTTATTTAAAAGTTGTATTTATTAGAATAATGTAGTAATAAATATAATTCTTTAAACTTATTTACTTAATATCATCTTTGAGTACAATGAAGCAGTAGTGGTATAACCAACATCACTAAACTGAAAATTTTTGTCTTTATCATATATAAAAGTTGTAGGAAAGACTTTTATATTGAACTTTTTTGAATATAAACCCAAATCATCATTTACAACTCTAAATGATAAATTATGTTCATCTAAATATTTTTGAATCTCTTTTTTACTTCCAGATTGAACTGCAATAGTTATTACTTCATAATCTTTTGATATCTTTTCAATATTTCCTGCTTCAAACTTACAAGTAGGACACCAAGTTGCCCAAAAATGAACAAGTAAAGGTTTATCATTCTTTACCTTATAAGAACTTCCATCAAGAAGTTTAAAACTATTTATACTAAGGCTATCTTTATTTAAATCTAGAGATCTATAATAACTTAAAACATTTGAAATCACTATTAAAGATACAGAAAAAACAATAAGTTCTTTGATATATTTTTTTATTTTTTTATTCATTTATTTTCCTAGAAAAGTTTGTTAATGGTATATATAATATAGAGCCACTTGCAAATTAACAAAAAAGCTCATAATTTAATTTATTTTGTTCAAAAAAGCTGAAATCTAATTTCAGATAAGTTATAATTTTATACCATAAAATTTAACAGAAAAGAGATTCAACTTATGACAAATATTTTACCAAAATTATCTACAAATCTATCTAAAATGTGGACTAAAATTCTAAACCTTGAAAATTGTTTGTTTCTTGAAATAAAAGAACAATTAGGAACATTAAGTACCAAAGAAGAGAAACTAATAAAGATTTTAGACTTTGCTCAAATTGAAAAGAATGTAACAGTTGTAACTATTACAAACATTCCAAAAGACAGAGAAGAGATAGCAAGAGCAATGATTGCTAAATCTGTTTACAATATGCAAACAACAAGAGATTTAATTGATAGACTTCATAGCGATAGAGTATTACGAGTATTGTGTGGATGGAGGTATAAAATAGATATTCCAAGTGAAGCTAAATTTAGTAGGGTATTCAAAGAATTGAGTGATTTACAAATAGCTCAAAAAACTCATAAAAAGTTTGTTAATGAATATTTATCGGATACAGTTTTTATGTACAATGCAACAGATGCTGCTATGATACCACTTAGAGAAAAACCTGTAAAGATTAAGAAAGAAGAAAAGCCTAAAAATAAGGTCGGACGACCTAAGAAAGGTGAAAAGAGAGAGCCTGTAAAACCAAAGATTTTAGAACTACAAAAAGAGATGAAAACTACTAAAAAGATGTTATCTTTAGTATCTACTGTTTGTGGTGTTGGTGTCAAACAAAATTCTAAAGGTAACAGAGAGATTACAATAGGTGGTAAACTTCATATTAGTGCAGCAGATGGAGATATACCAATAGCAGCATTCTATTCAGGTGCAAATGTTCATGATAGTTCAGTAGCACTTCCACTTATCAATGAAACTGGTAAAAGAGTGATGTATCTTCGTGATTTACTTGATGCTGGGTATGACAGCGATATAATTAGAGAGTTTTCTGAAAAACTAAATCATAAAGCAATTATAGATATAAATCCCAAGAACTCAAAAGAATTAAAACAAAAGATTCAACTTATCAAAGATGAAAAAGTAAAATTTGAATTTTTAAATTTACCTAAATCATCAGATGAACACCACTACAATCAAAGAAGTATGGTTGAAAGAGTAAATAAATATTTAAAAGATGACTTTGGATGTAATACAATTTATTATCAAGGAGCTACAAAAGTAGCTTCTGTTTTATCATTTGGAATTTTATCTGTTTGTATTCATCAAAGTTTAAAACTCATTACATGACTTTTATTAAAAATAATAGAAAAATCTTCAATTTTATAGTCAAAACCATAAAGTATGGAGAAAAAATATGATTTTTTAAGAAATTTACTAAATTTAGTGTAAACTACGCAAAGAAAAATAAATAATCATTTTTTTAAAACTAAAAGTGATGAAAATAAAAAATTAGCTATTGAGTATTATTGAATTTGCAAGCGGCTCATTATTATAGTTTTTTATTGTTAATAATATGTTTAGAAGGTTTATTTGATTTAAGGACCCCCCAACGCCATTAAGTTAAGGAATTAATTCATATTATTATAAGTCTAAAATATCAAACAGCACAAAGATAATTCATCAGAAAGCCTTATTTTATAGGCTTCTCAAGTAGTTTGTAACTACTATTTAGATATAATATATACTTATATTAGTAAGGTTAAATATGTTAAAAAAAACTGTCAAGTTTTAGCAGTTTTTAGAGATAAACCAAAAGATGTTGTATTTATAAATAAACATAAAATTGGTATAAATAGTTTCACAAGAAATAGAAAGTTAGGATTCGATAAGATTATGACTGTGATAATGAAAAAAAGTAGTAAATCTTTACAAAATAGTTTAAATGATATGCAATTAGATTTAGGTGATGATTATACAATCACTAATAGTGCATATACACAAGCAAGAGCTAAATTAAATTATACAGCATTTGAAGAATATGCAAATATGTCAGCAGAAGTTTTTTATAGTGATGGTGAGTATCAAACTTTTAAAGACTTTAGACTATTAGCTATAGATGGTTCAGTAACAACTTTGCCAAATAGTGAAGATGTAAAAAAAGAATTTAATCCCATGAAAGTAAGATGTCAAATTAAAGATTATGCAAAAGATGTGGTACAAGCAAGAGTATCATGTGTATTTGATGTCTTAAATAATATAGCAATAGATGCATCAATTACTAATAAAAATAAAAGTGATGATAATGATTTAGCAGCATATGATGAGAGAACTTTAGCTTACGGTCATTTAGAACATTGTGATGAAAATGATTTAACTACAATGGATAGAGGCTATATTGGCTTTGAACCATTTGCTAGAACATATAATAAAACAAATATATTGATTAGACTTAAAAAAAATATATTTACTAAAGCAAAATTCTTATTTGACAAACATAGTGAACAAAAAGATGTTGTTTTAGATATTACACCAAATAAACAAACTAAACAAAAAATGAAAGATTTAGGATTGCCAACTAAATTAAAAATTAGATTTATACAAGTGATTTTAGATACTGGTGAAGTTGAAGTACTAGCTGCTAATGTACTAGATAGTCAGTCCTGAAAAAACCACTTTAAAAAGAGTAATCTAATTTTAATTCAATCATATTTTATAAAAACCTAAATTTTATTATCAACAATAGTTGATATAAAGATGTTAATCTTTGTATCTCTTGTGTAGATTCTAGTACTAGATTAAAATCTTGGTAACTAATCACCCTATCTAAAAGAGAGAATTCCCCTTCATTACAGAAACCAATGATTCAAACTCATTTAAGCCACGCTTACGAGAAGTATCAATAACTGATCGTAAATTAGCATAATTTTGTGCACCCTCAAGTGATTTGAATTGTCCTGATACTTTTTGCTTAACTTTTATATTTCTAATGGCACGCTCACTAGCATTATTATCTGCTGGGATATTTTCATTAAGTAAAAAAGTAAACAGTTTATCTTTAGATTTTGTAAGTGATTTTATTTGTTTATGCGTTTCACTTTTTTCAATGTATGGCATAGTTAAAAGATGTTGAAGTGATTTGTCATATTGACTTTTTAGAGTTACTCTAGCAATGGAAGTTAAGTTGACTTTATCATCTCTTATAGCTTCTTTGAGTAATGTCTTTATATCTTTCATTAGCTTAGTCTCATCACACTCAATAGCATAGTTTAAATCTCTGACTTAATTAAAAATATGGGTGCATAATCTCCTATTTTTTTTATAATTTACAAGATAATAATCCACTAAATTCAACTTCAAACTTTTACTCAAACCACGATGCAAACTAATCATATTTTTCATATGTGAGAATACTCCACCTTCGAGTGCATTTGTTGTATTTGATATTGTTAAATTCTTATGATTTTTATAGGTAAAAAGATAAGGAAGGTTAGTTCTTAAACTTCTATATGCAGCTCGAATTCTTGGATGAGTATAATGAAGTTTACCAGTGGTCTTTGAGATTGTTTTTTCATCTAAAAATACTTGATATTCATCATACCAATCATCTAACTTTTGAGTTAAATTCTTTTGAGTAGTATGAGTTAATCTTGATACAATTTTCTTTAAATCTTTACTAGCCTCAAGTTTAGATTTCATAGTGATATATCTTTGTACAATCTTCTTTTGATGGAAGTGGCACATTTGTATTGGAATGTTATTAAAGGCTTTAGATAAGCCTCTCTTTCCATCGAGAGTAGTACTTGTGATTGTGTATCCTAAATTAAACAGCTCTTCTTTTAAATATCTATAGTCTTGAACTAGTTCACTTTGAATATGCTTCCAAATTAGTATCTCTTTTGTCTCAACATCCTTGAAAACTAAAGTACCAAGTTTATCTTTTCTTTTTCCATAAAAAGTTGCATCACATACTAAATTAACTGCTCTGGGATGATGCACTTTATAATCAACAATATACTCATCTCTTTGCTTCATTATCCATGGAATAGATCTGTCATATTTAGCTGCAAGTTGTTTGAGGGTTTGTCGATGTAAAAAGTACACTTCAAAGATAATCTTATGGAGTTGTTCTGGTCTTCTGTTAGAGCTAAATGAAGTTTTACAGTCTTTACAAAAGTACCTTTTAATACCTCTTCTTGAACCTCTGTTTTGAGTGTTATCAGATTGACAATTTATACATATTTTAGAGCTTTTTTACAATCATTTGTAAATAAACCTTTGTTTACTCCCAATATACCATAGTTTAAACGATGTTTTATGCACCCATTTTTTTAATTAAGTCAAAGAACTCAATAAAAGAAATATCTGGAAGAATAAACACTGCTATGTCTAAAGAGAGTACTTTATAAGTACTCTCTTTAGACATAGAAGCATATAAAAAATTATGTACATTCAAGAATAACCAAAATTTAAATCTGAAGTGCAATTTTTAAATTAAAAAAATCATACCAATTTTTACCTTAAGCTGCCATTTCAAGACCATAAAAGACTTCATTTGGAGTTTTCCAATTTAAAGCTTTTCTTGGTCTATTATTTAATTTATCTTCAATCATTTTTATATACTCAATTGTTATATTTTCAAAGCTGGTTCCTTTAGGGATATACTCTCTTATAAGTCCATTTGTGTACTCATTTAAACCTCTTTCCCAAGAAGAATATGGATGACAAAAATAATGGTCATAATCTAAAGCTTTTGATATATTTTGATGATTTGTAAATTCTAATCAATTATCAGATGTAATTGTAAAAATTTTATCTTTTAATGGTTTTAAAATTCTTATTGTTTCATTTTCAATATCAATTGCTTTTTTAGTTGTAGGGATTGAAATTCTTACTAATGATGTTACTCTTTCAACTACTGTTGTAATTGTACCTTGTTTACCTGCTCCTACTATTGTATCTATCTCCCAATCCCCAACTCTACTTTTATCATCTACTATCTGCTCTCTTTGTGATATAGAGATTCTATCTTTAATCCTACCCTTATGTTTAGCTCCATACTTGGCTCTTCTATGTCCTGTATGGTGAAATCTAAGATGAGTATATAAATCCCCGCCTTTGTGTTTATCTTGTTCTATAAATAGGTAAATACTTACATAGGATATATCTGCAAGATTAACCTCTTTTAATCGTTTATCTATTTGCTCTGGTGACCAATCTTTTATTATATATTTTCTAATAATATTTTTCAATTTTATATCTATCTTTAAATTAGACTTTTTTGAGGCATATATTCGTCTTGTTACTGAAGCTTTATGAGCATTTATAGCACTATAACTTTGTTTTTGGCTACTGCTATTTCTTTTTAGTTCCCTGCTAATTGTAGATTCACTTACCTTTAGTTCATTTGCTATAAATCTTTGATTAAAATTTGCCTTTTTTAAAGCTGCAATATGATACCTTTCTTCTTGGGTTAAATGTTTATATTTCAATCTTTACTTCCTTATATTCTGTGGCTAGAATTGAAGAAAGATTTTAACATTTAACCTCTTCAAGTCCAACATTACAATTTTTATTTTTTTATTTTTAAAAATTGCACTTCAGATTTAAATTTTGGATGTAATTTTTTAATTAAGATAACTCTTGTTCTAAAGTGGATTCTGCTTGTGCAAGTAAAGCGAACTCCTCTTCAGCACTTTTTGCAACCAGATGATTTTTACTATAAAAAAAGTAATATAATGCTCCTACGATATATAAAATAATTGTATAATTAAATGCTCTTGGATCAAAAGCATATACTCCAGTAAGTGCGATAAGAGATAGAATCAATGCAATAGAAGAAGTTATCATTCCTCCTGGAGTTTTATAAGGTCTTGGCATATCTGGATTTTTGATTCTTAATAAAATATGACTTAATGCCATAAGAGCATAAGAAATAGTTGCTCCAACAACAGCCATACCTAAGATTAAATCCCCTTCTTGACTTAAAGAAGCAAGAAAACCCAAAACACCTGGTATAATTAGAGCCCAAGTAGGCGTTTTTTTCTTACTTGTAAGTGATAGAAACTGAGGAATATATCCAGCTCTTGAAAGTGCAAATACCAATCTACTATATCCATAAATAATAGAGAAAAAAGAAGCAACCAACCCAGCTAAACCAAGTACATTGACAAGAATTCCTAAAGTTGTATTTCCTGTTGCATTCAATGCATCTACTAATGGTACAGCACTTTTACCAATTGTGTCTGCTCCTGCTGCTCCTGCAACTAAGAAAACAACTAAAACAGCTGTAAATAATAAAAATATCATTGCCCCAATAATACCTCTAGGAACATCTTTTGCTGGATCTTTTGCTTCTTCTGCTGCTAAAGGAACTCCTTCTACTGCTAAGAATAACCACATTCCAAATGGTAAAGCAGCCCAAACTCCATACCAACCAAAAGGTAAGAATTCACTAGCACCTAAAGCTTCAGTTGAAACAGCAATATCAAATAGATTTGAAGAATCAAAATGACCAAAAAGTGCGATAGCTGTTGCAATAATTGCGAATACTGCTAGGGCACTAATAACCATCATCGTTTTTAATGCTTCGCCTGCTCCAACTAAATGAATAGCAATAAATACTGCATAAAAAAGAGCATATACAATAGGACCATTAATACCTATAAGTGCTTCAACCGCAGATCCAATAAAAATGACAATAGCAGCTGGAGCCAAAGCATATTCAATTAATATTGCAAGACCTGTTAAGTAGCCACCTACTGGTCCCATGACTTGTCTTGCAAAACTATATCCACCACCTGCTGTTGGAATTGCTGCTGACATTTCTGCTAGTGCTAATACTAAACATAAATACATAATTGCCATCAAACTAGATGCTATTGCAAATCCACCCCATCCTGCTTCTGCTATACCAAAGTTCCATCCTGCAAAATCACCTGATATTACATACGAAATCCCTAATCCAGCTAATAACAGCCAACCTGCTGTTCCTTTTTTTAGTTGTCTTTTTTCAAGATATTCTTTATTTGTACTCATTGCTTAATCCTTTCATTGAATAAGAAAATTTTTATTATTAATACTTTTTTCTAGTACGTCATCTGTTGTTCTATCTTTTAAATTTATTCCAGATAGTTCTAATCGTCGTGATTCTTTTAACAAATATATTGTTTTTTTTACAGCCTCCTTATAAGATAATCCATCTGAACGAACATTTGATATACAATTTCTACTCACATCACTTAATCCAACTTTTGGATTCCAAGTAAGATACAAACCAAGACTATCAGGTGAACTTAACCCTGGCCTTTCCCCTATTAGTACTAAAGTTATTTTAGCTTTTAATATTTCTCCTACTTCATCACCAATAGCAACTCTTCCTTGATGAACAATACTAATAGGAGATAATTTCCATTGATTATTATCCTTTGCTAGCGCGTGAGATAAAACCTGAATATATTTAACAGCATTTTCTTTTATTGCCAAAGAAGAGAGCCCATCTACAATAACTATAGATAAATCATAAGGAACTCTAGTTTGATCAATACTTTTTGTTAATAATTTGCAAGAATGCGAATCTAACCTTCTTCCTAAATCAGGTCTTTGCAAATAAATAACTCTATTTACTGCTTGAGAATGTAATAAAATAGGAGAATAGCCATTTTGAAAAAGTTCATTTGAGTCCATATCACTTAATAAATTTATATTAATAGATATCTTATTTAATTGCTCCTCGACATGTTCTGTGTCTAAAGGTAAATGAACAGCATCTTGTGCTTGAGCATGTGCTAATTGAAAATCTAATAAATGATTTGTAGGAATACTCACCCCAGTTCTTCCAAGTCCAATTCTAGCTTCTGTATATTCTCTTAAAAAAGCCCACGAATTTGGAATAGTATTTAACTCTTTAGTATTTTTTATTAAATCAGACATCATTAAATTCCTATTACTTTTTGTAAAGAGGCAGAAAAACTTTTTGGAATATTTTCATTTAAAATATAATTATTTACATCTTTAAAAATCTCCATTTTTTCTAGCCAAATTTTAAATTCTGGTGCAGGATCAAGATTTAATACTCTCCTTACATATAAGGCATCATGAAAAGAGTTTGTTTGATAATTAAGCATAATATCATCAGAACCAGGAACACCCATAATAAAATTACATCCAGCCACACCTAAAAGTGTCAATAAATTATCCATATCATTTTGATCCGCATCAGCGTGATTTGTATAACAAATATCACATCCCATAGGCAAACCTAAAAGTTTCCCGCAAAAATGATCTTCTAATCCAGCTCTAGTAATTTCTTTTCCATCAAATAAATACTCTGGACCAATAAAGCCAACAACAGTATTAATCAATAAAGGATCAAACTCTTTAGCAACCGCATAAGATCTAACTTCACATGTTTGTTGATCTAATCCAAAGTTTGCATTTGCAGACAAAGAGCTACCTTGTCCTGTTTCAAAGTACATTACATTATTTCCTACAGTTCCACGATTTAAAGATAATGCAGCATCTTGTGCCTCTTTTAAAATACTTAAGTTTACTCCAAAACTAGAATTAGTAGCTTCTGTTCCTCCTATTGATTGAAAAACCAAATCAACAGGGGCTTTTTTATTAATAGCCTCTATAGTATTTGTAACATGAGTTAAGACGCATGATTGTGTTGGAATTTCATATTTATTTATCACTTCATTCATTAGATTTAATAACTTAATTGATTGTTCTACATTATCTGTTGTTGGGTTAATTCCAATAACTGCATCCCCACTTGCATACAATAAGCCATCCAATATACTAGCTGCTATCCCCATAACATCATCTGTTGGATGATTTGGTTGTAATCGTGTAGATAAATGACCTTCTATGCCAATAGTATTTCTAAAGGATGTTATAACGGGACATTTTTTAGCCACCATTATTAATTCTTGATTTCGCATTATTTTACTAACAGCAGCTACCATTTCAGGTGTCATTCCTGCTCTTGTTTTTTTAATTAATTCTTTAGAAGTATAATCACTCAATAACCAGTTTCTAAATTCACCAACACTTAAATGTGAAATTATTTTGAAAGCCTCTTTATCATGATTATCAATAATCAACCTTGTTATTTCATCTTCTTCATAAGGGATTAACATCTCTTCTAAAAAAGTTTTTAAAGGAACTTCAGAAAGTCTCATTTGAGCTACAACTCTCTCTTGTGCAGAATCAGCAGCAACATTTGCTAATATGTCACCTGATCTTTTTGGTGTAGCTTTTGCCATTAAATCTGTTAGGTTTTTAAACAAATAAGTTTTGTTTCCCATTTTAATTTTATAAGAATGTTTCATAGTTTTAATAAATATATGAAATACATATATCTTCCTTACTATATTAATTTTTTTAATATGATAATCTTACAATTATTTTATAGCTTGAATATAGCTTAAATAATAAATTATCAAACCACCAACTAAACATATCAAATTATGCTATAATAAAGAATGAAAAAAAGAGATGCAAGAACACTAAAAGTAGAAGCTCAACAAGAGCTAAGAAATCAGATAATAAGAATGAAAAAGTTAGGTATGTTAGCAAAAGATATATCAAAAATAACAAAGTCAAGTATAGAACATATATCTCGTATATGGAGTATGTATTAAAAAGTGGTAAAAAAGCCATTATGTTGAAAAAGAGAGGAAGAAAAAATGGAGATAAAAAGACCTTAAACCAAGAACAAGAAGCAAGATTAATAAAACGTCTTATAGATACAACACCACAACAGTTAAAATTTAAATACGTACTGTGGACAAGAGAATCTGTACAAAAACTAATTAAACATGATTGTAATGTGGATATGCCAATATCTACAGTAGGTAAATATTTACAAAGATGGGAGTTTACTTCACAAGTTCCTATTTTACTCTCTTGCTTTTCTTAAATATATCAATCTATAAACCATTGGAACAAAATATAAATTTAAAACAGTAGCCCATAAAACCCCAAATCCTAAAGATATAGCCATTGGTTGTAAAATCAAGGCCTGACCTGAAGCAAAGAAGATAAGACTGCTTAAACCTAGTACTGTTGTAACAGAGGTTAATAAAATAGGTCGTAATCTCATTTTAGCTTGAACTTCTAACTCTTTTATTGTTTTTGCTTTTTTTATAAAATCCATCATAATAATTCCATCATTTACAATAACTCCAATAAGTCCCACCATTCCTATCATACTTGGCATTGAGATATTTATTCCCATAATCAAATGCCCTACTAAAACACCTAAAATAGATAAAGGAATGGTTGAAATTATAATTAAAGGTTTAATCAAAGAATCAAACATCCAAACTAAAGCCATAAAAATAAGAACAACCGCTAAAATGGCAGCTTGCCCCATCTCTTCTTGAACTTTTTGATTCTCTTCTTGCTCACCTTTTACTTTTAAAGTCACTTTTTCGTTTAATTTATCTATATCTTTTTGTAAAATTTTAAATACTTCAGCCGAAGTAACTTCACTTAAAGAAGCTGTTACGCTTATAATTTGTTTATTATCTTCTTTAAAGATTTGTGAATAAACTGGTATTTTTATAAAATCAACTACATCAGATAAAAGAACTTTTTCATTTTTAGATGTTGTAACTTCAAAACTATCTAAACTACTCAAAATATCTTTTGATTTACTTTTAAATACAATATCAACAATACCTTTGTTATCAAACATTTTTGAATATGTACCTTTAAAATAAAAAGGTTTAAGTTCATTTAAAATAGTTTGTTCAGTAATACCTATGTCATTTCCATAAGAGTTTATTTTTAATTTTAACTCATAATTTCCTCTTAATACATCATCAGTAACGTTTGATACACCTTCTATACTATTTAATAACTCTTTTAGTTTTAGTTGTTGCTATTATGACTTGATTTTTTTATCTCCTAAAAACTGCTATTTCAACATCATTTTTTACAATTCCAGTTTTGTGGTACAAAATATTTTTAAGTTCATCAAATTTTCCAGATTTTTATATCTTTTTTGTAAAAATCTTTTTAAGCTCTTTTTTCCATATCTTGGGCCGTAGATTCTCTTAGCATATTTGTATCATCATATTTAGGAGATAAATATGGATTTATAAAAACTTCAAAAAAGTTTGAAGGTGCTTTTTTCATGAAGGTTTATAAAACATCTGAAAATAGAACTCTTCATAATGAGCTATATTTTTTACCATTAAGTTTTTAATCCTGTTACAGAGGTAATAGAAGAGACAACATCTTTAAAATTAACACTATTTAAAATCTGTTTCTCTAATTCAAAAAACTGCTTGTTTCTGTTTGTTCTATTTTTTTACCAACACCTAAAGAACCAGTTATATAGACTTGTGTAGTATCAAAAGCAGGCATGAACTCAAATTTTTGTGATTTAAATATTATAAAAGTTAAACCAAAAATTACAAATACCATTAGTAATACAGTTAAATATTTACCTCTTAATAAAAAGTCTAATATTTTTGTATATATTCTATAATTTAAATCCCATACTTTATGTGATTTTCTCTTATTTTTATTAACTCTTAAAATTTGTTGTGCATGAAGCGGCAAAAAGAAAAATGCTTCTAACAAAGAAGACAGAAGTAAAATACTAATCATAATTGGCAAAATTTGCATAAATTTTCCAGTATCTCCACTCATCATAAGTATTGGTAAAAAAAGCAAAAATTGTTGTAGCAGTCGCAGTTAAAACAGCAGGATACATCTCCAAAGCTCCATCAAGTGCAGCATTATATTTATTTTTTCCCATTTCCATATGTCTATAAATATTCTCACCTACAATTATAGCTTCATCAACAAGCATACCAAGTGCTATTAAAGCACCCAAAAGTGAAAGCATATTTAAACTATAACCTAAATAATCAGCAACAATTAAACCAATCATAAAAGAAGTTGGAATTCCAATAGCAATTACAATTGCAATTCTTAGATTTATAAAGACAAATAGTGCAATAAATAACAACATCAAACCAAATAAAATATTTGAAACAACAGTATTAAGTCTATTTTTTATCCAAATTGAAGTATCTATATAAGTATCAAACTTTAGATTTGAATATTGTTTTTCAAAATCTTTAGTAATAAGTTTGATTTTTTTAACAAGTTCAATGGCATCACCCTTCAAACCTTTATTAACTCCAATTGCAATATTTCTATTTGCATTATAATGAGAGACAGTTGTAGCCTCTCCTAAAGTAAACTTAACATCAGCGATATCTTTTAAATATACTTTTGTTCCATTTATTTTTAAAATAGTATTTTCTATATTTTCTATATTTTTTTCACCATTAAAAGTAGATAAATAATAGTGTCTTGTGCTATCTTTTATTATTCCAATTGGAATGATTGTACTTAAGTTTTGTACAGCTTTTATAATTTGGTTTTTATCTAAGTTATAAGCTTTTATTTTTTCATCATTAAAAGTAATTAATAACTCTTTATCACTCTTACCAAATATAGTAACTTGCGATAAATCTTGTAGTTTCATTATTTTTGATTTTACTTTTTTTGCTACTTCTAATAAATACTCTTTTGATTCATCATTTTTACCATAAACGGCAACAGTAATTAAAGGAAAAGACATAGTTATACTTTTTACTACTGGTTCGTCCATATCTGAGGGAAGATTTACTTTGATTTTGGAGATAATATCTTTTACATCATAAATAATTTTTTGAATTCCATTTGAATCTTTTAAATCAACTTGAATAGAAAAAAATCCATTTTTGATAATTGAAGATATTTTACTTACTTTACTAAATCCTAAAAGCTCATCTTCTATATCTGAAACTGCTATCTTATCAAGAACTTCAGAACTAGCCCCTGGGTATGAACCAGTAATAGAAATAGCATCCATTGAAGAAGGAGGAAATATCTCTTTTGGAATATTATAATAAGAAAAAACTGATAATAATAAAATTAAAAATAGTAAAAAGTGATTTAATATTGGTTTTTTTAAACCAAATTCAATAATTGTTTTTATCATTTTCTGCCTCTATTGAATAAATAATTAAAGAATCATCTATTTGATTTTTAAATTTCATATCTTCTAATTGTTGTACTAAAAATTTGTTCTCTTCTTTTAAAGACATATAATGTGCATATAATTTATTTATATCTTTACTTACATAATAAATATTATTTTGCAAGTAAATTTGCGGGAAAAACAAAAGTAAAGCAAGAATTAAAGTTCCAATTGCTATAAAAATAGAATTAACTGAATTTAATTTAATCAAACTTAAAAATCCTTAACTTTGAACTTCTACTTCTTGGATTCTTTTTTATCTCTTCTTTAGTAGGAATAATTGGTTTTCGCTTTATCATTTTTCCTAAAGAGTGGTTATTCCCACAAGTACATCTAAATACATCATTTGGGCAAATACATGATTTACTCCATTTTTTAAAATAATTTTTTACAATTCTATCTTCAAGTGAATGAAAAGAGATAATCGTAACAATACAATTTGACAATTTTATATCTTCTAAAGAATCAAAAAGCCTACGTAAAACTCCTAATTCATCATTTACTTCTATTCTAATACCTTGAAAAGGAAGTGTTGCAGGGTGAAGTTTCCCTTTATACATCTTTCTTGAAATAAACTCTGCAAGTTCTTTACTTGAAGAAAAAGGTCTGTTACTTACAATCAAAAAAGCTAGTTTTTTATATTCTCTTACTTCTCCATACTCTTTAAAAACTCTTGCAAGTTCATTTTGGGAATAAGTATTTACTATAATAGAAGCATCTAAATTTTGATTACGATCCATTCTCATATCTAAAGTATCCCCATCAAAACCAAAACCACGTTCATTTTTATCAAGTTGCAAAGAAGATACTCCAATATCAGCAAGTACTCCTCTTACATCATACTCTTTAAAATCTTTAAGTACATGTTCAAAATTACCTTTATTAAAAATAACTCTATTTTCAAAATTCTTTAATCTATTTTTAGAAAACTCTAAAGCTTCATCATCTTGGTCATTACAAATTAACTTAATATTCTGGTTTTGTTCTAACAATCCTTTACTGTGGCCAGCATATCCAGTAGTGCAATCTATTATGTAACCTGCATCAATTTCACTAAAAGCTTCTAGTGTTTCATTAAATAGTACAGGTATGTGTGGAATGTGCATTAAAATAGTCCTTATTAAACTTAATATATAATACCCAAAAATATATTCAAGGTTTTTAAAATGATTGACAAAAATACAGTAAAGTTATTAAGTAACCTTTCTTTAACAATGTTTAGAAAAAACTTCTTTGGTATTTATCATGGAGCTATTTCTGCAAAAAAAGATTACAACTCATTTATAATAAATAAAGCTGATGCAATTTTTGATGAAATGGATCAAAGTTCGTTTTGTTTGTTAAATATGAATAAAGAAGATTATAGATGGAAAGTAGCAAGTATAGATTCAACTATCCATTCAACAATATACACAAATATACATGAAGCAAAATATATAGCTTTTGGTGTTCCTATTTATACAACTGCATATACCTTCGAACATGATGAAATTGTATTTGATGATTTTTTTGGAAAAACAACATTTTCAAATATCAAAGTATATAATCCAGGAGATTATGAAACTTGGTATGCAAGAAATGCTCATGAAATTTCCAAGTATCTAAAAGAATCAAAAAGTCATATAATGGTTATCAAAGGAATT
>CBDEWB010000020.1:0-981716 GCA_965243765.1 Halarcobacter sp.
AAATCTGATTATAGAATGGAGAGAAATTATTTAAAAGGTTTTAAAGGGGATGAAATAAATCTCTTACTCTCAGCTACTGCCTTTAATCTTAAAAAGTGGATGAATATCTACTTTTATGCACTTTTTATACAAGATTTTAATCTAGTACTAGAATCTACACAAGAGATACAAAGATTAACATCTTTATATCAACTATTGTTGATAATAAAATTTAGGTTTTTATAAAATATGATTGAATTAAAATTAGATTACTCTTTTTAAAGTGGTTTTTTCAGGACTGACTACATAGAAGAACCGTTTCAAAACGTCTTAAAGAAAAAGAGTTAAAAGCATACTCAAAAATAAAATATAAATCCAAACTTGATGAATATAAAGATTATATTGTTGCAAGATTAGAACAAGCAAACCCACTTGTAATACCTTCTACTGTGATATATGAAGAGATAAAACGATATGGATATGATGGAAAGGTAGTGTTCAATAATCTGTGTCAGTGCCGAGTAATTCCTAAAATTGTATCTTAAGTTAAGTGCTTTATCCAAACGCCCCTCAAAGTGAATTGCAAGTTGAGAGATGGTTAAACTCCAATTTCTAATAGGCATAGTCCATTTTTTCTGAGCATTTTGAATACCCATAAAAAGTAGTTTAAGTAAGCTATTATCGTTAGGAAAGCCACCTTTAGTTTTAGTAAGTGATCTAAATTGACGATGAACTGATTCTATAATATTTGTAGTATAAATTACTTTTCTAATATCAGCTGGATATTGGAAATATGCAGAAAGATTCTCCCACTTATTTCTCCAAGAAGTAAAAACAATAGGATATTTTTTACCCCATTTTTCTTCAAGTTTACCCAGTTCAATTTCTGCTTCTTCTTTTGAGAAAGCTTGATATACTTTTTTAAGTTCTTTAGCAAATTGTTTTTGATAAGCTGAACCTACATATCGTAGGCTATTGCGAATTTTGCAAGTGTGGATTCCGCTACGCTACATGATGAACGATACATAGTTGAACCTCTGTATCGGGGAATACTTGAGTTAATTGCTTCTGGGAAGCCTTTTAAGCCATCAACTGATGCGATAAGTATATCCTTAACTCCACGGTTTTGTAAGTCAGTTAAGACCTGTAGCCAGAACTTAGCACCTTCACTTTCGTTGAGATAGAGACCAGGTATATCTTTTTTGCCATCAATTCCAACTCCAAGGACTGTATAAAAAGCTTTTGAGATATATCTACCTTCTTCTTTTACTTTGTAGTGAATAGCATCTAAAAATACAAATGGATATACCTCTTCAAGAGGTCTTGTCTTCCACTCTTGAAGTATTGGTATAATCTTATCTGTTACAGCACTAATAGCACCTTTAGAAAAGCCTACACCATAAATATCTTCAATTAAATCTTCTATTTCACCACTCATTGTACGTTGGTTTTTCTTAACTATTTCAGGCTCAAATGAACCATCTCTATCTCTTGGAACATCCAATTGGAATTCTCCATGCTCACTTTTCATAGTTTTTGTAGCATAACCATTTTTACGATTTCTATTGAGGTCTTGGGTTAAGTGTGAGTCAATTTCAGCTGCAAGTGCAACTTCTGTTAGTTGTTTAATTAGTGCGCCTAGTGCTCCATCTTTACCACCGATACTTTTACCAGCTTTTATATCACGAGCAAATTGCTCTACATCTATTTCTATCTTCATCTGTGTTTCCTTGAGTAATTATTATTTTACCCGATTGACACAGATTTCTGAACAGTCCCAAGCCAATATTTACTAGTTTCATTATTACCAATCCAAAATTCCTATTATTTCTTTACTACCTTCTGCTGTAATTCCTAGCATAATATAAGCAGCTACATTTATAAGAACTTATGCTTCTTAAAAATTAGAAATTTTCAAGGTAACGCACTATCTATTCTTATTTTAAGAATAGTTGCATCCATAAAAATGATTGATACATTTGGTCTAAAGCTCTATTTTGCCAATCTTTTGCAAGTTCTAATACTTTATTAGTCATATTATGAGACCACTGCACAGTAACACTCTAAAATAAATCTCAACCAAGCCTTTAGTTAAGGTATTTAAAGGCTATTCTTAGCTATAATTACACATATAAATTAAAGATATTTAAGCAAAAAGTAATAAATTGGCATTTAAAGATTCAAACCTCTCTTTTTCAGATTATGCTCTTAATGATAGATTAGAATATGTAGATTCTTTTTTAAAACAATTAGATTCTATAATAGATTTTAATAAATTAAGACCTGTATTAAAGAAGAATGGAACAGGAAGTAAAAATGTATGTGGAGTACAAGCATATGATCAAATATTAATGTTTAAAATCTTACTTATTCAGAAGTTTTATGATTTAAGTGATGAAAAAGCTGAAGAAGGACTTAATGTAAATTTACTTTATATGAAATTTGCAGGATTAAGCTTAGAATCATTAGCACCAGACTCAACTACAACAGGTAGATTTAGAAATTCTTTAATTAAAAATAATCTTCATGGTAAACTTTTTACAAATATTAATAAGCAACTTGAAAAGGCAGGATTAATAGCAACAGGTGGTAAAGATGTACTAGTAGATGCAACATTAACAAAGTCTCATAATAATAGAATCAAAAATAAAAATAAGAACAAAAAAGTGAAAGTAGACAAAAGGTTGAAGCTTTAAATAAAGCGATAGATGTACTTATTGAAGAAGAATTACAAAAGAAAAAACCATCATCAAAACAAATATCAAGATTATTAAAAAAGAAATCTTATAACTCTTAAAAATGAAGAACTTGATGAGATTCAAAATAAAGATACTAAAGATATTGAAACTTCAAAAAAGATAATTGAAGATGATAGTTATGAGCATAAACAAAAGATAGATAAAGATGTAAGAACAGGTTATCAAGCAGGTAAAAAACAATATGCAACAGGATATAAGAATCATATAGCAACAGATGCAGATTCAGGAGCTATTTTAGAAACAATGACAACATTTGCCAATACCTCAGATATATCTACCGTTGATACATTTGTTGAAAAATTAGGTGATGATATTAAATCATCAGGTGCAGATAAAGCTTATAAATCAGAAGCTATTGATGAACTACTAAAAGAAAAAGATATTAAAAATAATGTTTGTCTTAAAGAGAGAAATAAAATGAGTGATGAAGATAGAAAGAATCAAAGAGAAAATGAAAAACCAAAACATAAAATCAGAGCAAAAGTTGAACATTCATTTGCTTTAATAAAAACCAGCATGAAACAATCCACAACAAGGTTTACAGGACTGCTCAGGAATAATATGAATTTCACCATTACATGTATAGCTGCCAACCTAAAACTATTTGCCCATAAGAAAATAAAGACACAAAACGTAAGAATAAGATGATAAAGAGAGGAAAGAATAGAGCAAATTCAATTAGAATTAGGAATAAATATAGATTTGAGATGATAATTTATGATAAATATTTTTTAAAAATTGAAAAAATAAAATTTTATAGATCTTTTTAGTTGTGCTGTGGTCTCATTAGATATTGTTTCTGCTGAAAGTTCATATCCATATAAATCATCAAGATGTAATTGAATATCCCTTACACTCATGCCTTTGGCATAAAGTGATATTATTAAATTGAGAGTTCCTTCAAGAATTGTTTCTCTTTTTTTTATTAGTTGTGGTTCAAAACTAGAATCTCCATGAAGCGTAGAGGAATCCACACTTGCAAGTCTCTTGGATTTCTAAATCAACTTGACCATATTTGGAATTGAGTTTCTTTTTGTTATAACCATTTCTTGAGTTTGTGTTTTTTGAGATTTGGTTCTTTTCATAACCTAAGTGTGAAGTTAATTCTTCTTGTGCAGTTTCTTGTAAAACTTCTTTTAACATTGATTTAAATTCATTCTCTAATGATTCTAAACCTGTAAAAGTACCATCTTTTATTTGTTTCTTTAATTCTTCTAAATTTAATATTGCCATAATGTAAATCCTTAAAATTGATTTACTGGATATTTTATCTAATAAATTTTATTTTTAAGGTTTATATAGTTATATTTACACTCCCGCAAAAATATTTATATGAAGGAAAAAATCAAGTGGTTTCTAATTTACTTAGAAACTAAAATCTTCTCCCAAATAGTGTTCGCGTACGCTACCATCACTTTTTATATCTTCACTATTTCCAGAAGCTAATAAACTTCCACTTTTCATTACATAAACTCTATCACAAATTTCAAGTGTTTCTCTTACATTATGATCAGTAATTAAAACCCCAATACCAAGTTTTGTAAGCTCTCTTATAATTTCTTGAATATCTTTCACAGCAATTGGATCAACACCAGCAAAAGGCTCATCAAGAAGTAAAAACTTGGGTTTAGATACTAATGCTCTAGCTATTTCAGTTCTTCTTCTCTCTCCTCCTGATAAAGAAACACCTTTTCGTTGCCTTATTGGTTCGATATTAAAAACTTCGAGTAATTCTTCTACTCTTTTATTTTGTTCTTTTTTGTCATTTGTAACAATTTGTGCTGCTAGCATCAAATTATCTTCAACTGATAAATCTTTAAAAATAGATGATTCTTGAGGTAAATATCCTATTCCTTTTAAAGCTCTTTTATGTAAGGGTAATGTTGTTATATCTTCATCATCAAAAAAAACTTTTCCGCTAGTAGGACTAACTAAACCACAAACTGTATAAAATGTTGTGGTTTTCCCTGCCCCGTTAGGTCCTAATAAACCAACAATTTCACCAGAACTAACTTCAAGTGAAATTCCATGTAAAATTTCAGTTTTTTTAATACTTTTTGTAATATCTTCAATTCTTAATTTACTCATGTAATATATATAACCTTTTATCATCGTATTTTTTTATTTCAAGAAGCATAACATTATATCCATATGATTTTAATAACTTCTCAAGTTTATCATCTGCCCACTCTATAAAATGAACACCATTTTTTTCAAACTCTTCAAGTAAACCAAGAGCAATAAACTCTTCAACTGTTTTATTATAAATATCATAATGAAAAATTCTATTAGAATAAATTGATTGAATAGAAAAAGTAGGAGAAGTAACTAAATCATCTAAACCTAAGGATTGCACATAGTTTTTAACAAAAGTTGTTTTCCCACTTGCTAAATCACCCCTTAATAAGACAATACAATCATTATCAAAAGTTTCTATTTTTGATTTTACTGTTTTAATAATAATATCTATTCTATTTATATTTAGAATACACTCTTTCAATTTATAAACTAACTCAATTTTGAAGATACTTTAATTAATTCTTCAAGTTTCTTTTTTGCTTTCATATTTAAAATAGTCTCTCTAGCAAGTTCAATTCCATCTTGAAAATCTCTAACTTTACTATCGACTATAAGGGCAGCAGATGTATTAATAAGTACAATATCAAGTTTTGCACCTGTAATTTTACCAATCAAAATATCTCTAGTTATTTTTGCATTTTCTTTTGCATCTCCACCTATAATTTCTTCTTTTGAAGCTAGTTTAAAACCATATAGTTGAGGATCAATTTCAAAATCTTTAATTTTTCCACTATCTAAAGACGTAACAAATGATATATCAGACATCGAAATTTCGTCCATTCCATCATTTGATGAAACAACCATTGATTTTTTTGTATCTAACAATTCTAAAGCTGTTGCTATTTTGTTTATATAGCTCTTATCAAATACTCCAATCAATTGTTTTGATACAGTTGCAGGATTTGATAATGGTCCCATAATATTAAAAATAGTTCTATGTGGAATTGACTTCCTAATAGGCATAATATGTTTCATAGCAGGATGATGATTTTGTGCAAACATAAAACAAAATCTTGTATCTTCAAGCATCTTAGCAGAATTTTCTAATGAAATATTAAGATTTAAACCTAAAGCTTCTAGCATATCAGCACTTCCAGATTTACTAGTAATACTTCTGTTACCATGTTTAGCAACATAACAACCAACAGCAGATAATAAAATTGATACAGTTGTTGAAATATTAAAAGAGTTTGATTTATCTCCACCTGTCCCACAATTGTCAATTAATTTTTCTCTTAAATCATAATGTACAGGCAAAGGAATCAAATGATCTCTCATGGCACTAATAGCAGCAGCAATTTCAGCAGCAGTTTCCCCTCTTTCATAAAGGTCAATCAAATACTCTCTTACCTCTTCAATAGGAAGTTTATTTTCAAAAATATCATCAAATTTTAATTTAGTCATATTAAACATAATATTACTCCTCTATTCTTTTTACATACTCGTCCATCTTTGATTTTGGAGTAGATTTCATTATTGGTATTTGTAATACTTTAAACCTATCACTCTTTTCTAGATATTTAATTTCTATAACATCATCAACTTTTACTTCTTTTGCTTTTTTTACACTAGTCCCATTAATAAAAATAACTTTATGTGCAAGCATATCTTCTGCAACAGCTCTTCTTTTTGTAATATTAACAGCATTTAAAAATTTATCAATTCTCATAATTTATAACCTATTTGTATCATATATGGGTACCTCTAAAAATAAATTTTAAGGCCCTTATGTATCCATTTTTAATTTCTCAAAAAATCTTGAATGAATCTTAGCACTTTTTTATTAAAAATCTATAAATTTACCACCTTGTTTTAACTATGTATCTGTAAATATTTTCCTATTTTCTTCTCTTTACACTATTTTTACTTTTTTAAATCTAACTAATTGTATAATATCCCAAGAAAATAAGAAAGCTTTTTATAAAGTTTAATTCTCAAAAGAGTAAAATTAAACAATTAGGATGCAACAGTATTAAAAATAAAAGTAGATAGAGTAGTTAAAAATATCGCTGCATATATAATACTAGGAGTTACACTGGATGGTAAAAAATATCCTAATATTACTATTTTTTAGGCTTAATAAAAAATCAAGAGATCTAATTGATTACTTGTTTAGTCCCTAATTCTCATGGAGTCAGCTATTATTTTATAAAAGGAGTAGATTTATGGGAAATATACAACACTCTAATGCCAAGACGACGCCAAGAATTCGAAAAGAAATACAAGAGTCTCAAGAGACAATCACAGAGTTAGCTGCAAGATTGTCCCTTAATCCAAAAACAGTAACAAAATGGAAGAATGCCAATAGAATCACTGATAAAAAAAGTGGACCGACGATAGCAAGGTCAACAGTACTAAGTCAAGAAGAAGAACAAATAATTTGTGAGTTTAGAAGAGTTACCAAGTTTGCACTAGATGATGTTTTTATAGCCCTGATGGATGAGATACCTAAAATGACAAGGTCAAACTTACACAGATGCTTGCAACGTCATGGATTAAGCCGTTTGCCCAAAGAACCCCGTGATAAAACAGAAAAAAAGAAGTTCAAAGAGTATGATATAGGATATGTCCATATAGATATTTCAGAAGTTCATAGTGAAGAAGGCAAAGCCTATATGTTCGTAGCTATAGATCGTGCTACTAAGTATACTTATGTGGAAATTCATGAAAGAATGACTCAGGCTATCGCTTGTTCATTCTTAGAAAACTTTATACAAGATATACCTTTTAAAATCCATACTATTTTAACAGATAATGGAGCTCAATTTACTTATGCACTTCTAAGTGAACATTTAAGACCAAAAGATAAGATTCATCCTTTTGATATAGTATGCCAAAAGTATAAAATAGAACACCGTTTGACTAAGTTTAGACATCCCTGGACTAATGGTCAGGTAGAAGTGATGAATAAAGTTCTTAAAGACCATACTGTGAAACTTTTTCATTATGAGACCTTAAAAGCTCTAAAGTTACACTTGATGAGCTTTCTTCTTTTATATAATTATCAGAAAAAACTCAAAGCTTTAAAGTATAAAACACCTTATGATACAATGTCTCAAATATTCAGGAAAAACCCAGAGTACTTTAAGTTGAATCCTTTGAGTAAGTCTTTGGGACCAAACAATTATCAGACCAAGAGTATGATATAGAACAAACAAATCACTCGAAAAAACTTTATAATCAAATGCATATAAGAATAGATGGAACTAAACGAAATCCATCAATGACTTATGAAAAATATTATGAAGATTCATCAATATTTCGTGATATGTGGAGATATAATGAAATTATAGGTTATATTAGACTTCATATTTTAGGTACTCAAATTAGAGGTGAATATTTTCAACACAAATCAAAAAGAATTGTAAAAACAAGAAGGAAGTCATTTATTTATAAAACACATAAATTAGTGTCAGAAACTAATATTATGAATCAAACAAATGATGGAATTTATAATTCAATCTTAAAATATTTAAAAAGATGTGAACAAGAATTAAAGAAAAGATATATTGATATTGATAGCTTTAAGAATATAGGTCAATATGTTAATTGGAATAAACTTTTACAGGATAATAAATAATGTTAATCAATTGGCAACCGATATCAAGTTTATTAAAAGAAGTTTATCAAGAACAAAACATCATTAAATATTTTGAAGAAGATGAAAGTTATCTCAAAAATGCTTTTATGATAACAGAAAAGCTTTGGGAAGAGCAATTTAACAAAATTGATAAATTAAAAATTATAATGATTTCTGAATCACCACTATTTGGCGATATTCAAAGATATATTTATAATCCAAATACACCAACAAGTGTATTCTTTCATTTTAAAGATTTGGAAGCATTTTTAGATGATGGTAAAACAATCAAAAGACCTAAAACAACACAAGAACAAAAAAATATGATGTATAAATATTTTTATAAAAATGGTTTTATAACTTTAGATATTTTTCCATTTGCATTAAATCCAAATCATACAAAAATACATTATCGTAAAATGTCAAAGAAGCTTTATCATCAGTTATTAAAAATAACAACTGAAAATTATTTGATGCCAAAATTAAAACTATGTTTAGATAAATCAAATGAACATACACATTTTGTATATAGATACAAAAGACTATTTGATAAAACAGAAAATCATTTTGAAGAAATTTTAAATCAAATTTCTCCAAAAGAAATAGAATATAAAATTGATTTAATCAATGGAACAAATATGTCTTTAGATAGAAATAAACTGAAAAGACTACTAAAAGATTAAACATTTCGGTGTTGATACACTTAACAAAACAGAGGAGACGAACAGGTTACCCATCGGCTTTTAAAGTGGTTTAAGCTATCATTTTAAAAGTTATAAAGAGCCACTACAGTAACCTATTCGCTCACTTCAGTCGTTGTGTGTACAAATGAACTTTAAATTAAATTTTGGATAAACTCTTATTTATTAAATTATTAAAAAATAGACAAGGACATCATTAAATGGCAAACAGTAATTTAAAATCTCTTTCTGAAATATTCAATGATAAAATATTTAAAATACCAGACTACCAAAGAGGATATTCATGGGAAAATCATGAAGTTGAAGATTTTTGGAGGGATTTAGAAAATTTAGGAAAAGACAAATATCATTATACGGGAATGCTTACAGTTGATAAAGATATTGATTATTATAATATCATTGATGGTCAACAAAGATTAACTACTATAGTAATTTTATTAAAAAATATATTAGATAAATTTGATGATGAAGACTGGATTAATCTTGACTATAAAAAGAAAGTAGCTGTAGATAAATACTTATATAAAACTACAAGAGATAGTGAAAATCCAAATATCATATTTGGATATAAAGAAAATAACCCTAGTTATGAATTTTATAAAAATGAGATTTTAGAAATTCATAATCAATCTACTGACTATGAAAATACAATGTATACTAGAAATCTTGAAAATACAAATAAATTATTTAATATTAAATTAAAAGATTTTACAAAAGAAAATTTAGAAATTTTATTTTGTAAAATAACACAACAATTAAAATTCAACCTTTATGAAATAGAAAAATCAGATGGACTAGATGAGTATGTAATATTTGAAACGATGAATAATAGAGGTAAGCAATTAAGTACATTAGAAATATTAAAAAACAGATTAATTTATTTAACAACATTATTAGATAATGATGACAATGATAAAAAGATACTGAGAGATAATATAAATTTATCTTGGAAAACAATGTATGAATTTATAGGTAAAGAACCAAATAAGAAAATAATTGATGATAAATTTTTAAAAGAACACTGGCTGATGTATTGGGGTAGTCAAGACCAAAGTAAAGCAAGTCCTGAAAGAGTATTTTTATTAGATAATTATTTTACTGTTCAAAAAGTTTTAATTAATAAAAACGATAAGAATAGATATCAAGAATTACTAGAAAACAATGATAAATTAGAGAATATTTTAAGTAAATTAAGAAAAATTGAACATAAAAATATAAAACCGAGTATATTAGAAAAGTATATAAAAGATATTTATAAATATAGTAAATATTTAAACACTATTAGTATTTCAGATGAAGAGATATTTGAAACTGATTTTCTATTTGGTTGTATGACTAATGATTTAATTGGATATACTAAATTATTACAAGAAGATAAAGAAAGCTATTCTGAATTTCAAGATAATTTAAAAATAAGAATTGAAGATATAAAGGAAAGAATAGGATTCAGTTATATTCATTATGAAGCTATCAATAATTATATATCAAGTTTAAAAAATAGTATTATTTCATATTATAATATTTTAAATCCATATAAAACAAATTATAATAATACTATCAAGCAATGGTTAGAAAAAATAAATATAATAGGTACATCTTCGACTATGCCACTTTTAATGTCAATATTTAATAATAAAAATATATCTACAGAAGATACATTATTTGGTTTAAAATGGATTGAAAACTTTTTATTTGTTAAAACTTATTTCAATCATACAACAGACGGTAAAGAAAAAGAATTATACGATATTGCTTATAAGTTTACTAAATATAACATTGTAGAAATATTAAAAAATGGTATTCATACAAATTTAATAAAAGATAAAAAAAGTAGAATATTTACAGCTAAAAAGTTTATTTATTCTATAGAAAAATTATTTGAAAAAAAAGAAGGTTTTTATTCTTGGAAAGGATTAACATATTTACTATATGAATATGAATTAAGTTTAGAAGAGTTATCTAAAAGTTCAAAAAAAGTTTCTTGGAATGATGTAAAAAATAAAGAAAAATCAATAGAGCATATTTATCCACAAACTCCACAGGGAACTTGGCATGATAAGTTTAGAAATACTACAGAAGAGCAAAAGATAAAATACTTACATTCTTTAGGAAATCTTTTATTATTATCTCCATCAAAAAATTCAAGTTTAGGAAATGGTAATTTTGAAAAGAAAAAAGAAAAATATTCAAATGGTAGTTATAGTGAAATTGAAGTAAGTAAAAATGAAACTTGGACTAAAGAAGAGATAGAGCGAAGAGGTTTAAAAATATTAAACTTTATGAGAGAAAGATGGTTATTAGATATTAGTAAGCAAGATTTACATAAGTTGAAATAATTATGTATAAATACACAAAAACAAAAGCTTATGAGAATTTTACTTTAAAAGTTATTAGTATTGTAGAACACTATCATTTTTTTCTACAAGAATCATTCAAGCTTGAAGATAAAGTAAATAACAATATTCAAAACTCTAAAAAAAACAGCAATGTGCAATCTACAAGTTTATTATTTTATAGTCTTTTTGATGGAAATATAAATATAGCTACAGCTAAAACGATAACTAGGAAAGAAAGATTAGATAATATCTTTTATCAAAGAAATAGACAAATTCAATATTTATTTTTAGAAGTTGTAGAACTTTATCAAAATTATCTATTGAATATATATAATGAAACTTTAAAAGAAAAACAAGATTTTAATATAGAAAAAGATTTAACTTATACAAAAATTTTAAATAAGCTTCGAGTAAATATAAATGATTTTGAAAAATATGAAATCAAAAACTATTTAAATATAAATTTTAAACTTAAAATATTACTATTTATAGAATTAAGGAATATTATTACACATAATGGTGGAATTATACAAAATAAAGAAATTTTTATCAAAAATATTATTAAGAAAAGTGGCTATGCTAATAATATTGAAAATATAGAACTTTTAGACTCTTATATTAAACTAGATAAAAACAATCATTGTATTATGTTTCAAAGAATACAACAAGCAAATAACTTAGATTTTATAGAATATATTCAAAATGACTATGGAAAGAATTTTATAGATGAGATAGTTAGTTATGTAAGTATGATTGATATTTTAATTTATTCTAAATATTCAGGAGAAAATAAATGCTAATTAAATTAATAGAAAAATATGTAAAAATTGTTAAAAGAATGATTTTGGACAGTAAGATTAAGAGTAATCAAAAAGCCAAACAAAAAGCTTTGAATAAATTTAAAATAATATTTCTAAAAGCTTCAAAAGATGGAGATAGAGCAAAAAAGATACAAATACGAAAATATCTGATAGATAGAGAAAAAGAAACAGGAGATAAAACTTATTCAGATTTAAGAGATGAACTAACAAATGCTCAAGTAAATCATGTAGAATTAAATTTTGAATACAATGATGAAATAGATAGTTGGTTTGAAGAAGCAGAAAATGAGCGACAAAAAGTATGAATGAAGTTCTAATATATGATGTGATAAAGAGTATTGAAGTAAATAATAAAATATTTAATAACTTTAAAAACTCAAATGATTTTAAAATAGTACAAAATGAAATTAATAAATATTATATTGAAAGTGGTTTTGAAGAATCACCATATATTGAAATAATATTAACATCAAATCAAAATAAGAAAGCTAAAAATATTATAATCAATTCTGGAGAGTATGGAGATAGTTCTATGGGTTGGGATATAGAAAGTAATACATTAGATAAATATTTGATTGAACATGTATCATATGACTGTAACAATGAACTATTTGATGAAAAGTTATTGATAAATAAAAATATAAATGATATGGATAATATCTCAATTCAACTAAACCATTATCAATATGCAGACTGGAAAGAGCCAAATATAAATTTTAAAATAGAACAATATATAGAACATAATATTATGTTTGTTATTGAAAATATTATTTATAATAAAAAATCAAATTTAAGTATAGAAGAATTAAAAGAAGTTTTTAACAATAATACTAATTTAAAATTATTAAAATATTTACTTAGCGAAAAATATAATAATCAAATTAATATTTGTAATTATATTTATTCCATAAATAATGAAGATTTACATAATATTAATTATCAAAAAATACTTATTGAATTAAAAGATTATGATTTAAAAAACGAATATACACATTTAGATAAATATATAAAAGAACTTACAAAATCTAATATTAATTTAGATTTACAATCTTTTTTAACTTTAAAATTAAATTTATTAAATAATACAATACAAAATATGAGTATGAAATATGAATAAAAATATAGTAACACAAAGTCAAACAGCCCAATTCTTAATCTATAAATCAGATAATCAAGATGTAAAAGTAGATGTACTATTACATAATGAAAATATTTGGCTTACACAAGAGCAAATGGCACAATTATTTGGTAAAGCAAAATCAACCATAAATGAACATATTAGAAATATTTTTAAAGATGAAGAGCTTATAGAATCGCAAGTTATACAGAAATTCGGAATTTCCGAATTTCAGCAAAAAGCACCAAATTATTATAATCTAGATACTATTATTTCAATTGGTTATAGAGTAAAATCAATCCAAGGTGTAAGATTTAGACAATGGGCAACAAAAAGGTTACAAGAGTATATCATCAAAGGTTTTACAATGGATGATGAACGACTTAAAAATCCTGAACAACCATTTGGAAAAGATTATTTTAAAGAACAATTAGAACGGATAAAAGATATCCGTTCTAGTGAGAGAAGATTCTATCAACAAATAACAGATATTTATTCTGAATGTAGTATTGATTATGATAAAAATTCACAATATACAAAAGATTTTTTTGCTACTGTTCAAAATAAATTACATTGGGCAATAACAAAACAAACAGCATCAGAAATAATATATTCAAGAGCAGACCATAAAAAAGACAATATGGGATTAACTACTTGGAAAACAGCACCAATAGGAAGAATAAGAAAAACTGATGTTATTGTAGCTAAAAATTATTTACAAGAAAAAGAGTTAAAAACATTAAATAGAATTGTAACTATGTATCTTGATTATGCAGAACATCAAGCTGAAAAACAAATTCCAATGACTATGAATGATTGGAGTAAAAAACTAAATACATTTTTAGAATTTAATGAACATGATATTTTACAAAATGCTGGAAAAGTTACAGCACAAATAGCAAAAGAATTTGTTGTAAGTGAATTTGAGAAATTTAAAGTAATACAAAATAAATCATATCAGAGTGATTTTGATAGACTACTGGGTAAGATTAACATTTAGGAGTTGATACACACAACAAAACCTAGGAGAGAACAAGGCTACCACGGAAATAATTTGAGTTTTTAAGTGTCGCAGTAAAATATTTAAAAATTCAAATAGTTAAGACGTTAAATCGCCATGTCTCTCAAGTCAGTCGCTACCTAAAATCTACTAAAAACTTAAATAATTCAACTAAATTATTACCATAAGTAACACCTGCCTTTTTCAAGATTTAACTCTTGTATTTTTCCTATAATTCATAATATTTAATTTATACCTACTGCTTTTTTATATACATCTTTATCATATCTTTTATTATTTTTATATAATGAATGAGCGATTATTATCATCTTTCTCATAACAGCTGTTTGTACGCAAGTAGTATGTTTACCTTTTGATATTAATCTATCAAAAAATATTTTAAAATTATCATCATATCTAATTGCACTCATTGCACCTAAAAATATCGAACCTCTATAAAGTACTGAACCAGCTTTACTAATTTTTGATTTTGATTGTATTGATGTACCTGAACTTTTATCTATTGGATCTAATCCTGCTAAGGATGTTATCTGTCTTTGGTTTGCATTTGGATATTTTATAAATAAGTGAAGTAATGCAATGTCCCCTATATCAGCTATACCTGTAATAGATGTTATATTATTATACCCTTGTAATAATTCATCATCTGCTGCAATAATAATTTTAATTTTATATGGGCACCTCTAAAAACCCAAGCACCTTAAAACAATAATTTAGATAAAATATTTAATTATATAACATTCATAAAGGCTTCAAAATGACGGGATTATTTGACTTAGAATATCATGAAAATAAAATCAAAGAGTATCAACCTCCTTTGTCTAAATTAGATAAAGTGATAAACTGGGAACTATTTAGGAATCCAATTGAAAAAGCTCTATATGTTGAACCAAAAGGTGCTGGTGGAAGACCTGCATATGATAAGCTAATGATGTTTAAAATTCTAATTCTACAAAAGTATTATAATTTAAGTGATGAACAAGCAGAGTTTCAGATAAATGACAGAACATCATTTAAACAATTCCTAAATTTAAAAATAACAGATAAGATACCTGACGAAAAAACAATATGGCATTTTAAAGAACAATTAGCAAATAAAAACCTATCTCAAACATTATTTGAGTTATTTGCTAAACAACTCATTACCCAAGGTGTTATTGCGAAAGAAGGAAGTATGATAGATGCTTCCTTTGTAGATGTACCTGTCTAGTTTCACCACGTTATGGTTGCCTAGTTACATAAATAAGAAAGCGATAGCTTAACAACATAATTGTAAAATCTTTACAGCAAATAAGGATTTTAAAAATGCCACAAGTCTATCACTCTAATGCCAGAACAAACCAACATGTAAGAGAAATAATACAACAATCTAATTTAACAAATGTTGAATTAGCAAATAATTATAATGTGAATGTTAAAACTATCGCCAAGCATAAAAATAGAGATTTTTTAAATGATAAAAGTTCAAGACCAAAAAGAATCCATTATGCTCTAACACCTTTAGAAAAAGAGTTAATTAAAGTAGTCAGAACAATGACTTGGATGGAGTTAGATGACTTAGCAGATACAATCGTTGATATTATTCCAAATGCAAATAGAAGTAATGCTTATCGCACTTTAAAAGCCTTTGATATAAACAGAGTTCCACAAGAGCAAAAAGAAAAAGCTAAAAAGTTCAAAGAGTATGAGCCTGGTTATTTACATATAGATGTAACTTATTTACCAAAGTTTGACAAGCAAAAATATTACCTATTTGTAGCAATAGACAGGGCTACAAGGCTACTTTACTATAAAGTGTATGAGAATAAGACAGCAGCAAATGCAGTATCTTTTCTAAAAGAATGTAAAGAATTTTTTCCATTTTACTTAACACATATTTTAACAGATAATGGATTAGAGTTCACAGACAAATGGGCAAGAGAAAAAGGTTTTGTAAGTGGTAATCATAAGTTTGATGTAGAGTGTAAAGATGATGAGATAGAACATAGGCTAACAGCTCCATACACACCTCAAACTAACGCAATGGCAGAAAGAGTAAACGGAACTATTAAAAATGCTACAATTAAAGCAGAAGAGTATGACAATATTGATGATGTTAAAAAAGATTTAAATAAATTTTTGATATACTACAACTTCAATAGAAGACATGGTTCTTTAAAAAAAGAATTAAAAGTTAGAACTCCATTTGATGCAGTTCAAAGTTGGTTTCAAACGAAACCTGAAATATTTAAGATTTTACCAGATGTGTTTCAACATATTGCTTTTGAAATGGTACAACGTGGTGAAACTTGACATTTTATAACTATAATAATAAGTTATAAATTAGCCTCCTGCTTCTTTGATTAAGTCAAAAATTAAAAAAAATTAATGAGTTTTTATTATGATAGTTTAAAAATTAATGATGAAAATTATAATAAATTATCTGAAATTGTGGCATAAGGTAACAGGTGCAAAAGAGAATTAGAATTTATAAAAAGTTGTCTTGTTTTTTTGGGGTATTATAGTTTGAGATTTATTCTCAACTTAGTATATTTTTTAAAGAGATTATGGCAAAATATGAGAAGTTATTAAAAAGAAACTGGTGGGTTTACATAGTTTATTTTACACTCTCAATTTTATATCAACTTACTTTCTTAAATACTTCAAAGTAGTATTAATAACATCATCATCATCTCTACTAGGGCTTTTTATTAATTCTTTTGTATCATCATTTTTTGTAAAACTTATATTCATTTCATATGAGCTTATGTTTTTTATACCTTTTTGTAAAGCTAGGATTTTTATCATTATTAGTTCTAAAAACTGTTTTGTTGGAATATCTGGTTTACTAAATCTATCTTCCATTTCTTCTTCTATTTTATATACATCATTTCTCTCTATAGTTTTACTAAGACGTCTGTATAACTCTAGTCTTACTCTATCTTCAACTATATAATCACTTGAAATATAAGCTGAAATTGCTAATTTTATATCAACTGTTTGAGTTTCTTTTTTTGTATCTCCACTTAGATTTGCAAGGACATTTTCTAACATCTTAAGATATAAACCATATCCTATTTGTTTTATATGTCCACTTTGAGCTTCACCTATTATATTTCCCCCGCCTCTTATTTCTAAATCTTGATGTGCTAAGGCTGTTCCACTTCCTAAGTATGAGTTTGATTCAAGTGCTACTAATCTTCTTATTGCATCTTGGGTGATTTGTTTTTTATCTTCTACTATATAATAACAAAACCCTTCTTTGTTACTTCGCCCTACTCGTCCTCGTAACTGATGTAAGTCTGCTATTCCAAATCTATCTGCTCCATCTATTATAATTGAGTTTGAATTTGGAAGATGAAGTCCTGATTCTACTATTGAAGTTGCTAATAAAATATCAAAGTCGTTATTTTTAAAACGTTCTAAAATCTTTTCTGATTCTGCTGGTTTTACTTTTGAGTGAATGATTTCTATTTTTATATTTGGAATTATTTCTAATAAGTCTTGTTTTTTTGCATCAATAGAAGCTATATTATTATGTACATAAAATAGCTGTCCTCCACGTCTTTTCTCACGTAAAACTATCTCTTTGATTAGTTTATCACTGTACTCTTTTACATAAGTTCGAACCCCTAATCTCTCACTTGGAGGAGTAAGAAGTGAACTCATACCTTTTAGTTTTGATAAGGCTAGGTTTAGTGTTCTTGGGATTGGAGTTGCGCTCATTGAAAAAATATGTACATCTTCTCTTAGATTTTTTAATTTCTCTTTTTGTTTTACCCCAAATTTATGCTCTTCATCTATAATAACTAAAGCAAGGTTTTTAGCAGTAATACCAAGTAAGGAGTGTGTTCCTATTACTAATTGTATTTCTCCTGCTTCTAAACTTTTTTTAATTTGAATTTTCTCTTTAGCACTTGTTCTTCCATCTAATTTAGCCATAGATATACCATAAGGTGCAAATCGTTCGCTCATACTATGATAGTGTTGTGTTGATAAAAGCGTTGTAGGACAGACAAATATAGCTTGATATCCATCTAAAATAGTTGCTAATATTGTATTCATAGCTACTTCTGTTTTTCCAAAACCTACATCACCTGAAAGAAGTCTATCCATCACTTTTCCAGAACTTAAATCAGCAAATATCTCTTTAACACTTTTTGTTTGATCTTTGGTATACTCAAAACCTGAACTTTTAGCAAACTCTACTAAAATATTTTTATTTATATTTATTTTTATACCATTTACAAGTTCTCTTGCAGCTGCTAGTTTTATGATATCATTTGCAATAGCAAATAGTTTCTCTTTTACTTTCTCTTTTAACTTAACAAAAGAGCCTTTTCCAAGCTTATCAACAGTTGCATATGAACTTCCATCAGCTATATATCTATCTGTCCAGTTTCACCACGTTATGGTTGCCTAGTTACATAAATAAGAAAGCGATAGCTTAACAACATAATTGTAAAATCTTTACAGCAAATAAGGATTTTAAAAATGCCACAAGTCTATCACTCTAATGCCAGAACAAACCAACATGTAAGAGAAATAATACAACAATCTAATTTAACAAATGTTGAATTAGCAAATAATTATAATGTGAATGTTAAAACTATCGCCAAGCATAAAAATAGAGATTTTTTAAATGATAAAAGTTCAAGACCAAAAAGAATCCATTATGCTCTAACACCTTTAGAAAAAGAGTTAATTAAAGTAGTCAGAACAATGACTTGGATGGAGTTAGATGACTTAGCAGATACAATCGTTGATATTATTCCAAATGCAAATAGAAGTAATGTTTATCGTACTTTAAAAGCCTTTGATATAAACAGAGTTCCACAAGAGCAAAAAGAAAAAGCTAAAAAGTTCAAAGAGTATGAGCCTGGTTATTTACATATAGATGTAACTTACTTACCAAAGTTTGACAAGCAAAAATATTACCTATTTGTAGCAATAGACAGGGCTACAAGGCTACTTTACTATAAAGTGTATGAGAATAAGACAGCAGCAAATGCAGTATCTTTTCTAAAAGAATGTAAAGAATTTTTTCCATTTTACTTAACACATATTTTAACAGATAATGGATTAGAGTTCACAGACAAATGGGCAAGAGGAAAAGGTTTTGTAAGTGGTAATCATAAGTTTGATGTAGAGTGTAAAGATGATGAGATAGAACATAGGCTAACAGCTCCATACACACCTCAAACTAACGCAATGGTAGAAAGAGTAAACGGAACTATTAAAAATGCTACAATTAAAGCAGAAGAGTATGACAATATTGATGATGTTAAAAAAGATTTAAATAAATTTTTGATATACTACAACTTCAATAGAAGACATGGTTCTTTAAAAAAAGAATTAAAAGTTAGAACTCCATTTGATGCAGTTCAAAGTTGGTTTCAAACGAAACCTGAAATATTTAAGATTTTACCAGATGTGTTTCAACATATTGCTTTTGAAATGGTACAACGTGGTGAAACTTGACAGTTTATGATTTAGTTTTTCAGAATACTCTCTAATTATATCGCTGTCATACCAAGCATCAAGTAAATCACGAAGATACATCACTCTTTTACCAGTTTCATTGATAAGTGGAAGTGCTACTGAACTATCATGAACATTTGCACCTGAATAGAATGCTGCTATTGGTATATCTCCATCTACTGCACTAATATGAAGTTTACCACCTATTGTAATCTCTCTGTTACCTTTAGAATTTTGTTTGACACCAACACCACAAACAGTAGATACTAAAGATAACATCTTTTTAGTAGTTTTCATCTCTTTTTGTAGTTCTAAAATCTTTGGTTTTACAGGCTCTCTCTTTTCACCTTTCTTAGGTCGTCCGACCTTATTTTTAGGCTTTTCTTCTTTCTTAATCTTTACAGGTTTTTCTCTAAGTGGTATCATAGCAGCATCTGTTGCATTGTACATAAAAACTGTATCCGATAAATATTCATTAACAAACTTTTTATGAGTTTTTTGAGCTATTTGTAAATCACTCAATTCTTTGAATACCCTACTAAATTTAGCTTCACTTGGAATATCTATTTTATACCTCCATCCACACAATACTCGTAATACTCTATCGCTATGAAGTCTATCAATTAAATCTCTTGTTGTTTGCATATTGTAAACAGATTTAGCAATCATTGCTCTTGCTATCTCTTCTCTGTCTTTTGGTGTATTTGTAATCGTTACAACTGTTACATTCTTTTCAATTTGAGCAAAGTCTAAAATCTTTATTAGTTTCTCTTCTTTGGTACTTAATGTTCCTAATTGTTCTTTTATTTCAGGAAATAAACAATTTTCAAGGTTTAGAATTTTAGTCCACATTTTAGATAGGTTTGTAGATAATTTTGGTAAAATATTTGTCATAAGTTGAATCTCTTTTCTGTTAAATTTTAGGATATAAAATTATAACTTATCTGAAATTAGATTTCAACTTTTTGTAACAAAAATGAATTAAATTATGAGCTTTTTTGTTAATTTGCAAGTGGCTCATAACTCTAAATTTATCAAATATTCACTAATCTTTGGAATATAATCTTTTCTACAAATTAAACAAGTAGGAATATAGGCAACTTTTTTATCTAGTTTTGTGATTTTAAGTTCATTCTTAAAGCCTAATTTATCTACTAAATTTGTAGGAAGTAATGTTTTACCCATTCCCGTTTTTACACAAGCTAAAATAGTCTCTAAACTTCCAAAAGCCAGACTTTTTTCTATAGTTTCACCTTTTTCTCTATAATATTTTTTTAAAAACTCATCATAAGCGCAACCTTCTTTAAATGATAAAATAATATTTGGTGTATTACCATCTTTTGCTTCTAAAATTGCAATCTCCTCTTCATACTTTTTTAAAATCATAAGTTCTTCATGTTTTGGCTCGCCACTTATAAAAGCAATATCAACTTTATAATCTAAAATTAACTGTGTTACATCTCTTGTTGTACCTGTTAAGAGTTCTAGTTGAATAGTTGGATGGTCTTTATATAACTTCATAAGAAATGACGATATACGAACTGCTGCATTACTATCAGTTGAAGCTACAATTAATTTTTTTTGATCTTTCATATTTTTCATATCTAAAATAGCATCTTCAACTTTTCGTACAATTTCAACCGCATGTTTGTAAAGTTTTTCACCCTCTTGTGTAAGTATCACACCTTTAGGAATACGATGAAAAAGATTGTAACCTATTGATTTTTCAAGCTGTTTTATTCGTGAAGTTACATTTGATTGAGAAAATTTTAGGTTTTTTGCACCTAAGGTTATACTTTTTTCTTGAGCAACGATTACAAAAACTTTTAATAAATTTGAGTCCATATCACTTTTCCTTATATCACTAATTATGATTCAATATTTGACATATCATAACTTTTAGTGATAGTATACTCAAAAACAATTAAAAAAAAGGAAGTTAAATGAATATAAATTTATTAGATAGAAATAATAATGCTTCTATTATTTTAGCTGGTATATTAGCTTTAATAGTAGGTGTTGGTGTTGCTAGGTTTGTCTTTACCTCTTTACTTCCTGTTATGTTAGATGAGTATTTAAGCGTTACTTTTGCAGGAGTATTAGCATCTAGTAATTATATTGGATATTTAGCTGGTTCAATATTTGCAGTTTTCATAAAAGATATAAATACAAAAGTGAAATATTTTAGAATTGGAATGTTTATATGTGTTATTACAACATTAGTTTTAGGTACTAGTACAAATGATTCAATTTGGTTGATTTCAAGAATTATTGCAGGTTTTGGGGCTGCTATGGCACTTGTTGTTGGTTCTGCAATTGTTATGTCAAAACTAAAAATGGAAAGCAAAACTAAAGCAATGGGAATACACTTTTCTGGTATTGGTTTTTCTATTTTAGTAACTGATTTGATTGTCAGGATTATTTTTTCTTTTGGAGAAGATTGGCGAAAGGCATGGGTAATTTTAACTTTTTTTGGTTTTATTGCAGCTATTTACAGTGTATATATTTTATCTTTAGATAAAGAAGTAAAACAAAATGTCACTGTGCATAAATTTGATAAATCTTTATTTACTCCTTTTGTGATTTTATTAATTATTGCATATTTTACGGAAGGCGTAGGAATGGTTGTTCAGGGAACCTTCCTTCCTGATATCATTAATTCAATTGATGGTTTAGATGGATATGGTGGTTTTACTTGGACTATTGTAGGACTTGCAGGTATTCCTTCTTGTATTATTTGGATGACATTAGCACATAAATATGGAAGCGTCAATATTATTATTATTGCGATGCTTTTTCAAGTACTTGGCATACTTATTCCTGCGATTACTTCAAATATGTATTTAAATCTATTTTCAGGGGTCTTATATGGTGGAACATTCGTAGGACTTGTAGGACTTTTTATGAATCTTGGTGGTAAAATAGCAGGAGGAAATCCAGTTATTCTAATGGGTGCTTTAACAACTGCGTATGGAATAGGACAAGTTGGAGCACCCTTATACAGTATAAAATTAATAGATCTATTTGGAACATATAGTATAGCTTTATATATTACAGCAGTAATTGTATTTACGGGAGTTTTATTTTTATTATTTGCTAAAAAAATAGCAAGTACGGAACAACAAAAATTATAATAAGATAAAATTTTCGTTTTAATCTCGAATAAATTTAAAGGAAATAATATGCCAATAATAAGCGTAAAAATGACAAAAGAAGATGGTGGAGCTACAAAAGAGCAAAAAGAGATACTTGCAAAAAAATTAACTGAAGTTTTTGTGCAAGTATTTAATAGAGGTAAAAAAACTTGTGTGGTAACAATAGATGAAATTTCAACTGATAATTATGCTATTGGTGGAAAAACAGTTACAAAGATTAGAAAAAAAATATAAAAAATAAGTTATAAAGTGAGCCACTTGCAAATTCAATAATACTCAATAGCTAATTTTTTATTTTCATCACTTTTAGTTTTAAAAAAATGATTATTTATTTTTCTTTGCGTAGTTTACACTAAATTTAGTAAATTTCTTAAAAAATCATATTTTTTCTCCATACTTTATGATTTTGACTATAAAATTGAAGATTTTTCTATTATTTTTAATAAAAGTCATGTAATGAGTTTTAAACTTTGATGAATACAAACAGATAAAATTCCAAATGATAAAACAGAAGCTACTTTTGTAGCTCCTTGATAATAAATTGTATTACATCCAAAGTCATCTTTTAAATATTTATTTACTCTTTCAACCATACTTCTTTGATTGTAGTGGTGTTCATCTGATGATTTAGGTAAATTTAAAAATTCAAATTTTACTTTTTCATCTTTGATAAGTTGAATCTTTTGTTTTAATTCTTTTGAGTTCTTGGGATTTATATCTATAATTGCTTTATGATTTAGTTTTTCAGAAAACTCTCTAATTATATCGCTGTCATACCCAGCATCAAGTAAATCACGAAGATACATCACTCTTTTACTAGTTTCATTGATAAGTGGAAGTGCTACTGAACTATCATGAACATTTGCACCTGAATAGAATGCTGCTATTGGTATATCTCCATCTACTGCACTAATATGAAGTTTACCACCTATTGTAATCTCTCTGTTACCTTTAGAATTTTGTTTGACACCAACACCACAAACAGTAGATACTAAAGATAACATCTTTTTAGTAGTTTTCATCTCTTTTTGTAGTTCTAAAATCTTTGGTTTTACAGGCTCTCTCTTTTCACCTTTCTTAGGTCGTCCGACCTTATTTTTAGGCTTTTCTTCTTTCTTAATCTTTACAGGTTTTTCTCTAAGTGGTATCATAGCAGCATCTGTTGCATTGTACATAAAAACTGTATCCGATAAATATTCATTAACAAACTTTTTATGAGTTTTTTGAGCTATTTGTAAATCACTCAATTCTTTGAATACCCTACTAAATTTAGATTCACTTGGAATATCTATTTTATACCTCCATCCACACAATACTCGTAATACTCTATCGCTATGAAGTCTATCAATTAAATCTCTTGTTGTTTGCATATTGTAAACAGATTTAGCAATCATTGCTCTTGCTATTTCTATTCTATCTTTTGGAATGTTTGTAATAGTTACAACTGTTACATTCTTTTCAATTTGAGCAAAGTCTAAAATCTTTATTAGTTTCTCTTCTTTGGTACTTAATGTTCCTAATTGTTCTTTTATTTCAGGAAATAAATAATTTTCAAGGTTTAGAATTTTAGTCCACATATTTGAAAGATTTGAAGATGATTTTGGTAAAATATTTGTCATAAGTTGAATCTCTTTTCTGTTAAATTTTATGGTATAAAATTATAACTTATTGAAATTAGATTTCAGCTTTTTGTAACAAAAATAAATTAAATTATGAGCTTTTTTGTGAATTTGCAAGTGGCTCATAGAGGATAAATAAAATAACTACAACTTACCCTTTTGGAATGTGGTCAAAATCTGAAATTATAAACGACAACTTATATGTATATGCAGATTCTTTCTTGAAGATAAACTTAAAAACTAAGAAATCAGTAAGCTTGTGGGATGCAACTATTGAAGATAAAGAACTAAGTGTCCAGTTTCACCACGTTATGGTTGCCTAGTTTCATAAATTAAGAAAGCGATAGCTTAACAACATAATTGTAAAATCTTTACAGCAAATAAGGATTTAATATATGTCACAAGTCTATCACTCTAATGCCAGAACAAACCAGCATGTAAGAGAAATAATACAGAAATCTAATTTAACAAATGTTGAATTAGCTAAAAATTACAATCTAAATATTAAAACTATCTCTAAATGGAAGCATAGGAATTTTATTAAAGATAAAAGTTCAAGACCACACAATATAAAAACAACTTTAACACCTTTAGAAAAAGAGTTAATTAAAGTAGTCAGAACAATGACTTGGATGGAGTTAGATGACTTAGCAGATACAATCGTTGATATTATTCCAAATGCAAATAGAAGTAAGTTTATCGTACTTTAAAAGCCTTTGATATAAACAGAGTTCCACAAGAGCAAAAAGAAAAAGCTAAAAAGTTCAAAGAGTATGAGCCTGGTTATTTACATATAGATGTAACTTATTTACCAAAGTTTGAAAGCAAAAATATTATTTATTTGTAGCAATAAATAGAGCTGCAAGACTATTGTGAGACCACTGCACAGTAAAAAGTAAAATAAATACTATCAAAACCCTTTATATAAGCCATATATCACTACTATTTAGCTAATATACAGCATAAATAAAAAGGTAAATAATGGCATTTAAAGAAACAAGTAATACATTTTCAGATATAGCAGTAACATCAAGACTAGAAAGAGTAAATTCATTTCTAAAACAAATAGATTCAATTATAGATTTTGAAAAGTTAAGACCAATACTAAATAAAAATGGTATTGGTACAAAAAATGTAGTTGGCTTAAAAGCTTATGATAATGTATTAATGTTCAAAGTATTATTATTACAAAAATACTATAACCTAAGTGATAAAGCAGTAGAAGAAGCACTGTAAATCTATTGTTTATGAGGTTTGTAGGTATCAGTTTAGAAGATAGTGTCCCTGATGATACAACAATATGTAGATTTAGAAACTCATTATTAAAAAACAAACTTTATGATAAATTATTTGATGGAGTCACAAAACAATTAGAAGATAAAAATCTAATAGCTAAAATTGGTAAATCAGTTCTTGTAGATGCAACATTAATAAAAAGTGATAATACAAAAATTAAAGATAAAACCAAAGAACAAAGAAAAGAATCAAAACCTAAAGTACAATCTCATAATGATAAATTAGATATTCTTCTTGAAGAGGAATTAAACTCTAAAAAACCATCTAAGAAAAAAATAAAGTCACTTTTAAAAGCTAAAGAATACAACTCACGAACACTAAAAAATAAAGAGATTGATGATACTCAAGATATAAATACCAAAGATATAAAAACATCTCAAGCTATTATAAATAAAGAAGAAGATAGTTACAGCCATAAAGATAAGATAGATACTCATATACGAACAGGATACCATGCATCAAAGAAAGCTTACACACAAGGTTATAAAGTTCATATAGCTGTAGATGAAACATCAGGTGTAATACTAAAAGCCATGACCACATTTGCAAATACATCAGATATAGATACAGTAAAACCATTTGTAGAATCTATTAAAAATATAGGCTCATTTTATGCAGATAAAGCATATAAGTCAGTAGATATAGATGAATATCTAGAAAACAATAATATTAAAAATATGATATGTTTAGAAGAGAAACAAAATATGTCAGAAGAACAAATTAAAAATCAAAGATTAGATGAAAAAAATAAACATAAAATCAGGGCAAAAGTTGAACATAGATTTGCTCATATAAAAACTCATATGAAACAATCCACTACAAGATTTATTGGTCTTGTCAGGAATAATATGAACTTTACTATTACTTGTTTAGCTTCTAACTTAAAACTATTGGCACATCAACAAATGAGATTACAAAAAATAGTAAATAGATGAAGATAATAGGAGAAAATGGTATATCTGTACCAAATATAGCTAATAAATCAAAATATAAGATACTAGTTTATGAGAAATATTTTTAAAAATTAGAATGTATAGAGAGTACTGGTGTATATTTAATTATGCAATGGTCTCTTTGTATTATAAAGTTTACAAGAATAAATCAAGTGAGAATGCAGTAGAGTTTTTAAAAAAATGTAAAGAGTTTTTTCCATTTTACCTAACTCATATATTAACAGACAATGGACTGGAATTTACTGATAAGTGGGCAAGAGGAAAAGGATTTGTAAGTGGCAATCATAAGTTTGATGTAGCTGTACTAAGATGATGAGATAGAACATAGGCTATACAGCTCCATATACACCAAAAACTATCGCAATGGTAGATAAGAGTAAATGGAACTATTAAAAACGCTACAATCAAAGCCCAAGACTATGAAAATATATATGATGTTAAAAAAGATTTAAATAAATTTTTGATATACTACAACTTCAATAGAAGACATGGTTCTTTAAAAAAAGAATTAAAAGTTAGAACTCCATTTGATGCAGTTCAAAGTTGGTTTCAAACGAAACCTGAAATATTTAAGATTTTACCAGATGTGTTTCAACATATTGCTTTTGAAATGGTACAACGTGGTGAAACTTGACAGTTTATAGTATATATTTTTGTTAATAAAGTGGTGCATTTTATCTTTGGAGTTGACAGTTAGAGCTGAGTATACAGACTTTAAATCTTTATCCACAACTATTTTACGAGAAATCTGTTCCACTTATAGCATCTACTTTACTACTAAATACTACTTTAACTTTTCCATCTTCAATATCACTTACTTCATAATTAAAATTATTTTCAATTTTTGGAAATAATCCACCTGGAGCTTTGTGATTAACCATTATTAATTTCTCATTTTCATTCTTTAATAATTGTAATCCTAGCATAGCGTTTATCATAGGTTCTGGAGGTGCACACAAAGAAGAATCAAAGTAATAATACTTTAAATTATTTTCTATAAATTCAAAAAAATCTACTGTAGAATTTTCAATTTCTACCTTTTTTGCATCATTTGGTAATAAACTCAGTATAAATTCCTTATTTAATTTTCCATAGTATAAAATATATAAGGATAAATAATATTGATTATAATCAATAATTAATTCTTTTTTTAATAAGATTTATTTACAGAGCCACTTGCAAATTCACAAAAAAGCTCATAATTTAATTCATTTTTGTTACAAAAAGTTGAAATCTAATTTCAGATAAGTTATAATTTTATATCCTAAAATTTAACAGAAAAGAGATTCAACTTATGAAAAATATTATACCCCATCTACAAACTCAACATGTGGACTAAAATTCTAAACCTTGAAAATTGTTTATTTCCTGAAATAAAAGAACAATTAGGAACATTAAGTACCAAAGAAGAGAAACTAATAAAGATTTTAGACTTTGCTCAAATTGAAAAGAAATAACAGTTGTAACGATTACAAATACACCAAAAGACAGAGAAGAGATAGCAAGAGCAATGATTGCTAAATCTGTTTACAATATGCAAACAACAAGAGATTTAATTGATAGACTTCATAGCGATAGAGTATTACGAGTATTGTGTGGATGGAGGTATAAAATAGATATTCCAAGTGAAGCTAAATTTAGTAGGGTATTCAAAGAATTGAGTGATTTACAAATAGCTCAAAAAACTCATAAAAAGTTTGTTAATGAATATTTATCGGATACAGTTTTTATGTACAATGCAACAGATGCTGCTATGATACCACTTAGAGAAAAACCTGTAAAGATTAAGAAAGAAGAAAAGCCTAAAAATAAGGTCGGACGACCTAAGAAAGGTGAAAAGAGAGAGCCTGTAAAACCAAAGATTTTAGAACTACAAAAAGAGATGAAAACTACTAAAAAGATGTTATCTTTAGTATCTACTGTTTGTGGTGTTGGTGTCAAACAAAATTCTAAAGGTAACAGAGAGATTACAATAGGTGGTAAACTTCATATTAGTGCAGTAGATGGAGATATACCAATAGCAGCATTCTATTCAGGTGCAAATGTTCATGATAGTTCAGTAGCACTTCCACTTATCAATGAAACTGGTAAAAGAGTGATGTATCTTCGTGATTTACTTGATGCTGGGTATGACAGCGATATAATTAGAGAGTTTTCTGAAAAACTAAATCATAAAGCAATTATAGATATAAATCCCAAGAACTCAAAAGAATTAAAACAAAAGATTCAACTTATCAAAGATGAAAAAGTAAAATTTGAATTTTTAAATTTACCTAAATCATCAGATGAACACCACTACAATCAAAGAAGTATGGTTGAAAGAGTAAATAAATATTTAAAAGATGACTTTGGATGTAATACAATTTATTATCAAGGAGCTACAAAAGTAGCTTCTGTTTTATCATTTGGAATTTTATCTGTTTGTATTCATCAAAGTTTAAAACTCATTACATGACTTTTATTAAAAATAATAGAAAAATCTTCAATTTTATAGTCAAAACCATAAAGAGACCATTGCATAATTAAATATACACCAGTACTCTCTATACATTCTAATTTTTAAAAATATTTCTCATAAACTAGTATCTTATATTTTGATTTATTAGCTATATTTGGTACAGATATACCATTTTCTCCTATTATCTTCATCTATTTACTATTTTTTGTAATCTCATTTGTTGATGTGCCAATAGTTTTAAGTTAGAAGCTAAACAAGTAATAGTAAAGTTCATATTATTCCTGACAAGACCAATAAATCTTGTAGTGGATTGTTTCATATGAGTTTTTATATGAGCAAATCTATGTTCAACTTTTGCCCTGATTTTATGTTTATTTTTTTCATCTAATCTTTGATTTTTAATTTGTTCTTCTGACATATTTTGTTTCTCTTCTAAACATATCATATTTTTAATATTATTGTTTTCTAGATATTCATCTATATCTACTGACTTATATGCTTTATCTGCATAAAATGAGTCTATATTTTTAATAGATTCTACAAATGGTTTTACTGTATCTATATCTGATGTATTTGCAAATGTGGTCATGGCTTTTAGTATTACACCTGATGTTTCATCTACAGCTATATGAACTTTATAACCTTGTGTGTAAGCTTTCTTTGATGCATGGTATCCTGTTCGTATATGAGTATCTATCTTATCTTTATGGCTGTAACTATCTTCTTCTTTATTTATAATAGCTTGAGATGTTTTTATATCTTTGGTATTTATATCTTGAGCATCATCAATCTCTTTATTTTTTAGTGTTCGTGAGTTGTATTCTTTAGCTTTTAAAAGTGACTTTATTTTTTTCTTAGATGGTTTTTTAGAGTTTAATTCCTCTTCAAGAAGAATATCTAATTTATCATTATGAGATTGTACTTTAGGTTTTGATTCTTTTCTTTGTTCTTTGGTTTTATCTTTAATTTTTGTATTATCACTTTTTATTAATGTTGCATCTACAAGAACTGATTTACCAATTTTAGCTATTAGATTTTTATCTTCTAATTATTTTGTGACTCCATCAAATAATTTATCATAAAGTTTGTTTTTTAATAATGAGTTTCTAAATCTACATATTGTTGTATCATCAGGGACACTATCTTCTAAACTGATACCTACAAACCTCATAAACAATAGATTTACGCATAGTGCTTCTTCTACTGCTTTATCACTTAGGTTATAGTATTTTTGTAATAATAATACTTTGAACATTAATACATTATCATAAGCTTTTAAGCCAACTACATTTTTTGTACCAATACCATTTTTATTTAGTATTGGTCTTAACTTTTCAAAATCTATAATTGAATCTATTTGTTTTAGAAATGAATTTACTCTTTCTAGTCTTGATGTTACTGCTATATCTGAAAATGTATTACTTGTTTCTTTAAATGCCATTATTTACCTTTTTATTTATGCTGTATATTAGCTAAATAGTAGTGATATATGGCTTATATAAAGGGTTTTGATAGTATTTATTTTACTTTTTACTGTGCAGTGGTCTCATAAAGTATGGAGAAAAAATATGATTTTTTAAGAAATTTACTAAATTTAGTGTAAACTACGCAAAGAAAAATAAATAATCATTTTTTTAAAACTAAAAGTGATGAAAATAAAAAATTAGCTATTGAGTATTATTGAATTTGCAAGTGGCTCTATCTTATTATTTTTTTTAAGTATGTATTTAATAAAATTAAGTAAAATTGATAACAAAGGATTAATTATGGAGTGTGAAATTGCTATAGTAAATTCAAATAATGAAGAGATTAAAACTATATTTAAAAATACAAAAACAATAGCTATTATAGGTTTATCCCCAAATGTAGAGAAAGCTAGTAATAAAGTTGCTGTATATTTGAAAAATGCTGGATTTAAAATTGTTCCTGTATATCCCAAAGAAGAAGAAATTTTAGGAGAAAAAGTTTATAGAAGTTTAGCTTTGATTCCTTTTAAAATTGATATAGTAGATATTTTCAGAAAGCCAGAGGTAATTGCTCTTGTAATTAAAGCTGCAATAGAACGAGGAGATGTTGATACTATTTGGACTCAATTAGGCTTAGTAAATAATGAAGCAGCACAAAAAGCAAGAGATAAAGGGATAAAAGTAGTACAAAATAAATGTACTAAAATAGAGCATAACGCTATTCAGTGAGACTGTAAATCTAACTATATAAATCCAAAAAATATAATCATCTAATAAAATGTCAAATATGAAAAATATCAAAGATTTGCAAGTGTGGATTCCTCTACGCTCCATGAGAATCAAGCTTTGAACCACAATTAGTTAAAAAAAGAGAAATAATTCTAAATGGTAGTGAGGATATGATAATAGACTTAATAAAAAATATGGGCGCCTGAATAATTACTTTGTAGTAAATTTCATCTGGGTATATAATATAGATAGATTGAGTCAAGAGGTCTTTTCTTCCACTCTTCAAGCTTTTGGGATTAACTTATCAGTAATAGCGATTTAATACAAAATATTTCAGGCTGAAAACTCAAGTAAGACTAGGTACTACAAAGGTTTAAAAAGGATTATTTATAGATGACTGTAAAAAAATACTAAAACTTGTCCAAAATGCTTTTCAAAATACACCAAAAAGAATGGAAAGAAAGGTGGAATACAAAGATATAAATGTACTGACTGTAATCATAATTTTTCTTCATCAAGACAAGCATCTAAATTGCAAGAAATAATTTTTAAAGAGTACTTTTACAAAAGACATGGAGTGAAACAAAATCCATAATCCAAGAGAAATAAAGCTTGTATATGATACAACTTTTTATGCTAAAAGAAAAGATAAAATTAGAACTTTAGTTTTCAAAGATACTTATCAAAATGAAGTATTAATATGGAAGCATATTCAAACAGAAACAGTTAAAGAATATAAAGACTTAAAACAGAAACTTAAAGAATTGGGTTATACAATTAAATCAGTAACCTTTGATGGTAAAAGAGAATTTAATATAGAAGAATTAACTGTTAATCCAGTTACTGGAGAATGTTTTTATAAACATCAAAAATTAAGAGCTACGTATAGAAGTTTAAGAGCAAATTTACAGTATCTCTTTACTTGCAAGAATTATAAAAATTTAAAGATAGCAAATACAACAAATAATTTAGATGGAGGAACTTTTTCACTAATAAAAAAAGAAGTTAAATGTACACTTCTGAATGAGCAAAAATTTAAGATTTAAAATGCTTGATTAGTATCTTGCTAATTATAAGAACAAATAATTATTTGGCCTGAAATATTTTGTATTAAATCAAGAATTCTTAAAAAATACTCCAAAAGCGACAATAAATGATATAATACTCCAATATAAAGATTATGTGCATGAAGAAAAAGAAGAGACTAATGGGAAAGTAGAAAAATCGGAGTTAAAGTTTTTGATTAAAAAGAATAATTAAATACAAATTTTTATTATTCATCTATAATACTTTGTTTTGGTTACAAATAAAATCAGGGAGAATATTTATGCATGACTTAAATTTTACTGGGTATTTGAAATATAAAAGGACAACAATTAAAGACATATTGATGTATAATTGGGATGAAAACTATGAGGAAGGTATTGGAAAATTAATTAATATTCCAAATCTTGATGAATAACTTAGTTATAATAAAAAAAAGTCAATTATTGAAAAAGCATATATTCTTAAATCGTTAGCTTATAATTGTCCAGTTTCACCACGTTATGGTTGCCTAGTTACATAAATAAGAAAGCGATAGCTTAACAACATAATTGTAAAATCTTTACAGCAAATAAGGATTTTAAAAATGCCACAAGTCTATCACTCTAATGCTAGAACAAACCAGCATGTAAGAGAAATAATACAACAATCTAATTTAACAAATGTTGAATTAGCAAATAATTATAATGTGAATGTTAAAACTATCGCCAAGCATAAAAATAGAGATTTTTTAAATGATAAAAGTTCAAGACCAAAAAGAATCCATTATGCTCTAACACCTTTAGAAAAAGAGTTAATTAAAGTAGTCAGAACAATGACTTGGATGGAGTTAGATGACTTAGCAGATACAATCGTTGATATTATTCCAAATGCAAATAGAAGTAATGTTTATCGTACTTTAAAAGCCTTTGATATAAACAGAGTTCCACAAGAGCAAAAAGAAAAAGCTAAAAAGTTCAAAGAGTATGAGCCTGGTTATTTACATATAGATGTAACTTATTTACCAAAGTTTGACAAGCAAAAATATTACCTATTTGTAGCAATAGACAGGGCTACAAGGCTACTTTACTATAAAGTGTATGAGAATAAGACAGCAGCAAATGCAGTATCTTTTCTAAAAGAATGTAAAGAATTTTTTCCATTTTACTTAACTTAACTTTCGCACCTAAAACCAAGCAATTTAGCAGTCACATCCTTTAAAGTATCAATGATAGTGGTAAAATCATCATTTCTATTGATTACTTTCTTCTATTTGTGCTATTTCATCAAGTATAGCTATAAATGTTTGCATAGCAATTGCTAGAGTATGAAGTTCACATTCTAAATCTTTAAATAATCCACCAATTGTTTTAGGTTCATGACTGATACGATTGATATAACTGACAATATTATATGTAAAAAACGATAGTGTAATTCTAGCTATTAGTGCTTCATAGATTCTATTTTCTTCTTTACCAAATCCAAAGTGTTCGCGAAGTTCTTTGTAGCCTTGCTCTATATCCCATCTTCTTCTATAAGTATCAATAATAACTTCATCACTAATATCTAAATCAGTAGATATTATAGGTATTAATTTCTCTTGCGTTTTTAAAAATACTATCTTAACCTTACTGGCTTTTTTATGTTCAACTACTACTGAAAAGTATTTATATTTAATTTTTTTACCATAAGTACTAGACTTGATATTTTTTAATTTCTTAGACTTTTCATAGATACCATTAAGAGTTTTTCTCTCCCCAATAAAGTTCCATATTTTATTATTGTTTGCTACTCTTGTAATAACTTTTAATCCTAAATCATTCATCTCTTTTATAAATGAAGGTTTAGAGTACCAACTATCGATAAGTAGATAATCAGCATATATACCGCTATTCACAGCTCTTTTAATCATATCTATAGCTATTTGTGATTTACCTTTTAATGTTTCTAATCTTCTCTTATGAGCATTAGTTCTAGTATCAATAATATTTTTAAAATTATCTATTATTACTCTTGCATATTTATTTGTAACAATTGCAAAGTCTAACATAAAGTTAGAGAAACCATCACTATAATTAAGAGACACAACATTAATACCTCTTACTGTTCGTTTCTCTTTATTACTCCATAAATAATCACAGCTACCCTCTATATTTTTACCAACTTTCCCCTCTATGGTGTCATCAATAATAAAAACTCTTATAGCTTTACTATCTTGTACCTTATGAAGTAATTTAAGTATCTTTAATGTTGATAACGATAACAGTTTTCGCCAGTTGTAACTAGAGTTACTTAGCAACCTGTAGTAAATATCTTTTTTTAAACTATCATCGCTTTGATTTATAAATGTTGATACTTTCTTATTCATCACAAGCATATATACAAAGTGAATAACTACCATATAAACACTTACTCCATCTTTTTTAGTGAAATTACTTTGTGATAAAATTGTTTTTATATTTAATATTTGCATTGTCTTGTATATTGGATTTTTTAACTTATCATTTATTACATTAGTTATTTTTTCTTTAATATTCATCAATAAATCTCCTTAGTTTGATAGGCATATTATAACTAAACCACAGTGTTTAAAGGCTTTATAAGTACATTTATCAGGAGAAAATTGAAAGATTATTTTTTATATTTATATTTAAAATATAAATGTATATAGCAATGACAATTAAAAGACTTTGTTTGACAATTAATGGTTTAGTTGATGATTTTTAGGTTATTTTAGGTGCGAAAGTTAAGTTACTTAACACATATTTTAACAGATAATGGACTGGAATTTACTGATAAGTGGGCAAGAGGAAAAGGTTTTGTAAGTGGTAATCATAAGTTTGATGTAGAGTGTAAAGATGATGAGATAGAACATAGGCTAACAGCTCCATACACACCTCAAACTAACGCAATGGTAGAAAGAGTAAACGGAACTATTAAAAATGCTACAATTAAAGCAGAAGAGTATGACAATATTGATGATGTTAAAAAAGATTTAAATAAATTTTTGATATACTACAACTTCAATAGAAGACATGGTTCTTTAAAAAAAGAATTAAAAGTTAGAACTCCATTTGATGCAGTTCAAAGTTGGTTTCAAACGAAACCTGAAATATTTAAGATTTTACCAGATGTGTTTCAACATATTGCTTTTGAAATGGTACAACGTGGTGAAACTTGACAATTTCTATTATAATTAAGTAGTTTACATTGTTTTACAACTGAAATTATTTTACTATCTGTTTTATCTGCCAACTCTTTTTTATAGCTAGAGTCCAAGCTCTTTAACTTTCCCACAGCCCACTCATTCTCTACAGTTAATTGACCTACTACTTTTGCATATTCATCAAGTTTTGCTTGTAATTTTATATTTTCTTCTTTATATTCTTTAACTGCTTTAGCAGGTTCCATTGCAACTACTGCATTATTTAAAAATATCTTTTTCCAGTTTTGCAAATTCTTCGGTGTTATATTATTTTTACTTGCAATTTGTGTTAATGTTTTGTCTTCTTTTAAAAGCTCTAGTACTAATCTTGTTTTGAATTCTGCACTATAAACTGTTCTTGTTCTGCTCATATTATTATCCTCTATTTTTATTGTTTAATTTTACTATTTTAAGAATTAAACTTTAGAAAAAATTGTTTGTTTTTCTTGGGGTAGTATAGCTATCGTCGGTCCACTTTTTTATCAGTGATTCTATTGGCATTCTTCCATTTTGTTACTGTTTTTGGATTAAGGGACAATCTTGCAGCTAACTCTGTGATTGTCTCTTGAGACTCTTGTATTTCTTTTCGAATTCTTGGCGTCGTCTTGGCATTAGAGTGTTGTATATTTCCCATAAATCTACTCCTTTTATAAAATAATAGCTGACTCCATGAGAATTAGGGACTAAACATGTAATTAACTGTGAATTGTAAAAAAATCTAACAAATTAAATTTATAACTTATTTTATGTTTAAATCAGCTATAATATTATCTCAATTTGAAAGGAAATATAATGGAAATTAAAGTAACACCAAAGCAAAATAGACCTGTATTATTAGGGAGTCATCTATAAAAAAAACAGGGAAGAATTCTTCCCTGTTTTTTTACATATGACATACATTAAAGGAATATAATGAGATTAAATAATAAAAAGCCTAAACTTAGAATTTTACCAGTTAAACATGGTGATAATTGGATATTTGATGGCATTGACAACGAAATAAGTGTTAGTTTCAAAGACTCACAGGATCAAGACATAGAACTCTTTTTTAAGAAATTCAATGGATTGAATAGTCTTGATGATATTTCTAAATATGCTTCGCTTAATAAGATAATCTGTGACATAGAACAATTATTTTTAATACTTGAAAAAAATTTTGTTTTTGAACCACAAAATTTTTTGGATTACTATAGTGGAATAGAAGCGATACTAGACATTGAGGATTCTATATACGAATCGCTATATAAAGGAATATACAAAAATAAGTTTTGGGAAGCATGTAGAAATTCAAAGGAACCTGTAAAAGATACTATCTTGTACGGCATGGCAATTGAGAATTGGCACTTTCTGCACAACGAAAGTTTTTTCGACACCCCAATACTGGCAATAAATACTCCACCTCGTGTAAGAACCTTACTTCTTGATTTTTTCAACGAGGAACATAGACACGATGATTATGTTCTGGATGCTTTGAAAAGCACTGGATTATCTAAAACTGATTTAGTAAATTCTGTACCTCTTCCTCAAACTGTAGCATTAATTTCCGCATTGACTTATTGGTCTAGAACAGATCCCTTATTCTTTATGGCAACACTTGGTGTTTTAGAAGGAGTAGATGTGGAAATAGATAGCTATGTATCTAAATTATTAATTAGTAACCTGCCGAAGGAATTTATTTCCTCCATGAAGGCTCATTCAGATATTAATATTAAACATGGCCACGGAAATTTAACTCGTACAATTTTTAATGAATACCAATGCATACAAAAATCTGATATCGTTAGAATTAAGGCACAAATGCCATTATTCTTAGAATTATACGATGCTTTCTTTTCAGGAATATGGGATTATTATTCTCAATTTGAAGATATTCAACTATCCCTACACGATAGAATTATAAGATAAAGGAAAAATATGTCATTTGAAAAAATATTCATTCAAGAACCAATGTTAAGAGAAGGTGTGGTGTGGAAGATTATAAACGATACTATTGATATTTCATATCGAGAGCAAGGTTGCATCTTAGAATCAATTAATAACCTAGATATCGCTTCAAAATTATTAAAAAAACTAGAAATAGGTTCTAATATAAATAATTTAAATAAGGCAGAAATAGAGGTCATAGAAAGTTTAGATAAACTAGGACTAATTACACAATCCAAACAAAATAAATCTAAACCTCTTTTAACTGGTATCGGCGCATTTCAAGAAGCTATGCAATTTACCAATGAATGTCAGTTAAAGTATTCACACTCTATTTTCTTCAAATCAATGAAAAATAATAGCATTTCCAAAAATCAACTAATTGGTTTTATTCTTGAATATCTTCACATCACTAGAATGGCTCATAAAATTTTAAGTGCTTCAATTATTCATCACGACAAAAGATCTGAAGAAGACGAACTATTAAAGTTCTTTAGCGAAGAATTGTTTCATGATAGATTTGTAGAAGATTCGTTGTTTGCCGTTGGTTACTCAAGAGAAGAATTAACATATTTAAATGCACTGCCCTCAACTTTTGGACTTTGTACTACTTTGTTTAGTATGTCATCCCAACATCCCTTAAGCTTTAAAATTGCTTTATTTTTATTTGAAAAAGAAGTTAAAGATTTTGATAATGAATTTAAAAGAAATGCGGAAAGATTAAAATTACCAAAAGATTTTGTATCCCCTATCTTAAAGCATTCAAATATTAACAACGAAGGAAATCATGATGAAATAAGTACAAATCTACTAAAGAATACTAGTATTGTTTCAAATGTTGATCTAATTATTATTAAGCAAAATTTATTAAAAATATCTCAATTGATGTCTTGGCAAGATTATGAAGTTACAGAATACTACTCTGATCAAAAGAACAAAATACCTAGGGTCCCTATTGAAACTTAATATTATAGGGATAGTTTTATTATCCCACACATTCGAGAGGTTAAGTTTTTTAAGTATTGGAGCTATAGTTCCTTTTGTGTTATGGGAAAGTAGTCAAATTACAACTTCTCAATTTGGATTATTTTTTATGATTCTTTTCTTTTCCTATAGAATAACTCCGTTATTTACTGGTTATTTTAGTGATTCCTATTCAAAAACACAAAGTTTGATAATGGGAGCAATAATTGAATCTTTGGGACTATTAGGAATATTATTTAGCAATAATATTGAAATAATATTATTGTTTTCATTGATGACGGGTATAGGAGGAGGATTATTTGCTACTACCATATTAAGTATACTGAATGATATTGCCCAAAAAGAGAATAAAAATAGTAACATATACTTATCACATTTTATGCTAATAAATCTTGCAGCATTTTTTAGCCCATTATTTATATTGTTAAATGACAATATGAGAATTTATCTTAACTTATCCATCCTTCTCCTGTTAATTATTACTACAATAATTATTAAGGAAAAAATCAGGGAAAATAAGAATTCTCAGAAGCAACTTTATAATTATTTTAATTCTATGAAAAAAATGATTTATAATACAAAATTCTTAAATTTATGGTTACTGTCCATTTTAGTATGGTCTTCATGCTCCTTTATTTATTCAATAATACCTGTCAAAAAATTATTGGAAGGGGAAATTTCAAATATAAATATTTGGCTTATGTTGGATGCATCAGTTACTATAATATTATTTTTCATAATAAAAAAATTTAAATTTTTTACCAAAATTAAATTTAAATTTATTATGCAAGGTATATCTATACTTGGAGTAAGTTTAATACTTTTTTCATTCTCAAATAATATATTCATGATTTCTGTGTCTGTTTTTTTATTGGCAATAGGGGGAACAATATCTTTTCCACAAATTTATGGAATGATGGCTAAAATTGCTCCTCGAAAAAATAAAACTCAATATATTGGTATGTTGAGCGTCGCTGGAGCAATAGGAGAAGGTGGAATTCAAGGAATATTTAGCTTATTTCCTAATTCAAATGCGATTTCATTATATATTGGTTTGTTAATAATGTTTATAGCTATGTATTTGAAAATTACTCATAAATCTTTGTACGTGTAAATTTAACTGAGTAAACCTGGCTTAACAAAAAATTCAAGGGTCTAAAAACTTAAGTTAACTACGATATTACAGGAGTTAAAAAAGGTTTATTTACACATGGCTGTAAAAAAACAATAAAACTTGTCCATATTGCTTAAAAAATTATACTAAAAAGATTGAGTATTAGAAATGGAATTCAAAGATATAAATGCAATGAATGTGGTCGTAAATTTAGCTCAAAAAGAAGAGCAAGAAATCTACAAGAAATAATCTTCAAAAAGTATATTTATAGAAGATAAAGATTATAATAGAAGTTTGCCGTGGATAAGAAAGTAAATTTTAGAATATGAACCAATTGCAAAAATACATAATCCAAGAGAAATTGTTATAGTTTGTGATGCAACTTTTTATGGTAAAAGAAAAGAGAAACTTGGAACTTTAGTTTTTAAAGATATTATTTCCAAAGAGATATTAACATGGAAACATATTGATAGTGAATTAGTATTTCATTACAAACAACAACTACAGATACTTTTAGATTTAGGATACATTGTTAAGGCTATTATCATTGATGGCAAAAGAGGCTTGCATAAAGCCTTTAAAGACTATCTAATACAAATGTGCCATTTCCATCAAAGAAAAACAATAAACAAATATCTAACTAGAAAACCAAGACTAGAAGCTAGTAAAGATTTACAAAAGATTATGTATAATTTAACAACTACAACTCAAATAAACTTTACAAAAAAATTAAATAAATAGTATAAAAAGTATCAAGTATTTCTTGATGAGAAATCAGTATCTCCAACAACTGGAAAACTAAATTTTACTCATTCAAGAGTTAGATCTGCATATAGAAGTTTGATAACAAATTTACCATATTTATTTACATACAAAAATCATAAAAATATTACTATTCATAACACAACAAATTCTATTAATGGTGGAGTATTTTCACTAATGAAAAAACTATTAAAAATTCTGTAACTAATCACCCTAGGAAACCTCAAAAAGAATTCTAATATTTACCTCAATAAATAGTAATTTAAAGCCTATAAATAGGACTAATTAGCTATAATTCACTACATAAAAAGTAGGAATAAATTTTGAAGAAAATTCGCCTGAAATATCAATTTTCAATAAAATCCAAAAAAGAACTTAAAGATTTATCTCATAAAGAGCTTCTTAAATATATAGAAAACCTTCAAGATAACCTCGTGCAAGAAAAACCACCAAAGAATTCAAACAACTCCAGTATTTCACCATCAAGTGAGATAGCACCTCCTCAAAAAAGAAATAATAAAAATCAATCTCTTGAAGAGAAGAGTGGTAAAAGTGTTGGTGGACAATCAGGGAGAGAGGGAGTAACTCTTTTACAAAGTGATACTCCTGATGAGATTGTTGCATTGCCTTATAAACTATTAGAATGTAAAAAGTGCAGTAGTGATATATCTACTGTTGTATCTGCACTCAAAGAAAGACGACAAGTCTTAGATATTGAATTATCATCTATTACTCATAAAATAACAGAGTATCAAAGCTTCTCTAAAAAGTGTTTCTCTTGTGGTTATGAAAATCATGACAGTAGTGCATTTACAATATCACCAAATATCAGTTATGGGTCAACAGTTATAGCTATGGTTTCATACCTAAGTGTTTCTCAGTATATGTCAAATATGAGAATAGTAGAACTTATGAACAACCTATTCAATATAAAACTCTCAGAGGGAAGCATTACAGGCTTATTAGCAAAAGCCTCAACACTCTCACAAAATACTATTAACAAAATCACAGCTCTACTGGAGAAAGCTCCTCTAGTAGGTATAGATGAGACTGGATGTAAGGTCAATGGCTCTAAACATTGGCATTGGACTTTTCACAATGAGAGCAATACTCTTATTGTTGCGGATAAGTCACGAGGAACTAAGGTCATCAACAATACTTTTACAAATGGTTTTAAAAATGCTTGTGTGGTTCATGATAATTATTCATCATATAGCTCACTTGAGTGTGTTAGTGAACAGTTATGTTTAGCACACAAGATGAGAGATTTAAACTATGCTATTGAGTGTGATGAGACTAAGCTAATGAAAGATATAAAGACATTACTCAAAGAAGCTATAAGAGATGATAAAGTCAACTTAACTTCCATTGCTAGAGTAACTCTAAAAAGTCAATATGACAAATCACTTCAACATCTTTTAACTATGCCATACATTGAAAAAAGTGAAACGCATAAACAAATAAAATCACTTACAAAATCTAAAGATAAACTGTTTACTTTTTTACTTAATGAAAATATCCCAGCAGATAATAATGCTAGTGAGCGTGCCATTAGAAATATAAAAGTTAAGCAAAAAGTATCAGGACAATTCAAATCACTTGAGGGTGCACAAAATTATGCTAATTTACGATCAGTTATTGATACTTCTCGTAAGCGTGGCTTAAATGAGTTTGAATCATTGGTTTCTGTAATGAAGGGGAATTCTCTCTTTTAGATAGGGTGATTAGTTACTAAAAGAGTATGATAATAAACTAAAATATACAGAAGATACAGAAAAACTAACAGGTAAAAAATCTAAAGGTAGAGTTCTAAAAGAACCAGATTCAACTCCTAATTGTCCAGTTTCACCACGTTATGGTTGCCTAGTTTTATAAATAAGAAAGTGATAGCTTAACAACATCATAGTAAAATCTTTTTACCAAAAAAGGATTTTAAAAATGTCACAAGTCTATCACTCTAATGCCAGAACAAACCAGCATGTAAGAGAAATAATACAGAAATCTAATTTAACAAATGTTGAATTAGCTAAAAATTACAATCTAAATATTAAAACTATCTCTAAATGGAAGCATAGGAATTTTATTAAAGATAAAAGTTCAAGACCACACAATATAAAAACAACTTTAACACCTTTAGAAAAAGAGTTAATTAAAGTAGTCAGAACAATGACTTGGATGGAGTTAGATGACTTAGCAGATACAATCGTTGATATTATTCCAAATGCAAATAGAAGTAATGTTTATCGCACTCTAAAAGCCTTTGATATAAACAGAGTTCCACAAGAGCAAAAAGAAAAAGCTAAAAAGTTCAAAGAGTATGAGCCTGGTTATTTACATATAGATGTAACTTATTTACCAAAGTTTGACAAGCAAAAATATTACCTATTTGTAGCAATAGACAGGGCTACAAGGCTACTTTACTATAAAGTGTATGAGAATAAGACAGCAGCAAATGCAGTATCTTTTCTAAAAGAATGTAAAGAATTTTTTCCATTTTACTTAACACATATTTTAACAGATAATGGACTGGAATTTACTGATAAGTGGGCAAGAGGAAAAGGATTTGTAAGTGGTAATCATAAGTTTGATAGAGTGTAAAGATGATGAGATAGAACATAGGCTAACAGCTCCATACACACCTCAAACTAACGCAATGGCAGAAAGAGTAAACGGAACTATTAAAAATGCTACAATTAAAGCAGAAGAGTATGACAATATTGATGATGTTAAAAAAGATTTAAATAAATTTTTGATATACTACAACTTCAATAGAAGACATGGTTCTTTAAAAAAAGAATTAAAAGTTAGAACTCCATTTGATGCAGTTCAAAGTTGGTTTCAAACGAAACCTGAAATATTTAAGATTTTACCAGATGTGTTTCAACATATTGCTTTTGAAATGGTACAACGTGGTGAAACTTGACACCTAATGATAAAGACCAAGTAAATCTTACGGATGATGAATCTAGAATTATGCCAGTATCTGGTGGAGGTTATATGCAAGCATATAACGGACAAGCTTCAGTAGAACATGATTCAAGATTAACAGTACATCAACATCTAACTCAAAACTCTAACGATAAATAAGAAGTTATACCAAGCTTTAAATGGTATGATAAACATCCATCATTAAAACCAGTATCTTTTTTAGCAGATGCAGGATACTTTAGTAAAGATAATATTCAACTATGTGAAGATAAAAATACAATACCTTATATTTCATTTGGTAAAGAGCATCATAACCAAGCATTAGAAACAAGATTCACAGATGAAGAACCACTACCTCCCAATCCAACAATTGTAGAAAAACTAAAACACAGATTACAAACTAAAGAAGGTAAACAAATATATTCAGAAAGAAAAAGTACAGTAGAACCTGTCTTTGGTATTATAAAACATGTAATCGGATTTAGACAATTTATGCTTAGAGGATTTAAAAAAGCCAAAGGTGAATGGAATCTTGTTTGTATAGGATATAATCTGAAAAGACTACATATAATTAGCTGTTAAAAGAGGTAATAATAGCAGTATTTGAGCAATAATATTGAAATTTATTCTGCAAAATGAATAATTGAAAATTTTAATTTATCAATATGATACATTTAGTCATAATCATGATTTAGGATCTAGCTAATCCGACAGACTCCTAGGATTTAAATGAACAACTTCGACCCAAGGGTACGAGGTATCATCTAAGTTTTAACTTACAAATCTAACATTAACTGACCTGTATGTATCTTTGCATATTCTTTGCCTTTGGTCTTTCACATAATTTCGTATAGTCTCTTCATTTGCAAATTGACCAACTGTATTAGCATAAAATCCACTTCTCCAAAGACTTCCACTCCATAATTGTTTTTTAACTTCAGGATATTTTAAAAAAACTTCTCGTGCTGTAATACTTTTTATTATTTGCACGATTCTTGTCGAGAGTGTAAATCTAACTATATAAATCCAAAAATATGATTATTTGATAAAATATCAAATATGAAAAATATTAAGGATTTACATAATGAATTTATTAAATACAGAAGAATTAAAAAGACAAATAGCTAATGGAACATTTACAGGATTAGATGATATTACAAAAGAGAGTAAAAAAGAGATTATAGGTATTTGGATAGGTGAAAATGAAACTAGTAAATATTGGCTTACAGTTTTAAATGATATTCAAAAAAGAGGAGTACAATATGTATTTATCTTTGCAATAGATGGTCTTAATGGCTTTAGTAAAGCAATTAGTGCAGTTTATCCTAAAGCAGAGATTCAAAGATGTATAGTACATCAAATACGAAATTCATTAAAGTTTGTATCTTGGAAAGATAGAAAAGCAGTTGCTAAAGATTTAAAATCAGTTTATACAGCTTACACTGAAGAAGATGGACAATTGGCACTTACAGAATTTAATGATATCTGGGTAAAAAATATCCTAACATTACTGTTTCTTGGACAAATCACTCATATAATAAAAACATAACAATTCAGCTTTTAAGGTGATGTATCTTGCCATACAAGAGCAACAAAATAAATAGAATACATCTAGTATTAGAAATTGGTTTGAAATTTATCCTTAACTTAGTATATTTTTTAAGGAGATTATGGCAAAATATGAGAAGTGATTAAAAAGAAACTGGTGGGTTTACACAGTTATATTTACACTCTCGTTATTTTACACTCTCTCTATCATATAACCTTTACCTTTTTTTGAAACAATGAAGTCATTTAAAGAGATTTTATCTTTAACTCTTTTTATTAAAGTTCGTAAAGTTGCGTCAGAAGCAGAAATATCATCCCAAATCTTTTTTTTCAAATACTCTTTGGATTTTATATCTTGTATATTTATTACTAAAGCTAGTAATAAAAGTGTTTCTTTTTTAGATAAGTTTATTAATTCTTTGTCTTTGTTATATAATTGTTTTGTTTGTAAATTGACAATAAAATCTTTATTTAATATGACTTCATTATCAACTGATGAGATGTTTTTTTTATCTTCTAATACTTTATCTTTTACCTTTTTTAATATTTCCATTATATTGTTTACTTCTAGAGGTTTTACAAAATATGAAAGCACATTTAGATTTATTGATTTAAAAAGATACTCTTCATCTTTGTAAGCAGATACTATTATAAACTTTTGATTTTCATTTATTGAAGTTATATCTTCAATCATTTCTAAGCCATCTTTTTTAGGCATTCGTATGTCTGTTAAAACTAAATCAAAAGTTTTATTCTTTTTATGTAATTCTATATACTTTTGAACACCCTCTTCTCCATTACTTGCTATTTCTATCTCATCAAATATTGTATCAAGATAAAAACTTAATATTTCTCTTGCATCTTCTTCGTCTTCTACTAATAATACTCTTGTTGTTAAATCACTCATAATTATATAAAAGAAGCTAAATATTAAATGTTAATATAAACTCTACGCTAGCATTAATATTTTGCACTTCTATTTTTCCTTTCATATTTGTTTCAATTATAGACTTAGTCATATATAAACCTATTCCTGTACCTTGACTTTCAAATTTTGTTGTAAAATATGGTTCAAATATTTTATCAATTATATCTTCTTTAATATTACCACCATTATTTGAAATTATAAGTTTTACTGTTTTTTCTTCTTTAAAGATATCTTTTTTTATTTTTATACTAATTAAAGCATCAAATTTTGTATTCTTTTTTTTTAATAAAAGAGCATCTTTAGCATTATTTAAAATATTTAAAATTGATTGTTTTAGTTCATTTTCATAGTTTATAATAAGAACATCTTCAAACTCAAAATCTATTTTAATATTTTCATTTTCAAATTGAGTTTTGACCATATATAATAAAGAATCTACACATAGTTTTAATGAAAATTCATTTTGAGTCTTAGATGGTTTATAAAAATTCCTAAAATCATCAATCGTATCAGACATATACTCAATATGATAATTTGCTTTATTCATAAACTTTTCTAATTTTGAAGTTGAAACATCTTCATTTCTATAATTATCTCTTAAAAACTGTATTATTAAAGATACATTATTTAAAGGTTGCCTCCATTGGTGGGCTATTGAACCTAACATTTCTCCCATGGCTGCAAGTTTACTTTGTTGGATTAGAATTCTATCTTTTTGTCTATTTTTATCTACTTCTTCTTTTACTTGTAGTTTTAACTCTTCTTGAGACACTTTAATTTTAGTTATATCATTTATATATCCATAAAAGAAACTAACTTCCCCTGAATGATTTTTAATAGGTATTGATCGGCACGATATCCATCTTATTTCATTAGAAGCATTTAAAGACCTGCATACAAAAGTTAAATCTTTTAAATCATTTTTTAGGACAGCTTTGATTGCTGCTTTTACTATTGATACATCATCTTTATAAATCAAATCAATAAAATTTATATCTTTATTTTCAAAATCTTTTTTATAAAAACCAAAACTTTTAATACTATTGGAAATATATTTAACTGATAAATTTTCATCATTAAAAAGTTTAAATATTACAATTTTGCCATCTTCAACTAATAATTCAATATCAAGTAACTCTTTTTTCATTCTTTTATTTTTATCAATATCCATTGACATCATCAACATTCTATCTAGATTACCCTCACTATCAAAAAATACTTTTCCCCTTGCTAAAACCCATTTAAAACCATTATTTTTTGTTTGTAATCTATATTCACATATTATACTAGTACTTTTTTTTGCAAATATTTTTTCAAATAAAAGTTCAACATTTTTTTTATCTTCATTATGAATTAATTTAAACCAAGAAGAAAATTTTTCTACCTCTCCTTTTTTATATCCAAACATATTTAACCAAGCAGAAGAGAAGTATATTTTTTTTGTTTTAAAATTAATATCCCATAAACCATCATTTGAAGCAATAATTGCTAATTCAAATCTTTTTTTCCAATGCTCTAAAGATATATTTCTTGCTTCAAATTCATCATTATATTCATTAAAAATTGTTCTTAAAAACTTAGAGAATAAAGCCGTAGAAAAAAGTAAAATAGAAGTAATAACAAAGATATAAAATAAAATTTGTAAAAAAAGATTTTGATACTCTAAATGAATTTTACTTATTGAACCACTTAAAGCCAAATTAACTATATTTTTATCTGCATATACATTTACCAAAAAATTATATTTATAATAAAAATAACTAAAATTCTTAAAAGCGTCATTATATTCATAATCATTAAAATAGTATTTAATAAGCTTGTAAGAGTTATCATATTTATTATCTTTTAATAAAATATGGCTAGATTCATATTTTCTTTTATTCATAAAATTATAAGTATCTTGAGTAATTAAATCATAAAACCATATATGGGACGTTGAGCCGTTAATTGATTTTATAATTGACTCTTTTGTAATCTTTTTAATTGAGTTAATAGTAGAAAAAGTACCTATGAAATAATCAACTTTATTTAAAGTAATTTTTTCAAAAAAAGATAGTCTAATAGTCTCTTTTGTATCATCTTTCCAATATTGTAAGTTATTAGACCCTTGGGAATAAATATATTGTAAGGTAATATTTTCTAATATTTTAGTTTTTGTAGAAGAAAAAATAAGATTTTGTAAATAATCAATTGACTCTTCTCCATAAATAATATGAAGATCATCTTTTCTAAAAATTACAAACTCTATATTTTCTTTTTTTTCAATTGATTCTAAATACTCTTTTATTAACCAAGATTTTTTAAAGAAGTTAGACTCAATATATCCCAAACTTTTATAATTTGCTTTTCTTAAGATTCTTTCTACTTCATTAAAATTTTGTTTTACATCTTTTCCAACTTTATTAATAAAAACATTAAGTAACTCTTTATTTTTAAACTCTTCTTGTAAGATGTATTTTTGTTTTAATAAGTCTACTTTTCTATTCTCTTTTGATTCTAAAATAAAATAACTAATTATCATTAAAAGAGAGGCTAAAAAGAGTATAAAAATAATAGGACTTCTTAAAAATAATTCTTCAATATCTTTAAGGCTATACTTTTTTTTATTTTTAAATATCATTTAACTACTTTTAATTTATTGATTTTCTTTTATCAACTTTTAGTAAAATTGTTTCATAACCTTGTTTTGGTTCTTTAGGAATTAAAAAAGATAATAAAAAAGACATTATTGCGACACAAGCACCTATTATAAATACAAGCGAGTGCGACTCTAACCAAAGAAGTCCTAAAGCAAAAGGCAAAAATACAGCTGCAATATGATTTATAGTAAAAGAAACAGCACTTGCACTTGCAATATCTTTTGGATCTGCAATTTTTTGAAAATACGTTTTTAAAGCAATTGCCATTGAGAATAATAAATGATCAATAATATAAAGCGCAAAAGCAATATATATATTTTGAACAAAAGCATAAGATACAAATACTAAAATCAAACCAACATACTCAAAACGTAAAGTTAATCTTTCCCCAAAAGAGACTATAAACTGTCCTATTTTTGGAGCTAAGTAAATATTTAAAATAGAATTTATAAACAGTAAGATTACTATATGATGAATATCAACACCAAACTTTTCAACCAATAAGAATCCAGCAAATACTACAAATATCTGTCTTCTTGCTCCTGCAAAAAAAGTTAAAATATAAAAAAGCCAATACTCTTTTTTTAACCTTATTTGTTTATCTTGGGCAACAGTTTCTTTAAAGTGTGTAAAAGATAGCCAAGCAATAATTCCTATTAATATTGAAGTTGTTCCAAAAATTAAATAAACATATTTATAATCTAGTGCTAAATAATTCATCATAATATAAATTAATACAAAGACAACTAAACCTGTAAAAGATTTTATAGCTGATATTTTTCCTAAAATTATTGGCGCTCTTTTTTTATCAATCCATTGTAAAGATAAAGATTGATTTAAAGTCTCTAAATAATGAAACCCTAAAGACATAACAACAGTAGTAATATACAAACCAATAGCAGATGGGAAAAAGCCTGTGAGTGCTGTTCCTAAACCTAAAACTAAGATTGAGATATAAACTAAATATTGTTGGGCTATAAATAAAATCACTAAGACAACAGTAAAGGCCATAAAGCCAGGGATTTCTCTTAAACTTTGTAAGATTCCTATTTGGCTTCCATTAAAAGAGGCCACTTCTATTGTAAAATTATTTAATAAACTCATCCAAGTAGAAAAAGAAATAACCATTGAAATAACCATAACATACAACAAAACTTCTTTTGAAGTAAGAATCCTTTTTAAAAAACTTTTTTTCATATAAACACTCCAATAATTACTTTAATTGCAAGAAGAGATAATAAAACTTTTAAAAATATTAAAAACTTTTTACCATCAATTTTATCTCTTAATTTAGTTCCAGTATAAGAACCAGCAATTGCTCCTATTATCATAGCAGTTAAAATACCAATATAATCAAAAAATACAAAACCAAAAAATATAAAAACAAATATTTTTAAAGTATGAGTAATACTCATTAAAGCAGCACCTGTTGCTACGACTTTATTTTTGTCATCATAATCTTTTAAAAGTAAAGTCATAGTTAAAGGTCCTGTAGCCCCTACTACAATTGAAAGTCCAGTTTGAAAGAAACCTGCTAAAAAATAACTCTCATATCTTTTTATTTTTTCATTAAACTTTTTACTCCAAAGTGATAATAAAATATAAACTCCAATAAATAAAGGAACATATTCTAAAGATATAAAATACAAGAGACTAGCAAATAAAGCTATTCCAAAAATTGAACCAAATAAAAATTTTGGAATAACTTCATACTCTATATCTTTATATCCAAATACAGCCCTTGAGAAATTACTTGACATTTGAGTTAACCCATGAACAGGAATTAAAGCATTCAAAGGTAAAAAACTTGGCAATATTACTATTAACATCATACCTCCACCAATACCAACAACACCTGCCATAGTTGAAGTAAAAAACGTAAGTAAAGCTAATAATAATTCATTCAAAATATATCAATCCTTTTTAAGTAATATAAAATACCCAATAATGGCTTATTTATCAAAAAAGTGATAGTATCAACGGTTAAAAATTTAAAGGAATTTCATGGATATTTATCAAATCATTGGTTTCATTGGAATGATCTTTATTGTATGGGCCTATTTTTTATTACAAATTAAAAAATATATTATAAGTTCTTTTTCTTATCAGATTTTAAACTTAATTGGTGCAATATTACTACTTATATCTCTATTTGTACATTTTAATTTAGGTTCTTTTATTATTGAAGTATTTTGGATAATAATTACACTATATGGAATATATAAAAATTATAAGGACAAAAAATGAAAATTTTAACTTTAGTACTATTTATTCTCACAATAAGTTTTTCGCAAATTGGTAACATAGATATGCATGGTGGTAATTACGACTCTTTATCAAATCGAAGTAATTTTAATAAACCTATTAGTTTCAGCTCAATGTTAGAAAAAAAAAGAACCGCTAATAAAGATAAAAACTATAAAAGAGATAAAAAACAGTAAAATAGACACGAAAAAAACTATAAAAATAAAAAAAATAAATATTGATAAAATAGAATCAATTAATAAATAAAGGTTATAAATGAAAAAATATAGATTTATATCATGGAATGTAAATGGAATTAGAGCAGTTGAAAAAAAAGGAGCTTTTAAATGGGTAGATAATGAAACTGTAAACTTTTTAGGACTTCAAGAAATTAAAGCAGAAGAAAATCAAATACCGGCAAAAATTTTTGAAAAAGAGTTTAACTTTAAACATATCAATTCTTGTAGTATAAAAGGACGATCAGGAACTGCACTTTATAGTGATATTAAACCTTTTTTTTCTGATGCTTGTTTAGGAGTTGATATATTAAAAGAGGGACGAATTAATGAAGCACATTTTAATTTTGGAGATAAAAAAATAGCATATTTTAATGTATATTTTCCAAATGGTCAAAGCAAAGAAGAAAGACTTGTTTATAAAATGGGTTTTTATGATAGATTTTTAGATCATTGTGAAGCTTTAAAAAAAGATGGTTTTTCTATTATTATTTGTGGTGATGTAAATACAGCACATACAGAAATAGACCTAGCAAGACCAAAAGCAAATGAAAAAATATCAGGATTTCTACCAATGGAAAGAAAATGGATAGATAAACTCTTAAACCATGGATATATAGACACTTTTAGACATATTAAAGGCAATGTAAAAAATCATTATAGTTGGTGGTCATATAGAGCAAATGCAAGAGTAAACAATGTTGGTTGGAGAATTGACTATTTTTACATAAGTGAAGACTTAAAAGACAATATTAAAGATGCCTACATAATGATGGATTATTTAGGAAGCGATCACTGCCCAATAGCCCTTGAAATAGAGTTATAATCTATATATATTTTATATCATTAAAAACTCTTAATGAACAAAAGAAATTAATTTTTCTTGTTAACAATTAATTTTTATATATATGTTAAAATACAACATAAAAAACCAAAATTTGGAGTTAGTTATGTCAATATTAACAGAAATAAAAAAATTACGTTTTGCAAATAAAATGGGTGAAACTATTACTATAGCTCATATTGAAAAACCTCATGGAGAGCATAGTGATTCAGTTATTAGAATAGGAACTTCATATCATCATGAAAAAAATAGTTCAATAGTTGAAATTCCGTATGAAAACTTAGAAGAACTAATAGAAGCTTTATATGAATCTAAAAAAGTATATGATACATATATTCATGAAAAATTCCATGATGAACTAATATCAGATACTGGTGGAGGGCAATAAGTTCCTAGAGGTAGTGTTCAATAGAGAGTGTAAAGAGACTATAAATCTAACTATATAAATCAAAAAATATAATCATCTAATAAAATGTCAAGTGCAAAGGTAAAATGTACCAGTAGTGCAAAGTAAAAATGCACCACTTTATTAAGAAAAAATATACTGTAAACTTTAAATAAAATATTTGGAGCCAGTATGATTAATAAAGAGGAATATACTGTGATACATACTTTATATAAAAGAGGTTATAGCATAAGAGCTATATCAAAAATAGTTTCTCTACATAGTCAGTCCTGAAAAACCAAATAATCCCTTATTTTAAGGGGTTTATCATCACTTTATAGCTATAATATCAACATAAAAAATATAGTAAAATTACGATAAACTCGTAAAATCAACTAAAAAGTGGTCGAAATATGCAAAAAAATCTCTTCAGTGGTTCTTTTATGGATATGCTAGATTCAAAAGATTCTTTAATCGTTTTAGCAGATACTTTTCCTTGGTCGAAAATAGAATCTAAATTTAAAAAATATTATAAAAATGATAAAGTAGGAAGACCTAATAAGCCTATTAGATTAATGGTAGGATTATTACTTCTAAAACAGCTAAAAAACTTATCCGATGAAAGAATTGTTGAAGAGTGGAAGCAGAACCCTTACTTACAATATTTTTGTGGTTTTACTGAATATACACCTAGCTTACCTTGTCATGCAATAGAGTTAGTAAAATTTAGAAATAGAATTGGTAAAGATGGATTTGAATTTATTTTTAAATGCAGTGTTGAGTTACATGGGGATAATGCTAAAGAATCACAAGTAATAGTTGATAGTACAGTACAAGAGAGTAATATGACTTTTCCCACAGATGGTAAGTTAGCTATTAAAATAATAGTGAAACTATTAAAAATAGCAAAAAAAGAAAATATTAAATTAAGACGAAGTTTTATCAAAGAAATTAAAGAATTACGAATTCAACTAAGATTTTTTAGACATCCAAAGAAACTCAAAAAAGCACTTGGAGCTATGAAAAGATTAAGAGCAATTGCAATGATAGTTTTACGAGATATAGATAGAAAGTTTGATGATAATTTAGAGCTTCATAATAAATATGCACACTCTTTTTACCTTTTTAATAGAGTTTTAAAACAAGAGAAAAATACTCCCAATAAAATATATTCACTTCATGAGATAGATGCTTATGCAATTAATAAAGGCAAAGACCATAAAGGATATGAATTTGGAACTAAAGCTTCAATAGTTACTACTAAAACTACTTCTATCATTATAGGAGTATCTGCACATAAAACGAATATACATGATTCTAAAACTTTAGATGAAGTACTTGCTAATGCAATATCAAATATTGGAGATAAAGTTATCACAGAAGCTATCTGTGATAGAGGATATAGAGGAACAAAAGAAGTAACAATAAATAATAATACTATTTCAATATCAATACCAGGGCTAAGATTAAAAAGAGATAGTAAAGAACAAATCAATATTAAAAGAGAGAAGTTTAAACGAAGAGCTGCTATTGAGCCAATCATTGGTCATATGAAATCTGATTATAGAATGGAGAGAAATTATTTAAAAGGTTTTAAAGGGGATGAAATAAATCTCTTACTCTCAGCTACTGCCTTTAATCTTAAAAAGTGGATGAATATCTACTTTTATGCACTTTTTATACAAGATTTTAATCTAGTACTAGAATCTACACAAGAGATACAAAGATTAACATCTTTATATCAACTATTGTTGATAATAAAATTTAGGTTTTTATAAAATATGATTGAATTAAAATTAGATTACTCTTTTTAAAGTGGTTTTTTCAGGACTGACTACATAGAAGAACCGTTTCAAAACGTCTTAAAGAAAAAGAGTTAAAAGCATACTCAAAAATAAAATATAAATCCAAACTTGATGAATATAAAGATTATATTGTTGCAAGATTAGAACAAGCAAACCCACTTGTAATACCTTCTACTGTGATATATGAAGAGATAAAACGATATGGATATGATGGAAAGGTAGTGTTCAATAATCTGTGTCAGGATCGAGTAATTCCTAAAATTGTATCTTAAGTTAAGTGCTTTATCCAAACGCCCCTCAAAGTGAATTGCAAGTTGAGAGATGGTTAAACTCCAATTTCTAATAGGCATAGTCCATTTTTTCTGAGCATTTTGAATACCCATAAAAAGTAGTTTAAGTAAGCTATTATCGTTAGGAAAGCCACCTTTAGTTTTAGTAAGTGATCTAAATTGACGATGAACTGATTCTATAATATTTGTAGTATAAATTACTTTTCTAATATCAGCTGGATATTGGAAATATGCAGAAAGATTCTCCCACTTATTTCTCCAAGAAGTAAAAACAATAGGATATTTTTTACCACATTTTTCTTCAAGTTTACCCAGTTCAATTTCTGCTTCTTCTTTTGAGAAAGCTTGATATACTTTTTTAAGTTCTTTAGCAAATTGTTTTTGATAAGCTGAACCTACATATCGTAGGCTATTGCGAATTTTGCAAGTGTGGATTCCGCTACGCTACATGATGAACGATACATAGTTGAACCTCTGTATCGGGGAATACTTGAGTTAATTGCTTCTGGGAAGCCTTTTAAGCCATCAACTGATGCGATAAGTATATCCTTAACTCCACGGTTTTGTAAGTCAGTTAAGACCTGTAGCCAGAACTTAGCACCTTCACTTTCGTTGAGATAGAGACCAGGTATATCTTTTTTGCCATCAATTCCAACTCCAAGGACTGTATAAAAAGCTTTTGAGATATATCTACCTTCTTCTTTTACTTTGTAGTGAATAGCATCTAAAAATACAAATGGATATACCTCTTCAAGAGGTCTTGTCTTCCACTCTTGAAGTATTGGTATAATCTTATCTGTTACAGCACTAATAGCACCTTTAGAAAAGCCTACACCATAAATATCTTCAATTAAATCTTCTATTTCACCACTCATTGTACGTTGGTTTTTCTTAACTATTTCAGGCTCAAATGAACCATCTCTATCTCTTGGAACATCCAATTGGAATTCTCCATGCTCACTTTTCATAGTTTTTGTAGCATAACCATTTTTACGATTTCTATTGAGGTCTTGGGTTAAGTGTGAGTCAATTTCAGCTGCAAGTGCAACTTCTGTTAGTTGTTTAATTAGTGCGCCTAGTGCTCCATCTTTACCACCGATACTTTTACCAGCTTTTATATCACGAGCAAATTGCTCTACATCTATTTCTATCTTCATCTGTGTTTCCTTGAGTAATTATTATTTTACCCGATTGACACAGATTTCTGAACAGTCCCAAGCCAATATTTACTAGTTTCATTATTACCAATCCAAATTCCTATTATTTCTTTACTACCTTCTGCTGTAATTCCTAGCATAATATAAGCAGCTACATTTATAAGAACTTATGCTTCTTAAAAATTAGAAATTTTCAAGGTAACGCACTATCTATTCTTATTTTAAGAATAGTTGCATCCATAAAAATGATTGATACATTTGGTCTAAAGCTCTATTTTGCCAATCTTTTGCAAGTTCTAATACTTTATTAGTCATATTATGAGACCACTGCACAGTAACACTCTAAAATAAATCTCAACCAAGCCTTTAGTTAAGGTATTTAAAGGCTATTCTTAGCTATAATTACACATATAAATTAAAGATATTTAAGCAAAAAGGTAATAAATTGGCATTTAAAGATTCAAACCTCTCTTTTTCAGATTATGCTCTTAATGATAGATTAGAATATGTAGATTCTTTTTTAAAACAATTAGATTCTATAATAGATTTTAATAAATTAAGACCTGTATTAAAGAAGAATGGAACAGGAAGTAAAAATGTATGTGGAGTACAAGCATATGATCAAATATTAATGTTTAAAATCTTACTTATTCAAAAGTTTTATGATTTAAGTGATGAAAAAGCTGAAGAAGGACTTAATGTAAATTTACTTTATATGAAATTTGCAGGATTAAGCTTAGAATCATTAGCACCAGACTCAACTACAACAGGTAGATTTAGAAATTCTTTAATTAAAAATAATCTTCATGGTAAACTTTTTACAAATATTAATAAGCAACTTGAAAAGGCAGGATTAATAGCAACAGGTGGTAAAGATGTACTAGTAGATGCAACATTAACAAAGTCTCATAATAATAGAATCAAAAATAAAAATAAAGAACAAAAAAGTGAAAGTAGACAAAAGGTTGAAGCTTTAAATAAAGCGATAGATGTACTTATTGAAGAAGAATTACAAAAGAAAAAACCATCATCAAAACAAATATCAAGATTATTAAAAAAGAAATCTTATAACTCTAAAACTCTTAAAAATGAAGAACTTGATGAGATTCAAAATAAAGATACTAAAGATATTGAAACTTCAAAAAAGATAATTGAAAATGAAGATGATAGTTATGAGCATAAACAAAAGATAGATAAAGATGTAAGAACAGGTTATCAAGCAGGTAAAAAACAATATGCAACAGGATATAAGAATCATATATCAACAGATGCAGATTCAGGAGCTATTTTAGAAACAATGACAACATTTGCCAATACCTCAGATATATCTACCGTTGATACATTTGTTGAAAAATTAGGTGATGATATTAAATCATCAGGTGCAGATAAAGCTTATAAATCAGAAGCTATTGATGAACTACTAAAAGAAAAAGATATTAAAAATAATGTTTGTCTTAAAGAGAGAAATAAAATGAGTGATGAAGATAGAAAGAATCAAAGAGAAAATGAAAAACCAAAACATAAAATCAGAGCAAAAGTTGAACATTCATTTGCTTTAATAAAAACCAGCATGAAACAATCCACAACAAGGTTTACAGGACTGCTTAGGAATAATATGAATTTCACCATTACATGTATAGCTGCCAACCTAAAACCATTTGCCCATAAGAAAATAAAGACACAAAACGTAAGAATAAGATGATAAAGAGAGGAAAGAATAGAGCAAATTCAATTAGAATTAGGAATAAATATAGATTTGAGATGATAATTTATGATAAATATTTTTTAAAAATTGAAAAAATAAAATTTTATAGATCTTTTTAGTTGTGCTGTGGTCTCATTAGATATTGTTTCTGCTGAAAGTTCATATCCATATAAATCATCAAGATGTAATTGAATATCCCTTACACTCATGCCTTTGGCATAAAGTGATATTATTAAATTGAGAGTTCCTTCAAGAATTGTTTCTCTTTTTTTTATTAGTTGTGGTTCAAAACTAGAATCTCATGAAGCGTAGAGGAATCCACACTTGCAAGTCTCTTGGGATTTCTAAATCAACTTGACCATATTTGGAATTGAGTTTCTTTTTGTTATAACCATTTCTTGAGTTTGTGTTTTTTGAGATTTGGTTCTTTTCATAACCTAAGTGTGAAGTTAATTCTTCTTGTGCAGTTTCTTGTAAAACTTCTTTTAACATTGATTTAAATTCATTCTCTAATGATTCTAAACCTGTAAAAGTACCATCTTTTATTTGTTTCTTTAATTCTTCTAAATTTAATATTGCCATAATGTAAATCCTTAAAATTGATTTACTGGATATTTTATCTAATAAATTTTATTTTTAAGGTTTATATAGTTATATTTACACTCCCGCAAAAATATTTATATGAAGGAAAAAATCAAGTGGTTTCTAATTTACTTAGAAACTAAAATCTTCTCCCAAATAGTGTTCGCGTACGCTACCATCACTTTTTATATCTTCACTATTTCCAGAAGCTAATAAACTTCCACTTTTCATTACATAAACTCTATCACAAATTTCAAGTGTTTCTCTTACATTATGATCAGTAATTAAAACCCCAATACCAAGTTTTGTAAGCTCTCTTATAATTTCTTGAATATCTTTCACAGCAATTGGATCAACACCAGCAAAAGGCTCATCAAGAAGTAAAAACTTGGGTTTAGATACTAATGCTCTAGCTATTTCAGTTCTTCTTCTCTCTCCTCCTGATAAAGAAACACCTTTTCGTTGCCTTATTGGTTCGATATTAAAAACTTCGAGTAATTCTTCTACTCTTTTATTTTGTTCTTTTTTGTCATTTGTAACAATTTGTGCTGCTAGCATCAAATTATCTTCAACTGATAAATCTTTAAAAATAGATGATTCTTGAGGTAAATATCCTATTCCTTTTAAAGCTCTTTTATGTAAGGGTAATGTTGTTATATCTTCATCATCAAAAAAAACTTTTCCGCTAGTAGGACTAACTAAACCACAAACTGTATAAAATGTTGTGGTTTTCCCTGCCCCGTTAGGTCCTAATAAACCAACAATTTCACCAGAACTAACTTCAAGTGAAATTCCATGTAAAATTTCAGTTTTTTTAATACTTTTTGTAATATCTTCAATTCTTAATTTACTCATGTAATATATATAACCTTTTATCATCGTATTTTTTTATTTCAAGAAGCATAACATTATATCCATATGATTTTAATAACTTCTCAAGTTTATCATCTGCCCACTCTATAAAATGAACACCATTTTTTTCAAACTCTTCAAGTAAACCAAGAGCAATAAACTCTTCAACTGTTTTATTATAAATATCATAATGAAAAATTCTATTAGAATAAATTGATTGAATAGAAAAAGTAGGAGAAGTAACTAAATCATCTAAACCTAAGGATTGCACATAGTTTTTAACAAAAGTTGTTTTCCCACTTGCTAAATCACCCCTTAATAAGACAATACAATCATTATCAAAAGTTTCTATTTTTGATTTTACTGTTTTAATAATAATATCTATTCTATTTATATTTAGAATACACTCTTTCAATTTATAAACTAACTCAATTTTGAAGATACTTTAATTAATTCTTCAAGTTTCTTTTTTGCTTTCATATTTAAAATAGTCTCTCTAGCAAGTTCAATTCCATCTTGAAAATCTCTAACTTTACTATCGACTATAAGGGCAGCAGATGTATTAATAAGTACAATATCAAGTTTTGCACCTGTAATTTTACCAATCAAAATATCTCTAGTTATTTTTGCATTTTCTTTTGCATCTCCACCTATAATTTCTTCTTTTGAAGCTAGTTTAAAACCATATAGTTGAGGATCAATTTCAAAATCTTTAATTTTTCCACTATCTAAAGACGTAACAAATGATATATCAGACATCGAAATTTCGTCCATTCCATCATTTGATGAAACAACCATTGATTTTTTTGTATCTAACAATTCTAAAGCTGTTGCTATTTTGTTTATATAGCTCTTATCAAATACTCCAATCAATTGTTTTGATACAGTTGCAGGATTTGATAATGGTCCCATAATATTAAAAATAGTTCTATGTGGAATTGACTTCCTAATAGGCATAATATGTTTCATAGCAGGATGATGATTTTGTGCAAACATAAAACAAAATCTTGTATCTTCAAGCATCTTAGCAGAATTTTCTAATGAAATATTAAGATTTAAACCTAAAGCTTCTAGCATATCAGCACTTCCAGATTTACTAGTAATACTTCTGTTACCATGTTTAGCAACATAACAACCAACAGCAGATAATAAAATTGATACAGTTGTTGAAATATTAAAAGAGTTTGATTTATCTCCACCTGTCCCACAATTGTCAATTAATTTTTCTCTTAAATCATAATGTACAGGCAAAGGAATCAAATGATCTCTCATGGCACTAATAGCAGCAGCAATTTCAGCAGCAGTTTCCCCTCTTTCATAAAGGTCAATCAAATACTCTCTTACCTCTTCAATAGGAAGTTTATTTTCAAAAATATCATCAAATTTTAATTTAGTCATATTAAACATAATATTACTCCTCTATTCTTTTTACATACTCGTCCATCTTTGATTTTGGAGTAGATTTCATTATTGGTATTTGTAATACTTTAAACCTATCACTCTTTTCTAGATATTTAATTTCTATAACATCATCAACTTTTACTTCTTTTGCTTTTTTTACACTAGTCCCATTAATAAAAATAACTTTATGTGCAAGCATATCTTCTGCAACAGCTCTTCTTTTTGTAATATTAACAGCATTTAAAAATTTATCAATTCTCATAATTTATAACCTATTTGTATCATATATGGGTACCTCTAAAAATAAATTTTAAGGCCCTTATGTATCCATTTTTAATTTCTCAAAAAATCTTGAATGAATCTTAGCACTTTTTTATTAAAAATCTATAAATTTACCACCTTGTTTTAACTATGTATCTGTAAATATTTTCCTATTTTCTTCTCTTTACACTATTTTTACTTTTTTAAATCTAACTAATTGTATAATATCCCAAGAAAATAAGAAAGCTTTTTATAAAGTTTAATTCTCAAAAGAGTAAAATTAAACAATTAGGATGCAACAGTATTAAAAATAAAAGTAGATAGAGTAGTTAAAAATATCGCTGCATATATAATACTAGGAGTTACACTGGATGGTAAAAAATATCCTAATATTACTATTTTTTAGGCTTAATAAAAAATCAAGAGATCTAATTGATTACTTTACCTTATAACTAACCAGATAATCATCAAGCATTTTTAACTTCAAATTTTTAGTAAAACCATTATGAATTTTGTAACTAATCACCCTATCTAAAAGAGAGAATTCCCCTTCATTACAGAAACCAATGATTCAAACTCATTTAAGCCACGCTTACGAGAAGTATCAATAACTGATCGTAAATTAGCATAATTTTGTGCACCCTTAAGTGATTTGAATTGTCCTGATACTTTTTGCTTAACTTTTATATTTCTAATGGCACGCTCACTAGCATTATTATCTGCTGGGATATTTTCATTAAGTAAAAAAGTAAACAGTTTATCTTTAGATTTTGTAAGTGATTTTATTTGTTTATGCGTTTCACTTTTTTCAATGTATGGCATAGTTAAAAGATGTTGAAGTGATTTGTCATATTGACTTTTTAGAGTTACTCTAGCAATGGAAGTTAAGTTGACTTTATCATCTCTTATAGCTTCTTTGAGTAATGTCTTTATATCTTTCATTAGCTTAGTCTCATCACACTCAATAGCATAGTTTAAATCTCTCATCTTGTGTGCTAAACATAACTGTTCACTAACACACTCAAGTGAGCTATATGATGAATAATTATCATGAACCACACAAGCATTTTTAAAACCATTTGTAAAAGTATTGTTGATGACCTTAGTTCCTCGTGACTTATCCGCAACAATAAGAGTATTGCTCTCATTGTGAAAAGTCCAATGCCAATGTTTAGAGCCATTAACCTTACATCCAGTCTCATCTATACCTACTAGAGGAGCTTTCTCCAGTAGAGCTGTGATTTTGTTAATAGTATTTTGTGAGAGTGTTGAGGCTTTTGCTAATAAGCCTGTAATGCTTCCCTCTGAGAGTTTTATATTGAATAGGTTGTTCATAAGTTCTACTATTCTCATATTTGACATATACTGAGAAACACTTAGGTATGAAACCATAGCTATAACTGTTGACCCATAACTGATATTTGGTGATATTGTAAATGCACTACTGTCATGATTTTCATAACCACAAGAGAAACACTTTTTAGAGAAGCTTTGATACTCTGTTATTTTATGAGTAATAGATGATAATTCAATATCTAAGACTTGTCGTCTTTCTTTGAGTGCAGATACAACAGTAGATATATCACTACTGCACTTTTTACATTCTAATAGTTTATAAGGCAATGCAACAATCTCATCAGGAGTATCACTTTGTAAAAGAGTTACTCCCTCTCTCCCTGATTGTCCACCAACACTTTTACCACTCTTCTCTTCAAGAGATTGATTTTTATTATTTCTTTTTTGAGGAGGTGCTATCTCACTTGATGGTGAAATACTGGAGTTGTTTGAATTCTTTGGTGGTTTTTCTTGCACGAGGTTATCTTGAAGGTTTTCTATATATTTAAGAAGCTCTTTATGGGATAAATCTTTAAGTTCTTTTTTGGATTTTATTGAAAATTGATATTTCAGGCGAATTTTCTTCAAAATTTATTCCTACTTTTTATGTAGTGAATTATAGCTAATTAGTCCTATTTATAGGCTTTAAATTACTATTTATTGAGGTAAATATTAGAATTCTTTTTGAGGTTTCCTAGGGTGATTAGTTACCTCTTTTTATCTTTTTCATATCTAGTAATTAATCTTATTTCTATTTTGGAAATAGCATCTTTTATAACTTTTAAACGATCTTCTCTTCTTGATATCTCTTGCGGTATGTTCATACCTATATTTTCATCTTTATTATCTATGTCTTTAGCTTGAGCCATTAAAGATTTAACTTCATTTTCAAGTTGTTTTTGTAATTGTTTAGCATGCTTATAGCTAAGTGCTTTATGTTTAGAAGCATTTGCTTTTATTTTAGTTCCATCAAGGCTAACTTTTCCAACTTTTAATAATCCTGAGCCTTTAGCTATTAAAAGTATCTGTACAAATATATCTTCAAGTTCATTTAAAAATCTTTGTCTAAAATTTGCTATTGTATCATGGTCAGGATGACTGTTTGCAGCTATATATCTAAATGCTATAGAATCATATGCAGCATTCTCTAACTTTCTACTGGAAAAGATACCTGTAGAGTATCCATAAAATAATAATCCAAGTAATATCTTTGGATGATATGCTTGTTTACCAGATCTTCCACTATACTGTTTATCTATACTTGATATATCAAGTTGATCTATTATATCAACAATAAATCTTGCAAGATGATTTTGAGGTAGCCAATCTTCAATTGATGGTGGTAAGAGATAAGCTTGATCTCTATCATAAGATATATATTTATTCATTTAGATACTTTTTAAGTTATTTTGTGAGCCACTTGCAAATTCAATAATACTCAATAGCTAATTTTTTATTTTCATCACTTTTAGTTTTAAAAAAATGATTATTTATTTTTCTTTGCGTAGTTTACACTAAATTTAGTAAATTTCTTAAAAAATCATATTCTTTCTCCATGCTTTATGGTTTTGACTATAAAATTGAAGATTTTTCTATTATTTTTAATAAAAGTCATGTAATGAGTTTTAAACTTTGATGAATACAAACAGATAAAATTCCAAATTGTCAAGTTTCACCACGTTGTACCATTTCAAAAGCAATATGTTGAAACACATCTGGTAAAATCTTAAATATTTCAGGTTTCGTTTGAAACCAACTTTGAACTGCATCAAATGGAGTTCTAACTTTTAATTCTTTTCGTAAAGAACCATGTCTTCTATTGAAGTTGTAGTATATCAAAAATTTATTTAAATCTTTTTTAACATCATCAATATTGTCATACTCTTCTGCTTTAATTGTAGCATTTTTAATAGTTCCGTTTACTCTTTCTACCATTGCGTTAGTTTGAGGTGTGTATGGAGCTGTTAGCCTATGTTCTATCTCATCATCTTTACACTCTACATCAAACTTATGATTACCACTTACAAATCCTTTTCCTCTTGCCCACTTATCAGTAAATTCCAGTCCATTATCTGTTAAAATATGTGTTAAGTAAAATGGAAAAAATTCTTTACATTCTTTTAGAAAAGATACTGCATTTGCTGCTGTCTTATTCTCATACACTTTATAGTAAAGTAGCCTTGTAGCCCTGTCTATTGCTACAAATAGGTAATATTTTTGCTTGTCAAACTTTGGTAAATAAGTTACATCTATATGTAAATAACCAGGCTCATACTCTTTGAACTTTTTAGCTTTTTCTTTTTGCTCTTGTGGAACTCTGTTTATATCAAAGGCTTTTAGAGTGCGATAAACATTACTTCTATTTGCATTTGGAATAATATCAACGATTGTATCTGCTAAGTCATCTAACTCCATCCAAGTCATTGTTCTGACTACTTTAATTAACTCTTTTTCTAAAGGTGTTAGAGCATAATGGATTCTTTTTGGTCTTGAACTTTTATCATTTAAAAAATCTCTATTTTTATGCTTGGCGATAGTTTTAACATTCACATTATAATTATTTGCTAATTCAACATTTGTTAAATTAGATTGTTGTATTATTTCTCTTACATGCTGGTTTGTTCTAGCATTAGAGTGATAGACTTGTGGCATTTTTAAAATCCTTATTTGCTGTAAAGATTTTACAATTATGTTGTTAAGCTATCGCTTTCTTATTTATGTAACTAGGCAACCATAACGTGGTGAAACTGGACACCAAATGATAAAACAGAAGCTACTTTTGTAGCTCCTTGATAATAAATTGTATTACATCCAAAGTCATCTTTTAAATATTGGGCATCTCTAAAAACTACCCAACCTAAGCAATTTAAAATCAAGATTTAGTTAAAATAGATATTAAATATCACTCAAAAGGCTTTATAAATGCAAGGATTATTTGATTTAGAATTTCATGAGAGAAAAATAAAAGAATATCAACCACCACTAACAAAATTAGATAAAGTTGTAGATTGGAATATGTTTAGAGAACCAATAGAGAAGGCTTTATACGTAGAACCTAAAGGTGCTGGTGGTAGGCCACCATACGATAAGATAATGATGTTTAAAATTTTAATATTACAAAAATACTATAATTTAAGTGATGAACAAACAGAATTTCAAATAAATGATAGAACATCATTCAAACAATTTTTAGAATTGAAAATTGGAGATAAAATACCTGATGAAAAAACTATTTGGCATTTCAAAGAACAGCTATCAAATAAGAATTTATCTTTAACATTATTTGAACTATTTACTAAACAACTTATAAATAAAGGTATTATAGCAAAAGAGGGAAGTATGATAGATGCTTCATTTGTAGATGTTCCTAGACAAAGAAATTCTAAAGAAGATAATGCTGATATTAAAAAAGGTGCTATACCTTTAAAATTTGCCAGAAAAGATAACAATGGTAAACGAAGCAAGTTATGCCAAAAAGATACTGATGCAAGTTGGATGACTAAATCAAGTGAACGACACTATGGATATAAAGACCATATTAACGCAGATGAAAAAACTAAATTCATAACTAAATATAGTGTTACAAGTGCTGCTCCTCATGATTCTACTGAAATTAAAAATATCATTGATGAAACAGATAATAAACTTCATGCAGATAGTGCTTACAGGAGTAAAGAGATAGAAGAATTTCTAGAAGATAAAAATTGCAAAAGCTTTGTGCATGAAAAAGGTTACAGAGGTAGTCCTTTAACAGATGAACAAAAAGATTCAAATAACATAAAATCTAAAATTAGAGCAAGAGTAGAACATATATTTGGATTTATGACAAACTCTATGAATGATGCCTTACATATGAAGTCCATTGGGATAAAACGAATCAAGTCATCTATAGGATTTTTAAATTTTACATATAAGCTCTTTAGATATGAACAGTTAGTTAGATTGCAAAAAGTGAAAGTTATGTAAAAATATATGAAATCATAGAGATTTTACAAAAACTCACAAAGATCATTATAATTTTTAGTAGAATTTTATAGTAAATCAAGTTTCGCGTGTGATAAATTTTAAAAATTAAGTTAAAAATGATTTAAACAAATTAGAAAGTTGTTTTTAGAGGTTCCCTTATTTATTTACTCTTTCAACCATACTTCTTTGATTGTAGTGGTGTTCATCTGATGATTTAGGTAAATTTAAAAATTCAAATTTTACTTTTTCATCTTTGATAAGTTGAATCTTTTGTTTTAATTCTTTTGAGTTCTTGGGATTTATATCTATAATTGGTTTATGATTTAGTTTTTCAGAATACTCTCTAATTATATCGCTGTCATACCCAACATCAAGTAAATCACGAAGATACATCACTCTTTTACCAGTTTCATTGATAAGTGGAAGTGCTACTGAACTATCATGAACATTTGCACCTGAATAGAATGCTGCTATTGGTATATCTCCATCTACTGCACTAATATGAAGTTTACCACCTATTGTAATCTCTCTGTTACCTTTAGAATTTTGTTTGACACCAACACCACAAACAGTAGATACTAAAGATAACATCTTTTTAGTAGTTTTCATCTCTTTTTGTAGTTCTAAAATCTTTGGTTTTACAGGCTCTCTCTTTTCACCTTTCTTAGGTCGTCCGACCTTATTTTTAGGCTTTTCTTCTTTCTTAATCTTTACAGGTTTTTCTCTAAGTGGTATCATAGCAGCATCTGTTGCATTGTACATAAAAACTGTATCCGATAAATATTCATTAACAAACTTTTTATGAGTTTTTTGAGCTATTTGTAAATCACTCAATTCTTTGAATACCCTACTAAATTTAGCTTCACTTGGAATATCTATTTTATACCTCCATCCACACAATACTCGTAATACTCTATCGCTATGAAGTCTATCAATTAAATCTCTTGTTGTTTGCATATTGTAAACAGATTTAGCAATCATTGCTCTTGCTATCTCTTCTCTGTCTTTTGGTGTATTTGTAATCGTTACAACTGTTATATTCTTTTCAATTTGAGCAAAGTCTAAAATCTTTATTAGTTTCTCTTCTTTGGTACTTAATGTTCCTAATTGTTCTTTTATTTCAAGAAACAAACAATTTTCAAGGTTTAGAATTTTAGTCCACATTTTAGATAGGTTTGTAGATAATTTTGGTAAAATATTTGTCATAAGTTGAATCTCTTTTCTGTTAAATTTTAGGATATAAAATTATAACTTATTGAAATTAGATTTCAACTTTTTGTAACAAAAATGAATTAAATTATGAGCTTTTTTGTGAATTTGCAAGTGGCTCTTATAGATGTAATTATAGCTAAATATTAATGTTTAAGCCCTTATACAAGGGGTATATCACGAGTTTTTTATTGAAAAATATTTAGATGTGTATCCGACAGACTCCTAGTTAGGGAAAGTTACATCCATTAAGTGAAAATTTTTAGTGTAACTTTTTTCTTTTAAATACCTTATTATAGTGGTTTATGTTTGTTTTATGAATTATTTAGGGGTAAAGCATAATAATATGTTTCTTATGTACACATTTTGAGCAAGACATAAATCAAATAAAAATCTATATTATGTTACTATTAAACATATTATTATAAAGAATTATAAACATGAGTTATAGTCCTAGCAGAAATAATTATAAATATGCTAGAATTTCTACATATAACATCAAAAAGCAAAATAGGATTATCAATGGATACAAAACATTATCAAGTAATTGTAATAGGTGGTGGAATTTCAGGTGCAGCACTTTTCTATGAACTTGCTAGATATACTGATGTAAAGAGCACCTGTATGTTAGAAAAGTATGAAGAATTAGCAACATTAAACTCTAAAGGCACAAGTAATTCTCAAACAATTCATGTGGGTGATATTGAAACAAATTATACTTTAGAAAAAGCTCACATAACAAAAAGAGCAGCTAAAATGATTGAAAAATTCTGTTTGCAGTACGGTTTACAAGATAAAATAATGTTTAAGTATCAGAAAATGGCTCTTGGAGTTGGTAAAAAAGAAGTTGAATTCATTAAACATAGATATAAAGAATTTAAAAAACTATTTCCATATTTAGAATTATGGGATAAAGACAAACTTAGAGAACTTGAGCCAAAACTTGTTTACGCTGATAAAGAACAAATAAAAGATAGGCCAGAAGAAATTATTGCAATGGGTACACAAAGTGAGTATACAGCTATTGATTTTGGTGCAATGACAAAAGAGCTTGCAAAAGCAGGACAAGAAGAAGATATAACTACTGATATATTTTATAATGCAGAAGCAGAAGAAATTGAAAAAATTGAAAATCTTTATAAAATAACTACTACAAGTGGGTCAGTATTTACAGCAGACTTTGTAGTTGTTAATGCAGGTGCTCACTCTTTATACTTAGCTCATAAAATGGGTTATGGTAAAGAGATGGGATCTCTTTCTATGGCTGGAAGTTTTTATATAACAAGTGGAAAATTTTTAAATGGTAAAGTTTATATGGTGCAAAATCCAAAATTACCATTTGCTGCTCTACATGGAGATCCTGATATTTTATCTGATGGAAGAACTAGATTTGGACCAACTGCTTTGGCTCTTTTAGTATTAGAGAGATATAAAGGTGGTAAATCAATTTTTCAATGTCTTAAGACTATGAATATTGATGGTAATATCATAAAGATTTTCTGGGATTTACTAAAAGATTCGGAAATAAGAAGTTATGTATTCAGAAATTTCTTATTTGAAGTTCCAGGAATAAATAGAGGACTTTTTGTAAAAAATGCAAGAAAAATCGTGCCATCATTAAGTACTGATGATATTGAATATGCAAAAGGCTTTGGAGGAATTAGACCACAAGTGCTTGATAAAAAAAATCAAAAACTTATGCTAGGAGAAGCTTCAATCAACCCAGGCGATGGAATTTTATTTAATATGACTCCAAGTCCAGGAGCGACATCTTGTCTTGCAAATGCAGAAAGAGATATTGAAGTAATTACAAAATATTTAAATTTAAATTTTAATATAGAAAAATTCTCAGACGAATTAACCGACAAAGAATAACATACTTAATAAGTTAGGTAAATCCGACCAAATTCACAAACCTAACTAAGCAAATATTAAGAATAAGATTATTTATCTTATTCTTCTAAAATAAAAGACTTAATAAAAAATATAGGAGCCTGAATAATTGAGAGTGTAAATCAAACTGTGTAAACCCACCAGTTTTTTTAATCACTTCTCATATTTTGCCATAATCTCCTTAAAAAATATACTAAGTTGAGGATAAATTTCAAACCAATTATCTAATTTAATAGTAAAGTTTTTTTCATTTGTTTGAGTTAGTCTTGACATAATTTATTTTGTAGTTTTATTGGTCTTCTTTGAGAGCTAAACCATCTATTACAATGCTTGCATTTATATCTTTGGATATTATTTCTTTTACTTTTTTTTATAACACTTTTATAATTACATTTAGGACATATTTTAGAGCTTTTTACAATCTATTATTGATAATATGAAATATATTAAAAATATATTATGAGAATGATTGGATTATAATAATATAGACTTAGGTAATCTTTGAAACACTATTGTTGATAATACTTCGACAATAGATGATTATATTAAAACAAAATTTAATAATTTAATTAATAAATAAAATATTTTGAATACTAAAATTTTTAATTATAAACCATTCATAACACTATTTTTATCAATAATAATACTAGTTATTGTTTTGTTTTTTAGTGATTTTTTTCTATCTTTCTAATGAAAAAATTAAATTAGCATTTCTTAAATCAAAAAATGAAATTATTTATTCATCTAGTACTATTAATAGTAAAATTATAAATAAAGATATTGTTATTATTTGATTAGATGAATTAACTCTTGATGAACTATGATTTCCATTACCAAGACGTGATTATATCCAATTTATAAAAAATCTGACTAATGCTTGAGTAGCTATTATCGGATTTGATATATTTTTTGTAAATCCAAATAAACTAGATCCAAAATGAGATATACTTTTGCAAATGCTATAAAAGAAGCTTGAAATATTGTTTTATGATGACCAATCAGTAGTATTTGAAAAATACAAAAACCATTACAAATAATATTTGATAGTGCTGTTGCATTTGGTTATTATAAACCAAATGTGAATCCTATTACTAATACTGTATTATCATTTAGACTTTCTACTAAATTAAATGACAAATCAAATAATTTGGAATACTATAGAGCCACTTGCAAATTCACAAAAAAGCTCATAATTTAATTTATTTTTGTTACAAAAAGCTGAAATCTAATTTCAATAAGTTATAATTTTATACCATAAAATTTAACAGAAAAGAGATTCAACTTATGACAAATATTTTACCAAAATCATCTTCAAATCTTTCAAATATGTGGACTAAAATTCTAAACCTTGAAAATTATTTATTTCCTGAAATAAAAGAACAATTAGGAACATTAAGTACCAAAGAAGAGAAACTAATAAAGATTTTAGACTTTGCTCAAATTGAAAAGAATGTAACAGTTGTAACTATTACAAACATTCCAAAAGATAGAATAGAAATAGCAAGAGCAATGATTGCTAAATCTGTTTACAATATGCAAACAACAAGAGATTTAATTGATAGACTTCATAGCGATAGAGTATTACGAGTATTGTGTGGATGGAGGTATAAAATAGATATTCCAAGTGAATCTAAATTTAGTAGGGTATTCAAAGAATTGAGTGATTTACAAATAGCTCAAAAAACTCATAAAAAGTTTGTTAATGAATATTTATCGGATACAGTTTTTATGTACAATGCAACAGATGCTGCTATGATACCACTTAGAGAAAAACCTGTAAAGATTAAGAAAGAAGAAAAGCCTAAAAATAAGGTCGGACGACCTAAGAAAGGTGAAAAGAGAGAGCCTGTAAAACCAAAGATTTTAGAACTACAAAAAGAGATGAAAACTACTAAAAAGATGTTATCTTTAGTATCTACTGTTTGTGGTGTTGGTGTCAAACAAAATTCTAAAGGTAACAGAGAGATTACAATAGGTGGTAAACTTCATATTAGTGCAGTAGATGGAGATATACCAATAGCAGCATTCTATTCAGGTGCAAATGTTCATGATAGTTCAGTAGCACTTCCACTTATCAATGAAACTGGTAAAAGAGTGATGTATCTTCGTGATTTACTTGATGCTTGGTATGACAGCGATATAATTAGAGAGTATTCTGAAAAACTAAATCATAAACCAATTATAGATATAAATCCCAAGAACTCAAAAGAATTAAAACAAAAGATTCAACTTATCAAAGATGAAAAAGTAAAATTTGAATTTTTAAATTTACCTAAATCATCAGATGAACACCACTACAATCAAAGAAGTATGGTTGAAAGAGTAAATAAATATTTAAAAGATAACTTTGGATGTAATACAATTTATTATCAAGGAGCTACAAAAGTAGCTTCTGTTTTATCATTTGGAATTTTATCTGTTTGTATTCATCAAAGTTTAAAACTCATTACATGACTTTTATTAAAAATAATAGAAAAATCTTCAATTTTATAGTCAAAACCATAAAGTATGGAGAAAAAATATGATTTTTTAAGAAATTTACTAAATTTAGTGTAAACTACGCAAAGAAAAATAAATAATCATTTTTTTAAAACTAAAAGTGATGAAAATAAAAAATTAGCTATTGAGTATTATTGAATTTGCAAGTGGCTCACAAATATTTTATTGTACAAATTTACATTAGAAGTGCCACGTTTAGAAAGTCAAGGTGAAAGTTTGTTTGATATACAAATAAAGCTTATTATTTGGCAAATATAATGATAGAGTCATAGACAGTTAAAGTATAATTAAGAGACCATTGCATAATTAAATATACACCAGTACTCTCTATACATTCTAATTTTTAAAAATATTTCTCATAAACTAGTATCTTATATTTTGATTTATTAGCTATATTTGGTACAGATATACCATTTTCTCCTATTATCTTCATCTATTTACTATTTTTTGTAATCTCATTTGTTGATGTGCCAATAGTTTTAAGTTAGAAGCTAAACAAGTAATAGTAAAGTTCATATTATTCCTGACAAGACCAATAAATCTTGTAGTGGATTGTTTCATATGAGTTTTTATATGAGCAAATCTATGTTCAACTTTTGCCCTGATTTTATGTTTATTTTTTTCATCTAATCTTTGATTTTTAATTTGTTCTTCTGACATATTTTGTTTCTCTTCTAAACATATCATATTTTTAATATTATTGTTTTCTAGATATTCATCTATATCTACTGACTTATATGCTTTATCTGCATAAAATGAGTCTATATTTTTAATAGATTCTACAAATGGTTTTACTGTATCTATATCTGATGTATTTGCAAATGTGGTCATGGCTTTTAGTATTACACCTGATGTTTCATCTACAGCTATATGAACTTTATAACCTTGTGTGTAAGCTTTCTTTGATGCATGGTATCCTGTTCGTATATGAGTATCTATCTTATCTTTATGGCTGTAACTATCTTCTTCTTTATTTATAATAGCTTGAGATGTTTTTATATCTTTGGTATTTATATCTTGAGTATCATCAATCTCTTTATTTTTTAGTGTTCGTGAGTTGTATTCTTTAGCTTTTAAAAGTGACTTTATTTTTTTCTTAGATGGTTTTTTAGAGTTTAATTCCTCTTCAAGAAGAATATCTAATTTATCATTATGAGATTGTACTTTAGGTTTTGATTCTTTTCTTTGTTCTTTGGTTTTATCTTTAATTTTTGTATTATCACTTTTTATTAATGTTGCATCTACAAGAACTGATTTACCAATTTTAGCTATTAGATTTTTATCTTCTAATTGTTTTGTGACTCCATCAAATAATTTATCATAAAGTTTGTTTTTTAATAATGAGTTTCTAAATCTACATATTGTTGTATCATCAGGGACACTATCTTCTAAACTGATACCTACAAACCTCATAAACAATAGATTTACGCATAGTGCTTCTTCTACTGCTTTATCACTTAGGTTATAGTATTTTTGTAATAATAATACTTTGAACATTAATACATTATCATAAGCTTTTAAGCCAACTACATTTTTTGTACCAATACCATTTTTATTTAGTATTGGTCTTAACTTTTCAAAATCTATAATTGAATCTATTTGTTTTAGAAATGAATTTACTCTTTCTAGTCTTGATGTTACTGCTATATCTGAAAATGTATTACTTGTTTCTTTAAATGCCATTATTTACCTTTTTATTTATGCTGTATATTAGCTAAATAGTAGTGATATATGGCTTATATAAAGGGTTTTGATAGTATTTATTTTACTTTTTACTGTGCAGTGGTCTCACAATAATAGAATCAAAAATAAAAATAAAGAACAAAAAAGTGAAAGTAGACAAAAGGTTGAAGCTTTAAATAAAGCGATAGATATACTTATTGAAGAAGAATTACAAAAGAAAAAACCATCATCAAAACAAATATCAAGATTATTAAAAAAGAAATCTTATAACTCTAAAACTCTAAAACTCTTAAAAATGAAGAACTTGATGAGATTCAAAATAAAGATACTAAAGATATTGAAACTTCAAAAAAGATAAATGAAGATGATAGTTATGAGCATAAACAAACAGCAATTCTAACCCAAATATACTTTACACAACATGCCCCTTCATATCTACATTCTCTTCGGTCTGGCGAGCAATAAGTATATATTCCAACATTTTATTAAAGCTTTTAAAATTAAATATTGTTGTTAAAAAATTAATACCTACAAAGAACTCTTCTTTAGTACCAATATTATCACGAAGTTCCATATATAAATCATCATCAAGTTCTTGTACTGTATGAAATAAGAAAGCTAATATATTAAGGCTACAAAGTGTTTTAGATAAATTTTCTTTTCCATGACCAAAGTTATGGTCTAAATGATAGCCTTTAGTTTTTAAAGTATTATTATTATCATTTTCGATTTTCCATCTAGTTCTACCTGCTGTAGCTATATCTATAACATTATTTACATTCAAAGATATATCAGTAACAAAGCTATTATGATATAGTTTTCTACTACTATCATTGGTAACAAATAACCTCACACCAGTTTACTTCTTGTGGTGGATGTTGTGTATCTCCATTTGGATTTTTAATAGCTAATTTATTAATATAATTATATATGAAAGTTGGCTTAGCTACAAATACATATGAATGCTTTTGTTCTAATACTTTTTTAATCATAGGTTCTCTTGAATACAAATCATCACCTAAAATTATTAACTTTTTATTAGTAGGATTTGTAAAATTATTTAACCATCTCTTTGAAGCATTAACTTCACAATCTTGTTTATCATCTCCATCATTATTTGATATAAATTCTTGCATCAGTGGTATTACTTTTTTCATATCAGGATGTACTATTGTTGGAGTTATAACACTATGATAGTAATGTACTTCACCTGTTTCACTATTAGTTTTTGTTTGACAACATTTACAAGATATATTTTTACTTGAATGATAATGCGTACCATCTAATGCTACAAGCATATAATCATCTTTAAAATTAAACTTATCTAATATTCCTATACTTTGCAATTTTTCTATTATAATTTCATATACTTTTTTAAAACTTTCTGCTGTTATTTTATCCAGTATGTTTTGTATATGATTATCACTTGGTATATCAGATATTCCAAACATAGTTTGTGCATTACTGATACCTTTTGCAGTATCAATATCCCTTTGAAAACTTAACCAAGATTTATTTTGAAAATAAAATACACTAAATGCAGATAATATAATATCTTTTAAACTGTAAATTATATTTGTTCTTTGTTTTCTTGTATCTTCTATATTTGATATATTACTTGTAAATGATTCTATTAAAAAATCAAAAATATTTGTCTGTCTCATTTGCTTAAACACTTCTATTTATGGGCTATATTATAGCTAAAATTAGGTGTTAAAAAGCTTTTAAAAGCCTATAAATAAAGGGGTTTTGTGAATTTATTTAGTAATTATTTTGGAAGATTTTAACTATATAAATTTTCACTTAGAATTGCTGATAAACAAAAGATAGATAAAGATGTAAGAACAGGTTATCAAGCAGGTAAAAAACAATATGCAACAGGATATAAGAATCATATAGCAACAGATGCAGATTCAGGAGCTATTTTAGAAACAATGACAACATTTGCCAATACCTCAGATATATCTACCGTTGATACATTTGTTGAACATTCATTTGCTTTAATAAAAACCAGCATGAAACAATCCACAACAAGGTTTACAGGACTGCTCAGGAATAATATGAATTTCACCATTACATGTATAGCTGCCAACCTAAAACCATTTGCCCATAAGAAAATAAAGGCACAAAACGTAAGAATAAGATGATAAAGAGAGGAAAGAATAGAGCAAATTCAATTAGAATTAGGAATAAATATAGATTTGAGATGATAATTTATGATAAATATTTTTTAAAAATTGAAAAAATAAAATTTTATAGATCTTTTTAGTTGTGCTGTGGTCTCTTATATGTAGAACCAAAAGAAGGGAAATATGATAAATGCTTCATTTGTAGATGTATCAAGACAAAGAAACTCTAAAGATAAAAATGGCAAGATATTTAAACTCTCTTAAAAAGATATAGATGCAAGATGGATGACTAAAAGTGGTGAATGACACTTATAGATATAAAAACCATATCAATGCAGATTCAAAGATAAGAGTAAGAGTAGAACATATATTTGGATTTATGACAAACTCCATGAATGATGCCCTATATATGAAATATATAAGTATTAAAAGAGTTAAAGATTCAATAGGTTTACTCAAGCCTAACTTACAACCTATTTAGATTACAAAAAGTGAAAGTGATGATGATATAAGAAAAAATGGTAAAGAAAAAATGGGTAAATATATGATTGAAGGAATTTGTAATAATTCTAAAAGATTTTTGCAAGGTGATATAGCTATTACATATGTTTATCTTGAATACCTGGAAAATGTAGGATAAAGTAGCAGTTGCTTATGAAATTAAATCTTCAGAAAAACTGTCTTGATTTTTAGGGGCATTATATTATTAAAGTATTTTTTCTAATAATCTTAAATTTCTTTAAAGAAAATCTGCTATTATTATAAAATAAACAATATTTATTTTATAAGCTTTCCTATAAAGAATAGTTTAAATGAAAGGTAAAATTAAAAAAGTGCATACTTTTAAGTTTTATCTTTAAAGTACTATGAAAAATAGTATTTTGAAGATGAAATTTATTTCATCGTAAACAAGTAAAATGGTATTGGCTGTTTTAAATAATATGCCAATTTATAGTATTAAATTATTTGTTTGAGTTTTTTTACAACTTACTGTTAATTACATCTAAATTAAGATTAAGGATGTGCTACAAATACACGAGTTGGATCATATGGTTTATTATGGTTATAAATAGCCCAGATAATATATGCTAGTTTTCTAGCAACTACTATTAGTGCTTCTTTTTTAGCCCTACCTAAAGCTACATGATTTCTAAAGATTTGTTTTAATTCACTACTGATGTTACGATAATCTAAATTTTAAGATTTAATAGAATTGTTACAATATTGATTAAAATTATTATATTTAACTTGCTAATATGATCCTTAAAACCTACAAAAATATACTTTATAAATTACCAATAAACCCTTTGTTTATCGTATTTACAAGCACTTTGAAACCACTATTTAGATATAATATATACTCTTAATACTAAGGAATTTTATGAGTTGTTTACAAGAATATTATCAAGATTATGCGTTAAGTTCATTTTAGAAAATAGAGATGACAAAATTAGCTAAACTTACTGGGGAAAGCCATGATGTATTTACAAAAAATCTATTACTTGATGATAGCTTTGATGATGAGACTAAATTATGGAAAACAATAAAATCATTTTTAAGAGATTATGAAAATGAAGATAATGGATGTATAATTATAGATGATTCATTACTTCATAAACCACATACAAAAGTAAATAATACTGTATGTTGGCAACTATGACCATGTAAGTGGGAAAAGTGTTAAGGGTATCATGATGTTAAACTTTCATTATACAGATAATAGTGGTATATCAATATCTTTAGGATATGAGATTATCACTAAAACTGAAGATAAATGGAGCGAAGAATATCAAAAGTTTATAAAAAAATCTATGTTTACTAAAAATGAAATAATGAAAGATAAACTCCCAATTTTACATTTTAATAATGAAGTAAAATATAAATATATTTTAATGGATAAATGGTTTACAACATCAGATAATATAGAGTTTATAGCATAGTGCTTTAAAAAAGCAATTTGTAGCACCAGTAAAAAAGAATCGTAAAGCAGCACTAACTCTATAAAGACAGAAATAAAAGAAGATATGTTAATATTGACAGCATAGATATGGGAGCTTGTAGTAGTCGACTTATATATTTAAAAGGTTGCAATACACCTTTGAATATTGGTAAGCAAATTGTCAAAAACGGCAACGATGGTGAACCTATGTATCTGTATCTTATTACTAATGATATAGACTTATCCTTTCAACAGACACTTGAAATCTATCAAAAACGGTGGAAAATAGAGGAATACCACAAGTCATTAAAACAAAATTTAAAGATAGAACATTCGCCAACTAAGGTTGAATTATCACAAAGAAATCATATTAACTTAACTATAGGTGCATTTATCAAGCTAGAAAAACTTCGTTTGAACTATAAAATGAATCACTTTGCAATTAAAGAAAAAATATATATTGAAGCTCTAAAGGTTGCTTATCAAAAAGTTAGAGAATTAAAGTGTGGATAATTCTGTAACATTTACTGTAAATTATGATATTTAGATTATTGTAACATCAGTTCACTATTATGTCGTACAGCTGCAACTGAGGCTAGATATAATGCTTTTTTAGCATACTTAGCACCTCTTTTAGCTAAATGACCATATTTTAGAGTATTACCTGATTGTTCTTGTGTTGGATAAAGTCCAAGATAACCAATCAAAGACTTAGCATCTTTAAATCTATCAATGTTACAACATTCAGCAAGTACTGCTAATAATGTTTTGTCTGATACACTAGGGATTGTTCTAAGATTATCTAATACAGATGAGATATAATCTTCATCTTCTTTAGTAACTTCATTTGAACTAATTGGTTTATCAAATATTTTTAACATACTTCATTGTAACCATATTCCTATATTGTGCAGTTTGATATGGATTTAATAATATCACATTATAGTTTAACTCTATTAGGTATCTATAAAGATTTTCAAATAAAAGTCCTGTAGCTTCCATACCAATTATAATATCTCTAGTATCGCAATTAAGTGATACAATATTATTGATTAGTTTTTTAAATCCATCAATAGATGAGTTAAAAGGGAATGGTTTAATAATCATCTCTTCTTTATCATCAATTACACTACAAACACTAAAAGCTTTAGCAATATCAATTCCTACAAAAAATATAACACATCCTTAATCTTAATTTTTGATTTATGCTCACAGCCTCCTATTATGGATGGTAAGAGATAAAACACTTCCATAGCTTCCTAAATAGGTGAGTTTATATAATCAAAATAATACGCTTTCTTAGGCGATATAAAATTAATTATTCACAAGGAAAAGAAGATCATTTAATGATGTAATTAACTGTGAATTGTAAAAAAATCTAACAAATTAAATTTAATACAAACATAAATAATATATACAACTTTTATTCTAATTTTGTAATAAAAGTTGATTAATGTATTATAGGAGGAAAGAAACTATGAGTGAAATACATGAATTTTTTAATAGACAGATAAAATTATGGGGAGAAGAAACGCAAGACTCTTTACAAAATAAAAAAGTTGCTATTATTGGTAGTGGAGGGCTTGGTTGTTCGTTAGCTATTGCTCTTGGAGCAACAGGAATTGGTGAGTTTGCTTTAGTTGATTTTGATGTTGTGGGCGTTCATAATATTCATAGACAAGTTGCTTTTAAAACTGAAGATGATGGAAAGTTTAAAAGTGATGTATTAAAAGAGTTGGTTGAAAGTAGATGTCCCTTTACAAAAGCTACTGCGTATATTGAGAGTTTTGAAGAGTTTGCAAAAAGAGACTTAAAATTTGATATTGTAATTGATGCAACAGATAATCTTCCTACAAGAGCTGCTATTAATTCGTATTGTATTAAAAATAAACAACCTTGGATTTATGGTTCAGTTGAAGAGTTTCATGGTCAAGTTTGTTTTTTTGATAAAGCATCTTATGAAACGGTTTTTCAGATAACTGATAGAAAACCAAATGGCATTGCTTGTCCTATTGTGATGCATATTGCAGCTTTTCAAGCTAATTTAGCTTTAAGACATCTAGTAGGGCTTCCTGTAAAAAAAGATATTTTATACTATTTATCTTTTGATGAAGATGGTGTTTTAGATACTAAAAAGTTTAATTTACCTATAAATTAGTTTTAAGAAGTACTTTTGCAGGCATTAGCTTTATCAGCAAAAGTATATAACTTTTTTATATCATTAACTGTCAAGTTTCACCACGTTGTGCCATTTCAAAAGCAATATGTTGAAACACATCTGGTAAAATCTTAAATATTTCAGGTTTCGTTTGAAACCAACTTTGAACTGCATCAAATGGAGTTCTTACTTTTAATTCTTTTTTTAAAGAACCATGTCTTCTATTGAAGTTGTAGTATATCAAAAATTTATTTAAATCTTTTTAAACATCATCAATATTGTCATACTCTTCTGCTTTAATTGTAGCATTTTTAATAGTTCCGTTTACTCTTTCTGCCATTGCGTTAGTTTGAGGTGTGTATGGAGCTGTTAGCCTATGTTCTATCTCATCATCTTTACACTCTACATCAAACTTATGATTACCACTTACAAAACCTTTTCCTCTTGCCCATTTGTCTGTGAACTCTAATCCATTATCTGTTAAAATATGAGTTAGGTAAAATGGAAAAAACTCTTTACATTCTTTTAGAAAAGATACTGCATTTGCTGCTGTCTTATTCTCATACACTTTATAGTAAAGTAGCCTTGTAGCCCTGTCTATTGCTACAAATAGATAATACTTTTGCTTGTCAAACTTTGGTAAATAAGTTACATCTATATGTAAATAACCAGGCTCATACTCTTTGAACTTTTTAGCTTTTTCTTTTTGCTCTTGTGGAACTCTATTTATATCAAAGGCTTTTAAAGTACGATAAACATTACTTCTATTTGCATTTGGAATAATATCAACGATTGTATCTGCTAAGTCATCTAACTCTATAATGTCCCTAGAAAAACAAACCAGTTAACCAAGTATTCTTATTCTAAATGATAGAATAAAATACAAAATATAGGGATAAATAAAAATGAGTACAAAAAGAAAAACATATAGTGCAGAATTTAAATCAAAGTTAGTTCTTGAGGTTTTAGAGGCAGAGAAAACTATAAATGAGATTGCAAGTCATTACGAAGTTTTACCAGTAAGTTTAAAAAACTGGAAAAAACAGTTTTTAGAAAACATGTCACTTGCATTTGATAAAAGTTCGGTGGTAAGAGAGTATAAAACTGAGATAGAAATCTTACAAAAAGATAAAGATAACATGGCTAAAAAAGTTGGTGAATTAACATTAGAAAGAGATTTCCTAGAGGGAAAGCTCGTAAGCTTGGTCTCATCTAAGAGTCGTAAGACTTTTGTAGATTCTGAGCATAAACTCTCCCTAAATAAACAATGTATAGCACTTAATATTTCAAAGTCATCATTATATTATATACCTGTACAAAAGTTCAGTAGTGATGAAGATATTACACTATTAAATATGGTTAATGATATATACTCAGAGTTTCCATATTATGGAACAAGAAGAATGCTAACTGCATTAGAAAATGAAGGATTCTTTGTAGGTAGAAAGTTGATCAAAACAATCTATCAATATCTAGGGATAAGAGCGATATATCCTACAAAGAAGACCACTATACCAAATAAAGAACATTATAAATATCCATACTTATTGAAAGAGTTTAAAAATGATAAAAATCAAGTAATTATTGATACTCCAAATAAAGTATGGAGTACAGATATTACATATATTAAACTTGAACGAGGTCATGTTTATTTAGCTGCAATTATTGATTGGAATACCAAGAAAATATTATCTTGGAAACTATCAAATACAATGGATGTATCACTTACAACAAGTGTGTTAAATGAAGCATTAAGTCTATATCCTAAACCTGATATAGTGAATACTGATCAAGGCTCACAATATACAGCGTCAGCTCATGTTGATATATTAAATAAACATGATATTAAAATATCCATGGATGGTAAAGGGCGAAGTATCGATAATATCGTAATTGAGAGATTCTGGCGTAGTATCAAATATGAAGAAATATATCTAAATGATTATAAAAGTATGAATGAATTGAGATACTCAATTGATAATTATATGCAAAAATATAATAGTAGAAGATTACATTCAGCTATTGGAAATAAGACACCAAATGAGGTATATTTTAAAGCTATTAATAATTTAGATAGTAAATTGTTACAAAAAGTATCATAGGTATTTGGAATAAGAAAACTTGGTTAAGTGGTCTTGACAAGGGAGGACATTATATTCCATCCAAGTCATTGTTCTGACTACTTTAATTAACTCTTTTTCTAAAGGTGTTAAAGTTGTTTTTATATTGTGTGGTCTTGAACTTTTATCTTTAATAAAATTCCTATGCTTCCATTTAGAGATAGTTTTAATATTTAGATTGTAATTTTTAGCTAATTCAACATTTGTTAAATTAGATTTCTGTATTATTTCTCTTACATGCTGGTTTGTTCTGGCATTAGAGTGATAGACTTGTGGCATTTTTAAAATCCTTATTTGCTGTAAAGATTTTACAATTATGTTGTTAAGCTATCGCTTTCTTATTTATGTAACTAGGCAACCATAACGTGGTGAAACTAGACAATTAACAATTTTATGCTCATAACGCCCATTTAACTTAGTAGTAATTAATAAATAGTTGCTTTTTCATAATAGCATCCTTTATAATATAATAACTCAAAACTTTATTAGTATTCTAACATAAAATAGTAATTAAAATAAAGAATGTATAACCATTTTTTAAGGACTTTTAAGCTAAAATTTTCAAATTTGTAAACTACAAATAGGGGATTGTTTATGCCAAGAAGAGAAGATATAAAATCTATTTTACTTATCGGTTCTGGTCCAATTATTATTGGTCAAGCTTGTGAATTTGATTATTCAGGAACTCAAGCTACTAAGACTTTAAAAGAGTTAGGATATAGAGTTGTTTTAATTAATTCAAATCCAGCAACTATCATGACAGATCCAGAGTTTGCTGATAAGACGTATATTGAACCAATAACTGAAGAAGTCATTGTAAAAATTATAAAACAAGAAAATATTGATGCTATTTTACCAACTATGGGAGGTCAGACTGCACTAAATGTTGCAACTTCTATGTACGACAAAGGTATGTTAGATGATATTAAGTTTTTAGGAGCTCATCCTGATGCTATTAAAAAAGGTGAAGATAGACATCTTTTTAATGAAGCAATGATTAAAATAGGAATGGATTTACCTAAAAATGCAAATGCTTATACTGTGGAAGAAGCTGTAAAAGTAGCTAAAGATATCGGTTTCCCTGTAATTTTAAGAGCCTCGTTTACCCTTGCTGGTGGTGGTTCTGGTGTTGCTTATAATATGGATGAGTTTAAAGTTTTAGCTGAAGAGGGGATTGATGCCTCTCCTATTAATGAAATTGAAATTATGGAATCTATGCTTGGTTGGAAAGAGTACGAGATGGAAGTAATACGGGATACAAAAAATAACTGTATTATTGTATGTTCTATCGAAAATTTAGATCCTATGGGTGTTCATACAGGTGATAGTATTACTGTTGCACCTGCACTTACTCTTACAGATAAAGAGTACCAAGATATGAGAAATGCATCTTTTGCAATTTTAAGAGAAATTGGTGTTGATACTGGTGGATCTAATGTACAATTTTCAATTTGTCCTAAAACTGGAAGAATGATTGTAATTGAAATGAATCCAAGAGTTTCACGATCTTCTGCTCTTGCTTCAAAAGCAACTGGTTATCCTATTGCAAAAGTAGCAACTATGTTAGCAGTTGGTTTTACTTTAGATGAAATTACAAATGATATTACTGGTACAACTGCATCTTTTGAGCCAGTTATTGATTATATTATTACAAAAGTTCCTAGATTTACTTTTGAAAAATTTCCAAAAGCTGATTCTACTTTAACTACTTCTATGAAAAGTGTTGGTGAAGTTATGGCTATAGGAAGAACGTTTAATGAATCTATGCAAAAAGCACTTTGTTCACTTGAAACTGGTCTTATAGGTTTTGATAAAATTGATGCAGATTTAGATTTTATTAAAAAAGAGATTAGACGTCCAAATGATTCAAGAATCTTATATTTAATGCAAGGTTATAGAGAAGGTCTTACAAATGAAGAACTTTTTGATCTTTGTGCAATTGATCCATGGTTTTTATCTAAATTTAGAGAAATTTATGAAATGGAATTATCAATTAATGATTCACTATTAAGTGATGAAATGCAAATGAGAAAAATCAAATCAAACGGTTTTTCAGATGCAATGATTGCTTCTTTACTTGGCAAAACAGAAGAAGATATTTATCTTGCAAGAAAAACTCTAGGTGTTGATTTTGAGTATAACGAAGTTGATACTTGTGCTGCTGAATTTAAAGCTTTAACTCCTTATTTATATTCGACTACAAATATTACAAAACTACCAAAAGTTAATATTGAAGATGATGGACAAAAGAAAGTTCTAATTATTGGTGGAGGACCTAATAGAATTGGTCAGGGTATTGAGTTTGATTATTGTTGTGTACATGCATCTTTTGCTTTAAATGAAATGGGTGTTAAAACCATAATGTATAACTGTAATCCTGAAACAGTTTCTACTGATTATGATACTTCTGATATTTTATATTTTGAACCAATTGATTTTGAACATGTAAGAGCAGTGATTGAAAGAGAAAACCCAGATGGTGTAATTGTACACTTTGGTGGACAAACTCCTTTAAAACTTGCAAATGCTTTGACAAAAATCGGTGCTAAGATTATTGGTACTACGGCTGAAGTTATTGATTTAGCAGAAGATAGAAAAAAATTCTCTAAATTTGTTGAAGATGCTGGATTGTTACAACCTGAAAATGGTACAGCAGTTGAAGTTACTGAAGCTGTTGAAATTGCTGAAAGAATTGGATATCCAGTACTTGTTCGTCCTTCATTTGTACTTGGTGGTAGAGGAATGAGAATTGTATACTCTTCTGCTGAGCTAAAAAAATATATGAATACAGCTGTTGAAGTTTCAAATGATGCACCAGTTTTAATTGATAGATTTCTTGATCGTGCAATTGAACTTGATGTAGATTGTATTTGTGATGGTAAGGAGGTATATATTGGTGGTATTATGCAGCATATTGAAGAAGCTGGGGTTCACTCAGGGGATTCATCTTGTTCATTACCTCCTGTTTCTATTTCTGATGAATTAATAAAAGAATTAGAATCAAAAACTAAAATAATGGCACTAAATCTTGGTGTTATTGGACTTATGAATGTTCAATATGCAATTCACAAAGGTGAAATATATTTAATTGAAGTAAATCCTAGAGCTTCAAGAACCGTTCCTTTTGTTTCAAAAGCAACTGGTATGCCACTTGCTAAAGTTGCTACTCGTGTTATGTGGGGTGAGAGCTTACGAACTGCACTTGAAGCATATGATTTTGATTTGGTATGGGAAGGGAATGGTGTTTTAAAACCAATTTTACGAGATCATATTGCAGTAAAAGAGGCTGTTTTCCCATTCAAAAAACTTTCTGGTTCAGATATGATTTTAACACCTGAAATGAAATCAACAGGTGAAGTTATGGGAATTTCTAATAGTTTTGGAGAATCATATGCAAAAGCACAAAGTGCTGCTTCAAATGATTTACCAGTAAAGGGAAAAGTATTTATATCATTATGTGATTTAGATAAAGAATTTGTTACAAAAATTGCTCAAGGTTTAGTTGATTGTGGTTTTTTTGTTATTGCTACTGGTGGTAATTATAAAGTAATAACTGAAGCAGGCATAGAGTGTGAAAAAGTTCTTAAAATTTCTGAGGGTCGTCCTAATATTATAGATTTACTTACAAATGGAGATATCGCTCTAGCTTTTAATACAAGTGATGGCAAAGAGTCTTCTTTAGAAGATGGTAAAAATATTAGAAGATCAGTTTTAAAAATGAATGTACCATATGTTACAACAGCTGCTGCTGCTTTAGCTTGTGTAGAAGCTATGACAGCTTTAAAACAAAAAGATACACTTGCTGTTAAATCTATTCAAGATTTTTTAAACGATTAAATGAATTCAAGTTTAGTATATTTAGTACAAACTGATACAACAGTTGGTTTCTCATCATCAAATGATGAGAAACTTTCCTCTATAAAACAAAGAATAAAGTCTAAAAAAATTCTTCAAACTCTTGACTCTTTTTTAACTTTACAAAATAATATTAGAGTTCCTAAAAAATTTAGAAAAAAAGTTAGGAATTTAAAAAAAACTACTTGTATTTATCCAAGTTTGCAATCATTTCGTGTGATAGATCAAGAGAGTAACTATCATATTTTTATAAAAAAATTTAATGCTTTATACTCAACTTCTGCAAATTTATCAGGCAATAACTTTGATTTTGATTTTGCAAATTCAAATAGTGATATTATAGTTTTCTCAAAAGATAAATTTAAAGAAACTTCTTCTTCCTCAATTTACAAAATAAATAAAAAGAAAATAATTAAAATAAGATAACTATATTTAAGATTAAATCAATACTTTTTTGAATATAATCGTTCCTTTAATTATGACCCCGTCGTCTAGTGGCCAAGGACATTTGGATTTCCTCCAAAATACGCAGGTTCAAATCCAGCTGGGGTCGCCATCTATATAATACCCCAATAAAATAAGAACGAAAAAATAAGATTCTTATTCCAAAAAATATAATGAACTGAAAAAGATATTTATGAATAATACAAGAACTAAGATTTAATACAAAATATTTCAGGCCAAATAATTATTTGTTCTTATAATTAGCAAGATACTAATCAAGCATTTTAAATCTTAAATTTTTGCTCATTCAGAAGTGTACATTTAACTTCTTTTTTTATTAGTGAAAAAGTTCCTCCATCTAAATTATTTGTTGTATTTGCTATCTTTAAATTTTTATAATTCTTGCAAGTAAAGAGATACTGTAAATTTGCTCTTAAACTTCTATACGTAGCTCTTAATTTTTGATGTTTATAAAAACATTCTCCAGTAACTGGATTAACAGTTAATTCTTCTATATTAAATTCTCTTTTACCATCAAAGGTTACTGATTTAATTGTATAACCCAATTCTTTAAGTTTCTGTTTTAAGTCTTTATATTCTTTAACTGTTTCTGTTTGAATATGCTTCCATATTAATACTTCATTTTGATAAGTATCTTTGAAAACTAAAGTTCTAATTTTATCTTTTCTTTTAGCATAAAAAGTTGTATCATATACAAGCTTTATTTCTCTTGGATTATGGATTTTGTTTCACTCCATGTCTTTTGTAAAAGTACTCTTTAAAAATTATTTCTTGCAATTTAGATGCTTGTCTTGATGAAGAAAAATTATGATTACAGTCAGTACATTTATATCTTTGTATTCCACCTTTCTTTCCATTCTTTTTGGTGTATTTTGAAAAGCATTTTGGACAAGTTTTAGTATTTTTTTACAGTCATCTATAAATAATCCTTTTTAAACCTTTGTAGTACCTAGTCTTACTTGAGTTTTCAGCCTGAAATATTTTGTATTAAATCGCTTTCATGAATAGAAGCATTCGTATTTATAAAGCAAAACTAGAACTCTAATTAAGTTTAATTTAATATTATCTTTGTTAAAGTATTTCACTTGCAAGTATAATTATTAAAGGTTGTATAAATTATGAAAGCTATTGCTATAACAAAAATAAATGAAATTAGTTTTATAGAACAAGAAAATATAAAACTTAAATCGTTTGAAATTAAAATTGCTGTTAGGAAAGTTGGGATATGTGGTTCTGATTTACATATTTATCATGGAAATAATCCTTTTGTGACATATCCTAGGGTAATTGGACATGAAATAGTAGGGGAGGTTATTGAAATAGGTAAAGAAGTAAATGGTTTTCTTATTGGAGATAGGATTGTTGTTGATCCCGCAATAAGTTGCGGAAATTGTTATGCATGTTTAAATAATCGTACAAATGTATGTGAAAAACTAGAAGTTATTGGAGTGCATAGAGAAGGTGGGCTAAAAGAATTTCTATGTCTACCTGCTCTTAATGCATATAAAATAAATGATTTGCCTTATGATGTTGCTGTATTAATAGAACCATATTCTATTGCAGCAAATATTTTAGACAGAGTAAATTTTCAAAAAAATGATACTGTCTTGATTTTTGGATCAGGAGTGGTTGGAGTTACGATTACGCAAGTTGTTAAAATGTTGGGAGGAACAGTAATCATTACTGATATTTTAGATAATAAATTAGAACTATCTAAAAAAGTAGGAGCTGATTATACTATTAATTCCAAAAAAACGAATGTTGTAGAATATGTAAATGAAATTACAAAAGGAAAGGGTGTTTCTATTGCTATAGATGCAGTTGGATTACCATATATAATGGATGAAATCTTTCAGGTGATGTCTGTTGCAGGAAGAATTGGTTTACTTGGGCTAAGTAAAGAAAAAAGCAAAATTAACTGTGTTGAAATGATTAAAAAGGAATTGAGTATACATGGCTCAAGATTAAATAATAAAAAATTTGACAAAGTAATAGAATGGTTAAGTAGTGGTAAATTGCTACCAGGTAATTTAATTACTCATCAATTTGAGTTTGAAGATACTTTTGATGCCATTAAGGTAATAGAAGACGAACAAATACATAGTTGTAAAGTAATTATAAATATATAATAAGGAAATAATATGTTTAGAAAAAATTTAATATTAAGTAGTTTGGTACTGTTCTTAAGTGTAAGTGCAGTTGAAGCCAAAGTAGTTTTTAAGTTTGGTCATTTGGCAAATGAAAATCATACTTGGAATAAAGCGGCCTTGTATTTTTCTCAATTAGTTAAGGAAAGAACAAATGGTGAAATTGACATACAAGTATATCCTAATGGTCAATTAGGAAAAGAAATTGATATGATTAACGGTATGAAACTAGGTACAGTTGATATGACAATTACAGGGGAAACCCTTCAAAATTGGGCACCAAAAGCTGCGTTATTAGCAATTCCCTATGCTATAAAAGATGATGCACATATGAGTAGAGTAGTGAACGGTGAAGTTGGAAAAGAAATTGCCGAAGAAATAATTAAAAATGTAAAAATCAGACCTTTGACTTGGTTTACAAGAGGTCCTAGGAATTTAACTTCAAATAAACCTATTAAACGTCCAAGTGATTTAGATGGTATGAAAATGAGAGTACCAAATGTGCCACTATTTTTGGCGGTCTGGAAAGAATTAGGTGCAAATCCAATTCCTATGGCTTTTAGTGAAGTATTTACTTCCTTGCAACAACATATTATTGAAGGGCAAGAGAACCCATATGCCTTAATCAAAAGTGCAAGTTTTTTTGAAGTACAAAAATTTGTAAATAAAACGGAGCATGTTAGAAGTTGGATTTATATTACAATTGGAGAAAGACAATTTCAAAAATTAAGTAAAAAGAATCAAAGGATTATGGAACAAGCAGCAAATGATGTACATTATTATGAATATGGTCTTTTTAAAGCTGAGCAATCACAATTGGAAGCTGAATTAAAATCAAAAGGTATGACGATAATAGAAGTTGACAAAGAAGCATTTCTTAGTAAATCAAAAAAAGCAGTTTTGAAATTTTTAAATCCAACTCAAAGAAAATTATACGATAAAATTATTAATTTAAGGTAAGAAAGGGAATTAAATGCAAAAAATCTTAATATTTCTTGACAATTTACTAGAAATGATTATTTTTATTATATTTATTGCATTAGTTTTGACAGTAGCTCTGCAAATCGTTTCACGATTTGCACCTATTGGCCCATATATTTGGACAGAAGAATTATCTAGGTTTTTATTTATTTATATTGTAGTTGTCTCCTGTGGATTGGCTATAAAAAGTAAAGAAATAATTAACGTAGATTTAATTTTTATGGCAATGAGCAAAAAAATAGCAATGATTTTTAAAATATTTTTAAATTTAATATCTATTTTATTTACAAGTATTATGGCTTTTTATGCGATTGAATTTGCAGAAATTGGTTTATTTCAAACATCATCCGCATTAGGTTTAAAAATGAGTTATATGTACTACTCTATGTTTATGATGCCTACGTTGTTAAGTATATATTTAATTATAGATACTTGTCAAATTTTAAATAATATAAGGTTCTCAAATGATACTAATTCTTTTAGGTAGTTTTTTCTTTTTTTTAATGATTGGAATTCCAATAGCTTTTTGTTTGGGTATTTCATCTTTATTATATTTGATCGTACAAGAGATTCCTTTGGTTTTAATTGCTCAAAAAATGTATGCAGGTTTAGATGTCTTTGTACTTCTTTGCATTCCTGGATTCATTTTAGCTGGAAATCTTATGAATGCAGGAGGAATAACTGATAGGATAATTAATTTCTGTAATGCATTAGTAGGACATATTCGAGGTGGACTAGGGTTAACGAATGTTTCGGGCTCGATGTTATTTGCAGGTATTTCAGGAACAGCTGTTGCAGATACAGCAAGTTTAGGATCTGTTATGATTCCTGCAATGAAAAAAAATGGATATGATGTTGGTTTTGCTGCAGCCGTTACAGCTGCTTCTTCAACAGTAGGGCCTATTATCCCTCCTTCTTTGCCAATGATAATAGTTGGAACATTAACAGGATTATCTGTCGGAAAATTATTTCTAGCAGGCACAATTCCTGGAATCTTATTGGGCCTTGGCATGATGCTGTTAACATATATCATATCTGTAAAACGTAAATATCCAATATACAAAAGAAGCACATTTAAAGAGATTATTAAAACTTTTTTTGGGGCAATATGGGCTTTATTAATGACAGCAATTATTTTATTTGGAATCATTGGAGGATTTTTTACTCCTACTGAGGCTTCAATAGTTGCAGTTATTTATGCAATATTTGTGGGCTTTTTTATCTACAAAGAGTTAACATTCAAGCTAACATTTAAGGTCTTTGTTAAAAGTGCTATAACTACTTCATCCATTATGATTCTTGTTGGTTTTGCAAACTTATTTGCGTGGATTTTGACAAATGAAAGAGTTCCTCAAATGATATCGGAAACAATACTTGGCATAAGCGATAATAAATATGTCGTAATATTATTAATGAATATCATATTATTATTTGTAGGAATGTTTATGGAAACGATTGCAGCATTACTGATTTTGTTTCCAACGTTATTAGGCGTTGCTATTATTGTAGGAATTGACCCCATTCATTTTGGAGTAATGGCTGTTTTAAATTTAATGATTGGACTTACTACACCTCCTATAGGAGTGTGTCTTTTTGTAGCAAGTAGTATCGCTAAAATTTCAGTCTACGAAATTACAAAAAGTATTTATCCTTTTATTATATTAAATATTTTCGTGCTCTTTTTAGTTTCATACATTCCCGCTATTTCAATGTGGTTGCCAAGTTTATTCTATAAATAAAGTGATATACTCATACAAAACAAAGTATCAATTTTGTTTTGTATGAGAAAGAAAAGTATGAAATATATTTTAGATGACAATTATTTAAAACACTTAAAAAATAGAGAACTATTAAAAAATAAAAATCTAGTAAAACAAATTTATAAAATTTTATTAGATTTTATAACAAAAGGTATCTTAAAAGAGAATACAGTGCTTATGGAAAGTAAAATATCAAAAATACTTGGTGTTAGTATAACTCCTATTCGTGGTGCATTTAAAAAACTAGAAAGTAATGAACTAATTAAAATTGTGCCAAAGAGTAAAACCTATGTTTTACCTATTAATTTTACTAAAGTAATTAGTTCTTATAAAATGAGAGAGGTGTTAGAATTATTGTTAGTGAGAGAGGCTATTCTAAATGTACAAGAAAGAGATTTTTTAATCTTTGATGCAATAATAAAAAAACAAGAAAAAGCATTGGCAGATAAAAACTATGATGAATTTACTATTTGTGATGAATCATTTCACCATCAAATAGCAAAAAGTGCTGCTTTATTGGATGTGTGGACTGTGTTAAAACAAATAAATATACATTTAAATAGAGTTAGGTTTATGAAAAGAAACGACTATGAATGGAATACAAAAGTCATATCTGAACATAAAGATATTGTTAAAATGATAAAAGAAAAAAACTTTGATAATGCAAAGAATGCAATGTCAATGCATCTTGCTACTATTATTAAAACAATTAATCAATGTCTGGAATCAAAAAAATAATATATATAACAAAGAGAGGTGAAAGAAAAATGAAAAGTGATTTAGAAAAGCATAAGATTATTATTCATTTTGGATTAGGTGCGTTTTTCAAAGCACATCTTTGCTCATATATACAAGCATTAAATGATCAAAAAAAAAGAACAATATTTAATTCATGCAATAAGTCTAAAAACGAGTGTGACTCAAAAAAAATGGCTAAACAAAATAATATATATACTGTACATGCAAGAGGAAATCAACAATCAATATTTGAAAAAATATTTTGTATCCAGATATGTATGGATGGTTCTTTAAAAATAGTGGAAGAATATTTTTTATTAAATAATATTTTTGAAATTTTTTTAGAAATCAAAAAAATTAATATACAAAGTAGCAAACTATTTAGAAAATATTAAAAATTTAAAAGAGATAATTAAGGAGATAAATAATGAAAATGACATTTAGATGGTATGGTATAAAGGATGTTATCCTTTTATCTTATATTAAACAAATACCTGGAATTTCTGGAGTAGTAAGTTCTTTAATGGATATTCCAGTAGGAGAAGTGTGGCCTTACGAAGAAATAAAAGCATTAAAAGATGAAGTTCTGGCTCATGGTCTAAACTTAGAAATAATTGAAAGTGTAAATGTTCATGAAGATATTAAATTAGGTCTTGCAAGTAGAGATAAATATATTCAAAATTATAAAGAAACATTAAAGAATTTATCCAAATTTGGTATTGAAACAGTGTGTTATAATTTTATGCCAATATTTGATTGGACAAGAACAGAACTTGCAAAAGAACTTGATGATAAATCAACTGTTTTATCTTTTGATTATGAGCAATTAAAAGGTCTTGCTGCAAAAGAACTGATTGAAAGAATAAAAAAAGACTCAAATAATATGGATTTACCTGGTTGGGAAAATGACAGACTAGAAAAAATTGAGAGTTTATTTGAAGCCTATGAAAAAGTAGATGAAGAAAAACTTTGGAAAAACTTAGAATATTTTTTAAAAGAAATTATTCCTTATGCACAAAACTGTAATATTAAAATGGCAATACATCCAGACGATCCTCCTTTTAGTATTTTTGGACTTCCAAGAATTATGACCTGTGAAAAGAATTTACAAAGAGTACTTGATATTATTCCTTCTATCTCAAATGGCTTGGCTCTTTGTTCTGGTTCTTTAGGGCCAAATATTAATAATGATATTCCTTCGATGATAAGAAATTTTGGAGCTCAAGGAAAAATACATTTTGCCCATGTGCGAAATATAAAACGTAAAAGTGAAAAATCTTTTCATGAAAGTTCACACTTATCAAGCGATGGTTCGTTGGATATTTACGAAATTATGAAAGCCTATAATGATATTGATTTTAAAGGACATATACGTCCTGATCATGGAAGAATGATTTGGGGAGAAAAAGGTATGTTTGGTTATGGTTTATATGATAGGGCCTTAGGAATCACTTATTTAAATGGCTTAAATGAAGCCATTATAAAAAGCAAAAACTAAAGAATTAATTCTTTAGTTTTTGCTCAATTTTCATTCATCATAATTCCTATGGATTTAAAAAGAATGAGGGAGAAATAGGTCTTACTTCATCCTGTTTATGTAAAAATATTCTCATCACATAATTACTTAACATAGGTTTTACAGGTGGCTTCATCTTTTGCAAAAATAAATTATCTATATTTGAATATAGGCTACCTCTAAAAATACATTCTCACTATCTATACTTTGCATAATTTAGAATATTTTAAAAGTTTTAAACTTAATTAACTAAAAACAACTAATTTAACAAATAATTTTTACAATAAATCTTCAGATATAGTGATACAAATTGCTATTTTACATATAATTATCTAGTTTTTCATTATTGGTATATTTTTTAATCTCACTAATTGTTCATATCTTATAAAGTTATATGTAAGATTGATAAGTCCTGTAATAGATTTAATTCTATCTAATCCTATTGATTTTAGATTTAAAGCAGAGTTTATAAAGGTTTTAAGAGTTCCAAATATATGTTCAACTCTTACTCTTGTTTTTGAGTGTTTATAGTTTTCTTTATCTTGTTTGTTAGTAAGTGGTGTATTTGGATATGCTCTTCGTATAACTTTACTTTATTGATTTACTGCTATATGATTCTTATATCCAAATTCATTTGTTTTATATTTTGTTACCTATCTTGCATCACAATCTTTCTGCTTTAGTTGTTCTTTGAACAAGCATATAGTTTTTGCAATAGTGGTTTATGTTTTTTAATCTTATCTACTTGAAACTCATAATCAAATAATCTAGCTATTTTTTACCTACTCATTGTTAAATTTATGTAGTATTATAGCTAAAATATAGTTTTAAAGCCTTTAAATATATCTTGTAATGGTTTGTTTTATTAAACTTATTTACTGCTATTTTGGATGGATTTTTAGAGGTACCCTTAACAAAAAAATACTATAATAATCCCAATAAATAAAAAAACAAATTTTATATCGAGGACGATATGAGTGAAAATATTAATAAAAATAAACTTTCAATTGTAAAACACAACTTTGATAAAATAACTTCACAACATTCTACAAGCTGGAAATTAGTTATATTTTGGATACTCTTTTTTGAATTGATATCTCTACTAATAGAATTTTTATACGTTGATACTTCATCAAAATTCTCAATTCATATCACGCATACTCTTTTTACAGAACTATTTGTAGCAAGTATTGTGAGTATCTTTGTTTGGTTCTGTATTTATAATATAATTTATGAAAATAAAAATAATATATTTAGATTAGCTATTTTTAGTATGATAGGTTTTTATTTTATAATAACGAATGATTTTACACTTCAATTCTTGATTCAAAATTTAAACCCTTTTCATTTTTTTGATTTTGGTATTATTTTTTTTGTAGAACTTTTCTTTAAGATGCTTATTCTGTACCTATTCTATCAACTTATTATAAGTTTACAATATAAAATTAAAATTGAAGATTGATTTAGTAGCCTAAAAGCCATTTTTTAACATTTCTTGGATAAGATAGTATTTTTTAAGAAAATACTAAAAGGATAATCATGGATTGGGGTAAAGTAACTTATATATTCTTTTCACTTATGTCACTGACAACTACAGCTGGGTTTTTATACGAACCAAATGCAATCGCACTTTTTTTAGCAGCAGGAGTAAATGTAATCTCTACAATTTTAAAAATTGGTGTTAAAAATTTATTGGCTGCTGAATTATTAGCAAGTTCGTTAGTTGCAGATTTACATCTTATACCTGCATTTATGGTTTTAACATTTGTTGGTAATGAATCATTATCAATTTCTTTAGCAATTGGCGCTGTTGTTGCAAATGTTTTTTCAATAGCATTAGCTTTAATTGAGAGTGCAAAAAATGAAGATGAGGACGATTATTAATGGAGTATAATCCACAAGACATTGAGAAAAAGTGGCAAAAATATTGGGTCGAAAATAAAAGTTTTGAACCAGAAGATAATACAAAAAAAAATAAAAAATTTATTTTAAGTATGTTTCCATACCCTAGTGGTAGGATTCATATGGGACATGTGAGAAACTATTGTCTTGGTGATGCTTTTGCTAGATTTTTTAGAAAAGCAAATTTTAATGTTTTACATCCAATTGGATGGGATAGTTTTGGAATGCCAGCTGAAAATGCTGCAATTAAACATAAACTTCATCCTAAAAAATGGACTTATGAAAATATAGATTATATGAAATCAGAATTAAAATCTTTAGGTTTGTCATTTTCAAAATCAAGAGAATGTGCTACAAGTGATGAATTATATACAAAATGGGAACAAGAATTTATTATCAAAATGTATGAAAATAAATTACTTTATAGAAAATCAACAACTGTCAATTGGTGTGAACCTTGTCATACTGTTTTAGCAAATGAGCAAGTAGAAGATGGTTGTTGTTGGAGATGTGAAACTAAAGTTATACAAAAAGAGATGCCTGGATATTATGTAGCAATTACAAAATATGCACAAACTTTACTTGATGATTTAAAAGGTTTAGAAAAAGATTGGCCATCTCAAGTTTTAACTATGCAAAAAAATTGGATAGGAAGAAGTGAAGGTTTAGAATTTACTTTTGAATTTTCACAAGAAGCTAGATATAAACTTGATAAATATTTTGTTAATTTTTCTGTATTTACAACTAGACCAGATACTATTTTTGGAGTTACATATGCAGTTTTAGCACCTGAACATCCAGTTGTAAAATACTTAATTGATAATAAATTATTACCTCAAAGAAAATTAAATGCTATAAAAGAGATGCAAAAAGTAAGTGAAAGAGACAGAGCTATGGAACCTAAAGAGGGTGTTTCTTTAGAACTTGAAGTAATACATCCTTTAACAGCTGAAAAAATTCCTGTTTGGGTTGCAAACTTTGTCTTAAGTTCATATGGAGGAGGTGCAGTTATGGCTGTACCTGCTCATGATCAAAGAGATTTTGAATTTGCACAAGAGTACTCTTTACCTATAAAACAAGTTATAGTTGGACCTGATGGTGTTATTGAGAAAATGACTGAAGCTTATACTGCTGAGGGAGTTTTAATTAACTCTGAGAGTTTTTCAAATATTTCAAATAATGAAGCTAAAAAAGCTATTATGTATCATTTTGAACAAAACTCTTTTGGTAAAAAGAAAATTAATTATAAGTTAAGAGATTGGGGTATTTCACGTCAAAGATATTGGGGTGCACCTATTCCTTTTGTGCATTGTGATTCTTGTGGTTTAGTTCCTGAAAAGATTGAAAACTTACCAATTACTTTACCTTTAGATGTAGAAATCACAGGTGAAGGAAACCCGCTTGATACTCATCCTACTTGGAAATACTGTGCTTGTCCTTCTTGTGGAAAAGATTCTATAAGAGAGACAGATACTTTAGATACTTTTGTACAATCTTCTTGGTATTTTTTAAGATATGCTACAAATCCAAAAAAATGGGATAAAGAAGGAATCAACAAAGCTGATAGTGATTATTGGATGGATGTTGATCAGTATATTGGTGGAATAGAACATGCTATTTTACACCTTTTATATGCAAGATTTTTTACAAAAGCTTTAAATGATTTAGGATATACAAATTCAGTAGAACCTTTTAAAAGATTACTTACTCAAGGTATGGTTTTAAAAGATGGTAAAAAAATGTCAAAATCAAAAAATAATGTAGTAGACCCTGATTCAATTATTAAAAAATATGGTGCTGATACTGCAAGACTGTTTATCTTATTTGCAGCGCCTCCTACAAAAGAGTTAGAGTGGAATGATAATGCAGTTGAAGGTGCCTTTAGATTTATTAAGAAGTTTTTTCAAAGGGCTTCTCATGTAACACTAGAAGCTACAAAAACTTTTAACACTCTTGATTCCTCAAAACTTAATAAAAATGAAAAAGAAGCTAGAAGAAAAGTATATGAAGCTTTAAAAAAGTCAAATGATGTTTTTAATAAAACATATGCTTTTAATACTTTAATCGCAGCTTCTATGGAAGCGATGAATGCACTACAAGTACAAGAAAATGATGAAATTTGGGCTGAGGGATATTATATATTAACAAATATCTTAGAGCCAATTATCCCTCATTTAGCTTGGGAAATTGCAGATAATTTATTTGGAAGAAAGAATTTTAATAACCCTATTAAAGTAAAACAAGAAGTATTTATTTTAGATGTTATTATTCTTGCTATTACAATTAATGGTAAAAAAAGATGTGAAATTGAAGTTTCACCAAATGCTAGCAAAGAAGAAATTTTAGTTCTTTCAAAAGAGGTTGCTTCTAAATGGTTAGAGGGTAAAGAACTTATAAAAGAGATAGTTGTACCTAATAAATTAGTTAACTTAGTAGTAAAGGGCTAATATGAAATCAAGTCTTATATTTTTTCATCTTATTTTAATTTTATTATTTACAGCTTGTGGATATAAAACATCGAGTCAATATGCAAAAGAACAATTACAAGGAAAAATATTTGTTAATTTAATTATTAATTTAGAAGATCCACGAAATGCTGTTTTAATTAAAGATGCAATGAATGAATTAATAGTACATAGACTTGATGCAAGAATCGTATATGATAGAGCTTTAGCTGATACAATAGTAGATATAAAACTAAACTCTATTGATATGCAAAAGCTTCAATATGATAAACAAGGATATAACAAACTTTATAAAGCTGTTGTTAGTATTCTTATAAAATATAATAATAAAATAGAAGAAAAATCATTTCTTGTATCTGGGACTTATGACTTTTCTATTGATAATGGAACTACAATTACTGATACAAAAAGATTTGAAGCTATTAAAAATGCTGCCAAGAAAGCCTTGGAAGAAGTTATTTCTAAATTAGCTATTATTTCATTTAAAAAATAAAGAGTAAAATGATTGATTTTAAAACAGCTTCTTTAGAGGAACTTTTAAATCATAAAACAATGTATTATGATAAAATAGATTTTTTATTTGTAAAAAAATCTTGGGATATGATTTCAAAAGTTATAAAAATACCTTATGTCATTCATATTGTTGGAACAAACGGTAAAGGCAGTACAGGAAGATTTTTAGCCCACTATCTAAATAAAAAATCTTTTAAAACTTTACATTATAGCTCACCTCATCTTTTGGAATTTAATGAAAGAATCTGGATTAATGGCAAAGATAGTACTTCTTATGAGTTAAATTTTGCACATAAAAAACTTCAAGAGATATTGCCACTTAGTTTATTAGAAATTCTTACGTATTTTGAGTACATAACTCTTCTTGCAATTATCCTATCAGATGGTTTAGATTATTTAGTTTTAGAGGCTGGACTTGGTGGAGAATTTGATGCAACAAATGTTATTACTAATGATTTATCACTTATTACAACAATTGATTTAGACCATCAAAGTTTTTTAGGTAATAGTGTAAAAGAGATTGCAAAAACAAAAATGCGTTCAGTTGATAATCATATGATAATTGGTTATCAAATACATAATGAAGTTTTTAGTATTGCAAAAATAGTAAAAGATGAAGTAAAAAAAGAGTTTAATAAAGATATTAGTATTCAAATTATTAAAGAATTTGATCAATATAATTTAAATAATAAATTTGCAAGTTACTTGAAAAGGAACCTGTATTTATCAATCTTGTGCTTAAAATACTTAGATATAAAAATTGATTTAGAACTTTTTGATGATATTATGCTTTTAGGAAGATGCCAAAAAATAAGATCTAATATCACGATTGATGTAGGACATAACCCTTTAGCTGCAGCTGTTTTACTTGATGAGTTTAAAAATAAAAAAATAAATTTAATTTATAATTCATATGCAGACAAAGATTATAAAAAAGTTTTAGAAATATTAAAACCAATAATAATAAAAATCATTATTTTTGATATTGAAGATAAAAGACTTGTAAATAAAAATAATTTATTAGAAATTTGTAAAAGTTTAAATATAATAGTCTCTCAATTTGAAAAAATTGATAAAAATGAAGAATATTTAGTCTTTGGTTCATTTTTAGTTGTAGAAAAATTTATAAAAGATATGGGATTTAATGAAAAATAGATTAATAATTACTGTTTCTGATGTACATGGAACAAGAGCATTTAACATACATCAAATTGCAAAAAAATTAATAGTGCTTATATTTTTAATTGTAATCTTTGTTTTAGGTGGAGCTTTTTGGTTTATTCAAGAGTTAAATAAAAAAATGGATAATTTAAAAGTTCAAAAACAAAAAGAGATTCAACTAAAAGAGAATGAAATACTTTCTTTAGAGAAAAAAGAGTTGAAACTACAAGCTCAAAATACTTTTTATTCAATGCAAATAAAAGATAAAATAACAGATATTGATGCTTTAAGTTCAAAACTTGACCATATTGAAGAGATAATTGGTATTAAAAATGACGATAAAAAAGAAGAAATAACTAAAGAAACGTTAGAATTAATTAATGAAAAAATGAAACTATATATGTTAACTATTATTCCAAATGGAGCACCATTAAAAAGTACTAGAATTACATCTAATTATGGGTATAGAATTCATCCAATTACGAAAAAGAAAAAGTTTCATAGAGGGATTGATTTAAAAGCAGCTATGAAAACTCCTATTTTTGCTACTGCTGATGGAATTGTGAGTTTTGTTCAACCAAGAAATAGAGGTAATTTTGGTCGCTTAATTAAAATTAGTCATAATTTTGGTTTTCAGACACTTTATGCGCATTTAAATAAAACAAATGTTAAAGTAGGTGATGTAGTTAAAAAAAATCAATTAATAGGACTTAGTGGAAATAGTGGACGTAGTACAGCAGCACATTTACACTATGAAATAAGATATGCCTCTAAATTATTAAATCCAAAAGATTTTATTAGATGGCAATTAGGTAATTATAACAGTATATTTAAAAAACAAAGGAGAGTACAATGGGAATCTTTGGTAAAGCTAATAAACGAACAGCACAAAATGGTGCTACAGTAATTGCACAAGGTACCTGTATCATTGGTGGGATAAGTACAGAAGGAACTATTCATATAGATGGAAAATTTGAAGGTGTTATTTTAGAAGCGGATGTTATTTCAATTGGAAGAACTGGTGAAATTATTGGTGATATTAAAGCAAATAACCTTATAGTAAGTGGTTTATTGGATGGAAAAGTTGATTGTAATGAAGTTCATATTCTTTCTCAAGGAAAAGTAATTGGGACGATGAAATATAATGAGCTTATTATTGAAGAAAATGGTAATTTTGAAGGACAAGGGATTAAAAAAGGTTCCAAATTAAAAAGTAGATATGATGAAATTGAGAGTAAAATTAGTAATATAATAATTTCTCCTTCTACACAAATTGAGCATGAAGCAAAAGATTGATGAGAAATTAAAAAATCTTTATCTTCAAAAAAATAAAATTGAAGATGAAATAAAGACCCTTGAATTAAGTCTGAGCCAAAATCAGAATAAAAAACTATCAAAAAATGAAAAAATTGAACTTTTTAAAATTTTATTCATTACAAGAGAAGATATTTTTGCTAAAAAATGGATTAGTAAAGATGGCTTAAAACAAAACTTCTTTCCTATTACACGAACTTTTAAAGGTAATGATTATATCCCAATAAGTAATAAAGATATTGAATTACATTTAAGAGGACAAATCCAATTAGCATCTTATATAATAAATAAAGAAAATAGATCAAAATATATTGTTTTAGAGCTACTTTTAAAAGACATTAAAAATTTATCTAATGTATTAAAAAACTTAAATATAGAAGGTTATTTTGAATATAATTCATACAATTCTATTTTAGTATGGATATTTTTTGAAAGTGAAATTAAAAGTAAGGATGCAAAAAGTTTTGCGCATTATATTGTCAAAAGAGCTAATTTAAATGTGAAAATATATCCAAATCAAGAGTTTGTAACAACTGCAAGTCTAGGTGAAGTAATTGAGTTACCATTACATTGGAACTATAGAGATAAAAATAAAACAGTTTTTTTTGATATAAAATCAAATAAAATTTATACAGACCAATGGCAAATATTGCAAAATATAAGAAAAGTATCAAAAGAGTTAGTTATAAAACTTATTGGCTTTCAAGAAGTCAATAGAAATGATTTTATGTTTGAAAGCATTCAAGCCCCTTCTTTTGTAATTGATATTAAGTTATATGATTATTTATATATTCCTACAATAAATTTATCAAAAATTTTGATTAATAAATTAAAGTCTTTTGCCACCTTTGATAATCCTCAAGTAAAAATTTTATTGAGTTTACGCAAACCTCTTTATAATACGCCAAGAGTTATTAAAAATTTTATAGAAGATGATACTTATTTAAAATTACCTCGGGGTTTAATTGAAATATTAAAAAAGTTTTTAACAAAACATAGTATTGAATTTAAAATAGATAATAGAACATATTTTAATAAAATTGAAATGAAAAGAGTCAAGTTTGAACTTAGAATTGAACAAAAACTTGCAATAGAAAAAATATCAGAAAATGATTTTTGTATTTGTGTAGCACCTCCTGGTTTTGGTAAAACATTAATTGGTGCAAAAATGTTCGAGTTAAGAGCTTGTAGTACTTTAATTGTAGTAAATAAAAATATACTTTTAAATCAATGGATTGATAGATTTGTTGATTATTTTGGTTATTCAAAAAAAGATATAGGTTATTTAGGAAAAGGTCATAATAAATTAAATGGAAAAATTGATGTAGCAACTATGCAGAGCCTAAAAAATAATACTGATATTATAAATAATTACTCGTTTGTTATAGTTGATGAGTGTCACCATATACCTGCAATTACGTTTGAATTAATAATTAAACAGTTTTTTGGAAAATATATTTTAGGTCTTAGCGCAACTCCTAAAAGAAAAGATGGCTTAGAACCAATTTTATTTCAACAGTTAGGAAAAATTGCTTATGAGTATAAGAGAAAAAGAACTTTTAAGAATACTTTAGAAATAGTAAAAACTAATTTTGTAAGTACTGCTGATAATTATGCAACTTTAATAAATGAATTATGTGTAGATAAAAATAGAAATAATTTAATTTTAAAATATATAAATTTATATAAAACAAGAAAGATTTTACTATTAACAGATAGGATTGAACACATAAATGTTTTAGAGGAAAAATTAATAGAACAAGATATTGATTATGTTGCAATTCATGGAAGCATGAGCAAACAAGAACAAACTACAAATATGCAATTAGTTGAAGAAAAGAGTTTGATTTTAGCAACTACTTCATATTTTGGCGAAGGAATAGATTTTCCTCATTTAAATACAATTATTTTTGCTACACCTATTTCATATTATGGTAGACTAATTCAATATTTAGGAAGAATAGGACGTGGAAATCAAGAGTGTTTAGCTATTGATTTCTTAGATACTAAAAATGCAATGCTTAAGTCAGCTTATAAAAAAAGAGTTGAAGGTTACAAGCAGATGCATTATATTTAAAATAACTATGAGGATATTATGTTAGGAATAATAGTTTGGACATTATTAATTGCAATTGTTATTAATTTATTATTAAAAAGATTCGATTTACCTACAATAATAGGGTATATTTTTACAGGAACTATTATTGCATATACTTTTGGTTTGCAAGAAGCTGTATATAATAATAAATTAAAAGAAATTGCAGAGTTTGGTGTAGTATTTTTAATGTTTACAATAGGTTTAGAGTTTTCAATTGAGCACTTAAAAAGAATGAAAAAAGAGGTATTTTTGACAGGTACCTTGCAAATAGCTACAACTACAGTATTTGTATTTGTTATTTGTATGTATGTTTTAGACTTTGATTTTAAAACTTCTTTAGTAATTGGTGCTGCTTTATCTTTATCCTCTACGGCAATAGTATTAAAAATATTTAATGAAACAAATAATATTAAGAAAAGACATGGTCAAAGAGTTCTAGGTATTTTGATTATGCAAGATATTGCCGTAATCCCAATTTTGCTTATGATATCTTTTTTTACGATGGGAGAAGATAAAAGTGTTTTTAATCTAATTATTGAAACAACAGTTGCTGCTATTATTTTAATTTTATTACTGTATGTTATAGGGAAGTATTTATTAGAACCATTTTTCGAGCATGTAAGTAGATCAAAATCAGATGAACTATTTGTAGCTTCAGTTTTACTAATCGCAATTGGGTCTTCTTATTTAGCACATTATTTTGGTTTCACATATTCTTTAGGTGCTTTTGTAGCAGGAATGATTATTTCTGAAACAAAATTTAAACATCAAGTTGAAGCCGATTTAACACCTTTTAGAAACTTATTATTAGGTGTATTTTTTATAACAGTTGGAATGCAGATAAACTTTGAAATAATTTCACAAAATATCTTAACCATATTATTACTTCTTCCCTTATTACTTTTATTAAAATATTTTATTATTTATGGTTTAGTAAGAATTGATGATACAAAAAGAGTTGCATTTAAAACTGCACTTTCTTTAGTTCAAATTGGAGAATTTTCACTTGCAATTTTAGAACTTGCTCGTAGTAATGAGTTAATAGATCCAACACATTCACAAATTTTAATAGTTACAATTATAATTTCTATGATATTAACACCAATTGCTTTAAAAAATATGTCTTCATTGGCAACTAAATTGATTCCAAGTGATCCTATGATGGTAATACCAACTCATAATATACAAAAAGACATAAAAGGTCATATTGTTGTATTAGGTTTTGGACATTTAGGACAAGAAATAGCTCATAACTTACGCCTTGATGGACATGAATATATTATTATTGAGCATAATTTAAAGTTCTTTGAGATGGGATATAGAGCAAAAGAACCAATAATCTTTGGAAATGCTGCACATAAACATATTTTAGAATCAGTTAATATAAAAGATGCTTGTGCTGTAATTGTTGCAATTGATAATCAAGAAAAAGTACAACTTATTTGTGAAGTTATTGATGATTTGACACATAATACAAAAACAATTGTAAAAGTTACAAGATTCAGTGAAAAAGATAAACTAAAATCTTTACACTTGGAGCATATTATTGTTGAAGATGATATTATTGCACGTGCTCTTGTTCAAGAAACAAAAACATGCATAATAAATTTTGTAAATACTGAAGAAGATACACAAAAGAGTTAATCTCCTATGTAAAGGACTGTAATAAAATCAATAGTTTGGAATCTAGCTATAAAGAATTAGATAGAGTTCATAGAGAAACTGGTGATGATATTTTAGAAACAACAGACGGTCAAATACATTATTTAGTAAATGAGATGGAATCAATACGATTAAGCCTAAAAGCTTTAAAAAGAGAATTAGAAACAAGAAGTCATTAAATAAAATTTGGGCTTAATGAAAAATCAAGAGATCTAATTGATTACTTTACCTTATAACTAACCAGATAATCATCAAGCATTTTTAACTTCAAATTTTTAGTAAAACCATTATGAATTTTTAATAGTTTTTTCATTAGTGAAAATACTCCACCATTAATAGAATTTGTTGTGTTATGAATAGTAATATTTTTATGATTTTTGTATGTAAATAAATATGGTAAATTTGTTATCAAACTTCTATATGCAGATTTAACTCTTGAATGAGTAAAATTTAGTTTTCCAGTTGTTGGAGATACTGATTTCTCATCAAGAAATACTTGATACTTTTTATACTATTTATTTAATTTTTTTGTAAAGTTTATTTGAGTTGTAGTTGTTAAATTATATACTACCCCAATATGTCAAGACAACTTTCTATAAAACCTAATTCCCACTATCAACTGTAACTTTATGCCACAATTTCATCTAATTTATTATAATTTACATCATTTATTTTCATACTTTCAAAGTATACATTCATAGGTTTTTTATAATTTAAAGTTTGATGAAATCTTCTATAATTATAAAACTCCATATAATCTGTAACATCATTTTTCAATGTTGATATTTTGAAATATTCATTAAGATATATCTTTTCCACCTTTGCACTTCTCCAAAATCTTTCTATACATATATTATCTGTTGCTCTTCCTTTTCCATCCATTGAAATAATAATATTATTATCCTTTAATGTTTGAGTATGAATATAAGAGGTATATTGACTACCTTGATCGGTATTAAATATTTCTGGTTTTCCATATTTGGATAAGGCTTCATTTAGCACACCCATGACTAAGTCAGTATCCATTGTATTAGATATTCTCCATGATAATATGGCTTTAGAATACCAATCTATAATAGCTGCCATATAGACCATTCCCCCTTTTATTTTAATGTATGTTATATCAGTACTCCATACTTGATTTGCTCTTACTGTATCAAGTCCTCTAATTTTATATGAATGTTTAGGATGTTGTTTATCAGCCCAAGAAGTATTTGGTGGACGTACAGCTAGTACAGCTCTTAAACTTAACTGTTTACGATATTGGCGTACTGTATTGATACAGACATTGTATCCACGTTCTAATAACTCTTTGTGTACTTTAATATAACCATAACATGGTATATCTACAAATATTTTAACTATCTCATTTTTAATATCTTGTTTTATAGGATTTACCATAGGTACATAAAATAAATTACTTCTATTATAATTAAGTAGTTTACATTGTTTTACAACTGAAATTATTTTACTATCTGTTTTATCTACTAACTCTTTTTTATAGCTAGAGTCCAAGCTCTTTAACTTTCCCACAGCCCACTCATTCTCTACAGTTAATTGACCTACTACTTTTGCATATTCATCAAGTTTTGCTTGTAATTTTATATTTTCTTCTTTATATTCTTTAACTGCTTTAGCAGGTTCCATTGCAACTACTGCATTATTTAAAAATATCTTTTTCCAGTTTTGCAAATTCTTCGGTGTTATATTATTTTTACTTGCAATTTGTGTTAATGTTTTGTCTTCTTTTAAAAGCTCTAGTACTAATCTTGTTTTGAATTCTGCACTATAAACTGTTCTTGTTCTGCTCATATTATTATCCTTTATTTTTATTGTTTAATTTTACTATTTTAAGAATTAAACTTTAGAAAAAATTGTTTGTTTTTCTTGGGGTAGTATACTTTGGAAATAATATCTTTAAAAACTAAAGTTCCAAGTTTATCTTTTCTTTTACCATAAAAAGTTGCATCACAAACTATAACAATTTCTCTTGGATTATGTATTTTTGCAATTGGTTCATATTCTAAAATTTGCTTTCTTATCCACGGCAAACTTCTATTATAATCTTTATCTTCTATAAATATACTTTTTGAAGATTATTTCTTGTAGATTTCTTGCTCTTCTTTTTGAGATAAATTTACGACCACATTCATTGCATTTATATCTTTGAATTCCATTTCTAATATCAATCTTTTTAGTATAATTTTTTAAGCAATATGGACAAGTTTTATTGTTTTTTTACAGCCATGTGTAAATAAACCTTTTTTAACTCCTGTAATATCGTAGTTAACTTAAGTTTTTAGACCCTTGAATTTTTTGTTAAGCCGTAATAACTTATAGTTTAGTTTAATATAACTATATCCTATTACAACTATGTTTATTGCTATACTTAATTCTTTCGCTTTAACTTATTATTTTGAATGATTTTCTTTAAAGTTAAATGCTACTGCTTCATGTTCTTCATCTTCAAACCATTTTTCAGTCACAGTTTTTGTTTCTGTATAAAAAGTCATAGCTTGTTTTCCATAGGCATGTAAATCGCCATAAAATGAACCTCTCCATCCTGTAAATGAAAAGAATGGTAAAGGCACAGGAATTGGAATATTAATACCTACTTGTCCTACTAGTACGTCTCTTCTAAATTTAGTAGCACTTGCGCCACTTGAAGTGAAAATAGAGGTTCCATTTCCAAACATATTATTATTAATAATATCTAAGGCTTCATTTAATGTTTCTGGCTCTAATATCGAAATAACAGGACCAAATATTTCTGCTTTGTATATATTCATATCTACTGTTACATCTCTAAAAACAGTAGGCCCGATCCAATTTCCATTTGGATATCCCTCAACTGTTACGCCTCTTCCATCTAAAACAAGATTAGCACCTTCTTTAACCCCTTGAGCTATTAAATCTTCTACTCTGTTTTGCGCTTTTCGCGTAATAATAGGACCGTAATCCGCACTTTTATCATTCCAAGCTCCTGGTTTTACTTTTGATAATCTTTGTACTAATTCAGGAATCCACTCTTTGGCAGTTCCTACAAATAATGCAACTGAAATAGACATACATCGTTGACCTGCTGCTCCCATTGAAGCTCCAACTAAAGCATTTAATACATTTTCTTTATTCGCATCTGGCATAATTACCATATGGTTTTTAGCACCTACTAAAGCTTGCGCTCTTTTTAAATTAGCGGTGGCTCGAGAGTAAATATATTCTCCAACAGCAGGACTTCCTACAAAAGAATAGGAACGCACTAAATCATGATCTAATAACATATCTACTTGTTCTTTTTGTCCATGAACTACTTGTAAAATATTTTTTGGAGCTCCTGCTTCATATAAAAGTTCTGCTAATCTTAATGCCGTATTAGGAACCATTTCAGAAGGTTTTAAAATAAATGCATTACCTGCTACAATTGATAATGGAAACATCCATAAAGGAATCATTCCTGGAAAATTGAAAGGTGTAATTCCTGCACACACTCCAATAGCTTGTTTATAAGAATACGTATTTACTTTATTTGCAACATTTTCAATAGTTTCTCCCATTAATAAAGTAGGAGCAGAACACGCAAACTCAATGACTTCATATCCTCTTACTAAATCTCCTTTTGCATCATTAAAAGTTTTTCCTGATTCTGCACAAAGAATTGTTGCTAATTCTTCCATATTTTCTTTAACTAAGGCTTGATATTTAAGCATTACTCTTGTTCTTGTCATAACAGAAGTAAATCTCCACAATAAATAAGCCAGATGTGCTTTTTGTACGGCATCATCTATTTCACTTTTTAACATACAAGGAACTTTTCCTATGACTTTATTGGTTAAAGGAGATACCATATCTACATAATTATTTGTTTTACTTTCTATTAACTCACCGCCTATTAGGGCTTTTACTATATTACTCATTTTCTCTCCTATAGATTTATAATTTTTTTATTGCAATTTGCGAATTTATTTTTGGGAATAATTCAAAACCAATGGGCATATCTGCATACAATTCTATTAATGTTTTTGAGACATTAGAAAAGTTAATTTCTCCTATACCTGGTTCTACCCTTCCTGGGGTGTCTGCTATATGAATGTAAGCAATTTCTTTTTGATACTGTTTTAAAGTAGAAATAATATTGCCTTCATTGATTTGCATATGATACATATCGTATAAAACTTTAATAAAATCACAATTAACTTCTCTTATAATATGAACTGCATCTTTTGTATATTTTAAAGCATTTTCGACATAATCGATATGGATATTTAAGGCTTCTAAAACCAAACAAATGCCACTCTCTTTTACATCTTCTTTTAATAAAACCAATGTCTCTATCATTATTGATGTTTGTTCTTGTACATTTAACTCTTCATAATGATTAATAACTACTCCGCCTTCACCCAAAGCATTTGAGTGAATCACAAATATTCTTACAAAACAATTTTTTGCTACCTTAAGAGTTTCTTTGATATCATCTATATACGCATTTTGTTCTTTTATATCAATGAGTGAATATCTATAATCCCCTGAAAAACTAGTAAGTTTTAAAGAATATTTTTCTAATAAATCTTTAATTCTTGTAATATCTTTGTCATAATATGTCCAAAACTCAACATACGTGAAACCATATTTTTTGACAAGTTCAAAACTATTATAAAAATCAACTTCTGTAAATATTATTTCTAGGCATATGGATTTTTTCATTTTCTTCGTTTTATCTAACTTCTGATAATTTAACAGGTCTGTTTTCTAAGTAGGATTTCATAGCCGCTTTTGCAGCATATAATGCCTGTAAAGAATCATTACAACCTATTAAAGGTTCTTTGTCTTCATTAATACAATTAATGAAATGTTCCGTTTCTTTTATATAGGAATGTTTATAACGCTCTACGATTAGATACTGTGGTTTTTCTTCAATAACACCATACCCTGTATATATTTTTGCTTTGGATTGTAATTCATTTGAGGTTGTTACCATTCCTAAAGAACCATGTACTTCGATTCTTTGATCATAACCATAAGTTGCTCTTCTTGAATTATCAATCATACATAAGATGCCATTTGCTAAGCGTAAAGTAAGAGTAGCTGTATCAATATCATTATATTGTTTAATGGTATCATCAATTAAAACAGCACCCATGGCATAAACTTCAATAATTTCTGATTTACTTAAATAACGAATCATATCAAAGTCATCCACCGTCATATCAAAAAATAGTCCTCCTGAATTCTTTAAATATTCCATTGGAGGAAAATCAGGATCTCTTGAGGTGATTTTAATAATTTGTGGTTCTCCAATTTTTCCTTTTAGAACAGCATCTCTTACAGAGTTAAAATTATTATCAAAGCGTTTGTTTAAACCTATAATAAATTTTGCTTTACTATTTTCTAAAACTGTTATTAATTCTTTTATATGTTCGACATTCTTTGATAGGTTTCCTTCACAAAAAGTATGTTTGTTTGCTTTGATACAATCAATAGATATTTTGCTTAAATCATCAATATGCGTACATACATAAATGATATCAAGCAAGGGATCTTTTAGCATTTCTTTATAATCAGTATATTTATCTCTTATTCCATATTTTTTTATGAGTTTTTTTGCATCTTGATTAAATTCCAAATCACATACTGCTTTGACTTTTGCAGATGATATATGCTCAGAGATAAGTTGTAAATGTTCTTGTCCCATTCGTCCAAGCCCAACTATACCTATTTTAAATATTTTCATGAAAATCCTTTTAATCTTATTATATATAGGAGAGGCAAAATGCCTACTTAAATCTTACGTTATTTATTTTAAAATGTACATAGTTTTATACAATATGGTTAAAAATTTCTAATATATGTTACATAAGTACTCAAAATATATATTTAATATATTTATAATTCAAAAGAATATATAATATTTAATTAATGTTACTTTATTACCCATAATTTTAACTTTTTATTGTAATTATAAAAAACTATGTACATTATTGTTAAAATTATATAAACTTGAATATGTCGAAAACAAAACTAAAGGAGTCGATTATGTTAAAGAAAGTTATATGTGGATTGTTATGTGCATCTAGTTTAATTCTTGCAAAAGATATTAATATTGCTGTTGTTACTCATGGAGCTGATACTGATGGTTTTTGGTCTGTTGTTAAAAATGGTGTTAACAATGCAGCTAAAGATATGGGAGTAAACGTAAACTATAGAAACCCTGCATCTGGAGATTTAACTGAAATGTCTAGATTAATTGCATCAGCAGTGGCTAAAAGACCAGATGGACTAGTTGTTACTATTCCTGATTCAGATGCTTTAGGCGGAGCTATTAAAAAAGCAATTAAATTAGGAATCCCTGTTATTACCATTAATTCAGGTGGTGCTTATGGTAAAAAGATTGGTGCATTAATGCATATTGGACAATCTGAGTACGATGCAGGATTACAAGCAGGTAAGAGAGCTCAAAAAGCTGGGGTTAAAACATTTATTTGTATTAATCATGAAATTACGAATATCTCTTTAGAACAAAGATGTCAAGGTTTTGCGGATGCTTTAGGTGTTAAGAATAATATGTTAGATGTTGGAGTAGATCCAGCTGAAATTGAGAGAAAAGTTAAACCTAGATTAAAAAATTATGATGCTGTTTTAGCTTTAGGACCAGTTGCAGTTTCTCCTACAATGAGAGCTGTTAAAAAAGCTAGATTAGGTAGACATATCTACTTTGTTACTTTTGATTTAAGTAAAGATATTATCAAAGGAATTAAATCTGGTGTAATTGATTTTGCAATTGATCAACAACAATATCTTCAGGGATATATGCCAATCGTTGTATTAACTCAACTCATTAAATATGGGGTATTACAAAATGGCGATATTAATTCAGGTCCTGGATATGTTACGAAAGCAAATGTTGCTAGTGTTGAAAAGTATGCAGGCAAATACAGATAAGTATAATATAAAAGCTAGGAGAAATCCTAGTTTTATGAATGGAGAAAAAATGACTGATGAGCGATTAGGAACAGAGAGTTTATATTCAAGGATATTAAAAAAACCAGAATTTACTTCAGTAGTAGGTGTATTAGGTGTATTTTTAGTATTTTTTATAATTGCAGAAGATGCAATGTTTACATTAGAAGGTGTTTTGTCATGGACAGAGCAAGCAGCACTAATTGGAATAATTGCAGTTGGAGCTTGTTTATTAATGATAGGTGGAGAGTTTGACTTATCTGTTGGTTCAATGATTGGATTTTCTGGAATTATAATGGCAATTATGACAGTAGAATATGGAATTCCTGCTTGGATTTCTATTATTACTGCTTTTATTATTGCGTGTGGAATAGGGTTTGTAAATGGTTATATTGTGGTTAAAACAAAATTACCATCATTTATTGTTACCTTGGCTTCTTTGTTTATTTTAAGAGGTCTAACGATTGCAATTTCAAGATTATTAACAAACCAAACTTTAGTTGGAGGTGTTAAAGAAGCATCACAAGGAGATTGGTTAGCTTCTTTATTTGGAGGAGAAGCTTTTACTGGACTATTTACTTATTTGGCAGAGATTAATATGATTGCTACTTTTGATGATGGAACTCCTGTTGTTACTGGTATTAAAATGTTATTGGTATGGTGGATTGGACTTACTATTGTAGGCGTGGTAATTTTACGATTAACTAAATATGGAAATTGGATTTATGCAACAGGTGGAGATGAACAAGCTTCTAAAAATATGGGTGTTCCAACAGATAAAGTAAAAATCATGTTGTTTATGACAACAGCATTTTGTGCTACTGTTTTTGCAGCGTGTCAAGTATTTGATTATGGATCTGCTGATGCTCAAAGAGGTTTATTAAAAGAATTTGAAGCCATTATTGCAGTTGTTATGGGTGGAGCATTATTAACAGGTGGTTATGGAACCGTTATTGGTGCATCTTTAGGTGCTTTAATCTTTGGAATTGTAAATATTGGTATTTCGTATACTGCTATTGATAGTGACTGGTTTAGAGTATTTTTAGGAATGATGTTATTGGGGGCTGTTATGTTAAGTAATAGTGTTAGAAAAAAGATTATGAGAAGTTAATGATGAGAACGCCAATTATACAAATTAAAGATGTTAAAAAACATTTTGGAAATATTATTGCTTTAAATGGAATTTCAATGGATCTTTTTCCTGGAGAAGTAATGTGTTTATTAGGAGACAATGGTGCAGGTAAATCTACTTTAATTAAGATACTTGCAGGAGTTCATCCTAAAACATCAGGAGAATATAAAGTGGATGGCAAAGATGTAATGGATCCAAGTCCTGAGAAACTTTTAAATGCAGGAATTGCTACGGTGTATCAAGATTTATCAACAATTCCTTTAATGTCTATTTCTAGAAACTTTTTTTTAGGAAGAGAAGATGTTATTGAGAAACAATGGGGATCTTTTAAAATATTAGATTTTAAAAAAGCAGATAAAATTGCTTTTGCCGCAATGAAAGAAATCGGTATTAATATTAGAGAAGCTTCTCAAGCCGTAGGAACACTTTCAGGGGGAGAACGACAGTGTTTAGCCATTGCAAAAGCAGTTTATTTTGGCGCAAAGGTACTTATCTTGGATGAGCCTACATCAGCACTTGGTGTTGCTCAATCGTCTATGGTTTTAAAATATATTTTACAAGCAAAAACAAAGAACCTAGCAGTAATTTTTATTACACATAATGTGTATCATGCTTTTGCTGTTGGAGATAGATTTACTATTTTAAACAGAGGTCAAACCTTTGGTACTTATGATAAAGCTGGAGTAACCGTGCAAGAACTGCAAGAACAAATGGCAGGTGGAAAAGTAATACAAGATTTAAGTGAAGAGTTAGGTGAGGATTCTAAAAACTTATAAGAAAAGGAGAAGTATGGAAACTATTAAATTAACGGTTGGACAAGCAATTATCAAATTCTTAAACAATCAATACATACAAACAGAAACAGGGGTTCAAAAGTACATAAATGGTACTTTTGGAATCTTTGGACATGGAAATGTAACATGTATTGCAGAAGCTTTATATGACATAAAAGAGGAATTTCCCACATACAGAGGACAAAATGAGCAATCAATGGCTTTAGCAGCAATTGCTTATGCAAGAGCTAAAAATAGAGAACAAATTATGCTTGTAACCACTTCAATAGGACCAGGGGCAACCAATATGATTACTGCTGCTGGTGTTGCATATACCAATTCTTTGCCTTTATTAATGTTAAGTGGAGATATATTTGATAATAGATTAAGCCATCCCGTACTTCAACAAATTGAAAATGAAAGAGATTCCACTTCTAGTGCTAGTGATTGTTTTAAACCCATTACAAAATACTGGGATAGAATTACTAATCCTGCCCAATTAATGCAGTCCTTACCACAAGCAATAGCCATGATGTTAGACCCAAGAACTTGTGGACCTGCTTATATTGGAGTGTGTCAAGATACTCAAAGTATGGCCTATGATTACCCTGTGTCTTTTTTTGACAAGAAAGTACACACATTAGTACGAAGTAGAGCAGCAAAAGAGGAAATAAAAGAAGCCGTAGAAATAATAAAAGATGCTAAAAATCCAGTTATTATTGCAGGTGGGGGTGTATTGTTATCAAAAGCAAGTGAAGCTTTAAAGGATTTCGCACAACAATGCCAAATTCCTTATGGAACAACGGTATCTGCAAAAACAGCTTTTTTAGCTAATGAAGAATTAAATATAGGTCCTGTTGGAGTTTCTGGAACAAAAGCAATTAATACATTAATCAATGATGCCGATGTTATTATAAATATAGGTACAAGATTACAAGATTTTACTACAGGTTCATGGTCAATATTTAAAAATGATGATGTAAAATTTGTATCCATAAATGCTTCAAGATTTGATGCTGTAAAACATAGAAGTATTCAAGTGGTAGGAGATGCAAAAGAAATTATAGAAGAATTAACAGAAAAATTAAAAGATTATAAAGTTGATATAACTTTAATAAACAGAGCAAAAAAAAATAAAAAAAAATATTTAAAATATGTAGAAGATAAAATTAATGAAAAAAATGAAATTCCTTCTTATGCTAATGTAGTTGGAATAATTAATAAATTAGCCGAAGAGAAAGATAGGGTAATTACAGCAGCTGGTGGTTTACCAGGGGAATTAAATATAATTTGGCAGACAAAAGGTTTTAATACTATTGACAATGAATATGGTTTTTCTTGTATGGGATATGAAGTATCAGGTGGATATGGAAGCGCTATTGCAAATAAAGAAGGACAAAACATTGTATTTACCGGTGATGGCTCTTATATGATGTTAAATACAGAGATTTACTCTTCTGTTTTATCAGGAGATAAAATGATTGTTATTGTGTGTGATAATCAAGGATATGCAGTCATCAACCGTCTTCAAATCAACCAAGGAGCAGAACCTTTTAATAATTTAATTCAAGATTGTAAATTAGCAGGAGATCCTTTTGGAGTAGATTATGTACAACATGCTAAAGCCATGGGTGCAAATGGTGAATTTGTATCTAAGATTGAAGATTTAGAAGCCGCATATTTACGAGCAAAAGCATCGACTAAGACATATATACTTCATATTGAAGTTTCAAAATATAATTGGAGCGAACATGGAGATGCTTGGTGGGAAGTGGGTGTGCCAGAAGTCTCAAAAAAAGAAAAAATACTAGAAGCCAGAAAAAACTACGAAGAAAATGTTAAAGCACAAAGAAAAGGAGTATAGATGGAAGTAAAATTAGCGATAGCACCTATTGCATGGTCAAATGATGATTTACTACAATTAGGAGGAAATACTCCTTTGGAAACCTGTTTAAGTGAAACTAGGGAAGCTGGTTATATAGGTACTGAAATGGGTGGAAAATTTCCACAAGATAAAAAAAAGTTAAAAAAAGTATTAGAAGATTTTGATTTAGAACTAGCAGGTTCATGGTTTTCTGGAAATTTGTTATCTCAAAGTGTAGAACAAGAGTTAAAAGACTTAGATGTTTTTATTGATAATAAGTTATATGCTGGTTGTAAGGTAGTGGTTTACTGTGAGTGTTCAAATACTATTCAAGGAAAACAAAAAATATCTTTAAGTAAAAAACCTGTTTTAAGTGAAGCTGAAATGAAAGTATATGCCAAAAACTATAATATTTTATTTGATTTTGCAAAATCTAAAGGGGTTGTTTTATCCTATCATCATCATATGGGAACGATCATTCAAAATGAGGATGAAATTGATATGTTTTTAAAATATACAAAAGATGAAGTGAGTCTATCTTTTGATACAGGGCATATTTATTTTGCGGGTGGAAATCCACTAGAGATGATCAAAAAACACAAAAATAGAATTTCTCATGTACATTTTAAAGATGTAAGAGAAAAAATAAAAAAAGAAGTATTAGAAAAAGATACTTCTTTTATTGATGCTGTACTTGCAGGCATTTATACAGTACCAGGAGATGGAATTATTGATTTTGTTCCTATTGTAGGGGTATTAAAAGAGATTAATTATGTGGGTTGGATAGTAGTAGAAGCGGAACAAGATCCAAAGTTAGCTAATCCATTAGAATATGCAAAAAAAGCATATATATATATCAATAAAATATTATAAAGGTTTAAGATGAAAGAAATAGGCGTTGGAATTATTGGAATGAGTTGGATGGGTGAAGCTCATTCCAATGCATATAATAATATTAAAGCAAAATTTGCTTCTTTAAACGTTAGTCCTAAACTAATTATTTGTAGTGAGATTATAGAAGAGCGAGCAAAAGCCGCACAAGAAAGATTTGGTTTTGAAAAGTATACAAGCAATTGGAAAAAAGTAATAGAAGATCCTGCTGTTGATATTGTTGATATTACAGCTCCTAATTTTTTGCATTTAGAAATGATTGAATATTGTATTAAACACAAGAAACACATTAATTGTGAAAAACCAGTTGGTGCATTTCCTGATGATACTATTAAAGCCTATGAATTAGTAAAAACGTATGGGAAAGAAACCTTTGTTGGTTATAACTACAGATGGTCTCCACTAGTTCAAGAAGCTAAAAAATTAATAAAAGAAGGTGCTATTGGAGAATTAAGACATTTTAGAGGAAGATTCTTTTCTTGTTATGCTGCGGATGAATTGGGATTTTATTCATGGAGATTTGAAAAAGAGAATGGCCATGGAGCTTTGACCGATATTATGTCACATGCTGTAGATATGGCCATTAATTTAATGGGTGAAATAAGTGAAGTTCAAGGGGTAATGGATACCTTTATAAAACAACGTCCTGTAGCTCCAGCTGGTGCTTCTCATTATGCGAAGGGTTCAAAAAATGATGAAATGAAAGACGTTACGAATGATGATTACGTAAATGCCATTGTTAAATTTAAAAATGGAGCAAGAGGTTATATTGATTCTTCCAGAGCCTTTTATGGACCAACGTCTGAAATGACTTTTGAAGTACATGGTTCAAAAGGAAGTATTAAATGGAATTTTGAAGAAATGAATACCTTAAATCTGTATATTCATGAGGAAGGAAAACAAAATGGTTATCGAAAGATTTATTCATCTCCTCTTCATTCTAATCACGGTAATTTTAATCCTTCAGATGGTTCAGGTCTTGGCTATGAAGATTTAAAAGCCATAGAAGCAGCCAATTTTCTAAATGTGATTGTGAACAATAATGAGAGTAAAAAAGTGAATTTTGAAGATGCAAAAAATGTTGCTCTTGTTTTAAATGCAATTATAGAATCCAATGAAAATAAAACAGTAGTTAGTTTATAAGGAAAAAAGATGGTAGAACAAAAAAAATTACGAAGTTTACGATGGTTTGAAAAAGATGATTTAAGAAGTTTTGGACATCGTTCACGGGTAAATCAAATGGGATATGAACCAGAAGAATATATTGGAAAACCTATTATTGCTATTATTAATCCGTGGAATGAATTTAACACTTGTCATACTCATTTTCCTCAGCGTGTAGCAGATATTAAAAGAGGAATCTTACAAGCAGGAGGTTTCCCTATTGAAATACCAGTATTAAGTCTAGGGGAACAGTTGATGAAACCTACTTCTATGATGTACAGAAACTTACTGGCTATGGAAGTCGAAGAAGTATTAAAAGCACATCCTGTTGATGGGTGTGTGGTTATGGGGGGCTGTGATAAAACAACGCCTGGTGTTTTAATGGGAGCTATTTCTTTTAACATTCCAACGGTTTATATGCCAGCTGGTGCTATGCTTGGAGGAAACTATCAAGGTAAAGTAGTAGCTTCTGGAACAGATGTTTGGAAAGCTTGGGAGAAAAAACAAGCAGGTATGTTAGATGAGTGTCAATGGAGAGCTTTAGAATTTGGAATTGCACGCTCAGCTGGGACATGTATGAGTATGGGAACGGCTGCAACGATGATGATTCTAGCAGAGACCTTAGGGTTCGGACTTCCTGGAAGCTCAACGATTCCTGCTGTTGATTCTTCTCATGTACGAATGGCAAGAAATTGTGGAATACAAGCCGTTGAACTCGTCAAACAAGATTTTAAACCTCAAGATATGTTGAGCAAAGAGTCTTTTGAAAATGCCATTGTTGTTTTAAATGCCATTGGAGGTTCTACAAATGGAATTATTCATTTAATTGCTATGGCTAAACGGGCGAATATTGATATTACTTTAGCAGATTTTGAACGTATTTCAAATGATATTCCTTTGATTTTAAATTTGCAACCTTCAGGTAAATATGTAATGGAAGATTTTTATTATGCAGGGGGCTCAAATGCCTTGTATACAGAACTTAAATCAAAATTACATGATATCAAAACAGTCAATTTAAAACCTTTTTATAAAAATATAAAAGACAGCGTGAACTACAATGAAGATGTGATACAAAGTCTTGAAAAACCTTTAAATAAACTGGGTTCTATTGCAGTTTTACGAGGAAATTTAGCTTTAAATGGTGCGATTATTAAACAAACAGCGTGTGAAACAAGATTGTTAAAACATACAGGCAAAGCCCTAGTGTATAAAGATATCAAAACCTTAAAAGAAGAGATTGATAATGATGATTTAGATGTAGATGAAAATACTGTTTTAATATTACAAAATGCAGGGCCACAAGGTGCCCCTGGTATGCCAGAATGGGGACAATTGCCCATACCTAAAAAACTTTTAAAACAAGGTATCACGGATATTGTAAGAATTTCAGATGCCAGAATGAGTGGAACATCTTATGGTACCTGTGTCTTACATGTCTCGCCAGAATCATATATTGGTGGAAATCTAGGCTTAGTTCAAACAGGAGATATGATTCATTTAGATGTTAAAAATAGAATTATTGAGGTTTTATTAAGTGATAAAGAATTAAAGCAAAGACAAAAAAACTATGTACAAGAAAAAAGAGCTTATGACAGTGGATATACCTATTTGTACACCTCTCATGTATCACAAGCCCATGAAGGCTGTGATTTTGACTTTTTAGCAAGAGGTAATAGAGCTGGAATAGAGCCAAATATATTTTAAAATAAGGAAATAAATAATGATAAATATAGGGATTTTAGGAGCAGGGCGAATTGGAAAAGTGCATACTTTAAGTTTAAAAAAAATAATAGGTGTTAATGTAAAAAGTGTTGCCGATCCATATTTAGATGAAGAATGGGCAATTTCACAAGGTATAAAGAACAGATATAAAGATACTGAAGCTATTATCAATGATGAGAGTATTAATGCAGTTTATATTTGTACCCCTACAAATAGCCATGCCGATTTAATTATTCAAGCCTCGCAAAAAGGAAAAGCAATATTTTGTGAAAAACCAGTGGATTTAGATATTGCAAGAATACTAAAAGTTCAAGAAATTTTGTCCAAAAATAAGACAGTGTTTCAAATTGGTTTTAACCGAAGATTTGATAAAAATTTCAAAAAAATATCTGAACTGGTGAAAAATAATGTTTTAGGTGATTTATTGTCTTTAAAAGTAGTTTCACGAGATCCTTCTGCACCTCTACGTTCGTATATAGAATCATCAGGTGGCCTATTTTTGGATATGACCATTCATGATTTTGATATAGTAAGGTTTTTATCTCACCAAAATATTATTGAAATCAATGCCAAAGGTGCATCTTTAATTACAGATTATTCAGATATTGATATTGATACTGCTATACTTACTATGACTTTAGAAAATGGTGGTTTTGCGATGATTGAGAATTGTAGAGCAACGACTTATGGTTATGATCAAAGAGTAGAAGCATTTGGTACAAAAGGCAATGCCAATTGTAATAATGTTTTTGATAATTCAGTTGAAGTGACGAATAATGAAGGGACCTCAAGTGATAAACCTATGTATTTCTTTTTAGAGAGATACAAAGATGCCTATTATCAAGAAAGCGTCGCTTTTATAGATTGTATACAAAATAATGAAGCAGTAAGTGTTGGGATAGAAGATGCGTTGGAATCTGCATTAATGGCATTTGCAGCGAATAAATCATTAAATGAAAAAAGAAATGTCACTATTAATGAAATAAGAGAAGAATTTAATATAAAGGTTAAATATGAAAATGTATGAAGAGTATGGTTTATATATTAATAATGAGTGGGTAAACGGGGATAAAGGAAAATTTGATGTTATTAATCCTTATGATGAATCAATAATTGGACAAGCTCCTATTGCCTCACCTGAGCAAGTAACACTTGCAATTGATGCTTCTATGAATGCCTTAAAAGAGTGGAATGAGATGCATGCTTGGGATCGAGCCGATAAAATCATGCATATTGCGGATAATTTAAAAGTAAATGAAGACGAAATAGCGCATACGGTTTCTTTAGAAACAGGTAAACCTTTGGCACAAGCTGAAAGGGAAGTGGCTTTAAGTATTGATCAATTTATTTGGTTTTCAGAACAAACAAAAAGAATTTATGGAAAAACCATTCAAAGTAGAGTTCCAAATACTTCTGTAAAAGTGGAGCACACTCCTGTTGGTACAGTAGCAGCATTTTCTTCTTGGAATTTCCCTATTTTATTAATGGCAAGAAAATTAGCTCCTGCATTAGCAGCTGGATGTCCTATGATTTTACGCTCAACTGATATTGCTCCTTTAACAGGAATGAAACTCATTGAAGCTTGTCACGATGCAGGACTACCTAAAGGTTTAGTTTCTTTTCTTTGTGGAAGTGCGAAAGCTTTAAGTCCTAGAATTATGAATGATTCAAGGGTGCGAAAACTCTCTTTAACAGGTTCAACTGAAGTAGGACAAAAACTAATTGAATCATCGGCAATTACACTTAAAAAAGTGACTATGGAATTAGGTGGACATGCTCCTGTAATTGTGCATGCTGATGTCGATATTAAAGTAGTTGCTACTTTATGTACTGCTGTAAAATTTGCAAATACAGGACAAGTGTGTGTGTCTCCTACACGTTTTTATATTCATGAAAGTCAAATGGATGAATTTTGTGAGACTATGGTATCAGAAGTTAAAAAATATGTTTTAGGATCTGGACTAAATGAAAAAACAACAATGGGACCTTTGATTCATGCAAGACGAAGAGACGAAATAGAATCTTTTTTAGAAAAAGTACATGCTCACGGTGGTACTATTTTAACAGGTGGAAAAAGACCAGATGGTTTTGATAAAGGATTCTTTTTTGAGCCAACAGTTATAAGAGATCTACCAAATAGTTCTTTTTTATTATGTAATGAAATTTTTGGACCTATTGCTTTGATTCAGAGTTTTAAGACCTATGAGGAAGTAATTAAAAAAGCCAATTCAACAGAATATGCCTTGGCTTCTTATACCTTTACTAAATCTTTAGAGCTAGCAAATAGAACTTCAGCTGATTTAGTAGCTGGAATGGTGGGAGTAAATTCTTTTGCCTTAGCTGCTGCTGAAGTTCCTTTTGGTGGAATTCAAGCCAGTGGGTTTGGACGTGAAAGTGGAGAAGAAGGAATGTATGAATATATGAATACAAAAATAATTACAACGCAATTTGCCTAAGGATTCATATGAAAAATCATCAATTAATAAAAGCATGGGAAAATAAACAGACAACCTTAAATGGTTGGTTATCAATACCTGAAGCTTTTTGTGCAGAAATAATGAGTCATCAAAATTTTGATTCTTTGACAATAGATATGCAACATGGTATTAATGATTATTTAAAAACAGTTGAAATGTTAAGAGCTATTAATACGACCTCTACAACTACAATGGTAAGAGTGCCTTGGTTAGATCCTGTTCATGTTATGAAAATATTGGATGCTGGGGTTGATGGTATAATTTGTCCTATGATTAATAATAAAAAAGAAGCTCAAAAGTTGGTTGAATATTCATATTATCCACCTATGGGAAAAAGAAGTTTTGGTCCTATTCGTGCGAAATATGTTTTTGAAGGAGATTATGCACAAGTTTCAAATAATTCTATCCTAATTGTAGCCATGATTGAGACAAAAGAAGCCTTAGATAATTTAGAAGATATTTTAAGTGTAGAAGGTATTGATGCTGTTTATATTGGTCCTGCTGATTTATCATTTAATTTAGGATATGAGCCAAAATTTGATCAAGAAGAACCCTTTATTCTTGAAACCATTAAGCATATTCTCAAAATAGCCAAAAAATACAATAAATATACAGGTATTCATAATGGCACTGTGAACTATGCTCTAAAAATGAAAAAACTTGGTTTTAATTTTGTAACGGTTGGTTCTGATGCTAACTTTATGATCAAAGCAGCCAACGAAGTTTCTAGTATCTTTTATAACAACAAAGAAGAAAATTTTTCGTATTAAATAGTGCGTTAGTCTAGCTAAATATGGTGTTAAAGCTCTTAGATAAAGGGTTTATTTTATTTTTTAGAGCTGACATCTTCCTCTTTATGTTATCGCTAAACAGTCACTCCTCTTTTTTCTTTTTTCTAAAGACTAAATTTATAAATTTAGTCTTATGAGTACTATTTGAATACCCTTCTTATATATCTGCTCCAACAGATTCATTCGGACAGTCTAAAAGTAAAAAATATCTAAATGCAAAATTATACCATAAGTGTCCGACGGTTTTTATTTTTTGCCAATTTTAGCAGCAATTCTAAGTGAAAATTTATATAGGGCACCTCTAAAAACAACTTTTTCATCCATTTAATTAAATTTTTGGAAACATATCTTATCTTCAAATTCAATTTTATTAAAAATCTTAGTAAACTTCACACATTATTGGATAAAGTTTAGTAAAATTTCTATAATTTTCTTTCATTTTACTTGACTTTTACCTTTTCTAGTCTGATTATTTGTTCATATCTAAATAGGTTATATGTAAGATTTAAAAATCCTATGGATGATTTAATTCTTTTTAATCCTATGGATCTCATATGTAAGGCATCATACAAATATCACTCAACAAAGACACCGTATCACAAACACTTGGACACTTACAAATTTGAAATATTCTCTAACAACATTTTAGCATAAAGTGTCCAAGTGTTAATTTATTTTTGACATAATTTTTCTCATTGATGTACCTTTTAGTTCAACTCTATGTGAAGAATGTACAATCCTATCTAATATTGCATCAGCAACAGTATCATTATTTAAATAATCATACCACTGTGATACAGGAAGTTCAGAGGTGAGAATTATTGATGATAAGTCAACTCTACTTTCTATAATTTAGGCTTAATGAAAAATCAAGGGGTCTAATTGATTACTTTACCTTATAACTAACAAGATAATCATCAAGCATTTTTAACTTCAAATTTTTAGTAAAACCATTATGAATTTTTAATAGTTTTTTCATTAGTGAAAATACTCCACCATTAATAGAATTTGTTGTGTTATGAATAGTAATATTTTTATGATTTTTGTATGTAAATAAATATGGTAAATTTGTTATCAAACTTCTATATGCAGATTTAACTCTTGAATGAGTAAAATTTAGTTTTCCAGTTGTTGGAGATACTGATTTCTCATCAAGAAATACTTGATACTTTTTATACTATTTATTTAATTTTTTTGTAAAGTTTATTTGAGTTGTAGTTGTTAAATTATACATAATCTTTTGTAAATCTTTACTAGCTTCTAGTCTTGGTTTTCTAGTTAGATATTTGTTTATTGTTTTTCTTTGATGGAAATGGCACATTTGTATTAGATAGTCTTTAAAGGCTTTATGCAAGCCTCTTTTGCCATCAATGATAATAGCCTTAACAATGTATCCTAAATCTAAAAGTATCTGTAGTTGTTGTTTGTAATGAAATACTAATTCACTATCAATATGTTTCCATGTTAATATCTCTTTGGAAATAATATCTTTAAAAACTAAAGTTCCAAGTTTCTCTTTTCTTTTACCATAAAAAGTTGCATCACAAACTATAACAATTTCTCTTGGATTATGTATTTTTGCAATTGGTTCATATTCTAAAATTTACTTTCTTATCCACGGCAAACTTCTATTATAATCTTTATCTTCTATAAATATACTTTTTGAAGATTATTTCTTGTAGATTTCTTGCTCTTCTTTTTGAGCTAAATTTACGACCACATTCATTGCATTTATATCTTTGAATTCCATTTTTAATACTCAATCTTTTTAGTATAATTTTTTAAGCAATATGGACAAGTTTTATTGTTTTTTACAGCCATGTGTAAATAAACCTTTTTTAACTCCTGTAATATCGTAGTTAACTTAAGTTTTTAGACCCTTGAATTTTTTGTTAAGCCGATATTTTTCATATTATCCAAGCTAAAAATTGAAATTGCAACTAAAATTCGTGTTCTAAAAATATAATTATTTTTTAATGCTTATGCACCTAAATATTTTGCTCTAATATCATCAGAATTTATTAAAGTTGAAGCAACACCTTCAAGTGCAACTACACCATTTTCTAAGACATAAGCATAATCAGAGACTTCTAAAGCTACAAAAGCATTTTGTTCTACTAATAAAATAGTAATACCTTCATTTCTTAATCTTAATATTGTTTCAAATAACTCTCCAATAATCTTAGGAGCAAGTCCAAGTGATGGTTCATCTAACATAAGAAGTTTTGGACTTGCCATCAAAGCTCGTGCAATTGCAAGCATTTGTTGCTCCCCTCCACTCATAGTTCCTGCAAGTTGTCCTTTTTTAGAAACTAGTCTTGGAAAAAGTTGAAACATTTCTTCTTGTAGTTCTTCATACCTATTATCATTATTAAAAGCACCCATTCTAAGGTTTTCTTCAAGCGTAAGATTTTGGAAACATCTTCTTCCCTCAGGTACTAAAGCAATATCATTTTGAATAATTTCATGTGTTTTAGATTTTGTAATATCTTTATCTCTAAAAATAATCTCGCCAGTTTTTTTAACGTCATTTACAATTGATTGTAAAGTTGAAGTTTTTCCAGCTCCATTTGAGCCAATAAGTGAGACGATTTGTCCCTTTTTAACTTCAAAATTTACACCTTTTACAGCTCTAATAAGTCCATAAAATACTTCTAAATTTGTAACTTTAAGCATGTTTAAAATCTCCAAGATAAGCTTTTATTACTTCTTCATCTTTTATAGCATCTTTAATATTACCTTCAAAGATTGTTTTTCCATAGTCTAAAACCATAACTCTATCACATAGTTTATTTACAAATTTCATATCATGTTCAATTAACAAAATAGTAATATCAAACTCATCTCTAATTTTAAAAAATAGTTCAGCTAAATCATGTGTCTCTTGAGGATTCATTCCTGCTGCGGGTTCATCTAAAAGTAAAAGTTGAGGATTTGCTGCTAAAGCACGAGCAATCTCAATTTTTCTTTGCTGTCCATAAGATAAAGATGTTGCTAATTCAGAAGCAAACTGCGCAATATCTAAAACTTCCATAATTTCAATTGCTCTTTTTATCACCCGTTTCTCTTCTTTAAAAAATCTTGGTAGTCTAAAAATTGTTTCAAAATATGTGTAAGTTGCTTGATAATCAAACCCAATCAAAATGTTATCCATTACAGTCATTGATTTAAAAAGTCTAATATTTTGAAAAGTTCTTGCTATTCCTCTATGAACTATTTTAAATGGTTTTAAACCATTTATTATTTGACCATGAAATTTAATAGAACCCTCAGTTGGTTCATAATTTCCTGTAATAATATTGAATATTGTAGTTTTTCCAGCCCCATTTGGACCAATTAAACCATAAATTTCTTTTGATTGAACATTAAAAGAAGTATTTTTAACAGCAGTCACACCACCAAATTTTTTAGTTACATTACAAACTTCTAAAATCATTTGTCTGACCTTTTTCTTTTAAATAAATCTTTTAATTCTTTTTTACCCATTAATCCCTCACGTGCAAAAAGCATAACAAAGATTAAAATAAGTGAGAATATTACCATCCTCATTCCAGGCATTGCTTCTGTTTCAAAACCAAATAAACTCATAGGTTCATCTAAGAATCTCATATACTCTAAGCCAGCCATTACAAATATAGTTCCTAAAATAGCTCCAGTTGTACTTCCTAATCCACCTAAAACAATGATAATTAATAATTGGAAAGTTAAGAAAAATGAGAATAAATCTGGGCTTATTGATGTTAATAAGGCAGCCAATAATCCACCACCAACACCTTCAAAAAATGCAGAAGTTGAAAAAGCTAAAGTTTTAATTTTAAAAGTATTAATACCCATAGCAGTTGCTGCATCTTCATCATCTCTAACAGCTTTCATAGCACGACCGTATTTTGAATAAATTATATTCAAAATAACCATAACCGTAAAAATAGCAACTCCACCAGTCCAATAAAGATTTGAGTACTCAGGAATATCATTTATTCCTAAAGAACCATTTGTAATCTCAGGAGAGTTAATAGCTAAAATTCTAATAATAAAACCAAAACCTAAAGTAACAATTGCTAAGTAATCTCCTCTTACTCTAAATACAGGAAACGATAAAGATAAAGCTAGAAGTGCTGAAATAACACCTGAAAAGAATAGTGCCCAAAAAAAGTTTGCCTGCATAGCTAAAATCCAAGGGTATGGATCTTCTATATCATATTGATATATCATACCATCACTATCAACCAATAAAATGGCAGTAACATAAGCACCAATTGCAATAAAACCATTTGGTTCAAGTGAAAACTGACCCGTAATTCCATTAATTAAGTTATATGAAACAGCTAAAATTATAAAAATAGCAACATTATTAATAATTCTAATTGTATACTCATTAAAAGTATTTTGAGCATACCAAGTAAACCAAATTGCTGTGATAATTAAACCTAGGTTAATTAACCTATCTTTAGTAAAAACATTATCATTCATCATCTTAGAACCTACTCTTTTCAAGGTCTTCACCCATTATTCCAGTTGGTTTTAAAAGTAATACAAATATTAATAAAATAAACGCAAAAGCATCTTTATAACCACCAAGTTCTGGCCAAAAAGCGATAAATACAACTTCAGTAAATCCTATAATAAAACCACCCATAACAGCTCCAGTAACTGAACCGATACCGCCAACAACAGCAGCCGCAAAAGCTTTTAGTCCAACTAATACACCCATCATAGGTTCAACACTTGGATAATTTACTGCCCAAAAAATACCACCAACAGCAGCTAAAGCAGAACCTAATCCAAATACAATTGCAATAATTCTATTTGCATCAATTCCCATTAAATTTACGGTTTTGATATCAAATGATAAAGCTCTAATAGCCATACCGTATTTTGTTCTATATAAGACATACAAAATACCTGCTAATAATACTAAAGTAACAATAGGAACAGTAAGAGAAACAACTGAAAAAATCACTCCTGAGATATCAAATATTTTTTCCATATATTCAGGAACAGGAAAAGCTCTTGGTGTTCCTCCTGCAAATACTGTAAAGGCATTTTCTAAAAAAAATGAAATACCAATGGCAGTAATAAGTAATGATATTTTTGGAGCTTCTCGTAAAGGTTTATATGCAATTTTATCCATAAACACACCTAATAAAGCTGTTATGGTAATAGACAATAACATTGTTACAGGAAATGACAATTCAAATACTGCCATAAATGTATAACCTAAAAAGGCTCCAACCATCATAATATCACCATGTGCAAAGTTAATTAACCTTAGCACTCCATACACCATAGTATAACCAATTGCAATAAGAGCATACATACTACCCAAACTGAAACCATTAATCATCTGTTGCATAAACATTGATACATCCATTAATACTCCCAAGTTTTCTAAATATAGTTATTTTGTAATAATACTGAACTTATGTTAATTTTTCTATTACAAAAAGTCCAGTAATAATACTGAACTTTTTATTTTTTGTAGTTATGGATTAACTGTTGCTTTAAACATAGCTATACCATTTCTAATCTCTTTAATAACAGCAGATCTAGTTGCATTTCCATTTTTATCAATAGTAATTTTTCCAGATACACCATCAAAATCTATAGTTTTTTTGATTTCATTATTAACGCAAATAGAATCACTTGGATCTTCACATCTGTTCATTGCTGCAATTAAAACATTATAAGTATCAGCACCCAAGGCTGTAAATGAATTAAGCTCTTTTTTACCAGTTTCTTTTTCATGAAAAGCTACAAAGTTTGCAGAAGTTTTAGATGGAGGATTTAAATAATCAAAAAAGTCTGTAAACATATAACTTTCAACTGATTTTCCACCTAAATCAATAAATGTTTGATTTGCAACACCATCTCCACTAAACATTGGTTTATTTAAACCTAATTGTTTAGACTGACGTGCAATCATAGAAGCTTCTGGATGATATAAAGGTAAAAACATAAAGTCAGGATTGATTTTTTTGATTTGTGCAACTACTGCTTTAAAATCTTTATCACCTGAAGTAATTTTAAATTTTTTAACAATTTTTCCTCCAGCTTTTTGAAATGCTTTTTGAAATGCTTTTGCAAGACCAAGTGAATAAACTTGTGCTTGATCAACTATTAAAATAGCTGTTTTATAACCTTGTGACATTGCATAATTTGAAATTACTTCACCTTGGAAACTATCGGTAAAACAAACTCTATTAGCAAACGTTCTTCTTGCAGTTAATTTATCATTAGTTGCAACAGAAGCTATTACTGGAATTTTTTTCTTATCAGCAATTGCAATAACTTGAGCAGTATTTGTAGAAGTAAGTGCTCCTAAAATAGCAACTACTTTATCAGAAGCTATAAGTCTAGTTGTAGCATTTGCAGTTTCAACTTTATCACCTTTATTATCTAATAATACAATCTTAATAGTATCACCATTTTTAAGTTTTGGTTGTAGTTTATGTGCTAATTTAATACCCAAATTACATACTTGCCCATATGCCGCTAAGGCACCTGACATTGGCATAATAGCACCAACTTTAATCTCTTTTGACAATGCAACACTACAAGTTAATGCAGAGGCAATTACTAAACTAATTACTTTTTTCATTTATTACTCCTTAATAATTTATACGTAAGACTACCATATTTAAATAAAAAGTTCCAAGGACAATATACCTAATTATTTTAATCTCTACTTAATAGTATTCTAAGAAAATGACAAAATCATGACATAAAAAATAATTTATATAAAATTTGAAAATTTTGATTTATGAGACCACTGCACAGTAACACAACAAATATTTTCCTATTTTAAGACTTAATAAAAGATATGAGTGCCTGAATAATTACTTTTTTTAATAATTTAGTAAATAAAAGAGAGTTTAAATCAACCAACATAAGCTTCATGAGACCACTGCACAGTAACACTCTAAAATAAATCTCAACCAAGCCTTTAGTTAAGGTATTTAAAGGCTATTTTTAGCTATAATTACACATATAAATTAAAGATATTTAAGCAAAAAGGTAATAAATTGGCATTTAAAGATTCAAACCTCTCTTTTTCAGATTATGCTCTTAATGATAGATTAGAATATGTAGATTCTTTTTTAAAACAATTAGATTCTATAATAGATTTTAATAAATTAAGACCTGTATTAAAGAAGAATGGAACAGGAAGTAAAAATGTATGTGGAGTACAAGCATATGATCAAATATTAATGTTTAAAATCTTACTTATTCAGAAGTTTTATGATTTAAGTGATGAAAAAGCTGAAGAAGGACTTAATGTAAATTTACTTTATATGAAATTTGCAGGATTAAGCTTAGAATCATTAGCACCAGACTCAACTACAACAGGTAGATTTAGAAATTCTTTAATTAAAAATAATCTTCATGGTAAACTTTTTACAAATATTAATAAGCAACTTGAAAAGGCAGGATTAATAGCAACAGGTGGTAAAGATGTACTGGTAGATGCAACATTAACAAAGTCTCATAATAATAGAATCAAAAATAAAAATAAAGAACAAAAAAGTGAAAGTAGACAAAAGGTTGAAACTTTAAATAAAGCGATAGATATACTTATTGAAGAAGAATTACAAAAGAAAAAACCATCATCAAAACAAATATCAAGATTATTAAAAAAGAAATCTTATAACTCTAAAACTCTTAAAAATGAAGAACTTGATGAGATTCAAAATAAAGATACTAAAGATATTGAAACTTCAAAAAAGATAATTGAAAATGAAGATGATAGTTATGAGCATAAACAAAAGATAGATAAAGATGTAAGAACAGGTTATCAAGCAGGTAAAAAACAATATGCAACAGGATATAAGAATCATATATCAACAGATGCAGATTCAGGAGCTATTTTAGAAACAATGACAACATTTGCCAATACCTCAGATATATCTACCGTTGATACATTTGTTGAAAAATTAGGTGATGATATTAAATCATCAGGTGCAGATAAAGCTTATAAATCAGAAGCTATTGATGAACTACTAAAAGAAAAAGATATTAAAAATAATGTTTGTCTTAAAGAGAGAAATAAAATGAGTGATGAAGATAGAAAGAATCAAAGAGAAAATGAAAAACCAAAACATAAAATCAGAGCAAAAGTTGAACATTCATTTGCTTTAATAAAAACCAGCATGAAACAATCCACAACAAGGTTTACAGGACTGCTTAGGAATAATATGAATTTCACCATTACATGTATAGCTGCCAACCTAAAACTATTTGCCCATAAGAAAATAAAGGCACAAAACGTAAGAATAAGATGATAAAGAGAGGAAAGAATAGAGCAAATTCAATTAGAATTAGGAATAAATATAGATTTGAGATGATAATTTATGATAAATATTTTTTAAAAATTGAAAAAATAAAATTTTATAGATCTTTTTAGTTGTGCTGTGGTCTCTTAATATATAAAACAGAGATTTTATTAAAAGGCGCAAAAAACATAGTAATTTTAAAATTATAAATATATATGAAGATAAATTAAACTCTTTCAATAATTATTTAAATCTATAATTAATTGGTGCTTTAATTGTAATTGTTTCTAAAACAGTTGGGAAGAAAGGCAAAGCATTTTTTAAAGCTCTTATCGTAGCTTTTCTTAATAACCTATGTCCACTTATAATGTTTATATCTTTTAATTTTCCATTTGATAAAAAAGTAAATTCTAGAATTATACGACCTTGAACACCCATTCTCTTTGCTCTTTTGGGGTATATAATACTCTTTTGTATAGCTTTTTGAATTAAGTATAAATTCTTTTTTAAAAAATCTTCTTTATAGGTAATAGTTTGTTTTATAATTTGTTTTTTCTTAAATTTATTTATAGGTTGTTCTTCTATAATTTTTTGTTTTACTTTTATAGGTTTTATTATTACCTTTTTCTTTATTATCTCTTTTTTAACTTTCTGTTTTAAAACTGTAGTTTTTTTAGGCTCTTTAATTATAGGACTTTGCTTTACCTCTTCAATAATTTTTTTCTTAATTAACTTAATATGTTGTAAGGAGATGACTTTATTCTTTTTTTCATCTTTTTTTATAATTACATTATTTGCTAATATTACAAAAAATATTCCAGATAAAACTATATAAATAAATAAAGTAAGAAAAAATGAGCTTTGGTATCTTGTCATTTTTCAGTCACTATAGAAATATTTCTATAATCATTCTCTTTAAGAATATCAAGCACAACTACAAATAAGTCAAATCTTGCATTTTTATCACTTTTTATATGAATTATTATATCTTTAGGAAAAGTAATAATATTTTGTTTTATTTCTTCAATTGTATTAATCTTATCATTAAAATAAAAACTTCCATTATCTTTTATTATAATCGTGATTTGTTTATCAATATTAATATTATTAGAAGATTCTGCTTTTGACAATGATACAGGAATAATACCTTTTGCTATAAAAGTTGATGTAAGTAGTACTATTGCTAATAATACTAACAATACATCAATAAAAGGGATTACATTGATTGAATCAAATTTCTTCAGTTTCATATTCACTCTCTAATACTTCTGCATACCTACTTAAAATATTATAAAAAATCATAGAAATAATTGCAACGACTAAACCAACAGCTGTTGCTTTAAGTGCTAAGGCTAAAGAAGACATGATTTTCGTAGCTTCAATATCTCCTGCACTCATAGTCATAAAAGTAAGCATAATAGCTAATACAGTTCCTAATAAACCAATATAAGGAGAATTTGAAGCAATAGTTCCAATAATAGTAAGATGTTTTGTTAATGCTATATCTAACTTCTTTTTATTTTTATATGATTTTATATTAATATTCTTATAAAATATAACTCTTTCAATAAAAAACCAAACAGATAAAAAACTCATAAAAACTAAAAGTACTATAACTCCATAGTCTACTAAATATTTTAATAATTCCATATCCATTTATTTATCTTTATTATGATTCATTTTACTATGATTCATTATTTTATGACTCATAGCAGAATGATTATTTCGTTTTTTCATTCCATACTCTTGTGCCACATATATTTTAAAGAAACTAAAGAATAAAAAGAATACTATTAAACTAGAAGCAAAAAGAAAAGTAAAAAATTTTCTAATTTTTGATACTTTAAATAAGTTTACTCTTGTATATAAAATATAAAATCCTAGAAGTATAGCAATATAAGGAAAAGCATTAAATATATATAACCATGAGGCATCTCTTGAAGCTAAATTTTCAATCTTTTCTGCATTTAAAGAGAAACCTTGAATAAATCCATTTCCAATATCTGCATAAGTTCTTGTGAAAAAACTATGAAAAAAATGTCCTAGTCCTGTTATTATAAATAAAGGAATATAAGCATAACCTAAAGAAGAAAAAGTTGTATAAAACTTTTCATTTAATACTTTTGAAGCTAAAAACATACCTACTACACTTATTAAACTTGCAGTTAAAATAGCATAAATAAAGGCAAAAAAACCTACTAAATCAACTCCTTTAATATCTATAATAGAATTTACATATACAGCAGTTTGAACCCAAGGTAAAGAATCAGATATATTTGATCTATTTAAAAAATGATGAAAACCCATAGATAAAGGAATAGAAGCAGCAACTAAAATATATACCCAAATATCTGCTTTATCTACTTTTGTTTTTTTAAACAAGGTAGAAGATGGAATAATAACTTTAAAATTTACAGCCTCACAAGTATTTGTACAATCCATACATAAAGTACAGTCATCCATTGAATTTTTTTTATCAAAAGTATAAGGTTTTAAATTATAAGAACAGGCCACGGCACAATCAAAAGTTTTACAAGTTCTACAGGCATCTTTATAGGTTCCTAGTTTCGTAAAAGATATTTTTTGATAAGCCTTAGTAAATGTTCCAATTGGACAAATATATTTACAATAATTCATGTCTTTATAAAGAAAATAAAAGATAAAAGATAAGATAGTTAATACTGAAAATAAAATTGCTGTTGCTAAGGGAGCTTTTAATACTCCTGGAAAAGTATAATATATCCCCCACCAGCCAATAATAATTATAAATATACCTATAAATCTATTTTTTAGAAACTTTGGCATTTCAAGCTGTAAACCATATTTTGTAATATATTTTCCTAAAAAACCATGAGGACAAATTCCACAAAAAATCCTTCCAAATGTAACTAAAGTAAGAACCATAAATAAAGACCAAAAAAGTCCCCAAAATAAATTTTTTGTAAAAATATTCTCTTTTGTAGGATTCTCAAAACCAAAATATATAGCATAAACAAAAAGTGACAGTACAATAATTTGTACTGTTCTTATGAAAAGTTTATTTTTAAATACTGTTTTTAGTATAAAAAATGAAAAAATATCATTTTTTTCTCTGTTAATATTATCAACCATGTAATACTACTTAAAATGTATATTTTATACCAGTAAAGAATGCTCTTCCTGGATCTACGGTAATACTTGCATCTTCTGCATCCATTACATCATCACCATTTCTATCTCTGAATAAAAATGCTGTTCTATAATAATGTTTGTCAAAAACATTATTTACTTTTACAAAGAATTCAAAATTATTTTTTCCAATTTTTGTATTATACCTTGTTTGTAGATTTAAAATTGCATATCCAGGCATTTTCACTAAATTTGTTTCATCTGCATAATAATTTGATTTTGAATAAACTTCAGATATTACTTTGAGATTTTTTGTGATTTTAAATGTTGTATATAAATCTAAAATATGACTGGGGTTTCTTGGTAGCTCATTTCCCACAATATTATATGTTTTATCAAAATTTTTAAGAGATACCATAAAAGGATTGTGTTTTGTATATTCTGATTTTAAATAAGTATATGCTAAGTTAAATGAAATAGTTTTTAAACTATCACTTTTAAAAGATAACTCTAATCCTCTATTCTTAGAATCTCCTATATTATCAAAATAAATATCACGTCCAGAAAAGTATGTTCCATCTTTTTTTCCAATAATATCTTTATTATCTAATTGAAATATAGATAATGTATAATTTATTTTATTTTCAAATAGTTTTTTATTACCTTTTATACCAATTTCATAGTTCAAAGATTTTTGGGTTTTTATATTTATATTATTATGATAAGTAGAACTTTTTTTTTGTCTTCTTACATCTCCTGCAAATAGTTGGCTAACACTTGGTGTTCTAAATCCTGTAGACATATTCGTAAATAGTGTTGTATCTTCATTTAACGTATAAGTAGAACCAAGTCTATAAGAATTTTCTTTAAAAGTTTTATCTCTTTTTACACTACTATTTGACCAAGTAGTATTATTAAAGTCTCTACTTAAAATTGTATATTCATCATCTTGAATATCGTGTCTTATATTAAAAGTAGTAGTAAATTTAGGAGCAAAAGCATATTTAAATTCTAAATATATTGCTTTTTTATCTTGATTGTCTTCAATCTTTGAAGTCTCACCTTTATAATAATTTGTAGTTTTACCTCTTTTTTCTAAAGAGTAATCAATTAATCTGTTATTATTATCTGAATATTCTTTTATTCCTTTTTCAAGTCCAATTAAATATGCAAAAGTATCATTTTCTTTTTTATACTCTAATTTAATCCCTTTTTGTAAAATATCTTTATTTGTATGATTTGAATAAGTATCATTATTTCCATCATTTGTTATATCTTGTGGACTTGAAGTATAATCATATTTATCATCATAACTATAAACATTAACCATTAAGTTTGAATCATTATTAAAATCTTTTACATAAGTTAAAAAATATTTACTTAAATTTACATTATTATCTTTTTGATAAGAGTTTCTTCCGTTCCCCTTAGGCGTTGTTCTAGCTTCACTAACACCTGTTACAGAAGCTCTATTTGCTTGTTCATATTTTTTTGTTTTATCAATTCCTAAAGTAATATCACTTGAATAATTAATATAATATGAAAGTTTACTAGCTACAGATTTTGACCAAAAGTTTGAATCAACCCAAAAACCATCAGTTTTTCTATTGTTCCCGTTTAAGGTAAAAGAAAAATCATCAAAAACTTTTGTAAAAGCTACTTTATAATCTTCAGATTTTTGACTACCTCGCTCTATACTTGCTAAAAAAGAATCTTCACCTTTTGTTTTATTAGTAGTAATTATTACAGCCCCAGCTAAAGCAGTATTTCCATATAAATACGAGGCTCCACCTTTTATTACTTTTACACTTTTTATCTCACTTAAATTAAGTCTTACTTTGCCACCATTTTGCCATAAAGGGACACCATCAATTATTATTACAACACCAGTATCTTCCCACATAAACTCTTGTTGTCCAACACCTCTCATATGTATTTCAACAACTTCTCCAGTTCTAACATCAGAAGTAATTCCTGGGATAGATTGCAATAATTCATTTATATGTTTTGGATTTATCTCTGCTACTTGTTTTTCATTTACATATGAAACACTAGATACTTCTGTAGCCTTACTATTTGTAACACCAATTGTTGAAGATTCTACAGTTATAAGAGCTAAATTTTCTTTTGCATTTAAAGTTATACTAGTGAATAACAAACTACATAAAAATACATTCTTAACTATTATCATTCTTAATCCTTAAAAATTTGTTATAATATTAATATAGTTTTGTTAATTATGCGTTAATTAAGAGAAGAAAAATTATCAAATCATATAACTACTTGATTTGATAATAAATAGTTAAATTATTTTTTACTTATTGTAGCTCTATTCTTAAAAGTTTTAGAGATTAAAACTTTTTCACCTTCTTGAAAATCTTTTTTATCTAAAGAAGAATCAATTTCCCAATAAGTACCTTTATAAAATACTTTTTGATTTTTAATCTCTCCAAAACCTTCTTCATTTAAAAAATTGTCACTTATATCTTCTTGTGAAGCTAAGAATTTTCTTAAAACTTTTTTTCTTAAAATGACTATAAAAAATAAAGAAACAACTCCTACAATAGCTAATTGCCATGTTCCATTTGGAAAATTATAAAGAACAGTAATTAAAGCAGTTATTAAAAAACCAAAACCAAACCAAACAAGAACAAAAGAGGTGATTATAGCTTCTAAACCTATTAAAACAACTCCAATTCCTAAAAGAACATAAGAATCAATCACCTCAAACATTATTAGGCTTTGAATTACTATTACCATTAAAGAAAGCATCTCCTAAGATACTTGTACTTCCAACCATTTGTACAACTTCATAAGGAAGAATCATTTTATCTGTTGAAGAACTCTCAGCTAAAGCTTTAAATGCTGCTACTCTATCTTTTGCAAGTAAGAACTCTGCTGCTTTTTCATTTTGCACCATAGATTCATTTATAAGCTTCATAGCCTCTTTTTGACCTGCTGCTATTTGTTCTTGTTCATATCTTTTTGCATCTGCCATCCTTTCAATTGCTTCTGCTTTTAATACTTCTTCTTGTTTAAAAGCTTCTGCTCTTCTAATAATAGCTTCTTTCTCTGCTCTTGCTTTTGTCTCTATTGCTCTTTTTTCTCTTTCAGCTTCCATTTGCATATTCATAGCTTGCTGAATATCTTTTGGTACTGAAATATCCGAAATTTCAACTCTTGTAACTTTTATACCCCAATTAGCTGCAGCAGAGCCTAGTTCTGTTTGAAGTCTGGCATTTAAACTCTCTCTATTTGATAAAGTATCATCTAAATCCATTCCTCCAATTTCAGATCTTAAAGTTGTCATTGCAAGATTTGCAATTGCACTTTTAAAATTTACTACATTATATATAGCTTCTTTTGCATCATCAACCTTACAAAATACTATTCCATCTATTGAAATATTTACATTGTCTTTTGTAATAACTGATTGTTTTTCAATATCTACTAACTGTTCTCTTGAAGTTAAAGTTACTCTAACTGAATCAACAATTGGAATAATGATATGAAAACCACCATGTAATACTTTATTAAATTTGCCTAATCTCTCAATTACAAATAATTCTGCTTGAGGAACAATTCTTACTCCTTTAGCAATAATAATTAGTGCAAATATAATTATTGCAATTGGAAATATTAGTGTTTCATTCATTTTAAACCTTTTATTTATGATTATATAATAACATTGATGAAAAAAGAATTAATATATAAGTATATTTTTTAAATTTAGTATAAAACTATTGCCATCTCTTGATGATTTAATTTTTATTGCAATTTTATTTTTATCACAAAAAGCTTTTACTATGTTTAAGCCTAAACCAAAACCATTTTTAGAAGAGTCTTCTTGAAAATATTCATCAAATATAATAAAAAGATTCCTTGTATCTATCTCTTTTCCAGTATTATAAACAATAAGTTCCATATTTTTAAACTCGATTTTAATTAAACCATTTGATTTTAAGTTATATTTAAAAGCATTTGAAATTAGATTATCAATAGTTTTTTCAAAACCATTAATATCACTGTTTAATTTGATATTTTCTATTTTGACTTCTATTTTTATATCTTTTTTTATATCTTCAAATTTATTTAAACTTTTTAAAATAAGTTCTTTTAAATCAAACTGTATATTATCAATTCTATCTATCTCTTTTTTAATTTGATATTCCATATTTTCATAAAGTTTAAGTAGTTCATTTGAAGCTAATTTTATACGATTTAGACGCTTAATAGCTTTTTCATCTGTCAAATTTTTCTCTAACATTTGAATATTTAATTTTATTGTTGAAATTGGAATATTTAGTTCATGAAGTGTTTCTTTTACTGTTCTTTGTAGATTTTCATCACTTTTGAAAATTGGTTCAAAAATTGTTTTACTTAAAAAAAGATATAATGAAACTCCAAATACAAGAACACTTAATATAATCAACATAAAAGTATCTTGGTTAAAACCAATAAAAGAAGTTAAATAAAAGTTTAAAATCAAAGATAACAATAAAACAAAACTCACAATAATCGAGTTTGTAATTATAAAACTTTTCTTTTTATAACTCAAGCTTATATCCAATACCTTTAATATTTTTTATATTCTCTTTACCTATTAATTTTTTTAAATTATTAATATAAACTCTAATAGAACCCTCGCTATACTCTTCATCAAAGTTCCATAATTTATCAATTATCATCTCTTTCGTAATAATAGTATTATTTTTTTCTAAAAAAAGCTCAAGTAAATTAATCAGTTTATTTGCAATAAAAATATCTTTTCCATTTTTTAAAACTCTTCTACTTATTGGCTCAAAAGTAAGTTCATCATTTATTTTTATTTCATTCAATGATTTTCCACTTCTTTTTAACAAAGATAGTATTCGTAAAAGTAGCTCATTTAAATCGACTGGTTTTTTTAAATAATCATCACAACCACTTAAAAAACCTTCGGCTAATTTATCTTTATCTTTATAAGAAGTTAAATAAATTGTAGGAGTATTATCTTTATTTTTACGTAATTGTTGAAGTAGTTCTATACCATTAATTATAGGAACATTGATATCAAAAAGATATATATCATAGCTATTTTCATAACAAAGCTCTAATACACATTCTCCATTATTAGCAAGCTGAACTAAAAAACCTTCATCACTTAAAAAATCTTCTAAAGATTCTGCAAATAATTTATCATCTTCTAGTATTAAAATTTTATACAAATAATTTCCTTCAATTCATATATTTAATAAATAAATAATATTATAGTTAAAAATATGTTAATTTTCAATTATTTAAAATCTTTAAAGTTCTGTCGTAAAGCTTCATAAGCTACAATAGATACAGCATTTGCAATATTTAAACTTCTAGCTTCATTTGTCATAGGAATGGTAATACAACCCTCTTTATTTTTTTCTAATAAAGGTTTAGGAAGTCCTGCATCTTCTCTTCCAAAATATAAATAATCCCCTATTTCAAACTCTGCATGAAAATAAGGTTTAGTAGTTTTTGTAGTTGCAAAAAAGTGTCTCTTTGAAAATGGATTTTTATCCCAAAAATCTTCAATGTTATCGTACTCTTTAACATCTAATTCTTTCCAATAATCAAGTCCAGCTCGTCTTAAAGCTTTTTCAGTAATTTCAAAACCATATGGTTTTATCAAGTGAAGAGTACAACCCATAGCAAAAGCTAAACGTCCGATTGTTCCAGTATTTTGAGGAATTCTAGGTTCTAGTAATACAATATTAAACATCTTATAAAATCACCGTTTTAGTTCCAAATAAGAAAACTTTATCATCTAATAAAAGCTGTAAAGCGTTTGATAAAACAATCTTTTCGACATTTCGTCCTGCTCTTCTCATATCTTGCCAAGAAAAACTATGATCAACTCGTACAACTCCTTGATCAATAATAGGACCTTCATCTAAATCATCTGTAATATAATGAGCAGTTGCACCAATAATTTTAACTCCTCTATGATGAGCTTGTTTATAAGGATTAGCTCCAATAAAAGCAGGTAAAAATGAGTGATGAATATTTAAAACTTGTTTAGGAAAAGTATTTACAAAACTTGGTGTTAATATTCTCATATATTTTGCTAAAATAATGATTTCTGGTTTATACTGCTTAATTTGTCTAATCACCAGCTCTTCATGAGCCTCTCTTTCTATATTTTTTGCACTAATGCAATAAAAAGGAATATTAAAACTTTCAACTAAATCTTTTAAATACTCATGATTAGCAATAACAGCTTTTATATTTGCGTTAAGTTCACCATCAATATATCTGATTAATAAGTCGCCTAAAACATGAAACTCTTTTGTTGCAAGGATAACAATATCTTTTTTAGTTTTTGGGTTAAGTCTTATAGTAGAAGCTTTGGGTAAAACCTCCATTAACTCTTTTAAAAGTAGATTTTTGTTTATCTTCCCAGAAATAACAGTTCTCATAAAAAATTTATTTGAATCTTTTTCAACATATTCTGAGTTTTGTTCAATATTTAAATTATTTGCAAAAAGTATTTTAGATACATTATATACTAAACCTTTTGCATCTATAGTATCTATTAGAAGTATATATTCTTTCATTTTTATCCTAGGTATATGTCAAATTAATTTGACATAATACCATTAATTAGATTTAAATCATTTGAGATAGTTTTTCTTTGTACTCTTCTAAGTTAAAATCTTTAACTTTTGCAACTCCAGAATCAACAGCAGCTTGTGCAACAGCACTTGATACTTCAACAATTAATCTTTTATCAAAAGGTTTTGGAATTATATACTCTTTTGAGTATCCTAAATCAGAACCAAAGATATCTTTTACTTCTTGAGGAACTGGTTTTCTTGCTAAATCAGCAATTGCATATGCTGCTGCTTTTTTCATTTGCATATTTATTTTTTTAGCTTGTACATCTAAAGCACCTCTAAAAATAAATGGGAAACCAAGTACATTATTTACTTGATTATTAAAATCACTTCTTCCAGTTCCTACAATAGCTTTATCTCTAATTGCTAAAACTTCTTCAGGGAAAAGTTCTGGTGTAGGGTTTGAAAGTGCAAAGATGATAGGTTCATCTGCCATAACTGCAATATGTTTTTGAGTAAATGTACCAGGTCTAGAAAGTCCTAGAACAACATCAGCTTTTCTAAATGCATCAAGTTTTGTCATTGGTTCAGTTATTGAAAACTCTTTTTTATATTTATTTAAATCATTTCTTTGGTCATGAATAATCCCTTTAGAGTCACACATTAAAATATTTTTAACTCCAACAGATTTATACATTCTAGCACAAGAAATAGCAGCAGCCCCAGCTCCAACAACTACAACTTTTAAATCTTCAAGTTTTTTTCCAATAATATCACAAGCATTGATTAATCCAGCAGTAGTAATAATAGCTGTTCCATGCTGGTCATCATGCATAACAGGAATATCTAACTCATCAATTAATCTTCTTTCAATCTCAAAACAAGCAGGTGAACCTATATCTTCTAAATTGATTCCACCAAAAGTAGGAGAAATTGCTTTTACAACTTTACAAAATGTATCAACATCAGTTTCATCTACTTCAATATCAAAAGAATCAACAGCAGAGAATTTTTTAAATAAGACACATTTTCCTTCCATAACAGGTTTTGAAGCAAGAGCCCCAATATTTCCAAGCCCAAGTACGGCTGTACCATTTGAAATAACTGCCACTAAATTTCTTTTTGCAGTATATTTAAATGCATCTTCTGGATTTTTTTCAATTTCCAAACAAGGATATGCAACCCCTGGTGTATATGCTAATGATAAATCTCGTTGTGTATTTAAGTTCGTTGTAGCATGAATTTCTAACTTCCCTGGTTTTGGAAATTCATGATAATTTAATGCTTCTTCTTGTGTTACTTCTTTACTCATTTATGACCTTCAATATCTATAAATTTTATGGAATTGTAACTAAATGAAACTTAAATAAAAGAAAAAATAATAATTAAAACTTATAATTACTAAATTAAGTTTAAGATACATGATTTTTACATAATATTTACATAATTTTTACACAATAGCTATTTTATGGAGATTAACCCTGCAAATCTACCACAATTTTTATTTTTTCTATAAGAAAAATATGGTTTTTTTGAGCATTTTGTACAGATATTAGAAATTGTTATATCTCTAATTCCAATTTTTTTTAGCAACATTTTATTTATGCCTTGTAAATCTATAAATCTGTTACTTTTAAACTCACCACCAAAAGATTCTTCTACAATTTTTTCTAATTCAATACTCACTTCATAACAACATTTTTGAATTGAAGGACCTAAAATAACTTCAATATCTAAAGGCTTACAATCAAACTCATTTATCATTTTTAAAGCAGTAATTTGTGCAATTTTTAAAAAAGTAGAATTTCTTCCTGCATGAACTGCCGCTATTACATTTTTTGTTCTATCAAAAAATAAAATGGGAATACAATCAGCAACCATAACCATCAAAGTTAAATCTTTTTCATTTGTAATAAGACCATCACAATTATCAATCAATCTAGGCGAGTTTTTTCTAACAATTTGAATATTTGAGCCATGAATCTGATTCATATAAACTAACTTATTTATATCAAAGTTGTATTTCAAAGCAAGATTTTCTCTATTGTTATCAACATTAGTTTTAATATCATTTACATGATAAACTAAATTACCATCATCTATTGTTGTAAAGTTATATAATATTTTATTCATATTTCCATTTTACAGTAAAAATTTTAAATTTAATTTTTTCTTATTGATTTTTAGCTAAAATCTTTATTTTAAAGGTTGAAAATGCAAAATACTAAAGAAGAATTCGTAATATTTGGAAATCCAGTATCTCACTCAAAATCACCACAAATGCATAATGCAGGTTTTGAAAATATTGATTATGATGCTATTTACAAAAAACATCAACTAGAAGATGGAAGCACAATAAAAGAAGTGTTTTTAGAAAACAACTATAAAGGTGCAAATATAACAGTACCTCATAAAGAGTTTGCATATAAAAATGCAGATGAAGTTAGAGGTTTAGCAAATGAAATCAAAGCTGTAAACACATACATCAACGAAGATGGAAAAATAATAGCTTATAATACTGATGCTCCTGGTTTTTTATATGCAATTGAAAGTTTTGGAGATATTAAATCTGTTCTATTATTAGGAGCAGGAGGAACTGCCAAAGCTATTTCTTTAGCCTTACAACAAAGTGATATTGAAGTAACAATTTTAAATAGAAGTGCAGGAAAATTAGCTTTTTTTAAAGATCATAATATAACTTCATATACTTGGGAAAACTTCAAACCGAGGAAGTATGACCTAGTAGTAAACTCTACAAGTGCAGGTTTAAAAGATGAAAATCTACCTTGTGATAAAAAAGTTCTGGAAAAAGTTTTCAAAAATACCTCTAGCGCTTTTGATTGTATTTACGGAAAAATCACACCATTCTTAGCTCTTGCAAAAGAAAACAAGCTACAAATCAAAGATGGAGAAGATATGTTACTTTACCAAGGAGTTCTTGCTTTTGAGTTGTTTACTAACACAAAGGCTGATAGTAAGCTAGTTAAAGCTATGAGACAAGGTTTGAAAGAGTCTTAATTGACTAGATTTACCCTAATGAAAGAAAAAAAGATTTAATATAGAATATTGCAGGCTAAATAATTATTTTTTTCTTATAATTAACAAGATACTCATAAACCATTTTATATGCACTAAGTCAAGCATTTGAAAAAACCTTGATGAGTATTTTGGTAATTTGGATATTGGTAAAAAATACTTTTATATATTGAGAATATGTTAAATAATGGGCACCTCCAACGCCATTAAGTTAAGGAATTAATTCATATTATTATAAGTCTAAAATATCAAACAGCACAAAGATAATTCATCAGAAAGCCTTATTTTATAGGCTTCTCAAGTAGTTTGTAACTACTATTTAGATATAATATATACTTATATTAGTAAGGTTAAATATGTTAAAAAAAACTGTCAAGTTTTAGCAGTTTTTAGAGATAAACCAAAAGATGTTGTATTTATAAATAAACATAAAATTGGTATAAATAGTTTCACAAGAAATAGAAAGTTAGGATTCGATAAAATTATGACTGTGATAATGAAAAAAAGTAGTAAATCTTTACAAAATAGTTTAAATGATATGCAATTAGATTTAGGTGATGATTATACAATCACTAATAGTGCATATATGTCAAGTTTCACCACGTTGTACCATTTCAAAAGCAATATGTTGAAACACATCTGGTAAAATCTTAAATATTTCAGGTTTCGTTTGAAACCAACTTTGAACTGCATCAAATGGAGTTCTAACTTTTAATTCTTTTCGTAAAGAACCATGTCTTCTATTGAAGTTGTAGTATATCAAAAATTTATTTAAATCTTTTTTAACATCATCAATATTGTCATACTCTTCTGCTTTAATTGTAGCATTTTTAATAGTTCCGTTTACTCTTTCTACCATTGCGTTAGTTTGAGGTGTGTATGGAGCTGTTAGCCTATGTTCTATCTCATCATCTTTACACTCTACATCAAACTTATGATTACCACTTACAAATCCTTTTCCTCTTGCCCACTTATCAGTAAATTCCAGTCCATTATCTGTTAAAATATGTGTTAAGTAAAATGGAAAAAATTCTTTACATTCTTTTAGAAAAGATACTGCATTTGCTGCTGTCTTATTCTCATACACTTTATAGTAAAGTAGCCTTGTAGCCCTGTCTATTGCTACAAATAGGTAATATTTTTGCTTGTCAAACTTTGGTAAATAAGTTACATCTATATGTAAATAACCAGGCTCATACTCTTTGAACTTTTTAGCTTTTTCTTTTTGCTCTTGTGGAACTCTGTTTATATCAAAGGCTTTTAGAGTGCGATAAACATTACTTCTATTTGCATTTGGAATAATATCAACGATTGTATCTGCTAAGTCATCTAACTCCATCCAAGTCATTGTTCTGACTACTTTAATTAACTCTTTTTCTAAAGGTGTTAGAGCATAATGGATTCTTTTTGATCTTGAACTTTTATCATTTAAAAAATCTCTATTTTTATGCTTGGCGATAGTTTTAACATTCACATTATAATTATTTGCTAATTCAACATTTGTTAAATTAGATTGTTGTATTATTTCTCTTACATGCTGGTTTGTTCTGGCATTAGAGTGATAGACTTGTGGCATTTTTAAAATCCTTATTTGCTGTAAAGATTTTACAATTATGTTGTTAAGCTATCGCTTTCTTAATTTATGAAACTAGGCAACCATAACGTGGTGAAACTAGACACATATACACAAGCAAGAGCTAAATTAAATTATACAGCATTTGAAGAATATGCAAATATGTCAGCAGAAGTTTTTTATAGTGATGGTGAGTATCAAACTTTTAAAGACTTTAGACTATTAGCTATAGATGGTTCAGTAACAACTTTGCCAAATAGTGAAGATGTAAAAAAAGAATTTAATCCCATGAAAGTAAGATGTCAAATTAAAGATTATGCAAAAGATGTGGTACAAGCAAGAGTATCATGTGTATTTGATGTCTTAAATAATATAGCAATAGATGCATCAATTACTAATAAAAATAAAAGTGATGATAATGATTTAGCAGCATATGATGAGAGAACTTTAGCTTACGGTCATTTAGAACATTGTGATGAAAATGATTTAACTACAATGGATAGAGGCTATATTGGCTTTGAACCATTTGCTAGAACATATAATAAAACAAATATATTGATTAGACTTAAAAAAAATATATTTACTAAAGCAAAATTCTTATTTGACAAACATAGTGAACAAAAAGATGTTGTTTTAGATATTACACCAAATAAACAAACTAAACAAAAAATGAAAGATTTAGGATTGCCAACTAAATTAAAAATTAGATTTATACAAGTGATTTTAGATACTGGTGAAGTTGAAGTACTAGCTGCTAATGTACTAGATAATAAGAAACTCCAAACAACAGATTTTAAAGAGTTATATGCTAAAAGGTGGGGAATAGAGACATATTACGATGTATTAAAAAATAGACTATATTTGGAAAACTTTACAGGATTAACAGCACTTGCCGTTAAACAAGATTTTTATGCCACTATATTTTTGACAAACTATGAATCATCAGTGACATACGATACAAATGAAGAATTAAAAGAAAAAACCAAAGATAATAAATATATACAAAAAGTAAATAAAGCAATATCATTTAATGCTATTAAATATAAAGCATTTGATCTATTTTATTCAGATGCTCCACACGATGAAGTACTTGAGCAATTAGAGAAGTTATTTTTAACAAATACAATAGTGATTAGACCTGATAGAAAATCAAAACCTCGACTGGATAAAGATGCTCAAAAATCTACAATAGCTACAAATTCGATAAATTTTTTAAAAAGAAAAAAGAAAAATGTTGGTAACTAAACAGCTTATACAAAGGGTTTATAATGATAAAAAGCTTAACTTAATGGCGTTGGTGGGGGGGGTATTTTTAAGCATAGTTGAGATATTATTTTATCTTTAGGAGTTCAATATGAAAAATATTTTAATATTTAGTTTGGTGATTTTGTTTGGTGGTTGTGCTGCAACTTACAATCAAAAAGAAGCAATAAAAATTGTTGACAATAAGATTATGAAAAAAAGTTATAAAAAGTATTTAGACAATAATACTCATAAATATAAAGCTCTTTCTCTTGCTTATTCAGGTGATAGCATTAAAGGTTCTGCTACTTTGATTGTGGTTATAGTAATATCTCTCAAGGACAAGCTATTAAAACTGCTCTTAGACAATGTAAAAAAAAAGAAGTTTTTTATTTACTGAGTGTAGGATATATGACATCAATGGAGCGATTAAGAATTAAGCAATATCTTTAATTCTTCTTTGCAATCTATCCATCTTCACAAACACATCATCATCTGTACTTAGTATTAATTTCTTAAGTTGCATCAAAGAATATATGGCATAAATTTAATAAAGGTAAGATTTTATTCCCACATGATACAGCTACTATGTAGCTAATGAATGTAAACAATTAAAATCATTTACGAAAAATGAGAGTGAAAGTGCTAAACAAAGATTTGTGCAATGGTCAATAAATGATATTGATATAAATGATTTTGATATTTTTATTGATAATTTAAAGATTAATATTAACAATAATTCTTCTCTAAACTGGGGAGAGTTATCAGAGTATAAAGAATCATACTGGATAGATAAGTTTAATGAGGTATTTTCTAAAAGTAGAGCTAGATTTAGTTGTAATCATTTAAAAATAGAATAATAGGCTTAATGAAAAATTCAGATTCTGTGAGAAAATTAATTTATACAACAAATCCTATTAGTAGCTTTTTCTTATATTTCTCTATGTTGCACTTTAAGTGTGAATTGAGGTTTTAAATTAATTATAAGAGCCACTTGCAAATTCAATAATACTCAATAGCTAATTTTTTATTTTCATCACTTTTAGTTTTAAAAAAATGATTATTTATTTTTCTTTGCGTAGTTTACACTAAATTTAGTAAATTTCTTAAAAAATCATATTTTTTCTCCATACTTTATGATTTTGACTATAAAATTGAAGATTTTTCTATTATTTTTAATAAAAGTCATGTAATGAGTTTTAAACTTTGATGAATACAAACAGATAAAATTCCAAATGATAAAACAGAAGCTACTTTTGTAGCTCCTTGATAATAAATTGTATTACATCCAAAGTCATCTTTTAAATATTTATTTACTCTTTCAACCATACTTCTTTGATTGTAGTGGTGTTCATCTGATGATTTAGGTAAATTTAAAAATTCAAATTTTACTTTTTCATCTTTGATAAGTTGAATCTTTTGTTTTAATTCTTTTGAGTTCTTGGGATTTATATCTATAATTGCTTTATGATTTAGTTTTTCAGAAAACTCTCTAATTGTCTAGTTTCACCACGTTATGGTTGCCTAGTTACATAAATAAGAAAGCGATAGCTTAACAACATAATTATAAAATCTTTACAGCAAATAAGGATTTTAAAAATGCCACAAGTCTATCACTCTAATGCCAGAACAAACCAGCATGTAAGAGAAATAATACAACAATCTAATTTAACAAATGTTGAATTAGCAAATAATTATAATGTGAATGTTAAAACTATCGCCAAGCATAAAAATAGAGATTTTTTAAATGATAAAAGTTCAAGACCAAAAAGAATCCATTATGCTCTAACACCTTTAGAAAAAGAGTTAATTAAAGTAGTCAGAACAATGACTTGGATGGAGTTAGATGACTTAGCAGATACAATCGTTGATATTATTCCAAATGCAAATAGAAGTAATGTTTATCGTACTTTAAAAGCCTTTGATATAAACAGAGTTCCACAAGAGCAAAAAGAAAAAGCTAAAAAGTTCAAAGAGTATGAGCCTGGTTATTTACATATAGATGTAACTTATTTACCAAAGTTTGACAAGCAAAAATATTATTTATTTGTAGCAATAGACAGGGCTACAAGGCTACTTTACTATAAAGTGTATGAGAATAAGACAGCAGCAAATGCAGTATCTTTTCTAAAAGAATGTAAAGAATTTTTTCCATTTTACTTAACACATATTTTAACAGATAATGGACTGGAATTTACTGATAAGTGGGCAAGAGGAAAAGGTTTTGTAAGTGGTAATCATAAGTTTGATGTAGAGTGTAAAGATGATGAGATAGAACATAGGCTAACAGCTCCATACACACCTCAAACTAACGCAATGGTAGAAAGAGTAAACGGAACTATTAAAAATGCTACAATTAAAGCAGAAGAGTATGACAATATTGATGATGTTAAAAAAGATTTAAATAAATTTTTGATATACTACAACTTCAATAGAAGACATGGTTCTTTACGAAAAGAATTAAAAGTTAGAACTCCATTTGATGCAGTTCAAAGTTGGTTTCAAACGAAACCTGAAATATTTAAGATTTTACCAGATGTGTTTCAACATATTGCTTTTGAAATGGTACAACGTGGTGAAACTTGACAGTTTATGATTTAGTTTTTCAGAAAACTCTCTAATTATATCGCTGTCATACCCAGCATCAAGTAAATCACGAAGATACATCACTCTTTTACTAGTTTCATTGATAAGTGGAAGTGCTACTGAACTATCATGAACATTTGCACCTGAATAGAATGCTGCTATTGGTATATCTCCATCTACTGCACTAATATGAAGTTTACCACCTATTGTAATCTCTCTGTTACCTTTAGAATTTTGTTTGACACCAACACCACAAACAGTAGATACTAAAGATAACATCTTTTTAGTAGTTTTCATCTCTTTTTGTAGTTCTAAAATCTTTGGTTTTACAGGCTCTCTCTTTTCACCTTTCTTAGGTCGTCCGACCTTATTTTTAGGCTTTTCTTCTTTCTTAATCTTTACAGGTTTTTCTCTAAGTGGTATCATAGCAGCATCTGTTGCATTGTACATAAAAACTGTATCCGATAAATATTCATTAACAAACTTTTTATGAGTTTTTTGAGCTATTTGTAAATCACTCAATTCTTTGAATACCCTACTAAATTTAGCTTCACTTGGAATATCTATTTTATACCTCCATCCACACAATACTCGTAATACTCTATCGCTATGAAGTCTATCAATTAAATCTATTGTTGTTTGCATATTGTAAACAGATTTAGCAATCATTGCTCTTGCTATCTCTTCTCTGTCTTTTGGTGTATTTGTAATCGTTACAACTGTTACATTCTTTTCAATTTGAGCAAAGTCTAAAATCTTTATTAGTTTCTCTTCTTTGGTACTTAATGTTCCTAATTGTTCTTTTATTTCAGGAAATAAATAATTTTCAAGGTTTAGAATTTTAGTCCACATTTTAGATAGGTTTGTAGATAATTTTGGTAAAATATTTGTCATAAGTTGAATCTCTTTTCTGTTAAATTTTATGGATATAAAATTATAACTTATCTGAAATTAGATTTCAACTTTTTTGTAACAAAAATAAATTAAATTATGAGCTTTTTTGTGAATTTGCAAGTGGCTCTATGGAATGAAGATTAAATAGAATGTTTGAACAACATCTTCTTTTGTCCGTATTGTAGGCAAGCAATTACTATTTTACTTGACTTAGGAATTGATGGTTTTGCTTCTATTGTCGATGATTGTGAAGTTTGTTGTAGACCTATTGAAATGAATTCTAATAGAATAAATATATTATTAACTTTTTATTAACTTTTTGTTTTTATATCATTAATAGTATGAGGTTATAATTTTACATAAAATAAGTAACCGCGAATTACTTATAAATTTTTGCGAAGAATTCTCCTAATTTAAATAGAGTGATTTTATGTCACTCTATTTTTTTGCATTAAAAAACAGTAAATATATTTAATATAACTTTTTATAAATTCTAATTCTCTTTTGCACCTACTACCTTATACCACAATTTCAGATAATTTATTATAATTTTCATCATTAATTTTTAAACTATCATAATAAAAACTCATTGGTATTCATTGAGAAAACAATGGGATAACTCCATTATAAAATTTGAAGACTTTGTTCAATTCATTAGAAAAAATGGGGAAATAGTAAAATTCCTAAATAGAAATTATATTGTAAGTGAATTTGGAGAGTATAAATAATAGTCAATGGGTTCAGCATTGAATATTACTATATTGATAAAAAGACCGAACAATCAAGCCGTTAAATCGCCATCCTTCAATTTTGTCAAGTGCAACCCAAAAATGTACCAATACGCAGAGCAAAAGTGCACCACTTTGTAACACCTAATTAGCTGAAATTTCGGCTTAATGAAAAATTAAGGGGTCTGATTGATTACTTTTTCTTATAACTAACAAGATAATCATCAACCATTTTTAACTTCAACTTTTGACTTAATTAAAAAAACGGGTGCTTGAAAATCTTCTTCAACTATGTTATTATTGGGAGTAAACAAAGGTTTATTTACAAATGGCTGTAAAAAAGCACTAAAATATGTATAAATTGCAAGTCTAAAAATGTTATTTCCAAAGGTATGAGAAGAGGAATTAAGAGATATTTTTGCAAAAATTGTAGAGTATCTTTTTCTTCTACAAGAAGACCTAAACACTTAGAAAAAATAATCTTTGAAGAGTACTTTTTACATCGTCAAACTTTAAAACAATTAGCAACTAAATATAACAAATTAATTCCTTGGATTATGAAGAAAAGAGATGAATATATTGTTGATACTAAAGTACATAAACCAAGAGCAGTAAATTTAATTTGTGATGCTACTTTCTATGGAAAGAGAAAAGACAAATTAGGCACTTTAGTTTTTAAAGATAATGAGACTAAAGAGATTCTTATCTGGAAGCATATTGAAACTGGACAGTTAGGTATTTATCTTAAAATCTAAGTTGTAAATTTAATTTAAAATAATTTCTAGATTTATCCTGAATAATTGTTCCAAATTTATTTCGTGAAGATGACGGAGTATCTAATTTAATATTTTCAAATAAATAATCTCTTAAACTCTCTATATCTATAATGTGGAATGTTACTAAGCTACCATTTTCTTTAACAACGATAGTTCCATTACTTTCATATAATCCATTCCATTTTGTCCCAGCGAAAAAGCCTAATAATATATCAATTAAAAACTTTTTCAACTTATTTATTAACATAGCTTTATCATCAATATCTAATTCATTTAATATATTTGTGTTATCGCATAAATAATCTACTATATCTGATAATTTAGAAATTCTATTGCCATAAAATGTCATTAGTAGATAACCTATAATATTTGGTAATACACTATCAACCATTTTTAAATTATAGTTCATAGTATCCTTCTCAGCTTTTAGATAATTAAATATTCCCCCATTTGTAATGATACTCTGTATTCTATCTTTGAGCTTAGTTCTAGTGGAAATACTATTAATCTCAGATACTTTACTATTATCTAAATTAGTAATTTCAAACATAAAATTTGTATTACCAGAAGCATTTAATAAAGTTGGTTTACTTCCTAAATATGATTTGATACCAAAACCCTCTTTTTCTTTTACAAATGAACTATGCTCTATATCTAACACAATATCAGCTTTTTGAGAACCAGTTCCACCTTTTACAACTGTAAAACCTAATGCTGTTTGTATCACTTCAAAATCATCTATTTCAAAAGTTCCACTTCCTGCTTTAATTTTATGAAGAATATTAGTTAATGTTGCTGTATTAATAATTTTACTAATATCTATGCCTAGTTCTTTTCTAGTTTTTCTATTTACTGATTTAATAGTAAATTCACTAATAGTAATAAAATCTAATTCTAAATTCTCTGTTGTTACTTTATTAACTTTAAAATAATCTCCAGTTGGATTTAAATCTTTATCAGATAATAATAATTTTTGTTCTAATAATATTTTCAAAAAAGCATATAGTTCAGTCCATTCGCCTTTGTTGTTTGTTTTTTTCATTTGTTTGCCTTTTTTATCAAGATTTTTCATATATTCAACTAAATTACTACCTACAGCTTTAACAGCATCAATAGCAACACTATTACCTAATTGCTTCATTGCTTGAGTAGCAGATACGGGAAAATGATAATTATCAGGAAAACCTTGAATTTTTTGAGCTTCTTTCAATGATAGTCTTTTAACTTCTCCATTTACCAAATAGGAATCCCAGTTTCTTCTATCATCAATTTTTGAACCTCTACCACCCACACGAACAGTAAAGCCTATCTCTCTGCTACATTCTCCATCCCAAACATCACTCATATTAAATTTTAAAGGTATTTTAGGTGGAAAATTAAAACCTTTTAATAGTTCTTCATCTCTAAAACCTATCATAAAAATTCTAGGTCTTAATTGTGGTAAACCGTAATCTGAAGCTTTTACTATTTGATAGTAAAAAGAATAACCTAGTTCTTCTGTTAGTATATGCTGAATAGTTTTAAAGGTGTTTCCATTGTCATGGTTAACTAAACCACGAACATTTTCTAAAAAAAATGCTTTTGGTCTTTTAACTTTTATAATTTCTACTATATCAAAAAATAGATTTCCTCTTTCAGATTTATAATTATCGTCAAAACCATATTTTTTACCTGCTTGACTAAATGGCTGACAAGGAAAACCAGCACATAATAAATCAAAATCTGGAATTTCCTCAGGCATTATACTTTTTATATCCTGATTAAATAAACCATTTTTAAATAAATCTGGAGAATGTTTACTAAAATTATGTTCGTATGTTTTTCTAGCATTTAAGTCAATTTCAGAAGCAAATACACATTCTCCACCTAATTCATACATTGATTGGTGAAAACCACCAATACCAGCAAATAAATCAATAAATTTAAAACTTTTCTTATTAAAATCAAATTTATATTTTGAAATTATTTTAGTCATAAGTGAATATCTACCTTTTTTAATATTATGCTATCTAAAATATTATTTTGTCTTAGAGCCGCTTGCAAATTCAATAATACTCAATAGCTAATTTTTTATTTTCATCACTTTTAGTTTTAAAAAAATGATTATTTATTTTTCTTTGCGTAGTTTACACTAAATTTAGTAAATTTCTTAAAAAATCATATTTTTTCTCCATACTTTATGGTTTTGACTATAAAATTGAAGATTTTTCTATTATTTTTAATAAAAGTCATGTAATGAGTTTTAAACTTTGATGAATACAAACAGATAAAATTCCAAATGATAAAACAGAAGCTACTTTTGTAGCTCCTTGATAATAAATTGTATTACATCCAAAGTCATCTTTTAAATATTTATTTACTCTTTCAACCATACTTCTTTGATTGTAGTGGTGTTCATCTGATGATTTAGGTAAATTTAAAAATTCAAATTTTACTTTTTCATCTTTTATAAGTTGAATCTTTTGTTTTAATTCTTTTGAGTTCTTGGGATTTATATCAATAATTGCTTTATGATTTAGTTTTTCAGAAAACTCTCTAATTATATCGCTGTCATACCCAGCATCAAGTAAATCACGAAGATACATCACTCTTTTACCAGTTTCATTGATAAGTGGAAGTGCTACTGAACTATCATGAACATTTGCACCTGAATAGAATGCTGCTATTGGTATATCTCCATCTACTGCACTAATATGAAGTTTACCACCTATTGTAATCTCTCTGTTACCTTTAGAATTTTGTTTGACACCAACACCACAAACAGTAGATACTAAAGATAACATCTTTTTAGTAGTTTTCATCTCTTTTTGTAGTTCTAAAATCTTTGGTTTTACAGGCTCTCTCTTTTCACCTTTCTTAGGTCGTCCGACCTTATTTTTAGGCTTTTCTTCTTTCTCAATCTTTACAGGTTTTTCTCTAAGTGGTATCATAGCAGCATCTGTTGCATTGTACATAAAAACTGTATCCGATAAATATTCATTAACAAACTTTTTATGAGTTTTTTGAGCTATTTGTAAATCACTCAATTCTTTGAATACCCTACTAAATTTAGCTTCACTTGGAATATCTATTTTATACCTCCATCCACACAATACTCGTAATACTCTATCGCTATGAAGTCTATCAATTAAATCTCTTGTTGTTTGCATATTGTAAACAGATTTAGCAATCATTGCTCTTGCTATCTCTTCTCTGTCTTTTGGAATGTTTGTAATCGTTACAACTGTTATATTCTTTTCAATTTGAGCAAAGTCTAAAATCTTTATTAGTTTCTCTTCTTTGGTACTTAATGTTCCTAATTGTTCTTTTATTTCAGGAAACAAACAATTTTCAAGGTTTAGAATTTTAGTCCACATATTTGAAAGATTTGAAGATGATTTTGGTATAATATTTTCATAAGTTGAATCTCTTTTCTGTTAAATTTTATGGTATAAAATTATAACTTATCTGAAATTAGATTTCAACTTTTTTGAACAAAATAAATTAAATTATGAGCTTTTTTGTGAATTTGCAAGTGGCTCGAGATAAAAAACTTTAAATAAAAAAACAGTAAAAGAATTAAAAAATATAGTAAAGAATAATACTTCATTACAAACAAGGGAAAGAGCTCAATTTATACTTTTTATTAAGTACTACCACAGAATATAAGGAAGTAAAGATTGAAATATAAACATTTAACCCAAGAAGAAAGGTATCATATTGCAGCTTTAAAAAAGGCAAATTTTAATCAAAGATTTATAGCAAATGAACTAAAGGTAAGTGAATCTACAATTAGTAGGGAACTAAAAAGAAATAGCAGTAGCCAAAAACAAAGTTATAGTGCTATAAATGCTCATAAAGTTTCAGTAACAAGACGAATATATGCCTCAAAAAAGTCTAATTTAAAGATAGATATAAAATTGAAAAATATTATTAGAAAATATATAATAAAAGATTGGTCACCAGAGCAAATAGATAAACGATTAAAAGAGGTTAATCTTGCAGATATATCCTATGTAAGTATTTACCTATTTATAGAACAAGATAAACACAAAGGCGGGGATTTATATACTCATCTTAGATTGCAAAAATCACTCCCAAAAAGACACCATATCACTTTCTACAAAGACACCCTAGCGGTTAACAAAAAGACACCGTATCACTTTTTATCTGGACACTTTTAATAAAAAAGTGATAGGAAAGTTTAAATTAAGTTTATTTGCTGGATTAAAACTAATTTAAGTTTGAGATATTCTCCATATTAAACTACACTTCTAAAAATATTAGGAGTGTATCAATGAGGAGAGTTTTAATGAAACAGATTAAAGAGATACTAAAATTAAAGTATCAAATGGATTTCTCATATAGGAGAATAGCAAAGAGTCTTGGTGTATCTAGATCTGCTGCAGCTGAATATTGTAGAAGATTTGAGATATTACCAGATAAACTGGAAGATTTTTTATTGCATGATGAAGATATTATATAGTCAGTCCTGAAAAAACCACTTTAAAAAGAGTAATCTAATTTTAATTCAATCATATTTTATAAAAACCTAAATTTTATTATCAACAATAGTTGATATAAAGATGTTAATCTTTGTATCTCTTGTGTAGATTCTAGTACTAGATTAAAATCTTGTATAAAAAGTGCATAAAAGTAGATATTCATCCACTTTTTAAGATTAAAGGCAGTAGCTGAGAGTAAGAGATTTATTTCATCCCCTTTAAAACCTTTTAAATAATTTCTCTCCATTCTATAATCAGATTTCATATGACCAATGATTGGCTCAATAGCAGCTCTTCGTTTAAACTTCTCTTTTAACATTGATTTGTTCTTTACTGTCTCTTTTTAATCTTAGCCCTGGTATTGATATTGAAATAGTATTATTATTTATTGTTACTTCTTTTGTTCCTCTATATCCTCTATCACAGATAGCTTCTGTGATAACTTTATCTCCAATATTTGATATTGCATTAGCAAGTACTTCATCTAAAGTTTTAGAATCATGTATATTCGTTTTATGTGCAGATACTCCTATAATGGTAGAAGTAGTTTTAGTAGTAACTATTGAAGCTTTAGTTCCAAATTCATATCCTTTATGGTCTTTGCCTTTATTAATTGCATAAGCATCTATCTCATGAAGTGAATATATTTTATTGGGAGTATTTTTCTCTTGTTTTAAAACTCTATTAAAAAGGTAAAAAGAGTGTGCATATTTATTATGAAGCTCTAAATTATCATCAAACTTTCTATCTATATCTCGTAAAACTATCATTGCAATTGCTCTTAATCTATAATGTCCTCCCTTGTCAAGACCACTTAACCAAGTTTTCTTATTCCAAATACCTATGATACTTTTTGTAACAATTTACTATCTAAATTATTAATAGCTTTAAAATATACCTCATTTGGTGTCTTATTTCCAATAGCTGAATGTAATCTTCTACTATTATATTTTTGCATATAATTATCAATTGAGTATCTCAATTCATTCATACTTTTATAATCATTTAGATATATTTCTTCATATTTGATACTACGCCAGAATCTCTCAATTACGATATTATCGATACTTCGCCCTTTACCATCCATGGATATTTTAATATCATGTTTATTTAATATATCAACATGAGCTGACGCTGTATATTGTGAGCCTTGATCAGTATTCACTATATCAGGTTTAGGATATAGACTTAATGCTTCATTTAACACACTTGTTGTAAGTGATACATCCATTGTATTTGATAGTTTCCAAGATAATATTTTCTTGGTATTCCAATCAATAATTGCAGCTAAATAAACATGACCTCGTTCAAGTTTAATATATGTAATATCTGTACTCCATACTTTATTTGGAGTATCAATAATTACTTGATTTTTATCATTTTTAAACTCTTTCAATAAGTATGGATATTTATAATGTTCTTTATTTGGTATAGTGGTCTTCTTTGTAGGATATATCGCTCTTATCCCTAGATATTGATAGATTGTTTTGATCAACTTTCTACCTACAAAGAATCCTTCATTTTCTAATGCAGTTAGCATTCTTCTTGTTCCATAATATGGAAACTCTGAGTATATATCATTAATTGTTTAGTCCCAAAGACTTACTCAAAGGATTCAACTTAAAGTACTCTGGGTTTTTCCTGAATATTTGAGACATTGTATCATAAGGTGTTTTATACTTTAAAGCTTTGAGTTTTTTCTGATAATTATATAAAAGAAGAAAGCTCATCAAGTGTAACTTTAGAGCTTTTAAGGTCTCATAATGAAAAAGTTTCACAGTATGGTCTTTAAGAACTTTATTCATCACTTCTACCTGACCATTAGTCCAGGGATGTCTAAACTTAGTCAAACGGTGTTCTATTTTATACTTTTGGCATACTATATCAAAAGGATGAATCTTATCTTTTGGTCTTAAATGTTCACTTAGAAGTGCATAAGTAAATTGAGCTCCATTATCTGTTAAAATAGTATGGATTTTAAAAGGTATATCTTGTATAAAGTTTTCTAAGAATGAACAAGCGATAGCCTGAGTCATTCTTTCATGAATTTCCACATAAGTATACTTAGTAGCACGATCTATAGCTACGAACATATAGGCTTTGCCTTCTTCACTATGAACTTCTGAAATATCTATATGGACATATCCTATATCATACTCTTTGAACTTCTTTTTTTCTGTTTTATCACGGGGTTCTTTGGGCAAACGGCTTAATCCATGACGTTGCAAGCATCTGTGTAAGTTTGACCTTGTCATTTTAGGTATCTCATCCATCAGGGCTATAAAAACATCATCTAGTGCAAACTTGGTAACTCTTCTAAACTCACAAATTATTTGTTCTTCTTCTTGACTTAGTACTGTTGACCTTGCTATCGTCGGTCCACTTTTTTTATCAGTGATTCTATTGGCATTCTTCCATTTTGTTACTGTTTTTGGATTAAGGGACAATCTTGCAGCTAACTCTGTGATTGTCTCTTGAGACTCTTGTATTTCTTTTCGAATTCTTGGCGTCGTCTTGGCATTAGAGTGTTGTATATTTCCCATAAATCTACTCCTTTTATAAAATAATAGCTGACTCCATGAGAATTAGGGACTAAACAATTAACCATATTTAATAGTGTAATATCTTCATCACTACTGAACTTTTGTACAGGTATATAATATAATGATGACTTTGAAATATTAAGTGCTATACATTGTTTATTTAGGGAGAGTTTATGCTCAGAATCTACAAAAGTCTTACGACTCTTAGATGAGACCAAGCTTACGAGCTTTCCCTCTAGGAAATCTCTTTCTAATGTTAATTCACCAACTTTTTTAGCCATGTTATCTTTATCTTTTTGTAAGATTTCTATCTCAGTTTTATACTCTCTTACCACCGAACTTTTATCAAATGCAAGTGACATGTTTTCTAAAAACTGTTTTTTCCAGTTTTTTAAACTTACTGGTAAAACTTCGTAATGACTTGCAATCTCATTTATAGTTTTCTCTGCCTCTAAAACCTCAAGAACTAACTTTGATTTAAATTCTGCACTATATGTTTTTCTTTTTGTACTCATTTTTATTTATCCCTATATTTTGTATTTTATTCTATCATTTAGAATAAGAATACTTGGTTAACTGGTTTGTTTTTCTAGGGACATTATAATCTTTTCATAGCTCCAAGTGCTTTTTTGAGTTTCTTTGGATGTCTAAAAAATCTTAGTTGAATTCGTAATTCTTTAATTTCTTTGATAAAACTTCGTCTTAATTTAATATTTTCTTTTTTTGCTATTTTTAATAGTTTCACTATTATTTTAATAGCTAACTTACCATCTGTGGGAAAAGTCATATTACTCTCTTGTACTGTACTATCAACTATTACTTGTGATTCTTTAGCATTATCCCCATGTAACTCAACACTGCATTTAAAAATAAATTCAAATCCATCTTTACCAATTCTATTTCTAAATTTTACTAACTCTGTTGCATGACAAGGTAAGCTAGGTGTATATTCAGTAAAACCACAAAAATATTGTAAGTAAGGGTTCTGCTTCCACTCTTCAACAATTCTTTCATCGGATAAGTTTTTTAGCTGTTTTAGAAGTAATAATCCTACCATTAATCTAATAGGCTTATTAGGTCTTCCTACTTTATCATTTTTATAATATTTTTTAAATTTAGATTCTATTTTCGACCAAGGAAAAGTATCTGCTAAAACGATTAAAGAATCTTTTGAATCTAGCATATCCATAAAAGAACCACTGAAGAGATTTTTTTGCATATTTCGACCACTTTTTAGTTGATTTTACGAGTTTATCGTAATTTTACTATATTTTTTATGTTGATATTATAGCTATAAAGTGATGATAAACCCCTTAAAATAAGGGATTATTTGGTTTTTCAGGACTGACTATGTATAAAATGCTTTTCCCTGAACAAACTATATTACACAGGCAATCTTTAAGACCTAAACCTGATGTTGAATATATTGATAAAGAAATTCGTAAAAAAGGTGTTACATATCTATTGTTATGGCAAGAGTATAAAGAGCAGAATCCTGATGGTTATGGATACACTCAATTTAAAACTTATTATCATAAATATAAAAAGAAATTAAACCCATCAATGAGACAAATACACTTAAATGGTGAAAAATTATTTGTAGATTATAGTGGTGTTACTGTTCCTATTTATAATAGTAAAACAGGAGTTATTTCAAAAGCTCAAATATTTGTAGCAGTATTAGGAGCATCAGGTTATACATATGTAGATGCAACACCTAGTCAAAAGCAAGAATACTTTATAAAGTCGCACACAAAAGCTTTTAACTTCTTTGGAGGAGTACCTAAAATATTAGTACCAGATAACCTAAAAAGTGCAGTTATTTCAAATAATAAAGATGGGATTGTTTTAAATGAAAGTTATAAAGCAATGGCAAATCATTATGGGTGTGTAATTGAACCAGCAAGACCATATAAACCAAAAGATAAACAAGGAGTTCAAGCAATTCAAAGATGGATATTAGCCGTTCTTCGGCATAGAAAATTCTTTGATGTTGAAGAACTTAATGATGCTATATCTCCATTGCTTGATATTTATAACTCTAAGGTTATGAAACGATTAAAGAAAAGTAGAGATACTTTATTTAAAGAGTTAGATGAACCATACTTGCAACCACTAGCAGCTAATCAATATATTTATAAAGAGTTTAAAATAGCAACTGTAAATATAGATTATCATATAGAGCTTCAAAGTGCTAGATACTCAGTAACATTTAAATATTTAGGAGAAAAAGTAGAGGTAAGATACTCAACATCTACAGTTGAGATTTATCATAAATCAAAGCTAATTGCCACACATCCAAGATATTATTATAGTGAATATTCAACTATTAAAGAGCACCAACCTGAAAATCATCAATATCAAGATGCGAAGTTTAATCCTGGAAGATATTTAAACTGGGCAAAAAGTATAGGGGTTCAAACTGTAGAGTTTACAAAGATGAAATTAGAACAAGAGCAATTTCCATCATATGCATACAGAAAACTAAATGCCATTCTTTCATTGGCAAAACAATATGAAAAATATGAAGTTGATTTAGCTTTAGGATATGCAATGAGTATTAATGCCACTACAGTTGCATCTATAAAATCAATATTATCAAAAAAGCTTTATTATAAAAAGCCTGCTAATAATATTATAAATATAGCACAAAATAACCACAGTAATATTCGTGGTAATACAGAATATAAATAAAAAGGATAGAAAAAAATGAACCAAGAAACAGTAACAAATAAAATGAGTGAATTAAAATTAGAAGGCTTTAAAACAGCATACTTACGACAAATTGAAGATAGAAATTATGATAAATTATCATTTAATGAGAAACTCTACAACCTACTTGAAGCCCAAGAGATACATCAGCACAACAGAAGGATTAAACTTAATTTTAATATATCAAAAATAAAAGATAAGCAAGCAACTTTAGAAGATTTAGTTTATAAGCAAACAAGAGGTTTAAATAAAGAACAAATTTTAGGATTAGCAAATATGGACTTTATAAGAAATTATCAAAATATTATCATTACAGGTAAAACAGGAACTGGTAAATCTTATCTCGCACAAGCACTAGCTAATCGTTCTATCATGGATGGATTTAAAGCTTATTATATTAGAGTTCCTACAATACTTGAAGATATATCAATCGCAAGAGCAGATGGAACATATACAAATTTCTTACGAAAACTTAGCAAATATAGTATTCTTATTTTAGATGACTTTGGAATAAATCCATTATCAGCTGATGATGCTACAAATTTATTAGAAATTATAGAAAGTAGAGTTGACTTATCATCAATAATTCTCACCTCTCAACTTCCTGTATCACAGTGGTATGATTATTTAAATAATGATACTGTTGCTGATGCAATATTAGATAGGATTGTACATTCTTCACATAGAGTTGAACTAAAAGGTACATCAATGAGAAAAATTATGTCAAAAATAAATTAACACTTGGACACTTTATGCTAAAATGTTGTTAGAGAATATTTCAAATTTGTAAGTGTCCAAGTGTTTGTGATACGGTGTCTTTGTTGAGTGATATTTGTACTTAGATTTCACCATACAGGACATAGAAGAGCCAAGTATGGAGCTAAACATAAGGGTAGGATTAAAGATAGAATCTCTATATCACAAAGAGAGCAGATAGTAGATGATAAAAGTAGAGTTGGGGATTGGGAGATAGATACAATAGTAGGAGCAGGTAAACAAGGTACAATTACAACAGTAGTTGAAAGAGTAACATCGTTAGTAAGAATTTCAATCCCTACAACTAAAAAAGCAATTGATATTGAAAATGAAACAATAAGAATTTTAAAACCATTAAAAGATAAAATTTTTACAATTACATCTGATAATTGATTAGAATTTACAAATCATCAAAATATATCAAAAGCTTTAGATTATGACCATTATTTTTGTCATCCATATTCTTCTTGGGAAAGAGGTTTAAATGAGTACACAAATGGACTTATAAGAGAGTATATCCCTAAAGGAACCAGCTTTGAAAATATAACAATTGAGTATATAAAAATGATTGAAGATAAATTAAATAATAGACCAAGAAAAGCTTTAAATTGGAAAACTCCAAATGAAGTCTTTTATGGTCTTGAAATGGCAGCTTAAGGTAAAAATTGGTATGATTTTTTTAATTTAAAAATTGCACTTCAGATTTAAATTTTGGGTTTATCATAACCTAAGTGTGAGGTTAGCTCTTCTTGTGATGCAGTTTGTATTACCTCTTTGAGTATATTTTTAAACTCTTTTGTAATATCATCTAATCCTGTAAATGTTCCATTAGCTATTTGTCTTTTTAATTCTTCTGTATTTAATAAATTCATATTGTAAATCTTTGATATTTTTCATATTTGATATTCTATTAGATGATTATATTTTTGGATTTATATAGTTAGATTTACAGTCCAGGGTTTACACACTCTCGTTTACACTCTCCTATTTTTTAAGTTTTGAAACGATTTTATATGTATCATTAGCAATAACATACTCTTCATTTGTTGGAATAACAAAGATTTTAGCAGCAGAACTATTTGTAGCTATATCTCTTGCATCATTTCGTCTTTTATTATTTTTTGTTGGATCTATAATTAATCCCATACCATCAAGTCCAGCACAAACAATTTCTCTGATTAATGATGAGTTTTCACCAATTCCACCTGTAAAACATAAGGCATCAATACCATCAAGTGCAGCAATATAAGCTCCTACATATTTTTTAATACTATACGCAACCATTTCAACAGCTAGTCTACATCTATCATCTCCAGCTTGCATTCCTTCTAATACTTCTCTTAAATCAGAAGATTTACCAGAAATTCCTAAAATACCAGATTTTTTATTCATTATATCTAGTATTTCATTAATAGACATACCTTCTTTGTTCATCATGTAAGAAATTGCACCAGCACCAACATCACCAGCACGTGTACCCATCATTAAACCTTGAACAGGAGTAAGACCCATAGAAGTATCAATACATTTACCATTTAAAACAGCAGATACAGAAGAACCATTTCCTAAATGACAAACAATAATTCTAGTATTATTTTTTTTATCTAACATAGCTCTTGCTTCGTTTGACACAAAGAAGTGAGATGTTCCATGGAAACCATATTTTCTAATACCATGTTTTGTATATTGTTCAAAAGGAAGAGCGTACATATAAGCATAATCAGGCATAGTTTGATGAAATGCTGTATCAAATACAGCTACATTTGGTTTTCCAGGCATTAATTCAGCACAGATTTCCATTCCCATTATATTTGCAGGATTATGTAAAGGTGCTAAAGGAATTAACTCTTTCATTGTATTGATTACTTTATCTGTTACTATAACAGAAGATGCAAATTCTTCTCCACCATGAACAGCTCTATGTCCAATAGCATCAATGTCATTTATTGAATCAATAACTTTTCCTTCACCCTTAACTAAAGTTTGTAATACTAGTTTAATAGCCTCTTTATGTGTTGGCATAGAAACTTTTAAAGTTAATTTTTGTCCATCATTAAATTTGTGTTTTAAAACTCCATCAATTCCTATTCTTTCACAAAGCCCTACCGCTAAAACTTCTTTACTTACTGGATTCATTATTTGATATTTTAATGATGAGCTTCCTGCGTTTAAAATGAATACTAACATATTTTTCTTCCCTTTTTAAATTAATTATTCTGCTATTATGCTTGTGTTGCAGTAATTGCAACTAAGTTTGCAATATCTTCAACTGAACAGCCACGAGATAAGTCATTTACTGGTTTTGCTAAACCTTGTACAATTGGACCATGCGCAGCAGCCCCTGCAAATCTTTGTACTAATTTATATCCAATATTTCCAGATTGCAAATCAGGGAATACTAAAACATTAGCCTTTCCAGCTACTTTAGAGTTTGGTGCTTTTTTAGCTCCAATTGCTTCAACAATTGCAGCATCTACTTGCATTTCACCATCAAAAGCAAAAGCAAAATCAACATTTCTATCTTTTAATATTTGAATAGCTTCTTGAACTTTAGATACTAAAGGATGTTTAGTAGATCCCATAGTTGAGAATGATAACATTGCAACCCTTGGATCAAGCCCCACAACTGAACTTGCAGTTGCAGCAGTTGATGTAGCTATATCAGCTAGTTGTTCTGCTGTTGGATTTGGCAATACAGCACAATCAGCAAATAAAATTAAGCCATTATCTCCAAAATTACCATCTTTTGTTTCCATTACAAATGTAGATGAAACAGTTTTAATTCCTGGTGCAGTTTTAATTACTTGAAAAGCAGCTTTTAATACATCTGAAGTAGGAGAGTTTGATCCAGCTACTAAACCATCTGCATCTTCAAGTCTAACCATCATACAACCAAAAAATCTAGGTTCAGTTGTCATAATTTCTTTTACTTCATCTCTTGATAAACCTTTTGATTTTCGCAAGTCTACTAATTCGTCAATATATTTATCAATTCCAGAGTAAGTCTTGGGATCAATAATCGTAGCACCTTGGATATTTGCACCACAAGCTTTTGCATTAGCATTAATTGTTTTTTCATTTCCAATTAATACAATATTTGCAGTTTTCTCTTCTAAAACCATTTGAGTAGCTTTTAATACTCGTTCATCTTCTGATTCTGGAAGGACAATCGTTCGTAACTCTTTTTTTGCTTTTTGCTTAATATTTTCAATAAAACCCATTCAAGTTTCCTTTATTGTAAAATCAATAAATTATAATATTCAAACGTAGCATTACTATAGCATTTTTGATAAAATTAGACTTAATCAAAGAAATAGGAGGCTAATTTATAACTTATTATTATAGTTATAAAAGAATTCATCTATAATTTTAATCTTCATATTTTCTAATATTCCTGGATGTGCTTTTGCTAACTTTTGGAGATTAGAGAATACACCACCATCAATACTATTTGTTGTATTTGAAAATAGATAAATTTTTACAATTTTTGTATGTAAATAAGTTAGGTAAATTAACTCTTAAACTTTTATAAGCGGACATCAACCTTCTATAGAGTAAAAGTTATTTCGCTAGTATTCCAGTTTATTGATTCTTCATTTAAAAAGTTTTTATATTTTAAATACCAAATATCTAGGACTTTTGTAAATCTGGTTTTATTACTATATTTTAACCCAGAATTCTTTAATTTCTGTGTCCTAATGTACGTTACCACTCCACTTTTTTATAAATCTTGTTCAATTACATGTTGAAATTTATTAAAATATACATCACTCGCTTTATCTAACTCTACATAAACATCATTGATAGAAATTTTTCCTCCACCAACTAATCCTAATTTAGAAAATGATAAGGCAGAATTTAGACACATACTTTCAAATTTAGTACAATCTTCAGGGCTTACTTCCACAATAGCTCTACTTAATGTTTCAGAAAAAATATCTTTTTTATTATCTAAAGTAATTGTAGCTTCTAAACCTTTTTTACCAACAACTGCCATTTTTAATAAAGAAATTGCAATTCCACCTACATTTATATCTTTTGCAGCTTTAAGAACTTTTTCTTGATTTAATTTAATTACTGTATTCCAAAGTCTTAACTCTTTTTTAAAATCAACTTCGGGATGTTTACCAGCAACTACATCAAACATTTTTTTCATATATAATGAACCGCCAAACTCAGATTTAGTTTCTCCTAAAATATATAAAACATTACCTTCATCTTGTAAACAAGATGGTAAAACATTATTTGCATCTTCGTTAATTCCAACCATTACAATTGAAGGTGTTGGGAAAACTCCAACTCCATTTGTTTCATTATATAAAGATACATTTCCACCAATTACAGGAGTATTTAACTCTTTACAAGCTTGTTTAATACCTTCACAACAAGCAGCAAATTGCCACATAACTTCTGGATTTTCAGGATTACCAAAGTTTAAACAATCTGTAATTGCTTTAGGAACCGCTCCACTCATTGCAACATTTCTTCCTGATTCCATAACAGCCGCACTTGCTCCTAATTCAGGGTTTATATAACAAAATCTTGTATTACAATCTGCACTCATAGTTAAAGCACGTCCTGTTTCCTTGATTCTAATTGTTGAACCATCTAAAGAGCCTGGCCCTTTTACCGTATTTGTTTGAACCATTGAATCATATTGATTATACACCCAAGATTTATCAACAACTTCCATATCTGAGAATAATTTATCAAAAGCAAATTGATTTGAGAACTCTTCGCTCATTTCAAAATCTTCTATATTATTTAAATATTCAGGTTTTGCAGTTGGTCTATCTAAGATTGGAGCTTGTTCTGAAAGTGGTTGAATTGGAATATCTGCACATAATTCGCCATTCCAAAATAATTCCATATTTCCAGTACTTGTTACTTCACCAATAACAGCAACATCTAGTTCCCATTTTTCAAAGATATCAATAATTTGTTGTTCACAACCTTTTTTAGCACAAATCAACATTCTTTCTTGAGATTCACTTAACATAAAGTCATAAGGTGTCATACCTTCTTCTCTTGAAGGAACTTTATCTAAGTACATAATCATTCCAGAACCAGAACGTCCAGCCATCTCAAAAGAAGATGAAGTAAGTCCAGCAGCACCCATATCTTGAATACCAATTATATAATCTTCTTTAAAAAGTTCTAAACAAGCTTCAAGTAAAAGTTTTTCAGTAAAAGGATCTCCAACTTGAACAGTTGGACGTTTGCTTTCATTATCTTCTGTAAAAGAAGCAGAACTCATAACAGCTCCGCCAAGACCATCACGTCCTGTTTTAGACCCAACATACATAACTGGATTTCCAACTCCCTCAGCAAGACCTAAAAAGATTTCATCTTTTTTTGCAAGTCCTAAAGTAAAAGCATTTACAATATTATTTCCTGCATAACACTCTTCAAAAGTAGTCTCACCTCCAATAGTTGGAACTCCCATACAATTTCCATATCCACCAATACCAGCAACAACATCACGAAGTAAAAATCTATGTTTTTTCGCAATTTCACTAGTACCTTCAATTCCAGCAAATCTAATAGAGTTCATATTTGCAATTGGGCGCGCACCCATAGTAAATACATCTCTTAAAATTCCACCAACACCAGTAGCAGCTCCTTGATAAGGCTCAATAAATGATGGATGATTATGTGATTCCATTTTAAAAACAGCAGCATAACCATCTCCTATATCAATAACGCCAGCATTTTCACCAGGTCCTTGTATAACCCAAGGAGCTTTAGTTGGAAAACCATTTAAATATTTTTTACTAGATTTGTACGAACAATGTTCAGACCACATTGCAGAAAATATTCCAATTTCTACATAATTTGGATCTCTTCCTAAAATTTCTTTGATATTTCCGAATTCTTCAAATGTTAAAGAGTGTGCAAGTGCTATCTCTTCAAGGTTCATCTCTTCTTTTTGCATCTATCGCCTTAAATTTATAGTTATTAAAGTAAAGACGATTATATCTAAAAAGCTCTTATGCTAAGGTTTAACCCTCAGCTAAAATTTCAATCTTATTATCTTTTAGCTCAATATATAACTCTTTTTTGCCTACAAATGAGTAATATTTTGTTTTATAATCTTCATCCATAACAATTTTATACATTAGTTTATTTAAAGAGTTTGGATAGGGTGAAATATTAATATTTGAAAATTGTATTATTTTATTCTCTTTTCTTAAAAAAAGTTTTGTTTTATATTCTTTAAATTGTTTTATTAACATTCCATCATATCTTTTAAAAGATTTAGAATAAAATTGTAAATACTTTTTAATATTTGATTGTTTCCATGCCTCTTTCCAAGTGAAAATTGAAGCTAAAATAATACTAATATCTTCTTTTGAAACTTTTTTGATATTTTCATCTGAAATTAAAAGTATTGACTTGTTGTATTCTATACTTTTATCTAACTCTTTTAACCTTGAATTATCTAAAGCAATACAACCTTTCGTAAAATCTTCTCTATTTTCATCAATGGGCATCCCATGAATCCAAATTCCATAACCTTTTTTATTTAAAGTTTTATCAAAAGTATTTGGATAAGAAGTTACGAGTGCTAAAGGTCCATAAAATTGATTAAGATTGGTAAGTTTATCTGTTAAGTCATAAACACCAATAGGTGTTTTTAAATCACCTTCAACCTGCTTATCTCCCTTAATCTCTCCAACAATAATATTATCTCTTAATATCAAATGATAATTATTTTTATCTACTTTATATAAAGCAATTTCTTTAGCATCTTTTTGAGCGACTATTACAAATTTTTTTGATTCATAGTATCCATAATCTACTTTCTTATCAGCTAAATATTTTTTCCAATAATGTTTATTAGTAAGCTCTTTTTCTAATTGAATCCTAACAGCTTCTAAACCTTGACTTCTATATACATCAACTAAATCTGCTAACATAATTTTTGTTATTATTACTAAAACAAGTAAAATCTTTTTCATTAAAATTCCTCAACTTTAATCTTTTATTTAAGTTTTGCAATTGTATAATAAAATCTCTAATTTTTTTATAAAGAAGAATCGTGAAAAAAATCATTTTATTTTTTATCGTATTTACAACTATACTATTGTCAAATGTCGTACATGAAGTACCATGGCCTAAAGGTGAAACATTTTTAACATTTTTAGACAAATACTCTATCTCTCAAGATTTATATTTTGATCTTGACAAAGAGGATAGAGAACTTTGCTCTGAAATTATTGCAGATCGATATTATTATTATATTGAAAATGATAATGGTTCATTAAATCAAGTATTAATTCCTGTTTCTGAAGAGATACAACTTCATATATTTAAAGATTTAGATGGTAAATATAAATTTGAAACCTTACCTATTTCATATAAAGAATATACAGAAATAATAGCAATACCAATCACAACATCTGTTTCGCGCGACTTACAAAAAGCAACTGGAAATGCAACATTAGCAGCACATCTAAAATCGATTTTTAAAGGTTATGCAAACTTTAGAAAAATGCAAAAAAATGACTTTATTGCAATCAAATATACTCAAAAATCTCTTTTAGGACGTCCTTTTGGTCAACCTGATATAAAAGCAGCAATGATTGAAATATCAGGAAAAAAATCATATAGATTTAAAAATGAAAAAGATGACAGATATTATGATGAGAATGGAAAAAGTTTTAGCAAGAAATTTTTTTTTCAAATACCATTAAGATATACAAGAATATCAAGTCCATTTACAAAAAAAAGATGGCATCCAATTCTAAAGAGATATAGAGCTCATTTAGGAACTGATTTTGCAGCGCCAAGAGGAAGATCAATATATGCAGCAGGAAATGGAATAATTTCATTTATTGGTAGACATGGAGGTTATGGAAAAACAATAATCATACGACATCCCAATGGATATAAAACACTTTATGCACATCAGAGTAAATTTAAAAGTGGCTTGAGAAAAAATACGAGAGTTACAAAAGGTCAACTTATAGGTTATGTGGGAAGTACTGGTCTTAGTTCAGGTCCTCATTTACATTTAGGTTTATATAAAAATGGAAGAGCTGTAGATCCTCTAAAAATCATCAGAAGAGCTCAAGTTAATGAATTAAAAGGTAAACAAAAAAGAACATTCCTTGCAAATGCAAAAATTATAATTAATAAATTTAATAATCAAATAAAAGATGAGAATAGAAATAAAGCAACAAGACTAGATAGACAAACATCTAGGACAGAGATAAAACTAAAAAAAGATATGTAATGAAAAGTGAACATGTTATAAAGGATCCAAAAAAGCTTTTAAAAAAATTGAGTGATTTACATCCAAGCGATATAGCATATTCATTAAAAAAGATAGAACAAAAAAGTAAAGAAAACTTTTTTCATACAATAAAACAATTACCTGATGATATTTTAGGTGAAGTTATTCTTGAACTTCCTGAAAATCTAAGAGATGATGTTTATAAAGAACTTTCTATTAAAAAACTAACTGATGCAGTTGATGAACTAGAATCAGATGATGCAACTGATATTATTCAAGAAATTGAAGAAATCAATATAGAAAAAGCAAAAAAAATTTTTAAAGGTTTAGAAGAAGAAGATCAACAGGAAATTGATTTACTTAAAAGATACGAAGAAGATGAAGCTGGTTCATATATGCAAACTGAGCTTTTTTCTGCAAATTTAAAAGAGACTATTCAAAACTCACTTACAAGACTAAAACAAAGAAAAGAGAAAGATGAATTAGAAAACATTCATCAAGTTTTTATAACAAATAATAAAAATATACTGATTGCTTCAATATTATTAGAAGATTTAATTCTTTTTGATTTTGAAAAAACATATGAAGAAATTTTATCTTCACATGAAAAAAAAAGATTTAAACCTTTTATTATACATGATAAAGATCATATTGATACAGTTGCAACACAATTTGAAAAATATGATTTAACTGTTATAGCTGTATCTAATAATGAAAATGTATTAATAGGAAGAATTACATCTGATGATATTTTAGATGTAATTGAAGAAAATGCAACAGAACAAATGTATCAATTAGCTGGAGTTGATGATGATTTTGAGCATGAAGATAATCTTTTTACTACTGCTAAAAAAAGAGCCTTATGGTTATTCTTAAATTTAGGAACAGCAATTTTAGCATCATTAGTGATTGGTATTTTTGAAGAAACTCTACGTAATTATGTCGCACTTGCTATTTTAATGCCAATAGTGGCTTCTATGGGTGGAAATGCAGGTACACAAACCTTAGCCGTAATGGTTAGACAATTAGCCTTAGGAGATATTGATTTTGATAATAGTAAAGATGCAATTAAAAAAGAAGTTTTTATATCTTTATTTAATGGATTATTATTTGCATTATTAATAGGTCTTATTGCTTCAGCATGGTTTGGAACATCTATGCTTGGTGTGGTAATTGCACTTTCAATGGTTATAAATTTATTTAGTGCTGGTTTCTTTGGAGCTACAATTCCTCTTTTATTAAAAAAATACAATATTGATCCTGCAATTGGTAGTACCGTACTATTAACAACAGTAACTGATATTGTTGGATTTTTTAGTTTCTTAATGCTTGCAAAAGTTATACTTTTTTAAATTTAATAAGCCTGTTATAAAAATAAACCTATTAATTTAATAAACTATTTAAATGAATGCTGTGCTATGATTGATAAAAATTCATCTTTAGTTTTTTTTTCTCTTTTAAATAAACCTCGTAAAGAAGATGTTATAGTAGTTGAACATATTTTCTCAACGCCTCTCATTTCCATACACATATGTCGTGCATCAATCATAACAGCAACACCTTTTGGCTTTAAGATATCATTTAAAGCATCACAAATTTGTTCTGTCATTTGCTCTTGAATTTGTAACCTTCTAGCAAATACATCGATAAGCCTTGGAATTTTTGAAAGACCAACTACTTTGCCATCTGGAATGTAAGCAATATGTGCTTTCCCAATAATAGGTAACATATGATGTTCGCACATTGAATAAAATTCTATATTTTTTATAACAACCATTTCATCATTTGAACTAGTAAATAAAGCCTTATTTATTATCTCTTTAGGATCTTGATTATACCCACTATACATAAATTCGAATGCTTTTCTAACTCGCGATGGAGTTTTATCTAAACCTTCTCGATTTACATCTTCACCAATATATTGCAACATATTTCTTACAGAATTTTCAAATTCTAACTCTTTATTCATATATATTCCTCTTAAGCTCTTAATATATCTCCCATACTCCAAATAGGAACAAAAATTGCAAGAATAATCCAAACAACTAAGCTCATAATAATAAGTAGAAATACAGGTTCTATAACTAATGAAAAAAGTTTTAATTTTTCATCAAATCTTTTTTTATATACTCTTTTAATATCTTTAATAGTAAGATCTAACGAATTTGATATCTCACCAGTTCTTATTAAACTTAACGTAATGTCATCAAAAATATTTACCTTTGTAAATGCAAATGTAATTGAGTTACCACTTTTTAATAAGTTATCTATTTGCGTAATTCTATCTAAAAGATATAAATTATCTAGTAAAATCTTTGCTTTTACCAAAGACTCGTGAATTTCATACTTACTTTGAAGTAAAATATCAACAATTGTAAAATAAGTATATAAGGTTTTTAGTTGATAAATATCACTTATTATATATATATTATTTACTAAGATCTTATCAATTTTATACCTTAACTTAAAACTATTTTTATAAAAATAAGTGCATAAAAATACAATAAACATAATAACAATAAAAATATAACCTAAATAATTTTCAAAAATATCTTTTGTAAGAAATAGAACTTTTGTTGCAAAAGGTAGTTCATATGAACTTTGAGAAAACATAAACTCAAACTTAGGAACTACAAATTTAAACATAGAAATTAAAGATAAAAAAAATGTAATAAATAGAATCATAGGATAAGCCATTGCTTGAGCGAACTCTTTTTTTATTTCATAATTTTCATTAATTATAATACTTAAAGATTTTATATTATTACTTACATTTCCACTATCTTGAGTTATCTTTAAAAAAGATTTTATTAAAGGATTAATATTAAATCTCTCTAAACTCTTATATATATCCATAGAATTTGAAAATGAATTTTTTATAGTTTCCAAAAAGTCTTTACTTAAAGAATTTGTTCTATTTTTTATCAAAATATCTAAAGCTTCATTTAGCTCTATTTTAGAATCTAGCATTAAACTTAATTCATAAAATATATAATTTAACTCTTTTTGTTTAATTCTTTTTAAAAAGTTAAAATCTTTTTCTAAGGTGAAAAACTTTTTTTTTATCTCAATTATATTATCAGGCAAAATCTCATTTTCAATATTTTTAGTATTAATATTTTTTGTTTTAATAATGTTATTTTCTTGATATTTTATTTTATATTTCATGATTTAATTTCCTAACTTAACTTTCGCACCTAAAATAACCTAAAAATCATCAACTAAACCATTAATTGTCAAACAAAGTCTTTTAATTGTCATTGCTATATACATTTATATTTTAAATATAAATATAAAAAATAATCTTTCAATTTTCTCCTGATAAATGTACTTATAAAGCCTTTAAACACTGTGGTTTAGTTATAATATGCCTATCAAACTAAGGAGATTTATTGATGAATATTAAAGAAAAAATAACTAATGTAATAAATGATAAGTTAAAAAATCCAATATACAAGACAATGCAAATATTAAATATAAAAACAATTTTATCACAAAGTAATTTCACTAAAAAAGATGGAGTAAGTGTTTATATGGTAGTTATTCACTTTGTATATATGCTTGTGATGAATAAGAAAGTATCAACATTTATAAATCAAAGCGATGATAGTTTAAAAAAAGATATTTACTACAGGTTGCTAAGTAACTCTAGTTACAACTGGCGAAAACTGTTATCGTTATCAACATTAAAGATACTTAAATTACTTCATAAGGTACAAGATAGTAAAGCTATAAGAGTTTTTATTATTGATGACACCATAGAGGGGAAAGTTGGTAAAAATATAGAGGGTAGCTGTGATTATTTATGGAGTAATAAAGAGAAACGAACAGTAAGAGGTATTAATGTTGTGTCTCTTAATTATAGTGATGGTTTCTCTAACTTTATGTTAGACTTTGCAATTGTTACAAATAAATATGCAAGAGTAATAATAGATAATTTTAAAAATATTATTGATACTAGAACTAATGCTCATAAGAGAAGATTAGAAACATTAAAAGGTAAATCACAAATAGCTATAGATATGATTAAAAGAGCTGTGAATAGCGGTATATATGCTGATTATCTACTTATCGATAGTTGGTACTCTAAACCTTCATTTATAAAAGAGATGAATGATTTAGGATTAAAAGTTATTACAAGAGTAGCAAACAATAATAAAATATGGAACTTTATTGGGGAGAGAAAAACTCTTAATGGTATCTATGAAAAGTCTAAGAAATTAAAAAATATCAAGTCTAGTACTTATGGTAAAAAAATTAAATATAAATACTTTTCAGTAGTAGTTGAACATAAAAAAGCCAGTAAGGTTAAGATAGTATTTTTAAAAACGCAAGAGAAATTAATACCTATAATATCTACTGATTTAGATATTAGTGATGAAGTTATTATTGATACTTATAGAAGAAGATGGGATATAGAGCAAGGCTACAAAGAACTTCGCGAACACTTTGGATTTGGTAAAGAAGAAAATAGAATCTATGAAGCACTAATAGCTAGAATTACACTATCGTTTTTTACATATAATATTGTCAGTTATATCAATCGTATCAGTCATGAACCTAAAACAATTGGTGGATTATTTAAAGATTTAGAATGTGAACTTCATACTCTAGCAATTGCTATGCAAACATTTATAGCTATACTTGATGAAATAGCACAAATAGAAGAAGTAATCAATAGAAATGATGATTTTACCACTATCATTGATACTTTAAAGGATGTGACTGCTAAATTGCTTGGTTTTAGGTGCGAAAGTTAAGTTCCTAATACTTTATAAACTTCTTCTATAGTTGTTAAATTTTGTTTTATTTTTTCTTTACCATCATCTAGCATTGTTTTAAATTTAATATTTTTCAAATAATCTTTTATCTCTTCTAAATTATCTGAATTAAAAATCATAGATGATATTTTATTATCAATTTTTAAAGCTTCAGCAATGGAACTTCGTTCATAAAAGCCACTAAAGTTACAATTTTCACACCCTTTTTTATTACATTTTCTACAAATATTAAGCACTAATCTTTGGGAAATAATATATTTTAAAGTTGAAGATAAAAGATATTTATCTGCTTTTAAATCAGAAAGTCTAAATAATGTTTCGACACTATTATTTGCATGAATTGAAGCTAAAACAAGATGTCCAGTTAAAGATGCTTGAAGTGCAATATCTAAGGAGGTTTTATCTCTTATTTCTGATATTAAAATAATATCTGGATCTTGTCTTAAAATATTTCTCAAAATAGTATCAAAACTTAAACCAATACTTTCATTTACTGAAACTTGTTGGATATAATCAACTTTGTATTCAACTGGATCTTCAATTGTAATAATTTTTTTACTTTGAATATTTAATTTTTTTATAATTGAGTATAAAGTTGTACTTTTTCCAGATCCAGTTGGACCAGTTATTAGAACTAAACCACTTGTTAGTTTAACTATATTTTTTATTTCATCATAAATATGAGTAGAAAAACCTAACTCTTGTATCTTTTTATTGATGTTTTTATTATGTAAAATTCTAAGCACAATTGATTCTCCTTCAATTGTAGGAATAGTTGAAACTCTAAAATCATATTTATCTTCTTTAAGTAAAAAAGAAAATCTTCCATCAAGTGGAAGTCTAGTCTGAGTAATATCAATTTTTGAAAGCATTTTTATATACGAACTTAAAATAATAAAAAACTCTTTTTTAAAAATATAAAATATTTTCAATTGTCCATCAACTCTAAATCTTATACTTAAGCAGCTATGCAATGTCTCAATATGAATGTCACTTGCTCTTGAAGATATTGCTTTATTAACTAAAATATCAAAAAAATTCTTAATATATTGGTGCTTTGCATCTTCAATTTTGATTGATTTTAAAACTAAATCATATAGTTTAATTCTAGTATTTAAATCACTTAAAAAAAACTCTATTTCATCTTTTGAAATTAGAATAGTTTTTAACAACATGTTTGTACTAAGTAAAGAGATATTTGATTCTATACAAACAAAACACTTAAGATAAATACCCTCATTTTTGATAGGTATAATAAAAGCTTTTTTTAATTCTTGTTCATTAAAACTCTTAACAAAATCATACTCAATTATATTTTTAGAAATCATTTTTATACAATTTTAATTTTATTGTTTCAAAACTATTTTTTAAATATACGTTGTTTTTATCTATTTTTATAATTTTATAAGAATTAATCATTTCATTTATTTTAAGCCATTTATTGTTTATTAAAATACTTTGAGAAACAATTGCTTTTAGTTTTAATTTAATATTATTTTTATGTATTAAATTCTCTAATCTAGCTTTTATTGTAAAACTATTTTTTATAAAAAATTTATTAAAATTTATTTTAATCTTTAACTCATTTTCATTTAAATTTAAAATATCTATTTTAGAAAAACTATTATAATCTTCTAAATATTTTATAAACTCTATTTGTCTTAAAAATTTTGCTTTTACACTAAGTTCAATGGTTTTATTATCACTAGAAATAGTTGTTAAAATAATATTTTTATTTTTAGCAAACACTTCAATATCTTTTAAAATATAAACTACTTTTTTATTCATTTTATGAGTTTCATATTTACGTAAATAAGTTGAAGTACTATCAATAAGTACTTTTTGTTTTAAATCTGAATTAAATATAAAAATATAAAAAAGAATCAAAAAAAGAACCATTGGAAATATAAATAACTCTATTTTTATTTTTAAAGATAAATTATCAAAACTATTTTCTATATATTTTAAAAACAACATCAGTTTTATACCTTTTCATTTGTAGATCAAAATTTATATTTTCAATAGTATAATCTGAAAAAACATCTAAAAATTTGTAAATATTATCCTTTGATTTAGATTCAAATTTTAATTTAATTTTTGAATTTTTCAAGTTTAATGAAACTATATAAACTTTTTTATTTTTTGCTTCTTCAAATAATTTAATTATAAAACTTGATACAAAAATAAACTCTCTACTTTTTTTAATACGCTCAATATTTTTATTTTCCATATTAAAATTAATTTCTTTTATATTTTGATTATTATTTAAAAAAAATATATAATATGAAAAAGAACAAAGAAATATAATATATATTATGTAATATTTGAAAGTATTACTTTTTTCTACTCGTATGAAATCATGTGAATTATTTTGAGTATTCATTTCTAACTCTTTAAGAGAGACTTTAGTTATAGTTATATTATCAATTTTTAACGAATTATTCACAAAAAAATTTAACTCTTCAATTTTAATATCTTCATTTATAATTTGATAATTATAAACTTTATTTTCTTTATAGATTACAAAAAAAGTTTTTGTTAAAAAGAGTTCATATTTAATTTTTGAATCAAAACAAAAAGGTAAAAAGCTATTTTTAGAGTTTCCTTCAAAAAGTAATATCTGATAAGTTTTTAAGGGTTTAATAAAAGAATAATAAATTAAAGATTTTTTTGATAATTTAAAATTTTGTAGTTCTAAATGCCTAAATATAAATTTTTCAATATACTTAATATTTATTTTTTCACTTGCTTTAATTTCTAAAACTTTAATAATAAAACCTTTCACTAATTTTAGCAAAATATTCTATTATTAATTTGTTTTATTTTAGATTAATTTAACCCAAAATTAATTGTGGGAACCTCTAAAAACAACTTTCTAATTTGTTTAAATCATTTTTAACTTAATTTTTAAAATTTATCACACGCGAAACTTGATTTACTATAAAATTCTACTAAAAATTATAATGATCTTTGTGAGTTTTTGTAAAATCTCTATGATTTCATATATTTTTACATAACTTTCACTTTTTGCAATCTAACTAACTGTTCATATCTAAAGAGCTTATATGTAAGATTTAAAAATCCTATAGATGACTTGATTCGTTTTATCCCAATGGACTTCATATGTAAGGCATCATTCATAGAGTTTGTCATAAATCCAAATATATGTTCTACTCTTGCTCTAATTTTAGATTTTATGTTATTTGAATCTTTTTGTTCATCTGTTAAAGGACTACCTCTGTAACCTTTTTCATGCACAAAGCTTTTGCAATTTTTATCTTCTAGAAATTCTTCTATCTCTTTACTCCTGTAAGCACTATCTGCATGAAGTTTATTATCTGTTTCATCAATGATATTTTTAATTTCAGTAGAATCATGAGGAGCAGCACTTGTAACACTATATTTAGTTATGAATTTAGTTTTTTCATCTGCGTTAATATGGTCTTTATATCCATAGTGTCGTTCACTTGATTTAGTCATCCAACTTGCATCAGTATCTTTTTGGCATAACTTGCTTCGTTTACCATTGTTATCTTTTCTGGCAAATTTTAAAGGTATAGCACCTTTTTTAATATCAGCATTATCTTCTTTAGAATTTCTTTGTCTAGGAACATCTACAAATGAAGCATCTATCATACTTCCCTCTTTTGCTATAATACCTTTATTTATAAGTTGTTTAGTAAATAGTTCAAATAATGTTAAAGATAAATTCTTATTTGATAGCTGTTCTTTGAAATGCCAAATAGTTTTTTCATCAGGTATTTTATCTCCAATTTTCAATTCTAAAAATTGTTTGAATGATGTTCTATCATTTATTTGAAATTCTGTTTGTTCATCACTTAAATTATAGTATTTTTGTAATATTAAAATTTTAAACATCATTATCTTATCGTATGGTGGCCTACCACCAGCACCTTTAGGTTCTACGTATAAAGCCTTCTCTATTGGTTCTCTAAACATATTCCAATCTACAACTTTATCTAATTTTGTTAGTGGTGGTTGATATTCTTTTATTTTTCTCTCATGAAATTCTAAATCAAATAATCCTTGCATTTATAAAGCCTTTTGAGTGATATTTAATATCTATTTTAACTAAATCTTGATTTTAAATTGCTTAGGTTGGGCAGTTTTTAGAGATGCCCTTTATAAATTCTTAAAAATGCCTTTACTGTTAAAAAATTCATAAATTTTCTCAAAGAATAATTTACAAATCATCTAAATTCTACATCTGCTATATCCTCAAAATCAAATTTATTATTTTTCAGACAATAGTGTAGTGCCTTATTTTTAAAAATTAGGCTTAATGAAAAATTAAGGGGTCTGATTGATTACTTTTTCTTTTTCTACTTATTTTATTTATCCCTATATTTTGTATTTTATTTTATCATTTTGAATAAGAATACTTTGATTAACTGGTTTGTTTTTGTAGGGATATTATAAAAGCATATTTTAGAGTTTGATATAGGAAAACAACATATGAAGAAGATTTGTCAGAGATATATTACAATGAATTCTAAGTTGCAAGCTAATAAAGATTTTCTTGATGAAATTAGACTTAATTTCATAACTTAAGAATATTTTTATACACATCTAAGAATTAGGTCAGCATATCAAAGTTTATTGACACATTTACCATACCTTTTTACTTATAAAAATTATAAAAAACTAAAGATAAATAATACTACAAATTCTTTAGGATACCTCTAAAAATAAATTTTAAAGTCCTTATTTATCTATTTTTAATTTCTCATATGTAAATTTTGGATTGTTAGTTTTTAGTAGGTTCCCATAAGAATGATTATATCTAATTTTAGATAGAATATTTCTCTTAAAAAATAATATATTTAAAATTATAGGAAGATAATAATGAGCAAAAAAAATGTTAAAAAAGTTGTTTTGGCTTATAGTGGTGGATTAGATACTTCAATCATTTTAAAGTGGCTACAAGATGAATATAACGCAGAAGTAATTACATTCACAGCAGACTTAGGTCAAGGTGAAGAAGTAGAATTAGCAAGAGCTAAAGCACTTGCAATGGGGATTAAAGAAGAAAATATTTTTATTTTAGATATTAAAGAAGAATTTGTAAAAGATTATGTATTTCCAATGTTTAGAGCAAATGCTATTTATGAGGGTGAATATTTATTAGGAACATCAATAGCTAGACCTTTAATTGCTAAAAAACAAATTGAAATAGCAAATAAAATTGGTGCTGATGCAGTATCTCATGGAGCTACAGGAAAAGGAAATGATCAAGTAAGATTTGAGCTAGGTTATTTAAGTTTAAGACCTGATATCACGGTAATCTCACCTTGGAGAGAATGGGATTTAAACTCAAGACAAAAACTATTAGCTTATGCAAGTAAACATAATATATCAATTGATAAAAAACATGTAGATGAAAATGGTAATCCAGCTGTAAGTCCATATTCAATGGATGCAAACTTATTGCATATTTCATACGAAGGTTTAAGTTTAGAAGATCCATCAGAAGAACCTGAAGAAGCTATGTGGTTATGGTCAGTTTCACCAGAAAATGCACCAAATACTCCTGAGTACATCACTATTTCATATAAAAATGGTGACCCATATGCAATAAATGATAAAGAGTTATCACCTGCTACAATTCTTAAAACATTAAATGATTATGGAAACAAACATGGTATTGGACGAATTGATATCGTTGAAAATAGATATGTAGGGATGAAAGCTCGTGGTTGTTATGAAACTCCAGGTGGAACAATTATGTTAAAAGCACATAGAGCAATTGAGTCAATTACTTTAGATAGAGAAGAAGCTCATCTAAAAGATGAACTAATGCCAAAATATGCAAAATTAATCTACAACGGTTTTTGGTTCTCACCTGAACGAAAAATGCTACAAACAGCAATAGATACTACACAAATAGATGTAGAAGGAAAAGTAAGACTAAAACTTTACAAAGGAAATGTAATAGTAGTAGGACGAGAATCTGAAAAATCACTTTTTTCAGAAGAACACTCAACTTTCGAAGAAGATGAAGTTTATAATCAAAAAGATGCAGAAGGATTTATCAAACTAAATGCACTTAGATTTATCATTGCTGGACAGAAAAGAAAGTAAGTATATATAGAGCCTGTAAAATAAACTCTCTTTGGGACTGTAATAGATTCTGTGTCAATTAGATAAAATATTGAATACAGAATGAAGAACAAATTAAAAATCAAAGAGAAGATGAAAAAAATAAACATAAAATTATAGCAAAAGTTGAACATAGATTTGCCCATATGAAAACTCATATGAAACAATCCACTACAAGATTTATTGGTCTTGTCAGGAATAATATGAACTTTACTATTACTTGTTTAGCTTCCAATTTAAAACTATTGGCTCATCGGCAAATGAGATTACAAAAAGTAGTAAATGTGTGAGAAGATAGGGTAAATGGTGATACATTAAATAAACTTATCTTCTAAATATAGATTTATGATGTTGGTTTATAAAAATATTTTTTTATTCTTCTTCTTGACCCTCTATTTTGAGTCTTTTTTGAATGGTAACTTGGACATATCTTAGAGCTTTTTTACAATCATTTGTAAATAAACCTTTGTTTACTCTTACTATACTGTAGTTTAATTAATGTTTTATGCACTTGTTTTTTCTATTGAGTCGTTTTTTAAAACTTATTATCAATAAACTTTTTTTAACTCCTATAATATCGTAGTTTACTTAAGTTTTTAGGTGCCAAGATTAATTATGCTTCTTCTAATGCCTTTAAAAAATCATCTTCTATTAAATCAAAGGATTCAATTCCAACAGATACCCTAATCAAAGTATCTTCAATTTTAAGTTCTAATCGTTCTTCTTTTGTCAAGTGACGATGTGAAGAGAGTGAAGGTACCACCACCAATGTAGAAACATCACCTAGTGTACTTCCATAAGGTATATCCTTTGCAGCCTTAAGAAAATTATCCATATTTTGGTAATCCCCTTTCAATACAAAACTAATCATTGTTCCAAAATTTCCATTTAGCATCTTTTTTGCTAATTCATGTTCAGGATGGGATATAAGACCTGGATAATTTAATTTAGAAATCTTGGGATGTTCTTCAAGTATATTTGCTAATTTACCTGCATTTTCTTGTGCTTGTTTAAATCGTAAGTCAAAAGTATGCAATCCTCTTTCTGCTTGCCAACAAGCAAAAGGATTTGAATTAAGTCCAAAATTTGCAATGAGTTCATCAATATCTTCAAGAATTTTAGAGTCATTTGTCCCTATATATCCTAAATTTAGATCACTATGTCCTGATAATATTTTTGAAACAGAATGCATAACTAAAGTAGCACCATGATTTAACGGTTTAAAGCCTAAAGGTGTTGTAAAAGTATTGTCCACCAATATTAAAGCAGATGATTTTTTAGCTATTTTAACTAACTCTTCAAAATGTGTAATTCTAAGTGTAGGATTTGATTCGATTTCTACTAAAATAATTTTTGTTTTAGAAGTAATTGCTTCATCAAAAGTAGAAGGATTAGAAGAATCAAAAAACTTAGTTTCAAAACCAATACGAGGAAGCATTTTTGTAAACATTTTTAAAGATTGTCCATACAGTTGTTTAGAAGCAGCTATTGTATCACCTTGTTTTAATAAAGCTAAAAATACACAAGATATAGCTGACATACCAGAAGCTGTTATAAGACCACCTTTTGCATCTTCTAGCCATGAAATCTTTTCTGCTAAAATTTTAGCATTAGGATTTGCATACCTTGCATAAGAAAACCCTTCAATCTTTTTCTCATTGAGAGCTTTTACTTGTTCAGTACTTTCATAATGATACATTACTGATGTTGATAGAGGTGTACTAAGTGGAATGCCTGTATTTTCTGGTATTTTATTTCGCCTTACAATTGAACCTTTAGTTTTGTTCATAATACTTACCTTAATTTATTTTTGAGAGCTATAATAAATTCAAATAAAGCTCATAATCTACGTTATATAAATTGTATATAAATTATATAAGAATGAAACTTAAACTTTATTTAATATTTCAATAAAATTATATTTTTATAATGTATTTTTAGTCCCAATCTAAAATTATTTTTCCTGACATACCAGATTCCATCAAATCAAACCCTTTTTGAAAATCTTTTATTTTAAATTCATGTGTAATAATTGGATTTAAATCTAACCCTGATTGAACTAAACTTGACATTTTATACCAAGTTTCAAACATCTCTCTTCCATAAATTCCTTTAATGGTCAATCCCTTAAATATCAAGTCATCCCATAAAATTGACATATCATTAGGTGGTATTCCTAGCATCGCTATTTTACCACCATTATTCATATATTTTAACATAGATTTAAAAGCACTTGGTGCTCCTGACATCTCTAAACCTACATCAAAACCTTCAAACATATGCAAGTTTTCCATAACTTCATCTAAAGATTCTTTTGTAACATTTACTATTGTTGTTGCTCCCATTTTTTTGGCTAACTCTAATCTGTATTCATTTATATCTGTAATCACAATATGTCTAGCTCCTGCATGTGAAGCAACTGCGGCTACCATTGCTCCTATTGGACCAGCACCTGTGATAAGTACATCTTCCCCAACCATATCAAAAGATAAAGCAGCATGAACCGCATTTCCAAATGGATCAAATATTGCTGCTTGAGAATTTGTAATATTATCATTTATTAAAAAAGCATTGATTGCAGGGAGTGCAAGATATTGAGCAAAAGCTCCTTGTATATTTACACCTATACCTTGTGTATTTCTACATAAGTGCCGTTTACCAGCTCTACAATTTCTACAATGTCCACAAACAATATGTCCCTCTCCTGAAACTCTATCTCCTATATGAAAGCCGTTAACTTCTGTTCCAATCTTTACAATAGTTCCTACAAACTCATGCCCTATAATCATAGGAATTGGGATTGTTTTTTTTGCCCATTCATCCCAATTATATATATGCATATCTGTTCCACATATTGCAGTTTTTATTATTTTTATTAAAATATCATTATGTCCAATTTTGGGAATTGGTGCTTCTACTTCCCAAATACCTTTTTTATTATGTAGTTTTGAGAGTGCTTTCATCATGATAAAATTCCTAATTCAACTGCAATATCTTTAAAACACTTAACGGCATAATTAATTTGTTTTTTAGTGTGTATTGCTGATATTTGTACTCTAATTCTTGCTTGTTCTTTTGGAACTACTGGAAATGAAAAAGCTATAACATAAATACCTAGTTTTAAGAGTTTATCTGCCATGCTTGAAGCTAGTTTTGCATCTTTAAGTAAGATAGGTATTATTGCATGACCATCTCCTGTCAAGGTAAATCCAGCTTTACTCATCAGTGTTCTAAAAGTTTTACTATTAGATTTTAAAGTATCTAATAGCTCTGGTAAACTTTGTAATAATTCAATAGCTTTTATAGAAGAACCTGCAACAACTGGAGATATAGAATTTGAAAACAAATAAGGTCTTGAAAATTGCCGTAAGTATTCTATAATCTCTTTTTTTCCAGAAGTATATCCACCACTTGCTCCACCTAAAGCTTTTCCAAGTGTTCCAGTATAAATATCTATTTTATCTTCAAGTCCAAAATGGGATGGTGTACCTCTACCTTGAATTCCTAAAACACCTATACTATGTGAATCATCTACCATAAGTAAAGCATCATATTTTTGTGCTAATTCACATATTTTAGGTAAATTTGCAATTTTTCCATCCATAGAAAACACACCATCTGTTACTATAAGTCTATATCTTGAATTTTGCGAATTTTTTAATTGCTCTTCTAAATCAGCCATATCAGAATTTTTATACCTATACTTTGAAGCTTTACATAATCTTACTCCATCTATAATACTTGCATGATTTAAAGCATCGCTTATAATGGCATCTTTTTGATTTAAAATAGTTTCAAATAAACCTGTATTTGCATCAAAACAAGAAGAGTACAAAATAGTATCTTCTGTTTTTAAAAAGTTTGAAATAGTTTGTTCTAATTTTTTGTGGATAGTTTGTGTTCCACAAATAAATCTAACAGATGCCATTCCATATCCGTATTCTTCTAAGGCTTTAGTTGCTGCTATTTTTATATCTTTATTTGAAGCAAATCCTAAATAATTATTTGCACAAAAATTTATAACTTCATCGCCATTTTGTAATTTTATATTTGATGTTTGAGCAGATTGTATAACTCTTTCACTCTTATATAAACCTTGCTCTTTAATCTCTTCAATCTTACTTTTTAAATTATTTAAAAATATTTTACTCATACCTTTATCCTTTGGAGTTATTATATCTATATTATAATATAGAAAAGGGGTATAATATACCAATTTTTATTTTAGTGTGTGATAATTTGTTCTAAAAACTGTTTTAATCTATCACTTTGGGGGTTTTCAAAAAACTCCTTTGGAGTATTTTCTTCAATAATTTGTCCCTCATCCATAAATATCACACGGTCTGCAACTTTTTTCGCAAATCCCATCTCATGAGTAACACATACCATCGTTTTTTTCTCTTTAGCTAACTCTATCATTACATCTAATACTTCATTAATCATCTCAGGATCCAATGCAGATGTTGGTTCATCAAAAAGCATAATTCTTGGATTTTTACAAAGTCCTCTTGCTATGGCAACTCTTTGTTGTTGTCCACCACTTAGCTGATTTGGATATTTATTTGCTTGTTCTGCGATATTTACTCTTTCTAAATATTTCATTGCTGTTGCAATAGCATATTTTTTTGGTTTACCTTTAACATGCATAGGAGCTAAGGTTAAGTTATCCAAAACAGAAAGATGTGGGAACAAATTAAAATGTTGAAAAATAATAGATATATTTTCTCGAACAGCTTTTATTATTTTTATATTATCTGTTAATTCAACTCCATCAACTATTATAGTTCCTTCTTGAAATTGTTCAAGATAATTAATACATCTAATAAGTGTCGATTTTCCACTACCACTTGGTCCACAAATTACAACTATCTCACCCTCTTTAATATTTAAATTTATATTCTTTAGTACATGAAAATCATCATACCATTTATTTAATTTATCTATTTTTATAATATCACTCATTTTATATCTCCTGTGTGCATTTGTGTAAATATGTACATCATCTATTATTAGTATTTAATCTATCTTCTAGTACTTTAGAATATTTTGATAAACTAAAACAAAATATCCAAAATATAATTGTAACAAAAATATAACCTTCTAGTTCAAACCCAGTCCATTTTGAATCAGCTGCTGTTAAACCAACCATAGTAAGTAAATCAAATAATCCTATGATAAGTACAAGTGTTGTATCTTTAAATAGTCCAATAGCATTTCCAACTAAATTTGGTATTGAAACTTTAATCGCTTGTGGTAATATCACAAGTAACATTTTGTCCCAATAAGATAATCCTCCCGCATCCGCAGCTTCATATTGTCCTCTTGGTATCGCTTGTAAACCACCACGAATCACTTCTGCAATATAAGCTGATTGAAATAATGTAACAACAATTAAAACTCTTAACAGTTTGTCAAAAGTCATACCCTCAGGGAAGAACATAGGTAATACTACAGAACCCATAAATAAAATTGTAATAAGAGGAACCCCTCGTATGAATTCAATATAAAGTACACTTAAACTTTTTATAATAGGAAGTTTTGATTGTCTACCTAAAGCTAGTATAATCCCTATTGGCATTGATAGCACTATTCCTATTGAGGAGATAACTAATGTAAGCATTAATCCACCCCATTTATCTGTAGGTACTTCTGACAGACCAAAACTACCACCTGTAATCAAAAAATATGAAATTATTGGGAACAAACTAAAGAGAGCTATTTTTGTTCTATAAGTTTTTCCTGTATATTTAAATAAACCTAAAAATAAAAAGAATAATCCAAATATCCAATTAATTCTATATATCTCTTTTTCTGGATAGAATCCGTAGATAAAGAAGTCTATTTTATGTATTATAAATATCCAACAAGCTCCATCTCCATTACAAGCTGCTTTTGTACTTCCTATAAAAGTAGCATCTATTATTGCCCAATTAATAAAAGGGGGAATTATTATATATAATAAACTTAATATTAAAAATGAAAAAGCAACATGATAAGGTGTTGCAATAAGATTATTTATAATCCATCGTAATGGTCCATGCGTACTAGTGGGAGCTTCTTTTGTTTCTTCTAATTTATATACTGCCATTATCTCTCTTTTATTTTCATCTTTTTATTTACATAATTTAGTACCGCAGATATAATCAAACTTATAACTAAATATACACTCATAGTCATCATAATAATTTCTATTGCTTGTCCAGTTTGATTGAGAGTGGTTCCACTAAATATAGTTACAAGTTCTGGATAACCAATAGCTGTTGCTAATGATGAGTTTTTCACAACATTTAAAAATTGACTAATAATTGGTGGAAATGCAATTCTAATTGCTTGAGGTAAGACAACTAGTTTTAAAGATTGATACGCATTTAGTCCAAGAGCTGCGGCTGCTTCTTTTTGACTTATATCAACTGCTTGTATACCACTTCTTACTGCTTCTGCTGTAAAAGTTGCTGTATAAATGGATAGAGAAAATACTAAGGCTAAAAACTCAGGACTATATGTCATCCCTCCCTCATAATTAAATCCTTGTAATGTTGGTACATCAAAATTTAAAGGAGTTCCCATAAATAGATATACAAGAAAAGGAAGAGCGATTAAAATAATAATACTCCAAGGTAAAAGAAAAGTATCCTGACCTGTTTCTTCAAATTTTCTTTTTACTATTCTTGATATATAAATAACTATAGCAATAGCTACTAAAAATGATAGAATAACCCAAGCAAAGCCATCTTCCATTATAGGTCTAGGGATACTAAATCCACGATTATTTAATATCATACCCGCACCAAGTTCTATACTTTGCTTTGGATTTGGAAGTGATGCTAAAACCACATTGTACCAAAATAATATTTGAAGTAATAAGGGTATATTTCTAAAAGTTTCTATATATACTAAAGCAAATTTAGATACTAAAAATATTTTTGATAATCTCGCTATTCCAATTAGTACACCCAATATAGTAGAAAATATTATAGCAACAATTGATACATAAAGTGTATTGCTAATACCTACTAAAAATGCATCAAAAAATGTTGAGTTGGCATTATATGCAATTGGAGATTCTGATATATCAAATCCCGCTCTTTCATTTAAAAAGTCAAATCCTGTATTAATTCCTCTTGCTTCAATATTGTGAAATAAATTTGTGAACATAAACCACAAACCTATAACTAAAAGAGTAACAACGATAAATTGATAGAATATCGCTCTAAATGTTTTATTATATATAATAGACACAAGCAACCTTTTTAATTTATTTTAGAAGAATAAATTAGTTAAAAAATTAAAAAATCAAATATTGAAACTGTTCTTTGAATTTTCAATATATGAGAAGCTCAAGAGAATTATCTCTTGAGCTTAAGTTTTTATCTAAATGGTGGAGAATAAAGAATTCCGCCATTAGTCCATAAAGCATTTATACCTCTTTTGATTCCAAGTGGTGTATTTACACCTAAATGTTTTTCAAATGACTCAGAGTAGTTACCTACTTGTGTAATTATATTATAAGCCCATTTAGGATCTAAACCTAACATTTTGCCTAAATGTCCAGTAACACCAAGAAGTCTTTGAATTTCTGGATTGTCAGAGTTTTTCGCTAAATCAGCAGCATTTTTAGAAGTAACACCTAACTCTTCTGCTGTAATCATTGCATTTAAAGACCATTTAACTATATTAAACCAATGATCATCACCTTGTCTTACTACTGGACCTAATGGTTCTTTTGATATAATATTTGGTAAAACTTTATACTTACTTCTATCTAGTTTTGTTAATTTTGAATAAAGCCCTGATTGATCAGTTGTAATAACATCACAACGACCAGCTTTAAATCCAGCTATAACTTGAGCATCTGTATCATACAATACAGATTTATACTTCATATTGTGTTGTAGAAAATAATCTGCTAAATTAAGCTCTGTTGTATTTCCAGTTTGTAGACAAAAAGTTGCACCATTTAACTCTTTTATATCATTTACACCTAGTGATTTAGCTACTAAAAATCCTTGACCATCATAATAATTAACTCCTGCAAAGTTAAGACCTAAAGATGCATCTCTTGTAAATGTCCAAGTTGTTGATCGTGCAAGCATATCAATTTCACCACTTTGAAGTGCTAGAAATCTTTCTGAAGAGTTTAACGGATGATTAGTTACTTTATTAGCATCACCAAGTACTGCTGCTGCAACTGCTCTACAAAGATCTATATCAAAACCTTTCCAAACTTTATCATCACCCATTTCAGCAAAACCAGCAAAACCTGTAGACATACCACAGTGCATAACACCTTCTTTTTTTACTTTTTCAAAAGTACCTGCATTTGCACTTATACCAACTAGAACTAATGTAATCAATGATAATTTTAATATTTTGTTCATAAATCCTCCTATAAAATGTATTTACAAAATAGTATACTATATTTATGATTATAAAAGAATTATAAAGAATTTAACATCAAAAAGCACTAGCTATAGCTATTATAAACTTAATTAATAGTTTTTCATGACTATAGCTAAACTTCATAAAAATAAAAAATATCTAAATATGTTGCGCCAATTCACACTTAAAGTGCAACAAAACCAACCAAAATTATGTCACCATTTTTCTTGAAACTTCCTTGAAAAATATTTCAGTTTACTTAATATTACTATATCACTAAAAAATAAGATAATATCATCACCAGCATTAATTTAATCAATAAAACAGCAATGCTTCCTATAATATTTCCAATTTGACAACTTGTACAAGATGAGTACTGTTTAGCCTCATATTGGGCATAAAAGAAATAAATAATACTAACTATCAATACACCATATGATATATTCTTTTGATAATTTCAAATTGTAGACAAAATTTCACTTTCACTTATAAAAAATGATGTTACTAATAAAAAAGTGTCCAGTTTCACCACGTTATGGTTGCCTAGTTTCATAAATTAAGAAAGCGATAGCTTAACAACATAATTGTAAAATCTTTACAGCAAATAAGGATTTAATATATGGGCATCTCTAAAAACTGCCCAACCTAAGCAATTTAAAATCAAGATTTAGTTAAAATAGATATTAAATATCACTCAAAAGGCTTTATAAATGCAAGGATTATTTGATTTAGAATTTCATGAGAGAAAAATAAAAGAATATCAACCACCACTAACAAAATTAGATAAAGTTGTAGATTGGAATATGTTTAGAGAACCAATAGAGAAGGCTTTATACGTAGAACCTAAAGGTGCTGGTGGTAGGCCACCATACGATAAGATAATGATGTTTAAAATTTTAATATTACAAAAATACTATAATTTAAGTGATGAACAAACAGAATTTCAAATAAATGATAGAACATCATTCAAACAATTTTTAGAATTGAAAATTGGAGATAAAATACCTGATGAAAAAACTATTTGGCATTTCAAAGAACAGCTATCAAATAAGAATTTATCTTTAACATTATTTGAACTATTTACTAAACAACTTATAAATAAAGGTATTATAGCAAAAGAGGGAAGTATGATAGATGCTTCATTTGTAGATGTTCCTAGACAAAGAAATTCTAAAGAAGATAATGCTGATATTAAAAAAGGTGCTATACCTTTAAAATTTGCCAGAAAAGATAACAATGGTAAACGAAGCAAGTTATGCCAAAAAGATACTGATGCAAGTTGGATGACTAAATCAAGTGAACGACACTATGGATATAAAGACCATATTAACGCAGATGAAAAAACTAAATTCATAACTAAATATAGTGTTACAAGTGCTGCTCCTCATGATTCTACTGAAATTAAAAATATCATTGATGAAACAGATAATAAACTTCATGCAGATAGTGCTTACAGGAGTAAAGAGATAGAAGAATTTCTAGAAGATAAAAATTGCAAAAGCTTTGTGCATGAAAAAGGTTACAGAGGTAGTCCTTTAACAGATGAACAAAAAGATTCAAATAACATAAAATCTAAAATTAGAGCAAGAGTAGAACATATATTTGGATTTATGACAAACTCTATGAATGATGCCTTACATATGAAGTCCATTGGGATAAAACGAATCAAGTCATCTATAGGATTTTTAAATTTTACATATAAGCTCTTTAGATATGAACAGTTAGTTAGATTGCAAAAAGTGAAAGTTATGTAAAAATATATGAAATCATAGAGATTTTACAAAAACTCACAAAGATCATTATAATTTTTAGTAGAATTTTATAGTAAATCAAGTTTCGCGTGTGATAAATTTTAAAAATTAAGTTAAAAATGATTTAAACAAATTAGAAAGTTGTTTTTAGAGGTTCCCATATGTCACAAGTCTATCACTCTAATGCCAGAACAAACCAGCATGTAAGAGAAATAATACAGAAATCTAATTTAACAATCGTTGAATTAGCTAAAAATTACAATCTAAATATTAAAACTATCTCTAAATGGAAGCATAGGAATTTTATTAAAGATAAAAGTTCAAGACCACACAATATAAAAACAACTTTAACACCTTTAGAAAAAGAATTGATAAAAGTAGTTAGAACAATGACTTGGATGGAACTAGATGATTTAACAGATACAATAGTTGATATTATTCCAAATGCAAATAGAAGTAATATTTATCGTACTTTAAAAGCCTTTGATATAAACAGAGTTCCGCAAGAACAAAAAGAAAAAGCTAAAAAATTTAAAGAGTACGAACCTGGTTATTTACATATAGATGTAACTTACTTACCAAAGTTTGAGAAACAAAAATATTATTTATTTGTAGCAATAAATAGAGCTGCAAGACTATTGTATTATAAAGTTTACAAGAATAAATCAAGTGAGAATGCAGTAGAGTTTTTAAAAAAATGTAAAGAGTTTTTTCCATTTTACCTAACTCATATATTAACAGACAATGGACTGGAATTTACTGATAAGTGGGCAAGAGGAAAAGGATTTGTAAGTGGCAATCATAAGTTTGATGTAGAATGTACTAAAGATGAGATAGAACATAGGCTATACAGCTCCATATACACCAAAAACTAACGCAATGGTAGATAAGAGTAAATGGAACTATTAAAAACGCTACAATCAAAGCCCAAGACTATGAAAATATATATGATGTTAAAAAAGATTTAAATAAATTTTTGATATACTACAACTTCAATAGAAGACATGGTTCTTTAAAAAAAGAATTAAAAGTAAGAACTCCATTTGATGCAGTTCAAAGTTGGTTTCAAACGAAACCTGAAATATTTAAGATTTTACCAGATGTGTTTCAACATATTGCTTTTGAAATGGTACAACGTGGTGAAACTTGACAAAGCACCAGGTCCATATTATTGATTCTGTTTTAACTGAAATAGTTAGTTTAAATCTATTAAGAAGAAAATTTAAAATTTAATAAAAAGGCACTTTTATGTAGTTAAATTAAACACGATTAGAAATATTTATAATTAGAAAGAATACTCAAATAAATAAACATAAAAAAGGAATACAAATGTCAGCATTAACAAAATTAAATAAAGCCTTATATGAAATCAAAGATTTAGAAATTGAAGAGAAATTTGATCATTTAATTACCTTGAGAATTAAAAATAGACTCTTACCCTCAGGTTTTTCAATCAGATTAAAAAATTTGTTTAAAAATACAATACTAAAGCAAAATTTACTTAGAAATCCAATGTATGAATTATTAATTTCAAATGAAATGAATCATAACGAATATAACATTTTTATGACAGAATACTATGAAGCTTCATGCAAGCTGTTCATTAGTGATGTTGTATTAAAAGCAAAAAAGATAACTAAAAATGAGGTTTTGAAGAATTATTTAAGTGATATTTATATTGAAGAGAACACTCCAAGAGCTCATGATAAAATGCTTAAAGAATTTTGTAATGAAGCAAACTTTAAAATGTTAAATCCAACATTATCTAAAGAATTCACTGAAAATCAATTTAAGGGTTTTACAAGTGACATTCCATATTCTTTGGGTTATTCATTAGCAATTGAATTAGAGGCTGATTATCAAATCGCTTTGGTAAGTTATTCATTAACTGTCAAGTTTCACCACGTTGTACCAGCAATTCTAACCCAAATATACTTTACACAACATGCCCCTTCATATCTACATTCTCTTCGGTCTGGCGAGCAATAAGTATATATTCCAACATTTTATTAAAGCTTTTAAAATTAAATATTGTTGTTAAAAAATTAATACCTACAAAGAACTCTTCTTTAGTACCAATATTATCACGAAGTTCCATATATAAATCATCATCAAGTTCTTGTACTGTATGAAATAAGAAAGCTAATATATTAAGGCTACAAAGTGTTTTAGATAAATTTTCTTTTCCATGACCAAAGTTATGGTCTAAATGATAGCCTTTAGTTTTTAAAGTATTATTATTATCATTTTCGATTTTCCATCTAGTTCTACCTGCTGTAGCTATATCTATAACATTATTTACATTCAAAGATATATCAGTAACAAAGCTATTATGATATAGTTTTCTACTACTATCATTGGTAACAATAACCTCACACCAGTTTACTTCTTGTGGTGGATGTTGTATATCTTCTTGAGAATTTTTAATAGCTAATTTATTAATATAATTATATATGAAAGTTTGCTTTTTACCATTAATCATTTTTGATAGTTTTTTAGTATCACAAGTATCAAGATTTTTAATCATATCAATTTGTTCATAAAGATATTTATGAGATGTTGGCTTAGCTACAAATACATATGAATGCTTTTGTTCTAATACTTTTTTAATCATAGGTTCTCTTGAATACAAATCATCACCTAAAATTATTAACTTTTTATTAGTAGGATTTGTAAAATTATTTAACCATCTCTTTGAAGCATTAACTTCACAATCTTGTTTATCATCTCCATCATTATTTGATATAAATTCTTGCATCAGTGGTACCACTTTTTTCATATCAGGATGTACTATTGTTGGAGTTATAACACTATGATAGTAATGTACTTCACCTGTTTCACTATTAGTTTTTGTTTGACAACATTTACAAGATATATTTTTACTTGAATGATAATGCGTACCATCTAATGCTACAAGCATATAATCATCTTTAAAATTAAACTTATCTAATATTCCTATACTTTGCAATTTTTCTATTATAATTTCATATACTTTTTTAAAACTTTCTGCTGTTATTTTATCCAGTATGTTTTGTATATGATTATCACTTGGTATATCAGATATTCCAAACATAGTTTGTGCATTACTGATACCTTTTGCAGTATCAATATCCCTTTGAAAACTTAACCAAGATTTATTTTGAAAATAAAATACACTAAATGCAGATAATATAATATCTTTTAAACTGTAAATTATATTTGTTCTTTGTTTTCTTGTATCTTCTATATTTGATATATTACTTGTAAATGATTCTATTAAAAAATCAAAAATATTTGTCTGTCTCATTTGCTTAAACACTTCTATTTATGGGCTATATTATAGCTAAAATTAGGTGTTAAAAAGCTTTTAAAAGCCTATAAATAAAGGGGTTTTGTGAATTTATTTAGTAATTATTTTGGAAGATTTTAACTATATAAATTTTCACTTAGAATTGCTGATTTAGAGATAGTTTTAATATTTAGATTGTAATTTTTAGCTAATTCAACGATTGTTAAATTAGATTTCTGTATTATTTCTCTTACATGCTGGTTTGTTCTGGCATTAGAGTGATAGACTTGTGACATATATTAAATCCTTATTTGCTGTAAAGATTTTACAATTATATTGTTAAGCTATCGCTTTCTTAATTTATGAAACTAGGCAACCATAACGTGGTGAAACTGGATAATTAACTAATAATTATTTTGAAATTATGAAGAAACATGATTGGTTTGATATTCATCTTGATGAAGACGGAGAAGAACTTCATGCAAAAATGTGTATGGAAATAATACAAAATTTCGAATTCTCAGATGAGGAAATGAATCAAGTTGAAAAAGGCTTCATTAAAGCGTGTTCTGATACAGAATTATTTATGAAAAAATTATATATTAAAATTAAAAAAGGACAATAAAATGTTAGAAACATTACAAGTAATTATAGCAGAAATTGCAGAAATCGATGATCATAAAGAAATTCAACTTGAAAAAAAATTTTCAGAAGATTTTGGAATGGATAGTTTAATGATGTTAGATTTAGTTATTGATATTGAGAACGAGTTTAATATTAAAGTTGGTGAAGAGATGATTGTAAATATTAAAAGCGTTCAGAATCTTCAAGATATTATTAAAATAAAAATTAGTTAATATGAAAAACAAAATGGTTTTCTCTGAAAAATATTTAGAGATTTTAGAGGAAACAAAGTGTACTAGTATAAATTGTTACACGGGATCACTTTTAACACTACTTAATAAAAAAGAAAATTTATTTGGAGAAGTTGATATTTGGTCAGTTGGAGAAGGGTTTAATTTTACCTCTAGTGTAGATGAATATAATGTGCCTGAGCTAGGTTTTAATATGTTTAACATTGTTGATACTTTTTGTTCAAAATTAGACATTAAATTAATTCAAAAAAAATGCAAGGAAGAAGAACGCTTAGAAGTAATCTTAAATCATTTAAAAAATGGGCTTGATTTAATCATATGGACAAATTCAAAATACCTTCTTTATAGTGCTCTTTATAAAAGCAGCAATGGTTATATTCATGCTATAAATCTTCATTCTTCTTCTAATAAGAACAAACTTATTTTGAGAGATAATTTAATTTTTGGCATTCCTCCTCGGGCCTGCAAAATTGAAGTATCACATGATTTTATATCAAATGCAATTTCTAATAAAGTTAATTGTAAGTACGATTACTGCCTAAATATAATTACTTATTTAAAAGAAACACCTAATATAAAAACTTCAAAAGAATTAATTATTCAATCATTATTAAAATCAGCTAAAAAATCTATAAAATCAGGTGAAATTTTAAAATATAAAGAATCTTGCAGAACATATATGGAATCATTAAATAATGAAGCAAAATTATTATTCTTAAGAAGAATTTCGGAAACAATTAGTACTCTTTATATTATTCCAAATAGATTGTTACTACTTGACCTTTTAAAAAAAATAATTATAAATGATTCTGTTTTTTTTAAACAATTTGATAATTTAATGATTGAATGGAAGACTCTTAGCATAATTTGTTTAAAAATGTCTATCACTAAATCCATAAATAGATTGGACAAAATGGATGAAAAGTTAATTCTAATAGACAATATGGAAAAAGAAATTTGGGAGAAAATTAAAATCAAAATAAAGGATATCAATGAGAGAGATACTAATTTTATGTCATTCTGAGGCATATTCTCAGTTTTTAGATAAATTATATGATTACGGCATTAATGCGTGTGTTCTTAATAAAAAAAATTACAAAAAATATAAAAAGAAACACATAAGTTTTTTTGATATAAACTTAGATGACTATGAAGAGCTACTAAACTTTGTGAAAATATTAAATAATAAACACAATTTTGAAAGTGTAATATCATTTCATGAGTTGTACCAATTAACTACAGAAATGATTTCTAAAGAATTAAATTTACCAAATAGAAATCTAAAATATATACAGGCATCAACTAATAAATTATTGATGAAGAAAATTTTTAAAGAAAAGGGAATAAAAACTGCTTCCTACGAAGTTATCTCATTAAATGAGACAATGATTTCAGAAATAGAAAGAATTGAAAATCTTTTAAATTATCCTCTTGTTATAAAGCCTTGTACAGGTTTATTTTCAGCGGGGGTAACAAAAATCTATAATAAAAATGAATTTATTGTAGCGTATAGAAATGCGAAAAGAATTACGTGCTTGTATAATAGTTCATCTGCAACAAAAGAATCATCAGAGAGCTTGATTATAGAAGAATATATACATGGAAAAGAATTTAATCTTGATGGTTTTGCCATAAAAGGAAAATGGAACTACTTGATGTCTGCTGAAAAATTTCCTGATTTGCATGGTCCAAAATTTCAAGAAAATGGTTTGTTTTTGTTGGCAGAGAAAAATGAGTATTTAAATTTATTTAACTTAATAGGAAAACAAATTATAGAATCGTTTCCGGTGGGTGATTCCCCTTATCATATAGAATTAAGACTTGAAAGTACCACTAATGAGTTATATGTTGTTGAATTCTCAACGCGTCTTTCGGGAATGGGCGTTACTATATTTAATATGTTATATCATTCAACGGGATTCGATATATATGAATTTTTCTTGGATAACAAAATAGGAAAATCCATGAAAATACAGAATCTTAACTACTTAAATGGAATTCTTGAATTAGATTTACTTGCGAATGGATATGGACAAATATCTAGATTTGAAGGCTTGGAAAAAATTAGAACAAATGAAAATGTAGTTTACTTTGATTTACTAAAGAAAATTGGAGATACTATTATAAATCAAGAATATAATATTGAGACTATAGCTACAGTATATGTCAAATTTTCAGATAGAGAAGATGCTATTTGTAAAATAAATAAAATAAACAATACTTTAAAGGTAATGTATATATGAAATCATTAAAAATTAGACTCTTAAAAAGAGGACAAGTAGAATTACATGAAGAAATTCATAAACTTTTGTTGTTTTTGGAAAAAAATATTCATAAAACTTATCCTATTGATGACTTCACAATAGAAGTTGAATTTGAAAAGATTACAATTTCCGAAGATGAATTAAAATATATTGTATTGGATTATGTAAGTGGCTATAAAAATTTTAAAACTAAACATTATCTACAAAGTGATAATAAAGAGTGTGACTGTATAACTCCACATGATTTTGATAATATTGAAATAGCAGAAGGTGTAAGATTAAGATCCGGAGACTATTACAGATTTTCCAAATTTTTACAATTTAAAATAGATGAAATCTTTTGTAATGAAAATTCTACACGTCTTTCCGTTCCTGCAATGATTTCAAGATTGGTGATTGAAAGAGTTGAATACTTTAAGAAGTTTCCAAACTTAGTAAATTTTGTATCTCACTTAAAAAAAGATTATACACTGATTAAAAAAATTTCTTCTGAAAGAATAAATGAAATAAATTTTATGAGTATTACTAATATATCTGAAAAAGTCCTTAATCCTGTAACTTGTTATCATATATATCCAAATGCTCAATATTTATATGAAAGATACAAAAAAAAGTACTTTGTAATAGATGGAACAGCATTCAGATATGAATCAAATAACACGAATAGAAATAGACTAAATGAGTTTCAAATTCATGAGATTGTTTTATTTGGAAAAAAGAATGAAGTTTTAGAGAAAAGACATGATTTACTTAATGAAATAAGTAAGCTCTTTAACAGTTGGGAAATTTGTTTTTCTGCAACGTCAGCTAGTGATACATTTTATTCAAATGATGCATCAATTTATATGAGTACTCAAAAACTAGATGAATCTAAAATTGAGTTGAAAGCCAAAAATGATATGGGAGAGAATTCTTTTGCATCATTCAATTTTCATGGAAGTTACTATACAAATATTTTTGGAATAGAAATGGATGAAATCGACTTAACTTCAGGTTGTGTTGGAATAGGAATAGAAAGAGCAATTTACACAATATACTCACAATTGGGACAAAATATTGATAATTGGCCAGTAGTTCTTAAAAAAGAATATTTAAGCTAGATAAAAAACATACGGGAGCAATAAAATGAAAATAGAAGAGATAAAAATAAAAGTAGTTATTATAATTAATGAAGTTTTGAAAGAAGATGGAAAAATGATTTTTGAAAAAAATAGTGATACATTTAATAAAAGCTTATTTGATTCACTTAGTTTTATGAAATTAATTATCAACTTAGAAGAAGTCTTTGATATATATATAGATGAAGATTATCTTATAGATGATAAAATTTACTCAATTGCTTATTTAAGTCAAATAATTCAAAAAGAATTGAAGAACAATGAATAATAAGAAAATAGAAAGAGTTTCATATTCGAATGATTTAATATTGCCAATAAACTGTTTATTAGCTAATATGGCAATTTATTTTAAGATAAAAAATCTTTATCCAGAATTTATTTTTGGTTCAATGATTGGATTAAATGAAGAAATACCAAAAAATAATATTACATTCTTGGAGGGTTATATTGAAAGACATTTAAAAAAAAATTCTCAAAAAATTCAATTAAAAAGTATCGAGATTAATACAGAAAAATTTAAGAAACCAAGTAACTACTTAAATTGTTTTTTCTCTAAAAGTGAAATTATTGGGATATCAGTTCCATTACATCATATTACATTTAGAGATGATCTTAATATTTTTCTTGAGGAAAATGAAGGTTTACATCATTTTTTTCTTATAAAAATTTCAGAATCTGGATTTACTATAATAGATGGGACTCCTCTCAACTCTTCTAATGATATTTTTAAAAAAGAAATTAAAGAAAATGAATTAAATCAATTATTATCTCCTTCTATGGGAGGTGTAATTAACATTTTTATATTTGATGAAATGGTTAAAGCTTTAACACAAGTTAGTAAAAATCAGCTATTGATGAATTACGTAATGAATACAGAATATTTATAGAAAATCCAAACAACATGTTTGTTTGGATAAATGAAAAATGGTTAAATTTTGACAACAACTTGTCATTTTTTAGACCGAGCATTAATATATTTAACACAATAATATCTCATCGTTTTTATTATTATGAATTAATAAAAAATACAAAAGAATACTATAAAGATGAAGATTTAATGTTTTTAATAAAAGAAAATATGAAAAACCTCTTGAAATTATCGCTACTTTGTTTAAAATATAAGTTATCAAGTAATAAAAATAAAGTACATATTATAAATATTGGTAAAATATGCATTGAGATAAGTAGAAAAAATGAACTTAAAATTTCTAAATTTTTTTTAAGTAAAGATTTTTTATATGAATAAATGTTTAGTCCCAAAGACTTACTCAAAGGATTCAACTTAAAGTACTCTGGGTTTTTCCTGAATATTTGAGACATTGTATCATAAGGTGTTTTATACTTTAAAGCTTTGAGTTTTTTCTGATAATTATATAAAAGAAGAAAGCTCATCAAGTGTAACTTTAGAGCTTTTAAGGTCTCATAATGAAAAAGTTTCACAGTATGGTCTTTAAGAACTTTATTCATCACTTCTACCTGACCATTAGTCCAGGGATGTCTAAACTTAGTCAAACGGTGTTCTATTTTATACTTTTGGCATACTATATCAAAAGGATGAATCTTATCTTTTGGTCTTAAATGTTCACTTAGAAGTGCATAAGTAAATTGAGCTCCATTATCTGTTAAAATAGTATGGATTTTAAAAGGTATATCTTGTATAAAGTTTTCTAAGAATGAACAAGCGATAGCCTGAGTCATTCTTTCATGAATTTCCACATAAGTATACTTAGTAGCACGATCTATAGCTACGAACATATAGGCTTTGCCTTCTTCACTATGAACTTCTGAAATATCTATATGGACATATCCTATATCATACTCTTTGAACTTCTTTTTTTCTGTTTTATCACGGGGTTCTTTGGGCAAACGGCTTAATCCATGACGTTGCAAGCATCTGTGTAAGTTTGACCTTGTCATTTTAGGTATCTCATCCATCAGGGCTATAAAAACATCATCTAGTGCAAACTTGGTAACTCTTCTAAACTCACAAATTATTTGTTCTTCTTCTTGACTTAGTACTGTTGACCTTGCTATCGTCGGTCCACTTTTTTTATCAGTGATTCTATTGGCATTCTTCCATTTTGTTACTGTTTTTGGATTAAGGGACAATCTTGCAGCTAACTCTGTGATTGTCTCTTGAGACTCTTGTATTTCTTTTCGAATTCTTGGCGTCGTCTTGGCATTAGAGTGTTGTATATTTCCCATAAATCTACTCCTTTTATAAAATAATAGCTGACTCCATGAGAATTAGGGACTAAACAAATAAACAATATAAAATACAATTTAAACTACTACTGTATACTTCTTTACCAATTGTAGGGACAATGACATCAGGCATGATAATGATGCTTATTGATAGAGTATCTTTGGCTAGATATTCAGTCGACACTTTAATTGCATCTGGTCCAGCAATTTATATTGCGATGGCAGTTATGGCATTTTTTATTACTACAATGAATCTTACGCGAACTTTTGTTGCTCAAGCAAATGGAAGCAAAAATAAGGAAAATATATCAGATAGTGCTAAAATTGGAATATATGCTGCAATATTACTTGGAATAATATTGCTTTGCCTTCAGCCTTTAATATCTGAAATCCCATACTTAAGTGATAGACCCGATAAGATTAAGATTTTAGAAAAGGAGTATCTTCAAATTATACCTTTTTATGGTTTTTTTGCAATTATAAATACTACAATTTTAAGTATTTTTATAGGTATATTAAAAACTAAAATTACTATGATTGTTGGAATTATAGGACATATATTAGATGCTTTTTTTTCTGTTGGTCTTGTTTACGGATATTTTTATTTGCCAGAACTTGGAATGGCAGGCTCATCAGCTGGAACACTTATAGCTGCATTTATATCTTCAATTATTTATATAAAACTGTTATATAGTTATAAAATTATTAATATTAGATCATTTCAAAATGAATTAGACCAAATTAAGAAAAATTTAATAAACTATTTAAGAATTGCGATTCCTGCCGGATTAGCAGATACAACTGAAATTTTTTGCAAATGCAGCTTTTATCTGGATTGCTGGCTCAATAAGTGTAAATGCAATGCTTTCACTAAATATTGTTGTAGCTATTAATTATATTGCAATTATTCCAATTATTGGTCTAGGTATTGGTACGAGTGTAATTGTAGCAAATAAAATTGGAGAAAATAAAGAAAATGAAGCATCTGCTTTTATTAAAACTGCTGTTATTATTTCTTTAATATATGTAATTATAATTGCAGTTATAGAACAATTTATTCCTCAGTATTTCGCCTTTGCTTTTTTAACTAATGAAGTTTCTACTAGTGATAAAGAACTTACTTATGAGTTGGTTAGAGCATTATGGTTTTTTGGAATAGGCTTTGTCTTCTCAATGATATTTGCTTCAGTATTGGAAGCAAAAAAGAAAACTAAATTAACTTTCTGGGTTAGACTACTTATTACATGGGGAGTAAGTCTACCAGTTTTATATTACTTCTCAAATTACTATAAGGGAGAATCTGAGAAAATCGTTGAGGCGTGGGTTTTAGGTGGTATTTTTGAGTTGCTAGTTGGACTTATCTTGGCTTATTTTTTTTACAAAACTAAATGTGATAAAGGAAATAATAATGTTTAACATACACAATATTGATCTAATATATAATTCTAACACTAATTCTTCGGGCTTTAATTCACTTAAAGATTTAATTCCTATAGATTTTGATGAAATTGCTGGAAAAAAAGGACATAGATATAGAGATGATTTATCAAAGCTTTGCCTATATTTAAGCCGTAAATGTATACCTTGCAATGTTGACAACCCAGATGATTATGGTGTAATAATGGCTACTGGGTATGGGAATTTCAAACATGGTTTGAGTATAAATACTCTTGCATCCAATAATTCTGGTAAATTTTCTGCGCAACTTTTTCCTAATGGAACTTTTAGTTCTTCCTCTTCAATTGTCTCAATTGATAGGGGATTGCAAGGAATGAATTTGACTATTGATTCTTCAGATTTTGGTTTTTTTAAGGCATTAAATATAGCGCACAGTTATATAAGGAGAGGTCTAGTGAATAATTTTATTATTTTGACTGGAGATGATTTTCATCAGGCAAGTTATTTACATAATAAAAGATTTTCAAAAAAAGATTTATTTTTATGTTCTTCCGTTGGCTCTATAATGATAAGCGGCAATAAAAAATCTGATATTAAAATTACTAATCCAGTTTATTTTGATAATGAAAAAGAAGTTAACTTATATTTTGAATCACATAGTAAGATTCAGAAAAAAATTATCTATCACACAAATAAAAAGGTTGATTTAAACACTTCCAATGCAATTCTAGAAATTAAAAATATATGTAAAGAGATGAATGCTAAACCTCATCTTTTGAACATATCTCTTATATTAGAATCTAATAATGGAAAATTTGCAATGATAAATTTATTAAGGAATAAAAAATGAAAAGAGTTGTTATTACTGGTATTGGTCACATTACTCCTTTAGGGACGAATTCAAATGACTTTTATGAAAATCTTTTAAATGGTAATTCTCCATTATCTAGAGAAAAACTTGCTTACTTCAATCATGGAGATAGCTTTCCTTCAATAAGAATTAATCAAAAAATTAAAGATTTATTAAATAATTCATTTTTTAATCTTAAGAAATATCCAAATGGCATAAAATATACATTATATAGTGTTAGTGAAAGTATAAAGTCCGCAAAATTAGATAAAGAAATGATATCTAAATTAAAGCCAGACCTTCTGTTTGGAAATAGTGAAGGTGATCCTGGAGTAATTGAAGAGTATATAAAAGAACCAAATTCAGGTAATCTATTGGGACTATCTGGATATGAAATTCTAAATATTGTTTCAGATGAATTGAATTTAAAAGGTGAATGCATTAGTTTTCATAATACATGCTCTTCAGCTCATATTGCAATTGATTTTGGAGTTAATCAAATCAAAAATGGTGACAAGAAAATTTCAATAGTGGGTGCAACGGATCCTTTCTCTTTAAAAATACAAGCTGGTTTTGATTCTTTAAATGCACTATCTCCTAAAGGTTGCCAGCCTTTTGATGAAGAAAGGAAAGGTATTACAATTTCTGAAGGCTCAATTTCATTTGTTATTGAAGAACTAGAGCACGCATTAAGTAGAAAAGCCGAAATATTTGCAGAAATATTGGGTACAGGTATAAGTAACGATGCTTTTCATCTCACTATGCCAAATGTTGAAGGTATAAAAAAAGCTATTTATAAATGTGCAAAAGATGCAGATGTTTCATTAGAAGAAATTGATACAATTTTTGCACATGCTACAGGTACGACAGCAAATGATGCAACTGAAGCAGAAATATTTAATCAGTTATTTCCAAATAAACCGTATATTTGTGCAATTAAAAGTACGTTGGGACATATGATGTCCGCAGCTGGTGCGGCGAATACCTTATCAGCTGTATTGTCATTCAAAAGAAATATTTTACCTCCAAGTTTGAATACTAATGTAGTTGATACAAATATAAAAATAAATCTTGTACACAAAGAACCGATCTTTCATAAACCCAATATTATATTAAGCAATGCATATGGTTTTGGGGGAAATAATGCTGTTGTAATATTAAAAAGGTACATATACTGATGATTAATGAAAATGAACTAATATTTAAGCACCATTTCAATAATAATCCTATCTTGCCAGCTTCTTTATTATTAGATAAAATAATGGCTTATACCGGTAGTTTTAAGCCATTTTGTGTATATTTTTATGAACCTATTGTTCCTCCATGTCATTTGGTTTATAAAAGTACTAAAAATAATTTAGTAGTGGAATGCAAGAATAAGATAGTTAGTAAAGTAAAATATTTAGTAAAAAAAAGATTAAAACCCTATGAAAGTATTGGAGAAGAAAATTTTATTTGGGAAAAATCAATTCCTTTAAGAGATAAAGTAATTTGGCCAGTGGAAAAAATATATTATAATAGAAATAAAGATGAATTATTCTCCGTACACGAAAATTTATACAAATTTAATAAAATGAACTTTGTAAAATCAAATCCAAATGAAACTTCGTTATTTTGTTTTCTTGAAGCCATTGGCTCCTCTTCTCTTGTTTTATTCAAAAATAAGTATCCATATTTTGACATAAAAGATTTATATCTTATCGCAAAATATAAGATTACACATTACAAAAAATCCATCATGAATTCTAATTCTAAATATTTTAGTGTAGTTTCATTGAGAGAAATTAATAAGAGTACTTTTTATTGGTATGGAGTAGTTCAAAATGAATATGAGACTTTACTTGAAGTAGAAGCTATATCAACTAAGTCTGGAAAAAATAAAATATGAAAAAAAATATTATCTATATCGGAAACCCTGATGATTTTTTAGAAATCGTCGATTTAAAGAAAATTAATGTTCATTTAATTATTGAAAGATTCTCTTGGTTATCTCTCTCAAATATAAAAAGAGCAGCGATTAGTAGTGTTAGTATTATTAGATCAAAGTCAGATTTTAATATAAACTTATATGAGAATTCTTCAGATGAAATAATGAAATTATCAAAGCAACTTAAAAATAAGGTTTCTAAGATAGATGCAATAATTGGAGATAAAGAGGAAACAGTAATTCCTGCTGCAAAAGTTAGAGAATTATTACAGTTAAAAGGTGTATCATTAAAAACTGCAATATTGTCTAGAGACAAAATACCAATGAAAGAAGCTATGCAAAGGATAGGTGTTAGGGTTCCTTTATTTATTTCTTTGGATAAAAAAATTATTTTTTCTAAAATAAGGAAAAAATTTAATTCTACTAAATCAAAAATTGTGTATAAGCCAAGGTTGGATTCTTCATCGCGTGGGATCATTATTTTTGACACAATAAATGAAGTAGAAAAATATCATAAAACTAAAGGTTTATCACCTGAGTATCAATTAGAAGAATTTATTGATTTCCAAACATGTCAAATTGATGGTGTTGTAAGAAATAATGAAATTATCTTTTTTACAATTAATGAGTACATAAATTCATCTTATGAATACCAGCATAATAATAAACCATTGATAGTAGTAAGTTATATGAATAAAAAAGTAATAAAAAAATCTTTTGACACAACGAAAAAAATATTGTCAGGAATTTCATTGTCAGATGGTGTGTTTCATTTGGAAGTATTTATTGAACCAAATGGTGAACTTGTTTTTTTTAGAAGTTGCGTCAAGAGCTGGAGGAGGTCATACTGTTGAACTATCAAAAAGCATTTTTGGTGTTTCACTTTATAAGGAATCCTTACTTGCTGAGTTGGAATTACCTTCAGAAATATCAGCTTGCTTAATAGGTGAGAATCTTAATCCAAATTTTTCTTTTGGAAGATTATACTGTCCAATTTTTTCTAGAAATAAGAAAAAGATAATTGGAATAAAAGGTTTAGAAATTTTAGATAAAGATATTTTTACATCTGAAATACCAAATATTGGTGATATTGTGGATAATAGATTTATACCAATGCCATATTCTGGAGCATTTTTTATTAAAAGTTCTTCATTTACTGATGCAAAAACAAAGCTAGAAAAAATCAATAAAGAATACTTAGTTGAATATCAAATACTTTAAGACATATACATCCCTCCGTTAACATGGATTGTAGTGCCTGTGATATAAGATGTTTTTTCTGATGCCAAAAAAAGTGCTGCATTTGCAATATCTTCAGGAGATCCAAATCTTTTGAGTGGAATTTTTTCTAAAATTTCATCTCTAACTTTTTTAACTAGTTTTTTTGTCATATTTGATTTTATAGCTCCCGGAGAAATAATATTAGCTGTAATGTTATAATGAGCCAAATCTCTTGCCGCACATAGAGTCATTGAATGCATTCCACCTTTTGAAGCAGAATACAAAGACAACCCATTACCTCCACAGTGTGCCACAACTGACGATATGTTTATAATTCTCCCAAATTTATTCTTAATAAATATTTTCGAGACAAGTTTCATTAAATTAAATGGACCAAATAAGTTTATATTCATTATTTTGTTAAAATCTTTATTGGAAGCAAAAGGTAATAAGGCTTCAGATAAATAAGCTGCATTGTTTATTAATACATCTATTCTATTAAATTTTTTCATAGTATAGTTAATTAAGTCCTCACAATTATCTACATTTGAAATATCACCTAGAAATATGTGGCTTTCATTTTTTGTACTGGCCTGAATTTTCTTTGCTTTTTGAATATTGGAGTTGCAATGAATTAATATTTTGTAGCCAGCTTCATCAAAATAATTGACAATTGCCTCACCAATACCTCCTGTTGCGCCAGTAACAAGTAATATCTTTTTTTTCACTATTTTCTCCCAAGATTGTTTAATTTAGTTATAATTATAACTAAAAAGTATACAAGGAACAATTAATGTATGCATATATTAAAATAAGAAATATAAATGTAGAATTAAGTAATAGTACTAAATCAAACGCTAGTGTTAATATTCTATATTTAGATAATATAAAAGATGCAAATTCAATGAATAATCAAATGCTATATGAATTGAATGACTATTTAGATTCAATTAAAGATTTAAAGAACATAAGAGCATTGATTATAGAGGGGAAAGGAAGACATTTTTGTTCCGGGATAGAAATTTCCTCAATGAAGGATTCATCTTCATCTGAAATTCCAATACTGCTGAATAGCTTTTTAAAAAAATTAAGTACTCTCCCTTTTCCAACAATTGCAAAAGTTAGGGGTTTAGTGATTGGAGGAGGGATTGGTATTGTATGTGCTTGTGATTATTCAGTATCATCTCATTCTTCAATTTTTAGTTTACCAGAACTAAGACTTGGTCTCATTCCTGCAATAATACTTCCTTATTTAATTCAAAAAATTCCAAATGGTTATTTAAACAGAATGATAATTTCCGGAGATAGAATTGACTCTTATACTGCACAAAGATACAATATAATTGAAGAAATTATAGATAATAAATTATTGGATAACTTTATAAAAGAAGAAATTAATAAATTATTATTTTCTTCTCCTTCTGCATTTAAAAAATATAAAGTATATCATGCTAAATATTTAAAAGATCCTATTAATTACCAATCTATTGCTCCTGATATTTTACAAGAAATAAGATTAAATAAAGATGCACAAAATGGACTCAATAATAAAGAGAAACATTCATTACCAGAGTGGGTAGGTTCAATTAATATTTAATAGTGGTACTTACTTATGTTAAATCTACTATATAATGTAAAAGAATTTGTAAAAATTCTAAGTAATGCACAAGTGAATAGTAATAAAAAAATAGTTTCTAAAAATATAAATTTGAAATGTTATCACTAAATCATACAAATAAATTCATATTCTAAGTAACTATTTTCTTAAGTAACATTTTTTCTTCATTGGAATAAAATAAATACTTTTGTAGAATATATGGAATAGTAATGAGATACAAATTTTGGAATATAAGGATAGACTTGCTAATAGATACTTTCATTAACAACATCTCAACAAACCGTCATTTTAGTGTTAAAGAAATGATAAATAAATTAAAACAGGTTACTTTTAGAGTGTTACGTGCAGTGGTCTCATAAAACAGATTGGAGATTGCCAAATATAAAGGAACTAAAATCTTTAATTGATTATAGTAAATCAAGCCCAGCTATCGATAATAGTATTTTTCAAAATACACCTATAGCCACAAGTAGCAATGTAAAAAACTCTTAATTATTGGAGTTTTACTCATAAGGATAACAGCCCCATGCGTGGTATGTTGATTAAAGACGGCATCATGCAAATATCATAGTGTGACAGACACGTTACGTGTACGTTGCGTTAGAGATGGGATACTTTGATAATTTTTTTCCAATCTTTTTTAACTTGCAATATTTAAAGTATTAGGCAAATTTTGTCTAATATTTCTTTTTTTAACATAATTGTTTAGACCTATATGGTTGTTGTATCCTAAAAGTTTTGCAATTTTTCTTACAGATAATCCAACAGATAAAAGCTCTTCAATCTTATCTCTTTGTTTATCAAATTTTGACTTTTGAATAGTACCTTTTGGTTTTCCTAAAACTTCACCTCTTAATTTTTTTGCAATTAAAGCCTCTTTTGTTCTAAGACTCATTAAGTCTTTTTCCAAACTAATTGTCATAGAAATCACACCTAAAATCATTTGAGTTAATATATCTTTATCATCAACTAATTCTAAAGTTTGCTTGATAATCAGTATCCTAATTTTATTAGAAAGTAAAAATTTTACTATCTCTAAAATCGTACTAATTGTCCTCCCAAAAACATTTAAATCATATACAAGTAGAGTTGAAGATGGTTGACAGTTTTTTAAAAAATCAAGAATGTTTTTTTCATCAGCAGGAGTATTTATCTCAATCTCAACTGTTTTATAGATAGAAATATTGTTCTTTTTTATATAAGAACTCAAGCCACTTTTTTGTTCACTAGTATAGTGTTTGTTATTATTATTAATTCTTAGAACACTAAATATTTTAGACATCTTTATTCCTTAGACAATAAGTATAATTATTATACAAAATGATACACTTTAGTATCTTAAATATAACTTAATTTTAATAGTTTAAAATGTTTTTTCTATTTTTTTTAAAGGTTTTTTGGAAATAAAGTGATTTTTAGATAATATCTGTTTCTTAAGTAACATTATTTAAAGGTTTTACATTGAAATTAGTAGTAGCTATTACTGGTGCTAGTGGTGCCAGACTTGGATTAAAGTTTATTAAAAACTTACCAAGTGATATTGAAGTATTTCTTATAGTTTCAAAGAGTGCAAAAAAAGCTCTAAAACTTGAAGAAAATATTAGTATAAAAAAAGCTTTAGAAAAAAAAGAAAATATACATATTTTTAAAGAGAATCAAATTGAAGCTCCAATTTCATCTGGCTCTTTTAAAACAAATAAAATGATAATTATTCCTTGTTCTATGAACACTTTAGCTAAGTGTGCTGTCGGCATTTCTGATAATCTTATTACTAGAGCTTTTACTGTAATGCTAAAAGAGAAAAGAGAGATAGTTCTAGCTCCTAGAGAAATGCCACTTTCAACTATTGTCTTAGAAAATATGTTAAAACTTTCAAATCTTGGAGTGCTTATTGCTCCTCCAACTTTAGCCTATTATTCAAAACAAAGTTCATTAGAACAAATGGAAGATTTTTTGATTGGTAAATGGTTTGATTTACTAAATATAGAACATAACTTATACAAAAGATGGAAATAAAAATGTCTAACAATAAAACAAATAAAAAAATAGTTGGCTCTTATAAAAGAGCAATTTATAGTGGGACTTTTGATCCTATTACAAATGGTCATATGGATATTATTAGAAGAGCTTCAAATATTTTTGATGAAGTTGTTATTGCTGTTGCAAAGAGTGAAAGAAAACATCCTATGTTTTCACATGACGAGAGAATTAAATATGTTGAAGTAGCAACAAAAAAAATTGAAGGTGTTAAAGTTATTGGCTTTAATACATTATTAGTTGATTTAGCAACTAAATTAAATATAAATACAATTATAAGAGGGCTTAGAGCTGTTTCAGATTTTGAGTACGAACTTCAAATGGGTTACGCAAATGCTTCAATAAAAGATGATATTGAGACACTTTATTTAATGCCAACATTAGAAAATGCCTTTGTTTCGGCAACAATTGTTAGAGAAATTATTAGATTTGATGGTAAATTTTGTCATTTAGTTCCGAAAGAGGTTTTAATATGTATGCAGTAATTGAAGGAATTGATACAGCTGGTAAATCAACACAACTTGATATTTTAAAACAAAAATATCAAGAAGCTATTTTTACAAAAGAACCAGGTGGCACAAAAATTGGTTTGCAGTTAAGACAAATGGCTTTAAATGGTGAAACTGAATCAAAAGTGGCAGAAATGTTTCTATTTTTAGCAGATAGAGCTGAGCATATTGAGGAAATTATAAAACCAAATCAAAACAAAATGATTATTAGTGATAGAAGTGTTATAAGTGGTATAGCTTATGCTTCAAATTTGCCACTTGAAGTAGCTATAAGTTTAAATCTTATAGCTACACAAAATACTCTACCAACACATACTGTTTTATTAGAACTAACTGCTCAAGAGTTAACAAAAAGATTAGCTCTTAAAACAAATGACTCTATTGAATCAAGAGGAATTGATTATTTAATAGATATACAAAATAGAATGAAAAAAACTATAGAGATGCTAAAGTTAAATCATATTTATATAGATGCTAGTTTAAGTATAGAAGAAATTGCAAAGAAAATTGAGGAATTTATTAATGAGTAATGAAAAAAACATTCAAAGCCTAAGAGGAATGAATGATATTTTAGGAAATGAAAGTAAACTATTTACATATTTTATTGAAAATGCAACAAGAATATCAAAAAATTATGGCTTTACATACTTAGAAACGCCAATTTTAGAAGAAACTTCACTGTTTAAAAGAAGTGTGGGTGAGAGTTCTGATATTGTAAATAAAGAGATGTATCAATTTATTGATAAAGGTAAAAATGATGTATGTCTAAGACCTGAAGGAACAGCAGGAGTTGTAAGAAGTTTTATTCAAAACAAATCTGATCGTGCTGGTGGAACTTATAGATGGTATTATTATGGACCAATGTTTAGATATGAAAGACCTCAAAAAGGAAGATTAAGAGAATTCCATCAATTTGGTTGTGAAGTCTTTGGTATAAGTTCTGTTTATGAAGATGCAAACATCATTATGATGTTAAAAGATATTTTAGATTTTTTTCAAATAAAATTTAAATTACAGTTAAATTCACTTGGTTGCCTTACTTGCATGCCTCATTATAAAAATAATCTTGTTAAGCATTTAACAAATTTGAAAAAATCATTATGTGAAGACTGCAATAGACGTATTAAAATAAATCCAATTAGAGTTTTAGATTGTAAAAATGAAAACTGTCAAAAATTATTATATAATGCACCGAAAATCACAAATAATTTATGTAAAAAATGTGATGATGATTTTGAAAAATTAAAAGAGATTTTAGATTTTAATAAAGTTGATTATGACGTTGATACAAACTTAGTTAGAGGATTAGATTATTATTCTCAAACAGCTTTTGAGTTTAGCTCAAATAAAATAGGAGCCCAAAGTGCTATTGCTGGTGGGGGTAGATATGATAAATTAGTTGAGTTTTTAGGTGGAAGACCAACTCCTGCAATTGGTTTTGCAATTGGAATTGAAAGATTATTAGAACTTGTAAAAATAAATGACTCAAACGAAGATACAATTTATCTTGGAGCTTTAAATGAAGAAGCAGTAAATACTTTAACTAAAATAGCAAGTAAAAAAAGAGAGTATACAAAAACTATTATTGAGTATACTCCACGAAGTTTTGGAAAACATTTTACCATTGCTCAAAAACAAGGTGCAAATGTAGTTGCTCTTATTGGAGAAAATGAATTAAAAGACAATACTATTTATAAAAAAAATTTAAAAACTGGGAAAGAAGAAACAGTTAAAATAGAGGATTTTTAGCATTGGAAAATTATGGAATAGATATTTGGGCAGATGATAACTTTATCATAGAAGATGGCGTAGTTAAAATAAACTATGCTTCTAAACCTGCACTTATTGATATGGTTACAGAAATCAGAGAGAAAGATTTTAAAGGACCTTTACTTTTTAGATTTCCTCATCTAACAAAAAAACAAATAAATAAATTATATACTTTATATGACAATGCAATTAAAGAGTATGATTATAAAGGAAAATTCAATGCAGTTTTTCCTTTAAAAGTAAACCAACTCCCAAATTTTTTACTTCCTCTTATAAAATCAGGTGAAAAATATAACTACGGATTAGAAGCAGGTAGTAAGGCTGAACTATTTTTAGCAATGACTTTTAATAAAATAGGTGCTCCTATTATTGTAAATGGTTTTAAAGATAAAGAAATGATTCATTTAGCTTTTATTGCTAAAAAAATGGGGCATAATATAACTTTAATTATTGAAGGTTTAAACGAATTAGAAATGATGATTGGAGTTGAGAAAGAGACAAACCTTCCAACGCCAAATTTAGGATTAAGAATTAGACTATTTAATTCAGGTAGTGGGGCATGGGCAAAATCAGCAGGAATTGACTCTAAATTTGGTTTAAGTTCAACTGAAATCTTAGAAGCTTTTAAAATACTAGAAAAAAATAATTTAGTCAAGATACTAACTATGATTCATTTTCATATTGGCTCATCAATGAGTACAATTAAACCTCTTAAAAATGCTTTAAAAGAATCAGGACATATATATGCTGAACTTAAAAACTTAGGTGCAAAGAATCTAAATGTGATAAATATAGGTGGAGGTTTAGCAGTTGAGTATTCTCAATACAAAAGAACAAAACAGTACCACCTACAAGAATTTGCAAATGATGTTATATTTACACTAAAAAATATTGCACGACAAAAAGGTGTTGAAGAACCTGATATTTATACAGAATCTGGAAGATTTATCTCTGCTTCATCAACTGTATTAATAGCTCCTGTCTTAGAGCTTTTTTCAGCAGAATACAATGAACAAAACTTAAGATTAAAAAATATAAATCCACCTTTGATAGAAGAGTTAAGGGAACTATTTAATGATATAAATTCTAAAACTGCTTTAGAATTTATGCATGATAGTATTGATCATTTAGAATCACTACTTAAGCTTTTTGATTTAGGATATATAGATTTAGAAGATAGAAGTAATGCAGAGGTTTTAACTAATCTAATTATAAAAAAAGCTATAAGCTTACTTGAAGTTGATGATTATGAAGAATTAAAGAGAATTGATAATAAAATTCAAGAAAAATATTTATTAAATTTTTCAATTTTTCAATCACTACCAGATTTTTGGGGAATACAACAAGAATTTCCTATCATGCCTATAACACATCTTGATAAAAAACCAACAAGAAGTGCATCATTATGGGATATTACTTGTGATAGTGATGGAGAGATAGCATTTGACGATAAAAAACCTCTTTATTTACATAATGTTGATTTGACAACAGAAGAGTATTATTTAGGCTTTTTTCATGTTGGAGCATATCAAGATATTTTAGGAATGAGACATAATCTATTCTCTCATCCAACAGAGATAAATGTAGTTTTTAAAGATAATGAAGTAAAACTAGAAAAAATTTTAGAATCTCAAACAATAATAGATATACTAGAAGATATTGACTATGATACGAATGAGATAAAAAATATATTACAAAACAGTTTAGATAACAGCACTTATAAGATTTTAGAAAAATACTTAAATGAAAATAGTTATTTAAAAACAGCTTGGAGTTAAGATGGGCGAAGAAAAAATAGTAGAAGAACAAATAGAAAAAATAGAGTATGAAAATAAGAAGTTAGGAATTTGGGCTCAAATAAAAGAAGATTTTTCAGTGCCTAAAAAAAATGACCCTGCTTTAAATTCAAATATAGAGTTGATATTTAACTACCCTGGAATTTGGGCAATAGTAAATTATAGAATTGCGCATACATTCTATAAAAAAAACTTCAAAATCATTGCTAGAATTATTATGGGTGTTACACAATTTCTTTGTCATATGGATATCCATCCAGCAGCAACTATTGGAAGACGTGTTTTTATTGACCATGGAATTGGGGTAGTTATTGGTGAAACAACTATCATTGAAGATGATGTTTTAATTTATCAAGGGGTTACGCTTGGGGGAGTTAGTTTAAATAAAGAGAAACGGCATCCAACTATAAAATCAAACACAGTAATTGGAAGTGGTGCAAAAATTTTAGGAAATATTACCATTGGTAAAAATTGTAAAATTGGTGCAAATTCTGTTGTAGTTTGTAATGTTCCTAAAAATTCTACTGCAATTGGAGTTCCAGCTAAAATCATAAAAAGAGATGATAAAAATGAAAAATTAAATCATGCTGATTTACCTGATATCAATAAAGAAATGTTTGAATATTTATTAAAAAGAGTTGCTCTTCTTGAACATCACATACAAAGTTGCGATGATATTGATTTAACAGAAAAAGAACATGATTTAGAGTGTATTTACAAAAGATTTATTACTGCTATGAACTCAATAAAGAAATAACTTATGAATGAATTGCTTATCTTTGGAACTATAACAGGTTTTGTCTCTGGCTTCTTTGGAGTTGGTGGAGGAATGATTTTAGTGCCTATGCTTATATTTAGTGGTTTTATTATGAAAGAAGCAATTGCAATATCTATTATGCAGATGGTCTTTAGTTCAATTTATGGTTCATTTTTAAACTATAAAAAAGCTAAAAAGATTTTTAAAGATGGTTTAATTATTAGTATTGGTGGTTTTGTTGGTGGTTTGCAAAACTCTTTTATTTTATCAATTGTTTCAAATGAGTTTTTGCAATATATTTTTATATTTATAATCATACTCTCAATTATAAAAATTTTTATCTCTCCTGCACTGCATGAGTGTGAACCAAGAGTGCATAGCAAACCAATACTGTTTGCTATTGGTTTTGCTATTGGTATTATCGCTATGAGTATTGGAGTTGGTGGCTCAATCATGCTTATACCTATTTTAGTTAGTTTTATGAAATATAATATCAAAAGTGCAACAAGTCTTAGTTTATTTTTTGTAATATTTTCTTCTTTAGCAGGGTTTATCTCCCTATCTTTTAATGGACAAATGTTATTTAACGAAGGTATTACAGTTGGAATAGCTTCATTAATTAGTGTTTATTTTGGAATAAAAGTAAAAAATATGATAAAAGATAATTCTTACAAAAAAAATATTTTATTTTTAAATATTACTGTTCTAATAATAATGTTATATAAAATTATATAATACCCCAAGAAAACAAGACAACTTTGTTTAAAACCTAATTCTCTTTTGCACCTATTACCTTATGCCACAATTTCAGATAATTTATTATAAATTTATAATATCCCCCTTGTCAAGACCGCTTAAGTAAGTTTTCTTATTCGAAATACCTATGATACTTTTTGTAACAATTGACTATGTAAATTAGATAGTGTAAATATACCTCTACACAATCTTCTTTTGATTAAAGTGGCACATTTGTATTGGAATACCTTTAAAAGTCTTTGTTAAGCTTCTTTTCCCATCTAAAGTTCCTAATTTATCTTTTCTTTTTTCCATAAAATGTTGCATCACACACTAGGTTTACTGCTCTATGATTATGTACTTTAACATCAATAATATATTCATCCTTTTGTTTCATTATCCAAGGAATTGACTTCTTATATTTGGCTGATAATTGTTTAAGAGTTTGGTGATGTAAAAAGTAATCTTCAAAGATTACTTTTTTGTAAATGGGCAGGTCTTCTTTTTGAACTAAAAGAATCCTTGCAATCTTTGCAAAAATATCTCTTTATTCCTTTTCTAGTTCCCTTTGAAATAATATTTTTAGATTAACAATTTATACATATTTTAAAGCTTTTTTGCAGCCATTTGTAAATAAACTTTTGTTTACTCCCAATATACAATAGTTTAAGAGGTGTTTTAAGCACTCATTTTTTTAATTAAGTTCTATATTATTACCTTTTAATATTTATGTATGAGTATAGCTTGTGTATTGACTACCTTGATTTATTAAATATCTTCCAAGACAATACGGCTTTAGAATACCAATCTATAATTGCTATTAAATAAACCATACCACCATTTATTTTAATATATATTTTATTTGTTGACCAAACTTAGTTTGCTCTTATAATATCAATTCCTCGTAGTTTATAACTATACTTTTTATGCCGTTTATTGGGTTGTGTTAAAATAGTCTTTGGTATTATCTTTTTAAAATGCTATTATATTAAAAAAAATGGAAAACTATGATACAAAAAGATAAAGAATTAAAAATACGTTTAGATAAAGAAGTAAGTAAAAGAGATAATATAAATGAGTTAAGTTACGATAAACCTGATCCTTTATTAGTAGCTTCTCGTAATAAAGATGAATATATTATTCTTTTGTGTGCTTTATTTGCTTATGGAAAAGCTTCTTTGATTGTAAAGTTTTTAGATTCTTTAGATTTTTCACTCTTAGAGCAAAATGAAAAAATAATTGATAAAGAATTAGATAATTTTTATTATAGATTTCAAAATAAAGAAGATGTAAAAGTAGTTTTTAAAACTTTTAGAAAAATGAAACAAGAAGATAGTTTGAATTCAATTTTTAATGAAGCTTATAAAAAAGAAAACTCAGTTTTACAAGGCTTAGATTTTTTAATAAATAGAATACATAAAGTTGCAAATTATGAATCAAGAGGTTTCAACTTTTTAGTTTCAAAAGCTTTTAAAAAAGACAAACAAGGAAATATAAAAGAGCTTGGAAACTCACCATATAAAAGATGGAATATGTTCTTAAGATGGATGGTTAGAGATAGTAATTTAGATTTAGGCTTATGGACTGCAGTTAGTAAAAAAGATTTAATACTACCTTTAGATACACATACTTTTAAAGTATCACAAAAACTAGGATTATTGACAAGAAAAACATATGACCTAAAATCAGCACTTTTAATAACAAATAAATTAAAAGAGTTTGACAAAGAAGATCCAATTAAATATGACTTTGCACTTTATAGATTAGGACAAGAAAAAATAGTGTGATTGATGCTAGAATGGATGGAATATTCTAATCTAAATGGGCATTTTATGATTTTGGATAAAAAAATCCAAGCTAAAATGACTTGGGTTACCCATACTATCAAGTAAAATACTAAAGAAGTCCATTTGTATGACTATAATACCCCAAGAAAACAAGACAACTTTTTTTAAATTCTAATTCTCTTTCGCTCCTGTTACTTTATGCCACAATTTTAGATAATTTATTATAATTTATTATAATTTTCATCAATTTGGAGTGGTAACGTAAATTAGGATATAGAAATTAAAGAATTCTGGGTTAAGATAAACTAATAAAAATTACACATGAGAAAAAATAAATATAGTAAAGAATTCAAAGATTCCACCGTACAGTTAATTTTAAATAATAATGAAAGTGTTGTAAAAGTAGACTTAAATAAAAAAAGTAAAAAGAGGGGAGCGTAAGGGAGTGTAAATATTCTTGCATAATTATTAATTATATTATAGCAAAAAAGCATTACATTTCTTTACTTATTTTAATTGTTCTAATAAAAATTAATGTTTTTTAAATATTTGTAATGCATTTTTCAAATCTTCTTCAGTATCAATTCCAAAAGATTTAGACTCTACTTTTACCATTGCAATTTTATATCCATTATCAATAGCTCTTAATTGTTCTAATTTTTCTATTTGTTCTAATTTTGATGATTTTAATTCACAAAATTTGTTTAAAGACTTTTTTGTAAATCCATATATGCCTAAATGTCCATAATAAGATGAAGATTCATAATGATCCTTATGGTATGGTATTTTTGCTCTTGAAAAATAAATTGCATTTTCTAATTCATCTAATATTACCTTTACATGATTGGGGTCATCTGCAAGTTCTGAGCTTATTTCTTTATAACAACTTGTAATAATTATATTTTCATCTTGATTTTTTACTTCTTCTACTCTTTTTATTACTGCTTGAATTACTTTTTCTTCTATAAATGGCTCATCTGCTTGAACATTTATTATTACCTCATCACAAGGTAAATTTAATATATTAACAGCTTCATTTATTCTATCTGTTCCACTTTGATGATTTTTTGATGTCATCACCGCTTCAAAACCATATGAAGCAGCCAAATCAATCACTTCTTGTGAATCTGTTGCTATTACAACTTTATCTAATGAATTTACTTGTTCCGCAGTTTTAATTACCATTGGTAAACCTAAAATATCAACTAAAATTTTATTTGCAAATCTACTTGAGTTTAATCTTGCAGGAATTATGATCATGCTTATTTCCTTTAGGTTTTTATTTAATAAAGTTTTCAAAATGATTTAGCATACTTACTATCCGTTAAAGAGATAAAACTTTTTTTGTAAGTTTTTCTCTGGAGAAGCCAAGAATTGGTATGAAAGTATTATTTACATAAATAAATTTGTAGATTTATCTATGATACTAATACCATCCCAAGAATGATTCATTATTTCTTGAAGTTCTTGATTATTTCTTTTTAATTTCTCAATATCTTTCATCAAGATATAAAACCTTATTTTTAGTGTTATTATTATAATATAAAATCTTTAAATAAGCATACGAAAGAAAGAATTTATGAAAAAAACTATTACAATTATTGATACATTTGGCTTTTTGTTTAGAAGTTATTATGCTTTACCACCATTAAAATCAAAAAATGGTTTTCCTACTGGACTATTAACTGGTTTTATGAACTTTATATCAAATATCGGAAAAGATTTTCAAACAAATTATTTAGTATTTGCTCTTGATTCAAAAGGAGCTACTTTTAGAAGTACGATATATCCAGAATATAAATCACATAGACCTGAAGTTCCAGAAGATTTATTAAAACAACTTCCAATTGCAATTGAGTGGATTGAAAAGATGGGCTTTAAAACTGCTATTAAAGTAGGTTTTGAAGCGGATGATATTATTGCTTCAATCGCACATGATGCAAAACTACGAGATTTAAATGTAAGAGTAGTATCTCATGATAAAGATTTATATCAGCTAATAGAAAATGATAGTGTTTATTTGTTTGATCCAATCAAAAAAGTAATAATTAATGAAGAAAAATGTTTTGATAAATATGGGGTTACTCCAAAACAGTTTACAGATTACCAATCACTTTTAGGAGATAGTGCAGATAATGTACCTGGCGTTAAAGGAGTAGGGGCTAAAACAGCAGAAGCTTTGATTAAACAATTTGATAACTTAGATAATATTTATAATAATATTGATAATATTGAGAAACCAAGATGGCAAAAACTACTTAATGAAAATAAAGAGTTAGCTTTTATTTCAAAAAAGTTAGTAACTCTTATAAAAGATTGTCATTGTATTGATGATATTGAAACATATAATCTACCAGAAGAGAATCCTATTTTAAAAATTTCTAATATTTTAATAGATTATGATTTAAATAGAATTGTTGACAGAGTTAACAAAGATGGCTTAAATTATAGAACAAAAATACCTAAAAATTTTGATTCAACACAAACTACAGTAGAAGAAAAAATTGAAGAAAAAGCTGAATATATTCTATTAAATGATGAAAGTAAACTTTTTAAAATTATAAATAATATACCACAAAATGCTTTAGTTGCGTTTGATACAGAAACAACTGCTATTAATACAAAAGAAGCTTCTCTTGTTGGTTTTTCATTCTCATATGAAAATGAAAAAGCTTATTATGTGCCAATAGATCATTTTTATTTAGGGGCTCCTTCTCAAATTTCAAAACGAAGTGCAATAATAGCTATAAATATGTTAAATACTAGAAAACTAATTTTACAAAATTTTAAATATGATTTTGTAATCATAAGAAACTCTTTAGAAATAGAGTTAAAACTATATGTAGATACTATGATTCTTGCTTGGTTATTAGACTCTTCTTCAAAAGTAGGTTTAGATGCACTTGCTTTAAGGTATCTGAATCATAAAATGATTGCATTTAAAGATATTGTAAAAAAAGGTGAAAATTTTTCAAATGTAGCTATTGAAGATGCTTGTAATTATGCTGCTGAAGATGCATTATATACATTGAGAATATATTTTGCACTTTTAGAAGAGTTTAAGAATCAAGAGTGTGAGCATTTACTTACAATCGCAAATGAAGTTGAATTTGATTTTATTTATGTTTTAGTTTATATGGAAGATTTGGGGATAAAAGTAGATGTAAACAAATTAGAAAAGTTAAAACAGACTAATAATAAATATGTTCAAGAGCTTACTGTAAAAATATATGAAAGTGCAAATTGTGAATTTAATATAAATTCACCAAAACAATTAGGTGTTATATTATTTGAAAATTTAAAACTACCACCATCTAAAAAGACTAAGACAGGGTATAGTACAAATGAAACTGTTTTGAATAAATTATATGATTCACATGAAATCATTCCACTTTTACTTAAATATAGAGAGGCTTTTAAATTACAATCAACTTATATTGAGCCATTATTGGATTTAGGACTAAAAGATAAAGAAAATAGAATCTATACCTCTTTTTTACAAACAGGAACCGCAACTGGAAGATTAAGTTCTAAAAATCCAAATCTTCAAAATATTCCAGTACGATCAAGTGCTGGAGCTAAGATTAGAGAAGCTTTTATTCCAAAAGAGGGATATAAGTTAGTTGGTATTGATTATTCTCAAATTGAGCTAAGATTATTAGCTCATTATTCAAAAGATGAAGCTTTAGTTAATGCTTTTAATAATAATCTAGATATACATTTACAAACTGCTATAAAAATATTTGGAGAAGAAAATGCGACTAAAAAAAGATCAGTAGCTAAATCTATTAACTTTGGGCTTTTATATGGAATGGGAAGTAAAAAGCTAGGAGATACTCTTGGAATTCCTTCAAAAGAGGCAAAAAAATATATTGAATCATATTTTGAAGCTTTTATTAGTGTTAAGGATTATTTAAAATCTATTGAAGATAAAGCTTTATGTGATGGATATGTTGAAACTATTTTTAAAAGAAGAAGATTATTTGATTTTGATTCTGCAAATGCTATGATGAGAGCTGCGTTTTTAAGAGAATCTGTTAATTCACAATTTCAAGGAAGTGCAGCTGATTTAATAAAACTATCAATGATAAAAATATTTAAGAAATATAAAAATAATAGTGATATTAAAATGTTATTGCAGATACATGATGAGTTAATTTTTGAAATCAAAAATGAAGAAGTTGATAAAATAACAAAAAATTTAGTAAATATTATGGAAGAAATATTTCAATTAAACATACCATTAAAGGTATCAAAAAGCATTGGTCTTAACTGGAATGAACTCAAGTAATCAAAAATAATATCTTTAATACATCTATTTTAAAATAATTCTTTTTGACAAAAGTATTAAAATTAGTTATAATTTGTTAAAATAATTGTAATAAAGAGTAAACTATGATAAAAACTTTAAAAAACGTAAGAAAACTTTACAATGCAAAGTTACTTTTTATAAGTAATGACCAAAGTGTAAAAAGTACAATAAAGAATGAATTTGACGAATATTTTAAAGAACTAACTTTAGTTGAAACATCAAGTGAAGCAGTTTCTTTAATCTCTGAAAATAATTATGATATGATAATTATTGATACGGCAAAGAATGTAAATAAATTTGATAATATCTGTTCTGCTATCTCACAGATTGCACCAACTTTACCAAAAATTATTATTTCAGATGAAGATAATAATGAAGATATTATTACGGCTATTAATAACAGTGCGTATACTTTTTTAACTAAACCATTAAGAGCTAAAGATATTAAACTTGCGGTTATAATGTGTCTTAACCAAATCAAAAGAGGTGATAAAGTTGAATTTCAAAATGGTATCTATTTTGATGAGTATCGAGATCAATTTTTTAAATCAGGTGGAAGTTTAATTGATCTTACTAGATTAGAAAAAAGTTTCTTAAAATTACTTATCTCTAAAAATGGTGAAGTTATAGATTATGATATAATTAAAAGTATAGTTTGGCGTGGTAAAAATATGTCGGTATATACAATGAGAAATATTGTAAATAAAATTAGACAAAAAATGTATTATGAAATTATAAAAAACTATTCAAATAGGGGTTATATAATAGACGAACTTCAAAAATAAGTTTGTTTATATATCTTGCATGGAAGAAAGAATTTTATCAAAAGAAGAACTTATAGAGTTATTTGAAGAAAATAAAATGATTGATACAGGGAAAGTATGGTTATTGGATAATAAAGAAGTGGAAATTATTGCACTTCATGAAGTTGATCCAAAATTCTTACAAGACGTTGCAAACGCAAAATTCTATAAAATAATATTAAAAAGAGGGGACGTAAACAATGTCACACTGTCCATACTGTAGTAAGAAAATAGCAATGAGCAAAGCTTTTTGTTCTAGAAATTGTAAAGAAAATTATTTTCAACTTATTGCGATACAAGTACCAAGACCATTCTTAAAAAGAATTTTTATATTTTGTACTCATAAACAAAGAGAAGTAGAGATTGAAAACTTTGCAACTAGACATGGTTGGAGAATTAATCTATTACAAAAAAAGATTGATGAATTAGCAAAAGAGTATGGCTATATAGAGGCAACTTAAAATAATACTTTATGCCTACTGATATATAGAGAATAAAAATTACTAAGTAACACTGACTTGAAAATCTTTTCAAATATACAAGTTTTAAGAAGTAATCATAACTTTACCAACTAATACAGATAAACTGTTTAGAAGATATAATTACTACTTATAAAAATTATTATTTTACTCTAACTTTTTTCTTTAATAAAATAAATATTCCTATACATAATAGAGCAAATAACCCTGATTGTAACATTCCCATTGTAAGCCAATCACTATAAATAAAACCTAATTGAAAATCAGGTTGTCTAAATAGTTCTGATATTATTCTCATGATTGAATATAAAATTACATATAGTAAAGCTAATTGTCCATCAAAAGTTTTATATTTTCGTACAAAAAATAAAATTATAAATATTAAAATACCTTCTAAGAATGCTTCATAAAGTTGTGAAGGGTGTCTTAAAGTCTCACCAACATAAATTCCCCAAGGAACATCTGTAATACGTCCTACAAGTTCTTGATTAAAGAAGTTTCCCATTCTACCAAATACATAACCAGCTGAAATACCTAAAACAGCTATATCAGTTAAAAAGAAAAATGAAATTTTATGTTTTCTAGAAAATAAATATGAAGCAATAATAAAACCAATCAAAGCTCCATGATAACTCATTCCTGAAATTCCTGCATACTCACCATTTATAAAAGGATTAAATATTTGCCAAGGGTGAGTTAGATAATACATAGTATTTGTATCATAAAATAAGACATATCCAATTCTTGCACCTAAAATTACACCAACTTCGGCCCACCAAATATAACTATCAAATGAATCATTTGAAATAGCTATCTTATCATGTTTTATAAACCATTTTGCAACAAAAATTGCACTTATTAATGCAAGTGCATACATAATTCCATACCAATGTACTGCTATGCTTCCTAAGTTAAATGCAACTGGATCAAACTTTGAATATATATTTTGCCAATACTCCATCTTTTTATTCTAATGCCTCCGCTATTAATTCTATAGGATTTTTAAATACAACATCTACATTTGAAACATGTAAAGAATTAGTAATTTGCATCCTACAAGCACTACATTCAGCACTTACAATTTGTGCTTTAGTTTCTTTTATCATTGCTGCTTTTGGCATACCAGCAGCTTTTGCAAATGAATACTTTTCACTTTGCATAGTTACCCCTCCAAAACCACAACATCTATTAGAATCACTCATTTCTGTTAAAACATAGTTTTGTTTTAATAATTCTCTTGGTTCTTCCCAAACACCTTGCATTTTTTTCGCATGACAAGGATCATGATATGTTACAAGTTCATCAAATTTTTTATCAGAATTGGCTAATATCTTTTTTAAATCAGTATTGTTTTCAAGCCATTTTGTAGCCATGAAATTTTTTGATGACAATTTAACTGCTCTTTCTTTCCATTTTGGTTGATCATGTAAATAGTGTTCCCAATCTTGATTAATCATAGCAGAACATGTAGCTTCTGGTATGATTACCGCATCAACATCATCTATCCAGGTTTCAAAATATTCAATATTTTGTTTAACTAAATAATCAACTGTATCAAAAGCACCAGTAAAATATGCAGGAGCTCCACAACATAGTTGTTTTTTTGGAATTAAAATATCAAGTTCAAGTTTTTTTAGAATTTTAACAAGTGAATCACCTGTATTTGTATAAGTATAATTACTCATACAACCAATAAAAATTGCAACTTTATTCTTTTTATTATCTTCAATTTTTTTATGTTTTGCAAAGATATTTTGAGGATATTTATTTAAAAAACTTCTCATATCTGCATATGGTAAAGCTCTATCTTTTTTTACAATTGGTAGCGAAAATATAGGAAGTGCTGATTGTTTACTTGAATCTAGTTTTAAAGCACAGGTTTGAAACATCCAACCTAACTTAGATAACATATCCATAGTTTTTCTATGTCTTAAAAGATAAAAAAATAATCTTTTATACCAAGCAATTCCAAATTTTCTTGCAATATCAGAACGTACTTGTTCAATTATCATATCTGTTGGTAAATCATTAGGGCAAACTTCAACACAGTTTGTACATAAAAAACATGATTCAAAAATATCTTTTGCTGTTAAGTCAAGCTCTAGTTCACCTCTATCATAAGCACCTAATAAATCAATAAACCCTCTAGGGCTTGTAGCTTCATCCTCATTTATATTAAAAATTGTACATACTGGTTTACATTTACCACATTTAATACAATCATCACTTATTTTTGTATAATCAAATTTTTCAAAACTCATTATATTGTTTTACTAAACCTTCTTTTATTTTCAGGAACTTTTTTTAAGTACGCGTCAAAAGGCATACAGATATTTCTAATTAACATCGTTCCTGTTGATGTAACTGTAATCTTATCATGATGAATTGAAATTAATTGTGCTTCTACAAACTCATCTAATTCTTTTAAGCCATCTTTAAAGTATTTATTAAAGTTTATATCAAATTTTTCTTCAACTCTTGGAATGTTTAAGGAGAAGTTACTCATTAATTCCATTATTACAAACTGTCTTAATTGATCATCTACACTTAACTTATAACCTTTGAAAATTGGTAATTCGCCTCTATCTAAAGCCTCTTCATATAATCTTAAATCTTTATAGTTTTGAGCATAATAATCAATTCCATCACCAATTGATGATACCCCAATACCAACTAAATCAGCCCCACCTTTAGTAGTATAACCTTGAAAGTTTCTATGAAGTTCACTTTTTTTAATTGCTTTAAATAATTCATCTTCAGGTTTTGCAAAGTGATCCATTCCCACCATTTTATAGCCATTTGAGGTAAAATAGTCAATAGTATCTTTTAACATTTCAAGTTTTACTGAAGGAGTAGGAAAAGTTCTTTCATCAAATTTTCTCATAGTTTTCATAAGCCAAGGAACATGAGCATAATTAAATACTGCAAATCTATCAGTATCTAAAGTTATCATTTTTTCTAAAGTTTTTTTAAAAGTTTTTCTTGTTTGATAAGGAAGTCCATAAATCAAATCTGTATTAATAGATTTGATTCCAGCAGTACGTGCGATTTTTATAACATTTTGAGTTAATTCGAAAGGCTGAATTCTATGAATTATTTTTTGAACATCTGGGTCTAAATCTTGAACTCCAAAACTTAATCTATTGCAACCACCTTCTTTTAAAACATCCATATGCTCTTGTGTAAAAAACCGTGGATCTACTTCACATGATATTTCAGCATCACTAGCAAAGTTAGGAAAAACTTCTTCAATAGATGTTATAACATCTTTTAATTGTTCTGGACTAAAAAAGGTTGGTGTTCCTCCTCCAAAGTGCATTTGAGTTACTATTCTTGAAGTATTTAAATACTTTTTTAGAAGTACTAGCTCTTTTTTTAGGTACTGGATATATTTTACTTTTTTATCCTCTTTTGAGGTAAAAATTACATTACAACCACAGAAATAACAGGCACTTCTACAAAAAGGAAGATGAATATATAAAGATATATTTCTTGAATCATCTTGCTTTTTGAATAAATTAATTAAATCTTTTTCATTAAACTTTTCACTAAATTCAGGAGCTGTCGGATATGAAGTATATCTAGGTCCTGGTTTTGAATATTTTTCAAATTTTTTAAAGTTAGGCATTTTTTTATCTTTTATTTAGTTTCTTGTTTATTATGTTCTTTATTGAGCCAAACCATTATACCTTTTTGTGCATGAAGTCTATTTTCTGCTTCTTGAAATATTAAACTTTGAGTACTTTCAAGAACTTCTTCGCTTACTTCGTAACCTCTATGAGCTGGAAGACAATGTAAAAAGATTGCGTTACTTTTTGCTAAACTCATCATCTTTGAATCTACAATATAACCATAAAAATCTTTTATTCTTTGCTCTTTTTCATCTTCTTGCCCCATAGAAACCCAAGTATCAGTTGTTACAACTATTGCATCTTTTACAGCAGAAATAGGATCGTTTCCAATTATAATTTTGGCACCTGATTGTTTTGCAAAGTTTAAAGCATCTTCTAAAATATCTTTATTAACTTCATAACCTTTTGGTGTTGAAATTCTAAGTTCAAAACCTAATTTTGAAGCTAACATTAACCATGAATGAGCAAGATTATTTCCATCACCTATATAAGCTACAACTAAGTCTTTTTCTAGTTTTGCTTCTTGAATAGTCATATAATCAGCCATAAGTTGAACAGGGTGATACTCATTAGTTAAACCATTTATTACAGGTATTTTTGAGTACTTTGCAAACTCTTCAATTTTACTTTGTTCAAAAGTTCTAATCATAAGCATTTCAACCATTCTAGAAATAACTCTAGAAGTATCGCTCAATGGCTCACCTCTACCTAATTGAATATCATTTGAAGATAAGAAAAGTCCAATTCCACCTAGCTGGTAAATACCTGTTTCAAAACTAACTCTAGTTCTTGTACTACTTTTTTCAAAAATCATTCCTAATATATGTTTTGGCATATAATCTTTAAAAACTCTATTTTTTGTTTCAAGTTTAATTTTTTTTGCAAGTTCTAATATTTCTAGAATTTCTTCTTTTGTATAATCTTTTAGTGTTAAAAAGTGTCTCATGATGTAACCTTTATATTTGAAAAAAGATTCAATTTTACCCAAAATTGATTTACTATTCACTTAAAAGTTTTTAAAATTATGATTTCTAAGTTATCAAAATTATTATTATTCCTACAGAGCCTATAAAGTGACACTTTTGTGACTAATCATGTTATTATTTTTTAAGAACTTTAGTTCTATTATTGCACTAATAGTTTAAGGAAAAATATGATAAATAATTTATTAAAAAGAGATGGTTCTTCTGAGAAGTTTGAAGAGTATAAAATAAAAGATGCTATTAAAAAATCATTTAAAAGTGTTCATGTAACTTATAATTCAATAATATTTTTAAATGTTATTGAATTATTGAAGAAAAAAAGAGTAATTGCAGTTGAAGATATACAAGATTTTATCGAAGAAGAGTTATATAAAGCAAGGTATTTTGATGTTATGAAATCTTTTATGTTATATAGACATATGCATAAAATGCAAAGAGAACAAGTGTTAGGACTTAGTGAAGATACTACTTATATAAATTCTACTCAAACTATTGAAGAGTATATTAATGGAACAGATTGGAGAATTAAAGCAAATTCAAATACAGGATATTCCCATGCTGGACTTATAAATAATAGTGCAGGGAAGGTAATCGCAAACTATTGGTTAGATAAAATTTATTCAAAAGAAGAAGGTTATGCTCACAGAAATGCTGATTATCATATTCATGATTTAGATTGTCTAAGTGGATATTGTGCAGGTTGGAGTTTACGTGTTTTATTAGATGAAGGATTTAATGGCGTTAGAGGGCGAGTTGAAAGCGATGCTCCTAATCATTTTAGAGAAGCCTTAGGTCAAATGGCAAACTTCTTAGGAATATTACAAAGTGAATGGGCTGGAGCTCAGGCATTTTCATCATTTGATACATATTTAGCACCTTATGTTTTTAAAGATAAACTTTCATATAGTGAAATTAAAAAAAATATTCGAAGTTTTATCTATAATCTAAATGTTCCTGCACGTTGGGGACAAAGTCCTTTTACAAATATCACTATTGATTGGACAGTTCCAAGTGATTTAAAAGATCAAATACCAACTAAAAATCAAGAACATTTATTAAAAAATTTAGAAGATAAAGAGTTGCAAAAAGAGATAGAAAAATTAGGTTATGACTCTTTTTTTCAACTTACTTATAAAGATTTTCAAAAACAGATGAATATGATAAATAAAGCATATTATGAAGTAATGACCCAAGGGGATAAAACAGGACAACCTTTTACTTTTCCTATTCCTACTGTTAATATCACAGAAGATTTTGATTGGTATGGAGAGAATACTAATATCTTATTTGAAAATACTGCAAAAATAGGTTCTTCATATTTCCAAAATTTTATTGGAAGTCAATACAAAAAAGATAAAAATGGAAAACTAATACCAAATGATGATGCTTATAAACCAGGACATGTAAGAAGTATGTGTTGTAGATTACAACTTGATTTAAGAGAGCTTCTTAAACGTGGTGGTGGGCTTTTTGGAAGTGCTGAGATGACTGGAAGTATTGGTGTTGTTACTATTAATATGGCTAGACTTGGTTATATATATAAAAATAATAAAGAAGGATTATTTGAAAGATTAGTTGAGTTAATGGATTTAGCACAATCAACATTAGAAAAAAAAAGAGTTTTTGTAAATGAATTATATGATAGAGGACTTTTCCCGTATACAAAAAGATATCTTCCTAGTTTTAATAATCATTTTTCAACTATTGGAGTAAATGGTTTAAATGAAATGATTATAAATTTTACAGAGAAAAAATATGATATTTCAAAACAAGAAGGGATAAATTTAAGTCTTGAAATTTTAAATTTTATGAGAGATAAAATGATTAAATACCAAGAAGAAACAGGAAACTTATATAACCTTGAAGCAACACCAGCAGAAGGAACTACTTATAGATTTGCAAAGGAGGATAAAAAAAGATATGTAGATATTTTACAAGCAGGATTTGGAACAAATATCTACTATACAAACTCTTCTCAACTTCCAGTTGATTTTACAGAAGATGTTTTTGAGTCTTTAGATTTACAAGATGAATTACAAGGTAGATATACAGGTGGTACAGTACTTCACTTATATATGAAAGAGAAACTTTCATCAACTGAAGCTTGTAGAAAATTAGTTAAAAATGTGATTTCAAATTATACTTTGCCATATATTACAATCACACCACTGTTTTCTATCTGCCCAAAACATGGATACTTAGCAGGAGAGTTTGAATATTGTCCTAAGTGTGATGAAGAGTTGTTAGAAGAAGAATTAAACAATAAATAAGGAATTGAAAATGAAAAATTTAGAGCCACAAAAGTTAAAAAAACAAAGAACAAAGTGTATCGTATATACAAGAGTTATGGGATATCATAGACCAGTAGAAAGTTTTAATATTGGGAAAAAAGGTGAACACCTACAAAGAGTACAGTTTATTGAAAAAGATTATTTATAATATAACAAAGTTTACTACTGTTGATTATAAAGATTATTTATCTTGTGTTTTATGGTTTAATTCCTGCAACATGAGATGCCAATATTGTTATAACCCAGATATAGTTTTTGCTAAAGAGGGAAATTATTCTGTAGAATATTTATATAGTTTTTTAAAGACAAGAATAGGGCTTTTAGAAGCAGTTGTTTTAAGTGGTGGAGAGGCTACAAATCATGATTTAATAACAATTTGTGAAAAAATTTCACAAATGGGATTCAAAATAAAACTTGATACAAATGGTTCAACCCCCAAACTTTTAAAAGAATTATTGAGTAAAAAATTAATAGATTATATCGCACTAGATTTCAAAGCACCAAAATATAAGTTTAAAGAAATAACAAAAAGTTTACTTTATGATGAGTTTTTAGAAAGTTTAAAAATAATAAATAAAAGTAATTGTTTATACGAAGTAAGAACAACTTTACATAATGATTTATTAGATGTACATGATATAAATAATATGCAAAATATTTTGGTAAATAATGAGTATAAAAATAGTTTTTATATACAAAACTTTTTAGAAGTAGAAAATATAGGTAGTTTAGAAGCTTCAAGTAAGAAGTTTAATTATTCTAAATTAGATAATAAGTTGAATATTGTTTGGAGAAATTAGATACTATTACGCCTAGTGTCATAAATCTTCTGTAAATTCAATGATAAATGATTTTATATTTTTTGATGCACAAAACTTTTTAGTTAAAAATGAATAACTACTAGTTGGCTCATAAACAAAAGTAAGTTTACCTAAATCTTTTTTATATAGCTTTTTTAACTTTAAATACAAAGCTTTAAAAGCTACAAGAGAGTTCGCTAGCGTATGAGATTTATATAACTTAATGATTTTACTCTCATAATCAAACTAAAATGCTAAGAGTCTATCGGATACACATCTAAATATTTTTCAATAAAAAACTCGTGATATACCCCTTGTATAAGGGCTTAAACATTAATATTTAGCTATAATTACATCTATAAAATAACTTAAAAAGTATCTAAATGAATAAATATATATCTTATGATAGAGATCAAGCTTATCTCTTACCACCATCAATTAAAGATTGGCTACCTCAAAATCATCTTGCAAGATTTATTGTTGATATAATAGATCAACTTGATATATCAAGTATAGATAAACAGTATAGTGGAAGATCTGGTAAACAAGCATATCATCCAAAGATATTACTTGGATTATTATTTTATGGATACTCTACAGGTATCTTTTCCAGTAGAAAGTTAGAGAATGCTGCATATGATTCTATAGCATTTAGATATATAGCTGCAAACAGTCATCCTGACCATGATACAATAGCAAATTTTAGACAAAGATTTTTAAATGAACTTGAAGATATATTTGTACAGATACTTTTAATAGCTAAAGGCTCAGGATTATTAAAAGTTGGAAAAGTTAGCCTTGATGGAACTAAAATAAAAGCAAATGCTTCTAAACATAAAGCACTTAGCTATAAGCATGCTAAACAATTACAAAAACAACTTGAAAATGAAGTTAAATCTTTAATGGCTCAAGCTAAAGACATAGATAATAAAGATGAAAATATAGGTATGAACATACCGCAAGAGATATCAAGAAGAGAAGATCGTTTAAAAGTTATAAAAGATGCTATTTCCAAAATAGAAATAAGATCAATTACTAGATATGAAAAAGATAAAAAAGAGTATGATAATAAACTAAAATATACAGAAGATACAGAAAAACTAACAGGTAAAAAATCTAAAGGTAGAGTTCTAAAAGAACCAGATTCAACTCCTAATGATAAAGACCAAGTAAATCTTACGGATGATGAATCTAGAATTATGCCAGTATCTGGTGGAGGTTATATGCAAGCATATAACGGACAAGCTTCAGTAGAACATGATTCAAGATTAACAGTACATCAACATCTAACTCAAAACTCTAACGATAAATAAGAAGTTATACCAAGCTTTAAATGGTATGATAAACATCCATCATTAAAACCAGTATCTTTTTTAGCAGATGCAGGATACTTTAGTAAAGATAATATTCAACTATGTGAAGATAAAAATACAATACCTTATATTTCATTTGGTAAAGAGCATCATAACCAAGCATTAGAAACAAGATTCACAGATGAAGAACCACTACCTCCCAATCCAACAATTGTAGAAAAACTAAAACACAGATTACAAACTAAAGAAGGTAAACAAATATATTCAGAAAGAAAAAGTACAGTAGAACCTGTCTTTGGTATTATAAAACATGTAATCGGATTTAGACAATTTATGCTTAGAGGATTTAAAAAAGCCAAAGGTGAATGGAATCTTGTTTGTATAGGATATAATCTGAAAAGACTACATATAATTAGCTGTTAAAAGAGGTAATAATAGCAGTATTTGAGCAATAATATTGAAATTTATTCTGCAAAATGAATAATTGAAAATTTTAATTTATCAATATGATACATTTAGTCATAATCATGATGTAGGATCTAGCTAATCCGATAGACTCCTAGCATTATATACGCAGCTATATTTTTAACTGCTTATGCTTCTTAAAAATTAGAAATTTTCAAGGTAACGCACTATCAACTCTAACTTTAAGTACTGTTGCATCCATAAAGATTATTGGATATATCTTTTCTAAGGGTCTTATTTGCCACTCTTTAGCTTTTTCGATAACTTTTTCTGTAATGTTAGATATGGTTTGAGTTGATAATTCATAACTGTCCAGTTTCACCACGTTATGGTTGCCTAGTTACATAAATAAGAAAGCGATAGCTTAACAACATAATTGTAAAATCTTTACAGCAAATAAGGATTTTAAAAATGCCACAAGTCTATCACTCTAATGCCAGAACAAACCAGCATGTAAGAGAAATAATACAACAATCTAATTTAACAAATGTTGAATTAGCAAATAATTATAATGTGAATGTTAAAACTATCGCCAAGCATAAAAATAGAGATTTTTTAAATGATAAAAGTTCAAGACCAAAAAGAATCCATTATGCTCTAACACCTTTAGAAAAAGAGTTAATTAAAGTAGTCAGAACAATGACTTGGATGGAGTTAGATGACTTAGCAGATACAATCGTTGATATTATTCCAAATGCAAATAGAAGTAATGCTTATCGCACTTTAAAAGCCTTTGATATAAACAGAGTTCCACAAGAGCAAAAAGAAAAAGCTAAAAAGTTCAAAGAGTATGAGCCTGGTTATTTACATATAGATGTAACTTACTTACCAAAGTTTGACAAGCAAAAATATTACCTATTTGTAGCAATAGACAGGGCTACAAGGCTACTTTACTATAAAGTGTATGAGAATAAGACAGCAGCAAATGCAGTATCTTTTCTAAAAGAATGTAAAGAATTTTTTCCATTTTACTTAACACATATTTTAACAGATAATGGATTAGAGTTCACAGACAAATGGGCAAGAGAAAAAGGTTTTGTAAGTGGTAATCATAAGTTTGATGTAGAGTGTAAAGATGATGAGATAGAACATAGGCTAACAGCTCCATACACACCTCAAACTAACGCAATGGCAGAAAGAGTAAACGGAACTATTAAAAATGCTACAATTAAAGCAGAAGAGTATGACAATATTGATGATGTTAAAAAAGATTTAAATAAATTTTTGATATACTACAACTTCAATAGAAGACATGGTTCTTTAAAAAAAGAATTAAAAGTTAGAACTCCATTTGATGCAGTTCAAAGTTGGTTTCAAACGAAACCTGAAATATTTAAGATTTTACCAGATGTGTTTCAACATATTGCTTTTGAAATGGTACAACGTGGTGAAACTTGACACATAACCATATAAATCATCAAGATGAAGTTGTATATCTCTTACACTCATACCTTTGGTATAGAGTGATATAACTCAAATAGTTTCTTTATGACATCAAGTCATAAGTTTGCCTATTTTCCTATCTTCACTACCATTTAGTAGTATTTCTCTTTTTTTAACAAGTTGTGGTTCAAAGCTTGATTCTCATGGAGCGTAGCGGAATCCACACTTGCAAATCTCTTGGAATCGCAACATCTATATTTCCATATTTTGATTTTATAGTTTTATCGTTGTAACCGTTACGATAGTTCTGATTGTCTGATTCTTGATGTTTATCATAACCTAAGTGTGAGGTTAGCTCTTCTTGTGATGCAGTTTGTATTACCTCTTTGAGTATATTTTTAAACTCTTTTCTAATATCATCTAATCCTGTAAATGTTCCATTAGCTATTTGTCTTTTTAATTCTTCTGTATTTAATAAATTCATTATGTAAATCCTTAATATTTTTCATATTTGATATTTTATCAAATAATCATATTTTTGGATTTACACAGTTAGATTTACAGTCCCAATTTATGCTTAGAGGATTTAAAAAAGCCAAAGGTGAATGGAATCTTGTTTGTATAGGATATAATCTGAAAAGACTACATATAATTGTAATAATAGCAGTATTTGAGCAATAATATTGAAATTTATTCTGCAAAATGAATAATTGAAAATTTTAATTTATCAATATGATACATTTAGTCATAATCATGATTTAGGATCTAGCTAATCCGACAGACTCCTAGATAAATCCAAGCAAATTTTAAAAACAAACAAAAAATCCAGTAGTTAAAGAGAGATTGACATTTGTATCAATGTATATAAATGGTTTGGAACGACCCCCTAAAAATAAACAAATATTAATTCAATAAATTAATGTAATAATGATTTAGATCATTTTAAGTTAATTAAAGGCTTAAAAATGGGAAAAATGAAATATATAGAAGAGTTTAAAATAGAAGCAGTAAATCAAGTTATCAAAAATGGCTCGTATATACGACTTTTACAGAAGAACAAGCCTTAAAAAATCTAAATTAATTCCATGATATTTGGGGAAGTAAATATCCTCACATTAAACAATCTTGGATTAATTATTGGAATGAATTAGGATCAATAATAATTACTTCAAATTTATCTTTTACTAAATGAAAGGAAATTCTAAGGGAAATTCTTATACCATCTAAATTAAATGACCGATAGTCGGTCATTTAAGAAAGGATCGGTTATGGCAATAATTGTAGACAAAGTACAAAAGAAAAAAGATATAGCTTTATCTTGTAAAGATTTGTTTGTTCAAAATAGTATTAAAGACTTAACTATATCAAAAATTGCATCTACAGCAAGGATTGGGAAAGGTAGTCTTTATGATTATTTTAAAAATAAAGAAGAAATTGTTTTTGAACTTGTAAGTATTCTAATGCAAGAGCATGATATAAAAAAAGAAAAAAAGCTTTTAAAAGCTAGAGATGTTAAAGAAAAGATAAAGATTTTTATGGACTTTTTTTATGAAGATGAAGATAAAGAATTAAGGGAACTATATAAAGATTTCATTTCAATTTCTTTAGGTACTCCAAATAATCAAAGAATTGAGTTTCAAACTAAGTGTTTTAACAATTATTATATATGGATTAAGTCAATTATTCAAGAGTCAATAAAAAAAGGTGAAATCATACCAGAATCTATAAATATGACTAAAGGAATTATTGCAGTATTTGAAGGTTTATTTTTAGCAAGTAATACAACTACAATAATTGATGACTTACAAAAAGAATTAAATTTATATATTGATACAATTTTTACTCTAATAGAGGTGAAAAAATGAAAAAAGAGTTATTATGTTTATTGATCCCAGTAGTATTTTATGCTGATAGTTTAACTGAGTTATTAGATTATGCAGATATTAATAATAATCTAGTTATTTCACAAGATTTAAATACAAAAGCTAAACGACAAGAAGTTGAAGCTTCAAAAAGTACACGATATCCAACTATTGATTTCTCTGTGTCTTATCAAAATGTAAATAAAAGAAATAGGGGTATTCCTGGAGATATTTATGGTGCTAAAGCAATTGTATCTTATGATATTTATGATGGAGGAAATAAAGATTTTGTAATTAAACAAAAAAAAGATGAACTAAAAGCTGCTTCTTTTGATGAACTTGCTTTCAAAAAAAGTTTAAGTTTACAAATAGTTCAAAACTTTTTTAATATTAAAAATATTGAGTCTTCATTGCTATCACTTGAAGAAAAAAAAGCATCATTAAAAGCGCAACTTCAAAGAGTTAAGAAGTTCTACGAAGCAGATTTATCTACAAAAGACAATATAGACAAACTTCAATCAGCATATGATACAAATAGTTATAATATTCAATCTTTACAATTTGAAAAATTAATTATATTGAGAGATTTAGAACTAAAAGTTGGTAAAGAAATATCTACTTTAGATAACTCTGAATTTAAGAAAAATTTGAATTTAGATTTGGAAATTGATGATGAAATTAATTCTTTAAAAGCAAAAGAGAGTTCTTTAAAAAATAAGGCAAACTCTTTAAATAGTGTATATTTACCTAAAATAAATATATCTGATAGTTATAGTTTTTATAAATATAATAGAACTGATTTATCACATCCTCAAGGAGTTGATAATCAAAATAAACTTATGTTAAATCTTAATCTAAGACTCTATGATAATGGAAGTACTAAAAAAAGTAGGGAAGCTATTTTAATAAATAAAAATGTAATCAAAAGTCAAATTGATTATAAAATAAAAAAACAAAAAATGTTATTTGATTTATCTATTTCAAGAATTAAAACTAGTGAATTAAAAATAAAAAGTTCATCAAGTGCTTTAAAGTCAGCTATAAGTGCATATAAAACAATAAATAAGAAATACAAAGCTGGAATAGTTGATAATGTTGTTTATTTAGATGCTTTAAGTGTAAAAACAAATGCAACTTCACTTTATCATAGAGCTTTAAATGATTTAGAACTATCATATGCTACTTTATATTATTATGCTGGTAAAAACATACAGGAGTTTATAAAATGAGATTTAATACAAAAAAAAGATTAATTGTTGGACTACTTTGTTTAATATTTTGTATGACCAATTTAAGTGCAAATAATATTTATGCTACTTTTGATGTAGAGGCTTCAAAAAGTGCAAATCTAGCTTTTAGTAGTGGTGGTATTGTAAAAAATGTTCTTGTTGATGTTACAAGTGAAATTAAAAAAGATGAAATAATAGCAAGATTACAAAATGATGATTTAAAAGCTAAATTAGAGGCCTCAAAAGTTGCACTTAAGTATGCTAAACTTGATTATAATAGACAATTTAAAGTTCGTAAAATAATTGATAAAGCTAAGTTTGATAAATTTGCTTTTAAATATGAAAGTGCAAAGGTTCAAGTAAAATATGATAAATCTATTTTAGAAAAAACTATTTTAAAAGCTCCTTTTGATGGTGTTATATATGAAAAATTAGTAGAAGAAGGTGATGTTGTAAGTGGACAGGCTATACGAACTATTTTAAAAATACAAAGTAAAAGTGAAAGAAAATTAGTATTAAAATTTGATCAAAAATATAATCATATTGTAAAAGTAGGTAATACTTTTAGTTATAAAATTGATGGTGATGATACAGAATATGAAGGAAAAATATATAAAATTTATCCTTATGTAGATAGTGCTAATAGAAAAATTAAAGCTGAAGTACACTCTTCTAATATTTTAGTTGGTCTATTTGGAGATGGTTATATTCTTGTAAAAGAAAAGGAATAATAATTATATGTATAAATTAGCAATAAATAAACCAATATCAACATTGATGTATGCCCTTACTTTAGTGATATTTGGAATGATAAGTTTTAAAACAATGCCTTCAGCACTTTATCCAAATGTTGATTTCCCCATTGTTACAATAAAAACTATTTATCCAGGTGCTGAGTCAAGTACAATAGAATCAGAAGTAACTGAAAAAATAGAAGAAGCGATATCAAGAATTGGTGGAGTTGATAGTATTACTTCAACAAGTAGTGAAGGTATTAGTGTTGTTATTGTTAAGTTCTTTTTAGAACGAGATATAAATGAAGCAACAAATGATGTAAGAGATAAAGTATCTGCCATATCTTTACCCTCAAATGTAGAAACTCCACTTGTAAGTAAATTAGATATTGGTGGAGCTTCTGTTATTAATATTTTCTTAACTGCTAAAAATAATAATATAAAAAACCTAATGATCTTTGTAGATGAAAAAGTAAAACCACAACTGCAAAAAATCAATGGAGTAGGGGCTATTAATATTATTGGATATAAAGATAGAGAAATAAAAATATATCCTGATGCAAACTTACTTAATAAATATGGAATTACAATTCTTGAGCTAAACTCAATAATATCAAGTGAAAATGTAAAAATAGGTGGAGGTAAATTAGTTTCTAAAACTAATGAATTCACCTTAAAAACAAAAGCTGATGCTTTAAGTATAGAAGAACTTAAAAATATAAAAATAAAAGATAATCTACGATTAAAAGATATTGCAAGAGTAGAAGATACTTTAAGTGATGCCAAGAGTTATGCCTCGTATAATGGACAAGAAGGTGTAATGCTTGAGATTCAAAAGATATCAGGAACAAATACTATTAAAATTGTTCAAAACGTAAAAGATATTATTCCTGTTTTACAAAAACTTGCAGGCGATAAATATGAAGTAAAATCGCTAAATGATACAACTCCTTTTATAATAAATTCTCTTGAAGATGTAAAATTTGATTTAATTTATGGTGCTTTTTTAGCAATTATTATTATATTTATATTTTTACGAAACTTTACTATTACTTTTGTTTCTGCTTTATCAATTCCTGCTTCTATTACCGGTACTTTTGCTTTAATGGAATACATGGGCTTTGATTTAAATAAAATGACCTTAATAGGACTGACCTTAGCCATTGGTATTATTATTGATGATGCTATTGTTGTTATTGAAAATATTTATAAAAAAATGGAAAGTGGACTTGGCAAATTTGAAGCTGCATATGAAGGTACCAAAGAGATGTCTTTTACGATTCTTGCTATCTCAATGATGCTCTTAGCTGTATTTATCCCTGTATCATTTATGAGTGGAATAGTTGGAAAATTTTTTGAAAGTTTTGCTATGACTGTAGGTTTTGCTGTAATTATTTCTTATACGATTGCACTTAGTTTTATACCAAGTTTAAGTGCCAGGACTTTACGTAAAGGAGAGAGTAAATTTTATAATATTACAGAACCTATTTTTGAAAGTTTAGAAAAAGGATATGAAGTTATTTTAAAACTTGTATTAAGATTTAAAATTCTTACTCTTATTTTGCTAATTGTAGGTTTTGTTGGTAGCTTAAGTCTTTTCCCAAAAATTGGAATGGATTTTATACCAAAAGAAGATAAATCAGAATTTGAAATAAAATTAAAAGTAGATTCTGGTATTTCTCTTAAAGAGATGGTAATACAATCACAAAATATCGAAAAGATAGTTAGAAAAAATAAAAATGTGGTATATACAACCTTAAGTATAGGATATACAGCTTCCCAAGAAAAACATAAAGCTTTGATTTATGTAAAACTAAAAGAGAAAGATCAAAGAAGTCTTAACCAAGAACAAATTATACAAAATTTTAGAGCCGAATTTAAGCCATTTCTAAAAGATATGTTTATAACAGCAGCAGCAATTCCAAGTATTAAAGGAGCTGGGGTTAGTGTACCTTATCAGATTATTTTAAAATCTGATTCTTTTGAAGATTTACAAATTGCTAAAAATAATCTTACTGAATATTTAGCAAAGAAAAAAGGTTTTGTTGATATTGATACAAATTTAGATGAGGGAAAACCACAAATTGATATAAATATAAACAGAATGAATGCGAATAGACTAGGAATAAGTGCTTCTAAAATATCTAAAGCAATTGCAACTGCTTTTTCAAGTGATTTAGAAATTTCTTATTTTGAAGAATCTGGAAAACAATATAATATAACACTAAGATTTGATGATAATAATAGAGTTTCAATTGATGATATCAAAAAGATTCAATTAAGAACAAATACTGGCGAATTAGTTTATTTAGATGGTTTGGTAAGTTTTACTAAAAGTAAAGCCTTATCTTCTATTTATCACTATAATAGACAACGTCAAGTTACTATTTATTCTGATTTATTTGGTCTTGATTTAGGTTCTGCTGTAGCTTATACTAACGAAGAAATTGATAACCTACTTCCTGATAGTGTAAGTTATAAGTTTTCTGGTTTTGCTGAAGAGATGGGAAAAGTAGTTACTGCTTTTGGTATAGCAATAGGACTATCTGTAATTTTAATGTTTATTATTTTAGCTGTACTATATGAATCTTTAATTCAACCAGTTATTATTATGATTGCCCTTCCTTTAAGTATTATTGGAGTTTTATTAGCTCTATTTTTAAGCGGCCTACAGTTTAGTTTATTTGTAATGATTGGCTTTATGTTACTTATGGGAATGGTTGGTAAAAATGCTGTTTTATTAGTAGACTTTGCAAATGAAGCAGTTAAAAAAGGTAAAAGTGCTGATGAAGCATTAATTGAAGCAGGGGAGAAAAGATTAAGACCAATTCTTATGACAACAATTGCAATGATTTTTGCTATGTTACCTCTTGCTATTGGGGATGGCTTAGGAAGTGAAACAAAAGCTCCGATGGCTATATCTATTATTGGAGGACTTTTAAGCTCTATGGTTTTAACTTTGTTAATTGTACCTGTAATATATAAATTAATAAATCCATTAGATAGATGGCTTAGAAAATTTTATGAAAATGGAAAGGTTGAATAAGAAAATTAAGATAATTGAGTTATAACCCATAATATCGTATAATCCAAATCTGCAAATAATATATAAATATAAAAAAGAGTAATATGATTCAATTATCAAATATATCAAAAAAATTTGGAACAAGTAAACTTTTTTCTAATTTAAATTTTAGACTTAATTCTGGGAATAGAGTAGGCTTAGTAGGTAGAAACGGAAGTGGAAAATCAACACTTTTTAAAATGATATTAAATGAAGAAAGCTATGATTATGGAGAAATATCTGTACCTAAAGCTTATAAAATTGGATCACTTAAACAACATTTGGAATTTACTGAAAAAACTTTAAGAGATGAAACTGCACTTGCTTTAGCAAATGATGATAAATTTAGTATTTATAAAGTTGAAAAAATATTATTTGGTTTGGGTTTTGTAGAAGAAGATTTAGATAAAAATCCTTTATTTTTTTCTGGTGGATTTCAAATTAGAATAAATCTTGCAAAACTTCTTATAACTGAACCAAATTTATTACTTTTAGATGAACCCACAAATTACCTTGATATCTTGTCTCTTAGATGGCTTAAAGCCTTTTTACGTTCTTTTGATGGAGAAGTTATACTTATCACTCATGATAGAGATTTTATGGATAGTATTACTACGCATACTATGGGAATTGTTAGACAAACATTAGAAATAATTCTTGGCAATACTCATAAGTTTTATGCACAGCTAAAAGCAAATGATGAGCATTATAAAAAACAAAAAATTTCTCAAGATAAAAAAAGAAAAGAGTTAGAAGAATTTATTGCTAAAAATAAAGCTAGAGCTTCAACAGCTGCCCAAGCTCAATCAAAAGTAAAACTTTTAGAAAAAATGGAAGATAATGACTCATTAGTTTTTGATAATAGTTTAAAATTTTCTTTTAATTATAAAGATACTCCTGCTAAAGTTTTGCTTGATGTAAAAGATTTAGGTTTTGGGTATGAAGAAAATAATATTTTATTTAAAAATATCTCTTTTACTTTAAAAAAAGGTGAAGCTTTAGGAATCATTGGAAAAAATGGAAAAGGAAAGTCAACACTATTAAATACAATAGCAGGTGAATTAAAACAACTAGCAGGAACTGTTGATTTTCATAGAAGTACATCTTTCGCACACTTTGGGCAAACAAATATAGCTCACTTAAATCCTAATAATAGTGTGATGGATGAAATCTATGTTGCAAATTCTAAACTTGCAGAATCAAGTGTAAGAGTAATTTGTGGAAATATGATGTTTAGCTCTGATAATGCAAAGAAAAAAATATCTTTACTTTCAGGTGGAGAAAAAAGCCGTGTGATGTTAGGTCAAATATTAGCAAGAAATGTAAACTTATTATTTTTAGATGAGCCTACAAATCATCTTGATATGCAATCTATTGAAGCTTTAACAAAAGCCATTAAAGACTTTAATGGCTCTTGTATAATTGTAACACATAGTGAAGAGTTATTAAGACAAGTTTGTGATAGACTTATTATTTTTGCAAAAGGTGAAGCTGTATATTTTGATGGCAAATATGATGAATTCTTAGAAAAAATTGGTTGGGAAGAAGAGGAATTTGAAATTAAAACAAAACAAGCTCCAACAATAAATAAAAAAAAGAATAAAAAGCTAAGAACAGCCCTGCTAAATGAACGAAATAAATTAACAACCTCTTTAAAAAGAGAGGTTGATAAATTAGAGAATAGTATTATAAAAATTGAAATACTGTTAGAAGATGAACATAAATTATTAGTCAAGGCTTCAAATAAATGTGATAATAGTAAAGTTATTGAACTCTCATTTATTATTAGAAACTATGAAAAAGAAGTTGAAGATAAGTTTGAGCTTTTAGAAATATCTCAAACGAAACTAGATGAGATAAATGAAGAGTATGATAAAAAATTAGAAAAAATTTAGTATTACTTATTAATTTCAAAGAGATTTAAGAAGTATACTTTTTTAATATTTTAACAAAGCTCATTAAATTTTGAGTTTTTTCTGTAAAATAGTATTTATATATATTATTTTAATGATTTTTTATATACAATAGTCAAAATTATTTAAGAAGATAATATATGAAAATCATAAAATCTGCAACAATAAATGATATTGAAGCAAAAGAGGTAAGTGTCGAATCTACATTTACGAAAGGACTACCAAGTTTTACAATTGTAGGACTTGTAAATTCTGTAATTACGGAGTCAAAAGATAGAGTTAAATCTGCTTTATTAACAAATGAGTATAAATTTCCTCTCAAAAAAATAACTATTAATTTATCTCCTTCCGAGATTAAAAAAAGTGGAACACATTTTGATTTATCATTAGCTCTTTTAATTTCACTATATGAAAATAAAAAAGTTGATTTTAAAGATTTTCATATCTTTGGTGAGTTATCACTTAATGGGGAGATAAAAGATAGTTCTTCTATTTTTCCTATTATTTTATCTCTTGCTAAACAAGGTGTTTTAAAAAATATTCTTGTATGTGAACAAAGTGCAAAAAAGATATCTAAAATACCAAATATTAAAATATATTTTGTTAAAACTTTAGTAGAAGCAATTGAGTTTTTTCAAAGCGAAGATAAAAGTAGATTTTTATATCAACAAGAAGATATATCTTGTGAAAAAATAGAAATAAATGGTGAATACTATTATTATTTAAAAGAGTATATACAAGATTTTAAAGATGTAAAAGGACAAGAAAATGCAAAAAAAGCTGCAATAATATGTGTAGCAGGAAATCATAATATTCTTTTTGAAGGAAGCCCTGGTTGCGGAAAAACTATGATTGCAAAAAGATTACAATATATTATGACTCCTATGAGTTTAGATGAAATTCTACAAAATGCGAAATTAGAAGCCTTAAATTTAAGAGAGCCAGACTTTAGACCTTTAAGAGTATTTAGAAGTCCTCATAATACTAGTACAAAAGCTTCTATAATAGGTGGAACTGCTTTAGGGGAGGTTGCACTTTCAAATAATGGAATACTCTTTTTTGATGAACTTCCTCATTTCTCCCAATCAATCCTAGAAGCTTTAAGAGAGCCTTTAGAAGATTATAAACTTTTGGTTAGCAGAGTTCATTCAAAAGTTTTATATGATACTAAGTTTTTATTTGTAAGTGCTATGAATCCTTGTCCTTGTGGTAATATGTTATCAAGTAAAAATTCTTGTAGATGTAATGACTTAGAAATTAGAAGATATAAAAATAGACTATCAGAACCATTCTTAGACAGAATCGATTTATATATTACTATGAATGAAACAAATATAAAAGATAAAACTTCAATAAGTTCAAGACAGATACACCAAAAAGTAATTGAAGCTTTTAAGATGCAAAAACTTCGAGGACAAAAAGAGTTAAATGGAAAATTAAGTGATGAAGATATTTCAAAATATTGTATTTTAAATGATGAGTGTAAAAAAATACTTGATTTAGCCTCTTTAAATTTTAACTTATCATTTAGAAGTATAAATAAAGTTTTAAAAGTAGCCCGTACTATTTCTGATTTAGAACTGAACATAAATATTGAAAAACTTCATCTAATGGAGGCTTTAAGTTATAGAAGAAGAAGCTGATTATTTTGGGGAGTGTAAACTCACCAGTACTCTTTATACAAAGTTGAGGTTAACTATTAGTACAGTTTCTTTTTTAGCTCTTTAGAAATTGTAGATTTGTTAAAGTTTCTGATGTTACGATAATTAAAAAAATTCACTATTCATAATCTGCTACTAAATTACCCATATGGAGTGGTAACGTACATTAGGACACAGAAATTAAAGAATTCTGGGTTAAAATATAGTAATAAAACCAGATTTACAAAAGTCCTAGATATTTGGTATTTAAAATATAAAAACTTTTTAAATGAAGAATCAATAAACTGGAATACTAGCGAAATAACTTTTACTCTATAGAAGGTTGATGTCCGCTTATAAAAGTTTAAGAGTTAATTTACCTAACTTATTTACATACAAAAATTGTAAAAATTTATCTATTTTCAAATACAACAAATAGTATTGATGGTGGTGTATTCTCTAATCTCCAAAAGTTAGCAAAAGCACATCCAGGGATATTAGAAAATATGAAGATTAAAATTATAGATGAATTCTTTTATAACTATAATAATAAGTTATAAATTAGCCTCCTGTTTCTTTGATTAAGTCTAATTTTAGAACCAAAGCTTGATAGCTGTCAGTTTTTTATACATTAAAAACTATTTTGTATTTCAAATTAATAGTTTAAAATGAAAAAAAGCAAAGATAATAATAAAAATTAATGAAAATAAAGTTACCAAAGATCTAAAAAAATATAAATTTACTATTTAAGTATTTTATTGTTTATATATTGATAGTATAACATATGTATAAAATATCTGTTAATAAAAAATTATTTCAAAGTATTAAATTTAAACAAACTACAATTTTGGAAAAAGATGTTTCTTTATATTGGAAAAAAGAGCTACTTGAACCTAAAATTGAAAAAGATAGGATAAAGTATGGTATAAAAAAAATTGATACATTGATTATAACAAATGGTTTAGGTGCTAAAAATCCCCAACTTACTATTGAGTGTAAAAAAATTGATTATTCAGTACAAAAAAATATTTTTGAGTTTCATCTTGGAAAAATAATCGAACAAAAAAATACAGATTTAGAAGAAAACTATAAAGATACACTCATTGAAGAGTTATTAAGAGAAAAAGCAGAACTTGAAGATAGTATGAATCGTGATTATTTAACAGGTATTTATAATAGGAAAAAAATGCAAAGTGATTTAAATATGTTTTCTAAGCAAAATAATTCATTAATGCTTAGTGCAATATTCATTGATGTAGATAGATTCAAAGAAATACATGATAACTTTGGACAAGATGCAGGAGATAGAACCTTAATATATTTAGCTCAAATACTTCAACATCACGCACAACTTTTAGGTGGTGAAGTTTATAGGTATAGTGGAGAAGAGTTTATAATTCTTTGTTTTACACTAAAAGATGAAATAATAAAAAAACTAAATGCTTTAAGAGAAGATGTAAAGTCTCAAAAAATATATCATTCAAAAAAAGATATATCAATTACTATTAGTATGGGCGTGGCTTTTTATAATGAATGTTCTTCAAAAGAAGAACTTATACAAAAGGCAGATAAAGGTGTTTATATAGCAAAAGATAACGGACGAGATAGGATTGAGTTTGGATAAGATATAGAATAATTGAGAGCATAAATCTAACTGTATAAATCCAAAAATATAATTATTTAATAAAAATATGGGAGTGTAAATATAACTGTGTAAACCTTAAAAATAAAATTTATTAGATAAAATATAGTTTAATCCACTAAAAACTAATATTTAATAATAATTCTAAAGTAGTATCTAAATTCCATCTATTTTCAAGTAGTTGATTTTTGATAGATTTTACTTTATTAAGATGTAAAATATTTATGACAAAGCTTCTTAAAATTGTCATAGTCATGGGATTAATATTTGCAGTATGTAAATCTTCATAAAGTGATTTATCTTTATGAAAGTACATAGTTTCAACTTGCCAATGCTTTAATCCTAAATTATGAAATTCTTTTGCAGTATCTTTAAAATTTGTAATAGCAAATGATGTTGTTAAAGTTTCAGTAAATTCTCCTGTTTTTTTATTGACTTTATGAATAGTTTTATCAATTCTTATTATGGTTCTAATATGTGTCATACCATTATGATAAAAACAACTATTATTTGTAAAAGTTAATACTTTTCTTTTGGCTAAGTTTTTATCCTCTTGTTTCAAATCTGATATATAAGTATCTGTAGGCTTTTTTGTATTGGATATATCAATAGCTTTAGTTAATAGCTTTTTCTGGTTACCTTTTAGTTTAGCATAATATTTTGAACCATCTTTTTCAATCTTGTTTAGAGTTTTTTTTAGTATTCATTGCATCAAATGTATAAATAAAACTATCATCTAATTCATCAATAAGTTCTCTTAATGCAGGTACTTCGGACTTATTGGAAATCTTTTTATGTGCTAATATTATCCCAGTATTGGCTAATACTGCACTCAACACTTCTGTTGATTTATTTGCATTAACACTACTATACTACCCCAAGAAAAACAAACAATTCTTTCTAAAGTTTAATTCTTAAAATAGTAAAATTAAACAATAAAAATAGAGGATAATAATATGAGCAGAACAAGAACAGTTTATAGTGCTGAATTCAAAACAAGATTAGTACTAGAACTTTTAAAAGAAGACAAAACATTAACACAAATTGCAAGTAAAAATAATATAACACCGAAGAATTTGCAAAACTGGAAAAAGATATTTTTAAATAATGCAGTAGTTGCAATGGAACCTGCTAAAGCAGTTAAAGAATATAAAGAAGAAAATATAAAATTAAAAGCAAAACTTGATGAATATGCAAAAGTAGTAGGTCAATTAACTGTAGAGAATGAGTGGGCTGTGGGAAAGTTAAAGAGCTTGGACTCTAGCTATAAAAAAGAGTTAGTAGATAAAACAGATAGTAAAATAATTTCAGTTGTAAAACAATGTAAACTACTTAATTATAATAGAAGTAATTTATTTTATGTACCTATGGTAAATCCTATAAAACAAGATATTAAAAATGAGATAGTTAAAATATTTGTAGATATACCATGTTATGGTTATATTAAAGTACACAAAGAGTTATTAGAACGTGGATACAATGTCTGTATCAATACAGTACGCCAATATCGTAAACAGTTAAGTTTAAGAGCTGTACTAGTTGTACGTCCACCAAATACTTCTTGGGCTGATAAACAACATCCTAAACATTCATATAAAATTAGAGGACTTGATACAGTAAGAGCAAATCAAGTATGGAGTACTGATATAACATACATTAAAATAAAAGGGGGAATGGTCTATATGGCAGCTATTATAGATTGGTATTCTAAAGCCATATTATCATGGAGAATATCTAATACAATGGATACTGACTTAGTCATGGGTGTGCTAAATGAAGCCTTATCCAAATATGGAAAACCAGAAATATTTAATACCGATCAAGGTAGTCAATATACCTCTTATATTCATACTCAAACATTAAAGGATAATAATATTATTATTTCAATGGATGGAAAAGGAAGAGCAACAGATAATATATGTATAGAAAGATTTTGGAGAAGTGCAAAGGTGGAAAAGATATATCTTAATGAATATTTCAAAATATCAACATTGAAAAATGATGTTACAGATTATATGGAGTTTTATAATTATAGAAGATTTCATCAAACTTTAAATTATAAAAAACCTATGAATGTATACTTTGAAAGTATGAAAATAAATGATGTAAATTATAATAAATTAGATGAAATTGTGGCATAAAGTTACAGTTGATAGTGGGAATTAGATTTTATAGAAAGTTGTCTTGACATATTGGGGTAGTATATTTCTTTGATCTTTTATTTGATAATTTCTCTCTAAATTGATTTGCCATAATACCACCTTTTTATAGATATTATAGCCAAAAAGTACTATAAACTTAATTAAAATTTTTTAATGGATTGAACTAGATAAAATATCTAGTAAATCAATTTTAAGGATTTACCTTATAACTAACAAGATAATCATCAAGCATTTTTAACTTCAAATTTTTAGTAAAACCATTATGAATTTTTAATAGTTTTTTCATTAGTGAAAATACTCCACCATTAATAGAATTTGTTGTGTTATGAATAGTAATATTTTTATGATTTTTGTATGTAAATAAATATGGTAAATTTGTTATCAAACTTCTATATGCAGATCTAACTCTTGAATGAGTAAAATTTAGTTTTCCAGTTGTTGGAGATACTGATTTCTCATCAAGAAATACTTGATACTTTTTATACTATTTATTTAATTTTTTTGTAAAGTTTATTTGAGTTGTAGTTGTTAAATTATGAGACCACTGCACAGTAACACTCTAAAATAAATCTCAACCAAGCCTTTAGTTAAGGTATTTAAAGGCTATTCTTAGCTATAATTACACATATAAATTAAAGATATTTAAGCAAAAAGGTAATAAATTGGCATTTAAAGATTCAAACCTCTCTTTTTCAGATTATGCTCTTAATGATAGATTAGAATATGTAGATTCTTTTTTAAAACAATTAGATTCTATAATAGATTTTAATAAATTAAGACCTATATTAAAGAAGAATGGAATAGGAAGTAAAAATGTATGTGGAGTACAAGCATATGATCAAATATTAATGTTTAAAATCTTACTTATTCAAAAGTTTTATGATTTAAGTGATGAAAAAGCTGAAGAAGGACTTAATGTAAATTTACTTTATATGAAATTTGCAGGATTAAGCTTAGAATCATTAGCACCAGACTCAACTACAACAGGTAGATTTAGAAATTCTTTAATTAAAAATAATCTTCATGGTAAACTTTTTACAAATATTAATAAGCAACTTGAAAAGGCAGGATTAATAGCAACAGGTGGTAAAGATGTACTAGTAGATGCAACATTAACAAAGTCTCATAATAATAGAATCAAAAATAAAAATAAAGAACAAAAAAGTGAAAGTAGACAAAAGGTTGAAGCTTTAAATAAAGCGATAGATGTACTTATTGAAGAAGAATTACAAAAGAAAAAACCATCATCAAAACAAATATCAAGATTATTAAAAAAGAAATCTTATAACTCTTAAAAATGAAGAACTTGATGAGATTCAAAATAAAGATACTAAAGATATTGAAACTTCAAAAAAGATAATTGAAAATGAAGATGATAGTTATGAGCATAAACAAAAGATAGATAAAGATGTAAGAACAGGTTATCAAGCAGGTAAAAAACAATATGCAACAGGATATAAGAATCATATAGCAACAGATGCAGATTCAGGAGCTATTTTAGAAACAATGACAACATTTGCCAATACCTCAGATATATCTACCGTTGATACATTTGTTGAAAAATTAGGTGATGATATTAAATCATCAGGTGCAGATAAAGCTTATAAATCAGAAGCTATTGATGAACTACTAAAAGAAAAAGATATTAAAAATAATGTTTGTCTTAAAGAGAGAAATAAAATGAGTGATGAAGATAGAAAGAATCAAAGAGAAAATGAAAAACCAAAACATAAAATCAGAGCAAAAGTTGAACATTCATTTGCTTTAATAAAAACTAGCATGAAACAATCCACAACAAGGTTTACAGGACTGCTCAGGAATAATATGAATTTCACCATTACATGTATAGCTGCCAACCTAAAACTATTTGCCCATAAGAAAATAAAGGCACAAAACGTAAGAATAAGATGATAAAGAGAGGAAAGAATAGAGCAAATTCAATTAGAATTAGGAATAAATATAGATTTGAGATGATAATTTATGATAAATATTTTTTAAAAATTGAAAAAATAAAATTTTATAGATCTTTTTAGTTGTGCTGTGGTCTCGCAATGTGAAGATAAAAATACAATACCTTATATTTCATTTGGTAAAGAGCATCATAACCAAGCATTAGAAACAAGATTCACAGATGAAGAACCACTACCTCCCAATCCAACAATTGTAGAAAAACTAAAACACAGATTACAAACTAAAGAAGGTAAACAAATATATTCAGAAAGAAAAAGTACAGTAGAACCTGTCTTTGGTATTATAAAACATGTAATCGGATTTAGACAATTTATGCTTAGAGGATTTAAAAAAGCCAAAGGTGAATGGAATCTTGTTTGTATAGGATATAATCTGAAAAGACTACATATAATTAGCTGTTAAAAGAGGTAATAATAGCAGTATTTGAGCAATAATATTGAAATTTATTCTGCAAAATGAATAATTGAAAATTTTAATTTATCAATATGATACATTTAGTCATAATCATGATTTAGGATCTAGCTAATCCGATAGACTCCTAGTTAGATATTTGTTTATTGTTTTTCTTTGATGGAAATGGCACATTTGTATTAGATAGTCTTTAAAGGCTTTATGCAAGCCTCTTTTGCCATCAATGATAATAGCCTTAACAATGTATCCTAAATCTAAAAGTATCTGTAGTTGTTGTTTGTAATGAAATACTAATTCACTATCAATATGTTTCCATGTTAATATCTCTTTGGAAATAATATCTTTAAAAACTAAAGTTCCAAGTTTCTCTTTTCTTTTACCATAAAAAGTTGCATCACAAACTATAACAATTTCTCTTGGATTATGTATTTTTGCAATTGGTTCATATTCTAAAATTTGCTTTCTTATCCACGGCAAACTTCTATTATAATCTTTATCTTCTATAAATATACTTTTTGAAGATTATTTCTTGTAGATTTCTTGCTCTTCTTTTTGAGCTAAATTTACGACCACATTCATTACATTTATATCTTTGAATTCCATTTCTAATATTAATCTTTTTAGTATAATTTTTTAAGCAATATGGACAAGTTTTATTGTTTTTTACAGCCATGTGTAAATAAACCTTTTTTAACTCCTGTAATATCGTAGTTAACTTAAGTTTTTAGACCCTTGAATTTTTTGTTAAGCCAACTAACCACTAAATTAACTTCTTTTTCTTTACCCATCTTTTAAAAAGTCTATTTGTTTCAATAAAAGAGTCTATTGAACTATCATTAACAATATGCTCAACTAAACTACAAGCTAAATAAGGCGATAAAACAAACCCTCTTCCACCTACTCCATTTAATACGTATAAATTATCAATTTTACATAATAAATCATCTTTTATAAAAGATCCATTTTTTAAATGAGGGAATTTTTTTATAGTTTTTTTTGAATCAATTAGTTTTCCTAGCATAGGAAGATAATCAATACTTGAAGCTCTTGCTCCAATTTTTATATCACAAACTTCAATATCAGCTAAATCTTTTATATCATTTGCAAGTTTTAATAGTTTTTTGGTATCTTTATTAAGTCTATCTTCGGCGTAAGTATTTGATAAAATATGATTTATATTTGCACTTTTAATACAGTGATAACATATTTTCAAATCACAATTAAACCTATGATGTGTTGCTCCAATTGAAAGTTTATTTTTTCCTTTCTCTTTATCAAACTTCGAGGCTGAAAGTGAGCACTCTTTATGATAATTAATATCAATGCAAGTAGTAGAATAAATATCAATTTTTTGTCCCCAAACTACTCTTATATTAAAATACTCTTCTTCTATTAAAGAGATATCTGCACCTGTAGTTAAAATCAATCTTTTCACTTTAAATTCATTATTAATAATCCAATAATCATCAATCTTTTCTATTCTTAAAACCTCATAATTAAACTTCTTTTCTATACCTTTTGTTAAAAAAGCACAAATATTATAAGCATTAACTTGTGAACCTATCTTAAATAAATAACCATCTTCATATTTTTTATAAGAAAAATCCATATACTCTTCATAAGATTTGAACTTCTCTAGGTCTTCATTATTTTTTGGAATACGTACTACTCCACAGTTATTTATTTCTTTTGGAATATTTTCTTTATAAAATGAAGTTGAAAATTTCAAAGCATTTGAAACTAGCTTTTTAAAATTATTCTTTTTTCCTAACAAAGGGGATAAAAATGCTCCTGCCGCTCCACTTGCACCTTGTGCAATATCACAATTTCTATCAAGCAATAATATTGAGCGAGAATATTTTGATAGAAAATATGAAGTACTACAGCCTGCAATTCCTGCTCCAATTATGATATAATCAAACTCTTTATACATTTCTCTCTATCTCTTCAAGAAGTTGGTAATTTGGTCGCCAATATCCTCTTCCACCTCTTAAACTTATACATTTATATTTTGGGAACTTTTTTTTATAATAGTTCAATCTCTCTTTAGTAATCTTTCCTGTGTCACAATAAAAAACAAATACTGTCCCTTCTGGCATTGTGTCCATTCATCTTTTTCAAACATAAACTTATAATTGCGTAAAACTCTTTAAAAATAGTTAAAATGATTTTTTGATTTAGTTAATATGACTCAAGTTCTCAATGTATAGGTTTGAATATACAGTTACTAGCGCTACATAAATTTTCAATCTTGATTGACATTGACTCAAGTTTTAGATAATATAATATATCAATATAATAACATTATTAGGAAATAAAATGGCAAAAAGTTTATATGAAACCTTAGAAGTAAAAGAATCTGCTTCAGCAGATGAGATAAAAAAAGCATATAGAAAATTAGCAAGAAAATATCATCCAGATGTAAATAAAGAGGCGAAAGCTGAAGATAAATTTAAAGAGATAAATGCAGCTTATGAAGTATTAAGCGATTCTGAGAAAAAACAACAATATGATCAACATGGTGATTCTATGTTTGGGGGACAAAATTTTCATGATTTTGCACAAAGGCAAGGGCAAGGCGTGGACTTAGATGATATCTTAAGACAAATGTTTGGGGGCGGTGGAGGTTTTAATCAAGAAGGCTTTTCTCAAGGTGGTTTTGGAGGATTTAATGAACTTGATTTGGATACACAAGCACAAATTACTATAGCTTTTGATGTGTCAATCTTAGGTGGGAAACAACATATATCTTTAAATAGTGACTCTTTTGATATTAAAATACCAGAAGGTATTAAAGATGGTCAAAAAATCAGAGCTAAAGGTAAAGGAAAATCGTATCAAGGTAAAAGAGGTGATTTAATCATAAAAGTAAATATTGCGCCAAGCCCTGAATATGAAAGAAATGAATTTACACTTACAAAAATATTCGATATACCTTTAAAAACTGCACTATTTGGTGGAAAAATAGAAATTAAAACAATCCATAAAGATATAACTCTAAAAATTCCACAAAATACAAAACAGAATCAAAAATTTAGAGTAAAAGAATTAGGAGTTCTAAATAGAAAAATAGGAATTAAAGCAGATTTGTATTTAAAGGTAAATATAGTATTACCAAAAATAGAAGATTTTGATGAAGATTTCATAAAAGTACTTGAAGAGAAACTTCCAGAAAATTTATAAGATTAAAATATGAATACTAAAGCCTATAAAGAACCAGTATATTTAATATCAGCTGTCTCAAAGATTTTAGCAATACATCCTCAAACTCTTAGACAATATGAAAGAGAAGGATTAGTAAGTCCATCTAGAACTAATGGTAAAATTAGATTATATTCACAACAAGATATAGACCATATAAAATATGTATTAACTTTAACACGGAAGTTAGGTATAAATCTTGCAGGAGTTGATTTAGTTTTACAATTAAACAAAAAAGTAAGCTCTCTTGAAGATGAAATAGAAAACTATAAAATAAAATTAAAAGATATAAATAAACTTGGAATAGTTCCAAATTCTAAAGCCTTAGTAATTAAAAAAAGTTCTTATGAGATAGTTATTTTTGAAGAGTAGTACTTCGTAATACTCTTTTTTATAGAACTTTAAAAATTATAATTGATATTGAACTTTATAATCTCGCATTAAAGGTGGAATATCTAAATAGTGCTCATCATCATGGCTAAGTTTTTGAGTATTTTCTTCTTCATTCTCTTTTGCTTCTACTAAAGTAGAATCATTTTTAGACTCAAAACCAGTCGCAACTATAGTAATTTTAACTTCATCAGTTTCTAAAGTACTATCAGAGGTTGTACCAAAAATAATCTCAGCATTTGAGTCAATTGTTTCATGTATAGTTGACATAACATCATTTATGGCAAATAAAGATACCTGTGGATGAATATTAAAATGAATTAAAATACCTTTTGCCCCACCAAGTGATACTTTATCAAGTAAAGGGGAATCAATAGCATCTTCTAAAGCTCTGTTAGCAGCATTCTCACCTTTTGCTTTACCAATACCCATTAAAGCCATACCTTTATGTTGCATAATAGTTTGAACATCAGCAAAGTCAGTATTGATATCAGAATTACCAGGAGTTAAAATAATTTCTGTCATTCCATTTACGGCTTGATATAAAATATTATCAATAATTTTAAAAGCATCTTTCATTCCAACATTTTCATCAATTATCTCTAATAATCTATCATTAGGAACAACAATTATAGAATCACATACTTTTTTGATCTCTTCTAAACCAAGATTTGCTAAGCCAGCTCTTTTTTTGCCTTCCCAAGTAAAAGGTTTTGTTACAACAGCAACTGTTAAAGCGCCAATTTCTTTTGCAGCTTTCGCAATAATAGCAGCAGCACCAGTTCCTGTTCCACCACCAAGACCAGCTGCAATAAATACAATATCTGCACCTTTTAATGCATTTTTGATATCTTCATAACTCTCAACAGCAGAATCTCTACCAATTTCAGGTTTCATTCCAGCCCCAAGACCTTTTGTAAGTTTAATACCTAATTGAATTTTCTTAGGAGCTTTTGAAATATGTAATACTTGTAAATCAGTATTTGCAGCAATTAAATCTATTTTATGAGAACCTTCATTAATCATGTGGTTAATCATATTACAACCACCACCACCAACTCCAATAACTGAAATTTTTGCTACATTATCTGACAAAGTTTGATTTGGCATTTCTACTTTGATATCATCCACCTTAAATAAGTTTTCATTCATTAAAACCACTCCGTAATAATATTCCAGAACTTGGAAATTCCTTTACCTTTTTTATCTTTTGATATTGTAGGTAAAATTGTAGTGCTAGAAGTTTGTTTTATTATATTATCGTTTGCGTATTTTTCTTCTTTATAAACTTGCTTTTCTTTAGTTTCATGAGATATACTATCTTTAAAACTTTGGATAGATTCCTGAATTTTTATTTTTTTTATTAGTTTTTTATTTGAATCTAACTCAAAATTTCTATTTGATTCTAAAGAATACAATAAAATACCAACAATAGTCGCCATCTTTTCATCTTCAAAACTAATATATCCATTTTTTATATTAATAGGATTTGAAATTTTAATTGGTAAATTATCAAAAATGAGTATTGATAACTCTTTTAAACCTATTACTTTACTCATCCCTCCTGTAATAACTATTCCAGCTCCAAGATTTTCGTGAATACCGCTTTTCTTTAAATTTGTTCTAATTAAAGTTAAAATTTCTTCAACTCTTGCATGAATAATTGTTTGAATATGAGCTAAGGGAACTTCAGAAAAATTCTTCTCATCTCCAATTCTAGGAGTTCTAACTTTTTTATTTGAGATTTCTTCAATATCTTTTAATAAATCTCCATATTCTGTTTTTATTTTTTCAGCAGCAATTGGTGGAGTATGCAACATAACTGATAAGTCATTTGTTATATGATTAGATCCAACAGGAATAAAACTATTATAAATTAATGAAGTACCTTTGTAACAAACAAACTCAGTAGTAGTTGATCCCATATTAATAACAGTAGCACCAAACTTTTTTTGTTGTTTATCTAAAACAGAAATTGCAGTTGCATAGCCATCTAAAATAAAATTATTTACATTTATTCCTGCTATTTTAAGAGCTGATTTTATATTTGTAAGAGCTGTTTTTTTGGCAGTTACTACAAAAACAGATACTTCTAATCTTGAACCATTCATATTTAATGGATTTTCAACATCAGCAGAATCATCAATTTTAAAAAAAATAGGAATAACATGAATAACATCATATTCGGGAATTATTGTTGCATTATATAAAGCCATTTGCATGACTTGATTAATTTCATTTTCAGTAATTAGTCCATTTGGAATATTCACGCTGCCTGAACTTCTAATACCTTTAGTATAAGCACCAGAAATTGATACAATAGTTGAATCTATTTGTTCAGTTGTATTTCTTTTAGCAATTAAAACTGCTTCTTTAACACACTTAGAAGCAACTTCAATATCTGTAATTACACCTTTATTGATGCCATCACTCTTATATGAACCAGTTCCTAAAATATTCATTTTGTAATCTAGATTATTTCTTGCTATAACTGCAGTTATAGTTGCAGAACCTAAATCAATTGCTAAAAGAGTTTTATTCAAGTATTACCCCTATCTTTGAAGTGAAGATTGAACTTCATATCTATTTTCTAAACTTTTCACTAAATTATTCATTAACTCTTGATTTAATAAATTATCAAGTTTACTTTTTACACTAGCATTTTTTGTTGTATCATATGAAACTAACTTTGAATCATTAATCTTATAAAGTACTACTTTATCTGAAATAGTTATTTTACCTTCTTTTTTTGTAGATGAAAAAAGAGTACTTAAAAAACTAAGAGCTTCATCTTTAGTTAATCCTGTTATTTTAGAGTATTCATCTCTTGCAACAAAACCTAAATTAACTCCTTTAAAATTTTTTAAAATTTCTATTGCATTTTTTTCTAAAGCTAATGATTTTGTAACTTTTACATAATCATTAGAAACTCTATCTTTTGCTTTTTCATAAGATAGAGTTTTTGGTAAAATTTTATTAACAATTTTTACAATTACATACTTATTATCTTCTAAAAATGGTTTAAGTAAATCACCTGGAATAGCATCATTTATTTTTTGTTTGTTTTCAACACTGTAAGTTAGCTTGTTTTGAAAAATTGTGACTTTATTAGAAAAAGTATCTTTTCCTTTTTTAATTTTTAAGTATTTTTTTAAAGCTACTTTTTTAGTGGCTTTAATATTTAAAGCATTTGTAATATCTGTTTTAGCTTCTTCTAAAGATTTAATTTTTCCATTTTCTTTTTTATAATCAGTTTTGAACTTAGAATAATGATTTAAAATATCTTCCTTACTAAAAGTTTCTAAAACAAAAGGAATATCTTCTATTTCTAACTCTAAAGCAGAATCTGACATATAACTGTGCTTGTTAGTTTCCCAATATCTTTTAATATCTTCATCTTTAATATTTAAAACAATATCTTTTGAATCTAAAATTTTAATTGAAATATCATCTTGTGAAAAAAGAACTTTACTTAAGTTTTCTATCTCATTTTTATTTGCTTGAATCTTAAATAATGATTCAACTTTTTGTAAAAGTAAATCTCTTTTTAATGAATCTTCAAACTCAGTTGGAGTTGTTCTATTTTGACGTAAAATTTTGATATAAGTTTCTTTATCAAATTTACCATCTGTTATAAATCCTGGCATAGCAAGTAACTGTTTTACAATTTCTTCATTCGTAACATCTAAACCTAAATCATCTGCAAATGATAAAATAAGATTTTTTTGAATTAAAAGTTTATAAGCAGCATCTCTTAATTTTAATTTATCAGCCATTTCTTGATTAAATTGATTACCAAATATTCTTGAATATTGTTCATAAAGTGCTGAATACTCTCTTTGATATTCATTTGAACTAATTTCTCTATCTCCTACAACCGCAACTGATCCACCTTTTGAACCATAATCATAAGATCCCCAACCCACAAAACCAGCTCCTACAAATGCTATTGTACTTATCCAAATAGTAATAACAAGCCATCTCTTATGTTTTTGCATCCAAGTTATCATAAAATATTATCCTCTAAATTTTTTTAGATATGATACAGAAAAATTACTTTTAACTAGGTAAAAATAAATTTAAACTTTTTTAGATAAAAGATCGTTTATTACAGATTCTCTTTTTGTAGTTTCAATTCTTTTACAAGCACTTGTAAAAGCATCCTCTTCACCAACTATATAACACATTTTTTTTGCCCTAGTAACAGCTGTGTAAAGAAGCTTTGTATTATGCATAATATAATGTGAAAAAGTCATAGGAATTAAAGCATTTTCATACTCCATACCTTGTGTTTTATGTATAGTAAGACAATATGAAAGAGATAAAAGATAATTCAACTCATCAAACTCATAAAAAACTACCATATCATCATTTGGATATAAAACTACAGCTCTATTTTCTTCAAAATCAAGTTTTATAATTAAACCAAGTTGTCCATTAAAAACTCTTTTTTCTAAATACTCAGTTGAAGCATTCTTGTACATAAACATAGTCTGTGCTTTCATATTTTCATTTTTAATATGAATTACTTTGTCAGTCATTTTATATTCATAAAGTCTTGATTGATAAGCTTTCGTTTTTGTATGATTAAAAAGTCTTTGAAGTTGCATATTAATATTTTCAACACCTAAGACTCCTGCTTTCATAGGAGTAATAACTTGAAATAAAATAAGTGCTTTAGAAATATCCTTACTCTTTATAAAATCATAATATTGTTGAATATAATGTGTAGAAATATTTAATATAGTATTTAAAATATTCATTGAGTTATTAGCTCTAATATCTTGAAATTCATTTTTATTTAATGAATTTTTTATAGAATAATAGTTATCAATAGAAACATTTACAAATTTAAAGTCAGTATACTCTTCTTTGTATTTAGGAACCTGCCCTTGTCTTATATCATTTGCAATAGTTGCAATTGCTTGATTTTTACTTTGTCTATATATTTGAGTTAACTTACAAATGGGAGCCAATTTATACTTAATAGAATCAGCAAGTACATTTCCAGCCCCAATTGCAGGAAGCTGTCCATCATCACCTACAATTATAAAAACAGTATCATCTGATATTTTTTTAGTTAGATTATAAAACATAACAGAGTTTACCATTGAAGCTTCATCTAATAAAATTACTTTATGAGGAAAAAACTCTTTATCTTCATATTTTACAAATAAAGATTGAATTGTTGCACTATTATAGCCAGTAGTATCAGAAATTCTCTGAGATGCTATTCCACTTAAAGCAATAGTTATAATATCATCATAAGAAACAATTTCTTCTAATAATTCAAGTAAAGCTCTACTTGAAGTTGATTTCCCGGTACCTGCATAACCTATTAAAAAAAGTGTTTTATGACCTTCATTAATAAGTTCAACAGCTTTTTTTTGCTCATCTCCTAATTTAAAACCTAAAGATTGTTGTTTTTTTTCTAAATAATCATCAAATGAAGATATTATTTTTTTATTTTTCTCGCTCTCTCTTCTTTGAAAAAATTCTAAAACTTTTCTTTCTGCAAAATATAACATTGAAGGAGCTAATCTAAATTCTGTAGTTTGAAAAATATCTTCTTCAACTAACATTTTTATGATTACTTTTTCATATAATTCATTTTTATTTACAAAATGTAAAGATTCATCAAGAAGTTTATAAAGATGAGATTTATCAATTGAAGAGTTTCCATTATTATCACAAAACTCTCTTAATGTATAATTTACACAAGCTTGTATTCTAAACTCTGATTTTGAATCAATACCAAGTGATTTTGCAATCTCATCAGCTCTTTTAAAACCAATACCTTTTATATTTATTAAAATATATGGATTTTTTTGAATTTTATCAATTAAGTCATTAACTTCACTAAAGTGAGAATAAATTTTTGTAATAAGGTTTGAAGTAACTCCAAACTTTGATAAAAACTTACCAAGTTCTCTTAAGTGTTTAAATTTTTGCCAAGATTGTACAATTTTTTGAAGTTTTTTATCTTTTATGCCTTTAAACTTTAAAAGCTCTTCTGGTCTTTCATTTAAAATCTCAATAAGTCTATCTTCTTCATACTTTTTTAATAATTCATGAGCAAATTTTTTGCCAATACCTTTTACAATCTTTGTTAAAAAGAAAAATATTTCTTCTTCTTTTAATTCTAAAGTTTCAAACTCAAACTGAACTCCATACTTTTTATGAGTAGTCCAATTTCCTTTTAAAATAATCTCTTCACCAACAATTTTTTCGATATATGTATCAAAATAAGTTCCACAAATTTTTTGATTATTTTCTAAAACAGCAATAGTATATTTTGTTTCATCATTTTTGTACAAAACTTTTTTGATAACTCCTGTTAAATTAAAAGTTTTATGTTCTTCTTGCGTTTTATTATTAGCCATTAATAATCATCATCAAATTTTGATTTTTTATGTTTGTCTTTTGTATATTGGAGTTTCTTCCATATATTTTATTATTGTTGGAATAATTTCTTTTTTTTCCAAATATAATAATGCGGTTCTCGATTTGGAACATTTTTCATTGTGCCAAATTATTACATCTTGCATATAAACCTTCTTTTATTTAATAATTTTATAAAATATTATATCTAAAATTTTTTTTGAGTTTGGTCAAAAGTTATCAAGACTTTCAAGTCCTAATTCTGATAAAGCTAAATGTATCTGTCCTAATCTTTACACCTATTAATCGAAACAACTATTTCAAACTTATTTTTTCACCTTATATTAACTATTTCGATTTTACACAAATATACTTTTGATGTAACTTAGGATATTAATATTTTATGATATACTTTTTGTTATATTAGTTTCAAACAACAACTTATTAAATATTTTATTAGCAAATGAAAGTAAAGTTTTAAAAGAAGTTCTTAAAGAAGCTGACTCAAAAACTTTAACTAATTGAAACGGTAACTGAATTTCATACTTTTTTTTGCTTATTCCTAAGCCACCATTTCATTTTGTAACATAAAGTTAATTTCTTCAAATTTAAAAGGAAATAAATTTCCTAAATAACTGTGACTTCTTGTTTTATTATAATAAAATTCTATGTATTCAAATATCTCTTTCTTTGCTTGTTTTTTAGTATAAAAATAGGTGTTAAGTAATTAATCATAATTATTATCTTATTTTATAAGCTAATTTTAGCTATAATTGCTTATGAGATATATAAGTAATTTAAATAAAAAAACAGTTAAACCAACAATTTTTACCCTATCTTTAGAATTATTAGAAGATTTAAGAAAGAAAAAAATAGCAATAGTTTCTGAAGCTTTAGAAATGTATATGGATTATCAAGATTTAAAACTTTTCAAACGAATATGAAATGGAACTACTAAAAATAGGTAAAATAAAAAAACTACAAGATCTAAAAGAAGAACTTTATAGATTAAAATTGAGATTATATAGAGTTATTTATATAAAAAAATGAAAAACTTATTATTTTAGCTTTTTAGTATAAAATCTAGAGAAAATTCTTATAAAAAATAAAGTAATAAAATGAAAAACATTTCAATATTTGGTACAAGTAGCGATGCCGGAAAATCAACTATAACTTTTGTGATTGCAAAAATATTACAAGACTTGGGATATTCTGTTACTTCTTTTAAAGCTCAAAATGTTTCTAACAATGCTTATGTTTGTGAGGATGGAAGTGAGATTGCAGTTGCTCAGTATTTTCAAGCTCATGTTTTAGGAGTTGAAACTTCATATCATTTAAATCCTATTTTACTTAAATCAGGTAGAGGTAGTTCTGCTTCTTTGATTGTTGAAGGAAAAGTAGTAGCTAGTAAAAATGTACTTGAGTATTATAAAGATTTAGATACTTTAAAATCCTCAGTTGATAGATGTTTTGAGTATCTAGATTCAAAGTATGATTGTGTAGTTTGTGAAGGTGCGGGGAGTCCTGTTGAGCTTAATCTTATGGATAAAGATTTATCTAATATCTATATGGCTACAAAATACAAAACAAAGATTATTGTAGTTGCAGATATCGAACGTGGTGGAGTTTTTGCTTCTATTTATGGGGTTTATCATTTATTGCCAAAAGAGTTACAAAAAAATATAATAGGTGTTATTATAAATAAGTTTCGTGGAGATATGTCTTTATTTGATGAAGGTGTTCGTATTATTGAAGAAGATTTTAAAATACCAGTTCTTGGAGTTTTACCTTATACTCCTTTTAACTTAGGTTTTGAAGACTCTCAAAGTTTGAAAAACTATACCCAAGATACACGAGAAAGTATTATAAATGTTGGAGTAATCTTTTATCCTTATATGAGTAATTATAATGATTTTGAGCCTTTAATAGCTGATAAATACATAAACTTAGAGTTTATAGAAACAAATATTTCTCTTGAAAAGTTTGATATGATTATCTTACCTGGTTCAAAACTAGTGATAAAAGATTTAAAGTGGCTAAAAAAGACTGGTTTATTTAATAGAATCAAACTTTATGATAAAAGTATTTTAGGAATTTGTGGTGGTTATGAAATGATGTTTGAAAAACTAATTGACAATGAAAAAATAGAAAATGAAGAACCCACAAGTGAAGTTGGTTTTTGTTTTATAAATGATGTTATAACTTTTGAAAAACAAAAGATTGTAAAAAAAGCTATGCATACTATTTTTGATTGTAAAATAGAAGGTTTTGAGATACATCATGGCAAGAGTTTAAAGTATCCCTTATCATATCAAAATAAAAAGATTAAAGGTACTTTTATACATGCTATTTTTGATAATAATAATTTAAGAACTAAACTCTTTAAAAAAATTAATACAAATTACAATGAGTATGATTTTATTTCATATAAAGAAAATGCAATCAATACTTTCATAAAAGAGTTAAAAGATAAACTAGATGTAAATAAAATATTAGAAGCAATAAATGAATAAAATAAAGCAATACTATCTAGGGTTAAAATTTGTCTTTTCTTACTTTACAATTTTCCCAATTTCTTTTAAAAAAGATGATGACTTATCTAAAAAATATATACTAAACTCTATGTTGTTTTTTCTACCTTTTTTAGGTTTTGTCTTAGGTGTTATTGTTATAGTTTTATATGGATTTTTAAATAATCTAACTTGGTTAGGAGCTTTGATTTCTTCGATTGTATATATGTTAATGTATGGTTTCATACATACAGAAGCAATTTTGGACACTATTGATGGTATTTATGCTAAACATGGTGGGAAAGATGCATATGCAGTTATAAAAGAACCAAGCATTGGAGCGATGGGTGTTTTATATGCTTTAGTATCTGTTATTTTAAAGCTTGCTTTAATAGTTTTTCTTTTATTAAACAACCTATTTTTTGAGTTTATTTTTATTTTAGTTGTTAGTAGATTGATGCTTCTTTTTTTGATAAGATTTAATACTTTTAAATCATCATTTGTAATATTATTAAAAAATTCTTTATCTTTGAATTCATTACTTTTTTCATCTATTTTTACAATTATCATAGGTTTTATTTTAATAGGTTTTAAATCTTTAGTTTTACTATTTTTTGCTTTTTGTAGCTCTTTAATTATTTCTAAATTTATAAAAAATAATTTAGGCTTTTTAAATGGAGACTCTTTAGGTATGACTTTAGAATTAACAGAAATAATACTTTTTATAGTAGTTTGTATCTTATGGCTATAATAACTCTTTTAAGACATGCTCCTTTAGCTTTAAAGTATCAAAACAGATATGTAGGACATTCTGATATCAATATTGATTTATTTTTAACAGATATTTCTAAGCTTGATAGAATTAAAAATCAAAGTTATGACTATATTTACTCTTCTGATTTAAAAAGATGTACTCAAACTCTTGATTTGATAAATTTTACTTATATAAAAGATAGTAGATTACGAGAAGTCAAATTTAAAGATAAATTTGAATTAAAAACCTTCTCCGAGATAGAAAAATTTAACTCTTTCAATCTTAAATATTTAAACTCTTTAAAATCTTGGCATGAATATATTTGTGAAGAAAACTTTTTATCTTTTAAAAATAGAATTAAGTCCTTTATTAACGAACTTCCAAAAGATAAAAATATTTTAATCTGTTCTCATGCTGGAACTATAAAAATGATATATTCACTCTTAAAAGAAGAATATTATAAAAAATTAAATCTTGAAATAGCATACTTAGATACAATAAATATATTTTTATAAGTAAAACTTATTCGACTATTGTTATATCAATAGTCATAATTTATTTTAATAGCTCCACCTTCAGTTGAACTTTTAGCTTATTATAAAATGTTACATACACTAGATACTTTTGTAATTATATTGTTTAATCTAGGCTTATTTTTTTGCTTTCTTACTTTTATTTATGTATAAAAAAAGTAAAAATAAAGTTTTTTATTTCATGGTGGGCATTTACTTTTCCTTTAGCTTCAATGTTAATGTTTGATATTACAAATAAAAATACATATTGGGTATTGTCTTTATTTTTTATAGCAGTTCCAAGTGTTATAGTTACTGTAGTAACTTATTATACTTTAATAAATATATTTAAAAAGGAGATTTGTAGTTCAATCCATTAAAATTTTTTAATTAAGTTTATAGTACTTTTTGGCTATAATATCTATAAAAAGGTGGTATTATGGCAAATCAATTTAGAGAGAAATTATCAAATAAAAGATCAAAGAAAGGCTATGAAGCCATAGCAAAAAGAAATAAATTATTACAACTTTTAGCAGATATACCTGATCATAGAAAAGGTCAAGGTAAACTTCATAAATTAGAACATATTTTATTTTTATCAGTAATTGCACAATTAATGGGTGCGGTAAATTATAAAGAGATATGGGTCTGGATAAAAAATCATATTCAAAATAATAAAATCAAAAAACTTTTAGGTGTAGAATTTATTAGAACACCAAGCAGGAGTGCTGTGGCTGAGATTTTAGCAGAAGTTAATTATTTAGAATTAGAAAAAGTTTTTAGGATATGGATTTATGGATTAGTTGATAAAACTGATAATTTACAACAATTAGCAGTAGATGGTAAAGTTATGAATGGTAGTAGTGTTAATGCAAATAAATCAACAGAAGTGTTGAGTGCAGTATTAGCCAATACTGGGATAATATTAGCACATAAAAAGATTTCCAATAAGTCCGAAGTACCTGCATTAAGAGAACTTATTGATGAATTAGATGATAGTTTTATTTATACATTTGATGCAATGAATACTAAAAAAAACTCTAAACAAGATTGAAAAAGATGGTTCAAAATATTATGCTAAACTAAAAGGTAACCAGAAAAAGCTATTAACTAAAGCTATTGATATATCCAATACAAAAAAGCCTACAGATACTTATATATCAGATTTGAAACAAGAGGATAAAAACTTAGCCAAAAGAAAAGTATTAACTTTTACAAATAATAGTTGTTTTTATCATAATGGTATGACACATATTAGAACCATAATAAGAATTGATAAAACTATTCATAAAGTCAATAAAAAAACAGGAGAATTTACTGAAACTTTAACAACATCATTTGCTATTACAAATTTTAAAGATACTGCAAAAGAATTTCATAATTTAGGATTAAAGCATTGGCAAGTTGAAACTATGTACTTTCATAAAGATAAATCACTTTATGAAGATTTACATACTGCAAATATTAATCCCATGACTATGACAATTTTAAGAAGCTTTGTCATAAATATTTTACATCTTAATAAAGTAAAATCTATCAAAAATCAACTACTTGAAAATAGATGGAATTTAGATACTACTTTAGAATTATTATTAAATATTAGTTTTTAGTGGATTAAACTAGATAAGTGAAGTGACCCCTTAAAAATAAACAAATATTAATTCAATAAATTAATATAATAATGATTTAGATCATTTTAAGTTAATTAAAGGCTTAAAAATGGGAAGAATGAAATATACAGAAGAGTTTAAAATAGAAGCAGTAAATCAAGTTATCAAAAATGGCTATGGAATAAGAAAAATAGCTCTAAGACTTGGAGTAAATAAAGATTCATTACGCAATTGGATTAAACAATTAGAATCTCCAAAAGCAATACAAAAACATCAAATAACAGATTTAAAAAATCTTGGATTAAAATTAATAGAAAAAGAGTTGCAAGATTGATGAGTGAAGCAGGTATTTATGGTCTTGTAACTGTATTAGATTTATTTTCAAGAAAAATAATAAGCTGGAAAACAGGAAGTAGACTACACTACCCCAAGAAAAACAAACAATTTTTTGTAAAGTTTAATTCTTAAAATAGTAAAATTAAGCAAAAAAGAATCTAGAGTTATATTACATTCAAACCAAGGTAGTTGTTTAGTCCCTAATTCTCATGGAGTCAGCTATTATTTTATAAAAGGAGTAGATTTATGGGAAATATACAACACTCTAATGCCAAGACGACGCCAAGAATTCGAAAAGAAATACAAGAGTCTCAAGAGACAATCACAGAGTTAGCTGCAAGATTGTCCCTTAATCCAAAAACAGTAACAAAATGGAAGAATGCCAATAGAATCACTGATAAAAAAAGTGGACCGACGATAGCAAGGTCAACAGTACTAAGTCAAGAAGAAGAACAAATAATTTGTGAGTTTAGAAGAGTTACCAAGTTTGCACTAGATGATGTTTTTATAGCCCTGATGGATGAGATACCTAAAATGACAAGGTCAAACTTACACAGATGCTTGCAACGTCATGGATTAAGCCGTTTGCCCAAAGAACCCCGTGATAAAACAGAAAAAAAGAAGTTCAAAGAGTATGATATAGGATATGTCCATATAGATATTTCAGAAGTTCATAGTGAAGAAGGCAAAGCCTATATGTTCGTAGCTATAGATCGTGCTACTAAGTATACTTATGTGGAAATTCATGAAAGAATGACTCAGGCTATCGCTTGTTCATTCTTAGAAAACTTTATACAAGATATACCTTTTAAAATCCATACTATTTTAACAGATAATGGAGCTCAATTTACTTATGCACTTCTAAGTGAACATTTAAGACCAAAAGATAAGATTCATCCTTTTGATATAGTATGCCAAAAGTATAAAATAGAACACCGTTTGACTAAGTTTAGACATCCCTGGACTAATGGTCAGGTAGAAGTGATGAATAAAGTTCTTAAAGACCATACTGTGAAACTTTTTCATTATGAGACCTTAAAAGCTCTAAAGTTACACTTGATGAGCTTTCTTCTTTTATATAATTATCAGAAAAAACTCAAAGCTTTAAAGTATAAAACACCTTATGATACAATGTCTCAAATATTCAGGAAAAACCCAGAGTACTTTAAGTTGAATCCTTTGAGTAAGTCTTTGGGACTAAACAGGTAGTCAATATAGCTCATGCGAGTATGTTAAATATGCAGAAAAACATAATATTAAACTTTAGCTGCAAAAATCACTCCCAAAAAGACACCATATCACTTTCTACAAAGACACCCTAGCGGTTAACAAAAAGACACCGTATCACTTTTTATCTGGACACTTTTAATAAAAAAGTGATAGGAAAGTTTAAATTAAGTTTATTTGCTGGATTAAAACTAATTTAAGTTTGAGATATTCTCCATATTAAACTACACTTCTAAAAATATTAGGAGTGTATCAATGAGGAGAGTTTTAATGAAACAGATTAAAGAGATACTAAAATTAAAGTATCAAATGGATTTCTCATATAGGAGAATAGCAAAGAGTCTTGGTGTATCTAGATCTGCTGCAGCTGAATATTGTAGAAGATTTGAGATATTACCAGATAAACTGGAAGATTTTTTATTGCATGATGAAGATATTATGTATAAAATGCTTTTCCCTGAACAAACTATATTACACAGGCAATCTTTAAGACCTAAACCTGATGTTGAATATATTGATAAAGAAATTCGTAAAAAAGGTGTTACATATCTATTGTTATGGCAAGAGTATAAAGAGCAGAATCCTGATGGTTATGGATACACTCAATTTAAAACTTATTATCATAAATATAAAAAGAAATTAAACCCATCAATGAGACAAATACACTTAAATGGTGAAAAATTATTTGTATATTATAGTGGTGTTACTGTTCCTATTTATAATAGTAAAACAGGAGTTATTTCAAAAGCTCAAATATTTGTAGCAGTATTAGGAGCATCAGGTTATACATATGTAGATGCAACACCTAGTCAAAAGCAAGAATACTTTATAAAGTCGCACACAAACTTTTAACTTCTTTGGAGGAGTACCTAAAATATTAGTACCAGATAACCTAAAAAGTGCAGTTATTTCAAATAATAAAGATGGGATTGTTTTAAATGAAAGTTATAAAGCAATGGCAAATCATTATGGGTGTGTAATTGAACCAGCAAGACCATATAAACCAAAAGATAAAGCAAAAGCAGAACAAGGAATTCAAGCAATTCAAAGATGGATATTAGCCGTTCTTCGGCATAGAAAATTCTTTGATGTTGAAGAACTTAATGATGCTATATCTCCATTGCTTGATATTTATAACTCTAAGGTTATGAAACGATTAAAGAAAAGTAGAGATACTTTATTTAAAGAGTTAGATGAACCATACTTGCAACCACTAGCAGCTAATCAATATATTTATAAAGAGTTTAAAATAGCAACTGTAAATATAGATTATCATATAGAGCTTCAAAGTGCTAGATACTCAGTACCATTTAAATATTTAGGAGAAAAAGTAGAGGTAAGATACTCAACATCTACAGTTGAGATTTATCATAAATCAAAGCTAATTGCCACACATCCAAGATATTATGATAGTGAATATTCAACTATTAAAGAGCACCAACCTGAAAATCATCAATATCAAGATGCGAAGTTTAATCCTGGAAGATATTTAAACTGGGCAAAAAGTATAGGGGTTCAAACTGTAGAGTTTACAAAGATGAAATTAGAACAAGAGCAATTTCCATCATATGCATACAGAAAACTAAATGCCATTCTTTCATTGGCAAAACAATATGAAAAATATGAAGTTGATTTAGCTTTAGGATATGCAATGAGTATTAATGCCACTACAGTTGCATCTATAAAATCAATATTATCAAAAAAGCTTTATTATAAAAAGCCTGCTAATAATATTATAAATATAGCACAAAATAACCACAGTAATATTCGTGGTAATACAGAATATAAATAAAAAGGATAGAAAAAAATGAACCAAGAAACAGTAACAAATAAAATGAGTGAATTAAAATTAGAAGGCTTTAAAACAGCATACTTACGACAAATTGAAGATAGAAATTATGATAAATTATCATTTAATGAGAAACTCTACAACCTACTTGAAGCCCAAGAGATACATCAGCACAACAGAAGGATTAAACTTAATTTTAATATATCAAAAATAAAAGATAAGCAAGCAACTTTAGAAGATTTAGTTTATAAGCAAACAAGAGGTTTAAATAAAGAACAAATTTTAGGATTAGCAAATATGGACTTTATAAGAAATTATCAAAATATTATCATTACAGGTAAAACAGGAACTGGTAAATCTTATCTCGCACAAGCACTAGCTAATCGTTCTATCATGGATGGATTTAAAGCTTATTATATTAGAGTTCCTACAATACTTGAAGATATATCAATCGCAAGAGCAGATGGAACATATACAAATTTCCTACGAAAACTTAGCAAATATAGTATTCTTATTTTAGATGACTTTGGAATAAATCCATTATCAGCTGATGATGCTACAAATTTATTAGAAATTATAGAAAGTAGAGTTGACTTATCATCAATAATTCTCACCTCTCAACTTCCTGTATCACAGTGGTATGATTATTTAAATAATGATACTGTTGCTGATGCAATATTAGATAGGATTGTACATTCTTCACATAGAGTTGAACTAAAAGGTACATCAATGAGGAAAATTATGTCAAAAATAAATTAACACTTGGACACTTTATGCTAAAATGTTGTTAGAGAATATTTCAAATTTGTAAGTGTCCAAGTGTTTGTGATACGGTGTCTTTGTTGAGTGATATTTGTACTTTAGCATGAGCAGAAGCAAGTTCTAAAATATTTGAATATATAGAAATGTTTTACAATTCAAAAAGACGACATAGTTATATAAGAAGCATTTCTCCAAATGAATTTGAAAAAAGGTATAATGAAATGATCTCAAAATAGTAGGTTTTTACTGATTGGGTAAATGTCTGGTTAAGTGAGGTCATTCCACCTCAAAGAGTTAGCAACTATTTTAAGCATTAATTATCTTTTAGCTTTTGGTATAAATATTTCATACTCGCATTAATAGCCATACTCGCATTAACCTTTTTAGTTTTTATACTATAAAAATTAAGTGCTATTTCATATAGTGTATTCAGGGTGTGTGAACCCACAATAATAACTTGTGTACAAGAAAAAAGTTTTTTCATCTCTTTAATTTCGTTACCTATTACAATACCAGATAGAAAAGAATAAATATTTTTTTTATCTATTATTTTAACTTGTGCTCTGCTTTGAAAAATATGATTTAGAAAACCAGACTCTTTGAATGAAATATTAAGTCCCTTTAAAAAAGCTTCTTCATTCATTGTTTTAGAAGAAATGGATTTAGCTAAAATACTCTTAGTACTTAAAAGATCAAAAACTTCACCTGTCATATTGGTTTTAAAATCAATAATATGTTTATTAATTACTTTTACCCACTTAGAATGAGTACCAGGAAGTATAAAAATGCCTTGGGATTGTTTTAATAAAGCCAAAGCACCAAAGACTTGGACTTCTTCCCCTCTCATTAAGTCAATTAGTCCATTTTTCAAGCTTTTAACTCCAGGCACAATATAAATATTTTCTTTAATATTAGGTATTTTTACTATCTTCTTAGAGAGTCCATTTATCGAAGCATCACATTCAATATAGCTCGTTTCAACCCAACCATTCATACTTCCAATCATTCCTGACATTAAAATAATACTCTCTTTTTCTAGCCAAGTTTTTAGAATATTAATTAAATAAGCATGAAATTCGTTTCTTTCTAAGTGCAAGATGCCATCATTTGAGGAAATACTATCAATTTCTTTAAAGTTTTCATTTAAAATCTTTGCTCTAAAATTACTCGTTCCCCAATCTATTATAATTAGTTTAGACACTTAGAGTCCTTTATTGCTTTAACAAAAAAATCTGCTTTAATTTTAAGCAAAGACAGGCTCATCTTAGGTCTGTATAAAGAACTACCTAAACCAAAATATTTAATACTCTTTTCTAATAAATCACAAATATTTTTTTCATCTATACCACCTACAACTACTAAAGGGATTTTGTTAGGAAGGATGACTTTTATATCCTCGTAATACTTAATACCAAAATGCTTAAAGGGAAAAAGTTTTAAAGAATTAGCACCTGCATTAATGGCTATATAGGCTTCACTTGGTGTTAAAAAACCAGGACTAGAGATAAGTCCTAATTCCCTACTTTTTTTGATAACATTTACATCTACATTAGGCGAAATAACCAAAGAAGCACCTGTACTTTTTAATGTTTGTACTTCTTTAGTGCTACATACTGTTCCAGCCCCTATAAATATATCTTTGTTCTCTTTATAGGCCTTAACAAGCATTGAAATACTTTTAAATGCCTCTGGAGAATTTAAGGGAACTTCAATAATTTTAAATCCACTTTCTACTAATATTTTGGATACATTTAGTATTTCATCAGGTGTAATACCTCTTAAAATAGCAATCAACCTAGTCTTTTCCAAAACTTCATTATAATTCATTTTTTTCCTTTTAGTAATGAATTTTGTAATTCATAATTTCTCTTATTAAACCTTTGGTTCCAACAAACTTATTTTTTAAAATTGTAACGCTTTTTTTACCCATAAGTTCGACAGGATGCTCAACATATGAGATATCAAAATTATTTAAGTAAGAGGAAGCTACTTTGTTAAAAGAGAAAAGTTTGATATCTTTCCCTACTTTAAAACCATGATCTGTAATTGCTTTTAAACAACCAATAGTAATTTCATTTGCACACGAAAAAATAACCTCTGGAAGCACTTTCTTTTTTAAAATTTCTTTTGTTAATTCTAGTCCACTTTGTATAGAAAAATCACCTCGATAAATATTATCTTCTTTGCTTATAATATTATGTTTATTTAAGGCTTCTTTATAACCATCTAAACGTTGATTTGCATTTAAACTATTTGTTGTTCCTACAATTATAGAAATATTTTTATAACCATCTTGTAGTAGTAAATTCACAGCATCGTATACTGCATTAGCATTTGATAAAAATACACCAGAGTTATTGGAAGAAGAAATATCTCTATCAACCAAAACAAAAGCAATGTTATATTTATTCAATTTTAAAATGGTTTTAGAGGATTCTTTTTCTTTATTTCGGGAACGAATTAAGATAACTCCTCGCGTTTGTTTTTGAAGAATTGCATCGACTGCATCCAACTCTTCTTGTGGTTTATCATGTGTTAGATAGAGGGATAATGGTAAATCTAAGGCTTTTGCCTGTTTGACTATGCCTTCTAATATTCTTGCAAAAAATGAGTTAATAACATCTGGCATAATCAGTGCAATTTCATCTTTTTTTAAAGTAGGTGTATAAGAAGTATTGTATTTGTGGTACTCAAGTTTTTGTGCAATTTTTAAGACTTTATCTCTGGTATTTTTTTTGACTAATTCTGGTGTATTTAATACCCTTGAAACAGTTGCAATTGAAACATTTGCTAAAGCAGCAATTTTTCTAATTCCCATATATTTTCCTTAAATTTAAATATTTTATGAAAATATTTTCATTTTGTATTTTAACTTTATTTACTTTATACTTTGATTAATTACTGTATAATAGCATTTTATATTTCATGGTTAAGCTAAGGTTAAGTTATAAAATGAAATAATAAGAATGTTAAAAAATATTTTCTGTAACAGTGTTACATAATTCGGTGTAAAACTTAAACAGTTAATAACATTCTTATTAAATATAAGATTAAGGAGAATAAAATGAAAACATTAAAAAAAATGGCAGTGACACTATCATTACTGGGGTCTTTATCTTTGTACAGTGCAGAAGTAGAAGTTTTGCATTGGTGGTCTAGTGGTTCTGAAGCTGAGTCTATTGCTGTATTAAAAGGTTTATTAGAGGATAGTGGACATACATGGAAAGATTTCTCAGTTGCAGGAGGAAATGGTGTAAATGCTATGACAGTACTAAAAAGTAGAGTCATTGCAGGAAATCCTCCAAGTGCGGCACAAATTAAAGGACCAAGTATTCAAGAGTGGGCTGAACTTGGCTCAACTCTTAATCTTAATGACGTAGCAAAATCAAACAATTGGGATAAAATTATTCCTAAAAGATTTGCTGAACATATGAAATACAAAGGTAATTATGTAGCAGTACCTGTTAATGTTCATAAAATCAACTGGATGTGGGTTAATCCCTCTATTTTCAAAAAAGCAGGCGCTACTATTCCAACTACTTGGGCACAATTTGAAGTAGCAGCAAAAAAAATTAAAGCAGCTGGATTTATTCCCGTAGCATCTGGCGGACAAGCTTGGCAAGAAGCTACAATGTTTGAAACTATTGTTTTAGGTGTGGGTGGGGCTGATTTTTATAATAAAGCCTTGGTTGATTTAGATCCTAAAGCCTTAGCATCTGATACTATTAAAAAATCTTTTGACATCTTAAGAATGGTTAAATCATTTACAGATAAAAATGCTCCAGGACGTGATTGGAATCTAGCTACATCAATGTTATATAAAAATGAAGCTGCTATGTTATTTATGGGGGATTGGGCTAAGGGTGAATTTAAAGTTGCTGGTAAAAAAATAGGTATTGATTATATTGCTTTAGATACACCACAAACATCTGGTTCATATATTTATAATATTGATTCTTTTGTAATGTTTGATCAAAAAGATGCTAAAAAAGCAGTAGCTCAGAAAAAACTAGCAGAACTTATTTTAAGCAAAAATTTTCAAGTTATATTTAATACAAAAAAAGGTTCTATACCAATTTCATTAGAAGCACCAAGAACTGAATTTGATGATATTGCATTACGATCAATGGATGAATTAAATGCAGCATCATATTCTAAAACATTAGTGCCTAGCATGGCTCATCAAATGGCAATTACTGATAATTTAAGAGGAGTATTTTTTGATGTTATTACAAATTTTTATAATTCAAAAATGACTTCAGCTGATGCTACAAAATTATTAGCTTCATCAATTAAAAGCGAAAAAGAATAAAGATTAAACATGAAAAGTAAACTTAAAATTTTAGAAAATGCTATTCCTAAATTAATTGTAAGTCCTACTTTTCTAATTATGATTATCTTTATATACGGGTTTATTTTTTGGAATATGATTTTGTCATTAACCACTTCCAAGTTATTGCCCGTATATACCTTTGCTGGATTAAAACAATATATTTCTTTATTTGGCAATTTAAAATGGTGGCTAGCAATGGAGAACTTATTAATTTTCTCATCCTTATATATAGGTTTTTGCCTATTAATAGGTCTATTGTTAGCTATTTTTATTGATCAAAAGATTAGATTTGAAGGTATTTTTAGAACCATATATTTATATCCTATGGCATTATCTTTTATAGCAACAGGAACAGTATGGCAATGGATGTTAAATCCAGGTTTGGGTTTAGAAAACTTTGTGATTCAAATGGGTTTTGAAAACTTCACCTTTGATTGGATTGTAGATCCTGAAATGTCCATATATACTATTGTTATTGCTGCAGTTTGGCAATCCACTGGTTTTGTAATGGTAATGATTCTAGCAGGATTACGAGGAATTTCAGGAGAAGTTATAAATGCAGCTAAATTAGATGGTGCATCTATGCCTAGAATTTATTGGAAGATTATTATTCCTCAATTAGGGCCTGTATTTTTTTCAAGCGTTATAATTTTAATGCACCTTGCCATTAAAACCTTTGATTTGGTTTTAGTTATGACAAAAGCAGGTCCTGGGTATTCAAGCATTATGCCTTCACTGTTTATGTTTGATTATTCCTTTGGAAGAAATAAATTAGCCTTTGGAGCATCTTCAGCCATGGTAATGTTATTTATTATCATGATATTTATTGTTCCTTATTTATACAGAGAATTAAGGAAAAATATATGAAAATAAAAAAAAGAGTAAGTTTTTCAAGTATTCTTTCTCGCACACTTATTTATACAATATTGATTATTTGCGCAATATATTTTTTATTGCCTATTTTTGTAATGATTATTACTTCTTTAAAAAACATTGATGAGATTAAAAATGGAAGTTTATTGTCTTTACCACAAGTAATTACTTTTCAACCATGGATTGATGCGTGGGGAAATGCCAGAATTGGGCCTGATTCAAGTGGAATTAAGCCATATTTTATAAACTCAGTTTTGCTTACTATTCCAGCTGTATTAATTACTTCTTTTATTGGAGCTTTTAATGGTTATGTTTTTGCAAAATGGAAGTTTAAATATTCTGAGATTTTCTTCTCACTCTTATTATTTGGATGTTTTATTCCTTTTCAAGTCATCTTGCTTCCTATGTCACAAACTATGGGCTTTATGGGTCTATCTGGAAGTATTTGGGGTTTAGTATTTGTACATGTGGTATATGGAATTGCTTTTACCACTTTATTTTTTAGGAACTTTTATGTTTCTATTCCAACAGAGTTAATCAATGCTGCCAAAATAGAAGGAGCTGGATTTTTTAGAATTTTCTTTAAAATTTTATTGCCTGTTTCTATGCCTATTTTTATGGTTTGTTTTATTTGGCAAATGACACAAGTATGGAATGAGTTTTTATTTGGAATTGTATTTACAGATTCAAGTACACAACCTGTTACGGTTGCTTTAAATAATTTAGTTAACTCAACATCTGCTGTAAAAATGTATAACATTGATATGGCAGCAGCACTCATTGCAGTTGCGCCTACATTAATAGCGTATATTGTTTCAGGAAAATATTTTGTAAAAGGACTAATGGCTGGTGCTATTAAATAAAAGAGGTAACATGAAATCATTAATAATAAAAGACTTACATAAAAGTTATGACCAAACAGAAGTATTAAAAGGTATTAATATAGATTTAAAAGCAGGAGATTTTTTAGTTCTTGTAGGTCCTAGTGGCTGTGGAAAATCTACCTTATTAGCAAGTATTGCTGGCTTTGAAGATATTAATCAAGGTAGCATCTATTTAGGAGAGAATGATTTAATTCAGCTTGAACCAAAAGATAGAGGCTTAGCAATGGTATTTCAATCTTATGCTTTATATCCCAATATGACAGTTAAAGAAAATATTGAATTTGGTTTAAAAATATCAAAATATTCAAAAGAAGAAATAAAAAATAGAATTCACAAAGCAGTTGGTATTTTGCATATTGAAGAATTATTAAATAGAAAACCTTCTCAATTATCAGGAGGGCAAAGACAAAGAGTTGCTATTGCAAGAGCAATTTCAAGAGAACCTGATATGTATCTCTTCGATGAACCTTTATCAAATTTAGATGCAGAGCTTCGTGTAAAAATGAGATCAGAAATAAAAAAATTACATAAAAGAGTGAAAAAAACCATTGTTTATGTTACTCATGACCAAGTTGAAGCTATGACCTTAGCAGATAAAATAGCAATTATGCATCAAGGAAAGATTCAACAATTTGATAGCCCCTCAAATGTCTACGAGAACCCTTGTAATTTATTTACAGCTGGGTTTATAGGATCTCCTTCTATGAATTTCATTGAAGTAAAAATTGAAAAAAAAGAAGATAAGTTTTTTGTTAATTTTGTCAATGAAAAAGGAATTGATAATATTATTTTTTTAGAAGGTCATTATAAAAATTTAGATAAGTATCTTGGAAAAACGGTTATTTCTGGCCTAAGACCTGAACATATTCAAAATGGTTTTAGAGATGCTAGCATTTCATATGAATTACAAGATTTGTCTGCAAATATTGATTTCTCTGAATTAACAGGTTCTGATGTCTTTTTACATATTTCTTTGAACAATACAGAAGTTATTTCAAGAGTATCTCCTAGTGGTTCAAAAGAGGATGGCGAAGATGTCAATTTAAAAGTATGGGCTAAAAAAATACTTTTTTTTGATAAAGAAACACAAAATAGAATTAGATAGGAATAGAGTATGAACTTAAATAATAAAGTAGTTATTATTACAGGTGGAACCTCTGGAATTGGTTTAGAAATCGTTAAAGAAGCTCTTAATAAAGGTGCAAAAGTAATGATACATTCTTCTCATAATTCTAAAGAAAAAGCTATTTCGTTATGTGTGGAATTAGGGAAAAATACTTCATATGTATGTGCAGATTTATCAAAAGTTTTAGAACTTCAATATATTGTAGATAAAACTATAGATGTATTTGGAACAGTTGATTCTTTGGTAAATAATGCAGGTGTTTTCCCAAGAAATACTATTTTAGATATTGATTATAAAAGCTATGATTATATTATGAATGTAAATTATAAAGCTCCTTTATTTTTATGCCAAGCGGTTATCAAACATTTTATAAAACATGATATAAAAGGTTCTATTGTAAATATGGGTTCTATTAACTCCTATTGCGGGCAAGATAATCTTCTTGTTTACTCATCTTCTAAGGGTGCTTTAATGACAATGACGCGAAATCTAGCTGATTATTTATCTTCTTATGAAATCAGAGTCAATCAAATAAATGTTGGTTGGACGCATACAAATAAAGAAAATGAAACACAATTAAACGAAGGGAATTCTAAAGATTGGTATAAAAGAATTAACAAAGCTTTTGCACCAAGAGGCACAATTTTAGCACCTAAAGAAATTGCAAAACATGCTATTTTTTGGCTTAGTGATTACTCTATTCCTGCTAATGGTTCTGTTTATGAAGTAGAGCAATACCCAGTTATTGGAAGAAATAAGATAAATGTATAAACTAACACTTATTGAATATTCTAAATCTCTTTTAGGTGAAGGTCCTTTTTATAAAGAAGATGAAAATTCTTTATATTGGACCGATATAAAAGACTTTAGAATATATAAATATGATTTGGCAAGCAAAAAAGTAGAATACTTTCAATTTTCAAAAGCCATAGGTTCTTTTGTTTTTACAAGCAATAATAAAATACTAGCAACTACGAATGAAGGTTATGAGTATTTAGATTTAAAAACATTAGAAATCACTCCTTTAGTAAACCCTGAAAAAAATTTAGTAAATAATCGCTTTAATGATGGTAAGTGTGATGCAAGAGGAAGATATTTTGCAGGTACTATGGATAATAATGAAGAAAAAATAATGGGATCATTGTATTGTCTAGATAAAAACATCATTGAAAAAAAAGAAAAAGATTTGTTTATTTCAAATGGTTTAGGCTGGAATAAAGACTCCAGTAAATTTTATTTGACAGACAGTCCCAAACGTATAATATATGTTTATGATTATGATTTGAAAACATCTATTATGAGCAATAAACAAATCTTTGCTACTATTAATAATGAAGATGGTTACCCAGATGGTTTGTGTATAGATGAAGAAGATTATATTTGGTCAGCTCATTGGGCAGGATCAAAAATTACACGATATAAACCCGATGGTTCAATTGATAAAATAATTGAACTTCCTGTTCCCAATGTAACTTCTTGTTGTTTTGGAGGAAAAGATTTTAAAACACTTTTTATTACAAGTGCACAAAAAGATTTAAGCAAGGAAGAATTACTTGCCTCCCCTTTAAGCGGAAGTACATTTATATTAGAAACAAATGTAAAGGGTCAAAAGCCTAATTTATATCAACATTAATTTAAAGAGAGAAAAAATGGATAAAAATAGAAAACTATTTAAATATCGAAGTCAAGCTTGGTTTGACAATCAAAATGATCCAGGAATGACTGCTTTGTATTTGGAGAGATATTTAAACTATGGGTTAACAAGAAATGAACTTCAAGGAAATCGTCCTATTATTGGAATTGCTCAAACAGGAAGCGATTTATCTCCTTGTAATAGACACCATATAGAACTTGCCTCACGTTTAAAAGATGGGATAAGAGATGCAGGAGGAATTCCAATGGAATTTCCAACTCATCCAATTCAAGAAACAGGAAAACGCCCAACAGCAGGATTAGATAGAAACTTATCTTATTTATCTATGGTAGAAACTATTTATGGTTATCCTCTTGATGGAATTATTTTCACTATTGGCTGTGATAAAACAACACCTGCTGCACTTATGGCAGCAGGAACTTTAAATATTCCTTCTATTACTTTTTCAGTGGGACCTATGTTAAATGGGTATCATAAAGGAAAACTATGCGGTTCAGGAACTGCTATTTGGCAGGCCAGAAAAGAGTTTGCTAAAGGCGAAATTGATTATGATGAGTTTATGGACATAGCAACAGCATCAGCTCCAAGTGTGGGATACTGTAATACCATTGGAACAGCAACTTCTATGAATTGTTTAAGTGAAGTATTAGGAATGTCGCTTGCTCATAGTGCAACTATTCCAGCTCCATATAGAGAAAGAGGTCAAAATGCCTATGAAACAGGAAAACAAATTGTATCTTTGGTAAACAATGATGTAAAACCTTCTGATATTATGAGCAAAGAGTCTTTCATTAATGCTATTGTTGCATGTACTGCCATTGGAGCTTCTACAAATGCACCTATACATATTAATGCCATTGCTAAAAATATAGGAATTACCATTACTACTGATGATTGGCAAGAGTATGGTTATGAAATTCCTTTATTATTAAACTGTCAACCAGCAGGAAAATATTTAAGTGAAGATTTTCATCGTGCTGGTGGATTGGGCGCTATTATGAGTGAATTAATTAAAAAAGATAAAATTCATTTAAACACCTACACAGTAAATGAAAAAACAACCCAAGAAAATTATAAAGACTCTAGTATTTTAAATAAAGATGTAATAAAAAATTATGATAAACCCCTTTTAGAAAATGCTGGTTTTTTAGTAATGAGTGGAAATTTATTTGACTCTGCAATTATGAAAACTTCAGTAATTGATGAGAAATTTTTAAAAGATTTTATTCATGATGGAAAAATTGAAGGAAAAGCCGTTGTTTTTGAAGGGCCTGAAGATTATCATGACAGAATCAATGATGAGAGTTTAAATATCACCAAAAAATCCATTTTATTTATGAGAAACTGTGGACCTTTAGGATATCCAGGTTCAGGAGAAGTTATTAATATGCTACCACCTGATAAACTAGTAAGGGAAGGAATTCTAGCCCTTCCAACGCTTGGTGATGGAAGGCAAAGTGGTACAAGTGCTAGTGCATCTATTTTAAATGCAACACCAGAAAGTCATGCGGGTGGAGGTTTAGCTATTTTAAAAACAGGAGATGATATTCTAATTGATTTAAATCAAAGAGAAGTTCAAATGTTGGTTTCTAAAGAAGAGATCTTAGAACGTAAAAAAAATCTAGTCCTTCCACGATTAGAAAATGAAACACCTTGGCAAGAAATCTACAGAGATTTCGTAGAAGGATTAGCAGATGGAGCATGCTTGAAGTTACAGCAACCTTATACTAAAATACTTGATACAAAATGGTTTGCAAGAGATTCACATTAAAATGTGTTTGTTATGCAAAAGATGAACTATGACTTATGAATTAAAAAATAAAAATTACTGCTTAAGCATAGATTCTTTTGGAGCAGAACTTATTTCTGCTTTGTATAAAAAAGAAGAATATCTTCATCAAAAAGAAGATACTTATTGGCACAGAAGTTCTCCTGTATTATTTCCTATTGTTGGAAAATTAAAAAATAACAACTATAAATACAACAATAAAAATTATTCTTTACCTATTCATGGTTTTGCACGTCACAATGAATTCACCTTACTTAAACAAGAGAAAAATACACTGGTTTTTTTTCTTAAAGAAAATGAAAATTCTTTAAAGCATTATCCTTTTTCTTTTAATTTAAAAATTACTTATACATTAAAGAATGACTCTTTTGATATTGCATACCTAGTAAGTTCGAAAGAAGACATATTATTCTCTTTAGGTGCCCACCCTGCTTTTATATTAAAAGCAAGCCTAGATGATAGTTATTTAGAATTTCAAAAAGAAGAAACATTAGATTTGCACTGTGTAAAATTAGAAAATGGTTGTATTTTAAAAACAATACCTAATTATTTAACATCAAAGGTTCTCAAACTAGAAAAAAATATTTTCCAAAAAGATGCTTTGATTTTTGAAAAAACAAAATCTTCTGAGGTTAGTCTTAAAAATACTAAAAATACTAAGAGTGTAAGAATTAGCTACGAAAACTTTCCTTTTATTAGTTTTTGGGCACCTATGAATGCTGATTTTGTTTGTATGGAACCTTGGTGTGGTATTGCAGATAATGACAATTCAAATTATATTTTTAAAGATAAAAAAGGCATTATTTCTTTAAAAAAGAATGAAAAATTTTTAAGAAAAATAAATATTTTATTTACTTAAGGGTACCTATAAAAATAAATTTTAAAGCCTTTATGTATTCATTTTTGATTTCTCAAAATATCTTAATAAAAATCTTAACAGTTTTTTATTAAAAATATCGCCCATTCAATTAATAAGTGCAATTTAATTTTAAGATAAGTTGAAGGGTCAAACATGATAAAGTAAGTTAAATATTTTTATGTCAATAAAAGGATTTAACTTATGAAAACTTATCACCATTTAACCCAAAGAGAACGCTATCTAATCTACTATTATAAGTCAAATGTAGCTTAAATTAGACATTATTTAAGTTTTGATGGCAAAGATGGATTAATATCTTTTTGATACTTTGTCAAAAGCTTCAATTTTTAATTTTTGACTCTTTGTCAATTCAGAATCTTCTTTTCTTGTTACTGTATTTTCCATTACATTAGAGAGTGTAAATCTAATTGTGTAAACCTAAAAATATGAAGATTTCATCAAACTTTAAATTACAAAAAACCAATGAGTTTTTAGTATGATAGTTTAAAAATTATCTGAAATTGTGGCATAAAGTAACAGGAGTAAAAGAGAATTAGAATTTAAAAAAAGTTGTCTTGTTTTCTTGGGGTATTATACATCTTGTTTCATATTTACACTTTTTATTGTACAATGCAATATAAAATAGTTTGTAAGAGGTAAAAATGAAAATAATAGAGAGTTATAATGAAAATAAAAGTAATTTTTCTGCCATTATAGAAAGATTGATGACCTATTTTAATGTAAGTCAATCCAAAGACTTAAGTGATTTGCTTGAAGTAAATTATGCAACTTTTTCAACATGGATCAGAAGAGAAAAGATTCCTTATAAATTATTAATTGCTTTATGCCTTAAACGGGATATTTCTTTAGATTGGTTACTAGTAGGAGTTAAAAATGACAATTTATATGGGCAAGAGAATAAAGATGACAATATCATTATTAATTCATTTGTTAATAAAGAACATAAAAATATTGATATTCTAGCAGTAGAAGAACATTTGAAAGACAAACATTATTTATCTGTATCCCAAAATATTATTAATAAATTTGCTGAAGGTGAAAAACTAGATGAATTAAAAATGGTAACGATTGTGGGATCTTCCATGAGTCCTACTATTAATCATGGAGATAAGGTATTTATTAATACTTTTGCTACTGATGAAGAGTTGTACAATAGTATTATGTATTTAATTGTATATAAAAATAGAACCTATATTAAACGTATTCAAATAAATCCTGTAACAAAATCTGTTCGATTAATATCAGATAATGATAAATATGAATTTTTTGAAATTCCAGAAAGCGGTTTGGAAGATTTTAAAGTACTAGGACGAGTGATTTTTAAATGTACCTTTGAAAATATTATCTAATTTATTTTTAAAAAAGAAATTCCATATAAGATTAACTAAATTAAAAAAGAGAGTAAGATGATTAAAGTAGCAATAATAGGCGAATGTATGGTTGAGCTGTATCAAAATAAAAAAGGGCTATACCAACAAACTTTTGGAGGAGATAGTTTTAACTGTGCTGTATATTTAAAACGTTGTTTTAAAAAAGCCAAAGTAGAATATATTACGGTTTTAGGAGATGATGAACTTTCTTTAAAAATGTTGGATTTTTTTCATACAGAACACTTAGCTACTAGTTATGTTGATCACTTAGAAAATAAAAACCCAGGCTTGTATATAATAAATACCAAAAATGGGGAAAGAAGTTTTTCGTATTGGAGAGAACACTCAGCTGCAAAAGACCTGTTTTTAACAAAAAGTCTGGATAAATTATCTAAAGACTTATTAGACTTTGATTTAATTTATTTCTCTGCTATTACCTTGGCAATAATGAGTGAAAAAGGAAGAGAGAATCTTTTTAAAATAATCAAAAAAGCAAGAAGTGCGGGTGTTAAAATTGCCTTTGATCCAAACTATAGAGCAAAATTGTATAAAAATCGAGATGATGCTAGAAAGATATATTCTCAAGTAATTAATTATACCGATGTTTTTTTACCTTCTATTGATGATGAAATTGATTTATGGGGTGAGTGTGTGCCATCAAATATTATTAAAAAATCTCTAGAAGTAGGAGTAAAAGAAATAATAATTACTTGCGGAAAAGAAGATATTGTTTGTCATAAAGATGGAGTTACTCTTTATAAGAAAACTAAACAATTAAAAAATATTGTAGATTCAACTTCTGCAGGAGATTCTTTTAATGGACAATACCTTGCTTCAAGATTAAAAGAAAAATCCATTAAAAAATCCATTAAAAAAGCAAAAAAAATAGCAGCAAAAGTAATTATGTATCAAGGAGCAATTATGCCAAAGGATAAAAATGATAAATAAATTTAAAAATTCACCCGTAATTTCTGTACTTACTTTGAATGATGTAAAACAAAGTTTACAAGTATCAGAAGTATTAATTAAAGAAGGTTTGAGTAATTTAGAGATAACTTTAAGAACTCCTAATGCTTTATCTTGTATAGAAGCGATTATAAAAGAGTTTCCAAAAGCAAATGTAGGAGCAGGTACGATTATAAAAAAAGAGCAATTAATACAAGTTCAAGATATAGGTTGTGATTTTGCAGTAAGCCCAGGCGCTACAACAACGTTAATACAAGAGTCTAAACGTATCAAAATGAATTATTTACCAGGAGCCTCAACACCTAGTGAAATAATAGCTTTGATGGAAGAAGGAATATATTTTCAGAAGTTCTTTCATGCAGCCAACTCAGGTGGATATAAAATGCTTCAAGCCTATGCCACTGTTTTTAAAGATGTACAATTTTGCCCAACAGGTGGAATAGGGGCTAAAGATTTTAAAAAATACTTAGGGCTTAAGAATGTTGTATGTTTAGGTGGTTCTTGGATGGTTAATACTAAGAGTATGTGTTTAGAAGATATTAGAAGTGAAGCTAAAAATATTATTTCTTTAATCAAAGAAAAGTAATCTTGCTTAAGAATCGATATCAATGTAATTTTTACATTGATATTTTTTTGTTCATTAATTACAAAATCAAACTCATTACTAACAATGGCACAACCATAATGGTAATATCATTATATCTTTAATAACTCAATTTAAAAAAATCAACCTTAATAATATTAAAAAAAACTCTAAAATAAAATAAAATTAATAGTATTTAAGTAAAAAAAAGGGATGAATCTTTCAGCTTAACAAAAAATTCAAGGGTCTAAAAACTTAAGTTAACTACGATATTATAGGAGTTAAAAAAGGTTTATTTACACATGGCTGTAAAAAAACAATAAAACTTGTCCATATTGCTTAAAAAATTATACTAAAAAGATTAATATTAGAAATGGAATTCAAAGATATAAATGCAATGAATGTGGTCGTAAATTTAGCTCAAAAAGAAGAGCAAGAAATCTACAAGAAATAATCTTCAAAAAGTATATTTATAGAAGATAAAGATTATAATAGAAGTTTGCCGTGGATAAGAAAGCAAATTTTAGAATATGAACCAATTGCAAAAATACATAATCCAAAAGAAATTGTTATAGTTTGTGATGCAACTTTTTATGGTAAAAGAAAAGAGAAACTTGGAACTTTAGTTTTTAAAGATATTATTTCCAAAGAGATATTAACATGGAAACATATTGATAGTGAATTAGTATTTCATTACAAACAACAACTACAGATACTTTTAGATTTAGGATACATTGTTAAGGCTATTATCATTGATGGCAAAAGAGGCTTGCATAAAGCCTTTAAAGACTATCCAATACAAATGTGCCATTTCCATCAAAGAAAAACAATAAACAAATATCTAACTAGAAAACCAAGACTAGAAGCTAATAAAGATTTACAAAAGATTATGTATAATTTAACAACTACAACTCAAATAAACTTTACAAAAAAATTAAATAAATAGTATAAAAAGTATCAAGTATTTCTTGATGAGAAATCAGTATCTCCAACAACTGGAAAACTAAATTTTACTCATTCAAGAGTTAGATCTGCATATAGAAGTTTGATAACAAATTTACCATATTTATTTACATACAAAAATCATAAAAATATTACTATTCATAACACAACAAATTCTATTAATGGTGGAGTATTTTCACTAATGAAAAAACTATTAAAAATTCATAATGGTTTTACTAAAAATTTGAAGTTAAAAATGCTTGATGATTATCTTGTTAGTTATAAGGTAAAGTAATCAATTAGATCTCTTGATTTTTTCATTAAGCCTTAATTACAGTATATATCATTTCCTCCATTCTTTGCCATTCTTTGCCATTTTGTATCCTTTTTATAAAAATATGACAAAGTTTATATAAAAAAATCAAAAAGCTTGAAAAATATTGTGTTTTGTAATATAATTACAAAAAAGGAGTTGAAATGTTAATTATTAGTGAAATAATAGATAAATTAAAAGATATTTTAAGTCAGGATGGAAAAAGTGGAAAAGTTTTTGATAAAGATGTAGCTTCTGCTTTAGAATTAAGTCAAGTAAATTTTGCCACTATGAAAAATAGAGGTAAAATACCTTTTTCTAATATTTTAGATTTTTGTGCTTTAAAAAAAATATCTATCAACTGGTTATTATATAATCAAAATCCAAGTTCATTAGTTGATTCTACTGATAAATACTGGATAAGATACTATCCTGAAGTAAGCATAAGTGCTGGAGGAGGGGCTTATGAAAATGATGATAACTTTGAAAGCTTAGAAATACCACCTTATTTTATAAGTATGCTAGGAGGAAAAGAGAATCTAAAAAATATAGATGCTATTAATGTTATAGGAGATTCGATGGAACCTACTTTAAATAGTGATAATATAATATTTATAGATAAAACAAAAAGTGATATTGCAAGAGATGGTATTTATGCTTTTACTACTAATTATGGGCTTTTTGTAAAAAGAATACAAAGAAGAGTAGATGGGCAACTTGATGTGATTTCAGACAATAAAGATTATCCAAGCCAAATATTAGATTATAATGAAGTTAATATTATAGGAAAAGTAATTAGTTCTTTTGGAATGATATATTAAATTAATGAGGGTTCATTATTTTGTTTTGAGATTTCATTATATAAAGCATCAAAACTTACATCAATAAAATAAACAGCATTAAATTGAACCTTTTTTAGGTAATCTTTTAAATCTTCTAAAGAGTTAATAAGAGTATAATTAATATCTTTATTATCATCTATTTTTTTTGTTGTGATATAAAGTATTTTTGCATATTTATATTTATTATTTAAATAATAAATCTCTTTTTTAATTAATTCTTCATTCTGTTGTGCCAATAAAAATTTATCAGTTTTCCCAAAATCTGTATGATTGATAATTTTGTCTACGAATATTGGTTTTAAATTATGAAATTTGTTTAATTTACCTAAATCAGCATCAAATCCTAAGTAACTGTAAACATCTAAAAACTCAGTAAGGTATAAACTAGATATTTTTAACTTTGAAAAATATCTATCTCTATGACTAAAAGTTGTTTCAAAAATTGAGTGTTCAATAAGATTATAGATATTATATATTTTTGTATTAAAATTAAAATTTACTGGGTATATGTCATCTAGTACTTCTTGATTTGAACCAATTAAAGTATCATTTTCTTCTAAATCATTAAGTAACTTAAAAAAATCTGGCAAACTTTTTGGTAATAGTTTAATATTTGTATGTACAGTAGGTTTTCTTAATATTCCAAATAATTCATAAGATACTTCATTACAATAAAAAGCAGTTAATCTTTTATTAGATAAAAGATATCTAATAAGTTTTATCATAGCTTCTCTTATTGATGATACTTGAATCCAAGCAACTTCTTTATCTTCACTCTGTATATCTTTATCAAGAATAAGAGCAAAAGCTCCATTTTCTAAAGCAAGAGATATATCTTCATAATTTTGAACTATAAAAAGATCCCCTTCTTTAACTTTTTTTGGATTTGTTTTAATTGAATAAATAAAAGAGATTGATGGATGATTTAACAATCTTCCATCAACTAAATCTAGAATAGATGTTATCTGCACTAGTTTATTTTTGTACCAATTTTTTTAATAGTTTCTGGTCTAATTAAAGATAAACTATTTTCATCTTTAGCTGTCAATAACATTCCTTCAGAAATCATTCCCATAAGTTTTGCAGGTTTTAAGTTTGCAACTACACACGCTTGCGTTCCTACTAAATCAGCAGCATTATAAAATTCTTTAATTCCTGCTAATATTTGTCTATTTCTTCCTTCACCTAAATCAACTTGTAATTTTAAAAGTTTTTTTGATTTTGGAACTTCAACTGCTTCAACAATAGTTCCAATCTTTAAAGATGTTTCAAAAAACTTATCAATTGTAATTAAGCTATCATCTTCCTCTATTTCTTCTTTTTTAGAAGCTTTCTCTTGAGCAACAGATTTTGAAACATCAGCAAGTTTAGCTTGTTCTAATAAAATTTTTTCAATTCTTGGAAAAAGTTGTTTAATTTTGGTAATAGTTGTTGTTCTAATTAATTCTTTATTTACAATAAGCTTATTGTATGTTTTGGTATTAATTTCAATTCCAAGAGATATCGCAATTTTAGATATTTTTTCAGGCATTACACAATCTAAAAGTATGGCAACTTTTGCAAGAATATTTGTAATTAATGCAACTAAAGCCATAGCTTCATCAGTTTTTCCCTCTTTGATTTTAATCCAAGGCTCATAATCACCAATTGCTTTATTTGCAATAGTTAATACTTTCCAAAGATCTTCTAAAAATCTATTTATTTGCATATTATAAATATAGTCTTCTATATTTTCTAAAATTTCATTTACTTCATCCAATTCTTTTTGATGAAATTTCTTAACATCTTTAGAATCAATTTTAAAATTAAAATATTTTCCAGACATTCCAGAAATTCTATTTAATAAATTTCCCAAATCATTTCCCAAATCGGAATTTATTCTGTCTATTAAAGCTTTTTGAGAAAAATCTCCATCTTGTCCAAAAGGAACTTCTCTAAGTAAAAAATATCTTAATGAGTCTAAACCATAAGCATCTGCTATTTCTTTAGGATTTACAACATTACCTTTTGATTTTGACATTTTTTCACCATCTCTAGTCCACCAACCATGAGCTGCAATATGATCAGGTAAGGGTAAATCTAAAGACATTAAAAATGCTGGCCAATAAATTGCATGAAACCTTAATATATCTTTTCCTACTAATTGAACTTTAGCCTGCCAAAAGTCCATATTTTTTTCATCTTTGCCATATCCAAGAGCTGTAATATAGTTCATTAAAGCATCTAACCAAACATACATAACATGTTTTGGTTCATTCATAGATTCAGGAAGTTTAACCCCCCAATCGAAAGATGTTCTTGAAATAGATAAATCTCGTAAACCACCTTTAACAAAGTTTACAATTTCATTTTTCTTTGATCTTGGCAGAATACAATCTTCATTTTCTTCATACCATTTTAAAAGTCTATCTTCATAAGCTGATAATTTAAAAAAATAACTCTCTTCTTTAACTATATTTGTAGGTTTTCCACAATCAGGACAAAATTGTTCATCAATTAATTGTTTTTCAGTAAAAAATGTTTCGCAAGATACACAATAAAAACCTTCATAATCACCTTTATAGATATCACCTTTTTTATACATAGTTTCAAAAGCTTTTTGAACACCAGCTTTATGTTCTTCGTCAGTTGTTCTAATAAACTTATCATAAGTAATATCAAAATCATCCCAAAGTGTTTTAAATTTACCAGATATTTCATCAGCATATTCTTTTGGAGTTTTACCTCTAGCTTCTGCACTATGAGCTATTTTTTGTCCATGTTCGTCAGTTCCAGTTAAAAAATAAGTATTAAAACCTACTAATCTTGAATACCTAGCTAACATATCTGCAATAATTGTTGTATAAGCATGCCCTATATGAGCTACATCATTTACATAATAAATTGGAGTTGTGATATATATATTCTTACAACTATTTTCCATAAAATTTCCTCTTCTGTTTTACTTTTTAAAATTCAAATCCACCCTCTGAGCCTTTATTCATAGACTCATAGACAGCTATAACATATTTTTTTCTTAATTCACAATCAAAAAACTTATCACATGGATTACATGAGATAAAAGTTTTTGATTCTTGACACTGTTTTAACTCTTCAAGTTTTATTTCAAGTTTTGCATCCCATTCATCAAGTTCTTGATTATCGTTCATTTTTCTTGTAAACTTTTAATACTCTATTTATTTCTTCATTCGAACCAAAAAAACATGGAGTAGTATCATGAATATGAGTAGTTTCTACTTCAAGTACTCTTTTTAATCCATCAATAGCGCCACCACCTGCAAACTCATAAGTTAAAGCAAATGGAAAAACTTCGAATAATTGTCTTAATTTTCCTTTTGGTCTATCACTTGTAGCAGGATATGAAAACAAACCTCCACCTTTTAATAAAATCTGGTGCAAGTCAGGAACCATACCACCTGAATACCTTAATCTATAACCATCATTAAAAATATCATTAATCATAGTTTTGTGATAAGGTGACCAATAATTTTGTGTTGAACCTGGAGCATTAATATTACCTTTTTGATTCAATTTTATATCTTGAATATATTTAAATTTACCAGCTAATAATCTGTACATTTTTAAACTATTATCAAGGGCAACGACCATTTCAACTCTTGGTCCAAAAACTACGTAAACTGAAGCTATGATATTTTTAGCATTAAATTTATTTTTATAAATTCCATAAATTGAACCAACTGATAAATTTACATCAACTAATGAAGACCCATCTAAAGGATCATAAGCAATTAAATAATCACCTTTTTCATTTAAATCTACAATATTTTCTTGCTCTTCACTTACTATTGCTTTAATAGAAGGGATAGTTTTAAAAATATCTTCAATAATACTATCACTTGCAATATCAAGTTTTAGCTGAATATCTCCTGTTGAATTCTCATTTTCACTTTTACTTGTATCACCTGTTTCTAATAACGCTTTTATTTTTATACTTGCAATTTCAATTGCTTTAATAATATCTTTCATTAAACTCTCTTTGCATGTTTTTCAATCCAAGAAATTACTTCTTCAGGATTGTTTAAATCTAATCTTTGAATATCTGATGGTATTTCATTAGCATTTATTGTTTCATCATATGCAATGGCATCTGTGACACTATAATATGTTTCATCTAGCCTATTCCTAAAAACAGAAATTCTAGGAAGATCAAGTGTTTTTAATCCTTCAACTAATAAGTAATCAAAATCCCCAAATAAAGAAATAATCTCTTCAATAGTCGATGTTTCTTTTTTAAATAAAGTTGTTCGTAAAGGACTAACAATTGCTACATCTGCTCCTGTTTGAGAAAATTTATCACTATCTTTACCAGGTTTATCAAATCGTGCTTTATCTTTAGGATCATGTTTGACAATACAAACTTTATGTCCACGTGATTGTAATATACTTGAAACCTTTACTACAAGAGTAGTTTTACCACTATTAGAAGGTCCACTAAAAGCAATAGCTAATTTTTTATAATTCTTTGTCATGAAGCAGATTTTATCCAATTTATAGTTAAAGATACTTTATAAAAATTGGAATAAATAGTTTTAATATTTTCTAATATCTTACTTTAAAGTAAACAATTATTATAATATAAAGGTTAAAGTATCTTTAATGTAAAATGCCCATCTATAATTACATAGGAAGATTTTATGATAAAATATAATTTATTTTTTTTAACAACATTATTAGTTCTTTTTACAGGATGTGGAACAAGTACGGCTCTTAATTATTTTCAAAATGACAAACAAAGTGCAAATGCAATTCAATATACTAAAAAAATAGATTTAACTTACAAAAATGAAACAAAACTAATGTTATTCGCTACTTATTTAAATAAAAGTACAAAAAAATTTGATACTAAAGAGTTAAATAGTTTTGTAATTGGAACATATTTTATAGGTCAAGATAATCATGATTTTATAGAAAAAGGTTATAAACTATTTTTAAATAATAAAAGCTTTCTTAATATTAAAAAGCTTTCTAAAAAATCAGAATTAAGAAACAATATTCCTTTAAGAAACTCTTGGGCAAACTATTATTTAATTGAATTTAAAAATAAAATAGATGATAAAGATTTAAATATCAAACTTATTCATCCATTGTTTGGGCAGGTTTCATTAAAGTTTCAAAAATAGATAAAAATCTAATTTTATCTTCTTTCTTTTCTGCTAATTTATTATAAAATAAAAAGTAATAAACTAAAATATCTTTTATCTTTTCTTTCTTATTATTTAATAAAAACTCTAAAACTAAATAAGGTTCATCTACTTTAGATTCAAAAAAATCTTTATTATTTAAGATTTTGTTTAATAATAAAGTATTTCCGTTATAAGCTAAGTATCTATAAAAAACATTGTCAACTAAGGCTTGGAAAGAGTTTAGATGGATATTTGCAAAACTTAAACTAGTTTCAATTTTAAGCTGATCTAAAATATTAAAATCTTGAGCTAAGTTATTTGAAATAGATTTTACAAAAGCAGAATCTAACTGCATAATCCCAAGATTAAAATCTTTTGAAATTTTGCTCGCATCAAATGATGATTTTACTTTAGCAATTGAGTAAAGTAGGGCAACTCTAGAGATATCGTAATCTTTTAAATAAATATCAAACAACTCAAATGTTTCTAAGTTTAAATCATCAAAAGGTTTATTTAAAAGTTCTTTTGCATATATTGTATACATATTTATATTTAAACTAATTGATAACTCTTCTAATATAGTTTCATTTTTAGTAACTTGATATTGCCAAAATTTTATTTTATCTGTAAAATTACTATTTGGACTTTTATTTAAAGAGTTATTTAAATAAGTACTTGCAAGTGCAATTTCTTTTAATCTAATAGCATTTAAAGCTAAAAGAAATGAAGAATTAGCACTTAGTTCTTTATCATCAATGTTTACTAAACTTTTATGAACTTGCGTTAATTTTGAATTTGTAAGTGAAATTTGAATAAAATCATTAAATTTATTTTTATCTTTAAAAATTTTGGCAAAAGTTCTTTTTGGTAATCTATAATTAAAATATCTTTCTCTAAAAGCCTCACTTACATTTAAATAAACATCATAAAAATCATCTTTTTTTAGAATAATAAGTTTTGTAAAAGGAATTGAAGAAGATATCACTTTAAGTTTTCTAGAAAAATTTTGATATTTATGTTTAATTTTTTCTATAATTGAATCTATTTCAAGCACTGATAAAGTTGTTGCTTCTGCTAAACTCAAACCATTTAATATACAATCAGCATATGAAGTTACTAACTCTTTAGTTTGCATTTGCATACATTGAGCAACACTTAATGTTTCATCATGTCTAATTTTTTTCGCAAAATTATAAAACATTTTATGCGTTAAATTATCAACTAAAGATAAAGTTTCAAATGATTCTTCTTTTGTTATATCTGTTTTAAAATATTCATTAATATAAAAATCTTTTTTTAAACCTTTTTCTAATAAAAGCCAAGAAGGAGTTACTTTAAGTGGCTTTTGTTTAATCTCATTAGCTTCTAAAGCTAAAAATAGGATACATAAAAATATTAAATATTTCATTTTATATTCCCATAAAAAGTTTTCCTAAAAATGTTTCTAAAAAAATTAGTGCAAAAATTATAATTAAAGGTGCTAAATCCATGCCTCCAACAATAGTAGGAACAAATTTTCGCACTAAGGCATATACAGGCTCAGTTAATCTATTTAACATTTGAACTATTGGATTATAAGGATCAGGTCTAACCCAAGATAATAGTGATGAAATTATTATTACCCATTTATATAAAGATACAACTGTTAAAACAATTGTAAAAATCGAACCTAATAATGCATTTATCATTTGATAATCTCCCCTAAATAATTTTTAATCAATGGATAAATATCTGAAATATCTGGTCCATTTAAAGCCCCGGTTAACACATATCGTAAAGGGTTAGAAAGATTTTCACCTTTCAAAGCTGTTGTTTTAGTAATATGTTTTTTAAATTCGTTAAAATCATCATAAAATGAAGTCTTTTGTAAACAATCTTTTAGAATTGTTAACTCTTCATTAAAACCTTCACAAGAAATTTTGGCTGAAAATATTGGAGTTATTTTTAATTTTAATTCATTAATTGTACTTGCTTCTTCTAAATATATTTTAGCTAGTTTTCCAATATCAATATCAGCAAAACCTAGAATTTTTGATAATCTCATTTCGTCCATACTCTCTAAATATTTTTTATTGACAACTCTTAACTTATCAATATCAAACGTAGCAGGGCTTTTTGAAATATTTTTAATATCAAACCATTCTATTGCTTCTTCTAAAGTAAATATTTCTTTAGAAGTATTATTTCCTAATAAAACTAGATAATTAGTAATTGCACTTGGTAAAAAACCTTGTTCAATTAACCATTTTACTGAATTTACATCATCTATTTTATTCATTTTCTCACTAGTACTTGCATTTAAAATTATTGGTAAATGAATATAATCTATCTTTTTTGTATACTCTAAAGATTCTCTTACATGAATTTGTTGAGCAGTATTTGATAAATAATCTTCAGTTCTTATAACTGTTGAAATATTCATTAACATATCATCAATTGCACATGCATAATTATATGTTGGAGTTTTATTATGTTTTAAAATAACAAAAGAGTCAATATTAAAAGGTTTATATTCAAAATCACCTTTTAATAAATCTATAAATTTTATATTATGTTCAGTTTTTTGTATTCTTACTGTAAAAGGTGAATTTACTTCTAATACTACTTCATTTGATAAAGTAGCACAGAAATCATCATATCTATATGGTTTTTTTTCATCTTTTGCTTTTTGTTTTAACTCTTCAAGTTTACTTTCTCCACAAAAGCAAGAAAATGCTTTTTTCTTTGTTAGAAGTTGCATTGCCATTCTTTGATGATATTTTAAAGATTCACTTTGATAAAGAACTCTTGAATAATCTATTGAAAAAAGGTTTAGTATTTCTAAAATTTCTTTATCTTTTCCTTCAATATTTTTTTCTTTATTAATATCTTCTATTCTTATTATTAATTCTTCATTTATTTGTTTTGAAATTATATGATTAAATATTGCAATTCTTAAGTTTTCAATATTCATATCTTCTGTTGGACTTACAGCAAATCTTAACAAATTATTTCCTTACTATTGAAAATGATAAATCATTAATCTCTTTATGAGATTTTATATAACTGTTTAAATCTTCTAATTTTAAATTTTGTATTTTTTCTAACTCTTTTTTTATATTATCTTGAGGTAGACCTCTATAAAATAGAGTAAATGCTATATTTAATCTTTGAGATAATGTTTCAGTTCTCAAAGGTTCACTGCCGATTAAGAAATTCTTAGCAGCAATTAGTTCTTCTTTTGTTACACCATTTTTAACGAATTCTTTAATTAAAGAGGAAACTAAATCTTTTGCTTCATCGGCACTATCTAATTTTGTTTGTAAATAACCTGTGAAATATGAGTACGATTTATTTTGTGATACATAACCATAAGCTGAATAAGCTAAACCTCTTTTAACTCTAATCTCTTCCATTAATCTTGAACCAAAACCACTTCCACCTAAAATAAATGAAGCAACTTTTGCCATATATGAATCATTGTCTTGAACGTTCACATTATAAGGGCTTGCGAAATAGATATAAGCTTGTTCTGTATTTTTTAAAACTGTTTTTGTTTTTGCTTTTATTTGAATATCAATTTTTTTTAATTTATTTGTATTTTTTGATGGTAATACTTTTATAACATTTTTAATTTTTAAAATTAGCTCTTCATATTCAAAATCTCCACCAGCAACAATAATCAAATTATTTAAATCTAATGTTGTACTTAAGAATTTTTTAATATCTTCAAGTTTTAGCTTTTTAATAGATTCAATAGATCCACTTGAGGTATTTTCTAAAGCTGTATCTTTAAAAATTAATTTTTTAAGATTTTTTGATGCCATATAATCAAAATCATTCTCTTTTCTTTTTAAAGAACCTATGTTAATAGTTTTGAGTTTATCCAATACACTATTATCATAATTAGGATCTTTTAATAAATCTTTTAATAGTTTTAATGCTTTTCCTTGCATGTCTTTTATAGAAGACAACTTAATTACAAAAGTTTCAAAGTCATTACTAGTATGTAATGATATTGCAAAGTTTTCAAGCTCTTGTGCAAACTTTGTAGAACCTAATTTTTTAGTTCCTTCATTTAAAAGTTGCGCTGAAATTGAAACTAATCCACTTTTGTTTTTATCTTGAATATATCCTGAGTTTTTAAAAACTAATTGTAAATTTAATATAGGTAAATTTTTATCTTCTTCAAAAACTACAGGAACTTGAACTTTATTTATTTCTATATACTTAATTGTTGTAGCCATTAAAAATCCTTGTAAACATAATAGTATAAATATTAATCTTTTAATTGTATTTTTCATAATAAAGATATTAAAATCTCTCCAATATTTCATACGCAGTATTTCGCTTTGCCGGTTTTTCATCTATATCTTTTATAAGTTCAATCATCTCATCTTGATTCATACAGTTTGTTGCACCTGCAGCTGAGACAACATTTTCTTCCATCATTGTACTTCCTAAGTCATTTGCACCAAATTTAAGTGCCATTTGACCAATATAACTTCCTTGTGTAACCCATGAACTTTGAATATTTTTAAAATTATCTAAATATAGTCTTGAAACAGCTAATAATCTTAAATATCTATTTGAAGACTGAGACTTTATTGTTGGAAGCTTCTTTTTTAATTGAGTATTTTCACTTTGGAAAGACCATAGAATAAAAGCTCTAAAACCACCAGTTTCATCTTGTAGTTTTCTTAAAAGTTCCCAATGTTCAATAATCTCTTCATTAGTTTCTACTGTTCCAAACATCATAGTAGCTGTTGTTTTCATTCCAATTGAGTGTGCAAGTCTATGCACTTCAATCCATTTTTCACTATCCATTTTTTTAGGTGCTATTATATCTCTTACTCTATCACTTAAAATCTCAGCTCCTGCACCTGGAATTGAACTAAGACCTTTAATTTGTAATCTTTTTAAAACTTCAAGTATTGTGATTTTAGAAACTTTTGCAATATATACTATCTCAATAGCTGAAAAAGAGTGCAGGGTTATTTGAGGGAACTTTGTATGAATATGTGAAACTAACTCTTCATAATAATCTATTTTAAGTTTAGGATGAACTCCTCCTTGCATAAGGATTTGAGTTCCCCCAATTTCAAGAAGTTCTTCAATTTTTTGATCGATTTCTTCAAATTTTAGAACATAAGAGTCTTCATCTTTCTTATGTCTATAAAAAGCACAAAAAGAGCAATCAACCCAACATACATTTGTATAATTAATATTTCTATCAATTACAAAAGTAGTTATTTTTTTGGGATGAAGTTCTTCTTTTACTTTAGAAGCTAGTATTCCAAGCTCAACTAGTGAGCTATCTTGAATTAAACTTAAAGCTTCCTTGTTCGTAATTCTGTTCATTTTGCTAATTTTTTTAACCATCTTAGAAACTTGAACCTAATGAAAATTCAAAAGTAGAAGTTTTATCTTTTGGTTTATCATCAAGTGGTCGTGCAAAAATTAATTGCAATGGTCCAAAAGGAGAAATCCATTCGAAAAGAGCACCAATACTTGATCTTCTTGTATCCAAATTTTTATCTTTCCCAATAGCTCCATAATCATAAAAAAGACCCCATCTCATTTTTGCAGCATTAGATAAAGGAAAACTAAGTTCAACAGAAGTAGAAGCCATTAGTTTATAAGGAGCTTCAATCGTGCCATCATCATTATTTGGGCCAAAAGCATAAGATTTATAACCTCTTAAAGTGTTAGCTCCACCTAAGTATAATGAATCACCTTGATTAATCTGTCCATTATCATACAAAGCTTTTACTTGTAATTTATATCTTAAAATCCAATCTAAATCATAAGCATTTTCTAAAGAATAAAAATATTTAAAATATGATGAACTTTTTATATATTTAGAATCTCCACCAACACCAGCATATTCTAAAGAACTTCCAATTTTAAAGCCCTTTCTTGGTATATAATAATCATCAGTATTATCAAAGTTGATGTATGGAGTAATTGTACTTGCAACATAATCTGTATTTTTATAATATTTATTACCATCATTTACATTGACACTTTTTTTATAAGTATAGTTTTCTCTTATAAAATCAAGTCTATATCTAGCCCCTGCGTGTAAGTTTCTAATAATTTCTCGTCCTAAGCCAATTGAAAAACCTTTTACATTTTTATCTAACTTAAATAAAGTATTATTAATTTTATTACTACCACTGTGAATATCAATATATCCATGATATTTACCATCTGCAATAGCTGGATTACTAAGTTTAAGAGTTAAGTTATGTTTATGTTTAGATAAATCAGTAGAAATAGATAATCCTAATCCTGATCCAAATATATTTTTATCACTTATTGAGCCACTAATCATTAATTTATCATAAGATCCATATCCTCCACCTATGATAATATTACCAGTGGCTGCTTCTTCTACACTTACAAGTAAATCCATTTCAGTAACAGAGACTCTTTTTTGTTGAACTTGAACATCATCAAAATAACCTGTTCTTTTTAATTTTGAAATTGAATCTTTAAAATCTGTTAAATTAAACAAATCTCCAGGAGCTAAATATACATTTCTTCTAATAACTCTATCTAAAGTTCTACTATTTCCTGCAATCTTTACATCTCTTATATATACTTTATTTCCAGGTATTACATTAAATATAATATCGGCTGTTCCATTTTTCGCATCTTTTTTTATATCATATTTAACTTTGGTAAAAGCATAGCCTAAATCTGTAACTAAAGTTTTTATATAATCAGAATCTTTTCTTAATTTCTTGATATTAAATATTCTATCTTTTTTTAATGTTAATTCAGGATAAATATCTTTTGTATCAATTATCTCAGAATCTACATAAATGGTAATATTATTAGTTGAATACTGTATTCCTTCTTCAATATAAAAATCTAAATCTGCCTGATTTGAGGCAAAATCAACTTTTAAAAAAGGATTTTTAACTTTTGCATCTAAATATCCATTTTCTAAATAAAGTTCTTTGATTCTTTTTCCATCAAATTTTAATTGTTCTGTGTCTAACTCTCCATCATTTTGAGTAATAAACCAAGAAACTATTTCTTCTTGCTTATTTGCCGTAACATGTTCAAAGTCAACAGCATCTAAGTTTTTAGCTCCAAAATAATTTACTTTTTTTATAATAATTTCATTACCTTTATTAACATTAAAAGTAATAGCAACTGCTTTTTCATTTAGATTTTCTATTTCAACTTCAACGACAGAGTTAATATATCCTTCTTTTTCAAGTTCTTTTAGTAAAGCTTTTTTTGCTTTTTTTACCTTTTTTATAGAGTACATATTTCCTTTAATTAAGCCTATTTGTTGTTTTAAAATTTTAATATCATCTTCTCTAGATTTATAGCCAATAATCTCCACATTTGCAATTGAAGGTTTCTCTTTAAATAAAAATTGAAGTTTTCCATTATTATTTAATACAGTAATGTCATCAAAATAGTTAAATCTATAAAAGTTTTTGATTGCTTTATTTATTTTTTCAATATCTATTTGATCTGAAACTTTCATATTTAGAGTTTCATTGGCGATAGAAGGAGAAATTTTAGTTAAATTAATATATTCTATTGAAATAATTTGCTCAGCTTGAAGTAATGAAGATAAAGCAATAGAAAATAAGATACTTTTGTTTTTCACAATAATCCTTATGTTTGTATTTAAAACAAATAATATATCTAAATAAAGTTTATAGGATGGTTAAGATATAATCCATTTTATAAATTATTTCAAAGGTAAAAAGTTGAATATCGGAATTATTGGTCTAGGTTTAATGGGTGGTTCTTTAGCTAAAGCTGTAAAAAAATATAGCATAGCAAAAAAGATTTATGGATATGCAAATAATAAAAAAGATAAAAAAGATATTTTAGAACTAAATCTTGTTGATGAATTAGTTGATTTAGAAGAGTTAAAAGAAAAATCAGATGTGATTATTTTAGCCATTCCAGTTGATGCTATTATTGAAATGTTTCCAAAACTTTTAAATATTAATAAAAAAACTACTATTATTGATATGGGTTCCACAAAAGAGTATATTGTAAGACATATACCAAAAGAAATTAGGGAAAATTTTATTCCTGCACATCCTATGACTGGTACTGAAAAGTTTGGTCCAAAAGCTGCAATAGATGGTTTATATGAAGGTAAAACTGTTGTTTTATGTAATTTAGACGAGAATAAAGATATTCATGTAAATAAAGCTTTTAGAATTTTTCAAGAAATTGGTATGAGAATTATAGTAATGGATGCAAAAGAACATGATATTCATGCTTGTTTTATGTCACATCTACCTCATGCTATTTCATATTCACTTGCAAATACAGTTATTAATCATGAAGATTCAAAGTCTATAATAGCACTTGCAGCTGGTGGATTTAAAGATATGAGTAGAATTGCTAAATCAAGTCCACGAATGTGGAGTAATATTTTTAAACAAAATAGAGAAAATCTTCTATCATCTATTGATTTATTTGAAGAGCACATGAGAAAAGTAAGAAAAATGATTGAAGATGAAAATTATGAAGAGTTAGAATCTTGGATGGGAAAAGCTAATACTTTACATGAAATACTATAAATTTTATAGTATTTCACTTTTCAAAATAGCTTCTTGAACTTTTATTGCCTGATAATGTTCTTTTACATCATGGCATCTAATAATAGAAGCTCCATTTTGAAGTGAAAGAAGATGAATCGCCAAAGTACCAGGAAGTCTTTGATTAATTGAACTTTTCACTACTTTATCAATCATGGATTTTCTACTAGCACCAATTAATAACTCATAACCAAAATGCTTAAAATATTCTAAATTTTTTATAAGTTTTATATTATGTTCTAAAGTTTTTCCAAAACCAATTCCTACATCTAAAATAATATTTCTAATACCAAAATCTTTTGCTTTTTGTACTTTTTGTATAAAGAAATTATCTATCTCTAAAATTAAATTTTCATAAGAAGGATTATCTTGCATAATTAAAGGATTATCTTTCATATGCATAATCACAACTTCCGCATTATATGAAGAGGCAAGTTTACATATCTTATCATCTTTTAAACCTGTAATATCATTTATAATTTTAAAGCCTCTATCTAAAGCATATCTCAAAACCTCACTTTGATATGAATCTAAAGAAAATTTTACTTTATCGTATAATTTTTGTTTATTTATTAAATCAATAATTGGTTTTATTCTAGATAACTCTTCTATAGCACTAATAGCAATACTTCCTGGTCTGCTAGAAACTCCACCAATATCAATAATTGTAGCACCATCTTTAATCATTTGTTCAATTTTAGTTATTGCAGTAGAGTCAGTAAAGCAACTATTTTTAAAAAAAGAGTCTTCATTGGCATTTATAATCCCCATAATCTTTGTAGGAAATTTTATACTCATTTTTTTCTATTTAAAAGAGTTAACAGGAGAGTTGTTAAAACATTTATTGGTCTTGAGTTTAAAGTTAATAACTTAATTGATTTAGAAAAAATATCTAACTCATTTTGAGTTAGATTTATTTTTTGTGAATTAATTTTAAATAAAGTTGACTCAACAACACTTTTGGCATCAACTTTGGAAATTCTTTGATTTTTTTTTAAAAAAGCATAAACATCTTTTAAATCAAGTCTAAGAATATCTAAGTCAAGTTCAGTTCTTTTTTTATTTTGTTGAAAAAATTTATGAGGTATTCTTGAAAAAATAGTTGGCAAAATAGACGATTTAGAGTTTGTAATAATTATAAATACAATATTTAAAGGTGGCTCTTCTAAAACTTTTAGTAAAGAATTTTGAGCCTCTTTTCTAAAAGTCTTTCCACAAAGTATGATGTATTTTTTTTCATTTGATGATATATAGGCTTCTTTTATAGCACTACTTGCTTGAGCTAATAAAAACTCATCTTTTTCTTCATTTCTAATTATTCTAATATTATGCTTAGAGTAAAAAGGAAGCAAAGAATTTAAAGCTTTATCAATATCACTTACAACTAAAATAAATGAAGAGTCAATTTTTTCATTAATCATTAACGTTCTACATTTATCTCAGCAAATAGTGAAGCACTTAATGTTTTATTATATAACCTAAACATTTGTAATAGTTTCATATCTAAAGCTTCGTCTGCATTTTTTAAGTTAAAAGAATCTTGTATATCTTCATCAAATATCCAAAGAAAAGAGTTCTTCGAAAACTTAGGAAGAATTGCTCTTATATCTTGACTTTTCCCAATATACCAGAAATAATATCCATTAGGAAAAGATATATTTAGCATATCTCTTATAAAGTTTATATCTTCTTCTGATTTAATAGAATCTAAATTTTTACAAAAAAACCGAAAGTCATAAAAAGGTAGAAAAGGTCTATTTTGTTTTGATGAATTTATGTTTGTAATAATGTATTCTAAAAACCATTCTCTATCACTGTCAGTAATAATTAATACTGAACAACCTTTTTCAAAAAGATTTACAATAGATTTTGATACTAAAGGAACCCATTCATATTTTTTTTCTTCTAACCAAGGAGATATTAGTCTATCTTCTCTAATTGTATCAACAGTCCAATTTAAAAATTCTTGCATATTTATTTGTCCAAATTATATGCATCATGTAAGGCACGAACTGCTAATTCAGCATATTTTTCTTCAATAATCATAGAAATTTTAATTTCTGATGTTGATATTATTCTTATATTAATATTTTCATTAGCTAAGGCTGTAAATGCTTTTGAAGCAACACCAGTGTTTGACTTCATACCAACACCAACAACAGATACTTTACAAATTGATTCATTATAATCTATATTTCTGGTATCATCTTGAAAATCATTCATAACAGATTTACAAGTTTCCCAATCGTTTATAGGAATAGTAAAGTCTAAATCTGTACTACCATCAACACCAACTGTTTGAACAATCATATCAACATTAATATCACTATTTGCAAGTGCAGTAAAAATTGAAGCAGCAATACCTGGTTTATCAGTTACTCCATACATTCCAACTCTTACTTGATTTCTGTCCAAGGCTATTCCACTTACAACTAATTTTTCCATTATATTTTCTTCCTTTGTTATTAATGTACCTTCAACTTCTGGAGTAAAGCTACTTCTTGATATTAAATTGACATTTAATTTTTTTGCCATTTCAACCGATCTACTTTGTAAAACTTTTGCACCTAAAGATGCTAATTCTAACATTTCATCATAAGATATCATAGGCAGTTTTTTTGCTTTTGGTTCAATTCTAGGATCAGTTGTATAAATTCCATCAACATCTGTATATATTTCACAAACATCAGCTTTAATAGCACCTGCAATAGCAACAGCAGTTAAATCAGAACCACCACGACCTAAAGTTGTAACTCTACCTTTTCTTGTAACTCCTTGAAATCCAGCTACAATAATAATATTTCCATTTTTAATTGATTTTTCTAGATTAGAAGTATCAATTAATTCAATTCTAGCTTTTGTATGTACACAGTTAGTTATTATTCCTGCTTCTCTACCACTCATTGAAGTTGATTTACAACCTTGTTCATTTAAAGCAATTGATAATAAAGCAGAAGTTACTCTCTCCCCTGAGCTTAATAACATATCAAGTTCGTGAGGAGCTGCATTTTTAGAAAAGTTTTCTGCATATTCAAGTAACTTATTTGTTTCACCACTCATAGCAGAGACTACCGCAATAACATCATGTCCATCATCTTTGATTTTTTTAATTATATTTGCTACGTTTTGTATTCTTTCAAGTGTACCTACACTTGTACCACCAAATTTTAAAACTTTTAACATCTAATTCTTAACCTTTTTAAATAAAACCTTCGTTTCTAAAATACTTTAATACTTGTTTGTACACTGTTCTTTTGAAAAATGTAATATAATCATAAATATTTTTTATCGGAACAAACTTATATTCACTAAATTCTGGAAGTTTAGTATTTATATTAATTTTTGCTCCACTTTTCAACTTAACCAAATAATATTTTTGTATCTGACCATCAAATGGATACATCTTTTTAGTGATCGCTGGAGGAAAATCATAACTTATCCATTTTGGGTATTCTGCAATTATTTCAATATCTCGTGTGCCAATCTCTTCTTCTAGTTCTCTAAAAAGTGCTTCTTTAGGAGTTTCACCTTTGTCAATGCCACCTTGTGGAAATTGCCAGGCATTTTTAACATCGGTTCTAGAGGCAATAAAAACCTCACATTCATAAGGATATTTTGCTGATAATACGATTGCTGCTACATTTGGTCTATAGTTTTTCTTATATTTTTTATCTTCTTTACTATTTTTATCAATCATAAATAATATTTTCCTTATACTTAGTTTTCTATTATAATTTATTTAGGATTAAAAATTGCTTTTATACATACATATACCATTTTGTGACAGTAAATGCTTCTATTGTGCATTTAGCACATATACCGACATGTTTCACTTGAAAAAAGAGTACATACAATCTTTGAAAAAACAACTAAAACATGATTTAGAAAATAATCTATCTTCAAATGAAATGTTAGAAACAATTTTTATTGGCGGTGGAACACCTAGTACAATAAAACATGAAGAGTATAAAGAGGTTTTTGAAATATTAAAACCATATATAACAAAAGATACAGAGATTACAACAGAATCAAATCCAAACTCAGCTACAAAACAATGGCTACAAGGAATGAAAGATTTAGGAGTAAATAGAGTTAGTTTTGGAGTTCAAAGTTTTGATGATATTAAACTAAAAAAACTAGGTCGAGCTCATAATAGTAAAGGGGCTATAACAGCTATACAAAATGCTTCTTGTATAGGTTTCAATAGTATTAACTGTGATATAATTTATGGTGTCCAAGGAGATACATTTGAGAGTTTAAAAGTAGATTTTGATATAATATTCTCTCTTCCTATTACACATTTAAGTGCATATTCATTAACCTTAGAAGAAGGAACCAAGTTCTTTAATAATACAAAAATAAAAATTGATGATGAAGAGTTATCATATAAGATATTTAATTACTTAGAAAATAATGGTTTTAAACAATATGAGATATCAAATTTTTCTAAAACAAAAGAGTTTGAGTCAAAACACAACTATGGATATTGGCAATATAAAGAGTATCTTGGAGCTGGAGCTGGAGCTGTTGGCTGTATAAATCAACAAAGATATTATCCTAAAAAAGATTTACATGAATATATTTCTAATCCCATTGATTACGAGAAAGAAGATTTAAGTACTAATGATATAAAAGTTGAAAAAATACTTTTAGGACTTCGCTGTTCAAATGGTTTAGAGATAGATATTTTAAATGAAAATGAACTTAAAAGAACAAAAGAACTAATAAAAGAGAATAAACTTATATTAAAAGATAAAATTGTCTTAAATAAAAACTTTCTTTTATCAGATGAAATTGCTCTTTATATATTAGAGTAATTAATTTTCAACTTGCAAAAATCACTCCCAAAAAGACACTATATCACTTTTTATCTGGACACTTTGGTTGAAAAAGTAATAAGAAAGTTTTATTTAAGCTTATTTGCTGAATTAAATAGTGTCTATGATATTGGGGTCATTCCAAACTGGAGTAATTGTTATGTTACCCGATTGACACAGATTTTTGAACAGTCCCCCTAATTGAGTTATACCCTTTTCATCTCTAACTTTTCTTACATTTTTACCAATCTGTTTATATAATGCTAGGAGTCTATCGGATTAGCTAGATCCTACATCATGATTATGACTAAATGTATCATATTGATAAATTAAAATTTTCAATTATTCATTTTGCAGAATAAATTTCAATATTATTGCTCAAATACTGCTATTATTACCTCTTTTAACAGCTAATTATATGTAGTCTTTTCAGATTATATCCTATACAAACAAGATTCCATTCACCTTTGGCTTTTTTAAATCCTCTAAGCATAAATTGTCTAAATCCGATTACATGTTTTATAATACCAAAGACAGGTTCTACTGTACTTTTTCTTTCTGAATATATTTGTTTACCTTCTTTAGTTTGTAATCTGTGTTTTAGTTTTTCTACAATTGTTGGATTAGGAGGTAGTGGTTCTTCATCTGTGAATCTTGTTTCTAATGCTTGGTTATGATGCTCTTTACCAAATGAAATATAAGGTATTGTATTTTTATCTTCACATAGTTGAATATTATCTTTACTAAAGTATCCTGCATCTGCTAAAAAAGATACTGGTTTTAATGATGGATGTTTATCATACCATTTAAAGCTTGGTATAACTTCTTGTTTATCGTTAGAGTTTTGAGTTAGATGTTGATGTACTGTTAATCTTGAATCATGTTCTACTGAAGCTTGTCCGTTATATGCTTGCATATAACCTCCACCAGATACTGGCATAATTCTAGATTCATCATCCGTAAGATTTACTTGGTCTTTATCATTAGGTGTCAAGTTTCACCACGTTGTACCATTTCAAAAGCAATATGTTGAAACACATCTGGTAAAATCTTAAATATTTCAGGTTTCGTTTGAAACCAACTTTGAACTGCATCAAATGGAGTTCTAACTTTTAATTCTTTTTTTAAAGAACCATGTCTTCTATTGAAGTTGTAGTATATCAAAAATTTATTTAAATCTTTTTTAACATCATCAATATTGTCATACTCTTCTGCTTTAATTGTAGCATTTTTAATAGTTCCGTTTACTCTTTCTGCCATTGCGTTAGTTTGAGGTGTGTATGGAGCTGTTAGCCTATGTTCTATCTCATCATCTTTACACTCTACATCAAACTTATGATTACCACTTACAAAACCTTTTTCTCTTGCCCATTTGTCTGTGAACTCTAATCCATTATCTGTTAAAATATGTGTTAAGTAAAATGGAAAAAATTCTTTACATTCTTTTAGAAAAGATACTGCATTTGCTGCTGTCTTATTCTCATACACTTTATAGTAAAGTAGCCTTGTAGCCCTGTCTATTGCTACAAATAGGTAATATTTTTGCTTGTCAAACTTTGGTAAGTAAGTTACATCTATATGTAAATAACCAGGCTCATACTCTTTGAACTTTTTAGCTTTTTCTTTTTGCTCTTGTGGAACTCTGTTTATATCAAAGGCTTTTAAAGTGCGATAAGCATTACTTCTATTTGCATTTGGAATAATATCAACGATTGTATCTGCTAAGTCATCTAACTCCATCCAAGTCATTGTTCTGACTACTTTAATTAACTCTTTTTCTAAAGGTGTTAGAGCATAATGGATTCTTTTTGGTCTTGAACTTTTATCATTTAAAAAATCTCTATTTTTATGCTTGGCGATAGTTTTAACATTCACATTATAATTATTTGCTAATTCAACATTTGTTAAATTAGATTGTTGTATTATTTCTCTTACATGCTGGTTTGTTCTGGCATTAGAGTGATAGACTTGTGGCATTTTTAAAATCCTTATTTGCTGTAAAGATTTTACAATTATGTTGTTAAGCTATCGCTTTCTTATTTATGTAACTAGGCAACCATAACGTGGTGAAACTAGACACATATAGATATTTCAGAAGTTCATAGTGAAGAAGGCAAAGCCTATATGTTCGTAGCTATAGATCGTGCTACTAAGTATACTTATGTGGAAATTCATGAAAGAATGACTCAGGCTATCGCTTGTTCATTCTTAGAAAACTTTATACAAGATATACCTTTTAAAATCCATACTATTTTAACAGATAATGGAGCTCAATTTACTTATGCACTTCTAAGTGAACATTTAAGACCAAAAGATAAGATTCATCCTTTTGATATAGTATGCCAAAAGTATAAAATAGAACACCGTTTGACTAAGTTTAGACATCCCTGGACTAATGGTCAGGTAGAAGTGATGAATAAAGTTCTTAAAGACCATACTGTGAAACTTTTTCATTATGAGACCTTAAAAGCTCTAAAGTTACACTTGATGAGCTTTCTTCTTTTATATAATTATCAGAAAAAACTCAAAGCTTTAAAGTATAAAACACCTTATGATACAATGTCTCAAATATTCAGGAAAAACCCAGAGTACTTTAAGTTGAATCCTTTGAGTAAGTCTTTGGGACTAAACAACTAAACATATTCCAATCTACAACTTTATCTAATTTTGTTAGTGGTGGTTGATATTCTTTTATTTTTCTCTCATGAAATTCTAAATCAAATAATCCTTGCATTTATAAAGCCTTTTGAGTGATATTTAATATCTATTTTAACTAAATCTTGATTTTAAATTGCTTAGGTTGGGTAGTTTTTAGAGATGCCCTTATTAAAATCTATTATAGAATCTAATTGTTTTAAAAAAGAATCTACATACTCTAATCTATCATTAAGAGCATAATCTGAAAAAGAGAGGTTTGAATCTTTAAATGCCAATTTATTACCTTTTTGCTTAAATATCTTTAATTTATATGTGTAATTATAGCTAAAAATAGCCTTTAAATACCTTAACTAAAGGCTTGGTTGAGATTTATTTTAGAGTGTTACTGTGCAGTGGTCTCAGTATCTTTATTTTTCAGCGAAATTATGGAAAAATATACAAAGTAGTTAGAGGATAATGTTGGTTTACACAGATGAGTTTATACTCTCTAGATATTTTTTAGTATCTTTTTATTCCTCTTCTTGAGCCTTTTGAAATAACATTTTTAGACTTGCAATTTATACATATTTTAGAGCTTTTTTACAATAGACCTTTGTTTGCTCCTAATATATCATATCTAAAGAGGTGTTTTAAGCACCTATTTTTAAATTAAATTTTTTTAGAAAATATCAGTAGTACGTTTTAATTGCTCTTTATCAAAATGAGTATAGATCCTAGAAGTATTTATATCAGCATGACCTAATGATTCCTGTACTAGTATCAAATCTTTATTTTTTTGGTAAAGTAGGGTGGCAAAGGTATGCCTTAACATGTGTGCTCCATTTTTCTCTTTTCTAATTCCGGTACTTAAAAGTATTTTTTCTACTATGTTGCTTATATATGCTTGACTTAAAGGTTTTCCTTTTTGATTGCAGAAAAGTAGGTGATTTTCACAACATTTTATATTAAACCAAGCAGCCAAATCATTTCTAATTACTGATTCATTTATCATTACGACTCTTGGTTTATTACCTTTCCCTCTAACTTGAATTATGTAAGCATCACCATCTTTATTAAAGTCTTTTAAATCAATATTGATTGCTTCACTAACTCTAATACCTGTGTAAAGAATGGTTTTTATAATAAGTCTATTTCTAGCAGCTATTTTTGTACTAAATGGATAAAGATCTATACCACTAATAAATCTCAGTACTTCTTCTTTTTGCATAAAAGAGGGCAGTTTAGTACCACTTTTACCAGATAAACCACCCCAGTTTTTAAGCTCAATTCCAAATCTGTAAACAAACCCATCATTTTCTTCGTTTTGTTTATCAATATAAGTAAAAAATATAATTAAAGCAATTCTATAATTCTTTTTTGTTGCATCAGATAATTGACTAGTTTCTGTAACTAAAAAATCACTCAAAAGTTCTTCATCAATCTCTTTCATAGAAGATGCTCCATAATTATCCATAAACTTATATAACTTTGCAAGAGGAATAAAATATACATGAATACTATTAATTCCAATATTTCTCACTTCTTTTACGATAAGCTTTAAATTATCAATAGAATCAAAACCTTTAATAAGTTCCTGTAAGATTTGAGCTAAACGATCTTTATCTTTTACTTGTCTATTTGAAAGTGAAGTTATCTTATTTCTAATAAATCTTGATAGCCAGAATAGATATGTTTTATTTAATGTATATTCAAAATCTAATGGATATTTCAAGATAAGTCCTTTTAATTGTTACACAGTTAGTGGTATGGAGAAATTTTATTCTCAATATATACTTTACTTTTGGAAACTATAATTTCCAAACTTTACTGTATATATACTTAAAGGAGAATTATCTCCTTTTATTCTTTGAAAACTCAATTATATATTTAGCAATTTCATCCAAATGAATAATATCTTTTATATAATTCCTAACATATCAAGAATTAATCCAATACTTCCATCACTTCTAACAGTTGCTGCTCTGATTCCTTCAATACTTCTAAAGTTTTTACTACAAACTTGATGTTGTTCTAAAAACTCATCACAGGAATAAACTCTTCTCTTAACATCAATCTAAAATCGCAAGAGTAAGAGATAACATTATAGTTATAGTAGTACCCTCCCCCATCAACGCCATTAAGTTAAGCTTTTTATCATTATAAACCCTTTGTACAAGCTGTTTAGTTACCAACATTTTTCTTTTTTCTTTTTAAAAAATTTATCGAATTTGTAGCTATTGTAGATTTTTGAGCATCTTTATCCAGTCGAGGTTTTGATTTTCTATCAGGTCTAATCACTATTGTATTTGTTAAAAATAACTTCTCTAATTGCTCAAGTACTTCATCGTGTGGAGCATCTGAATAAAATAGATCAAATGCTTTATATTTAATAGCATTAAATGATATTGCTTTATTTACTTTTTGTATATATTTATTATCTTTGGTTTTTTCTTTTAATTCTTCATTTGTATCGTATGTCACTGATGATTCATAGTTTGTCAAAAATATAGTGGCATAAAAATCTTGTTTAACGGCAAGTGCTGTTAATCCTGTAAAGTTTTCCAAATATAGTCTATTTTTTAATACATCGTAATATGTCTCTATTCCCCACCTTTTAGCATATAACTCTTTAAAATCTGTTGTTTGGAGTTTCTTATTATCTAGCACATTAGTAGCTAGTACTTCAACTTCACCAGTATCTAAAATCACTTGTGGGCATCTCTAAAAACTACCCAACCTAAGCAATTTAAAATCAAGATTTAGTTAAAATAGATATTAAATATCACTCAAAAGGCTTTATAAATGCAAGGATTATTTGATTTAGAATTTCATGAGAGAAAAATAAAAGAATATCAACCACCACTAACAAAATTAGATAAAGTTGTAGATTGGAATATGTTTAGAGAACCAATAGAGAAGGCTTTATACGTAGAACCTAAAGGTGCTGGTGGTAGGCCACCATACGATAAGATAATGATGTTTAAAATTTTAATATTACAAAAATACTATAATTTAAGTGATGAACAAACAGAATTTCAAATAAATGATAGAACATCATTCAAACAATTTTTAGAATTGAAAATTGGAGATAAAATACCTGATGAAAAAACTATTTGGCATTTCAAAGAACAGCTATCAAATAAGAATTTATCTTTAACATTATTTGAACTATTTACTAAACAACTTATAAATAAAGGTATTATAGCAAAAGAGGGAAGTATGATAGATGCTTCATTTGTAGATGTTCCTAGACAAAGAAATTCTAAAGAAGATAATGCTGATATTAAAAAAGGTGCTATACCTTTAAAATTTGCCAGAAAAGATAACAATGGTAAACGAAGCAAGTTATGCCAAAAAGATACTGATGCAAGTTGGATGACTAAATCAAGTGAACGACACTATGGATATAAAGACCATATTAACGCAGATGAAAAAACTAAATTCATAACTAAATATAGTGTTACAAGTGCTGCTCCTCATGATTCTACTGAAATTAAAAATATCATTGATGAAACAGATAATAAACTTCATGCAGATAGTGCTTACAGGAGTAAAGAGATAGAAGAATTTCTAGAAGATAAAAATTGCAAAAGCTTTGTGCATGAAAAAGGTTACAGAGGTAGTCCTTTAACAGATGAACAAAAAGATTCAAATAACATAAAATCTAAAATTAGAGCAAGAGTAGAACATATATTTGGATTTATGACAAACTCTATGAATGATGCCTTACATATGAAGTCCATTGGGATAAAACGAATCAAGTCATCTATAGGATTTTTAAATCTTACATATAATCTCTTTAGATATGAACAGTTAGTTAGATTGCAAAAAGTGAAAGTTATGTAAAAATATATGAAATCATAGAGATTTTACAAAAACTCACAAAGATCATTATAATTTTTAGTAGAATTTTATAGTAAATCAAGTTTCGCGTGTGATAAATTTTAAAAATTAAGTTAAAAATGATTTAAACAAATTAGAAAGTTGTTTTTAGAGGTTCCCTTGTATAAATCTAATTTTTAATTTAGTTGGCAATCCTAAATCTTTCATTTTTTGTTTAGTTTGTTTATTTGGTGTAATATCTAAAACAACATCTTTTTGTTCACTATGTTTGTCAAATAAGAATTTTGCTTTAGTAAATATATTTTTTTTAAGTCTAATCAATATATTTGTTTTATTATATGTTCTAGCAAATGGTTCAAAGCCAATATAGCCTCTATCCATTGTAGTTAAATCATTTTCATCACAATGTTCTAAATGACCGTAAGCTAAAGTTCTCTCATCATATGCTGCTAAATCATTATCATCACTTTTATTTTTATTAGTAATTGATGCATCTATTGCTATATTATTTAAGACATCAAATACACATGATACTCTTGCTTGTACCACATCTTTTGCATAATCTTTAATTTGACATCTTACTTTCATGGGATTAAATTCTTTTTTTACATCTTCACTATTTGGCAAAGTTGTTACTGAACCATCTATAGCTAATAGTCTAAAGTCTTTAAAAGTTTGATACTCACCATCACTATAAAAAACTTCTGCTGACATATTTGCATATTCTTCAAATGCTGTATAATTTAATTTAGCTCTTGCTTGTGTATATGCACTATTAGTGATTGTATAATCATCACCTAAATCTAATTGCATATCATTTAAACTATTTTGTAAAGATTTACTACTTTTTTTCATTATCACAGTCATAATTTTATCGAATCCTAACTTTCTATTTCTTGTGAAACTATTTATACCAATTTTATGTTTATTTATAAATACAACATCTTTTGGTTTATCTCTAAAAACTGCTAAAACTTGACAGTTTTTTTTAACATATTTAACCTTACTAATATAAGTATATATTATATCTAAATAGTAGTTACAAACTACTTGAGAAGCCTATAAAATAAGGCTTTCTGATGAATTATCTTTGTGCTGTTTGATATTTTAGACTTATAATAATATGAATTAATTCCTTAACTTAATGGCGTTGGGGGGGTCATTCCAGTAGCATATTTGCAATATTCTATTATACGAGTTATTAAATAGTCCCTATTTACCAAAGAGAGGCTGTTTCAAACTCCTCTATTTTATCTTCAATCTCCAAATAAACTTCTTCATCATAATCAAAATAAATTGAAAAATCTCCAATTGTAAGACTATTTTGAATATTTTTTTTATTTAAATATGAATTTTTATTACTACTTGTTAGGCCAGATAAATAATACTCAACCATTGAAGGTGCCATATCATTAATAACTTCTTCTAATGAATCAAAGCAACTAACCCCAAAAGTTGAATACAAAGATGATTTATTTAAAAGTAAAACCATATATTAGTTATTAAACCCATTTAATAATGAAGCCATTCTATTTAAATCAATTTTATTTTCAGAAGAACCATAATTTTTATCTTTTTCTTCTTCTTTATAATCTGTAATTATATTACTAACTTCTTCTTTATTTATATTTTCTATACTAATATTTTCTTTTTTATCATTATCTTGTTTTGTAAAGTCATTTTTAAGTATTTTTTTACTTAATAACACTTCAATTTTATCAAGCATTGATGTAATATTTCCAGAATCTTTTTGTGTATTATCTTGAAGAACGTTAACATCATCTTCTAAATCTTTTTTTTCAGTTTGTAAAGATGATATTGATTCTTTTAAATTTTTATTTTCACTAGTTAAATTATCATATTCATTCTGACGTTCATTATAAGAGTTTTGTAATATTTCATAAGCATTTATTAATTTTTCTAAAGCTTCATTTAATTTCGTTATTGTTTCTGCATTCGTCATTTTTATTAATCCTTCAAATTATAGTATATTATTCTAAACGTTATTATTACAAAAATTAGCTAATAATTCCATCAATTTTTAATAAAGAGTCAACACTTGGGTTTCTTAAGGATAATTCAAAAAATAGTTCATCCATATTTTTAGAACCACCATTTTGTAAAATAATATTTTTGTACTTAATTGCAAGCTCTTTATTTAAGATTTTTTTTGAATCAATGAACATATAGAAAGCGTCAGCACTTAGGACTTCTGCCCATTTATATGAGTAATATCCAGCAGAGTACCCACCTGCAAAGATATGTGAAAAACCATTTTGAAATTTATTATAAGAAGGGGGTATTATAGCTGCATAGTTTTCTCTAATATTATCTAATAATATTTGTACTTCTTCTTCACTTTTATATAATTTTTGATGTAATTTAAAGTCAAACAGTGCAAATTCAACTTGTCTTAACATTGTAAGTGAAGATTGAAAGTTCTTTGCTTTTATAATTTTATCAATTGCTTCATCACTTAAAGTCTCATTTGTTTTATAATGTTTCGCAAAAAGTTTTAATACTTCTTTATCATAAGCAAAATATTCTAAAAATTGTGAAGGAAATTCAACAACATCCCAAACAACGCCAGATATGCCACTAACCATAGCTTCAGGAACTTTACTAAGCAAATGATGTAAAGCATGTCCCATCTCATGAAATAGAGTTACTACATCATTGTGTCTAAGGAGAGAGGGTGTATCTTTTGTAGATTGAGAAAAGTTACAAATAATAAAAGCAGTTGGTAAATGTACATTTTTATTTGCATCAATATAATAAGAGTACCAGTTATTCATCCAGGCACCACCACGTTTTTCTTTTCTAGCTTCCAAGTCTATAAATATTCTTGCAATTATTTTATCATTTTCACTAATATCATAAACTTTAACACTTTTATCCCAAGATTTGGCATCAATTTTAGTAAATTTTATATTAAATATTGTATTTAAAAAATCAAAAAAACCGTTTAAAACAGAATTTTGTTCAAAGTATGGTCTATAATACTCTTCATCTAAATCATATTTTTCTTTTTTCAATTTTTCACTGTAATATGCCAAATCAAAACTTTTGATATCACTAATTCCGTCTTTTAAAGCAAACTTTTTAACTTCTTCTATTTCTTGCAGTGCTTTACTCTTTCCTTTTACTCCCAACTCTTCTAAAAATAATATAACTTCATCTTCATTTTTTGCCATTTTTGTTTCAAGTGAGTACTTTGAATATGAATTAAAACCAAGAATCTTTATTGTTTCATCTTTTAGTTTTAATATCTCTTCAATAATTTTTCCATTTTGTGGCGCTCTTGTATAATATGCTTTATATATCTCTTCTCTTTTTTCTCTTGATGTTCCATATGTAATATAAGCTAAGTAAGATGGCATTTGTAAATTGAACTTGTATTTTGTTTTCCCATTTTCTTTCAAAGTTGCAAGTTCTAAATCTGAATGTGGAATCTCTTTTACATCTTCAAAGTTATCAATTATCATTTCAAACTCATTTGTTGCATTTAAAATATTTTGTGAAAACTTATGAGAAAGTTCACTTAATTTTAGATTCAACTCTTTTAGTTGGGATTTTTTTTCATTATTTAAATGACAACCACTTAATTTAAAATCTCTTATTTCATTATCAAGTACTTTAATTTGTATATCATTTAAAGATATACTAGTGTTATACTGTATATCATTTAATGCTCTATAAATATGTTCATTTTGAGAAATATCAGTTTCATAGTTTGAGATTAAAGGAAGGCATTCTTCATATACTTGTTGCGTTATTTTTGAATTTTTAACAGAATCAATATGAAAGATAGGAGTAATGAAATTATTAATATCCTCCCCTATTTCTTCATATTGTTTTACAAAATTTTCATATGTTTTATTTTCTATTTCTAATAACTTATCGATTTGTTTTTTACTTGTTGTTAATAAAACTTCTAAATCATTTTTACTATTCTCTAAATTTTTTAAATTAAATTCTTTAAACATTTATATATTCTCCTATTTATTTTTTAAATCTTATTATGAACCCTCTATCAAATTTTTCATAATCTTGATAAAAAGAGTAATCTTTTATATCAAAATTTTTAAAATAGTTTGTTAAAGTTTGTTTTTGATCATGTCCCATCTCACATAATAAATACTCAATTTTTCTACTTGAAGTATATTTTATTATATCTTTTAATAACTCATCTCCAATAACTCCTCCAAACAATGCATTTGATGGTTCAAACTTTACATTTTGTGGCAAAGTATACGTATTGGAAATATAAGGAGGATTTGATATTGTTAAGTCTATATTTTTTTCATCTATATTCTCATATAAATTACTAAGTTGAAACTCAATTTTATCTTCTACTTTATGTTTTAAAGCATTTTGTTTTGCTAAAGCTAATGCTTTTTCATTTATATCAACTGCAATAATTTTTATATCTTTTATCAATAGTGCTAACATAACAGAGATGATTCCTGAACCTGTGCCAATTTCTACAACTTTTATATCTTTTTTGTCTTTTAATATTTCTACTGCTTTTTCAAGTAATATCTCTGTTTCTGCTCTTGGTATCAAAACACCCTCTTGTACTATAAAAGACTCCCCGTAAAATGAGGCTTTCTTAATAATATATTCTAAGGGATAGTTTGTAGCTCTTAAATTAACTAATTTTTCTAACTTGTTTTCTTCTAAGAATTCATTATTATTGTTTAAATGAAGCCATATTACGTTTTTATCTAGTATATACATTAGTAATATTTCAATCTCCTTTGCAGGAATACGAGTTACCTGTTTTAGTCTTTGTGAATATTTTCTAATTATCTCTTTTATTATCATTTATATATTTACCTTTTAAAAGTTTTATTATAGTTGAATACAAATAACTAATATCCCAAGACCAAATATTATAATAAACGCTTTTTGCAATATGTGGTTTAATATATAGGGCACCTCTAAAAACAACTTTTTCATCCATTTAATTAAATTTTTGGAAACATATCTTATCTTCAAATTCAATTTTATTAAAAATCTTACTAAACTTCACACATTATTGGATAAAGTTTAGTAAAATTTCTATAATCTTCTTTTATTTTACTTGACTTTTACCTTTTCTAGTCTGATTATTTGTTCATATCTAAATAGGTTATATGTAAGATTTAAAAATCCTATGGATGATTTAATTCTTTTTAATCCTATGGATCTCATATGTAAGGCATCATTCATAGAGTTTGTCATAAATCCAAATATATGCTCAACCCTTGCTCTAATTTTAGATTTAATATGATTTGACTCTTTTTGGGTATTGCTAAGTGGCTTACCTCTATATCCTTTTTCATGAACAAAGCTTTTACATTCATTCTTTTCTAAAAACTCTTCTATTTCTTTACTTCTATATGCACTATCAGCATGAAGTTTATTATCTGTTTCATCTATAATATTTTTTATTTCAGTTGAATCATGTGGTGCTGCACTTGAAACACTATATTTAGTAATTAATTTAGTTTTCTCATCTGCATTTATATGATCTTTATATCCATAATGTCTTTCACCTGCTTTTGTCATCCATCTTGCATCACAATCTTTTTGAAATACTTTAGAACGATTCCCTTTTTTATCTTTTTTAGAAAATGCAATAGGAATAGCACCTTTTTTAATATCTGAATTATCACCTCTACTGTTTCTTTGTCTTGGTACATCTACAAAGGAAGCATCTATCATACTTCCCTCTTTTGCAATAACACCTTGGGTAATGAGTTGTTTAGCAAATAACTCAAATAATGTTTGAGATAGGTTTTTATTTGCTAATTGTTCTTTAAAATGCCATATTGTTTTTTCGTCAGGTATCTTATCTGTTATTTTTAAATTTAGGAATTGTTTAAATGATGTTCTGTCATTTATCTGAAACTCTGCTTGTTCATCACTTAAATTATAATACTTTTGTAGAATTAGAATTTTAAACATCATTAGCTTATCATATGCAGGTCTTCCACCAGCACCTTTTGGTTCAACATATAGAGCTTTTTCAATTGGATTCCTAAATAGTTCCCAGTTTATCACTTTATCTAATTTAGACAAAGGAGGTTGATACTCTTTGATTTTATTTTCATGATATTCTAAGTCAAATAATCCCGTCATTTTGAAGCCTTTATGAATGTTATATAATTAAATATTTTATCTAAATTATTGTTTTAAGGTGCTTGGGTTTTTAGAGGTGCCCTATATACAAAAAGTAAATAAAGCAATATCATTTAATGCTATTAAATATAAAGCATTTGATCTATTTTATTCAGATGCTCCACACGATGAAGTACTTGAGCAATTAGAGAAGTTATTTTTAACAAATACAATAGTGATTAGACCTGATAGAAAATCAAAACCTCGACTGGATAAAGATGCTCAAAAATCTACAATAGCTACAAATTCGATAAATTTTTTAAAAAGAAAAAAGAAAAATGTTGGTAACTAAACAGCTTGTACAAAGGGTTTATAATGATAAAAAGCTTAACTTAATGGCGTTGGAGGTGCCCTTAATTAAGTCTATATTCAAAATTTATTCAGTCTGAGATAAGAATAAAATACCTTTAGATAAAGATATATATTAAAAGAGATGTAATTATTACATCTCTTCTTTATTAATTAGTCTTATTTAGCTAAAATATCTAATATAAAATAATCAAGGATAATAGTATCAACTTCACACAATACCACTCAAAATATTATGCTGAAATATTAACACTTCAAAACAGTGCTAATTCTATTGATAGGTTATCTCAGTCAATTTTTAATGCTCAGATAGACTTGAACCCTCATCAAGTTGAAGCAGCTCTATTTGCTTTCAAGTCGCCTTTATCAAGTGGTGTTATATTAGCTGATGAAGTGGGTCTTGGTAAAACTATTGAAGCTGGTCTTGTTCTTACTCAGTATTGGAGTGAGAGAAAAAGAAAGATACTTATCATAGCACCATCAAGCCTTAGAAAACAGTGGTCTATGGAGTTAAAAGAGAAGTTCTTTTTAGATAGCTTTATCTTAGATGGTAAGAGCTATAAAGAAGAAGTTAAAAGAGGTAATAAAAATCCGTTTGAGCAAAAAGGTAAGATAGTTATCACTTCTTATCAGTTTGCTTCAAGACATAGTGAAGCGATATTTTTAGCTGATTTTCAATTATCAGTAATTGATGAAGCTCACAAAATGAGAAACTATCACAAAGGCGAAAAAGCAAAAATGTCATTTGCTATTGCTAATGCTCTAAGAGATACTAAAAAGATTTTACTTACTGCTACACCACTTCAAAACTCTTTACTTGAAATATTTGGTCTTGTAAGTGTTATAGATGATTTTGTATTTGGAGATAAGAAGTCTTTTCAAAAACAATTTTCTGCTTCATCTTTAACTACAAGTGATATGAACGACCTCAAAGAGAGACTAAAACCAATAGTAAAAAGAACTCTTAGAAAAGATGTAGTTGAGTATATTAACTACACTAAGAGAATACCAATAGTTGAAGAATTTACACCAAGTAAAGATGAAGTTGCTCTTTATGATTTAATATCTGATTTTTTACTAAATGAAGATTTATTTTCTATCCCTAAAGCACAAAGAATACTTATCACTTTAGTTGTAAGAAAACTACTTGCTTCATCTACAACTGCCATAATGGGAACTCTGGCAACACTTATTAAACGACTTAAAAAAATGGTAGTTGAAAAAAGAATAACTCAAGAAGATTTAGAGCTTATCACTGATGATGAAGATGAGCTAATAGAAGATTATCTTGAAGAAGAAAATGATACACCAACAGATATACCGTTTCAAGAGGTTAGATTATTAGATGATGATATTGAAGCTATTGAAAGAGAGATAGGAGAGCTTGAAACATTTATAGAGTTAGCGAAGACAATAGAGATAGATACTAAAGCAAAATCACTTATGAGTGCTTTAACTAAAGGTTTTGAAGCTCAAGATACTCTTGGAGTAAAAGACCAAAAGGCTATTATCTTTACAGAGAGTAGAAGAACTCAACAGTTTTTATTTGACTATCTTAGTGCTAATGGATTTGAAGATAAAGTTGTATTGTTTAATGGAACAAATACAGACCCTAAATCAAAAGAGATTTATAAAGCTTGGGCAGATATGCACAAAGGTAGCGATAGAGCCAGTGGTTCAAAAAGTGCTGATATGAAACAAGCCATAGTAGATTTCTTCAAAGATGAAGCTTCTATTATGATAGCGACTGAAGCAGGAAGCGAGGGTATAAACTTACAGTTTTGTAATATGCTTATCAACTATGACCTACCTTGGAACCCTCAACGAATAGAGCAAAGAATAGGTAGAGTTCATAGATATGGACAAAAGTTTGATGTAGTGGTTATAAACTTCTTAAATAAGAAAAATGCGGCTGATAGAAGAGTATATGAGCTTTTATCAAGTAAGTTTAATCTATTTGAGGGTGTATTTGGTGCTTCTGATGAAGTGCTTGGAAGTATAGAAAGTGGTGTTGATTTTGAAAAGAGAATACTTGAAATATACCAAACTTGCAGAGATGATAAAGCGATAGAAAAAGCCTTTAATAACCTACAAGAAGAGTTTAGTTCGCGAATCGAAGAAACAACACTAAAAACAAGACAATCACTCTTAGATAATTTTGATGAAGATGTTCATCTTAGACTCAAAGATACAGCACTAAGAAGTAATGAAACAGTAGATAGATTTTCAAGTGTATTCTGGGATATTACAAAGGCAGAGTTAAACGATACAGCTACATTTGATGATGACAAAAAAGAGTTTGAGTATCAAGGTAATCACTACCAACTTATTTCACGCTCTAAAACAAACCCAAATCAAAATGCTCACACTTACAGACTAAATAGCTCACTTGGAGAAGAAGTCATTGATAAAGCTAAACAAAGAGAGCTGAGTCTTACTAAACTTATCTTTGACCTTACACACAACAAATACAAAATATCTGTTCTTGATAACTACAAAGGTAAAAGAGGTTTTCTAAAAGCTACTAAAGTATCTATCAAGTCTTATGATACAGAAGAGTATGTAATCATTACAGCACTTACAAGCGATTATAAGGTGAATAGCGAAGCTAGAGAGGGTAGCCTGGGCTATAAACTACTAAATGAAGAAGTAGCTACAAAGCTATTATCTCTTGAAGCAACACTAAACACTAAAGTAAATATTGATACTAATGACACTGAAAAATTAGAGTATGAATACCTCAAACAAAAAGATATAATCCTAAAAGAAAATGAAACTACAAATCAAATTCATTTTATAAATCAAAGCTCAAAACTTTATAAATGGGCTGAGGATAAATTAGCAAGTATTGAAAAAGAGTTAAAAGATACAAAGGCTAAAATCAAAGAGTTAAATCGCCAAACACTAACTACTGAAAATATAGCAGAGCAAACAGATATACAGCTTCAAATAAAAGCACAAGAGAAGAAAAGAAGAAAGTGTCAGCGAGAGATTTTTGATATTGAAGAAGAGATTGAAGAACAAAGAGATGAGTTGATAGAAGAACTAAAAAAAGCAAAAGAACAAACAATTACAACCAATGAATTATTTACAATACAATGGGAAATTATATAATGGAAAAATTTGATGAATGGAATGAGGTTAAAAAGACCACAAGTAAAAAGAAACGAACTGTTTACATAAAATCACGAGAAATATTTTGGGTAAAAATAGGACAAAATATTGGCGATGAAGAGTTCGGAAAAGGCAAAGATTTTTTAAGACCAGTTATAGTCATAAGACAACTTACCAATGATTTATTTATAGGTGTTCCCACAACTACAACTTTAAAAGAAGATAATGATTATTTTCACAAGATTACTTATGTGAATAAAGCCAAAAAAGATATCTCAAGTACAGCTATGCTTTTACAATTTAAAACATTTAGTAAAAAAAGATTACTTAGTAAGTTAGGAATGATAAATAAAAATGATTTTGAGATGATAACAGGTAAACTAAGAAGAATAATTGACCCCACTCGCTAAGTCCAGAACTTATTATGCAAAGTGGGTGTTCCCGAAGGATAATTATGATGATAGTATACAATAAAAAAGATAAAATATCAAGAGGTTTAAAATGAGTAAAACTGAAAATCAAAAGAAACTACTAAAAATATTAAATGAAATATTCCAACTTGACCAAAGTGATTTAGACTTTGGTATCTACCGTATTATGAACACTAAGAGTAAAGAGATAAATGAGTTCTTAGATAAAGACCTTTTATCAAGTGTGGCTTCAGCATTCTCTAAAAGTGAAAATGAAGCAGAACAGAATGAGTTAGATGAACTAAAAGCTAAAGACACTGTGACTGGATATATAAACGGAGATGAAAGCACAAAAAAAGCATTTGAAAATCTTGATGATGTTAAAAGATATATATTACTAAATGAAAAACTCTCTTCATCAACAACTTCTTCAAACCTTGAAAATGAAGTATTTTCTCACTTAGCTAACTTCTTTAAGCGATACTATAAAGATGGGGATTTTGTAAGTCTTAGAAGATACAAAAAAGATACTTATGCCATACCTTACGAGGGAGAAGAGGTAAAGCTTCACTGGGCAAATAGCGACCAATACTATATAAAAAGTGGAGAGTATTTTAGAGATTATACTTTTACTGTAAATGACAAAGTAATACACCTAAAGCTTAGTGATGCCCAAACAGAGAGTAATAACAACAAAGCTACAAGCGATAAAGAGAGAAGATTTGTAATCTTAGAGGATAATCCTTGTGAAGTGATAGATGATGAGTTATATATAAACTTTGAGTATAAAGCCATAGGTAAAGAGAACCAAGACAAGCTAAATGAAAAAGCAATAGCTAAAGCACTTGAGAGTGTTGAAGATTTAGAGTTTATAACAGCACTAAACACTTTAGCACCAACACAGATAAATAAAAAAAGAACTATCTTTGAAAAGCACTTAAAAAGCTATACAAGTAGAAACTCTTTTGATTACTTTATACATAAAGATTTAGGTGGTTTTTTAGGTCGTGAGTTAGACTTCTATATCAAAAATGAGATACTATTTTTAGATGATATTATGGATAGTCCTATCAAGTATGAAGAGGTTATGGGTAAGATTAAAATATTCAAAGAAGTATCTCAGAAAATTATAGATTTTTTAACTCAACTTGAAGAGCTACAAAAGAAGTTATGGGAGAAGAAGAAGTTTATCATAGAGACTAACTACTGTATCACTCTTGATAAAATAGAAGAGAAACATTACGGTTATATTTTAGAGAGCAAAGAACAGTTATCAGAGTGGAAAACTCTTTTTGATGTAGATGTTCAAAGTGTTGATGACCTAAAAGAAGAAAAGTATTTAGTGTTAGACACTAAGTTTTTTGATATGAAATTCAAATATAAACTTTTAAGTGAGTTTGATAACCTTGATGAAGATATAGATGGAGTGCTTATTAACAGTGAAAACTTTGGAGCATTAACTTTACTTCAAAATAGATACAAAGAGCAAGTAAAAACTGTATATATTGACCCACCTTATAATACAGGAAATGATGGTTTTTTATATAACGATGGTTTTTCTCATAGTAGTTGGATGAGTTTTATGTATGATAGATTAGCTCTTGGTAGAGAATTGATTAGTAATGATGGTGTAATTTTTAGTAGTATTGGTGATGAAGAATATTGTAACTTAGATTTAGTTCAACAGCAAGTATTTGGTGAATTAAATCGTATAGATACAACAGCAAGAATATCTAAAACAGCAAGTAATTTAGGAACTCACTTTGCCTCAAGTATTGATTATCTATTAACTTTTGCTAAAAAAATTGATAAGTTAAAAAGTTTTACTGCTGAAGTTGATGAAAGTTTATATAAAAAAGTAGAAAAAGATGGTCTAAGAAAAGGGGAAAAATATCGTGATGATATAGCATTATATCAATCATCATTAAAAGACTTGAGACCTGGGCAAAAATATTTTATTGATTGTCCTGATGGCTCTAAAGTAATTCCACCTTGTAAAATTTTAGATGAAGTTCAAAGAGAAGGTGAAAAAAGATGGAGATGGACAAAGCCAAGATACTTAAAGGATATAGATTTACTTGTATTCAAAGAAACAAAATCATCTCCATTATTAGATGAAAATGGAAATCAATCAAAATGGAATATTTATACTAAAAGTTATTTGAGTGATAGACAGAAAGAAGGCACAAAGCCACGAAACTTTTTTGATAAATTTATTAATAGAAAAGGAGCTGATTTACTTAAAAAAATGGGAATAGATTTTACATTTTCTAAACCAATAGAACTAATTTCATTTTTATTAAAAATCACTAATACCACTACAATAACTCTTGATTTTTTCGCAGGTTCAGGAACAACAGGACACAGTGTTATCAACTTAAACCGTGAAGATAATGGAAGAAGAAAATATTTATTAATAGAAATGGGAGAATATTTAGAAAGTGTAACAAAGCCTCGTATTCAGAAAGTAATCTATACAGACAGTTGGAAAGATGGAAAACCAACTACTAAAAATGGTATATCTCAAATCTTCAAATACTTCAAACTTGAAAGTTATGAAGATACTCTAAATAACCTTGAATTCAAAAAGACAGAAGAGCAACAGAAAGCATTTGAGTATTATCCCGAAGCTAAAGAAGATTATATGCTCAACTACTCTTTAGATGTAGAGAGTCAAGGTTCATTACTAAACATAGATACTTTTAGCACTCCATTTGATTATAAACTCAAAATAGCTACTTCAAGTGTTGGCGAAACTAAAGATACAACTATTGACTTAGTAGAAACATTTAACTACCTCTTAGGGCTTGTAGTAAAAACAATTGTGCTACTAAAAGGTTATCTTGTAGTAGAGGGACAAAATCTTAAAAAAGAAAAAATCCTTATCATTTGGAGAGATGGACAAAGTAGTGATGAACTAAACGAGTTCTTCAAAAAAATGGATTGGCAAGTTTTTGACAGAGAGTTTGACACTATCTACATAAATGGCGATAACAACTTAGATAACCTTAGAAAAGATGAAGACCACTATAAAGTTAAGTTGATAGAGCAAGAGTTTAAAAGGTTGATGTTTAATGAGTAGCTATAAACCACCATATACTATAACCTCTAAAATACTAAAGCTTACAAGTGAAATATCTGAGCATATATCTGATATTAAATATATAGATAAAAAGTACAGTAACTTACAGCTTCGTAAAAAAAATAGAGTTAGATCTATTACAGGGACATTACAGATTGAGGGAAATACATTTGATGAAGCTAAAGTTACAAGTGTTATAAATGGTAAAACTGTATTAGGAACTATGAGAGAAATAGAAGAAGTAAAAGGTGCTATAGAAGCTTATGATTATTTGGACAAGTATAATTATAAAAATGAAAAAGATTTATTGAAAGCTCATAAGATTTTAATGGATAAACTTTTTACGAATGCAGGAAATTATAGGAATAATAATGTTGGAGTTGGTGGAAAAGATGGAGTAACGCATGTAGCACCACCTCCAAATTTTGTACCACAGCTTATGGGATATATTTTTGATTGGTTAAAAACTACTGATGAACATCTAGTGATAGTAAGTTGTATATTTCATTATGAATTTGAATTTATACACCCTTTTAGTGATGGAAATGGTAGAATTGGAAGACTTTGGCAAACGGTAATACTAAGATCATTTAAAGATTTTTTCGCATATATACCAATAGAAAGTATGGTCAGAAATAATCAAAAAATTTACTACAAAGCATTAGAAGATTCAGGAAGTATAGGTGAAAGTACTCCTTTTATAGAATTTATGTTAGAAATTATAAATAAATCATTAAAAGACTATATTAAAGAAAGTAAAAACAATGTCCCTTTAAAAGTCCCTAAAAATGTCCCATTAAAACGACTAGATAAAATACTAAGTCTTATCAAAAAAGATAAAAATATAACAGTGTTACAAATAGCAAATATCTTAAGTGTAACAGATAAAACAATAAAAAGAGATATGTCAAAACTTAAAAATGAAAATAAAATAGTTAGGGTTGGTAGTTTGAAGAGTGGGTATTGGGAGATTAAAATATAAATGGGATATATAAAAATAAATAAAAGGCAATATAATTTTGTTGCGGATAGCTATGTATTCCTCTTGTTTGATACAAAGAAATTAATTGAATTATTTAACGATAATAGTAGGAAAATAATATGACAGATTTACTCCAAAGAATATCTAACGGTGAAGATAGCTATACACAGTTTAAAGTAAATATTACAAACGCAGACAAACTTGCTCAAGAGTTGGTTGCTTTTTCAAACGCTAAAGGTGGGTGGCTTATAGTAGGTGTGGATGATGATGGTAAAACCATTGGGCTAAATAGCGATGATATAAAAAGATTGAATCAGCTTATAGGTAATGTGATAAATACAAATGTTACACCTCCCATATATCCACTTGTAAAGATTGAAAATATAGAAGATAAAAAAATTCTTGTCATAAATATAGATGAGGGAGTAAATAAGCCATACTCAACAAACGGTGGAATATATTTAACAAAAGTAGGAAGCGATAAAAGAAAAATATCCCCACAAGAATTAAGAAGACTTTTTACAGAATCTAAAAATCTTTTTCCTGATGAAAATATTGTGCATAACACAACTATTGATGATATTAATAACTCTAAGCTCAAAAAGTTTTTAAAAAATGATAATATTGAGATATTAAATAAACTAAATAAAAATGATCTAAACTTAAAAACAATTTTAGAAAATCTAGAACTACTAAGAGATGAACACTTAACACTAGCAGGGAACCTTATATTTGGTGAAAATCCACAAAAATATAATCCATCTTTTTATGTAGATTGTTGCTATTTTGATGGTAATGATGTGGGAGTTACTAAATTTATCTCTAAAAAAACTCTTAAAGGTACATTTGATGAGCTTTATGAGGATAGTATCCGTTTTATTATTAGTCAGCTAAGAACTTATCAAGTTGAAAAAGATTTTAACTCAAATGGAGAGTTAGAGATAGAAAAAGAAGTATTCATAGAACTAATTGTGAATGCTTTAATTCATAGAGATTATTACATAAACTCATCTATAAAAATCTTTATGTTTCATAATAGGATTGAAATAATAAGTCCAGGTAAATTAACAAACTCTTTGACAATAGCGAAAATAAAAAATGGTATAGCAATTCAAAGAAACCCTATTTTAAGTTCTATTTGTAAAAATATATTGCCATATACTGGCTATGGAAGTGGAATAAAAAGAGTTCTAAAATTAAATAGTGATGTTGAGTTTATAAATGATGTTGAGATGGAACAGTTTAGATGTATTATTTATAGAAATGATGATAAGTTGGGTGATAAGTTGGGTGATAAGTTGGGTGATAAATCTTTTAAACTATCAAACAATAGGCAGTTAATTATAAAATCAATGCTGAAAAATCCTTATATAACTATTCCTAAACTCTCAGAGATTGTTAAAATTAGTACAACAGCTATAGAAAATAATATAAAAAATTTAAAAGAAAATAATATGCTGAGAAGAGTTGGAAGTTCTAAAGATGGAAGTTGGGAGATAATAGATGAAATTTAATGAAAAATTAGTATTAAACTCATATCTATTATCCCTCTTTGGAGTTAGTAGTTTTGAAGATTTGGCTAAAGACTTAAAAGCTTCAAGACTTGAAGAACTTGATGAAAATGATAATTCACTTTTTTATCACGAACTCAAAGACAAGCTGATAAGCACAAGCAAACAAATAAGTGATGATAAGCTTCAAGAGTATGATGAAAACATAGTAAGACATACCAAGATTATGGGTCGTGGTATTAAATGGAAATATTTTCAATACTTATCACTGCTATTTGTAGAGATTTATTTAGATAAATATTTTGATGATAAAGAGCAACTGCTACAAGACCTAAACACTTATCTAAAAGAGTTCAATACTAATATAGATAACAACAAAGAGAAGCTTACAGAATATAATGATACAGAGCTAAATAAACTTGCTTTATATAATGCTACTGGTTCAGGAAAAACACTTTTACTTCAAATGAATTTATTACAGTTTAACCATTACTCTTATGGTAAAATTAAAATCAATAAAACTGTTCTTATAACTCCAAATGAGGGATTGTCAAATCAGCATTTAGAAGAGTTTCAAGCTTCAAATATAGAAGCAGAGATATTTTCAAAAGATAGCAAAGGACTTTTTGAAAGTAATGCTATTGAGATTATAGAGATAACAAAACTTGGAGAAGAAAACGGAGATAAGACAGTAGCCGTTGATAGCTTTGAAGATAATAACCTTGTGTTTATTGATGAGGGACACCGTGGAGCTAAAGGCGAAATATGGAAAACCAATAGAGATAAACTAAGTAAAAAAGGTTTTGCTTTTGAATACTCAGCTACTTTTGCTCAAGCAATAAACAGTAGCACTGGTAAAAAGAAAACAGATTTAGAAAATGAATATACAAAGGCTATTATATTTGATTATAGCTACAAGTATTTTTACAAAGATGGTTATGGTAAAGACTACTCTATTCTAAATCTAAGTGAAGATAGTGAGACAATAAAACAGACTTACTTAACAGCTTCACTTCTTAGCTTTTATCAACAGATGAAAATATATGAGAGTTCAAGAGCTTTGATAAAACCTTATTTAATAGAAAAACCTCTTATGGTATTTGTAGGTTCAAGTGTAAATGCCGTTAGAAAAAGTAGTGGTAAAGATGTATCTGATGTAGTTGATGTATTGCTTTTCATAAATGAGTTTATCAAAAACAGAGTAGAGAGTATTGCTAATATTGATAAAATTATGAGCTTTGACAGTGGATTAAATAAAAAAGATGGAAGTGATATATTTGCTAAAAAATTTGAGTTTTTAGAACACATAAAATTAAACTCTAAACTTGATGCCACGGCTATGTTTGATGATATACTAAATATAATATTTAATGCTTCAGGTGGTGGTCTTCATCTTGAAAATCTAAAAGGTGTAGATGGAGAGATAGCTCTTAAAATTGGAGAAAATGAATACTTTGGTGTAATCAATGTTGGCGATAGTGATAAGCTGACAAAGATATGTGAAGCTAATGGTATGACCGTAAGCAGTAGAGATTTCTCAAGCTCACTATTTAAGACTATAAATGACACTACTTCAAATCTAAATATACTTATAGGTTCAAAGAAGTTTAGTGAGGGTTGGAGTTCTTGGAGAGTATCCACTATGGGGCTTATGAATATAGGGAAAAAAGAGGGTTCTCAGATTATTCAACTATTTGGTCGTGGAGTAAGACTTAAAGGTTATAATTTTTGTCTAAAAAGAAGTAGTGCTATTAAAAATAAAAATCTTGAAAGAAAATATCGCTCAATAGAAACACTAAATATCTTTGGACTAAAAGCTGATTATATCAAAGCATTTAAAGACTATCTAAAAGATGAGGGTGTTCCTACTGATGAGAGAGTAGAGTTTGTTCTACCATTGATATACGATGAGAGATACAAAACTAAAAAGCTAAAAGTGTTAGACCTTAAAGAAGGTAAGGACTTCAAAAGAGAAGTTAAACTTGATTTAGAATATATTCAAACAACAGCTATACATAAAAGAGTTGTATTGAGCTTATATAAACAAGTAGATGAATTAGCAAGTAAAAATAGAAGTGGAGATAAGCTTGAACTAAACAGTGAAATACTTCAAGATACTCATCTTAGTTTTATCAATACTGATAATCTGTTTTTCGCACTTCAACAATTCAAAAATGAAAAAGATTGGAGTAATCTAAATATATCTAAAGAAAATATTCAAATATTACTTCAGTCTAATGATTGGTATAAACTACTTATTCCAAAAGACAATATGAATGTATATAGCTTCAAAAACCTTACTAACTTTGAAATAATTATGATTACACTTCTTAAAAAATATATGAAGTCATTTTATGAGTATAAAAAGAGTGAGTGGGAGAGCCAATTTTTAGAATACAGAGAATTGGACGAGACAAGAGACACAGCGAATTTAATAGATAACTATACCATTACAGTAGAAGATAAAGAAACAGAGCTTATAGGTAGGTTGGAAGCTCTTAAAACTATGCTTGAGAGTGGTGTAATAGATGATGCTGAACTTCATTTGTTATCAAAGAGAGATTTTAGTGCTTTTAGATTTGATAAACACTTATATAATCCTCTTGTATTCAAGAACAAAGGCGAAACAGCTTTATCTATCAAACCAATAGAGTTAAATGATGGAGAAAGAGATTTTGTAGAGGACTTAGGTATCTATATAAGAAATAATACTGCTCAGTGTGAAGATATTGAGATATATCTACTTAGAAACCAAAGTAAAACAGGTCTTGGATTTTTCACTGAGGGTAATTTTTATCCAGATTTTATTATGTGGATTATAAAAGATGGCAAACAATATATTAGTTTTATAGACCCAAAAGGTATAAGAAACTCAAACCCAAGAAATGACCCAAAAATGGAATTGGCAACATCAATAAAAGGCATTGAAGCAGACCTTGGCGATACAAATACAATATTAAATTCATTTATACTATCAAATACATCTTTGGATACACTCAATGAACTACATACAAATCTAACATATCAATTTTTTGAAGATAAAAATGTATTGTTTCAAACAGATAGAAAGAGTAGTTATATTGGTAGTATGTTTGATAGGATAATAAATGTCAAGTGTAAAGCCAAAATATACCAGTAGCACAAAAGAAAAATGCACCACTTTATTAACAAAAAAATATATTATAGAGCCACTTGCAAATTAACAAAAAAGCTCATAATTTAATTTATTTTGTTCAAAAAAGCTGAAATCTAATTTCAATAAGTTATAATTTTATATCCTAAAATTTAACAGAAAAGAGATTCAACTTATGAAAAATATTATACCAAAATCATCTTCAAATCTTTCAAATATGTGGACTAAAATTCTAAACCTTGAAAATTGTTTGTTTCCTGAAATAAAAGAACAATTAGGAACATTAAGTACCAAAGAAGAGAAACTAATAAAGATTTTAGACTTTGCTCAAATTGAAAAGAATGTAACAGTTGTAACGATTACAAATACACCAAAAGACAGAGACAGAGATAGCAAGAGCAATGATTGCTAAATCTGTTTACAATATGCAAACAACAAGAGATTTAATTGATAGACTTCATAGCGATAGAGTATTACGAGTATTGTGTGGATGGAGGTATAAAATAGATATTCCAAGTGAATCTAAATTTTCTAGAGTATTTACACAACTTAGTGAATTAAAGATAGCTGAAAAAACTCATGAAAGATTTGTTAAAGAATATTTATCAGATACGATATTTATGTATAATGCAAGTGATGCTACAAAAATACCACTTAGACAAAAGCCTGTAAAATTAGAAAAAGAAGATAAGCCAAAATTAAAAAGAGGACGACCAAAAAAAGGTGAAAAAAGAGCTCCAATAAAACCAAAGATATTAGAACTTCAAAAAGAGATGAAAATTACCGAGGATATGTTATCACTTATATCTACTTCTTGCGGAGTTGGAATAAAACAAAATTCTAAAGGTAACAGAGAGATTACAATAGGTGGTAAACTTCATATTAGTGCAGTAGATGGAGATATACCAATAGCAGCATTCTATTCAGGTGCAAATGTTCATGATAGTTCAGTAGCACTTCCACTTATCAATGAAACTGGTAAAAGAGTGATGTATCTTCGTGATTTACTTGATGCTGGGTATGACAGCGATATAATTAGAGAGTATTCTGAAAAACTAAATCATAAACCAATTATAGATATAAATCCCAAGAACTCAAAAGAATTAAAACAAAAGATTCAACTTATCAAAGATGAAAAAGTAAAATTTGAATTTTTAAATTTACCTAAATCATCAGATGAACACCACTACAATCAAAGAAGTATGGTTGAAAGAGTAAATAAATATTTAAAAGATGACTTTGGATGTAATACAAGGGCATCTCTAAAAACTACCCAACCTAAGCAATTTAAAATCAAGATTTAGTTAAAATAGATATTAAATATCACTCAAAAGGCTTTATAAATGCAAGGATTATTTGATTTAGAATTTCATGAGAGAAAAATAAAAGAATATCAACCACCACTAACAAAATTAGATAAAGTTGTAGATTGGAATATGTTTAGAGAACCAATAGAGAAGGCTTTATACGTAGAACCTAAAGGTGCTGGTGGTAGGCCACCATACGATAAGATAATGATGTTTAAAATTTTAATATTACAAAAATACTATAATTTAAGTGATGAACAAACAGAATTTCAAATAAATGATAGAACATCATTCAAACAATTTTTAGAATTGAAAATTGGAGATAAAATACCTGATGAAAAAACTATTTGGCATTTCAAAGAACAGCTATCAAATAAGAATTTATCTTTAACATTATTTGAACTATTTACTAAACAACTTATAAATAAAGGTATTATAGCAAAAGAGGGAAGTATGATAGATGCTTCATTTGTAGATGTTCCTAGACAAAGAAATTCTAAAGAAGATAATGCTGATATTAAAAAAGGTGCTATACCTTTAAAATTTGCCAGAAAAGATAACAATGGTAAACGAAGCAAGTTATGCCAAAAAGATACTGATGCAAGTTGGATGACTAAATCAAGTGAACGACACTATGGATATAAAGACCATATTAACGCAGATGAAAAAACTAAATTCATAACTAAATATAGTGTTACAAGTGCTGCTCCTCATGATTCTACTGAAATTAAAAATATCATTGATGAAACAGATAATAAACTTCATGCAGATAGTGCTTACAGGAGTAAAGAGATAGAAGAATTTCTAGAAGATAAAAATTGCAAAAGCTTTGTGCATGAAAAAGGTTACAGAGGTAGTCCTTTAACAGATGAACAAAAAGATTCAAATAACATAAAATCTAAAATTAGAGCAAGAGTAGAACATATATTTGGATTTATGACAAACTCTATGAATGATGCCTTACATATGAAGTCCATTGGGATAAAACGAATCAAGTCATCTATAGGATTTTTAAATCTTACATATAAGCTCTTTAGATATGAACAGTTAGTTAGATTGCAAAAAGTGAAAGTTATGTAAAAATATATGAAATCATAGAGATTTTACAAAAACTCACAAAGATCATTATAATTTTTAGTAGAATTTTATAGTAAATCAAGTTTCGCGTGTGATAAATTTTAAAAATTAAGTTAAAAATGATTTAAACAAATTAGAAAGTTGTTTTTAGAGGTTCCCACAATTTATTATCAAGGAGCTACAAAAGTAGCTTCTGTTTTATCATTTGGAATTTTATCTGTTTGTATTCATCAAAGTTTAAAACTCATTACATGACTTTTATTAAAAATAATAGAAAAATCTTCAATTTTATAGTCAAAACCATAAAGTATGGAGAAAAAATATGATTTTTTAAGAAATTTACTAAATTTAGTGTAAACTACGCAAAGAAAAATAAATAATCATTTTTTTAAAACTAAAAGTGATGGAAATAAAAAATTAGCTATTGAGTATTATTGAATTTGCAAGTGGCTCTATAAACTTTAAATAAAATATTTGGAGCCAGTATGATTGATAAAGAGAAATACACTGTGATACACACTTTACAAAAAAGAATAAAAGTAAAATTTATAAAACTAGGAGTCTATCGGATACACATCTAAATATTTTTCAATAAAAAACTCGTGATATACCCCTTGTATAAGGGCTTAAACATTAATATTTAGCTATAATTACATCTATAAAATAACTTAAAAAGTATCTAAATGAATAAATATATATCTTATGATAGAGATCAAGCTTATCTCTTACCACCATCAATTAAAGATTGGCTACCTCAAAATCATCTTGCAAGATTTATTGTTGATATAATAGATCAACTTGATATATCAAGTATAGATAAACAGTATAGTGGAAGATCTGGTAAACAAGCATATCATCCAAAGATATTACTTGGATTATTATTTTATGGATACTCTACAGGTATCTTTTCCAGTAGAAAGTTAGAGAATGCTGCATATGATTCTATAGCATTTAGATATATAGCTGCAAACAGTCATCCTGACCATGATACAATAGCAAATTTTAGACAAAGATTTTTAAATGAACTTGAAGATATATTTGTACAGATACTTTTAATAGCTAAAGGCTCAGGATTATTAAAAGTTGGAAAAGTTAGCCTTGATGGAACTAAAATAAAAGCAAATGCTTCTAAACATAAAGCACTTAGCTATAAGCATGCTAAACAATTACAAAAACAACTTGAAAATGAAGTTAAATCTTTAATGGCTCAAGCTAAAGACATAGATAATAAAGATGAAAATATAGGTATGAACATACCGCAAGAGATATCAAGAAGAGAAGATCGTTTAAAAGTTATAAAAGATGCTATTTCCAAAATAGAAATAAGATCAATTACTAGATATGAAAAAGATAAAAAAGAGTATGATAATAAACTAAAATATACAGAAGATACAGAAAAACTAACAGGTAAAAAATCTAAAGGTAGAGTTCTAAAAGAACCAGATTCAACTCCTAATTGTCCAGTTTCACCACGTTATGGTTGCCTAGTTTCATAAATTAAGAAAGCGATAGCTTAACAACATAATTGTAAAATCTTTACAGCAAATAAGGATTTAATATATGTCACAAGTCTATCACTCTAATGCCAGAACAAACCAGCATGTAAGAGAAATAATACAGAAATCTAATTTAACAATCGTTGAATTTGGTAAATTTATTGTAAAATATATGAGAAAAAATAATAACTATTTTTGTAAATCTTAAAATGGTTATATTTAAAATTAGATACTTCGTTGTAATTGAATTTGCAAGTGGCTCTATAAATAAAACTTTATTGTATCTTAGATATAATAAATTAAATTAATCAAAGAGGAAGTTTTAAAATGAAATTTGCAGATCCAAAAAATGACTTAGCATTTAAAAAGATATTTGGAAATGAAAATAAAAAAGAGATTTTAATCTCTTTTTTAAATTCTGTCTTAGATTTCAAAAATGAAAAAGCTATAGTATCTGTAACTTTAGATAATCCTTATCAATTACCTGATATAAAAGAATTAAAAGAAACAATTTTAGATATAAAAGCTACAAATCAAAATGGTGATAAATTCATTGTAGAGATGCAAAAGAAAGATTTGAGTGATTTTGATAAAAGAAGTTTATATTATACTTCTAAAGCTTATGTATCTCAAATACAAAAAGGTGAAGATGTTAAAAATCTTAAAAAAGTTTATTATATAGCTATACTTAACTTTAATATGTTTGATAATATTAACTATATATCAAGACATCTTATTATTAATCAAGAAACAACAACACAAGATTTAAAAGATTTTGAATTTACCTTTATAGAACTAAAGAAATTTGATACTAAACTTGAAGACTTAAATACTACTATAGATAAATGGATTTACTTCATAAACAACGCATCATCATTTGATTTAATCCCTAAAGAATATGAAAATATAAAAGAATTTCAAGAAGCTTTTCAAATAGCCAATAAATATAGCTGGAATAAAAAAGAGTTAGAATATTATGATTCTATGGATTTAAAACAAGCAGATGATAAAAATGCTATAGATACTGCTACGAAAAATGGTATAGAACAAGGTATAGAACAACGAAACTTAGAAATAGCTAAGACTTCAATATTACAAGGACTTGATAATAAAACTATATCATTAATTACAAGTTTATCCATAGAAGAAATAAAAGATTTAAGAAAATAGGAGAGTGTAAATCAAACTGTATAAACCCACCAATTATCTTCAACTACTTTGTATATTTTTCCATAATTTCGCTGAAAAATATACATAGTTGAGGATAAATCTCTGAGCAATTTAGCAATTCTAAGTGAAAATTTATATAGTTAAAATCTTCCAAAATAATTACTAAATAAATTCACAAAACCCCTTTATTTATAGGCTTTTAAAAGCTTGTTAACACCTAATTTTAGCTATAATATAGCCCATAAATAGAAGTGTTTAAGCAAATGAGGCAGACAAATATTTTTGATTTTTTAATAGAATCATTTACAAGTAATATATCAAATATAGAAGATACAAGAAAACAAAGAACAAATATAATTTACAGTTTAAAAGATATTATATTATCTGCATTTAGTGTATTTTATTTTCAAAATAAATCTTGGTTAAGTTTTCAAAGGGATATTGATACTGCAAAAGGTATCAGTAATGCACAAACTATGTTTGGAATATCTGATATACCAAGTGATAATCATATACAAAACATACTGGATAAAATAACACCAGAAAGTTTTAAAAAAGTATATGAAATTATATATACTACCCCAAGAAAAACAAACAATTTTTTCTAAAGTTTAATTCTTAAAATAGTAAAATTAAACAATAAAAATAAAGGATAATAATATGAGCAGAACAAGAACAGTTTATAGTGCAGAATTCAAAACAAGATTAGTACTAGAGCTTTTAAAAGAAGACAAAACATTAACACAAATTGCAAGTAAAAATAATATAACACCGAAGAATTTGCAAAACTGGAAAAAGATATTTTTAGAGAATGCAGTAGTTGCAATGGAACCTGCTAAAGCAGTTAAAGAATATAAAGAATATAAAGAAGAAAATATAAAATTACAAGCAAAACTTGATGAATATGCAAAAGTAGTAGGTCAATTAACTGTAGAGAATGAGTGGGCTGTGGGAAAGTTAAAGAGCTTGGACTCTAGCTATAAAAAAGAGTTAGCAGATAAAACTATAATGTCCCTAGAAAAACAAACCAGTTAACCAAGTATTCTTATTCTAAATGATAGAATAAAATACAAAATATAGGGATAAATAAAAATGAGTACAAAAAGAAAAACATATAGTGCAGAATTTAAATCAAAGTTAGTTCTTGAGGTTTTAGAGGCAGAGAAAACTATAAATGAGATTGCAAGTCATTACGAAGTTTTACCAGTAAGTTTAAAAAACTGGAAAAAACAGTTTTTAGAAAACATGTCACTTGCATTTGATAAAAGTTCGGTGGTAAGAGAGTATAAAACTGAGATAGAAATTTTACAAAAAGATAAAGATAACATGGCTAAAAAAGTTGGTGAATTAACATTAGAAAGAGATTTCCTAGAGGGAAAGCTCGTAAGCTTGGTCTCATCTAAGAGTCGTAAGACTTTTGTAGATTCTGAGCATAAACTCTCCCTAAATAAACAATGTATAGCACTTAATATTTCAAAGTCATCATTATATTATATACCTGTACAAAAGTTCAGTAGTGATGAAGATATTACACTATTAAATATGGTTAATGATATATACTCAGAGTTTCCATATTATGGAACAAGAAGAATGCTAACTGCATTAGAAAATGAAGGATTCTTTGTAGGTAGAAAGTTGATCAAAACAATCTATCAATATCTAGGGATAAGAGCGATATATCCTACAAAGAAGACCACTATACCAAATAAAGAACATTATAAATATCCATACTTATTGAAAGAGTTTAAAAATGATAAAAATCAAGTAATTATTGATACTCCAAATAAAGTATGGAGTACAGATATTACATATATTAAACTTGAACGAGGTCATGTTTATTTAGCTGCAATTATTGATTGGAATACCAAGAAAATATTATCTTGGAAACTATCAAATACAATGGATGTATCACTTACAACAAGTGTGTTAAATGAAGCATTAAGTCTATATCCTAAACCTGATATAGTGAATACTGATCAAGGCTCACAATATACAGCGTCAGCTCATGTTGATATATTAAATAAACATGATATTAAAATATCCATGGATGGTAAAGGGCGAAGTATCGATAATATCGTAATTGAGAGATTCTGGCGTAGTATCAAATATGAAGAAATATATCTAAATGATTATAAAAGTATGAATGAATTGAGATACTCAATTGATAATTATATGCAAAAATATAATAGTAGAAGATTACATTCAGCTATTGGAAATAAGACACCAAATGAGGTATATTTTAAAGCTATTAATAATTTAGATAGTAAATTGTTACAAAAAGTATCATAGGTATTTGGAATAAGAAAACTTGGTTAAGTGGTCTTGACAAGGGAGGACATTATAAACAGATAGTAAAATAATTTCAGTTGTAAAACAATGTAAACTACTTAATTATAATAGAAGTAATTTATTTTATGTACCTATGGTAAATCCTATAAAACAAGATATTAAAAATGAGATAGTTAAAATATTTGTAGATATACCATGTTATGGTTATATTAAAGTACACAAAGAGTTATTAGAACGTGGATACAATGTCTGTATCAATACAGTACGCCAATATCGTAAACAGTTAAGTTTAAGAGCTGTACTAGCTGTACGTCCACCAAATACTTCTTGGGCTGATAAACAACATCCTAAACATTCATATAAAATTAGAGGACTTGATACAGTAAGAGCAAATCAAGTATGGAGTACTGATATAACATACATTAAAATAAAAGGGGGAATGGTCTATATGGCAGCTATTATAGATTGGTATTCTAAAGCCATATTATCATGGAGAATATCTAATACAATGGATACTGACTTAGTCATGGGTGTGCTAAATGAAGCCTTATCCAAATATGGAAAACCAGAAATATTTAATACCGATCAAGGTAGTCAATATACCTCTTATATTCATACTCAAACATTAAAGGATAATAATATTATTATTTCAATGGATGGAAAAGGAAGAGCAACAGATAATATATGTATAGAAAGATTTTGGAGAAGTGCAAAGGTGGAAAAGATATATCTTAATGAATATTTCAAAATATCAACATTGAAAAATGATGTTACAGATTATATGGAGTTTTATAATTATAGAAGATTTCATCAAACTTTAAATTATAAAAAACCTATGAATGTATACTTTGAAAGTATGAAAATAAATGATGTAAATTATAATAAATTAGATGAAATTGTGGCATAAAGTTACAGTTGATAGTGGGAATTAGGTTTTATAGAAAGTTGTCTTGACATATTGGGGTAGTATAATTATATAGAGCTTCGTGATAATATTGGTACCAGAGAAGAGTTCTTTGTAGGTATTAATTTTTTTAACAACAATGTTTAATTTTAAAAGCTTTAATAAAATGTTGGAATATATACTTATTGCTCGCCAGACCGAAGAGAATGTAGATATGAAGGGGTATGTTGTGTAAAGTATATTTGGGTTAGAATTGCTGTTCTGGCATTAGAGTGATAGACTTGTGACATATATTAAATCCTTATTTGCTGTAAAGATTTTACAATTATGTTGTTAAGCTATCGCTTTCTTAATTTATGAAACTAGGCAACCATAACGTGGTGAAACTGGACACCTATGTTTTTCATTAAGTCGAAAAATTAGATTATGAAGTTACCTTTCTCATCAAGTTATCTAAAATACGTAGGTTTCGTACAGTTCTTCCAATATTTGATGATTTTATCACTCTATTACAATCACTACATACTATTATAATATTTTCAAGATTGAAGCCACCACCGTTTCTCATCTGCTTTGCTAATAAAATATGAGTATCTAATAGTTTTATTTTTTTACCACAACGATTACATTTATTATCATCTCTTAGCCAGGCAACTTCTTTTCTTTGAATCCAATCTATTGGCAGTTTATTATCTTTTATTAGTTTAGAGTTTTTTTCATAGTTATTCCATAATTTATTTTTTGGAACACTTTTTTGTGTTCTTAATTCATATTCATAATTTGCAAATTGTTTAACTAAATCTTCAATAATCAGAGTCTCTTTTATTCTAATATCTTTTTCATCAGCAACTTTTTTTACAATATTATAATTAAAATAAATTTTAGGATATTGAAGTATTAAATAACTATCAATATTTCTTAAAAAAGTATGTATATTTCCTATTTTATAAAAACGATAAAAAACTTTTTCTCGATAAATAAAAAAAGGAATCAAAGTTAGTATTATTATTAAACTATATATTATAAACTCTAATTCTAACTTCATTTTTACCTCTTTTTTATACTATTTCTGGATCTATTGTATGTTTTGCTAAGTTTGGTTTTACTTTTTCGTGTAAACCAAAAGCAAGTTTTGCTAATTCATTTTTATGAATTACTGGTAAGATTATATCTCTTCCAGAAGTTTTTTCTAATAGTTTTCTATTTGAATCAAATATATTAAATATATTTTCATTATCAACTACTAATAAATCAGCGTTATTATCAAAAGCATCAAGCATGATGGTTGAAGCAAGTTTTATTGTAAAATCAGAATTTATATGAAAAGTATCTAAAGCTAAATCAAAATTCATAGTTTGTAGATTAATCATTTTTGCATTTAGTTTAGATAATAGTTCAGTAGTTTTAGTATCTTCTTTTAGGCCTTTAAAATAAGCGATATTAAAATCATAAAAATTATGTTTAATCTCTTTCATTTCATCAAAAGTTCCAAAATCTAAGGGTAATTTTTTCTCTAAGATAAAGTTTTGTTCTTCAATGTTTTTTGAAAGGTTTAGTTTCACTTTTATTGATTTTATTTTTTCTTCAATTTCTGTATCAAAGTTATAAACTCTATTTTCTAAACTTGTATGAAATTGTGCTCCACACTCATATTGCAATAAAGCATTTAAAATATCTTTTTCTTTTGATTTATCTTCTTGTATTAAATCATAAGCTAATAAAAGTAAAGCATCCCCTATATAATCATATTCAAAGTTTAGAGTATTTGAAGCATAAAAATATATTTTATAGTTTTTGTATTTTACAATATCTTCATGCTTAGTAAACTCTTCTAAAATTTTAAATCTCTCTTTAAAGTCTTCATCATTTATTAATAAGTCACTATGTGCTCTTCTAATTGAAAGAGGTTCAATTGTGAACTCTTTTCCAAATGTTTCAACTAGCTCTTTAATAGTAATAGTTACATTTGTATATATTCCATTTATCACAACATTAAAGTTATTTGTATTTTTATAATCAAAAGAATTTTTAGTATTTATACTATTTAAAAGATCTAATAAATTCTTCTCATTTTTAATCTTTACAAAGTTTTTTGTATAGTATGGCAAATAATCAGACTTATAATCAAATTTGAATAAAGAGATTTCTAGTTTCATGTTATGACCTTTAATATATGAATTATTTTAATTTTATAAGATTTATACTTAAAGTATAAAGTAATTATTCTTTGTATCTTGCAATATTAGCGCCTATGTTACTAAGCTTTCCTTCTAAATCTTCATATCCTCTATCTAGATGATAAATCCTATGAATTGAAGTTTCTCCTTTTGCAACTAAAGCTGATAAAACTAAAGCTGATGAAGCTCTTAAATCTGTAGCCATAACATCAGTACCATTTAATTTATTAGATACACCATTTATTGTTGCTATATTACCATTTAAATGAATATCAGCACCTAATCTTAATAATTCGCTAACATGCATAAATCTATTTTCGAATAATCTTTCATCTATTGTACTGACACCATTTGCTTGAGTTGCCAATGCCATAAATTGAGCTTGCATGTCAGTTGGGAATCCTGGATATTCTGTTGTTACAATATTCACTGGTTTTATTTCATTGGTAGGAAGAACGGTAATAGATGTTTCATCTCTTAAAATTTCAAAATTCATTTCTTCTAGTTTTGCAATAATTGCTTCTAAATGTGATGGTATTATTTTATTTATTTTGATTTTTGAGTTACTAATTGCAGCTGCACACATATAAGTACCAGCTTCAATTCTATCAGGAATTATATCAAAATCTTTTATATCAAGTAATTTTTTATTTGTTCCTTGAATAATCAGTATTGAAGTTCCAATACCTTCAATTTTAACACCTGCACTTTTTATTACTTCACAAAGCTGAACAATCTCAGGTTCTTTTGCTGCATTTATAATTGTAGTTTCACCCTCTGCTAAGGCAGCTGCCATAACTGTATTTTCAGTTCCTCCAACAGTAACTTTATCAAATACAATTTTTGCACCTTTTAAACCATTTGGAGCAGAAGCCTCAATATAACCATGGTTTATCTTTATAATTGCACCCATTGCTTCTAGTGCTTTTAAGTGTAAATCCACTGGTCTTTGACCTATTGCACAACCTCCAGGAAGAGATACTTCACAGTGACCAAATCTAGCTAAAATTGGACCAAGTACTAAAATAGAGGCTCTCATTGTTTTTACAATATCATATGTTGCAGTTGTATTATGTAAGTTTGAAGTATCAATTTTAATGCAGTCACTGTTTTTTGTAAATGAACCTCCTAGTTTTTTAATAAGCTTTAAAAAAGTATTGATATCTACTACATTTGGCATGTTACAAATAGTAATCTCATTTTTTGCTAAAATTGTTGCTGCTATTAGAGGTAGTGCTGCGTTTTTTGCTCCTGATATTTTAACTTCACCTTGAAGTTTACTCTCACCAATGATTTTTAAATATTCCATTTTCTTCCTATTAAACTATAAATAAATTTTATGTATATTATCTAAAAGTTACTAAAAATATTAATTTGTTAAATTATGTTAAATAATAATCTATTTTTAATTTGAAACTAAATAAGATTGCGTTTTAATTTTAGGATAATATATGAACAATGATATTTCTTTAGGTATTAAATATATGCTTTTTGCTTCTTTTTTATTCGCTTGTATGGGTGCTTTTGCAAAAGAATTAAGTGATTCAATGAGTTCAATCGAAGTTGTTTTTTTTAGAAACGTCTTTGGGATAGCTTTGCTTTTAATTTCAATTTATAATAAACCTCTTGTTCAAATAGGTGGTAAGTTATGGCTTCTAATTTTTAGAGGTCTTGCAGGCTTTACTGCTTTACTATTTTTCTTTTATAATATTGCAAATATTCCACTTAGTGAAGCAATGACATTTTCAAAAACTTCAACAATATTTTCTGCTATTTTTGCATATATTTTTGTAAAAGAGAAGTTGGGTTTGAAAGGTTGGCTGGGCATTTTTGTAGGTTTTATAGGAATTTTATTTATATCAAAATTTGATGGAGGTTCTTTAGATAAAACTGAATGGCTAGGAATTTTAACAGGAGTAGGTGCTGGACTTGCATATACTTCAGTAAGAGAACTTAGAACTTATTATGATAGTAGAACTATTGTTCTTTCATTTATGATAATTGGAACAATTGGTCCCTTGCTTTTAATGTTAATATCTGAATTTTATATAAATGATAATTTTGACTTCTTATTTGCTACTTTTGTAATACCTCAAACTGATGATTGGTTATTTATAGTTTTACTTGGAGTTTTTGCAACTTTTGCACAAATTTATATGACAAAAGCATATTCTGTAGCAAAATCAGGAATTATTGGTACTATTTCATATGCAAATATTATATTTAGTATTACAATTGGGATATTTTTAGGAGATAGTTTTCCTGACATTTGGATTATTTTAGGTATAATTTTGATTATTACTAGTGGAATTTTAGTCTCACTTAAAAAGGATTAGCGTATGGGAATATTTTTTTTATATATAGAAGTTATAATTACTGTATTTGTACTTATTATAATTGTTTGGTACATACATGATAAATATGTACAAAGAGATCATCAACTTTTGGTTAATTATCCAATTATTGGAAGATTAAGATATATATTAGAAGAGGTAAGAGAGCCTTTTAGACAATACTTTGGAGATGAAAAATTTTATGAATCAAAAGATAAACTGGATTGGGTAGCTAAAGCTTCAAGAGATTTACCTAATTATGTTTCTTTTTCACCTTCACAACCTTTGCCAAAACCAAAATTTATGTTAAGACATGCAACTATTGTTTTAAATGATGATGAAGTTGATACTAAGTTTGAAGTAACTTTTGGTGAATGTAGAAAAAAACCTTATATTGCAAAATCAATTATTGGAAGAAGTGCAATGAGTGATGGTTCAATTTCTCCTGAGGGTACACGAGCTTTTGTTCGAGGTTCTTTTATGGGTGAATTTCCTATTAACTCTGGTGAGGGTGGGTTAACATCAAACTTTTTTATTACACATCAAAATTATGATGAGAAGTATATGAAAATTGTTCATGGAACAGATTTTCAAAAAAAGATAAAAAATTTAGTGCATAAATTATTCAATGATACAATGGCAGCTGATGTGTATAGGAAGATGATATTTAAAGATGATCCTGAAGCAGAAACATATGTATTTGATGCGAAAACTAAATTATTTCATAGGCCTAATTGGGATGTACCTTTAGAGAATTTTCCTAAAGAAGTTCCTAAAGATATGCCTGATATTATTTTACAAATTAGTTCGGGGCTTTATTCTGTTAGAAATAAAGATGGAACTTTTAGTTCAGATAGATACCAAAAAGTTATGAGTTTTTGTCAAATGACAGAAATAAAAATTGCACAAGGTGCAAAACAAACAGGTGGAAAACTAGTTGCGGGGAAAGTAACTTCTGCAATTGCATATTACCGAAATGTTGAAGCTCATAAAGATTTATTCTCATCAAATAGATTTCCTTTTGCGAATAGTGTTGAAGAGTTATTTAATTTTATTGGTACTCTTCAAGAGTTATCTGATAAACCTGTTGGGATTAAAATTGTTATTTCTGATTATGAAAATATAAATCCTTATGCAAAAGAGATTAAAAAAAGAATAAAAGCAGGCAATAGTGCATATCCTGATTTTATTTCAATTGATGGCGGTAGCGGAGGAAGTGCAACTGCTCCACTTGAGATGATGGAAAGAATTGGACTAAGTGTTAAAGATTCAATATATTTAGTTGATAAAGTTTTAAAAAAATATGGAGTTAGAAATAAGGTAAAACTTATTGCAAGTGGTAAAATGCTTACTCCTGATGATATTGTTATTGTTATGGCAATTGGAGCTGATTTTGTTCAAATTGCACGTGGTTTTATGATGAGTGCTGGTTGTATTAGAGCTAGATATTGTTCAGGTACAACTGGACATGACTGTCCTATAGGACTTGCAACGCAAAATCCAAAGAAAAGAAAAAACTATTTTGTGCATAAACAGTCTAAAAAAGTAAGAGATTACCATAAAAACTTACTCAAAGGAATAAGAGGCTTGTTAGCAATTATGGGATTAAAAAATATAAATGAGTTAGATAAACATAAAATCATGTTTTTAGATAGAAACTCTAAGGTACATGATAATATAGATGATGTATTTGGAAGAAGATTAGATATAGGAAAAGATATAGAGGACGTGCTGCATGAATCTAGATAAAGTTATTTCAGGTTTTTTTATTATTTTAGCTATGACTGTAAATTTTGGTTTCTTTTATGGTGATATAGACTCTTTAGCAACTCATAACAAATATGAATTAATGGCTGCAATAATTATAAATATTATTGCAACAACATTAAAATTTGGGGATAAAACACAAATGGGCTCAGTCCTCTTAGCTACTTCTTTAGTTGCAGATATTCAACTAATTGCAGCAGCAATTTTATGGACTGTTACTTCATATATTTATATAATGGATGCAGAAGTTATTGGTATGATTATTTCACTTTCAGGCGGAGCTTTATTAGCTAATATTATATCTGTTACTTTATATGTCGGTGATACTTTAAAATCAAAAAGGTAATTTAGGTAAACTTGTGAAAAATAGTTCATTGTATATAGTATTGCATAGAATGAGACAACCATTTTTAGTAATTATAATAACTTTTACTATTGCAGTTGTTGGGCTTTTGATTATTGATGGGGTTGATAATGAAGGTAATATTTATAAATTTAGTATTTTTGATGCTTTTTATTTTGTTACTTATACAGCTACAACAATTGGTTTTGGTGAGACTCCATATGCTTTTACTTATGCACAAAAACTTTGGGTAACTTTTTCAATATATTTAACAGTTCTTGGTTGGTTTTATGCAATTGGAACTTTAATTACTTTATTTCAAGATAAACTTTTTTTAAGAGAAATTAAAAAAGCGAAGTTTAAAAGGCAAATCAAAAGTATAAAAGAAAAGTTTATTATAGTTCTTGGATACAATCAAGTTACAAGTGAAATTATAAATAGATCAAGAGAACAAGGAATACGAACTGTTGTAATTGAAAAAGATGAATTTAAAGCAAATAATTTAATTTTGGAAAATTTTACTCCAAATGTACCTATTCTTATGATAGATTCTTATAATGCAACTTCTTTAAAAGAGGCTGGATTAAAGAGTTTTTATTGCAGAGGTTTAGTTTGTATCTTTGAAAATGACTCTTTAAATCTTAGAATGGCTCTTACTGCAAAATTAATCAATCCTTATGTAAAATTAGCAGTTAAATCAACTACTTCAAATCATACAGAAAATTTAAAAGATTTAGATGTTGAAATCATTGCTAACCCTTTTTCGATAATTTCAACTGAAATTAGTATGGCTTTAACTTCTCCTAATTTATTAAAACTTGAAAAATGGATTTATAAAATAGAAGATTTAAATATAAATCTAGCATCTTTTCCAAAAGGAAAATATATAATTTGTGGATATGGAAGAATGGGCGAAGATATTTATGCTGGACTAAAAAAACATGGTATAGAAGTAGAATTTATTGAGATAAATAGATCAAAAGTGAAAACTTTCCATGCTGATGAGTTGATGCATATTACTTATGGTAATGCAGATGATAAAGAGGTGTTATTAAAAGTTGGAATAAAAGATGCTGTTGCTATTATATCTTCAACAAACGATGACACAACTAATTTATCAATCTTAGCAACTGCTAAAAAGTTAAATCCAGATATTATGACTATTGCAAGAGAAAATGATATAGAAGATTTTTCAATTTTTCAAAGTGCAAAAATTGATCATATTTTTATGCCTTCAATAATTTTAATTAATAAAATTACAAATGCCCTGATTAGTCCTTTATCAGATGAATTCATTAGATTATTATATAAAGAAAATGATAAATGGGCAGCTTTATTAATAAAAGATTTAATACAAACGATTGATGTAAATCCATTATTATATGAATTAAAAATTAATAAAAAATATGCACCAGAAGTTTTTAATGTTATAAAAGAAAAAAAAGAGGTGAAGTTAGGTATTTTTACTAGGTCACTATATAATAAAGAACAAAAAAATAATGTGATACCTTTACTTCTAATAAGAGACGATGAAACTGTAGTTCTTCCCTCTCTTGAAGTAGTGTTACAAGAAGATGATAAAATACTTTTTGCTTGTAATGAAAATGCAAGAAATGACATAGAATACATCTCTCTTAATGTATATGAATTTTATTATGCGTATACAGGAGAAGAGAGAAAAACACTTTTTTCAAGGAAAAATCAATGATAATATTAACAGGACCATGTGTTTTAGAAGATAGAGATACTGTTATGAGAATTGCAGAAAAATTAAAATCATTAAGTGAAGACAAAAGAGTAGATTTTTATTTTAAAGCAAGTTTTGATAAAGCTAATAGAACAAGTTTAAGTTCATATAGAGGTCCAGGTTTAGAAGAGGGATTAAAATTATTTCAAGAAGTAAAAGAACAGTTTGGATATAAATTAGTAACTGATATTCATGAATCTTATCAAGCTACACCTGCTTCAGAAGTAGTTGATATTTTACAAATTCCTGCATTTTTATGTAGACAAACAGATTTATTAGTTGCAGCTGCAAAAACAGATTGTACTCTTAATATAAAAAAAGGGCAGTTTTTAGCTTCTGGAAGTATGAAATATCCTGTTGAGAAAGTACTAAGAACTAGAGGAGTTGAAGAAGTAACTTATCAAAATTCAAAAGATAATGGTGTTTGGCTTTGTGAAAGAGGAAATACTTTTGGTTATGGTGCTTTAATAGTTGATATGAAGAATCTAATTTCAATGAGAGAATATGCTCCTGTTATTTTTGATGCAACACATTCAGCTCAAGTTCCAAGCACAGGAGGAACAACTGGTGGGAATAGTGCCATTGTTCCTAGTTTAGCAAAAGCAGCAGCTGCTGTAGGTGTTGATGGTTTCTTTTTTGAAACTCATTTTGACCCTTTAATTGCTTTAAGTGATGGCCCTAATATGCTAAAAATTTATGATTTATATAAAACTATAAATGAGATTTTTGCTATTCAAGAGGCTTTAGGATATAATTGATAGTTATACATAATTTTTGGAGAAATTTAAATGAATATTATTGAAGGTAAATTAAGTTTACAAGGTGATGAAAAAGTTGCTGTTATTAATGGTAGATTTAATCACATAATTACTGATAGATTAGTTGAAGGTGCAAAAGATGCATTTATTAGACATGGTGGAAATAAAAATAATATAGAATTAATATTAGTGCCAGGTGCATTTGAAATTCCATTTGCTTTAGATAAAGCTCTTGCAAGTGGTAAATATGATGCAATTTGTTGTGTTGGTGCAGTGATTCGTGGAGCTACACCTCATTTTGATTATATTTCTGCAGAAGCTACAAAAGGTATTGCAACAGTTACTTTAAAGTATGGAAAACCTGTATCAAATGGTGTTTTAACTACAGATACAATTGAACAAGCAATCGAGCGCGCTGGTTCAAAAGCAGGAAATAAAGGTGCAGAAGCAATGGTAACTATTATTGAGATGTTAGACTTATATAAAGAAATGGAAAAATAATTTGGCAACAAGAACACAAGCACGTGAATCAGTAGTAGGATTATTATATGCCTATGATTTAGGAAATGATGGTATTGTAAAATTTATTGATGAAATTTTAGAAGATAAAAAAATTAGAAATAAACAAAAAGAGTTTGCTTTAGATTTATTTAATGGTGTTATTAATAATTTAGAAAAAATTGATGAAGAACTTTCAAGACATTTAAAACAAGGTGGAATAAATGATACAGGTAGTGTTGATAAATCAATTCTAAGACTTGCTATTTATGAAATACTTTTCAAAAGTTTAGATAAACCTATTATTATCAATGAAGCAATTGAATTATCAAAAAGATTAGCTTCTGATAGTGCGCCTAAATTTATAAATGGTGTTTTAGATAAGGTAAACAAGGCTTAATATTGAGTAATATGAAACTTTGTGTATCTTTAGATTTGCCAAATGCAAAAGAAAATCTTGAGTTAGTAGAGCAACTAAAAGATTTTGATGTTTGGTTAAAAGTTGGCTTTAGATCTTATATAAGAGATGGAAAATCTTTTTTAGAAGATTTAAAAAAGATAAATCCTGATTTTAAAATATTTTTAGATTTAAAACTTTATGATATTCCAAATACTATGGCAGATGCAGCTTATGAGATTGCAAGTTTTGGGTTTGTTGATATGTTTAATATCCATGCAAGCGCTGGAAAAATAGCTATGAATGCTGTTATGCAAAGAATTGATAATATTCCAAATAAACCTTTAGTTATAGCTGTTACAGCTCTTACCTCATTTAGTAATGATGAGTTTAAAGCTATTTATAATGAAGATATCAGTTCAAAAGCTACCTCTTTAGCAGTTGATACATATATTTCAAATGTAGATGGGGTAGTTTGTTCTGCGTATGAAAGTTTAAATATTAAAAAACATACTTCAAATACGTTTATTACTCTTTGTCCTGGTATAAGACCTTTTGGTGAAGATGTAGGAGATCAAAAAAGAGTAGCTGATATAAAGTTCTCCAAGGAGAGCCTAGTAGACTTTATAGTTGTAGGTCGTCCTATTTATAAATCAAAGAATCCTAGAGAAATTGTTTCAAAAATTCTAAGTAATATATAAACTTTTTGATAAAAAATATTAATTTTTTAAACTTTGCATAAAAAGATTAAAAGTTAAGAGATTTTTAAGAACAAAAGAAGTACAATTACATCCTCAATTCAAGGACAGGTGGGTGAGTTGGCTGAAACCACATCCCTGCTAAGGATGCGTACTGGTAACGGTACCGAGGGTTCGAATCCCTCCCTGTCCGCCATAAATTTTAAGATGAATTGTAATATAACCAGGGTCTATAGCTCAGCTGGTTAGAGCACTCGGCTCATAACCGAGTGGTCGAAGGTTCGAGTCCTTCTAGACCCACCACTATATGCGGGAATAGCTCAGTTGGCTAGAGCCTCTGCCTTCCAAGCAGATTGTCGCGAGTTCGAGTCTCGTTTCCCGCTCCACTTTAACTTTACGCCAATTCAAAAATATTGGGAGTGTAAATATAACTATATAAACCTTAAAAATAAAATTTATTAGATAAAATATCTAGTAAATCAATTTTAAGGATTTACATTATGGCAATATTAAATTTAGAAGAATTAAAGAAACAAATAAAAGATGGTACTTTTACAGGTTTAGAATCATTAGAGAATGAATTTAAATCAATGTTAAAAGAAGTTTTACAAGAAACTGCACAAGAAGAATTAACTTCACACTTAGGTTATGAAAAGAACCAAATCTCAAAAAACACAAACTCAAGAAATGGTTATAACAAAAAGAAACTCAATTCCAAATATGGTCAAGTTGATTTAGAAATCCCAAGAGACTTGCAAGTGTGGATTCCGCTACGCTTCATGAGATTCTAGTTTTGAACCACAACTAATAAAAAAAAGAGAAACAATTCTTGAAGGAACTCTCAATTTAATAATATCACTTTATGCCAAAGGCATGAGTGTAAGGGATATTCAATTACATCTTGATGATTTATATGGATATGAACTTTCAGCAGAAACAATATCTAATATGACTAATTGTTTAGTCCCAAAGACTTACTCAAAGGATTCAACTTAAAGTACTCTGGGTTTTTCCTGAATATTTGAGACATTGTATCATAAGGTGTTTTATACTTTAAAGCTTTGAGTTTTTTCTGATAATTATATAAAAGAAGAAAGCTCATCAAGTGTAACTTTAGAGCTTTTAAGGTCTCATAATGAAAAAGTTTCACAGTATGGTCTTTAAGAACTTTATTCATCACTTCTACCTGACCATTAGTCCAGGGATGTCTAAACTTAGTCAAACGGTGTTCTATTTTATACTTTTGGCATACTATATCAAAAGGATGAATCTTATCTTTTGGTCTTAAATGTTCACTTAGAAGTGCATAAGTAAATTGAGCTCCATTATCTGTTAAAATAGTATGGATTTTAAAAGGTATATCTTGTATAAAGTTTTCTAAGAATGAACAAGCGATAGCCTGAGTCATTCTTTCATGAATTTCCACATAAGTATACTTAGTAGCACGATCTATAGCTACGAACATATAGGCTTTGCCTTCTTCACTATGAACTTCTGAAATATCTATATGGACATATCCTATATCATACTCTTTGAACTTCTTTTTTTCTGTTTTATCACGGGGTTCTTTGGGCAAACGGCTTAATCCATGACGTTGCAAGCATCTGTGTAAGTTTGACCTTGTCATTTTAGGTATCTCATCCATCAGGGCTATAAAAACATCATCTAGTGCAAACTTGGTAACTCTTCTAAACTCACAAATTATTTGTTCTTCTTCTTGACTTAGTACTGTTGACCTTGCTATCGTCGGTCCACTTTTTTTATCAGTGATTCTATTGGCATTCTTCCATTTTGTTACTGTTTTTGGATTAAGGGACAATCTTGCAGCTAACTCTGTGATTGTCTCTTGAGACTCTTGTATTTCTTTTCGAATTCTTGGCGTCGTCTTGGCATTAGAGTGTTGTATATTTCCCATAAATCTACTCCTTTTATAAAATAATAGCTGACTCCATGAGAATTAGGGACTAAACAACTAATAAAGTATTAGAACTTGCAAAAGATTGGCAAAATAGAGCTTTAGACCAAATGTATCCAATCATTTTTATGGATGCAACTATTCTTAAAATAAGAATAGATAGAGTTGTTAAAAATGTAGCTGCTTATATTATGCTAGGAATTACAGCAGAAGGTAGTAAAGAAATAATAGGAATTTGGATTGGTAATAATGAAACTAGTAAATATTGGCTCTTCTTACTTAATGAAATTAAGAACAGAGGAGTTGAAGATGTTCTTATCTTTGCCATAGATGGTCTAAATGGTTTTAATGAAGCGATACAAGCCAATTATCTTAAAGCAGAGATACAGCGATGTATCGTGCATCAAATTAGAAGCTCATTAAAGTTTGTTTCTTAAAAAAGACAGAAAAGCAATTGCAAATGATTTAAAATCAGTTTATACTGCTATTTCAGAAGAACATGCCTTAGAAAACCTAAATGAATTTCACGATATTTGGGGAGAAAAATACCCTCATATCAAGCAATCTTGGCTAAATCATTGGGATGAATTAGCTACTTTTTATAAATATCCAGAAGCTATTAAAAAGCTAATTTATACAACAAATCCAATAGAATCACTTAATTCAACAATTAAAAGAAAGACAAAATCAAAAGGATCTTGCCCAACAGTAGACTCAGCTTTTAAGGTAATGTATTTATCAACTAAAGAGGTTCAAAATAAATGGAAAAGGTCAAGAGTAAGAAATTGCTCAGAGATTTATCCTCAACTATGTATATTTTTCAGCAAAATTATGGAAAAATATACAAAGTAGTTAGAGGATAATGTTGGTTTACACAGATGAGTTTACACTCTCTCTCAAATCTATATTTATTCCTAATTCTAATTGAATTTGCTCTATTCTTTCCTCTCTTTATCATCTTATTCTTACGTTTTGTGCCTTTATTTTCTTATGGGCAAATAGTTTTAGGTTGGCAGCTATACATGTAATGGTGAAATTCATATTATTCCTGAGCAGTCCTGTAAACCTTGTTGTGGATTGTTTCATGCTGGTTTTTATTAAAGCAAATGAGTGTTCAACTTTTGCTCTGATTTTATGTTTTGGTTTTTCATTTTCTCTTTGATTCTTTCTATCTTCATCACTCATTTTATTTCTCTCTTTAAGACAAACATTATTTTTAATATCTTTTTCTTTTAGTAGTTCATCAATAGCTTCTGATTTATAAGCTTTATCTGCACCTGATGATTTAATATCATCACCTAATTTTTCAACAAATGTATCAACGGTAGATATATCTGAGGTATTGGCAAATGTTGTCATTGTTTCTAAAATAGCTCCTGAATCTGCATCTGTTGCTATATGATTCTTATATCCTGTTGCATATTGTTTTTTACCTGCTTGATAACCTGTTCTTACATCTTTATCTATCTTTTGTTTATGCTCATAACTATCATCTTCATTTTCAATTATCTTTTTTGAAGTTTCAATATCTTTAGTATCTTTATTTTGAATCTCATCAAGTTCTTCATTTTTAAGAGTTTTAGAGTTATAAGATTTCTTTTTTAATAATCTTGATATTTGTTTTGATGATGGTTTTTTCTTTTGTAATTCTTCTTCAATAAGTACATCTTTACCACCTGTTGCTATTAATCCTGTCTTTTCAAGTTGCTTATTAATATTTGTAAAAAGTTTACCATGAAGATTATTTTTAATTAAAGAATTTCTAAATCTACCTGTTGTAGTTGAGTCTGGTGCTAATGATTCTAAGCTTAATCCTGCAAATTTCATATAAAGTAAATTTACATTAAGTCCTTCTTCAGCTTTTTCATCACTTAAATCATAAAACTTCTGAATAAGTAAGATTTTAAACATTAATATTTGATCATATGCTTGTACTCCACATACATTTTTACTTCCTGTTCCATTCTTCTTTAATACAGGTCTTAATTTATTAAAATCTATTATAGAATCTAATTGTTTTAAAAAAGAATCTACATATTCTAATCTATCATTAAGAGCATAATCTGAAAAAGAGAGGTTTGAATCTTTAAATGCCAATTTATTACCTTTTTGCTTAAATATCTTTAATTTATATGTGTAATTATAGCTAAGAATAGCCTTTAAATACCTTAACTAAAGGCTTGGTTGAGATTTATTTTAGAGTGTTACTGTGTAGTGGTATCTTCAAGGCATCAAGATTATCCCCTTTTATAAGTATATTATCGGTAGTATCCCAGTTCTTAGAATTATCATCATTTAAAGGCTTCAAAACTTTATAATTTTTAGAAAATGCAGTATGATAAGCCTCTTTTTTACCAACCCAATTTAAACCATAACCATCTTCTTTTATATTTGCTTTTGATGGGTCTAAACTCATCTGTAACTTTTGAGGGTCAATACTATATTTACCATCTTCATCAATACTAACAGCATGAGGAAATTGTTTTTTAAATAGTTCGTAATTTATATCGTTTATACTTTTTTCGTTTATTACATCTTCTTTTTTATTCATTTATGTTTTACCTTATCTATATTGGGGTAGTATAATAAAAGACCATGTGCATTTTTTAGTGCAAGGTGTGCCAAAAATACCAGTGACAAGAATCGTGCAAATAATAAAAAGTATTACAGCACGAGAAGTTTTTTCAAAACATCCTGAAGTTAAAAAATTATTATGGGGTGGCAGTCTTTGGACAAGTGGATTTTATGCTAATACAGTTGGTCAATTTGCAAATGAAGAGACTATACGAAATTATGTGAAAGACTAGGCAAAGAATATACAAAGATACATACAGGTCAGTTAATGTTAGATTTGTAAGTTAAAACTTAGATGATACCTCGTACCCTTGGGTCGAGGTTGTTCATTTTTGATATAAAATTTTATAATAAAGAAGAAATAAATGCTCTGAAAAATGAATTTTCTATTTCACAAGCCACAAAATTCTTTGGACTAAAAGGTGTAAGTGAACCTTTATCAATTTTAATATCAAAATATAAAGACCTAATCATACCTAAAGAGGTATATAAAAAGAAAATAACAATAGCAGGAGCAATCTAGATGAATAAATTATATATCGTATCAAGTGGAGCTGGCGGAATAAATTATATTACATCAGAAGCACGAGCAGCAATTGATGAATGTAAAGTTGTAGTATCTTATAGTAAATATGCAAGAGAATTATCTGAGTTAATAGAGGGAAAAGAGCTTTATACTTCAGGTATGACATTTGAAATTGAAAGATGTGCTAAAGCTATAGAATATGCACAAAGTGGAAAAACAACTTGTATTATTTCAAATGGAGATGCAAATGTTTTTGGAATGGCTACTTTAGTTGTAGAATTACTTGATCAAAAGAACCTTTGGGATGAAATTGAACTTATATCAATCCCTGGAGTTACTTCATTTTTAGCAGCTGCTGCAAAAGTTGGAGCTCCTGTATCTCAAGATTTTGCAGTTATTTCACTTTCTGATAGATTAACTGATATAAATATGATTGGTAGAAGAATTAAAGCCTCTTTAGAAATAGATTTTATTTTAGGAATATATAACCCAAGATCTAAAAAAAGAGTTAAACCATATGAAAACTTCTTAAATGCTTTAGCCCAACATGATGATAAAATAGCTATAATTGCACAAAATGTTGGACGTGAAGCAAAAGAAAAGATAACTATAACAAATACTAAGAAACTAGTAGAAATTGGAGTTAATCATCCTGAAGTTGGAATGTCAACAATTATTATAGTATGTAATTCTAATACTAAATTAACTTCAAATGGTTTAGTTTTAACACCAAGAGGATATTTAAATAAATATGAACTTTCAGGAGATTTAAAATAAATATGAAAGAGTTTGAACACGGAGGAAATATAAACTCTTTTGCGAAACAATTACATTGTAAAAAAGAGCAAATAATTGACCTCTCTTCAAATATAAATTTTTTAAAACCAAATATAAATATCAATTTTAATAACTTGGATATATCTTCATATCCAAGTTATAAAAAACTATTTAAAAAAATTGCATCAAATTATAAAGTTAAATCAAATCAAATTGAACTGTTTAATGGTGGAAGTAGCGCTATTTTTACGCTCTTTAGAGACTTAAATTTAAAAAAATGTACTATTTACTCACCTGCATATTTAGAGTATAAAAAAGCCTCAAAGATTTTTGGATATAAATTAAATCTAATAAATAGATTTGATGATAAAAAACAAAAAGTATCAAAAAATTCTCTTGTTATTTTTGTAAACCCTTCAACTCCTGATGGTAAATATTATAAATTAGATAAACTTATAAAATATTGGATGAAACAAAAATGTACAATCTTTCTTGATGAGAGTTTTTTGGACTTTGTAGATATAAATTTTTCTAAGAAATCTGCAATAAAATACCTAAAATCATATAATAAACTTTATATTTTAAAATCTATGACAAAGTTTTATAGCAGTGCAGGAATTAGAATAGGTACAATCATATCTTCAAAAATAAATATAAAAAAGTTAAGACAAAATGAACCTAGGTGGAAACTATCAGAGTTTGATTCTACTTATTTAACTGCTGTATTAAAAGATAAAAAGTTTAGAGAAAAAAGTATTAAAAAAACATTAGAAAATAGAAAAATATTGACTGAAACACTAAAAAGATATTCCTTTATTCAAAAAATATTTGAAAGTGATTCTAACTTTTTATTAGTTCAATTAAAAGATTTAAACGCACTTCAACTCCAAAAAAAATTACTAGAAGATAAAATTATGATACGAAATTGTTCAAATTTTGATTTTTTAGATGAAACTTATGTAAGAATTGCAGTTAAGAGTATGAAAAGTATTAAAGTTCTAAAACAAGCTTTAGAAAAAGTAAAATAACATGTACTTTGAACTTGCTCTATTTTCATATACTATTGATTTCATTTTTGGAGAATTTGATAAAGTTAAATATTTAAAACATCCAATTATACTAATAGGAAGCTATATAAAATACTTTGAAAAGAAGTTTTATAAAGATACTGTTTTAAGAGGTTTTTTATTGATTTTTTCTTTACTTCTTTTAACATTTATAATTACTTATTTGCTTAGTTTAATAGATAATATCTTTTTCCAAGCCTTACTTTGTTCTTTTACTATATCTTCAAAAATGCTTTATGATAGTGTAAAAGCAGTTATAAGTTCAAATAAACCTAAATATACTATCTCAATGCTAGTTAGCCGTGATACACAAGATATGAGTGATAGTAATATAAATAAAGCAGCAATAGAAACTTATGCTGAAAATCTAAGTGATGGAGTTATTGCTCCTATATTTTATTTATTATGCTTTGGTATAGTTGGTGCTTTTTTATATAAAGCAATAAATACACTTGATTCAATGGTTGGATACAAAAATAAGAGATATGAAAAGTTTGGAAAATTCTCAGCAAAACTAGATGATATAGTAAATTATATACCCTCAAGAATAACAGCTGTTTTAATAGCAACATTCTTTAAATCAAAAATAGCCCTAATAAATTTTTATAAACAAGGCAAAGAACACGAAAGCCTAAATGCAGGACATCCAATATCAGCAATGGCACTAGCTTTAAATATAAGTTTAGGAGGCCCTACTTCATATTTTGGCAAGATTAAAAATAAACCTTATTTTGGAAATGGGAGAAAAAATATTTTAAAAAAAGATGTTTTAGAAGCACTTACGTTTAAGAAGTATTTTGATTTGTTTGTATTTCTTCTTTTAATTTATTTTGCCATAACAAAAATACTAGCTTTTTAATTTAAAAACTTACCTCTTAGAACTTCTTCGTATCAATAAATAAACAAAAAATGGTGCTCCTATAAATGAGGTTACTACTCCAATAGGTAAACTTGAGGCTGTATTTAAATTTCTTGATATAAAATCTGCTATTACTAAAAAAACTCCTCCGTAAAAGAAAACTGGGAAGAGTAGGTTGTGAGCACTTTTTTTGTATAATAGTTTTATTATATGAGGTATTACAAGCCCTATAAAACCTATTGGTCCTACGAAACTTATACTTATTCCTACGCCTAAAGAGATTACTACTAAAAGTGTTAGATTTAGTCTATTTACATTAAGACCTTTTAAAAAAGCTGAATCATTTGAGATTAGAAGAAGTTTTATACTATTTTTATAATATGTAATTGTAAAATATAATATCATTGAAACTATTAATACTATTAAAGAGCTTGAAAATCCTACAATATCTAAGCTTCCTAGAGTAAATCTTACTATTGAATAATTTTCTTGTAAGTTACTCATGAAAAAAACTAACATCAAGGCAGAAGAATAAAAAAACGATAATGCAATACCTATAAGAAGTATTGAGTTTGTTGAAACTACCATTGAGCTTTTATTTATTTTTTGTGATATTAAATATAAAATTATAATAGTAAAAAAAGCTCCTAAAACTCCTGATATGCTTAATATAACTGTAGGAAAAAACACTATTGAAACAGCTGTAAAAAGTGTAGTTCCACTTGCTATTCCTAGTGTATATGGTGTTATTAGTGCATTTTTAAAAATGATTTGAAAGATTAAACCACTAAGACTTAAAATTGCACCTACAAAAAAACCTAAGATAATTCGTGGAACTCTTAAGTCCCAAAATATAGTATACGAAGTTGTATTACTATTAAAAATGTCTTTATATATAATACTTGTATCACCTAAAAATGGCGATAGAATTATTATAAAAATCCCTATTATATAGAAAAGTTTTTTCATAAATTTACTACCAAATGATTATCAATAATTTTTATACTATTATTATAATATTTATGAATATTATCTTTTGTAAAAAAATCTTCACTTGAACCAAAAAACTCAACTTTTCCTTCATCTAAAAAAAGTACTTTATATTGTAGATTATAAGCTAAGTCAAGATTATGAGTAATAATTATTTTTTGTTCTAAAGTTACTGACTTAAATATATCAAAGACCTCTTTTACTCTTGATATATCTAAATTTGCGGTTAACTCATCAAAAATAGTAATTTTTGCATTATGAATTAAACTTGAAGCTAAAAGTAAAAGCTGCTGTTCTCCACTACTTAAATCAATACAATATCTATCTTTAAAACTATTTAGTTTCAAAAGCGAAATTATATCTTTAATTTCATCTTTTCTAAGTTCAGAAATTGTTGACATTTCTAAAAATTCTTTTACTTTTATATACTCATCAAAAATTTCAAGTTTTGATGGAATATAGTTAATATATTCTGTTCTTTCTTTCTCTTCTAAATTTTGAATATCTTTTAAAAATAATTTTACATTTTTATTTGAAATAAGATTACATAAAACTTTTGCAAGAGTAGATTTTCCAGCCCCGTTAGCTCCAAGGATGATAAGGTTTTCATTTGTTTTTAACTTAAAAGTTATATCATGTAAGATTTGATTACTAAAATTATTTATCTCTAACATCTACTAAAATACCTTTAAAATCATCTATAAATTTGGCTACTCTATTACTTGGTATTCCTGCATACTCTTTGTCAACTACATAAATAAGTTTATTTCTTGAAGCATTGATTGGCAAGTTTAACCAATCTTTTTTTAACTCTTCTTTTGTAATATTTCTTTGTTTTATATATGGAGCTAACATGATTATAATATCTGGATTCATTTTTATAATCTTCTCAATATTTACTATAGGTTGTGCTAAACTTGATGAAGAGTAGGCATTTTTATTTCCTGATGATTCTATTATATCATTAAAATAAAGATTATTTCCACCTACATATATGATTTTATTTAAATCTTTTCGGGGGCTTATTACTATTAATATTTTTTTATCCGAAACAATATTTTTTAAACTAAATAAACTAGTAATTATACTTTCATTTAACTCTTTTGCTTTTTCAGTTTTATTTAAAAGTTTTCCAATATCACTGATTGTATTTTGAATAGATTTTATGTTATGTGTTTGAAATGTTTTTATATTTAATTTCAGTTTTTTTATATTTAATATTAACTCTTTATCATAATCTTGGGCTAAAATAATTGTAGGTTTTGCAACTAATAACTTCTCTAAAGAAACTGAAGAATATCCCCCTACTTTAGGTATATATTTTGATTCTTTAGGAAAATTACAATATTGAGTGTTAGCAACTATTTCATTTCCACTTCCAAGTGCAAATACTATTTCATTTATTGAGGGTGAGAGAGTTATAATTCTCTCACCTGCAAATAAATTTACACAAAAAAGTAATATAAATATATTTTTTTTCATATTAGAAGCTGTACCTCATGCCAATATATGCACTTCGTTCTGCTGTTGCATATCCATCAATTGTTTGATACCTTTTGTTTAATAGATTATCAAGTTTTAAATATACTTTAAAATCATAATTTATATCATAATTTATAACAGAATTCCAAATAGTATAATTACCTGTTTTAGCAGAAATATTATAGGTTCCAAAATCATATTGAATTCTATCACCAACATATTCCCCATTAAGATTTAAATGAAAGTCTTTTATACCATAATAATCAAATCCAAACTTAACACTATCTTTTGCTCTTCTTTGAAGTTGTTTATTATTTTCATCTTTGACATCAGTATAGGTATAACTTAAATTTAGTAATAAATTATCAATAACTTCTTTTTTAAATGCTAGTTCAAAACCTTTTAAAGTAATATTTTCATTCATATTAAAATATTTAAATGTATTACTATTATATTCTATCATATCATCAATTTTATTATAAAAATAAGTTAAATTAAGACCTTTATAGCCAATAGTAAAATCATAAGATTTTGTACTTTCAGGTTGTAAATTAGAAAATCCAGCGAATCCATCATATAATTTATAGAAAGTTGGTACATTATAAGAAGTTCCAATATTTGATGTAAAATACAAATCTTTATTATGATTATATCTAATACCAAGTTTACCAGTCGTTTTATTATTAAACAAATCGTATATATCATATCTTAAAGATTGAGTAAAAATAAATTTATCAAAATTTGTACTATTAGTAATAAATGTACCTTTATTTTTTAGTGTCTTATCTATACTATTTTTATGAGTTGAGCTTTTATAATCAACACCAGCTAGAACAAAAGAGTTCTTGGCATAAGAAATTTTCGCATTTAGTCCAAACTCTTTCATACTACCATCAAACTGTTTTGTCCAACCTTTTTTATCATCTCTATCTATTTTTGTATAATTTGCATATACTTTTAAGTCTGAAAATTTATTTTTATTAATATAGTTTAATGAACTGTAATGATTTTTTGTTTCAAGAATATAACCAGCACCATTTGCTTTTTGCTCTATAGTTGAACCAAAAGCAGCATTATCATACTCACTTTTTGTATTTATTCTATTATGTGAAAGTTCTAATCTATTGTCACTATTAAAATTATATCCAGCTTTAAAATTAATTGTAGTATTTTCGTAGCCATCATCTTCAAAATCATCAATATCTCTTTCTTTTGGAGCTACTGCGGTAAATCCATCCGAATCTAATCTTATTATACCAAGAGAGATATCATACTTATCATTTTTATGAGAAACTTTAAGATTTAATTTCTTTGTGTTATAAGAACCATATTCTAAATTTATATTTCCATTTGTACCATTTTTTGCACTTGAAGTAATAATATTAATTACACCTGCATTGGCATCTGCACCCCAAATTCCAGATTGTGCACCTTTTATGATTTCAATTTGTTCAATATCACTAATCATCAAATGTTCAAATCTAGCTCCATTAATTCCTGTAAAATCGTTATACCTGATTCCATCAATTAGAACTAAGATTCTTTGAGAGTTAAAACCTCTCATAAAAATTGAAGTTGATTTTCCAAGTCCGCCATTACTAACAACATTTATTCCTGGTAAAGTATTTAAAGCTTCAGAAACTGATGTAAAATGTCTCTCGTCTATCTCTTCTTTTGTAATAACTTCTATATTTGATGTAACGTCTTGAATTGATTGTTCTGATTTAGTAGCACTTGTAACTGTGATTATTGATAACTCTTGCGATGAGTAAAGATTTGTACTTAGAAGTAAACTTGTTATTAATTTTACTATTGTAGATTTTTTATTTTTCATGTGTTTTATTTCCTTGATTTTATATACTATTTGTTGAATATTGCTTGATTGGTTTTAGCTGTTTCTTACGTAATAAGTTCATAATTTTTTGTAGTGCAATAATATTTATTGCAGTAATAACACTAAGTTGTGAATGTATTTTTCGATTTACGCTTGATGCTAGAATACCAAAAAATGAGAAGTATTTTTTTCTATTTTTTATCATTGATAACTCCTTTCTTTAAATTTTTTTCATATTATAGTAAAAAAAGTATAAATTTATTGAGTTTAATTAAAAAAGATAGTTAAATATGGCAACTTAAGATTGTTTTATTTGGATCAGTTATATATGTATACCCATTATACATAATATAAAAACCAAAAAGTATTACTAAAATTGAAGAGATATTTATAAATAAAGTTCTTAAAGATAATTGTTTAAAAATACCAATAAAGTACCCTAAAGAAAACATTGCAGGGATTGTGCTAAGTCCGAAAATAAGCATAACAAAAGCACCCCAAAAAGGGCTACCTGTACTAGCAGCTGTTATTGCAAAAACATATACAAAGCCACAAGGAAGTAAACCATTTAACATTCCTAAAAGATAGAAACTTGTAAATGTATGTGAATTAATTAAAGATCTAAATGTTTTTTGATAAATAGTAGTTTTTGAAATAGAGTATTCAATTGATATTAAAAATTTTAATTTTCCACTTAAAGACAGACCAATTAAAACCATAGTCAGACCTGTTGTAAGTAGTAAAATACCACTCGTTAGATTATCAAAAGTAACAACCCCGCCAACAAAACCAAAAATAAAACCAAGGATTACATAAGTTGTTATTCTTCCAAAAGAGTAAAGAATATGAGATAAAGATTGTTTAGTTTTACTCCAAGTTGTATCTATTTTTGTACTTGAATAAGCTACAACAATACCACCACACATACCAATACAGTGACCAAAAGAGCCTAAAAAGGCTATAGAAATTATTGTTAGTATACTTATGCTTTCCATTATTGACCTAAAAGTTTTTTTCTAATAAGTGGGTTTGCTAAGCTTTCACCACGATACATTTTTAAAAGCATTTCATCAAATGAAATCATCTTTGCTTTTTTATTTTCATAAGCTCCAAAACCATATCCCATTGTTGTAGCATCAGTTTTATTATACCAAGCTTCTTTACCGTTAACATACTTATTTGTATCATTTGAATAAACCCAAATCACTGCTTCTTTTTGAAATTTTATATTTTTATACCATAAAGCCATACATCCCGTATCATCAAAAAACCATGTTTTTCCAGAAGGAGAGACTACTTGAGCAGAATGTTTTAAAGAAGTAATCGTCATACCACATTGAGTATCTTGAAAATGACCAAGTTGTATATCAATAGGTACATGTTTATGATTTCCCTCATATATAACTGTCATTCTTTTTTCATTTGACATTGATAAAAAAATTATTATTATAATAACTATTAAAACAATCACGGTAAGTGCAGGCAATATTTTTTTCATTAATTATCCTAAAAAAAGTTAATAATGATATATTAACTTAAGTAGATAAGATAAAAAAAGCTTCACTTATACAAGTGAAGCCACATTCAAATTTTTATCAGTATCGAAAATTAAAATATAGGAAGGAGATATCTAATTTTCTAAGTTAATTTTAGAATATAATTGTTAATTAAATGTTAAATTTTATTGCTTTTATGTTACTATTTTTAATAATTAACAAATTTTAATTTTAAAAAATTTATCCAAAGTTTGATAAAAGATGAAGTGAAGAATTAATTTAAAAAGCAAAACAAAATGCTAGAAATAGAATCAAAGTAAAAGAATTACAATAAGTTTTAACTTTTTTTTCTTATTAAGTATTATAATACGCAACAAAATAGAAATAAGGAATTTTATGAGTTTAATAATATTTGATATGGATGGTACTTTAATTGATAGTGGAACGTCAATAACAAATACAATAAATCATGTTAGAAAGAGTCTTGGATTTGAAAAAATGGAAAAAGTTTATATTCTAGAAAATGTAAATAATCCAAATACAAATTCTTCAGAATTATTTTATGGTACTAAAGAGTTTACAAATCAGCAAAGAGTTCTTTTTGAAGAGCATTATAACGCTAACTGTCTACATGATATAGAATTATATAAGGGTATGCAAAAACTAATTAACGATTTAAGTTCAGATTTTACACTAGCAATTGCAACAAATGCAAATTCAATCTTTGCAAAGAAAATGCTAAATCACTTAGAAATAGGTAAGTATTTTAAAACTATTATAGGCTATGATTGCGTAAAATATGCCAAACCGCATCCAGAAATGATAAATAAAATTTTAAATAAACATAATACACACCATGAACTTGCACAGGTAATTGGAGATTCATATAAAGATACAATGGCAGCTACAAATGCTGGGGTTGATTCAGTACTTGTTAACTGGGGTTTTTCAAATCATAAAAAAGATGCAATTGAAACTATTAACGAATTAGAAGAAGAAATTTACAAAAAATTCAAATGAAAATAAGTGTAATAATACCAACTTTCAATAGAGAATCATTTATTTTAAATGCAATAAAAAGTGTAGAAGAGCAAAGTTATAATATTGATGAAATAATAGTAATAGATGATGGCTCAAATGATAATACAAAAGAAATTTTAAAAAATGAAAATATAAAATATATTTATCAAAAAAACAACGGAGTATCAAAAGCAAGAAATATAGGGATAAAAGAAGCAAAAAATGACTGGCTTGCTTTTTTAGATTCTGATGATATTTGGCATACAGAAAAAATACAAGAACATATAAATATACATCAAATAGACCCTAAACTATTAGCTTCATATACAGGAGAAACTTGGATAAGAAATAAGAAAAGAATAAAACTAAAAGCTTATCAACAAAAAGAAAATCCAACTTTCATAAATTCAATAAGGCTATGCAAAATAGGTACTTCAACATTTTTTTGTAATAAAAAGATATTTGAAGATATAGGACTTTTTGATGAAAGTATGATGGCTTGTGAAGATTATGATTTATGGCTTAGGATCCAGCAAAAGTACAAAATAAGACTAATAAATAAGGAACTTGTAACAAAATATGCAGGACATGAAAGTCAACTATCTTTTAATACAAAATTAATAGATAGATACAGAATTCAAGCTCTAGAAAAACATCTCAACTCAAAATATACAAAAGAAGTACTAATTGAGCTAATATATAAAACAGAGATTTTATTAAAAGGCGCAAAAAAACATAGTAATTTTAAAATTATAAATATATATGAAGATAAATTAAACTCTTTCAATAATTATGGGCATCTCTAAAAACTACCCAACCTAAGCAATTTAAAATCAAGATTTAGTTAAAATAGATATTAAATATCACTCAAAAGGCTTTATAAATGCAAGGATTATTTGATTTAGAATTTCATGAGAGAAAAATAAAAGAATATCAACCACCACTAACAAAATTAGATAAAGTTGTAGATTGGAATATGTTTAGAGAACCAATAGAGAAGGCTTTATACGTAGAACCTAAAGGTGCTGGTGGTAGGCCACCATACGATAAGATAATGATGTTTAAAATTTTAATATTACAAAAATACTATAATTTAAGTGATGAACAAACAGAATTTCAAATAAATGATAGAACATCATTCAAACAATTTTTAGAATTGAAAATTGGAGATAAAATACCTGATGAAAAAACTATTTGGCATTTCAAAGAACAGCTATCAAATAAGAATTTATCTTTAACATTATTTGAACTATTTACTAAACAACTTATAAATAAAGGTATTATAGCAAAAGAGGGAAGTATGATAGATGCTTCATTTGTAGATGTTCCTAGACAAAGAAATTCTAAAGAAGATAATGCTGATATTAAAAAAGGTGCTATACCTTTAAAATTTGCCAGAAAAGATAACAATGGTAAACGAAGCAAGTTATGCCAAAAAGATACTGATGCAAGTTGGATGACTAAATCAAGTGAACGACACTATGGATATAAAGACCATATTAACGCAGATGGAAAAACTAAATTCATAACTAAATATAGTGTTACAAGTGCTGCTCCTCATGATTCTACTGAAATTAAAAATATCATTGATGAAACAGATAATAAACTTCATGCAGATAGTGCTTACAGGAGTAAAGAGATAGAAGAATTTCTAGAAGATAAAAATTGCAAAAGCTTTGTGCATGAAAAAGGTTACAGAGGTAGTCCTTTAACAGATGAACAAAAAGATTCAAATAACATAAAATCTAAAATTAGAGCAAGAGTAGAACATATATTTGGATTTATGACAAACTCTATGAATGATGCCTTACATATGAAGTCCATTGGGATAAAACGAATCAAGTCATCTATAGGATTTTTAAATCTTACATATAAGCTCTTTAGATATGAACAGTTAGTTAGATTGCAAAAAGTGAAAGTTATGTAAAAATATATGAAATCATAGAGATCCTTTACAAAAACTCACAAAGATCATTATAATTTTTAGTAGAATTTTATAGTAAATCAAGTTTCGCGTGTGATAAATTTTAAAAATTAAGTTAAAAATGATTTAAACAAATTAGAAAGTTGTTTTTAGAGGTTCCCTTATTTAAATCTATAATTAATTGGTGCTTTAATTGTAATTGTTTCTAAAACAGTTGGGAAGAAAGGCAAAGCATTTTTTAAAGCTCTTATCGTAAGGGAGTATAAATCAAACTATGTAAACCTTAAAACAGAAATTTATTAGATAAAATATCTAGTAAATTAATTTTAAGGATTTATATTATAGCAATATTAAATTTAGAAGAATTATTGTAACTCATAATTTGTTTGGTTTAGGATAGGTATATCCCAAAACCTTATCCCATTGGATACAAAATATCTTTTTGAATTTCTTCTATTTTTTTCATCAACTCATCATTTATTTTAAAATCCAATGCGTCTAAAGAATCATCTAATTGAGATAAAACCCTTGCTCCAATAATAGTAGAAGCTACAAAATCAAAATGCTTGGAATAAGCAACTGCAAGAGTAACAGGAGATACTCCATGCTCTTTTGCTAATTGCATATATCTTTTTGTAGCTTCTATTGTATTTGTATTTACAAATCTATTGGCCATCGCTCTAACTCTTGAATTTGAATTATTTTTATAAGCAGTAAACCTACATCCTTCAGGAAATAAACCACTATTATATTTTCCACTTAACATCCCTCCTCCAATAGGAGAATAAGGAAGTAATGAAATATTTTCTTTTTTACAAACTATTGATAATTCATCTAAAAATCTTGGATTTAAAAGTGAGAAATTATTTTGAATAGACTCAAACCTTGAAAGTTTATTATATTTTGAAACTTCATTTGCTTTTGTTAGTCCATAAGCAGAATCATTTGAAGTTCCAATATATCTTACTTTTCCTTCACGTACTAGTTCATCAAAAGCTTTTAGACTCTCTTCAATTGGTACAATTGTATCAGGCCAGTGCATTTGATATAAATCTAAATAATCAGTTCCTAGACGCTTTAAACTTCCTTCAATGGCTTTTTTAATATGGAAAGAATCTATTGCAGTAAGACCATGTCTGGTACAAGGAATAAACCATCCTGATGATGCTCCACTTACTTTTGAAGCTAAGATAATAGAATCTCTTGGTTTTGTTTTTAACCACTCCCCTAGTATTCTTTCTGTTGTTCCTTCATATGAAGCTTTAGGAGGCACAGGATACATCTCTGCGGTATCATAAAAATTTATTCCTCTATCATAGGCTTTATCTAAAATTTCAAATGCTTCCTTTTTTGAAGTTGTTATTCCAAATGTCATAGTACCTAAACATATAGGTGTCACTCTAAGCCCACTTTTACCGATATAATTATATTTCATAGTATTATCCTCATTATAAAGAGTAATTATATCTCTTTAAAATTAATATGTATTAAATTCTATTCCATAATACAAATCTCCTAGTTTAATCCACTAAAAACTAATATTTAATAATAATTCTAAAGTAGTATCTAAATTCCATCTATTTTCAAGTAGTTGATTTTTGATAGATTTTACTTTATTAAGATGTAAAATATTTATGACAAAGCTTCTTAAAATTGTCATAGTCATGGGATTAATATTTGCAGTATGTAAATCTTCATAAAGTGATTTATCTTTATGAAAGTGCATAGTTTCAACTTGCCAATGCTTTAATCCTAAATTATGAAATTCTTTTGCAGTATCTTTAAAATTTGTAATAGCAAATGATGTTGTTAAAGTTTCAGTAAATTCTCCTGTTTTTTTATTGACTTTATGAATAGTTTTATCAATTCTTATTATGGTTCTAATATGTGTCATACCATTATGATAAAAACAACTATTATTTGTAAAAGTTAATACTTTTCTTTTGGCTAAGTTTTTATCCTCTTGTTTCAAATCTGATATATAAGTATCTGTAGGCTTTTTTGTATTGGATATATCAATAGCTTTAGTTAATAGCTTTTTCTGGTTACCTTTTAGTTTAGCATAATATTTTGAACCATCTTTTTCAATCTTGTTTAGAGTTTTTTTTAGTATTCATTGCATCAAATGTATAAATAAAACTATCATCTAATTCATCAATAAGTTCTCTTAATGCAGGTACTTCGGACTTATTGGAAATCTTTTTATGTGCTAATATTATCCCAGTATTGGCTAATACTGCACTCAACACTTCTGTTGATTTATTTGCATTAACACTACTACCATTCATAACTTTACCATCTACTGCTAATTGTTGTAAATTATCAGTTTTATCAACTAATCCATAAATCCATATCCTAAAAACTTTTTCTAATTCTAAATAATTAACTTCTGCTAAAATCTCAGCCACAGCACTCCTGCTTGGTGTTCTAATAAATTCTACACCTAAAAGTTTTTTGATTTTATTATTTTGAATATAATTTTTTATCCAGACCCATATCTCTTTATAATTTACCGCACCCATTAATTGTGCAATTACTGATAAAAATAAAATATGTTCTAATTTATGAAGTTTACCTTGACCTTTTCTATGATCAGGTATATCTGCTAAAAGTTGTAATAATTTATTTCTTTTTGCTATGGCTTCATAGCCTTTCTTTGATCTTTTATTTGATAATTTCTCTCTAAATTGATTTGCCATAATACCACCTTTTTATAGATATTATAGCCAAAAAGTACTATAAACTTAATTAAAAATTTTTAATGGATTGAACTATCACTTATCCAAGTAAAATGAAACAACAGGAACTTAATGTAAAAGAAAATACTTTAAAATTATATGGAGCAGTTAGTATTGAAGTAATAAATGAAATGCTTGATGGTGTTATCAAAAAATTCAATGCAGACTTTGCAATAGCAGGTCCAACAGGAGCTATAAAAAATAAACCTATTGGTACTGTTGTTATTGGAATTATAGGAGAATACAAAAAAAAGAAATAAAAATTTATTTCTTTAAAGGAAGCAGAAAAGAAGTACAAATACAAACAGCAAAATTGTCATTAAAAAAACTTTTGAAATTCTTTCAAAAAACCCTTGACAAATAAATTAAAAATTTGTATAATTTCACTCCATTTTAAGAATGACCTGTTAGCTCAGTTGGTAGAGCATCTCCCTTTTAAGGAGGTGGCCATTGGTTCGAATCCAATACGGGTCACCATTGTTAAATTTCTTGTTGGCCCCTTCATCTAGCGGTCAGGATCTTGGATTTTCATTCCAATCACAGGAGTTCAATTCTCCTAGGGGTCACCAACAATAAGGTCGATTAGCTCAGTTGGTAGAGCGCTACCCTTACAAGGTAGACGTCAGAAGTTCGAGTCTTCTATCGACCACCATTTTTTACTTAGAATTTAAAAATCATATTATGCAGTTGCATAGATTTTTAAAAATACATATAGTGACATCTAGATACAATATATCTAGTATTCTTAAGCGCGGTAGTAGTTTAGTTGGTTAGAACGCCTGCCTGTCACGCAGGAGGTCGAGGGTTCGAGTCCCTTCTATCGCGCCACTTCATTTCAAAGAAGATTAATATCATTTTTAACTTATTTATTAAATATTTATAAAACTTACGTTATTCTTAATAACCATTATTAAGGAATTATTTTTTATGATTAAAGCTAAATCTTTATATCATCTTATTTTATACAGTATTATATTTATTATAATTTTAATTTCCTCTTTTACTTTTATTATAATTGAAAATTCTTTTGATGAATTTCAAGAAAAAATAGAAATCATAAAAACAAATTTTGAAACTAAACAAAAAGATTCAATCAAAGCAGATATAAATCAAACACTTAAGTTTATATCTTATTATCATAATAAATTTAAAGATATAGTATCAGAAGAAGAGATAAAAAAAGACCTATTGTATGCAATTGAATTAATGCGAGCTAAAGAAGATATAAATAACTATATCTTTATTTATGACTATGATAAAGAATCAATATATTATCCTATTTCGAATCACAAGATTGCAAAAAATCTTTTTAAATTTACTGATAAAACTGGAACACAAGTATTAAAAGAACTTATTGAAATCTCACAAAAAGAAGGAGGAGGTTTTGTACAATATATTTTATATAAACCAGAAATCAATAAAGAAGCTTTGAAAATATTATATGTATCTTCATATAAACCATGGAATTGGACAATTGGAACAGGTATTTATTTAGATGAGATAAATAAAGTAATTAAAAAAAAACGATATGAATATGATCAAAAAATATCAAACTATATTCTTCAAATATTGTCTTTAACTATAATGCTTATTTTATATTCAATATTTATTTATAAAAACGCCACCATTGTAATAGTTAATGATGTTAGAGAATTAGGTAAGTACCTAAAAGAAAACCAGAAAAATGATTCAAGAATAAATCAAAATAGATTGATTTTTGGAGAATTTAAAATAATTGCCAATTATGCTTATGATGCCATGCATAATATAAAAGATAAAACTAAAATGCTTCAAGATTTAAATCATGATCTTGAAGATACAGTAAAAGAACAAACAAAAGAATTAACAGTTTTACTTAAAGCTCAAAAAAAGTTTTTAAAAAATTCTGTTCATGAGGTTAATACTCCATTATCTATTATAAGAGCAAATATTGATTTGTTAAAAATGCATACACCTAATAATAAATATATAGCAAATATTGAAAGTGGTGCAAAAATAATTCAAAATATTTATGACGACCTATCATATTTAATTAAAAAAGATAGAGTTGAATACCCAAAAGAGTATATTAATTTTTCAAAATATTTAAAACAAAGACTAGAATTTTTTCATGGTATTGTAGCTGCAAATGATCTATTTTTTATTGTTAATATAGAGGATGAAATTTACCTAAAATTCAATAAATCAGAACTACAAAGAATAATCGATAATAATATATCAAACTCTATTAAATACTCATGTCAAAAATCTCCGATATATATAGATTTAAAATACTATAGCGAGCATTTAATTGAGTTTTCTATAAAAACTAATTCAGAAAAAATAGAAAAACAAAATAAAATTTTTGATGATTTTTATAGAGAAAATAACTCACGCGGTGGTTTTGGCTTAGGTCTTAAAATTGTCAAAGAGATTTGTGATAAAAATTTAGTTATAATTAATCTTGACTCAAATAATAAAGATACAAAATTTACCTATAGGTTTAAAATAAATGAAAATACTACTTCTTGAAGATGAATTAATGTTAAATAATGTTATATCTGAATACTTAAAAAGTATTGGGCATATGGTTGAAAGTTTTACAGATGGGGAAAAAGTTGTTTCTCATACTGATAATAGTTTTGATTTATTGATATTAGACATTAATGTACCAAAAAAAAATGGTTTTGAAATTTTAAAAGATTTAAATTTAAAAAAGATTTATATACCTACTATTTATATATCTGCTTTAATTGATATTGAAGATATTACAAAAGCATATGATTTAGGTTGCAGAGACTATATAAAAAAGCCTTTTCATTTAGAAGAATTAGGAATAAAAATAAATCAAATTTTAAAAAAAGATCAAAATAACACTTCTCATATTAGATTTTCAGAAAACTATTCATACTCAAAAGATAAACAAACCCTATATTTCAACTCTGAACCACAAACGTTAACTAAAAAACAATTAGAAATAATTCACATCCTTGCACTTAATATTAATATGATAGTAGATTTCGAAAGATTTCGAATTGATATTTGGGATGGGGAAAATATTGATAATCCAACAATAAGAGCAGAGATTTCTAGGCTTAAAAAAGCAGTAAAAGAAGATTTTATTAAAAATATTAGAGGATTAGGCTATAAAATTGACAGATATTATTCTGTTTAAAACTCTCTTTGATATGCTTCTTTAAAGTTTATTTGCTAGATTAATATTACATTTAACAAAGAATTATGTAAAAAAATCTAATTGCTATCTTGTTGCTATCTATATCTATTATACTTGTAAGAGTTAAATTACTTAAAAAGGAGATTTACATGAGTCCAGAAAAAGCTCAGGCATATTGGAAAGAAAATATCTCAATGATTATAAAACTATTAATAGTTTGGTTCGTTGTTTCTTACGGATGTGGTATTTTATTCATTAATGAACTTAATGTAATAGAAATAAGTGGTGTTAAGTTAGGATTTTGGTTTGCACAGCAAGGTGCAATTTACGTATTTGTTGTATTAATTTTTATTTACGTTAAAGTAATGACAAAAATTGATAAAAAATACGGTGTTGATGAATAAGGGGAATTAGATATGGACTTACAAACATTAATTTACCTATTCGTAGGTGTTTCATTTACAGTTTATATAGGTATTGCTCTATGGGCAAAAGCTGGTTCGACTAAAGAATTTTATGTAGCAGGTGGTGGAGTTCATCCAATTGCAAACGGTATGGCAACAGCAGCGGATTGGATGAGTGCAGCATCATTTATCTCTCTAGCTGGTATCATTTCTTTTAAAGGAAGCGATGGTAGTGCTTACTTAATGGGTTGGACTGGTGGATACGTTCTACTAGCAATGCTTTTAGCACCTTATTTAAGAAAATTTGGTAAATTTACAGTTCCTGATTTTGTTGGTGATAGATATTATTCTGATATTGCAAGAACAGTTGCGGTTGTTGCGGTTATCTTTATCTCATTTACATACGTTGCAGGACAAATGAGAGGAGTTGGGATTGTTTTCTCAAGATTCTTACAAGTTGATGTAAATACTGGTGTTCTTATTGGTATGGGTATAGTATTCTTCTATTCTGTTTTAGGCGGAATGAAAGGTATTACATATACACAAGTTGCACAATATATTGTTATGATTTTTGCATATATGATTCCTGCAATTTTCTTATCACTTCAAGTTACTGATACATTTATACCTCAATTTGGTATTTTTGCACAAACTACATTTGCATTTGATGATGGTGTTAAAATAATTCCTGAAGGAACTTATCTTTTACATGCACTAGATCAAGCTGTTAATGACTTAGGATTCAAAGAATATACTCAACCAGGAAATCTTTGGAATACATTTATGTTAACAACTGCGTTAATGTTAGGAACTGCTGGATTACCACATGTTATTGTTAGATTCTTTACAGTACCAACTGTTAAAGATGCTAGAGTATCTGCTGGATGGGCCTTAGTATTTATCGCGATTATGTATACAACTATATCTTCAGTTGCAGCATTTTCAAGAATTAACTTAATCAAAAATGTTCAAAATGTTGAATATAAAGCATTTGTTGCTGGTGAGTTAAAACATGCTGATGGAACTACAAATCATGGTAGCTGGTTCAAAACTTGGGAACAAGGTGGCTTAATCGCTTGGACAGATAGAAATGGTGATGGTAAAATCCAATATGGATCTGGAGCTGCATTTGATGGAGCTAAAGGGAAACCTATTTTTGATGGTAAAAAAGTTACTGAAAATGGAAATAGAGTTACTATAAATGGTAAAGCATTGGCAAATAATGGAAAAATTGAGAATGAATTATATGTTGATAGGGATATCATGGTTCTTGCGAATCCTGAAATTGCAAACTTACCTAACTGGGTTATTGCCTTTATCGCAGCTGGTGGACTTGCAGCAGCATTATCTACAGCAGCAGGACTATTACTAGTAATTGCTTCATCAATTTCTCATGACCTTATGGGTCAAGTTATCTTTAAAGATAAAGAAACTGGAAAATCTACTTTAACTGAGAAATCAGAGTTAATGTGGGCAAGAATATCAGCAGTAGCTGCTATTTGTGTGGCTGGATATCTTGGGATTAATCCTCCTGGATTTGTTGCACAAGTTGTTGCCTTTGCGTTTGGATTAGCAGCAGCAGCGTTCTTCCCAACAATTATTCTTGGTATATTTGATAAACGAATGAATAAAGAGGGTGCGATTGCTGGTATTATTACTGGTCTTGGTTTCACTTTTGCATACATTGTTTATTTTGTATTTATGGGCGGAGATAAAGCTGATTACTTCTTAGGAATAGCTCCATCAGGCATTGGTACAATTGGTACAATCCTACACTTAATCGTTGCATTCGTTGTTTCTAGAATGACTCCTGAACCTCCACAAGAGATTCAAGATCTAGTAGAAAGTATTAGAATCCCATCTGGGGCTGGGGAAGCACACAATCATTAAGATCTTTAAAAAACTATAAAAGTGTATCTTTTGATACACTTTTATAATAAAATTTATCATAAAAGAGTACTCTTAAGCATCTAAAATCCAAATAAGCTTTTATTTAAGTAACTTTTTTTCTAAAGGAAAAAATATGAGTTTACGAGATCAAGAAAGTTTTCTATCAAATATTCACCCATTTGAAGTATTAAATCAAGAACAGTTGCATGCCTGTATTAAACATATGGATATCGCATATTATCCAAAAGGCTCAATACTTATTAGTCCTGAAAAAATCCATGATCATTTTTTTATAATCATAAAAGGCACTGTTTATGAAATAAAAGATGATGAGATTCTTGTAGATTATCATCAAGAAGACTCTTTTGATGCAAACTCTTTAATTTATGCTGAGTGTAAAAATATATTTATTGTTCATGAAGAATTGATTTGTTATGAAGTAGAAAAAAAAACTTTTTTAGTATTGATTGAACAAAATGAAGAGTTCAAAAATTTCTTTTTAAATAATTTAGTTCATAAATTTCAAGTATTAAAAGATAAAAAATATACTTCTGAACTTACAACTTTTATGTTAGATAAAGTAGAAGATACAATTATTCATGAGCCTTGTATAGTCGAGTCTCATACAAAACTAATTGATGCAATTGATAAATCAATGAAATATAAAACATCAACTATTATTGTAAAAAAACAAAATAATGAATATGGAATTATTACAGACTCACTACTAAAAGTAAAAGTTTTATTAAAAGGTCGAAATTTAAATATAGTAGTTGATGAAATTGCAATTTTTCCTTTATTAACAGTAAATAATGATGACTATTTATTGGATGCTTTATCTTTATTAATTAAAAAAAATATAAAAAGAGTTGGAGTTGTGAACTCTTCAAATGAAATGATTGGAATACTAGAACAAATTGATATTTTATCTTACTTTGCAAATCATACAAATGTAGTTGATACAAAAATCAAAAAATCAAAAAATCTTGAAGAGTTAAAACTTGCAAGTAAAGCTTTAATGAATATTATTAAAACTATGCAAGCAAAAGGAGTAAAAGTAAATCATATTTCCAATCTAATAGGTCAACTTAATACAAAAGTATATAAAAAACTTTGTGAATTAATCATGCCAAAAGAGTTGTTAGAGACTTCTTGTTTCATGGTTATGGGGAGTGAAGGAAGAAATGAACAGATAATTAAAACAGATCAAGATAATGCTTTAGTAATTCAAAATGGAGTTAATGCTAATTTATATACAGATTACGCAAATCAAATTACAGTTGCCCTAATAGATTTTGGATATCCAAGGTGTGAGGGTAATATTATGGTTTCAAATTCTTTTTGGTGCAAAACAGTTCAAGATTATAAAAATGAAACTGCACGCTGGATTGAAGCACCTGATATGCAAAACTATATGGATTTAGCAATATTCTTTGATTCATATTCAGTTGCAGGAAATAAAAAACTATTAATTGATTTAAAAGATGATTTATTTGAGAAACTTCATGATAAAGATGTTTTTATGGCATATTTTGCAAAAGCTACCTTAACTTTTAATACACCTAATACTATTGCAAACTTTATGACAAAGACTTATTTTATAGATATTAAAAAAACTGGTGTATTTCCAATAGTTCAAGGTATTAGATCATTAGCTTTAAGAGAGAAAATAAGAGAAACAACAACAGTTAAGAGAATTAAAATTTTAGTTCAGAAAAAAGTTTTAGAATCAGATATGGCAAATGAGTTGCTTGAAGCTTTTGATGTATTAGGAACATTAAGATTAAAAGCACAATTACAAAAGATTCAAGATTCAAAAGAACCAAACAATGAAATTGATACTCATAGCTTAGGGAAAATTGAAAGAGACTTGTTAAAAGATAGTTTTAAAATTGTAAATAATTTTAAAAAGTTCATAACATATTCATTTAAAATTGATAAGATTTCATAATGTTTAAAAATTTAATGAGAAACTGGCAAAAAAAGAAATTAACAAATCAGAAATATATAAATCTTTTTGATGCTTCTATAAAAGATGAATATATCTGTTTAGATTGTGAAACAACAGGATTAAATCCAAAAAAAGATGAAATACTATCAATTGGTGCTGTTATTATAAAAGAAAATAAAATATTGATAAGAAAAACTCTAAATATTTTTGTAAAACCTTCTAGAAATGTTACAGAAGAATCTATTAAAATACATCATATAAGAACTATTGATTTAGAAAATGCTATTGACCCTAAAGATGCTATTTTAGAGTTATTAGATTTTATTGGTAATAGATCTATTGTTGGTTATTACATAAAATTTGATATTGCAATGATTTCTAAATATACAAAAAAATATATTGGGATAAGACTTCCAAATCACTCAATTGAAGTATCTTCAATGTACTATAAAACTAGACCAAGAAACTCTGAATATGCTTTTGTTGATTTAAAATTTGATACCATAATGAAAGAGTTAAATATCCCAGAGTTAGGTAAACATGATGCACTAAATGATGCTATTATGACTTCAATGATTTTTCTCAAATTAAGAGAATTAACACCTACAAATTCAACTTTTTATCCCGGATAGAAATCCTTTTTTACAATATTTGTGTAACTACAGAAGGATGCTCTTGTTTTATATTGTGAACTTCTTCTTGTATAATACCCTAAGAAAAAAAGACAACTATTTTATAAATTCTAATTCTCTTTTGCTCCTGTTGCCTTATGCCACAATTTCAGCTAATTTAGTAGTTGATAATTCTTTTCCAGTTAAAGCTAATGTATATATTTGTAATGTTCGTAGTGCTGATTCCATTTTAACTCCTTATGATAAAATTTCATAAGGTGAGTATATCTAAGAATTTTAATCATGTCTATAGCAACATAATGAAGACATATAGTGTCTAAAATAATTAATTCTATTTATTAACTAATTAACTCATTAGCAATCATTTCAGCCTGTTTTAAAACAGTTTCCGTAGCCAATTTTTGCATATCTGGGGGATAACCAAATTGTCGTAAAGTTCTTTTAACGATAACTTTCAACTTAGCCCTCACACTCTCTTTAATAGTCCAATCAATAGAAGCATTAGCTCTCACTCTCTCGGTTAAGACAACAGCAAGCTCACGAAGAACATCTTTTTCCATTACATCTTTAGCACTATCATTATTTGCAATTGCAGTATAAAAAGCATATTCAAAATCAGTTAATCCCATCTCTTTTGGTTCTTCATCCATTTTATGAATATCTTTACTAAGATTGATTAACTCTTCTATAACTTCAGCTGCAGTTATTATTTTGTTATGATATTTTTTGATTGAATTTTCTAACATCTCCATAAGAGATTTACTCTGTACTAGATTTGTTTTAGACCTAGTTTTTATCTCATCATTAAGTAGCTTTTTTAGAACTTCAAGAGCAATATTCTTATGCTTCATCCCTTGAATTTCCATTAAAAATTCATCAGAAAGAATTGATATATCAGGTTTTTTAATACCACTAGCATCAAATATATCTATTACTTGGTCAGTTACAAGTGCTTTATCTATTACTTGTCTTATTGTAGTTTCAATCTCTTCATCACTTTGACCACTACCAATACTACTAAATTTTACAAGTCTCGCTTTTACTGCTTGAAAAAATGATATTTCATCTTTTACATCCATAGCTTCTTCATGTGGTACTGCTATTGCAAAAGCAAGGGAGAGTGCTGTAACTTCATCGATATATCTTTTTTTACCATCTTCAAGACCTAAAATATGTTCCTCAGCTTCAAGGATTAAAGATAACTTTTCTCTTGTATCAGCTTCAAAATAATTTTCATACTTAAACCCATGATACATCTGAGATACTACTTCTAACTTTTCTAACATAAGAGCTACTGCTTGTTCTTGTGCAAGTGCGGGGTCACCTTTTCCCCCACTATCACTATAAAATGAAAGAGCTTTTTTCAAATCACTAGCAATACCTAAATAATCAACAACAAGTCCAGCGGGTTTATCTTTATAAACTCTATTAACTCTTGCAATTGCTTGCATTAAATTATGACCTTTCATAGGCTTATCAATATAAAGTGTGTGCATAGATGGAGCATCAAATCCAGTTAGCCACATATCCCTAACTATTACAAGTTGAAGTTCATCGTTTACATCTTTCATACGATTAGCCAAATCTCTTCGCTGTTGTTTAGTTGTATGATGTTTAGCCATCTCATAACCATCACTAGAACTTGCAGTCATAACAACTTTTATAACTCCCTTATCCAAATCATCATTATGCCAATGAGGTCTAAGCTTTATAATCTCTTCATAAAGTCGAACTGCTATTCTTCTACTCATAGATACAATCATACCCTTACCATCAAATACTTCTTGTCTATTTTCAAAATGGGTAACTATATCTTTTGCTACTTCTTTTACTCTATTTTCACTACCTATCAATGCTTCAAGTTGAGTCCATTTTGATTTAGCTTTTTGAGTTTCACTAAGTTCATCAACTGCTAAGTCTGTATCAAGTTTTTTAACTAACTCTTTACCCTCATCACTTAGATTTATTTTAGCCAATCTACTTTCATAATAAATCTTAACAGTAGCACCATCTTCAACTGCTTGTGATATATCATAAATATCTACATAATCCCCAAATACAGCAGGAGTATTTACATCACTACTTTCAATAGGTGTACCAGTAAATCCAATATAAGTAGCATTTGGTAAAGCATCTCTTAGATACTTAGCAAATCCATAAACAATCTTTTTACCTATTACATTTCCATCTTTATCTTTTTCATCAACAGTTTTTGGTTTAAATCCATACTGTGTTCTATGTGCTTCATCAGCAAGTACAATTATATTTCTTCTATCAGATAATTCATCATAGATATTTCCCTCAGTAGGTTGAAACTTTTGAATAGTTGCAAATATTACACCACCTGAAGCAACTTTAAGTAATTTCTTTAAATGTTCTCTATCATCTGCTTGAATCGGTTCTTGTCTTAATAAACTTTTAGAACTTGCAAATGTATCAAAAAGTTGGTCATCTAAATCATTTCTATCTGTGATAACTAAGATAGTTGGATTGTTCAAGCTAAGAACTATTTTACCAGTATAAAATACCATAGATAGTGATTTACCACTTCCTTGTGTATGCCAAACTACCCCTGCTTTTCCATCTCCTATTGGCTGGTTTCGCACATCTTTTAATCCATAATTTGATGGTGGTTCTTTTACTATATCTACATATCCATCCCCAACAGCTCTAAGTGTTGATTGTACTGCTTTATTTACTGCATAGTATTGGTGATAAGCTGCGATTTTCTTTACAGTAGATATTGTAGTTACACCCGTTTTACTATCTTCACTTACACTTTTTTCATAAACTATAAAGTTTCTAATCAAATCCAAAAGAGTAATAGGATTCAACATACCATTTATCATAGTTTCTACTTGTGATATAAGTTTACTAGCTTCACTTTTACCATCACTACTTTTCCAAGCCATAAATCTAGTATATCCTGCTGATATTGTTCCTGCTTTAGCTTCTAGTCCATCACTTATAATACAAAAAGTGTTATAAGTAAAAAGAGATGGGATAGTATTTTTATATGTTTGGATTTGATTAAATGCTGATTTTATAGTAGCATTTTCATCTACTGGATTTTTAAGTTCAACTATCACTAAAGGTAGTCCATTTATAAACAGTATCAAGTCTGGTCTTTTATTGATACCATTTTCTATAACTGTAAATTGATTGGCTACTACAAAATCATTGTTAGATACATCATCAAAATCTATAAGCTTTACTATCTCACCACGAGTAGCACCATCTTTTTGTATCTCAATAGTTATACCCTTAACTAGCATGATATGAAAAACCTCATTATTAGCTAACAGTTCTGTTGAATGTAGTCTTTCAATCTGTTTTATAGCATCTTCTATTAAGCTAATATCTAAGGTAGGATTGATAGCAGTAAGTGAGTTTTGAAGTTTTTCTTTAAGTATGACATCTTCAAAAGATTCTCTCATAGGAGTATCACTATCGGCAGCTATATTTGGAGCATAGATATACTCAAAGCCTTGTTTTTCTAAAAGCTCTATAGCAAAAAGTTCTATTTCATTTTCTGTTATCTTATTCATTGGTTTGCTCCAAAGAGTTGATTTCATCTTCCAATGCCTGTAAAGTCTTCAGTATCTCTTCAAATGTTAAATACTTATCAAAAATCATATGCTCCATTGCCTTATAATCTTTTTTAAGTTCAGCTATTCTAAAACCAGGTGGTACAAGCTTCAATGTATTTGGTTTTGCTTTATCAAATTCTGCCCAAGTAGCAGGATAAAACTTATTTTTAAAGTCTATAACTTGCTGTAAAAGTTCTAAATCAAATAATGCTTCATTTTTCACATCTGCCTTAGCCATAATCGCCATATCATAGTAATGTCTTGAATATCTTGACAGTAATGCTTTTTCTTTAACTCTATGTGCCTCTTGATGTAAGATAGTAGCCTTTTCCCAAAATGTTCTTTTGGCAACAATAGCATTTACTCTACATAGATGTTTATCAAAAATATCTGGAAATTTCTGTGAAGCATATGAGCTTATCTCAAAGCTCTCTGAGGGCAACCAAGAAGCCAAAGGTCCAATTTCTAATAAAATCTCTGATCTTAAATAGACATCTTCAAAAGAGATTGGGTATGTGATATTTATATTAAATGGCTCATCTTGTAGAATCTTACAACTACATAAAGGTGATACTATTTGTGCAACTATAGGTAAAAGCACATCTTTTATATATGCTTGTGCATCTGTATTGACTTTTTTGTTGAACTTTACTTGTTGACTTTTTGATACTTTTTCATCATTTGGGTTCTTTTTAGTAACTTCTCTCCAGTCCAGTATCAAATCTATATCTTCTGAAAACCTACCTATTAGGTTAAAGACTTTTGATAAAGAAGTACCACCTTTAAACATCAATTTTTTATTTAATCTATCATCAGTAAATATTTTATCAAGTACCCATACAACCCAAAAGTCTTTTTCAACTATAGAAGGTTTTGTATGCATTTTCTGAGCTGTCTCACTAAAAAGTTCTTTTCTCTCTTTACTTGAAGCCATAGCTATTTTATTCATGCCTCTTCCTTACAAATAGTTTTTATAACTTCATAAATCCATCCCGTTGAGTTCTTTGTATCTTTAAGAATTTTCTTGTACATTTTAAAGTCGATTCTATTTTGAATCTTTTTAACAATCTCATTTGTTATGCTATCTTTACCCAAAGCTTTCAGTGCTTGTACGATTAAAGAACTCTCGTTATATTTAAAACCTATATCTTTTAAAGTAGATTTTTTAAACTCTAAAGTTGTACCAAAAATATCGTACACTCTATTTGCTCCATCAGTCAAATATACATACCTTGCTACTACTTGAGTTGATAAGCCTAATATATTTAATGCACTCTCTCCCAAAATCTCTATTCTCCAGTTAAACTTTCGAGCATAAGCCCCTGCTACTTGATCTATATCTGGTCCCAAATACTCTTTCAAAAAGTCACTATATTTTGGGTACTCATACATACCTCTAGATATTTTTCGGATTTTTTTATCTTTTACTAGTTCAGATAAAAGATTATCTGCTTGTGCACGAGAAAACTTTTCAAGTAAGTCACTAGAAGAAAAGACCCAGCCGCTGCCATGTTTTAAAATGAACTGCATCGCTTGCTCATAAAGTTTCAAAGTTTACCCCTTATATGTAATAATCTAGAAAAAAGTATATCTTTTTCTAGATTATTATATGCTTTTTTAAAAGTTCTATTTCATTTTCTGTTATTTTATTACTCATTTTTTCTCTTTTAACATTTTTGCTGTGGCACTAAGTTGTTTAACAAAATCTTTTTCAACTTGTGAAAGTTCATTTTTAAAAACTCATCAAGTCTTTGTATCCAATCTTTCATATACATTGGATTGATCCATTGCTTGAATCTCTGCTATCTCTATGTATGCTGTTACCATACGATTTAAAAGGTTTAATTCATCTTCGCTTAGATAGTTTTTAGCGATTTCTACTTCTTGTTTAGTTGGTTTGACACCTTTAAAATTTGTCAAACCTAGATTTTGTTTTGAACTATCAACTCTTTGGTAAACTATCTCTGCTGCTGTATTACCATGAACTGCCTAGTGCATTTTGTTTTGGATAGTCTGAAAAAACTGTATGGAAGTTTCAGATTTTGAATCATAGTCAATACTTGTAGCATAAATATCTAGTATCATTCTCCAAAATACTTTTTCACTACTTCGTATATCTCGTATGCGTGCCAACAACTCTTTAAAATAGTTTCCACCACCAGCCTCTTTAAGAAGCTCATCATTCATAGTAAAACCTTTTACTATGTACTCTTTAAGTCTTGCTGTAGCCCATTGTCTAAACTTTGTACCTTGTAGAGATTTTACTCTATATTCTACAGATATGATGACATCAAGGTTATAAAAATTTACATTGTAGTTTTTTCCATCTTCAGCAGTTGTTCGGAATTTCCGAACAACTTGATTTTCAACAAGTTCTTCATCTTCAAATATATTTTTTATATGCTCACTTATGGTTGACTTTGATTTTTGAAAAAGTTCTGCCATCTGTTCTTGTGATAGCCAAACTGTTTCATTTTCTAGTCTTGTTTGAATTTTCGTTTTACCATCTTCTGTCTGGTACATAAGTATATTTGAATTTGGTTTATCCATCTACTCGTTCCTTAAAAAGTGTTATACTTGGAGCATAGATATATTCATACCCAAGACTCTCTAAAAGCTCAATGGCAAAAAGTTCTATTTCATTTTCTGTTATTTTATTCATTCTTATTTTCCATAGGTAAGAGTAGCTTGTCAAAATCAGATATATAGTTTTTATCTTGTATCACTCTGTATTTTCCATACTCTTGCAATGCTAAAGCTACTGCTACTGCTACTTCACGAGATATCTTCCCCTTATGCTCTAAAACTTCTTTTTCATTAAAATGTAAAAAAGCATTAAGTTTAACTATCCAATCTTTCATATACATCACTTTTTTATTTTTTGCTTGAAGCTCTGCATAATCAAGATACATAGTTACTATACGATTAAAAAAGTCTAACTCCTCTTCCTTGAGGTAATTTTTAGCTACAACTACATCTGTTTTTCGTATTTTACCTTTAGGTGAATTTTTCCAACTCGTTAATCCCATATTTTGCTTAGTGCTATCAACTCTATTGTGAATAATCTCAGCAGAAGTTTCACCGACAATAGCCCAATGAAGTTTATTTTGTACAGTTGCAAAAAAATCTTGGCTTATTTGATGCTTAGAATCATAATCAGCACTACATTGTGCATAAATATCTGTAATCTTTTGATAAACTCTTCGCTCACTACTTCGTACATCTCTAATTCTCTCTAACTGCTCATCAAAATAATCTTTTCCAAATATCTGTCTAGGGTCTTTAAGTCTCTCATCATCCATAATAAAACCTTTGATGATAAACTCTTTAAGATGCTGTGTAGCCCACTGACGGAATCTTGTACCTTGAAGAGATTTTACTCTATAGCCTACGGAGATAATGACATCAAGATTATAAAACTTTACAGGTTTATCAGAAATTGCAATGTGCAAATTTTGCACATTGCTTATCTGCTCCAATTCACCTTCTTTAAAAACATTGTTTATATGCTTGGTAATAACACTTCTATCTTTATCAAAAAGTTCTGCCATTTGCTTTTGATTGAGCCATACGGTTTCATTTTGTATAAGTACATCTACTTTAATTTTGTTGTTATCGGTTTTATAGAGTAAAAATTGTGTTGGTTGTGATTGATTAGGTGTTTAGTCCCAAAGACTTACTCAAAGGATTCAACTTAAAGTACTCTGGGTTTTTCCTGAATATTTGAGACATTGTATCATAAGGTGTTTTATACTTTAAAGCTTTGAGTTTTTTCTGATAATTATATAAAAGAAGAAAGCTCATCAAGTGTAACTTTAGAGCTTTTAAGGTCTCATAATGAAAAAGTTTCACAGTATGGTCTTTAAGAACTTTATTCATCACTTCTACCTGACCATTAGTCCAGGGATGTCTAAACTTAGTCAAACGGTGTTCTATTTTATACTTTTGGCATACTATATCAAAAGGATGAATCTTATCTTTTGGTCTTAAATGTTCACTTAGAAGTGCATAAGTAAATTGAGCTCCATTATCTGTTAAAATAGTATGGATTTTAAAAGGTATATCTTGTATAAAGTTTTCTAAGAATGAACAAGCGATAGCCTGAGTCATTCTTTCATGAATTTCCACATAAGTATACTTAGTAGCACGATCTATAGCTACGAACATATAGGCTTTGCCTTCTTCACTATGAACTTCTGAAATATCTATATGGACATATCCTATATCATACTCTTTGAACTTCTTTTTTTCTGTTTTATCACGGGGTTCTTTGGGCAAACGGCTTAATCCATGACGTTGCAAGCATCTGTGTAAGTTTGACCTTGTCATTTTAGGTATCTCATCCATCAGGGCTATAAAAACATCATCTAGTGCAAACTTGGTAACTCTTCTAAACTCACAAATTATTTGTTCTTCTTCTTGACTTAGTACTGTTGACCTTGCTATCGTCGGTCCACTTTTTTTATCAGTGATTCTATTGGCATTCTTCCATTTTGTTACTGTTTTTGGATTAAGGGACAATCTTGCAGCTAACTCTGTGATTGTCTCTTGAGACTCTTGTATTTCTTTTCGAATTCTTGGCGTCGTCTTGGCATTAGAGTGTTGTATATTTCCCATAAATCTACTCCTTTTATAAAATAATAGCTGACTCCATGAGAATTAGGGACTAAACAATTAGGCATATTAAACTATCCTTTGAACTTGTAAGAAATTCTTACAAGTTGCTCTTTCATCTAGTTCATTTTCTTCAAATATATTTTTCAGATGCTTTGAAATAGCAGAAACATTTACTTTTGCATTGTCTATTTTAAAGATTACGAAGTTTGAGAATTGTTGGGGTTGGTTATTCATCAAAGTAGCCCGTCTCTTTTATTCCTAAACCATTCTTCAGAGACAATACAGTTTTTACTATTTGGTTCAGGTTCTGATTTAGCTATGGTTACATGTAAAGGCATTGAAACACAATTACCAAAAACTAGTGCTTCCCCTGGAATTGATTGCTTAATTTTATTTACAAAATCATCTGAAAAATATGGCAAGACAGCATTAATATATCTCATATCTATTTCATTTTGTATTCTGTGAATAATAAAATTAGAACATTGAGATAGTACGGTTTCAGACAATTCCGATGGTCTTTGAGATGAAATTAGTAAAAATAAAGAATATTTTCTGCCCTCTTTCGCTATTCTTTCAAAGATATTCTCTCTCAATAAATATTTAAAATCTTTTTTAATATATCTATGAGCTTCATCTAATACTAAATGTACTGGATTTTTTCTTCTTTCATCATTTAATAATACTTTTCTTTCGGCAAATATAAGTCTTGAAATAACACTAGTTAATGTTTCTAAAATATCTATACCTAATTCACTTGTGTCTATAATAATTAATTGAGTTTTATCTGTATCTTTTCCCCAAATATATTCTAAATATGTTGTTGGATTAGTAACATCTTCAGGAATATCTCTCATAAACTTACACTCATAATTATCTAGAAAATAATCTAATCTTGTCATCATTGTTGCGGTATAGCCTCTCATTTGTCTATTACCACGGGCATCTTCTTCAAGTAAAGTCATTTCAGCAGATATTTTTAAAAACTTATAATCGAAAAATTCACCATTTTGAATTCTCTCATCTAAAATCTTTTGAACATTTTCAGAATTAATTTTTTGACTTACTTGTTTTACTTCATTACTTAATTGATTTTTATTCTCACCATAATTAATTGTACATTTAGAACTAAGGTTAATTATATCTTGGTAAAGTCCTTCATTTTCACATCTTTCTTTTAAAGTAACATTACTGTCAATAATACTTTTTATTTTTTGAATTGAAGCTCCCGCAGTTGTTATTCTTGATGTATCTGTATCTGCTTGACTTAAGATACTATATAAAAGTTCACATAATTTATATCGTAAATAATTAATAAAAATTCTACTGTCTTTATCTTGAGCAGTAGCTATTTTATAAAATCTATAAGTTTCTTGAAGAACTTTATCCCAAAATGGTCTTTGTGTGGCATCTGTTGCTAAAAGAAATGCACTCCATTCATCGAGAGTCATCAAGAAATGAGGCATAAAGAAGTTTTCATAATAATCTTCATCATTGCTTTTATCACTAGTATTACTTATAATATTTGGCTTATAATGTTTAATATTAATATTTGAGTTTAGATCTTTAGGAAATGCTTTGGCATACTCACCATTTACATCAAAGAGAATAACTCTTGAATCTTTGGCAGAATTATCATTTTTCCTATAAATATTTTGTAGTATATGAGCTATTGTATTTGATTTCCCACTACCTGAATTACCTAAAACTGCTGAATGAATATTAAAAAAATCATCTATGGAGATACTAATAGGATAATTAATTAGATTTTTACTTATGCCTAAATCAAAACTTTTATGGACATTATCAATAGAACTATCGATTGTACCTAGTATCTTTTTCATATCATCACTCTTAACAATATTTACATCACTATAAAGACTTGGGTATATACCAACACCTAAAGAAAACTTATCATTTTTATCTATTATGCCAATTGGTTTAAGCATAAGTTCTCTATGACCATCAACATTAAATGCTTTTTGTTCATTATATAAATCTGAATCAAAAATTGAAACAACTTCACATACAATATTTTCACCTATAGCATTGGTCGTTTTAAGATAACTACCAATATTTCCAAAGTAATATATATCGCCATTGATATTAACTGAGCCACCAGTTATTTCAGAAAATATTTTCACTTTAAATTGATTGAAATTTATAGATATTATTTTACCTATATTCATGAGTTTTGCTTTTGTGTTTCAGATAGTTTGTCTATAAAATCTTTTAAGAGATTTGTATCTCTATTCTCATTTAGATTTGGAATTAAATTATCTACAATATATTTAAAGAAGTGGATTTCTTTACCATTATCTTCACCAAATATTTTATAAATTCTTTTGTCATCAATTTTAAAAATAGGTTTAGTACATGTACTATAATCCTCTACATCACAATCGTTAAAAATAACTATGGAAATTGATGAATTACTAGATAGTGCTTGATATATAATATTGTTAATATGTTCATCACTAAAACTATATCCGATTACAAAGAGAACACTATTTTGCAATAAAAGCTTTTTTTGAAACTCTCGGATAATGTCAGTATATGGAGATGTTAAACTCTTACCTTGTTTGAGAGGGTTTGGATAGATTAGTACACTTTCAGATGGTTTATTGTCAGTATGTTTAATATTAATTTCTTGGATATTAAAAAAAGAATTTCCCTCTTTTTTAATCCAATTTATTGAACCATGTAATTTATAAAGATAAATCATATTATCTAAAGCTTCATACTTTTCTAAACTTGTTTCAATTTTTCTAGAAAATGTATATCCAAATCGTGCAGGATTGAAAAATCGTTCTAATCCTCCACCAAATCCATTATTATAGTTAATGTTTAAATTATCTAATACTCTTTCATTAAATAGGTCATTGTTTGTCGTAAAAACATTAACTCTACTTAAATCTTTATTTCTATAAGTCACTTTTTGATAAAAAGTTTTGTATATATTCATTGCATTTTCATGAAAGGAATCTGATAAATCAATATTGATTTCTTTGAAAATTGTTTTTTCAATAATTTTTATAAGTTCGTTAGTTTCAGTATCTACTTCATTGATACCAAGTTGATAATCTCTTTTGGAATACAATACACCTAATATATCTTCTAGGTTCTCTTTATTATTATCTTTTAATTTTTTAAAACTTTGTGCTTGTGGACTTTTCTCTTCAAATTTCGATTCTACTTTTTCTATAAATCCTGTCATGGTAGGTATGGAACCTGCACTAGTACCAGAACCAAAAAGAAAATTGATATTTTTCATATTTAATAAATCAAATAGTTTTTGTTTTATTAACTTCAAGCTATCATCATTCTTTTTATCTTTTGATAACTCATCCAATCCTTGATAAATTTTAATACTTGTTTGTTCACTTGCTATTTCTGTGTCATTCATATTATTCTCCATTCTAAGTTTCTATTTAACCCTCACTTCTCCACTCATAAGCTTAGGTAAAAGTGTATCTCTCATATTTTCAAGAGTTTTGATTTGCTTTGAGTTGTTTTCCATCTTTTGCATAAGTGGAACCATTTGTTCGCTCATCACTTTCATTTCATCATCAGTAGGAACAATACACATTGCATTATCCAAATCTTTTCTTTTGATATGTCCCATTGTTGTTGCATGAGCTTGAGCAATGGCTATAAATCTAGCTAAATGATATTTACACCATTGGTAATAAAACCATTTAGGATAATCATCTGAAGTTACTTTAAAAAGATGTTGATTTAATATACATTTTTTACCATCCCAAATTTTAACAATAAGTGAAGCAGACCAAGCAAAAATTACATCACCACTTTCTATAATATATTCATTTTTTACATCAGTTGTAGCCCAATCTGAACTATCATTAATCCCACCTTTTAAATCTTTTATTTTTAATACTGGTAATTTATCTATATCATTTGTAGGTGGGAATTTTTGACAAGCCAAGCCATTTAAAAAACTTGCAATCTCACTTAATGATTTTTCTTCCCACTCATCATTAGCCTCTTCAATAAACCATTGTCTAAAAAGTGTTTGTGCTAACTCCTCAAGGGTTTTGTTTTGGCGGTGGAGGAGGTCGATTTTATCATCAAGGCTACTTAGAACTTCTGCTATTGCTTTTTGTTCTTTTAGTGGTGGAAGTGAAATATCAAGTGCTTTCAAACCCTTTATTGTTAAAGCGACTTGTGTAGAACCGATTGATGACATTTCAAGTTCATTTTTTCCAATAGGAGAAATTATCCAATAATATAAGTACAAACTTACTATATTGTTTGTATAGTTTTTAAACCATGTCAGGTTCCCATCTTTAAAATAAAATTCATCATCTTCATTTACAATATATGGAATTCCTATTGTCCCAACAGATGTAAGTAAAATATCATTCTTAACAGGTGTACCAAATTTTTCTTTTATTTCATCAAATTTTTCTTGTGTAATAAATAATTCAGTTGAAATTTCATTACCTTTATATTTTTCAACTATCTCTTTTGACCTATAAAATGGAATACCCTTATCAACATATTCATTATAAAATATTCTTTTACTTGAGCCAATATCAACTACGCTTCCTAGTTTATGTAATTTCCACTCACTCATCGCCAACAACCTCACAAACCCTACCCATCAAAGCAAAACTACCCTCCTCTAAAAGTGAAAAAGCGAACCATTTTTTACCTAAATCTTTTAGACTTGCTCCTATGTGGTATATCTCTTTTTTGTCTATGATGAGAAATCTGTCATGTGAGCTATTAAACTTTATCACTTTTAGATTTTTATATTGTGTATTATATTTGTTGATGTCAAGTTGAAGTTTTTTTGATACTGTTTTAGTTAGTAGAGTTATCTTTACATCTTGTTTTGCGATGCTTAGGTGCGTTAGAGTTGTTTCATCTATGTAGTTGTCTATTATTATAATTGATTTTTTAGCTTTTTTGATAAGTTCGCTTATAAAAATATAAGCATCAAATACCTGCCCATCAAAAAAAATACCCTGTTTTGGAGTTAGATTTTTATTTTCTAGTGCATCAAATATTTTATCAAACTTATCATCTATTTTTATCTCGTGAGATATTTGTCTTTTTTCTACAAGTTCTAAACGCTTAAATATATCTGCATTAGTAGTTAAAAACTGTCTCATTTTTACAAAACTATTTATTATATTTATGCTTGTTTGTATAGCTGTATCACTTCTAAGAACTGCTGAGAGCATAGAAACACCTTGCTCTGTAAAAGCATAAGGTAAAACACTCGAATGTTTAAGAGTTTTGAAGCGGTCACAATTTGTGACCAGTTCATTTTTATCTTCAAATGTTAGCTGAAATCTAAACTCTTCTGGAAAACGCTCTATATTCCTTTTAACTGCCTGATTTAGAACTTTGGTTTCAACTCCATAAAGTTCTGCTAAATCTCTATCTATCATCACTTGTATATTTCGTATAGTAAATATTTTATTTTCTATACCTAAACTGCTTGCTGTCTGCGACTGGATTGTTTTTATATTATTTTTATCCATCAAGAACAACCTTTGCCAAGTTGTCATTGATTCTCTGATTAGGTACCTCTTCCTCTTGCATCTGCTCTTTTAATTCTTGTTGTAAACTTTCAAATCTCTCTTTAAAATCAAACTCATCATCTACAACTTCTAAGCCTACATATCGCCCAGGGGTTAGTACATAGTTTAACTCTTTTACTTTATCATGTGACGCTGATTTACAAAAGCCTTTTATATCTTCGTAATTAGATTCCGTTTCAAGCACGGAATGACGAGAGGTGTGATTTTTCCAGTTATGATAAACCTTAGCTATATAGTCTGTATCTTCATGACTGAACTCTTTAGTTCGTCTGTTTATAAGTTTACCCATATTACGAGAGTCTATAAACAATATATCTTTAGTCGTTCTTCCTCTTTTCATAAACCATATAGAAGCAGGGATTTGAGTATTTAAAAATAGTTTTGGAGGTAAGTTCACTATACAGTCAATAAGATTAGCTTCTATAAGAGCTTTTCGTATCTCTCCCTCATTTGAAGTGTTAGAAGTGAGACTTCCTTTCGCTAAAACAAATCCTGCTGTTCCTGTTGGTGCTAAGTGATAAAGAAAGTGTTGTATCCATCCATAGTTTGCATTTCCCTCTGGTGGAGTTCCGTATTTCCATCTTCCATCATTTCGGAGCAGGTCACCGCTCCAGTCACTTACATTAAAAGGTGGGTTTGCGATGATAAAATCTGCTTTTAAATCTTTATGGGCATCATTTAAAAATGACCCCTCATTGTTCCATTTTACTTGTGAACTATCTATCCCACGAATAGCAAGGTTCATTTTTGCTAATCGCCATGTAGTTTGGTTTGACTCTTGACCGTAGATAGATATATCGTTTATCTTTCCTTGGTGTTCGGTTACAAACTTTTCAGATTGAACAAACATACCACCACTACCACAACAAGGGTCAAATACTCTACCTTTGTATGGCTCTAACATTTTTACAAGAAGCTCAACTACACTTTTTGGAGTATAGAACTGCCCACCTTGTTTACCCTCAGCAAGTGCAAACTCTCCTAAAAAGTACTCAAACACATGACCAAGCACATCAGCACTTCTAGCCTTTGCATCTCCAAAAGCTATGTTACCTATAAGGTCTATAAGTCCACCAAGAGATTTGCTATCAAGATTATCTCTTGCAAACACTTTAGGAAGCACACCTTTTAAAGAGTTGTTTTCTTTTTCTATAACATCCATAGCCTCATCAACAATCTTTCCGATGTTTGGCAGTTTTGCATTTGAGAGGAGAAATGACCATCTAGCAGTAGGAGGAACAAAAAATACATTTTCAGCTTTATACTCATCTCTATCTTCAGGGTCAGCACCAATCTCTTCTTCATCTTTAAGTGAGTTATAGAGTTCTTCAAAACTATCAGAAATATACTTTAAAAATACAAGCCCCATCACCACATGCTTATACTCTGCGGCATCAATATTTTTTCTTAGTTTATCTGCGGCTTTCCATAGTTGTTTTTCTATCGATTCTTCTTGTTTTGCTTTTGCCATATAATTAAAGTCCTAAATATATTATTAATTATAGTTATTTTATCTAAATTAAGATTGTAATATAATAATTATTCTTAAAAAGATTATATATCCATATAAAAACAAACCAAAGGCTAAATTAAGCTACAACATTGACTAATTAACTCTTTAGAATTAGTAGTATTAATATTTATAAATAAATCAAATATCTATAATCTCTATTAACTGTACTGTGGAATCTTTGAATTCTTTAATTTCTGTGTCCTGATTTACGTTACCACTCCAAAGTGTGTATTACAGTATATTTTTTTGTTAATAAAGTGGTGCATTTTATCTTTGCACTACTGGCATATTTTACCTTTGCACTTGACAGATGGGACAGATATAACAATCATCTTTATGATTATATTGAAATTTTAATATTTGTATAGTAAATGACAAAAATATCATAAATTTGTGTTATACTAATTCAAAGCACATTTGTAAATTTCTTTAAATTAACTTCATTTATTAGAAGTGAGATTAAAGTCTAAGTATATATTGTTTGATGTACATTTAGAATATGGAGTTTATATTTGGGATGAAATCTTTAATACTTTAAGGTATTAAATGTTTTGAACCATCTATAAATGGTCTGTCTTTAATTCCTTGGAGTAAATAAAATAATTGGAGAATACAATGGAAGATTTAAAAAACCCATTAGGTTTAACTGGTATTGAGTTTACAGAGTTTGCATCTGCTGATACACAGTTTATGGAAGATGTGTTTATGGATTTTGGTTTTTCTAAAACACAAAAGTTTATTGGTAAAGATATTCTACACTTTAGCCAAAATAAAATCCACTTTTTACTTAATAAAGAAAAGTCTGGTTTCTCAGCACAATTCACTAAAAAACATGGTCCTGCAATCTCATCTATGGGATGGCGCGTAAAAAATGCTCAATTTGCAAAAGATGAAGCAGTAAGAAGAGGTGCCAAACCAGCAAATGAAACAGATTTTCTTTATCCTGCTATTTATGGTATTGGTGATAGTCTTATTTATTTTATAGATGCTTATGAAGGCGATGATACTATTTGGCATACAGATTTTGAAGCTTTAGAAAATCCTATTGTTCAAAAAGACAAGGGGTTTATTGAGATTGACCACTTAACTAATAATGTATATCAAGGCACTATGAAAAAATGGGCAGATTTTTATAAAAATGTTTTTGGATTTACTGAGGTTCGATATTTTGATATCAAAGGCTTAAAAACAGCACTTATTTCTTATGCTCTTGCAAGTCCTTGTGGAACATTCTGTATTCCTATTAATGAAGGGAAAGGAGGCAAAAACAATCAAATTGATGAATATTTAGATATGTACGATGGTCCAGGTGTACAACATTTAGCATTTAGAACAAATGATTTAATAGCTTCATGTGATGCTTTAAATGATTCTCGTATTGATATGCTTGATATTATTCCTGAGTATTACGATACTGTTTGGGACAAAGTTCCTTGGGTTAAAGAAGACAAAAAAAGAATACAACATCACCAAATTTTAGTAGATTCACAAGCAGAAAATACCTATCTTTTGCAAATATTTACTAAAAATCTTTTTGGACCAATTTTTATTGAAATGATTCAAAGAGAAAATGATATGGGTTTTGGAGAAGGTAATTTTACTGCTTTATTTAAATCTATTGAACGAGACCAAGAAAAACGTGGTGTTATTTAATCATATAGGATAAAAGATGAAGATTAAACGCCTATTCAACTTAGAAGTACAATACTAATATTATGTTAATAATTTCCTTTGTAAATTATTAAATATTGATTACTTCCAAGGGTATTATAAGTAAACCTAAAATAATAGATGAAATAACAGGAGAGAAAGCGTTATAAAACTCTCTTGTTTTTTCTTGTGCCTTTTTAATTTCTATATTTTCAAATTTAATCTTGCATCCAATTTTCATTTGTGCTAATTTAAAACAATCAATCCCTAAAACTGAACCAATCTTTGGATAACCTCCAATAGTCTGTCTCTCTTTTAAAAGAATAATTGGTTGCCCATCTTTTGGAATTTGAATTGACCCAAAACTTATCCCTTCTGAAATAATGCCATTTTTTGAAGAGATTATTGCTTCACCACTTAACTTACAAGCCATTCTATTAAAATCACTTGTAATTGTATAAATACTATTAAAAAACTTATTTTTTTGTTCTTTAGTAAAACTATCTTCTTGATATGATAGAACTACTCTAAGAGTCAATATATCTTGATTATAAGAAGGTTGATATATCTTTTTGAGCTTTCGATTAAAAGATAATATTCTATTTTCTTTAAAAGCTAGAAAATCACCATTTCTAAGCTTCGTTCCTTTTAATCCACCTAATTGTTCTTTTATAGTTGTAGAGTTACTGCCAAATTCTTTAGGAATATCAAAACCACCTACAACTCCTAAATATACTCTTTGACCACTAGTAATCTTGCCAATTCTTATAATATCGCCAGCTTCAATATTATGAGTTTGCCAAGTTTGTTTTAAAATATCATTTATGTAAAATTCACAAGAAGCTCCTGTAATTGCAATTTTTGTTTTTGAAATTGATTTTAAAACTATGTTTGAAAAAACTATTTCTAAAATATTTGTATCAAGATTATTCTGTAATAAAGTATTTGCCATTAAAAAAGAGTATTCATCTAAAACACCTGAAGTTGTAACTCCAATATGTGTATATGAAAACCTTCCTTTATCTTGTAAAAGTGTGTAAATACCTGCTTTTATAACTTCAAATCCATTCATATAATTCCACCTTGGCTTAAAAAAATTTCTCTTGAAATTGGATTAAATCTAATTTTTGAATCTATTGCTAGGGGGCTTAAAGTTTCAAGACTTTTATCAAAAAGTTCAAATGCCGTTTTTCCTAAAATATTCCAGCCTCCTGGGCTATCAAGAGGATAAACTGCTGTTTGATTATTTGCAATTGCAACTGAACCTTTTGAAATCTTTTTTCTAGGAGTTTCTAATCTAGGAGTTGAAATACTATCATCCACACTTGCCATATAAGCAAAACCTGGCAAGAAACCAATCGCATAAATATCATATATTTTATTTGAATGTAAAGTTATAACTTCTTTTATACTCATATTATGTATTTGACATACTCTTGGTAAATCTAAACCTACATCTAAACCATAATAAACATCAATAGTTATAATACTTTCAGTTTGAAAATTTTCAACTTTTAAATCTTTTAATAATACTTCTAAATAATTTTTTATACTTTCATAATCATATTTGAAAATATTATAATTTATTAGAATTGAATTATATGAAGGAATTATTTCTATTAAGTCTTTATCTTGTAAATTATTCAATATTTTATATGCTGTCTTAACTTTCATTAATGTTTTCTTTGAGATAACATCTTCAAAATATATAATTATAGAATCAACTGATGCTATTTTAATTTGCATTATAAAATAACCTTTTGTAATGCTTTTATGAAATTTAAAGCATTATTCCCATCTCCATGTACACAAATTGTATCTACTTTTAAATATAATTTACTTCCATTAACACTTTTTAAATAACCATTATTTTTTAATATTTTTATTCTTTGCATTACATTTAACTCATCTTTAATTATTGCATTTTTTTGCACTCTTGATACTAAACTTCCATCATCATTATAATTTCTATCTGCAAAAACTTCATAAAGTAATGATATTCCATAATCTAGTGAAATATGAGCATAGGCTTCATTATTTTGATTAGATAAAATTATTAATTTAATATTTTTATCGTATGCACTAATTGCACTCAAAACTGCTTTAAAAATGTTATCATCTTTCATCATATCATTATATAAAGCCCCATGAGGTTTTACATATGAAACAGTTGTATTGTGAGCTTTACAAAAAGCACTTAAGGCTCCTAATTGGTAAAGAATAATTGATTTGATTTCTTCTAAAGTACAAGTCATACTTCTTCTTCCAAAACCAACTAAATCCTGATATGAAGGATGAGCACCAATACTTACATTATGTTTTTTAGCAAGCTGTACACTTCTATTCATAACAACACTATCAGAAGCATGAAAACCACAGGCAAGATTTGCCATACTAATATGTGGCATTATTTCTTCATCTAAACCAATTTTCCAAATACCAAAACTTTCACCCATGTCACAATTTAATCTAATATTCATATCATTACCTTGCATTAATCATCCTTATTTTAGCATAGATTAAACTTATAATATTAAAATTCATCTTTTATTCCTGATTTATTGAATCTAATAATTCCTAAAACTAAAATCATTCCTACTATGAAAAATAAATTCACATCAAAAAAATAAGCCACTATTATGACTAATAAACTTAATAGAAAAGCCAAATTTCTATATGAAAATGAGTATAAATATATTAGTATACATACTAATATAAATAATAATTCTAGCATTAGTGATTCCTAAGTATTTTATTTAGCCTTATTTTAACAATCTTAGGTGTGAAAGAAGTGAGTTTTACTCATGACGTAGTATAATATTTCAAATATTAAACTAAAGATATAGCCATAACAAATCAAACTCAAGAAACAATTAAGCTACAACAATGATGAGCTAATTTATCTATATCACTAATATTTATATTGGCAAATAAATCTAATACAAATATTTTAAATTGTTTGGCAGTTAGAAAAAACTTTTGCTTAATTTTACTTTTTAAAAAACTCCATATTCTTTCAATAGGATTATATTCAGGTGTATATGGTGGTTTAATACTAAAGGGCATCTCTAAAAATATAAACCAAAAAGTCAATAATCAAGATTAAAAAACATAATATTAAAAATCTTCTAAAGGTAGTGCGAGTAGAAAGCCATATGATAAACTACTAATGTTTAAGATAATCATTCTTCAAAGATACTATAACCTATCAGATGAACAAACAGAATTTCAAATAAAAGATAGATTATCATTTCTAGACTTTTTAGAACTTCAAATAGGTGATAATGTACCTGATGAGAAAACAATATGCTTCATTTATAAGAGTACCTAAACAAAGAAATAAAAGAAGTGATGATTCTGATATTAAAAAAGGTGCAATACCTTTAGAATTTATCAATAATGAAAAGCTAAAAATAAATATAGAATAATCAAGTTTATAGCTATTTTATAGCCTTAAATTATAAATATATCAATATTTTTTTATAATTTATAACAATTTTTATTGAAAATAATGATTTAATATAGAATATTTTACTTTGGAAGTATATTTTTAGAGGTTCCCATAATAATTTTCTAATTGTGAGTTATTATATTCTACTATGAAGTAAATAAAGTTACAATTATTAATACAGTATTAGCTTTTATTGGATAAAATATGATTATAAATTTATAGGATGACTTATGCCTCAAAAAAAGACAATTAAAGATAAAGTTTTAGATTATGTTTATATATTATCTAAACAACCATTATTATTTAAAGATTTATTAGATGCAAATAGACAGTATAATGAAGGGATGCATGTAGATCCTTCTAAACTAGGATTTAGATTAAGATTAATAAGAGCGTATTTCGTATATCTTTTAATTGTAATTGCCGCAGTACTTCCTATTGCTGCTCTTACTCATAAACCTTTAGCTGAATTAGATTCTCATTTTTCTATTTTAGGTGCGATGTTTATAACCGCAGCTATTTTCATAGGTTTTAACTTTTTTAGATCAAAATTAAGAGATGAAATCACTTTTAGACAAATTAAAAAATCATGGAAGTTAAGATTCCCTTATTTTATATATGAAGAATATAGATACAAAGTTGAAAATATTTATCAAAAAGCTATAAAAGAAGAAATCTCTAAAAAAGACTTGGAAAGATATATCTTAGATAACTTAGTTAAAGAGTAAAACTACTCTTCGCAAGTAGTTCTACACTGCTTGTAGTGTTTTAAAAGGTACATTCCCTCCATGTCCCCATATACAAACTTACATCGGCTTAAGAGTTATATTTAATCGTATTGTAAGCTCCTTGAAAAAAATCATTATCTTTTTGCATAATCTAATTAGATGTCGTAGGGTTTATCATAAATAGCTTTTGCTTCCTTGTTTCTTTGTTTTTTTAATTCCATATCAATATATTTTGCATCAATATTTTGTTTTTCCTTGAATGCTAGAGTTTGTTTCTTTTTTACGGGTTTTATTTCATAAATCTCAAAGCCTGCTTCATTCATCGAAAGTCTAATATTTGTTGCAATACTGTATGTTGTTAAAATTGCATCATCATTACATAGTTTATAGATATCAGTAAAATATTCAACACTCCATAGTTCAGGATTTACTTCTAAACTAAAAGCATCTTGATATACGATATCTATATTTTTTAGAGTTTTTATATACTCTCTTGCATCACCTATTGAAACTTTTATTTTAATATTTTTATCTTCATAAAATTTATTTTTAGAAATTGAAGAAATAATGTGTTTTATTTCATCAAACTCATTTGGAAAATTGAAATCATTTAAAGATTCTATTAGTTTTAAATCAAATTCAGGAGAGTAAATCTGTAAGTCAATATTTAAGTTATTTTTTTTAATGTAATATATTGTGCAAAAAGTGTTATATCCAATACCAAAACATATATCAAGTATTCTTAATTTTTTTTTACCCTCATGAAAAGAAAAAGCAGGAATAACATGTTTTGTAAGAGATTCTTTTATAGCTCCCATATCTATGTCATGGAAGTATTGATTATACTTTTTTGAAAAAAGTGTTTGTGAGCCATCAGCTGTTTTAACTATTAAATCCATTATAGTCTACTATCTTTTAAATGAACTACTTTATATTTGTACATTTTCGATAATCCTTTTATAATTTTATACTGCTTTTTATTGATTTATAAATATTATATGTAATTATATCAAAAGATAAGGAATATGTTTTTTAAACTATTGTATGCCAAGCATAATCTTGGATGTATAAAATGTAATCTTCCAGTAGTTGATGATTTTGTTTATTCTGCCATAAAAAGTCGCATCATAAGCTAGATTAATTTCTCTTGGTTTATGTACTTTTTTATAATTCATTATAAAAAATCCTTTGTTTCTTACCATGCTATTATACTTTTAAGCTGACTTTAAACTTCATAATTTTTTATTAAGCCAGAAATTCTTGACAAAATATCTAAAATGGATGGTGTTATCAATAGAAATATAGATTTTATAGGTATAATATTATGAAGCACTACTCAAAATTTGCTTAGTTTTAGGTGCAAAAGTTAAGTAGTTAAAATTAAAAGGAGATAAGATGAAAAAAATTATTATTGCTTTATTTGTGTTTTTATCAACTATGGCATTTTCTGCAACCCCACAAGTTGGTGGTACACTAGTATTTGGACGAGGGGGTGATACTTCTTCTATGGATCCAAGTCATGTAACAGATGGTGAAAGTTATTATGCAACAACAGCTGTATATGATACTTTAGTACAGTTTAAGTATGGCAGTACAGAAATTGAACCAGGGTTAGCTACATCTTGGGATATTTCTTCTGATGGATTAGAATATATATTTCATTTAAGAAAAGGTGTTTATTTTGCCAAAACAAAATATTTTAAACAAAAATCAGAATTTACTTCTGCGGATGTTGTCTTTTCATTAAAAAGACAATTTGATAAATCTCACCCATATAATAAAATTGGTGGAGCTTTTTTATATTGGTCGGGAATGGATATGAGTAATATTATTAAAGATATTGCTGCTGTTGATAAATATACAGTTAAATTTACATTAAAGAAAAAAGAAGCACCTTTTATTGCTGACTTAGGTATGGACTTTGCTTCGATTTTATCGAATGATTATGCAAATATGTTATTAAAAAAGAAAAGAGAAGGTGACTTAAGTAAAAAACCTGTAGGAACTGGACCATTTGTATTTGTTAAATGGGTAAAAGATGATAAAATTGTTTTTACTGCTAATAAAAACTACTGGAATGGTAGACCTTATATAGATAAATTAATTTTCAAAGTAATTACTAATAATGCTGTTAGAGCGGCTGAATTAAAAGCAGGTTCTATTCATATAATGGATTTCCCAAATCCTGCTGAAGTAGCTGGATTAGAAGCATATGAAAATATTAAAATCATTAAACAAGAAGGTTTAAATGTTGGGTATTTAGCATTTAATACTGAAAGAAAACCTTTTGATAATAAATTAGTAAGACAAGCTATTTCTCATGCAATTAATGTGGAAGGAATTGTTAAATCAATATATGAAGGTTTAGGAACAGTTGCTACTAATCCAATACCTCCTACAATGTGGTCATACAATAAAAACCTAAAAGGTTATGAGTATAATGTTGAAAAAGCGAAGTCATTATTAGCACAAGCAGGTTTTCCAAATGGTTTTGAAACAAATATTTGGGCTATGCCAGTTCCAAGACCTTATAATCCTAATGGAAGAAAAGTGGCGGAAGCTATACAAGCGGATTTAGTAAAAGTAGGAATTAAAGCTAAAATTATTTCTTATGACTGGGGTACTTATCTTAAAAAATCTGCAAATGGTGAACATGATATGGTATTATTAGGTTGGACTGGTGATAATGGTGATCCTGATAACTTCTTAAACATATTATTATCTAAGCATGCTGCAATGGTTAAACCTACACAAAATAGAGCATTCTGGAAAAATGATGAGTTTACTGCTTTAATAGATGAAGCAAAAAACATTACAGATGTGGCAAAAAGAACTTCTTTATACGAAAAAGCTCAGCTTATTTTTGAAGAAGAAGCACCTTGGAAACCAATTGCACATTCAATTGTAGTTGAACCTATGTTAAAAAAAGTTCATGGCTTTAAATTAGATCCTCTTGGAAAAAGAAGATTTCATAAAGTTTGGCTTTCAAAATAAAAATATAAAAAATAGGCAGAAATCCTCTTCTGCCTATTTTTTTTGTCAACAATTATGTACAATGATGAAAACACTATTAAAACTACAATTTTAAAATTGTAGTTTTAATAGTGTTGAAAAGGAGTATTTTTGTTAAGTTATATTATAAAAAGATTATTATGGGCAATTCCCACTTTATTAGGGGTATCACTGTTGGTGTTTTCAATGGTACACATGGCACCAGGAGAACCAGCGTTAGTAATGTTAGGCGAGCATGCAAGTGCACAAAGTGTTGCTGAATTACGTACTCAATTGGGTTTAGATAAACCGCTTGTTGAACAATATATTATGTTTGTTTCTAATACTATTCAAGGAGATTTTGGAACTTCTATGATTTCAGGAGAACCTGTAATTGATGAATTTATGGAACGTTTTCCTGCTACTGTAGAATTGGCAGTTTTTGCTATGTTTTTTGCTGTTATTGCAGGTTTATTTGCAGGCATTATATCTGCTGTAAAACGATACTCTATTTTTGATTATGCTGCTATGTCAACTGCCCTTGCTGGTGTTTCTATGCCTGTTTTTTGGTTAGGGTTAATGCTAATATATTTTTTCTCTGTTGAATTAGCTTGGTTGCCTGTTTCTGGACGCTTGGGTTATGAGTTTGATATTGAAGGACCTACTGGAATGTATTTAATAGATTCTTTACTGCTTAAAGATTATGAGGCATTTAAGGATGCTTTTAAACATCTAATCTTGCCCTCAATTGCTTTAGGAACGATACCTATGGCTATTATTGCTAGAATGACAAGAGCTTCTATGATTGAAGTAATGAAAGAAGAATATATAAGAACAGCAAGAGCAAAAGGCTGTTCTAGAATGCAAGTTATTATGGTACATGCTTTGAAAAATGCACTTTTACCAGTATTGACTGTTATTGGTCTTATGGTTGGAACCCTATTTGCAGGTGCTATTTTAACAGAAACAACCTTTTCTTGGCCTGGAATTGGAAAATGGTTAATTAATGCTGTTAATCAAAGAGATTTTCCAATTATTCAATCTACTACTTTGATTATTGCATCAATGTTTGTAATTGTAAATTTAATTGTGGATGTACTGTATGCAGTTGTTAACCCAAGAATAAGGTTATTATAATGAATGATGAAAATAAAATATTAGAATTTTACAAACAATTCAAAAAAAATAAAGCCGCACTCATTGGTTTATATATTGTTATTGTATTGATATCGTGTGCTTTATTTGCACCTTTTATAGCACCTTATGATCCCTTGATTCAAAATTTGGACAATAGATTAATTCCTCCTATGTGGAATGAATTAGGCTATACTGTGCATATTTTAGGAACAGATGATTTCGGAAGAGATTTATTTTCAAGAGTAGTATATGGAGCACAAATCTCATTAATGATTGGTGTTATTTCTGTTAGTATTTCTTTAGTCTTTGGTTTATTAATGGGAGCTACTGCTGGATTTTTTGGTGGAATGATTGATATTATTATTATGAGAATAGTAGATATTATGTTATCTATTCCTGCTATTTTATTAGCCATTGTCATTGTTTCTATTTTAGGCCCTGATTTAATGAATGCCATGATTGCTATAGGTATTGTTGGAATTCCAACGTTTGCTAGAATTGTAAGAGCTTCTGTCTTAGCAGAAAAAGAAAAAGAGTATGTAATAGCTAGTAAAATTAATGGTTCAAGTTCTTTTAGATTAATAACAAAAGTTATTTTACCTAATTGTACCACACCTATTATTGTACAAGCTACTATGGGTTTTGCTTCTGCTGTTTTAGAAGCTGCTGGTCTTTCGTTCTTAGGTTTAGGTGCTCAGCCTCCCACACCAGAATGGGGAGCTATGTTAGCTGATTCTTTACAGTTTATTACTACTGCTTCATGGATGATTGTTTATCCAGGACTTGCAATATTTTTAACTGTAATGGGCTTTAACTTAGTTGGTGATGGATTAATGGATGTATTAGATCCGAAAATGAAGGATAGATAATGTTATTAACTGTAAAGAATTTAAAAACTCAGTTTTTCTCCGACAAAGATGTAAATATAGCAGTTGATAGTATTTCTTTTAATTTAGAAGAAGGAAAAACACTTTGTATAGTAGGAGAGAGTGGTTCTGGAAAATCTATGACTTCTTTGTCTATTATGGGACTTGTTGAAGAACCAGGACGCGTAACGCAAGGTAGTATTGTATTTGAAGGTAGCGACTTGCTTAAAAAAAGTGATGACGAAATGAGAAAAATTCGAGGAAAAGATATAGCTATGATTTTTCAAGAACCAATGACTTCTTTAAATCCTTCTTATACCGTAGGATATCAAATTGATGAAGTTTTACAATTGCATAAAAAAGAGTTAAATAAAATAGAGCGAAAAGAGAAAGTAATTGATCTTTTTGAGCTTGTAGGTATTTCAATGGCAAGAGATAAATACAATGAATATCCTTTTAAATTAAGTGGAGGGCAAAGACAGCGAGTAATGATTGCTATGGCAATGGCATGTGAACCAAAACTCTTAATCGCAGATGAACCTACAACGGCCTTAGATGTTACTATTCAAGCCCAAGTCTTGGACTTAATGAATGATTTAAAAAGAAAAAGAAATACCTCAATTTTATTTATTACCCATGATTTAGCAGTAGTTGCTCAAATGGCAGATGAAGTCATTGTAATGTATAGAGGACATGTGGTTGAACAAGCAAGTGTAAAAGATTTGTTTGAAAACCCAAAACATCCTTATACCAAAGCTTTATTAAATTCAATTCCAAGACCAGGAAGAGTAAAAAGAAAATCAAGACTAGATACAGTAGATGAAAATGTCAACTATTTAGACTTTCCAAAGGAAATAAGATGAGTGTCCAAAAGATATTTGAAATAAAAAATTTAGAAAAGAGTTATTCTATTTCAAAAGGAATATTTAGTGCACCTCAAGTTATTCATGCCGTCAATAAAATTTCTTTTGATGTCTATCATGGAGAAACCTATTCAATAGTAGGGGAAAGTGGTTGTGGGAAATCAACTACGGCCAAATTGCTTTTAAACATTGAAGAACCCACCTCTGGACAAATCTTTTTTAAAGACAAAGATATTTCTACATTTAATAAACAAGAGTGGAAAGAATATCGAAAAAAAGTACAAATTATTTTTCAAGATCCTTACTCTTCTTTAAATCCAAGATGGACGTTAGGTAAAATTATTACAGAACCTTTGGAATTAAATACCTCTATGAATAAAAAAGAAATTTTAAAAGAAGTCTATGATATTATGAAAAAAGTAGGGCTTAATAAAGAGTGGTATGATAGATACCCTTACCAATTTTCAGGGGGACAACGTCAAAGAATTGGAATTGCAAGAGCTTTGGTTTTAAAACCAGAAGTTATTGTATGTGATGAACCTGTTTCTGCTTTAGATGTATCTATTCAAGCACAAGTATTAAATTTACTCTTAGATTTACAAGAAGAGTTTGATTTAACTTATGTGTTTATTTCTCATGATTTATCTGTGGTTGAACATATCTCAGATAGGATTATGGTGATGTATTTTGGAGATATCGTTGAATTGTCAAGTGTAGATGATTTATTTTCAAATCCAAAAGCAGATTATACGAAACAATTACTAGGAGCTATTCCAATAATATGAAAAAGTTATATAAAGAGCATTTATCAAAAGTACTTTCTTTATTTGATAAAACAATGCAAAAAAATGAATACAATGAGATTATTTTATACTCAGGAGAGGCTAAAATTATTTATTTAGATGATAATAGATATCCTTATAAAGTCTATATAAACTTTAAATATTTAGCCCCCGTTTTAAAAAATCCTCACTCTTTTATTGTTTATAAGAGAGGGCAAAAACCAGAATTAATTCTATTCCAAAAAGTTGATTATTGGGATTCTCAACCAAAAGAGTTAGAAGGGGAATGGATAGAGTTTTTTGATATTACGTATTATCATTCTTTAGATGAAATGAGAAAAATACTTCCTACAAATCTTACAAATACTGCTTTTTTAGGGGAAGAAATTAATCGTTTTAAGGAGTATGGATTCAAGTCTTTAAACAATGAAAAGCTTATTCATTTTATTCATTATCACAGACGTTTTAAAAGTGAATATGAAATTGAATGTATGAGAAGGGCTAATGCATTGGCTTCTCTCGCACATCTAGCAGCTAAAAAAGCATTTTTAGAAGGAAAAAGTGAATTAGAAACACATTTTGTTTATTTACAGGCCTTAAGATATAGAGAACCTGAAGTTCCTTATGAAAACATTGTTGCTTTTGATGAAAGTTCTGCTATTTTACATTATGTAGATTACAAAACACATACATATGAATCGAAATCTTTTTTATTGGATGCGGGGGCTTCATATAGAGGATATCATGCAGATATTACTAGAACATTTGTAAAAAAAGGTCAAAGTTTTTTTGAAGAACTTATAAAAGCAGTTGATGAATCCTGTTTAAATATTATTTCAAAAATTAAAATAGGCATGAATTATGAACTGCTTCAAGAACAAATGCATTTAGATGCTGCAAATATTATTTCAGATTTTAAATTTATGAATATAGGAGCGGATGAAATTTATGACAAAGGGTATAGCAAACTTTTTTCCCCAGCAGGAGTTGGACATTATATTGGTTTACAAGTACATGACATTGGCAATAAAATAAGTAATGAAGAAGGAAAAGTGTGTACAATGTCTAAAAAACATCCTTTTTTACGACTAAATCAAAACTTAGCACTTGGAAATACATTTACAATTGAACCTGGTATTTATATTATTGACCAGCTTTTAAATAAGTATCTTGGCAAAAAAGAGTTTAATTGGGATGTTATTGCAAAATTTAGAGCTTATGGCGGTGTACGGGTGGAAGACTCTTTGGTTATTAATAAAGATGGTATTGAAAACCTTACTCGCCCTTATTTACCTTAATTGAATACACCTTTAAATAATCAGTCCTGAAAAATTAAACCACCCCTTTATCTAAGGGGTTTAACAGCATTTTTTGGCTATTATTTCAACATAAAAATATACTCAAACTACAATTTCGTATAGTCTCTTCATTTGCAAATTGACCAACTGTATTAGCATAAAATCCACTTGTTCAAAGACTTCCACCTCATAATTGTCAAGTGCAATCTAAAAATGTACCAATATGCAAAGCAAATATGCACCATTTAATAGCTTAAATTAACTACAACTTATTTCTAAAATACCTTCTTTTTTCTTTTGTTTTAATTTATAACTTTCTCTTTGTATATTTATAATATGTGAATAATAAATTAATCTATCTAAAATGGCAGTTGTTAGTGCTTCATCATTATTTAGTATCTCTTTTTATTTTGTAAATGTTAAATTTGAAGTTATCATAATAGATGAATTTTCATATCTTTTATTTACAATTTGGAAGAATAAATTAGATTGTTTTTTGTCAAGTTTCACCACGTTGTACCATTTCAAAAGCAATATGTTGAAACACATCTGGTAAAATCTTAAATATTTCAGGTTTCGTTTGAAACCAACTTTGAACTGCATCAAATGGAGTTCTAACTTTTAATTCTTTTTTTAAAGAACCATGTCTTCTATTGAAGTTGTAGTATATCAAAAATTTATTTAAATCTTTTTTAACATCATCAATATTGTCATACTCTTCTGCTTTAATTGTAGCATTTTTAATAGTTCCGTTTACTCTTTCTACCATTGCGTTGGTTTGAGGTGTGTATGGAGCTGTTAGCCTATGTTCTATCTCATCATCTTTACACTCTACATCAAACTTATGATTACCACTTACAAAACCTTTTCCTCTTGCCCACTTATCAGTAAATTCCAGTCCATTATCTGTTAAAATATGTGTTAAGTAAAATGGAAAAAATTCTTTACATTCTTTTAGAAAAGATACTGCATTTGCTGCTGTCTTATTCTCATACACTTTATAGTAAAGTAGCCTTGTAGCCCTGTCTATTGCTACAAATAGGTAATATTTTTGCTTGTCAAACTTTGGTAAGTAAGTTACATCTATATGTAAATAACCAGGCTCATACTCTTTGAACTTTTTAGCTTTTTCTTTTTGCTCTTGTGGAACTCTATTTATATCAAAGGCTTTTAGAGTGCGATAAACATTACTTCTATTTGCATTTGGAATAATATCAACGATTGTATCTGCTAAGTCATCTAACTCCATCCAAGTCATTGTCCTGACTACTTTAATTAACTCTTTTTCTAAAGGTGTTAAAGTTGTTTTTATATTGTGTGGTCTTGAACTTTTATCTTTAATAAAATTCCTATGCTTCCATTTAGAGATAGTTTTAATATTTAGATTGTAATTTTTAGCTAATTCAACATTTGTTAAATTAGATTTCTGTATTATTTCTCTTACATGCTGGTTTGTTCTGGCATTAGAGTGATAGACTTGTGACATTTTTAAAATCCTTATTTGCTGTAAAGATTTTACTATGATGTTGTTAAGCTATCACTTTCTTATTTATAAAACTAGGCAACCATAACGTGGTGAAACTAGACAGTTTTTCATTTAATTTTATATATCCAAACTCATCTATAATAAGTAGTTTGGAGTTGTAACCTAAATCAAGACACAGAAATTAAATAATTCTGGGTTAAAATAAACTAATAAAGGTTACACATGAGAAAAAATAAATACAGTAAAGAATTCAAAGATTCCACCGTACAGTTAATTTTAAATAATAATGAAAGTGTTGTAAAAGTAGCACAAGATTTAGATTTAAATGAGAAGACATTATACTATTTGCTTACTGCGTTAAAAAAGCACATAATATACCAACTAAGAATATAAACTTTACTAATAATAATAAACCTTTGGATGTTGAAGTTAAGCGTCTTCGTCGTGCATTAAAGATAGCAAAGCAAAAGCGTGATATATATTAAAGAAGGCAAGAGCATACAGATAGAGGAAGTCAATATACATCTTACTCACATTATACTACCCCAAAAAAAACAAACAATTCTTTCTAAAGTTTAATTCTTAAAATAGTAAAATTAAACAATAAAAATAGAGGATAATAATATGAGCAGAACAAGAACAGTTTATAGTGCTGAATTCAAAACAAGATTAGTACTAGAACTTTTAAAAGAAGACAAAACATTAACACAAATTGCAAGTAAAAATAATATAACACCGAAGAATTTGCAAAACTGGAAAAAGATATTTTTAGAGAATGCAGTAGTTGCAATGGAACCTGCTAAAGCAGTTAAAGAATATAAAGAATATAAAGAAGAAAATATAAAATTACAAGCAAAAGTAGGTGCGTACGCTAAAAAAGTAGGTCAATTAACTGTAGAGAATGAGTGGGCTGTGGGAAAGTTAAAGAGCTTGGACTCTAGCTATAAAAAAGAGTTAGTAGATAAAACAGATAGTAAAATAATTTCAGTTGTAAAACAATGTAAACTACTTAATTATAATAGAAGTAATTTATTTTATGTACCTATGGTAAATCCTATAAAACAAGATATTAAAAATGAGATAGTTAAAATATTTGTAGATATACCATGTTATGGTTATATTAAAGTACACAAAGAGTTATTAGAACGTGGATACAATGTCTGTATCAATACAGTACGCCAATATCGTAAACAGTTAAGTTTAAGAGCTGTACTAGCTGTACGTCCACCAAATACTTCTTGGGCTGATAAACAACATCCTAAACATTCATATAAAATTAGAGGTCTTGATATAGTAAGAGCAAATCAAGTATGGAGTACTGATATAACATACATTAAAATAAAAGGGGGAATGGTCTATATGGCAGCTATTATTGATTGGTATTCTAAAGCCATATTATCATGGAGAATATCTAATACAATGGATACTGACTTAGTCATGGGTGTGCTAAATGAAGCCTTATCCAAATATGGAAAACCAGAAATATTTAATACCGATCAAGGTAGCCAATATACCTCTTATATTCATACTCAAACATTAAAGGATAATAATATTATTATTTCAATGGATGGAAAAGGAAGAGCAACAGATAATATATGTATAGAAAGATTTTGGAGAAGTGCAAAGGTGGAAAAGATATATCTTAATGAATATTTCAAAATATCAACATTGAAAAATGATGTTACAGATTATATGGAGTTTTATAATTATAGAAGATTTCATCAAACTTTAAATTATAAAAAACCTATGAATGTATACTTTGAAAGTATGAAAATAAATGATGTAAATTATAATAAATTAGATGAAATTGTGGCATAAAGTTACAGTTGATAGTGGGAATTAGGTTTTATAGAAAGTTGTCTTGACATATTGGGGTAGTATACATAGAGATTTAATACAAAAGCATGGTATAGTTCAAAGTATGAGCAGAAAAAGCAATTGTTGGGATAATGCAGTAGCTAAGAGCTTCTTTAAAACACTAAAAAGTAATCTAGTATATCAAACATATTTTTATACTAGAAAGCAAGCTGCTAAAAAAGTAGTAAAAACTAAAAAAGTTTCTAAGAAAAAAGCAAAGAAAAAATAGTTTAGAAACCTTGGAAATAGTTTGGTCTTAGTAAGGATTTATCCTCTAAGGCCATATTTAAAATACCTAATAAATCATCTGCATTTCTAGGTAACGTACCTTTTAATGGTAAAATATTTGAAGTATGATTTGATCTAAATATTATTGATTTTTTTGGATTTATTAAAGTTATAAATCTTCGTTGTTCCTCTAACATATCTTCATCACTACAAAAAATAAACTCTTGATTTTTATTTTCAAATCTTTTAAAGAAATTATCTTCTTTTGTATTACTAAGTCCAAGTTGTAAAGTTGCTAAGTAGTTTATATGTAAACACTCATTTATAACTTTTGCAGAATCTTCGATATGTTCTTTACTTAAGTTTTTGCCACCAAGTCCAAGTATTACAGTTACTGAAGTTTTTATATTTGCATTTGTTGCTTTATTTAAAGCTTTAACTACTTTTTCTTGTTTCATTGGTTTATTAATATATTTTAGAAGTTTTTCATTTCCGCTTTCTAAGCCATAATATATTAAGTTTAAACCATTTTCTTTTAATAACTTAAGTTCATCAAGACTTTTTTGTAATAAATTATATGGAGAGGCATAAGAAGAGACTCTTTGAAGTTTTGGAAATGACTTTTTTAGGTATTTTAAAATTTTTACTAAAAAATCTGTATTACAGGCAAGGGCATCGCCATCTGCTAAAAACACTCGTCTTGAATCATTATAAATACTCAAAGAATTAATATCGTTATAAATATCTTCTAGACTTCGTACTTTAAAAGTTTTTGTTTTATACATAGAACAAAAACTACACTTATTAAAACTGCAACCAAGACTAACTTGAATAATAATAGAGTTAGCTTCAGCAGGAGGTCTATATACTGGTTGATGATAATTAATCAAGATTTTTAGACTTTCTTGGTTGGTCTAAAATATATGATTGAGAAGTTTTAACTGACAAATATCTAACTAATAAAAGAAATAAAATAACACCTGAAATAATCAAAATATTAAAATTAAAACTATTAGTAAAAAGTACCTCTAACGAATCAATATTTTCTTTATTTATTTTGACAACATTTACAATTAACTCTCTTAAAGCAAGTATTATAAAAGCGTCAACTAAAAGGGATAAAACAACTCTTTGTTCTCTTATATAATTGATTACTGCTCGTACTATTTCTAAAAATATTATAAAATAAAGCATGTAAATAATAAACTCCATAAGCATATTTAAAAATAGTGCAATTGTAAAAAGGGTACTTGCCAAACCTAATTCAATATAAAACTTATCTTGAAAAAATCTTAAAAATCTATACATATAAGTCCTTAGCTAATTTTTGATTTAATATTAAAGCAAGTATTTGGTATTTGGTTCATATTATTTTTTTGCCATTAAGATTCTAGCTGTAATCATAGCTCTTACACTAGAATCTTTCTCTGCTCTTGCATTACAAATTGTAAAAATATCAATACTTTTTATATCAATATTCTCAAATACAATATCGTAAATACTATTAATAAAACTATTTTTTTCATATTTATCTCCAGTTTTTGTAATTTGTAAAAGAAGGAAATTGATTTTTAAACTCTTCTTCATCTAATGAAAAGGCAAAAGAATCCATATAGGAACTCAACATTTCATAGGCTTCTTGAAGTTCTTTAAATTTCTCATCACTTCCTTCAGGCATATCAGGATGGTATTTTTTTGAAAGTGCATAATACTTTTTCTTCAAATCTTTTCTTGAAGTTTTTATAAGTATTCCAAATAAGTCAACTGCTTTTTCAAACTCCTTATAATCCATACTAGTTCCTAATTTTTAATTATTACATTTTACTAAGTTATAATAAATAATATATAAATTAATCTATTTTTAGTTTTTTTTATATATTATTAATAAAAAAAGGAAGATTAGATGGTACATTCACTTTATTATGTCTATGATCCAATGTGTTCATGGTGTTATGCTTTTGATAAAACTTTTGAAGAAATCAAGATAAATCTTGCAGAAAATATTAAAATCATTTATGTCCCAGGAGGATTGGCAAATAATCCATCTGAAATAATGAATGAAGAGATGAAAGAAAAGATTGAAAGTATCTGGTATGAAATAGAAAAAACTGTAGGGATAAAATTCAATCATGATTTTTGGAAAAAATGCATTCCTAGACGTGCAACTTATTTAGCTTGTCAAGCTACCTTAGCAGCAAAAGTTCAAGGAAAAGAAGAAGAGATGATTAAAGCAATTCAAAATGCTTATTATCAAAGAGCTATGAATCCAAGTGAAATAAGTACTTTAATTGATTTAGCACAAGAATTAAATTTAGATGTACAACTCTTTACAAATACTATAAACTCAGAAGAAAATATAAAACATTTTATAGAAAAATTAAATTTACGTAGAAAACTTAATTTAAATAGTTTTCCATCTTTAGCAATAAGATATAAAAAAGAAATATATCCAATAAATATAAAATATAATGAACCACAAAAGATGCTAGAACAGATTAATAATATTATTAGAAAAGCCTTTTAAATAACTGCTATTACGATAATAAAAAAGAAATGATATTTGTATGATAAAAATTGCATATACTTAGTATTTTTGTCACATATCAACAATAGAAGAAGAAACTATACACTAAAAAGGTTAGAATTTAGGATAAAATACTATAATATCGAACTAAACTTTTTGGGATTTTATAAACTATGGGAAGAGAATTCAATTTGATTATTAATAGCTTAATAAAATGGGGAATATTTTTTGGTATTCTTTATTTAATTTTTACTAATTTTGGAACTTTTTTAATTATTATATTTGTTGTTATTTCTATTGTATACTATATGATTAATAAATTTAAAAAAAGAATGCGTCAAGGTGGCGCAAATAATTTTAAGTTCGATTTTAATGCACATGACTTTTCAAAAGCAGGAAGTGCGAATAATTTTAACTTCAATGATTTCCAAGACCAATTTAAAAATGGTCAATATCAAGGAACTCCTAGATTTTCTGAAATACAAGAAGCAAAAGATTTTTTTAACTTTACAAGTGATCCAAATAAAGATGAAATCAAAAAAAGATATAAAGAGTTAGCACGAAAATATCATCCTGATATAAATGACCATGATGATACACTAATGAAAAAATTAAATCATTATAAAGATATATTGCTAAAATCATTGACTTAAAAGAATAGTTTAATGTTTCTAAAAAAACTTAAGGTATTATTTTTAATAATTACAATTTTAGGAACTATATTTTTAATATATAATTACTATGAAAACTATCAATTTAAAAACAACCCTCTAAATAAAGAAATTCAAACAAGAATAAATAAGAAACATAGATACTTAGAAATTATTACTTATAAAAGATTTAATATAAAAAGAAAATTTCCAGTTTTAATATCAGATAAAATGCCAGCAAAACTATTTGGTGCAGCAACGTACAATACAAATAAAGAGATAAAAATATTTTTAAATAAAAAAAGATTTCGAGAAAGTATTGATTATATGATAAATAATGTTCTCCCACATGAGTATGCTCATGCTTTGATGTTTATAAATGGTAATCATACAAATAAAAATGGTGGGCATACCTTAACATGGCAAAATATATGCAAAAAACTAGAAGGTCAAAGATGTGATAGATTTATTAATAACAATGACGTAGTTACAGGGAAACTACATTTTTTTAAAGATAATTACAAATGAAAATAACATACTCTAAATTTCATTAAATAGATTTTTAAAAATATATAAAACTTTTTTAGCTATTATTCTTTTATGAATTTAGAGCAAAAATTAAAACAACTACCAAATGATGCAGGAGTTTATCAATACTTTGATAAAAATGGTCATTTATTATATATTGGGAAAGCAAAGGTGCTTAAAAATAGAATAAAATCTTATTTTAAATTTATTCCTCATGTTCTACCTGCTGATAAACTAGGTGCTAGAATTTCTAAAATGATTAGTGAAGTAAAATCACTAGAGTGGATTATCGTACCAAATGAACATGATGCTTTGATTTTAGAAAATTCATTAATTAAACAGTTAAAACCTAAATATAATATTTTACTAAGAGATGATAAAACATATCCATATATTTATATAAATCTAAATGAAGATTTTCCTAGACTTGAAATTACAAGAAGAGTATTAAAAGAGAAAAATATTAAATACTTTGGTCCTTATTCAATAGGGGCTAGAGATATGTTGAATTCTATTTATGAAATAGTTCCTTTAGTTCAAAAAAGATCCTGTATAAAAGGTCAAAAAGCTTGTCTTTTTTACCAAATAAAAAGATGCCTTGCTCCATGTGAAAATAAGATATCGAAAGAAGAGTATTCTAAACTTATAAAAACTGCTTTAGGGTATATCTATAATAAAAATAAATTAATTCAAAAACTAAACTTAAAAATGAAAGAATATAGTGAAGACTTTAGGTTTGAAGATGCTTTAAAAATCAGAGATAGAATAAAAACAATTAAAAAATCTCAAATACAAACAGGTATGGATTTAGCAACAAATGAAAATATAGATCTTTTTGCAATTCATATTTTAGATAATAAAGCAGTTCTAGTAAGAATGTTTTTTAGAGATGGTAAACTAGCTTCTAGTAATCATAACTTTATAAAACAAAATCGTGCTGATATTACAATTGATATTAATGAAGTATATAAAAGAGCAATGATAAATTATTATGATAATGAAATTCCTTTACTACCTAATGAAATTATAATTGCACATAAGATAGAAGAGAAAGATGAAATAGAAGCCTTTATCAAACGAAAGTTTTCAAAAACTATAAATATTACAAATCCTAAAATTGGAAAGAAAAAAGAAATAGTTGCGATTGCTTTAAATAACTGCAAAGAACTACTTAGGCTTTCAAATGCTTCTATTTCCACTAATCTTTATAATGAACTAAAAATACTCTTTAACTTAGAAATAACTCCAAATAGATTTGAAGCTTATGACAACTCTCATATGATGGGACAAGCAACTGTTGGAGCTATGGTTATATGGGAAGAGAACTTTATAAAAAGCGACTATAGACACTACAACTTAGAGAGTAAAGATGAGTATGCACAAATGAAAGAGATGCTGCTTAGACGTTGTGATAGTTTTCTAAAAAATCCTGCTCCTGATATGTGGGTTATTGATGGAGGAGAGACATTATTAAAACTTGCGATTGATATTAGAAACTCTTGTGGAGTTAATCTTGATATTATAGCTATTGCAAAAGAAAAAATAGACTTTAAAGCACATAGAGCAAAAGGAAGTGCAAAAGATATAATTTTTTATGAAGGAAAAGAGAAAATTGAAAAATTAAATCTTGTAACTTCAGATAAAAGACTTCAATTTATACAAAGATTAAGAGATGAATCACATAGATTTGCAATAAGCTTTCACAAAAAACAAAAAAGAAAAGAAGATATTCAAATATCACTATTACAAATAAAAGGTATAGGTGAAGTAAAAATAAAAAAATTACTATCTTATTTTGGTACTTTTGAAACAATAAAGAGTTCTAATTTAGAAGAATTAAAAGAAATACTAAACGAAAAAGATGCTATGCTTTTAATAAATTACTTCAAAGATATCAAGGTTTAAATATTGGCAAAAATTGTTTTAAATAAAAATAACTATTTTCATAACTTAAAAATAATTACAGAATATGCTGGTTCCAAAGAGAGAGTAGCTGTTGTCTTAAAAGATAATGCATATGGACATGGAATTATTGAAATTGCAAGCTTAGCAAAAGAGTATGGAATCAAACAAGCAGTAGTAAGAACAAGTGATGAAGCAAAAAAAGTTGAATTATATTTTGAACAAATCTTAATCTTGGCTGATACAAATCAAAGTACTTATTCACATACTTTTCACATAGTTATTAACTCATTAGAAGATATTGAAAAATTACCCATAAATACGAACGTACAACTAAAAGTTGATACTGGAATGCATAGAAATGGAATTGATAAAAGAACTCTAGAAGAGGCTATATATCGTATTCACGAAAAAAAATTAAACTTAACTGGTGTACTTACGCATTATAGAAGTGCGGATGAACTTACATGTGAATTCTTTTGGCAAAGGTTAGTTTTTTCAAAGATAAAGAATGAAGTAAAATATATATGTGAAAAACTTTTTATAAGTATTCCAAAGTTTCATTCTGCTAATTCTTCTGGCTTATTTAGATTTAAAAATTTTGATGAAGATTTAGTAAGAGTAGGAATAGCTAGCTATGGTTATATAAAAACTAGTATCATCTTTAAAGATATAAAACTTAAACCAGTTATGTCACTTTGGGCAAAAAAAATAATGACAAGAGAGATTAAAAAAAATCAAAAAGTTGGTTACGGAGGAGTTTTTATAGCTAAAAAAAATATGAAAATATCTACTTATGATATTGGGTATGGAGATGGTTTTTTAAGACTAAATGGGGAAGAAGAATATTTAACACCTAAAGGTTATAAAATCTTAGGAAGAGTATCAATGGACTCTATGTCTATAAATAGTGAAACTGATGAAATTTGTATTTTTGATGATGTTACAAAACTTGCTGAAATCCAAAATACCATACCATATGAAATAATTACAGCTTTAAATCCAAATATAAAAAAAGAGATACATTGATTAAAAAAACTATTTTAGTAATATTATTAGTTTCTAGTTTAAATGCAACTACATATAAAGAAGCAAAACAAATCGAGAAAGAATTTGGAGTATTAAAAGCTTTAAGTGCATATAAGGCTCTTAGTAAACAAAACGATAAAGAAGCTATTTTTAGACTTGCAATAATTTATTCTAAAGGGAAACCTATTAGAAGAAATTTAACTAAGACAAAACAGCTTTTAGAAAAAGCTAGTAAACTAGGATATCTTAAAGCAACATATTTTTTAGGAAAATTGTATCTATCAAGAAAATCTCCTTTTTATAATTCTACAACTGCTTTTAATACTTTTTTAGAAGCCTCAAATAATAACTATGCACCTGCACAAAATATGATTGGTCAATTTTTATTAACAGGAAAGGTAATAGATAAAGACTATAAAGAAGCAGTAAAATATTTTGAAAAATCTTCAGCTCAAGGTTTTATCGAAGCAGATTGTAATTTAGCTTTTATGTATGCTAGTGGTAAAGGAGTTTTCACAAACTTTGGACGAGCACATATTTTTGCAAAAAAAGGTGTAGAACAAGGCAATAAAAAATGCCTAAAAACGTGGAAAGATTATAATCTTAGTAAATACAAAAAAGACAAAGGTTGGAAGTTTAATTTTTATACAAAACCTAAATAAAAAAATAAATTCTCTATTAGTATGAACTTCTTTGCCTTTATCTGTAAATAAAGGAGGTTCAAAATAAATAGAAGAATTCAAAAGTAAGAAATTGATGTGAGATTTATCCCCAACTTCATATATTTTTCTGAGAAATTATTGGAAAATATACAAAGCAGTTAGAAGATATTTACTTGGTTTACACAGTTTTTTTACAGTCTTTAATTTTAAAAAGCCAGATTATTTTAAAGCTTTTTTTTATGGCTATTTTCTGCATTTGTATCTATTGGTTGAATAATTTTTGAGCCTCTTTTACAGCTTCCCCGGCATTTATTTTACCATAGGCTCTTTTTTCATCAAACCCATGTGCATACTTAGCATCAGTGCCACCAATTTTAGTACTAGTTTTTATTAATATATCTCTGATTTGTTTTGGTGTAATAGATGGATTTATTGCATACATAAGAGCTACTACACCAGCTACAATTGGAGTTGCATAACTTGTACCACTACCAAATGCATAATTATTATTTACAAAATTTAGTTGTCTAGTACTACCTTTGTTTCCACTATCATCAATTCCTAAAAGTCCAAGTTTAATTTCATCCTCGTAAAAGTTACCACCACCTGGAGCTAAAAAATCAATTTCTTTACCATAATTACTATATAATGCTCGATCATTATTTTCAGCACTAGCACCTATACCTAAAACCCATTCAGATTCAGATTCATCTATATGATTAGCAGGATACTTCTCAGTAATATTATCCAAATTTCTATCGTCATTTCCTGAAGAAAATAAAACAGTAATGCCATCATCATATAGTGATTTTAACTTATTAGTTAAGGAAGCTGAGATATTGCCCGTCCCCCAACTACAACTTATTACTTTGGCTCCTTGTTGTTTTGCATGTTCAAAAGCCTTTATTATATCAGTATCAAAAACATCTTTTCCCATTTTAATTGCAATTAATTTACTTTCAGGCGCAGTACCTATAATACCTTTTCCATTTATAGGAGCTACAAGAAATCCAGCACAAGTATTTCCATGTTGTGACTCTTCTATTGAAATATTAGGCGAGGAAACATCCTCGTTTTTAGAAATTACATTGTAGGTATTACAGATATTCGCTTTTAAATCTTCATGATCTATATCAAAACCTTCAGGATCAATAACAGCAACTTTAACACCCTTACCTTTTGTGATTTTCCAAGCCTCTAATATATTTATATCTGCTTTTTGATCTATTGGATATCCTTTTGTATTTAAGACACTATTTTTAGAGTCTATATGCCAAGAATATTTATAATATGGTTCATCTTTTGCTAATAGCGTACTATTACTAGTGCTACTTGATGGGCTATTACTAGTGCTACTTGAGGGCTTATTACTATTGCTACTTGATGGCGTTGATGGGGGGGGTACTAGTGCTACTGTGGGCTTATTACTAGTGCTACTTGATGGGCTATCGCCCCCGCCCCCGCCACAACCACTAAGTATTATAAAAGTTGTTATTAAAAAAACTTTATTTAAATATTTTAGTTTCATAATTATCTTATTTCTATATTTTTTATAAAATTTGGTTGAGCTAATTTAATACTATTATCATGGTATAATTTTTGTGAAAATTCAAATACATTTTCATCATCATGAATTTTTACAACAAAAAGTTTATCTGATAACTTTGATATATCTTTTAAAGAATACTTGCTAAGAATAGATCTACAATCTATATTTTCTTTGCATTGAACAATAATTTCTTTATTAACTCCAACTTTATACCCACTTTTGCTTGTGTAATACTCTATATTATTATCATTAAGAGCTCTTTGTTCATATGGTTCATATGATTTAGTAAGCTCAATTTTCTTACCGTATTCATAATAGTAATCACTTGCACATGCAGTTATTGAAAAGCCTATAAATATAAGCAGTATTTGTTTTTTCATCTTTTCCCTTTTTAATTTCGATTAAGAACCGAATTGATTTATAAAATGGTATTTTTAATTATAATTTTATACATACTCCAAATCTTAGTGGATTTGAGGTTTATTATACTACAATTAATCTCTAATTTTACGCCAATAATACCAGTAAATTCTTATTTCTATATTACAATTTATTCTATTGCATCAAGGTATAGCTATAAATTATATTTGAGATTGAATAAAAGTATCCATTTCATTAACTATAACTTTAATAGTTCTTTCACCATTAATTACTTTTAAAAGATTTTTAGCAGAATAAAACTTTTGAATATCCGCTAAAGGATCAGTAAATAATTTCATTCTATTATTAAATACTTCAACATTATCATCAGCTCTTATAACTTTAGCATCAGCTGCACGACCAAGAACTCTTTGGCAAGCTACTTCTTTTGAAACTTCAACTTCAATAATATTTACTAATTCAATTTCATTTTCAGTTGCTAAATATGTATCAAGTTCTCTCATTTGTTCTTGCGATCTTGGATATCCATCAATAAGTACAACATCTGTTGGTGCATTTTTAATAGCTACTACAATTGTTTCAATTACAATCTCAATTGGTACTAAATTACCTTTAGATACATAAGAAGAAATTAAAGCTCCTCTTTGACTTCCACTTGCAATTTCAGCTCTAAACATATCACCTGTTGAGTAGTGAGTAATATTTTTATGTTTTTTTGCAATTTGTTCTGCATCTGTAGTTTTACCAGAACCTGGTGCTCCAATAATTAAAAATAGTTTTTTCATTTTATTCCTTTAGTATGCTTGATTAAGATTTTAAAAAGTGTATATTATATCTAAAATAGCTTAAATAGTAAGATTTGAGACAATTTCATATGTCACATTAATCATTTTATCTAACTCATCTTTTGTAAAACAATATGGTGGCATAAAGTATATAATATGTCCTAAAGGTCTAATATATACACCTTTTAATAATGCTTCTTGAAATATTTTAAGCCCTACTCTCTCATCTAAACTATAGCCTTTAAGCTCAATTGCACAAATCATTCCTCTTTGTCTTACTTCTAAGACATTAGGTAAATCTTTAAACTTTAAAGTTTCATTTTTAATAAAGTCAATTTTTTCAAGATTTTTTTCAATAATATTTTCATTTTCAAAAATATCTAAAACAGCATTTGCAACTGCACAAGCAATAGTATTACCAGTATAAGAATGAGAGTCTAAAAAAGATTTTCCTTCATTATAATCACAATAAAAAGCATCATAAATATTATTTGTAAACATAACCACAGAAAGAGGCATATAACCTCCTGTTATTCCTTTTGATAAACATAAAAAATCAGGACAAATTCCAGTTTGTTCAATTGCAAACATTGTTCCAGTTCTTCCAAATCCAACAGCTATTTCATCTGCTATTAAAAATACTCCAAACTCATCACAAAGAGTTCTTAATCTTTTTATATAAGAAGCATCATACATTTTCATTGAGCCTGCACATTGAACAAGTGGTTCAATTATAACAGAAGATACTTTCCCATAATTGCTTGTTAAAACTTTTCTCATATCTTCAATTGCTTCATCTTCGCAATTTAATGCAGGTGATTTAGCTTGAATTGTTTTTATTAAAATATCTTTATAAATATCTTTATATAAACCATTATCAGAAACTGCTAAAGCTCCCATGGTCTCACCATGATATGAGTTTTGTAAAGAGACAAATAAAGGTCTACTCTCACCTTTATTTTTAAAATATTGAAAAGACATCTTAAGACTTATTTCAATAGCACTTGAACCATTATCTGCAAAAAATATTTTTTGCAAAGGTTTTGGAGTTAATTTTACTAATCTTTTTGCTAAATCAATTGCTGGTTTATGTGTAAATCCTGCAAAAATTACATGCTCTAAATCTTGTATTTGATCAATAATTTTAGAATTAATATATTCATTTGAATGACCAAAAATATTAACCCACCAAGATGAAATACAATCTAAATATTTATTTCCATCAAAATCATAAATATAAGACTTTTTTCCTTTTTTAATAGGAATAAGTGGTAACTTTTCATGGTCTTTCATTTGAGAACAAGGATGAAATATATATTTTAGATCCTCAGCCATTAACTCTTTATTTGTCATAATAATCCTTTTTTAACTTTGCATTCCAGCAGTTCCAGATTTTCTTCTTTGATAATATTTTTTATCAATTACAATTGCTTTTTGTTTCTCTTTTCTAGCTCTATCTTTTTCTACAAATATTTTTTCTCTTGTAACTGGATCCATTTCTGTGTAATACATTACAGCTGAATATGTACTAGGAGTTGGAGTAAATACTTGAGCTTGTTCTGGATTTATTTTAAGTTCATGCGTTGTAAACTGTTTTAAATCATGCATATCTTTTTCTTCACAACCTGGATGTGCTGCAATTAAATAATATGTTAAAAACTGTTTTTTACCAGCTTCTTTATTTAATTTATCATACATCTTTTTAAATTCAATTAAAGGCTGTTTCCCTGGTTTTCCCATAAGTTTTAAAACTCTATCAGAAGTATGTTCAGGGGCTACTTTCATTTGCCCAGAAATATGATGATTTACTAACTCTTTTAAATAATCATAACCATGTTTTTTATCAGCTGCAATAAGATCATATCTAATACCAGAAGCAACAAAAGCCTTTTTAACTCCAGGAACAGTTCTTATATTTTTTAGAAGTTTTAAATGCCGTGAATGATCTACTTTCATAACTTTACAAAGTCTATTGAAATCTACACATTTAATATCATCACAGGTACCTTTTTTAAGCTTTTTCCCACACTCATAGCCATACATATTTGCAGTTGGTCCTCCAACATCAGAAATAATTCCTTTAAAATCTTTATATGAAGTAAACTCTTTTGCTTCTTGTATAATATTTTCTTCACTTCTTGTACGAATTGTACGTCCTTGATGAACTCCAATAGCACAAAAATTACACTCTCCCCAACATCCATGATGTGTTTGAATAGAAAATTTAATAGTCTCTAAACATTTTACTTTTTCAGCAGAAGTATGAAAAGGATGAAGTTCTCTTGTATAAGGCAAAGAAGCAATACTATCCATCTCTTTTTCATCTAAATAATCACAAGGAGGGTTTTGAATTAAATATCTTGTATCTACTTTTTGATATAAACCCTTAGCAGAAATAGGATCATTATTATCATAAAAAATATCAAATAAATCTATATATTTCTCTTTATCATCCAAACACTCTTGATGTGATGGCATTTCTATATAAGTAGAAGTATCTTCATTTAACTCTTTACTTATATAAGAAACACCTCTTATAACTTTTGGATTAGTACCATCTCTTAAAGCTTGTGAAAACTCTTCAATCGCAATTTCACCCATACCATAAATCAAATAGTCAGCTTTTGCATCAAATAATATTGGTTTTCTAAGTTTATTACTCCAATAATCATAATGAGTAACCCGTCTTAAACTAGCTTCAATTCCACCTAATACAATTGGAACTGTATTTTTAAAATGTCGTCTTATCAGATTTGTATAAACTAAAGTTGCTCTATCTGGTCTTTTATTATTTACTCCACCAGGAGTATAATCATCAGAATTTCTAAACTTTTTGGTAGCTGTATAATTTGCAACCATAGAATCAATACTTCCAGCAGAAACACCCCAATAAAGTTTTGGTTCGCCTAATCTTTTAATATCATCATTTTCTAAATCAGGCTGACCTATAATTCCAACTTTATATCCAAGTTTTTCTAAAATACGACTAACAGTAGCAATACCAATAAAAGGTGAATCTATATAAGCATCTCCACTTATGAGAATAATATCACACTGTTCCCATCCAAGGGTATCTAATTCTTTTTTTGTAGTAGGTAAAAACATTTATCTTCTTTATTTCTTTGAAATTTGTTCTATAGTATTTATTGATTGAGAAAGTATATTTGTAGTATCTTTTTTAAAATAGGAAATACAATCAAGAGATAATGATATGAAAAAATATGTATTCATACTATTATCTCCTATTTATTGTAAATATTAAACTTCTAAGTTTTTTCTAATTCTTAGACTTAACTCTTTTAATTGTTCTGCATCAACATGGCTTGGAGCTTGTGTTAATAAACATTGTGCTTTTTGAGTTTTAGGGAAAGCAATTACGTCTCTAATTGAATCAGTTCCAACAAGTAACATTATAAGTCTATCAAGACCTATAGCAAAACCACCATGAGAAGGAGCTCCATATTGGAGTGCATCTAGTAAAAAACCAAATTTTTTATTTGCTTCTTCTTTTGAAATTCCCATAAGTTCAAATACTTTAGATTGAATCTCTTCTTTATGAATTCTAATACTTCCTCCACCTAACTCTGTTCCATTTACAACAATATCATAAGCAATTGATTCAATAGCTTCTAAATTACTTGTATCTTCAAGAGATTTTGGCATTGTAAAAGGATGATGTAAAGCTTTAATTTTTCCATCTTCAACTTCAAACATAGGGAAATCAACAACCCATAAAAATGAATAAACATCTTTTGAAATAATATCCATAGCTTTGGCTAAGAAAAGTCTAAATCTTCCCATATAATCCCATACAGTTTTTTTATCCCCTGCTCCAAAGAATACAACATCACCAACTTCTAGTTTAGTAACTGTGATAATTTCTTCTAAATCAGCTTCAGAGAAAAATTTAGTTAATGGTCCTTTTAAACCATCTTCTTTCATTTGAAAGTAACCTAAACCTTTTGCTCCAAATTTTCTAACATACTCTTCAAAACCTTTCATTTGCCGTTTTGAGAAAATATTATCTCCATTTGGACATCTTAAAGCTTTGATTCTATTATTATTTTTATCTTTTGCAATTCCTGCAAAAATTTCATTTGATGAATTTGCAAAAATATCAATTACATCAACAAGTGGCATTTCAAATCTAGTATCTGGTTTATCAGATCCATACATTTCCATTGCTTCAAAATATTTCATTCTAGGAAAACTTGAAGGCACTTCTTTTCCACATTTCGTAAATACATCAGTAATGACTTTTTCGGCAATATTAATTACATCTTCTTGATCACAAAATGACATTTCAACATCTATTTGTGTAAATTCAGGTTGTCTATCAGCTCTTAAATCTTCATCTCTAAAACATTTAGCAATTTGAAAATATTTATCAAATCCAGATACCATTAAAAGTTGTTTGAATAATTGAGGAGATTGAGGAAGTGCATAAAATTCACCAGGATAAATCCTACTTGGAACTAAATAATCTCTAGCACCTTCTGGCGTAGATTTTGTTAAAATCGGTGTTTCAACATCTAAGAAACCTAATTCATCTAACGTTTTTCTAACTTGTATAGTAACTTTTGATCTTAATTGAAAAATTTCAAATGATTTCTTTGATCTTAGTTCTAAAAATCTATTTCTTAATTTAATCTCATCATTAACTTTATCATCATTTAAATCAAAAGGCATAGGTTTTGATTTATTTTCAATTACAAGTTTTTCTAAAACTATTTCTATATTACCAGTTTTAAGATTTGGATTTTCTAATCCTTCACCTCTAGCTCTTACTTTTCCAGTTGCTATTAAAACAAATTCATCTCTTACAGTTTCTGCAATTTTTAAAGTTTCATTACTTGATGCAGGATCTGCTACTAATTGAACTAATCCACCTTTATCTCTTAAATCTATAAATATAATTCCACCGTGATCCCGTCTGCTGTTTGTCCAACCAGCAACAGTAACAGTTTCTCCAATATTTTTTTCACTTACGTCTGTACAATAATGCATTCTCAAATTTGACTCCGTCTTTTTATTAATATTCGCGATTATACCTAAAATATGCTTAGTTGTTAATACATTAATACTTTTTCAAAACCATAAGAAGTACCTTTATATAATATAGGTTTATAGTTTACTTGATTATCAATTACTTGAATTTTTATACTTTCTGATTCATTCTCATGAAGTAAATAGTTAATTCCAACTAGAGTAGAATAATCTACCCATTTATATCTAACATCAGAACCTAATAAATTTATATACTCTTCAATAAAAGGATCAACTTCAGCAATTGAATTTACAACAAAAAAGTTTTTTCTATCTCTTGCTTGTGTTAATTTCATCAATAATGGATTATAATTTAATTGAGTTGATACTACTTTAGAAGGATAGATATCAAAAGCAGTTAATTGTGTCATAATTATAGATGATTTTACAATTGGAGTATTTAATACAACTGTAGTACCTCTCATTCTTTTATCATTTACAATTTTAGTATATCTATTGTTTTTTCTTTTTATCTCTTTGATGATACCTGTATTATTAAAACTATTTATATACACATCTCTTAGTTTATTTCCTCTATATGATTTAACATAAAACATAGTATTTCTACCATTTGAAATAGTTTGAAGAAGGTCTAATTGATTAGAATAAGAGATACCACCAAATATAAAGTTTTCATTTTGTGTATAGATTTCTGATTTATGAATAAATGGAAAATAATATTTTGCTAATTTTGACTCGTTTAAACTTTTTAAAATATTAAAACCATTTTGTGTAAAAAGTGCCATTACTTTTTTAAAACCCTTATTATTTAAATTATTAACTTCTCTTAGTATGCTTACAGGACTTTCATCAAGAGTATTAAAAACTTCAATCACAAAAGGTTTATTATTATAAATTAAAAAAGCATTGATAGTATTTAAAGTTGACTTTATATATTTTGCTACAACTCTTGAGGGATAAATAACTGCAATTTTATTTAGTCCATCATCTTCAACAAAAATATTTTTTGATTCTAGCGAAGAAGGTATATTTTTTTTGCTAATATCTTTTTTAACTTTAGGTATTTTTGGTGCTTCCACTATTTGTTTTGTTGTACATGCAACAAACATAAAAAACGAAAACAAAATTACTAATATATTTTTCAATTTGACTCCAGGATTGATTTTATTTTTAACATATCTAAATATGACTCTTTTTTTAAAGATGGATTTCTAAATAAAAAACTTATACTATGAGTTGGTAAAACTTGATAATTTTTAAAACTCATAATTTGTCCCCTTATTTGTACAAAAGAGCTATTATCATTACATAAATACTTATATGCTTTTTCTCCAAAAGTAACTATTAATTTTGGATTAATAAGCTCAATTTGTTTGTGTAAATATGTATTACAACTACTATAATGTGAAACATTTATTCCATTTGGACTTTTGCATTTAACAAGATTTGTTATATAAATATCTTCTTTTTTTAGAAGTAACACCTTATTAATCATTTTAACTAATTGTACAGCAGTTTTTCCAACATAAAAACTTTTTAATTCATCTTCGCTTGCACTTGGCTCATCTGATATAATCACTAAAGAAGCATTTATATTACCTTCACCAAAAAGAACATTCTTTCTACTTTTTGACAAATCACATAAATAACAATTTTCAACAATATTTTTTAAACTATGCATATCATTTGGTAAAGTGTTACTATTAACCTCTTTATTAGATAATTTTATCATATCATGATACTCATAACCAAGAGATTTAAAAAAGTTAAGTTGATATAGAATTCTATTTTTTACAGCTTTTGTCATTCAAAATTGTACAAAAAAACTACTTGTGAACTTATTTGTTCCAATTATATGTACATATACTTAAATTAATTTGACATTTGTTCCAATTATATGTACAATAGCTTTAATAATATTTAGGATATAAAATGTCAATACCAAGTTTTAGAAAATTAGAACTAGATTTAGAAGTAAATAAAACTACTTTACATAATTGGAAAAAAAATAGACCTAAGCTTTATAAATTTATTATTACATCATATAAAGACAGAGAACTTTTCAAAAAACATTTTCAATTTATGTTAGACCAAAAAAAAGTTATAGAAAAAGAGATAAGTTTAATAGAAAATAGAGAGTTATGGAGCTAATAAGTTAATAACTTTTAAAAAGCATGAATATTAAATTTATTTACTCTATATGTTTGTATTTTATATATTAATAAGAAAGAGATAATATAAAATATTATCTCTTATTTTTATTTATACCTGTGAGTAATTCTACCCTTATCAAGTGAATAAGGAGTGATTTCTACTTTTACTTTATCACCTGGTAAAATTTTAATGTAGTGCATTCTCATTTTTCCTGAGATATGACATAACACCATATGACTATTATCTAACTCAACTTTAAACATTGCGTTTGGCAAAGCTACTGTCACTTTTCCATCTATTACAATTACATCATCTTTTGACAATTTTATCTCCTATATTTATTATTCTACTTGACTTAAAATAACTGCTTTCCCATTAATTACAGCAACTGTATGTTCATAATGTGAACCTTTTAATTTATCTTTTGATACAACATCCCACTCATTATCTAAAATAACTGGTTCTCGTAATTTTTGACATATCATAGGTTCTAAACAAAATACCATTCCATTTTTAATTTTAGGACCAGACTTAACACTTCCAGATTCAATATAGTTTGGAATTTCAGGTTCACCGTGAGGTTGTTTACCAATACCGTGACCACAAAATCTTACTAGTGGTTCATAACCACGTGCAACTATAAAGTTTTCAATCTCTTTAGAAAGTTCTTTAAATCTCATACCCTCTTTAATAATATCAATAGCATAATAAAGTGTATCTTTAGAACAAGCAATTAAATCTTCATCTTCTTTTGATATTTTTCCTATTGGCATAGTAATAGCTGCATCACCATACCAGCCATCAATTTCAGAACCAATATCAATACCTAAAATATCTCCCTCAATTAATACAGTATTATCAGGAATTCCATGAATAATTACTTCATTTAATGAGGTACAAACAGCTGAGGGGAAACCATACAAACCTTTAAAAGAAGGACGAGCATCCATCTTTCTTAAGAATACTTCTCCCATAGTATCAACTTCTTTCAAAGTCATACCAGCTTTGACATTGTTTTGTAAATATTCTAAAGTCTTCGCAACTGCTAAAGAAGCAGTACGAAGTTTAGAAATTTCATTAGGTTTTCGTAAAATTATTGCCATATATTTTTATAGCCCTACTGCACTTAAAGTTTCATATTTATTCATATATTGTTGTGCTTCAATTTTTCTCATAGTATCAATTGCAACTTGTACTACAATTAGTACAGCAACCCCTCCAAAATAAAAAGGTACTCCCATGGCTTTTACTAAAAGCCATGGAGCAGTTGAAATTGCACCTAGATATAAAGCACCCCAAAAAGTCAATCTACTTGCTGTTTCATTTAAAAACTCAGCTGTACTAGCTCCTGGTCTAACACCAGGAATAAAACCACCTTGTTTTTTTAAGTTTTCAGCAATATCTTTTGCATTAAAAGTAATTGATGCATAAAAGAAAGCAAAGAAAACTACAAATAAGAACATAAAGACATTAAAACTATAAGATGCAGGACTTAAAAAATCTGCTATAACTAATAAATACTCATTTTGTGAACCTTGTAAAATTGTTGCAGGAAACATTAATATTGCTGATGCAAAAATTGCTGGAATAACACCTGCAAGATTCACTTTAATAGGAATATAGTTCATAACTCTTTTGTGTTGATTTTGCATCATCACTTTTCTTGAGTATGAAACAGGAACTCTACGCTCTCCTAATTCAACATAAATAATAGCACCTACAGTTGCAAAAATAATAACTAAAATTGCAATTACAGTTAAAAAATTCATTTGACCATTATTAACTAAATCAATAGTACCACCAATTGCACTTGGAATTGCAGAAACAATACCAGCGAAAATAATTAATGAAATACCATTTCCAATACCTTTTTGTGTGATTTGTTCACCAATCCACATAAGAAGCATTGTTCCTGTTAACATAGATATAGAAGATACAGCTATAAATGTATCCATATCAATTGAGATTGCACCTTGACCATTTTGTCCAGTAAGTGAATTAAGACCTATTGATACACCAATAGATTGAATAAGAGTTATTACAATTGTAGTATATCTGATGATTTGCATATATTTTTGCATTCCATCACGTTCTTTTTTCATTTTACCTAAAGCAGGGAAAGTAGCAGCTAATAGCTCCATAATAATTGAAGCTGTAATATATGGCATAATACCAAGTGAAATAATACTTAGTCTTTTAATAGCATTACCACTAAACATATTAACAAGACCTAATGCATTATTAGCATTTGAATCAAAAAATTCTTTTACTACGTCAATATTAACACCAGGAACTGGCACATATGCCAATAGCCTGTAAAGAAATATAAAACCTAATGTAACAAGAATTTTATTTATCAGATCTTTATTCATACTTATTGTCCAGTTGTTGTAACGTTAGCGTCTGTAATCTTAGCTGCTAAATCTTTAGCAGTAACTCCAATTAACTTAACTTTAGTAATACTTCTAGAAAGTTTATAAACTGATTTAATTGTTTCAAGAGTAATTTCTTCAAGTTGTGCAACTTGTTTTACTTTATCAACATTAATTGAATAAGGTTTACTTACTCTTGAAAAGAATCCAATTTTTGGAAGTCTCTTTTGGATTGGTTGTTGACCACCCTCAAAACCTCTTTTAATTTTGTATCCAGATCTTGATTTTTGACCTGTGTTTCCTCTTGTAGAAGTCTTACCCATTCCTGAACCTTGACCACGACCTACTCTTTTAATATTCTTAGTACTACCAGATGCTGCTTTTAAATTATCTAATGCCATCATCTATCCTTTAATTCTTGCTAATGCTTCAACAGTAGCTTGTACAAGATTATTTGGATTATTAGAACCTAAAGATTTTGCAATAATATCTTTAATACCTGCAAGCTCAAGAACTGGTCTAGCTGCACCACCGGCAATTAGTCCTGTACCAGCACTAGCTGGTTTTAATAAAATTTTACTTGCATTATATTTATGCTCAATATCGTGAGGAATAGTTGTACCTTTAATATTAACTTTAATTAAAGATTTAAAAGCATCATCTAATCCTTTTTTGATTGCATCAGGAACTTCTTTCGCTTTTCCTGTACCAAATCCAATTGTACCGTTTTTATCACCAACAACAACTAAAGCTGTAAATCTGAATCTTCGACCACCTTTTACAACTTTTGTTACTCTTCCGATTTTAACAATTGCTTCTTGAAAATCTTCTCTATTTACTTCTGCCATCATTAACCCTTATAATTTGATACCGTTATCTCTTAATGCGTCTGCAAATGCAGCAACAACACCATGATAAAGGTACCCATTTCTATCAAAAACTACTGTTTCAATATTATTTGATTTTAAAGTTTCAGCAAATGCTACTGCAACTTTTACTGCATTTTCTTTGTTAGAAGTTAAATCTAATGTTTTAGAATTAACTGACGCTAAAGTAACACCATCAACATCATTAATTGCTTGTGCACTTAAATATTTATTTGATTTAAAAATTGTTACTCTTGGTCTACTTAAAGTACCTTTATTGATACTACTTCTAACTCTTCTTTTTCTAATTACTCTTAAAGAGTTCTTTTTCGCTAAATCTTTTATTCTACTCATAGTTCATACCTTACTTAGCAGTTTTTCCGGCTTTTCTAACGATATGCTCGTCAGTATACTTCACACCTTTACCTTTATATGGTTCTGGTTTTCTGTAGCCTCTAATAATTGCAGCAGCTTGACCAACTTGTTGTTTGTCAGCACCTTTAACGTGAATTAAGTTTTTTTCAACAGTGATTTCTAATCCATCAGCAATTGTATAGCTAATTGGGTGAGAGTATCCTAATTGTAGTTCTAAAACTTTACCTTTAACAACAGCTTTATACCCAACACCATTGATTTCTAAAGATTTTTGAAAACCTTTGTTTAATCCTTCAATAGCATTTGAAGTTAAAGCTCTATAAGTTCCCCAGAAAGCTGAAGATTCTTTTGATTCTCCAACTCTAGCTAACTCAACATTACCATCTTTAACTTCTATAGTAACTCTTCCGTGTGTTTCAATAAAAGAAATTTTATTAGCTTTTTTAATATTAATAATTGTACCATCTATAGTTACTTCTACTCCAGTAGGAATAGCTATAGGTTTTTTTCCAATTCTTGACATTATACTCTCCCTACCATACTGTACATAAAAGTTCACCACCAACTTTAGAAGCAAATGCTTCATCGTTAGCAATTACACCCTTGTTAGTAGAAACGATAATTGTACCGTATCCATTTTTAAAACTTTTTAGTTCAGAAGAAGCTTTATAAACTCTTCTTCCTGGTTTAGAAATTCTAGTAATTTCATTAATTACTGATTTTTCATTATCATTATATTTTAATTCAACTTTAATTGTTTTTTTATTATTTTGTCCGTCAATAACTTTGAATCCAGTAATATATTCTTTTTGTTGTAGTACCTTTAATACTCCTACAACTATTTTAGAATGTAATAAAGTTGTAACATCTAATTTTCTTAGTGCTGCATTTCTAATTCTTGTTATAGCATCTGCGATCATATCATTCATCATAGCTTATAATTCTCCTACCAACTAGATTTTTTAACGCCAGGAAGTAATCCTTCGTTAGCCATTTTTCTTAAACAAATTCTACATAAACCAAAATCTCTATATACAGAGTGTGATCTACCACAAACAGAACATCTTGTATATCCTCTTGTAGAGAATTTTGGAGTTCTTTTTTGTTTTGCAATTAAAGATTTCTTTGCCATTACGATCTTCCTTTTGAAAATGGAATTCCAATTAACTCTAATAATTTAAATGCCTCAGCATCATTATCAGCAGTTGTACCAATTGAAATATTCATACCATGAGTTTTAATAATATCATCATATACAACTTCTGGGAACATTAATTGTTCATCTAATCCAAAGTTGAAGTTTCCTCTACCATCAAAACCATTTCTGTTAAGACCTCTAAAATCCTTAACTCTTGGTAATGCGATTGAACAAAGTTTATCTAAGAAATTATACATTTGTTCACCTCTTAGTGTAACTTTAACACCTACAGGATACCCTTCTCTAACTTTAAAACCAGCAACTGATTTTCTAGCTATTACTTTTACTGATTTTTGACCAGCAATTAAAGAGATAGTATCTTGTATGTTTTGCATTAACTTATTATCTTTCATAGCTTCACCAGCCCCAACAGAAATAACAATTTTATTTAACTTTGCAGTTAAAGTTTTATTTTTAACAAATTCTGCTTCTAAAGTTGGTTTAATTTCTGCTTTATATCTTTCTAATAATCTTGATGCCATCTTACTCACCTTCTACTTTTACAACATTAGAGATATCAATTGGCATCTCTTTGTTTATAAATCCACCCTCAGGGTTTTTTTCTTGATCAGGTTTAACAGTTTTTTTAGCAACTTTACAATCTTTAACGATTACTTTTCTTTTGCTAGGTAAAACTTGTAAAACTTCACTAGTTTTACCTTTATCATCACCAGCGATAATTTTTACAGTATCACCTTTTTTGATTTTTAATTTATTTGCCATACTATAGTACCTCCGGAGCAAGTGAAACAATTTTCATAAATCCAGAGTATCTAACTTCTCTAGCTACTGGTCCAAAAATTCTTGTTCCAATTGGTTCTTTTTTATCATCAAGAATAACAGCTGCATTATCATCGAATCTGATTAAAGAACCATTTTCTCTTTGAACTTCTTTGTGAGTTCTTACAACTACAGCTTTAACAACTTGACCTTTTTTAACTTTACCAGTTGGTAAAGCTTTTTTAACTGAAGCAACAATAACGTCACCAACAGATGCGTATCTTCTTTTAGAACCACCTAAAACTTTGATACACATAATCTCTTTTGCACCTGTATTATCAGCTACATTTAGTCTTGTAAAACTCTGGATCATTAGTTAACTCCTCTTACAAGGATAGTGTTTAATCTATAAGACTTAGTTTTTGATAATGGTCTACACTCTAATGCAGTAACTTTATCACCTAATACTAATTCATTTTTTTCATCATGAATTAAATATTTCTTAAATCTTTTCACAGTTTTGTGATATTTTGGATGCATAACTGATCTTGTAACTAATAAAGAAGCAGTTTTATCTCCAGAAATTTTTACCACTACACCTTGAATCTCTCTTTTATGTGTACTCATACTTCCGATCCTTAGTTAGCTTTTAATGCAGTAATAGCTGTTTGAACTTTAGCTAAATCTTTTTTAGCTACTCTTAGTTCAGAAGTATTAGTTAACTGCATAGTTTTTAGCTTAGCTTTTAATTCAAAAAGTAGCACCTTTTTCTCTTTTATTAACACCTTAAGCTCATCTAAGCTCTTTTCTTTTAAATCAGAATAAATCATTTTCACTATCTCTTGTTACAATTTTAGTTTTAAATGGTAGTTTGTGTCTAGCTAAAGTTAAAGCTTCTCTAGAAAGCTCTTCAGATACACCAGCCATTTCAAAACAAATTCTACCTGGCTTGATATTCATAACCCATTTATCAACAGCTCCTTTACCTTTACCCATTCTTGTTTCTAATGGTTTAGCAGTAAGAGGCTTATGAGGGAATACCATAATCCACACCTTAGCTTCTCTTTTTACTTTTCTAGTCATTGCAACTCTAGCAGATTCGATTTGTCTAGAATCAATTCTACCATGTTCAATAGCTTTAAGACCGAAATCTCCATAAGCAAGAGTATTAGCTCTCATAGACTTACCTCTATTTCGACCTTTCATTACTTTTCTATATTTTGTTCTTTTAGGCATTAACATGATTATTTACCTCTTCTCTTTTGTGGTCTTCTTTTTGGTTTATTAGTTTCAGCTTTTTCAATAGGTACACCTTTATCAAGCACTTCACCTTTAAAGATCCAAACTTTAATACCAACACAACCATAAGTAGTATGAGCTTCAGCAAAACCATAATCAATTCTAGCTCTTAAAGTATGTAAAGGAACTCTACCTTCTAAGTACCACTCAGTTCTAGCCATTTCAGCTCCACCTAGTCTACCAGAAACAGATACTTTAATACCCTTAGCTCCAGATTTAAGTGCGTTTTGAATAACTCTTTTCATAGCTCTTCTAAATGCAACTCTTCTCTCAAGTTGTTGTGCAACATTTTCAGCAGAAAGTTGACCAGATAATTGTGGTTTTCTCTCTTCTTTAATATTAACAGCAATTTCTTTACCTACTAAGTTAAAAAGATTGTTTTTAAGTTTTTCAACATCTGCACCTTTTTTACCAATGATGATACCTGGTCTAGCAGCTACAATTGTAACTCTAACTTTTTTAGCAGTTCTTTCAATGATAGTTTGTGCAATACCAGCATAATATAACTCTTTTTTGATAAATTTTCTAATCTTATCATCTTCAGATATATTTACAGGCATGCTAGCAAATTTTGGAAACCATCTTGAATCCCAGTTTCTATTAATTCCTAGTCTTAAACCTATTGGATTAACTTTTTGACCCATTATTTGTCTCCTTGTGATGCAACAGCAACTTCAATCATGATATGTGCAGTTGGTTTATGCTTTGGTGATGCAGAACCTCTAGCTCTTGGAGTAAATCTCTTAAGAACGGGACCTCTGTCAACTCTAGCAGAAGTAATAATTGCATCTTCTGGTTCTAAACCTGCATTAGCTACTGCAGAAGCAATAACTTTTGAAATAATTCCAGCAGCTTTATTAGGAGTAAATTCTAATGATGCAATAGCATACTCAGCATTCATACCTTGAACTTCTCTTGCAATAAGTCTTGCTTTAAGAGGTGCAATTCTAATAAATTTTAATATTGCTCTCGCCATCTTAACCTACCTTCTTTTGTACTGAGCCTTTATGCCCTTTGAATGTTCTAGTAGGTGCAAATTCACCTAATTTATATCCAACATGATTTTCTGTAATATTTACAGGTACAAAATTTCTTCCGTTATGCACATTAAATCTTAAACCAATCATATCTGGTAAAATCATTGATCTTCTTGACCAAGTTTTAATTGGTTTTTTATCATTAGTTTCAACAGCTTTTAATATTTTTTTCATTAAGTGTGCGTCTATAAATGGACCTTTTTTTATTGATCTAGCCATAGTTTACTTCTTTCTTCTTGAAATTATTAGTTTATCACTAGCTTTTTTCTTTCTAGTTTTATAACCTTTAGTTGGCATACCCCATGGAGTAACTGGATGTCTTCCTGAGTTTGTCTTACCTTCACCACCACCGTGTGGGTGATCAATAGGGTTCATTGCTGATCCTCTTGTTTGTGGTCTTTTACCTAAGTGTCTTTGACGACCTGCTTTTCCAATAACCATATTAGAAAAGTCTTCGTTTCCAATAATACCAATTGTTGCAATACAAACACCAAGAATTTTTCTCATTTCACCTGAAGGAAGTCTCATAATTACATATTTGTCTTCTCTACCCATGATTTGAGCGTATCCACCAGCAGAACGAGCAATTTGCCCACCTTTACCTGGTTTCATTTCAATATTATGAACCATTGTTCCAACAGGTATACTACTTAATCTCATAGCATTACCTGGAAGAATATCTAATCCAGACTCTTTAGCCATGATTTTAGTACCAACTGTTAAACCACTTGGTTGTAAAATATATCTTTTGTCACCATCAGTATAAGTGATTAAACAAATTCTACAGTTTCTGTACGGATCGTATTCTATAGTAGATACTATTCCTTCTATATCAAATTTATTTCTTTTAAAGTCAATAATTCTATATATTTTTTTAGCACCTGCTTCTCTGTGTCTTGAAGTAATCCTACCGTGATTATTTCTACCTGCATTAGCTTTTACTCTTACAAGTAAAAATCTAACAGTTGGTTTAGAAGTAATTTCAGAAGTATCCATTACAGACATAAATCTTCTTGCAGGAGTTATTGGTCTAAATTTTTTAATTGCCATTTATAATCCCTTAAGCTGAAAGGTTCGCTATTTCAGCGCCCTCTGGTAATGTAACATAGAATTTTTTGAAGTCAGGTCTTTTACCGGTTCTTCCTTTAAATTTCTTAACTTTACCTTTTTGTCTTAAAGAATTAATTTTTGATGGAATAACACCAAAATACTCTTTAAAAACTTCTTTTAAACTACTCTTAGTCATTCTAAGACTAGTTTGAACAACAATTATTCCGTTTTCTTGAAGCTCGATTGTCTTTTCTGTATACAATATTGCTTTAATATCTGTAATATCTGCCATCTTATCCCTCTTTTGTTAATGAATCAAGTACTAATTTTTCAATTAGTACTGAGTGATACGCAGAAATTAAATATGCATTAATTTCTTGTTTTTCAATCATATAACAATTTTTAATGTTTCTAAACGCTAAATAAGTTTTCTCTTCAATTGAATCTACAATTATAAGAGTATCTCTTTGGTTTAGTGCATTAATCATTGTAATAGCATCTTTAGTTTTACCTGATTCAATAGCTATTGAATCAGTTACGAATAAAGAGCCTTTATCAACTTGAGCATTAATAGCATAATTTAATGCTAATACTTTTTGCTTTTTATTGATTTTTTGATTGTAATTTCTATTAGTAGGACCAAAAATTTGACCCCCACCAACGAATAATGGTGATCTTTTAGACCCCCATCTTGCCCCACCAGAACCTTTTTGAGCTTTAGGTTTTCTACCACCACCTCTTACTTCAGATCTATTTTTTACTCTAGCAGTATTTGCTCTTTGCGCTGCTAAGTAAGATTTAACGTATAAGTATAAATTATGTGAATTAATTCCTGAAAATTTTTCAGGTAATTCAGCTGATTTTACTACTACTGTATTACTCATTTAGCAATCCTTACTTTTCCTAATCCACCATTTGGTCCAGATACTGAACCTTTTACAACTAAAATACCAGTCTCTGCATCAAATGAAACAACTTCATTTTTAACAGAATTTGTTGTATTTCCGTAATGTCCTGGCATTTTTTTACCTCTCATTACTCTACCTGGCCACTCAGCATTACCAATAGAACCAGTTCTTCTCCCCATTCTATGACCATGTGATGCTTTACCACCAGCAAAGTTCCATCTTTTAACAACACCAGTAAAACCTCTACCTTTTGTGTTAAAAGTTGTTTGTAATACTTTAACTTCAGATAAACCAGCTAATTCTAAATCACCTGCTTCAGCATTTGCTACTTCTAAAGTTGCAAATCTGTTAAACTCTTTAGATAAGTTAAACTTTTTTTGTTGACCTTTAATTGTTTTATTCATTTTTTTTCCAGATGAATAAGAAACAAATGCAACGCCGTCAGATACTGTACAAACTTTAGTTTCAAGAACTTTTAAAAGTGTAACAGGAGTTGCTGGAACAGAAATAGTTCTACTCATACCGATTTTTTCTACGATAAATTCCATATTATATTACCCTTTCTTCTTATTCTTGACCCATAGATCTAACTTCAACATCAACTTCAGGAGCTAAGTCAAGTTTCATTAATGAATCTACTGTATCAGGAGTAGCTGCAATGATATCAATCATTCTTGTATGTACTCTGATTTCAAATTGTTCTCGCGAAGATTTATTTACGTGAGGACCTTTAATAACCGTATATTTTCTGATTTTTGTAGGAAAAGGTATAGGACCTCTTAATTCAGCACCAGTTCGTTTAACAGCTTCAACAATTGAAGCAACACTTCTATCTAAAACTCTATGATCGTAAGCTTTAAGCTTTAATCTAATTTTTTCCATTTTTTTCCCTTTAAAGAACTCGTTAGATATACCAAAAAAGGCACTCTAAGCATTTTTATGGACGAGGATTATAACTTAAAACTTATTAAATGTCAAGTATTATAGTGTATCAAGAGTAATTTTATATTTATTTTATCCTTTTAAAAAGGATAACTATTTACTTATTGACTTCTTCTAAATTCTAAGAATAAATTTATTTTATATATAGGCTATCTCTAAAAACAACACATAATCAAAACAAAACCATAATCTAGCTAAAATAAATACTATATATCATGAAAATAAAATTAAAGAATATCAACCACCATTAGCAAAATTAGATAAGATTATAAATTGAGAAATATTTAGAGAGCCTATTGAAAAAGCTTTATATGTAGAACCTAAAGCACTAAGTGGAAAACCACCAAAAGAAACAAATCATAAAAAAGATTTTTATAAACTTTGTACTTATATTGAACCAAACTATCATCAGTATGAATTGAACCTAAGAATATCTCTATGAGACCACTGCACAGTAACACTCTAAAATAAATCTCAACCAAGCCTTTAGTTAAGGTATTTAAAGGCTATTCTTAGCTATAATTACACATATAAATTAAAGATATTTAAGCAAAAAGGTAATAAATTGGCATTTAAAGATTCAAACCTCTCTTTTTCAGATTATGCTCTTAATGATAGATTAGAATATGTAGATTCTTTTTTAAAACAATTAGATTCTATAATAGATTTTAATAAATTAAGACCTGTATTAAAGAAGAATGGAACAGGAAGTAAAAATGTATGTGGAGTACAAGCATATGATCAAATATTAATGTTTAAAATCTTACTTATTCAGAAGTTTTATGATTTAAGTGATGAAAAAGCTGAAGAAGGACTTAATGTAAATTTACTTTATATGAAATTTGCAGGATTAAGCTTAGAATCATTAGCACCAGACTCAACTACAACAGGTAGATTTAGAAATTCTTTAATTAAAAATAATCTTCATGGTAAACTTTTTACAAATATTAATAAGCAACTTGAAAAGGCAGGATTAATAGCAACAGGTGGTAAAGATGTACTAGTAGATGCAACATTAACAAAGTCTCATAATAATAGAATCAAAAATAAAAATAAAGAACAAAAAAGTGAAAGTAGACAAAAGGTTGAAGCTTTAAATAAAGCGATAGATGTACTTATTGAAGAAGAATTACAAAAGAAAAAACCATCATCAAAACAAATATCAAGATTATTAAAAAAGAAATCTTATAACTCTTAAAAATGAAGAACTTGATGAGATTCAAAATAAAGATACTAAAGATATTGAAACTTCAAAAAAGATAATTGAAAATGAAGATGATAGTTATGAGCATAAACAAAAGATAGATAAAGATGTAAGAACAGGTTATCAAGCAGGTAAAAAACAATATGCAACAGGATATAAGAATCATATATCAACAGATGCAGATTCAGGAGCTATTTTAGAAACAATGACAACATTTGCCAATACCTCAGATATATCTACCGTTGATACATTTGTTGAAAAATTAGGTGATGAGACCACTGCACAGTAAAAAGTAAAATAAATACTATCAAAACCCTTTATATAAGCCATATATCACTACTATTTAGCTAATATACAGCATAAATAAAAAGGTAAATAATGGCATTTAAAGAAACAAGTAATACATTTTCAGATATAGCAGTAACATCAAGACTAGAAAGAGTAAATTCATTTCTAAAACAAATAGATTCAATTATAGATTTTGAAAAGTTAAGACCAATACTAAATAAAAATGGTATTGGTACAAAAAATGTAGTTGGCTTAAAAGCTTATGATAATGTATTAATGTTCAAAGTATTATTATTACAAAAATACTATAACCTAAGTGATAAAGCAGTAGAAGAAGCACTATGCGTAAATCTATTGTTTATGAGGTTTGTAGGTATCAGTTTAGAAGATAGTGTCCCTGATGATACAACAATATGTAGATTTAGAAACTCATTATTAAAAAACAAACTTTATGATAAATTATTTGATGGAGTCACAAAACAATTAGAAGATAAAAATCTAATAGCTAAAATTGGTAAATCAGTTCTTGTAGATGCAACATTAATAAAAAGTGATAATACAAAAATTAAAGATAAAACCAAAGAACAAAGAAAAGAATCAAAACCTAAAGTACAATCTCATAATGATAAATTAGATATTCTTCTTGAAGAGGAATTAAACTCTAAAAAACCATCTAAGAAAAAAATAAAGTCACTTTTAAAAGCTAAAGAATACAACTCACGAACACTAAAAAATAAAGAGATTGATGATACTCAAGATATAAATACCAAAGATATAAAAACATCTCAAGCTATTATAAATAAAGAAGAAGATAGTTACAGCCATAAAGATAAGATAGATACTCATATACGAACAGGATACCATGCATCAAAGAAAGCTTACACACAAGGTTATAAAGTTCATATAGCTGTAGATGAAACATCAGGTGTAATACTAAAAGCCATGACCACATTTGCAAATACATCAGATATAGATACAGTAAAACCATTTGTAGAATCTATTAAAAATATAGACTCATTTTATGCAGATAAAGCATATAAGTCAGTAGATATAGATGAATATCTAGAAAACAATAATATTAAAAATATGATATGTTTAGAAGAGAAACAAAATATGTCAGAAGAACAAATTAAAAATCAAAGATTAGATGAAAAAAATAAACATAAAATCAGGGCAAAAGTTGAACATAGATTTGCTCATATAAAAACTCATATGAAACAATCCACTACAAGATTTATTGGTCTTGTCAGGAATAATATGAACTTTACTATTACTTGTTTAGCTTCTAACTTAAAACTATTGGCACATCAACAAATGAGATTACAAAAAATAGTAAATAGATGAAGATAATAGGAGAAAATGGTATATCTGTACCAAATATAGCTAATAAATCAAAATATAAGATACTAGTTTATGAGAAATATTTTTAAAAATTAGAATGTATAGAGAGTACTGGTGTATATTTAATTATGCAATGGTCTCGTGATGATATTAAATCATCAGGTGCAGATAAAGCTTATAAATCAGAAGCTATTGATGAACTACTAAAAGAAAAAGATATTAAAAATAATGTTTGTCTTAAAGAGAGAAATAAAATGAGTGATGAAGATAGAAAGAATCAAAGAGAAAATGAAAAACCAAAACATAAAATCAGAGCAAAAGTTGAACACTCATTTGCTTTAATAAAAACCAGCATGAAACAATCCACAACAAGGTTTACAGGACTGCTCAGGAATAATATGAATTTCACCATTACATGTATAGCTGCCAACCTAAAACTATTTGCCCATAAGAAAATAAAGACACAAAACGTAAGAATAAGATGATAAAGAGAGGAAAGAATAGAGCAAATTCAATTAGAATTAGGAATAAATATAGATTTGAGATGATAATTTATGATAAATATTTTTTAAAAATTGAAAAAATAAAATTTTATAGATCTTTTTAGTTGTGCTGTGGTCTCTTAGAGGATTTACAAAAAGCCAAAGGTGAATGGAATCTTGTTTGTATAGGATATAATCTGAAAAGACTACATATAATTAGCTGTTAAAAGAGGTAATAATAGCAGTATTTGAGCAATAATATTGAAATTTATTCTGCAAAATGAATAATTGAAAATTTTAATTTATCAATATGATACATTTAGTCATAATCATGATTTAGGATCTAGCTAATCCGACAGACTCCTAGTGCTTTCTTATAATCTTGTTGTACTTCTTAAAATGGAGTCTTAACACTAAATCAGACATATTTTAATAACTATTCATTTAAATTTATTCTTATGCATTTTTGTTACTATTTTTTTCATCATATTTGCAATAAAACCAGTAACATAATATTTATCATTTGCAAGTCCTATTGAAAACGAACCTCCTAAAGCAATCAGTACACCAGCCGATTTAAAAGTAAATGCATCTTTAGTATTGTTTAGGATTGAAGAGGCTACATATTCTCCTGATTTAATAGCAATTTGTGCTGTTGGAGGATAATACTTACCATCAAGTACCATTTCTCCCACATCACCAATAGCATAAACGTCTTCTTCATCTTTAAGATGTAAAGATTCATTTATTAGATATTGATTCATTCTATTTACTTCATGCTCTTTTGAAGATGGTATTGTAATGGCTTTTACTCCACCTGTAAAGACAAAATAATCATAATCAATAACAACATCATTCATTAAATAAATTTTGCTTTCATTAACATCTTTAATAAAAGACCCCAAGTGAATTTGAACATCTAAGTCTTCTAATCGTTTATGACAAGCCAAAACCAAACGTTCATCCATATCAGGAAGAACTGTTTTCATTCCATCAACAATAATAATATTAAGCTCAAATTTATTTCTGTTTATATTTGATTCTTGAATTAAATGAGCCATTTCAGCTGCTATTTCAACACCTGAAAGTCCTGCTCCACCAATAGCCATATTATAAACTGTTTTTTCATTACTTGTATTATTTTTTGCTTTTTCTAAAATATCAGAAAATGTTTTCTCAACTTCACTGGCTCTTTGTAAGGTTTTAATTCCTCTTGAGTATTTTTCAATATTAAGAACTTGTGGAGGAAAGTTTGTTAAAGAACCTGTTGCAATAATTAATTTATCGTAAGAAAATTCTTCATTTGTATCTGTAGTAATTGTTTTTTTGTCTGCATTAAACGAAAGAACTGAATTTTCGTAAAATGTTATATTTTTATTTAATTTCTCTACATATGCTTTTGTATTAGTTGTTACATCTGATTGTTTGTACACACTAGAAACATAGCCATATGCCTCAACTTGAATATAGTGATAAGAATTTTTATCAAATAATAAAACTTCGACATCACTTGAAGATGATAGTTTTCTTGTAGCATAAAGACCTGCATAACTTGCACCCACTACAATAATTTTTTCCATATCTCGCCTTTAAATTATGTCTTTTTACATATTTTACACAAAATAAGTTTATAATTTACTTACTTTTTATAAAGCTATTGTTATTTGCTTTTGAGAACCAAGTTTTTCAATACTTAATTCCATTGTTTGGCCACCTATTAAATATACCTGTGGTTTTTGTCCAAAACCAACGCCTGGAGGTGTTCCTGTTGAAATAATATCCCCTGGTTCAAGGGTCATAAATTTTGACAAATAAGCAACGATAAAGGGAACTTTATAGTACATAGTACTTGAGCTCCCATTTTGATATAACTTACCATCTACGCTTAATGTCATTTTTAAGTTATCTTCATTACCTACTTCATCTTTTGTAACTAAATATGGGCCGATTGGTGAAAAGGTATCATGACTCTTCCCTTTAGTCCATTGTCCTTCTCGCTCTAATTGAAATTCTCTCTCACTTACATCATTAACAATGGTATATCCAGCAATATAATCATAAGCATCTTTTTCTTCAATATACTTAGCTCTTTTACCAATTACTACACCTAATTCAACTTCCCAATCAGTTTTAACTGAATTCTTTGGAATTTCAACATCATCATTAGGACCAACGATTGAAGAAGTAGCTTTCATAAATACTACAGGCTCTTTTGGAAGTTCCATTCCAGATTCTTCTGCATGATCTTTATAATTAAGACCAATACAAATTATTTTTTTAATTTCATCTACTGGCGCTTCTAATTTATCGTATGATTCTACTTTATTTAAAGTACTTACATCTATATCTTTTTTTAATAATTCTTCTAATGTTTTATTAGTAATATCATGTACTAAAGTACTTATACCATATATTATTCCTGCTACTTCTACTGCAGGTTTTGTAACATTGTTTTTTGTGTATCTTAGATATCTCATTTATTTTCCTTTTTTATTTATTCCACTCATTGAATAAATCTCTCATTTTTATTGTTTCACTTAATACATCATCGTATAAAGTATCCATATAATCTTGATGCACATTTTCTAAAGATACATATCCATTAAAACCATCTTTTTCAAGTCGTGATAACATAGCTTGAATATTAATCGTTCCTTCTTTTAACTTCGTTTGCAAAACACCCATTCTTGCTTGTCTTAAATGTACATGTCCTGCATAAGGAGCAAGACAATCTATCTCATCTTGTGTAAACCCCAAACAAACAAAATGAGTATAATCTAAAGTAAGTTTTAAATTATCTACTTTTTGCAATAACTGTAATGCTAATTTTGGTGATTCTAAATACGATTGGATATGTGCTTCAATCGTAAGAGTAATTCCTTCTTTTTGTGCAAGTTTTGTTAAAATATTTAAATTTTTAGAAGATACTTCCAAGGCATCTTCTCTTGTTTGCTTAGCATTAATTACTCCTGGTAAAACAAAAACAGTTGGAATACCATATATTTTACAAAAAATTAATAATTGTTTAAAATCTTGCGTATTTTCAGCCATAAACTCATCACTGGCTAAATTTTTATCACTTAACGTTTCTCCAAATAAGTGATAAAAACAAGGAACTAAAATATCCAGCTCTTTTTTTAAATATAAAGCATATTTTTTTGGTTCTTTTAATAATCTTTTTTTATCAAGCCCACTTTTATAAAAATAAGAAAAATCTAAAGCATTAATTCCTAAAGCTTTAGAAATTAATGTGCTTTCTTTTAATGTACAGTAAGGGAAAGACCAAGAGGTCAAACTTAATTTCATTATTAAACCTTTACAATTGTTCTTGTTTTTGCACTTTTATGCATAGCTTCTACTAAAGATACGCATCTAACACCAAGTACTCCATCAGCATAGCTTTTTTCTAGGTCATTTTTACATAAGTTTACAAAAGGCTCAATAGGTGTTACACCATCATATTCACACTCTTGTCGCGTAATATTAATACTTTCTTTTTCACCTGTATGTAAAACCGTTTCTAATCTCTCTCTTCCATCTTCTAAATCAAATACAAATATGCCTTTTTCACCGTATATTTTAAGTTCAATTTGAATGTCAAGAGATTTTGGAACTGAACCAGCACCTGAGATACTTAAGGTTGCACCTTTTTTTAATTTTCCTGCAATTGTATTATACATATCAACCCCAGAACTTGAATTATTAGTATAGGCAAATATTTCTTCGGGGTCATCATCTACTAATAAAAAGAAAATACCTAAAAGATGTATCAATTGCCCCCAAGCATAACCCCCTGCATTATCTGGATCACTCCAAGTATCAACAGAAGGTCTAAATAAATGATCTTTAGTTTCAGTCATTTCTTTAGAAGAAAATAAATCAAGTAAAGCAGAAGCAACTTGCATACTTACATGTTTAACTTCACCAATATTTTTTATTAATTCTTTTGCTTGTATAACTGGTTTTGCAAAATTAAAACCATGTGGAATCATAATTTGAGTATCATTTTTTTTAGATAAAACGAGTAATTCTCTTGCATCAGAACTTTTTGTGCACATTGGTTTATCTATTAAAGCAGGTATTCCTCTTTTTAAAACTTCACTTGCATTATCAAAATGCGCGACATGAGAAGAAGCAATGATTACTCCATGAATATCATGATTATCAAACATCTCCTCCACGTTAGTATAACAGTGTTCAATATTTTTAAATTCTTCTTTTATTTTACTAAACTTACTATTGGTTCTATTTGTGATGAAAATATTCTTCACACCACAAGCAAGAAGTGCAGGAATGTGACTTTGACAAGACCACCACCCAGCACCTATAATTCCTATATTGACGTCACTGTTATTCAAAACAATCCTTCTTCTAAATTTTTCTTAAAGTATACCTTAGTATGTTAATCTTCCACCACTTAAATCAAAACAAGCACCAGTAGTAAATGAATTTTCACTTGAGAATAACCAAGAAACCATTGCACTTAATTCTTCAACTTTTAAAAATCTCTCCCTTGGGATTTTAGACTTCATGTAAGTAATATTTTCTTCCGATAATGTTTCTAATATTCTTGTTTCTGCAGTTGCAGGAGCAATACAATTAACAGAAATATTTTTTAATGCTGTCTCTTTTGCCAAAGATTTAGTTAAGGCAATAATTCCAGCTTTGGAAGCACTGTATGCCGACATATTTGGATTACCTTCTTTTCCAGCAACTGAAGCTGTACATACAATTCTTCCATAGTTCTTTTCAATCATATGTGGAATAACTGCTTTAATGGTATTAAATGCACCTACTAAATTAATATTAATAATTGTGGTCCATTCACTTGATTCATATTCCCATAAAGGCTTAGAAGCTCCTGCAATTCCTGCATTTACAAATAATAAATCAATTCCATCTAAATTTTTAATAACTTCATTTTTAGAATTCTCTATATCTTCATAATTAGTTATATTTACTACTTGAATATCAACTTTTCCCAACTTTAAAGCTTCTAACTCTTTTTTTGTTTGCGCAAGCATGTTTTCATCCATATCCCACAAACTTACATCAGCTCCTGATTTTAAAGCATCAATTGCTACTGCTTTTCCAAAACCTTGTGCTCCACCTGTAACTACTGCAATTTTATTCATTAAATCTATTTTATTCATTATATTTCCTCCTATAATACATTAATCAACTTTTATTACAAAATTAGAATAAAAGTTGTATATATTATTTATGTTTGTATTAAATTTAATTTGTTAGATTTTTTTACAATTCACAGTTAATTACATCATTAAATGATCTTCTTTTCCTTGTGAATAATTAATTTTATATCGCCTAAGAAAGCGTATTATTTTGATTATATAAACTCACCTATTTAGGAAGCTATGGAAGTGTTTTATCTCTTACCATCCATAATAGGAGGCTGTGAGCATAAATCAAAAATTAAGATTAAGGATGTGTTATATTTTTTGTAGGAATTGATATTGCTAAAGCTTTTAGTGTTTGTAGTGTAATTGATGATAAAGAAGAGATGATTATTAAACCATTCCCTTTTAACTCATCTATTGATGGATTTAAAAAACTAATCAATAATATTGTATCACTTAATTGCGATACTAGAGATATTATAATTGGTATGGAAGCTACAGGACTTTTATTTGAAAATCTTTATAGATACCTAATAGAGTTAAACTATAATGTGATATTATTAAATCCATATCAAACTGCACAATATAGGAATATGGTTACAATGAAGTATGTTAAAAATATTTGATAAACCAATTAGTTCAAATGAAGTTACTAAAGAAGATGAAGATTATATCTCATCTGTATTAGATAATCTTAGAACAATCCCTAGTGTATCAGACAAAACATTATTAGCAGTACTTGCTGAATGTTGTAACATTGATAGATTTAAAGATGCTAAGTCTTTGATTGGTTATCTTGGACTTTATCCAACACAAGAACAATCAGGTAATACTCTAAAATATGGTCATTTAGCTAAAAGAGGTGCTAAGTATGCTAAAAAAGCATTATATCTAGCCTCAGTTGCAGCTGTACAACATAATAGTGAATTAAAACAAATCTTTAGAAATCATGTAGCCTCAGGTCGTGCTAAAAAAGAAGCACTAATAGTAGTTGCTAGAAAACTAGCATATATTATCTGGGCTATTTATAACCATAATAAACCTTATGATCCAACTCGTGTATTTGTAGCACATCCTTAATCTTAATTTAGATGTAATTAACAGTAAGTTGTAAAAAAACTCAAACAAATAATTTAATACTATAAATTGGCATATTATTTAAAACAGCCAATACCATTTTACTTGTTTACGATGAAATAAATTTCATCTTCAAAATACTATTTTTCATAGTACTTTAAAGATAAAACTTAAAAGTATGCACTTTTTAAATTTTACCTTTCATTTAAGCTATTCTTTATAGGAAGGCTTTAATCTTTATATGGTCGTTTTAAATCATTTAAATCTACGTTTAAGTCTAATCCAAAACCTGGGCTATCATCTAAAGTAACATGCCCATTAATAATCTCTGGTTCATTTTTAAATAAGCTTCCAAATACGGGAACAATCTTATCTCCTTTAGGAGAATTATTAATATATTCGCAAAAAGGAATATTTTCTTGAGAAATAACAAAGTGATAACTATACGCTCCACTTCCATGAGGTACGACAGGAATATCATAAGCTCCTGCCATTGCAGATACTTTTAACGATTCACTAAGTCCACCAAGCCACATAATATCTGGTTGAATAATATCTACATATCTGCCTTCAATTAGTTTTCTAAAACCATAACGACTGTATTCGTGCTCACCAGTTGTCCACTTCATAGTGGGAACTGCTTCTTTTAATTTTCGTTGACCATCGAAGTCATCTGGGTGTAAACACTCTTCCATCCACTCAATATCATAAGGTTCCAAGGCTTTTGCTAGTGCAATAGCATAGGATACGTTTAACGACATATAACAATCAATCATAATAGGAAAATCAGGACCTACTTTTTCTCTTATTTTTTTAAATTCTGCTACATTTTTTCTTAAACCAGCATTTCCTTCTGAAGGAGAGTACTTAAGAGGAATTTTAGCACCAAAGAAACCATCTTTTTTATACTGAACTGCATCAATTCCTGTACAATATAAAGGTATTGATTCTTTTGTTTTTCCACCAATTAAGTTATAAACTGGCTCATTTCTAAGTTTTCCAAGACAATCCCAAAGCGCAATATCAACAACAGAAATTGCAGCCAAAGGTAAACCTTTTCTTCCATAATACATTGAAGATCTAAACATCATGTCCCACATCTTATTTATATTTCTTACATCTTCATTTACTACAAATCGTTTAAAATGTTTTTCAATTATATATGTAGCAGGTTCTCCACCAAAGCCAGTTGAATACCCCTTAATACCATTTTCTAATTCAATTTCTACTAAAATACTTTTTAGTACATCAATACCCCAAGAAGTTCTTTTATCCCTGTATTTCTCATATTTAGACATTGGATTTGAAATTTTCTTAACAATCCAATGTTCTTCTTTTTGATTATGATAATCTCCACCTAAACCTGGTGCATCTATTACGTATGCTTTTATATTTTTTATAATCATTTTAACTCCCATTGTTTTGATAATAAGAATGGAAAGTTTGTATTACTATCAATATTTACTTCTAAAATATCTTTCATATACTCACTCCATTTATTGTTTATTTTGTCTTCATTTAAAAACGTTATTGTTTCTTTTAGATTTTCACACTCGAAATATCCAAATAAATCAAGTCCATGCTTAAAAATTGAATATTTTTCTATTCCAGATTTTTTTAAAGAATCAACCATCTCATCCCAAATTTCATCGTGTCTTTTTTTATATTCTTCTTCATACCCTACTTTTATTTTTAAGACCCAACAATGACTAGCCATTTAAACACTTTTTAAATTTTGACAACAATATAGAAACAATTAAAAGTGTTCCAATAATAATTGAAATAATAATTCCTGGAATGTTAATTAAACTCAAACCAAAAATGATTGATCCAAAAATAAATGAAGCTAAAATAACACCTAAAATCGTTCCATGACCGCCTGCTATACTAATACCACCAAGAATCACAATAGTAATAATTTCTAATTCCCAACCCAATGCGATTAAAGGTTTCGTACTATCTATTCTTCCTGTTAATAAAACAGCAGAAATAGCACAAGAAATACCCATAATTACAAAGATAAAGAATCGGTATTTATTCACTTGAATTCCTGAATAAAGAGCAGTTCTTGGATTACGTCCCATTGCATATATTTTTCTACCTAATGCACTAAACCTCATTACAATAATAAATAATAAAGCTAAAAACATAAAAATAATAAAAGAATATGGAATTAAGTCAAACAAATACCCTTGCCCAAATACTGTAAAACTTTCTGGATATTGAGTATATGCTTTGTCTTCAAGTATCACATACGATATTCCTCTAAAAAAAGACATCGTACCAATGGTTACAACAATAGAAGGAAGATTCATAACAGCAATTAAATACCCATTTAAAGCTCCAGCACTTGCACCCACAATTAAACCTGCAAGTATTATAATCTCAGTATCAAAACCTAAAGCATGAATAAATCCCATAATAGTAGAGGTCAAGGCAATATTTGAAGCAACTGATAAATCAATATCTCTTGAGATAATTACTAAAGCCATTGGTAAAGCAATAATTGCTTTTTCTGTAAAATTACTTGTACTATCAAATAAATTTACAATATCTAAATAATATGGTGATAAAAACGAATTAATAATCACAACAACCACCAATAATACAACGAGTAAAATCTCCCAACTGGTTAATCTAATAGCACTCATTTTTTTCTCCTAACATCTGAATGAATCATTACAGCAATTAAAATAACACTTCCTGCAATTCCCATTTGCCAAAAAGGCGATATCTGTAAAATGGGAAGAGAACTATAAATTATATTTAAGAACAAGGCTCCTAAAATAGCTCCAATAGCAGTTCCTGCACCTCCTAAGATACTAATTCCGCCTATAACACATGCTGCAATAATTTGAAGCTCAAAACCTGAAGCTATACCTGTATATGCAATTGAATATCTAGCAACCCACAGGTACCCACAAATTCCAGCTAATAAACCAGAAATACAATAAGAATAAAATTCAACTTTACGTGTATTTATTCCTAAATAAGTACAAGCGGTAGGATTACCTCCAACAGCATAAAATTCACGTCCTAGTTTTGTATAGTGCATAAAGATAAAAAATATCCCAATGACAACTACAGCAATAATTTCCAAATATGAAAACCCCATAAATTCACTTAAGGGTGTAGCTAAATACTCTTTTGTCATTTCATGAGAAGATACCCATTCCCCATCATTTAATAAAAAAGTAAGACCTCTATAAATACTCATTGTTCCAAGAGTAACAACAATAGGAGTTATTTTTCCAAAAACAACTAAACTGGCATTTACCATTCCTAAGATTAGACCTAAGCACATTGAGAATAATAACAACAACAATAAGGATATCTCAGGGTTGGATGAATTAATTAAAGCAACACTCATTCCCGTTAATGCCATCATTGAAGCAACAGATAAATCAATTCCTCTTGTAATAATTACCAAGGCCTGTCCCAAAACCATAATAAATAAAATGGAAGTATCGTTAAAAATATCATTTAAATTATCTATTCCAAAAAACACTGGTTTAAAGAATCCAATGACCAATACTAAAGTCACAATTATAAGCATCATAAATATATCACGTTTCGTGATCGCTTTTTTAAAATTTATCATTATGCCCCCCCCAATGCTTTTGATAATAATTCTTCTTTTGAAATAGAACTCTTTTGAACAATATCAACAATATTTCCATATCTCATTATTACTATTCTATCTGCCATTCCAAGAACTTCTTCAATCTCAGAAGTAACCATAATTACTGACAATCCTTCTTTTGTTAAATTATTTATCAATTTATGAACCACTTGTTTTGATCCTATATCAATTCCTTTGGTTGGTTCATCAATAATAATAATCTTTGGTTTACAAGCTAAGGCTTTTGCAATAACAACTTTTTGTTGATTTCCACCAGAAAGTTCACCCAAAAGTTGATGTTGACTTGATACTTTTATATTTAGTTTATCAATATAAAAATCAGCTAATTTTTCCTCTTCTTTTAAATTAATAAAAAAACCCTTTTTTTGACATAAAGTCGATAAAGATATATTTTCCTTGATGCTAAAGTCAAGAATTCCACCTTCTTTTTGTCTATTTTCAGGTACATAAGCAAACCCTAATTTTTTTGCATCTTTTACTTCTTTTATATTTACTTTAATATTATTAATATATATTTCGCCATTATCTGCTGTATCAACACCATAAATAGCATTCATTACTTCCGTTCTTCCAGCTCCAACTAAACCGTAAAACCCAAGTATTTCACCTTCTTTTAAATCAAAATTTATATTATTAAACACATTTTTTTTATTTAAATTTTTAATTTCTAATATTTTATTCTTAACTTTTGTATCTCTGTTTGGATATAAACTTTTTATTTCTTGTCCGACCATTAATTTTATTAAATATTGTTCATTCACATTTTTCATTAAACCATCTTCGATATAAGTACCGTCTCTAAAAACAGTATATCTGTCTGCTATATCAAATATTTCATCAAACTTATGAGATATAAATAATATTGCCTTACCTTCTTCTCTTAATTTTTTAATAATTTTTAATAATTCATTTGTTTCTTGTTTTGATAAAGATGCCGTTGGCTCATCAAATATCATAATGTCACTATTAGATATCAAAGCTCTTGCAACAGAAACAATATGTTGTTTTGCAATACTTAAATCCCCTAATGGTGAACTAACATCTATATCAGATGCACTTAAGTACTCCAATAGTTCTTCTGCTTTTTTTTCCATTTCATTCCAGGATAAAAGTCCAAATTCATTAGTCCGTTGCATACCTGTGAAAATATTCTCTGCAACACTTAAATTGTCAAACATAATTGTTTCTTGATGTATCGCTGATATTTTTGAATTTATTGCATCTTTTGCATCTTTTAAAAAAACTTTTTCATCTTTTAATGTAAATTCACCAGCACTTGGCTTGTAAATACCTGTTAATATTTTTACTAATGTTGATTTTCCTGCTCCATTCTCGCCAATTAATGCGAGAACTTCACCTTTTCGTAAACATAAATTTACATCTTTAAGTGCTTTAACACTTCCAAAATTTTTAGAAATTTTTTCAAGGGTTAAAACGACACTAGCTTCAGACATTAAAATATTTTTTTAAATTTATCTACGTTACTTTTATCATATACAAACGGTTCTGACATCGTTGCTTCTTTATTTTTTTCAACACTGATAACACCCATATGCCCAGCATCAATTTTTTCACCCTCTTTTCCAGTTAATTTTCCATCAATTGCAGCTTTAGCTAAATAAATCACGCTATATCCTAAGTCAATTGGATTCCAAATAGCAAAATTATCAACTGCCCCAGAGTGTATATATCCAGCCATCTCTGATGGAAGGCCAAGACCCGAAACAAATACTTTCCCAATAAGTTTTTTATCTTCAACTGCTTTTGCAGAAGCTGTAATACCTATAGTAGTAGGAGCAATAATTCCTCTTAAATTTGGATAAGATTTAAATAAACCAAGTGCTTCTTTATAACTCTTATCTGAATTATCATCTCCATATACAACAGATACTAATTTCATATTTTTGTAAATATCTTTTTTTAATTCTTCTTTCATATAAGATATCCATAGGTTTTGATTTGCTGCTTGTGCTGTTGCACTTAAAACTGCAATATCACCCTTATAATTCAATGTTTTGGCAATCATTTGAATTTGTTTTTGACCAATTAGCTCGGCACTTGAAGGGTTTAAATGTAAAACTCTACCTTTTGCACTAACAGCAGAATCCCAAGAAATAATTTTTATTCCTCTTCTTGCAGCTTTTTTACTAACAGGAACTAAAGCATCTGGATCATTAGATGAAATAGCAATTGCATCTACTTTTTGAGCAATCAATGCATTAATAATATCGATTTGACCTTCTGCAGTTGCAGTAGCAGGTCCTGTATAGATTATTTTTATATTTCCAATTTCTTTTGCAGCATCATTCGCACCATCTCTCGCTGCCTCAAAAAAACCATTTCCTAAATTCTTAACAACCAATGCAATTCGAATTTCTTTAGAAAAAAGAGATCCAAATAACATTGATACAACCAATAATATTTTTAACATTTTCAATCCTTTAATTTGAAGTAAATGATTATTACATTCATAAACTTATATTTACCTTAACTGATATATCCTTGTAGCTTTTATTCTATATTTTTCTTTATTCCTTCATATTCTATAATTATCATAAGTATGCTACACTTTCAGCTTATTTACTATTAATATTGATTAAACTATATATTAATTAGAAAGGAAATTTATGAGGTTTATTAAAGACGATTCTTATCTTGATCTAATAAAAAATGCAAAACTCTCTAAAAAAAAGAATTTGCAGCAACAAATATATGATTTTTTATTAAACTTGATTATTAAAGGCTTAATAAAAGACAATACAATACTGTCTGAAAATAGTATCTCTCTTGCTTTTAATGTAAGTAAAACACCAGTAAGAGAAGCATTAAAAAAACTAGAACTTGATGAGCTAATAAAAATAATGCCTTATAGCAAAACTTATGTACTTCCAATTAACATTGAGAACGTTAACTCTTCACATAAAATAAGAAAAGCACTTGAAATTTTAATTGTAAAAGAAGCGATTATTTATGGAAATGAAACAGATTTTGATCTTTTAGACCATCTAATTAAAAAGCAAAAAAAAGCATTGGATGGCAAAAATTTTGATTTATTTTTTGAATACGATGTTGCTTTTCATTGCCAAATTGCCAAAATCGCTAAATTGTTAAGTGCTTGGAAAATATTAAAAAAGGTTAATTTACATATTAATAGAGTACGTTTTTTAACAAAAGATGATTATCCCTTAAACAATCGTGTGATTAAAGAACATATGAATATAGTAGAAGCCATTAAAAAAGGAAACTCCGAACTTGCTTCTAATCAGATGGAGTACCATTTATCTGGAGCTTCAAGCTTTTTGGAAAACTTATTGTCTACTACGCATTGAAGTGCTTTGATACTGCTACCCTAAATAAGACATAGAATTTACGAGTCTATGATAAAATAAAAACCTAAAAAGAAATAAAATGGGATTAAGAAAGTATACCCAAGAATTTAAAGATTCAACTGTACCATTAGTATACTACCCCAAGAAAAACAAACAATTTTTTCTAAAGTTTAATTCTTAAAATAGTAAAATTAAACAATAAAAATAAAGGATAATAATATGAGCAGAACAAGAACAGTTTATAGTGCAGAATTCAAAACAAGATTAGTACTAGAGCTTTTAAAAGAAGACAAAACATTAACACAAATTGCAAGTAAAAATAATATAACACCGAAGAATTTGCAAAACTGGAAAAAGATATTTTTAGAGAATGCAGTAGTTGCAATGGAACCTGCTAAAGCAGTTAAAGAATATAAAGAAGAAAATATAAAATTACAAGCAAAACTTGATGAATATGCAAAAGTAGTAGGTCAATTAACTGTAGAGAATGAGTGGGCTGTGGAAAAGTTAAAGAGCTTGGACTTATCTAATAAAAAAGCAATAATAGATAAATCTGAGCATAAAGTAATATCAGTTGTAAAACAATGTAAACTAATAAACTATAATAGAAGTAATTTATTTTATGTACCTATGATTAACTCATTTAAACAATCTATCAAAGATGAGATAGTTAAAATATTTGAAGATATACCATGTTATGGTTATAAAAAAGTACAAAAAGAGTTAGAAGAACGAGGTTTTAATGTATGTATCAATACAGTTAGGAAATATCGTAAACAATTGTCTTTAAGGGGGCAGTATTAGCCGTAAGAGCACCTAATACATCTTGGGCTAATAAACAACATCCTAAACATTCATATAAAATTAGAGGTCTTGATATAGTAAGAGCAAATCAAGTATGGAGTACTGATATAACATATATAAAAATAAAAGGTGGAATGGTTTATTTGGCTGCTATTATAAATTGGTATTCTAAAGCTATACTGTCATGGAAAATATCTAATGTAATGGATACAGATTTAGTTATGGGTGTGCTCAATGAAGCCTTATCCAAATATGGAAAACCAGAAATATTTAATACCGATCAAGGTAGTCAATATACCTCTTATATTCATACTCAAACATTAAAGGATAATAATATTATTATTTCAATGGATGGAAAAGGAAGAGCAACAGATAATATATGTATAGAAAGATTTTGGAGAAGTGCAAAGGTGGAGAAAGATATATCTTAATGAATATTTCAAAATATCAGTACATTGAAAAATGATGTTACAGATTATATGGAGTTTTATAATTATAGAAGATTTCATCAAACTTTAAATTATAAAAAACCTATGAATGTATACTTTGAAAGTATGAAAATAAATGATGTAAATTATAATAAATTAGATGAAATTGTGGCATAAAGTTACAGTTGATAGTGGGAATTAGGTTTTATAGAAAGTTGTCTTGACATATTGGGGTAGCATAGAAGGACTTAATGTAAATTTACTTTATATGAAATTTGCAGGATTAAGCTTAGAATCATTAGCACCAGACTCAACTACAACAGGTAGATTTAGAAATTCTTTAATTAAAAATAATCTTCATGGTAAACTTTTTACAAATATTAATAAGCAACTTGAAAAGGCAGGATTAATAGCAACAGGTGGTAAAGATGTACTAGTAGATGCAACATTAACAAAGTCTCATAATAATAGAATCAAAAATAAAAATAAAGAACAAAAAAGTGAAAGTAGACAAAAGGTTGAAACTTTAAATAAAGCGATAGATATACTTATTGAAGAAGAATTACAAAAGAAAAAACCATCATCAAAACAAATATCAAGATTATTAAAAAAGAAATCTTATAACTCTAAAACTCTTAAAAATGAAGAACTTGATGAGATTCAAAATAAAGATACTAAAGATATTGAAACTTCAAAAAAGATAATTGAAAATGAAGATGATAGTTATGAGCATAAACAAAAGATAGATAAAGATGTAAGAACAGGTTATCAAGCAGGTAAAAAACAATATGCAACAGGATATAAGAATCATATAGCAACAGATGCAGATTCAGGAGCTATTTTAGAAACAATGACAACATTTGCCAATACCTCAGATATATCTACCGTTGATACATTTGTTGAAAAATTAGGTGATGATATTAAATCATCAGGTGCAGATAAAGCTTATAAATCAGAAGCTATTGATGAACTACTAAAAGAAAAAGATATTAAAAATAATGTTTGTCTTAAAGAGAGAAATAAAATGAGTGATGAAGATAGAAAGAATCAAAGAGAAAATGAAAAACCAAAACATAAAATCAGAGCAAAAGTTGAACATTCATTTGCTTTAATAAAAACCAGCATGAAACAATCCACAACAAGGTTTACAGGACTGCTTAGGAATAATATGAATTTCACCATTACATGTATAGCTGCCAACCTAAAACTATTTGCCCATAAGAAAATAAAGGCACAAAACGTAAGAATAAGATGATAAAGAGAGGAAAGAATAGAGCAAATTCAATTAGAATTAGGAATAAATATAGATTTGAGATGATAATTTATGATAAATATTTTTTAAAAATTGAAAAAATAAAATTTTATAGATCTTTTTAGTTGTGCTGTGGTCTCTATATATTACTTTGTATATGAAAAAAATATAATAAACTTAACATTAAAAACAATAAAAGATTTAAATAATATCATTAAATTTAATGATAAATTTAGAGCAAAAAAAAGCAGAAGCAATTCTTTTAAGTTACAAAGGTAAAACTGTAAATGAGATAATAGATATACTTGATATAAAACATCAAACAATATGGAAATAAATTAGAAACTTTGAAAAAGATGGTATTGAAAGTTTACATGAAAAATCTGGTCGCGGTAGGAAATCACCACTTAGAGATTTAAATATTAATGATGTAAAAGCAATAGATATATTTAGATTTGATGAGAGTGGTTTTTCTCCAACATCTAACTATCTTTATCTTTGGTCAGAAGTAAATATAGCTATCCTAAACTAAACCTAATATTATTGAAATACTTTGGAAGTTTATGAAATATTATTGGATACGCAACTGTTGTATTTAAAGAATATATAAGTTATGTTTAATTATATGGTAGTACTTAATAAAAAGTATAAATTGAGCTCTTTCCCTTGTTTGTAATGAAGTATTATTCTTTACTATATTTTTTAATTCTTTTACTGTTTTTTTATTTAAAGTTTTTTATCTCGAGCCACTTGCAAATTCACAAAAAAGCTCATAATTTAATTTATTTTGTTCAAAAAAGTTGAAATCTAATTTCAGATAAGTTATAATTTTATACCATAAAATTTAACAGAAAAGAGATTCAACTTATGACAAATATTTTACCAAAATTATCTACAAACCTATCTAAAATGTGGACTAAAATTCTAAACCTTGAAAATTGTTTATTTCCTGAAATAAAAGAACAATTAGGAACATTAAGTACCAAAGAAGAGAAACTAATAAAGATTTTAGACTTTGCTCAAATTGAAAAGAATGTAACAGTTGTAACGATTACAAATACACCAAAAGACAGAGAAGAGATAGCAAGAGCAATGATTGCTAAATCTGTTTACAATATGCAAACAACAAGAGATTTAATTGATAGACTTCATAGCGATAGAGTATTACGAGTATTGTGTGGATGGAGGTATAAAATAGATATTCCAAGTGAAGCTAAATTTAGTAGGGTATTCAAAGAATTGAGTGATTTACAAATAGCTCAAAAAACTCATAAAAAGTTTGTTAATGAATATTTATCGGATACAGTTTTTATGTACAATGCAACAGATGCTGCTATGATACCACTTAGAGAAAAACCTGTAAAGATTAAGAAAGAAGAAAAGCCTAAAAATAAGGTCGGACGACCTAAGAAAGGTGAAAAGAGAGAGCCTGTAAAACCAAAGATTTTAGAACTACAAAAAGAGATGAAAACTACTAAAAAGATGTTATCTTTAGTATCTACTGTTTGTGGTGTTGGTGTCAAACAAAATTCTAAAGGTAACAGAGAGATTACAATAGGTGGTAAACTTCATATTAGTGCAGTAGATGGAGATATACCAATAGCAGCATTCTATTCAGGTGCAAATGTTCATGATAGTTCAGTAGCACTTCCACTTATCAATGAAACTAGTAAAAGAGTGATGTATCTTCGTGATTTACTTGATGCTGGGTATGACAGCGATATAATTAGATGTTTAGTCCCAAAGACTTACTCAAAGGATTCAACTTAAAGTACTCTGGGTTTTTCCTGAATATTTGAGACATTGTATCATAAGGTGTTTTATACTTTAAAGCTTTGAGTTTTTTCTGATAATTATATAAAAGAAGAAAGCTCATCAAGTGTAACTTTAGAGCTTTTAAGGTCTCATAATGAAAAAGTTTCACAGTATGGTCTTTAAGAACTTTATTCATCACTTCTACCTGACCATTAGTCCAGGGATGTCTAAACTTAGTCAAACGGTGTTCTATTTTATACTTTTGGCATACTATATCAAAAGGATGAATCTTATCTTTTGGTCTTAAATGTTCACTTAGAAGTGCATAAGTAAATTGAGCTCCATTATCTGTTAAAATAGTATGGATTTTAAAAGGTATATCTTGTATAAAGTTTTCTAAGAATGAACAAGCGATAGCCTGAGTCATTCTTTCATGAATTTCCACATAAGTATACTTAGTAGCACGATCTATAGCTACGAACATATAGGCTTTGCCTTCTTCACTATGAACTTCTGAAATATCTATATGGACATATCCTATATCATACTCTTTGAACTTCTTTTTTTCTGTTTTATCACGGGGTTCTTTGGGCAAACGGCTTAATCCATGACGTTGCAAGCATCTGTGTAAGTTTGACCTTGTCATTTTAGGTATCTCATCCATCAGGGCTATAAAAACATCATCTAGTGCAAACTTGGTAACTCTTCTAAACTCACAAATTATTTGTTCTTCTTCTTGACTTAGTACTGTTGACCTTGCTATCGTCGGTCCACTTTTTTTATCAGTGATTCTATTGGCATTCTTCCATTTTGTTACTGTTTTTGGATTAAGGGACAATCTTGCAGCTAACTCTGTGATTGTCTCTTGAGACTCTTGTATTTCTTTTCGAATTCTTGGCGTCGTCTTGGCATTAGAGTGTTGTATATTTCCCATAAATCTACTCCTTTTATAAAATAATAGCTGACTCCATGAGAATTAGGGACTAAACAATTAGAGAGTTTTCTGAAAAACTAAATCATAAACCAATTATAGATATAAATCCCAAGAACTCAAAAGAATTAAAACAAAAGATTCAACTTATCAAACTTAACTTTCGCACCTAAAACCAAGCAATTTAGCAGTCACATCCTTTAAAGTATCAATGATAGTGGTAAAATCATCATTTCTATTGATTACTTCTTCTATTTGTGCTATTTCATCAAGTATAGCTATAAATGTTTGCATAGCAATTGCTAGAGTATGAAGTTCACATTCTAAATCTTTAAATAATCCACCAATTGTTTTAGGTTCATGACTGATACGATTGATATAACTGACAATATTATATGTAAAAAACGATAGTGTAATTCTAGCTATTAGTGCTTCATAGATTCTATTTTCTTCTTTACCAAATCCAAAGTGTTCGCGAAGTTCTTTGTAGCCTTGCTCTATATCCCATCTTCTTCTATAAGTATCAATAATAACTTCATCACTAATATCTAAATCAGTAGATATTATAGGTATTAATTTCTCTTGCGTTTTTAAAAATACTATCTTAACCTTACTGGCTTTTTTATGTTCAACTACTACTGAAAAGTATTTATATTTAATTTTTTTACCATAAGTACTAGACTTGATATTTTTTAATTTCTTAGACTTTTCATAGATACCATTAAGAGTTTTTCTCTCCCCAATAAAGTTCCATATTTTATTATTGTTTGCTACTCTTGTAATAACTTTTAATCCTAAATCATTCATCTCTTTTATAAATGAAGGTTTAGAGTACCAACTATCGATAAGTAGATAATCAGCATATATACCGCTATTCACAGCTCTTTTAATCATATCTATAGCTATTTGTGATTTACCTTTTAATGTTTCTAATCTTCTCTTATGAGCATTAGTTCTAGTATCAATAATATTTTTAAAATTATCTATTATTACTCTTGCATATTTATTTGTAACAATTGCAAAGTCTAACATAAAGTTAGAGAAACCATCACTATAATTAAGAGACACAACATTAATACCTCTTACTGTTCGTTTCTCTTTATTACTCCATAAATAATCACAGCTACCCTCTATATTTTTACCAACTTTCCCCTCTATGGTGTCATCAATAATAAAAACTCTTATAGCTTTACTATCTTGTACCTTATGAAGTAATTTAAGTATCTTTAATGTTGATAACGATAACAGTTTTCGCCAGTTGTAACTAGAGTTACTTAGCAACCTGTAGTAAATATCTTTTTTTAAACTATCATCGCTTTGATTTATAAATGTTGATACTTTCTTATTCATCACAAGCATATATACAAAGTGAATAACTACCATATAAACACTTACTCCATCTTTTTTAGTGAAATTACTTTGTGATAAAATTGTTTTTATATTTAATATTTGCATTGTCTTGTATATTGGATTTTTTAACTTATCATTTATTACATTAGTTATTTTTTCTTTAATATTCATCAATAAATCTCCTTAGTTTGATAGGCATATTATAACTAAACCACAGTGTTTAAAGGCTTTATAAGTACATTTATCAGGAGAAAATTGAAAGATTATTTTTTATATTTATATTTAAAATATAAATGTATATAGCAATGACAATTAAAAGACTTTGTTTGACAATTAATGGTTTAGTTGATGATTTTTAGGTTATTTTAGGTGCGAAAGTTAAGTTATCAAAGATGAAAAAGTAAAATTTGAATTTTTAAATTTACCTAAATCATCAGATGAACACCACTACAATCAAAGAAGTATGGTTGAAAGAGTAAATAAATATTTAAAAGATGACTTTGGATGTAATACAATTTATTATCAAGGAGCTACAAAAGTAGCTTCTGTTTTATCATTTGGAATTTTATCTGTTTGTATTCATCAAAGTTTAAAACTCATTACATGACTTTTATTAAAAATAATAGAAAAATCTTCAATTTTATAGTCAAAACCATAAAGTATGGAGAAAAAATATGATTTTTTAAGAAATTTACTAAATTTAGTGTAAACTACGCAAAGAAAAATAAATAATCATTTTTTTAAAACTAAAAGTGATGAAAATAAAAAATTAGCTATTGAGTATTATTGAATTTGCAAGTGGCTCTCTCATATATTATTATAGCTAAATTTTAGTACAAATAAGACAATTATTATGATGGATTACTTAGTAGAACTTAAACGTGCTATAAAATTATGTAAGAGAGCATAAAACGCTCTCCTATTATAAACTTTTATAGTATAAAAAATCCAAGTAGTATTAAAGCACCTAAATAAGCTGAACCAAAAATTGCACCTAATTTCCACCATGTTGATTGAGATATATATCCTGCTCCATACCAAATAGGAGATGGACCAGTTGCATATGGTGTTAAGATTCCCATAAGACCAAGTGAACCTACAAGTAACATTGAGAATGGTTGCATCATTTCCGCTGGAATCAGATTTGCAGCTACTCCTAAGAATAGAGGTAAAAGAGCTACTGTATGGGCTGTAACACTTGCAAAGAAGTAATGAAACAAGAAGAATAGTACGACAAGCAGTATCACTATAGTTACTGGCTCCATTCCTACTAAACTCTCAGAGATACGCTCAGCTGCCCAATTTAAAAATCCTACTTTTTTTAAACCACTTGCCATCGCAACTAAAGTTGCAAACCAGATAAATACGTTGATTGCTGCTTTGTTTGTTATAACATCTTCCCAAGTAATAACATTTGAAAGAACTAAAAGACATAAAACCCCAAGAGCAGCTGTTGTGCCATTTACGCCAATTTGTTTACCAAATATCCACATAAGAAGTGCTAAAATAGCAAGTCCTAACATCGTAAGTTCTTTTCTACTGATTGAGCCCATTTTTTCTAACTCTTTAGTTGCCCAAGCTGGAGCTTCTGGTGAGTGTTTTTGCTCTGGTGGATAAACAATGTATGCTAAAAGTGGAACAGCTAAGAAAAGAGGAATCATAATAATTGCCAATGTACCAAACCATTGTCCCCACTCTATAACAATACCTGCATTCTTTTCAACAAGTGAAACAGCTAATAAATTAGGAGCAAGTGCAGTTAAGAACATTGAGCTTGTTACACAAGTTGCTGCAATTGCTACCCAAGATATATAAGCACCAAGTTTTCTTGGTTCATTTTCTGGAGTTGAGTTAAACATCTGTGGGATGTTAATAGCGATAGGAAAGATTGTTCCTGCACTACGAGCTGTATTTGAAGGCATGAATGGTGCTAAAATACCATCTGCAAATGCTACAGCATAACCTAAACCTAAAGAAGTTTTACCGAGGAGTTTTACAAGTAAAAGTGCTATTCTTTTTCCTAATCCACTTTTTTTATAACCAAGTGCAAACATAAATGCCGCAAAGATTAACCATATAACACCATTTGAAAAACCACTTAACATCCAACTACGGCTTGCTTTTGCTGTTTCGCCTACTAAACCAAAAGTTGCAGAAAATACAACACCTATTAAACCAATTAAAGCCGCTGGAATAGGTTCTAAAATCAAACCTACAATTACACCAATAAATACTGCAAAAAAGTAGTGTGCATTTGGATCCAAGCCTGCTGGTGTTGGTAATAGAGCTATAATGATAGCTACTGCGATGGGTATAATTATTTTTATTGTATTGTTCATAATCGTTTCCTTTAATTTTTTTGTTAAGAGTATTATACAATATGGTTGAGGATATAAATGGGACTTTTTTAGTTATACTTCAACAATGAAAATAATATTTATAATCTTAGCCATGTTGTCTATTTTATACGCAAACTCTTCTAAAGAGATACTTCTTCTACACTCTTACAATAAGGGTTTAAAATGGAGTGATGGTATATCTCAAGGGGTTGAGAGTGTTTTTTTAAAGCATCTTGAATATGAAGTAACTACAGAGTATATGGATAGTAAAAAGATAGATACTGATGAGTATTTCAGTACACTTCTAACTCTATATAAGCAGAAATTTGCAAAAAGAGAGTACAAAGTTGTTATTGTTGCAGATAATTATGCTTACAAATTTGCTGTTAAATATCATAAAATTCTTTTTAACAAAGTTCCAATAGTTTTTTGTGGTGTAGAAAATTTTGATAAAAAAAATATTTCTCTGTCTTTACAGCCTTTTGTAACGGGTGTTGTAGAATATAAAGAGATAGATAAAAATCTTCACCTCATTAAAAGAATGATACCAGATATAAAAACTTTATATATTATTTCTGATAACTCTTTTTCATCACTAGCGATTAAAAAACAGATACTTGAGAGTGTAAAACGCTATCAAAATGATTTTCAAATTATTTATGACAACAATATAAAACTTACTACTTTAAAATCAAAACTAGATGCTTTACCAATACCTAGTGCAATTTTGTTTACGAGTTTATATAAAGATAGGGATGGTGAGTATATACCTTATCAAAAACTCAGAGATCTGTTTCACTCATCAAAGTACCCTATATTTGCCCTTAATAAGATTCATTTAGGGGAGGGAGTTATTGGTGGTGTTATGATTAATCCTTATGAACAAGGATTACAAGTTGCAAACAAAGTAATAAAGATACTTAATGGGAAAACTCCACTTCAAGTTGGTGTTAGTACACCAGTTTCACATACATATTTTGATTATCATATGCTTAAAAAATTTAACTTTACAAAAAAGAGTGTTCCTTTTGGCTCAACTATCATAAATCAACCAAAAGATTTTTTTCAAAATAATAGAAAATTGATAGATAGTTTGTTTTTAATGTTGCCTCTACTTGTGATTCTTATTATCTTTTTGATTGTTAATATTTCAAAAAGAATATCTTTGGAGGTAAAGTTAATAGAACAGAACAAACTAGATAAAGTACTCTTGAACAATATCAAAAGTGCTATTTTTTGGAAAAGTAAAGATGATATTCTTTTAGGTTGTAATCAATCTTTATGTAATTTTTTAAATTTATCAAAAGAAAAAATTATAGATCAAAATATAAAAGAATTGATGCCTGAACTTTGTCAAAAAGTTTCTATTTCAGCGGGACTTCCAAATGATATAGAGATAACATTACATGATAGAGCAAAAAAAACTATAAACGTGTTAATAAGAAGAAAACAGTACTACAATAAAAAAAATGAAGAGGCTGGAATCGTAACTATCATAACGGATATTACCGATATAAAAAAATTAGAAGCTCAAAGAAAAAAGGATGAGCAGTTTATCATACAGCGTTCCAAATTATCAGAAATAGGTGAGATGATAACCTCCATAGCACATCAATGGAAAACACCTCTTGTCGAGATATCTGCAATTGCACAAGAGCTTCAGTATAAAAGAAAAAAAACTGAAATAAGCAAAAAAGATACAGATGAGTTTGTAGATGACATAATGACACAAGTTGGATATATGACAAATACGATAGATGATTTTAGGAGTTTTATAAAACCATCTACTTTTAAGAGTGAATTTAGTGTAAATAGATCTATAAAAGAGCTTTTACATGTAATAGAACATAATATAAGGTATAACTATATTGAGATAGAGATAGAGTATGATAATAACCAAGAGTATTTTGCATTTGGTTATCTTAATGAGTTTAAGCAATCTATCCTTAATGTCATAAATAATGCTAAAGATAGTATAGTAAAAAGAAAAGAGAGTGAGGATATAAGTGGTAAAATATCTTTACATGTAATGGGTATGTATGATATTATATGTATAAGTATCAAAGATAATGGTGTAGGTATAGACAACAATAATTTGGAAAGTATATTCGAACCATTTATGACAACAAAAAAAGGTGGTGATGGTTTTGGTCTTTATATGGTAAAATTAATCATAGAGGATAAGATGGGTGGTAGTATCAAAGCTCTTTCATGTGACACCGGAGCTGAAATATTGATATGTATTCAAAACAAATTTAACAAAGTTGAGTAAATTTAATCATGAAGATACTTGTATTAGAAGATAACGAAAGACTTTCAAATGTTATAGTTGATGCTTTAGAGCAAAAAAACTATCATGTAGAACTTTTTTGTGATGGTAAAAAGGCACTGACAGCTATAGATAACGGATATGACTGTTTTATACTTGACATAAATGTCTCTGGTGTTGATGGGTTGAGCCTTCTTCGTGAAATAAGAATTATGGATGAAGATATACCTGCAATAATCATAAGTGCAAATGTAGATTTAGAAACTATCCAAGATGCATATAAAAAAGGTTGCGATGAGTATTTGAAAAAGCCATTTTATATGTATGAATTAGAGATGAAGGTTGATAAGCTTTGTAAAATAAAAGATGATTATATAGAACTATTGGGTGGTTATCGTTATAATATTGTGCAAGAAAGATTATATGATAAAGAAAATATTGAAATAAAATTAGCAAAAAAAGAGATACTTTTACTAAATCTTTTTTATAAAAACATAGATAAAATTGTAAGTTTTGAACAGATAGAACAATACGTGTGGGAGGGTGATTTAACTACAAATGAGAATATAAGAGCACTTATAAAAAGGGTAAGAAAAAAACTACCTAATGACTCTTTGGTTTCTCAAGGGGGTATGGGATACAAATTGAGAGTGTAATCTAACTGTATAAACCTAAAAATATGAAGATTTGATAAACTATCAAATATGAAAATATAATAGGATTTACACATGAGTTTAATCAACTACGAAGAATTGAAAAAGTAAATAGCAAATGGAACATTTACAGGATTAGATGATATTACAAATATACTTAGAGAAGTAATTCAAACTGCGTCACAAGAAGAACTAGCATCACACTTAGGGTATGAAAAGCATCAAGAATCAGAAAGCACAAACTACCGTAATGGATACAACAAAAAACTGGGCTTAATGAAACTTTTAGATGCCTAAAAACTTAATCTAACTCAGGTACTATATAGTCAGTCCTGAAAAAACCACTTTAAAAAGAGCAATCTAATTTTAATTCAATCATATTTTATAAAAACCTAAATTTTATTATCAACAATAGTTGATATAAAGATGTTAATCTTTGTATCTCTTGTGTAGATTCTAGTACTAGATTAAAATCTTGTATAAAAAGTGCATAAAAGTAGATATTCATCCACTTTTTAAGATTAAAGGCAGTAGCTGAGAGTAAGAGATTTATTTCATCCCCTTTAAAACCTTTTAAATAATTTCTCTCCATTCTATAATCAGATTTCATATGACCAATGATTGGCTCAATAGCAGCTCTTCGTTTAAACTTCTCTCTTTTAATATTGATTTGTTCTTTACTATCTCTTTTTAATCTTAGCCCTGGTATTGATATTGAAATAGTATTATTATTTATTGTTACTTCTTTTGTTCCTCTATATCCTCTATCACAGATAGCTTCTGTGATAACTTTATCTCCAATATTTGATATTGCATTAGCAAGTACTTCATCTAAAGTTTTAGAATCATGTATATTCGTTTTATGTGCAGATACTCCTATAATGATAGAAGTAGTTTTAGTAGTAACTATTGAAGCTTTAGTTCCAAATTCATATCCTTTATGGTCTTTGCCTTTATTAATTGCATAAGCATCTATCTCATGAAGTGAATATATTTTATTGGGAGTATTTTTCTCTTGTTTTAAAACTCTATTAAAAAGGTAAAAAGAGTGTGCATATTTATTATGAAGCTCTAAATTATCATCAAACTTTCTATCTATATCTCGTAAAACTATCATTGCAATTGCTCTTAATCTTTTCATAGCTCCAAGTGCTTTTTTGAGTTTCTTTGGATGTCTAAAAAATCTTAGTTGAATTCGTAATTCTTTAATTTCTTTGATAAAACTTCGTCTTAATTTAATATTTTCTTTTTTTGCTATTTTTAATAGTTTCACTATTATTTTAATAGCTAACTTACCATCTGTGGGAAAAGTCATATTACTCTCTTGTACTGTACTATCAACTATTACTTGTGATTCTTTAGCATTATCCCCATGTAACTCAACACTGCATTTAAAAATAAATTCAAATCCATCTTTACCAATTCTATTTCTAAATTTTACTAACTCTGTTGCATGACAAGGTAAGCTAGGTGTATATTCAGTAAAACCACAAAAATATTGTAAGTAAGGGTTCTGCTTCCACTCTTCAACAATTCTTTCATCGGATAAGTTTTTTAGCTGTTTTAGAAGTAATAATCCTACCATTAATCTAATAGGCTTATTAGGTCTTCCTACTTTATCATTTTTATAATATTTTTTAAATTTAGATTCTATTTTCGACCAAGGAAAAGTATCTGCTAAAACGATTAAAGAATCTTTTGAATCTAGCATATCCATAAAAGAACCACTGAAGAGATTTTTTTGCATATTTCGACCACTTTTTAGTTGATTTTACGAGTTTATCGTAATTTTACTATATTTTTTATGTTGATATTATAGCTATAAAGTGATGATAAACCCCTTAAAATAAGGGATTGTTTGGTTTTTCAGGACTGACTATATAGGCTAAAAAGGATTTATTTACAAATGGCTGTAAAAAATACTAAAACTTGTCCAGATTGTTCACAAAATAACACAAGAAAAAGAAGTATCAAAAGAGGAATAATTAGATATTTTTGTAATAATTGTAACACTTCATTTAGTTTAAAAAGAAGACCAACAAACTTACAAGAAATCATTTTTTTAAAAGTATATCTATAAAAGACAAATATTAAAAGATTTAGCTGAGGAATATAAACGAAGTTTACCATGGATAAGAAAGCAAATAATACACCACTAAAAGTTCATACTCCAAGAAAGGTTGTAATAGTTTGTGATGCAACATCTTATGGAAAAAGAAAGGTACCTTAGTATTCAAAGATATTACACAAAATGAAATACTAGTTTGGAAGTATATTTAATAGTTAATTAGTAATTGATTATAAACAACAACTAGAAGTTCTTTTTGATTTAGGATACATAGTTCAGGCTATCATCGTTGATGGCAAGAGAGGTATACTACCCCAAGAAAAACAAACAATTTTTTCTAAAGTTTAATTCTTAAAATAGTAAAATTAAACAATAAAAATAAAGGATAATAATATGAGCAGAACAAGAACAGTTTATAGTGCAGAATTCAAAACAAGATTAGTACTAGAGCTTTTAAAAGAAGACAAAACATTAACACAAATTGCAAGTAAAAATAATATAACACCGAAGAATTTGCAAAACTGGAAAAAGATATTTTTAAATAATGCAGTAGTTGCAATGGAACCTGCTAAAGCAGTTAAAGAATATAAAGAAGAAAATATAAAATTAAAAGCAAAACTTGATGAATATGCAAAAGTAGTAGGTCAATTAACTGTAGAGAATGAGTGGGCTGTGGGAAAGTTAAAGAGCTTGGACTCTAGCTATAAAAAAGAGTTAGTAGATAAAACAGATAGTAAAATAATTTCAGTTGTAAAACAATGTAAACTACTTAATTATAATAGAAGTAATTTATTTTATGTACCTATGGTAAATCCTATAAAACAAGATATTAAAAATGAGATAGTTAAAATATTTGTAGATATACCATGTTATGGTTATATTAAAGTACACAAAGAGTTATTAGAACGTGGATACAATGTCTGTATCAATACAGTACGCCAATATCGTAAACAGTTAAGTTTAAGAGCTGTACTAGTTGTACGTCCACCAAATACTTCTTGGGCTGATAAACAACATCCTAAACATTCATATAAAATTAGAGGACTTGATACAGTAAGAGCAAATCAAGTATGGAGTACTGATATAACATACATTAAAATAAAAGGGGGAATGGTCTATATGGCAGCTATTATAGATTGGTATTCTAAAGCCATATTATCATGGAGAATATCTAATACAATGGATACTGACTTAGTCATGGGTGTGCTAAATGAAGCCTTATCCAAATATGGAAAACCAGAAATATTTAATACCGATCAAGGTAGTCAATATACCTCTTATATTCATACTCAAACATTAAAGGATAATAATATTATTATTTCAATGGATGGAAAAGGAAGAGCAACAGATAATATATGTATAGAAAGATTTTGGAGAAGTGCAAAGGTGGAAAAGATATATCTTAATGAATATTTCAAAATATCAACATTGAAAAATGATGTTACAGATTATATGGAGTTTTATAATTATAGAAGATTTCATCAAACTTTAAATTATAAAAAACCTATGAATGTATACTTTGAAAGTATGAAAATAAATGATGTAAATTATAATAAATTAGATGAAATTGTGGCATAAAGTTACAGTTGATAGTGGGAATTAGGTTTTATAGAAAGTTGTCTTGACATATTGGGATAGTATAAGGCTTATATAAAGCTTTTAAAGACTATCCTATTCAAATGTGTACTTTCATCAAAGAAAGACTATAAATAAATACCTGAGAAGGAAACCAAGGTTAGAAGCTAGGAGTCTATCGGATTAGCTAGATCCTACATCATGATTATGACTAAATGTATCATATTGATAAATTAAAATTTTCAATTATTCATTTTGCAGAATAAATTTCAATATTATTGCTCAAATACTGCTATTATTACCTCTTTTAACAGCTAATTATATGTAGTCTTTTCAGATTATATCCTATACAAACAAGATTCCATTCACCTTTGGCTTTTTTAAATCCTCTAAGCATAAATTGTCTAAATCCGATTACATGTTTTATAATACCAAAGACAGGTTCTACTGTACTTTTTCTTTCTGAATATATTTGTTTACCTTCTTTAGTTTGTAATCTGTGTTTTAGTTTTTCTACAATTGTTGGATTAGGAGGTAGTGGTTCTTCATCTGTGAATCTTGTTTCTAATGCTTGGTTATGATGCTCTTTACCAAATGAAATATAAGGTATTGTATTTTTATCTTCACATAGTTGAATATTATCTTTACTAAAGTATCCTGCATCTGCTAAAAAAGATACTGGTTTTAATGATGGATGTTTATCATACCATTTAAAGCTTGGTATAACTTCTTATTTATCGTTAGAGTTTTGAGTTAGATGTTGATGTACTATTAAGGGGACTTCTAAAAATAGGTCCTAAGCTTATAAAATTCTAGTAAATCAGAAACATCTATGAAACATGAATAAATATGTCCTAAAAATAATCATAAAGAAACTACCCTTAAACCCTTTATTTAAGGTATCTAAGATGCAATTTTAGCTATAATTACACTATAAATTATCGTAAAAAGTGAGTATATTATGGCAGGATTATTTGATTATGAATTTCAACTTGATGAGATTAAAAAACATCAACCACCTTTACAAAAGTTAAATGAGATTATAGATTGGGAACTATTTAGAGAACCTATTAAAGAGGCTTTTGCTAAAGAGAATAAAAAGAGTAATGCAGGTAGAAAACCATATGATAAATTATTACTATTTAGAGCCACTTGCAAATTCAATAATACTCAATAGCTAATTTTTTATTTTCATCACTTTTAGTTTTAAAAAAATGATTATTTATTTTTCTTTGCGTAGTTTACACTAAATTTAGTAAATTTCTTAAAAAATCATATTTTTTCTCCATACTTTATGGTTTTGACTATAAAATTGAAGATTTTTCTATTATTTTTAATAAAAGTCATGTAATGAGTTTTAAACTTTGATGAATACAAACAGATAAAATTCCAAATGATAAAACAGAAGCTACTTTTGTAGCTCCTTGATAATAAATTGTATTACATCCAAAGTCATCTTTTAAATATTTATTTACTCTTTCAACCATACTTCTTTGATTGTAGTGGTGTTCATCTGATGATTTAGGTAAATTTAAAAATTCAAATTTTACTTTTTCATCTTTGATAAGTTGAATCTTTTGTTTTAATTCTTTTGAGTTCTTGGGATTTATATCAATAATTGCTTTATGATTTAGTTTTTCAGAATACTCTCTAATTATATCGCTGTCATACCAAGCATCAAGTAAATCACGAAGATACATCACTCTTTTACTAGTTTCATTGATAAGTGGAAGTGCTACTGAACTATCATGAACATTTGCACCTGAATAGAATGCTGCTATTGGTATATCTCCATCTACTGCACTAATATGAAGTTTACCACCTATTGTAATCTCTCTGTTACCTTTAGAATTTTGTTTGACACCAACACCACAAACAGTAGATACTAAAGATAACATCTTTTTAGTAGTTTTCATCTCTTTTTGTAGTTCTAAAATCTTTGGTTTTACAGGCTCTCTCTTTTCACCTTTCTTAGGTCGTCCGACCTTATTTTTAGGCTTTTCTTCTTTCTCAATCTTTACAGGTTTTTCTCTAAGTGGTATCATAGCAGCATCTGTTGCATTGTACATAAAAACTGTATCCGATAAATATTCATTAACAAACTTTTTATGAGTTTTTTGAGCTATTTGTAAATCACTCAATTCTTTGAATACCCTACTAAATTTAGCTTCACTTGGAATATCTATTTTATACCTCCATCCACACAATACTCGTAATACTCTATCGCTATGAAGTCTATCAATTAAATCTCTTGTTGTTTGCATATTGTAAACAGATTTAGCAATCATTGCTCTTGCTATTTCTATTCTATCTTTTGGTGTATTTGTAATCGTTACAACTGTTACATTCTTTTCAATTTGAGCAAAGTCTAAAATCTTTATTAGTTTCTCTTCTTTGGTACTTAATGTTCCTAATTGTTCTTTTATTTCAAGAAACAAACAATTTTCAAGGTTTAGAATTTTAGTCCACATTTTAGATAGGTTTGTAGATAATTTTGGTAAAATATTTGTCATAAGTTGAATCTCTTTTCTGTTAAATTTTATGGTATAAAATTATACCTTATCTGAAATTAGATTTCAACTTTTTTGAACAAAAATAAATTAAATTATGAGCTTTTTTGTTAATTTGCAAGTGGCTCTTTAAAATAATAATTTTACAACGATACTATAATTTAAGCGATGAACAAACAGAATTCCAAATAAAAGATAGATTATCATTCTTGGATTTTCTAGGTTTACAAATAGGTGATAATGTACCTGATAGAAATACAATTTGGCTATTTAAAGAGGAACTAAAAAAGAATGATTTATCTAAAAGATTATTTGATACATTTACTTCTAAACTGATATCCAATGGTGTTATAGCTAAAGAAGGAACACTTGTTGATGCAAGCTTTGTAAAAGTACCTAAACAAAGAAATAAACGAATTGATAATGCCGATATTAAAAAGGGAGCTGTTCCTTTAGAATTTGGAAAGAATAAAAATAAACTATCTCAAAAAGACACAGATGCTAGATGGGTAACAAAATATAAAACTAGAGAATTCGGATATAAAGACCATATATCAGTTGATCAAAAAACTAAAGTTATAACAAACTATACAGTTACACCATCATCGACTCATGATTCACAAACTATCAAAGATTTAATCAATGAAGATGATACTACATTATATGCAGACTCAGCATATAAATCAATTGAGATAGAAGATTATCTCAAAGAAAAGAATGTAAACTCAAAAGTAATAAAAAGAGCCTATAGAAATAAACCACTTACAAATTCCCAACATAAACAAAATTATAAATATTCAAAAACAAGAGTAAGAGTAGAACATATATTTGGTACTATAAAAACATCATTAAATAATGGTCTTTCTTTAAAGTGCATAGGATTAGAAAGAATCAAATCCATAACAGGACTTCTCAATCTCACCTATAATCTACTGAGGTACGAACAATTAGTTAGATTAAAGGGTGTACCTATTATGAAAATTTGATAAATAATCAATAAAATAGTGATTTGAATCACTACTTTAACTGGATAGCAGAGATTAATTATGGTTCAAACTATGATATCATTTCAAATCAATTTTTTAAAATGCATATCCAATATTTTTCTTGTATAAATTAGAAAGTTTATTTCTAAACTCTATTTTTAGAGGTTCCCTTAATCTTGAATCATGTTCTACTGAAGCTTGTCCGTTATATGCTTGCATATAACCTCCACCAGATACTGGCATAATTCTAGATTCATCATCCGTAAGATTTATTTGGTCTTTATCATTAGGAGTTGAATCTGGTTCTTTTAGAACTCTACCTTTAGATTTTTTACCTGTTAGTTTTTCTGTATCTTCTGTATATTTTAGTTTATTATCATACTCTTTTTTATCTTTTTCATATCTAGAGACCACTGCACAGTAAAAAGTAAAATAAATACTATCAAAACCCTTTATATAAGCCATATATCACTACTATTTAGCTAATATACAGCATAAATAAAAAGGTAAATAATGGCATTTAAAGAAACAAGTAATACATTTTCAGATATAGCAGTAACATCAAGACTAGAAAGAGTAAATTCATTTCTAAAACAAATAGATTCAATTATAGATTTTGAAAAGTTAAGACCAATACTAAATAAAAATGGTATTGGTACAAAAAATGTAGTTGGCTTAAAAGCTTATGATAATGTATTAATGTTCAAAGTATTATTATTACAAAAATACTATAACCTAAGTGATAAAGCAGTAGAAGAAGCACTATGCGTAAATCTATTGTTTATGAGGTTTGTAGGTATCAGTTTAGAAGATAGTGTCCCTGATGATACAACAATATGTAGATTTAGAAACTCATTATTAAAAAACAAACTTTATGATAAATTATTTGATGGAGTCACAAAACAATTAGAAGATAAAAATCTAATAGCTAAAATTGGTAAATCAGTTCTTGTAGATGCAACATTAATAAAAAGTGATAATACAAAAATTAAAGATAAAACCAAAGAACAAAGAAAAGAATCAAAACCTAAAGTACAATCTCATAATGATAAATTAGATATTCTTCTTGAAGAGGAATTAAACTCTAAAAAACCATCTAAGAAAAAAATAAAGTCACTTTTAAAAGCTAAAGAATACAACTCACGAACACTAAAAAATAAAGAGATTGATGATACTCAAGATATAAATACCAAAGATATAAAAACATCTCAAGCTATTATAAATAAAGAAGAAGATAGTTACAGCCATAAAGATAAGATAGATACTCATATACGAACAGGATACCATGCATCAAAGAAAGCTTACACACAAGGTTATAAAGTTCATATAGCTGTAGATGAAACATCAGGTGTAATACTAAAAGCCATGACCACATTTGCAAATACATCAGATATAGATACAGTAAAACCATTTGTAGAATCTATTAAAAATATAGACTCATTTTATGCAGATAAAGCATATAAGTCAGTAGATATAGATGAATATCTAGAAAACAATAATATTAAAAATATGATATGTTTAGAAGAGAAACAAAATATGTCAGAAGAACAAATTAAAAATCAAAGATTAGATGAAAAAAATAAACATAAAATCAGGGCAAAAGTTGAACATAGATTTGCTCATATAAAAACTCATATGAAACAATCCACTACAAGATTTATTGGTCTTGTCAGGAATAATATGAACTTTACTATTACTTGTTTAGCTTCTAACTTAAAACTATTGGCACATCAACAAATGAGATTACAAAAAATAGTAAATAGATGAAGATAATAGGAGAAAATGGTATATCTGTACCAAATATAGCTAATAAATCAAAATATAAGATACTAGTTTATGAGAAATATTTTTAAAAATTAGAATGTATAGAGAGTACTGGTGTATATTTAATTATGCAATGGTCTCATCTAGTAATTAATCTTATTTCTATTTTGGAAATAGCATCTTTTATAACTTTTAAACGATCTTCTCTTCTTGATATCTCTTGCGGTATGTTCATACCTATATTTTCATCTTTATTATCTATGTCTTTAGCTTGAGCCATTAAAGATTTAACTTCATTTTCAAGTTGTTTTTGTAATTGTTTAGCATGCTTATAGCTAAGTGCTTTATGTTTAGAAGCATTTGCTTTTATTTTAGTTCCATCAAGGCTAACTTTTCCAACTTTTAATAATCCTGAGCCTTTAGCTATTAAAAGTATCTGTACAAATATATCTTCAAGTTCATTTAAAAATCTTTGTCTAAAATTTGCTATTGTATCATGGTCAGGATGACTGTTTGCAGCTATATATCTAAATGCTATAGAATCATATGTAGCATTCTCTAACTTTCTACTGGAAAAGATACCTGTAGAGTATCCATAAAATAATAATCCAAGTAATATCTTTGGATGATATGCTTGTTTACCAGATCTTCCACTATACTGTTTATCTATACTTGATATATCAAGTTGATCTATTATATCAACAATAAATCTTGCAAGATGATTTTGAGGTAGCCAATCTTTAATTGATGGTGGTAAGAGATAAGCTTGATCTCTATCATAAGATATATGAGCCACTTGCAAATTAACAAAAAAGCTCATAATTTAATTCATTTTTGTTACAAAAAGTTGAAATCTAATTTCAGATAAGTTATAATTTTATACCATAAAATTTAACAGAAAAGAGATTCAACTTATGAAAAATATTATACCAAAATCATCTACAAACCTATCTAAAATGTGGACTAAAATTCTAAACCTTGAAAATTATTTATTTCCTGAAATAAAAGAACAATTAGGAACATTAAGTACCAAAGAAGAGAAACTAATAAAGATTTTAGACTTTGCTCAAATTGAAAAGAATGTAACAGTTGTAACGATTACAAATACACCAAAAGACAGAGAAGAGATAGCAAGAGCAATGATTGCTAAATCTGTTTACAATATGCAAACAACAAGAGATTTAATTGATAGACTTCATAGCGATAGAGTATTACGAGTATTGTGTGGATGGAGGTATAAAATAGATATTCCAAGTGAAGCTAAATTTAGTAGGGTATTCAAAGAATTGAGTGATTTACAAATAGCTCAAAAAACTCATAAAAAGTTTGTTAATGAATATTTATCGGATACAGTTTTTATGTACAATGCAACAGATGCTGCTATGATACCACTTAGAGAAAAACCTGTAAAGATTGAGAAAGAAGAAAAGCCTAAAAATAAGGTCGGACGACCTAAGAAAGGTGAAAAGAGAGAGCCTGTAAAACCAAAGATTTTAGAACTACAAAAAGAGATGAAAACTACTAAAAAGATGTTATCTTTAGTATCTACTGTTTGTGGTGTTGGTGTCAAACAAAATTCTAAAGGTAACAGAGAGATTACAATAGGTGGTAAACTTCATATTAGTGCAGTAGATGGAGATATACCAATAGCAGCATTCTATTCAGGTGCAAATGTTCATGATAGTTCAGTAGCACTTCCACTTATCAATGAAACTGGTAAAAGAGTGATGTATCTTCGTGATTTACTTGATGCTGGGTATGACAGCGATATAATTAGAGAGTATTCTGAAAAACTAAATCATAAAGCAATTATAGATATAAATCCCAAGAACTCAAAAGAATTAAAACAAAAGATTCAACTTATAAAAGATGAAAAAGTAAAATTTGAATTTTTAAATTTACCTAAATCATCAGATGAACACCACTACAATCAAAGAAGTATGGTTGAAAGAGTAAATAAATATTTAAAAGATGACTTTGGATGTAATACAATTTATTATCAAGGAGCTACAAAAGTAGCTTCTGTTTTATCATTTGGAATTTTATCTGTTTGTATTCATCAAAGTTTAAAACTCATTACATGACTTTTATTAAAAATAATAGAAAAATCTTCAATTTTATAGTCAAAACCATAAAGTATGGAGAAAAAATATGATTTTTTAAGAAATTTACTAAATTTAGTGTAAACTACGCAAAGAAAAATAAATAATCATTTTTTTAAAACTAAAAGTGATGAAAATAAAAAATTAGCTATTGAGTATTATTGAATTTGCAAATGGCTCTAAGGTATTGTATTTTTATCTTCACATAGTTGAATATTATCTTTACTAAAGTATCCTGCATCTGCTAAAAAAGATACTGGTTTTAATGATGGATGTTTATCATACCATTTAAAGCTTGGTATAACTTCTTGTTTATCGTTAGAGTTTTGAGTTAGATGTTGATGTACTGTTAATCTTGAATCATGTTCTACTGAAGCTTGTCCGTTATATGCTTGCATATAACCTCCACCAGATACTGGCATAATTCTAGATTCATCATCCGTAAGATTTACTTGGTCTTTATCATTAGGAGTTGAATCTGGTTCTTTTAGAACTCTACCTTTAGATTTTTTACCTGTTAGTTTTTCTGTATCTTCTGTATATTTTAGTTTATTATCATACTCTTTTTTATCTTTTTCATATCTAGCAATTGATCTTATTTCTATTTTGGAAATAGCATCTTTTATAACTTTTAAACGATCTTCTCTTCTTGATATCTCTTGCGGTATGTTCATACCTATATTTTCATCTTTATTATCTATGTCTTTAGCTTGAGCCATTAAAGATTTAACTTCATTTTCAAGTTGTTTTTGTAATTGTTTAGCATGCTTATAGCTAAGTGCTTTATGTTTAGAAGCATTTGCTTTTATTTTAGTTCCATCAAGGCTAACTTTTCCAACTTTTAATAATCCTGAGCCTTTAGCTATTAAAAGTATCTGTACAAATATATCTTCAAGTTCATTTAAAAATCTTTGTCTAAAATTTGCTATTGTATCATGGTCAGGATGACTGTTTGCAGCTATATTATACTACCCCAAGAAAAACAAACAATTTTTTCTAAAGTTTAATTCTTAAAATAGTAAAATTAAACAATAAAAATAGAGGATAATAATATGAGCAGAACAAGAACAGTTTATAGTGCAGAATTCAAAACAAGATTAGTACTAGAGCTTTTAAAAGAAGACAAAACATTAACACAAATTGCAAGTAAAAATAATATAACACCGAAGAATTTGCAAAACTGGAAAAAGATATTTTTAAATAATGCAGTAGTTGCAATGGAACCTGCTAAAGCAGTTAAAGAATATAAAGAAGAAAATATAAAATTACAAGCAAAAGTAGGTGCGTACGCTAAAAAAGTAGGTCAATTAACTGTAGAGAATGAGTGGGCTGTGGGAAAGTTAAAGAGCTTGGACTCTAGCTATAAAAAAGAGTTAGTAGATAAAACAGATAGTAAAATAATTTCAGTTGTAAAACAATGTAAACTACTTAATTATAATAGAAGTAATTTATTTTATGTACCTATGGTAAATCCTATAAAACAAGATATTAAAAATGAGATAGTTAAAATATTTGTAGATATACCATGTTATGGTTATATTAAAGTACACAAAGAGTTATTAGAACGTGGATACAATGTCTGTATCAATACAGTACGCCAATATCGTAAACAGTTAAGTTTAAGAGCTGTACTAGCTGTACGTCCACCAAATACTTCTTGGGCTGATAAACAACATCCTAAACATTCATATAAAATTAGAGGTCTTGATATAGTAAGAGCAAATCAAGTATGGAGTACTGATATAACATACATTAAAATAAAAGGGGGAATGGTCTATATGGCAGCTATTATTGATTGGTATTCTAAAGCCATATTATCATGGAGAATATCTAATACAATGGATACTGACTTAGTCATGGGTGTGCTAAATGAAGCCTTATCCAAATATGGAAAACCAGAAATATTTAATACCGATCAAGGTAGCCAATATACCTCTTATATTCATACTCAAACATTAAAGGATAATAATATTATTATTTCAATGGATGGAAAAGGAAGAGCAACAGATAATATATGTATAGAAAGATTTTGGAGAAGTGCAAAGGTGGAAAAGATATATCTTAATGAATATTTCAAAATATCAACATTGAAAAATGATGTTACAGATTATATGGAGTTTTATAATTATAGAAGATTTCATCAAACTTTAAATTATAAAAAACCTATGAATGTATACTTTCATAGTATGAAAATAAATGATGTACATTATAATAAATTAGATGAAATTGTGGCATAAAGTTACAGTTGATAGTGGGAATTAGGTTTTATAGAAAGTTGTCTTGACATATTGGGATAGTATATATAGTCAGTCCTGAAAAAACCACTTTAAAAAGAGTAATCTAATTTTAATTCAATCATATTTTAGGGAACCTCTAAAAATAGAGTTTAGAAATAAACTTTCTAATTTATACAAGAAAAATATTGGATATGCATTTTAAAAAATTGATTTGAAATGATATCATAGTTTGAACCATAATTAATCTCTGCTATCCAGTTAAAGTAGTGATTCAAATCACTATTTTATTGATTATTTATCAAATTTTCATAATAGGTACACCCTTTAATCTAACTAATTGTTCGTACCTCAGTAGATTATAGGTGAGATTGAGAAGTCCTGTTATGGATTTGATTCTTTCTAATCCTATGCACTTTAAAGAAAGACCATTATTTAATGATGTTTTTATAGTACCAAATATATGTTCTACTCTTACTCTTGTTTTTGAATATTTATAATTTTGTTTATGTTGGGAATTTGTAAGTGGTTTATTTCTATAGGCTCTTTTTATTACTTTTGAGTTTACATTCTTTTCTTTGAGATAATCTTCTATCTCAATTGATTTATATGCTGAGTCTGCATATAATGTAGTATCATCTTCATTGATTAAATCTTTGATAGTTTGTGAATCATGAGTCGATGATGGTGTAACTGTATAGTTTGTTATAACTTTAGTTTTTTGATCAACTGATATATGGTCTTTATATCCGAATTCTCTAGTTTTATATTTTGTTACCCATCTAGCATCTGTGTCTTTTTGAGATAGTTTATTTTTATTCTTTCCAAATTCTAAAGGAACAGCTCCCTTTTTAATATCGGCATTATCAATTCGTTTATTTCTTTGTTTAGGTACTTTTACAAAGCTTGCATCAACAAGTGTTCCTTCTTTAGCTATAACACCATTGGATATCAGTTTAGAAGTAAATGTATCAAATAATCTTTTAGATAAATCATTCTTTTTTAGTTCCTCTTTAAATAGCCAAATTGTATTTCTATCAGGTACATTATCACCTATTTGTAAACCTAGAAAATCCAAGAATGATAATCTATCTTTTATTTGGAATTCTGTTTGTTCATCGCTTAAATTATAGTATCGTTGTAAAATTATTATTTTAAATAGTAATAATTTATCATATGGTTTTCTACCTGCATTACTCTTTTTATTCTCTTTAGCAAAAGCCTCTTCAATAGGTTCTCTAAATAGTTCCCAATCTATAATCTCATTTAACTTTTGTAAAGGTGGTTGATGTTTTTTAATCTCATCAAGTTGAAATTCATAATCAAATAATCCTGCCATAATATACTCACTTTTTACGATAATTTATAGTGTAATTATAGCTAAAATTGCATCTTAGATACCTTAAATAAAGGGTTTAAGGGTAGTTTCTTTATGATTATTTTGAGGACATATTTATTAATGTTTCATAGATGTTTCTGATTTACTAGAATTTTATAAGCTTAGGACCTATTTTTAGAAGTCCCCTTTATAAAAACCTAAATTTTATTATCAACAATAGTTGATATAAAGATGTTAATCTTTGTATCTCTTGTGTAGATTCTAGTACTAGATTAAAATCTTGTATAAAAAGTGCATAAAAGTAGATATTCATCCACTTTTTAAGATTAAAGGCAGTAGCTGAGAGTAAGAGATTTATTTCATCCCCTTTAAAACCTTTTAAATAATTTCTCTCCATTCTATAATCAGATTTCATATGACCAATGATTGGCTCAATAGCAGCTCTTCGTTTAAACTTCTCTTTTAACATTGATTTGTTCTTTACTGTCTCTTTTTAATCTTAGCCCTGGTATTGATATTGAAATAGTATTATTATTTATTGTTACTTCTTTTGTTCCTCTATATCCTCTATCACAGATAGCTTCTGTGATAACTTTATCTCCAATATTTGATATTGCATTAGCAAGTACTTCATCTAAAGTTTTAGAATCATGTATATTCGTTTTATGTGCAGATACTCCTATAATGATAGAAGTAGTTTTAGTAGTAACTATTGAAGCTTTAGTTCCAAATTCATATCCTTTATGGTCTTTGCCTTTATTAATTGCATAAGCATCTATCTCATGAAGTGAATATATTTTATTGGGAGTATTTTTCTCTTGTTTTAAAACTCTATTAAAAAGGTAAAAAGAGTGTGCATATTTATTATGAAGCTCTAAATTATCATCAAACTTTCTATCTATATCTCGTAAAACTATCATTGCAATTGCTCTTAATCTTTTCATAGCTCCAAGTGCTTTTTTGAGTTTCTTTGGATGTCTAAAAAATCTTAGTTGAATTCGTAATTCTTTAATTTCTTTGATAAAACTTCGTCTTAATTTAATATTTTCTTTTTTTGCTATTTTTAATAGTTTCACTATTATTTTAATAGCTAACTTACCATCTGTGGGAAAAGTCATATTACTCTCTTGTACTGTACTATCAACTATTACTTGTGATTCTTTAGCATTATCCCCATGTAACTCAACACTGCATTTAAAAATAAATTCAAATCCATCTTTACCAATTCTATTTCTAAATTTTACTAACTCTGTTGCATGACAAGGTAAGCTAGGTGTATATTCAGTAAAACCACAAAAATATTGTAAGTAAGGGTTCTGCTTCCACTCTTCAACAATTCTTTCATCGGATAAGTTTTTTAGCTGTTTTAGAAGTAATAATCCTACCATTAATCTAATAGGCTTATTAGGTCTTCCTACTTTATCATTTTTATAATATTTTTTAAATTTAGATTCTATTTTCGACCAAGGAAAAGTATCTGCTAAAACGATTAAAGAATCTTTTGAATCTAGCATATCCATAAAAGAACCACTGAAGAGATTTTTTTGCATATTTCGACCACTTTTTAGTTGATTTTACGAGTTTATCGTAATTTTACTATATTTTTTATGTTGATATTATAGCTATAAAGTGATGATAAACCCCTTAAAATAAGGGATTATTTGGTTTTTCAGGACTGACTATATATCTAGATGCTATAGAATCATATGCAGCATTCTCTAACTTTCTACTGGAAAAGATACCTGTAGAGTATCCATAAAATAATAATCCAAGTAATATCTTTGGATGATATGCTTGTTTACCAGATCTTCCACTATACTGTTTATCTATACTTGATATATCAAGTTGATCTATTATATCAACAATAAATCTTGCAAGATGATTTTGAGGTAGCCAATCTTTAATTGATGGTGGTAAGAGATAAGCTTGATCTCTATCATAAGATATATATTTATTCATTTAGATACTTTTTAAGTTATTTTATAGATGTAATTATAGCTAAATATTAATGTTTAAGCCCTTATACAAGGGGTATATCACGAGTTTTTTATTGAAAAATATTTAGATGTGTATCCGACAGACTCTTAGTACATCTTTACCACCTGTTGCTATTAATCCTGCCTTTTCAAGTTGCTTATTAATATTTGTAAAAAGTTTACCATGAAGATTATTTTTAATTAAAGAATTTCTAAATCTACCTGTTGTAGTTGAGTCTGGTGCTAATGATTCTAAGCTTAATCCTGCAAATTTCATATAAAGTAAATTTACATTAAGTCCTTCTTCAGCTTTTTCATCACTTAAATCATAAAACTTCTGAATAAGTAAGATTTTAAACATTAATATTTGATCATATGCTTGTACTCCACATACATTTTTACTTCCTGTTCCATTCTTCTTTAATACAGGTCTTAATTTATTAAAATCTATTATAGAATCTAATTGTTTTAAAAAAGAATCTACATATTCTAATCTATCATTAAGAGCATAATCTGAAAAAGAGAGGTTTGAATCTTTAAATACCAATTTATTACCTTTTTGCTTAAATATCTTTAATTTATATGTGTAATTATAGCTAAAAATAGCCTTTAAATACCTTAACTAAAGGCTTGGTTGAGATTTATTTTAGAGTGTTACTGTGCAGTGGTCTCATCATACTACAATCTCTGATTATGAAAATATAATAGGAGCTTCAAATGTTAACTCATGAATTAATTAATGAATATTGTTTAAAGTTTAAACTAGCAGGAATACTTGAACATTACAAATACCTAAGTGATATAGCCTCAGAAGAGAAGCTCTCATATAGTGAGTTTTTTAAAAGACTCTTATGATGGCAGAGAGTTAAGAAGTAAGAATATGCTTCTAAAAATCTCTGGAATACCAAAATCAAAAACTATTGATAACTTTGATTACAAAAGCTCTTCAGTAGATAAGACACTTATTAATGAGCTTTTAACACTTAGATTTATTGATGAGTTTAAAAATATTTTATTGTTTGGGCCAAGTGGTGTAGGAAAAACACATTTAGCAACTGCAATAGCATATACAGCAACACAAAAAAGAATAAAAGTAAAATTTATTACTGCTAGTGATTTAATGATAAAACTACAAAGTGCACAAGCAACAAATAAAATTGATAACTATTTTAAAAGAGTTATAGGTATTGCAAAATTACTTATAATTGATGAATTTGCTTATGTTAAATTTAATGAAATTGAAGCTAATTTATTTTTCCAAGTAATTAACAAAATTCACATTTAATAAATGTAACAGGTGAAAGCTATAGATTAAAACAAAAAAGAGAAGCTGGATTATTAGAAATTTCAGCTAATTAGGTGTTACAAAGTGCTGCACTTTTGCTCTGCTTATTGGTACATTTTTGGGTTGCACTTGACAGAAATAGTGTAAATGACTATTATAGTTCTTCCTAAGCACAGATAGAAGCATCATCAAGAGATAAGTTTTAAAACTTATCTCAAAAATGAATCAATAATAATTAATATAAAAAATATTATACCTAAGTAGCCATTTATTGTAAAAAATGCTTTATCAATTGTTGTAAAATCTCTATTTATGATTATATGTTCATAAAAAAGCATTATCGCACTTATGAAAACAGCTAAATATCCAAATATAGAACTATTAGAAGTAATAATAAATAAAAGCCAAAATATTATTGTTAAGGTATGAAATAATTTTGAAATTAACATTGTTTTTTCACTACCAAATTTACTAGGAATTGAATATAGTCCTAGTTTTTTATCTACTCCAATATCTTGTAATGAATATAATAAATCAAATCCAGCAACCCAAAACATCACTCCAATACTTAAGAATATAGACCATAATGTAATAGATTCACTTACTGCAACAACTCCTGCTATTGGAGCTAATGCTAATGAGACTCCCAAAATAAGATGTGCTAAATATGAAAATCTTTTAAAATACGAGTATGAACCAATTATAAACAAAATTGGAAAAGATAGATAAAAAGCTAGGTCATTAACAAAATATGCAACAAGAATAAACAAGAAAGCATTTAAAGAGGTAAATACTATCATCTGAAAAGAAGAAATTCTTCCATCAACATTTGGTCTATTAATTGTTCTTGGATTGAAAGCATCTATATCTTTATCCATATATCTATTAAAACCCATTGCAAAGTTTCTAGCACTTATTGTAGCTAAAATTCCTAACAATAAAAGTTTAAAACCAAACCATCCAGATTGATTTACTTCATTTGAAGATACAATCATAGCAATAAAAATAAATGGTAAAGAAAAAATTGAGTGTTTGAACATTACTAGTTCATTAAAATCATTTAAGACTTTTGATATTTTATTCATATTTTTATTATATCAAAAAAGATACAAATTTTATTAAAGTCTGTATTTTGACGTTAGCTTAAAGCATGAACTATTATTCTTGTAACTGATGTCCCGATAATCTAAATTCCAAATTTAAATAAACTGTTACAATGATGCCACCTCGAGTTTTCTAACTTTTTCATAGGCGACTTTAAGAGCCTCAATATATATCTTTTCTTTCAATGCAAAGTGATTCAGATTATCGTAACATTAGTATTATATTTTAATCCAGTGCAAATTCTTTTTAATTCTATTGATGCTTCATGGAGTGGGAACATAGTAAGGTACCTTTTCATATGGTGTGTTTGGGTATCAAGAAGAGTTCTTTTTAGACTAAGTCTGAAAAATCACTATTTAAAATCAACAGTTTTTTATCTTTTTTATTATAAATAAATCTAAAATCTCTATTTTGTATTGCTTTTAAAATAATTAATTTTATATCTTTTTGTGTTTTATTACGCTTTTTTAAATATAAAGTAAAATCTAGAAGTGAGATATATTGATCTTCTTCTTTCTCTTTTATAGATTTTTCTTGAACTTGATTTAAAAGTTGTGGTTTATAAATTGATCGCATTTCATTAAATGCACTTTGAAGTAACTCAATTTCTCTATTAAAAACACCTATGATTTTTTTTTGATTTTTTTCTAATCTTATCATTTCTAAATCATGTTGTTTTCTCATCCATTTTATAGATTTTTTTAAAATCACAATTTGTTCATCTTTAGCTTTTATAACTTCTTTAAAAATATCTTTTTTATACTCTTTAATTTCTACTTTTGTATCAACTTTATTCTCAATATAATCACTTATATATACATAGGTTTTACCAGATTTTTTAAGTGATTTCAACTGTTTATGCTTGATTCTATAATGTACACCTTGCAAGGATAATCCTAATATTTGTGCAGCTTGTGCTGTAGTAACTAATCTTTCCAAGGCAATAAAACTACATTTTTGAGCTGTCTATTTCTATAACTGTATGAACATTACCACGAGGTTTAAAGTCTCCAATAACTTTAAGCCATCTAGGACTTAATTTTTCATATAAAGTATCAAAAATCTCATTTATTGAGTTTTCATGTGAAACCTCTCTATTCATAAATGAATTAATATAAAGTTTTAAAGCTTTTAACTCTACTATTTTTTCATTTGGAGTATATTTGATTTTGATTGTTGCAAAATCTGGATATCCACTTCGTGGACATTTTGCCATAAACTCAGGAAGTTCAATATCTATTATATAGTTTTTTTTATGTTCATTTAGCCAAAAATTTTCATTTTTATTTATATCAAATTCTAATATCTCTTTTTCACCGTATTTCATTATATTTTTACCTTTATTGCCTATTTGTATTGCTTTTAAAATAATTAATTTTATATCTTTTTGTGTTTTATTACGCTTTTTTAAATATAAAGTAAAATCTAGAAGTGAGATATATTGATCTTCTTCTTTCTCTTTTATAGATTTTTCTTGAACTTGATTTATTTGTTAAAAAACCATTTTAACAAAATTATGCTTATAGCTGTTATAGTATTTTATATATGTAATCTTATTACTTCTTCTTTCGTAAAAGCTTGATAAACTTTTTTTAGTTCTTTGGCAAATTGTTTTTGATAAGCAGAGCCTTCATACTTTAGACTATTACGAATTTTGCAAGTGTGGATTCCGCTACGCTACATGATGAACGATACAAAGTTGAACTTCAGTATCAGGGAATACTACCGTTTATTACACTCTCCGATTTATTCTATCATAGCTATTTTCCTTTATCTTCCAAAACATCCATCGTAGCCCCATCAACCAAAACACTATCCAACTCTTTCTTAGGCTTAATACTTGACACCTTTTTAAGCATAGTAACTTGGCTTATAAGATTACCACGACCACCACTTAACTTTTTAAATGCTTCATCATAATTAGTCCTTGCAGTTTCAAGTCCCTTATCTACTTTTTTTAAATCATCTATAAATCCTACAAACTTTTTATATAACTCTTCGGCTCGTTTATATACATCTGTTATACTTTGTGCTTGTCTTTCATATCTCCATGTATTTTCAACTGCTCTTAATGCTACAAGTAGATTACTTGGGCTTACAAGAAATATTTTCTTATTAAAAGCTTCATTGTAAAGATTTACATCATTATCAAGTGCTAAATGTAAAGCACCCTCTATAGGTATAAACATAAATATAAAATCTAAACTATTTATACCCAATAAGTCTTCATACTTTTTATCGGACAATCCTTTTATATGTTCTTTTATAGATTTTATATGTTTTTTTAAATACTCTTGCTTTAATACTTCATCATCACTTGACATATATTCAGTATAAGCATTTAGTGAAGTTTTTGCATCTATGATTATTTGTCTATCATCAGGAAGATATACTATTACATCAGGTTTAAAAGATTTATTGTCATCATCTTTTAAAACCTTTTCCCTTTTAAACTCATGACCTTCTCTTAATCCTGAGCTTTCTAATACTTTTGAAAGTATCATTTCACCCCAATTCCCTTGCTGTTTGTTGTCTTTTTTTAGTGCCATTGTAAGATTATGTGCTTCATTGCTTATCTTTTGATTTAAGTCTTTTAGCATTTTGAGTTCTTGCCTTAATTCTCCTCGAGCTTCATTATCTTTTAAATGTACATCTTCAACTTTCTTTTTGAAGTCTGTTAATTGTGCTTTCATAGGATTTAGTATATGTCCTAAGCTTTCTTGATTTTGTTCGCTAAATTTTTTACTATTATTGTCAAATATTTCAGTTGCAAGATTTTTAAATTCTATTTTTAGTTTCTCTTCATTATTTTTTAAATCATTTAGTCTAGTTTGCATTGATTTGTTTTGCTCTTTTAGTTGTGTTTGAAGTTGAGATATTAAAGATTTATTATCTTTTATCTCTTCATTATATTTAGAATTTGTACTTTTAGATTGTTCTAATTCTTCTTTTATCTCATCTTGTCTTTTATCGCTAGTTATTTTAAAATCATTATATTTTTCTTGTTGTTCAGTAAGTGAAGTGTTAGATTTTGAGTTTTCTTCTTTTAGAGTAGTTAGTTCATCTTGTTTTTGATTTAATAACTGTTGATTTTCAATATCTTTTATTTTTATCTCTTCTTTTGATTTTGCTAATTCAGATTCTATTTGTGATAAATTATTAAGCCGTTCATTTAATTTTGCAAGTTCAATCTCATGTTGCTGATTTGTATTAGTTAATATTTTTGAACTATTCTCAAACTCTTCTAATTGTTTTACTCGATTTTTATTCTTTTGAAATAAAAGAAAACTTACTATTGCTAAAACAATACTTAGTAATATAAATACTTCCATTTGTAATCCTCCTATAATATATTAATCAATTTTTATTACTTCAATCTATTTATTAAACCAAGTTTCACTTCATAAACTTCATCACAAAGAAAGGCTAATTTTTGTCCTATTATTCCTGTTAAATCTATAAAGTTTCGGCTTTCTTTATCACAAGGTATTACACCATTATTTACGTCATTTAGCACAAAAATTATATTTGCATCTATTACCCTAAGGCTTTCTAGTTGTTTTATTAAAAATTCTTCTTCTTTTTGTATATTATTTAAAATCCACATAGAGATACAATCTACTAAATAGGTATTATGTTTTTTTATCACTTTTACTAAATCAAAAGGCTCTTCTATAGTTTCAAAATTATCAACCCTTATATTTTTATGTTTTTTTACTTTTGCTTGCATTTCAAAATCGTTATAACTATTGTCATAAGTTGCTATATAAAAAGGTTTAGTTTTTGCTAAGTCTAACGTTTTAGCTTCTGCAAAAGTTGATTTTCCTGATTTTTGTCCACCATAATATAATATTTTCAAATTTTTATCCTAAAAAGCTTTCTACTTTATTTACTATTTGCTCTTTCTCTAAACCATTTAAAAAACCATAAAGCAATGATGCTCCAGCTCCAACACCCTCTTTTGCTTCACCTTCATCATAAAGTTTCAAAGCAGGATGATTTGAAGTTTTAAAATCAAAATCACAATAATATGCATTTATATCAAAATCACACATCTCCAAAAGTGCTTTTATATCACTTTTTTCATCTTTATATACCCATTTTGTCGTCCAAAGAGCTAAATTTGAAGTATTAAACTCTCCACTCATAGTTTTTAAAATAGTATTTATTATTAGTAAGACACAAGCCATTTGTGTTCCACCAGCAAGAATTAGTTTTGTTTTATTGTTTAATCCTAAAATAAATCCAGCATTAAAAATAAGCATATTATCAGATACTTTTCCAAGTTTTGCAAATAAATCATCTTGTTCTAAGATATTACCTAAAGCTTTTTGTATAGCTATCTCACGTATATCATTTGGAACTTCTTTAAAAGAAGAACTAAATAAACTTTTACAATCATAAGCTAAAGAAAGGGCACTAGCACAAGCCGTTGTAGTTCCACTTGGAACACTTTCAGCTAAAATAATATAATCATCTTGACACTCATAGCTTTTAGCAAAACTTAAACCTTTTTGAAAAACTTCTAAGGCATTTATCTTAGCATTTTCGTCAATTCTATTTGTAGCTTCAAGATTAAAATCATGTAAGATAAAATAATCTACTTTAGGTTTAACTATTAAACCCAAATCAAGAAGTTCTATAGTTCCAAAAGGTTTTAAAAGATGTACAGCTCTTGTAATTAAAGCAGGAGTAGGAACTCCTTTTGGCGTACTTGCAATATCTTCTAAACTTCTAACTTCTCCTATACATAAAAACTCAGCATCTAAACTTGGAGTTAAATATATTTTTCCAGGAATTCCTGCTTGTGTAATACCTTTGATTTCTGAAGTATTTGTATTACTAAGAGCTAATAAAAACGAGGCTTTTTTACCTCTTAAACTCTCAATAAAATCTATTTTTCCTATTATAGTTTTTATCATTTTTATTCCTCAATAATTTTTATATCTTTTTTATTAAAATCTTTTATTCTATAAAATCTCTCTTAGGAGCCACTTGCAAATTCAATAATACTCAATAGCTAATTTTTTATTTTCATCACTTTTAGTTTAAAAAAATGATTATTTATTTTTCTTTGCGTAGTTTACACTAAATTTAGTAAATTTCTTAAAAAATCATATTTTTTCTCCATACTTTATGGTTTTGACTATAAAATTGAAGATTTTTCTATTATTTTTAATAAAAGTCATGTAATGAGTTTTAAACTTTGATGAATACAAACAGATAAAATTCCAAATGATAAAACAGAAGCTACTTTTGTAGCTCCTTGATAATAAATTGTATTACATCCAAAGTCATCTTTTAAATATTTATTTACTCTTTCAACCATACTTCTTTGATTGTAGTGGTGTTCATCTGATGATTTAGGTAAATTTAAAAATTCAAATTTTACTTTTTCATCTTTGATAAGTTGAATCTTTTGTTTTAATTCTTTTGAGTTCTTGGGATTTATATCTATAATTGCTTTATGATTTAGTTTTTCAGAATACTCTCTAATTATATCGCTGTCATACCCAACATCAAGTAAATCACGAAGATACATCACTCTTTTACCAGTTTCATTGATAAGTGGAAGTGCTACTGAACTATCATGAACATTTGCACCTGAATAGAATGCTGCTATTGGTATATCTCCATCTACTGCACTAATATGAAGTTTACCACCTATTGTAATCTCTCTGTTACCTTTAGAATTTTGTTTGACACCAACAACCACAAACAGTAGATACTAAAGATAACATCTTTTTAGTAGTTTTCATCTCTTTTTGTAGTTCTAAAATCTTTGGTTTTACAGGCTCTCTCTTTTCACCTTTCTTAGGTCGTCCGACCTTATTTTTAGGCTTTTCTTCTTTCTCAATCTTTACAGGTTTTTCTCTAAGTGGTATCATAGCAGCATCTGTTGCATTGTACATAAAAACTGTATCCGATAAATATTCATTAACAAACTTTTTATGAGTTTTTTGAGCTATTTGTAAATCACTCAATTCTTTGAATACCCTACTAAATTTAGCTTCACTTGGAATATCTATTTTATACCTCCATCCACACAATACTCGTAATACTCTATCGCTATGAAGTCTATCAATTAAATCTCTTGTTGTTTGCATATTGTAAACAGATTTAGCAATCATTGCTCTTGCTATCTCTTCTCTGTCTTTTGGTGTATTTGTAATCGTTACAACTGTTACATTCTTTTCAATTTGAGCAAAGTCTAAAATCTTTATTAGTTTCTCTTCTTTGGTACTTAATGTTCCTAATTGTTCTTTTATTTCAGGAAATAAATAATTTTCAAGGTTTAGAATTTTAGTCCACATTTTAGATAGATTTGTAGATAATTTTGGTAAAATATTTGTCATAAGTTGAATCTCTTTTCTGTTAAATTTTATGGTATAAAATTATAACTTATCTGAAATTAGATTTCAGCTTTTTGTAACAAAAATGAATTAAATTATGAGCTTTTTTGTTAATTTGCAAGTGGCTCAAAGTAAATTTACATTAAGTCCTTCTTCAGCTTTTTCATCACTTAAATCATAAAACTTCTGAATAAGTAAGATTTTAAACATTAATATTTGATCATATGCTTGTACTCCACATACATTTTTACTTCCTGTTCCATTCTTCTTTAATACAGGTCTTAATTTATTAAAATCTATTATAGAATCTAATTGTTTTAAAAAAGAATCTACATATTCTAATCTATCATTAAGAGCATAATCTGAAAAAGAGAGGTTTGAATCTTTAAATGCCAATTTATTACCTTTTTGCTTAAATATCTTTAATTTATATGTGTAATTATAGCTAAAAATAGCCTTTAAATACCTTAACTAAAGGCTTGGTTGAGATTTATTTTAGAGTGTTACTGTGCAGTGGTCTTATTAAAGGCATTTTCATATCTTTCATCATAGGAACAAGCTTATTCATAACTGCTTTTACAATTTTTTTACCTTTTTGTGCAGATGCTGCAAGGGGATTACCATAAATACCATTTTGGGTATATTCTTTCATTGATCTATGCAATAAGGCACGTGAACCTCTAAGTAAATCAGCCGCAGCCCATTCAAAAGTTGTTGTAACTGGTCCATTTACTATCTCTTCTTCTCTTACATTATCCCCTTTAATATATTGCAATAATGATGTTTCAAATTCACACGCATGACCAACTCCAAATAGTCCAGTTTCTGTAATATCAAATAACTCTTTTGATGCAATTTTCCACCAAGTCATAATTGATAAATTACAATCAGGATTTTTTACCCCAAAACTTTCAACTACGACTGAACCTAAGGCTTGATTTCCACCATGACCATTAAAAATAACGATATTTTTAAATCCATTTGCACTAATTGAACTCAATACATCTTTTAAATATGCAATTAATGTTTCATGAGAAACTGTTAGAGTTCCAGGAAATGCCATATGATGCTCAGATGCACAAATTGCAAGTGATGGTAAAACTAATACATCATTTGGCATTTCTTTATGAAGTTCATTACAAAAATATTCTGCTATTAATGTATCTGTTTCCACATTTAAATGAGGACCATGCTGTTCAATCGCTCCTATTGGTAATATTACGGGAATCGTTTTATCTAATACGCCTATTTCTTTTGATGTTAAATTTCGCCAAATCATTTTTTTACCGCCCACATTTCAATTTCTACTTTAAAGGTATATAATAAACCCGCCTGAACGGCTGCGCGAACTGGAAATGGTTCACACATCATAGATGAATATACTTCATTAAATCTCGGCCATTCATCAAGATCTGTTAACCAAACATTTACTTTAAAGACATCTTTTAAATTGACACCAGCAGTGTTTAACTGTTTTTGACAAGAGTTGATTGTATACTCAGTTTGCTCTTCAATAGTAGTTCCAACTACATTTCCTTCTATATCAATAGGTGCTTGTCCTGATATTACAACTATTTTAGAAGGTACTACCTCTAAAACAGGAGAATAAGGACCTGCTGTTTTATGTTGGGATGCATCAGAAGGTACATTAAAACTTGATTTTTTATCTTCAATAGTAATAGTATTGGCACCCATTGGGTTTGGTAAATAACCAATAAATCCAACAAATTTCCAAGTGTCATCAATTTTCTTCATTTGGTAAATTGTTTGCCATAAGATTTGTTCAATTTCTCCACAAATTTTAGTAATCTTACCATCAAATTTTTTATGTAAAATAGCTGAATTACCCTTAATTTGAATATCTCTTAATGTTGTTGCATTAAATAAAGTTTCTCTTTTATCTTCTTTATATTTTGTGTTTGCAAAATCTTTTGCTTGTGCCAACCAATCAGTTTTATATGCTTCTAATGAATCATATTTTAAATCCCAAGAATCTGGATTTGCTGATTTTCTTCCATCTATTGCCATGAAATTATCTTTACTAAAATTATCTTTTACCATTGCCCAATCTTGAGATAAAAACGCATCAATATCAATTCTAACAATTTTTTCCCAAATTTCATATCTATCTTTGTCTGCTTTATTAAACGGGTTAATATCGTAGCTCATGTATTTTCCTTTTTAAATTTATTTTTTAAATGTTTGTTCAAATTATTTTTAAACTGATGTAAGTTTTTTCTATTATCATTTGTCCAAGCAAGTTCACTTAAAGCTATTAGTCTTGGAAATAACATTTCATATACTCTTTTTTTGTCATTTAGTGTTTCAGAAAATAAAGCTCCATGAATACCTTTTATATTTTTATGAGTAGCTATTTTAAAACTATATGTTTTATTTATAGTTATTACATCAAACCAATGAAGACCAGGCGATTCAAAAGTATTGTTATCTCTAATATCAAAATAACAATATTGAGCTGGAGTGGCTATTACTTCATAACCTTTATTGGCCATCTCAACTGCAACTTCTTCTGTTTGCCATGAAAATAATAAAGAGTCTTTATCCAAGTTTCCATCCGATGCCGCTTCTTCCCAAAATGCCGCTTTTTTACCATATTTTGTCAATAACTTTATAATTTTATTTGCACAATAAGTTTGTAATGCATCTGTATTTTTTATATGATGTTTTTGCATAAATTTTTTACATAAAGGGGAGTTTTCCCACGAACCATATGGTCTTTCATCAAACCCCATATGGAAATAATTAAAATCAAATATTTGAGAATACTCTTTAATGATATTTTCTATAAATACCCAAGTAAAAAGTATTGCAGGGTTTAATGTATTATCATTATATCCTTGAACACTTATATATATACTTTTATCCTCACTTTCAACTAATTCAGGAAGGCATTTTAAAATGGTATGTGCATGAGCTGGTATATCTATTTCTGGCATAATATCTATTTGTAAATATTTTGCATATTTTATCAATTCTTTGATTTCTTCTTTTTTATAATATCCACCAGTTTTCTCAAAACCAGTAGAGAACTGAGGTTTAATTCTTAAACCATATCCTCGATAAGCTCCAATTTCATGTAGTACTGGATAAGAATCACATTCAAGTCTCCATGCTTCATCGTTGCTAAGAACAAGATGTAAAATATTGATTTTAAATAAAGCCAAATGCTCTAATATCTCTTTTATTTCATCAATAGAATAAAACTGCCTTACAACATCAAGCGTTAATCCTCTCCAATTAAATGCAGGGGCATCTTCTATTGTCATTAAATCTATTACTTTATTTGAAAAATTCCAAAGTTGAGCTAAGGTAACAAAAGCATAAAACTCAAATGTTTCATTTGTACTTATTATTATAATTTTATCTTCAAAAATATTTAAAACATAACCATTTATATTGTTATCACGAATAAGTCCAACATGAACACCTTTATCATTTAACATAGACTCTGTTTTTAAAACATTAGCAAATAGCTGATCTACTCTTTTTGCGCTTATATTTTCAGTGTGAAAACCAAAAATAAATTCTGCATGCATACCATGAGATGTAATTTTATTCACTTGCGGAAAAGTATTTAAATAATCTTGAACTTCTTTATACCTTGGTATATTTTCATTTATTTCTTGTTGAATATAATCACTTATAAAAGAAGTTTGTATATTGATATAATTTCCATTTCCAAAATCCAAAAAAACACCAAAAGGTGCATCTGTAAAATTTCTAAATTCATATTTTAAATTATCAAATGAAAATTTCCATTCATTATTAAATTTTTTTTTTGGCCATACTTTAAAAAAACTACCAACTCGTTCGTAATTAATATTTGCTGTACTTAAGTGTCTAAAATCACCAAGGCAAGTAAAACATAAAAAACTACCAGAAGGTATTTTTTTATTTGAAGATAAAACAAATTCTAAATGCGTAGAATTTGTTTTATGAACTGCTTTACAGGTAAGAGTAAAATTATCCTTTAATCGAACCACTACCAAATCCTTTTAATAACTCTTTTCTAAATATAAGATAAAAAACAATAAGTGGAGCCATTCCGTAAAGTAATGTTGCCATTTGTAATCCGTAGTCTGACACCAAACCACCTAATAAAGAATTTATTCCAACAGGTAGGGTTCTTACAGTATCATCACTTGTTAAAGTAAGTGCTAAAGCAAACTCATTCCAAATTCCTAAGAATGTAAAAATTCCAATAGTTGCAATAATTGGTCTTGACATCGGCATAATAATATCACAGTAAATTTGCCAAGAATTTGCACCATCTAAAATTGCAGCTTCTAAAGTCTCATTTTGAAGGTTTTCAATAAATGATCTTGCCAAATAAACTGCAAATGGAAGTGAAAATGCAATATATGGAATTAATAAACCAATATACGTGTCATTTATTCCTAATTTAATTTCTGTTAAAAATATTGGAATTAAAGCGGATTGAATGGTAATTAGTAATCCAAGCATAATAAATCCGTATAACAATGGTGTAAATTTATTATCTATTTTTGAAAAAGCAAAGCCCGCTAAAGTTGACATGAAAATCACAATTACAGTTGTACTTAATGATAAAACAAATGAATTAAAAGTAAACCATACAAGTTCACCATCTCCAAAAGCCATTTTAAAGTTACCTAAGTAAAAAGATTTAGGAAAAGAAAATATTGATTCAACAATATCTATATGCGGTTTAAATGCTGAATATGCTAACCAAACTAATGGCACAATCGTCCACAAAACAAAAAAGAACATTGCAATGTATCCAGAAAATAAAAAAAATTTTGAAGTTTTTGCTTTCATATTTAATCCTGAACGTATTTATGAGTAAGTTTTTTAAATGCAACGATTAATCCAACACCTGAAACAATTGTAATAATAGCAATTGCAGAACCATAACCATATTGATAATAAACCATTGAATGTTTAAACATTACAGATGCCATTACTTCAGTATAATAAGAAGGACCACCTTCTGTCATTACCCAAATTAAATCAAAAGATTTTAACGAACCAGTAATTGAAAAAATTGAACAGACAATTGCAATAGGTATTAAATTAGGCCAAACTATATTTTTCATAATTTGAAATTCACTTGCCCTATCTAATATTGCAGCTTCTATCATATCATTTGATAATCTTTGCATATTTGCTAAAAAAATTATAAAGTATGTTCCTGTATACATCCAAACCATAACAAATAGTATGGGAATAATAGCAGTACTTTGTGAACCATATAAATTGACTCTAAAAATTGGGTCGTTTAATACAAAAGCTATTATTTGTTCAATTGCACCAGATGACGAAAAAATTGAGTTAAATAATAAACCTACAATTACTGTTGATAAAATAGTAGGGAAAAATATAGTACTTTCAAAAAATGCAGGAAACTTTATTAGTTTTCTATATAAAAAATAAGCTAGAAAGAACCCAAGAGGTATTTGCACAAGTAAGGATACAAATATAATAATTAAATTGTTTCTAACTGAAAACCAAAATACGGGATCATTAAATACTTTTATATAATTTGCAATTCCAGCAAACTCTGGTGTTCCAAAACCATTCCATGTAGTAAAAGAGATTGTAAAAGAATATAAAATTGGTAAAGTAATCGATAAAATATAAATTAACATTGCAGGTAGTAAAAATATCCAGTAGGTTCTTGGATTTGTTTTCATGATATTATAAAATAACTTTCTGAGTTTTTGCATCAAAAATGTGTGTTTTTTCAATTTCATATGTTACGTATAAATCTTCTTCTTTTACGAATCTTTCTTTTCTTGAAAATGCAATATTTACTTTATTTTCTCCAATTTGACCATAAATAATATTTTCAGCTCCTGTATATTCATGTATATTAAGTGTTACTTTAAAATCACTTGTATTACTAGATGCGTGAAAATCTCTTGGTCTAATACCCAAAATTACTTCATCTCCATCATTTAAAGAAACTATTTGTTCAATAAGAAAAGAAATATTATCTTTAGTTATTAATACTTTTTTGCCATCATTTATTTTTATTATTCCATTAATTAAAGATATAGTTGGGCTTCCTAAGAAAGTAGCAGTAAAGATAGAATTTGGTCTATCATATAAATCTTCAGGGCTTCCAATTTGCATGACATAACCTTTCTCCATTAATACAATTTTATCAGCCATTGTCATAGCTTCAACTTGATCATGTGTCACATAAAGAGTAGTTGTTTTTAGTCTTTTTTGTAAAGATTTTATTTCATTTCTCATAACAACTCTTAATTTTGCATCAAGATTTGATAAAGGTTCATCAAATAGAAAGAATTTTGGTTTTCTAACAATGGCCCTACCCATTGAAACTCTTTGTCTTTGACCACCAGAGAGATTTTTAGGTAACCTATCTAAATAATTATAGATATTTAATAATTTCGCCACTTCTTCTACTTTCTTTTTAATTTCATCCTTTGGCATTTTTAAAATTTTTAAACTATAGGCTATATTGTCGTATACACTCATATGAGGATATAAAGCATAAGATTGAAAAACCATAGACATATCTCTATTTTGAGGACTTACTTCGTTGGCTACTTTTCCATCAATAATAAGCTCACCAGAAGATATTTCTTCTAAACCACAAATCATTCTTAAAAGCGTTGATTTTCCACAACCAGACTCACCAATTAAAACTACAAACTCACCATCTTTAATATCAATATTCATACCATGAAGTATTTCTACTCCTTCATAATTTTTTTTAATATCTTTTAATATCATTGTTCCCATATTATACTCCAAAACTTTCACTTGTTATATCTTTGGCAAACGGTGCAACTCCAGCACTTAAGCCTGCATCTACTCTTAAATTTATCCCTGAAATACAAAAAGCATCATCGCTTGCTAAAAATAAAGTAGCTTTTGAGATGCAAGCGGGTGTTGCAATTCTTTTTAGTGGATACCATTTTAATAAGTTCTCAAAAGTTTTGGGATTTTTTTTAATTCTAAAATCCCAAGCTTTTGTTCTAACGCTTCCTGGACTTACTGTATTTGCTCTAATATTATATTGTCCATATTCAGTTGCAATTGATTTCATATATGAAATCAATGCAGCTTTAGCAGCACTATAAGCTGGATTTCCAACTGTTCTATCTGAATTAACTGAACCAATAGTAATTATATTTCCATAGTTCTTATTTTTCATATGCTTTAAACAGGCATTTGTAATGTAGTAGGTTCCATTGATATTAATTGAAATATCTTTTTCCCATAATTCTTGTGTAGTTGTTTCTAAACTTTCAGCTTGCGTTACTCCTACATGATTAATTAAAATATCTATTTTTTTATGCTCTTTTATTACGTCATCAATGATTGCTTCAATTTCTACTCTTGAAGAAATATTAGCAATTACTCTTTTAAAAGAGTAAAGTTTCTCTTTTCTTAACTCTTCTAAAAAAAGATCAAGGGTCGAGGCTCTAATTCCTAAAGTCACTACAAAACCACCTTCTTTTATAACTTGACGTGTCATTTCTTGTGCCATTTCACCAACAGCTCCTGTAATAACAACAACTTTATCTTTAAATCTCATTTTTTTCCTTAGCTTATTTTACTGATCCAGAGGTCAAACCACCTACTAAATGTTTTTGTAACCATGCAAACAATACTGCTACTGGAATAGTTGCAATAATGACTGATACCATTATATAATCCCATCGTATTGAATAATAACCTGTCATTTCAATAATCCCTAATTGAATAGTATAAGAAGATGAATCTCTTAGTGTTGAAAAAGCAATAATAAACTCATTCCATGAGTTTACAAATGTAAACATAGCAACAATCACTACAGCAGGAACGCTTAGTGGTAAAAAGATAGTTACTAAACTTCTAAATCTACTAGCTCCTTCAATCCAAGCGGATTCTTCTAAATCTTTGGGAATGGTTTCAAAATAACTTTGCAACATCCATACACAAAAAGCAATATTAAAAGCAGCATAAATAACGGATAAAAAGCCAAGTGAATCCACTACTCCTATATACACCATTAGCCTAAATAAACCAAGTACCAAAACAATAGGAGATAACATTTGTGTTACTAATAAAAAGAATCTATACGCTGTTTTTCCTTTAAAATCAAAACGTGTCATAGCATAAGCACAAGGCGCAGCTACTACTAAAGCAATAAGAGTAGCAGTTGTACTTATTAACAAAGAATTAATTAAAGAACTCACAATATTAGTATTCTGCCAAACTTCAATAAAATTCCCCCATTGAAACGTGCTTGGTAGAAAGTTAGGAGGAATTTGGGTTAATTCATTTCTTGGTTTTAATGCAGTTAGTAGAGTTACTACAAAAGGAAATAAAACCGTAAGCATAATTGGTAATAATACAAACCAGCAGATGATCGTTCTAATTATTTTTTTATTTTTCATTTCTTTTCTTTCATTGCTACATAAGCATATATAAATGTAAACATTAATAATAATAATAACATAATAATTGAAACAGCAGCAGCTAAACCAATTTCTCCGTATTGAAATGCCATTTTATAGAGATAAGTAGGCAAAATATCAGTGGAATTAGAAGGACCACCTTCTGTTAAAATCCAAATTATTGGAAAAGAGTTAAATACATATATTACATTTAAAACAATAGCTATATTTATAAAGGATTTTAATAAAGGCAATGTTAATGTTCTTAATCTAGTAAAATATGAAGCTCCATCTAAAAAAGCAGCTTCATAAATATCTCTTGGAATTGAGGTCAGCCCTCCCATTAAAATTGAAACAGTAAAAGGAATAGAAACCAAAATTCCAATAAGAATTTGCATGGGAAAAGCAGTGCTAGCGTTTGCTAACCAGCCGATATTTTCATCAATTAATCCAAATGATAATAAAATATTATTTAACATTCCATAATCAGGATTTAATATCCACTTCCAAATGACTGCTGTCATAGCTAAAGAAATAGCCCATGGCAACATTATAATGGTAGTAGCAATACTTTTTCCATAAAAATCTTCATTAAGTGTTAAAGCAATAGGAACGGATATTATTACCGTTCCTACTACTACAGATACTGTCCAAAAAAATGTTCTAAGCAAGACTTCAAAGAATAATTCATCTTCAAATACATCTTGATAATTCAATAATCCAATAAAACCGTTTAAATCACCAAAGGTTCCTACATCATTAATAGATAATCTAATTAAATCAATAATTGGATACGAAATAATAATAAATGCAAGTAAGAAACTTGGTGCTATGTATAATAATGGTTTTAAAGATTTTGTATTCATAACTATTTTTTTGCAACTTTATTGATTTTCTTATGAGCTGTTTTTAAAGCTTGTTCAGGTGTTTTTTTACCAGAATACATGGCTTGCAATTCATTTTTTAAAATATCAATAATTTTCGTCGATTTTGCATGAATAAATGCAAATTTTGCATTTGGAACAGCAGAAATCATAGCTTGTAAATGTTTCGCTTTAAAAGCTTTATCTTTTCCAGCTAGAATAGTTACAGGTAAAAGATTTGCTTTTGCAATCCAATCTGCTTGGTATTTTGGTTTAAAAGAAAACATTAAAAATTTAATGGCATCTTTCTTATTTTTAGAATTTTGTGATAAATGAACGGCATCAATTACCCCTAAAGTAATTCCTTTTTTACCTTTAACAATACCTGGTACATCGGTTTGTATAAAATTAATATTATGACCTTCACTTGAAATTTGCTCTGCTAATACTCCATGAGTAATCATCATTGCTAATTTACCTTGTTTGAATAATTCTTGTAAATCTTCTCTATTATAAGAGGTTACGTTTTTTTGTGAATATCCATTTTTAATTAAATCGTTGTAGAAGTTTGCTGCTTTTAAAGCGGCCGCTGAATTAAGTGCAGATTTTGTTCCACCTACAGTTTTATCTAAAACAGATCCTCCAAAGTTCCACAAAACATAATAGAAGTATTTTTCCATTTCAACTTCTTTTCCTTGAATTCCAAAACCAAAAGCATTGGTTTTTTGTGATACCAGTTTAGCTGTCTCTTCAAGTTCATCCCAAGTAGTAGGAACTTTTGCACCCGCTTTTTTTAATAAATCTAAGTTTACATAAAGATTTCTTGCTGACGTTACACTAGGAAGAGCATATAATTTTCCATTTACTTTAGCAGCTTCTAATAATGATTTTGGAAATTGTGCTAAATCTTCTTTTGAAAGGTAAGAATCTAAAGCAACAATCTTATTAGCCGCAGCATAAGTAGGTACCCAAGCTCGTGTTGAATAAATCAAATCTGCATTTCCTCCAGAGAAAAAATCAGTTTGTAGTTTTTGCTGCCATGATGACCAAGAACCTACTTCTAATTTAACATTAATTCCTGGATTTTCTTTCTCAAAATCAGCAATAATTTTTTCAAATGCGGGTTTTGTACTCTCTGCATAAGCAGGAACAGATACTCTTAGTGTCGATGCGTAAGTCAATGTTGATATTACACACACACTAGCCAATACTTTTAAAATAATTTTTTTCATAATTTTCCTTTTTAATTAATTTATGACAATACTGCCAAATATTTTTACTCTTAATATTTAAAGCCTTTTATTGATTGATAAGCTCCATTTCAACAGTCATAGGTAAATGGTCTGAAATTTTTGCGTAAATTTTAGATATCACTTTTGTTGTTGGAAGCCCTACTTTCACTTTATGTATATACCATTTTTGTGCTGTTGAAGTTAGAATATAATCAATTTTTCGATCAGGATTCCAAGAAGGTGCAGTTAATTTTGATTTTTTATCTGTATCCTTAAACAAAGCCATTAAACTAATGTACTCACTAGATTTGGGTGTTAAATTTAAGTCTCCAATAAGAATAGGCAGTGCATGACTAAATTGCCAATAAGACAATTTCTTTTTTAGTGTTTCAACTTGTTTTAATCTTAAAGATTGCGTTGTGTGGTCCAAATGCGTAGTAATAGCCATTATAGGTGCTGGATAATTGGGAACATAAATTTCAACTGCACAAGCAGATCGTTGTTCTTTGCCTTCAAGATTTGGTAGGTTTATTTTTTTATAAAATTTCATTGGATATTTAGAAAGGATGGCTGTTCCATATTCTCCACTGTCAAAATCAATGGCTTTACAAAAATAATAATTCATATTTAATTTCTTTGCAATATATGCCGCTTGATTAACTGGTTTTGAAGCATTTTTCCCAAAATTTTTACCAGAACGTAAGGTTAAATTATCCACTTCTTGTAGACCTATAATATCTACTTTCATATTTTTAATAACATTTACAATAGCGTTTGTATCCCCCATTCTTGATGCCATAATATTATATGTTCCTATCCGAATATTTTTAGTACTCACTTCTTTATCAATTAAATTATCTGCTGCCTGGACTAATGACGATAAGGCATACACACCAACTAATACTTTTAAAATAATTTTTCTCATAATTTTCCTTTTTAATTAATTGAATTAATAGCACATAACATGTTAACACACATAAAATGCATAAGATATTTTCTAGTCAGAAGAAATCTTTAATAAATTTTATGAAATGTATAACTCATTGGTCTTAACTGATTCTATCACCTCCTCATCAAGTTTTATTCCCAAACCTAAACCTTGTGGTAAATAAGCGTAAGGAGCTTCAATTTTAAGGGGTATTTTTAATAAATCGTGGCTTCTAATTAGTCTCCCAAATATGTCACTTGGCCAAATACAATTTTGTGTTGCACTGACTTGATGAATATACATGGCTTCTAAAATACCCAAGTCAATTTCTGACCCATGCCACGAATACATATTGGCGGCATTGGCAATTAAGTCTTGTTGTTGGAATTTTGCAAGTCCTGCATTAAAATTAAAACCATCAGCGGATCTGTGGTTCAAAATATTAATAACATCATGCACTCGCTGACCTTGATAAATATAAGGCAAAGAAACATGCCTTACTATTTTAATATCTGTAAACTCTCTTAAGGTGGCATAATCTTGAATCATCCAAAAAGGAATAGGGTCTTCTAAACAAAAAACATTTCCAACTTTTTCTAAGTCTCTTACAATTTTTTTAGTCTCACCTATGTTTTCCCAACGTTGGTTGGGATCAAAAATGACAGTCATATTAGGCGCTGCTTTTTTTATTTCTTCACATGTTGCTACAACATCATCTTCTAAATCGGCTTTAAATTTAATACTATCATATCCCATATCTGCAAAGTTTTTAGCCACTGCGCCTACTTCACTTACTTCTCTATGCGATGACCAAGAACCTACTTTTATTTTATCTTGTAAAGGACCTCCTAATAAATCAACAACTCTTAAGCCATGTAATTTAGCATAAGCATCCCAAATACAACACTCAAAACCATCATATTCTCTATAAAAACCAATAGGAAGTTTTCTTAAAGATAAATCTTTTAAATCTACCCCAATAAGTGACTCCGCAATGTTTTTTACTAATTCCATATTGTGATCTCTATAGAATTCTCCAAATCCAATAATTCCATTTTCTAATTCCATTCTAACAATTAATTTAGGAAGTTCATCAAATTGCATACTCCATTCATCACTTGCTTTACTTATTACAGGTAGCATGTGCAAGGGTTTATTGATGCTCTTACTTGAAATCATGTCTTTTTTTGCGGGCACTATGACCTCGGTAAAATGAAAAGATTTGATTTTATTATTCTTCATAAATCTCCTTTAAAGTATTATATCAGTTCATAATTTTAGTTTAACTTAAAAAAAGTATTTAATGAATATATAATTATGAATATAGTTTCATTATGGCATCAAAAGGCTAAATTATTAAATAATATGAATACTTTTCTTTATAAATGAACTAGGTGTGTCATTATGAAACTCAATTTGTATTATAAATTTTCCTAAAAATATTACAGCACTATGTATACTTTAATTCTCCAACTTTTTTATAAGCAGCCTTTAGAGCTTCTATATATATCTTTTCTTTTAATGCAAAGTGATTCATATTATAGTCTAAGCAAAGCTTTTCAAGTTTAATAAATGCATATACATATAGATATAGATAAATATGATTTCTTTGTGATATTTCAACTTTAGTTGCTGAGTGTTCAATTTTTAGATTTTATTTCAATACCCTTAGGATATGAGATTATTATTAAAACAGAATCAAAATGGAGCGAGGAGTATCAAAAAATATAGAATCATTACAAAAAGAAATATTTAAATGAGAGTGCATATTAAAATACATGGATGGTATTCTAACTAGAGTTGTAAACGCAGTATGCGCTAAAAATTCGTATATAATGAGGCCACAGCACAACTAAAAAGATCTATAAAAATTTATTTTTTCAATTTTTAAAAAATATTGTAACTAATCACCCTATCTAAAAGAGAGAATTCCCCTTCATTACAGAAACCAATGATTCAAACTCATTTAAGCCACGCTTACGAGAAGTATCAATAACTGATCGTAAATTAGCATAATTTTGTGCACCCTCAAGTGATTTGAATTGTCCTGATACTTTTTGCTTAACTTTTATATTTCTAATGGCACGCTCACTAGCATTATTATCTGCTGGGATATTTTCATTAAGTAAAAAAGTAAACAGTTTATCTTTAGATTTTGTAAGTGATTTTATTTGTTTATGCGTTTCACTTTTTTCAATGTATGGCATAGTTAAAAGATGTTGAAGTGATTTGTCATATTGACTTTTTAGAGTTACTCTAGCAATGGAAGTTAAGTTGACTTTATCATCTCTTATAGCTTCTTTGAGTAATGTCTTTATATCTTTCATTAGCTTAGTCTCATCACACTCAATAGCATAGTTTAAATCTCTCATCTTGTGTGCTAAACATAACTGTTCACTAACACACTCAAGTGAGCTATATGATGAATAATTATCATGAACCACACAAGCATTTTTAAAACCATTTGTAAAAGTATTGTTGATGACCTTAGTTCCTCGTGACTTATCCGCAACAATAAGAGTATTGCTCTCATTGTGAAAAGTCCAATGCCAATGTTTAGAGCCATTAACCTTACATCCAGTCTCATCTATACCTACTAGAGGAGCTTTCTCCAGTAGAGCTGTGATTTTGTTAATAGTATTTTGTGAGAGTGCTGAGGCTTTTGCTAATAAGCCTGTAATGCTTCCCTCTGAGAGTTTTATATTGAATAGGTTGTTCATAAGTTCTACTATTCTCATATTTGACATATACTGAGAAACACTTAGGTATGAAACCATAGCTATAACTGTTGACCCATAACTGATATTTGGTGATATTGTAAATGCACTACTGTCATGATTTTCATAACCACAAGAGAAACACTTTTTAGAGAAGCTTTGATACTCTGTTATTTTATGAGTAATAGATGATAATTCAATATCTAAGACTTGTCGTCTTTCTTTGAGTGCAGATACAACAGTAGATATATCACTACTGCACTTTTTACATTCTAATAGTTTATAAGGCAATGCAACAATCTCATCAGGAGTATCACTTTGTAAAAGAGTTACTCCCTCTCTCCCTGATTGTCCACCAACACTTTTACCACTCTTCTCTTCAAGAGATTGATTTTTATTATTTCTTTTTTGAGGAGGTGCTATCTCACTTGATGGTGAAATACTGGAGTTGTTTGAATTCTTTGGTGGTTTTTCTTGCACGAGGTTATCTTGAAGGTTTTCTATATATTTAAGAAGCTCTTTATGAGATAAATCTTTAAGTTCTTTTTTGGATTTTATTGAAAATTGATATTTCAGGCGAATTTTCTTCAAAATTTATTCCTACTTTTTATGTAGTGAATTATAGCTAATTAGTCCTATTTATAGGCTTTAAATTACTATTTATTGAGGTAAATATTAGAATTCTTTTTGAGGTTTCCTAGAGTGATTAGTTACAAAACATTTATCATAAATTATCATCTCAAATCTATATTTATTCCTAATTCTAATTGAATTTGCTCTATTCTTTCCTCTCTTTATCATCTTATTCTTACGTTTTGTGCCTTTATTTTCTTATGGGCAAATAGTTTTAGGTTGGCAGCTATACATGTAATGGTGAAATTCATATTATTCCTAAGCAGTCCTGTAAACCTTGTTGTGGATTGTTTCATGCTGGTTTTTATTAAAGCAAATGAATGTTCAACTTTTGCTCTGATTTTATGTTTTGGTTTTTCATTTTCTCTTTGATTCTTTCTATCTTCATCACTCATTTTATTTCTCTCTTTAAGACAAACATTATTTTTAATATCTTTTTCTTTTAGTAGTTCATCAATAGCTTCTGATTTATAAGCTTTATCTGCACCTGATGATTTAATATCATCACCTAATTTTTCAACAAATGTATCAACGGTAGATATATCTGAGGTATTGGCAAATGTTGTCATTGTTTCTAAAATAGCTCCTGAATCTGCATCTGTTGCTATATGATTCTTATATCCTGTTGCATATTGTTTTTTACCTGCTTGATAACCTGTTCTTACATCTTTATCTATCTTTTGTTTATGCTCATAACTATCATCTTCATTTTCAATTATCTTTTTTGAAGTTTCAATATCTTTAGTATCTTTATTTTGAATCTCATCAAGTTCTTCATTTTTAAGAGTTTTAGAGTTATAAGATTTCTTTTTTAATAATCTTGATATTTGTTTTGATGATGGTTTTTTCTTTTGTAATTCTTCTTCAATAAGTATATCTATCGCTTTATTTAAAGCTTCAACCTTTTGTCTACTTTCACTTTTTTGTTCTTTATTTTTATTTTTGATTCTATTATTATGAGACTTTGTTAATGTTGCATCTACTAAGTAGTACCAAAGAATTAAACATTAATTATCAACTATATAATATGGCAACAATTTAGTTACAAAAATAGTTTCTTTTAAAAGTCCAAAATTGATTTTATATTGACTGCTTCCATAATTATCAAATACTTTTTTAACATATTCAAGTAAATTGTTATAACTTAAATATGCAGTATATTCAATCCAATAATATTTCATAAATTTCCATAGAATCTCTATGATATTTAATTGTGGTGAATATGGCGGTAGATATAATAGCGTCAAACCTCTTCTTGCCCATTTTCCAATATTAGATTTAAATTTTTTAGATTTATGATAACTTGCATTATCTAAAATGACTATAGTTTGTTTTTCTAAGGTTAACGTAAAATCATCAAACACCTCTATTACTTTATCGCTATTAACTTTACCATCAGCAATATATAACTTAAGTTTATTCTTTCTACTAAGAAAACCAAGTACATTAATCCTTTTTATAGATAGTGTTTTAACTGTTGCAGTATTATTTACTTCTGACCATAAATAAGGACAATTAGATGTAGGTGAGAATCCACTCTCATCAAACCTGTATATATCAATCTTTCCCTTTTCTTCTAGCTTTTCATAACGAATAATTTTCGATACAACTGTATCATAAAGTTCTTTATTTGGTTTCTTTGGTGATACTTTTTTTACTCTTGTATAACTCAATCCTATTATTTTTTAAAAAAGTTCTTACGGTTTCGTTTGATACTATTACATTGAACTTTTCTCTTAATTTTGCATTGACAATAGGTACTGATGGACAATTTATTGCAATAGCTTTTATATCATCAATTTTAATATTTCCAAGAGATAACTTTCTACCTTTCCCACCTTTATCATATACTCCTTCAACTCCATCCTCTTCATATTTTTTAAACCATTCGTACAATGCCTGTTTTTTATATCAAGTATATTTACAATCTCTTTTACAGTTTTACCTTTATGGCTAAGCAATATTGCTTCTGCCCTTTTTCTAGGTCTATATTTTGGTTCATATTTAATTATATCCTGTAATTTCTCTATTGTTTTTTGTGTTAAGTTTGTTATATTTTTCATACTGTATTATAGCATAAGTTATATTTAATTACTTGTTATATTATTACTAAAATTAATAAATTTTAAAATATGTTTAATTCTTTGGTACTACTTAGTACATCTTTACCACCTGTTGCTATTAATCCTGCCTTTTCAAGTTGCTTATTAATATTTGTAAAAAGTTTACCATGAAGATTATTTTTAATTAAAGAATTTCTAAATCTACCTGTTGTAGTTGAGTCTGGTGCTAATGATTCTAAGCTTAATCCTGCAAATTTCATATAAAGTAAATTTACATTAAGTCCTTTTTCAGCTTTTTCATCACTTAAATCATAAAACTTCTGAATAAGTAAGATTTTAAACATTAATATTTGATCATATGCTTGTACTCCACATACATTTTTACTTCCTGTTCCATTCTTCTTTAATACAGGTCTTAATTTATTAAAATCTATTACAGAGAGCCACTTGCAAATTCACAAAAAAGCTCATAATTTAATTCATTTTTGTTACAAAAAGTTGAAATCTAATTTCAGATAAGTTATAATTTTATACCATAAAATTTAACAGAAAAGAGATTCAACTTATGAAAAATATTATACCAAAATCATCTACAAACCTATCTAAAATGTGGACTAAAATTCTAAACCTTGAAAATTATTTATTTCCTGAAATAAAAGAACAATTAGGAACATTAAGTACCAAAGAAGAGAAACTAATAAAGATTTTAGACTTTGCTCAAATTGAAAAGAATGTAACAGTTGTAACGATTACAAATACACCAAAAGACAGAGAAGAGATAGCAAGAGCAATGATTGCTAAATCTGTTTACAATATGCAAACAACAAGAGATTTAATTGATAGACTTCATAGCGATAGAGTATTACGAGTATTGTGTGGATGGAGGTATAAAATAGATATTCCAAGTGAAGCTAAATTTAGTAGGGTATTCAAAGAATTGAGTGATTTACAAATAGCTCAAAAAACTCATAAAAAGTTTGTTAATGAATATTTATCGGATACAGTTTTTATGTACAATGCAACAGATGCTGCTATGATACCACTTAGAGAAAAACCTGTAAAGATTGAGAAAGAAGAAAAGCCTAAAAATAAGGTCGGACGACCTAAGAAAGGTGAAAAGAGAGAGCCTGTAAAACCAAAGATTTTAGAACTACAAAAAGAGATGAAAACTACTAAAAAGATGTTATCTTTAGTATCTACTGTTTGTGGTGTTGGTGTCAAACAAAATTCTAAAGGTAACAGAGAGATTACAATAGGTGGTAAACTTCATATTAGTGCAGTAGATGGAGATATACCAATAGCAGCATTCTATTCAGGTGCAAATGTTCATGATAGTTCAGTAGCACTTCCACTTATCAATGAAACTGGTAAAAGAGTGATGTATCTTCGTGATTTACTTGATGCTGGGTATGACAGCGATATAATTAGAGAGTTTTCTGAAAAACTAAATCATAAAGCAATTATAGATATAAATCCCAAGAACTCAAAAGAATTAAAACAAAAGATTCAACTTATCAAAGATGAAAAAGTAAAATTTGAATTTTTAAATTTACCTAAATCATCAGATGAACACCACTACAATCAAAGAAGTATGGTTGAAAGAGTAAATAAATATTTAAAAGATGACTTTGGATGTAATACAATTTATTATCAAGGAGCTACAAAAGTAGCTTCTGTTTTATCATTTGGAATTTTATCTGTTTGTATTCATCAAAGTTTAAAACTCATTACATGACTTTTATTAAAAATAATAGAAAAATCTTCAATTTTATAGTCAAAACCATAAAGTATGGAGAAAAAATATGATTTTTTAAGAAATTTACTAAATTTAGTGTAAACTACGCAAAGAAAAATAAATAATCATTTTTTTAAAACTAAAAGTGATGAAAATAAAAAATTAGCTATTGAGTATTATTGAATTTGCAAGTGGCTCTAAAGAATTTCTAAATCTACCTATTGTAGTTGAGTCTGGTGCTAATGATTCTAAGCTTAATCCTGCAAATTTCATATAAAGTAAATTTACATTAAGTCCTTCTTCAGCTTTTTCATCACTTAAATCATAAAACTTCTGAATAAGTAAGATTTTAAACATTAATATTTGATCATATGCTTGTACTCCACATACATTTTTACTTCCTGTTCCATTCTTCTTTAATACAGGTCTTAATTTATTAAAATCTATTATAGAATCTAATTGTTTTAAAAAAGAATCTACATATTCTAATCTATCATTAAGAGCATAATCTGAAAAAGAGAGGTTTGAATCTTTAAATGCCAATTTATTACCTTTTTGCTTAAATATCTTTAATTTATATGTGTAATTATAGCTAAAAATAGCCTTTAAATACCTTAACTAAAGGCTTGGTTGAGATTTATTTTAGAGTGTTACTGTGCAGTGGTCTCTTTATCTATTCTTATTTTAAGAATAGTTGCATCCATAAAAATGATTGATACATTTGGTCTAAAGCTCTATTTTGCCAATCTTTTGCAAGTTCTAATACTTTATTAGTTGTCCAGTTTCACCACGTTATGGTTGCCTAGTTTCATAAATTAAGAAAGCGATAGCTTAACAACATAATTGTAAAATCTTTACAGCAAATAAGGATTTAATATATGTCACAAGTCTATCACTCTAATGCCAGAACAAACCAGCATGTAAGAGAAATAATACAGAAATCTAATTTAACAATCGTTGAATTAGCTAAAAATTACAATCTAAATATTAAAACTATCTCTAAATGGAAGCATAGGAATTTTATTAAAGATAAAAGTTCAAGACCACACAATATAAAAACAACTTTAACACCTTTAGAAAAAGAATTGATAAAAGTAGTTAGAACAATGACTTGGATGGAACTAGATGATTTAACAGATACAATAGTTGATATTATTCCAAATGCAAATAGAAGTAATATTTATCGTACTTTAAAAGCCTTTGATATAAACAGAGTTCCGCAAGAACAAAAAGAAAAAGCTAAAAAATTTAAAGAGTACGAACCTGGTTATTTACATATAGATGTAACTTACTTACCAAAGTTTGAGAAACAAAAATATTATTTATTTGTAGCAATAAATAGAGCTGCAAGACTATTGTATTATAAAGTTTACAAGAATAAATCAAGTGAGAATGCAGTAGAGTTTTTAAAAAAATGTAAAGAGTTTTTTCCATTTTACCTAACTCATATATGGGCACCTCCAACGCCATTAAGTTAAGGAATTAATTCATATTATTATAAGTCTAAAATATCAAACAGCACAAAGATAATTCATCAGAAAGCCTTATTTTATAGGCTTCTCAAGTAGTTTGTAACTACTATTTAGATATAATATATACTTATATTAGTAAGGTTAAATATGTTAAAAAAAACTGTCAAGTTTTAGCAGTTTTTAGAGATAAACCAAAAGATGTTGTATTTATAAATAAACATAAAATTGGTATAAATAGTTTCACAAGAAATAGAAAGTTAGGATTCGATAAAATTATGACTGTGATAATGAAAAAAAGTAGTAAATCTTTACAAAATAGTTTAAATGATATGCAATTAGATTTAGGTGATGATTATACAATCACTAATAGTGCATATACACAAGCAAGAGCTAAATTAAATTATACAGCATTTGAAGAATATGCAAATATGTCAGCAGAAGTTTTTTATAGTGATGGTGAGTATCAAACTTTTAAAGACTTTAGACTATTAGCTATAGATGGTTCAGTAACAACTTTGCCAAATAGTGAAGATGTAAAAAAAGAATTTAATCCCATGAAAGTAAGATGTCAAATTAAAGATTATGCAAAAGATGTGGTACAAGCAAGAGTATCATGTGTATTTGATGTCTTAAATAATATAGCAATAGATGCATCAATTACTAATAAAAATAAAAGTGATGATAATGATTTAGCAGCATATGATGAGAGAACTTTAGCTTACGGTCATTTAGAACATTGTGATGAAAATGATTTAACTACAATGGATAGAGGCTATATTGGCTTTGAACCATTTGCTAGAACATATAATAAAACAAATATATTGATTAGACTTAAAAAAAATATATTTACTAAAGCAAAATTCTTATTTGACAAACATAGTGAACAAAAAGATGTTGTTTTAGATATTACACCAAATAAACAAACTAAACAAAAAATGAAAGATTTAGGATTGCCAACTAAATTAAAAATTAGATTTATACAAGTGATTTTAGATACTGGTGAAGTTGAAGTACTAGCTGCTAATGTACTAGATAATAAGAAACTCCAAACAACAGATTTTAAAGAGTTATATGCTAAAAGGTGGGGAATAGAGACATATTACGATGTATTAAAAAATAGACTATATTTGGAAAACTTTACAGGATTAACAGCACTTGCCGTTAAACAAGATTTTTATGCCACTATATTTTTGACAAACTATGAATCATCAGTGACATACGATACAAATGAAGAATTAAAAGAAAAAACCAAAGATAATAAATATATACAAAAAGTAAATAAAGCAATATCATTTAATGCTATTAAATATAAAGCATTTGATCTATTTTATTCAGATGCTCCACACGATGAAGTACTTGAGCAATTAGAGAAGTTATTTTTAACAAATACAATAGTGATTAGACCTGATAGAAAATCAAAACCTCGACTGGATAAAGATGCTCAAAAATCTACAATAGCTACAAATTCGATAAATTTTTTAAAAAGAAAAAAGAAAAATGTTGGTAACTAAACAGCTTGTACAAAGGGTTTATAATGATAAAAAGCTTAACTTAATGGCGTTGATGGGCATCTCTAAAAACTACCCAACCTAAGCAATTTAAAATCAAGATTTAGTTAAAATAGATATTAAATATCACTCAAAAGGCTTTATAAATGCAAGGATTATTTGATTTAGAATTTCATGAGAGAAAAATAAAAGAATATCAACCACCACTAACAAAATTAGATAAAGTTGTAGATTGGAATATGTTTAGAGAACCAATAGAGAAGGCTTTATACGTAGAACCTAAAGGTGCTGGTGGTAGGCCACCATACGATAAGATAATGATGTTTAAAATTTTAATATTACAAAAATACTATAATTTAAGTGATGAACAAACAGAATTTCAAATAAATGATAGAACATCATTCAAACAATTTTTAGAATTGAAAATTGGAGATAAAATACCTGATGAAAAAACTATTTGGCATTTCAAAGAACAGCTATCAAATAAGAATTTATCTTTAACATTATTTGAACTATTTACTAAACAACTTATAAATAAAGGTATTATAGCAAAAGAGGGAAGTATGATAGATGCTTCATTTGTAGATGTTCCTAGACAAAGAAATTCTAAAGAAGATAATGCTGATATTAAAAAAGGTGCTATACCTTTAAAATTTGCCAGAAAAGATAACAATGGTAAACGAAGCAAGTTATGCCAAAAAGATACTGATGCAAGTTGGATGACTAAATCAAGTGAACGACACTATGGATATAAAGACCATATTAACGCAGATGAAAAAACTAAATTCATAACTAAATATAGTGTTACAAGTGCTGCTCCTCATGATTCTACTGAAATTAAAAATATCATTGATGAAACAGATAATAAACTTCATGCAGATAGTGCTTACAGGAGTAAAGAGATAGAAGAATTTCTAGAAGATAAAAATTGCAAAAGCTTTGTGCATGAAAAAGGTTACAGAGGTAGTCCTTTAACAGATGAACAAAAAGATTCAAATAACATAAAATCTAAAATTAGAGCAAGAGTAGAACATATATTTGGATTTATGACAAACTCTATGAATGATGCCTTACATATGAAGTCCATTGGGATAAAACGAATCAAGTCATCTATAGGATTTTTAAATTTTACATATAAGCTCTTTAGATATGAACAGTTAGTTAGATTGCAAAAAGTGAAAGTTATGTAAAAATATATGAAATCATAGAGATTTTACAAAAACTCACAAAGATCATTATAATTTTTAGTAGAATTTTATAGTAAATCAAGTTTCGCGTGTGATAAATTTTAAAAATTAAGTTAAAAATGATTTAAACAAATTAGAAAGTTGTTTTTAGAGGTTCCCATATTTTATAGTTTGTTTTTTTATGAACTCTTTTACCAAGTTAAAGATTTGTACCAAATATATGATTTAATATAGCATAATTTGATATGTTTAGTTGGTGGTTTAATAGCTTTTTCTTTTATCTATCTTTTTGAGAAGAAGAAGCTTTTGATTTTGCATCATTAATTACTCTTTTATTTGTTCTGGCTTTACTTTCTCGTCTACTTTTTATAAAATCATCAACTTGATTTTTAAAATTATTTTTTTTAGCTTTTGGTCTTGTAGAATTTCTATCATCTTTTTTAAAGTTTTCACTTCTAGAATCATTTTTCTTTAGATTTTTTTTGTTATTATTTTTAGGTCTATCATTACTTCTAGAATTTTGATTTCTTCCTCTATTATTTGCTTTTTTAACCATTTTAACTTTTTTTAATCTAGGAAGAGTGAACCCATCAATTGAAACAACTTCAATATTCTTTTTAATAAGTTTTTCTATATCTTCTAAATACTCAACTTCTTCACCACAAACAATAGACATAGCCTCACCAAAATTTCCAGCTCTTCCTGTTCTCCCAATTCTATGTACATAATCTTCAGGAATATTTGGTAACTCGAAATTCACAACATGAGGTAAAAGTTGAATATCAATTCCACGAGCAGCTATATCAGTTGCTACTAATACTCGTATTTCTTTAGCTTTAAAGCCACTTAAAGCTTTAGTTCTTGCACCTTGAGATTTATTACTATGAATTGCACTTGAAGTTATTCCTTCTCTATTTAGATATTCACATAACTTATTCGCACCATGTTTTGTTCTTGTAAAAACTAAAATTTGAGTCCATTTACCTTCTCTTATAAGATGCGATAAAAGCTCTCTTTTTTTATCTTTTTCCATATTATATATGATTTGTTTTACTTGTGCAGTAGTACTATTTTCACTTGAAACTTCAACAAATTTTGGATTTTTTAATAAACCTTTTGATAATTTTTTAATATCATTTGAAAAAGTTGCAGAGAATAATAATGTTTGTCTATGACTAGGAATACGTGCCATTACTTTTTTAATATCATGAATAAAACCCATATCTAACATTCTATCAGCTTCATCTAAAACTAAAAAATCAACTCTAGATAAGTCAACAGTTTCTTGTGAAATATGATCTAATAGTCTTCCTGGTGTTGCAATTACAATATCTACACCTTTTCTAAAAAGTGCTTTTTGAGGATTTATTCCAACTCCACCAAAAATAACTGCTGTTTTAAGAGGAAGATATTTACTATATGCAGAAATATTTTGCTCAACTTGTGCTGCTAATTCTCTTGTTGGTGTTAATATTAAAGCTTTGATATAAGCTTTTTCATCTTTATAATGTGTTCTTTTACTTATTATTTCTAATAATGGAAGTGTAAAAGCTGCTGTTTTACCAGTACCTGTTTGCGCTGCTGCCAAAATATCTTGTCTTTTTAATACAACAGGAATTGCTTTTTCTTGGATTGGTGTTGCTTTTGTATAACCTTGATCTTTGATTGCTTTTAAAATATTAGAATTTAATCCTAACTCTGAAAATGTCATTAATTACCTTTAATTAAGTTTAGTAATATAAAGAGATGATAATCTAAGTTATTGAATAAAACTATTAATAAATATATAATTTAGGTAAAAACGTAGATAAACGAAGCTTTGTTACTATAATTTTTGTGAAGTATAACACAATTATGAAAATTTAACAAATTTTTTTAAAATCAAAAAAAAGACAAAGTAATTAAACTTTATCAATCGGGAGTGTAAATATAACTATATAAACCTTAAAAATAAAATTTATTAGATAAAATATCTAGTAAATCAATTTTAAGGATTTACATTATGGCAATATTAAATTTAGAAGAATTAAAGAAACAAATAAAAGCAGGTACTTTTACAGGTTTAGAATCATTAGAGAATGAATTTAAATCAATGTTAAAAGAAGTTTTACAAGAAACTGCACAAGAAGAATTAACTCCCACTTAGGATCTGATGTTGCGATAATCTAAATATCATAATTTACAGTAAATGTTACAGAATTATCCACACTTTAATTCTCTAACTTTTTGATAAGCAACCTTTAGAGCTTCAATATATATTTTTTCTTTAATTGCAAAGTGATTCATTTTATAGTTCAAACGAAGTTTTTCTAGCTTGATAAATGCACCTATAGTTAAGTTAATATGATTTCTTTGTGATAATTCAACCTTAGTTGGCGAATGTTCTATCTTTAAATTTTGTTTTAATGACTTAATTATAAAGAAATATTGATATATTTATAATTTAAGGCTATAAAATAGCTATAAACTTGATTATTCTATATTTATTTTTAGCTTTTTATTATTGGTATCTTTTTTAATCTAACTAACTGCTCATATCTTAGAAAGTTATATGTAAGATTTATAAGTCCTGTAACAGATTTTATTCTATCTAGTCCAATAGCTTTTAAATTTAGAGCTTAGTTCATAGATGTTTTAAGAGTTCCAAATATATGTTCAACTCTTACTCTTGTTTTTTTGGGGATTATATAATCCTTATTTCTATTTTATCAGATTGATACGAAATTTTTAACGCTCCCTAATCTAGACTTAAAGACCTAAGTCACTTTTGATTTGTAAGGCCCAAGAAGCTAATCTATCATCAGTTAAATCATCTTGATTATCTTCATCTATTACAAGACCTAAGAACTTATCATCAACAACTGCTGTAGATTCATCATATTTATAACCTTCAGTTGAAGTTTGTCCTATGATATTTCCTGTTTTTACTTTATCATATAAAAGAGTAATTGCTTCTGCAAAAGTATCAGGATAACCATCTTGATCACCTAAACCTAAGATTGCTATTGTTTTCCCTGTAAAATCAATTTTATCTAATTTATCTTCAAAATCTTCCCAATCTGATTGTAAATCACCTGCACCCCAAGTTGAGCTTGCAAGAATTAAATTATTGTAAGCTGATATTTCATCTGTTGAACTTTTACTTACATCAATTAAATCTACATTATCTTTACCTAAAATATTAACTAATCTTTCACATACATCTTGTGTTGCTCCTGCATCACTACCATAAATTAATCCAATTTTATTCATAAATAATCCTTTAAAATATTTTCTTATATATATTTGCGATTTTAGGCAATAATTATTTAAAACATAAGAGGATAAAAAAATAGATTGTTTTTTAAAGGATAAAGTAAGGTTAATGATAAATAATATCATTAACTTTATTTGTTTATTTGTTCTTTTATATATATCTCATTTAATAATGAATCTACAAAATTATCTGGACTAAATTCTATTAAATCATCTTCTTTCTCACCGATACCAACATAAAAAATTGGAAGTTCAAGTTGATTAGAAATAGAAAATAAAGCTCCACCTTTTGCAGTACCATCTAGTTTTGTTACAATAATTCCATCAATTCCTACCATTTCATTAAATGCTTTAGCTTGCATAATGGCACTATTACCTTGCGTTCCATCTAAAATCATAAGTTTTTGATGAGGTGCACCAGCTAAGGCTTTTCCACATACTTTTACTATTTTTTTAAGTTCATTATTTAAGTTTGTTTGTGTTTGAAGTCGTCCTGCTGTATCTATGATTACATTATCAATATTTCGTGCAAGTGCTGAGGAAATAGTATCGTAAGCAACAGCACTTGCATCATGACCCTGTTTTGTTTTAATAATTGGTACATCAATTTTAGAAGCCCAAGTTGAAAGTTGCTCAATTGCAGCTGCTCTAAAAGTATCTCCTGCACCTAAAATAACGCTGTGTCCATCTTTTTTTAGTTTATATGCTAATTTTGCAATTGTTGTTGTTTTCCCAGCACCATTAACGCCTATGATTAGTTGTACAAAAGGTTTTGCTAAGTTTGATAAATCAACATCAGGAGCATGCTCAAAAAGCATTACAAGTCTATGTCTTAATTGTTTTCTTGTGATTTCAGCAGGAAGCCCATCCATAGCTTTTTCAATAATCTCATATTCCATATCAGCTTCAATTAGAAGTTCTTCAATATCATTAAAATCAATTTTTTCTTTCTTTTGAGGAACAACAGATTTAATATTTTCAAAAGTTTTTGAAAGAGCTTTAATAAAGAAAATTTCTTCTTCTTTTTTTAAAAAATTAAACATTATTGACTTCTAAGTGCTTTTTTTATATCTGTTTCTATCATCTCTTCTGGAACTATTCCAACATATTTTTGAACAATTTGTCCATCTTTATTAAACATAAACATTGTTGGTATAATATTAACTCTCTCCATAACTTTTGCAAGAACATAATTTTCTTTACTATTTGTAACAATATAATTTATTTGATACTCTTTTATAAAGTTAGTTAGTTTTTCATTTAATTTAGTTTCATTATTGTTGCCATCTAAATTTACTGCAATTATTTCAAAATTATCTTTATATTTTTCTTTTAAGTTATTTAAGTGTAGTATTTCTGCTTTACATGAAGGACACCAAGTAGCCCAGAAATTCAGCAATACTACTTTGTTTTCTAAACCTTTAAACTTCATTCCTTCTTTTGTCTTTTCTAAATTAATATTTGTTAAATCTGTAGTTTGTAATGTAAATTTTGTTTGTGCTTTCTTTATAACTTGAACAGGTATTTTGTTTGTGTTTTCTTCTTTTGAATCACATCCAGAGAATAATATTGTTATTGAAATTATAAAAAATGCTATTTTTTTAAACTGCATTTTATTTCCTTATTGGTAGAATATTCTTAAGGTAAGAATATTACCCAAGTAAGGCTTAAATATGAAAGAAAATCACAAAAGTGATTTTAGAAAATCGTGTATTCAGAGATTAGAATTTTCAAGCCGCTTTTTGAAGTTTTATAAAGATAAAAAAACAGTAAAAAAATTAAGAAAATTTATAAATATATATAAAGCAAAAAATGTTTTATTATATATTCCTATGGGCATGGAAGTTGATGTTCTTCCTTTAGTAAATAGTTTAAGAAAAAAAGGAATTAATGTTTTTGTTCCTTTTATAATTGAAGATAGTTTTAAATTAGTAAAATATAGGTTGCCCCTAGAAATAAAAAGATTTGGAATTAAAGAGCCAAGAAATTCATTTTGTGTACATAAAAATATTGATTTAGCGATAGTTCCTATTGTTGGAGTTGATAAGTTACTAAAACGAATTGGATTTGGTCGTGGTATGTATGATAGATTTTTTTATAAATTAAAATATAAACCTACTGTTGTTTTTACTCAATTAACTCTTTGTAAAGCAAATGAGATTTTAACTAATAAGTACGATATTCAAGCTGATTATATAATTACACATTAAGGTTTTAAACATGGAATTAGTAATAATAGGAATCGTTGTTGCAGTTATAAGTTCTGCAATTAGTATATTCGTAATTAAAAAAATTAATAAAGCAAAATTTGACATCTATATAGAACAAGCCAAAGTAAAAGCTAAGGTAATTGAGCATGAAGCTGAAGTTATTTTAAAAGATGCACAAATTAAAGCAAAACAAGATTGCGATAGAGAATTTAAATCAGCAAGACGTGAGTATGATGAGATGCTTAATGCAATTGAGAAAAAAGAAAAAGAGTTAAATCATCATTTAAAATTAGAATTAAACGCAATTAGGGAAGAGAAAAAGAAAATTACTTATAATAATGAAAAAATTGCAACAATTAAAACGAGTTTATTGTCACAAGAAAAAATATATGATGATAAAATTGAAAAAACAATCAAAGTCTTAGAAAATGCTTCTGGTCTTACGGTTGATGAAGCAAAAGATTTGATGTTTGAAAGAGTCAAAGAAGATTCACGAGCAAAAATTGCTTCTATTTTTAGAAAAAAATATAAAATTGCTGAGGATAAATGTAAAGAAGAAGTAAATAATATGTTATCTCACGCAGTTACTAGATATGCAGGAGAGTTTGCTGCTGAACGACTTATTAATAATTTGCCAATTAAAGATGATGAAACAAAAGGAAAAATTATTGGTAAAGAGGGTCGAAATATCAAAACACTAGAGATGCTTCTAGGTGTTGATATTATTATTGATGATACTCCAAATACAATTACTATCTCATCTTTTAACTTATATAGACGTGCAATTGCAACAAAAACAATCAAAGTACTTCTTGAAGATGGAAGAATTCAACCTGCTAGAATTGAAGAGATTTATACAAAAGTTAAAACAGAGTTTGACAACAATATTCTAAAAGAAGGGGAAGATGTTATTTTAGAACTTGGAATTAAATCTATGCATGTTGAACTTATCAAACTTGTAGGACGACTTAGATATAGAGCTTCATATGGACAAAATGCTTTAGCACATACTTTAGAAGTATCACATTTAGCAGGTTTATTAGCTGCTCAAATGGGTGGAGATCCTATTTTAGCTAGAAGAGCTGGATTATTACATGATATTGGTAAAGCTTTAACTCATGAGATGCCAGGTTCACATGTTGATTTAGGTGTAGTTATGTGTAAAAGATATGATGAACCAGTAACTGTAATAAATGCAATTTACGCTCATCATGGACAAGAAGAACCTATAAATGTAGAATCAGCAGCAGTGTGTGCAGCAGATGCTTTAAGTGCAGCAAGACCAGGAGCTAGACGAGAAGTATTAGAAAGTTTCTTAAAAAGAGTAGAAGAGGTTGAAAAAATTTCTACTTCTAAAGCTGGTGTTCTTAATGCTTTTGCAATTAATGCGGGGAGAGAAGTTAGAGTTATTGTTAAAGCTAACCTTGTTAATGATGATGAAGCTATTTTACTTGCAACTGAAATTGCAAAAGAGATTGAAGAAAAAGTTCAATATCCAGGTGAGATAAAAGTTAATGTTATCAGAGAATTAAGAGCTCAATCTTACGCTAGATAGGCTTTAATATAAAAAATTTAATAATTAAGAGAAATATGAAAAATAATAAATTAACTACAAAAATCATTGCAGGTAAATATAGAGGAAAACTATTAGAGCTACCATCACTTGGGATTACTAGAACTTCAAAGGCTAAATTAAAAGAGTCACTTTTTAATGTATTGCAGTTTGATATAATTGATAAAATATTTATAGAATGTTTTGCTGGAAGTGGAAGTATTGGTCTTGAAGCGCTAAGTAGAGATGCAAAAAGAGCATATTTTATTGAACTTAATCAAAGTTCATATAGAATTTTAATAAAAAACTGTAATAGTTTAGACATAAATAAATGTCAAACAAATTTAGGAGATACCTTTGTTCAAATTCCTACAATTTTGGATTCTTTAGTAAACTCAAAAGATGAGATAATAGTTTATATTGATCCACCTTTTGATTATAGAGAAGGAATGAAAGATATTTATAATAAATCTTTCAATATGATTAGAAATATTAAAAATGATAATATTTTTATAATAATAATTGAACATGAAAGTTCATTAGAAATACCAGAAATTTTAGGAAATTTTTCATTAAATAAAACTAAAAAATTTGGTAAGAGTTCTTTATCTTATTTTAAATATACAAAAGTTTAAGAGTTTTAATCATGATAAAATTTGCATCTTTTATACTATTTTTTGTTATAACTTTAGTATTTCTGATGCCTTTTATTTACACTGTTTCACCTTATGAATTAAATCCTAAATTAATTTTAGAAGCTCCTTCTTTTGAACATTTATTTGGCACTGATAGATTAGGAAGAGATAATTTAGCTAGAATCTTACAAGGTGGTCAGACTTCACTTATAATTGGTTTTCTAAGTGCTACAATATCTTCTTTAATAGGTCTATTGATTGGGATAAATGCTGGATATTTTAAAGGTAATATTGATAAAGGAATTACAATTATAATTGACTTATTCTTGACTTTTCCAACATTTTTCTTACTTTTAGCACTTGTTTCATATATCCAAGCTTCAACTTTAGTTCTAATTATTGTTATTTCAATTACAGGCTGGATGGGAATGGCACGATTAATTAGAAGTGAAAGTTTTGCAATAGGAAATAAACCTTATATAAAAATACTAAAATTAGCAAAAGTATCAAAATTAAAAATTATATTTAAATATTTTGCACCTTTATTAGCTCCTATTTTTCTTATATCTTTTACTTTTGGTGTAGGTGGGGCTATTTTAGCTGAATCAGGATTGTCTTTTTTAGGACTAGGTGTTAATCCTCCTGCTATGTCATGGGGAAGTTTACTAAGTAATGGACAAAGTGTACTTGATATTGCTTGGTGGGTTAGTTTCTTTCCTGGTTTAATGATTTTTATAATTACTTTTTGTTTAATGCAAATATCAGATTTTTTACAAGCAAAAGCAAATCAAAAAGAGATACAAAAAACATAATTTTGATAATTTATTTATCTCAACTTTACGATTCAATATAGAATATTTCAGGCTGAATAATTATTTGTTCTTATAATTAGCAAGATACTCATCAAGCATTTTAAATCTTAAATTTTTGCTCATTCAAAAGTGTACATTTAACTTCTTTTTTATTAGTGCAAAAGTTCCTCCATCTAAATTATTTGTTGTATTTGCTATCTTTAAATTTTTATAATCAAAAAGATTTCCCCGATCCCTTGGGTTAATTGGAATTAGCTCAAGGAACCATACAGTACAATATATAATGAGTGAACATGTTTTCAAAAGTCATAACAAAATGTTATTACTATATCATTTGATATTTCCAGCAAAATACAAAAGAAAGGTGTTTAAATAATAGTGGAGTGGTCTTGACAAGGGGGACATTATACTCTGTTGTAAATATTCTTCTTTTTGTACTCATTTTTTACCCCTAGTAAATATTTTATTATTATAGTTTTTTAGGAATAAGAATCTTATTTTATTGGGGTATTATAGTTATTTTTACACTATCTTATTTGCTCACTCATATTTTTCTACTTAGCTATTTTTTTAATGCTGTAAAAGTATAATTGTATCGCTTGTATCTTTTGCAGCTTTTATTAATGTTGGTAAAACATTTTTTTTGATATTTTTGGTATTTTTATAACTCATATGAGAACCTATATTCATAGCTCCAATTAATTTATTATTTCGTCCATAAATAGGAACAGCAATAGATAATAAACCATCTTCAAGCTCTTCTTCTACCATTTGGTAAGCTTGTGTTCTTTCACTTTTTATTTTCTCATATAATTCATCATGATTAGTAATACTTTTTGAAGTATATTGCACTAGTTGAGACCTTCCGATATATTCATATAATTCTTCATCTTTCATATGTGCCATAAAAAGACGACCTGTTGAGGTATATAGTGCTGGTAATCTAGTTCCTACATGTATGCCTTCATTTAATATTCGTGTAGCAGGTATCCTCATTATACAAATAATATTTGATCCATCTAAGACAGAAATAGAACAAGATAATTTACAAGCATCTACTACATGTTTCATATTTTTATGAGCTAAATCAGTCCAAGGAAGAGAGGCAAAATAACTATAACCTAAGTCAATTATTTTTGGAGTTAAGGAAAAAAAGTTTTCATCGTGATCTATATAACCTAATGATTCTAAAGTTAATAAAAGTCTTCTAGCACTAGCTCTTGTAATATTAACTTTTTTTGCTACATCTGAAAGCGTCATACTTGTATTTTTATGATCAAATGCTTTTATTACATTTAATCCTTTTATAAATGCTGTTACAATATTCGAACTGTCATCTTCATTTTTCATTTTGACCTACTTTATTAGTTTTTTTCTCTTGCAATTAGTACTCCACCTGATACTATTGCTATAATACCTATTATTCCATATGCATTTGGTAAATTATCTCCTAGCATTAATCCAATTATTAAAGAAAATATAATTACAGAATACCCAACTGCCCCAATTAAACCTGCCTTTGTTGAGCTATATGCTTTTGTCATATATACTTGTCCTAAAGAAGCAGTAATTCCAATACCTATTAAATATATAAATTGTACAGTTGTAGGCATTATAAAATTACCCATCATGAAAGAGAGTATATCACTTTGTACATAAGGTGATATACTCATAGAAATAAAGGGAATTAAAACTCCAATACCCATAAAACTAAGTACTATACTTCTTGTATCGTAATATTTTTTTAGTTCTCTAATACTTGTAAACGCAAGTGCTGCACAAACAGCATTTAAAAATCCAAAAAGATGACTTTTTTCTAATATTAAACCTAAAGGTTGCATCACAAATAACATTCCTGTAAAACCTAAAGCAATTGCCATCCAACCTTTAAAACCTATTTTTTCTCTTAAAAACCACATAGCAAAAATAGCTGTAAAAATAGGTGAAAGTTTTGAGTATGTTACTGCATCTGATAAAGAAATATGAGCAATATTATAAAAAAATGATAACATTGCTAAAAGCCCAATAGCCGCTCTAAAAAATAAGAGCCAAGGTTTTCCTCCTATTTGTTTTATTGGAGTTTTTAAAAATGTTAAAGATATTAAAACTACTCCAATAATATTTCTAAAAAATACAATCTCTATTGTTGACATTGAAGTAGTTAAAACTTTTGCAAAAGCACTCATCAAAGATAAACATACTGCTGAAATAAGCATAAATTTTACGCCTTGATTGATATTTTTAAGCACTAAATATTACCTTTATTATTTTTTGCAATTATAAATAAAATAACCTTAAAAGGTTATTTTAAATCTTCATATGGAAGTCCAACATATTGTTCTGCAATAACTTTTCTTCCTGCTTCTGATTTTAAGAAGTAGTTGAGTTCAGATGTTTCCATCTTCTTATCAAAATCATCTTTTGTTTCATCAAAATTATGTAATAAATCTGTCATCCACCAAGAGAATCTAACACCATTCCAAATTCTTCTTAAAGCAATAGGAGAGTATTGTTCAATACATTTTTTATCACCTTCTTTATACACTCTTGTAAGAATTTTGTATAAAGTAGCTACATCAGAAGCAGCTAAATTAAGACCTTTAGCTCCTGTTGGAGGTACAATATGTCCAGCATCACCTACTAAAAACATATTTCCATATTGTAAAGGTTCACAAATAAATGAACGAGTTGGAACTATACTTTTTTCAATGCTAGGTCCTGTTACTAAATTTCTTCTAGCACTTTCAGGCATTCTTTTTTTGAACTCTTCCCAAAAAGCTTCATCACTCCAGTCTTCTATTTTATCTTTTAAAGGTACTTGAATATAATAACGTGAGCGTGTTTGAGACCTCATAGAGGCTAAAGCAAATCCTCTATCATTTTTAGCATAAATTAAATGTGAATTAATAGGAGGAGTATCACTCATTAAGCCTAACCATCCAAAAGGATAAACTTTTTCATACTCAGTTTTAACATCATCAGGAATAGTTTGTCTACAAATTCCATAAAATCCATCACACCCAGCAATATAATCACATTTTAATGTATAATCTTCCCTATCTTTTGTATATGTAATATAAGGGTTGTCAGATTTCACATTATAAGGTTTCACATCAGATGCTTCATAGATAGTTTCTAAACCATTATTTTCACGAACTTCCATCATATCTCTTGTAATATCAACTTGACCATAAACAATAACACTTTCACCCGTTAGTTCAGTAAGTTTCAGTTCTACTCTTTCATCATTAAAAGCAAATTCAACAGCATCATGAACTTCACCTAAGGTATCCATTTTGGAAGCTGCGCCAGCTTCTCTTACTAATTTAGCAAAGCCTTGTTCTAAAACTCCTGCTCTAATTCGTCCTAAAACATAATCACCTGTAACTCTTTCTAATATTACATTATCTATTCCTTGTTTATCAAGTAATAAACCTAGTAATAAACCAGAAGGCCCTGCTCCAATTATTGCAACTTGTGTTTTTTTAGTTTTCATAGTTTTCTCCAATTTTTAATAGTGTTTATTTATCCCAATTAGGATCAATTTTGTTCATCATTCTATAATAAGCTGGCCACTCAGGTAATCTCACTTCAGCTCCTGCTTGTGCTGCTCCACCTTCAAATTGTTCTCGTGTTTTCCTTATTGCTTCATCACTAGCTTGCATCAATTCCTCCCCTGTACTCATAGCTTTTAACTGAACCATACAGCCTTGAATAATTTGATACATTCTTACAAATGCCCAAGCAACATTTTCAGCAGTTGTTATAACTCCATGATTATGAAGCATTAAAGTATGATTTTTATGCCCCATAGCTTCAACTAATCTTCCTTGTTCACTCTTATCTAAAACAATACCTTCAAACAGGTGATAGCCGATTCTTTCATGGAACTGATAAGCTTCTTGCATCAAAGGTATAAATCCACATTTTAAAGCACTTACTGCTTGAGTATCTGGATTATGTGTATGCATAACACAATTTACATCGTGTCTTGCTTTGTGAATTGCTGAATGAATTACAAAACCTGCTTTATTAACAGGATATGGACTATCATCAACTTTATTTCCATTTAAATCTATTTTTACTAAATTTGAGGGTTTTATTTCACTGTATAAAAGACCAAAAGCATTTATTAAAATATGATTAGTTCTTGGAATTCTAAGAGATATATGATTATAAACTTGCGTAGTCCATCCATAATAATCAACTAATCTATACGCTAAAGTTAAATCAACTCTAGCTTTCCATTCTGCATCACTATAACCTTCTGGAATTTTGTTTTGTTCAAATAAATCTTTCATAATTATCCTTATTCTGGTTTTTCGCCAAGAACCGTAGCTCTATACATTTCACGTCTGAAACCTTCATAATCATTAAAGGCTTGATGAAGACAAATTCTATTATCCCACATAATAAATGTTTTAGATTCCCATCTTAATCTACAAGTAAAAGACTCTTGAGTAGCAAATCTAGATAAAAAGTTAATAATAGGCATTGCTTCATCTTCACTCATACCTTGAATTCCATTTGCATAAGTTTCATCAACAAAAATAGATTTCTCACCAGTAACTGGATGAGTTCTAACTATTGGATGGTAAGAACCTTTAATCATTTTTTGAGTATCAACTTCAAGTTCTATATTTCCTAGACTTGTTATTTCATCTCCTACTTTAGCAGTTTTTTCATCTTGCATAGCAGCAACAACTTTTTTTGCACTCATCCAAACTTTTAGAGGAGCTAACATTTTTTGCATAACAGGAGTTAAACTATTATAAGCTAATACTGTATTTGAAAACATTGTATCCCCTCCATAAGGAGGCATGTCTTTGCCATAATTTAAAGCAACAGAAGGTGGACGTTCTAAAAAAGCAGAATCAGTATGCCATCCTGAACCAAATACCATTTTAGTTGTAGTTGTAGCTTCTTTAATTACAGGTTGAATATTTTCATGACCAGCAACACCTTTTGTATATGCATCAGTTCCAAATTCACCAATTTTAAGTGTTAAATTTTCATGATCAGTAAAAGTGATATTCTGATCTCTAAAAAAGATTAATTTATGTCTATAAATAGCATTTTCAATCTCAGCAAAAGTTTCATTGCTTACATTACTTAAATCAACGCCTATAATCTCGGCTCCCATAGCAGCAGCTAATGGAACCGCTGTTATATGCTTATAGTCTCTTGGACTATTATCAAAAAGTCCTGTTGGGTGTACGATATTACTCATTTCTTTCTCCTAAAAATTAATTTATTAATGACAAATTAAATTCCTTATCAAAACATTTTGTTTAAATTTAAAAATAGTTTAAATTGACTATTTTTAAATTAGCCTGCTAACATGCGAGGAACTACTAATACTAACCATGGAGCCATTAATAAGATAGCAATTCTTATAATTTCAATACCAACAAAGGGTATAACACCTTTAAAGGTTTCTATCATAGGAACATCAGTTGCAATTTTTGAAATAATAAATACGTTTAATCCAACGGGAGGAGTTATTAAACCTAATTCAATTACTATAAGGGACAAAATTCCAAACCATATTTTTAACTCATCTAAATTCATACCAAAAGTTGAACTAGATGCAGTTACGTATTCACCTCCATTTATATTAATTAATACTGGCCATATAAAAGGAATAACAACTAAAATCATTGCCAATGAATCCATAAAGAAACCAAGAATAATAAATATAATTAAAATTCCAATAAGAATAATCCAAGGATTTACTTGAATAGTCATTGCCCATTCAGCTATTCCTTGAGGAAGACCTGAACGAGCAAAGAAACCTTTTAAAACTTCAGCCCCAAATAAAATGAAATATAACATTGCACTTGTAGTTGCGGTTTCTACTAAAGAATCTCTTAATCTAACAAAAGTTAAACCTTTACCTTTTCCATTTTTAATTCTTAAAAATAATCCATAAATACCTACAATAAATACACCAGCTGCTGCAGCTGGGGTTGGAGTAAACAGACCAAGTCCAAGTCCAAGTATTATTGAACCAAAAGTTAAAACAACTGGTATTAAACGTAAAAGAGCTATATTTCTTTGCTCTTTTGTTAATATAGGTCCTAAAGGCGCAAGTTCTGGTTTTAATCGCACTTGAATTATAATTACTAATATAAAAAATACAACTGCAATTGCAGCTGGTAAAATTGCAGCTTGAAACATTTCAATTATTGAAGCTTCAACAACAATTGCATATAAAATTAAAGCAACTGAAGGTGGAATTAAAATTCCTAATGTTCCCCCAGCAGCTAAAGTACCCGTTGCTAATCTTGGAGAATAACCAAGTTTTTTAAGCTCTGGATAGGCTATTTTTCCCATAGTTGATGCAGTGGCTAATGAAGAGCCAGAAACTGCTCCAAACGCAGCACAAGAACCAATAGCAGTGATACATAAACCACCACGAAAGCGACCTAAAATTGCATTCATTCCTACAAATAAATCTTGTGCTAGTTTTGTATGACTAGCCAAGGCTCCCATTAGAATAAATAGAGGTATAACAGAAAGCTCATAAGAAGCTAAGTTCTCCCATAAAAGAGATTTATATTGCAAAATATAAGATTCAAATCTTATGTATGATATGGATAAAGAAAGAGCAAATGTTCCTGTGATTCCTATAAAAACCATAGCAAAAGCAACTCTTGCTTTAAGTATTAATAAAACGAAAAATAGTATGATTCCAGCAAGTCCAATTAGTTCTTTTTCAATCATTAAGTTTTTCTCCTTTATTTACAAAGATTTGATAAATTAAGACTAATGTCCATAAAAATAAAGAGATAATACCAGGTATATAAAAAGGCCATTCAGCCCAACCTAAAATACTAGATATTGCTTCATCATCTTTAGATTCTAATAATCCTAGGTACATTAAAACACCTAAAAATATAACCAAAACAAGTGTAAAGCTTAACCATAAAATATCAAGATATGTCTGCCAAGTAGAAGAAAACTTATTTGCAAAAAAATCGACAGATATATGTCCCCTTTCTGCTTGTGCCCAAGGAAAAAACATTAAAGCAATACAAGGAATTAACAAATGCACAAAGTCTTCATATCCAGGGAGTGCTCCCACATTAGAACCATACATTCTTGCAATTTTATCTAGTCCAAAAGCAGAAATATTAATAACAGTGATAAGTACTACTACTAATAGTAGTACTCCTGATAAATATACCCACCAAAGACAAACTTTTCTTAATAAAGCTTCCATTTTTTACCTTCTATTTAGTATTTCTAGCAATTGCCTTTCTTGCTTCTTTTACAAGTTTAGCTCCATCAATTCCTTTTTTACTTACTTCTTTAATCCATCTATCTACAACTCTTTGTCCAGCTATATTAAACTCTGCCATTGTTTTGGCACTATATCTAGCTATTTCAGAGTTTTTAGAAGCGGCTTGCATTTCCATACCTGGTTTTTCTATATCCATCCAAATTTGACCAATTTTTTTGACCATATCCATATTAAAACTTTCTTCAATAAGGTTTTGTAATTCTTTATCTAAAGAGTTAAATCTCTCTTTATTCATTAATAATAAAAATACAGAAGTACCAAATCTATCTCCATTAGCACCTAGCGCTGAGAATTCAAGTAATTGATGAAATTTAAAAGAAGGAAAAACTTCAAAAGGCATAAATCCTCCATCAATAGTTTTTTTTGCAAGTGCTTGGGGGAAGCTTGGCATTGGCATTCCAACAGGTTCCGCCCCATACTCTTCAATTAACCAAGCTCCAACTCTTGAAGGTGTTCTTAATTTCATACCTTTTAAATCATCTATACTTCTTACTCTCTTTGTTGTCATATGAAGAGCATTTCCTGCATGAGTATGAATTAATAAAACTTTGACTTTTTTATAATCATCTTTAATTAAATCAAAGTTTTCTCTAATGGCTATGGATGTTGCCAAGGAAGAACCTTTATGTACTGTTGGTAATTCATAAACTTCAGTTCGTGGGAATACTCCAGGGGTATAACCAGCAACTGTCCAAACAATATCGGCACTTCCATTTCTAACTTGTTTGTACAATTCAGTGGGTTTTCCACCCATAGACATTGATGGGAAAATTTCAATTTTAATTCTTCCTTTTGACAATTTTTCTATTTTTCTAGCCCAAGGTACTAATAGTTTTGTCTGAGCAGGAGAATTAGGACCTAAAAAGTGATGAACTGTTAAAACTTCAACCTTTTCTTTTGCAAATAATGAACTTGTTAAAATAAGAGAACCTGCTAATAATATAACACTTTTTGTTAATACATTTTTCATTTCTATCCTTTTTTTTTGTTTAAATTAATTTTGTAATTTTTTCTCACACAGATCTAAGATTTTCATAGCAACAAGAGCTTGTTGAACACTGGCATTGGGTTCACGTTTTTCTTTTATTGCTGTTATAAATTCTCTATCTTGTAATTCAATTCCATTCATGGAAATAGCTACTTTTGAAACATCAATTTGTTCATCTTTGCCATTAAATAAATCATCATATCTAGCTAAATAAGTACCCTTATCGCAGATATATCTAAAAAATGTTCCAAAAGGTCCATCATTATTGAACGAAAGTGATAATGTACATATTGTCCCAGAAGCAGTTTTTAAACCAATACTCATATCAAGAGCGATACCAAGTTCTTTATGAATTGGACCTTGCATTGCTTGCACATCAATAATTTCTTCACCTGTTTGATAAGCAAATAAATCTACTGTATGACAAGCGTGATGCCATAAAAGATGATCAGTCCAAGATCTAGCTTCGCCTAAAGCATTTGTATTTGTTCTTCTGAAAAAATATGTTTGTACATCCATTTGTTGAATTTTTAATTCACCTGCTTGGATTTTATTATGTATTAATTGATGAGAAGGATTAAATCTTCTCGTATGTCCAACCATTGCAACTAAACCTGTTTCTTTTTGAACATTTACAATTGCTTGAGCATCTTCTAATGTATCTGCCATTGGAATTTCAATCATTACATGTTTACCAGCTTTCATTGCAACAATTGCTTGTTTTGCATGAATTTGAGTTGGTGTTGCAATTATCACTGCTTCAAAATCCATAGCTAATGCTTCAGCTAAATTTGTTGTCCATAATGGAATATTAAATTCTGCTGCAACTTTTTTTGTACTCTCTTTTCTTGCACCAACCAAACAGACAACTTCAACGTCATCTATACACTTTAAAGCTACTAAATGTTTCCTTCCAAAAGCACCATTTCCTATCACACAAATCTTCATTTTAACCTCCCTTATTAATTTTTATTTTCTAATATAGTTAAAGAATAGTTGGTATTTGATATTGGTGTATGCATAAATCTATAAACTTCATTTACTTCTTTATCCATTGCACCTCTCATAACTAACCACATAATAGCTTCAGCACCTTCACTTCCTGTTTCTCTTATTAATTCAGTTATAGAAATATCTTTAATACTTTCAGGATCTTTTACTAAAGCATTTAACCATTTAGTATCATAATCAACATTTATTAATCCAGCTCTTGGCCCTTGTAATTGATGAGATAATCCACCGGTTCCAATAATCGCAACTCTAATATCTTCTGGATATGAGTCAACTGCTTCTCTAATTACTTTTCCTAAGTTGTAACATCTATTTCCCTTAGGTTGTGGATATTGAACAACTCCAACATATAAAGGAATAAATTTACACGGCCATTCTTTACAGTCTTCTCCAAAAGCAATAGATGCAGGAACAGAAAAACCATGATCAACATCTAATTCTAAAGAAAAAGCTACATCAAATTCTTTATCATTTAAATGCTCTGCAATATGTACTGAAAGTGCTGGGTCACCTTTGAAAGTTGGAACTTGACGTCTGCCATATCCTTCATCTGCAGGAAGATATTCCTCAGCTATTCCTATGCCAAAAGGAATTATATTTTTAAGTGAGAAGTTTGAACCATGATCATTATAAATGATAATACATACATCAGGTTTATTATCTTTCATCCATTTTCTTAAAGGTTTAATTCCTTCATTAAATGGTTCCCAATAAGGACCAATATTTGTTTTTTCATCAAATACGTGCATAATTGTTGGTATATGTGATGTACCAATTCCTCCAATAATCTTACCCATTACTCTTCTCCTTATTCTCTTTTATACTTCTATTGCCCTCAATAGAACGGCCACCATTTATCATCATTTGTTGAAACTCTTCTGTTGTAATAGGTGGTTCATTCATCATCGCACCAGCTTGTTGCATATGAACACCAAGTGTTGCTGCAATTTTCCATAAATAGTAAATATTTCCACCTAGTTCTATTAAACCATTTAAATCTCTTTTTCTAATTCCATCTTTCATCTTTTGGGTTAATTTAGGGAATTCATTCATATAAGCATCTTCATCTTCTAAAAACTTAGTTCTTGCCTCTTCTTTATTTAAAGTGTCACAGAATTTATTTAATTCATAACCTTTTTGACAAGTTTGTAAATCAAAAACTATCGTTCCTGGGATATCTTTATAATCTCGATCTTCGTACTTAACCATTTTATTTTCTCCTCCTTATTTAAAATATTTTTCAATATGCGCATTAATTCTTGGAAACACTGTTCTGATATTATCTTCAAAAATCATTTTCTTTTTTTCATCACTAATCTTTGCATCTGCTATATATCTTTTTGTATCATCAAAATAGTGTCCAGTTTGAGGATCAATTCCTCTTACTGCTCCAATCATTTCAGAAGCAAAAAGAATATTTTGTGTAGGAACAATCTCTAAAAGTAAATCAATACCTTTTTGATGATAAACACAAGTATCAAAGTAAATATTATTTTCAATAATATTATTAATATTATCTAGATCTAACATGTCAGTGAAACCTCTATATCTTCCCCAATGATAAGGAACTGCCCCACCACCATGTGGAATAATAAATCTTAAATTTGGGAAATCTAGAAACAAAGTTTTACTCATAAAAAGTTGAGTGAAAGCTGTTGTATCTGCTCCTAAATAATGTGATGAAGTTGAGTGAAAGGCACAATTACAAGAACCACTTACATGAATCATAGCTGGAACATCAAGTTCAACCATTTTTTCATATAATGGGTACCAATACTTATCATCTAAAGGTGGTACATCATTCCAATAACCACCTGATGGATCTGGATTTAAATTGCAACCAATAAAACTTAACTCTTTTACACATCTTTCTAATTCTTTTACACTTGCATCAATACTTTGCCCTTGTGATTGAGGAAGTTGTGCTACTCCTACAAAGTTTTTTGGAAAAAGTCCAACTATTCTTGCAATTAAATCATTACAATGTTCACTCCAATTTACACTTATAGATAAGTTCCCTATATGATGTTCCATTCTACTTGCACGAGGTGAGAAGATTGTTAAATCTGTTCCTCTCTCATTTTGCAATCTTAATTGATTATTTACAATACTTTGTTTTAATTGCTCATCTGTAATATGGATTTCACCTTTTAAATGCTTTATTAAAGGATTATCTTCTAACTCTTTTTTTTGATTATCTCTATAATCAGTTAATTCTTGTGGTGCTGTTGTGTAGTGTCCATGACAATCAATTATCATCTTACAAACCTCTCTTTAAATCTTCATTTGTATCAAAATATTTAAAACCAGCTTGCTCTAGTGGTTCTCTCATCTTATATAGGTCTAAACCTAAAACACCTTTTTCAAACTTGACTCTTTTTTCTTCCTCATAAGTCTCTCTTTTTTCTGCTGAATCTGCAACAACTTTTGCATTTTCATAAGGAACTACACAAATACCATCATCATCAGCAATAATAATATCTCCTGGATTTATTTGCTGAGAACAACAAATAATAGGAATATTTACAGAACCCAAGGTATTTTTAACTGTACCTCTAATACTAATAGCTTTAGACCAAACAGGAAAATTCATCTCTTTTAAATCCCTAGTATCTCTTACTCCACCTTCAATAATTAGACCTTTTACACCTTGTACTATTGCGGAAGTTGCTAATAAATCCCCAAAAAAACCATCAGTATTTTCTGTGGTACAAGAAGCAATAATAATATCTCCTTCTTGCGCTAATTCCATAGCAACATGCAACATCCAGTTGTCTCCTGGTTGTAATAAAACAGTAATAGCACTTCCTGCAATTCTTACACCTTCATATACGGGTTTTAAAATTGGATTTAATTGTCCCACTCTTTTTTGTGCTTCATGAACAGTTGCACTTCCTAGTTTTTCTAAACGTTGTATATCTTTTTTTGATGCTCTGTTTATATTTTTAACAGCTACACCTAAAACTTGTTCTCTTAACATTTTTTAATCCTCAAATCCATAAAGTCTTGTTGGGTTATCTACTAATATCTTTTTTTGTAACTCTTTGTCTGGAACCATTAAAGAAAATAAATCTAATAAATCTGCATCATTTGGCATATGTTCTTTAATATTAGGATGTGGATAATCAGTACCCCATAAAATTCTATCAGGAGCAATAGCAACTAATCCTTGTGCATAAGGAATAGCATCATAAAACGGAGGTTGAAAAGCTATTCTTTCAGCCCCCGAAATTTTAACCCACCAATTTGGTTTTTTCATAAATTGACATAAAATTTTATAAGCTTCTTGTTCAACTCCTTTTGAAGTAGGAACTCTTCCCATATGATCAACAATAATTGGCAAATCAAATTTTGTAAAAAAGTCTGCATATTTACTAATATATTCTGCATTAACATGAATAACTAAGTGCCAACCTAAAGGTATAACTTTGTTAATCACATTTTCCATAACTTCTAAGTTTGGAGCTCCACCTAAATGAGTAACAAAATTAAATCTAACTCCTTTAACTCCATTATCATCTAAATATTTAAAGTCTTCATCTGTAAAACTACTGTCAGCAATACAAACACCTTTATATCTTTTTGGATCATTTTGAATAGCATTAATCATAGCTCTATTATCTGTACCATGACATGAAGCTTGTACTAAAACAGCTCTTTTAATACCAATTTTATCATGCATTTTTCGTAAAAGTGCTTCTGATGTATCAGGTGGCCAATAAGTAGCTTTCTTTGAGTATGGAAATATTTCATGTGGTCCAAAAATATGACAATGTGCATCACAAGCATTTTTCATTGTTTTATAAATAGGTACTTTTGTATTTCTATTTGGTGCTAAACAACTTTTCTTTTCCAACGTATAATCCTTTTTAATCATTTAAAATATTTTAATGAGGATAAGCCTCACCTTTACTTAGTAATCTAGCTGTTCTTAAAAGACCAACTTTTTTTATTATCAGTTCGTTATTATTATATTCGCATGTTAACTCCATTGAAAACTTCCCACTTGGGTGCTCAATAGAAATTTTTTGTTTTAAATCTTTATTTGTTTTAAAAATATCATTTGTTATACAGCCTTCATATAAACAAGCACTAGCAACTGATACTGCCCCTAAAACTCCAATTGATGAATGACAAACATGAGGTATAAAAGTTCTTGTATTTATACTTCCTCCATTAGTTGCAGCTGAGACGATGCTCATTTTTGGAATAACTTTATTTTTTACATCACCAAGATTCATAAGCAAAGCAGCTTTTAATCTAATTGCTTCAAGCTTATCTCTTAAATTTTTGTCAGAAGTCAACTCTTCACATGATTCATAACCTGTTTTATTTAATTCGTGAGCATTAATAAGAATAACAGGCATACCATTATCAATGCATGTAATGTTAATATCATTTATTAAATCTTTTTTATTTCCTGTAGGGAAAAGTGAACCACAAACAGAACCTGAAATATTCATATAATTACAAATAATTGCAGAAGAAGTTCCAAAAACTCCATCAATTTTTGTTTCACCTTCATAAGTTAATTTTTTATTTGGTGTTTGCATAATTATTTCGCAAATATTGTTAGTATTAAGCATATGCACATTTATACTAGTTACTTCATTTTTTATTTTTAGAAGAGTATTCTCAATAGCAAAAATTCCAACACCTGAAAGTATATTTCCACAATTTTGTGAGTCATCAATTTTATTTTCGCCTACAACTACTTGTATAAATAAAAAGTCTATGTCACAATTTTCTTTTTTTGATTTAGAAATAATAGCAACTTTGCTAGTTAGTGGATTAGCGCCACCTAAACCATCTATTTGTCTACTATCTCGACCAACTATACTTAAAATTATCTCATTACGTAATTTAATATCTGTAGGCAAGTCTTTTTTATTAAAATAAATACCTTTTGAACTACCACCTCTAATTTGCATATATGGGATTGATGAATAACTCATTTTTTACCTTTTTTCATTTATGAACATTTGTACGAAAACTATAGCATCGATAAAATTAAAGTAAGCTTAACGAACAAAAGTGCGAAAATAAGAAACATAGGATTTAATATAGAATATTTCAGGCTGAATAATTATTTGTTCTTATAATTAACAAGGTACTCAGCAAGCATTTTAAATCTTAAATTTTTGCACATTCAGAAGTGTACATTTAACTTCTTTTTTTATTAGTGAAAAAGTTCCTCCATCTAAATTATTTGTTGTATTTGCTATCTTTAAATTTTTATAATTCTTGTAAGTAAAGAGATACTGTAAATTTGCTCTTAAACTTCTATACGTAGCTCTTAATTTTTGGCTTAATGAAACTTTTAGATGCCAATACTAAAACTTGTCCAGATTGTTCACAAAATAACACAAGAAAAAGAAGTATCAAAAGAGGAATAATTAGATATTTTTGTAATAATTGTAACACTTCATTTAGTTCAAAAAGAAGACCAACAAACTTACAAGAAATCATTTTTTTAAAAGTATATCTATAAAAGACAAATATTAAAAGATTTAGCTGAGGAATATAAACGAAGTTTACCATGGATAAGAAAGCAAATAATACACCACTAAAAGTTCATACTCCAAGAAAGGTTGTAATAGTTTGTGATGCAACATCTTATGGAAAAAGAAAGGTACCTTAGTATTCAAAGATATTACACAAAATGAAATACTAGTTTGGAAGTATATTTAATAGTTAATTAGTAATTGATTATAAACAACAACTAGAAGTTCTTTTTGATTTAGGATACATAGTTCAGGCTATCATCGTTGATGGCAAGAGAGGTATACTACCCCAAGAAAAACAAACAATTTTTTCTAAAGTTTAATTCTTAAAATAGTAAAATTAAACAATAAAAATAAAGGATAATAATATGAGCAGAACAAGAACAGTTTATAGTGCAGAATTCAAAACAAGATTAGTACTAGAGCTTTTAAAAGAAGACAAAACATTAACACAAATTGCAAGTAAAAATAATATAACACCGAAGAATTTGCAAAACTGGAAAAAGATATTTTTAGAGAATGCAGTAGTTGCAATGGAACCTGCTAAAGCAGTTCAGGAATATAAAACTGTGATTACACAATTAGAAGCAAAAGTAGGTGCGTACGCTAAAAAAGTAGGTCAATTAACTGTAGAGAATGAGTGGGCTGTGGGAAAGTTAAAGAGCTTGGACTCTAGCTATAAAAAAGAGTTAGTAGATAAAACAGATAGTAAAATAATTTCAGTTGTAAAACAATGTAAACTACTTAATTATAATAGAAGTAATTTATTTTATGTACCTATGGTAAATCCTATAAAACAAGATATTAAAAATGAGATAGTTAAAATATTTGTAGATATACCATGTTATGGTTATATTAAAGTACACAAAGAGTTATTAGAACGTGGATACAATGTCTGTATCAATACAGTACGCCAATATCGTAAACAGTTAAGTTTAAGAGCTGTACTAGTTGTACGTCCACCAAATACTTCTTGGGCTGATAAACAACATCCTAAACATTCATATAAAATTAGAGGACTTGATACAGTAAGAGCAAATCAAGTATGGAGTACTGATATAACATACATTAAAATAAAAGGGGGAATGGTCTATATGGCAGCTATTATAGATTGGTATTCTAAAGCCATATTATCATGGAGAATATCTAATACAATGGATACTGACTTAGTCATGGGTGTGCTAAATGAAGCCTTATCCAAATATGGAAAACCAGAAATATTTAATACCGATCAAGGTAGTCAATATACCTCTTATATTCATACTCAAACATTAAAGGATAATAATATTATTATTTCAATGGATGGAAAAGGAAGAGCAACAGATAATATATGTATAGAAAGATTTTGGAGAAGTGCAAAGGTGGAAAAGATATATCTTAATGAATATTTCAAAATATCAACATTGAAAAATGATGTTACAGATTATATGGAGTTTTATAATTATAGAAGATTTCATCAAACTTTAAATTATAAAAAACCTATGAATGTATACTTTGAAAGTATGAAAATAAATGATGTAAATTATAATAAATTAGATGAAATTGTGGCATAAAGTTACAGTTGATAGTGGGAATTAGATTTTATAGAAAGTTGTCTTGACATATTGGGGTAGTATAGTATCACTATTTGAATCATCTTCAATAAGTTTTTTTATTTTTAAATTCTCTTTTACAACTATTTCTTGTGTCTTAACATGAATTAAAGAGATTGAAACGTAACTGTTAAGTACAAGTTGTTTTTTTGATATTGTACTTATTGTCCCATTGTTTATTTTAGAACCTCTTAATTTATCTAAACTAAAATTTCTTATTTCACCTAATAAAACATATTGCACATTTGCTTCTTTATATTTTTTAATTGCATTTATAGATACCCTAGTACCCCTTTTTTTTATTTTAATCTCTTCATATAAACCATTAGTGGCTAGAATCTCATCCACTCTTTTTTTATTAACTGTTTTAAAATTACTATTTTTACTAAAAGAGTCATCAATATAAGATCTAAAATCAGATAATAAATCTACATATTTACTTTGAGTGGTATTACCTTTTAATTGAAACTTTCCAATTGCGATGCTATTTTCTGCTGTAACTTTAGATACATCTTTTTTTTCAGAACATCCATTAAACATCAATAAAATAAATAGAACTACTAATAAAACTTTTTTCATAAACAAATACTCCAATATATGGTATTTTATAATTTCAACATCACATTTTACATCACATTTTTATTATTCTAAGTTGTATTTTAATTTTTAAAAAGTCCTATCCCAATATTTTTTTCTATTTTAATGTTTAAATCTTCAAATTTATTTCTAAATCTATAAAAAAAAGTTCTTCGTGTATTGTCACTAACAGCACAATCATGCCATATAGTTAAATCAATTACACTATATAAAATAATAGTATCAAAGCTATGAAATAATAAGCATATAAATAATTCTTCTTTTTTTGATAGTTTAATTTGTTTATTATTTTTATAAAAATTTAAATTATTTCTATCAAGATAATAATCTTTATAACAAATTTTATTTATATTTTCTAGAAGGTCATATTTTAAAATAGCTAAGTTTAGACAGATTTCTAATTCAAGTACTCTATAAGGTTTAAGTAGAAACCCAACATAGTTTATTTTTGATATTCTATTTAAAGTATTTTTATCTGTATGTGATATTATAAATATTATAGGTAAAGTATAGATATTTTGTAGATATTTTATAGTATCCATACCATCAACTTCTCCATTAATTTTAACATTACAAAATGATAGATCAATTTTTATATCTAAAGTTATTCTTATAGCACTTTTTGAATCTCTTGCAATATGTATATTATCTAAACCAAGATTTTTCAAAGTTTGCTTTATATGCATATAGATTAGAGGTTCATCTTCAATTATAAGTATGTTTAAATCTTTCATTATAATGTATAACATAATCTTTCATTATAATTTATGAAAAGTGATTATCTGATGTTACGATAATCTAAATTTTAAGATTTAATAGAATTGTTACAATATTGATTAAAATTATTATATTTAACTTGCTAATATGATCCTTAAAACCTACAAAAATATACTTTATAAATTACCAATAAACCCTTTGTTTATCGTATTTACAAGCACTTTGAAACCACTATTTAGATATAATATATACTCTTAATACTAAGGAATTTTATGAGTTGTTTACAAGAATATTATCAAGATTATGCGTTAAGTTCATTTTAGAAAATAGAGATGACAAAATTAGCTAAACTTACTGGGGAAAGCCATGATGTATTTACAAAAAATCTATTACTTGATGATAGCTTTGATGATGAGACTAAATTATGGAAAACAATAAAATCATTTTTAAGAGATTATGAAAATGAAGATAATGGATGTATAATTATAGATGATTCATTACTTCATAAACCACATACAAAAGTAAATAATACTGTATGTTGGCAACTATGACCATGTAAGTGGGAAAAGTGTTAAGGGTATCATGATGTTAAACTTTCATTATACAGATAATAGTGGTATATCAATATCTTTAGGATATGAGATTATCACTAAAACTGAAGATAAATGGAGCGAAGAATATCAAAAGTTTATAAAAAAATCTATGTTTACTAAAAATGAAATAATGAAAGATAAACTCCCAATTTTACATTTTAATAATGAAGTAAAATATAAATATATTTTAATGGATAAATGGTTTACAACATCAGATAATATAGAGTTTATAGCATAGTGCTTTAAAAAAGCAATTTGTAGCACCAGTAAAAAAGAATCGTAAAGCAGCACTAACTCTATAAAGACAGAAATAAAAGAAGATATGTTAATATTGACAGCATAGATATGGGAGCTTGTAGTAGTCGACTTATATATTTAAAAGGTTGCAATACACCTTTGAATATTGGTAAGCAAATTGTCAAAAACGGCAACGATGGTGAACCTATGTATCTGTATCTTATTACTAATGATATAGACTTATCCTTTCAACAGACACTTGAAATCTATCAAAAACGGTGGAAAATAGAGGAATACCACAAGTCATTAAAACAAAATTTAAAGATAGAACATTCGCCAACTAAGGTTGAATTATAATATGAATCATTTTACACTCAAAGAAAAGATATGTATTGAAGCTCTTAAAATAGCTTATGAAAAAGTTAGAAAACTTGAGTGTGCATAAATGTAAGTAAAATATAAATGTTACATTCTTGGTTATTGTAACATCAGATCTTTAAATTCTTGGGTATATTTTTTAGTGGTTTGATAGCTTGACTTTTAAAACATTGCACTTTTAATGTAAATTTACAGTATTTCCTAATCTAACGTAACTTTTATCAAAAATAAGGTAAGATTTTATCCTTAAAATAGATACTGGAGTTATATATGTTTGGAATGGGTTTTATGGAAATTATGCTTATTGCTGTTATTGCTGTTATTGCATTAGGACCTGACAAATTACCAACTGCAATGGTAGAGATTGCTAAATTTTTAAAAAAAATAAAATCTGGTATTGAAGATGCGAAATCTACATTAGATAATGAATTAAATATTACTGAGATGAAAGCAGAAGCTGCAAAATTTAAAGCACAAATTGAGAATATAAAATCAAGTGTTAATATCAAAGAAAATATGGACTTAGGCTTAGATAAGATACTAAATAAAGATAACAAAAAAAGTAATAACAAGTCAGAAAAAAATACTCCCAAAAAAAAGAAACTTTCGCTAATAAAAGAAAAAAAGAAACAAACTGAAATTCAAAATGAAACTAACGTTGAAGAAGTGACACAAGCTGATACTATAAATAAGTTTAAAGTTGATTTTAATGAATTAGAGGATGAGAAATAATGTTTGAAGATATAAAACCACATATTGCAGATCTTAGAAAAAGATTAGTTATATCAGCCTTATCACTTATTGTTACTTTTTTTCTTTGTTTTTTCTTTTATGAACCAATATTAGAATGGATGATGTTACCTGCAAAAGCTCTTCTACCTGCTGGCTCTACCATGGTTGCGATTGAAATTCAAGAAACATTCTTTACAGCACTTAAAGTCTCATTTTTTGCAGGTTTTATAATTTCACTTCCTGTAATATTTTGGCAATTATGGCTATTTTTAGCACCTGGATTATATGAGCATGAAAAAAAGCTTGTAATACCTTTTGTATTTTTTGCAACTTTGATGTTTTTAATGGGTTCAAGTTTTGCATACTATATTGTTATACCTTATGGTTTTGATTTTTTAATTAACTTTGGTAGTTCAATAGTTTCAGTACTTCCTAGTATTGGTAAATATGTAGGTTTCTTTACAAAACTACTTTTTGGTTTTGGGATTGCCTTTGAATTACCTGTTATTACATTTTTCTTAGCAAAAATTGGATTAGTAGACGATAGAATGTTAAAAAACTTCTTTAAATATGCAATTGTATTAATATTTATTTTATCATCACTGCTAACTCCACCTGATGTATTAACACAGTTTTTAATGGCAGGACCATTAATCATTCTTTACATTGTTTCAATATATATTGCAAAAGTATTCAACCCAGCAGAACCTCTTGATGAAGATGAAAATGAATAATAATAATATAATATTAAATCCGCTTAAAACAGCTAGTTATGATTACTCTTTACCTAAAGAACTCATAGCTAAATATCCTATATCACCAGCAGACAGTGCAAAACTTTTAGTTTATAATAGAGCAACACAAAGTATTACACATACTACTTTTAAAAAATTAATAGACTTTTTACCTGAAAACTTATCTATATTTTTAAATGATACAAAAGTTATAAAAGCAAGGATATTTGGGAAAAAAGAATCAGGTGGAAAAATAGAGTTACTTTTTAATAAAGCTCTTTTTATGGATAGATATTTAGTAATGATCAAAGGAAGAATAAGACTTAGAAACAAAATCTTTTTTGATCAAGGTTTAAGTGCAGTTATCCTTGAAATAAACGAAGATGGTAGTAGAGTTGTAAACTTTTTTAAAGATGATAAAAAACTTGATTTTTTATCTCTGATAGAAATTTTAAATAATATTGGACACCTTCCTCTTCCTCCTTATATAAATAGAGAAGATGAAGAACAAGATAATAAAACATACCAAACACTTTTTGCAAAAAAATATGGAGCAGTTGCATCTCCAACTGCTTCACTTCATTTTACACAAGAGTTATTAGAAAAAATAAACACTAAGTATAAAGTAAATTATTTAACACTTCATGTAGGTGTAGGAACTTTTAAACCAGTTGGCACAGAAGATATTTTATCTCATCCTATGCATAGTGAATATTTTGAAATAGGAATTGAAGCTAAAAAAGCCTTAGATGAAGCAAAAAAAATTCTTGCCGTTGGTACTACTGTTACTAGAACTATTGAGTACTATGCAAGAACAAATATGATTCAAGGAGAGTGTGATTTATTTTTAAATCCCTTAAATACTCCTATTCAAGTTGATTATTTACTTACAAACTTTCACCTTCCAAAATCAACACTTATAATGTTAATTGCATCATTTATTGGTTTAGAAAAAACATTAGAAATATATGAAATTGCTAGAAAAGAAAAATATAGATTTTTCTCTTATGGTGATGGAATGTTAATTATATAAAGGAATACGAAATGCCATACTACGTACTATTTGATACAGAAACAACAGGAAATAAAGAAGACGATAAAATTATTCAATTTGGAGCAATGATTTTAGATCATAAAGGAAAAGTTGAAGTTTTTGATGAGTTTTGTTCAACAGATATTGAAATTAAAATTGAAGCAATGGAGATTCATAATATTACTCCTGATATACTTGAGGGGAAACCAAAAGCAACAGAAACTTCTTTTTACAAAAAACTTGAAGAATTTAACAATAATGAAAACTATTTAATAGCTCATAATATCTCTTTTGATATGGGAATGATTGAAAAAGAAGGATTTATGAACTCTTATTTATTAATTGATACTTTAAGATGCGCTAAACATTTATTTCCAGATATGCCATATTATAGATTACAATACTTAAGATATGCACTTGAATTATATAAAACAGAAAAAGAGGAAGCTAATAAACATGGACTTACTATAAAAGCACATGATGCTATAGGGGATGTACTTGTGATGAAACTTTTTTTATCAAAACTTGTAGCTAAATGTAGGGAAGTCTACTCTGACTATAATCCTATGGAAAAACTTGTTGATTTAACAAGAACACCAGTGCTTATTAAAACATTTAAATTTGGTAAATATAAAGATAAAGAGATAGCACAAGTTGCAAAAGAAGATGCTGGATACCTAAATTGGATGAAAAGTAATATGGATTTAGATGAAGATTTAAAATATACCCTAGATAAAGTACTAAACTAATACCTTGAGAGTTTACTAAAACTCTCAAACTTCAAAAAATCAAAGTAGTGTAAAAATAACTGTGTAAACCTTAAAACATAAATTTATTAGATAAAATATAGTTCAATCCATTAAAAAATTTAATTAAGTTTATAGTACTTTTTGGCTATAATATCTATAAAAAGGTGGTATTATGGCAAATCAATTTAGAGAGAAATTATCAAATAAAAGATCAAAGAAAGGCTATGAAGCCATAGCAAAAAGAAATAAATTATTACAACTTTTAGCAGATATACCTGATCATAGAAAAGGTCAAGGTAAACTTCATAAATTAGAACATATTTTATTTTTATCAGTAATTGCACAATTGTCAAGTTTCACCACGTTGTACCATTTCAAAAGCAATATGTTGAAACACATCTGGTAAAATCTTAAATATTTCAGGTTTCGTTTGAAACCAACTTTGAACTGCATCAAATGGAGTTCTTACTTTTAATTCTTTTTTTAAAGAACCATGTCTTCTATTGAAGTTGTAGTATATCAAAAATTTATTTAAATCTTTTTAAACATCATCAATATTGTCATACTCTTCTGCTTTAATTGTAGCATTTTTAATAGTTCCGTTTACTCTTTCTACCATTGCGTTAGTTTGAGGTGTGTATGGAGCTGTTAGCCTATGTTCTATCTCATCATCTTTACACTCTACATCAAACTTATGATTACCACTTACAAAACCTTTTCCTCTTGCCCATTTGTCTGTGAACTCTAATCCATTATCTGTTAAAATATGTGTTAAGTAAAATGGAAAAAATTCTTTACATTCTTTTAGAAAAGATACTGCATTTGCTGCTGTCTTATTCTCATACACTTTATAGTAAAGTAGCCTTGTAGCCCTGTCTATTGCTACAAATAGGTAATATTTTTGCTTGTCAAACTTTGGTAAATAAGTTACATCTATATGTAAATAACCAGGCTCATACTCTTTGAACTTTTTAGCTTTTTCTTTTTGCTCTTGTGGAACTCTGTTTATATCAAAGGCTTTTAAAGTACGATAAACATTACTTCTATTTGCATTTGGAATAATATCAACGATTGTATCTGCTAAGTCATCTAACTCCATCCAAGTCATTGTTCTGACTACTTTAATTAACTCTTTTTCTAAAGGTGTTAGAGCATAATGGATTCTTTTTGGTCTTGAACTTTTATCATTTAAAAAATCTCTATTTTTATGCTTGGCGATAGTTTTAACATTCACATTATAATTATTTGCTAATTCAACATTTGTTAAATTAGATTGTTGTATTATTTCTCTTACATGCTGGTTTGTTCTGGCATTAGAGTGATAGACTTGTGGCATTTTTAAAATCCTTATTTGCTGTAAAGATTTTACAATTATGTTGTTAAGCTATCGCTTTCTTATTTATGTAACTAGGCAACCATAACGTGGTGAAACTGGACACACAATTAATGGGTGCGGTAAATTATAAAGAGATATGGGTCTGGATAAAAAATCATATTCAAAATAATAAAATCAAAAAACTTTTAGGTGTAGAATTTATTAGAACACCAAGCAGGAGTGCTGTGGCTGAGATTTTAGCAGAAGTTAATTATTTAGAATTAGAAAAAGTTTTTAGGATATGGATTTATGGATTAGTTGATAAAACTGATAATTTACAACAATTAGCAGTAGATGGTAAAGTTATGAATGGTAGTAGTGTTAATGCAAATAAATCAACAGAAGTGTTGAGTGCAGTATTAGCCAATACTGGGATAATATTAGCACATAAAAAGATTTCCAATAAGTCCGAAGTACCTGCATTAAGAGAACTTATTGATGAATTAGATGATAGTTTTATTTATACATTTGATGCAATGAATACTAAAAAAAACTCTAAACAAGATTGAAAAAGATGGTTCAAAATATTATGCTAAACTAAAAGGTAACCAGAAAAAGCTATTAACTATAGGGCACCTCCAACGCCATTAAGTTAAGGAATTAATTCATATTATTATAAGTCTAAAATATCAAACAGCACAAAGATAATTCATCAGAAAGCCTTATTTTATAGGCTTCTCAAGTAGTTTGTAACTACTATTTAGATATAATATATACTTATATTAGTAAGGTTAAATATGTTAAAAAAAACTGTCAAGTTTTAGCAGTTTTTAGAGATAAACCAAAAGATGTTGTATTTATAAATAAACATAAAATTGGTATAAATAGTTTCACAAGAAATAGAAAGTTAGGATTCGATAAAATTATGACTGTGATAATGAAAAAAAGTAGTAAATCTTTACAAAATAGTTTAAATGATATGCAATTAGATTTAGGTGATGATTATACAATCACTAATAGTGCATATACACAAGCAAGAGCTAAATTAAATTATACAGCATTTGAAGAATATGCAAATATGTCAGCAGAAGTTTTTTATAGTGATGGTGAGTATCAAACTTTTAAAGACTTTAGACTATTAGCTATAGATGGTTCAGTAACAACTTTGCCAAATAGTGAAGATGTAAAAAAAGAATTTAATCCCATGAAAGTAAGATGTCAAATTAAAGATTATGCAAAAGATGTGGTACAAGCAAGAGTATCATGTGTATTTGATGTCTTAAATAATATAGCAATAGATGCATCAATTACTAATAAAAATAAAAGTGATGATAATGATTTAGCAGCATATGATGAGAGAACTTTAGCTTACGGTCATTTAGAACATTGTGATGAAAATGATTTAACTACAATGGATAGAGGCTATATTGGCTTTGAACCATTTGCTAGAACATATAATAAAACAAATATATTGATTAGACTTAAAAAAAATATATTTACTAAAGCAAAATTCTTATTTGACAAACATAGTGAACAAAAAGATGTTGTTTTAGATATTACACCAAATAAACAAACTAAACAAAAAATGAAAGATTTAGGATTGCCAACTAAATTAAAAATTAGATTTATACAAGTGATTTTAGATACTGGTGAAGTTGAAGTACTAGCTGCTAATGTACTAGATAATAAGAAACTCCAAACAACAGATTTTAAAGAGTTATATGCTAAAAGGTGGGGAATAGAGACATATTACGATGTATTAAAAAATAGACTATATTTGGAAAACTTTACAGGATTAACAGCACTTGCCGTTAAACAAGATTTTTATGCCACTATATTTTTGACAAACTATGAATCATCAGTGACATACGATACAAATGAAGAATTAAAAGAAAAAACCAAAGATAATAAATATATACAAAAAGTAAATAAAGCAATATCATTTAATGCTATTAAATATAAAGCATTTGATCTATTTTATTCAGATGCTCCACACGATGAAGTACTTGAGCAATTAGAGAAGTTATTTTTAACAAATACAATAGTGATTAGACCTGATAGAAAATCAAAACCTCGACTGGATAAAGATGCTCAAAAATCTACAATAGCTACAAATTCGATAAATTTTTTAAAAAGAAAAAAGAAAAATGTTGGTAACTAAACAGCTTGTACAAAGGGTTTATAATGATAAAAAGCTTAACTTAATGGCGTTGATGGGCACCTCTAAAAACCCAAGCACCTTAAAACAATAATTTAGATAAAATATTTAATTATATAACATTCATAAAGGCTTCAAAATGACGGGATTATTTGACTTAGAATATCATGAAAATAAAATCAAAGAGTATCAACCTCCTTTGTCTAAATTAGATAAAGTGATAAACTGGGAACTATTTAGGAATCCAATTGAAAAAGCTCTATATGTTGAACCAAAAGGTGCTGGTGGAAGACCTGCATATGATAAGCTAATGATGTTTAAAATTCTAATTCTACAAAAGTATTATAATTTAAGTGATGAACAAGCAGAGTTTCAGATAAATGACAGAACATCATTTAAACAATTCCTAAATTTAAAAATAACAGATAAGATACCTGACGAAAAAACAATATGGCATTTTAAAGAACAATTAGCAAATAAAAACCTATCTCAAACATTATTTGAGTTATTTGCTAAACAACTCATTACCCAAGGTGTTATTGCGAAAGAAGGAAGTATGATAGATGCTTCCTTTGTAGATGTACCAAGACAAAGAAACAGTAGAGGTGATAATTCAGATATTAAAAAAGGTGCTATTCCTATTGCATTTTCTAAAAAAGATAAAAAAGGGAATCGTTCTAAAGTATTTCAAAAAGATTGTGATGCAAGATGGATGACAAAAGCAGGTGAAAGACATTATGGATATAAAGATCATATAAATGCAGATGAGAAAACTAAATTAATTACTAAATATAGTGTTTCAAGTGCAGCACCACATGATTCAACTGAAATAAAAAATATTATAGATGAAACAGATAATAAACTTCATGCTGATAGTGCATATAGAAGTAAGGAGATAGAAGAGTTTTTAGAAAAGAATGAATGTAAAAGCTTTGTTCATGAAAAAGGCTATAGAGGTAAGCCACTTAGCAATACCCAAAAAGAGTCAAATCATATTAAATCTAAAATTAGAGCAAGGGTTGAGCATATATTTGGATTTATGACAAACTCTATGAATGATGCCTTACATATGAAGTGTATAGGAATACAACGAATAAAATCATCTATAGGATTTCTAAATCTTACATACAATCTTTTCAGATATGAACAGTTAACTAGGCTAGAAAAAGTGAAAGTGATCTAAAAAGAGATAGTAGAGCCACTTGCAAATTCAATAATACTCAATAGCTAATTTTTTATTTTCATCACTTTTAGTTTTAAAAAAATGATTATTTATTTTTCTTTGCGTAGTTTACACTAAATTTAGTAAATTTCTTAAAAAATCATATTTTTTCTCCATACTTTATGGTTTTGACTATAAAATTGAAGATTTTTCTATTATTTTTAATAAAAGTCATGTAATGAGTTTTAAACTTTGATGAATACAAACAGATAAAATTCCAAATGATAAAACAGAAGCTACTTTTGTAGCTCCTTGATAATAAATTGTATTACATCCAAAGTCATCTTTTAAATATTTATTTACTCTTTCAACCATACTTCTTTGATTGTAGTGGTGTTCATCTGATGATTTAGGTAAATTTAAAAATTCAAATTTTACTTTTTCATCTTTGATAAGTTGAATCTTTTGTTTTAATTCTTTTGAGTTCTTGGGATTTATATCTATAATTGCTTTATGATTTAGTTTTTCAGAATACTCTCTAATTATATCGCTGTCATACCCAGCATCAAGTAAATCACGAAGATACATCACTCTTTTACTAGTTTCATTGATAAGTGGAAGTGCTACTGAACTATCATGAACATTTGCACCTGAATAGAATGCTGCTATTGGTATATCTCCATCTACTGCACTAATATGAAGTTTACCACCTATTGTAATCTCTCTGTTACCTTTAGAATTTTGTTTGACACCAACACCACAAACAGTAGATACTAAAGATAACATCTTTTTAGTAGTTTTCATCTCTTTTTGTAGTTCTAAAATCTTTGGTTTTACAGGCTCTCTCTTTTCACCTTTCTTAGGTCGTCCGACCTTATTTTTAGGCTTTTCTTCTTTCTCAATCTTTACAGGTTTTTCTCTAAGTGGTATCATAGCAGCATCTGTTGCATTGTACATAAAAACTGTATCCGATAAATATTCATTAACAAACTTTTTATGAGTTTTTTGAGCTATTTGTAAATCACTCAATTCTTTGAATACCCTACTAAATTTAGCTTCACTTGGAATATCTATTTTATACCTCCATCCACACAATACTCGTAATACTCTATCGCTATGAAGTCTATCAATTAAATCTATTGTTGTTTGCATATTGTAAACAGATTTAGCAATCATTGCTCTTGCTATCTCTTCTCTGTCTTTTGGTGTATTTGTAATCGTTACAACTGTTACATTCTTTTCAATTTGAGCAAAGTCTAAAATCTTTATTAGTTTCTCTTCTTTGGTACTTAATGTTCCTAATTGTTCTTTTATTTCAGGAAATAAACAATTTTCAAGGTTTAGAATTTTAGTCCACATTTTAGATAGGTTTGTAGATAATTTTGGTAAAATATTTGTCATAAGTTGAATCTCTTTTCTGTTAAATTTTATGGTATAAAATTATAACTTATCTGAAATTAGATTTCAGCTTTTTTGAACAAAATAAATTAAATTATGAGCTTTTTTGTTAATTTGCAAGTGGCTCTTTGGTTTTTTCTTTTAATTCTTCATTTGTATCGTATGTCACTGATGATTCATAGTTTGTCAAAAATATAGTGGCATAAAAATCTTGTTTAACGGCAAGTGCTGTTAATCCTGTAAAGTTTTCCAAATATAGTCTATTTTTTAATACATCGTAATATGTCTCTATTCCCCACCTTTTAGCATATAACTCTTTAAAATCTGTTGTTTGGAGTTGGCAATCCTAAATCTTTCATTTTTTGTTTAGTTTGTTTATTTGGTGTAATATCTAAAACAACATCTTTTTGTTCACTATGTTTGTCAAATAAGAATTTTGCTTTAGTAAATATATTTTTTCTAAGTCTAATCAATATATTTGTTTTATTATATGTTCTAGCAAATGGTTCAAAGCCAATATAGCCTCTATCCATTGTAGTTAAATCATTTTCATCACAATGTTCTAAATGACCGTAAGCTAAAGTTCTCTCATCATATGCTGCTAAATCATTATCATCACTTTTATTTTTATTAGTAATTGATGCATCTATTGCTATATTATTTAAGACATCAAATACACATGATACTCTTGCTTGTACCACATCTTTTGCATAATCTTTAATTTGACATCTTACTTTCATGGGATTAAATTCTTTTTTTACATCTTCACTATTTGGCAAAGTTGTTACTGAACCATCTATAGCTAATAGTCTAAAGTCTTTAAAAGTTTGATACTCACCATCACTATAAAAAACTTCTGCTGACATATTTGCATATTCTTCAAATGCTGTATAATTTAATTTAGCTCTTGCTTGTGTATATGCACTATTAGTGATTGTATAATCATCACCTAAATCTAATTGCATATCATTTAAACTATTTTGTAAAGATTTACTACTTTTTTTCATTATCACAGTCATAATTTTATCGAATCCTAACTTTCTATTTCTTGTGAAACTATTTATACCAATTTTATGTTTATTTATAAATACAACATCTTTTGGTTTATCTCTAAAAACTGCTAAAACTTGACAGTTTTTTTTAACATATTTAACCTTACTAATATAAGTATACTATAATGTCCCTAGAAAAACAAACCAGTTAACCAAGTATTCTTATTCTAAATGATAGAATAAAATACAAAATATAGGGATAAATAAAAATGAGTACAAAAAGAAAAACATATAGTGCAGAATTTAAATCAAAGTTAGTTCTTGAGGTTTTAGAGGCAGAGAAAACTATAAATGAGATTGCAAGTCATTACGAAGTTTTACCAGTAAGTTTAAAAAACTGGAAAAAACAGTTTTTAGAAAACATGTCACTTGCATTTGATAAAAGTTCGGTGGTAAGAGAGTATAAAACTGAGATAGAAATTTTACAAAAAGATAAAGATAACATGGCTAAAAAAGTTGGTGAATTAACATTAGAAAGAGATTTCCTAGAGGGAAAGCTCGTAAGCTTGGTCTCATCTAAGAGTCGTAAGACTTTTGTAGATTCTGAGCATAAACTCTCCCTAAATAAACAATGTATAGCACTTAATATTTCAAAGTCATCATTATATTATATACCTGTACAAAAGTTCAGTAGTGATGAAGATATTACACTATTAAATATGGTTAATGATATATACTCAGAGTTTCCATATTATGGAACAAGAAGAATGCTAACTGCATTAGAAAATGAAGGATTCTTTGTAGGTAGAAAGTTGATCAAAACAATCTATCAATATCTAGGGATAAGAGCGATATATCCTACAAAGAAGACCACTATACCAAATAAAGAACATTATAAATATCCATACTTATTGAAAGAGTTTAAAAATGATAAAAATCAAGTAATTATTGATACTCCAAATAAAGTATGGAGTACAGATATTACATATATTAAACTTGAACGAGGTCATGTTTATTTAGCTGCAATTATTGATTGGAATACCAAGAAAATATTATCTTGGAAACTATCAAATACAATGGATGTATCACTTACAACAAGTGTGTTAAATGAAGCATTAAGTCTATATCCTAAACCTGATATAGTGAATACTGATCAAGGCTCACAATATACAGCGTCAGCTCATGTTGATATATTAAATAAACATGATATTAAAATATCCATGGATGGTAAAGGGCGAAGTATCGATAATATCGTAATTGAGAGATTCTGGCGTAGTATCAAATATGAAGAAATATATCTAAATGATTATAAAAGTATGAATGAATTGAGATACTCAATTGATAATTATATGCAAAAATATAATAGTAGAAGATTACATTCAGCTATTGGAAATAAGACACCAAATGAGGTATATTTTAAAGCTATTAATAATTTAGATAGTAAATTGTTACAAAAAGTATCATAGGTATTTGGAATAAGAAAACTTGGTTAAGTGGTCTTGACAAGGGAGGACATTATATACTACCCCAAAAAAAACAAACAATTTTTTCTAAAGTTTAATTCTTAAAATAGTAAAATTAAACAATAAAAATAGAGGATATAAAAATGAGCAGAACAAGAACAGTTTATAGTGCTGAATTCAAAACAAGATTAGTACTAGAGCTTTTAAAAGAAGACAAAACATTAACACAAATTGCAAGTAAAAATAATATAACACCGAAGAATTTGCAAAACTGGAAAAAGATATTTTTAAATAATGCAGTAGTTGCAATGGAACCTGCTAAAGCAGTTAAAGAATATAAAGAAGAAAATATAAAATTACAAGCAAAACTTGATGAATATGCAAAAGTAGTAGGTCAATTAACTGTAGAGAATGAGTGGGCTGTGGGAAAGTTAAAGAGCTTGGACTCTAGCTATAAAAAAGAGTTAGCAGATAAAACAGATAGTAAAATAATTTCAGTTGTAAAACAATGTAAACTACTTAATTATAATAGAAGTAACTTAACTTTCGCACCTAAAATAACCTAAAAATCATCAACTAAACCATTAATTGTCAAACAAAGTCTTTTAATTGTCATTGCTATATACATTTATATTTTAAATATAAATATAAAAAATAATCTTTCAATTTTCTCCTGATAAATGTACTTATAAAGCCTTTAAACACTGTGGTTTAGTTATAATATGCCTATCAAACTAAGGAGATTTATTGATGAATATTAAAGAAAAAATAACTAATGTAATAAATGATAAGTTAAAAAATCCAATATACAAGACAATGCAAATATTAAATATAAAAACAATTTTATCACAAAGTAATTTCACTAAAAAAGATGGAGTAAGTGTTTATATGGTAGTTATTCACTTTGTATATATGCTTGTGATGAATAAGAAAGTATCAACATTTATAAATCAAAGCGATGATAGTTTAAAAAAAGATATTTACTACAGGTTGCTAAGTAACTCTAGTTACAACTGGCGAAAACTGTTATCGTTATCAACATTAAAGATACTTAAATTACTTCATAAGGTACAAGATAGTAAAGCTATAAGAGTTTTTATTATTGATGACACCATAGAGGGGAAAGTTGGTAAAAATATAGAGGGTAGCTGTGATTATTTATGGAGTAATAAAGAGAAACGAACAGTAAGAGGTATTAATGTTGTGTCTCTTAATTATAGTGATGGTTTCTCTAACTTTATGTTAGACTTTGCAATTGTTACAAATAAATATGCAAGAGTAATACATAGATAATTTTAAAAATATTATTGATACTAGAACTAATGCTCATAAGAGAAGATTAGAAACATTAAAAGGTAAATCACAAATAGCTATAGATATGATTAAAAGAGCTGTGAATAGCGGTATATATGCTGATTATCTACTTATCGATAGTTGGTACTCTAAACCTTCATTTATAAAAGAGATGAATGATTTAGGATTAAAAGTTATTACAAGAGTAGCAAACAATAATAAAATATGGAACTTTATTGGGGAGAGAAAAACTCTTAATGAGACCACTGCACAGTAACACTCTAAAATAAATCTCAACCAAGCCTTTAGTTAAGGTATTTAAAGGCTATTTTTAGCTATAATTACACATATAAATTAAAGATATTTAAGCAAAAAGGTAATAAATTGGCATTTAAAGATTCAAACCTCTCTTTTTCAGATTATGCTCTTAATGATAGATTAGAATATGTAGATTCTTTTTTAAAACAATTAGATTCTATAATAGATTTTAATAAATTAAGACCTGTATTAAAGAAGAATGGAACAGGAAGTAAAAATGTATGTGGAGTACAAGCATATGATCAAATATTAATGTTTAAAATCTTACTTATTCAGAAGTTTTATGATTTAAGTGATGAAAAAGCTGAAGAAGGACTTAATGTAAATTTACTTTATATGAAATTTGCAGGATTAAGCTTAGAATCATTAGCACCAAACTCAACTACAACAGGTAGATTTAGAAATTCTTTAATTAAAAATAATCTTCATGGTAAACTTTTTACAAATATTAATAAGCAACTTGAAAAGGCAGGATTAATAGCAACAGGTGGTAAAGATGTACTAGTAGATGCAACATTAACAAAGTCTCATAATAATAGAATCAAAAATAAAAATAAAGAACAAAAAAGTGAAAGTAGACAAAAGGTTGAAGCTTTAAATAAAGCGATAGATATACTTATTGAAGAAGAATTACAAAAGAAAAAACCATCATCAAAACAAATATCAAGATTATTAAAAAAGAAATCTTATAACTCTTAAAAATGAAGAACTTGATGAGATTCAAAATAAAGATACTAAAGATATTGAAACTTCAAAAAAGATAATTGAAGATGATAGTTATGAGCATAAACAAAAGATAGATAAAGATGTAAGAACAGGTTATCAAGCAGGTAAAAAACAATATGCAACAGGATATAAGAATCATATATCAACAGATGCAGATTCAGGAGCTATTTTAGAAACAATGACAACATTTGCCAATACCTCAGATATATCTACCGTTGATACATTTGTTGAAAAATTAGGTGATGATATTAAATCATCAGGTGCAGATAAAGCTTATAAATCAGAAGCTATTGATGAACTACTAAAAGAAAAAGATATTAAAAATAATGTTTGTCTTAAAGAGAGAAATAAAATGAGTGATGAAGATAGAAAGAATCAAAGAGAAAATGAAAAACCAAAACATAAAATCAGAGCAAAAGTTGAACACTCATTTGCTTTAATAAAAACTAGCATGAAACAATCCACAACAAGGTTTACAGGACTGCTCAGGAATAATATGAATTTCACCATTACATGTATAGCTGCCAACCTAAAACCATTTGCCCATAAGAAAATAAAGGCACAAAACGTAAGAATAAGATGATAAAGAGAGGAAAGAATAGAGCAAATTCAATTAGAATTAGGAATAAATATAGATTTGAGATGATAATTTATGATAAATATTTTTTAAAAATTGAAAAAATAAAATTTTATAGATCTTTTTAGTTGTGCTGTGGTCTCTTAATGGTATCTATGAAAAGTCTAAGAAATTAAAAAATATCAAGTCTAGTACTTATGGTAAAAAAATTAAATATAAATACTTTTCAGTAGTAGTTGAACATAAAAAAGCCAGTAAGGTTAAGATAGTATTTTTAAAAACGCAAGAGAAATTAATACCTATAATATCTACTGATTTAGATATTAGTGATGAAGTTATTATTGATACTTATAGAAGAAGATGGGATATAGAGCAAGGCTACAAAGAACTTCGCGAACACTTTGGATTTGGTAAAGAAGAAAATAGAATCTATGAAGCACTAATAGCTAGAATTACACTATCGTTTTTTACATATAATATTGTCAGTTATATCAATCGTATCAGTCATGAACCTAAAACAATTGGTGGATTATTTAAAGATTTAGAATGTGAACTTCATACTCTAGCAATTGCTATGCAAACATTTATAGCTATACTTGATGAAATAGCACAAATAGAAGAAGTAATCAATAGAAATGATGATTTTACCACTATCATTGATACTTTAAAGGATGTGACTGCTAAATTGCTTGGTTTTAGGTGCGAAAGTTAAGGAAGTAATTTATTTTATGTACCTATGGTAAATCCTATAAAACAAGATATTAAAAATGAGATAGTTAAAATATTTGTAGATATACCATGTTATGGTTATATTAAAGTACACAAAGAGTTATTAGAACGTGGATACAATGTCTGTATCAATACAGTACGCCAATATCGTAAACAGTTAAGTTTAAGAGCTGTACTAGCTGTACGTCCACCAAATACTTCTTGGGCTGATAAACAACATCCTAAACATTCATATAAAATTAGAGGACTTGATACAGTAAGAGCAAATCAAGTATGGAGTACTGATATAACATACATTAAAATAAAAGGGGGAATGGTCTATATGGCAGCTATTATAGATTGGTATTCTAAAGCCATATTATCATGGAGAATATCTAATACAATGGATACTGACTTAGTCATGGGTGTGCTAAATGAAGCCTTATCCAAATATGGAAAACCAGAAATATTTAATACCGATCAAGGTAGTCAATATACCTCTTATATTCATACTCAAACATTAAAGGATAATAATATTATTATTTCAATGGATGGAAAAGGAAGAGCAACAGATAATATATGTATAGAAAGATTTTGGAGAAGTGCAAAGGTGGAAAAGATATATCTTAATGAATATTTCAAAATATCAACATTGAAAAATGATGTTACAGATTATATGGAGTTTTATAATTATAGAAGATTTCATCAAACTTTAAATTATAAAAAACCTATGAATGTATACTTTGAAAGTATGAAAATAAATGATGTAAATTATAATAAATTAGATGAAATTGTGGCATAAAGTTACAGTTGATAGTGGGAATTAGATTTTATAGAAAGTTGTCTTGACATATTGGGGTAGTATAACTTTCGACCTCTTTTTTAGTTTAATTTACGATTTTATCGCATTTGTAGTATTTATTCTTGTCGAAATTATAGCTAAAAAGTAGTGTTAAGCCCCTTAAAATAAGGACTTATTTAGTTTTTCAGGACTGACTAATTAATATTAAAAGCATAAGTTAAGCCTTGTGCACAGACGTTGTAAATCTATAAATTCTTTTTTTTATTAAAAATTAATGCAATCATATCTGTGAATAGTTTTCCTTGAATAAGTACATGATTTCTCATTATATCTTGAACTTCAACATCATTTCCTTGTATTATTGCTTCTGTTATCATTTTGTGTTCGTTAAAAGAGGATTTCATTCTATTCTTTATTTTTAGCTGGGTTTTTCTATAAGGAAGGAGTCTATATTTTAATTGTTTTGTTTGTTCAATTAAAAAACTGTTATTACTTGCTTGGTAGATAATTGCGTGAAATTTTCCATTTTCAAGAAAGTACTGGTCCAAATCGTTGTTATTACAGGCAATTTCACATTTTTTTAGGGCTTCTTTTAATTCAAATATGTCTTCTTCTGATATTCTTCTTGCGGCAAGTTTCGCACATAAAGATTCTAGTTCCGCCATTACTTCAAAAATCTCTATTATTTTTTGTATACTTATTTCACTTACAAAAGCACCTTTTTTTGGAATGATAGTTATTAGTTGCGAGAACTCTAATTGTCTTAGTGCTTCTCTAATAGGTGTTCTTGAAACTTCAAATTGTGCAGCTAATTTACTTTCATCTAATTTAATCCCTGCTTCTATTATGTTGTTTATTATTTGATCTTCCAATTGATTACGTATATGTTGTGCAATAGGAAGGTTTGTGTTATTTTTAATTTTTTCCATAAATATGAAAATAATCCTTTATGAGTTTCTTCTTTAATAATATCAAAAATGTCATTAAAATGCTTTAAAACAATAATTCCAATAATGTATACAATATAAGATAATTAAAACTCCTAATCAATTATTTAAGAAGAATAAGATTTATTGATAAAGTGGAGTCTAAAAATATTGACAATATATTATTATTCTGTTAATATCCATACATTGTATACAATAAATGAATAATTGTATACTTAAAAAAGGAGTATGGAATGAAAAAGTTACTTTTATCTTTAGTGTTAAGTATTACTGTTGTTATAAGTGGTGATATAGTTTTAAAAGCTTCTCATCAATGGCCAGGTGGAGGAAAAGATGTACGTGATCAAATGGTGCAAATACTTGCAGATGAAGTTGAAAAAGCAAATGTTGGATTAAAAATTAAAATTTATCCTAATAAATCTTTATACAAACCAAAAGAACAGTGGGCTGCTGTTACAAAAGGAAGATTAGATATTACTGTATTCCCTTTGGATTATGCAGGAGGAAGACATCCTGAGTTTAGTGCTACTTTAATGCCTGGATTAATTAAAAATCATGATCATGCCACAAGAATGAATGATTCTGAATTTATGATGGACATTAAAAAAATTATTAATAAAGCAGGGGCCAGAGTTCTAAGTGATAGTTGGTTAGCAGGTGGATTTGTTTCTAAGAAAAAATGTATTTTAAATCCAGAAGATATTAAAGGTCAAGTGACACGAGCTGCGGGTAAAAACTTTGAAAATATGTTAATTGGTGCGGGAGCATCAATCGCGTCTTTGCCTAGTTCTGAAATCTATACTGCCTTGCAAACAGGCGTTTTAGATGCGGCGAATACAAGTTCAGGAAGTTTTGTATCGTATAGAATTTATGAACAAGTTAAATGTTTAACTGCACCAGGTAAACATGCTTTATGGTTTATGTATGAACCAATTTTGATTTCCAATAAAACATGGAACAAATTAAATCAGGCACAACAAGATGCTTTAACTATGGCTGGGCAAAAAGCAGAAGATTTTTTTATAAAAGAAGCAAAAGGTTTAGATACGAAGATGGTAGCTGTTTATAAAAAAGCAGGTGTTAAAGTGGTGTATATGACAGAAGAGCAAGTGAACAAATGGAAAAAAATAGCAGAAAAAACATCTTACAAAATGTTTGAAGAACGTGTTGCTTTAGGAAAAGAATTAATTAGAAAAGCCCGAATGGTTGAGTAGGTTTAAATGTGGGAAAAAATTCTTAAAATAAATAAATTAATATCTAACATATCTGCATCTATTGCAGTTATCATGCTACTTTTAGCGTGTATTGTAGTAACTGAAATGGTTTATATACGGTATGTCTTAGAAGGTTCTACGGTTTGGGAAACTGAATTTGTAATGTATTCAATTGTTGCTTCAACACTTTTAGGAAGCCCTTATGTTTTATTAACACAAGGGCACGTAAAAATTGACATAGTGCCTAATTCAATGGGAAATAATAAATGGATTCTTGAGCTTTTATCTTCGCTTATATCATTAACATTTGTAATGGTACTTGCCTTTACAAGTTGGGAGTATTTTTTAGAGGCATATAGTAAAAATTGGTTAACTGAGACAGTGTGGGCACCTCCTTTATGGATACCTCTATTATCTTTAGTTATTGGAATGACATTTTTGTGCATTCAAGTCATACTTAATATATGCTCTTTGCTTGCATTCAAAAAATGCGTATTTATTAAACATGAGGAAGGATTATAATGTCTCCTTTAGAAATAGCATCACTTATTTTTATAGTGACAGTATTGGTACTAGCAACAGGTGTGCCAATTGCTTTTGGTTTAGGATTTGTGTCTATCGTCTTTTTATATTTTTTTGAAGGAATAGACAGTATTTTAGGCCTAGGAGAGATGTTCTTTGGAAGTATGAGGGAGTTTACACTTATTGCTATTCCTATGTTCATTCTAATGGGAACAGCCGTATCGTCTTCTCCAACGGGAAAAGATTTATATAAAGCTTTGGACAGTTGGTTGTATAAAGTACCTGGTGGTTTGGTTCTTGCAAATCTTGGGGCTTGTACTATTTTCTCAGCCTTAAGTGGCTCCTCTCCTGCAACGTGTGCAGCAATTGGAAAAATGGGAATACCAGAGATGCAGAAAAAAGGCTATCCAGATACGATTGCAACAGGTTCAATTGCTGCAGGTGGTACACTTGGAATACTAATTCCACCTAGTGTTACTATGATTGTTTATGGGGTTGCTACTGAAACCTCTATTGGAAGACTATTTATAGCAGGGGTAATTCCTGGAATAATTTTATCGTCTTTATTTATGCTTTGGTCCGTTTTTTACATTTGGCGATACAATAAAAAGAACAATATTAAAACAGTAACAAAAACATATACCTTAATGGACAAGTTACGTCTTTTGCCAAAGGTTTTACCTTTTATGATTATAGTAATGGTGATTTTGTACATTTTATATGGTGGTTTAGCAACTCCTTCAGAGGCGTCAGGTGTTGGAGCATTATTTTGTTTGGTTTTTGTCATCTTGATATATAAAATGTGGGATGTAAAAAAGATTTGGGCAATTTTAAAATCAAGTATGAGAGAAAGTACTATGATAATGATGATAATTGGGGCATCTGCTTTATTTAGTTATGCTTTATCTTCTTTATATATTACTCAATCAATGGCTGAATGGATTGCAGTACTAGGCGTAAATAAATGGGTTCTTTTGGCAATTGTAAATATCTTTTTACTGGTTGCTGGGTTCTTTTTACCTCCTGTTGCCGTCATTTTAATGACCGCACCTATTTTAATTCCTATTATTATTTCTGCTGGTTTTGATCCGTATTGGTTTGCTGTTATTTTAACAATTAACATGGAAATTGGTCTTATAACACCTCCTGTTGGTTTAAACCTTTATGTTATTAATGGAATTGCCCCTAATGTGAGTTTAGCAACAATTTTAAGAGGTGCTTTTCCCTTTGTACTAATAATGATTTTTTCTATAATCTTATTTAGTGTATTTCCTGAAATTGTAACTTGGTTACCTAATAAAATGTTGGGTGAAATACAACAATAATGAAGGATTTGCAATGCTAGATAATAAATGGAATAAACAATTAAAAATACAAACAAAGAAAATAAAAAGTACTGCAGGTTTTTGTAAGGGAAAATTTATTTTAGCCGCAGATGCAAAAAAACTATTCGAAATAGTAATAAGCCCTGGAAACAGGGTTTGTTTAGAAGGAAACAATCAAAAACAAGCCGATTTTTTATCTAAGGTTTTGGCATCTGTTGATAACAGTAAAATAAATAATTTACACATGCTGCAGTCTGTTGTTGCTTTACCCGAGCACTTAGATATTTTTGAAAAAGGAATTGCCTCTCGTTTAGATTTTTCCTTTTCAGGACCACAAAGTTTACGCTTGGCAAAATTAGCAAGCTCTGGAAAAATTCAAATTGGAGCAATTCATACCTATATTGAATTGTATTCTAGGTATTTTTTGGATTTAATTCCTAATGTATGTTTAATAACAGCAGAAGCAGCAGATAGAAAAGGAAATTTATATACAGGTCCTAATACAGAAGAAACACCTACTATTGTTGAAGCAACCGCTTTCAAAAATGGAATAGTGATTGTTCAAGTAAATAAGATTGTAGATGAATTGCCACGTGTTGATATTCCTGCTGATTGGGTGAATTTTATAATTGAGAGTCCTTATCCAAATTATGTAGAGCCGTTATTTACGAGAGATCCTGCCAAAATTACAGAAATGCAAGTTTTAATGGGAATGATGGCAATAAAAGGTATTTATGCGCAATACGGAGTGAATCGTTTAAATCATGGAATTGGATTTAATACAGCAGCCATTGAATTACTCTTACCTACTTATGGAGATGAACTTGGTTTAAAAGGTAAAATTTGTGAACATTGGATTGTTAATCCTCATCCTACATTAATACCTGCAATTGAAGCAGGTTTTATTAAAACAATTCACAGTCCAGGTTCTGAAGTGGGAATGGAAAATTATATTTCCCAAAGAAGGGATATCTTTTTTACAGGACGAGATGGTTCAAAACGATCTAATCGTACCTTGGCGCAAATGGCTGCTTTATACGGAATTGATATGTTTATTGGTTCCACTTTACAAATAGATGCAATAGGAAACAGTTCCACTGCAACAAAAACAAGAATTGCTGGTTTTGGGGGAGCTCCTAATATTGGTTCGAATGCACCTGGTCGACGTCATTCCAGTCCTACATGGCTAAAAGTAGGGGCAGAAGACAAGAGCAGAACAAATACTATTCCGATGGGAAGAAAGTTGGTTGTTCAAATTGTAGAAACCTATAGACAACAAATGGAATATACTTTTGTTGAAAAACTTGATGCTATTGAACTGGCTAAAAAATCAAATATGTTATTGCCTCCTGTTATGATTTATTCAGAAGATGTAACACATATTGTTACAGAAGAAGGCATCGTAAATTTATTATTATGTGAAAATTTAGAAGAGCGAACGCAAGCCATTAAATGTATTGCAGGATACACACCTATGGGTTTATCAAGAGATAAAAAAATGCAGAAAAAACTAAGAGACAGAGGGGTTCTTCGCTATCCTGAAGATTTAGGAATTGATAAACTAAAAGCAAATAGAAATTTATTAGCAGCTAAATCAATAAAAGATCTGGTTCATAGTTCAGGTGGTTTATACGAACCACCTAAAAAATTTCGTAATTGGTAATAATATATTAAAAAAAGGAGAAAAGAATGGAACATTTTACCTTTGAATATAAAAAAGGAATACATTCTTATGATGCAAAAGCCATAATAGTTGGTGTGGTTGCATCTGGAAATTTAGAAGTACTCATTGAAAAAAATGAGAAAAAGTTATGTACTTGTAAAATTGTTACTTCAGAGATAGGATTTAAAAATATATGGCAAGCGGTGCTAAATGATTTTTTTGAAAAGTATGAATTGAAACATACCAATATTTTTATTAATGACAATGGCGCTTCTCCTTCGGTAGTTAGTTTACGTTTGGATCAAGCCATGGAAAAATACAAAAGGAGTGGCAATGATTAGTTTTTATGAATCAAGTGCAAGAGAGCGTATCAATTATTTGGTTGATACTAATACTTTTGTTGAAATATTGCCTCCTTCCAATAAAGAACAAAGTCCACATTTAAAACTCTTAAATATTATAAGTTCTTTTGATGATGGTATTATTATTGGAAAAGCAAAGCTGAATAATCATTGCATTTTAATTGCTTCTCAAGAAGGTAAGTTTATGGGTGGAACGGTTGGTGAAGTGCATGGAGCGAAACTTGTTGGTTTATTACAAAGTGCAATCAATAGCGAGGTAGAAGCTGTATTTTTATTAATTGATTCAGGAGGAGTTAGACTACATGAAGCAAATGCAGGTTTAATTGCTATTTCTGAAATAATGAGAACAATTTTCACCTTACGCAAGCATAATATTCCCGTATATGCAATAATTGGCAGTCAAAATGGATGTTTTGGGGGAATGGGAATTGTTGCTGCATGTTGTAATGCTGTATGTATGAATGAAGAAGGACGATGGGGTGTTTCTGGACCTGAAGTTATTGAGACGGTTTGTGGGGTTGAAGAATTTGATTCAAGAGACAAACCCTTAGTATGGAGAACACTGGGTGGTAAGCACAGATATATAATGAAAGCCATTGATATTATTGTTCCTGATGATGTCAAAGAATTTAAAAAAGCCGCTTATACTTTATTAAATAAAAAAAAAGAGGTAGAAATTACCCTTGCAGGTATCAAGAAAGCGCAGAATAAATTTAAAAAAGATTTAAAAGAATACAAAGGTGTAAAAGATGCCATTGATATTTGGAGATTAAAAAATATAGACAAGCTTGAATCCATTTCCCTTCTTAATAATAGTGATTTTTTAAATGCAATTAAAGGAGAATCTAATGGAAATTACTAATTTATTAAAATTATTGTTTAAAGATAACTATGCAATTAAAAATACCAATAATGTCATATTTGGAACAGGAAGTATAAATAAGATGGAGATAGCTATTCTTGGTACAACAAACGAAGAATATATAGGTATTGAGATGGCATATTCTTTTGTAGATATTTTAATTAATATTATTGAAAACAAAGCAAAAATACCAATACTTTTATTAGTAGATACCTTAGGACAGAAACTAAGCCATTATGATGAATTATTGGGCTTGAATACTTATTTAGGGCATTTATCTAAAACAATCGAATTAGCAAGACTTAAGGGCCATAAGATTATATCCATTGTACGAAATCAAGCAGTAAGTGGAGGTATTTTATCTACAAATATGCTGGCTGACTCTTGTTTTGCAATACAAGGAAGTAATATTGGAGTGATGAATTTACCTTCAATGGCAAGAATTACAAGAATTCCTTTAAAAAAACTTGAAAAATTAAGTGAAACATCTCCTTTATTTGATACCAATGTAGAAAATTATTATCGCATGGGTGCCATTGATGCAATATGGGATAAAAAAGAAGATATGAGTGTTTTATTATTAGCTTCTTTAGATGAAATAACAAGCGACGATAGAAAAGACAAGGGTTTTAAAAGACAAGGAAGAATGAAAACTAAACAAATTGTATCTTTTGTGCATGCCGAACTTATGGAGAAGTAATGAAGCGACACTACTTAGTGTATCTAGATGAAAAGTACTTATATAAGGATGAGGTGTGTGAAGAAAAAGATAAAAATATTTTTTTTTCTTGGATTAAGAATTCTCATCCGTTTCTAGTAGCAAAACAAGAAAGTACGAAAAGTGAAAAAATCAGACTGGGTTTTTTATTGCCTTTAGAAAAAGGAAAACGCAGAATTTCTCTTTTGATTGATAAAAAAGCATTAATTAAAAGCTCAGCGCCTATTAAGCTATCAAAAATCATTTCAAGTCTTGATAAGAAATGGCAAGAGCCTTTAAGAGAATTAATTTATTCTTTTAACGAGCTAAAAATCGCTTTACATGTATTTGGTTCCGCAATGTGGCAATATTATTTAAAAAAAAGATATATGAGTGAAGCTTCTGATATTGATTTGTTATGGACGTGTTATTGCAAAGATAAAATAAATACTGCTTTGCTTATTTTAAAGCAGTGGAAAAAAAAATATTCATTAAAGATTGATGGAGAAGTTGAATTTAAAGAAGGATGTTCTTGTTCCTGGCAAGAATTGCTAAATGAGGATGAAAAGTTTATTGTGCGTACCTTAACAGCCGTATCTTTAGAATCAAAAACAAAGTATTTTAAGAAACTAAAAGGAAGATACAATGTCAAAACCTAATAGTATTTTAAATCAAAGAAAAAGTTTTTCTTATAAAATAGGTAAATTAGCCATAGAAAGTTTGTACCAAGAACTAAATCTTAGCTATAAACCAGGACTGGTTAGTTTTTTAGATTCTGGCAGTCATGCGGATATGAATGCAAGTACTTTTGCTAGAAGTATTTTTTCATTAAGACATTATTTTAAGGACATGGTTTTTGCAGGAGTAAATGAGTTCTCCTTTAAACAAATGCAACAATTGGGTGTAGAAGCAGAAAAAAAAATGTTTGCAATTACAAAAGGAATCAATACGCATAAAGGAGCTATCTTTTGTATGGGTATTTTGTGTGCGGCTATTGGAAATTTACATCGTGAAAATAGGACAATTAGTACTTCAAATATTTCTAATTTTATTATAAGTACTTGGAGGGAAGATATATTGTATATGGCTGTTCCCTCAAAGATTACAAATGGAGAAAAAGTTAAATATAAGCATGGGTGTAGTGGAGCAAGAGGAGAAGCGGCTAACGGTTTCTTATCTTTAGTGCATATTGGTGTTCCTTCACTAAAAAGTACGATGACACTATGTAATAATAAAGACATGGCCTTGATGCAAACACTTTTTCATCTGATGCGTAATCTCATTGATACGAATGTTCTTCATAGAACAGGGGTAAAAGGCCTAAAAGTAGTGCATACCTTGAGCAATACTTTTATACAAGACAATGGAATCTATCAAAAAGACTGGCAGCAAAAAGTACAAAAAATCCATGCTTCATTTGTAGTCCTGAATATTTCTCCTGGGGGAAGTGCCGATTTATTAGCTGCCAGTTGGTTTTTATACCGTGTTGAAAAGGAGTCTTCATGCGATTAGGAATATTATGTCCAGGTCAAGGAAGTCAAAGTTTAGAAATGTTAGATATTTTAAAAGATAATATTCGTGCACAAGAGATTTTGAATATTGCAAAACAATATGTGCCAAAAGAAATATTTACGGATGCTAAAGAAGAACTTATTTTTAAAAATGAATATGCCCAGCCTCTCATTTGTGCGACTCAACTTGCATTATGGAATGCAATTAAAAATGAAATTCCCAAACCTTCTTTATTCGCAGGATATAGCTTAGGTGAGCTAAGTATATATGGATGTGTCGGTTCTTTAACATACAAAGAAAGCATATCTTTGGCGAATAAAAGAGCTTTAATGATGAATACTTCAAGTCCTAAGAATACACATTTATTAAGCGCTCAGAATATATCGCATAGAAAAATCAAAACCTTATGTGATAAAACAAGTGTTTTTATAGCTATTGTTAATGTAAACAATCATTTTATAATTGGTGGAGAGAATGAAAAACTTGCCATTTTTGAAGATTTAGCTAAAGATGAAGGCGCAAACATAAAAGTCTTAAAAATTAATGTAGCTTCTCATACTCCTTTATTAAAAAAAGCCAGTGAATCTTTTTTGAAACTTTTAAAAAAACAAGACTTCAAGAATCCTTTGATTCCTACTATATCAAGTATAAATTGTGACTTTATTTATGAAAAAGATGCGGCAATAAGTACTTTAGCAAAACAAATATCCCAAAGTATTCAATGGAAAAATTCTTTAGAAACAATGCTTGAGTATGGCTGTGATAAGGTATTGGAATTAGGTCCTGGAAATGCTTTATCCAAAATGCTACAAAAGTTAGATCCAAATATTATTATTAGAAGTGTTTCAGATTTTAAAACAATACAAGGTGTAATTGACTGGGCCAATAAAACTTAATAACAAGTGACAATAATAAAAAATTCAGAATATTTAAAACAGGTATTTTAAATATTCTACAGACCCACATTTAATGCACTATACTACCCCAATATGTCAAGACAACTTTCTATAAAACCTAATTCCCACTATCAACTGTAACTTTATGCCACAATTTCATCTAATTTATTATAATGTACATCATTTATTTTCATACTATGAAAGTATACATTCATAGGTTTTTTATAATTTAAAGTTTGATGAAATCTTCTATAATTATAAAACTCCATATAATCTGTAACATCATTTTTCAATGTTGATATTTTGAAATATTCATTAAGATATATCTTTTCCACCTTTGCACTTCTCCAAAATCTTTCTATACATATATTATCTGTTGCTCTTCCTTTTCCATCCATTGAAATAATAATATTATTATCCTTTAATGTTTGAGTATGAATATAAGAGGTATATTGACTACCTTGATCGGTATTAAATATTTCTGGTTTTCCATATTTGGATAAGGCTTCATTTAGCACACCCATGACTAAGTCAGTATCCATTGTATTAGATATTCTCCATGATAATATGGCTTTAGAATACCAATCTATAATAGCTGCCATATAGACCATTCCCCCTTTTATTTTAATGTATGTTATATCAGTACTCCATACTTGATTTGCTCTTACTGTATCAAGTCCTCTAATTTTATATGAATGTTTAGGATGTTGTTTATCAGCCCAAGAAGTATTTGGTGGACGTACAGCTAGTACAGCTCTTAAACTTAACTGTTTACGATATTGGCGTACTGTATTCCAAAATTTAAATCTGAAGTGCAATTTTTAAAAATAAATAAATAAAAATTGTAATGTTGGATTTGAAGAGGTTAAATGTTAAAATCTTTCTTCAATTCTAACCACAGAATATAAGGAAGTAAAGATTGAAATATAAACATTTAACCCAAGAAGAAAGGTATCATATTGCAGCTTTAAAAAAGGCAAATTTTAATCAAAGATTTATAGCAAATGAACTAAAGGTAAGTGAATCTACAATTAGCAGGGAACTAAAAAGAAATAGCAGTAGCCAAAAACAAAGTTATAGTGCTATAAATGCTCATAAAGCTTCAGTAACAAGACGAATATATGCCTCAAAAAAGTCTAATTTAAAGATAGATATAAAATTGAAAAATATTATTAGAAAATATATAATAAAAGATTGGTCACCAGAGCAAATAGATAAACGATTAAAAGAGGTTAATCTTGCAGATATATCCTATGTAAGTATTTACCTATTTATAGAACAAGATAAACACAAAGGCGGGGATTTATATACTCATCTTAGATTTCACCATACAGGACATAGAAGAGCCAAGTATGGAGCTAAACATAAGGGTAGGATTAAAGATAGAATCTCTATATCACAAAGAGAGCAGATAGTAGATGATAAAAGTAGAGTTGGGGATTGGGAGATAGATACAATAGTAGGAGCAGGTAAACAAGGTACAATTACAACAGTAGTTGAAAGAGTAACATCGTTAGTAAGAATTTCAATCCCTACAACTAAAAAAGCAATTGATATTGAAAATGAAACAATAAGAATTTTAAAACCATTAAAAGATAAAATTTTTACAATTACATCTGATAATTGATTAGAATTTACAAATCATCAAAATATATCAAAAGCTTTAGATTATGACCATTATTTTTGTCATCCATATTCTTCTTGGGAAAGAGGTTTAAATGAGTACACAAATGGACTTATAAGAGAGTATATCCCTAAAGGAACCAGCTTTGAAAATATAACAATTGAGTATATAAAAATGATTGAAGATAAATTAAATAATAGACCAAGAAAAGCTTTAAATTGGAAAACTCCAAATGAAGTCTTTTATGGTCTTGAAATGGCAGCTTAAGGTAAAAATTGGTATGATTTTTTTAATTTAAAAATTGCACTTCAGATTTAAATTTTGGCAAGTTTATATTTTTATTTGATATATTATGTGCTTTTTTAACGCAGTAAGCAAATAGTATAATGTCTTCTCATTTAAATCTAAATCTTGTGCTACTTTTACAACACTTTCATTATTATTTAAAATTAACTGTACTGTAGAATCTTTGAATTCTATACTGTATTTATTTTTTCTCATGTGTAACCTTTATTAGTTTATTTTAACCAAGAATTCTTTAATTTCTGTGTCCTGACTTAAATTACCACTCCATCTAGTGCTTTGAAGATTTTATCAAAGTTTTGATTACTTTTTAAAAGCCTTTGTTCTATGTGGTCAAATTTTTGAAATATTAGTGCATTTAGAGATATGATTTTTTATATTTACAAAAGCACGAAATATATTAATACTAATATCTGTTGCTATTTTACTTTTCAGAACACTAGATAACATTGATACGCTTTGCTTGAATAGTTTGTCCCAAAGTAAAACAATAATTTTTAGGAAACGATGATAGTTTTTTGATATACCATAAAGATAAATTATAACTTTTTACTATTACGGGTCTGTCATTGTTTTTAGTCATTGTAAATACTTCCAGAAAAAATCGCCACAAACGGTAAAAAAAATACAAAATACAAATTTAATACCTCAAAATATCAAGTGTTACTTTGTTCTAGCTAGACGAAAACCGATGTAATTGTAACGGTCGTCGGGTCTGCTGATGCTACGGTCGGCACTGCGAGTATTCCTAGTGTAGTAACTCCAACTGCCACCACGAAGAACTTTGTACTTTCGTTCACCTGAATTATTTGCTTTTCCATTTGTAGGAGTATTATTGTAACTAGGTGTATACCAATCTTCACACCATTCATGTACATTTCCATGCATATCATAAAGACCAAAATTATTTGGCTTTTTCTTGCCTACTGGATGAGTTTTATTTCCATTATACCAAGCATAGTCAGCTAAATGTTTCTCTTCATCTCCAAAACTCCATTTTGTTGTACTTCCTGCTTTTGCTGCATATTCCCATTGTGATTCTGTAGGAAGTCTATATTTGTTTGTATCTTCCATAATATTTAGTTTTTTTATAAACTTTTTTGCATCATACCAAGAAATAGTTTCTATAGGATTGTTTCTGCTATCAAATCCTAACTTTTCAGTTTTAAAATATGCTGGACTTTCTCCCATCACTTTATAGTATTGCAACTGTGTTACTTCTGTAGTTGCCATATAAAAAGAGTTTACTCTTACTTGGTGATAAGGTAGTTCATCTCTGCTTGTACCACCTAGACAATCTTTAGATTCATTTTTAGAAGTAAATGAATCATTTTTTGGACATCTTGATGGTTTTATACCCATCATAAATGAAGCACTTGGTATTAGTTTAAATTTTATACCAATTGAGTTGGTAAAATCTTTTGCGTTTAGTAGTACTGAAACTAATAATGCTCCTAATAATAATTTTTTCATATTTTTCCTTCGTATTTTTTGTATTTTAGTGTAAAGTAATTTAATTTAAAATTATAGAGCCACTTGCAAATTCACAAAAAAGCTCATAATTTAATTCATTTTTGTTACAAAAAGTTGAAATCTAATTTCAGATAAGTTATAATTTTATATCCTAAAATTTAACAGAAAAGAGATTCAACTTATGACAAATATTTTACCAAAATCATCTTCAAATCTTTCAAATATGTGGACTAAAATTCTAAACCTTGAAAATTGTTTGTTTCCTGAAATAAAAGAACAATTAGGAATTCTAAGCACAAAAGAGGAAAAACTTATCAGCAATTCTAAGTGAAATTTTATATAGTTAAAATCTTCCAAAATAATTACTAAATAAATTCACAAAACCCCTTTATTTATAGGCTTTTAAAAGCTTTTTAACACCTAATTTTAGCTATAATATAGCCCATAAATAGAAGTGTTTAAGCAAATGAGACAGACAAATATTTTTGATTTTTTAATAGAATCATTTACAAGTAATATATCAAATATAGAAGATACAAGAAAACAAAGAACAAATATAATTTACAGTTTAAAAGATATTATATTATCTGCATTTAGTGTATTTTATTTTCAAAATAAATCTTGGTTAAGTTTTCAAAGGGATATTGATACTGCAAAAGGTATCAGTAATGCACAAACTATGTTTGGAATATCTGATATACCAAGTGATAATCATATACAAAACATACTGGATAAAATAACAGCAGAAAGTTTTAAAAAAGTATATGAAATTATAATAGAAAAATTGCAAAGTATAGGAATATTAGATAAGTTTAATTTTAAAGATGATTATATGCTTGTAGCATTAGATGGTACGCATTATCATTCAAGTAAAAATATATCTTGTAAATGTTGTCAAACAAAAACTAATAGTGAAACAGGTGAAGTACATTACTATCATAGTGTTATAACTCCAACAATAGTACATCCTGATATGAAAAAAGTGGTACCACTGATGCAAGAATTTATATCAAATAATGATGGAGATGATAAACAAGATTGTGAAGTTAATGCTTCAAAGAGATGGTTAAATAATTTTACAAATCCTACTAATAAAAAGTTAATAATTTTAGGTGATGATTTGTATTCAAGAGAACCTATGATTAAAAAAGTATTAGAACAAAAGCATTCATATGTATTTGTAGCTAAGCCAACATCTCATAAATATCTTTATGAACAAATTGATATGATTAAAAATCTTGATACTTGTGATACTAAAAAACTATCAAAAATGATTAATGGTAAAAAGCAAACTTTCATATATAATTATATTAATAAATTAGCTATTAAAAATTCTCAAGAAGATATACAACATCCACCACAAGAAGTAAACTGGTGTGAGGTTATTGTTACCAATGATAGTAGTAGAAAACTATATCATAATAGCTTTGTTACTGATATATCTTTGAATGTAAATAATGTTATAGATATAGCTACAGCAGGTAGAACTAGATGGAAAATCGAAAATGATAATAATAATACTTTAAAAACTAAAGGCTATCATTTAGACCATAACTTTGGTCATGGAAAAGAAAATTTATCTAAAACACTTTGTAGCCTTAATATATTAGCTTTCTTATTTCATACAGTACAAGAACTTGATGATGATTTATATATGGAACTTCGTGATAATATTGGTACTAAAGAAGAGTTCTTTGTAGGTATTAATTTTTTAACAACAATGTTTAATTTTAAAAGCTTTAATAAAATGTTGGAATATATACTTATTGCTCGCCAGACCGAAGAGAATGTAGATATGAAGGGGTATGTTGTGTAAAGTATATTTGGGTTAGAATTGCTGAAGTTCTTCTATCAATAAATTATTATTATAAGTTAAATTCATTTGTTTATTTTTAAAATCTTCAAAATCTTTATATATCATTTCAGTTTGAAAAAATATTTCACGAAATAGTTTAAATGTCTGATTATCAACACTTTTTTTAATAGCTTCAAAAGCATCAATTCTTACTTTTTCTTCATCATGAAACATAGCTACTAAATCATTTTGTTCACCTTTAAACAAAGGTTCACTTATATAAACTAAACCATTTGGTTTTAAAACTCTTTTTATATCATTTAATGCTGCATTCATATGCTCTTTTGGAATATGATGAAAAGATTTGAACATAAATATTATATCAACAGAATTATCTTCTAAAGTAATATTCTGAGCAGAGCAAAGTTTAAACTCAATATTGGAAAATTTTTCTTGTAAATTTTTATTATGTTGTATTTCATCTACTTCGCAGGCTATTATTTTTCTATTAAAGCCATTTTGTGAAATCTTTTTAGTTATACTAGCAGTACCACAACCAAGTTCTAAGATAGTTTTATTATTTAGGTTAAGTGTTTCAATAATGTATAATTCATCAACTGTTTGAGTAATATTTTCTTCAATTAATTTCATCTGTTTCCTTTTGAGTAAATTTATTATACTAAAAATAAGACAATTATTGGATAAAAAAAATCAATTAGGTATAATATATTTATATGGAGAAATTATGAATTACGAAGAAATTTTTATATTAGGTTGGAACTTAAACTTATTAATGTTTGTATTAAACTTTTTTTTAGCAATTAAAGCAATGAGTTCTAAAACAAGAGATCAGTTAAGTGAAGAAAATAAAGTGTTACTAGAGATGAAAACAAAACTTGATAAATATTATCCAAATAGAAAGTATGAAACTATGCTTATATATTTAATACCTTTTACTGCTTTTTTTAGAATGAGTTATAGAATTATAGAAATGAGTATGTTTTTTAGTAAAAATATAGATACTACAATGTTTGATTATATGATTTATAAGTATCAAAATGATATTAAAACAGTAGAAAATAAATATAAGTAAAAATTATTAAAAACTAGGTTTATCATTAAAATATCTTTCTTTCACGTAATTTTAATAAAATTTTAGATATACTAACGGTTAAAGAATTATTCTAGGATATTATTAATGACTGAAGCAAAATATATATGGATGGATGGTGAATTTGTTGACTGGAATGATGCAAAAGTTCATGTATTAAGCCATACTTTACATTATGGAAATGGTGCTATTGAAGGAACAAAAGCATATAAAACGATTGATGGAAGATGTGCAATTTTTAAATTAAAAGAGCATACTAAAAGACTTTTTAGTTCTTCTAAAATGACTTTATTAAACGTTCCTTTTACTGAAGATGAATTAAACAAAGCTCAAATTGAATTATTACAAAAGAATGAACTATTTGATGGTGCTTATATTAGACCATTAGTTTATTTAGGTTATGGAGTTATGGGACTTTATCATAAAGAAGCACCAGTTCATGTTTCAGTTGCAGCATGGGAATGGGGAGCATATTTAGGAGATGAAGGTCTTAAAAAAGGTGTTAGAGTAAAAATAGCATCAATGACTAGAAATTCGAATACTTCTGGAATGGGTAAAGCAAAAGCAGTTGCAAACTACTTAAACTCTCAAATGGCAAAGTTTGAAGCAATTGAGTGTGGATATGATGAAGCCTTATTAAGAGATGATCAAGGTTATATAGCAGAAGCATCGGGAGCTTGTTTTTTTATTGTACGTGATGGGGTGATTATTACTCCTCCAAATGATAACTCACTTGAATCTATTACTCAAGCTACAGTTATTGATTTAGCCGAAGATTTAGGTTATACAGTAATTAGAAGAAGACTTACAAGAGAAGAAGTTTATATCGCAGATGAAGCATTTTTTACAGGAACAGCTGTTGAAGTAACTCCAATTCGTAATATTGATGCAAGAGTAATAGGATGTGGGCACAGAGGTTCAATAACTGAAAAACTTCAGATTGCCTACTTTGATCTAGTTACAGGTAAAAACGAAAAATATAATAAATATTTAACATATATAAATTAAAAAAACTAAGGAAAAGATATGCCAATAGATAATGACTATTTTAAAAACAGACAAAACAGCGGTGGAGGTTCAAACAAGAATAATAATGGTGGTGGGGGAAACTATCAACCACCTTTTGAGCCACCAGAATTTTTCAAAAACTTTGGAAAAAAAGCAGGGATTTTTTATGTAATTATTGCGGTAATTGCTACATTATTCTTATTTAAACCATTTGTTATCGTAGAATCAGGACAAGTAGGTATCAAAAGTACTACTGGTAAATATGAAGAACAACCTTTAAGACCAGGTTTTCACTTCTATATTCCAGGTTTTCAAAAAGTTGTTTTAGTTGATACTAAAGTTAGACTTATGAACTATAAATCAATTGAAGAAATGTCTGGTTTTGATTCTGGAATTAGAATTAACCCTGCAATTTCTATTTTAGATGCAAGAGGTTTACCTGTTTCTATTGAATTAACTGTTCAATATAGACTTACAGCTGAAGGAGCACCTACAACTATAGCAAACTGGGGATTTTCATGGGAAGATAAAATCATTAATCCTGTTGTTAGAGATATAGTAAGAAATGTAGTTGGAAGGTATACAGCAGAAGAATTACCTACAAAAAGAAATGAAATTGCTGTTAAAATTGAAGATGGTATTAGAACAAATATTGATGCCTTACCTGGTAAACCAGTTGCACTATTATCTGTTCAATTAAGAGAAATTGTTTTACCTACTAAGATTAAAGAACAAATTGAGAGAGTTCAAATTGCAAACCAAGAATCTGAAAGAGTGAAATACGAAGTTTTAAGAACTAAACAAGAAGCTGAAAAAAGAGCTGCTAAAGCTATTGGTGATGCAGAAGCAAATAGAATAGAAGCACAAGGTCGAGCTGATGCGGTTGCTATTGAAGCAACAGCACAAGCAATGGCAAATAAACTTATTGCTGCATCTTTAACTCAAAATTTATTAAAAATGCAACAAATTCAAGTTCAAGGTAAATTTAATGAAGCACTTAGAGTTAACAAAGATGCAAAAATATTCTTAACTCCTGGTGGTTCAACTCCAAATATTTGGGTTGATACTAAAAGTACAAGTAGAGACGCAGTCATTAGTCAATAAAAGAAAAAGAGATTCATTTCTCTTTTTCTTTACTTAAATGATAAAGAAATAGGATTCTTACATGAGTATAGAAAAAATTGATTGGGAAAAAGTAAATAATTTAATTCCAGTTATTACTCAAGATATAAAAACGAATAAAGTTTTAATGTTAGCTTACATGAATAAAAAAGCATTAACTTTGACAATGAATACAAAACAAGCTCATTACTTTTCAAGAACTAAACAAAGAATTTGGAAAAAAGGCGAAAGCTCTGGACATATTCAAGACGTAAAAAATATTATGTTAGATTGTGATAATGATACGATTTTACTAAAAGTAGAACAAACAGGTGTAGCTTGTCATACAGGAAGAAAATCTTGTTTCTTTACAGATTTGGAAACAAGTGAAATAAATAGTAAAATACAAATAGACACAAACTCTGTATATGGAGTATTAGATAACTTATATCATACAATTCAAAAACGTAAAACTGATGATTCAACAAAATCATATACAGCAAGACTACTACAAGGTAAAGAAAATTCTATGCTTAAAAAAATTGTAGAAGAAGCTAGTGAATTTACTTTTGCAATAAAAGATAATGATACAAAAGAAATCGTTTATGAAGCTGCTGATATTGTATATCATATGATGGTAGCATTAGCAAGTAAAAATATCAATCCTGATCAAGTGAAACAAGAACTAGCAAGAAGGTTTGGATTATCGGGAATAGAAGAAAAAAATTCAAGATCAGAAAAATAAAAAATAAAAACTCACATTAAAACTTATGATACAATTTTAGAAATTACTCGATGCTGACACAGTTGCCACATTAAAGAATGCTTAAATAAACAACAATTATGCTGCAAATAATTTATATTTTTTGCCATCATATTTCTCATTCTTCTTATATAAAGAATGTGCAATAATAATTATTTTTCTCATCACTGCAATTTGTGCAACGGTAGTATGTTTTCCTCGTAAATATAGTATTATATTTGCAAAGTTTATATTTTTAATGTTAATACAATTCTATTCTTATCTGGATAATTTTAAATTAATAAAAAAAATACATAATTTAATTACCTCCCTTTTTTACTATCATAATATATCTATTTGTTTCTTCTAAATCACAATTCAGTAAAAATTCACTCTCAAGTCTGGGATCATGAATAATATTAGTACAATAGTCTATATTTTCACTAAAACTAACATTATTATATTGGATGTCACTTGGCATAAAACCAAAATAGAGAAAAAAGCTAATTATTTCCATTTTTTTTTAAAATTATATTATGCAAATATTGTTAATTCTTCCAAAAGTAATTTACTGCTTTCAGCTTGTGTTTTTTCTAAAAAATATTGAACTGCTTTTGTTCTTTTATAAAATCAATTAAAACAAGTTTTAAATCTTTTATTTCATTATCAGTACAGTTATCCTTTTAAAACTTAAATATGTAAGAATAATAGAATTATAAGGGTTTATTTATATTTTGCAAAATATAAATAAGGCATATAATAAAAAGTGTTAAATTATTTTTTAAAAAATAAACTTTATGAAAGATTTTACAATTAAATACTCTTATGATACAAAAACAAAGCAGTATATTGCTTTTATTCCTGAATTAAATTTATCGGATTGAAATATATATTGAGGAAACTAAGATGAATGATAAGAATCTTAAATATAATAAAGCAATATATGCCTAAACCAATGAGTTATAATAAAATATCTAAGTTTAGATTAAGGAAGAGTTATTAGAACTCTTTCCTGAATCCTTACTCTTCACAAACAAGTTTTATACCTTGACCAACAATAAACTCAATTTTAAAACAATCTTGATTAAAATAAATTTATACAATAAATAAAAATTATGCAAAACACAAAAAAAGCCTTTTCATTTGTGGAACTAATAGTTGTTATATCCATACTTGCAATACTATCTGTTATTTGAATAAATATGTTAAATTCAAATACTCAAAAAGTTAATAATACAAAAGTACAAGCTGGGATAAAGACAATAAGTAATAGTTTATTTGCTTATTTAGAAGAAAACAAATCTCTACCAAACCCAAGCTGAAATAATAATTATTTTTCATCTGATTCTGGTTATTCTCACTCAGAAGATTCTGATTGATTTTGAGTTTATGGTTCTATAACAGAAGATACTCTTCCTAAAAAATATTTAGATTATATCCCTCCTTGCCCTCGTAACAATCAGTGCTCAACAATGTACTCTTAAATTTTGAAACCAATTTTTATATTTGCAAGAGGTCTATTTGTACTAATTTGTAAAATTAGTTTACTTTAGTTCTTGTATTTGGTAAGTACTTATTAATATTAAATTAAAGATTATTTTAATATATATACTTAACCAGTCCTTGGGAACTTAGGTAAATAATCTTATTTTTAATATTTGCTTAGTTAGGTTTGTGAATTTGGTTGGATTTACCTAATGTAGATATTGGCATATCCACATTACAATCGTGTTTAATTAGTCTATTTTAAAAACTTTAAATTTGAAAGGAGAAGTTGTTCTTTTGCAAGTCGCTCAATAATTGAAGAACTACTAATCAATGAAATAACTTCTTTTTCATCTATTTGCCATGATGTTTTTAATGATATTCATAACATATCCTTTGCCTTAATCTAATATTAGTTTAGATTAATATTGTTAAGGATATATTTAGAACTTTTTTAAAACTTATTTACCTTTGAGTAAAATTTTTAGATATCTACTTGACCAAATAATTAAGCCTATTAGAAGCAATGAAGAAGATAAATTAATAAAAAATATATAATCAAAGTTTAAATTTTGACTAATTGAAGCAAAAATTCTTAAAAGTGCAATAAACTGAATGCTTAAGAAAATAGTTATTGTAAATTTATCAGCATGAGGTGTTTGTCCAGAATGTCCTAAAATAACTCTTGTTCCAAACCCTAATAATACTGTAACAAAATAACCAATAGCAATAGTATGAATAACAGCTTTCTCAAAAACAAAACCTGTATTAAATATTGCATTTAATGACTCAATTATTGATATAAAAAATGCAAAAGGAATCCAATATAATGAGATAAAAAGTATCCACATAATAGCAATTGTTTTAAAAACTGGAAGTTTCCATTTTATAAGCTCTTTTGTAAATACAATAAATAAAGGTATATCTGCAAGTAGATTAAATCTAATATCATTGAAACTTAATATTATAACTTTTAAAACTAATAATGAAAATACTATTTCTAAAAGTTTTTTGCTTTTATTTATAACATAACCTTGCACTTTCATTGAAGTAAAAAATGGAATCATTCTTTGTGATATTGTAAAAATTATTCCAAAAATAAATAGATAAAATCCACTATTGATTGCTATTTGTTTTAATAAAAAACTATATTCAAAATTTATTAATGAAAAGATATAAATAAAATGAGTTACCAAACCTGCACTAAAAAATATTAATACCCATTTTGTATCTTCTTTATTTGTTACAATACTGTTTTTATAAATTGAGTAAAGAATTCTAAAACTAGACACTTGAGCAATAAACAATATTAAAATAAAAATAATATAAGTGTTTAAAGAAAAAAGTAAAGATAAAAATATTCCAATTGAGCTTATAAAATATAATAAAAAGTTTTTCATATAAATTTCAGTTTTTATTTCTGCTTGTGTTAAAAACTTAGGGAAAACAACATATAAAAAGCCTAAAAAGAATTGAATAAGAACAACAAAAATCATCGTGTAAGCATGAAAATCTTGTACTGTACTATTTAAACTTAAAATATTAGAATATGAACCTAAAATTAAAAACATAAATAAAATAAAAAATAAAATTCCATTCGTAAAAAAAGGTTGATGTGGTTGGGATGAGAATTTTTTATACCAAATTTTTAACTTATTTGATTCGGGTATTAATTTTTTTTTGGATTCTGTTGTAAACATATTATAATCTCCTATAAAAAAAGCTATTTAAAAAGATAGCCCTTTTTAAATATAAGTAGAATTATATCTTATTTTTTAAATAAAAAAATTGACTATTGACAAGTTCCACAACAAGATGTAGTTGTTGCATCGTTTGCAGCTGATATAGCACATTCATAATTTGGCTCTTCAGTAATTTCTTCACAAATTTCTTTATATGTAACAATTCCAGAAGCATTAATAACAAAAATTGCTCGACAAGTAACACCAGCTAATGGACCATCAGCTATTAAAACGCCATAAAATTTTGCAAATGCTTTATTTCTAAAATCACTTCCAACGGTTAAATTTTCAATTCCTTCAGTTGTACAAAATCTTCCTATTGCAAATGGTAAATCCATAGAAATCACAGTAATTTCTGCATTTTCAAGTTTTGCTGCTTCTTCATTAAATTTTCTAGTTTCTGCTGCACAAACTGCTGTATCTAATGAAGGAACAACTACAAGAATCTGAGCTTTTCCTTTTTGACCACCAATTTCGATTTCACTTAAATCTTGAGCTACAACTTTTACTATTGGAGCTACATCACCAACCTTGATTTCTGCACCACTTAAATTTACAATATTACCTTTTAATTTTGTAATTGCCATTTATAATCCTTTAATAATTTTTATTATAGTGATTATAATAACATTTATCTTAAAAAAAGGGAAAAATGTTAAAATCTTTCCCTTTTTCATAATTAATAAGTAAATTTGCTAATTATTTAGAAATTTCAGCTAATGCAGCTTCGTAATTTGGCTCTTCAGTTATTTCTTCACAAATATCTTTATATGTAATAACACCAGAAGTATCTGTAATAAAAATTGCTCTACATGTAACACCTGCTAATGATCCATCAGCTATTAAAACACCATATGATTTGGCAAACTCTTTTGCTCTAAAATCAGATCCAACTTTTAAGTTTTCAATTCCTTCAGTTGTACAAAATTTTTCCATTGCAAATGGTAAGTCCATTGAAATAACAATAACTTCAGCATCAGTTTTTGCTGCTTCTACATTAAATCTTCTAGTTTCCGCTGCACAAACTGCTGTATCTAGTGAAGGAACTACAACAATAACTTGAGCTTTTCCTCCAACTTGAACATCACTTAAATCTTTTGCCACTACAGTTACAATTGGAGCTTTATCACCTACATTTACTTCATTACCACTTAAATTTACTACATTACCTTTTAACTTCGTTGTCGCCATTTTTTTCCTTTTATTATAATTAATAGAATCATAATAAAAAGATGTTTAAGTTTACCTAAATAATAAATCTTAATTTTTTTATCTTTTTAAATTTTATTAACTAGCCATCAATAAATTATATTAACTTGATTAAAGCACTTTCAAGAACTATTTGTTGTTCATCAATTAATTTAGTCAAAGTAGCTTTAAAAACCTTTTTACTAATACCAAACACATCTTTAATATCTTCAGCATCACTTTTATAAGTAAAGCCTAGGCTTCCACCATTTTGTTCTAAAATTTCTAAAACTTTTTTACTATTATCATCACTATTTTTTGAACCTATTTTTTGTAAAGAAATATCTAATTTTCCATCATTTCTTACATTTTTTATATAAGCTCTTTTTTTATCACCTATTTGTATATTTTCAAAAATTTCATTATGAAAGATTAGACCTTCAAACTCATTATTTACAATAACTTTATATCCAAGTGGTGTTTTTATATATAAAAGTATTTCTACCTCATCATTTTTTTCAAAATCTTTTGGTTCTTTACTTAAAACAAATTTTTCAGTTCCTATAAGTCTGTTTGTTTGTTTATCTTCAACTATTTTTATAACTTTTAAATCCCCAATACGAAAGATACTTCTTTGTTTATTTTTAGGAACAAGTAAATCTTTTGGTAAACCAAAATCTAAAAATGCCCCAAAAGGCGCCGTATCTATTACTTCTAAAGATGCAAAATCATTTTTCATACCATATGGTTTAAGTGTAGTTGATACTAATCTATCTTCACTATCAGTATAAATAAAAACTTCTAAAAGTAAATCAATTTCCATCTCTTTAGTAACATAACAATTTGGAAGCAAAACCTCTTCTTCGTCACCTGCGATTAAATAAATTCCTGGTTCACTTACTCTGTTTATTTTTAAAGAGTTTATAACTCCTAATTCAATATTTTGATGCATTTTTTTCCTAACAATTTTACAAATAATAGTGTAATTATACCAACAACAATAATACTAGCACCTGAGCTAATATCATAAAAATATGAGATCATAAGTCCTGCTATTGTAAAAAATGTAGCGATAATCGAACTAAGTATCATCATAGAAGATAAACGTTTAGCAAATATTTCTGCTAAATATGTAGGAATAGTTAAAAGTGCGATAACTAATATAAGTCCTACAATTTTAATAGCAGCAACAACACTAAGTGCTGATAGTATTAAAATTAATGTATAAAAGAATTTTACTGAAACTCCACATAAACTTGCAAACTCACTATCATATGAAACTGCAAGAATTTGTTTATAAAATATGACAACCATTGATACAATAAAAATATCTAATATAGTTAAATATATAATATCATCAGAGGAAACAGCAATAATTGAGCCAAATAAATAACTCATCAAATCTACATTATATCCAGGAGTCAAATCTACAAATATTATTCCAATAGCCATACCAGAAGCCCACATAATACCAATTAAAGAATCAATACGATCTTTATTTCTTAAAGTAACTATTGCTATAAAAATAGCCGTCATAACTGCAAAAATAGTTGCTCCAAATAAAATAGGAAGACCTAAATAAATTGCGATTCCTATTCCACCATAAGAACTATGAGCAATGCCTCCTGCTAAGAAAGTAATTTTATTTACAACTACAAGTGAACCTATAATTCCAGATGCTAGGGATACTAAAACACCTGCTATTATTGCATTTTGTATAAAATCATATTGTAAGGCTTCTAACATATTAATTCACTTCTTTATTCATGAGTATGATTGCAACATATTTGTTTTTTACCAAGAGCTGACAAAAGCTCAACTTCACATAAGTGTTCATTTTCAATATCAATACTTTCTTCAAGATTTTTAAGATGATGATAAACTAATTTTTTATTTATATGAGCTACATTTTTTGCATAATTTAATAAAACTGAAATATCATGACTAACTACAACGATTGCAATTTTTTCATTTAATTCTTTTAATAACTCATAAATATCTTTTTGACCTTTTACATCTATACTAGCTGTTGGTTCATCAAGCAACATAACTTTTGGATTTGAACAAAGAGCTCGTGCTATAAACACTCTTTGTCTCTGACCCCCACTTAAATCACCTATTTTACTATTTGCAAACTCCTCCATACTTACTTGTGTTAAAGAGTGTATCGCACAAGCTCTATCTTCTTTGCTATAACCAAAAAATTGTCTGCTATTCCCAATATGCCCCATAAGTACAACTTCAAGTGCAGTTATTGGAAAATTTGTATTTAGATTTGTATTTTGAGGAACATACCCAATAGAGTTATTTTTAAGATGTTTTGTAATTTTGCCTTTTTTAGTTTTTAAAAGACCTAAAATAAGTTTGAGAAGTGTTGATTTTCCACCACCATTTGGACCTATAATCGCTAAAAAATCATTTTTAAAAATATCTAAAGATATATTTTCTAAAACTGTTTGTTTATCATATGCAAAAGAGATATTCTTAAGCTCTAAAATTGTATTCATTCGTTTACCTTACAAGGTTCGGATTATACTTAATTGAAGTACTTTTGTCAATTTATAAAAAATCTAATTTTCTCAATTATATCATGCCGCAAAATACCAATATATTCATGTATCGCTACTTCAGTTTTTCTAAGCTCTTTACCTCTTGGGATTTCTAAATAATCACCATCTTCTTTAGATAAATAATCTGTTGGTGCAATAATAACATTTAAAGATAATGATTTAAATATTTTCATGGCTTTTGACATATTGGGGTAGTATAGTTACTAAAATCAATCTATCTTTTTTATAGTATCCTTAGCATGTAAAACTTCTTCTAAAGCAATAACTAAAAATACTTTTGCTTTACTATAACTTTTTTTGTAACTAATCACCCTATCTAAAAGAGAGAATTCCCCTTCATTACAGAAACCAATGATTCAAACTCATTTAAGCCACGCTTACGAGAAGTATCAATAACTGATCGTAAATTAGCATAATTTTGTGCACCCTCAAGTGATTTGAATTGTCCTGATACTTTTTGCTTAACTTTTATATTTCTAATGGCACGCTCACTAGCATTATTATCTGCTGGGATATTTTCATTAAGTAAAAAAGTAAACAGTTTATCTTTAGATTTTGTAAGTGATTTTATTTGTTTATGCGTTTCACTTTTTTCAATGTATGGCATAGTTAAAAGATGTTGAAGTGATTTGTCATATTGACTTTTTAGAGTTACTCTAGCAATGGAAGTTAAGTTGACTTTATCATCTCTTATAGCTTCTTTGAGTAATGTCTTTATATCTTTCATTAGCTTAGTCTCATCACACTCAATAGCATAGTTTAAATCTCTCATCTTGTGTGCTAAACATAACTGTTCACTAACACACTCAAGTGAGCTATATGATGAATAATTATCATGAACCACACAAGCATTTTTAAAACCATTTGTAAAAGTATTGTTGATGACCTTAGTTCCTCGTGACTTATCCGCAACAATAAGAGTATTGCTCTCATTGTGAAAAGTCCAATGCCAATGTTTAGAGCCATTAACCTTACATCCAGTCTCATCTATACCTACTAGAGGAGCTTTCTCCAGTAGAGCTGTGATTTTGTTAATAGTATTTTGTGAGAGTGCTGAGGCTTTTGCTAATAAGCCTGTAATGCTTCCCTCTGAGAGTTTTATATTGAATAGGTTGTTCATAAGTTCTACTATTCTCATATTTGACATATACTGAGAAACACTTAGGTATGAAACCATAGCTATAACTGTTGACCCATAACTGATATTTGGTGATATTGTAAATGCACTACTGTCATGATTTTCATAACCACAAGAGAAACACTTTTTAGAGAAGCTTTGATACTCTGTTATTTTATGAGTAATAGATGATAATTCAATATCTAAGACTTGTCGTCTTTCTTTGAGTGCAGATACAACAGTAGATATATCACTACTGCACTTTTTACATTCTAATAGTTTATAAGGCAATGCAACAATCTCATCAGGAGTATCACTTTGTAAAAGAGTTACTCCCTCTCTCCCTGATTGTCCACCAACACTTTTACCACTCTTCTCTTCAAGAGATTGATTTTTATTATTTCTTTTTTGAGGAGGTGCTATCTCACTTGATGGTGAAATACTGGAGTTGTTTGAATTCTTTGGTGGTTTTTCTTGCACGAGGTTATCTTGAAGGTTTTCTATATATTTAAGAAGCTCTTTATGGGATAAATCTTTAAGTTCTTTTTTGGATTTTATTGAAAATTGATATTTCAGGCGAATTTTCTTCAAAATTTATTCCTACTTTTTATGTAGTGAATTATAGCTAATTAGTCCTATTTATAGGCTTTAAATTACTATTTATTGAGGTAAATATTAGAATTCTTTTTGAGGTTTCCTAGGGTGATTAGTTACAAAAATTGAAAAAATAAATTTTTATAGATCTTTTTAGTTGTGCTGTGGTCTCATAATTGGAAAAATGGATGTAGAAAAATATATTTTAATAGATGTAAAACCAATGAATGGTTGTTGTGATAACCCTGAAATAAAGCTTGATACAAAATCAAGAATTAAAGAAGCTTGGGCATATACATATGATCTATTTAAAAAGATTTATTTATATATAATTATTGGAATAGTTGTAGGTGCTTTGATTCATGGTTATGTCCCAACTGATTTTATAGCAAAATATGCAGGAGGAGATGCTTAGTATACAGTTTTAGCTGTCATTTTAGGAATTCCAATGTACTCAGGAGCAGCAGGTGTTATGCCTTTAGTTGAAGTATTAACTTCCAAAGGAATGTTGCTTGGAAGTGTATTTTTAGAGGTTCCCATAATAATTTTCTAATTGTGAGTTATTATATTCTATAGAGCCACTTGCAAATTCACAAAAAAGCTCATAATTTAATTCATTTTTGTTACAAAAAGTTGAAATCTAATTTCAGATAAGTTATAATTTTATACCATAAAATTTAACAGAAAAGAGATTCAACTTATGACAAATATTTTACCAAAATTATCTACAAACCTATCTAAAATGTGGACTAAAATTCTAAACCTTGAAAATTGTTTATTTCCTGAAATAAAAGAACAATTAGGAACATTAAGTACCAAAGAAGAGAAACTAATAAAGATTTTAGACTTTGCTCAAATTGAAAAGAATATAACAGTTGTAACGATTACAAATACACCAAAAGACAGAGAAGAGATAGCAAGAGCAATGATTGCTAAATCTGTTTACAATATGCAAACAACAAGAGATTTAATTGATAGACTTCATAGCGATAGAGTATTACGAGTATTGTGTGGATGGAGGTATAAAATAGATATTCCAAGTGAAGCTAAATTTAGTAGGGTATTCAAAGAATTGAGTGATTTACAAATAGCTCAAAAAACTCATAAAAAGTTTGTTAATGAATATTTATCGGATACAGTTTTTATGTACAATGCAACAGATGCTGCTATGATACCACTTAGAGAAAAACCTGTAAAGATTGAGAAAGAAGAAAAGCCTAAAAATAAGGTCGGACGACCTAAGAAAGGTGAAAAGAGAGAGCCTGTAAAACCAAAGATTTTAGAACTACAAAAAGAGATGAAAACTACTAAAAAGATGTTATCTTTAGTATCTACTGTTTGTGGTGTTGGTGTCAAACAAAATTCTAAAGGTAACAGAGAGATTACAATAGGTGGTAAACTTCATATTAGTGCAGTAGATGGAGATATACCAATAGCAGCATTCTATTCAGGTGCAAATGTTCATGATAGTTCAGTAGCACTTCCACTTATCAATGAAACTGGTAAAAGAGTGATGTATCTTCGTGATTTACTTGATGCTGGGTATGACAGCGATATAATTAGAGAGTATTCTGAAAAACTAAATCATAAACCAATTATAGATATAAATCCCAAGAACTCAAAAGAATTAAAACAAAAGATTCAACTTATCAAAGATGAAAAAGTAAAATTTGAATTTTTAAATTTACCTAAATCATCAGATGAACACCACTACAATCAAAGAAGTATGGTTGAAAGAGTAAATAAATATTTAAAAGATGACTTTGGATGTAATACAATTTATTATCAAGGAGCTACAAAAGTAGCTTCTGTTTTATCATTTGGAATTTTATCTGTTTGTATTCATCAAAGTTTAAAACTCATTACATGACTTTTATTAAAAATAATAGAAAAATCTTCAATTTTATAGTCAAAACCATAAAGTATGGAGAAAAAATATGATTTTTTAAGAAATTTACTAAATTTAGTGTAAACTACGCAAAGAAAAATAAATAATCATTTTTTTAAAACTAAAAGTGATGAAAATAAAAAATTAGCTATTGAGTATTATTGAATTTGCAAGTGGCTCTAAAATTAATATTAATCTTCTTTTTATAGTAGGAAGTGGTATAATCCTAATTGGCTATGTATTTAATGCAATTTTATGAAATAATTTAAGTAAAAGTTTAAATAAGGAAAGAAGTTGAAAATAGAGATTTTAGGAACAGGATGTACAAAGTGTGAAGCTTTAATGCAAAATGCAAAAAAAGCAGTAGCAGAAGCTAAATTTTTTGCACAAGTAGAAAAAGTAGAAGATTTAGAAAAAATCATGAATTATGGGGTTATGAATACTCCAGCACTTGTGATAAATGGAGAAGTTAAAAGTACAGGTAAACTTTTAAACAGTGAAGAAATAAAAGCATTTTTTAAAATAAGAAGAATAATTGAGCAATAAAACTTTAGGTCAAATTTATGCAGTTTTTGCATTTTTATTTTGGGGTGCTATTTCACCAATATATTTTAAACAAGTAGCAAGTGTAGAACCTTTTGAAGTTTTGATGCATAGGGTTATTTGGTCTTTTATACTTTTAATTCCTTTACTTTTTTTAAGTAAACAAGTTGAGGTTTTTAAAGTCACTATTAAAGATGTACATAAAGTGAAATATCTGTTTTTTTCTACTGTTTTTATATCAATAAATTGGCTTATTTTTATCTGGGCAGTTGCAAATAATAAAATCATGGAAGCTTCTCTTGGATATTATATTAACCCTTTAGTAAATGTATTGTTTGGATTTTTGTTTTTTAATGAAAAAATGAGTAAAAATCAATATATAGCTATTTTTATTGCTTGTTTAGCAGTTTTATATCAGCTTATTTCTCTTGGTTCTATTCCTATTGTTTCATTAATGTTAGCATTTTCCTTTGCAATTTATGGAATGATTAGAAAAAAAGTTCATATTGGTTCTATTGTAGGATTGTTTATCGAAACTCTCATTTTGATGCCTTTCGCCCTTGGCTTTTTTTATTATATGATTTCAAATAATTCTCTGTCATTTTTAAATACAAGTTCTTATATAAGTATTATGTTAACCCTTGGAGGTTTTGCTACTATTATTCCTTTACTTTTATTTAATGGAGCAGCTACAAGAATGAAACTAACAACTTTAGGTTTTTATCAATACATAGGACCTACTTTTGCTTTTTTTGTTGCACTATTTATTTATAATGAAGAGTTTACTTTTGATAACTTAGTTACCTTTAGTTTAATCTGGATTGCCTTAGTCATTTTTTCAATAGACTCTTTTAGAAAGAATAAGGTTAAATAGTATATATTTTATATTGTATAAAAGTATCTTTATAAAGTCAAATTTAAGTTAAAGAGATATAAAATGATTTCTCAATCATTAGGAAAAAGGTTAAATATTACGCCACTAACTAAACATATCAATTTTATCAAGCAGTATAAGAAACTTTTTCATGCTTAAAATAGTTGCTAACTCTTTGAGGATTGTTGACTTAATAAAATATTTAAGGGTTTGAAATCAGTGTTTTTGACCCAAATTCATCAAATAAAAATCAACTAAAGTTAACTTTTTACTTTTGGTAATTCCACGGTGTAAACTGATCATATTTTTCATATGAGAGAAGACTCCACCTTCAATAGAATTTGTAGTATTTTGAATATTTAAATGCTTATATTTTTTAATTTTATGTGTAAAAAGATAAGATAAGTTTTTTATTAAACTTCTATAAGCAGATCTAAGTTTTGGATGTGTATATTGAAGTTTAGCAGTTGTAGAAGATACTGTTTTTTCTGCTAAAAATTCTTCATATTTTTTATGCCATTTTTGTAGTTTTTGAGTAAAATTATTTTCATTGGTTCTAGTAAGTGTTGTCATGATTTTTCTCAACTCTTTCCAAAATTTAAATCTGAAGTGCAATTTTTAAAAATAAATAAATAAAAATTGTAATGTTGGATTTGAAGAGGTTAAATGTTAAAATCTTTCTTCAATTCTAACCACAGAATATAAGGAAGTAAAGATTGAAATATAAACATTTAACCCAAGAAGAAAGGTATCATATTGCAGCTTTAAAAAAGGCAAATTTTAATCAAACTATACTACCCCAATATGTCAAGACAACTTTCTATAAAACCTAATTCCCACTATCAACTGTAACTTTATGCCACAATTTCATCTAATTTATTATAATTTACATCATTTATTTTCATACTTTCAAAGTATACATTCATAGGTTTTTTATAATTTAAAGTTTGATGAAATCTTCTATAATTATAAAACTCCATATAATCTGTAACATCATTTTTGACTTAATTAAAAAAATGGGTGCATAAAACATCGTTTAAACTATGGTATATTGGGAGTAAACAAAGGTTTATTTACAAATGATTGTAAAAAAGCTCTAAAATATGTATAAATTGTCAATCTGATAACACTCAAAACAGAGGTTCAAGAAGAGGTATTAAAAGGTACTTTTGTAAAGACTGTAAAACTTCATTTAGCTCTAACAGAAGACCAGAACAACTCCATAAGATTATCTTTGAAGTGTACTTTTTACATCGACAAACCCTCAAACAACTTGCAGCTAAATATGACAGATCTATTCCATGGATAATGAAGCAAAGAGATGAGTATATTGTTGATTATAAAGTGCATCATCCCAGAGCAGTTAATTTAGTATGTGATGCAACTTTTTATGGAAAAAGAAAAGATAAACTTGGTACTTTAGTTTTCAAGGATGTTGAGACAAAAGAGATACTAATTTGGAAGCATATTCAAAGTGAACTAGTTCAAGACTATAGATATTTAAAAGAAGAGCTGTTTAATTTAGGATACACAATCACAAGTACTACTCTCGATGGAAAGAGAGGCTTATCTAAAGCCTTTAATAACATTCCAATACAAATGTGCCACTTCCATCAAAAGAAGATTGTACAAAGATATATCACTATGAAATCTAAACTTGAGGCTAGTAAAGATTTAAAGAAAATTGTATCAAGATTAACTCATACTACTCAAAAGAATTTAACTCAAAAGTTAGATGATTGGTATGATGAATATCAAGTATTTTTAGATGAAAAAACAATCTCAAAGACCACTGGTAAACTTCATTATACTCATCCAAGAATTCGAGCTGCATATAGAAGTTTAAGAACTAACCTTCCTTATCTTTTTACCTATAAAAATCATAAGAATTTAACAATATCAAATACAACAAATGCACTCGAAGGTGGAGTATTCTCACATATGAAAAATATGATTAGTTTGCATCGTGGTTTGAGTAAAAGTTTGAAGTTGAATTTAGTGGATTATTATCTTGTAAACTATAAAAAAATAGGAGATTATGCACCCATATTTTTAATTAACTTAACTTTCGCACCTAAAATAACCTAAAAATCATCAACTAAACCATTAATTGTCAAACAAAGTCTTTTAATTGTCATTGCTATATACATTTATATTTTAAATATAAATATAAAAAATAATCTTTCAATTTTCTCCTGATAAATGTACTTATAAAGCCTTTAAACACTGTGGTTTAGTTATAATATGCCTATCAAACTAAGGAGATTTATTGATGAATATTAAAGAAAAAATAACTAATGTAATAAATGATAAGTTAAAAAATCCAATATACAAGACAATGCAAATATTAAATATAAAAACAATTTTATCACAAAGTAATTTCACTAAAAAAGATGGAGTAAGTGTTTATATGGTAGTTATTCACTTTGTATATATGCTTGTGATGAATAAGAAAGTATCAACATTTATAAATCAAAGCGATGATAGTTTAAAAAAAGATATTTACTACAGGTTGCTAAGTAACTCTAGTTACAATTGGCGAAAACTGTTATCGTTATCAACATTAAAGATACTTAAATTACTTCATAAGGTACAAGATAGTAAAGCTATAAGAGTTTTTATTATTGATGACACCATAGAGGGGAAAGTTGGTAAAAATATAGAGGGTAGCTGTGATTATTTATGGAGTAATAAAGAGAAACGAACAGTAAGAGGTATTAATGTTGTGTCTCTTAATTATAGTGATGGTTTCTCTAACTTTATGTTAGACTTTGCAATTGTTACAAATAAATATGCAAGAGTAATAATAGATAATTTTAAAAATATTATTGATACTAGAACTAATGCTCATAAGAGAAGATTAGAAACATTAAAAGGTAAATCACAAATAGCTATAGATATGATTAAAAGAGCTGTGAATAGCGGTATATATGCTGATTATCTACTTATCGATAGTTGGTACTCTAAACCTTCATTTATAAAAGAGATGAATGATTTAGGATTAAAAGTTATTACAAGAGTAGCAAACAATAATAAAATATGGAACTTTATTGGGGAGAGAAAAACTCTTAATGGTATCTATGAAAAGTCTAAGAAATTAAAAAATATCAAGTCTAGTACTTATGGTAAAAAAATTAAATATAAATACTTTTCAGTAGTAGTTGAACATAAAAAAGCCAGTAAGGTTAAGATAGTATTTTTAAAAACGCAAGAGAAATTAATACCTATAATATCTACTGATTTAGATATTAGTGATGAAGTTATTATTGATACTTATAGAAGAAGATGGGATATAGAGCAAGGCTACAAAGAACTTCGCGAACACTTTGGATTTGGTAAAGAAGAAAATAGAATCTATGAAGCACTAATAGCTAGAATTACACTATCGTTTTTTACATATAATATTGTCAGTTATATCAATCGTATCAGTCATGAACCTAAAACAATTGGTGGATTATTTAAAGATTTAGAATGTGAACTTCATACTCTAGCAATTGCTATGCAAACATTTATAGCTATACTTGATGAAATAGCACAAATAGAAGAAGTAATCAATAGAAATGATGATTTTACCACTATCATTGATACTTTAAAGGATGTGACTGCTAAATTGCTTGGTTTTAGGTGCGAAAGTTAAGTTAATTAAGTCTAAAATTAAATAAATTTTATAATCCTAAGAATAAAACCCTATTTTTAGGCTTTTATTCTTAAGAGCTTTTTTCTGAGATTTTAATTATTGTATAGTTTTTCTTAGCTACTTTCAATGTTTTTTTATAAAAATTTGGATATATTAAAGATATTAAAAATAAACTACAACTTATGGAATTTTTATGATTGTAAATATAACCCTCCCAAATGATATTACTTATGATATTACTATTGATACTTTAAATAAAATTTATTTTGATAGAAAAGTTGTTGTTGTAACAAACCCAACAGTTAGTGGCTTTCACCTTGATTATTTAAAAGATAGAATTACTGCTAAAGAACTTTCAATTGTAACAGTTCCTGATGGGGAACAGTTCAAACATATTAGAACTTTAGAAGATATTTTAGAACACTGTTTTAATCAAAAGTTAAACAGAAACTCTTTACTTATTGCTTTTGGTGGTGGAGTTATTGGTGATATGACTGGTTTTGCTGCTTCTATTTATCAAAGAGGTATCGATTTTGTACAAATACCTACAACTTTACTTTCTCAAGTGGATGCTAGTGTTGGTGGTAAAACAGGAATAAATAACAAGTTTGGTAAAAACCTAATAGGTGCTTTTCATCAGCCTATTGCAGTATACATAGATCCATATTTTTTAAGAACTTTGCCAATAAGAGAGTTCTGTGCAGGATTAGCTGAAATAATTAAAATGGCAGTAACTTTTAATAAAGATTTTTTTGAATGGTTAGAAAATAATGACTTAACAAAAGAAGAAAATATTAGAACAATAATTGCAAAATCAGTTGAAACAAAAGCTTGGGCTGTCTCACAAGATGAGAAAGAAAAAGGTATTAGAGCTGCTTTAAATTATGGTCATACCTTTGGTCATGTAGTTGAAAATGAGACAAATTATAATACCTACTTACATGGCGAAGCTATAGGAATTGGAATGGTTATGGCAAATACGTTAGCTGTTGAAGTTGGAAGCATGACTGAGCTAGAAGCTTGGAGAGTAAAAAACTTACTTGAAAAATATAATATTCCTACATCTTATAAAATCAAAGATGTTGAAGACTTTTATGAACATTTTTTCTTAGATAAAAAATCGCTTGATGATAAAATTAAGTTTATCATTCCAAAAGGTATTGGTAATTGTGAAATTACTGATAAAGTAGAAAAAAATGATGTTATTAAAATATTAAAAGGTTTTTAAATTGAATGTAATATTAAGAAGTTTAATTTTATCAATTTTTTTCTTATCTTTATCTTTTTCAGAAGAAACGAATATGTTAAACAATAAAGAAAAAAATGAAATAAAAAAAGTATTGATATTAAAAGAACAGAAAGTTTTAGATATTGTCATAACAAAAGAAAAAGTAAAATTAGAAAGTATTGAAGAAGAGAAAAAAATACTTGAAAATATAAAACTTGAATTAAAAGCAAAAAAGAAAGAGAAAGAACTTCTTAAAACTAAAAATTTACTAAAAAGTATTAAAATAATTGATAAAAAATTAAATGATAATATTTTGTTAAAACGATATAGTAATTATGATGCTTATAGAAAAATATCTGCTGAACTAACATCTTTAAAAAAGCATTTAAAAAAAGCGCATAATAAAACAGAAAATCAAATCTATCATTTGAATAATAAAATTACTATTAAGCAAAATGAGTTAGAATTAATTTCAGAATATAAAGGTTCACCAATTGGTGCTTTGATTCATCCTCCTGAAATAGTTAAATATGAAATTGTTACAAATCCTTTTGGCATAATTAATTCTTTATCAAATATAAAAAAACTTCACAACAATCAAAAACAATTTAAATCATTGGAAAATGATATTTCTGATTTATCTACACTTTTAGATGAAAAACTATTTTTATACCTCGAGTTATATAACTTAAATTTTAAATCAGAATATCAAGATGAAATCACTTTTTTAGATAAAGAAAAAAAAGACTTTATGATGGTTTTAGAAATTGTTTCAACTACTGAAGAAGTATATACTAGAAAAATTGAGCAAGTTATCTTAGAAGAAAAAGCACAAATATCAGATCAAATAGAAAAAACTTTTAATATCTTATTGATTATTGTTATACTATTTATAATTTCATTTTTAATAAAACTAACTCTTAAAAAATATTTTTCACAAAATGAGAGTTATTATATGATAAATAAAGTAATTAACTTTATTGTTTTTTTCTTTATTTTAATGGTTGTCCTATTTTCATATATTGATAATGTTTCATATCTTGTTACGATTTTAGGGTTTGCTTCTGCTGGTATTGCTATTGCTTTAAAAGATTGGTTTATGTCTATTTTTGGTTGGATGGTAATAGTTACTTCTGGTTCAATTCAAGTTGGCGATAGAATTAAAGTTACAAGAGGTGGAGTTCAGGCTGTTGGTGATGTTTTAGATATTTCATTATTTAAAATCACTATTCGTGAAGATATTACGTATACTTCTTATACAACAAATAGAAGAACTGGAAGAATATTCTTTATTCCAAATAATTATATTTTCTCAGAAATGATTGCAAACTACACTCATTCTGGTTTAAAAACTGTATGGGATGGTATTGATATTACTATTACTTTTGATTCAAATTATAAAAAAGCACAACATATTTCAAAAGAGATTTTAAAACATTATTCAAAAGGATATACTGATATTACAAGAAAACAGTTATCAAAAATGAGAAGTAAATATCAATTAAGAGCCACAGGAGTTGAGCCTAGAGTTTATACTTTTGTAGAGCCTTATGGAATAGTGATTTCTTCTTGGTATTTAACTAATTCTTATGCAGCTTTAGTGTTAAGAAGTACTATGTCTCCTGAAATTTTAGAAGCATTTATGAAAGAAGACGATATTACAATTGCATACCCAACACAAACAATCAATGTTAATTCTCAAGCAGGAACGCAAAGAGCTGTTCCTGCTGATTTACCAGATATAAATTAAGGTTATTATGCAATTTACACAAAATAAACAAAAAGTATATTTTAAAACATTTGGGTGCCGAACAAACGTGTTTGATACTCAAGTTATGATGAGTAATTTACAAGATTTTGATGTAACACAAGATGAAAAAATAGCAGATATAGTTGTCATCAACTCATGTACAGTTACAAATTCTGCTGATAGTACAGCAAGAGGTTATATAAATAGTTTAAATAAGTTTGAAAAACCTCCTAGAATCGTATTTACAGGTTGTGGAGTTTGGACGAAAGGTGAGAACTTATTTAAAGATAAAAAAGTAGATTCTTTATTTGGACATTCTGAAAAAGAAAAAATCAATAAACTTCTTAAAAATAAAGAAAGATTCTTTGATATAGGGGATTTAAAACATCTTGATAATACTATTGTCGAAAATTTTATTGGTAAAAGTAGAGCTTTTATAAAAATTCAAGAAGGCTGTGACTTTAGATGTTCTTACTGTATTATTCCTTATGTAAGAGGAGACGCACGATCTTATCAAGAAGATAAAATATTAGAACAAGTTCATACTTTAGCCTCAAATGGTTTTGGTGAATTTATTTTAACAGGAACAAATGTTGGTTCATACGGCAAAAAACAACATACTTCTTTAGCTAAATTACTTAAAAAAATGTCAATGATAAAAGGTGTTAGAAGAATTAGACTTGGAAGTGTTGAGCCTATTCAAATTGATGATGAATTTAGAGAGTTAGTAAATGAACCCTTTATGGCAAAACAGTTACATATAGCACTTCAACATACAAGTAAAGATATGTTAAAAATTATGAATAGAAGAAACAAGGTTTTAAATGATTTAAAGTTATTTAATTTTTTAAGTGATAAAGGTTATGCCTTGGGAACTGATTTTATTGTTGGGCACCCAGGTGAGAGTGATGAGTTATGGCGTGAAGCTATGATAAATCTAAAAAGATTTCCTTTAACTCATATTCATTCTTTTACTTATTCTAAACGTGATGGAACACCAAGTGCTACTATGAAAGCAGAAGTTCGTGGAGATATCGCAAAACTAAGATATAATGAACTTACAAAAATTATTGAAGAGAAAAACTATAATTTCAGGAAGAATAATAACAAACCTTTAGAAATATTAATTGAAACAGTAAAAGATGGCAAGTATATTGGTTTAGATCAACATTTTAATAAAATTGAAGTTACAAGTAGTGTTGATTTAGTTGGTGATTGGATTTTTATAGAAAATTATGAAGCAGGACTTGAAAAAAATGTCACAACATTCAAATAATAATAATTTAGAAAAAAATTTTAAATTTATGATTATATCAGCAATAATACTGATAATTTTATTTTTATATACAGCTTATAAAAGTAGTGCGTACATAAATACAGGTTCATATTATTTTGGTATTATTTTTCTTTTAATACTACTTGTATTGGCCTTATTTGCAAGGTTGAAACAAGATAAAATACAAGCGTATTTAGATAAAAAAAAAGATAAATTAAAATCTTTTTCAAGCCAATTATCCAAAGTAAAAGAGTCAAATAAAGAAGAATTATCTTCACATGTAAGTGCAGTTAGTTCAAATATAACTTTTAAAGATGTAGCAGGAATAAAAGAAGTAAAAGGTGAACTTGAAGAGATAGTTGATTTTCTAAACAAGCCTAGTAAGTACTTAAAATATGGAGTTAAGCTTCCTAAAGGTGTTCTTTTAGTAGGACCTCCAGGAGTTGGTAAAACTTTAATTGCAAGAGCCGTTGCAGGTGAAGCTGATGTTCCATTCTTTTATCAAAGTGGTGCAAGTTTTGTTCAAATATATGTAGGAATGGGTGCTAAAAGAGTATGTGAACTATTTTTAAAAGCAAAAGCTAGTGCTCCTTCAATTATATTTATAGATGAAATTGATGCAATTGGTAAAAAAAGAGGGGCTAAATCAAATGATGAAAGAGAAGCTACATTAAACGAACTTTTAACTCAAATGGATGGTTTTGATGGAGATTCTGGTGTTATTGTGATAGCTGCTACAAATAAAATAGAAGTTTTAGATGAAGCACTTTTAAGAGCTGGTAGATTTGATAGAAGAGTATTTATTAACTTACCAAATATAGAAGATAGAAAAAAGATATTAGAATTATATTTAAATTCTAAACATTATGAATTTGATATTGATAAACTTGCCCTTGAAACTTCAGGTTTTAGTTCAGCAGCCCTAGCAACACTTATAAATGAAGCACTTTTAAATATGATTAAAAGAGAAGATAAGATTGTTTTGAGCCAAGATATTGAGATTGCTAAAAATAAACTAGAGTTTGGTAAAAAAGAGACTGTTTTATTAAGTATAGAACAAAAAGAAATCTTAGCTATTTATCAAGCAAGTAAAGCATATATTACAAAAAGTAAAGTCTCTTTATTTGATGAAGGTGTTAAAAAAATAGATTCAATTTATCCTTCTTATAATGAATTATTAGAAAATATTAGAAGATATTTATCAGGTAGTATTGGGGTTGAAGTTATCAAAAAAGAAAAATACGCTATTAATAGTGAAGATTTAAACAAAGCCCATATTTTGGCTTTAAAAATTGTAGAAGACTATAAAATGGCAAAAGATGTAGATGTTTTAATTGACGATATTAGTAATACTTTGCGTTCAGAACTATCTCATAACGCAGTTGATATTACAAGATTAAAAAATATTATGATAAAAAATGAGGTTATAACTATAGATGACATTTAAATATTTTTCTGGGTTTTGTTTAAAAGATGAAGATAAATTATTTGATGAGTATATTATTAAAAATGATTTCAGTGTAGCTGGATTTTCATTTGGAGCTACAAAAGCTTTTGATTATGTTTATGAATTAAATAAAAGAGTAGATACTTTACAACTTTTTTCGCCTGCTTTTTTTCAAAGCTCAGATAAAAAATTTAGAAGAATGCAATTAATATTTTTTAAAAAAGATGAAAATGCTTACTGTAATAACTTTTTAAAAAATGTAGTTTATCCCTTATTTATGGATATCAGTGATTATTTTATTCAAGACTCATATGATGATTTAGAAGCTCTTTTAAATTATACTTGGGATGAAAATAACCTAAAAGAAGTTGTTGCAAGAGGTACAAAAATCGAAGTATATTTAGGAGAGAAAGATAAAATTATTGATTCTTCTTTAGCCTTAAAGTTTTTTAAAAACTACGCAACAGTTTATTATATAAAAGAAAAAGGACATATTTTATGAGTGAAAAAATAGCAAAAATAGGAATTATAACAGCAAGTGATAGAGCAAGTAAAGGAATTTATGAGGATTTATCAGGCAAAGCTATTATTGATACTTTAAATGATTATCTTACATCACCTTGGGAACCTGTATATAAATGTATTGAAGATGATCAAAAAACTATTGAGAATACAATGAAAGATTTAATTGATCATGAAAAATGTTGTTTAGTAGTTACAACAGGAGGAACAGGACCATCAAAACGTGATGTGACACCAGAAGCAACTGAAGTTGTGTGTGATAGAATGATGCCAGGTTTTGGAGAGCTTATGCGAGCAGAATCATTAAAATTTGTTCCAACTGCAATACTTTCACGTCAAACAGCAGGGCTTAGAGGAAGCTCCCTAATAGTAAATCTTCCAGGGAAACCAAAATCAATTAAAGAGTGTTTAGATGCTATATTTCCAGCAATTCCTTATTGTATTGATTTAATGGAAGGTCCATTTTTAGAGTGTAATGAAGATGTAATAAAACCTTTTAGACCAAAAGCTAAATAAGAATAATAGTCAAATGCACAAAATATTTAAAAAATTAGATTTAGTAGATTATATAGAATCTTTTTCTTCTTTACTTTCAAGAGAGAAATCAATTATTTTAGAAGGTGATATAAATTTACATCATAAACTAATAAAAGAATTATCAAACTATAACTTTAATGAACCTCCTAAAATAGCAAACTTGGATAATGCTTTAACGCATATTCAAAAACAAGGTATTTTAAAAGTTTATGATATTTATGAATTTGTTAAAATTATCAATTATTTTACGTACTTAAAAAGATTTAATTTTGAAAGTAAGTTAAAAGAGTGGATTGATAGAATTATAATACCAACTGAGATGTCAAATATATGTGATTATTTTGATAGTAAATCAAATCTTAAAGATGGTATAAATGATGACTATGACAGAGTTAAAGAAGCTATTTATAAAAATAAACAAGAGATAAAACAAAATCTTTATAAAATGATAAATTCTACTAAATTAAGAAGTTATTTAGTTGATTCGCAAGTTCATTATATAAATCAAGAAGAGTGTTTATTAATAAGAGGTGGTTTTAATCATATCTTAAAAGCTTCTGTAATAAATAGATCAAATTCTGGCTTTTTTTATGTAGTTCCTCACAGCATTAGTAGTTTAAAACAAAAACAGAGTGATTTATTAAATAAGCAAGAAGAGATATTATTAACAATATGTAAAGAAATTAGTTCTTTATTTGGTAAAAATTTAATGTTTCTAAAGTTTATAAATAAAGAGTTTGATAGATATGATCATTACCAAGCAAGAATATGTTTTGCAAAAATTGGTGATAAAAACTTTATTTTGCCAAATAAGAAAAATAAAAATAAGCTTGTAGATTTTAAACATCCAGCACTTCATGACCCAAAATCAATTACTATTGATTTCTCAAAATCTGTTGTTATGATTACAGGAGTAAATGCAGGTGGTAAAACAATGATGTTAAAATCAATTTTATCAGCAGTTTTATTATCAAAATATTTACTTCCTTATTATGCACATCAAGATACTAGTATTGGAACTTTTAAAGAAATAAATGCAGTTTTAGATGACCCTCAAAGTGTTAAAAATGATATTTCCACTTTTGCAGGAAGAATGCTTGAGTTTTCAAAACTATTTACTTCTAAAAATACTATTGTTGGGGTTGATGAAATTGAATTAGGTACTGACTCAGATGAAGCTGCTAGTTTATTTAAAGTAATAATTGAAGAGCTAATTCAAAAAGATATAAAAATTATAATCACAACACATCATAAAAGATTAGCTGCTTTAATGGCTGAAAATAAAGAAGTAGAACTTGTAGCTGCCCTTTATGATGAAGAAAATAGAAGACCTACTTATAAGTTTTTACAAGGAACAATTGGTAAATCGTATGCTTTTGAAACAGCAAGTAGATATGGAATACCTAGAAATGTTATTAGTAAAGCAAAAGAAGTATATGGTGAAGATAAAGATAGATTAAATGAACTTATTGAAAGAAGTAGTGCTTTAGAAATTGAGTATAAATTAAAAATTAAAAAACTTGATGAAGATATTTTAAGACATGAAAGATTAAATAAAAATCTAAAAGATGCAAAAGAAGATTTAGATAATCGTATTTATATAGAAAAATCAAAACTTCACAGAGAATATACAGATGCAAGAGATGAAGCAAAAAAAGCTATAAAAGCTAAAGTTGCAGTAGGTCATCAACATTTAAATATTGCACATGAAAAAGCAAATTCGATCACAACAAAAAAAATACAAGATAAAATCGAGAACTTAAAAATAGGAGATGGAGTAAAATACAGAAATTCAAAAGGTGTATTAGTTTCTATTAAAGGTAAAAAAGCTTTTATTGAAAATAATGCTGGAATGAAACTTCAAGTTCCATTATCTGAGTTACAAAGAAGTGGTAATCCTGTTAAAGTTAAAAGAAAAGTAAAAGCTACAGTAACTATTCAAAAACCAAGTTCAGGACATATTAAACTTGATTTACATGGACAAAGAGCAGATGAAGCTATTGATAACCTTGATAAATTTTTATCTGATGCTTTAATTGCAGGTTTTGATGAAGTCTTAGTTTATCATGGTATTGGGACAGGAAAACTTTCATATGTTATTAAAAAGTTTTTAGATTCTTATCCTAATATACAATCATATACAGATGCACATCCCGCCCAAGGCGGTTTTGGAGCTAAGGTTATAAAACTTTAAAGTAAGGTTGAATAAGCTTACTTTTTAAGTGATTTTAGACTTAATTATAACAAAATCATTCATGTTCTTAAGAAAGTAAAATAAAAGTTAATATTTAATTTTGTATTTGCTACAATTTCATATCTAAAAGGATATAAATGACTATTATCGAACTATTTAAAAAGTTATTAAGATTTGAATCAATTACTCCAAATGATGCTGGAGCATTTGATTTTATAGAACAATATTTAGGAAATGACTGGATTTGCATAAATATTGATAGAGAAGATACAAAAAATAGATTTTATTATAAAAAATTTAATAACAAAGCACAACATCTTTGTTTCACAGGTCATATTGATGTTGTTCCAGCAGGTGAGGGTTGGAATATTGATCCTTTTGCCGCTGATATTATTGATGGTGTTATTACTGCAAGAGGAACACAAGATATGAAAAGTGGTCTTGCTGCTTTTTTATATACTTGTAAACATGCAAAAGAGTTTGATGGTACGCTATCTATTCTTATAACTTCTGATGAAGAAGGAGATGGAATATATGGTACAATTAAAGCTTTAGAGTATTTAAAAAGTATGAATTTTCTTCCAAATTATGCAGTAGTTGCAGAACCTACTTGTGAAGAAGTTTTTGGAGATGCTATAAAAGTTGGGAGACGAGGAAGTATTAATGGATATTTAAATATTCAAGGTAAACAAGGACATGCTGCTTATCCTGAAAAATGTATTAACCCTGTTCATCAAACTGCTGAACTTTTAGCTAAAATTGCTGGACATAATTTAGATAATGGAGATGAATATTTCTCACCAAGTAAGATGGTGATAACAGATATAAGAGGTGGCATGCGAGTAACAAATGTAACTCCTGATAAATTAGATATCATGTTTAATGTACGAAATTCTACTAATACTAAAAAAGAAGATGTTGAAAACTATATAAAAGATATTTTTGGACATTTAAATTATACTTTAAAAATAACTCAAAGCTCTTTTCCTTTTGTTACAAATAAAAACTCAAAAGTTGTATGTGCAATGGAAAATTCTATAAAAGAAATTTTAGGAGTAATTACAAAACATAGTACGGCAGGCGGAACTAGTGATGCTCGATACTTTGGTGCTTTTGGAATAGAAGCAATTGAATTTGGTGTTATTAATGATACAATTCATAGTGTAGGTGAAAAAACTACAGTTAAAGAGGTTGAGGATTTAACTGCTATTTATGAAAACTTAATAAAAAACTTTTAAAAAATTATAGGATAAAAAATGAAAACACATAGAATAAAAAAAATTATGCTAAAAGGTCTGAGCATAAGAACAAATAATAAAAATGAATTTAATACAAATACTGCAAAGATAGCTAGATTATGGGATGATTACGTGGAAGGAAAAGTTTATAGTGCAACTTTTAATAAATCAAAAGAGATTTATATGTATGGAGTTTATTCTAATTATACAAGTGATTTAAATGGTGCTTATGATGTAACTGTTGCAGTTGAAGTTCTAAAACCTAAAGGAGCTATTGTTATTGAAAATCAAAAATTTCTTGTTTTTAAAAAGAAAGGTGAATTGCCACAAATTGTAGTTGATACTTGGGCAGAAGTTTGGAAATATTTTGAAGATAAGAATAGTGAATACAAAAGAACATATAGTGTAGATTTTGAAAAATATATTAGTAAAGATGAGATAGAGATTTATGTATCAATTGATTAAATAGAAAATTACAAGGATGATATACCTAATTAAAAAATAAAGAATATTTTAATACAATAATAAATGGCAAGAATAAAAAGAATTTGCTAGTATAAATATAACTGTATAAACCTTAATACAGAAATGTATTAGATAAAATATCTAGTAAATTAATTTTAAGGATTTACATTACGGCAATATTAAATTTAGACGAATTAAAGAAACAAATAAAATAAGGTACTTTTACAGGATTAGAGTCACTTAAGAATGAATTTAAATCAATGTTAAAAGAAGTTTTACAAGAAACTGCACAAGAAGAACTAACAACTCATTTAGGTTATGAAAAGAATCAAGTATCTAAAAATTCAAACTCACGAAATGCTTATAATAAAAAGAAACTCAATTCCAAATATGGTCAAGTTGATTTAGAAATTCCAAAAGATTTGCAAGTGTGGATTCCGCTACATTCCATGAGATTCTAGTTTTGAACCACAATTAATCAAAAAAAAAGAAACTATATTAAAAGGAACTCTCGTATTTTTAGTAGAGACTGAAAATATAATTATTTTACAGTCTCTTTTTTTAAAGAATAAATATGTATTAATAATGTTTTACTAATTTATCAGTTACCATTTCTAGTATTTCAAATATTTTTAAAGAATCATCTGATTTTTTATTATATAAAGGATTAATCTCTGCCATTTCCCAACAACAAACTTTATCATTCTTAATTAATTCAATATTTAATTGTAAAGCTTGATTATACGATAAACCTTTAGATACAGGTGTTCCTGTACCTGGCACAAATAAAGGATCAATACTATCTACATCAAAAGACACATAGATATATTTACAATTTGACAATTTATCAAAAATATTTTTTACAGTATTTGAAATTCCATTAAGTGTTATATCCTCTACTGTGTGTACAGGAATATTATGTTTCTTAATTAAATTAGCTTCAGGTTCTTCAAAGTCTCGTAAAGCACAAAAAACTATATTATTTAGATTAATTGAAGGTGAAGGTCCTGCTAAATATTTTATATTATCCCAATATTTTTTTTCTTTTGGAGTTATATCTTGAATCATAAACTCTTTATTATCTATTGCGCAAGCAATTGCTAAAGGCATTCCATGGATATTGCCAGAATTAGAAGTATAAGGAGAGTGTATATCTGCATGTGCATCAATATAGACAACGCCAATTTCATCATTTGGATGAGCCATTTTTAATCCATGCATAGTTCCAGCACAAGAAGCATGATCACCTGCTAAAATGATTGGAAAATCATCATTTAATCTTACCTCTTTAACTCTTTGTGCTAATCTTTCAATTACAAGTGAAATCTTGTCAATATATTTTGCATGTTTAAATTTACTTTCATCTTTATATGCATGATTTTCATCCTCAACAACTTGAGATAAAAATTTCTTGAAATATTTTGATTCTAAATCTTCACTAGATTTTTTAAGTTCTTTAATTCCTAAGGAAGCACCTTTTTTATGTCCTGCAATATCTGAATAAACTTCAATTAATTTAATTTTTTTTTCCACTTAATAATTCCTATAATAATGCAAATAGGTTTTTAACATCATCTAATTGAGGGATTAAATTCATATTTTTACCAATATTATTTTTTTTAGCTAATGAATAAATTAATCTAAGTACTGAATAATCTTCTAATGCAAAGCCTACTGAATCATATAGAACTGTCCCATGTGTTTCGACGTTGATTGATTTATTACCTTTTACAATCTCATGAAATTCAGGACATATAAAATCTTTTGGCATCTGTTGTATTTCTCCTTCAATTTTTGATTGTGGTAAATACTCAACAACTACTGTTGAAGATTCAACTAATTCTTTTTCAATTTCTGTTTTGCCTGGGCAATCTCCACCTAGTCCGTTAATAAATACATCTTTATGAATCATATTTTTTGTTAAAATAGTTTGATAATTTTTATCAGCAGTACAAGTTGTAATTAAATCAGCTCCTTTAACTGCATCACGTGAATCGCTACAAGGAGTTAACTTAATATTATATGAACTTATATTTTTTTCAAACTTAATCATTGCTTTTGGATCTATATCATAAAATCTAACTTCTTTTAAATCAAAAATATAAGAATATGCTAAGTATTGAAACTCACTTTGTGCACCAGTGCCTATTAAAGCTAATATTTCTGAATTTTCTTTTGCCATATATTTCGCCATCATAGCTGATGTCGCAGCTGTTCTTAGGGCAGTTAATAGTGTCATTTCTGAAAACATTAATGGTTCACCTGTTTTTGTTTCAGATAATTGACCTGTAGCCATTACTGTAAGTTTATTTTGTTCAGGATTTTTTGGATGACCGTTTACATATTTAAATGAATACATATCTTTATTTGAAATTGGCATAAGTTCAATTACACCACCTTTTACATGATTTGCAACTCTTGGACATTTATCAAAATCATCCCAGTTTTTATAATCTTCTTCTAAAGTATCAATTAACTTTAAGAAAAAATCTTTATAGCCAATCTTTTTTACTAACTCTTTTATATCTTCTATTTCTAATACTAACATTTAGTTATCCTTGTAATTTTTAAGGAAACTATGATATTTAAAAATAATGATATAGTCTTTAAAAGTTTAAAATATTTTTATACTAATTAAAGTTAATTAATATTTTATTACTTATACTATACTTATACAAAAGTTTTAAATACTTTGAAAACTACCAAAAGATCGTTTATAATTTCCATTTAATACTTAAAGTTAAAAGAGAAAAATCGAATTTTTCCATTACTTTTATATAGCTGTATAACTAATAAATTGTTTATCTAATATCTTTATACCAATAATTCTAAAAAAGTCTAAAAAATAAACATATGTTTATTATCTAATCTTAACATATAAAATATAAAATGAAATTTAAATAATTAAATTACTTTTATATTTCCCAAAATTTAAATCTGAAGTGCAATTTTTGAAAATTTTAAAATAAAAAATTGTAATTTTAGATTTGAAGAGTGTATTAAATAGAAAAAAAGTATAAATATTTATTAATTATAAAATGGTTCTATAATATAACATCCAATAGCCCATTCTTCATTATCGTTAGCTTTATTTATATCACCACCTTTAAAGTTAGCTTTTAAATTATCATAGTTTGCTACGATTTTATCAAAACTTTTTATTATTTCAGGAATCCTTTTGTCTAGTTTTTTTCTAGCATTACTTGAAATATTTGTATAAAATGCAAAAATACCATAATCTAAAGTTGATTTATTATAGTTATTATCTTTGTTTAATATTTTACATAATACCTCAATTTCATTTAGGTATTCAGTCTTTGCATTGATGACATTGCTTTGAATGCTAATTATAATTTTAGATATAGAATCATTATCATTTTTATGACTAAATCTTTCATCTAAAGTAATACTTAAAGTACCTTCTTTTAAATTTCTTTCTTTCATGAAATTTATATAGTCTTTTCTATTGTCTAAAGAGCATCTTAGAATATCAGTAATTGTTGCATTTATAAATATTTCGGGAGTATCCTCTAATAGTGCAAGTTCTTGAGCTATATGAATAGTTAATATCTTACGTGGTCCATAAGATAAAGGTAGTCTATTATTTGTCCAAAATAAAAAGTTCTCTTTTGCTTTTATAATTGCAGTTAAGATAGAGTTAGTTATTTTATCTTGAGTTGGGAAATTAGTCATAATAGTTTTCTTCAACTTCTTTAATAATACCACTCTCATAAAGAATATTTTCAATTAACTTATTTTTAGATAGATTTATTTTTTCAGATAAAATAATAAGGGCATTATCTAATTTTGAATCAATTTTAATTGTTAGTTGACTTATCTTTTTCTTTTCTTTTGCACTATTATTGATAACATTTTGAATGATTATTCTGTCATATTTTTGTTTTGCCATAGATTTCCTTTTAAGGCTTATTATAAGTTATAAACAATATTTTACACAAAACTTGTTTAAAACTTTAATATAAGAATTATATAAAAAAATATTAAGTTTATACTAAGTTTGTATTAGTAATAATATTTTAGTACTACTAAATGTATTACTAAAATATTATTAAGGCTAAAAATATGATTATAAAAAAAGATATAATTTATTCTACTATTAACCTTGCACAAAAGTGGCAAAATAGAGCAACAGAGCTTGTGAGTGATTTTGATAGAGAATTTTATATAAAAATGAATAAGATGTTAAAACATCCAAAAGATAAAGCATTGTTAATTGAGTTAATGGATCAATGTTTTCGTGCTAAATCGAATGCTAGAATTGCTAATCAAATTTGTTTTTTACTTAAAAAACATGGAATGGCACATTTTTTTACTACAAAAGATAAAATACTATTATACCTTTTTGCAAATATAGGAAAGTATTTACCTAATATTTCAGTTCCTTTATTTGTAAATCAAATTAGAGAAGATACTAAAACGGTAGTTATTAAAGGAGAGGAAGAGATTTTTAATAAACACCTTATAAAAAGAAAAAAAGAAGGTACTAGAGTAAATATTAATTTAATTGGTGAAGTAGTACTTGGGGAAGACGAAGCTGCTGAGAGAATAAAAAAATATATGAAAGCTTTAGCTAATCCAAATGTTGATTATTTATCAATTAAAATATCAACTATTTTTTCACAGATTAATCCTTTAAATTTTGATAAAACAGTTGATATATTAGTAGAAAAATTAACAAAAATTTATGGACAAGCTCAAAAGTATCCTTACATTCAAAAAGATGGTACAAAAACAAATAAGTTTATAAATCTTGATATGGAAGAGTATAGAGATTTAGCTATTACTGTTGCTGTATTTAAAAAAACTTTGCAGAAAGAGCAATTTAAAGATTTCTATGCGGGAATCGTATTACAAGCGTATTTACCTGATTCTTTTAATTGGCAAAAAAAATTATGTGACTGGGCAAAGACTAGAGTACAAAATGGTGGAAGCCCAATCAAGTTTAGACTTGTAAAAGGTGCTAATATGGAGATGGAAGAAACTGAAGCTTCTCAAAAGCATTGGGAAATGGTTACATATATTAATAAAGCAGATACGGATGCAAATTATAAAAGGATGGTAAGATATGCACTTCAAAGTGAAAATGCTCCTTTTATGCATGTAGGAGTTGCTTCTCATAACCTATTTGAATTAGCATTTTCAACTGTATTATCAGATGAAAATAAAACAAGTGAATTTCATACTTTAGAGATGTTAGAAGGTATGAGTGAAGCTGCTAGACTTGCTATTAAAGAGATTTCAAAAGAGGTGATTTTATATACTCCTACAGCTTCTAAAGAACAATTTACAAATGCAATTGCTTATTTAGTTAGACGTCTTGACGAAAATACAGGCCCTAATAACTTTATTAGATATTCATTTGGATTAACTATTGGTTCAATTGATTGGAAAATGCAAGAAAAACTTTTTGTTGAGTCTTTTGAAGTTGAAAAAACTTCTTTTATAGGTTCAAAAAGAACTCAAAATAGATTAGATGAAAAATGGGATGATTTTAACAACTCATCTTATGATACTAATAGTTATCATGCAGAAGCTGATACAGATTTTATATTAAGTAAAAATCATGAATGGGCAAGAAATATTGTCAAAAAATGGAAAAATTCTACAGATACTAAACATAATATTGTTCCTGTAGTTGTAGGTGCTAAAGAGTTAGTTGGCGAAAGAATAATATATGATTCTGTTGATAAGTCGCAATTAAAAGATAATATTCTTGCAGGTAGATTTGCCTTAGCTAATGAAGCTGATATGAAAAAAGCTGTTGAAGTTGCAAAAGCTGATGTTGATGGTTGGAGAGCTAAAACACATGTACAAAGACATGAAGTATTAAAAGCTGTTGCAATTAAAATGCGTGAGAGAAGAAATGATTTAATCGGTGTTGCTGCTGCTGAAGTAGGAAAAGTATTTACTGAAACGGATGTAGAGGTTTCAGAAGCAATTGATTTTATTGAATTTTATTCTCATGCAGTTAGACATTTTGATGAGTATAAAAACTTAGAGCTTAAAGGTAAAGGTGTAGGTGTTATAGTTCCTCCTTGGAATTTCCCTATTGCTATTCCTGTTGGTGGAGTTGCTGCTTCTTTAGCTACTGGAAATACTATAATTATAAAGCCTGCTTCAGTTGCCACTTTATGTGCATATGAACTGTGTAAATGTTTTTGGGATGCAGGAGTTTCAAAAAATACTTTACAATTCTTACCTTGTCAAGGAGCTCTTGCTGGCGAATTTTTAATTCCAAATAAAGATATAGACTTTGTAATTTTAACAGGTGGAGAAGATACAGCTGCTTCTATGTTAGAAACTAGGAATGATTTGTTTTTAAGTGCTGAAACTGGTGGAAAAGATGCAACCATTGTTACAAATATGGCAGATAGAGAACAAGCAGTAAAAAATATTTGTCAAAGTGCTTTTGCAAACTCAGGGCAAAAATGTAGTGCTACTTCATTACTTATTTTAGAAGAAGAAGTTTATAACGATAAAAATTTCAAAAAAGCATTAATCGATACAGCTTCATCTATGAATGTAGGTTCAATTTGGGATTTTGGAAATAGAATTGGTACTTTAGCAAATAAAGTAAGTGGAAATCTAAAAAAAGCTATAGAAACTATTGAAGATGATGAAACTTGGGCTTTAAAACCATCTTATGCACAAGATAATGAATATATGTTAAAACCTGCTATTAAGTGGGGAGTTAGTGAAGGAAGCTTTATTCATATGAATGAACTTTTTGGTCCAGTTCTAGCTGTTATAAAAGCAAATGATTTAAAACATGCAATTAATATTGTAAATGCTACAGGTTATGGATTAACATCTGGAATTGAATCTTTAGATGAAAGAGAAGTAAGCTATTGGAAAGATAATTTAAAAGCAGGAAATCTATATATAAATAGAGGAACTACAGGTGCTATTGTTTTAAGACAGCCTTTTGGTGGAATGGGCAAATCTGCAATAGGAGCGGGGCGAAAAGTGGGTATTTATAACTATATTACACAGTTTGTTGATTTTAAAGAAGTTTCAAAACCAGATATAAATAAAACTTATAGAAGTGATTTGGTTTCATTTATTGCTAAATGTAAAGCAATCTCAGGAAAAATAGAAGAGTTTGAAGTGATTCAAACAGCACTTCAATCTTATATGTCTGCTTATGAAAATGAGTTTTCAAAACAAAAAGATTATGCAAATGTAAGAGGTGAGGATAATCACTTTAAATATATTGCATTGGATAGTGTACTTATACGAGTAAGTCCTGATGACACTATGTTTGAAGTATTAAGTAGAATCTTAGCAGCGCGTGTTTCTAAAGTTAATTTCAAAGTATCAATTAATGAAAATAAAGCAATTGAAGCGTTCTTAAAAGCTTCAAAAGAAGAGTTATTTACAACTAAAGATACTTTTGTAGTTGAGAATAATGAAACTTTTGCTAAGACTACTAGAAACTTTGATAGGGTTATTTATTCTCATATTTCAAAAGTGCCAAGCATTGTATTTGAGAATACTGCTAAAAATCTTACTTTTATTGTAAGACATGAACCTTTTATAGAAGGAAGATTAGAACTTCTAAATTATTTTATGGAACAAAGTATTTCTCATTCTTATCATAGATACGGAAATATAGGAGCTAGAGAAGTTAAATAAGAGGATTATCCTCTTATTTAACTTTATAAATTAATATGAATTTTGATATTACAGTTTTTACAGAAGTTATAGTTGTGTGTTTATGTTTATATATAAAGTTTTAAAAAGAATCTAAAGAGATTGAAGATTAAGATTAAAACTTTAGGCTCTTCGTAATAAGTGGTTGAAATTCAGAAATTTACATTTTTAACTATTGACATTTTGTATCTTTTAGGATAACATAATGCTATGAATAATAAAAATTGGAAAATAACATTCTTTAATGAAAGAGTAGAAAATGAAACTTTCAAATTGCCTAAAAGTATCGTATCAGATTTATTAAGTATTTTTGATATAGTTGAACAAGTTGGACCTAATTTGGGAAGACCGCATTCTGCACCATTAAAAGATGGACTTTTTGAGTTTCGTGCAAAAGGCAAAGAAGGTATTGCAAGAAGTATTTTCTGTACAGTTGTAAATCAAGAAGTTATTATTTTGCATAGTTTTATTAAAAAAACAAATACTATTCCTAAAAAGATTTAGATTTAGCAAAAAAGAGAAAAAAGGAGTTAGACAATGGGAAATAGACCAACATATGAAGATTTTAAAAAGAAAGCTTTATTAGATAATGAAATTAGAGAAGAATATGAAAAATTAAAACCACTTTATGATATTAAACTAAATTTTATTAAGATGAGAAAAAAAGCTAATCTCACTCAAGAAGAAATAGCAATTAAAATGCATACAAAGAGAAGTAATATCTCAAGATTGGAAAGTTTTAGCTATGAAGCAGCTCCAAAGATAACAACATTGATGGCTTATGCTGAAGCTACTGGTCATCAATTAAAAGTCGAGTTCGTATAATCATGTCCAATATGATACCAACTACTTTTGATGTAGGGGCAAATGCTGTTGTTCAATTAGGAGAAAATCTTTATAAAAATACTTATGGTGTTTTAATTGAATATATTACAAATTCATATGATGCTGACGCATCTTATGTTAATATTAATATTGAAAGAGATAAGGGAACTATCATAATTAAAGATGATGGTGAGGGGATGAGTCTTCAAGAACTTTCAGATAACTTTTTAAAAGTGGGAAGTAATAGAAGAAAAATAAATAAAGCTAAAACTACTAAGAAAGGTAGATTAGTTACAGGAAGAAAAGGTTTTGGTAAATTAGCTTGTTTTGGATTATTTAAGTCTTTTCGAGTTGAAACAATAAAAGCTAATAAGATCAGTACATTACTTGTAACTTCAAAATTGGATGAAGATCAAGAATTTGATGATTATGAAGCTATGATTGATACTGAGCCAGTTTCTGTTAATCTTCCAAATGGAACTACAATTTATTTATCTGATAATACTCAAACAATTGTGTCTAGTGAAGATTTATCTAGATCAATAGCTAAAAGATTAAATATTATGTATGAAGGAACACCTGAAGATCCAGATGGATTTAAGATAAAATTGGGAGATTGTAAAATAGATCAATCTTTTAGGAATCAAGAAGTTTTAAATCATGATATTAGATTTGTATATAATATACCAGAAGATATAGATAGATTTACTCAAAACCAAGATGTTGTGAAATATTTTAAAAAGAATAATATAACAGGGACAATTATAGCAAGAAATAGTACAGTTAGAGTTGAAGGAAATAAAGGTGTAGTCCTATTTGCACGAGGAAAGCTTTGTCAGGAAGCAACATATTTAGGAATTCAGCAATCTAATAGTTATGGTTATGCTCACTTATATGCTGAATTTCATGTAGATTTTATAGATAATCAAGCAAAAGACAATATTGGTACAGACAGAACGGCATTAAATGAAACTGAATTGACAAAAGAATTATTTGAGAAACTTCAAGTTTTGATAAGAGCATATGGTAAAATTTATGATGACGATGCAACGGCTAGAGCTACAAATGCCGTAGAAGAATTTAAAAAAGATGATTTATATATAAATATTAAAAAAGGTATTGATACAATTTCAAATGATAATCTAAAAACAGAATTACTTAGACTATTAAATGTACAGGTCAAACATAATGTAAAGGAAGATAGAGTTAACCGAGATGGTTTTGATAAGTTTAAAATGATAACAGATAATATAACACCTACTTACATACTAGAATCAGATCAGATTAGCAAAGATGATGTAAAAGATAATGTCATAACTTCTTATGACCATCTTCTTCAATACTTAAGAGATAAATATAATTATACACAATCAGATGGAGACAATATATTTAATAATATATATGGAAACAATAGTGCTTTTAGTGAGTTAGAAAGTGTAATAGTAGCATTACCTGATGAAACACAAAAAAACACTAAAAGTTCATTAAGGGATTTAGGAAAAGCTATTGTATCAATGAGAAATAGTATTGCACACACAAGTGATAGAAACTGTATCAATGATAATATATCTATCGAAAATTCAAAAAGATTTGAGAGTGTAAACTCATCTGTGTAAACCAACCAATTATCCTCTAACTACTTTGTATATTTTTCCATAATTTTGCTGAAAAATATACATAGTTGAGGATAAATCTCTGAGCAATTTCTTACTCTTGACCTTTTCCATTTATTTTGAACCTCTTTAGTTGATAAATACATTACCTTAAAAGCTGAGTCTACTGTTGGGCAAGATCCTTTTGATTTTGTCTTTCTTTTAATTGTTGAATTAAGTGATTCTATTGGATTTGTTGTATAAATTAGCTTTTTAATAGCTTCTGGATATTTATAAAAAGTAGCTAATTCATCCCAATGATTTAGCCAAGATTGCTTGATATGAGGGTATTTTTCTCCCCAAATATCGTGAAATTCATTTAGGTTTTCTAAGGCATGTTCTTCTGAAATAGCAGTATAAACTGATTTTAAATCATTTGCAATTGCTTTTCTGTCTTTTTTAAGAAACAAACTTTAATGAGCTTCTAATTTGATGCACGATACATCGCTGTATCTCTGCTTTAAGATAATTGGCTTGTATCGCTTCATTAAAACCATTTAGACCATCTATGGCAAAGATAAGAACATCTTCAACTCCTCTGTTCTTAATTTCATTAAGTAAGAAGAGCCAATATTTACTAGTTTCATTATTACCAATCCAAATTCCTATTATTTCTTTACTACCTTCTGCTGTAATTCCTAGCATAATATAAGCAGCTACATTTTTAACAACTCTATCTATTCTTATTTTAAGAATAGTTGCATCCATAAAAATGATTGGATACATTTGGTCTAAAGCTCTATTTTGCCAATCTTTTGCAAGTTCTAATACTTTATTAGTTGTTTAGTCCCTAATTCTCATGGAGTCAGCTATTATTTTATAAAAGGAGTAGATTTATGGGAAATATACAACACTCTAATGCCAAGACGACGCCAAGAATTCGAAAAGAAATACAAGAGTCTCAAGAGACAATCACAGAGTTAGCTGCAAGATTGTCCCTTAATCCAAAAACAGTAACAAAATGGAAGAATGCCAATAGAATCACTGATAAAAAAAGTGGACCGACGATAGCAAGGTCAACAGTACTAAGTCAAGAAGAAGAACAAATAATTTGTGAGTTTAGAAGAGTTACCAAGTTTGCACTAGATGATGTTTTTATAGCCCTGATGGATGAGATACCTAAAATGACAAGGTCAAACTTACACAGATGCTTGCAACGTCATGGATTAAGCCGTTTGCCCAAAGAACCCCGTGATAAAACAGAAAAAAAGAAGTTCAAAGAGTATGATATAGGATATGTCCATATAGATATTTCAGAAGTTCATAGTGAAGAAGGCAAAGCCTATATGTTCGTAGCTATAGATCGTGCTACTAAGTATACTTATGTGGAAATTCATGAAAGAATGACTCAGGCTATCGCTTGTTCATTCTTAGAAAACTTTATACAAGATATACCTTTTAAAATCCATACTATTTTAACAGATAATGGAGCTCAATTTACTTATGCACTTCTAAGTGAACATTTAAGACCAAAAGATAAGATTCATCCTTTTGATATAGTATGCCAAAAGTATAAAATAGAACACCGTTTGACTAAGTTTAGACATCCCTGGACTAATGGTCAGGTAGAAGTGATGAATAAAGTTCTTAAAGACCATACTGTGAAACTTTTTCATTATGAGACCTTAAAAGCTCTAAAGTTACACTTGATGAGCTTTCTTCTTTTATATAATTATCAGAAAAAACTCAAAGCTTTAAAGTATAAAACACCTTATGATACAATGTCTCAAATATTCAGGAAAAACCCAGAGTACTTTAAGTTGAATCCTTTGAGTAAGTCTTTGGGACTAAACAATTAGTCATATTAGATATTGTTTCTGCTGAAAGTTCATATCCATATAAATCATCAAGATGTAATTGAATATCCCTTACACTCATGCCTTTGGCATAAAGTGATATTATTAAATTGAGAGTTCCTTCAAGAATTGTTTCTCTTTTTTTTATTAGTTGTGGTTCAAAACTAGAATCTCATGAAGCGTAGCGGAATCCACACTTGCAAGTCTCTTGGGATTTCTAAATCAACTTGACCATATTTGGAATTGAGTTTCTTTTTGTTATAACCATTTCTTGAGTTTGTGTTTTTTGAGATTTGGTTCTTTTCATAACCTAAGTGTGAAGTTAATTCTTCTTGTGCAGTTTCTTGTAAAACTTCTTTTAACATTGATTTAAATTCATTCTCTAATGATTCTAAACCTGTAAAAGTACCATCTTTTATTTGTTTCTTTAATTCTTCTAAATTTAATATTGCCATAATGTAAATCCTTAAAATTGATTTACTAGATATTTTATCTAATAAATTTTATTTTTAAGGTTTATATAGTTATATTTACACTCCCATGAGAAGTGATTAAAAAGAAACTGGTGGGTTTACACAGTTTATTTTACACTCTCATATTAAATCATATTTATCTAATAAATTTTATTTTTAAGGTTTATATAGTTATATTTACACTCCCAATCAATCAAGCCTATCAAGATAGCTTGGATTTAGAATTTAGATTTAGGGAGTGTAAACTATTGTAAAACTATTTTATTCCCATCATTAGAATTCAAAGGTGGCATTTCAAATCCACCAATACTTGGAAATATAAATGGTTCAACATAAATTCTTTTTTCATCTTTATGTTGAATATATTTAGTTACATTATTATTAATATTAGTTACTACAGAACTTATTGAAGTATTATTCTCAATTGCTTGTTCAAATTTCTTTTTTATATTTCTAAGTGAAGTTGTTAAATCTATATCACTATTTGCATCTTTTTGTTTTCTTAAATTTGAAATAACAGATTTGATAGTATTTAAATTTGTATCATAAGTATTTTCATCAAATACAGTATCAAGCTTAATTAGCTGTGTATTTATCTCTATAGCTTTTATCTCATCAAAAATCTCAGCTAATCTTTTTGTATCATCTGCTAATAGTATTTGAAGTTGTGATTTTATTTTTAATTCTAATTCTTCAATAGTAGTTTTTGCTATATTATTAAATACAAAATCTTCTTTTTTAAAGTTTTGATTGATATTTTCAAGTGCTAATTTAGCTGATTTTTGTTGTGCTTTTGAAGACGATTTTTGTTTTATAGCTAAATTTTTTAATGTATCGTTTAATATAATATTATCTACTATTGCACTTTGGACTTCATTTATTTTTGATGTTTGTATAGCACCAGTTGAACTTTTTATTATAGAGATTAATTTTGATGCGATTGAAGCAGATAATAATTTTTTTATATCACTATTCTCACTATACATACTTGAAGCTATATTTTTTATATCATCTTTATTTAAGTTTGATACTTTTGCTGAATCATTTATATCTATAGTAGCATAAAGAGTTTTATATATATTTATTGAATTATCATCTAACTCTCTTGTATTTAAAGCTATTGTTTTTAAATTTGTAGTTATACTTGAGATATTTTTATCTAAATTTGACTCAATAACATCCGCCAGTATATCAAGATTATCATTTGTTAAACTCTCAATACCATCTTCTAAAACTGCATTAAAACCATCTTCATATTTAATAAATAATGATTCTAACTTATTTAAATCAATAGTATATATACCTTCTTTTTTTATCTCTGCTGATAATTGTTCAAATGCTTTATGAGATGCTATTGCTTCTTTTCTTTGCTTATCTGTTTGCTTATCTACTGCTTTTGTTTTCTTTACTGTTAATTTAATCTTTTTAGTAAGTAATGAACTACTTTTTTTTAATTTATCTATATCATCTTGTATTATAGTATCTGGTTTAGCTACTTTTACATCATCAGATATAGAAGTAAGGTTTAAATCATTTATAAATATATCTGTACTACTAATAGTTGCTACAGATTTATTTGAAAGAGCTTTAACTTTAAACTCTTTAGTAATAGATTTTAAAGCTTGAGTTTTATTTGTAGTAGGGATAGCTTTTAAAACTTGTGCTATAAAAGTACCTGCTTTACTAGCTATATCATTTGTTTTAGGATTTGTAGTAGTTAAATCAATACCATCAGGTAATCCCAACGATTTTTTAACACTTGATTTTGCATCTGCTAAACTTACACCATCTTGTACCATATTTGCTATCATAGAAGTTGCAGGGGTAATATATGTAGTTGGAGATGATTTAAGTCCAACTGAACTCATCTCAAAACTCTCTTCATCATTATTATTTATAATTCCATCAGGTCCTGTATCTTTACCACCTATAATTTTAACTATATATTCATCAGGTAAATCTTTTATATCTAAAGTATAATTTCCTATTTTACCATCCGTACTTAAAGTTTTAGTACTTCCAAGATAAGTACCATCTTTTTTATATACAGATACATTTGCATCATATATAGGCCCATCAACAACATTACCACTTATTGTTGTTGATTTTATTTGTGCTTCTTCATTAGTATTTTTATTTTTATTATTTGAAGTTTTTGAACCACCACCACCACAACCAGAAAAGATTAAACCAAATACAAAAATTAAACTAACTATTTTTAAAATATTATTTTTCATCATACACTCCTAATACTCATTCTCATCATAACACCACACCATATATCCTTCATTAGCATAGATATAATTAAAGTTTTCTATATTTTCTATAATTTGATTTGGCATATATATAGACCAATTATCGCCTTTTAGTTTTAATACTGCCCCTAAACTTAGATTGTCTTTACAAGTTATACTACTTGTGTCTATAGTGTTATTTGTACCATGGAGACTATATCCTTGTGGATATTTATCTACTTTATAATCATATCTTACATTTTCTAAAGTATGTGGAGAAACATTTGGAAAGTATTTTTTTGGTTTCGTATCAAATATTTTAATTGTGGTATCATTACTAGAAACAATAAATAAACCTTCATGTTCATAAATTTCATTTAATTTAAGGTAACCGTCTTTTATAATTTTGTTTTGTAACTTTCCATTTTTAGAATAAGCCATCCATATGTTATAAGAAGGATTTAAACTCCAAACTATATTAATATTATCATTTAAATGTTTAGACATAATGATATTTCCACTTATTAAAGATGTTCCTTTGTTAATATCAAATTCATAAAGATTGCTAACTACTGGGTTGGTACCATTTGCAATTTCATCTTTATCACTCATACCATCATTGTCGCTATCTGTATCCAAATAATCAGGTATTCCATCGCTATCTGTATCTATATCGCCTTCTTGTTTATCACTGATACCATCATTATCACTATCTGTGTCTTTATAATCAGGTATTCCATCATTATCACTATCTTTATTACCTTCATTTTTATCAATTATACCATCACCATCTGTATCTTTATTATCATCAATTATACCATCACCATCATCATCTGTATCTTTATTATCATCACTATTAATAGGCTCACTTGAAGTAGTATCCTCTCCAATCATAACTAAAAATCTACTAGGATTTAAATATGTCAAATCAACTTTTATAGTATCAAATGAATTTTTATCGCTAGTACTATGCACTTTTACATATAAATTTTTCACTTCATAAGTTTTATCTATTGTTTTATAAAATTTATTATTTTCATCAAGATAAACTTTATCATTTCCTATTAATACATAATCTGCTTTATTTGTAGCGTTAGCATTATAAACTTTACCTTTTAAAGTAAATTGTGGAAGATATTTTATACTTGATATATTAGAGGTACTAATTGCATTTTGTGTATGTGCTACTATTTGTATATCTATATTATTACCATAAAGTTCAGGTATATCTGGAACTATAAAAGTACTTTTTCCATTTATAGCTTGTCCTTTAAATAGTTCTATTTTAGTATTTCCATTGATAAGTGTAATTTTAATATTTTCTATACCTACATTTGTACCAGCTTTTTCAAATCCACCTATTATGTTTATACTATAAGCTTTATTTGCTGTCATATATTTATTACTTGTAAATATTGGATTATCTGTAGCATTTATTTTATCATTTGAATTATCATATGTATTATTACTAATATTTATTGATGTATAGATATATGTATCTACATAGCCTATATTATCTCCGCCATTTACTACTATTTTATAACCTTCATTTGGTTTGGTTGTAGCAGGGATAAAACATACTTTTTTAAAGTTTGCACTGCCTTTATATTCTCTAAAATATCCTTCATTTGTACTCCACCAATAATATTCACTTATTTTTGAAGCTTTTGAGTTATCAGTTGAAGCAGATACTGACAATACTATACTATTATCAATTCCACAGTACTCTTTATTTGCAGTTGATTGTGATATATTTTTTATATCTATTCCCATTGCATTACTTTCAAAATACCTTGGTTCATATTCATAACCTATTTGTTTATATAAAAGTTTACTTATATCTAAACTATCGGCTGTTTGAAATTTAGCTTCTGTATGTTTATATTTACCTTCAAAATATTTTTTTACATTTTTTAGTATCACCATAGCTTCATAAACACTTAAAGCATCTTTTGGTAAAAGTCTTGGATTTAAAGGTTCACTTCTATTTCCATTCATAAGTTTATTTTTTACTGCTGTATTAAAATATTTATAGGCCCAAGGTGCTACATTATTCATATCTTTAAAATCACCTAAATAGTCTTTATTGTCAATAATATCTAAATCAAAACCTTGTACAACAATAGCTATAAACTCTTGACGGCTTACTTTATTAAGAGGACGAAATAGTTTATTTTCTTTTGTTATAGGAGTAGTAGTATCATTGTCTCCAATATAATAACTAAGTTTTAATAGTGAATTATAATAATCTGCTCTAGTATCTACATCTGCGAAACTCATATAATATTCACTCATATCATAGTTTGAAAATTTTGATGACTTTTTAGATAAAAATTTCTCTACCATTATTACAGCTTCGGCTCTTGATACTTTTGAATTAATATTTCTATCATTTAAAATATTTTTTATAAGTGGGTCATAATATTTGAACTCATTTTTAAAATTTGTTACTTCTATATTCTCATCCACTGTTTTAGTAAATGTAAATTTTTTAGTTCCTGTATCTACAACTTGACTTTTATTATTGGCTACAAAAAATATAGCTTCATATTCTCCACTATCTAAATGACTAATACTAAAATCCCAATCTTGTGTAATTTTTGGCATATTTTTTGGATAATCTCCACTTGATACCGATTTTCGCTCATAAGCTCTTAAATAATTTTGATTATCACTGTGTCCTGCCACATATATTTTAACAGATGTTACAGCTACGCTATTACCTTGAGCATTTGCTTCAATTGTAGCTTTAAATCTATTATTCTCTATAGTGATTGGTTTTGTTAAAGTTATTATTGGAAGCTTAGTATTGGATTTTATTTTTTGAAAATAAAAATATTTGCTATTTGATGCTTGTGGTTTTGTATCACTTGCTATTACTTTTATTTTATATGAACCTACTGATAAACTATTTACATCTATTGTAAAACTTACACTACTTAATACACCATTTAATTTCTTCACATCCGTTTTTATAGATGTATTAGTATTCTTACCTATTTTATAAATCCAATATCCAACAGCTTTTAATCCTATATCATCGCTAACACTTATATTTAATATAAAATTTGATGTTTTTGGATTTACATTTGTTCCTTTTGTAGTAATATTTACTACTGGCTTATTATCTCCAACATTAGATGGTAAATTCTCATCCACTGTTTTAGTAAATGTAAATTTTTTAGTTCCTGTATCTACAACTTGACTTTTATTATTGGCTACAAAAAATATAGCTTCATATTCTCCACTATCTAAATGACTAATACTAAAATCCCAATCTTGTGTAATTTTTGGCATATTTTTTGGATAATCTCCACTTGATACCGATTTTCGCTCATAAGCTCTTAAATAATTTTGATTATCACTGTGTCCTGCCACATATATTTTAACAGATGTTACAGCTACGCTATTACCTTGAGCATTTGCTTCAATTGTAGCTTTAAATCTATTATTCTCTATAGTGATTGGTTTTGTTAAAGTTATTATTGGAAGCTTAGTATTGGATTTTATTTTTTGAAAATAAAAATATTTGCTATTTGATGCTTGTGGTTTTGTATCACTTGCTATTACTTTTATTTTATATGAACCTACTGATAAACTATTTACATCTATTGTAAAACTTACACTACTTAATACACCATTTAATTTCTTCACATCCGTTTTTATAGATGTATTAGTATTCTTACCTATTTTATAAATCCAATATCCAACAGCTTTTAATCCTATATCATCGCTAACACTTATATTTAATATAAAATTTGATGTTTTTGGATTTACATTTGTTCCTTTTGTAGTAATATTTACTACTGGCTTATTATCTCCAACATTAGATGGTAAATTTGAAGTTACTGTAATAGTTTTAGAGATATTATCAATTCTTCCAGTATGATCAATTATTTTTGCTGTTATTGTAAATGTACCACTTTTTGTAAATGTATGATAATATGTTTTACTATGATTTGAACTTCTTTGCACACTTTGAGATAGTAAACTACTTCCATCATTCCAGTTTATTTGAATTGTTTTTAAATTGCTATTTCTATCTTCCATTCTTAAAGTTAAAGCATAAGATGAAGTAATATTTACTACTGGCTTATTATCTCCAACATTAGATGGTAAATTTGAAGTTACTGTAATAGTTTTAGAGATATTATCAATTGCTTGGCGATGATGGTAAATTTGAAGTTACTGTAATAGTTTTAGAGATATTATCAATTCTTCCAGTATGATCAATTATTTTTGCTGTTATTGTAAATGTACCACTTTTTGTAAATGTATGATAATATGTTTTACTATGATTTGAACTTCTTTGCACACTTTGAGATAGTAAACTACTTCCATCATTCCAGTTTATTTGAATTGTTTTTAAATTGCTATTTCTATCTTCCATTCTTAAAGTTAAAGCATAAGATGAACCTTGTTTTATACTACTATTTCCACTTGAACTTAAAGTTGGTGAATACTGCTTTTCTTTTTTTTCTTTTACATTATAATAACCAAATTTTGTTTTTTTAGTACTTCCTTTATATTTTACATACACTGCGTACTTTCTATTTGTTCCTGTTGAATTTATAATCCTATAAGAAGTACAAGTACGTCCACTACAACTCATAGATCTTTCACTTGCTCCATCTATTAATAAACTTACACTATAACCACTTGGCAATGATTTACTTAAATAAGCTGTAAATTTTACATTATCTCCAGATGTTATACTTGTGCTTGTTGTTGGAGATACTGAACTTATGCTTGGCGATGATGGTATAGAAATTTGTTTTTTGATATTTATGCTACCTCTACTAACTAATAGATATCCTCCACCTGAAGTATCTTTATATAGAAGTGCTATTTTTATTTTATAATTTCCATTAAAACTTTTGTTAGAATATAGAGATTTTGTACCTCCACTATTTGACAATGTAAAACTACTACCATGGCTAATCATACTTCCACTACTAGAATATATAAAAATTTGTGCTTTTGTATGTTTATTTAGTAAATGCGACGGATAATCAAAATAAAATCTTACTCCACTACTAGAAGCTCTTGCATATACTTTAGCACTAGATACAATTTTATTTTTTACAGCTCTTACAAATACATTTGGGTGTACTTCTTTCTCTACAGATAAACTATATTTACTGCTACTTACAGTATACCCAGCCCATCCACTACTTACAAAAATAAAAAGTAGAGTTATTAGTTTTATTATTAAATTATTAGTTTTCATTATTGTACTCCTACTATATCTTGAATACTACACCCAACATAACCACAAGTTCTATAATCCATTGTATTAATTATCATCACAAGCATTTCAAAGAAATTTAAATCTTCAGTTCCTCTAAATGTACCATCAATATAACCCTTTACAATTCTTTTTTCAGCTAATATTGTTTCATGCCCTCCCCAATTCTTCTTAAGAATTTTATCTTCCTTTGGAATCTTATCATTAGGAAAAAATTTATTGACTAATAATGTAGCAAAATATTGACGATTAATATTAGCTCCATCAACTTGTTGGCAAGCTTTCGGATGATTCATAACTAATGAGTAATCTAAATAGTATGTTTTATTTATAAAACATTCAGCTTCTTTTATAGTTACTTTTGAAGAAGGATTTAGCAATACATCATTTGTATCAAATCCATATGCGTTAGCTTTCAATAAATATTTACGAGCATACAAAGCTGAAGAGAAAGCATATTTTAATGGATAATATGCATAAGCTAAGTCAATAGTATATTTAATATTATGCTTCCAGGATTTTGTATGAAAATTAATCCAGTCTTTGTCATGCTCTGGTTGTACTTCTTCATCATATATCGTAAGAATATTCATAGAGCGTTTTCTGCCTTCATCTGAAACTTCTTTACTTTTCTCAAAAGCATTTATAACTCTCTTAATAATTGGTGCTTCTTCAGCTACCATAATTGCAATAGTTTTTAGTCCTTCAGTAATTTCTCTTTGTGGATTTTTTATAATTTCCGAAAAAGCTTTTGCCACTGCTTGTACTATGCTTTTAAGTGCAGATTTTAAATAAGTAGTAACATATTCTTGAGCCATCAATTTATTTGCAATCTCATTGTTGTCTTTAATAATAAAACCTTTTTCCACTAGATATCCTTTTAAATCTTGTAAATTTTTTATACCTACACTAGCTAGTTCGTTATTATTATTATTTAAAGCTTTATTTATATCAAATGATGTTTCTATTAATTTTACAAATATTTTAAATTTTTTACTATCAATAAGATTTTTAAACACTTTAAGTTTATTTAATTTATTAACTTCTTTTGCCCACCATACATATTTAGACTTTGATGCTAATTTTAAAATGTTACCACTTTTACCTCTAGTATAAATATCAGCAACTGCAAAAGTTGAATTTTTGGCAAATATCCATCCTAATTCAACTAGTTCTATACCAGACAAACCTCTAGCATTTGTCATGTCAGTTTTTAATCTTTGTATATCTCTTAGATGCTGTTCAGATATTGTTTTTCCGTATGTTAAAAATTTTCCTGAAGTAAAATATACACCATTATTTATCAATTTGTGACTTAAATCATACAATTTGTCATAATCTAAGCTACCAATTTCTAACCTGCCATTCTTGATGTATTTCTTTCTCTCTTTTTCAGATAAGTTATAAAGACCATTTTTATCTGACCCACCTTTGGTCATAAATTCATCAAGTGTTAATAGTATTATAGATGAATAGTTTTGAGAATAAACTGGGTAATATTCATAACCCCACAAACTCCCACTAAACCCAACAGTCAAAAAAACTACCAATAAACTTTTATTTAAAAAGTTACTAAAAAGATTTTTTATTTTCAAACTTAAACTCCAAATGAAAAGTATTTCACATATTCTACGTTATAAGAAATTAATATTTCCTTAAACTAAGCCTTTATTTCTATAAAATTCTATAAAATAAGGAATTAGTATGGAAGTATATGAGAAAATCAATAATATTCTAAAGCAACAAAATATTACAAAGAGAGAATTTGCTAAACGATTGATACAAATAGAACCAAAGCTAAAATCTACAGGCGAGATACCAACAGAAAAAGCGATATATGGATATCTAAGTGGGGCTTCAAGTATCAAAATAGAACTTATCCCATACATCGCAGAAACCTTAAGAATTACAGAGCAAGAACTATTTTTCACTCATAACGATAAGCGAATAAATTTTTATAAGATGATGGTATTAACTGCTTCATTAGAAGAGATAAAGATGATAAAAGAAAAATTGGAATTAAAAGAAAAACTTCAAGATATTATAAATCCTAATGAAGATATAAAAAATTTGATAAATCCACTTATACAAAAACTAGAAAATTTGAAGAGCTATATTAAAGGTACATAGTGATATAAAATATACTTTGTACAGATTTTAAGCTACAATTCCATAATTTATTCCACATGATAAATATAATAAGAGCTAATCAAGTTTGGCTCACAAATATAACATATCTAAAAATGTAGGGTTGGAGTAACAAGGGATAACGATAATTAGATTTTATAAATAGTTGTCTTTACGTATTGGGGCAGTATAAACTTTTAATATAAATTAAACAAATAAATTATATTTAATTTTTATTATGATTTTTTTTCTTTAGATAAAATTATTAAAATAGTTTGCATTTGAGGATAAGATGAAATATAATAAATTAACCAATGAAGAGTTATATGTAATTGAAGATAAAGGAACAGAAAGACCTTTTTCTGGTCAATATAATGATTTTTATGAAAAAGGCGTTTTTACGTGTAAAAAATGTGGGTCTTCTTTATATAAATCTGAAGATAAATTTTCATCAGCTTGTGGATGGCCCAATTTTGATGATGAAATAAAAGATTCAGTACTAAGAGTCTCTGATATAGATGGACTAAGAGTTGAAATAGTATGTTCTTCTTGTAAGGCTCATTTAGGACATATTTTTGAAGGTGAAGGCTTTACCAAAAAAAATACAAGACATTGTGTTAATTCTATCTCTTTAAAGTTTCAAAGTAAAGATAAGTCTTGCAAAGAACATGCTGTTACATATTTAGCAGCTGGATGTTTTTGGGGAGTTGAATATCACCTTGAAAAATTAAAAGGTGTTTATTCTGCAATTTCTGGTTATATGGGTGGGCACTTAGAAAACCCAAATTATGCTTCGATTTGTACAGGAACTACGGGACATTTAGAAATTGTAAAAGTAGAATATGATGAGTGTCAAATATCTTTTAAAGAGTTATTAAAACAGTTTTTTGAGATTCATGATTTTACACAAACAAATGGACAAGGTTCAGATATAGGATCTCAATACTTATCTGCAATCTTTTATGTTGATGAAACTCAAAAAGAAAATTCCTTAGAAATAATTAATGAACTTGAAGATATGGATTATAATGTTGCCACATCTTTATATAAAGTATCTAAGTTTTATAAAGCAGAAGAATATCATCAGGACTATTATGAAAAAAATGGAAAAAATCCATATTGCCACACTTATAAAAAGATTTTTAAGTAATTAGATATTAAATTATTATAAAGGCATTTTTATGCCTTTATAATTTTAAACTGTACCTAAAATATAGTACACTTCTTTTGAAGGTAGTTTTTGTAATTTTATATTATATTTATTTGCCCAATGAGAAATTTCTGCATGAAATTCTTCCAATATCTCATCTGCATCATTTTCATCGCATTTTATTTTTAAATATTCTGTAGAGTTAGAAAGTGTTACATAGGCGTTCATTTTTTTTAAATGATCATTCAAACTGATAATGTGTTTAGAAAATTTATCAAACTCTTTTGTTTTGTCTATAACTATTTGTGCTTGTTCTAATGAAGAGTCACTTTTTGAATATCCAAGTTGTGATAGTAATACTTCTGCTGATATATTTAATTGCATATTGTTCCTTTTAATACGTATATATAAGAGAGAATAATATCAAAAGATATGTAAAACTGACTTAAAAATAAATATATAAATTAAATTTTATAGTTTAGTATTATAAATAATTATAAATTTTAATTATTTTGAGGTCAATTTTGTGACCATATATTAAACCACCAACTAAATATATCAAATATATAGGAAAGTTCTTGTAATTCTTCTTTATCCACGCATATAGTGTTTTAAGATTTAGATCTAAATCATCTGCAATTGTTAATGTTTTTTCATTACTGTTTTATACTAATGGTACAGTCGAATCTTTAATTTTTTAAGTATACTTTTTATTTGCAAGTTTGTTTCCTTTTAGGTTTTTTACTTATCATAGACTAGTGAATTCTATGTTCTATTTAGAGTAGCAGTATCAGCTGATAAGTTGATGCTTGCATGAACCTTGTAGCACTTTACAAAAATTATAAATTTTTAATTATCGTAAGATCAGTTACAAATATAAATATATATTAAAACCTACTAATAAAACATTTAAGAATATAAAAGCTCTTCTATCAAATACTGCATAAATAGAAGTTACTATATATAAACAAAAGAACCATAATGAAGTGCTTACCTCAAAGCTTATCATTTTATAGTTTATAAAACTTAGAAGATATTCATCTAAAAAACTACCATATCCAATAAAATGTAAAAATAACTCAATAGGATAAAATAGTGTAAAAACTAAAGTAATCAGAGGAGATAGAAGCTGTTCATAAGTTGTATTAGAAAAAAAATAGTGAATGATTGCATTAAAAACTAAAAATATCCAAATATTAAAAAATATAAAACTAAATACTTTTTGTAAATTTTTAAAATATTGAATATATAAAAATATATAAAAAACTCCAATAAGAGAGAACCATAAAGAAATTGAAAATAAGTATTTAGGAAATAAAGAACAAATAAGAAAAAAAGTTAGAAGTAAAGTCTGAAAAGAGAGTACTTTTATATTTGAACGTAAAAATATTATTCCTAAGACAAACATAATAAAAGCTCTTAAAAGTGAAGGAACAAAACTTGTTAAAAGTAAATAAAAAAATAAAAAAACAAGAATAAAAACTATAATATCAAATTTTTTATTTCTATATGGAAAATATTTTTGATGAAAATATGAATAAGGGAAATACAAAATCCAATACAAAACAAAAAAAATAATAGCAAGATGGAAACCTGAAATTGCTATTAAATGACTGATACCATAGTTTGTAAAAACATCTCTTAATTTACTAGAAGTAGAAATTGCTAAAAAAAGTGCATTAAACAGTTCTTGTAACTCTATATGTTCATGTGAATAGTTTATCCTTTTATGTATTTTTGATTTAAAATTTTCTGTATTTTTTAAAATATCAAAATATAATGATTTACTATAAAACCCTTTCAAATATGAAAAAAAATCTATTTTTACTGTTATTAATGCAATATTAATTTTGTCATATTTTTTTATTTCTTGATTATTATTTATTGATGTATAAAAACTAAAATTATTGTTCTTTAGTTTTAATATAACAAAGTCATTTTTATCATATATATTTAAGACTCTAAAGTTCCCAGTATATATCTCTTCTTCCACTAAGTCTTTATACTTGCTATATTCGTACAAAATATTAAATAAAAAAATAAAAAGTATAATAAATAAAAGTAGCAAGAAATCTTTTTTTGAAGAAATTAATTTTAAACTATTCATAATAAAAAGAGTTTACTATAAAATAACTTTATTTATTACAAAAGTTTTATCATTCCCAAAATTTAAATCTGAAGTGCAATTTTTGAAAATTTTGACTTAATGAAAGATTTGGGGGTTTAAAAACTTAAGTTAATTCTTATAATATCGTAGACCCCTGAATTTTTCATTAAGCCGTTAATTTTGTTTAATTCAGTCACTATAGCAACTATAATGCCACCAAACAAATCATTTTTTAGTCTTTTTACTTTTATCAAAAGAAAAATCTCCTCGAAGGCTAAATATCTTTTATCTCGCCCTCACTAAATTCTCGCTCCCCTTTTCCTCTTGCAACAAGATGGATTGGAGTTCCTCTAAAATCAATATTATCTCTTAAAAAGTTAATTAAATATCTTTTATAAGAGAAATGTAAAAGTTTTGGTTTATTCATTACTAGTGCAATTCTTGGTGGTTTAGTTTCAAATTGTGTAGCATAATAAATTCTTAAATATGCACCATTTGGACTGGGTAAAGAGTGTCTTATAATTGCTCTTTCAATTGTTTTATTTAATACAGAAGTAGGAAGTCTTTGAGAATAATTATCATATATTTCAATTAATTTATCTTTTAATCTATCTATATTTCTACCAGTTTTAGCAGAAACTGCAATTATTGGAGCATAATAAAGAAATTTAAATTTACTTCTAATGTTTTCTTCAATAACCTTAAAATCATCTCTATTCTCATCCCATTTATTTAAAACAATAATAGTTCCTAATCCATACTCATCAACTAATCCAGCAATTTTTTCATCCAAATCAACCAACTCTTCTGAGGCATCTAAAATAACTAATGCAAGATTTGCTTGTTCTAACATCTCTTTAGTTCTCATTAATGCAAACTTTTCAATACCTTCAATTCTTCCACGACGTCGTAGACCTGCTGTATCAACAAAAGTAATAGTCTTATCTTTATACTCAAATGTTTCATCAACTGGATCTACTGTTGTTCCTGCAATTGGAGAAACTACTGATCTTTCTTCTCCCACTAAAGCATTTAAAATTGAAGATTTTCCAACATTAACTCGTCCAATAATTGCTACTTTAATATGTCCATCATCAACTTCAGGAGAATCATTAATATTTTCTGTCGGATCTAAAAATTCTTCTAATGAATCATCGTCATCAGGAGTTAATACTAAATCATTTGCTCCCTGTGGTTCTAGTAATTGTGCTGCTATCCATTCAAAAAGAGATTTTGTTCCTCTATTATGTGAAACTGAAATTCCAAACATATTATCTTCTGAAATTCCAAATTCATAGAACTCCCAAAGTCTTTCTTTTTCTTTATCATTATCAATTTTATTTACGATTAAAGCTAAATTTTTACCTAAAGCCTGAAGCTCATAAAATAATTCTTTATCTTTTTCATCTGGTATTCTTTTTCCATCTACCATAAAAAGTATTATATCAGCTTCTTTAGCACACTGCACTGCTTTTCTTTTTACATTTGAAAATATTGCATCATCAGTATCATCAATTCCACCAGTATCAAGCATTAAAGCTTCTCGTTCTAAAATCTTTACTTCATGTCTTCTAATATCTCTTGTTGTACCTGCTTGTTCTGAAACAATAGCGATTCTTTTTTTTGCAATTCTATTAAATAATGATGATTTTCCAACATTTGGTTGACCAATTAGAGCAATTTTCTTAAGTTTTGTATTCATTTAGTTTTTGTATCCTTATAAAATTAAAAAAGGTATTAGTAAAAACTACTAATACCTTTGTGAAATATAAACTATACTATTCTAGTATAATCCAAATTTCCCCTCTTCTTTAGATTTATATAATACTCTCATATTATCATCTTTATCATAAAATACTTTAAAACTTGCATCAGAACCTTTTAAATTCCCTAATGCTTCTTCAATATCAATTGGTTTATAAGAAGTTAATCTAACTGGAAAAATTTCTGATTCGAATTTTTCTAATTCATTTGCAATTTCATCTTCCATTTCTGATGATTTAACTTCTGTAAGCTTAGTTGCTTTATGACCAGTTATTTTATCATGATGTCTTCTTAAAACTTTTGAAACTCTATCAACTGCGATATCAATAGCAGAATATAAATCTTTATCTTTTTGTTTTACAACAACAGTATCTAAATGAGCAATATTTAAAGTAAATTCAAATGTAAATGCTTTTCTTCCATTTCTTTCTTCTTGAAAAATAATAGAATTTACAGATATAATATCTAAATTATATTTTTTAAAAATATCAACCGAACTATTAACATAATTTTTAATTGCTTCAGTTAATTCTATGTGTCTTCCTACAATACTTATATTTATAACATACTCCTTCTTAAATTTATACTAAATATATTTTATCATAAATTATATAAAACATGGACTTATTATTTAATAATAATATTTAAATTAGGATTTCTCTATTTCCTTTAATATTTGGTTGAGATAATACTCCTGCTTTTTCCAACTGTTCTACTATAGTTGCAGCTCTGTTATAGCCAATTCTTAATTTTCTTTGTATATATGAAATAGATGTTTTTTGATCATTTATAACAACTTGTTTTGCATCTTCAAAAAGCTCATCTACTTCTCCTATATCATCTGTTGAAGTAGGCTTTCCATTTGTATATAGACTATTTTTGTCTCTAATAAAATTCATATCATAATCAATATCTCTTTGGGCTTTTAAAAAATCTACAACGCTTTCAATTTCAGTTTCAGTAGACCAAGGAGCATGAATTCTTACAAGACCTGACATACCTGGGGGTGTAAATAACATATCTCCTCGTCCAAGAAGTGATTCAGCTCCTATAGAATCCAAAATAATTTTTGAATCTATTTTTTGTCCTACTTTATAAGAAAGTCTACTAGGTAAATTTGCTTTAATAAGCCCTGTAACAACATCAACAGATGGTCTTTGAGTGGCTACAATTAAATGTATTCCAGCCGCTCTTGCCATTTGTGCAAGTCTTGCAATAGAGTACTCAACTTCTTTTCCACTTGTCATCATTAAGTCAGCTAACTCATCAATAATTATTACAATATAAGGCAAGGTATCATATTTTTCTTTTTTTGCTTTATCATTATAATTATCAATATTTTTAGTTTTTGTTTTAGCCATTAAACTATAGCGTCTCTCCATTTCTAGAACCATGTTAGCTAAAGCATTAATAGCTTCCCCTGCTTTTGTAATAACAGGAGTTAATAAATGAGGAATATCATTGTACATAGAAAATTCTAACATCTTAGGATCAATCATAATCAATCTTAAATTATCTGGTGAATTTTTATACAAAAGAGATAAAATCATTGCATTAATTCCAACAGATTTACCAGAACCTGTTGTTCCTGCAATCAAAAGATGTGGAAGTTTCTTAAGATCCGTTACAAAAGCTTTTCCAACAATATCTTTTCCTAATACCATAGTCAAAGGTGATTTTGAGTTTTGAAAAATTTCACTCTCTAAAAGTTCTTTTATATATATTGTTTGTGTTTCTTCATTTGGTACTTCAATTCCTACTACATCTTTTCCAGGAATAGGTGCTTGAATTCTAATTGTTTGAGCTTTCAAAGCCATTGCTAAATCATCTTGCAAATTTAAAATCTTAGATACTTTAACATTTGGTGCTGGTTTAAATTCAAAAGTAGTTACAACTGGTCCAGTATAAGTTCTTACAACATCGCCTTCGATTCTAAACATTCTTAATTTCTCTAATAAACCTTCAATTTTTTTATCAATTTGGACTTCTGATATTTTAGATTTTTTGTCTTTTGGTGCTGTTTGAAAGAATTTTGTAGGTGGAAGTTCAAAATCTTTTGGTTTCTCGCTCTCACCTAACTCAATTTCATCTAATAATTTTTTATTCTCTTCTAATTCATCTACTATAACACCATGAGAAGGATCAATTACTTCTATAATTTCACTCTCTTGTATTTGAACTTCTTCTTGAACTTGGCTCAAATTTATAATATTTAAATCATCAACTTCAATATTTTCTATATTTTCAACACTTGATTCAATCACAATTTCTGCAACATCACCCATTTCTTTTACTATTACTTTTTCTTCTTGTCTTTTTTGTCTTTTTTTATTTTCAATTCTTTTAATAGGTAAATTTTTATTAGTTTTTTTAACTTTTGAAATAAATTTTTTTATATCTATATGTATTTCCGTATCTTCAAAAATGATAAGACCAGAGATAACTAAACCAATAATTATAAAAATCCAAAGTCCTGCAAGTCCAATAAGAGGTAACATAGAACTTAAAATAAAGTTTCCAATTTCTCCACTGTTAACACCTGTTTTTATAACCAACGATTGAAAAATTAAAAGCGAAACTAAAAAAAGCATTACAGAGATAGATTTTATTATGAAATCGTTTATCTTAAAACCTTTTTTAAAATTTAAAATATACAAAGGATATAAAAATAATAATAAATATACATATGATAAAAATCCAAAATACTTATGTGAAAAATTAGCAAACACAGAACCAATTTGACCAACACTTTGATTATCACTTATAAAAGTTGAATACTCAAAATAGACTATTAGGAATAAAAAGATTAGAGATAAGATTTTTTTAATTATTGGAAAGCCTTTATTTTAATAATTTTGCAATTCTGCTTTGCAATCTAAGCCAAGATCTATGTTCCATCAAAGGAAATCCTGCCCACTGTTTTTTGGGTTCACTTATTGTTTTTGTAACTCCACCACGTGCTGCAATAGTTGTAAATGGCGCAATTTCAAGATGTCCAGATGCTGCACTTTGTCCACCCATAATAACGTACTCATGTAAAGTTGTAGAACCAGATATTCCAACTTGCCCAGTTAAAATACAGCCTTTTTCTAATACACAGTTATGTCCAATATGCACTAAATTATCAAGTCTTACGCCATTACCTATAATTGTAGATTTGAAAGCGGCTCTATCAATTGTAGTATTTGCTCCAATTTCAACATCATTACCAATCACAACATTACCATTTTGATATATTTTAATATATTTCCCATGCTTGTTTGCAAAACCAAAGCCATCAGCTCCAATTACAACACCAGCATGGATAATACAAGCATTTCCAATTTTACAATCTCTATAGATAGTTACATTTGGGTATATTATAGTATTACTTCCAATTTTTACATTATCACCAATAAAAGCCCCGCTCATAATAGTACAGTTTGGGCCAATACTTGAGTTTTTACCCAAAGAAACATTAGACATAATTGTACAGTTTTCAGAGACAACCGCTTCTTCCCCTACTATTTCCATAATTTTTGGAGCAAATAGTTTACTAGCTTCTGCTAATTTTATATATGGTTCATCACAAACCAAAGCAATAGTTGATGAAGGAACTCTATTTTTAAAGTCTTCTTTTACAAATACAGCAGCTGCTTGTGTTTTTTCTAAATCTTTTATATATTTTTGATTTTCTAAAAAAGTAACTTCACTATTAGAAGAATCAAGAAGTGTGTTTAATCCTGAAATTTCAACTTCGCTTGAACACTCTATAACTAAAGCTTTTGTAATTTCATTTAATGTCAAAATTTATCCTTCAAATTATAAAAAAATAAGAAATCTAATGATTCCTTATCTCTCCATTGCTACAACACCACTTCTTACTATTTCAAATGGTTTGAATTTATTCATAATATTTGTAAAGTTTGCAATTCTATGTGGTTCATCTGTAGCAGAAATTATAATTGCATTTTCTGTTACATTTTGAATATATCCATTATAAGCACGTGCAATTACTTCTATCTCACTTAACGGCTGATCAATTGGTATTTTAATTAAAACAGTCTCTTTTTCTATTACATCTTTATGTTCGTTAACTCTTAATACTGGAATAAGCTTATTTAATTGTTTAACAATTTGATCAATTACTCTTTTATCACCTGTTGTAACAATAGTCATTCTAGAATATTCAGAACGTAATATTGGAGCAACAGTCAAAGAATCTATATTATATCCTCTTGCAGAAAATAGTCCTACAATTCTTGAAAGTACATTGTGTTCATTTAATACAATTATAGAAATAACTTGTCTAGTAGTATTTGTATCATAGTAGTGGTTATAATTATTCATCTTCTACTCCTAAAAGTGTCATTTCATTTAAGGCATGTCCATTTGGAACCATTGGTAATACTATCTCATCTCTTGAAATTATAACTTCAATCATTGCTACCTTTTTCTTTTCAATTGCATCATTTAATGCTTTATCAAATTCTTCTTTTGTTGTAACTCTATATCCAATCCCTCCAAAAGCTTCAACAAGTTTTACAAAATCTGGTTGAACTGATAAATCAGTTTCAGCTAATCTATTTTCATAAAATAATGTTTGCCATTGTCTTACCATTCCTAAATAATTATTATTTAAAATAATATTTATAACAGGTAAATTACTCTCAACACAAGTCATAAGTTCTTGGATATTCATTAGAATTGAACCATCACCTGTAAAGTTTATAGAGATTTTATCTCTATTTCCTCTAGCAACTCCCATAGCAGCAGGAAGTCCATAACCCATAGTTCCTAGTCCCCCAGAAGTATTAAACTGTCTTGGAAATGAAAATGGATAAAATTGTCCTGTCCACATTTGATGTTGCCCAACATCAGTAGAAATAATTGCATTTTCACCTAATAATTGTCCAACTCGCTGTATAACCCATTGAGGTTTAAGTACAGTAGCAGAATCGTTATATTTTAAAGGCTCTTTCTTTTTATAATCTCTAAGAAGTGATACCCAATTTGAGAAATCGTTAAATTCCATATCTTTTACAGCTTCAATCATACCTGCAACAGTAACTTTTAAATCTCCCACTATTGGAAAATTTGTATCTACAAGTTTTCCAATAGAAGCTGGATCAATATCAATATGAATAACTCTTGCTTTTTTAGCAAATTCATCAAGTCTTCCAGTTACTCTATCATCAAATCTAGCACCTAATGAGATTAATAAATCTGTATCATGAGCAGCCATATTAGCAGCAAATTCTCCATGCATACCAAGCATACCTATTAATAAGTCATTTGTATGCCCCATAACTCCTCTTGCCATTAGTGTCTCAACAACAGGAATATTTACCATTTTTGCAAACTCTCTTATTTCAGATGAACAATTTGCTAAAATTGCTCCACCACCAACATATAATAAAGGTTTTTTAGAACTTGCAATTGCTTCCATAGCTTTTTTTAACTGTCTTTTATTATATTTAACAGTTGGTTTATATGTAGGAATATTTACCTCTTTTGGATACTCAAAATTAGAAATTTTTGCTGTAATATCTTTTGGAATATCAACATGAACAGGTCCTGGTCTTCCAGTACTTGCTATGTGAAAAGCCTCTTTCATAATTCGTGGTATATCTTCAATTTTGTTTACTAAATAATTATGTTTAGTACATGGTCTTGAAATCCCAACAGCATCAATTTCTTGAAAACCATCAGTACCTATAATACTAGTTGGAACTTGTCCTGATATTACAACTATTGGAATTGAATCCATATAAGCATCAGCTAGTCCTGTAACTGCATTTGTAAATCCAGGTCCAGAAGTTACAATAGCAACACCAACTTTTCCTGTAGACTTAGCATACCCCTCTGCTGCATGAATTGCAGCTTGCTCATGTCTAGTTAAAATATGTTGGAAAAAGCTTTGTTTATAAATCTCATCATAGACATTCATAATAGCGCCACCAGGGTACCCAAAAACTACTTCTACCCCTTCTTCTTTTAATGATTCAGTAACCATTTTTGCGCCATTCATTTTCATTGTCTCTCCCTGTTTATTTATTAATTTGGCTATTTTACAGAAGTTATTATTAATACATCTTTAATATAAGTTATTTATATACTTAGTTTTAGTTTATATTTATATTTATTATAGTAAAATAGATGTATAAGCAAAAAATATTAGGAGTATAAGATGGATATAGCTAATATTAATAGTAGTATAACTTCGTTAAATAGTATGCCACAACAACAACTCGATAAGACTAATGCAACTTCAAATGTTGAGAGTAATGACGAATTTTTAAAGCTTTCAATCAGTGATTATAATAAAAAACGAGATGAATTATCTCAATCTCTACAAGCTTATAATGAAGGTATTGGTATTTCTAAAACTGCTCAAAATGCTTTAATTAATCAGCAAGAGTATTTAAAAGATATAAAAAATATCCTCAATGAATTTAAAAATGACAACTCTCTATCAAGTGATAAAAATTTAATTAAAAATGATATAAATATAGAGCTTCTTAAATTTAAAGAAGAGGCATTTCAAACTAAATATAACAATGAAAACTTAATCTCAATTGATGATTATGAAAAAAAGACATCAATTGATATCTCTACAAAAGAGGCTTATTTTTCGATTACAAAACCAAATACACCAAATATTGCATCTAATTTAGCACAAGAAATAAGTAATAGTGATTTTAATAATCCTGAAGCTTTAGAAAATACAATCAATAAAGTTGAAAGTAGTATTAATCAACTTCAAAACATAAGTGATCAATTTACTGATTTAGGTAATAAACTTGAATCTAGTGCAATAGTATCAATTTCTGATCAAATAACACTTTCAAATCAAAATAAAGTTACAAGTAAAATTAACTTTGGAAAAGAAGCAAATGATTTTTCAAAAACTAATATTAGTGCAAATATAGGTTATCTAGCAGTTGCACAAGCTAATATAGTACAAGAACAAAGTATTAGATTGTTATCATAAGTTTTTATCTAAGCAAACAATAATTAATTGCAATACTTTTTCTTAATCCATCATCTAAGACCGTCAATTCACATCAAAAGTGCAACACCTCCATTTAAATTAATCCATTAAATTATGCCACTTTTTATCATCAGAGATAATACATCCTTACTCCATCCATTTTCAACTATTTTTTCTATGTACCAATATCGTAAATCTATATCTTTTATTTTTTCTATTAAAATAATATTATGTGTCCAAGGAATTTGTGCCACTAGTAGTGGCATTTTTTCATTTTTCAATTGTGCCACTGCTGACGGCACTTTTTTATATTCTTTATAAAACCGTACCATTCTTTTAATATTTCTACTAGAGAACCCACCTAGTTGTGGAAATGTAACTTTTATATCACTACTTAAATTATCTATAACTTTTGCACCCCAACCCAACTCTTGTTGTTTGATAAAAACACTTTTACCAATATTAAAATATAGTATTATTAACTCTTTATTTACCTTTGTTATAGCATTTGTTTGAGATATTTGTATTTTTGATTTTATATCAATGATAAAGTTTTTGTATTCGTTTGTTGTGATTATATTTTGTGGATTCATTATTTATTTTACCTTTTATATTATTCATCTGACATTTCTAATATTTCAAAAATTGTACCCATAAATATTAATTGTTCTCTATCTATACTATTTCTTAATTTTAATGAAATCTTAGACCTAAACTCCTCCATATCAAGAGGTTTATGTTTAAGAAATTGGTCTAACATCAAAGGAGACAATATGCATCTTCTATCTATATTAAAGTCTTTACTTATTTCATTTTCTCTCAATTCAACTAATAGTTCTTTAGTTGCTTCATCAGATAAAAATACTTGTGTATATTCACTTTTTTGAAGAGTTTCTTCTGAATGTTTCTTTTGCTTATGGTCCTCTTCAATTTCTTTATTTACATTACCTACTGCTTCGTCACTATTTGTAGATGGTATAATCTCAATTGACTGTGAAGCAGGAGTAGATATAGTTCTATGTTTATATTTCTCTGAATAAATTTCTTGTTGTTCTTTAATTACTTTTAAAAGTTTTGAAATTTCATTTTGTCTATTTTTATACCAATCTACAGACCAAATTCTATAAACTTTCCAACCTAATCTATTTAATACTTCATCTTTTAATCTATCTCTATCTCTTGCAGATTTTGAAGAGTGATATGTTGCACCATCACATTCAATTGCTAAAGTATAATCTTCACCTTCTTCTGATACAATAGCTAAATCTATAAAATAACCAGCAACACCAACTTGTGGTACACTTTTAATTCCTGCATCACTTAAGAGCTGATAAACAGATTCTTCAAATGGGGAATCAAGTCCCTTTCCCTCTATAAGTTCAGGCTTATTAAGTAATATGCCAGTTTCTACAAAGTTAATAAAAGATTTTAATGCAATAACACCTCTTGATGAATTTTCATTAATTAAAATCTCAGATGATTGCATAGAAGTAAAAATGTGCATTTTTTGTTTTGACCTAGTTACTAAAACATTTAATCTTCTCCATCCTGAATCTTGATTAATGGGTCCAAATCTTTGCATTAATTTACCAGTATTTTTATCAGGTCCATATGTTGTAGAAATATATATAACATCTCTTTCGTCCCCTTGTAAAGATTCAAGATTTTTTATAAAAAATGGTTCACTTGTATCTCTCCAAGTTGATATATAATTTGCAATAAGTGGATTTGTCTTTTCTTTTTCATCTATCATCTGTTGAATTAAATCTCTTTGTGATGTATTAAATGTTCCAATACCTAAAGATTTTTTAGGAAATTCTTTAATTTGCTTTTCAATATGCTCCACTACAACTTTGGCTTCTAATTTATTATATCTTTTTCCTGCTCCACCTTGATATATTGCATTTTCAATATATGTATGTTTAACCCCAAGTTCATTACTACTTACACTTGTTGGAGATGGAAATACTATTAAATCATTATCATAAAAATGCTGATTTGAGAAGTCAATTAATGTTTCGTGTTGAGATCTATAATGCCATTTTAGTCTTCTTACGGGACTATATAAATCTATACAACTATCAAGAATTGATTCTGATACATCAAGTATTGTATCTTCATCATCTTGACTTTCATCTTTTAAAGTATCAAAAAATGATGTTGGTGGTAACTGTTTTGGGTCACCTACTATAACAACTTGATTTGCTCTTGCTATAATTCCTAATGCTTCTTCTGGTCTTAACTGTGATGCTTCATCAACTAATAAAACATCAAATTTTAATGTATTTGGTGGTAAATATTGAGCAACTGATAATGGACTCATCATGAAACAAGGTTTTAAAGCTTTTATTGCTACACCAGCTCTTTCTATTAATTTTCTAATTGGAATATGTCTTTTTTTCTTTGATATTTCATTTTCAATCAATCTCATATTTGTAAAACTTGAAACTAATCCACCACTTTGAGAATATGGCATTTCTCTATCACAAGCTTTTGATGCAACAAATTGTTTATTTAATTCTAATAATTCTAAATCTAACTCTTTAAAAGTTTTTATTATTTCTTCATGAGATAATCTACTAAATTCATTTAAAGATGGATATTTTTAAAATGTTGTTCTTAATAAAGAATTATAAAAATTGTAATAATAAGCTGTAATAATAAGTTCTTTTGGTAGAACATCAGATTCAATTGCTTCAATAATCTTAATTAATCCTAATCCTTTAATTTTTGCTAAAAGATTTTTATAATCAAGCCAAATAGATAAATTATCAATATTATTATCTATACTATTAAGTTTATTTGATAAATCTATATATTTTGATGTTTGTTTATTGTAAAATAAATTTGATTTAAACTCTCCATATTTTATTAATTCATTCATTTGGGCTGATGCCAGTCCTGATTCATTTTTAATATCTTTTAGTATCTCATAAGTATTAAAAAAGTCATTAATTAAACTAATTTTTAATGAATCAAATATAGGAGAATTATTTACATCTGCTATTATATTAATATGAGATTGTAACTGTTCTAATTCTTCATTTGTTTCAAGTAAGTTAAAATTAAAATCTTCTTTTATCATATTTACAACAGATATTAACTCTGTACTTATTGTTGCTTCTTCTGTTAAAAGTCTTGAAACTTCAGCTATTGGATATTGTTGCTCTTTTAAAAATGATAATAAAGTATCAATATAACTATTTATATCTATTTGTTCGGAACTATCAATGATTTCAGAAATTAAACTATAAACACCTTCTTTTCCTATTTTATATGATTCTTTAGAATCCAAGAATTCATTAATAAGATTAATTAATTTTTCTATTTTAATATAATTATCAATTTCATATTTTTGAATTACTAATTGATAATTATTTATATTATCGTTTATTATTTCTAGTTTATCTTTTAATTCTAAGATATTAATGTCTTCAATATGATAGTATAATTTTTTAATAAAACTTTTTTCATATAATTCTGATACATTTTGAATTAAATCATTAAATATTTTTAAATTATCATTTAATTCTATTGCATATGATGAAGCAGAAAGTTTACTTTGTTCATTCCCACTCAATAAAATATTTAATAATTCATTTGATTTTACTTCTTTTCGTACAGTAGAAGCCCAATCATTTAACTTGGTTATTTTATCCCAATCTGTATCTAATCCTTGAAATAAATCTTGAAATGTATCACAATAAGAAAGACTATTCTCATATTGTTCCTTTTTAGATATAGAAGTAATAATACTACTTAAATGCTCAATCCAAGTATCAGAATTTTCTGGTATTGATACTTTTAAAAGTAAAGAATAATCAGTTTTAGCTTGTTTGAAAACTCCTGAAAATATTTTAAATAAAGAATCTTTTTTGTCAATTAAATCAGTTTTTATTTGCTCTAATTTTTGTATATTGATAGAGTTTATATTATCAATTGATGTAAATATTTCAAGATTATCTTTTAAGTCCTTTAATATAGATTCTTCTTTTATTGCAGTTTCAATAATTGATACATATCTTGTTGTTCCAATAATATCTATACAATTTATATATAATGATTGGTCAATCTCATTTAAAAGTTGTAGTCCATTATTAATAATACCAATTTCATAAATATTATATGTTTTAGAAATTCCTATTTGACTTGATGAATCTCTAATAATTCTTTCTATTTTACTTAAATTATCAACTAGTTTACTATTGATTAAATTTATTTCTTCAATTTTTGCTACTTCTATATCTTTATATAAAAAATTATCGATAGAAATTAATTGATTAAGTAATTCATTATTAATAGAATATCTTTCAAGATTTATATATTTAGTCAATTCAGACCTAAGTTCTTCATATCTATTTCTTTTATTAATATATTTCTTTTCTATTTTTTTAAGAATTTTATCATTTAGATTTCTAATAAATACTACATCATCTTTACTCATACTATCATAACCAATAATTTTAATTTTATTCGCTTTTTTGACTTCTATTTGTTTTAAAGATAATAATAAATAATTTTCAAATACTGACAAATTATTTTGTACCAACTGATGTAATAATTCTTGATTTACATTTTGAATATTGTATTCTTCTAGCTTCGCAAGAAGTATAGATATATTATTTGATTCTTGAATTTCATTTTCTAAATCTATATTTAATTTAGAATACAAAGAAATTAAATTTTTATACCTTATGTTTATATTTTTAAAATCATCAATAAACATTTCTATATCAATAAATTGAAGATTATTAAGTTCAAATCCATTCCAATAAAAAGTATTAAAATCATAATTATTAACATAGGCTTGATATTTATGAAGTTCTTCTACTCTATTGTTAATTCCCGTTACTTCAAAGGATTCTGAATCTATAATTTTAAATTTTAAATATTTCTCTACTTCTTGATACTTCTCTACTAACCAAAATGTTTCAAATATTTTTTTATTTGTATTGCCATGTTTTAAATGTAATATATCAATATATTTTCTTAATACTGATTTTCTTGATTCAAGTTCTTGTTTTACTCTTTCTAATTCAGATGGAGGATAATACTCTCCCTCTATTCTTATTTTTAAACTTTCAAGAACTTTAAGTTTTTGTGTCTTATGACTATGTAATTCCAAACAAAAATCACCCAATTGATTACTAGCTAATCTTTTAGAAACTACGTCAAGGGCAGCAAGTTTTTCTGAAACAAATAACACACTTTTTCCATCTGCGATTAATGCAGCAATCATATTTGAAATTGTTTGAGATTTACCAGTTCCAGGAGGTCCTTCAATTACAACATTTTTTCCCTCTAAAACATCAACAATTGCACTATGTTGAGAACTGTCAGCATCCATAATTAAGGGTGTATTTAGAGCTACTTTATTATTGTCAATATCATATTCTTCTGGAGAATAAGAGACACCTGAAATTTCTTTTCCTAAAAATATATCTTGAAGGACTTGATTATTTTCCAAAGCTCCATTATCCCAATTATCAGTATCTAAATCTTTGTACATTAAAATTTTACTAAATTGTAAAAAATCAAGTGATATTTCTTGTTTAATTTTCCATTCTTTTTTATTATTACAAATCTTTTTTACTTCTGTCATATATTCATTAAAAGACAACTCTTCTGTAAGTTCAGGAAGAAGTATATTAAAATCATTTTTTAGCTTTTCTGCTAATGATTTATTGGTATCAATTGAAGCTCCATCATACTCAAGAATATATTCATAAGTATTTGTTTTTCTATTTAATGACCCTCTTCTTAGTGTTACTGGAATATTAATTAATGGAGATTTTATTTTGATTTCTGAATTATTACTTTCTTTCCATTCTAATACACCAAGAATCAAATAAAGCATATTTGCTCCAGTTTCTTGAATAATAGACCTTGCATTTAATTCTATCTTTTTTAATATCTTTTCTAAATCTGATGGATAATGTAATGTTTGCAAATAATCATCAGTATATTTATCATCAATATTTTGTGCCTCTAAATTAATATCAGGTAATTCTGATGATGTTATAAATCCAAGTTTTTCAGCTTGTTCTTCTGCTGTAAGTAAAGCATCCGCTTTATTCTCTTGCAGTTGCTCAAAGATACCTTGTATTTGATTTTCTGCTGCTTTTTTCTCTCCATCATATATCGTACTTTGTTTAACTTTTTCTAATTTTGCTTTTTTATCTAAAAGTTTATTGTTTTCTAGTTGTAAAATTTCAGGTTCTTTAATAAATTTAAATTTAAATGGCGTTTCATCAAAAACTAAATGTTGATATATAAACTCTGGAGATTCATCTATAATTTTTGAGTTTCTTGTTTTTGATGGTCGTTTGTAGTTGATTAGTTTATTTCGTTTTGTTAAATCTAATAATTTTTTTCTCGTTTGTTCTAATTTACTTTTAAATTCTGACATTAATTACCTCAATTCTCATTGTTAAGTATGATTATACAATTATATTTCTTTTAAAATAATCTTAAGGGCATCTCTAAAAACCCAAGCACCTTAAAACAATAATTTAGATAAAATATTTAATTATAGACTTAATTAAAAAAATGGGTGCTTACTTTTTTACTTTTTCTTATAATTGACTAAATAATAATCTACCAAATGCAGCTTCAAACCTTTATTCAATCCTCGATGTAAACTAATCATATTTTTCATGTGTGAAAATACTCCACCTTCAAGTGCATTTGTAGTATTTGAAATAGATAATTTTCTGTAGTTTTTATATGTAAAGAGATAGGGTAAATTTGTTCTCAAACTTCTGTATGCTGCCCTGATTCTTGGATGAGTATAATGTAGATCTCCAGTAGTTGCAGATACACTTTTTTCTTCTAAAAAATCTTTGTAAAATTTGTACCATTCCTCAAGCTTTTCTTTGAAGTTCTTTTCTGTAGTTTAAGTAAGCCTTGAAACTATTTTCTTAAGATTTTTACTGGCTTCAAGTTTTATAAATCAAAAGCTAAAGCTTGTGTGGTCTCATTGTAATATACCGCTGTACAATCTTTTTTTGATGGAAGTGACACATTTGTATGGGAATGTCTTTAAAAGCTTTATATAAGCCTCTTTTACCATCCAAAGTTGCACTTTTAATTATATAGCCTAAGGCAATAAGCTCTTCTTTTAAATATTTGTAGTCTTTAACTATTTCACTTTCAATATGCTTCCAGACAAGAATCTCTTTAGTCTCATTATCTTTAAAAACTAAAGTGCCTAATTTGTCTTTTCTCTTTCCATAGAAAGTAGCATCACAAATTAAATTTACTGCTCTTGGTTTATGTACTTTAGTATCAACAATATATTCATCTCTTTTCTTCATAATCCAAGGAATTGATTTGTTATATTTAGTTGCTAATTGTTTTAAAGTTTGACGATGTAAAAAGTACTCTTCAAAGATTATTTTTTCTAAGTGTTTAGGTCTTCTTGTAGAAGAAAAAGATACTCTACAATTTTTGCAAAAATATCTCTTAATTCCTCTTCTCATACCTTTGGAAATAACATTTTTAGACTTGCAATTTATACATATTTTAGTGCTTTTTTACAGCCATTTGTAAATAAACCTTTGTTTACTCCCAATATAACATAGTTGAAGAAGATTTTCAAGCACCCGTTTTTTTAATTAAGTCTATATTTAAGTTATTTTACATAATGTCTTGTCTAGCTTCTTTTAAAGTATCTGCTATCATAAATGATAATTCTAAAGCTTGATCTGCATTTAATCTTGGGTCACATTGAGTATCATAACGTGCTACTAAATCAGCTTGTGTAACTCCTGATGATTTAGAACCTGTACACTCAGTTACATCTTTTCCAGTCATTTCTAAATGAATACCACCTGCATATGTTCCCTCAGCTTTATGAATTTGGAAAAATTGTTTAACTTCTCCTAAAATTGCATCAAAATCTCTTGTCTTATAACCATTATCAGCTTTTATAGTATTTCCATGCATTGGGTCACAAGACCATAATATTTTCTTACCTTCTTTTTTTACACGTTTGAGTAAACTTGGAAAAATATCTGCAATTTTTTCATTACCCATTCGAACAATAAGATTAAGTCTACCAGCTTCATTTTGGGGATTTAAAGCATCGATTAATTTAAGAAGTTCATCTTCTTTCATAGATGGTCCTATTTTACAACCAATTGAATTTTTAATTCCTCTAAAATATTCAATATGTGCACCGTCTAAATCTCTTGTTCTATCTCCAATCCACAACATATGAGAAGAACAGTTAAACCAATCATTTGTAATTGAATCTTTTCTAGTTAAGGCTTCTTCATAATTAAGTAAAAGTGCTTCATGAGAAGTAAATAGTGTAGTTTGTGATAATTGAGCACTATTCTCTGCTGTTATTCCACATGATTTCATAAATGCTAAAGTATCAGAAATTTTTGAAGCTAATTCATCATATTTTTCACCTAAAGTATTATCTTTTACAAAATCTAAATTCCAAGAATGAACTTTGTTTAAATCAGCCATTCCACCTATTGCAAAAGCTCTTAAAAGGTTAAGAGTAGCTGCACTTTGATTGTATGCTTTTAATAATCTTTTAGCTTTTGGAACTCTTGATTTTTGAGTAAATTCAATACCATTTACAATATCTCCTCTATAAGAAGGAAGAGAAATACCATTAATTTCTTCAAAATCAGCTGATCGTGGTTTTGCAAATTGCCCTGCAATTCGTCCAATTTTTACAACAGGACATGAACCAGAGAAAGTTAATACTACTGCCATTTGCATCATAACTTTAAATAAGTCTTTAATATTATTTGCATCAAAGGCATTAAATGATTCTGCACAATCTCCACCTTGTAATAAAAAAGCTTTACCATGTACAACATCAGCAAGATTTCTTTTTAAACTTAAGGCCTCTCCTGCAAAAATCAACGGAGGATAAGATGCTAACTCTTTTTCAACCTTAGCTAATTTTTCTAAATCAGTATATGTGGGCTGTTGTTTTATAGGAAATGCTCTCCAACTGCTAGGGTTCCAATTATTCATATTTATGACCTTTGTTTTTAAAATACTTAAAGAGTTTATCAAAAAGTTACTTAAGTAAAAAGTATTTATTATTTTTTATTATTTTTAAAATACTATAAAACTGACTAAATCTACAGCTACAATCTAAAATAGATGATTATGCAAAGATAGTAGGTAAAATGACAGTAAAAAATGAGTGGCTTAAGGGAAAGCTATAAAGCTTGGACTTATCTGATAAAAAAGAGTTGATAGAGCCTAGGCTAACATATATTTCAGTATCAACTCAATGTAAACTTGTAAAGTTAAATCCAATAGAATCTTTAAATGCTACAATAAAAATGGAAAGCCAACAGTATAAGAAATTGGTATGAAATATTTCCTCAACTTTGTATCTTTTTAGAGAAATTATGGAAAAATATACAAAGTAGTTAGAGGATAATGTTGGTTTACACAGATGAGTTTACACTCTCGTTTACACAGTTATATTTACACTCCCAAATAAGAATTTATAAATAGTTGTCTTGTTTTCTTGGGGTATTATACTTTTGTCTCAATTAAAAACCTACTATAGTTAAAATTCATTTTATTTTCTTGTATTATCAAATTGTCTAGCAAAGCCTTCTAAGTTTTTCTTTTTTAAATCGCCATTATAAATTACTTCTTCTGGTCTTATATCATGCTCATGTAAAATAATTGGAACTGCATCTGCATTTTCTAAAACTTCCATATGTGCATCTAATTCATCTTCACTATAAGCCATTTGCATATCTGCTGTTATTACATGAGGTATTTCTTCTACAACTCTAAGTTTTTTAAGCTCTTCTTCTACTCCAATACCTTCAATAGTAATAATAATTCTTCCTAATTCATCATGTAAATGATAATCACATACTTCACAATTTTTTAATGATTCTACTACTTCATTTAAATATTTTGGCACGGTTTGTACTACTATACTTGATACATTCATTTTATTTCCTTTAATTTCCAATAATTTATAATTTGATCATCACTTGAACTAAATAGTTCATTTTCATTTATGAAAATAATTTTAGTAAGTGTTGAATGTGTTCCTTTTAGATTAAAAAGGTCTTCTTTTGTACTTTGTTTAAATATTGCTATATTATTATCTTCATCATTTGCATATGCAACAAGTATGCCTTTTGGACTAAGTGCTACACTATAAATCAAGAAACTAGCTTGTTTATAATACGCACTATCATCTATTGTGTTATAAACTACGCATCTTCTATCTTGTCCTGCTGTTGCAATTATACCATTTTTATAATCAACTTGAAAAACATTATCTAAATTTTGATTTTTGTATATTTTAGTAATATTTTTATTTTTTATAGCTATTTGTTTTAAATCGCCACTTTCATCCGCAACAATTACAGTATCTTTTTTTTCATTTAAAACAAAATCGGAAAACTTCGAGTGTGAAACTTGAAGTTCCCATTTTGCTTTTTTGTTTGTTAAATCATATAAAAACATTTGATTACTTAAGAGTGAAAATATAATTGTATTATTATTTATAAATTTTGCTTTTGAAATAAACATTTTCGAACTCTCATTAATTATAAGATTAAGTTTATTATTTGAATATATATAAATTCTTCTGTATCCATGTTCTCCTTGAGAAGTAATTAATAGTTTATTTTCCATAATATCAATTGAATAAACTTTTGATTTTATAATATCACCCATAAAGTCTTTTACTTTTGGAAGCTCAATTATTTTAATAAGTTTATTTGTTTGTGTATCAAAAATATCAACAGTGCTTGCATCTGTAGCTACATATAAGATTTTATTTTTATATACTAAGTCAACAACTAGACCAGTTGCTTTTAAAGTTGAGTAAGGTTTTAAATCTTGTGCATTTAAAGCTGTAAAAAATAGTAAAAAAGTTAATAAGCATTTCATTGTCTTACCTTTATTTTAATTGCATTCGTAGGACAAACACTAACACAAAAACCACAAGAAGTACAGTTTTTATTTATTTGTGGTCTAAACATTGCTAAAAAATCTATTGCTTCATCATCACATGGGTCTTTGCATGAGAAACACATTGTATTATGCCATGAAAGACATGTTAAAATATCAATACTAATAGTTGCTTCAATAGTCTTTTTATTTTCAATACTTAAGACTGATGAAGGGCAATTTATTGCACATAAATCACAATAAGTACAGCCATTTTTAGAAAAGTCTAATTTTGGGGTAGAATCTTTTTGTATGATTATTATATGTTCTTCACAAAAAGTGCTACAAAAACCTTCACAGTTTATACACTCTTTGAGAAAAAAAGAACTCTCATTATAATATGGAGGTCTTAAAACTAACTCTTGCTTTTTTTCTTTTTTCAAAGAAAAAGCAAGAGAACTAAAAAGTTCTCTTCTTTCCATATGTATTATTTAACACCTTCATTGATATTATCAATTAAGTTAGATTTAGAATTTAAATCTGTAGCTCTAAAATCAGCTTCAAAAGTATTTTTTACTAATTCACCTTTACTTTGTGGGGCATGACATTGACTACAATTAAATCTTGTTCCAGAAAGCGAAGATAATGCTTTTGCTCCTGTTAAGTAATCACTTGTATTATCTACTTCCATGCCATTTTTAGTGATTTTACCATTACTTGCTAATGAAGTAGATGGTCTAAAATCAGTAAAATGAGATTTAGGTATTGAAGTTGCACCAACTGATGGTGCAACTACAGGATCATGACAGCCAACACAAGAGTTATTATTAATTGTAATTGGTAACATTCCTTCTATATCATGAGGAATCATCGGTGGTGCATTTTCAAAAGATCTTGCAATCTTTAAAGATGATCCAGCTGCAGTTTTTGAGTATATTGTTCTATCCCCCGCAATTTTACTCTCGTCAAAGACATTATCTTTTCGTAGGCTTAAAGATTCATCACTATACTGAGTTACACAACCAGTAATAAAAAGAGCCACAGCAGTTGCTAAACCTAAAGCTATATTTTTTAACTTCATTTTATTTCTCCTAATTTTTTTAATTTTTTTATCGAAAAGTTTAAAGCGTCATCATCACATACTTCTATACATCTAACACAGTTTGTACACTCCCCACTTAAAACAGGGATTGATTCTTTTGTAATCATATGTAAGACTTGTACTTCAGGACAAACTTCTTTACATTTCATACAAGCTGTACAATTATTAGCATCATGATGAACCCTTATAAAACTAAATTTTCCTATAAGTGAATGAACTCCACCTAAAGGACAGATATGACCACACCAACCATTTTTTAAAACAAATAGGTCAAAAAGAAATATTACAAGTATGGCAGTCCAACCAAAACCAAAACCAAATACTAAACCTCTATATACCATTGATACAGGAGAGATTAATTCAAATGCTGTAAGTCCCATAAAAAATGAGATTATAAGTGATATAACTATTACATAATATCTTATGTTTCTACTTGTAGGTTGCTTTTTTTGAATACTATTAAATCCAAGTTTGTCTCTTAAAAAATTTGCTAAATCTGTAATCATATTTATAGGGCAAACCCAAGAACAAAAAGCACGACCTCCAATTATCATGTAAAAAAACGTAATTATAAGTGTACCTAAAATAATATCAAATGTTAAAACTGCACCACCTGCAAACATTTGAACTACAGCGTATGGATCACTTAAAGGAATTAGTCCTAAAATAAGTGATGAACTTAAATTCCCTGTTAACCAATTAAGACCATATATATTTGTAACAATATACAAAGCCATAATTGAGATTTGTGAAATTCTTCTTAATATCAGGTATCTATTTTTTGTTAATATTTTAATCATTTAACAATCCTTCTAGCCCGCTATTAAGAGAATCTAATGCTGATTTCTCACTTATTTTTGTTTTTGTTATTTTATTTGTGGCATTTTCTAATCTTTTCTCATCATTTTTATCCCAACCTTTAATATAATAATCCCCAGCACGACCAAGTGCTATCTCTCGTGGAAGTACAAAAACTGCAGCTTTTTCTGTAACACAAGCTCTTTCACATAAACCACAACCTGTGCAAATATCAGCATGGATAACGGGTTTCATGAAAGCATGTTTTCCTGTTCTTTCATTTTTTGTATACTCAATTGTAATTGCTTCACCTAAAATAGGACAAGCCCTATAACAAGCGTCACATTGTATTCCCCAAAAAGCAATACAACTTTCATCATCAATTATAGCAACTCCCATTTGGGCTAAATCTATATCAAGTTCTTTTTTCTCATTTGATACGCTTAAGATATCTAATGCTCCTGTAGGACATACAGGAACACAAGGAATATCATTACACATATAACAAGGAATATCTCTAGGAATAAAAAATGGTGTTCCAATAGGTTTATTATCACCAGGCTTAGCTAGCATTAATGTATCAAAAGGACAGGCTTCAACACACATACCACATTTAATACAAGTATTAAGAAATTTTTTTTCTTTAATAGCTCCTGGAGGTCTTAGTAGAAGTTGCGAGGCTGATACTTCATCAACATACGCACTCCATGTAAGTCCTCCAAAAACTGCAAGTCCTGTAGCTCTTGCCATATCAAGAAAAAATCTTCTTCTGCTAGAAATAGCTCCTAGTTCCATACTTTTTTTACCTTTTACCTATTTTTCTAATTATGCTTTATAAACTTTTACAGCACACTTTTTAAAGTCTGTTTGTTTTGATTGCGGACAAGTATAATCAGCACAAACTTTGTTAATAAATACTTTTTCATCAAACCATGGTACAAATAATAGTCCTTTTGAAGGTCTATTTCTACCTTTAGTTTCAATTCTAGCTTTAACTTTTCCTCTTCTTGATTCAATCCAAGCTAGCTCGCCTCTTTTAACACCAAACTTCTTAGCATCTTCTGGATGCATATAACATAAAGCTTCAGGAACTGCTCTATATAGTTCAGGAACTCTCATAGTCATAGTACCTGAATGCCAATGCTCAAGAACTCTACCTGTACTCATCCACATTGGATATATTTCATCTGGCATTTCTGGTGCATCCATGTAAGGACGTGCAAAGATTTTTGCTTTATTTTTAAGAGATTTTTTCTTTTTATCTGTAATCCCTCTTAAATTACCTTGTGTAAGAGCTTTAGCTAATGTTCCATAGAATGCAAAATCAGTTCCAGGTTTACCATATTTTTTAGCATATGGATCGTATTTAGTATTAAATCTCCAATGTGTTTCTTTACCATCAACAACTGGCCATTTAAGTCCTCTTACTCGGTGATAAGTATCAAAATCAGCTAAATCATGTGCATGTCCTCTTCCGAAGTCTGCATATTCTTCAAATAAATATTTGTGAATAAAGAAGCCATAACCTTTGAACTCTTTACCATCTGAACCAATAACTTTTCTTGAATCTCCGTTACACTCAGAGTTATCATAACCTGCTTGAATAGGATCTTCTAAATCAATTTTATAAGACTTAGCTCTTTTATTAGCAAATAAAATATCATACATAGTTGTATTTTCGTCATATCCTAATGCTTTAACAGAACTCCTAACATCTTTAAGTTTTTTACCATTTCTAAGAGTGTATTCACCCCATAAATCTTTTACAGTAAATCTTTTTGAAAGTTCAACCCATTGCCATGTATCAGACATTGCATCACCTACAGGTAATACTTGTTGTCTCCAATGCTGTGTTCGTCTTTCAGCATTTCCATATGCTCCCCATTTTTCATAAATCATAGCAGAAGGTAAAATTAAATCTGAAACCATAGCTGAGATACCTGGGTATCCATCTGAAGTTACAATAAAGTTATCCATTTCTCTTGCTGCTTTAATCCAGTGCGTTGCACTTGCTGTATCTTGGTAAGGATTACAAACATTTACCCAAGCAAATTTAATAATACCATCTTCAATATCTCTATGAATTTTCATAATGTGTTGGTTTCCAACAGGATTCAGTGTTCCAGCAGGAATTTTCCATGCAGTTTCACATATTTTTCTATGTTTACCTGATTTTACCATCATATCAGCTGGTAATCTATGACAGAATGTTCCAACTTCTCTTGCAGTTCCACAAGCAGATGGTTGACCTGTTAATGAAAATGCTCCAGAACCTGGCTTAGCTTGTTTATTTAGTAAAAAGTGAACATTATATGCTAAAGTATTAACCCAAGTACCACGTGTATGTTGATTCATACCCATAGTCCAGAAAGATACAATTTTTCTTCCTTTTTCAATATATAAATTAGCCATAGTTTTGATTTTTTTCATAAACTCAGCATCTGATTCATCAGGATTACCTTTTGAAACTTGCGTAGTATATTCAGCTGTATAAGGTGCTAAGAATTTTTTATACTCTTCAAAAGAGATTTCCCAGTGTTTTAACCCAGCTGGTTTATTAACCATTTTATCACCTTCTTTATAGCCATAAGGTGCTAATGCAGGCGCTTCATCTTTAGATACAATTTTCACCATTTCTTTTGAAATAGTTTCCATTTCTGCTTTTGAATATTTTCCATCTTTTAAAGATTTTTCACCAGTTTTTCTCATTCCATAACCTATATTAACAGGGCTTGCTGCAAATACGATATGTTCTTTGATAAAATCCCAATCAATTGCTTCTGGATGGTTATATACAATCTCTCTTGCAATATAATTCCATAAAGCTAAATCAGAATTTGGCTTAAAGATAATTTCAATATCAGCTAAATCAGAAGTTCTATGTCTATAAGTTGATAAGTTAATGATTTTTACTTTATCTGGATTAGATAATTTTCTATCAGTAACTCTTGACCATAAAATAGGATGCATTTCTGCCATATTTGATCCCCAAGTTAAAATAGTATCAGTTAACTCAATATCATCATAACAACCAGAAGGTTCATCAATACCAAATGTTTGGTAGAAACCAACAACTGCAGATGCCATACAATGACGTGCATTTGGATCAATAGCATTTGATCTAAATCCAGCTTTCATCATTTTTTGAGCTGCGTAACCTTCCATAATAGTATATTGTCCAGAAGCAAAAACAGCAACACCTTCAGGTCCAGATGCTTTTAGAGCTTTTTTGATATTAACTTCCATCTCATCAAAAGCTCGTTCCCATGATATAGCTTGAAATTTACCATTTTTATCAAACTTACCATCTTTACCAATTCTTAATAATGGTTGCTTTAATCTATCTGCACCATACATAATTTTAGCATTGAAGTAACCTTTAATACAATTAAGACCTCTATTAACGGGCGATGCAGGATCACCCTTAACTGCAATAATCTTACCACCTTTAGTTGCAAGCATGATACCACAACCAGTTCCACAGAATCGACAAGCTGCCTTGTCCCATCTCCAACCACCTTCAGCATTTTTAGCTGCTGCTTGTAACTCACTTGGTACGTTCATCCCAATTGCTGCTGCCGCTGATGCTGCCGCTGAACTTTTAAGAAAATCTCTTCTTGAAAGTGCCATATATTTCTCCTTATTTTAAATTTAATATTAATTGTATCACTTTGAAAAGCCATAATGTTTGACTTTAGTCAATTTTTTTAAGTTTAATATAAGACATAGATTATCCTATTTAGGTTATAACTGTGATACTATCAGATATTATGGTAGACTTTAATACAATTAAATATACTGTAAAAAATATTAAATTTTAATAATTAGGAATGATATGAGTTTTTTTAATTATATAAAAGCTGTAGGAACTGGTCCAAAATCTAATAGAGAACTAAAAAAAGATGAAATTGAAGATGCAATTGAATGTATACTCAATCAAAGTGTTCCAAGTGAACAAATTGCAGCTTTTTTATTAGGATGGAGAGTAAGATTAGAATCAAATGATGAGTTAAGAAGTACCTTTGAAATATGTGATAAATATGTAAAAAAAATACAAATAGATAATTCAATTGAGCTAGGTTATGCTTTTGATGGGAAAGCAGATTATCCTTATTTATTACCTTTAATTGGGAAATATCTTAAAAAATTTGATTTAAATTTAGTTGTTAGTGGTGATGAGTTACAACCTGCAAAAAAAGGTTTAACTATGAAACAATTATATGAAAATATTAAATTTGATGATAATATTCATTATTTTGATAGATCAGAGTATTTTAAAGAATTAAGTGACTTAACAAAACTTAGAAATATTTTAGGTTTAAGAACGGCATTTAATACTGTTGAAAAACTATTAAATCCTGGAACTTCTAAATTTGCTATAAATGCTGCATTTCACAAACCATATGTAGAAAAATATAATGAGATTTTTGGAGATAATTACGAGAATCTTGTTATTGTAAAAGGTAATGAAGGTGCTCCTGAAGTTTTTACAAAAGCTAAATATTGGTTAAGTAAGGAAGGTGTTGTAAGTGAGCATATAATTGATCCAGAATATTTTGGTATTAATTATCCAAAATCAAATAAACCAATACCTTTTGAAGAATCAATTAATATGACAAAAAATCCAAGTAATGAGTTAGAAAAACTTGCTAAATTAAATGCTGCAATGTTTTTAATAGCGGCACAAAAAACTACAGATATTAAAGTAGCTTTTGAAATGATATCCTAAGTTACTTAGGATATATAATATAAGTTTTAATATGAACTTATTTTTTTGTAGATACTGTTCTTTTAATTGGAATAATACATCTTGCGGTAAAGAACTTTCTAGAATAATTTGGAGAACTAAATTTATGGTCTTTTAATACCCATTCATTAGATTTTAATATTGTAACGCTCTGTGCTACTTTTCTAATCATCCTACTTTCACAAAGAACTTTTTTATTATTATTAAAAGTTTCTTCAACTCCTGACATTCTTGAAATTGTTACAAAATAATGAACACCAATAAAACCAGTTATGGTTATAAGCATTAAAGTGACACCCTTTTTCCAAGCACCTTTTGCAATAAACGGTCTTGTTGTTACAAATATAGTAATAATCATAGCAAAGGTTGCAATAGCTAAATAACCACCTTCTAGTTGAAAAAATAATTCCATTTTTTTTACTTTCCTTTTTGTATATATTTATCTTCCCACTCTTTAAATTCATCGCAAAAGTATTTAATTCTTACTTTTTTGAACTCTCTTGATGAATATAGTGGCATTTTTGATTTATAACTTATCTCTTTTGAAATATTATCTATTACTTCTTGTGTATCTTCTTTTGTTTTCCCATGAATCATAGTAAAAAGATTATAATTCCATGATGGGTATTTAGGTCTTAAGTAGCAATGACTTACTGCTGAAAATGAAGCAGCAATTTCACCAATTTTTTCGTCTGCTTCACCTTCTTCTATATCCCAAACTACCATTGCATTTGCATTAAATCCTGCTTTTCTATGATTTAAAATTGATGCAAATCTTCTCATAACTCCTGTTTCTTTAAATTCATTTAAGGTATTAAAGAATTCTTCATATGAAATATTTAAATTACCAATTGCTTTTTTAAAAGGTTCTTTTATTATTTCAATATTCTTTTGTGCTTCTTTGATGACATCGAAATGATAATCAGTTAGTTTCATTTTTTTAAACTCTTTTTTTATAATTTTTTCGTTTTTACTCTCTTTATTAGTTGTATCAAGTTTAACTGATATTTTAAATAATTTTAAAGTAGGTAATACTATGTAATCTTTTGCTTTTGTAAGTTTTGCTAATATTTTAATAGTATCTTCTAAATTACTTATTGAATTAGGTGCAATTGCTAATGTAAACCAAATGTTAAAAGAGTGATTTCTCTCATAATTATGCGAAATTCCTGGATGTGAGTTTAGTATTAAAACTGCATCATCAATATCTTTTTCTTTAACTTCAAACGCAACTAATGAAGATTTATAACCTAGCTTTTTTGTATCAAAAATTGCAGATGTCTGTCTTATTATATTTTGCTCTTTTTGTTCTTTTAATATTTTTAATACTTCATCTTCTGTAGTATTGAGTTCATTTGCAATTACTTTAAATGGATTTTTTACCATTGGGAAGTTTTTTTGTATTCTTAATAAGATTTCATCTTTCATTATATAACCTTTATAAATATGAAAAAGTATAACAGCAAAAATCTTATTATACATTGACTTAAAACAATTTTATATAAACATTAATTTTATAAACTAATTATTAAATTTATAAAAGCATAAAAGATATACAATAAATTATAATACTTTATATACTTTTTTAGATATACTTATTCTTGAGTAGTTTATAATAATTCCTAACTTTTGACACTTGATTATTGTATTCTACTCTTTTTATTTTATCTTACATTTCTATTAGATAATTCTAAAATAAGAGAGAAATATATATGTTGAATAAATTTGCAAAAGTAATTAGATGGTCGATATTATTTGGTATTCTTTATACCTTATATGCAATTACGATAAAAGAAGATATTGAGTTTAGAAATGTAAGTAATGAAAAAACTTTACTTGTTTTAGGAAAAAATACAAATATAAATAAAGATAAATATTTAATCTATAAAAAACTTTGTAGACTTTATCCTCAAAATAATAAATATCGAGATGATTTTAATAAAATATTAAAAATTCAAGCTAATGGCTTAATTGATGCTCATGAAAAAATGTTAATACCTCTACCAAAAGGTAATTATCGATATGTAGAAAAAATAGAGTTTGGGACAGATAAAGAGAATAATTATGTACTTATTTTAAATCTAACAAAAGTTTTTGATGAAAAAGTAGAGATAAGTGATAAAAAGACTTTAAAGAAAATGTTTAAAATAATACATAGAGGTATTTATGAACATTATGGTTTTGATAAGAGTTTAAGACTTTTATTGGTTCCTAGTTTTGATTCAAAAGATGGTATTAAAATTATGGATTTAGGAAGAATTTATGAAGAAGAAGTTAAAGAAGTACCACAAAGACCTGAAAATTAGGCTTTATAAACTTCTTCATAAGTAAAATATTTTTTTTCTAATCCTTGTTTGACAAGTAATCTTATATTTTGTTGAGTTTGGATATATCTTAAGTGCTGTTTGAAATGATTTTTATTAACTTTTAAATATCCCCAAACTGAAGCAATAAGTACAATGATAAAAGAGAAATATACATGATTTTCATATGTTGTATAAAAATCAGTAGAGATTCTTACCATATTATCTATAATATAAATAGATGGCAATGTTATAAACCCTGTCCAAGATAAATAGATTATTTTTTTCGATGGTATTTCATACTCTTCACTATTTATCAAATAATCAAGCTTTGAATTTATTTTTTCTTTTATTTCTTTGCTGTTGTTATTTTCATATTCTTTTATATAAAGCTTTTTAATATGAACTGAACTTAACTCTCCCCATCTATTTAAATCTTTATATTCTTTTATATAATATGGATTATTTTTTACCAAGCTAGTTATTTGTTCAAGTGTTGGTTCTTCTGAGACTAAAGTTTTTTTTATATAATCTAATATGGCATCATACTTTCCATCAGTTTTTATATCTTTTATAACTTTTTTTATACTAATCATTTAGATTCCTTCAAAAAATTCTTCATAAGTAAAATATTTTTTTTCTAAACCATCTTTTACCATTGCTCTAGTTTCTTTATGTAAAATATTATAAGATAAATGTTGATTTTCATGATTATTTTTAACTTTTTTATAACCCCAATAAGTAAGACTTAAGATAAGTGCATAAGAAGCATATACAATATTTCCATGGGTGTTATAATATTCTGAGAATAAAGCAATAATATTATGTTCCATAAATATTACCATAACCCCAACACTTCCAATCCAAATTGAATAAGCAGAGTTTTTTGAATCAACTTCAAAGTTTTCTAAATTTTTAAGTTTTTGAACATTTTCATTTAAATAAGTTTTGAATTCTTTTATTTCATTTGTTTCTTTATCTTTAATTTCCAATTTTTTTGCATGAACTGAACTTAACTCTCCGTATCTATTAAGCTCCTTATATTCCCAAATATAATATTCATCCTTTGTAATAAGTGTCTCAATTTCTTCTAAAGAAGGATCTTCTTTTTTTAATTTATCTTGAACTTCTATATAAACAGTATTATACATCCCATCAAATTTTAGCTGATAGGCAACTTTTTTTATATTTATCATTTTATCCCTACTTATATTTTATATTATATAAAATATAGTATATTTATATCTTTTAACTATTTCTTATATAATACAAAATAGCTTATGAATAATTTTCATAAGCTATTTTATTTACTTACTTAATACTTTATATTAAGCAGGTACTAAATCTTTTGTATCTATCTTTGAAGGTGCATAAATACCAATTAAACCTTTTATCCCAATACTCATAACAATATTTATTAAGAATACTAACCATGATAAAAGTATCATTGTTCCACAAATAGCACCTAGAATCATATAAGTATTATATTCTCCATTTACATATATAGTTCGTCTTAAAGCTCCATCCATTGCAGCTAGTCCCATGAAACAACTCATACCTAAAGCTCCAAGTAAATGACCCCAGAAGTGAATAGTTGTAAGTTTTTGACTATATAATTTAACATTATTTGTTAAAATAGGCCAAAGTGTATAAATAACAGAATATAAAGTCATTGTAAGACCAATTAAAATAGCAGCATGAACATGAGTAAAAATAATCCATTGCGTATTATGTAAGATTCTATTAAGTCCCATATCTGCTTGTAAAATAGCAGCAGGAATTGCAATCATAAATCCAAAAATACCAGCAAGTAAGAATCTTAACTCATTTGTCATTTTAAGAGGTTTTGCACTCCATAAGGTTACAAGTGTAATAAAGATAGCTATACCTTGCGTTACAAGTTCAAAGGCAGTTACCATTTCACCTGAAAGTAATTTCATAATATTTGGTTGACCTTGATCTCCAAGTAAATGATGTGACCATACCATCCAAGAAACGATTAACTCTAAAAGTAAAGCAGCTCTTGCAATATTTTGCATGAACAGTTTTTTACCAGTAATAAGCATTGCTAAAAGATACCAAGTACCCGCAACATAAATAAGTACTAAACCATCAGCAATTAAATCTAATCCCCACCAGAAGAAGTTTTTGTATAAAAGTGCATTTACTGCTGTATAATCTAAAGTAGCTCCACTTAAATCTCCGACAATATATACTAAAATTAAAACTCCACAAGTCAAAATAACAAGAGCATCTAAAAAAGTATCAATTGTTCCTCTAAAAATAGCAACAACAGGAAGTGAAACAGCTGGTTCTTTTGAATAAGGCTCTCTACCTGTAATTTTATACCAAATATTTAACATCCCATCAATACCAAGAGCTGATAAAAGAAGAGGTTTTAATGGTCTTTTTTCATGTCCTTCTTCTGTATAAAATACAGTTGCAAAAATATTATAAATAAAACCTAATGTTCCTATCATTAAAATAGCAATACCAAGTACAAAAACAAGTCCACCAATAGGATTGAATTGTTCAAAGTCAACAGGTAAAGGCCAGTATAGTGTATATAAAGGAGCATAATGAAAAATCGCACCTCCTAGCCAAGACATAAGTGTCCCACCACCAATTGCCATCCATGTTATGTTTGCTAGTTTGATACTATAAAGTGGTTTTTTCATTAAATAAGGAACTAAAAAAGTAAAAGCCCCAAATACTATTAAATAAGTAGATCCAAAAATTCCAACAATTGGGTGAACTGTCATAATTGAAAAATAATGACTTTCTTCAAATAATCCAGGAACAACACCATTTGCTCTCATTAATTGACCTTCAAGTACTGCTAACCCATAATAAAGAATACCTAAAACAACTGTTCTTAATGTTAGTTTTTGCATGGGAGTTAAAGCATCAGTTTTTAAGCCACCTTCATTTCCATTGATTAATGTATTTATAAAACTCATAACTATTTACCTCCTAACATTGATCGTGAATCATCTACATCACAACCTTTTACAACTACAGCATTTTTTATTGTCATATGTCGACCACCTTTAGGTCCTGAGTATTCAGTTGATCTAATATGATAAACTCCATTTTTGTGAAATTGCCACATCAGGTCATTTCTGCTTCCTGGGTTTACTTGCATTTGAGTAACCATTGAACCATCTTGTCTAAATAGACCAAATCCATATGTTAAATCGTTACTTACTACATCAAAAACTATGTATTTACCACACTGTATTTCTAACATACCATCTGCATTCATTCTATTTTTTGGTAAAATAAATTTTTGTTCTCCATAATTAGGGCTATTTTTATCTTTGTTTTGAACAGCAATAATATTAAACATTTGAGTAGACTTATCAAAACTTGAATCTTTCTCAATTGTATGACGTTTAAAGTCTGTCTCAACCCAAGGTATTTTATTAAATGTAAATATATGAATACTTACCCCCACTGTCATTAATAAACCAACATACATATAAAAAGTACCTGGTTTAACAATTCTTGGTTTTCCTTTAGAATTAGTAACACCTTTTGCAAACCATATCATAAGACTTAAAACTGTAAAAACATAGATAGTGTATACTACTTTTAACAGTGCTAAGATTCCAGCTGAATCTTCCATTTCTTCTCCTTAACTTAAAATTTATATATTAAATAAATATATAAGTTTTAGTGAATATTATCAAAAAAGATATTTAATAATACTTAAAAGTAGATACTTTATATATAGAAATTATAATATTTAATATTCATAGTGAAAATTGATTTATGTTAATGAAATAAGTATATATACGGATATAATATTTAAGTTAATTTAAATTACCAATTAAAAATTGTATATAATATATTCAAGTGAATATTAATTTATAAAATGTATAAAAATTAAGGGATAAATTTGCTATTTTATACATAGAGTAATTGATTTAAATTAAGGTTCCATATTGTAGTTTTTGATAAAATACAGTAAAAAATTTATATAGGATATAATATGTCATATTTTCCTGCTTTTTTAAAATTTGATAAAAAAAAAATTTTAATAGTTGGTGGTGGTTATATTGCTCAAGAAAAGTTAGAACATTTATTAGATTTTACTAATAATATTACTTTTATCTCTAAAAATTATTCTTATAATATTCAAAAAATAATAGATGAAAACTCTTTAGTATTTTCTACAAAAGAGTATGAATTAAATGATATTAGAGGTTTTGATATTATTATTACAGCTGTTGATAATTTTGATTTACAAGAATCAATATATAAAGAGTCAAGAAATTATAACTGTCTTTGTAATTGCGTTGATTTACCCAAATATTGTGATTTTATTTTTCCTTCTTATGTTAAAAAAGGTAATTTGACTATTGCAGTTTCTACCTCTGGAACTTCACCTGCTATGGCAAAATATTTAAGAATTTGGTTAAAGAAGTTAATACCTGATTCAATTGTAGATTTTTTAGAGCAGATGAAAGATTATAGAAAAACAATGCCAAAAGGAAAAGAAAGAATGCAGTTTTTAGATGAAAAAGCAAAAAAATATATTGAAAATTGGAAGGATTATTAAAATGAGAAGAATGTTACTTTTATTTGCATTTTGTGCTGCCTTTGTATTTTTAGGGATTACAGCTATGAGAGATGGTATGCCATCTGCTAAAAATGAAAGAGTATATACAATATTAAAGAAATATATACCTTATAAATTAGAAAAAAGAGCAGGGGGTCTTACTATTATTAGTAAACTATCTGATGTAAAAGAGAAGCCACCTGCAAAAGATGTTTATTTAAGATTAGAACAACTTGAACAACAATGGGCAAAAGATTTTTTAAAACTTGACAAAAATTTTTTATTTGTAGTAGATAAAAATAAAAATAAAGTATCAAAAATTTTACTTAGTAGTGATGAAAAAAAATGGGTAATTAGCTATTTTGAAATAGAATAAAATCATGTAATACGAAATTATTTTACAGTATAGCTTGATATTTTAATTGACTATAGTTTAGAAACAATGTATTATTGCATGATACTTATTATTATAAACTATAGGACAATTAATGAAACTTAAATTAAAAAATATCTTTTTATTCAAAGATTTATCTGATTTGACAATCAAAAGTATTGAAGGAATCACAATACTACAAAAATTATCACGAAACAATATTTTATTTTATGAAGATGATGAATCAAAATATTTATATGTATTAACAAAAGGAATTGTGAAGTTATATAAAACTTCTTCAAATGATAAAGAAATTGTAATGAAATATTTTCATCAAAATGAATTTATTGCAGAAGTTGCAAATTTTGAACACATACCTTATCCAGCAACTGCTCAATGTTTTTCCGATGTAGAAGTTTTAAGAATAGATTTTGAAAAGTTAAAAGATATTATTTTAACAGACCCAAAACTATCTTTTATTATTCAAAGCTCACTTATTAAAAAAATTAGAAACTTAGAACAATTAGTATCAATGCATGTTGTACTAGATTCAAAAGAGAGAATTGCAAAATACTTATGTGATCATACAGAAGATTTTTTTGAAACAAAAAATATAATTGTTGCAGAAATATTAAATATTTCTCCAGAAACTTTATCTAGAATTTTAAGAGTTTTTAAAGATGAACAGCTAATTGATAGTAAAAATAAAACAATAAATAAAAATAAGTTAGAAACTTTTTTTAATTAAGGATTTAAGTGGCTATTTAAACCACTTAAGTTTTTCTCTTAATCTTACAACCTCTCCTATAACTATAATAGCTGGGGTAGGCATTCCTTCAGAGTCTTTTGTAATGTTTTCTAAAGTAGAAACTATAACTTCTTGTTCAGGAGTTGAGCCTTTAGAAATTACAGCACAGGGATAATCTTTATCTTTCCCTAATTCTAATAATTTATTAGTAATTAATCCAATATTATGAAAGCCCATTAAAAATACAATTGTTTCATCATTTAAAAATGTTTGCCACTCTATTTGAGATATCTTTTTATTTGGAGTTTCATGCCCTGTTACAACTCTAAATGAAGTTGTGATTCCTCTATGTGTTACTGGAATTCCTGCATAAGCAGGAACAGAAACAGAAGAGGTGATACCTGGTATGATTTCAAATTTAATATCTCTATCAAAAAGATAAATTGCTTCTTCTCCTCCACGTCCAAAAACAAAAGGATCTCCACCTTTTAATCTTACTATATTTTCATATTTTAATGATGCTTCATAAATAATTTGATTTATTTTATTTTGAGGAACACTATGTTTACCATCTTGTTTTCCTACATAAATCATTTCACAGCTCTCTTTTGCCATTTTAAGAATTTCAGGGTTTGCTAATCTATCATAAATTAATACATCTGCTTCTTTTACTACTTTTGCTGCTTTAAGTGTCATTAATTCAATATCACCAGGACCTGCTCCTGTTAAATATACCTTTCCCATTATTTTCCATCCTCATAAATAAATATTCCTGATGGTTTTTTTATATTAAATATTTCTCTCTCTACAAACCATTTATCCGTATTAATAACAGAAACCATATTTGCATCATTTACTGATACATATAAATAGTTATCTACATTTGACCATCTAACATGCAGAACTTTTCCATCAAATTTAAATGTTTTTATTATTTTTAATGTTTTTGTATCAATTATTTGAATAGTAGGAAAATCTTTTCCAGAATATGTAACTGCTAAATAATCTTGATGAGGACTAAGAGCTGTAAATACTGGTAATCCTTTTGTTTCAATATTTTTAATAAAATGAAATTCATTATCATATACTAAAACTTTATTATCTCCAACTGCAGGAATAAATATTTTATCTTCACCTAAACTCCAAAAACCAAAGTGAGGAACTTTTAAAATCATTTGTCTGTTTTCATCTAAAAAGATTTTAATTTTTTTAAATTTCATCGTATCTAAATCAACAACTCCAAAATGTTTTGAAGTAAAAAAACCAACTATATATTTTCCATCTTTAATCATTGCATCAAATGGTAATTCACCAACATCTTTAAACTCTTTAAAAACTCTAAAGTCTGCTTTCCCTTCTCCTTGGCTAAAGTCTTTATAGACTGAAATAATGTCATTATCCATTTGTGAAAAAATAAGATAATCTTTATAAATTTTTATACCTACGTTTTTAGAATTTGTTTTTATTTTTTTTATTGGTTTTAAATTTCTTGTTAAAATATCAACACTTTTATCATCATAGTTTGCAACTGCAATATATCTTTTTCCAATTACAAAACCAATTGCTGATTTTGATGTTTTATACTCACTTAAAATTTTTTCGCTTATAGGATCAAATTTTATTATATAACCATCTCTTGAAATAATATAACCATCCTTGCCATCAAATTTTATAACTCCATGGTTCATATTTCTCATACCCTTAATATGGGTTCTTTGTAAGCCTTTATAAATTGTTGCAAGTGATGAACTTTCTCTTTCAACTACAAAAAACTTTTCTTGTGCAGATAAACTACTTAAAGTAATTGCTGTAAGTAAAATAATTTTTAAAAAATTCATTATTTTATCCTTTAATTTCTTCTTGTGTTAAATAACAAGATGGGTCTTCTTCCCATAAATCACCTGTTATTGCGTAAGCTCTTGATCTTGAACCACCATTACAAATATCAATATAAGTACATTTTGAACATTTTCCTTTTATAACTCTTGGACTTTGTCTTAATTTGTTTAATAACTCATTACTTTTAGAAGTCCATATTTCATCAAAGTCTGTTTCTAAATAGTTTCCAACTGTAAATGGGAAAAAAGGATCTGGTTTAACATTCCCTTCCCAATCCATATTACCAAGTTTATTTCCAGCAGAATTTCCAGCCCATTTTTTAAGTTTTTTTGTTAAAAGTTCTACTTTATCAGGATGCTTTTGTTTAAATCTATTTAGAAGCATAATAGCATCCATTTCCATATTTCCAGTTACAATTTCGATATCACTGTTATTTTCATAGTAGTCAAAAGCTTTATCTATTATAAAATCAACATATTCTCTTCTTTGCCCTTTTGATATATCAATCTCTAAGTTATCTTCGCCTCGTCCTGAGTAAACTAAATGTGAAATATATAATTTATTTACATTTAACTCTTCACACAACTCAAACATTTTATAAAAACTGCTTTGAGTTTCTTTTGTAATAGTAAATCTAATTCCAGCATTTCCACCATGTTCTTGAACAAGTTTAATTGCAGTTATTGATTTAGCATAAGCACCTTTTTGACCTCTAAAATAATCATGTACTTCTTTGATTCCATCAATTGAGATACCAATATAATTAAATGTTTTTATTATTGTATCAATATTGTGCTCTTTTATATACATACCATTAGTTGATAGATAGGTCATTATCCCATTATCTTTCATACATTGTGCAATATCAAAAATATCAGCTCTTAATAAAGGTTCACCTCCTGAGAATATTACAAAGTTAACGCCACCTTTCTTTAATTTTTTAATCGTTTCTTTAATTTCTTCTAAGGTTAAAGTATCTTTACCATGAGCATCTGCTTTACTATAACAGTGATGGCAAAGTAAATTACAACGATTTGTAAAGTTCCATATCATAATTGAACCATTTAAGATTCTTGATTTTTTATTTTCTAATGTTGATTTTATTAAATTTGATAAACGAAACATATTATTTATCCTTGTTAGATTTAAAAGTAAGTATAAATTTTGTTATAACATCTAACTCTTTTTGTGATAAAGTATCTTTAAAACTTGGCATTACAGATCGTTTATAACCTAATTGTTTATACATTGATTTTGGGGAGATTATATGACCTTGAATTTCACCGATAGTTCTTTTATTTGCAATTTCTTCAAATGGAGGACCAAAAGCTACTGATGTTTGGTGATGACAACCCCAACAGTATTGTTTAAATATCTCTTCTGAATTTTGTTCTTGTGCAAAGCTAGAAGTAAGAAAAAGTACTAATACAAGTAGTATTTTAGTTGTAATACTCATTTTGTACTCCTTTTGTTTTTATGTGGATAATAGTAACATAATCACAAAGTCAAATACTTGATTCTTATCAATTAAATATGTATATAATAGGATAAAATTACAATATATTTTAAAAAGAAACGATAATAAAAAAATATTATTTATTTTTATTTGGATAACTGTGTTGTTTACAAATAATGGTGATGGTATCAAAAAAGATATAAAAAAATCAATAAAATGGTTAGTAAAATATTTATAGGAAATAAAATGGAAGTTGTATTAATATTATCTTTCTCGATTGTACTTTTAGTGTTTATGATTTATCCTGCAATAAGGATTGTTGAATTTTTAGAAACAAAGATACATATTAGTGATAAAATGTATAATATTTTAACAGTAGTTCTTACTATTGTGTTATCACTTGTTTTAGGTATTGGTTTATATTACTTATAAGGTATTGAATAAAATCTTCTTTAGTTGTAACATTATATATAGAGTGAGTTTAAAAATTTTATATTGAACGTATTAAATATAAAATTGAGAAGAGTTGATAATAGAATCACTTAACAATCTGTTATATCAATTTTTGATATAATATTTCAAAAAATTAGAGGATTATACTTTGAGAATATTGTCAGGGATTCAACCCTCAGGAACATTACATATAGGTAACTATTTTGGTGCCATACAAAAAATTGTGCAAGCCCAAGAGCAAGGTGATTTATTTGCTTTTATTGCTTCATACCATGCCTTAACTTCAGTAAAAAATAAAGAAATTTTAAAAAATAATATATTTGAAGTTGCTGTTAATTTTTTAGCCTCAGGAATAAATCCAGAAAAATCAACTTTTTGGGTACAAAGTGATGTAAAAGAGGTTCTTGAATTATACTGTATATTATCAAATCATACTTCTATGGGATTATTAGAGCGTGCTCATTCATACAAAGACAAAACAGCTAAAGGGCTTGGCGCTAATCATGGGTTATTTTCTTATCCTGTATTAATGGCTGCTGATATTTTATTATTTGACTCACAAATAGTTCCTGTTGGGAAAGATCAAATTCAACATGTTGAAATGGCAAGAGATATTGCAACTTCATTTAATCATACTTATGAAAATATTTTCACACTTCCAGTATCAAAAGTAGATGAAGAAGTAGCAACAGTTCCAGGAACAGATGGAGCTAAGATGTCAAAATCTTATGGAAATACTATTGATATGTTTGGTTCTAAAAAAGCATTAAAAAAACAAGTTATGGGAATAGTAACTGATTCTAAAGGTTTAGATGAGGTAAAAGATTATCAAACTTGTAATATTTATACTTTATGTAAACTATTTATGAATGAAAATGAATTAAAAAACTTACAAGATAGATATGCAACATCAGGTGAAGGATATGGTCATTTTAAACTAACACTTTTAGATAAAATTACACAATATTTTGAACCACTTGCACAAAAACGAGAACAGTTAATATCTAATCCTCAAGGAGTAAAAGAAATATTAGAATTTGGAGCTTCAAAGGCTAGAAAAATAGCTTCAAAGAAAATGGAAATTATTAGAGAAGCTGTTGGGTTATAAAAAGGATAAGCTTTATCGTTGAAATCAAGATAGAGTTTTATTTGAAGAAGGAGCTTATATTAATAAGTGAGTGAAGAAAAGAAAACTACATCGTAGTATTTCTACGATAAAGCTTATCCTTTTATTTTACTTTTTCTACGTACTCACCAGTCTTAGTATCACATCTAATAATATCACCTTCAACTAAGTGAAATGGTATTTGCACTACAGCCCCACACTCAAGTGTTGCTGGTTTTTTACCACCTTGCGAATCACCTTTAAAGTTTGGTGGAGTTTCAACAATCTTCATTTCAACACTTGCAGGAGGTTCAACAGTGATTGCTATACCATTAAAAAACATCATATCAACATTCATTCCATCAATAATCCATTTTTCAGTATCTCCAACTTGTGCGTAAGTTAAACCTATTTGATTATAAGTGCTTGTGTCCATAAATTGTAACATTTCATCATCATCATATAAAAACTGCATTGTTTTTTGTTGTAAATCTGGAATTCCAAATTTATCACCAGCATGAAATGTTTTTTCAATAGTTTTTGAGTTTAAAAAGTTTTTGATTTTACATCTTACAAATGCAGCACCTTTACCAGGTTTAACATGGGCATAATCTATAATTTTATATGGAATACCATCCACTTCAATCTTCATACCTTTTTTTAAATCACTCATTCCTAAAGCCATAGGTTCTCCTTAAATTTCTACATATGCTACAGAAATTGTAGCTTTTAAATTATTAATTTTTTCAAGTATATTATGGTTAATAGAGTCATCTACTAATATTACTGCTAAAGCAGAATCTTTTCCACGAGCAAGTCTAAAATCAGATATATTAATATTATTATCACCTAAGATTTTACCAATATGACCAATAAATCCAGGTATATCTGAGTTTCTTAATAAAATCATATTACCTTTTGGTTCAATATCAAAATCAAAACCATTGAGTTCAACTATTCTTTGTACATTGTCATCAAATACAGTTCCTGAAATAGTATTTACACCTTTTTCACTTGTAATTTTTATAGTAACTTTATTGCTATACCCTGTGCAATGGTTTATTTCACAAGTATCCAAAGTAATATTTTTATCTTCTGCTAAAAATTTTGCATTTACGTAATTTACTTCATCTCCACTTGAAACTGCTAAAGCTCCAACTGTAGCAAAAGTACATAATGAATCTAAATACTCTTTAATCTCACCATATGAAGAAATAGAAATAGATCTTATAGCAGACTTATCTAATTGAGCAGCTAAAAAGGCCATCTTTTGTGTTAATTCAATATATGATTTTACAAATGAAGGAATTTTACTTTCATCAATAGGTAAATTTAAAGCATTTGGATATGCAATACCTCTTGCAGATTCAATAGCATTTTGTGCAGCTTGTGTAGCAATTTTTTTTTGTGATTCTTTTGTATTTGCCCCTAAATGAGCTGTAACAATTATATTTGATAAATCAAGAAGTTTATTTTTTGTAGCTGGTTCTTTTGTAAATACATCAATTCCAGCCATAGCTATTTTACCTGATTTAAGGTTATTATATAATGCATCTTCATTATATAAGCCACCTCTAGCACAGTTAATTAAAATAACTTTATCTTTCATTTTAGAAATTTCTTTTTCACCTATTATATTTAGTGTTTCTTGGTTTTTAGGTGTATGGATTGTGATAATATCACAATCCAAAATATCTTCAAAGTTTGTTGTATATTGAATACCTAAATCACTTGCTTTAGTAGAAGGAATATATGGGTCGAATGTAATTACTTCCATTTCAAATGATTTAGCTCTTAAAGCTACTTTATGTCCAATATTACCAAAACCAATAACTCCAAGTTTTTTACCATAAAGTTCATTTCCATACCAATTTTCTCTTTCCCATATTCGGTCATTTTTCAATTGGTTATGAGCATAAGGGAATTTTCTCATACAAGATAACATATGTGCCATTGTTAATTCAACAGCTGCAATAGTATTAGCAGTAGGAATATTCATTGCGATTATTCCTCTTTTGCTACAACTCTCAATGTCAACATTATCATAACCAACTCCAGCTCTGATAATAGCTTTAAGATTAACTGCTGCATTTAAAAACTTTTCATCAACATCAGTTGAAGACCGAGTAATTGCTACATCAGCATCTTTTATGATATCAAGTAACGCAACTTTATCAATATTTGCAGCATACACATAATTAATATCTTCTGTATTTTGTAAAATATTTAATCCATCTTCGTGAATATGATCACAAACTATGATTGTGTATTTACTCATTTATAAATTCCCTTATATCTGTTAAATTTTATCTTTTAATACATCACCTAAAGTCATTGATGAAGTATCATTTACAGATTTTAATATTTCTCTTTGTTGTTGTTGTTCTAATCTTTTAATAGATAATCTAACTCTATTTTTTCTAGTATCAATATTAACAATCACAGCTTCAAGCTCATCACCAACATTTATTTCTTCTTCAACTAATGATCCAAAGTCTTCAGTTCTAATAAGACCATCAAGATTATCTTCAAGTTTAATAAAAATACCAAAATCTTTTTTATCTTTAACTGAACCTTTAACAATATCACCAATTTTATGTTCACTTTGGAATTTTTTAGCAGGTGAGTCTAAAATTTCTTTTACAGATAAAGAGATATTTTCTTTTTCTCTATCAATTTTAATAATTTTAACTTCAACTTCATCACCTTTGTTGTAAATATTTTTACATTTAGAATTACCTTCCCAAGCAGCTTCTTCATTATGTAATAAACCATCAACTTGATCAATAGTAATAAATGCACCAAAATCAGTTAATGTTGTTATTTTACCAGTTATAATCTCACCAACTTTGTGATTTTTAGTAAACTGTGAAAATGGTTTTTCATGTAAGTTTTTAAGAGATACTCTTAATCTTTTTTGTTCAATATTTAATTCAATTACTTCAACATTAATTTCTTCACCTAATGTTAATAAGTCTTTTGGATTTTTAAGGTTTTTGTTCCAAGAAATTTCTGAAATATGTAATAAACCTTCAATATCATTTCCTAAATCAACAAATGCTCCATAAGATTCGAAATTAGAAACAGTAACAGTGATTGTATCACCAATGTCTAATTCATCTTGAATCTCTTCCCAAGGATTTGATAACGCAGCTTTAATTGATAATGATAAGTGTTGTTTTATTTTATCATAAGATAAAACTACAACAGAAACTTCATCCCCTTCATCATAGTAATTTGCAGGATTAACAGGACCTTTGTAAGAGATTTCATTGTAGTTAACTAAACCATCAATTCCACCTAAATCAATGAACATTCCATAAGATGTGATTTTTTTAACTATACCATTTACAGGTTCATTTTTTTCTAAAATCTCATTTACTTTGGCATCTTTTTGAATTTTTGATTCTTCAATTAGTTTTTTTCTAGAAACAATGATTGAATGTTGAGCTTCATTTACTTTTAGAACTTTAGCTTTAACTTTTTTGCCAACTGCTCCAAATGCTTTTAAATATGATTGTGCCATTGGCATAAAATATTCTAATCCATTTTCATCTTCAATTATAAATCCACCTCTGTTTTTAACAGAAATAATTTTACCTTCGATTGTAACGTTTTCAATATCTTCACCATATTTTTTTACAAATACATCAAATTTTTCTTTTTGAAGTACTTTTTTATAAGAAATAGAAGGTCTCTCCCCTCTTACTCCCATTAACATTACAGGAATTGTATCACCATCTTTAAATTTTAGTTTACCATTTATAGTAATTTCAGAAAGATATAACTTACCTTCGATTTTTTGACCAACATCAATAAGTACGCTATCACCACTAATACCAACAATTACACCATTAACTACAGAGTTGTTTTCACTATTCTCAAAAGACTCATTTAGCATTTGCTCAAAGTCAAAGTCTTCACCAATTTCAATATCTTCGATACCCATTTTATTCCTTCGTATTGTCCGTTTTTTATTAAATGGTGCTGATTATATCGAATTTTTACTTAAAGGTTTTATGTTAGTATTTTTCTATTTTACTTACTACTTCTTGAATTACCCAATCAGGAGTTGAAGCACCAGCTGTAATACCACAAAAAGTTTTATTTTTAAACCATGAATTATGAATTTCTATAGCATTTTCTATTAAATAAGAGTCTGGTAGGTTTTCTAAACAAATTGAGTGAAGTTGTTTAGTGTTTGAAGAATTTTTACCACCTATTACAACCATTACATCAACTTCTTTAGATAACTCTCTTGCTGCATCTTGATTTTCAAAAGTAGCATCACAAATAGTATTAAAAACTCGTACTTCTTTTTTTCTAAGAATTAATTGATTAACTATTTCTAAATAAGCTTCTTTTTTCTTTGTTGTTTGTGCAACTGTAGCTATTTTATTATATTTAAAAGTGATTTTATTTAAATCAGAAGGTACTAAAACTACATGAACATCATCAATATCTTTACCATAAGATTTTACACCTTTTACTTCAGGATGTTTTTTATCCCCAAAGATTACTATTGAATAGTTTTTATTTGACATTTGTTTAACTATTTGTTGAGGAGTTGTAACAAATGGACAAGTTGCATTAATAATCTTTGCATCTTTTTTTCTTAAATCTTTTAAATCTTTTTTAGGAATTCCATGCGTTCTAATAATTACTGTATCATTAGTTTTAACTTCAGTAAGTTTTGTATAAAGTCCAATATTATAATTATCTTTTAATCTATTTATTTCATTTTGATTATGAATTAAAGGTCCCATAGTAGCAGAATTTTTGTAACGCTGTGCAATATTGATTGCTCTTTTTACTCCAAAACAAAATCCATAACTTGATGCTAATTTAACTTGCATAAAAAACCTTAATTATATAATGAATCTAAAATATTTTTAAAATTAGGAAAAGAGGTTAAGATACAATTCGTATCTTCAATTTCCATATTTGAAACTAAACCAGCGATGGCAAAACTCATAGCAATTCTGTGATCCCCGTGAGAATTTATAGTTGCTTTATTTAAAGTTCCACCAATAATTTCATAACCATCTTCAAATTCAGTATAAGTAACACCACATTTTTTTAGATTATTTACAACTGCATCGATTCTATCACTTTCTTTGACTCTTAACTCTTTTGCATTTTTAACAAGTGATTTTCCTTTTGCTAAACTCATAGCAATACTAAGTGCAGGAAGTTCATCTATTAACCATGAAATATTATCTTCTACTACCACAGCTCTTAATTCTTTATGAATTATTTCAATATCACCTATTGGTTCATAAAGATTGTCTTTTTGAATGATATTAACTTCAACTCCCATTCTTTTTAACACAACATAAGCTTCAATTCTAGTAGGGTTTAAAGTAACATTTTTAATCAATATTCTTGAGTTTGGAGTAATAGCAGCAGCAAGAGCAAAGAAAAAAGCAGAACTAGGATCAGTTGGAACGGTTATATTGAGTGGTTCTAAAGAAGTTGTTAAAGGATGTATATTAATAAAACCTTCATTATCTGTTTCTAATTTTGCTCCCATACCTTTTAACATTCTCTCTGTATGATCTCGTGTTAATTCATTTTCTTTATATTTTGAAACTCCAGTTGCTCTTAAAGCTGCTAAAATCATTGCTGATTTTATTTGTGCTGAATTAATAGGTGAATGATAAGTAAAAGCTGATAACTCTTTTACTCCTCTAATAAACAAAGGCGCTTTATTTCCCTCTTCTCTTCCATCAATTAAAGCACCTATCCTTCTTAAAGGAGCAGTAACTCTTTTCATAGGTCTTGCATTTAAATATTTATCTCCATTAAGTGTAAAAGCTCCATCAAGAGAAGATAATAAACCACAAAATAGCCTCATAGCAGTACCTGAGTTTCCACAATCTAAAACATCAGCTGGTTCTTTTAAGATATTTAGGGGCGTTATTTCAACACTTGAACCATCTCTTTTAACTTTTGCTCCTAATTGTTCTACAATACTTAAAGTATTTAAAGTGTCTTCTGCTGTTAAATAGTTTTTAATATACGAAGTTTTATCTGAAAAAAGTGAAAATATTGCACATCTATGAGAAATAGATTTGTCACTTGCAATTGAATCTATCTCTATATTAAATGGTTTAGCTAACTTTTTTATATTAAAGTTTTCCACTTTTTTCCTTTTTTATTTGCTTAGTCTCTAAGTCCAATACCTAAATTGCTATTTAAGCTTTTAAGAATTTTAGTCATTGTTGAAGTAATATCTTCTTCATTAAGAGTTTTATCATTATTTTGTAAAACAAATCTAATTGTTAAACTTTCATTGTCACCAAGTTTATCATCACTATAAATATCTATAAGATTAAACTGTTTAATATTTTCATCTTTTATAGAGTTTATTACATTTTGTATATTTCTATAAGACATTGTTTTTGGTGTGATAATACTTAAATCTTTTTTTGAAGCTTGAAATTTAGAATGAGATTCTATTTTTATTAAACTATTTTCAATCATATCAAAATCTATTTCAGCAATAAAAGTATCACTCAAATTATAATCATCTGCTACACTAGGATGTAGTTTTGAAATAAAGCCAATATTTTTATTATTAACAACAACTGTTGCATTTTGATATGGATGAATTAAATCATTAGGTATATTTTTCATAGGTTCTAAGTCAAATTTACCAATTGTATTTAATACTTTTTTTGAAAAACCAAAGAAATTAATATTTTGTGGTTTACCTGAGTTTGAAATTAATTCCAACTCTTTTTCTCCTGAGAAAATAAATGAAATCTTTGTACTTTCTGCTCTATTAGTATCAAATATTGTTCCTATTTCAAAAAATGCAATTGATTTAAATCCAAATTTAACATTATTTGAACAAGCCTCAATTAAGTTTAATAAAATAGTCGTTCTATAAGTATCTAACTCTTTTACAATTGGATTTAATACATCTAAGTTATCTTTTACAACAGGCAATTTATACTTAAGAAAATTTACTTTTGATCCAAATACATAAGTAAGTGTTTCATAAAAACTATTTTCAATCGCTTTATGTCTTAATTTATTCTTTTTTATTAAATTGTATGAAGTTTTATTTATTCTGTTTAGTTCATCAATAGCTAAAGGTTTCGCTTGTATATTATCAATTCCAATTATTCTTACAATCTCTTCTGTGACATCAGCAATATTTTTTATATCATGTCTAAACAGTGGAATTTGTATTGATAAGCTATCATCTAATCTATCTTTTACTTCAAATCCTAAAGATGTTAAAATATTTTTTATTTTCGTTTTATTAATCTCTTGACCAATAATTGAATTTATTTTATTTACACTTACATCTAAAGTTTGTTTTTCATTATAATCTGTTAGCAATTCATTCCCATTATAAATTTTTGCACCAAAACTAGAAATAAGAGAACAAAATAATTTCATACCATTATCTATATATGGTTCACTTCCTCTTGAGCTTTTATAATATACATCACCTGTTTTTCTTTTTGTTTCAAATACTCTTTTTGAGAGTATTTCAGGGTTTACATAAGATGCTTCTATGATATATTCTGAGTCATTATTTATATCTAAATGTTCAATACCTACGGTACTTAAGTATTTATCTCCTAATACAATATCAAAACCTTGAGAATCTTTTTGTATATAAATAGTTGAAAGATTATTTTCTAGTTTTGCATCTTTTTTTGCATAAGCATTTAAAATTACACCAGTGTAATGAGTAATATATGTTAATGAATCATTTAAATCAGATTCTTTAAATTTATCAATAATACCAACTCTTAATTTATAAAGCAAAGGAAGTGAAAATTCTTTTGTATTTATAACCGTATAAATATATTGAGAGTCTATATTATTTGCACTTTCAACTTCTAAAACTTGGCCAATTCCTAAGTCATTGTTAATTATAGTATGGTTTTGTTCTTTAAATGAAATTGAATAATAAACTGATAACTCTCTTGCAATCCCATTAATACTTAGACAATCACCTCTATTTGCTGTTAATTCAATTTCAATTATTTCATCATTAAGTAAAGGATATTGATTTAATTCTTTTCCAATAATTAGTTCGCCAATAGAAGTATCAAGTTCTAAGATTCCATTATTTAATTTAGCAAGTCCTAATTCAGTTGAAGAACAAATCATTCCATTTGAATCAACTCCTCTAAGTTTTGCTGCTTTAATTTTAAAATCAGAATTTAGTTCACATCCAACAGTAGCAATAGGAACATACTGTCCTGCTTCAACATTTTTTGCACCACAAACTATCTGAATGATTTGTGTTCCAATATCTACTTGGCAAATATTTAATTTATCAGCATTTGGATGTTTTATTTTTTCTAAAACTTTTCCAATAACAACACCTTCTACTATTGTTTGTTTATTTAAACTATCAACTTCTAGACCGATTGAGTTTAATGTTTTGCAAATATCTTCTGTAGAAATATCCGAAATATTAATTAGTTCTTGTAGCCATAATCTTGTAAATATCATTTCAACTGTCCTAATAATCTTAAATCACTCTCAAATAGAGATCTTAAATCTCCAATATTATGTATTAACATAGCAAATCTTTCAACTCCTAAACCAAAAGCATAACCTGATTTATTTTTATATCCAACAGCTTTAAATACATTTTCATCAACGATACCACAACCTAAAACTTCTAACCAACCTGTATGTGAACAAACTTTACACCCTTTTGCTTCACAAAAAACACAAGAAATGTCAACTTCAGCAGATGGTTCAGTAAAAGGAAAATAAGATGGTCTAAATCTAACTTCAACATCTCCAAACATATGTTCTAAAAATTCAACTAAAATATGTTTTAAATTTGCAAATGAAACTTTATTCGCATCATCAACTACAAGTGCTTCTATTTGATGAAACATTGGTGTGTGAGTTAAATCATAATCTCTTCTAAACACAGTGCCAGGAGCAATCATTCTAATTGGAGTATCTTGTTTGAGCATAGTTCTAATTTGAACAGGTGAAGTATGAGTTCTTAATAAAGTATAATCTTTATTGTAAAAAGTATCTTGCATATCTCTCGCTGGATGATGTTTTGGCAAATTTAATGCTTCAAAATTATGAAAATCATCTTCAACTAAAGGACCTTCTTCAACTGCAAAGTTTAAGTTTTGAAAATATGTAATAATTCTATCCATTGTAAAAGATACTGGATGAACTGCTGCACAAGTAGGTTCGTTATTAAAACTTGTTACATCAATTTTTTCTTTTCTTAGTTTTACTTCTAAAGCATCTTTTTCTAAAACTTCTTTTTTACTCTCTAAAACTTCCGTTATTTGCGCTTTTTGTTTATTTAAATTTGCAGCAAACTTTTTTTTATCTGGACCAAGTATTTCTTTCATTTTTGAAAATTGTGCGGGGATAATACCTTTTTTACCTAAAGTTTTAATTCTTAAATTTTCTAATACTTCAAGTGAATTAGCATTATTAATTTTGTCAAGCCATTCTTTCACTTTATGTTTCTCCTGCTGTGTATTGTTTTATAAAAGTAGCGATTATACTTAAAAATTTATTAGAGTTTGGTTATAATATTTTCCTAATAAAATAAAGGAAGTAAGTATGTGTATATTTTGTAAAATTATAAATGGTGAAATACCAAATCAAACTATTTTAGAAGATGAAAATTTTTTAGCATTTAATGATATTAATCCAGCAAGAAAAATTCATGTATTAATTATTCCAAAAGAACATTATGATTCATTTGATGTAATTCCACCAAAACTAATGACTTCAATGACTGATTTTATTCAAAAAGTTGCATCAAAAGTTGGTGTTAAACAAACTGGATATAGATTAATTACTAATATTGGAGATGACGGTGGGCAAGAAGTAAATCATTTACATTTTCATTTAATGGGGGGAGAACAAGTAGGAAGATTAGTTAGATAAGGAATATCTTATCGAATTAGCTTAAAATTTTATTTTTTATCTTCTTGAAATTGTCCTAAGTTCATTAGTTTTTCATATTTCATTTGATATCTTTGTGCTGGAGTTAATTTTTTAAGCTCTTTAAGTGAAGTTAAAAAATAATTTCTTAAAGCTTTTATAGCTTGATTTTTTTGTCTATGAGCTCCAATTAAAGGTTCATTTACAATATCATCAATTAATTTTAATTCTAAAAGTGATTCTGAAGTAATTTTTAGAGCATTTGCAGCTGTTTCAACTTTTGATGGGTCATTCCATAAAATTGCTGAACAACCTTCTGGTGATATTACTGCATAAACTGAATATCTCATCATTGCTAACTTATCAGCAACAGAAATTGCTAAAGCTCCACCTGAACCACCTTCGCCTATCACGATTGAGATAGTAGGAGTTGTTAAGTTAGAAAATTCATAAAGATTTTTTGCAATTGCTTCACTTTGATTTCTCTCTTCCGCACCCAATCCTGGGTATGCACCTGGAGTATCAACTAACATTAAAATAGGAATATTAAACTTTTCAGCCATTCTAGCAGCTCTTAAAGCTTTTCTATAACCTTCAGGAGTAGGCATACCAAAATTTCTTTTTAGTTTACCTTTAGTTCCTCTTCCTTTTTCTTCTCCAATAACCATAACTTTTTCTTCGCCAATAAAGCCAAGAAAACATACAATTGCTTTATCATCACCAAAATGTCTATCTCCATGAATTTCATAATAATTAGTCAACAAACCTTTAATATAATCCATTGCATATGGACGATCAGGATGACGTGCAAGTTGTAATTTTTGATAATCACTTAAGTTTTTAAATGTTTTCTCAACTTCTTTTTCAAGTTTTTTTTCTAAAATATCTACAGCATGTTCATCAGATCTTGTTTTTGCAACAATAATATCTTCTTCTAATTTTCTTATTTTGTCTTCAAAATCTAAATAAGTTGTCAAATTATTCCTTTTCCATAAAACAAAGAGTCTTTAAAGACTCTTTTTAATAAATATTATTAATTTTTATATTTTTTAAAAATGATAGAACCATTTGTTCCACCAAAACCAAAATTATTACTCATCACTGTTTCAAGTTCAACTTTTCTTGATACATTTGGAACATAATCTAAATCACATTGGGGATCTTGATTTTCAATATTGATTGTTGGAGGGATAATCCCTTCATTTAATGATTTAATTGCAAAAATAGCTTCAATAGCACCTGCTGCTCCTAAACAATGTCCAATCTGACCTTTTGTTGAAGTTATAGGAGGACAATTTTCAAGACCGTTAAATAATTCTTTAATAGCTTTTGTTTCGTTTAAATCTCCAGCTGGAGTTGAAGTACCATGAGTATTTATATAATCAATTTTTACTTCTTCACCTGTCAGGTATTTAACCATATCAAAAGCTGCTTTCATTGCTCTTAATGGACCATCCATAACAGGAGCTGTGATGTGATTTGCATCTCCACTTTCACCAAAACCAACAATTTCAGCATAAATTTTAGCTTTTCTTGCTTTTGCAGATTCTAAATCTTCAACTACTAAAGCACCTGAACCTTCACCCATTACAAAACCATCACGATCTATATCAAAAGGTCTTGAAGCTTTTTCTGGATCATCGTTTCTAGTTGATAGTGCTTTCATTGCAGCGAAACCACCAATACCAGCTCCACAAATAGCACTTTCCGCTCCAACAACTAAAATCTTGTCAGCACCATTTAACATGATAGTTTTTACTGCATCTGCAAGTGCATGAGTTGAAGCAGCACAAGCTGTAACATGAGAAAGACTTGGACCTCTTAATCCATGTGCAATTGAGATAAAGCCACCTAACATATTTACTAATGATGAGGGAATAAAAAATGGTGAAATTCTTTTTGGACCTCTAGTGTTAAGAACAATAGAGTTTTTTTCAATTGTTGACAATCCCCCAATACCAGAAGCAGAGATAATTCCAAATCTATGAGAAATAGAAGAGTCAACTATTTTATTTTCATTAGTTGCCAAGCCAGAATCTGTCATAGCTTCTTTTGCTGCATGAAGTCCTAATTGAATAAATCTGTCTGCCTTTTTTACTTCTTTTTTATCCATTACAGAAGTAGGATCAAAATCTTTTACTTCTCCTGCAATTCTTACACTAAATTCTCTTGCATCAAATAATGTAATTTCTCTAATCCCACATTTACCATCTACTACAGCATTAAATGAATCTTCAACATTATTCCCTATAGAATTAATTGTTCCTAATCCAGTTATAACAATTCTTCTCATCAGACATACTCCACATTATATATTTAAATAATTCAATTTTTAACAAAAACTCAATAATTTAAATAATAAAAAAAGCCAGTATTAAACTACTGGCTTTATTTTGTATAAAGCGTAGAACTTACGCGTTATCTTCGATGTACTTAATAGCATCATCAACAGTTAAAATGCCCTCTGCATCTTCATCAGGAATTTCGATATCAAATTTTTCTTCCAATGCCATAACTAACTCAACAACGTCTAAAGAATCTGCACCTAAATCTTCAATAAATTTAGAATCCTCTTTGACTTCAGCTGCATCGCAATCTAACTGTTCTACTACTACTTCTTTTACATCATCTAATAATGCCATATTCATTTCCTTTTATAAAATTATCTTAAAATTATAACACAAAAAGATTTAATACATCTTTTAAACGTATAAACCACCATTTACTTTTAGAATTTCACCTGTAATATAAGAAGAATGATCACTTAATAAAAATGCAACTGCTTCTGCAACTTCTCTAGCTTGACCAAATCTTGAAAGAGGTATATTCTTCTCATATTCTTTTTTAACTTTATCTTTTAATGCATCTGTCATATCTGTTTGGATAAAACCAGGTGCTACAGCATTATATCTAAGACCCCTGCTAGCAGCTTCTTTTGCAAATGATTTAGTCATTGCATTTAATCCACCTTTTGAAGCAGAATAATTTGTTTGACCAGGGTTTCCTATTTCTCCTACAATTGAAGAAATATTAACAATTGAACCAAATCTTTTTTTACCCATAAATTTTATAGCTGCTTTACATCCAATAAATGAAGATGTTAAATTTGCAGTTATAACATCATTAAAATCATTAACTGACATTCTTAAAGCTAATTTGTCTCTTGTAATTCCTGCATTATTTACTAAATAAGAGATTTCTCCATCTGCATCAACAATTGTTTTAATTGCAACTACAAATTCATCTTCTTTTGTAACATCAGCTTTAATTACAGCAGCTTTCCCACCAGAAGCTTCAATCTCTTCTTTTATTTTTTGTGCAGCTTCAACTCCACTTCTATAATTTATCCAAACTTTTAGACCAAAACTTGCTAATATTTTTGCAATTTCTGCTCCAATTCCTCTACTTGCACCTGTAACTAAAACATTTGAACCAGTAAATTTCATTTATATCCTTTTACATTTTTAATATTTTATTATATCAACACTTGATAATTTTTTAAATAAAACGAATTAAACACCTCGTTTATTATCCCAGATTCTAATATGTAACCTATCACAGTATTTATAGCCATTTTGTATTGCCATATTAATTATGCTTTCACAATTTTGATTTATCTGTTTTGCAGTATCTCCCATTGGCATTAAATAAACATCTGCTTTGGGAATTTGTTTTAAAATATTTTTTATCTCAACATCTGCTTTTTTTTTAAATTCTTTATCTACGACAAATTTTAAATATGAGTTAGAAGTATTTTCTAAAATTTCTGTAATAGTATTTATATTTAGTCTTTTTTTTAATGCTTCAAGAGAGTTAGATAATTTAACACTCATAGAAAAAATTATGTTTTTTTGATACTCTTTTGTTATGTCAATATTTAAAGAAGCGTTTGTTTCAATTGTAAGGGTATAACCCTCTTCTATATAATATTTTAATAATTTTTGAAACTCTATATCTTTCCAATATAATAAAGGCTCTCCACCTGTTATTACTAAATCAATTTTATAATTTAGTGATAATTCTGATACTTCTTTTATAATATCTTTTGCACTCATACTTTGCCATCGATCTTTAAAAGCTATATCTACAGCATAATAAGTATCGCAGGAGTATTTTTTTATTCCACTTGGTGTTTCATACTCCACATTAAATCCAACACATCTTAAGTTACATTTACCAATTCTTATAAAAATAGAAGGAGTTCCTACTAGTTTTCCCTCACCTTGAATAGTAGGGCCAAATATTTCATTTATTTCAAGCATGTACTGTACTTTGGCTTTTAGGAGTTTCAAAAAACTTTATTTTTGAAACAGTTATATTTAATTTTTGCATCTTTTTTTGTGTTATTTCCAAGAACCAAGCAGATAGGTTTTCACTTGTTGGTACAAAATCAACTATTACAAAGCCTTCATACATCTCTTTTATATAAATTTTTTCATTAGATACTTTTGTTAAATCAGGTCTTAAATAACCTTCTTCATATTTTATTAATTCATTTTTTGTAAAATGAGGCAATAAAGTACTAAATAAAGGATCATTAATATCTATAATAAATTTATGATCAAGTACATCATCTAAAAAATGTTTGAACCAATTTAAATGATTAAAATCTGTAACCATTCCATTTTTTAATTTACTTGTTTTTAAATGTATAACAACTTTGCCTTGGTGTCCATGTAGATGTCTACATTTTAGACAAGAATCAAGTGAATAATCTGGATTTAATTCTTGGGACCAGACTCTATGCCCATAACAAAAGTCAAACGATTTTGAGATTTCCCATGTCATCTTTATATCTTATAAGGAATTGGGTCTTTACAACCTGCTTCGTTAAATCCATTTAATCTTAATCTACATGAATCGCAAACTCCACAAGCTTTATCTTCTTCTTTATAGCAAGACCAAGTATGTTCAAGTGGAATATTTAATTCTAATGATTTTTCTACAATCTTTTTTTTCATTAAATGAACAAGGGGTGTTTTTATCTCTAATTTTGTAGACTCTTTTGTTCCTTCATTTATTGCAGAATTTATTTTATTTATAAAGATATCAGTACAATCAGGATAACCAGAACTATCTTCTTCAACAATTCCAATAAATAAAGCAGTAGCTTCTTCTTTTTCAGCAATTGCAGTTGCAATTGAAAGAAAGATACCATTTCTAAAGGGAACATAGGTAATTGGAACTCCATCTTCAATTCCTGAAGTAGGAACCTCAATAGAAGAATCAGTTAAAGCACTAGCTCCAATTTGTGTAAAAAATGGAATATCAATTTCATATTTTTCTTTTATTTTTAAATCATTACAAACATCTCTAAATGCTTTTAATTCTCTTATTTGTGTTCTTTGCCCATAATTAAAATGAACTGCAATAATATCATAGCCTTCATTTTTTGCAAGATATGAAACTAAAGTAGAGTCCATTCCTCCACTTAATATACAAACTGCCTTTTTATTCAATTCGTTACTCATATGTAATAAAATCTTTATTTTGTTTTGTAAAAAATTTCCAGTTTATTGGTAATATTTTAACTTTTGTATCTTTATTTAAAGTTGATACATTTTTATCTAAGATTATTAGACTATTACAAGAAGCTAGTGTTGAAACCATGCCAGGACTTCTTTTCTTTTCACTTATAAAACACTCTCCATCAAAAAAACCAGGAATAACTGTAATTCTTCCTTTTTTATTTTTTAAATCCTCGCCTATTTTTGTAGTTATATAGTTATGATTAGTTTCTTGCGAGCCAATTAGTTTTTGGATAATTAATTTTCCAAATAGTTCAAATATTAAAGCAGAAGCAAGAGGATTACCAGGTAAATTCAAAATATGAGTATTTCCAATTTTTCCTAAAATAGTTGGTTTCCCTGGTTTTATCATAATACCATCAAAAAAAGTTTTAAACCCTAACTCATTAAAGGCATCTTTTGTGAAATCTGCATCTCCAACTGAAACACCACCTGAAGTGACTATTAAGTCTGCATCAAGTGAATTTTGAACTAACTCTTTGATTGATTCAATTGAATCATGAGCTTGTCCAATAAAATCAACTTGTGCTCCAAGTTCTTTACATCGACTCATAAGAGTTGGTGTATTTGAGTTATAAATTTGATAATCTGTAGTTTGCTCATAATGAAGTTTTAGTTCTTCTCCACTTGCGAAAACTACTACTTTTGGTTTTTTATAAACTTTTATATGTGATATTCCTTGAGAAGAAAGAAGTGTAATTTTTGCAAAATTAATCTCTTCTTTTGTTTTTAATAAAATATCATTTACTTTAATATCTTCCCCGATAAATCTAATATGCTGTAATTTTCTTATATCTTGTGGTACTTTAATTATATTATCTTCAAAATACTCACAATTTTCTTTAGGAATAATAGCAGTACAGTTTTTAGGAATTCTAGCTCCAGTCATAATTTTTACACATTGATTCTTTTTTAATACAGTTGTATTATTATCACCTGCAAAAATTGTATCTATTATTTTTAGTTTGTCATTTTTATCTTCATATAAAATACCAAAACCATCCATTGCAGAGTTATCAAATCGTGGTAAAGATATAGTTGCAGTAATATCTTTGGCACAAATTCTACTTAAAGAACTTTCAATTGGAATAATTTCATAGTTTAATTTTATATCTAATTCTTTAATGATAGAAATAGCTTCTTTAACGCTTATAGCCATATTCATCCTTTTACTAAAACCTTATAACAAGTTAGATATAATACCAAAAAAAATTTAAAAGCGAGATTAACATGGATATAATGAGTAGTGCAGTTGACACACATGTATATACAATTTATTTTTTTCTAACAATTATAATTTTTAATCTTTATTCAGTTTTGTCTGTTGATAACTTTGTAAGATTATCTAAACGTTTAAGATTCATGACTCCTTTATATTATTCAACAAATGCAGTTATAATTTATACAGGTGCAATAGTTGCAGCATATTCAAAAGAGTTTCCATTAATAGTAATATTAATGTTAATTGCTTCTGTCTTTTTACTAGTAATAGAGATTAAAAGATACAAAAAAATGAGAGTAATTAAAACTAATGAAGAAAAATTACAAAAAGAGTTTGTAGTTTATGCAAAGAAAATTTATATTATTGAAATTAATATATTGATTGTAGTTTATATTTTATCAAAAGTATTTTAATACAATTTACTTTTTCTAAAGAGGCATCACAGGAGTTTTTGTAAGTTGATAAAGAGATTTACAGATATCTTTTTAAAGCAGGACGGCATACAATTTGTGATGAAATATATTTTAGAAATTTAAATAATAAAAATATTTATTTATATAAAATACTTGATATAAATAAAAAAATGGCAAATTTACACTTAATATCACAATAAGAAAAAATGGTTGGCTTTGATTCAAGCCTAATTCTAAAGAGTGAAGCAGCTGTTCTATCAGCTAGTTCAAAAATTTTAATCTTAAATTAATAATAAACAATTAGGTCTATTATTAATTTAAGATTATTATTTAATTTTTTTTGAATGGACGAAATACATAATAAATTTATTATGTTGCAAATTTAATAATAAAAAAAGGGTCAGAAAACTTCTGACCCTTTTTTTTATTTTCTACGGTAAATTGAAGTTCTAGTGAACATCTCTCCATTTTGCAGCTTTCCATAAGAATCCAAAAATTGCAAAGATAACTAAGTAGATTAGGAATTTTGGTCCTAATGCTTCTCGTTCTGCTTTTTTAGAATCACCAATTTCTTCCATATAAGTAATTACTTGTTCTTCAGAATCCTTTGTTAATCCTACTCTAGGCATTGCAGTACCTTCAAGATGTTTTTGAGGGTCATTAACGAATTCATGTAAATAACCAACAGATCTTGATCTGATGTATTGAGATAAGTCTGGTGGAATTTTTCCCATATATGCTTTTATATTAGTAGTGGGCGTTTTTGCAGCCATTGTACCATTTTTCATATCAGCATATTTAATACTATGACATCTTTGACAAGCATCTGTAAATACTTCTTTGTTTGTCATTTTTTCAGGAGCAATAGATTTTAAGTATGCAACCATATCAGCAATCTCTTGAGGTTGCATCCAACTATAACCTGGCATTGGATGAGTTGCTCCATCTTCATATTTATGCTCAACTTTTGCAGCTTTAGCTGGATTTTTAATAAATGCAGCTAAATAATCTTCATTATATAATTTTCCTGCTGTTCCTAAATCTGGTGGAACGATACCATAGGCTGCTGCAGAACTTGCATCATCCATTACTGGTGGGAAACCTTTTGATTCAATTGAGTGACACGCTGTACAGTTAGATTGAACAAGTGTTGCACCATTCGTTGCATCACCTATTAATCCACCTAATCCATCGACATCAGTAAACTCATAATTTGGTTTTTCAACTATAGGATGCATTTCATGATGTGCATATGGTTCAACACCCCAATATATAATAAGAGTTAGTCCTACTACTACTGCTAATACTTTTAACTCTTTCATTATACACCCCTTCTTTTTGCATCAATTTTAGTAACAATTGGTAATACTAAAAAGATTAAGATAAATGCAACTGCGGCATAGAATCCAACCCAAGCATTTGTTCCTGTTGGAGGAAGTTTACCGTATACTGTTAATATAATTAAATCGGCTATTAATATCCAAAACCAAATAAAGAATACAGGTCTTTTGTGAGCTGGCAAGATATCTGGATCTCTATCTAAGAATGGTAATAATAAGAATGCAATATTTGCAAATCCAAATGCAGCTAATCCAATATCAAATGCCTTAAATCCAGCAATACTAAAGAAGAAACCTCTTAATACTTCGTATGACCATAAAAAATACCATTCAGGGTAAATATGGGCAGGTGTTACCATATTATCTGCAGGATTAAAGTTTACAGGATCCATAGCAAAGTTATAATGGAAGAATACTAGATAAAAATAAAATAGTAAAAAGACTCCAAGTACTGCAAAATCTTTTGAGATAAATACAGGCCAGAAAGGAATTACTTTTGACTCTTTTTTATTTCCTGCTAAATATTTTTCAGCCTCTAAATCATAATCAATATCTTCTGACGTTTGATTATTAACATGAGGAATTCTTAATGTATAGAAGTGAAATGCAATTAACATAATAATAGTTAATGGTAATAAAAATACATGTAACATAAAGAATCTTGTTAAAGTCGCATCAGCAACATTAAAGTCACCTCTAATCCAAACTACAAGTGCATCTCCAATTACAGGGATTCCACCAAATAAGTTTGTAATAACCGTTGCAGCCCAGTAAGACATTTGTCCCCATGGTAACATATATCCAGAGAATCCAGCAGCAGAAAATGTCATAAATAATAACATACCTGAAATCCAAATCATCTCTCGACCTTTTTTATAAGATCCATAATAAATACCAGTAAACATATGAATATATATGATTAAGAAAATTACTGAAGCAGCAACCCCGTGCATATGTCTAAATAGCCAACCATATGAAACTTCTTGCATAATTGTGTAGTTAACTGAATCAAATGCTAAATTTACATCAGGCTTATAGTACATCATTAAGAAGATACCTGAAATAACTAATATGTTAAAAGTTACTGCAAGTAATACCCCCATCGCCCATAAGAAGTTAATATCTTTTGGAATCCAATACTCTGTCATCATTACTTTAGTGAAAGTTGTAGTGTTTAATCGTTGATCAAACCACTCCCCTAAAGAGTTTGCTTTTGTTATTTTTGCCATTATTAACCCCTTACGCTTGCGTTACTAAGTAAGCAGCAATTTTTTTAGATTCAGAACCTTCGATACCTAGAACGATAGTATTTCCTTTAACTTCAAAGGGAGGTAAATCAAGAGGTCTTGGAGGTGGTCCAAATATTTGTTTTCCACTAGAATTGAACTCACCACCATGACATGCACATTTCCACATAGTTTTCTTCCATGCAGGAATACATCCTAAATGAGTACAAAGACCAATAGCAACAGTATATCTATCATCACCAATTATTAAATCCCTTTCAGAATTTTCCATTTCAGCCGTTTTTTTCAATACGAAAATTGGCTTTCCTCTCCACTGAACTGTTTCAGGTTTTCCTGCTTTTAGTGGTGTAAGATCTACGGTTGTAAATCCACCAGATAAAACACTTGGAAGTGGATCCCACGCTTGTTTCATACCAACAAGTGAGAATGCACCACCAACTGCTGCGACAGCTCCAAATGTGTAGCCAATAAATTCTCGTCTATTTTTACTATTAGACATTAAGCTTCCTTATTTTTAAATTAAATCTTTTTATTATATTGAAAAGATTCTTAAAAATTAATGACTTAGGTCAAAAAAGTGTATATGTAGTATATAGTGTAGTTTATTTACACATTAATATGATAAGTTAAACTTAATTAAAGGATTAAGTTCCTCTAATAAATTTAACAATTTCAGCTTCAATATCATTTTTATCAATAATTGAATCATGATTAACTTTAGATGTAAATAATTTTTTAATACTTTCTGGTTGTTCTGCGTTATATATTTTTGAAATTATATCAAGAGCTTCTTTGTCAGCATACTTTTTATCATCTTGATTTAAGGCATTTAATACAGTTGAAGAAAATTTTGTCCACTCTGCTGTTGAATAAATAACTGTTTTTAAATTTTTTTGTTTTAAATTTTCATATGCTTTAAGACAAGTTGCCGTATGGGGGTCCATCAAATATCCATCATCTAAAAATTCTTTAATAATTTTTGAACCATATTTATCATTTGAGTTTATGGCTGAAAAATATCCTTGTAATTTTTTTGTTTCATCTTCGCTCATAGAAAAGATTTGCTTATTATTTAAATTTTCCATAAATTCTTTTGTTCTTTGTGCTCCGTATAACGAAAAAATAACTCTTTCAATATTTGAAGATTTTAGTATATCCATGGCTGGTGATTTTGTAAGTTTTAACTTTTTTTCTCTAATATCATAAACTCCTGTATTAATCCATTGTGTTAAGATATCATTTTCATTTGACGCAACTAAAAGTTGTTCAATTGGTACTCCCATATTTTGAGCATAAAATGCACCTAATACATTTCCAAAATTACCACTAGGAACACTTAAATATATTTTCTCACCAAAAGTAATTTCTTCTTGTTTAAGAAGTTGAATATATGACCAAAAATGATATATTATTTGAAAAATTATTCTTCCAAAATTAACAGAATTTGCAACTGATAATTTAATTCCATCTTTTTTTAACTCTTTTTTAAAAGATTCTGAAGCAAGTAAATTTTTTAATGCACTTTGTGTATCATCAAAATTTCCATGAATTCCTAATACTTTTAAATTTTTTCCATCTTCACAAACCATTTGTAATCTTTGTACATCTGATGTTCCTCCAGCAGGGTAAAGACAAGCTAATTGAATATTATCTTTATTTTTAAAAGTATTTAATGCAGCAGGTCCAGTATCACCTGAAGTTGCTGCTAAAATTAAATAATGTTCACCTTTTTTCTTTGCAATTGAAGAAAGAATTGAACCAAAAGGTTGTAAAGCCATATCTTTAAAAGCACGTGTAGGACCATGATATTGTTCATGAATAAATAGATCATCTTTAACTTTTACCACAGGACAAGGATTCGTTGCATTATCGAAATTATCATATAAAGCTAAAGCTTCATTTATCTCTTCATCAGAAATATCAATCTCAAAAGCTTTTAAAATATCATATGAAAGTTCTTTATAACTTTTATGAACATGATTTATAATAAAATCTTTTTCTAATTGTGGCAGCTTTTTTGGTATAAAAAGACCTCCAAAAGATGCATTTGGATTTAAAATCGCATGACTAAATGATACCTCTTTAGGATTTATACCATCATTTCCTCTAGTTTCTATAAAATTCATCTTTTCCCTTATTTATCTTCATTTAAAAGTTTTTTCATATCAATAACATTATTTGGATTGTCTCTTCTTAAAAATTGTGTTCCTATCCCATCACTTGTAAATAACTCCAATAAAATTGAGTGTGCAACTCGTCCATCAATAATATGTGCTTTATTAACTCCATTATAAATTGCTTCAATACAAGAGTCAACTTTTGGAATCATTCCACCCTTTATTGTTCCATCTTTTTTATAAGCTTCAATTTGATTCTTATCTAAAGAAGTAAGTAGTATACCATTTTTATCTAAAACTCCAACTGTATCAGTCAAAAATAGAACTTTTTGAGCTTTTAAAGCACTTGCAATTTTACTAGCTGCTAAATCAGCGTTAATATTAAATCCTGGATGGTTTGGTTTTGCAGAATCTGCAATTGGTGCAATAACTGGGATAAAACCTTGTTCAAGTAAATTATTTATCATTGTTGCATTAATATTCGTTATATCACCTGTATATCCAAATTTACCATTTTCTTTAGATTTTGCTTGAATAATAGCAGAATCTTTTCCTGAAATACCAATTGCTTTTACCCCATTATGATTTAAAAGAGAAGCAATATTTTTGTTAATTTCGCCACTTAAAACCATCTCAACAACTCTCATAGTATCTTCACTCGTAACTCTATATCCATCAATAAATTCTGATTTGATATTTAGTTTTTCAAGTAATTCTGAGATTTTAGACCCTCCTCCATGAACAATGACAGGTTTTATTCCCATTAATGAAAGTAGAGCGATATCTTGTGCGAATTTATCTTTTAATTCTGGTGTATTTTGAGCAGATCCACCATATTTAATAACAATAGTTTTATTATGGAATTTTTTTATATAAAGAATTGCATCAAGTAAGATTTGTACTTTTTGATGTTTTTTATGCATAGAATCATCCTAAGTATTTTAATTTTTTAAGAAAAATAATTATATCTAAAATAATCTTAAGTTTTTTATTTTTATTTTATGGGCATCTCTAAAAACTACCCAGTTTATTAAAATGATTTGTTGTCCAACTTCCTAATACAAAGCAATAAACTCTAAGTATTTTTAAACCCAAATTATACAATAAAAAAATAAAAACTTAACCAAACATACCATAAAATATAGCTTCATAAAACATTGCAAAGGATTACCAAATGAGTAAATTTAATAGAGTATTCTGATAAAAAGATTACCATCTCAAGCAACTTACAGTAGATTTTTTCATAAATTTAATTGGCAATTAAATAATGAAATATTTCCTCAATTACAATATAAATTTTTAGAGCAAATAGATATTAGGAGCATTAATAATTGATTTAAATTCATCAGTTATTACTAGATATGGAAATCAAGAAGGTGCTAAAAAGGATATAATCCAAAGAAGATGGGAAGAAACTCACATCATCCACTAATAGCTGTTTTTATTCAAATGAGTTTTAAAAATGGTTTGAAAAAGAAAAGTTAAATTATATCATTGCTGTAAAATTTTATGAAAATATTAAATATCAAATTGGATCAGTAAAAGAGTGGACAAATATTACTTATGATTTAGATGTATGTGAGATGAAATTTAAACCAAACAATGGTGAAAAGCGAAGATATATTATTGTAAGAAAGAAATTATCTAAATAGCGGTGGTAAAGTTATATTTGTTGATTAAATATATAATATCTACAATACAAGAGCTAATTATTAGACATAGAATCAAAGAATTAAAATATGATTTTGGTGCTGATAATTTTTGCTTAAAGAGACCACTGCACAGTAACACTCTAAAATAAATCTCAACCAAGCCTTTAGTTAAGGTATTTAAAGGCTATTCTTAGCTATAATTACACATATAAATTAAAGATATTTAAGCAAAAAGGTAATAAATTGGCATTTAAAGATTCAAACCTCTCTTTTTCAGATTATGCTCTTAATGATAGATTAGAATATGTAGATTCTTTTTTAAAACAATTAGATTCTATAATAGATTTTAATAAATTAAGACCTGTATTAAAGAAGAATGGAACAGGAAGTAAAAATGTATGTGGAGTACAAGCATATGATCAAATATTAATGTTTAAAATCTTACTTATTCAGAAGTTTTATGATTTAAGTGATGAAAAAGCTGAAGAAGGACTTAATGTAAATTTACTTTATATGAAATTTGCAGGATTAAGCTTAGAATCATTAGCACCAGACTCAACTACAACAGGTAGATTTAGAAATTCTTTAATTAAAAATAATCTTCATGGTAAACTTTTTACAAATATTAATAAGCAACTTGAAAAGGCAGGATTAATAGCAACAGGTGGTAAAGATGTACTAGTAGATGCAACATTAACAAAGTCTCATAATAATAGAATCAAAAATAAAAATAAAGAACAAAAAAGTGAAAGTAGACAAAAGGTTGAAGCTTTAAATAAAGCGATAGATGTACTTATTGAAGAAGAATTACAAAAGAAAAAACCATCATCAAAACAAATATCAAGATTATTAAAAAAGAAATCTTATAACTCTTAAAAATGAAGAACTTGATGAGATTCAAAATAAAGATACTAAAGATATTGAAACTTCAAAAAAGATAATTGAAGATGATAGTTATGAGCATAAACAAAAGATAGATAAAGATGTAAGAACAGGTTATCAAGCAGGTAAAAAACAATATGCAACAGGATATAAGAATCATATAGCAACAGATGCAGATTCAGGAGCTATTTTAGAAACAATGACAACATTTGCCAATACCTCAGATATATCTACCGTTGATACATTTGTTGAAGAATTAGGTGATGATATTAAATCATCAGGTGCAGATAAAGCTTATAAATCAGAAGCTATTGATGAACTACTAAAAGAAAAAGATATTAAAAATAATGTTTGTCTTAAAGAGAGAAATAAAATGAGTGATGAAGATAGAAAGAATCAAAGAGAAAATGAAAAACCAAAACATAAAATCAGAGCAAAAGTTGAACACTCATTTGCTTTAATAAAAACCAGCATGAAACAATCCACAACAAGGTTTACAGGACTGCTTAGGAATAATATGAATTTCACCATTACATGTATAGCTGCCAACCTAAAACTATTTGCCCATAAGAAAATAAAGGCACAAAACGTAAGAATAAGATGATAAAGAGAGGAAAGAATAGAGCAAATTCAATTAGAATTAGGAATAAATATAGATTTGAGATGATAATTTATGATAAATATTTTTTAAAAATTGAAAAAATAAGATTTTATAGATCTTTTTAGTTGTGCTGTGGTTTCATCGTGGATTAAGCAAAAGTATGCAACTTATGTTGGTTGATTTAAACTCTCTTTTATTTACTAAATTATTAAAAAAGTAATTATTCAGGCACCTATATTTTTTTATTAAGTCAAATATGGAGAGATGATTTAAATTATGGAATAAAGGAATAAGAAAACTTGGGTATACTTGCATCAAAAAAATGGAATATTATATGAAAATTGATGAAAACTATCTTGAGTTAATACTAAATGACTTCACATTAAATAAAGCACAAGCTGATATTTTAGCTTTGTCTTTCCCTCTTGAAGATACTTGGGATTCACATATTTTAGGAAAAGAATTAAATACTAGTGAGACAAATTTATTGATTCTTTTAAAAGGTAAGATATCAGTTAAAACCCAAGAGCAGATTATTAAAAACTATGAAATATTTTCATCTTTTAGAAATCTTAAAAAAACTAAAACTACAAAAAAAAAGTCCTAAATACAGATTTGAATACTGCCAACAGTGGAAGCTTAAGTATTTACTGTGATGGAGCTTGTTCGGGAAATCCAGGACAAGCTGGAAGTGGACTTGCTGTTTATTTATCAAGTTCTCAACCAGTTTTATATTATGGAGCTTATGTACAAAATGGTACAAATAATATAGCAGAGTTAAATGCTTTATATAAAGCATTATTAATTTGTGAGTCAAATGCAAAGTATCATAATACTATATTTTCAGATTCAAAATATAGTATTGATTGTATTGATACTTGGGCCTATGGCTGGAAAGCAAAAGGCTGGACTAAAAAAAGTGGTGAAATTAAAAACTTAGACTTAATTAAAGAAGCTCACTTTTTATATGAAAAAATTAAAAATAATCTTACAATTAAACATGTAAAAGCACATACTGGAATTGAAGGAAATGAATTAGCTGATAGAATGGCTACACATACTATAAAAGCTAAAAATGAACGTTATGAAATATATAATTATGAATCTATTGATTCTGTGTTAAATTAAAATCATATTATTATAAGTCTAAAATATCAATAAACAGCACAAAGATAATTCATCAGAAAGCCTTATTTTATAGGCTTTTCAAGTAGTTTGTAACTACTATTTAGATATAATATATACTTATATTAGTAAGGTTAAATATGTTAAAAAAAACTGTCAAGTTTTAGCAGTTTTTAGAGATAAACCAAAAGATGTTGTATTTATAAATAAACATAAAATTGGTATAAATAGTTTCACAAGAAATAGAAAGTTAGGATTCGATAAAATTATGACTATGATAATGAAAAAAAGTGACTTAATTAAAAATATGGGTGCATAATCTCCTATTTTTTTTATAGTTTACAAGATAATAATCCACTAAATTCAACTTCAAACTTTTACTCAAACCACGATGCAAACTAATCATATTTTTCATATGTGAGAATACTCCACCTTCGAGTGCATTTGTTGTATTTGATATTGTTAAATTCTTATGATTTTTATAGGTAAAAAGATAAGGAAGGTTAGTTCTTAAACTTCTATATGCAGCTCGAATTCTTGGATGAGTATAATGAAGTTTACCAGTGGTCTTTGAGATTGTTTTTTCATCTAAAAATACTTGATATTCATCATACCAATCATCTAACTTTTGAGTTAAATTCTTTTGAGTAGTATGAGTTAATCTTGATACAATTTTCTTTAAATCTTTACTAGCCTCAAGTTTAGATTTCATAGTGATATATCTTTGTACAATCTTCTTTTGATGGAAGTGGCACATTTGTATTGGAATGTTATTAAAGGCTTTAGATAAGCCTCTCTTTCCATCGAGAGTAGTACTTGTGATTGTGTATCCTAAATTAAACAGCTCTTCTTTTAAATATCTATAGTCTTGAACTAGTTCACTTTGAATATGCTTCCAAATTAGTATCTCTTTTGTCTCAACATCCTTGAAAACTAAAGTACCAAGTTTATCTTTTCTTTTTCCATAAAAAGTTGCATCACATACTAAATTAACTGCTCTGGGATGATGCACTTTATAATCAACAATATACTCATCTCTTTGCTTCATTATCCATGGAATAGATCTGTCATATTTAGCTGCAAGTTGTTTGAGGGTTTGTCGATGTAAAAAGTACACTTCAAAGATAATCTTATGGAGTTGTTCTGGTCTTCTGTTAGAGCTAAATGAAGTTTTACAGTCTTTACAAAAGTACCTTTTAATACCTCTTCTTGAACCTCTGTTTTGAGTGTTATCAGATTGACAATTTATACATATTTTAGAGCTTTTTTACAATCATTTGTAAATAAACCTTTGTTTACTCCCAATATACCATAGTTTAAACGATGTTTTATGCACCCATTTTTTTAATTAAGTCTAATTCAACAATTAAAAGAAAGACAAAATCAAAAGGATCTTTCCCAACAGTAGACTCAGCTTTTAAGGTAATGTATTTATCAACACAGGAGGTTCAAAATAAATGGAAAAGGTCAAGAGTTAGAAATTGGTCAGAGATTTATCCTCAACTATGTATATTTTTCAGCGAAATTATGGAAAAATATACAAAGTAGTTAGAGGATAATTGGTTGGTTTACACAGATGAGTTTACACTCTCAAAATATGTTCACTCATTACATATTGTACTGTATGATTCCTTGAGCTAACTCCAACTAACCCAAGGGATAGGGGAAATCTTTTTTGATTATATGGGTAATTTGATATATTTATTTGGTGGTTTAATAACTCCTAGAGAAAAAGTATCATGAAAATGTTTTTTCCATTTATTTTTCTTTCAAAGAATCAAAGATATAGTAAAAATAACTCTCAAAAGCTAAGTTGGCTTTATAGAATTCTATTTTTTTCATCTTTGATTCCTTTTTTATTTATACATTATAATATTTTGCTTCAGGATGAGTTACAACTATTGCACAAGTAGTTTGTTCTGGATGCATTTGAAAAGTTTCACTTAACTCTATCCCAAACTCTTCAGGATTTAGTAAATCAAAGACATCTCTGTTCATCGCAAGATCTGGACAAGCTGCATAACCAGGAGAGTATCTACAACCTGTATATTGTTTCATCTGCACATCTTTTAGAGTATGCCCTTCTTTAGAAACAATATTTAAATCTAAACGTACTTGTTTATGTATTACCTCAGCTAAAGCTTCAGCTAGTTCTACTCCTAAACCATGTATTTGGAAATATTCCAAGAATTTATTTTCTTCATATAGTCCTCTTTCATAATCAGTAATTTTAAGACCTGAACTAGCAAGGGTAAAGGTAACCACATCTAATCTATCATTTGCAAAATAATCAGCTAAACATCTATGAGGTTTTACTTTTTGTCTAGGAAATTCTAATACTTTTATAGCTTTATCAAATAATGGAATCTTTTTTGCTTCATCAAGATTATTATACAAATACTTTTTATCAAAAATATAAAGTTTATTATCATGTGAAACACAAGGATAATAAGCATAAATAGCAATAGGTGCTAAGATTTCTTTATTTATTAAATCTGCTTTTAATTTGTCATATAAAGGAATTACTACATCTTGTTCATGTTTTAAAAACTTTTTACTCTCTTGTTTCCCTCTTTTATAACCCCATCTTTGTCTATATAAAACTCTATGATTAATCCATGAAAAAATTAACTCTTTGTTTAATAAAGCTTGATTGGAACTACTTATATTCCAAAAAGGTGGCACGATTAATTCTTGTTTAGAAGGTAATTTTATCTCTTCATAAGGAGGGATTATTACCTCTTTCTTCTCTTTTTTATCAACAACTTCATCCTCAATCAAATCAGTAGCAAGGGCAGTATTTGATACATCACCTTTTTCAATTCTTTGCATTGAAATAACACCATCAAAAGCGTCCCTACAATAAAAAATAGGTCCATCATAAATTGGTCTACAAAAATCATTTACAAAAGTTTTTGTTAAAGCAGCGCCTCCAAGTAAAACAGGAATATCTATACCCTCTTTTTTTAACTCATCTAAATTATCTTTCATAACAGCAGTTGATTTAACTAATAAACCACTCATTCCAATTGCTTGAGCTTTATGCTCTTTAACTGCAATTATGAAATCATTTATATCAGCTTTTATTCCAATATTAATTACTTTAAATCCATTATTACTTAAGATAATATCTACAAGGTTTTTCCCAACATCATGAACATCACCTCTTACAGTTCCAAGGACAAGAACAGTCTTTGTTGCTTTTTGCTCTTTTGGTAAATAAGGATTTAAGGCATCAACAGTTGCTTTCATAGTTTCTGCACTTTGAAGAACAAAAGGTAGTTGCATTTGTCCTGAACCAAAAAGTACTCCAATTATTTTCATTCCATCAATTAGCCACTCATTTACTATAATCTCGGGTTTCATTTCCTGTCTTAGTTCTTCAACCAAAGGAAGTAATCTTTGTTTATCTCCATCTAAAAGAAGTTTTTCTACTTTTTGTTTAGGAGATAATTTTTGATACTCTTCATCATTCTCTTCTTCTTGATCTTCTACATTTGAAAAATGATCAATGAATTTAAATAAAGGATCACCATTTTCATGGTTATTAAAAATTAAATCATCACAAGCTTTTTTATCTTCTTGGCTTATTTTATTTAAGGGTAAAATATGTTTGACATTTACAATAGCAGTTGTTAATCCAGCTTTTATACAATAATCTAAATAAATAGAATTTAAATATGCACGTGCTTTTATATCAAGCCCAAAAGAGATATTTGAAAGTCCTAAGGTGGTGCCCACTTTTGGATGAAGTATTTGAAACTTTCTAATAGCTTCGAGGGTTTCAATTCCCGCTGTTCTGTACTCATTATCTCCTGAACCAATAGTAAAAGTTAACATATCAAAAACTAAATCTTCTGGTCTAAATCCATGTCTATTTATACATAAGTCATAAATTCTTTGCGCAACTCTAATTTTATCATCTTTAGTTTTAGCCATTCCAACTTCATCAATAACTAAACATACTAAAACAGCCCCGTGTTTTTTTGCTAAGACACAAACTTCATCAAACTTTTTTTCTCCATCTTCTAAATTAACAGAGTTGATAATAGCTCTTCCACCTATTTGTTTTAACCCTGCTTCGAGTGCATCAATTTGAGTAGAATCAACCATGATAGGAAGTGGTATTTTTTGAGAATATAAAGCTATTACTTCATCCATATCTTTACGTTCATCACGTCCAGCAAAACCAACTGAAACATCAATAATATGAGCTCCTGCTCGAACTTGTTGTTGAGCAACACTTAAAGTTCCCTCATAATCATTTGCTTTTAATAACTCTCTAAAAGCTTTTGATCCTGTTGCATTTGAACGCTCCCCTATTAACATAGGCATTGGGTCTTGTTTTAAAGCAACAGTACTAAAAAGTGAAGCTAATGAAGCTACTTTAAAACCACAAGAAGCTTTAGGAGTAAGTGATTCTACTCCTTTACATAAAGCTTCGATATGCTCAGGGGTCGTTCCGCAACAACCACCTAAAAATGAAACTCCATTTATATCTAAAAAGCTCTTTTGTATTTCTGTAAATTCATCAGGTCCCATAGGATAATAAGGAACTCCTCCTCTATTTTGAGGAAGCCCTGCATTCGCATGAACTGAAATTGGGAATTTTGAAGATTGAGATAAGGTTTTAACATGTTTAAACACTTGTTTTGGACCTGTTCCACAGTTAAAACCTAATGATAAAATATTAAAAGGTTCTAAAATTGTAGCTATAGTACTTGCATCTGTTCCAATTAGCATAGTTCCTGTTAATTCTATAGTAACAGATACCATTATTGGTATTTCAGGTGATTCATCATTTAAAGCATGAAGAGCAGCTTTTATTTGTAAGGGATCTTGACACGTTTCAAGTAAAAATATATCACAACCACCATCAGTTAAACCACGTGCAACTATTTTATAACCCTCATACATTTCATCATAATGAATATGTCCTAAAGAGGGAAGTTTTGTTCCTGGTCCAACTGAACCTAAAACAAACCTAAGTTTATCTTTTGTTGAATACTTCTCGCAAGTTTCTTTAGCAAGTATAGCTCCAAGTTTTGAAAACTCATAAGCTCTATGTCCAATATCATATTCATCTAAAACCCAAGGCATAGTACCAAAAGTATTAGTAGTAATTAAATCAGCTCCAGCTTGTGCATATGAATCATGAATACTTCTTAGAATATGAGCAACGGTAAAATTTAAAAGCTCATTGCAACCCTCTAGCTCTATATTCTTATGTTTCCACTCTTCTTCTTTAATATCTGCAAGTTGTAACTGTGTACCCATTGCACCATCAATAATTAAAACTCTATTTTTTATAATTTCATTTATTTGTTTTATCATTTAATCTTCTTATACGAGCCACTTGCAAATTAACAAAAAAGCTCATAATTTAATTTATTTTGTTCAAAAAAGCTGAAATCTAATTTCAGATAAGTTATAATTTTATACCATAAAATTTAATAGAAAAGAGATTCAACTTATGACAAATATTTTACCAAAATTATCTACAAACCTATCTAAAATGTGGACTAAAATTCTAAACCTTGAAAATTGTTTGTTTCTTGAAATAAAAGAACAATTAGGAACATTAAGTACCAAAGAAGAGAAACTAATAAAGATTTTAGACTTTGCTCAAATTGAAAAGAATGTAACAGTTGTAACTATTACAAACATTCCAAAAGACAGAGAAGAGATAGCAAGAGCAATGATTGCTAAATCTGTTTACAATATGCAAACAACAAGAGATTTAATTGATAGACTTCATAGCGATAGAGTATTACGAGTATTGTGTGGATGGAGGTATAAAATAGATATTCCAAGTGAAGCTAAATTTAGTAGGGTATTCAAAGAATTGAGTGATTTACAAATAGCTCAAAAAACTCATAAAAAGTTTGTTAATGAATATTTATCGGATACAGTTTTTATGTACAATGCAACAGATGCTGCTATGATACCACTTAGAGAAAAACCTGTAAAGATTAAGAAAGAAGAAAAGCCTAAAAATAAGGTCGGACGACCTAAGAAAGGTGAAAAGAGAGAGCCTGTAAAACCAAAGATTTTAGAACTACAAAAAGAGATGAAAACTACTAAAAAGATGTTATCTTTAGTATCTACTGTTTGTGGTTGTTGGTGTCAAACAAAATTCTAAAGGTAACAGAGAGATTACAATAGGTGGTAAACTTCATATTAGTGCAGCAGATGGAGATATACCAATAGCAGCATTCTATTCAGGTGCAAATGTTCATGATAGTTCAGTAGCACTTCCACTTATCAATGAAACTGGTAAAAGAGTGATGTATCTTCGTGATTTACTTGATGCTTGGTATGACAGCGATATAATTAGAGAGTATTCTGAAAAACTAAATCATAAACCAATTATAGATATAAATCCCAAGAACTCAAAAGAATTAAAACAAAAGATTCAACTTATCAAAGATGAAAAAGTAAAATTTGAATTTTTAAATTTACCTAAATCATCAGATGAACACCACTACAATCAAAGAAGTATGGTTGAAAGAGTAAATAAATATTTAAAAGATAACTTTGGATGTAATACAATTTATTATCAAGGAGCTACAAAAGTAGCTTCTGTTTTATCATTTGGAATTTTATCTGTTTGTATTCATCAAAGTTTAAAACTCATTACATGACTTTTATTAAAAATAATAGAAAAATCTTCAATTTTATAGTCAAAACCATAAAGTATGGAGAAAAAATATGATTTTTTAAGAAATTTACTAAATTTAGTGTAAACTACGCAAAGAAAAATAAATAATCATTTTTTTAAAACTAAAAGTGATGAAAATAAAAAATTAGCTATTGAGTATTATTGAATTTGCAAGTGGCTCACTTGTAAATATTTTATTTATGTAGTAATTTATAGTATATATGAAAACTCTTTAAAATTCAAAAAAATATTTTTTTTGCACTATAACTCTAATCACACTAGCTTTTCCAGTATGCCAAGTACCTTCATTTAGTTCAATTTCAAGTTTTTCTACTTTATGTTTAAAACAGTTTGGAAAACTATTAAAAAAAATGAAACAAGAAGATAGTTTGAATTCAATTTCTAATGAAGCTTATAAAAAAGAAAACTCAGTTTTACAAGGCTTAGATTTTTTAATAAATAGAATACATAAAGTTGCAAATTATGAATCAAGAGGTTTCAACCTTTTAGTTTCAAAAGCTTTTAAAAAAGACAAACAAGGAAATATAAAAGAGCTTGGAAACTCACCATATAAAAGATGGGATATTACTTACTGATGTTACGATAATCTAAATATCATAATTTACAGTAAATGTTACAGAATTATCCACACTTTAATTCTCTAACTTTTTGATAAGCAACCTTTAGAGCTTCAATATATATTTTTTCTTTAATTGCAAAGTGATTCATTTTATAGTTCAAACGAAGTTTTTCTAGCTTGATAAATGCACCTATAGTTAAGTTAATATGATTTCTTTGTGATAATTCAACCTTAGTTGGCGAATGTTCTATCTTTAAATTTTGTTTTAATGACTTGTGATATTCCTCTATTTTCCACCGTTTTTGATAGATTTCAAGTGTCTGTTGAAAGGATAAGTCTATATCTGATATAGCAACTCTAAATAGAACACAAAATATATTTATATTTTACTTCATTATTGAAATGTAAAATTTTCAGTTTATCTTGCATTATTTGTAAACATAGACTTTTTAATAAACTTTTGATATTCTTCACTTCATTTGTTTTGGGTTTTTGTGATTATCTCATATCCTAAAGGTATTGATATACTGTCAAGTTTCACCACGTTGTACCATTTCAAAAGCAATATGTTGAAACACATCTGGTAAAATCTTAAATATTTCAGGTTTCGTTTGAAACCAACTTTGAACTGCATCAAATGGAGTTCTAACTTTTAATTCTTTTTTTAAAGAACCATGTCTTCTATTGAAGTTGTAGTATATCAAAAATTTATTTAAATCTTTTTTAACATCATCAATATTGTCATACTCTTCTGCTTTAATTGTAGCATTTTTAATAGTTCCGTTTACTCTTTCTGCCATTGCGTTAGTTTGAGGTGTGTATGGAGCTGTTAGCCTATGTTCTATCTCATCATCTTTACACTCTACATCAAACTTATGATTACCACTTACAAATCCTTTTCCTCTTGCCCACTTATCAGTAAATTCCAGTCCATTATCTGTTAATATATGAGTTAGGTAAAATGGAAAAAATTCTTTACATTCTTTTAGAAAAGATACTGCATTTGCTGCTGTCTTATTCTCATACACTTTATAGTAAAGTAGCCTTGTAGCCCTGTCTATTGCTACAAATAGGTAATATTTTTGCTTGTCAAACTTTGGTAAATAAGTTACATCTATATGTAAATAACCAGGCTCATACTCTTTGAACTTTTTAGCTTTTTCTTTTTGCTCTTGTGGAACTCTGTTTATATCAAAGGCTTTTAAAGTACGATAAACATTACTTCTATTTGCATTTGGAATAATATCAACGATTGTATCTGCTAAGTCATCTAACTCCATCCAAGTCATTGTTCTGACTACTTTAATTAACTCTTTTTCTAAAGGTGTTAGAGCATAATGGATTCTTTTTGGTCTTGAACTTTTATCATTTAAAAAATCTCTATTTTTATGCTTGGCGATAGTTTTAACATTCACATTATAATTATTTGCTAATTCAACATTTGTTAAATTAGATTGTTGTATTATTTCTCTTACATGCTGGTTTGTTCTAGCATTAGAGTGATAGACTTGTGGCATTTTTAAAATCCTTATTTGCTGTAAAGATTTTACAATTATGTTGTTAAGCTATCGCTTTCTTATTTATGTAACTAGGCAACCATAACGTGGTGAAACTGGACAATAAACCAATTATAGATATAAATCCCAAGAACTCAAAAGAATTAAAACAAAAGATTCAACTTATCAAAGATGAAAAAGTAAAATTTGAATTTTTAAATTTACCTAAATCATCAGATGAACACCACTACAATCAAAGAAGTATGGTTGAAAGAGTAAATAAATATTTAAAAGATGACTTTGGATGTAATACAATTTATTATCAAGGAGCTACAAAAGTAGCTTCTGTTTTATCATTTGGAATTTTATCTGTTTGTATTCATCAAAGTTTAAAACTCATTACATGACTTTTATTAAAAATAATAGAAAAATCTTCAATTTTATAGTCAAAATCATAAAGTATGGAGAAAAAATATGATTTTTTAAGAAATTTACTAAATTTAGTGTAAACTACGCAAAGAAAAATAAATAATCATTTTTTTAAAACTAAAAGTGATGAAAATAAAAAATTAGCTATTGAGTATTATTGAATTTGCAAGTGGCTCCATAAGGTTTAAATTGAATTAAAAGTTTTGGTAGTAATAAAAGTGCAGATGATAGAATTGTAATCATAACTACAACTGTCAATAAACCAAAATAAATAGTAGGTACAAGATTTGATAGTACTAAGATTGAAAACCCAATTATTACTACTAAAGAGGTATAAGTCATAGCATATCCAATGCTTTGGTGAGACCTTTTCATTGTATTTATATAGTTATGATCTTTTTTATACTCTTCTTTGAATCTATGAATATAATGAATAGTATCATCTACGCCAATTCCTATTGAAATAGCAGCAATGGTAATTGTCATAATATCAAGTGGAATACTAAGCCATCCCATAATTCCAAAAATAATAGAAATAGGTACAATATTTGATAAAATAGCAATAATTGCTATTTTAATAGATCTAAATAAAATTACAAACATAATAAATAAGATCACAACAACAAAACCAAGAGTTAATATTTGTGATTCAAATAGTGATTGAAGCATATTATTATATAAAATCATTAGATTTGATAATTTATATTCAACAGAATCATTTTTTAGAATCTCTTTTAAATCATGATTAATCTTGTTAATTAAATCATTTCTTCTTAAGTTTGGATTTGAATCTATAATTCTTAAATTAATACGAGCTTGATTATGCTCTATATTAATATAAGGATCTAAAATTAGTTTTCTATACTTTTCTGGTAATTTATTATATAAAAGAGCAAGTTTAAAACCATCTAAATCTTCACCTTTATTCAGTAGTTTTCCTATTTTTAAAAGTGTTGCAAGTGATTGTACTTTTCCAATTTCATGAATTGAATCTAAATAGTTATGAACTTTTAAAATGATATTCATTTTATCTTCTGAAAACCAATATTGTGCATCATTTGAATTCTCTTCAAATTCATCTTCAAAAGAATCAAAGTTATCTTCTTCCTCTTGTAAAGTTGCTTGTTTTACTTTTATAATAGTTTCATTATCTTTAAAAGTTAAAATGACATCAAGTGGAGTAGTCCCTCCTAACTGTTCATCAATTACTTTCATACCTTTATAAATTTCTGTACTTTTTTTGAAATAACTTATAAAACTATTTTCAACTACTAATTTAGATGCACCTGTTAAACTAAAAAGTACCACTAAAATACTTCCAATAACAATACTTAAACCTCTTTTTTCTACTAAATATATAGAACCACCAATAATTCCAAGTTTAAATTTTGAGTCATTTGTAGCATTTATTCTCTTCATCATAATTAAAATTGCAGGAAACGCAATAAACGCAATAATTAGTGAAATAGCAATTCCCGCACTCATCATCCAACCTAAGTTTTTAACTGGTTGTATACCTGAAAGTATAAGAGAACCAAATCCTGCAATTGTAGTTATAATTGCAAAAAATGAAGGGTTTAGTTTTGATAACATAGTATTTAATACTAGTTTATATTGACTAGATTTTGTATACAAGGCACTTAATTCTCTATATCGTACAATTAGATGTAATACTATTGAAATAGTGATAATTAATTGTAAGGCTATAAAGTTAGAAGATATTACAGTAACTTCCCAACCAAAAAGACCAAGCATTCCTGCTGTTGATACTACTGAAAGAGTACAAATAATTACAGGAAGAATAATCCAAATCATTTGTCTGAATATAATCCAAAGAATTAACATTAAAAGTAAGATAAGACTTGAGCCATAAGTAACAAGATCACTTTTTACAAAACCTACAATATCATCAGCAATCATATTAACCCCACCTAAAAATAAAGAGGCATCATTTTGGTATTTTTCTAATATTTTTCTAATATTTTTTATATTTTTATGCTCTTTGATTCTTTGTAAGTCTCTATGTTCTTTAAATTCTTTTATTGTACTATTTAATATTTTTGATTCTTCATTTGTAATAGAAGAAGACTTTTTTTTATGCAATAAGGAATTTCTTATTTCAATAAGTTTATTATATTTTTCATCTGTTTTAAGGTTTAGAAATAAAGCAGTAGTTGTAAAATCACTACTAACTAAACTCTCTTTATAAAGTTCGGAACTTAAAAACTCTTTTTTTACTAAAATTTTATCTACATCCTTATCTTCAAGTGTTTTGATATTTTCTACAAGTTTACTTAATTCTTGTACTGGTGATTGAAGTAAAGGAACATTTAAAATAGAAGTTATTGATTCTATATAATCTAATTTTATAAGTTCGTTACTTAGATTTTCTAAAATATTTAAAGAATCAGGAGCTAGTAAATCTCCTTTTGGTTTATAAGTTACAAGTAAAAAATTTGGATTGTAATATCTTTTATTTATCATTCTGCTAAATTGTAAATCTTCATCATCATCTAAAAGTAGAGTCTCAGCAGAGGCATCAATTTCTAGTTTTGTAGCATAGAAAGCCAAAAAAGAGACGCTCAACATAAGAATAAAAAGTATTTTTACTGGGTGTCTTAGAATATAATTATTATAAAATTTTTTTACCATAAATTTTATTTTTTATTTTTTTTTAAATATGCAAGTAGCTCATCAAATGATTTATTTTTTAAAAAACCAAAAAATTGTTTTCTATATGTTTGAATCATACTAGCTCCAAGTATGTCAATATCATAAATCAACCATTTATCGTGATTTTTTATTTTATAAAATTTATAGTTAATATCATATTTTTTATTTTTCCCTACTAATTGAGTATTAAGAAGAATTCTATTTTTTTTTAGCTTTTTTATTCCTAAAATTTCTACTAATCCATCTGTATATAAATCAAGTTTTTCACTGTATGACTTTTCTAGTTTTTTTGTAAAAAGTTTAGAAAAGTCATCTTTTTGATGTACTGTAATTTGCTTCCAATTTTTTCCAAGTGATAATCTAGACATTAATTTATAATCAAATACTTCACCCATAATTGAGAATATTTTTTTACCTTGTTGCTCTTTTGATAATTTTGAGTTTTTGAGTACTAAAAGAACTTTATCAATTTTATTGCTCATTACAGTTTTTATCTCACTTTGAGTTATCGCGTAAGTTGAAGTTGTAAATAGTAAAAAAGTAAAAGCTAAAAGTAGTTTTTTAAACATCTATTATTCCTTAATTTGTTTTTCTCTTGTTTGTGTGTAAATATCTCTTAAAAATGGATATAAATCAATTGCATCTTTTTTAAGGTTTTCATATTTCCCTAGATTTAATGATGTACGATTTATCGCATCAACTATTTCAATTCCTAAAGTTTTTTCAAATCTATTAGGTATTTTATATTTCAGTGAGCCTTGGTTTGTTAATGGGCTTATATAAACATTAGCAATATTTCCTATTGAATCTCTTAAATTTGATGGGCCATATATTGGAAAAACTATATGAAAACCTTCTCCTGCTCCATAATAACCAAGTGTTTGTCCGAAATCTTCTTCTCTTTTTTCTAAATTTAAATATTTTTTTGCAGGATCTATAAAACCTAAAATACCTGCAGTTGAATTAATTACAAACCTTCCTAGCTCTTCAGTCGCATAAGAAAATTTAAATTGAAGTATATTATTTATAAATCGTATAGGAAATATTATATTATGTATAAAATTTGAAATGCTAACTCTTACAGGCTCTGGTATAACATTACTATATCCTTTTGCAATGGGGATTAAAAAATTAATATACAAGATATCATTTATTGAAGTCATAACTCTATTATAAGTTTGTAATGGATCAATTGGTTCTATAACTTCTTCAAATTCATCTGAAAAATTATCACTAGCTTCTTCTTGCTTATTTGATTCTATAAGCCTAATAGCTTGCTCTTTACCAAAAAGAATATATGTTTTTCTTTCATTTGTTGAAATTTTTTTAAATTCTAAATTTGAATTTATTCTATAGTGTGATGTTACACTACAAGCATTAAATATAATAATTATAAATGGGAAAATAATTAATTTTTTCATTGTGATTTTGACCTTTATTGCATTGTAGAACTTAATTATACCTAAATATATAATATTTAAACTTAATGCTTAACTTTCACACCTAAATCTTAAGTCAATCCGACCAAATTCTAAAAGCCAATTAAGCAAATATTAAGAATAAGATTATTTATTAAGTTTAATATTAAAATATTTAGACAAAATATATATAAATTAAAACAAGCTTTAAATTCAGTGAATTTAATTCCAGTCAATATAAAAATTTTAGACTTAAAAAAAGATGAAAAAAATAAATGAAACAAGACAAAATAACGTTTACAATCAAAATGTTGATATCAGTTTTGGAATTAATATAAAGGCATAAAATGGATAAAAAGCTATCGCTTTAGATTATGATATTGATATAAGTCAAGCACCAAAAGTTATTGCCAAAGGAAAAGACGCTTTAGTAAATAATGATATTTCAATAAAAAAAGATGAAGATTTAGTAGAATTCTTATCTGCAATTGATATTTATAAAGAGATTCCTCAAAGCATGTATAAAGCAGTTTTTGAGATATTTTCATTTATATATGATTTAACAACTTTAGAGCGAAAAAAAATAGAATTTGAATCTAATAATTTTTGATAAAATTCTAAGTACTTTTATACTATAATTCAAAAAAAATAAAGAATTTTATGAAAATCAATCATCTAGATAATCCTATTTTTGTATTTTTATTATCTATAGTAGTAGTTACAACAAATACTATTTCATCAATAAACTTTTTTCCAATATTACTTTTAGGTATTCTTTTTATGTCATTTTTTGTATGCTTAAAAAAAAGATATTATTATTCACTAACTCTTACTATCTTAACATTTACTTTTATAGAATTAAATAATGGTTTTAAAATATTTTCAATTACTGTCCTTGCAACTTTTATATATCTTTTTATTACACCTTATATAAAAAAAATATTATCTTTTAATTCATTAAATTCATATATTTATATTGCAATATTTTATTTAGGAATTTATATTTTATGGGCAATAAACAATGAAATTACTGCTCAATTAAATTATATTTTATTAATAAATCTTTTAATAGACTTAATATTTTTTGGAGTTTTAATTTGAGAAGATTAAATTTAATAATTATTTTTATATTTGTAGTATTAATAACTCTACTATCAAGAGTTTATTTTTTAAGTATAAAATCAAATACTTATTATGAAGAATTATCTAAAAGAAATTACATAAAAAAAATATACAAAGTTCCTCATAGAGGAATCATAACTGATAGAAATGGAAAAGCTTTAGCCATGAATAAACTAGGTTTTTCAATTAACATTAAACCACATTTAAAATCTAAAAGAAATAGACATATTTTAGATAATCTAATAACACTAATAAATAAACATTTTCCTGAATATAAAAAAAAAGACTTATATAAAAAATATAAAAAGCTTAACTCTGCCTATAAGCACGATTATATAAAACTTGTAAAATATATTCCATATGATACTTTCTTTGAAAAATATACAATTTTTAGTACACAAGATGCTCTAAAAATAGAATCAGAAGTAAAAAGAGTATATCCATATAAAAAAGTTGCATCTCATATACTTGGATATGTAGGAAAAGCTTCAAAAAGAGATATCACAAATAACGATTTTTCAAAACATAGTGGAATAATTGGTAAAAACGGTTTAGAAAAATTTTATAATGATAAATTACAAGGGAAACTTGGAGTAAAAGAGATAAAAGTTAATGCTCTAAATAGAGAAATTGAAATATTAAAAGAGATTAAACCTTCAAATGATAATAATATGAAGATTTCAATAGATATTGAGTTACAAAAATATATACAAGAGATATTTAAAGGGAAAAGTGGTGCAGTAATTGTAATGGATGCTAATAATGGCGAGTTATTAAGTGCTGGTTCCTTTCCAGAATTTGATAATAATATTTTTGTAGATGGAATATCTGTAAAAAAATGGAATGAAATAAAGGATGATCTAAATCATCCTTTTACAAATAAATTAATTAATGGTCTTTATCCTCCTGGTTCAATTATTAAAATGGGAGTTGCTCTTTCATTTTTAGAAAATGGAATTAAGTCAAACTTTACAATTTATGATAGTGGTTCAATAACGTTAGGGAAAAGAAAATTCAGATGCTGGAAACCTGGAGGACATGGAGAAGTTGGCTTTAGAAAAGCTATAAGAGAAAGTTGTGATGTTTTCTTTTATAAGGGAAGTTTAAAAGTAGGAATTAATAAGATTTCAAAAACTTTAAGTAAATATGGTATTGGAATAAAAACAGGAATTGATCAAATAAATGAATACTTTGGAACAAATCCAAATAAGGCTTGGAAACAAAAAAAATACAAACAACCTTGGTATATAGGTGAGACTGTCATTACTGCTATTGGGCAAGGTCAAATGTTGGTAACTCCAATGCAAATTGCTAGATATACAGGATTTTTAGCATCTGGAAAACTTCCACAACCACATTTTTCAACAAAGAATTATGAAGAACCTAAAAAAATCAAATTCAATAAAAAATATATGAAAATAATAAGACAAGGTATGTTTGATGTTGCAAATCATTCAAAAGGAACGGCTAAAAAATATCTAAAAAATAGTAAAGTAATTTTAGCTGCAAAAACAGGAACAGCCCAAGTAATATCTATCCCTCAATCTGATAAAAAAAGGATGAAAGAAAGTGAATTAGAATATTATCACAAATCACATGCTTGGCTAACTGCTTATGGACCATATAAAAATCCAAAATACGTAGTTACTGTTATAGTTGAACATGGAGGGCATGGAGGAACGGCAGCAGGAAAAATTGTAAGTCAAATTTTTAATAAACTTCTTGAACTTAAATATATAACTTAACTTTCGCACCTAAAACCAAGCAATTTAGCAGTCACATCCTTTAAAGTATCAATGATAGTGGTAAAATCATCATTTCTATTGATTACTTTCTTCTATTTGTGCTATTTCATCAAGTATAGCTATAAATGTTTGCATAGCAATTACTAGAGTATGAAGTTCACATTCTAAATCTTTAAATAATCCACCAATTGTTTTAGGTTCATGACTGATACGATTGATATAACTGACAATATTATATGTAAAAAACGATAGTGTAATTCTAGCTATTAGTGCTTCATAGATTCTATTTTCTTCTTTACCAAATCCAAAGTGTTCGCGAAGTTCTTTGTAGCCTTGCTCTATATCCCATCTTCTTCTATAAGTATCAATAATAACTTCATCACTAATATCTAAATCAGTAGATATTATAGGTATTAATTTCTCTTGCGTTTTTAAAAATACTATCTTAACCTTACTGGCTTTTTTATGTTCAACTACTACTGAAAAGTATTTATATTTAATTTTTTTACCATAAGTACTAGACTTGATATTTTTTAATTTCTTAGACTTTTCATAGATACCATTAAGAGTTTTTCTCTCCCCAATAAAGTTCCATATTTTATTATTGTTTGCTACTCTTGTAATAACTTTTAATCCTAAATCATTCATCTCTTTTATAAATGAAGGTTTAGAGTACCAACTATCGATAAGTAGATAATCAGCATATATACCGCTATTCACAGCTCTTTTAATCATATCTATAGCTATTTGTGATTTACCTTTTAATGTTTCTAATCTTCTCTTATGAGCATTAGTTCTAGTATCAATAATATTTTTAAAATTATCTATTATTACTCTTGCATATTTATTTGTAACAATTGCAAAGTCTAACATAAAGTTAGAGAAACCATCACTATAATTAAGAGACACAACATTAATACCTCTTACTGTTCGTTTCTCTTTATTACTCCATAAATAATCACAGCTACCCTCTATATTTTTACCAACTTTCCCCTCTATGGTGTCATCAATAATAAAAACTCTTATAGCTTTACTATCTTGTACCTTATGAAGTAATTTAAGTATCTTTAATGTTGATAACGATAACAGTTTTCGCCAGTTGTAACTAGAGTTACTTAGCAACCTGTAGTAAATATCTTTTTTTAAACTATCATCGCTTTGATTTATAAATGTTGATACTTTCTTATTCATCACAAGCATATATACAAAGTGAATAACTACCATATAAACACTTACTCCATCTTTTTTAGTGAAATTACTTTGTGATAAAATTGTTTTTATATTTAATATTTGCATTGTCTTGTATATTGGATTTTTTAACTTATCATTTATTACATTAGTTATTTTTTCTTTAATATTCATCAATAAATCTCCTTAGTTTGATAGGCATATTATAACTAAACCACAGTGTTTAAAGGCTTTATAAGTACATTTATCAGGAGAAAATTGAAAGATTATTTTTTATATTTATATTTAAAATATAAATGTATATAGCAATGACAATTAAAAGACTTTGTTTGACAATTAATGGTTTAGTTGATGATTTTTAGGTTATTTTAGGTGCGAAAGTTAAGTATATAAAATAAAGTTTTATTTAACAACTTTTTGAACATAATTGTACCCCTAAATAATCCCTAAAACAAACATAAACCACTATAATAAGGTATTTAAAAGAGAACAGGAGTAATAATATTTGGTGAATATTTAAAAGATTTAGACTTTAAAAATATTGTTAATGGTTCAAGTATTAGTATCTAAACATCATAAAGCATATAATCTATTTGAATATATATACCCATTAATTTTAATGCTTCAAAATAGATAATATTCCAACTGCTGATGCAATAATACAATATTTTCATAAATTGAGAAAATTTATGAATTTATGAATTTTTTAACAGTAAATGATACAAGGTCTTCTCATTTGTAACCTTTATTCATTTATTTTAACTCAGAATTATTTATTTTCTGTGTCTGAATTTACGTTACCACTCTAGATTACTTATTGAATTATTATAAGAAATTATAATTTAAGTGCCAATTTTTTTATTAAGTCTCTTTTATCATAAGTTTTTTAAATATTCTAATGTAACTTTATTAATTAATTATTAAGATTAATGTAAAAATCTTTTTTTGATTTATATGATATACTTTCATCAAAGGAAAATAATGGCAAAAATCATACTTGATATAAGTGATAAGAATCTATCAACCGTATTAAATATTTTAGAAAATTTAAAAGCTGGTTTAATTCAAAATATTTCTACAAACAGCAAAATAGTCACAGGTAAATATATGTCAAATGATACATATAAACACAAAATCAACACTAAAAAAATTTTAGAAGATGAATTTATCTCAAATAAAAAAATATCAACGGAAAAATATTTAAATCCAAATGAGTATAAAAATAGATTAAAAAAAAGGAAAATAATATGATGCAAATAATTATAGCTTCACTTATATTACTAGCTTTTTTTATATTTATTATTTATAAAGTAAATAATAAATTTGAGACAAAAGAAGCAATAATTTTATTAATAATTATCGTAATAACAATTATAGGAACAACGCTTTTTCTAAATAAACAAAAAGATTTTATACCAAAAATGTTCAAGGAAAAATATCAAGATGATAGAAAAATTGAAGTTTTAAAACTTTCATATGAAATATTAAATAATAAAACTTTGTCATCAAACACAAACTTTGTTTATAAATTTGATTATATAATTAAAAAAGACAACAAAGAGTTTATATGTACCGCAAATAATATAAAAATCAAAAAAATAGAAGATGAGTACATTTTTATAAATTTTGAAGAATTAAATGAAAAGTGTATTGCTAAATAGATTCTAATAAAATATAAAAAGTTACTAAAATAACTTTTTATATTTATTGTGGTTTAAAACTTTTTGTAGTTTTACAAACTTGGGGGAACATACAAGCATCACAATCAGGTTTTATAGCTTTACAAGTATAACGTCCAAATAAAACCATAGCTTGATGAAAGATATGTAAATCATCTTTTAACTTTTTAACCAAATGGGCTTCTGTTTGTTCAACCGTTTTCCCGTCACTTAAACCCAAGCGATGAGATACTCTAAAAACATGAGTATCTACAGCCATAAGATTTGCACCCTCAGATTCAATCATAAAAACATTTGCAGTTTTATTACCAACCCCAGCTAAAGTCATCAACTCTTTTTGAACATGAGGAACATCTCCACTAAAATGATTAATAACACTTTGAGCCATTTTAATAATATTTTTTGATTTATTATTAAAAAATGAACAGGATTTCAATAAATTTTTTACTTCATCTAAAGAAGCTTCACATAACTCAAAGACTGTAGGATACTTCTCAAATAAAGCAGGTGTTATAATATTAACCCGTTTATCAGTACATTGAGCACTTAAAATAATAGCAATAAGTAATTCATAATCATTTTTATAAGTAAGCTCGGTTACAGCATCAGCATACTTCAAAACAAAGGCTTCTTTAATAATTTCAATATCTTTTTTTGTAGCTTTTTTCATATTTTCTTTATCTTATCAATCTCGTCTCTTAACCTTATAGCTTCTTCAAAATGTAAATCATGTGCTGCTTTTTTCATTTTAGCATTTAATTCAATTAACATCTTTTTTCTCTCAGACACTGGCATTTTTTCCACTTTTTCTTTTTTCCAAGCTAATTCATCATACTCTTCAAGTTTCAAACTTCCATCAAGTTTTCTTTTTGTACTTTTAGGAGTAATACCATATTTTTTATTATGTGCTTCTTGTATTTTTCTTCTTCTAGTTGTTTCATCAATTGCATATTGCATAGAAGCAGTTATTCTTTTTGCAAATAAAATTACTCTTGCATTTTCATTTCTAGCACCCCTACCCATAGTTTGAATAAGTGAAGTTTTACTTCTTAAAAAGCCTTCTTTATCTGCATCTAAAATAGCTACTAAAGAAGTCTCAGGTATATCTAAGCCTTCTCTTAAAAGATTTATTCCTACAAGTACATCAAACTCTCCAAGTCTTAATTCTCTTATTATATGATTTCTTTGAATTACATCAATATCGCTATGCATATATTTTATTCTTATTCCTAAATCAGCATAATAAGAAGTTAATTCTTCTGCCATTTTTTTAGTTAAAACAGTAACTAAAACTCTTTCATTTTTTGCAGCTACTTTTTTTATTTCATCATGAAGTTTTTCAACTTGAAATTCTGAGTCCATAATTTCAATTGTAGGGTCTAATAAACCAGTAGGTCGTATAACTTGTTCAGCTATTTCACTTGATAAGTTAAGTTCCAGCTCATTTGGAGTTGCAGATACAAATAGAAAACTTGGGGCTTTATTAATAAATTCTTCAAATTTTAAAGGTCTATTATCTAAAGCACTAGGAAGTCTAAAGCCATACTCTACTAAAGTCTCTTTTCTACTTCTATCTGCTGCATGCATCCCTCTAAACTGTGGAAGTGAAACATGTGACTCATCAACTATTAATAAAAAATCTTTTCCAATTTCTTCAAAATAATTCATAAGTGAGTATGGTGTTTCTCCTGCTGCTTGACCTGTTAAATAACGTGCGTAGTTTTCTATTCCTTTACACATTCCAGTTCCCTCAATCATTTCTAAATCAAACTCAACTCTTTGTTTTAGTCTTTGATGTTCAACTAACCTTTCTTCTTCTTTTAAGAAAGCTAATCTCTCCCCTAATTCTTCTTCTATAAGTTTAACTGCAATTGCAAGTTTATCATTTGAAACAACAAAAGGATTAACAGAATAAATAGTAATCTCTTGCACCTCTTGTGTTTTAGTATTAGTTAAATATTGATGTTTTGTAATAGACTCAACTTCATCTGCAAAAAACTCTATTCGTACAAATTCATCTTCATAATATGCAGGATAAACATCAATAACATCTCCATTTACTCTAAAATCACTTCTGTCAAAAAACTTATCATTTCTTTTATAACCCATTTCTACTAGTTTAAGTAAAAGAGCTCTTTGAGAATATTCAAAACCAACTTTAAGTTTCTGAACCATTTTTTTATACTCAGAAGGATTTCCTAGACCATAATTAGCAGACACAGAAGCAATAACAATAATATCATCAAAAGACAAAAGAGAAGATGTAGTTGAAAGTCTAAGTCTTTCTAACTCTTCATTTATAGAAGAATCTTTTTCTATAAATAAATCAGTTCTTGGAATATAAGCTTCTGGCTGATAATAATCATAATAAGAGATAAAATATTCTACATGATTATTAGGAAAGAATTGTCTAAATTCTGAATATAACTGGGCTGCAAGTGTTTTATTATGAGTCATAATTAAAGTTGGTCTTTGCGTCTTTTCAATTACTTTAGCCATAGTATATGTTTTACCAGAGCCTGTAACTCCTACAAGAGTATTATATTTATTTCCAGCTAATATTGAATTACTTAGTTTTTTTATAGCTTCAGGTTGATCTCCAGCAGGTGAATAATCACTTACAACTTTAAATTTTGCGATAAGACATCCTTCATTTTTTGATAATCAAATATTTTTTTAGAAAAATTTCGTAATTTACCCTTTGGTATACTTTCAATACTTGGAAGAAAAGATAAAACTATGATATTTAGAATAGGAACATATCTTACTTTTGAACTTTTCAATTTTTGTGATTTTTTAAGATCTTTTTTCTTAAAAAATAGTAATATCAGCAAAATTACTACAATCAAAATAACTAAACCTCTAGCTATTTGTAAATAACTCATAAAACTTCTTCTATAAAGCTATCATCTAATATAAAATATTTTTTATCGCAACAAAGAGATGGAATATTTACATATAACTGATGCTTTGATGTAAAACTTTTTCCTTGATGAAAATGTCCTTCAATTATAATATTACTACTATAATTTCTAATTCTTTTTCTTGCAAACTCTTTAAAATTTTTTATTTTTAAACAAATATCTTTCTCAAGCAAAGAATAATAAATTTTTTTTGAAATAAAGTTATTAAAATCAATTAAATTTAAAAAAGATAATAGAGTTTTGTTTCTAATAATTTTACAATATAAATCATAGTGCCAAGTAGTAAAGTTATCTCCATGAGACAACATCACACTTTTATCTTTATACTTAGCACACAAAGGTTGTTGTTCTCTTGTAAAAACTAATACATTGGAAAATAGTTTTTTCATATTATAATCGTGATTACCCTCTAAGTAAACTATTTGCATACTATTTGATAACTCATTTATAATATCAAGTAACTCTTGGTTTCTTTTTATAAAATATTCACTCTCACTCGAAATAAAATCAAACATATCACCCATTAAAAAAAGTTGAGTTGTAGTTATCTCTTTATTTTTTAATTTCTTTAAAAAAATTAAAAACTCAGGTTTTTTTTCATTATAATGAGAGTCAGCTACAAAAATAGCCCCTTTTTCTATATTAAGGCACATAAGCTATTTTTGGGATTCCTTCATTTTCTTCAAAGCCACACATTAAATTTGCATTTACAACTGCTTGAGATGAAGCTCCTCTTAATAAATTATCAATTGATGAACTTATAAATAAAGCTTTACCATTTTGTGCTACAAAAATATCACAAAAATTTGTTCCTGCTGTTGATTTTATATCAACTGTACTTTGTCTAACTCTTACAAATTCTGAATCTTCATAAGTTTTTTCTAATACTTCATTAACATCAATATCTTCTTTTAATGTTGCATAAACAGAGACTAACATGCCTCTAGTTAAAGGTAATAAATGAGGTACAAAATTAATTGAAACTTCTTTATTTTTTATAATTTTTACTTTTTCTTGAATTTCTGGCATATGTCTATGTTTAAAAGGATTATAAGCATGACAATTTTCATTTATTTGAGCAAAATGAGCTATTGCATTTGGATTTTTTCCCGCCCCACTAACTCCTGATTTTGCATCTATAAAAATAGGAGCATCTGTATCAATATAATCAATAAATGGTAATAGTGCTAAAAGTGAAGCAGTAGGATAACAACCAGGATTTGCGACTAAGTTTGTTTTTTTAATATCTTCTTTAAAATATTCAGGAAGACCATAAACAGCATCTTTGATATGTTCTTTATCTTCATGTACACAATAATATTTTTCATAAGTATCAAGCTCTAAACGATAATCAGCAGATAAATCTACAACTTTTACGCCAAGATCTAATAACTCTTTTGCAAAAGACATTGAAGTTTTATGAGGAAGAGCTAGAAATACTAAAGAGGCTACTTTTACTACCTCTTTAGTATCTACTTTTGAAACCTTAATATTTATTATATCTTTTAAACAAGGATGCAACTCTTGTACATTTATCTCGCCTGTTGAATTTGCGACATAAGTAATATTAAATTTATTATGAGTAAGTAAAAGTTTTATTAACTCTAAACCAGTATACCCACTAGCCCCAATAATTGCTACATTCATTATATTTTTAACTCTTTATAACAAACAGACAATATTTCATAATTTTTAACTCCACCAGGAAGAATCGCTCTTACTTCATCACCTTCTTCTTTTCCTAAGAGCTGTGTAGCCAAAGGTGAATTAAAAGATATAAGTCCTTTTGTAGCATCTGATTCTACTCCACCTACAATTGAATAAGTGAACTCTTCATCAGTATCACAATCAACTAATGATATAGTTGAGCCAAAACTAACTCTATCATGAGGTAATAATTGAGGATCTATTATTACTGCTTTTGAAATAATAGCTCCAAGTTCTGCTATTTGAATATCAATTAATGATAATTTATCTTTTGCCGCATGATACTCAGCGTTCTCTTTTAAATCACCTAATTGTCTTGCTTCTTCTAAAGCAATAACTGTTTCTGGTCGTTCACTATGTTTATAAAAATTCAATTCAGATGTAACTTTTTCGTACCCTACTCTTGTCATTGGCTCTTTATCCACACGAAACCTCCTAATTTATAAATTTTTTTCTACTAAATATTTTGATATAATACCTAAACTTTAATAAAAGAGTATAAATGCAAAAATATGATAGAACAATAAAACTTTTTGGTGAAGATAACTTCAAAAAATTACAAGATTCAAAACTAATATTACTAGGAGTTGGAGGGGTTGGAAGTTTTGCTCTTGACTCTTTATATAACACAGGAATTACAGATATCACAATAGTGGATTTTGATACTTATGAAGAATCAAATATGAATAGACAATTAGGAAGTCATGGAAATATTGATAAAATAAAAGTAGCTACATTAAAGAAAATATATCCTAATGTAACAGCAATAAATGTCAAAATAACTCCTTTATGGATTGATGAGTTTGATTTTTCATCTTATGATTATATTTTAGATGCTATTGATGATATAAAACCAAAAGTACATTTAATCAACAAATATTATAAAAAAGTTATAACAACAAGTGGAAGTGCAAAAAGAATTGATCCTTCAAAAATAGAATATAAATCAATTTGGGAAACATTCAATGATCCATTTATTAGAAAAATAAGATATGAATTAAAGAAAATAGGTTTTAAAAATAAGTTTAAAGTTATCTTCTCAAGTGAAGATCCTAAGTGCGTTGAAAAAGGAAGTTTTGAAGCAGTTACAGGTTCATTTGGCTTTATGATGAGCTCACTTACAATTAGAAAATTATTAAGCAAGATGAAATAAAATAATTTTTAAAGTTAAATATAAAAAAGAAAGCATTAAACTTATATTGCAATTCCAAGAGATTCGCAAGTATGGATTCCGCTACGCTCCATGAGAATCAAGCTTTGAGCCACAACTAGTTAAAAAAAGAGAAATAATTCTAAATGGTAGTTAGGATAGGAAAAGAGGCGAACTTATGACTTGATGTCATAAAGAAACTATTTGAGTTATACCACTATACTCTAAAGGTATGAGTGTAAGAGATATAGGCTTGATTAGAAATCAGTATCTCCAACAACTGGAAAACTAAATTTTACTCATCCAAGAGTTAGATCTGCATATAGAAGTTTGATAACAAATTTACCATATTTATTTACATACAAAAATCATAAAAATATTACTATTCATAACACAACAAATTCTATTAATGGTGGAGTATTTTCACCAATGAAAAAACTATTAAAAATTCATAATGGTTTTACTAAAAATTTGAAGTTAAAAATGCTTGATGATTATCTTGTTAGTTATAAGGTAAAGTAATCAATTAGACTCCTTGATTTTTTATTAAGCCAAAGTTTCACGGGAGTGTAAATATAACTGTGTAAACCTTAAAAATAAAATTTATTAGATAAAATATCTAGTAAATCAATTTTAAGGATTTACATTATGGCAATATTAAATTTAGAAGAATTAAAGAAACAAATAAAAGATGGTACTTTTACAGGTTTAGAATCATTAGATGTCAAGTTTCACCACGTTGTACCATTTCAAAAGCAATATGTTGAAACACATCTGGTAAAATCTTAAATATTTCAGGTTTCGTTTGAAACCAACTTTGAACTGCATCAAATGGAGTTCTAACTTTTAATTCTTTTTTTAAAGAACCATGTCTTCTATTGAAGTTGTAGTATATCAAAAATTTATTTAAATCTTTTTTAACATCATCAATATTGTCATACTCTTCTGCTTTAATTGTAGCATTTTTAATAGTTCCGTTTACTCTTTCTGCCATTGCGTTAGTTTGAGGTGTGTATGGAGCTGTTAGCCTATGTTCTATCTCATCATCTTTACACTCTACATCAAACTTATGATTACCACTTACAAAACCTTTTCCTCTTGCCCATTTGTCTGTGAACTCTAATCCATTATCTGTTAAAATATGTGTTAAGTAAAATGGAAAAAATTCTTTACATTCTTTTAGAAAAGATACTGCATTTGCTGCTGTCTTATTCTCATACACTTTATAGTAAAGTAGCCTTGTAGCCCTGTCTATTGCTACAAATAGGTAATATTTTTGCTTGTCAAACTTTGGTAAATAAGTTACATCTATATGTAAATAACCAGGCTCATACTCTTTGAACTTTTTAGCTTTTTCTTTTTGCTCTTGTGGAACTCTGTTTATATCAAAGGCTTTTAAAGTGCGATAAACATTACTTCTATTTGCATTTGGAATAATATCAACGATTGTATCTGCTAAGTCATCTAACTCCATCCAAGTCATTGTTCTGACTACTTTAATTAACTCTTTTTCTAAAGGTGTTAGAGCATAATGGATTCTTTTTGGTCTTGAACTTTTATCATTTAAAAAATCTCTATTTTTATGCTTGGCGATAGTTTTAACATTCACATTATAATTATTTGCTAATTCAACATTTGTTAAATTAGATTGTTGTATTATTTCTCTTACATGCTGGTTTGTTCTGGCATTAGAGTGATAGACTTGTGGCATTTTTAAAATCCTTATTTGCTGTAAAGATTTTACAATTATGTTGTTAAGCTATCGCTTTCTTATTTATGTAACTAGGCAACCATAACGTGGTGAAACTGGACAATTAGAGAATGAATTTAAATCAATGTTAAAAGAAGTTTTACAAGAAACTGCACAAGAAGAATTAACTTCACACTATACTACCCCAATATGTCAAGACAACTTTCTATAAAATCTAATTCCCACTATCAACTGTAACTTTATGCCACAATTTCATCTAATTTATTATAATTTACATCATTTATTTTCATACTTTCAAAGTATACATTCATAGGTTTTTTATAATTTAAAGTTTGATGAAATCTTCTATAATTATAAAACTCCATATAATCTGTAACATCATTTTTCAATGTTGATATTTTGAAATATTCATTAAGATATATCTTTTCCACCTTTGCACTTCTCCAAAATCTTTCTATACATATATTATCTGTTGCTCTTCCTTTTCCATCCATTGAAATAATAATATTATTATCCTTTAATGTTTGAGTATGAATATAAGAGGTATATTGACTACCTTGATCGGTATTAAATATTTCTGGTTTTCCATATTTGGATAAGGCTTCATTTAGCACACCCATGACTAAGTCAGTATCCATTGTATTAGATATTCTCCATGATAATATGGCTTTAGAATACCAATCAATAATAGCTGCCATATAGACCATTCCCCCTTTTATTTTAATGTATGTTATATCAGTACTCCATACTTGATTTGCTCTTACTATATCAAGTCCTCTAATTTTATATGAATGTTTAGGATGTTGTTTATCAGCCCAAGAAGTATTTGGTGGACGTACAACTAGTACAGCTCTTAAACTTAACTGTTTACGATATTGGCGTACTGTATTGATACAGACATTGTATCCACGTTCTAATAACTCTTTGTGTACTTTAATATAACCATAACATGGTATATCTACAAATATTTTAACTATCTCATTTTTAATATCTTGTTTTATAGGATTTACCATAGGTACATAAAATAAATTACTTCTATTATAATTAAGTAGTTTACATTGTTTTACAACTGAAATTATTTTACTATCTGTTTTATCTACTAACTCTTTTTTATAGCTAGAGTCCAAGCTCTTTAACTTTCCCACAGCCCACTCATTCTCTACAGTTAATTGACCTACTTTTTTAGCGTACGCACCTACTTTTGCTTGTAATTTTATATTTTCTTCTTTATATTCTTTATATTCTTTAACTGCTTTAGCAGGTTCCATTGCAACTACTGCATTCTCTAAAAATATCTTTTTCCAGTTTTGCAAATTCTTCGGTGTTATATTATTTTTACTTGCAATTTGTGTTAATGTTTTGTCTTCTTTTAAAAGTTCTAGTACTAATCTTGTTTTGAATTCAGCACTATAAACTGTTCTTGTTCTGCTCATATTATTATCCTCTATTTTTATTGTTTAATTTTACTATTTTAAGAATTAAACTTTAGAAAAAATTGTTTGTTTTTCTTGGGGTAGTATATTCTACCTTTCCCACCTTTATCATATACTCCTTCAACTCCATCCTCTTCATATTTTTTAAACCATTCGTACAATGCCTGTTTTTTTATATCAAGTATATTTACAATCTCTTTTACAGTTTTACCTTTATGGCTAAGCAATATTGCTTCTGCCCTTTTTCTAGGTCTATATTTTGGTTCATATTTAATTATATCCTGTAATTTCTTTATTGTTTTTTGTGTTAAGTTTGTTATATTTTTCATACTGTATTATAGCATAAGTTATATTTAATTACTTGTTATATTATTACTAAAATTAATAAATTTTAAAATATGTTTAATTCTTTGGTACTACTTAGCTCTTCACTTACAAGAATTATAAAAATTTAAGCATAGCAAATACAACAAATAATTTAGATGGAGGAACTTTTTCACCAATGAAAAGAAAGTTGAATGTACACTTCTGAATGAGCAAAAATTTAAGATTTAAAATGGTTGATTAGTATCTTGCTAATTATAAGAAAAGATAATTATTTAGCTTGAAATATTCTTATATTAAATCTAAAAATTAGTTGTTTCTTAGTTAATAAGTTTAAAACTTTTAAAATATTCTAGATTATGCGAAGTACAGATAGTGAGAATGTATTTTTAGAGGTAGCCTATAAAATAAAGCAAAAGTTAAGCTTTAAAATGTAAATATTCTTTTTTGAAAACAAATTAATGTAACATATTTTACAAAGGAAAAAAATGAGAACTTATCTGGATAAAAGAGGAATTTACGTATCAAGAGTGTGGAATCCAAAAGTACAAGGTCCATCATTAGTGCTCTTAAAGTATGAAAAATTATTTGATATTACTACAAAAGAAGCATCAACTATGAGCTCTTTGTTAGAAATGCCAAATTTACTTGAGTACTTGAAAAATATTAAGGGTGAAGAACTGGCTTCATTAGATGATGTAATCAGTACAAAACACAGTGATTTAAATAAAGTGCATTTTTTAGCGCCTTGTGATTTACAAGCAGTAAAAGCTTGTGGCGTAACATTCGCTAACTCTATGATTGAAAGAGTTATTGAAGAACAAGCATCAGGGGATTTAGAAAAAGCAAAAGGAATCAGAGAAAAAGTAAAATTAAGTATTGGAGATAGCTTAAATAATATAAAAGCGGGTTCCAAAGAAGCACAAAAAGTAAAAGAAGCTTTGATAAAAGAAAATTTATGGAGTCAGTATTTAGAAGTAGGAATTGGTTCTGATGCTGAAGTTTTTTCAAAAGCACAAGTTTTATCTTCTGTTGGATTTGCTGCTGATGTAGGTTTACATCCCATATCAAAATGGAATAATCCTGAACCAGAAATTGTACTTGCTGTTAATTCAAAAGCAGCTATTTTAGGTGCAAGTTTAGGAAATGATGTGAATTTACGAGATGTAGAAGGGCGATCAGCTTTATTACTTGGGAAAGCAAAAGATAATAATGCCTCTTGTTCTATAGGACCTTTTATAAGGTTATTTGACGAGAATTTTTCTTTAGATACTATTAGAAATATAGAATTAACACTTACTATTGAAGGTAAAAATGATAATTATTCATTAAAAGGTCATTCAAATATGAAAGAAATCTCACGTGATCCTGTTGATTTAGTAAATCAAACGATTGGAGAACATCATCAATATCCAGATGGATTATTACTTTTTTTAGGAACCTTATTTGCACCTACACAAGACAGAGATGTAGAAGGAGAAGGTTTTACTCATAAGATTGATGACTTGGTAACTATTTCTGCATCAGGTTTAGGTTATTTACAAAATCAAGTAAAACTATCAACAAAATGTGCAAAATGGAATTTTGGTATTTCTGCACTTATGAAAAATTTAGCTAAAAGAAATTTAATTTAAAGGATTAAAAATGATAATAGGGAAACATTTAATTAATGGAGATTGGGTACAAGCAGATGAAACTTTTGAATCACAACCATTAAATGGTAATAAAAATAGTTTTGCAAAAGGAAGAGTTCAAGATATAGAAGCTTCTGTAGAAGCTGCACAAGAAACATTTTTAGAATATTCAAATAGCTCAAGAGAAAAAAGAGCAGAATTTCTCAATACCATTGCAGATGAGATTGAAAAAAGAGGGGAAGAATTAAGTAAAATTGGAAATGAAGAGACAGGTTTACCTCTTGCCAGACTTGAAGGAGAAAAGGGAAGAACTACAATGCAATTAAGAACTTTTGCAACTCACATTCTTGCTAAAGATTATTTGGACATAAGATTTGATGAAGCCCTTCCAAATAGAAAACCTTTTGCAAGACCTGATATGTATTTAATGCAAAGATCTTTAGGTGTAGTGGCTGTATTTGGAGCTTCTAATTTTCCTTTAGCATTTTCCACAGCAGGTGGAGATACAGCTTCTGCATTAGCAGCTGGGTGTCCTGTAGTTGTAAAATCACATTCTGCTCATCCAGGAACGTCTGAAATTGTGGCCCAAGCCATTTTAGAAGCTATTAAAAAATGTAATTTAAATACCGGTATTTTTTCATTAATACAAGGTGGGAATAGAAAAGTAGGGGAAGCTCTAGTTACGCATAAAGATATTAAAGCAGTTGGGTTTACCGGTAGTTTAAGTGGTGGAAGAGCTTTATTTAATTTATGTGCCACAAGAGAAGAACCTATTCCTTTTTTTGGAGAACTTGGTTCTGTTAATCCTATGTTTTTTTTAGAACATTCTTTAAAAGAAGATACTAGTACATTAGCTAAAGGTTGGGCTGATTCACTTACTATGGGTGCTGGACAATTTTGTACAAATCCTGGAATTTCTATAGTACTTGAAGGAAAGGCTGCTAATACATTTATTGAAGAAACAAAAAAGGCTTTATCAAAAATTCCTTCACAAGTAATGTTAAGCGATGGAATTGCTCAAGCTTATAGAGATGGACAAAAAAGAGTAAGTTCATATATGGGCGTTCAAGAAATATTAAAAACATCTTGTGATTTAAGAACCGCAAGCCCATATCTTTATACAACAACAGCAAAACAATGGTTGCAGAATGATGATTTAGGAGAAGAAGTATTTGGTCCTTTAGGAATAATAGTTATTGCAAAAGATTTTAACGAAATGAAAGAACTTGCTAATAATTTAAAAGGTCAATTAACGTGTACCATTCATTTAAAAGATGAAGATGAGAAAGAAGGAAAAGAATTATTACCAATCCTAGAAACTAAAGCAGGAAGGATTCTAGCTAATGGTTTTCCTACTGGTGTAGAAGTTAATGATACTATGGTACATGGTGGACCTTTTCCTGCAAGTACAAACTTTGGAGCAACTTCTGTTGGAACTATGGCAATTAGAAGATTTTTAAGACCTGTGTGTTATCAAAATTTACCAAAAAGTTTATTACCAGAAGATTTACAATAAACAATATTTTCTAAGTAATGAAAATCTATTGTTTTCATTACTTACTTTCTTATATTCTGTGGTTAGAATTGAATAAAGATTTTAACATTTAACCTCTTCAAATCTAAAATTACAATTTTTTATTTTTAAATTTTCAAAAATTGCACTTCAGATTTAAATTTTGGAATATATAAAAGATTTATGAGACCACAGCACAACTAAAAAGATCTATAAAATTTTATTTTTTCAATTTTTAAAAAATATTTATCATAAATTATCATCTCAAATCTATATTTATTCCTAATTCTAATTGAATTTGCTCTATTCTTTCCTCTCTTTATCATCTTATTCTTACGTTTTGTGTCTTTATTTTCTTATGGGCAAATAGTTTTAGGTTGGCAGCTATACATGTAATGGTGAAATTCATATTATTCCTAAGCAGTCCTGTAAACCTTGTTGTGGATTGTTTCATGCTGGTTTTTATTAAAGCAAATGAATGTTCAACTTTTGCTCTGATTTTATGTTTTGGTTTTTCATTTTCTCTTTGATTCTTTCTATCTTCATCACTCATTTTATTTCTCTCTTTAAGACAAACATTATTTTTAATATCTTTTTCTTTTAGTAGTTCATCAATAGCTTCTGATTTATAAACTTTATCTGCACCTGATGATTTAATATCATCACCTAATTCTTCAACAAATGTATCAACGGTAGATATATCTGAGGTATTGGCAAATGTTGTCATTGTTTCTAAAATAGCTCCTGAATCTGCATCTGTTGCTATATGATTCTTATATCCTGTTGCATATTGTTTTTTACCTGCTTGATAACCTGTTCTTACATCTTTATCTATCTTTTGTTTATGCTCATAACTATCATCTTCAATTATCTTTTTTGAAGTTTCAATATCTTTAGTATCTTTATTTTGAATCTCATCAAGTTCTTCATTTTTAAGAGTTTTAGAGTTATAAGATTTCTTTTTTAATAATCTTGATATTTGTTTTGATGATGGTTTTTTCTTTTGTAATTCTTCTTCAATAAGTATATCTATCGCTTTATTTAAAGCTTCAACCTTTTGTCTACTTTCACTTTTTTGTTCTTTATTTTTATTTTTGATTCTATTATTATGAGACTTTGTTAATGTTGCATCTACCAGTACATCTTTACCACCTGTTGCTATTAATCCTGCCTTTTCAAGTTGCTTATTAATATTTGTAAAAAGTTTACCATGAAGATTATTTTTAATTAAAGAATTTCTAAATCTACCTGTTGTAGTTGAGTCTGGTGCTAATGATTCTAAGCTTAATCCTGCAAATTTCATATAAAGTAAATTTACATTAAGTCCTTCTTCAGCTTTTTCATCACTTAAATCATAAAACTTCTGAATAAGTAAGATTTTAAACATTAATATTTGATCATATGCTTGTACTCCACATACATTTTTACTTCCTGTTCCATTCTTCTTTAATACAGGTCTTAATTTATTAAAATCTATTATAGAATCTAATTGTTTTAAAAAAGAATCTACATATTCTAATCTATCATTAAGAGCATAATCTGAAAAAGAGAGGTTTGAATCTTTAAATGCCAATTTATTACCTTTTTGCTTAAATATCTTTAATTTATATGTGTAATTATAGCTAAAAATAGCCTTTAAATACCTTAACTAAAGGCTTGGTTGAGATTTATTTTAGAGTGTTACTGTGTAGTGGTCTCATAAAGAGTTTTTTAAGTTAAATAAGTACATAATATTTCTATATAAACTGTTTTCTGTAATTTTCTTTACAAAATCATTGTAAAGAAAATTACATTTCATATATCCTAATGGATAAATCAAGGAGAAGTACAATGAAGAAGATGATTAAATCAATTGTAATCATGACTATGGCTACAATCTGTGTAAGCACAAGTTTATTTGCACAAAGACTAAATATTGGTATTGCAATGCCAGAAACACATGTTGCTAGATGGATAGTAGATGGAAAAGCTTTAAAAGACAATGCGATTAAGATGGGTTATACAGCAGAAGTGGCTTTTGCAGATGCTGATCAAACAAAACAAAACAAACAAATCTCAGATTTTATAACAAAAGGTGTAGATTTAATTATTGTTGCTAGTGTAAATACTGGGGTTAATACAGCAATTGCCGAAGCAAAAGCTGAAGGTATTGAAATTATTTCTTATGACAGATTATTAATGGATTCAAAAGATTTTAATTATTACATTACATTTAATCTAAAAAAAGTAGGTGAATTACAAGGACGTTCAATTGAAAAAGCTTTGGATTTAAAAAATACTAAAAAAGTAAAATACATTACTTTATTTGCAGGATCTCCAACAGATAACAATGCTTATTTCTTTTATGATGGTGCAATGGAAGTTTTAAATCCATATATCGAAGCTGGTAAACTTGTTGTTATTGGACCTTATCCTAAAACAGCTGCTGATTTAGATAATTTTAATAAAATTGCTACGCCAGGTTGGAAAGCGGAATTAGCAAAAGCCAGAATGGAAAACTTATTAACAGGAGATGCAAAAGATTACGTGCTTGATGCTGTTCTTGCTCCAAATGATCCAGTAGCTCGTGCTGTTATTGAAGCTGCATTAAATGATTCTAAATATGACACAATCTCAAAACTTCCAATTGTAACTGGTCAAGATGGCGAGTTAGCAACGGTAAAATATATCAGAGATTTAAAACAATATATGACCGTTTTTAAAGATTCAAGATTGTTAGCAGTAGCTACTATTTCTTTAGCAGATGCTATTTTAAAAGGAAAAACTCCTTCAGTTGCGGGTACTGTGAAAACAACTTTTGATACAAATAAAAAAATGGTTGAAACATACTTATTAACACCTATTTTAGTTACAAAAGACAATTACAAAAAAGTAATTATTGACAGTGGATATTATACTGCTGATCAATTAAAATAGTTTATTGTGTAAAAAGATTTTAGAATCTTTTTACACTTAATATATTAAGTCGTGTTTACCTTAAATGTGTAAGTAAATACGACTAAGTATTCTTAAGAGTATTTAAGGGAAAAATTAATGAGTAAAAATATTTTGGAAGTAAAAAACTTATCTAAAGTATTTCCAGGAGTAAAAGCACTTGATGGAGTAAATTTCAGTATTAAAGAAGGTGAAATTCATTGTTTATGTGGTGAAAATGGGGCTGGAAAATCTACTTTAATGAATATTATTTCAGGGGTTTATGCTAAAGAGACCTATGATGGAGAAATTTATTATAAAGATAAATTATGTTCATATACATCGGTAAAAGACAGTAAAAAAGACAATATAGCAATTATTCATCAAGAATTAGCATTAAGTCCTTATTTATCAATATATGAAAATATTTTTTTAGGGAATATGAAAACAAAAATGGGAGTAATTAATTGGCATCAATTGATTATAGATTCAAAAAAATTATTAAATAAAGTTGGTTTATGTGAAAATCCTGAAACAATAGTTAATAAAATAGGTGTTGGAAAACAGCAATTAGTAGAAATCGCAAGAGCCTTAAGCCAAGAAGTAAAACTTTTGATTTTAGATGAACCAACTTCTTCTTTAAATGATGCAGAAAGTGAGCAGCTTTTAGCCTTGATCAAACAATTAAAAGCAGAAGGAATCACTTGTATTATGATTTCACATAAACTTAATGAAGTCTTAGGCGTAGCTGACTCTATTACTATTTTGCGGGATGGGAAAACTATTTGTTCTTTTGATACAAAAGTTGATAATGTTACAGAAGAAATAATCATTAAAGCAATGGTTGGTAGAGATATGGACAAGCGTTATCCTAAAAGTAATCATGTTGTTCATGAAGAAAATATCTTAGAAGTAAAAAATTGGACAGTATGTCATCCTGAGTACAATGACTTAGAAGTTGTTAAAAATGCTTCATTTTATTTGAAAAAAGGTGAAATTCTTGCATTTTGTGGTCCTATGGGAGCTGGAAGAACTGAGTTAATGATGAGTATTTTTGGAAAATCTTACGGTTCATTTTCTAGTGGGGAACTTTATGTAAGAGGAGTTAAACAAAACTACAAAAATGCTAAAAATGCGATTGATGATGGAATTATGTATGTTTCAGAAGATAGAAAAGTCTTAGGCCTAATTTTGATGCAAAGTGTTAAACAAAATATTTCTAATTCTAATTTAGAACTCTTATCTAATTATGGTGTTATTGATAAAGAACAAGAAATTATTGAAGCCAATATTTACAAAAAGAAACTTAATATTAAAACATCAAGTATTGAACAAGTGGTTGAAACCTTAAGTGGTGGAAACCAACAAAAAGTTGTATTAAGTCGCTGTTTATTAGCAAATCCTGATATTTTAATTGTAGATGAACCAACAAGAGGAATTGATGTTGGAGCTAAGTATGAGATTTACTGTATTTTAAAAGATTTAGTCCACCAAGAAAAGAGTGTGATTATTGTTACATCTGAAATGTCAGAGGCTTTAGGAATGGCAGATAGAATTTATGTAATGAACGAAGGTCATATTAAAGGCCAAATAAATGGAAAAAAAGCAACACAAGAAAAAATAATGTCTATGGCATTACATAACAAATGAGGAAGAGTAATGAGCCAAGCACAAGAAGTACATGAAGAGCTAACGTTTATAGAAGTAGCCAAGTCAAATTTAAGAAATTATTCAATATTTATTATGTTGGCAGTAATAATGTTGGGCTTTACATTTTTAACGGATGGAATTAATTTATCTCCTAGAAACTTTACAAATATTTTTTTACAAAACAGTTATATTCTTGTTTTAGCTGTTGGAATGATTTTAGTCATTATTGTAGGAAATATTGACTTATCAGTAGGTTCAGTTGCAGCATTTACAGGTGCTATTTCAGTAATCACGTATAATGCTGGTTTTTCAATGCCTTTAACAATCATTATTACAATAGGATCAGGTCTCTTAATAGGCTGTTTTCAAGGATATTGGATTGCTTATGCAAAAATTCCTTCCTTTATTGTTACTTTAGCAGGAATGTTATTGTTTCGTGGCCTTACTTATATTATTACGAATGTTACTCCAATTACTCCTAATTCGGATGATTTTAAACAAATTACTGTTGGAACCATCTCTTTTGATTTTTTAAGTATTACTCATATGGTGGAAAAAAGAGGGCGTATGATTGAAGCAGATTTTCACTTACTTCCTTTAATAATTGCAACCATTGTAATTGTAATTATGCTTATTGTTTTAATCAACAAAAGAAATAAAAAAATTAAAAACAATTTTCAAGTAAAACCAAAATCTTATTTTACATTTGAAATGTTTATTGTTTCTTCTTTAATTTTAGCAACTGCTTATCAGTTTGCAAGTTACAGAGGAATTCCTACAGTGTTTATTGTTTTAGCAATAACAGTTGGTATTTTCATCTTTATGACAAAAAATACGGTTTTTGGTCGTTATATTTATGCCGTTGGTGGAAATGCAAAATCAGCAAAATTATCAGGTATTAACTCCGAGCAAATAGTTTTTTATGTGCATGTTATTATGGGCGGTTTATGTGGATTATCTGGAATTTTATTTACAGCTTATATGAATTCAGCTATTCCAGATGCAGGAAATTTATTTGAACTTGATGCTATTGCTGCGAGTTTTATTGGTGGTGCTTCAGCTTCTGGTGGGGTTGGAACGATTATGGGGGCCATTATGGGTGGTTTAATAATGGGAATTATTAATAATGGTATGTCTTTAATGAATATTGGTGCAAATTGGCAATATATAGTAAAAGGTTCAGTTTTATTATTAGCAGTTTGGTATGACATTTATACAAGAAAAAAAGCAGGAACCTTATAAAAATAGTAAAAATTATATCAAGGATGTGAAATGAATTTAGAAAATAAAGTAGTAATAGTTACAGGCGCAACCTCAGGTATTGGATTAGAAATAGTAAAAGAAGTATTAAGTTTGGGTGGAAAAGTAATGCTTCACTCTTCTCATAACTCTGAAGAAAAAGCTAAAAAGCTTATTGAAGACTTAGGAGAGAATACTTCTTATGTCTGTGCGGATTTGGGTATATTTAAAGAGTTAGAAAATATTGTAACTCAAACAGTAAAGTATTTTGGAAAAGTTGATTCTTTGGTTAATAATGCAGGTGTATTTCCACGAAATAATATTCTTGAAATGGATGAAGATTTTTATGAATATGTGATGAATATTAATTATAAAGCGCCTTTATTTTTATGTCAATATGTTGTAAAAACTTTTCTAGCCAATAATACTAAAGGTTCAATTGTAAATATTGGTTCTTTAAATGCTTATTGTGGTGCTGATGATTTATTGGTATATTCAGCTTCTAAAGGAGCGTTAATGACAATGACACGAAATCTTGGAGATTATTTAGCAGAGCATTCAATTCGGGTAAATCAACTAAATATTGGATGGACACATACAGATAAAGAACATGAAGTACAAATAGGTGAAGGAAATCCAGAAGATTGGTTTAAGAGAATTCCAAAAGTAATGGCACCACGGGGAACAATTTTAGCACCTAATGAGATTGCTCGACATGTGTCTTTTTGGTTAAGTGATTATTCAATTCCAGTTACTGGATCTGTATATGAAGTGGAACAATATCCGGTTCTTGGAAGAATAAAACAATGGTTCAATTAGAATATTTAAAAGAAATTTCTTCTACTTTAGGAGAAGGACCTACTTATAATGAATATCAAAATTCTCTTTAATCGGACAGATATAAAAGAACATAAAATTCATGCCTATTCTTTGGATACTAAAAAAGTTAAAAGTTATCAATTCACAAAAGAAATTGGTTCTTTTGTTTTTACAAATGAGAATAAGGTATTGGTGACAAGTAATGCTAGTTTTGAATATTTAGATTTAGAAAAAGAAAAAATGAATGCCCTTCTTGATCCCGAAGAACATTTACCTCAAAATAGATTTAATGATGGAAATGGTGATGCAAAAGGAAGATATTTTACAGGAACAATGAACAATAATGAAAAAGATATCACTGTGTCTTTATATTGTTATGATGGAAAAAATATAGAAAAAAAGTCTGATTTAAGTATTTCTAATGGTTTGGGCTGGAATATGGATTCTAGTAAATTTTATTTAACAGATACGATTAAACAAATATGGGCATCTCCAACGCCATTAAGTTAAGGAATTAATTCATATTATTATAAGTCTAAAATATCAAACAGCACAAAGATAATTCATCAGAAAGCCTTATTTTATAGGCTTCTCAAGTAGTTTGTAACTACTATTTAGATATAATATATACTTATATTAGTAAGGTTAAATATGTTAAAAAAAACTGTCAAGTTTTAGCAGTTTTTAGAGATAAACCAAAAGATGTTGTATTTATAAATAAACATAAAATTGGTATAAATAGTTTCACAAGAAATAGAAAGTTAGGATTCGATAAAATTATGACTGTGATAATGAAAAAAAGTAGTAAATCTTTACAAAATAGTTTAAATGATATGCAATTAGATTTAGGTGATGATTATACAATCACTAATAGTGCATATACACAAGCAAGAGCTAAATTAAATTATACAGCATTTGAAGAATATGCAAATATGTCAGCAGAAGTTTTTTATAGTGATGGTGAGTATCAAACTTTTAAAGACTTTAGACTATTAGCTATAGATGGTTCAGTAACAACTTTGCCAAATAGTGAAGATGTAAAAAAAGAATTTAATCCCATGAAAGTAAGATGTCAAATTAAAGATTATGCAAAAGATGTGGTACAAGCAAGAGTATCATGTGTATTTGATGTCTTAAATAATATAGCAATAGATGCATCAATTACTAATAAAAATAAAAGTGATGATAATGATTTAGCAGCATATGATGAGAGAACTTTAGCTTACGGTCATTTAGAACATTGTGATGAAAATGATTTAACTACAATGGATAGAGGCTATATTGGCTTTGAACCATTTGCTAGAACATATAATAAAACAAATATATTGATTAGACTTAAAAAAAATATATTTACTAAAGCAAAATTCTTATTTGACAAACATAGTGAACAAAAAGATGTTGTTTTAGATATTACACCAAATAAACAAACTAAACAAAAAATGAAAGATTTAGGATTGCCAACTCCAAACAACAGATTTTAAAGAGTTATATGCTAAAAGGTGGGGAATAGAGACATATTACGATGTATTAAAAAATAGACTATATTTGGAAAACTTTACAGGATTAACAGCACTTGCCGTTAAACAAGATTTTTATGCCACTATATTTTTGACAAACTATGAATCATCAGTGACATACGATACAAATGAAGAATTAAAAGAAAAAACCAAAGATAATAAATATATACAAAAAGTAAATAAAGCAATATCATTTAATGCTATTAAATATAAAGCATTTGATCTATTTTATTCAGATGCTCCACACGATGAAGTACTTGAGCAATTAGAGAAGTTATTTTTAACAAATACAATAGTGATTAGACCTGATAGAAAATCAAAACCTAGACTGGATAAAGATGCTCAAAAATCTACAATAGCTACAAATTCGATAAATTTTTTAAAAAGAAAAAAGAAAAATGTTGGTAACTAAACAGCTTGTACAAAGGGTTTATAATGATAAAAAGCTTAACTTAATGGCGTTGGTGGTTCCCTATATAGAATTTTATTATAATAGAACAAGAAGTCATAGTTATTTAGGAAATTTATCTCCTGCTAGATTTGAAGAAATTAATTTTATATTACGAAACGAAATGCTTGCTTAGGGATTATAAAAAATGTGTCCTGCTTTAGGCTATTACTCCAATATCCTAAGCCTGATATAGTAAATACAGATCAAGGATCACAATTATATAGCACGAGTTTATGTAGATATTTTAAATAATATTATTTCTTACTCTTAAAAATAATAAGCCTTATTTAATTGACCTTTAAAAAAGATAGTAGCATTAAAATAGCAAAAAATTATGAAATTTGTTTAATTTTTAAGCTTAATTTAAAATCTACTATGTCAGCATTAAAGATAACATTATTACATTATTACATTATGGGCATCTCTAAAAACTACCCAACCTAAGCAATTTAAAATCAAGATTTAGTTAAAATAGATATTAAATATCACTCAAAAGGCTTTATAAATGCAAGGATTATTTGATTTAGAATTTCATGAGAGAAAAATAAAAGAATATCAACCACCACTAACAAAATTAGATAAAGTTGTAGATTGGAATATGTTTAGAGAACCAATAGAGAAGGCTTTATACGTAGAACCTAAAGGTGCTGGTGGTAGGCCACCATACGATAAGATAATGATGTTTAAAATTTTAATATTACAAAAATACTATAATTTAAGTGATGAACAAACAGAATTTCAAATAAATGATAGAACATCATTCAAACAATTTTTAGAATTGAAAATTGGAGATAAAATACCTGATGAAAAAACTATTTGGCATTTCAAAGAACAGCTATCAAATAAGAATTTATCTTTAACATTATTTGAACTATTTACTAAACAACTTATAAATAAAGGTATTATAGCAAAAGAGGGAAGTATGATAGATGCTTCATTTGTAGATGTTCCTAGACAAAGAAATTCTAAAGAAGATAATGCTGATATTAAAAAAGGTGCTATACCTTTAAAATTTGCCAGAAAAGATAACAATGGTAAACGAAGCAAGTTATGCCAAAAAGATACTGATGCAAGTTGGATGACTAAATCAAGTGAACGACACTATGGATATAAAGACCATATTAACGCAGATGGAAAAACTAAATTCATAACTAAATATAGTGTTACAAGTGCTGCTCCTCATGATTCTACTGAAATTAAAAATATCATTGATGAAACAGATAATAAACTTCATGCAGATAGTGCTTACAGGAGTAAAGAGATAGAAGAATTTCTAGAAGATAAAAATTGCAAAAGCTTTGTGCATGAAAAAGGTTACAGAGGTAGTCCTTTAACAGATGAACAAAAAGATTCAAATAACATAAAATCTAAAATTAGAGCAAGAGTAGAACATATATTTGGATTTATGACAAACTCTATGAATGATGCCTTACATATGAAGTCCATTGGGATAAAACGAATCAAGTCATCTATAGGATTTTTAAATTTTACATATAAGCTCTTTAGATATGAACAGTTAGTTAGATTGCAAAAAGTGAAAGTTATGTAAAAATATATGAAATCATAGAGATTTTACAAAAACTCACAAAGATCATTATAATTTTTAGTAGAATTTTATAGTAAATCAAGTTTCGCGTGTGATAAATTTTAAAAATTAAGTTAAAAATGATTTAAACAAATTAGAAAGTTGTTTTTAGAGGTTCCCATATACAAAAAGTAAATAAAGCAATATCATTTAATGCTATTAAATATAAAGCATTTGATCTATTTTATTCAGATGCTCCACACGATGAAGTACTTGAGCAATTAGAGAAGTTATTTTTAACAAATACAATAGTGATTAGACCTGATAGAAAATCAAAACCTAGACTGGATAAAGATGCTCAAAAATCTACAATAGCTACAAATTCGATAAATTTTTTAAAAAGAAAAAAGAAAAATGTTGGTAACTAAACAGCTTATACAAAGGGTTTATAATGATAAAAAGCTTAACTTAATGGCGTTGGAGGTTCCCTTAAGTCAAAATAATAGTTTTTTCTTCCAGATACTCATTTGAGAAACACTATGTTGAAACTTACGATTTGTCTCTTTTATCACAAAAGGTACATCTATAGTATCAAGTAGTTCAAACTTATCTTCTAAGTTTATTTTTAAAGTATCTAAAGTTTTAACTTCTACATTATCTTTTAAAAATCCTCCAAGCCAGTTCTCTTTTTGAGTATAAGCTTCTAACCAAGTATAAGGTGATAATAAAACTAATAAACCATCTTTATTTACTCTTTTTGGAATATCATCTAAAAACTTTTGAGGATAATATAATCTATCTATTAGATTTGAACAAAAAATTAAATCATAAGCACTATATAACTCTTTTAAGTTACAAGCATCTCCTTGCATAAAAGTTACTTTTTCTTTTATATGCTCTAAATTAAACTCTTTTAATGAAATAGTTTTTTCATCAAATAAATCTCCTTCAGTAGCAATTTTAAAAGTTAGATTTTCATATTTTTTTAGTTTTATTCCTACATTTATAAAATTTGTTGAAAAATCAATTCCTAAAACCTCATCAAAAGTATGTGCTAGTTCAAAAGTACTACGCCCTACTGAACAACCTAAATCAAGTGCTTTTTTTGTATTTATATTTTTTAAATATGGTTTTAAAAGATCAACTGAGTTTTTAGGAAAATTCATAACTCCAAAATTTTCTTGTCCGTAATGAAACTCACAATATTGTGAGATTTGTTCATCTGTTTCGTATACATTGTCATTTAGTCTGACTCTATATTCATTTAAAGAACTTACATATCTAAACCCTGCATGTTGAAAAAAATGTTTTCTAAAAGCATATCTAGCTTCTCGTAAAGTCTCATTTCCAAGTGAAATAAAAGAACCACCTTTCATCAAGACGTGTCTATCATCAAAAGTAGGAGTTGTAAAATCATCATAAGCGTTATGAGTCTTAAAACCATCATAAGGATACATTGGTGTTAAACTCCACTGCCAAACATTTCCTATAACATCATAAAACTCTTCAAACTTATATTTATCTACTGGAGCTTGATTAAAATATCTAAGTCCTATGTTTGCTTCACTTTGTTTCGCATTTACAAAATCATATAATCTATAATATTCATCTTCACTTGGAAGTCTAACCTCATATCCAAGCTTTTCACTTTTGTATTTACAAAAAGCTTCTGCTTCATATACATTTATATCAACTGGATAATTTAAAGGTAAAGGTACAACCCTATTTATCTCTCTTAGAAAATATTCATCTTTTTCCTTTACCCAAAAAGGTGGCATTTTTGCTTGTGAAAAATCTAACCAGTTTAAAGCATCTTTTGAAAAGTATTTTAATTCTGAGTATCCACCATCTTTTACAAACTCTAAAAACTCTCCATTTGATACTAAGTATTTACTAGCTTTAAAATCATTTATTTGTGCTTTATGAAAAGAAAATTCATTATCCCAACCATAATAAATAGGATTTTTATGATCTTTTTGAAGTAAAACTTCTGCACCTTTTACTTTACATAAGATATTTTGTGGATAAGTACTACATGCTTCATTATTATAAGTAAAAATTTCTTCTTCTTTTAAAAACTTCAAATCTAGTTCTCTTAGTAAAACAGATGAAGTCTCTATATGGATATTTTGATGTTCAATTCCCATCAAAATAATCCAAATAGAAGAATCCCAATTAATTGGCATAGTAAATTCTAAAGTATCAATAAGCTCTAAAACTATTTGTTTTACTTCATCTCTATAAGTTTTTGTTTCTTCATAAGTAGGCCAAGCATAGTTTTCTTTATTTAAATCATCCCAAGACATCTCATCTACACCAATAGCAAAAATAGACTCATAAGCTTTTTGAACTCTCGCATTTGTGATACTTGCAACACTTAGTTTATTTATATAAAAAGTTGCAGTATGCCCATAATAAAAGATAAGGTGATGTCTTAATTTATTTGGTTGCTCATATAAAAACTTTGTATCTTTTAGCAAATCATATATTTTTTCATCAAGTTCATAAGTTTGAATAAAATACTCTCGTATCTCTTTACGTTTTTCTTCTACTGTACCTATTTCTAAATTTATCGTATTCTTTATATAGTTCATTTTTTACCTTATTTGCATTTTCACAAAGTGAAATGTATCAATTTAATGTGTACTGTTTATAATATATAAAATTGTAACAAAAACTTATTACAAATTAATTGCTAAACAATCTTTTGTTTTGTTAAAACAATTCAATCAGTATCTGCATATACATAATTGCTAGTATTAAACTGTACTCCACAAAAAGAAAGTTCTACATTCCTTTCATCTTTTGTTACTGGAATATATTTTCTCCTACAACTGCACAGTATTCATTTTGGACATCAACTACTACTATTTTTCCTGTTCCATAGTTTGTAAATTCGTTGTCTAATACATAAATTTTATCTGGATAATCATCACAAAGGTCTGCTGTAAAAAAAATCATTAGTTTAGTCCTTTTAATTATTTAGTTACTTTTATATATGATTATCTCATTTTACTATTAATATATTCTTAGTTAAACACTATTTTTATACAAATATATAGGTAAATCCGACCAAATTCAAATAAGCACTATCAATAGTCAGTAAATAAAGGATTTAGTAATTTTTGGGTTAGATAAAATTATTAACTTTTAGTTTTATTTAAGGATCGTAGTTATTTTTACTAATTTGACTATTTTTAGAGTGAGCTTTATTATTAGTAAATCTAAATTCTCATCTAAAATTAATAAAAATATTAATAATTGATATAATAACTTAACTTTCGCACCTAAAACCAAGCAATTTAGCAGTCACATCCTTTAAAGTATCAATGATAGTGGTAAAATCATCATTTCTATTGATTACTTCTTCTATTTGTGCTATTTCATCAAGTATAGCTATAAATGTTTGCATAGCAATTGCTAGAGTATGAAGTTCACATTCTAAATCTTTAAATAATCCACCAATTGTTTTAGGTTCATGACTGATACGATTGATATAACTGACAATATTATATGTAAAAAACGATAGTGTAATTCTAGCTATTAGTGCTTCATAGATTCTATTTTCTTCTTTACCAAATCCAAAGTGTTCGCGAAGTTCTTTGTAGCCTTGCTCTATATCCCATCTTCTTCTATAAGTATCAATAATAACTTCATCACTAATATCTAAATCAGTAGATATTATAGGTATTAATTTCTCTTGCGTTTTTAAAAATACTATCTTAACCTTACTGGCTTTTTTATGTTCAACTACTACTGAAAAGTATTTATATTTAATTTTTTTACCATAAGTACTAGACTTGATATTTTTTAATTTCTTAGACTTTTCATAGATACCATTAAGAGTTTTTCTCTCCCCAATAAAGTTCCATATTTTATTATTGTTTGCTACTCTTGTAATAACTTTTAATCCTAAATCATTCATCTCTTTTATAAATGAAGGTTTAGAGTACCAACTATCGATAAGTAGATAATCAGCATATATACCGCTATTCACAGCTCTTTTAATCATATCTATAGCTGTCTAGTTTCACCACGTTATGGTTGCCTAGTTTCATAAATTAAGAAAGCGATAGCTTAACAACATAATTGTAAAATCTTTACAGCAAATAAGGATTTTAAAAATGCCACAAGTCTATCACTCTAATGCCAGAACAAACCAGCATGTAAGAGAAATAATACAACAATCTAATTTAACAAATGTTGAATTAGCAAATAATTATAATGTGAATGTTAAAACTATCGCCAAGCATAAAAATAGAGATTTTTTAAATGATAAAAGTTCAAGACCAAAAAGAATCCATTATGCTCTAACACCTTTAGAAAAAGAGTTAATTAAAGTAGTCAGAACAATGACTTGGATGGAGTTAGATGACTTAGCAGATACAATCGTTGATATTATTCCAAATGCAAATAGAAGTAATGTTTATCGTACTTTAAAAGCCTTTGATATAAACAGAGTTCCACAAGAGCAAAAAGAAAAAGCTAAAAAGTTCAAAGAGTATGAGCCTGGTTATTTACATATAGATGTAACTTATTTACCAAAGTTTGACAAGCAAAAATATTACCTATTTGTAGCAATAGACAGGGCTACAAGGCTACTTTACTATAAAGTGTATGAGAATAAGACAGCAGCAAATGCAGTATCTTTTCTAAAAGAATGTAAAGAATTTTTTCCATTTTACCTAACTCATATATTAACAGATAATGGACTGGAATTTACTGATAAGTGGGCAAGAGGAAAAGGATTTGTAAGTGGTAATCATAAGTTTGATGTAGAGTGTAAAGATGATGAGATAGAACATAGGCTAACAGCTCCATACACACCTCAAACTAACGCAATGGCAGAAAGAGTAAACGGAACTATTAAAAATGCTACAATTAAAGCAGAAGAGTATGACAATATTGATGATGTTAAAAAAGATTTAAATAAATTTTTGATATACTACAACTTCAATAGAAGACATGGTTCTTTAAAAAAAGAATTAAAAGTTAGAACTCCATTTGATGCAGTTCAAAGTTGGTTTCAAACGAAACCTGAAATATTTAAGATTTTACCAGATGTGTTTCAAAATATTGCTTTTGAAATGGTACAACGTGGTGAAACTTGACATGTACCAAGACAAAGAAACAGTAGAGGTGATAATTCAGATATTAAAAAAGGTGCTATTCCTATTGCATTTTCTAAAAAAGATAAAAAAGGGAATCGTTCTAAAGTATTTCAAAAAGATTGTGATGCAAGATGGATGACAAAAGCAGGTGAAAGACATTATGGATATAAAGATCATATAAATGCAGATGAGAAAACTAAATTAATTACTAAATATAGTGTTTCAAGTGCAGCACCACATGATTCAACTGAAATAAAAAATATTATAGATGAAACAGATAATAAACTTCATGCTGATAGTGCATATAGAAGTAAGGAGATAGAAGAGTTTTTAGAAAAGAATGAATGTAAAAGCTTTGTTCATGAAAAAGGCTATAGAGGTAAGCCACTTAGCAATACCCAAAAAGAGTCAAATCATATTAAATCTAAAATTAGAGCAAGGGTTGAGCATATATTTGGATTTATGACAAACTCTATGAATGATGCCTTACATATGAGATCCATAGGATTAAAAAGAATTAAATCATCCATAGGATTTTTAAATCTTACATATAACCTATTTAGATATGAACAAATAATCAGACTAGAAAAGGTAAAAGTCAATTAAAATGAAAGAAAATTATAGAAATTTTACTAAACTTTATCCAATAATGTGTGAAGTTTACTAAGATTTTTAATAAAATTGAATTTGAAGATAAGATATGTTTCCAAAAATTTAATTAAATGGATGAAAAAGTTGTTTTTAGAGGTGCCCTTAATGATATTATTTAAATCTTTTATTGTTTTTAATGTTAAGTTTATTATATTTTTTCATACTGTATTATAGTATAAGTTATGTTTAATTATTTGTTATATAAGTGGTTTTAAAAGTTATTTTTTCATTATTGGTAGTACTTACTGCAAATAAGAAGAAATGCTAATCTTCTTATAAAAATTTAAAAAAAATGCGAATTTTTGAATTTTATTAATTTGTTTTCTTGTGTGAAAAGCTCCTTTAGGGAGTTTTTTGTTTAATAAATAAGAATCTAATACCAAATCCAAAGTATCTTTATGCTAGCATTGCGAAATGACAAAACAATACTTCAGAAAAATTAAATAATTTTATGCCTTTATCAAACTTAAATGAAGAACAACTTAGTGCCGCAACCTGTAAAGAGGGTTATAACCTAATAATTGCGAGTGCAGGAACAGGAAAAACATCAACTATTGTTGGACGAATTGCTAATTTAATAAATAATGGTGTTAAACCTAGTGAAATACTTTTATTAACTTTTACAAATAAAGCAGCAACTGAAATGGTATCAAGAGTTGCCAAGTTTTTTGGGAAAAGTATTGCAAAAGAGATGATGGCTGGTACGTTTCATTCAGTTTCTTATAAACTATTAAAAGAATTAAATGTAAATATAACTTTAAAACAACCAAATGAATTAAAAACACTTTTTAAATCTTTATATGAAAAAAGAGTTTTCTATGATAGATCTGATGATGCAAATCCTTATGATGGCGGATATTTATATGATTTATACTCTTTATATTTAAATTCAAATAATGGCGAAGCGTTTAGAACTTGGATAAAAGATAAAAGTCCAGCTCATGAACTTTATACTTTGATTTATGAAGATATAGTATTAGAATTTAATGAGTTAAAAGTTAAGTATGGTTATGCAAATTTTGATGATTTATTAACTATTATGCTTGAGAATTTAAAAGAAAATGATTTCGCATTTAAAGAAATTTTAGTTGATGAATACCAAGATACGAATCCTTTGCAAGGAAGACTTCTTGATGGTTTTAAACCTAAGTCTTTATTTTGTGTAGGAGATTATGATCAAAGTATATATGCTTTTAATGGTTCTGATATTGGAATAATTTCAACATTTGGGCATAGGTATGAAAATGCTACTGTTTTTACTCTTAGAAAGAATTATCGTTCAACTAAACCAATTTTAGATTTAGCAACAAGAGTCATTGAATATAATGAAAGAATATATGAAAAAAAACTAGAAGTGATAAGGACCAAAGACTCTGTAAAACCTAAACTTTTAGCTTTTACAGAGCTTTTTTTTCAATATCATCATATCTCAGAACTTATTTCAAAAAGTACAACCTCTCATGATGATATAGCAATTATTTATAGAAATAATTCAAGTGCTGATGGAATTGAAGCAAATTTAAGAGAGTTTGGAATTTCTGCTAAAAGAAAAAATGGAATGTCTTTTTTTGATTCTGTGGAGATAAAATTTATTTTAGATATTTTAGTAATGCAATTATCACACAATGATATGATGGCTTTTATTCATGTTTTAGAGCATGGAAAAGGAATTGGAAAAGGAATTTCAAAAGATATTTTTGATGCTTTGATTAAATTAGGAAATGGTGATATGTTTAAGGGACTTTTTAATCCAGATCCAAATATAAATAATCCCTATGAATCAAATAAAATAAAAAATATACAGCTTGGACTTTTTGATGATTTTGCAGAGCTTGGCTCTGTCTCTAAATTTAAAACTTGCCGTTTTGAAGAGGCTTTTTTATCAAATCCAATTTTAAAACATCCAAAACTAAGTGTTGATAGTGGAAAATATATTTATGATTTTTATTTATTAATGAAATTATTAAGACATACAAAAAATCCTGATTCCTTAGTTTCTAGTATTAGTTCTTCAATGATATACTCAAAACTAAAAGAGTTCTTAGCTACAAAAAGAGGAACTCAAAAAGATGGAACAGTTCATTTTATTCAAAAAACAAAAGCTTTAACAAAAATAAATAGAAAAGTAATGCTTCTAAAAAACCTTTCAAAAAACTTTCATAATTTATCAAAGTTTGTAAACTCTATGATTTTAGGTGGAAGTGAGATGAGTACAGGTGAAGGAGTAAATCTTTTATCTGTTCATGCAAGTAAAGGTTTAGAGTTTAAAGAAGTTTATGTAATTGATTTAATGGATGGAAGATTCCCAAATAGAAAACTTATGAGTAAAGGTGGCTCATTAGAAGAAGAAAGAAGACTCTTTTATGTAGCAGTTACAAGAGCGAAGGATATACTTTATTTATCCTATGCAAAATATGATAAAGTAAAAAGAATGAGTTTTATTCATTCTCCATTTTTAAAAGAAGCAGGACTTATTAAAGAAGAAGATAACTAGCTGTTTAGTCCCTAATTCTCATGGAGTCAGCTATTATTTTATAAAAGGAGTAGATTTATGGGAAATATACAACACTCTAATGCCAAGACGACGCCAAGAATTCGAAAAGAAATACAAGAGTCTCAAGAGACAATCACAGAGTTAGCTGCAAGATTGTCCCTTAATCCAAAAACAGTAACAAAATGGAAGAATGCCAATAGAATCACTGATAAAAAAAGTGGACCGACGATAGCAAGGTCAACAGTACTAAGTCAAGAAGAAGAACAAATAATTTGTGAGTTTAGAAGAGTTACCAAGTTTGCACTAGATGATGTTTTTATAGCCCTGATGGATGAGATACCTAAAATGACAAGGTCAAACTTACACAGATGCTTGCAACGTCATGGATTAAGCCGTTTGCCCAAAGAACCCCGTGATAAAACAGAAAAAAAGAAGTTCAAAGAGTATGATATAGGATATGTCCATATAGATATTTCAGAAGTTCATAGTGAAGAAGGCAAAGCCTATATGTTCGTAGCTATAGATCGTGCTACTAAGTATACTTATGTGGAAATTCATGAAAGAATGACTCAGGCTATCGCTTGTTCATTCTTAGAAAACTTTATACAAGATATACCTTTTAAAATCCATACTATTTTAACAGATAATGGAGCTCAATTTACTTATGCACTTCTAAGTGAACATTTAAGACCAAAAGATAAGATTCATCCTTTTGATATAGTATGCCAAAAGTATAAAATAGAACACCGTTTGACTAAGTTTAGACATCCCTGGACTAATGGTCAGGTAGAAGTGATGAATAAAGTTCTTAAAGACCATACTGTGAAACTTTTTCATTATGAGACCTTAAAAGCTCTAAAGTTACACTTGATGAGCTTTCTTCTTTTATACAATTATCAGAAAAAACTCAAAGCTTTAAAGTATAAAACACCTTATGATACAATGTCTCAAATATTCAGGAAAAACCCAGAGTACTTTAAGTTGAATCCTTTGAGTAAGTCTTTGGGACTAAACAACTAGCTTAACTCTAATTACCAAAAATAAAACTACTTTTAGATATAATCGCGAATATTTTATTAGGCATAAAACAATTAACACAGAGGAATTTAAATGAGTGATAAATATCAACCAACAGAAATAGAAGACAAGTATTATAAAATCTGTGAAGATAGAGGTTATTTTGAGATTGATGGAAACAAGTCAATTCAAGAAAATGATAAAAATTTTTCAATAATGATGCCCCCTCCTAATATTACAGGACGTTTACATATCGGTCATGCACTTACTTTTACTTTACAAGATATTATAACTCGTTATAAAAGAATGGATGGTTTTAAAACTCTTTGGCAACCAGGAATAGATCATGCTGGAATTGCAACACAAAATATTATTGAGAAACAACTTATAGCAGAGGGAACTACAAAAGACGAACTAGGAAGAGAAAAGTTTTTAGAACGAGCTTGGAAGCAAAAAGAAACATCTAGTGGGAATATTGTTCACCAAATGAGAAAACTAGGAGTTACTCCTGCTTGGAAACGTGAACGTTTTACTATGGATGAAGGACTTAAAGAAGCAGTAAAAGAAGCTTTTGTATCTTTATACAATGAAGGACAAATCACTCAAAATACTTATATGGTAAATTGGTGTACTCATGATGGAGCTTTAAGTGATATTGAAGTTGAACATAAAGAAGTAAATGGTAAGTTTTATCATATGATTTATAAATTTGCTGATGGAAGTGGTGAACTTCAAGTTGTAACTACTAGACCTGAAACATACTTTGGGGATACTGCAATTATGGTCCATCCTGATGATATCAGATATAAAAATATTATAGGTTCTGAAGTATTATTACCTTTAACTAACAGGAAAATAAAAGTTATTACTGATACTCATGTTGATATGAAATTTGGAACGGGAATTGTTAAAGTTACTCCTGCCCATGACCAAAATGACTACGATGTAGGAAAAAGACATGATTTAGAATTTATTAAAGTATTCGATGAAAAAGGTATTTTAAATGAATATTGTGGAGAATTTGAAGGATTAGAGAGATTAGAAGCTAGACAACCTATTGTTGAGAAACTTCAAGCTGAGGGTTATATTGTAAAAATAGAAGATCATGTTCATCAAGTAGGGCATTGTTATAGATGTAAAAATATTATTGAGCCTTTTATTTCTCAACAATGGTTTTTATCAAATGAAATGGCTCAAAATTCAATTGACAAAGTAAAAGAAGAGACAAAACAAAGGGCAAAAAAAAATGGAACTTTATTTCACCCTCAACATTGGATAAATTCTTACACAGCTTGGATGGATGAGTTAAGACCTTGGTGTATTTCAAGACAATTATGGTGGGGACATAGAATTCCTGTATTTACTTGTAATGAAAGTTTTTGTAATCATCAATGGGCTGATAAAGCAGATGAACCAGAAGCTTGTCCTAAATGTAAATCAAAAAATTATACTCAAGATCCTGATGTTTTAGACACTTGGTTTTCTTCAGCTTTATGGGCAATGTCACCTTTAGGTTGGGGAAATAATGGAAAACTTGAAGAGCTTTATAACTCTAGTGATGAAAAAGATTTTTATCCAAATTCACTTTTAATTACTGGTTTTGATATTATGTTTTTTTGGGTTGCTAGAATGATGATGATGGGCGAACATTTTAAAAAAGAGTTACCATTTAAAGATATTTATATGCACGCTTTAGTTCGTGATGAAACAGGTGCTAAAATGTCAAAATCTAAAGGAAATGTAATTGATCCTTTAGATATGGTTGAAGAACATTCTGCTGATATTATCAGATTTACTTTAGCTTATTTAGCTGTTCAAGGTAGAGATATTAAATTAGGTGCTAAAAATTTAGAACAGTTTAGAAATTTTACAAATAAACTTTATAATGCTTCAAATTTTTTACAGTTAAATGTAGATACTTTCCCTGATTTAAATGATATTAAGATTAAAACACATCTTGGTCTTTACATGCAAAGTAGACTTAGTATTGCAGTTTCTGAAGTAAGAATTGCTTTAGAGATTTATAAGTTCAACGAAGCTGCTAGTATTTTATACAAATTTGTATGGAATGAGTTTTGTGATTGGGGAATTGAGTACTCAAAGGTTTCAAAAGAATCTATTATTGAATTAGGAGCTATTTTTAAAGAAACACTAAAAATGATATCTCCTTTTATGCCATTTATTGCAGATTTTTTATATCATAAATTAAGTGGAACTACTTTAGAAGAAGGTAAATCACTTATAATTATGAATTTTCCTAAAAAGATTAAAAAAGATTTAGAAGTTGAAGCTATGTTTGCTATTATTGAAGAAGCAATTATAGCTCTTAGAAGAGTTAAAGTTGTGATTGATATGGGTAATACCAAAATTGCAAAAGCTTATATCAAACTTGACTCTTCTATTGATACAAATATTGCAAAACCCTTCATCCAAAGACTTGCAAAAGTTGAAGAGCTTGAGTTTGTAGATTCTAAAGTTGAAAATTCTATTATTGATGTATCTGATAATCTTGAAGTTTATCTTCCAACATCTGAAATTGATATGAGTCCAATTATCAATAAACTAACACATCAAAAAGAGAAAACACAAAAAGAGTTTGATAAATTAAATAGCATATTATCAAATGAAAGATTTGTAGCAAATGCTCCTGAAACTGTTATTACAACTAACAAAAAAGCCTTAGAAGATGCAAAAAATAAGTTAGAAAAAATTGAAAATGAATTATTAACTATTTCATAAAAGAAAGAAAACTAAAAAATGACAAAAATTATAAAGTACTTAATTCTTCTTCTTCTTTTTAGTGGTTGCTTGCCTAAACAAGAAGATATAAAAAATATTTTACAATCTAATTCAGCAAATATTATTAAAAATGATTATAAAAACATACAAAAACTTTTGATAAGTTTTAAAAATAGATTAGATAAACGAAATCCTAATAATTATGATAAAAAAATATCTGATAAAATATATATATTAATATTAAAATTAGAAAATAACTTTTTATTAAAATATGATAATACGATTTTAGAAAATTATAAAGATTATTTACAAATAGCATTTAGTAAAGATGGAATAAACTCAAGAAATGATTATTTGATTATGGGTATGTATTATCTTATGTATTCCTCTTATAAAATCAAAAGTGGACATAAAATCATAGCTTTGGAATATGATACTACTACTTTGTATAAACTTTATAAAAATCTTCAAATTATTAGATGGAAAATAAAAGTTGATAGAGATATAAAACAAAATTATTTATTTATTACTTGGCAAAACAATTGGCAACTTGAATTAGAAAAAAGAATTAAAAATGGTGAAAAACTTTCTTATAGTGATTTACAAAATTTAACATACATAAAAGATAAAAAAGAAACACTTCTAGATCCTTCAAACTTTTCTTTTGAAGTAGTTTTAACACAAATGATAGATAGTGCTAGAAATTCATTAAAAGCCTTAGGAAAAGAACCTACAAGTTTAACAGTTGGTGCATTACAAAGTATATTTTTGTTTATGTAAAAAGATATCTAAATTATTTAGATATCTTTTTTAAATTTGTGAGAGATTGAAAAAAGAACTGGTAGATAAATAAGATTTAATACCGTACCCCACAATAATCCAAATCCAAGTCCTATTGCGATTGGTTGAAAAATTACAGCTTGTCCTGTTGGAAAAAATATTAGTGAACTCATTCCAATTAGTGTTGTAATTGTTGTAAGAATAATAGGTCTAAATCTTTTTGTAGCTTGCATAAAAACATTATTTAGTGTTTTTGCTTTTTTAAGATATGTCATCATAATAATACCATCATTTATTACAACACCAGCAAGTCCTAATGCACCAATCATTGAAGGCATTGATAAATTTATGCCCATTAATTTATGCCCAAGTAGTACACCTAAAAGAGAAAAAGGAATAACACTCATTACAATAAATGTTTCTCTAAATGAGTTAAAAAGATATAACATTGCAAGCATAATTAAAACTGCTGATAAAGAAGAAGCTAAAAACATATCATTCTTTAACTCTTTTTGTTTTTGAGCCTCACCTTTAAATATCAGTTTTACACCAGATTCTTTTATTTTATTTAGTATTGGTTGTAGTTTTTCAACAACTTCTCCTGCTGTAATAATATCTGGATCAACATTTGCAAAGATATAAAAGTTCTTTTCTGCATTATCTTTTAAAAGTTGTTCAAATCCTTTAATAATATTAAATTCAACAATCTGATTAAGTGCAACAAAAGTCCCATTACTTAAAGGTATTTCAAGATTTTTAAAACTATCAAAATCATCTTTATTTAGACTTTGTATTTTTATATCTAACATTGAAGTTGCATCAAAGGTAACACCTTTCTTTTTTGAAAGGTACATATTTGAAAGATATGATCCTATAAAGGCTTCATCTATACCTAATTGTTCTCCATAAGAGTTTACTTTTAATTTTATTTCATCTAATCCAAATTTTAAAGAGTTAGAAGTATTTTTAACTCCTTTGATATTAGTTAACTCTTTTTGCAAAAGATTAATTGATGAGATGATTTTTTCATTATCATTTGATACTAGTCCAATTTTTACGTCTGCTTTAATAGGTCCAACTTTTCTCTCTAACACTTCAATTTCTGATAAATTAAATTTTTCTTTGTAATTTTGTTTTTTTAAGAATTTTTTTAATTCTTTAGAAATTTGATTAGACTTTTTTGTTCTAGTTCTTCTTTCTTTATCATAATAGAAACTTAAATAAGGAGTAATATATTTATCTAAAAAATTTGCAGCTTTTAGTTTTTGAAGTTCAACTGTCATATACATTACATATGGATATCTTTCTGTATTATTCCCCGTATCTCTTCTATATCCTGCAACACTGTCAATACTTCTAATAAAAAATGCATCTTTTTGCTTTATTAAATCTTGTTCAATGGAACGAACTATTTTAAAAGCATCTTCAAGTTTTGTATTTTTATCTGCCTTGATTGAGATTTTTATATCTGTTGCATCAAATTTTGGAAACATTTGAAATTTAGATGTTTTCATTTCTATATAAATAAGGAATGGAACAAGAATTATAAAAATAGTTAAAAATATTTTTTTCCAATTCATAAAAAAATGAATAATAGAGTTATAAATTTTATTTGGTATTTCCCATGAAGTCACTTTTGCCCCATTTTTTAGAACATGTGCCGCATGAATTGGTAAGAATAAAAATGTTTCAATTAAAGAAGCTACAACTAAAGCACTTAAAGCAATTGGGATTAATTTTATTATTTCACCCATAGTACCACTAATCATAAGAACAGGTAAAAATGAAAATAGAGTTGTAATAGAAGCAACTGTTACAGGTTTAACCATCTCTTTAGCACCAATAATTGCTGCTTCTTTTGGTTTATAACCTTCTTCAATATATTGTTGTATATTTTCACTTACAACAATAGCATCATCAACTACTATCCCAAGAGCTAATAAAACTCCTATAAGTGAAATCATATTTATTGTATATCCCGAAAGATACATATAAATCGCTGCTATTACAAAAGAAGTTGGTATTCCAATTGCAATAATAAATGACATTCTAAAGTTAATTAGAATCATTACAAGTATTGTAATTAAAATAATACCAAGTAAGATATTTGATACAACAATATTTAGTCTATCAAGTATTCTTTCACTATTGTCATCTGCTATTGTAATTGTAATATCTTTATTTGTTTTATTAATTTGTGGTAATAATTTTTTTATTGCTCGTGTGACTTTAATTGCATCAGCTGTTTCACTTTGCTTGATTGTTAAAGATAGAGCATTTTTTCCATTAAAAGAGTAAAGAGTCGAAGAGTCTTCATATTTTTTTGAAATAAAAGCTATATCTCTTAAATATATAGTAGAATTTCCAACTTTAATAAGTGTATTAGCAAAATCTTTTGAGGTTTTTGCTCCATTAAATGTAGATAAATAGTAGTGTTTCGAACTGCCTTCTATTTTTCCTATAGGAAATATATATGAAAGTGTTGAAATTGCATTAAAAATTTCATTTTTATTCAAACTTAGTGCTTCGATTTTTTTATCATCTAATAGTACTTCAAAATATCTATCTGAATCTCCATAAATAGTAATATCATTTATTCCGTTTATTCCTAAAAGTTTACTTTTTAAAGTATCTGCAAAAGGTTTTAATTCATCTGTACTATATTTTTGGGAAGTAAGAGAGATATCAATTAGTGATTTTGACCGCTCTAAGGCATTAACAATAGGTTCATCCATATCTGAGGGTAGATTACCTCTTACTAATGATATTGCATCTTTAATTTTATTCACTTCGTTATATTTATTTTTCCCTTTTTTAAGTTCTAAAATAATAGTAAATCTACCTGGGCTTATAATTGTTGAAATAGTATCTATACTATCGATATTTTTTACATTATCTTCTATTTTACTTACAAGCATTTTATCTAGTATATCTACACTTGCACCTGAGTATGAACCTTTAATTGAAATCATATCAAGTTCAAAACCAGGAAAAATTTCTTTCGGAGTATTATTATAAGACCAAATACCAATTGCAAAAACTAATACGAACAAGGTATAGTTCATTCTTGAATTAGTAATAAAAAATCTTAAAAACTTTTCAAACATTTGTATCCTTATTAAGTTAAGAAAAAATTATAATATAAGATTATTAACGTAGTATTAATATTGAAAATAAAGAAGTAGAATTATCTACTTACTCTGTAAAGATTTAACTCTTTAACTATTTCATAGTCATCATTTTTTTAACATTTGATAATACTTTTTGAACCTGAACTCTTCATATATCCACAAAAGTTCCAATTGGTATGTTATTATTTTTTATCTTTTTTAAAGTTTTTTTTATCATAGAATTTTAAAGATATGAAAGAGGATTCATAGTAGATAGAAATTTAAAAATATTATTTTTAAATCATAACCCTCAAAGGAATAGCCCAAAATTGATACTCTTCAACTCTATAAGTAAAGTTTTTATCTTTTAGTTTATTAAGAATATTTTTCTTGATGCTGTAACTGTGTAGAGAGAAAAGGTAATGAAAAAAATTATAACTAATATTTTTTCAAGACCTCTCCTTTATATATTAAAGTATGATTATTATTATTTTAGAGTATTTAAAATAACATTTTCCTGAATTTTATCACTATCATATTTTACTATGATTATATTTTCTGTATCATTAATATACCATTCATCTATATCTTTTATCTTATCTAGTTTATGTGTGTTATTTTTGTTTTCAGAAGTTAATGGAATATATGATAATTTTTTCTTAAGTGGATTGGGCATTGTTAAAATTAAAATAATCCATAAAATACAGATTACAGCAATAACAATTACAAGAGAAACTAGTGAAACTTTTTCAAAAAATATACCACCTAAAAGACCACCAATAAATGTTCCTAAGTAACCAAAAGAGTTAAATATTCCTAATACAAGACCTCTTTGATGAACTTTTGCAAACTTTGAAGCTAGTGATTGCATAATTGGTTCATGCATATTAAAACCAATAAAAAATATTACAACTCCAATTATAAAAGAAGTAGTTCCAGAACTTAATCCAATGATTAAATAAGAAACCGCAAAGAAAACTATACCAAGAGCTAGTATTTCTTTAAATTTTCCTTTTTTCTCTGCAATAATAGCAGCAGGTGCCATAGCTAAAAAACCAAAAATCATTGCAGGAAGATAAACTTTCCAAAGTTCAGCTAGTTGCCATTCATAATCTTTTATTAAAATCATTGGAATAATCATAAATGCAAATGTCATTAAACCTTTTTGTAAAAAGTTTGTGATATTCATTTTAATTAGATTTGAGTTCTTTAGAATTTTTCCTAATTGTGCTTTTCCATTATACGTATGTATAATTTTTGGAGGATTTGGAACAGCTTTTAATAAAACCACAATAGACCCAAGAGCTAAGAATGCAGTTAAATAAAATAGTGATTGAACTCCTGCATATGCTCCAATTGTTGGACCTGCAATCATTGAAACTGCAAAACTAACTCCAATTGCCATTCCCATAATAGCCATTGCTTTTGGTCTTTGTTCTTCTTTTACAATATCAGATATCATAGCTGTTATAACAGCGCCAATCGCACCTGCACCTTGTAAGAACCTGCCAAATAAAAGTATTAAAATATCATCTGCTAATGCACAGACAATTGAACCAATTGCAAAAAGTAAAAGCCCAGTAATAATCGTACCTTTTCTTCCAAGTTTATCACTCATAACTCCAAAAGGTACTTGAAATATCATTTGAGTTAGTGCATATCCTCCAATAACAACACCTATAAGTGTAGTTGTTGCACCTTGTAAATCAATTGCATAAACAGATAAAACCGGCAATACTAAAAAAAGTCCGAAAAATCTTAATGCAATAATTGAACTAAGAGGTAAAATAGATTTAATCATATATAATCCCATATTATCAAAATAGAGCAAAATTATATACGAATCAAGTTAATACTTTTATTAAAAGGGAAAATTGTGAAAATAATTTTAGCTACATCAAATAAAGGCAAGATAAAAGAGTTTAAAACATTAATGTCAAATGACGAAATAATTGGATTTAAAGAACTTTTAGGTGAAATAGAAATTGTTGAAGATAAAGATACTTTTCAAGGAAATGCAGTCAAAAAAGCACAAACAATTTATAAAAAATTATTAGAATTAAATTTAAATGAAAATTTTATAGTCATTTCTGATGATAGTGGAATAACTGTACCTAAAGTAAATAATGAACCTGGAATTTATTCAGCTCGTTATGCAGGTGAAAATGCAAGTGATAAAGATAATAATTTAAAACTAATTAGTAAATTAAAAGAATTAAATTTAGAAAAAACTAAAGCATATTATACAGTTTGTATAGCAATTGTATATAATGATGAAATATATACAGTTCATGGTTGGACGCATGGTGATGTTATTGCAAAAGAGTTAGGAAGTGGAGGTTTTGGCTATGACCCTATGTTTATAGCAAAAGGATATAAAAAAACTTTAGGTGAATTATCTCCTGAAATTAAAAAAGAATTTTCACATAGAAATAAAGCTTTGAAATTAGCAAGAAAAGTTTTAAAAATAATAATTAGTAATTAGTAATATAATGAATTTACTATCCTTAAGCTCCTCTTAATTTTTTTTAACAGATATTAAAGAGTCTATATCTAAATATGATATAGACAATATCGTTGTAGAATATGAAAAATTATTTTAAAAAAAGTAAGTTTGATCAAATATTAAGAACAAAAATTATAAATATTAAAAATCATTTAAATCATAGGCCTAATACTAAGGATTCATGATGAGGGGGAATCTTTCTAAGAATTTTTGTATATACACTGACATCGTAAAACTTTGATTTTACATATAAGTGTACTTTATAAAAATTATCTACTTTTTTTATATTTGCATAAATATTGAATTTTTTATCTTTAATTTCTACTTTTTCTAATAAATTATAATCTTTTAAAGCAAGAAGATACTCTTTTAAAAAATTAAGATGATTTTTTGCTTGTATATAATTATATTGTTTTATAATATTTGTAGAATTTATACTTTTTGTTTCATAAATATTTATTAATAAAATTGAGAAAATAAAAATTAAGATCAGGGTTGAAAAAAGAGTAAATGCTTTATTCATAAGTTGAAATACCAAGTTTGAGATATTAAATTTTCTAAAGTTATATCAATTGTTATAGTTTTTGTTGTAGTGTTTATATTAAATTGTGTTACATTTTTTAATAAGATATGATTTTTAAAAAACAATGTTTTATTTTTATATTCTAAAAAAGATATACCTTTTAAACTATTTTTTTCAATAATTATTTTTGTAGAATTCAAGTCAATTTTTAAACTTGTTAATTTCTCATATGTTTTTTGTGTCTGATATAGCTCTTTTGTGAATATAAAAGTATATATTAAAATAACTGAACCAATAAAAAGAACTAAAATTAATTCAAATAATGAAAATGCTTTTTTAGAGTTCATATTTAATTAATTTTATTGATTTATCTTCGTATTTAATACTTTTTATTAAAATAATCTCTTCTATAGTATCATTTTTTATGATTGTTAGATTCTTTAAAGATGTTGAAAAGTTTTTGTTATAGTTTTTAGTACTAAAAGAGTTGCCAATTTTATTTAAAAGTATAAATTCTTTATCTAAACTATCATAATAAAAATTTCTTGTAAAGCCTATTATGATAATTGATAATAAAATAATACTAATTAGTATTTCAAGTAGTGTAAAACTATTTTTCTCCAAGTTCACAAGCTTTGTCATAAGCTACAGTAACAGCATTTATCATTGAAGCTCTAACTGCTCCATCTTCAAGTTTGCTTATTCCAGCAGCAGTAGTTCCCCCTGGGCTCATTACTGAGTCTTTTATAATTGCAGGATGATTATTTTCTAATAGTTTTGAAAAACCTTCAAAAAGTCCTTGAACTAACTCATTACTAATATGTCTTTCAAGTCCAGCTTGTACTGCTCCATCACTTAAACTCTCAGCAACTAAAGCTAAAAATGCTGGTCCACTTCCAGCAACAGCAGTTGCAATATTAAATTGGTTTTCTGTATTTAACCAAATCGTTTTTCCAATGCAATCAAAAATATTCATAGCAATATTTTTTGCCTCTTTATCTCCTATTATTGTAGTTGTTGATTTAGATATTGAAGCTGCTACATTTGGCATACTTCGTATATAATATTTTGCATTTATTTGTTTTTTTAAACTATCAAGTTTAGTACCAGCGAGTATAGAAATCAGTATATTTGCTTCACCTTGAAGCCTAACAGCTACACTTTGTAAAGCATAAGGTTTAACACAAAAGATAATAGTTTTATTTGAAATATCTTCATTATCAGATAGAACTTTTATATCTATCTCTGGTATTTTGTCTTGAATTTTTTTTAATTTTGATTCATCTCTGCCTATAATTTCTACTTCAAATTTTTTTGTAAGTCCATGTGCTAGTCCTTGTGCCATAAAACCATTTCCTATAAGTGTAAGTTTCATTATATGCCTCTTTATTACTATTTTTCATAGTATATCTAATTATTCATAAGAGTGAAAAATAATTATGAAAAAAGTAAGAAAATAGCAAGGAAAAAAAGGATAAAATACTTACTTTATGAAAAAAGGATTATTTAAATGATTAATAATTTAAAATTTAGAAATTTTATTTTAGTTGTTGGCTTAGGTTTTTTCTTAACTGCGTGTTCTCAAAAATCTGAAAAATCTCAAGAATATGATAGACCTGCGTTGTATTGGTATAATAAAATGATAGAACAAATCTCAACATCATATTTAGAAGATGCTGATGATATTTATACTTCATTAGAGAGTGAGCATCGAAATTCACCACTGCTACCTACAGCTTTACTTATACTTGCAAATGCACATATAGATGAAGAAGAGTATACATTATCAAACTTTTATTTAGATGAGTATATTAAAAAATTTGCATTTAATAAAAATATAGATTATGTTAGATATTTAAAGATTAAAGCAAACTTTTTAGGTTTTTCAAATGAGTTACGAGAGCAACAATTAATTGATGATACAATTTCTGAGATTGAAAACTTCCAACAAACATTTCCAAGGTCACCATATATGCCATTGGTAAATACTATGAATGCAAGACTTGTTATGGCAAAAGTTTCTTTAGATAAAGAGATTGCTGATCTTTATGAAAGAATTGATAAACCAAATGCTTCAAAATACTATAATGAAAAAGTAAAAAAATCTTGGGTTGAACCAGATGAAATTGAAGCAGTAGATGTACCTTTTTATAGATATCCTTTTGAAAAAAGTATATTTTAAAAAATTAAACAAATATATTTTAGGAGTTAAATTTATGGAATTAAAGAATTACGACCCTTTTCCACAAGAGATACCGTTAATAATTGAAGATGATATATTTTTATATCCATTTATGATTGCACCACTTTTTTTAAGTAATAAAGATAATATTAAAGCAGTTGAAAGTGCTATTGAAGATAATAAATTAGTAATTGTAAGTGTTAGTAAACCTGGACTTGAAGGTAAGAGAGATAAGAATAGTTTTTATAATGTAGGAGTTATAGGAAATATTATGAGAAAAGTATCTCTTCCTGATGGCAAAATAAAAGTACTTTTTCAAGGTTTAACAAAGGGTTTTATTGATAATTTTGATGACAATAACCCAACTTTTGCTTATGTTAAAAGATTAGAAGATAAAGAATATTCAAAAGAAAATATAACTTCAGTTATAAATGTTTTAAGAGAACAGGTTAAAAAACTTTCAAAAATAAACTCAAAATTTCCAGTAGATTTGATTAAAACAATTGAAGAAAACGATGATGCTATAAGAATAGCAGATTTAATATCTTCTGTTTTAAGAGTAAAAAAAGATAAGGCTTATGAACTTTTTTCTCAAACTAATATTGAAAAAAGATTATTTGATATTATTGAAATTATTAAAAAAGAGATTGAGAGTTTTAAAATTCAAAAAGAGATTACTCAGAAAGTAAACTCTAAAATTGAAAAAACTCATAAAGATTACTTTTTAAAAGAGCAAATAAAAGCTATTCAAAAAGAGTTAGGCTCTGATAATCAAAAAGATGTAGAAACAAAAGCTTATAAAAAGAAGCTAAAAAAAACAAAAGTATATATGCCAGTTGATGGCTATGAAGAGACTAAAAAACAAGTAGAAAAACTTTCTCGTATGCACCAAGATTCACCTGATAGTGCTTTACTTCAAACATACATTGAAAATGTACTTGATGTACCTTTTGGAAAGTATTCAGATGAAAAAATTTCAGTTTGTAATGTTGAAGATCAATTAAATGATGATCATTATTCACTTGAAAAACCAAAAGAAAGAATTGCAGAATATTTTGCTGTAAAAGAGTTATTAGAACAAAGAAATATTAAAAACTCTAAATCAGGAGGAACTGTTTTATGTTTCGTTGGACCTCCTGGAGTTGGTAAAACTTCGTTAGCAAATTCAATTGCAAAAGCTTTAAAGCGTCCACTTGTAAGAATCGCACTTGGAGGAATGGAAGATGTTAATGAATTAAGAGGTCATAGAAGAACATACGTTGGAGCTATGCCTGGACGAATTGTAAAAGGATTAATTGATGCTAAAAAAATGAATCCTGTTGTAGTTCTTGATGAAATTGATAAATTAGGGGTAAATAATAGAGGGGATCCTACTGCTGTTATGTTAGAAATTTTAGACCCTGAACAAAATAATGAATTTAGAGATCTTTACTTAAACTTTGCTATTGATTTATCACAATGTATTTTTGTTGCAACTGCAAATGATGCAAGAAGTATTCCACCTGCTTTAATAGATAGAATGGAATTTATTGAAATGTCATCATATACTCCTAATGAAAAATACCATATTGCTAAAGATTATTTAATTCCGCAAGAGTTAGAAAAACATGGTTTAAAAAAGCATGAAATCGTTTTATCAAAAGTTACAATTGAAACTATTATTGCTAAATATACAAGAGAAGCTGGGGTTAGAAACTTAAGAAGAGTTTTTGCTAAGTTATTTAGAAAAGCTGTTAAACAAATATTAAAAAATAGTGAACTTAAGTCAGTTTCGATTAATACAAAAAACATTCATGATTATCTTGATAATCCTATTTTTGAAATTGATCCAGCTGATAAAAAAAACTCTATTGGAGTTACAAATGGTCTTGCTTGGACTGCTGTTGGTGGGGATATTTTAAAGATTGAAGCAATAAGATTAAAAGGAAAAGGTGTTTTAAGTGTAACTGGAAATATGGGTGATGTTATGAAAGAGTCATCAAAAATTTCATACTCAGTTGTAAAACTTTTAATTGATAATAATAAATTAAAAATCAACCAAAACTTAATACCAAAAACAACAAAAGAAAAAGAAGATAAAACTAAAGTTGATTCTAGTGAAATGTATAAAAGATTTGATATTCATTTACACATTCCAGAAGGTGCAACACCTAAAGATGGCCCAAGCGCAGGTATTACAATGGCTGTTACTATTGCTTCAATTTTAAGTAATAAAGAAATTAGATCTGATCTTGCTATGACTGGTGAACTTACTTTAACTGGAAAAGTCTTACCAATAGGTGGATTGAAAGAGAAGTTAATTGCAGCGTTTAAAGCTAAAATAAAACTTACTCTGATTCCTAGAAAAAACTTTTTACGAGATTTAGAAGAGATTCCAAATGAAGTAAAAGAAGCTATGATAATTAAAGCAGTTGATACTATTGAAGATGTTTTAAAAGAAGCTTTAGTTTAAAGAAAAGATATAATGAGAAGAGGAGCTAGACAAAGTCAGATTATAAACAACTTCTTCTCTTTAGCTACAATTGTTATGGTTGTCATCTCAATCGTGCTTTATACAAAGTTTATAGTTGAACCAAAAAAACTAAAGGAGAAAAAGATTATTCCTTTACTTTGTGAAAAAGAGGTTTATACTTTTTCTAAAGTTTATAATCAAAAGCTGTTAAATAAATCAATTAAAGCTTTAGATACGGGATATTATAAACTTGATGGTGCTTTTTTAAAATCAGAATTTATGAAGTCAAAAATTGAAGATATTATCTCTTTAGAAGAAATAAATAAATTTTATATTAACAATATTGGATCTAAACCTAGAAAAAATATTAAGAAGTATTTAAAAATTAAATATGAAATAATTGAAAATGATAAAAAAAAGCCAAATAAGAAAAATAAAGATTATAAATTAAACTCAGGTTCAATTTTAACTTCTTTTAGGATTAATTCAACAGAAATATTTAGAATATATACAGATTTTAATTTTATGTTTAAAAATGAAATAGAACGAAGAGTAACTTGTTCGATAAAGGTATTTAAAAATCATGTTAAAAAGTAAAGATTTAACTTTCACGAATATCACGATTGCACTTACCGTACTTATGTACTTAGTTCAAACAAATATAGAGTATGGTTCTTTATATATGGGACTTAATATGTATTTTATAAAAGCTAAGTTTTATTGGCAACCCTTAAGTTCTATGTTTGCACATGGTGGATTAGGGCATTTGGGTATGAATATGTTTGTTTTATATCAATTTGGAAATTTAATTGAGAAATATAGAGGTAAAAAAGAGTTCTTTATTGTATATTTTATTGCAGGACTTTTGACTTCTTTATTTAGTTTTGCTTATATCTATTTTTTAGATAATCAAGTAAATCTTATGGGTGCTTCAGGGGCTATTTGTGCTTTAATGGGATATATTGCTTATTTAGATAAGTCTCAAAGAAAAGGAATTATCACTTGGATTTTATTAATTTCAGTTGTCCCACTTTTAATAGGTTTGCCAATTGCTTGGTATTCACATTTTATTGGTTTAGGACTTGGTTTTTTAATTGGAGTCTTACGAAAATAAATTTAATTCATTAACTATTTACAAAATAAGTAACTATAGACATCACAAAACAAACAGTTGCAATACCTATAAAAATATCTTTTAAATTAACAATAGGGTTTAGTATTCCACAATAGGGACATTGTTTAATCTTTTTTTTAATTTCTCTTTTACAATTTCTACATGGTTTTATAATAAATCCTTTTAAAAAAGATATCATAACAAATAAAAGCTATAACTTCACTTTACTATATTCAAATAATATTACACTTTGTAATATTAGAAATTTCGGCTTAACAAAAAATTCAAGGGTCTAAAAACTTAAGTTAACTACGATATTACAGGAGTTAAAAAAGGTTTATTTACACATGGCTGTAAAAAACAATAAAACTTGTCCATATTGCTTAAAAAATTATACTAAAAAGATTAATATTAGAAATGGAATTCAAAGATATAAATGTAATGAATGTGGTCGTAAATTTAGCTCAAAAAGAAGAGCAAGAAATCTACAAGAAATAATCTTCAAAAAGTATATTTATAGAAGATAAAGATTATAATAGAAGTTTGCCGTGGATAAGAAAGTATACTACCCCAAGAAAAACAAACAATTTTTTCTAAAGTTTAATTCTTAAAATAGTAAAATTAAACAATAAAAATAGAGGATAATAATATGAGCAGAACAAGAACAGTTTATAGTGCAGAATTCAAAACAAGATTAGTACTAGAACTTTTAAAAGAAGACAAAACATTAACACAAATTGCAAGTAAAAATAATATAACACCGAAGAATTTGCAAAACTGGAAAAAGATATTTTTAAATAATGCAGTAGTTGCAATGGAACCTGCTAAAGCAGTTCAGGAATATAAAACTGTGATTACACAATTAGAAGCAAAAGTAGGTGCGTACGCTAAAAAAGTAGGTCAATTAACTGTAGAGAATGAGTGGGCTGTGGGAAAGTTAAAGAGCTTGGACTCTAGCTATAAAAAAGAGTTAGTAGATAAAACAGATAGTAAAATAATTTCAGTTGTAAAACTATACTACCCCAAGAAAAACAAACAATTTTTTGTAAAGTTTAATTCTTAAAATAGTAAAATTAAACAATAAAAATAGAGGGTAATAATATGAGTAGAACAAGAACAGTTTATAGTGCAGAATTCAAAACAAAATTAGTTTTAGAAGTTACAAAAGAACTATCAAAAGTTACTCAAACTAAAGAGAACTTATATGAAAAAGTCTTAGGATATACTATTGAACATAAACCAAAAGAAGATATAGAAGTGGTAACTACAAATACTAAAAAGAAGAAGAACTCTAAAAAGAAATAGAAATTTAGTAGTCAAGAAAGAATTAGTATTTTTTCCTGACTACTAAATAATAAGAAAAAATACTAATTATAAATAAATAAGTCACTATATGCAGCCCTAATAAACTATATAAGAATCCAAACAATGGTAATATAAAGAATAAGACAATTCTTATTAATGTAGAAATGACTGAATCATAAGTAGTTCTAAGAGAATCATTTATATTCTCATGTATTTCCGATGTTATAATTATTAGCATTAACTTATTAATCATAACTATTAATATTAATATTATTGGTAATATTATAAATCTATTGAACTCCATACTAAAAAGTATTGATAAAAATAAAAATAACACAAACATACTCGTAAGTATTTTATCACTATCCTTAATGTATTTATGAGCAATATGTCCACTAACTGATTGAGCGAATAAAATACACGTAAATATTATCCCGAAATAAAATCCATCATTAATATAAGTACTATCATTTATTAATAATTGCCAAAATTGTATTATTATTTGATAAAAAATACTTAATACAAGTAAAGAGTAAAAATACCACTTTATGTTTGTATTCTTTATAATATCAAAAAAGATATTTAGGATATCTTTTTTGAATGAACTTTGTTTATTAGAATTATATTGAATGTCTTTTGGTAAAATCCAACTTAATGTGAATACTTGTATTGTTATTAAGCATGCAGATATTATCCAAATTGATTTTGAATCTACCTCTATAAACATTGCCCCAATAAATGCGGAAATACCCATAGCAATAAATTGATACTGGCTATACCTACCTAACAACTTTTGTATGGAAGACACATTATCATTATGTGATATTAAATATGATATATATGCACCACTCATCAGGGATATTGATATTGCATTAAAAAACTCTGCTATATAGAATTGATATTTTTCTGTTGCTATACCCATAATTAGCAACCAAACTATAGAAAAAATAGCCGACAAAATAATAGATACTTTTCTACTATTTTTATCTGATATATAGGATAAAGGTATATCAGATATAAAAATTATAAACATTTGAAATGTTTTAATATATGCTACTTCAATAAAAGTAAATCCTACTGTTAATAAGTACACAGCAGAAATTGCTCCTACTAACATTCTTAAAGAATTAAATAATACCCCGTATATAATAATATTATTTATAGGTGACCACATATCTTACAATCTTTATTTTTAGGTATTCTTTGATGTTCTATTTTATCTTTTAAAGAGTGTATTCCAATTCTCTGATTTACAGATAAAGGTTCACCTAGTTCACCAAGATATCTAATTATATCATTTACACCCATTGAAGCAGCTGTACCATTAACGGCTGGAAATGTAGATGTTTTAAAATTATTATTTATCTCTTTTATTTCTTTAAATAAGAAATCTTTTTTATTATAAAAATCAGGTGCAATTTTTGCACACTCAAAACATGCAGTTTTCCCAGGAATAACAAATGGACCAATTATAGATATATCATTAAAGTAATCAATATTGATATATGGAATTTTTGAAGATATAGAATAAGAATTCATCCAATATATAATATCAACTGGACTATCCGCTGATAGTACAAACATATCTACATTGGTACTTATTTTAGATATGTCCTCAATACTTTTTATAGATAATGGTAATTTTTCTATTTCAATATTTGAATTTCTTTTTCTAAGTTCTCTTTCTATAATATCTATTTTCATACTTCCTACATCTTTTTCTGTAAATAAAAATTGTCTAGTAAGATTAGTTAACTCTATAGTATCATCATCAACTAGTATTAATTTACCTATTCCTGAAGATGCTAACATATATGAAACATAATTACCTATTCCTCCACAACCAAGTATTACAACAGTTGACTTTTTTAATCTTTTTTGTACTTCATATGGGTTATTCCCTGTTAATGCATAATATAAATAACTCCTACTATATCTATCTGTAGGATTAAAATAACTTATTTCATCAATTATAAAATTATTATCTATCAATGTTTTATAAGCTTTATTTAGGTTTTCAATCGTTATTCCATGATTATTACTTGTAATTAGTAATGCATCCTCTTTTGTATATGGCTTTAACCATGTGTGAGATAATGCAACTAATATTTCCCATTCTTCAATGTTTTCATAAATTAATTGATTACCCCCTAGTCCAAAAACTCCTTGATTATTAAATCTATTTACTATAACATATTTTGCTAATCTCATTATCATTTAACATCCTTAATTTATTAATTTAAAACTAGAAAAAAAAGAGGCAATTGCCTCTTTTTTTTCTAGTTCATTACACTCATACCACACATGATATCCTCCTTATTTTAATTTATAACACTGCAATAAATACAATGTATGGAATTACATTAAGATTAAACTTGACTTAATCTTAAGCTAAACGTAAGAAAAATTACAAATTTTATACTACCCTAATATGTCAAGACAACTTTCTATAAAATCTAATTCCCACTATCAACTGTAACTTTATGCCACAATTTCATCTAATTTATTATATTACCAAAATTTAAATCTGAAGTGCAATTTTTAAATTAAAAAAATCATACCAATTTTTACCTTAAGCTGCCATTTCAAGACCATAAAAGACTTCATTTGGAGTTTTCCAATTTAAAGCTTTTCTTGGTCTATTATTTAATTTATCTTCAATCATTTTTATATACTCAATTGTTATATTTTCAAAGCTGGTTCCTTTAGGGATATACTCTCTTATAAGTCCATTTGTGTACTCATTTAAACCTCTTTCCCAAGAAGAATATGGATGACAAAAATAATGGTCATAATCTAAAGCTTTTGATATATTTTGATGATTTGTAAATTCTAATCAATTATCAGATGTAATTGTAAAAATTTTATCTTTTAATGGTTTTAAAATTCTTATTGTTTCATTTTCAATATCAATTGCTTTTTTAGTTGTAGGGATTGAAATTCTTACTAACGATGTTACTCTTTCAACTACTGTTGTAATTGTACCTTGTTTACCTGCTCCTACTATTGTATCTATCTCCCAATCCCCAACTCTACTTTTATCATCTACTATCTGCTCTCTTTGTGATATAGAGATTCTATCTTTAATCCTACCCTTATGTTTAGCTCCATACTTGGCTCTTCTATGTCCTGTATGGTGAAATCTAAGATGAGTATATAAATCCCCGCCTTTGTGTTTATCTTGTTCTATAAATAGGTAAATACTTACATAGGATATATCTGCAAGATTAACCTCTTTTAATCGTTTATCTATTTGCTCTGGTGACCAATCTTTTATTATATATTTTCTAATAATATTTTTCAATTTTATATCTATCTTTAAATTAGACTTTTTTGAGGCATATATTCGTCTTGTTACTGAAACTTTATGAGCATTTATAGCACTATAACTTTGTTTTTGGCTACTGCTATTTCTTTTTAGTTCCCTACTAATTGTAGATTCACTTACCTTTAGTTCATTTGCTGTCAAGTTTCACCACGTTGTACCATTTCAAAAGCAATATTTTTAAACACATCTGGTAAAATCTTAAATATTTCAGGTTTCGTTTGAAACCTATAATGTCCCTAGAAAAACAAACCAGTTAACCAAGTATTCTTATTCTAAATGATAGAATAAAATACAAAATATAGGGATAAATAAAAATGAGTACAAAAAGAAAAACATATAGTGCAGAATTTAAATCAAAGTTAGTTCTTGAGGTTTTAGAGGCAGAGAAAACTATAAATGAGATTGCAAGTCATTACGAAGTTTTACCAGTAAGTTTAAAAAACTGGAAAAAACAGTTTTTAGAAAACATGTCACTTGCATTTGATAAAAGTTCGGTGGTAAGAGAGTATAAAACTGAGATAGAAATTTTACAAAAAGATAAAGATAACATGGCTAAAAAAGTTGGTGAATTAACATTAGAAAGAGATTTCCTAGAGGGAAAGCTCGTAAGCTTGGTCTCATCTAAGAGTCGTAAGACTTTTGTAGATTCTGAGCATAAACTCTCCCTAAATAAACAATGTATAGCACTTAATATTTCAAAGTCATCATTATATTATATACCTGTACAAAAGTTCAGTAGTGATGAAGATATTACACTATTAAATATGGTTAATGATATATACTCAGAGTTTCCATATTATGGAACAAGAAGAATGCTAACTGCATTAGAAAATGAAGGATTCTTTGTAGGTAGAAAGTTGATCAAAACAATCTATCAATATCTAGGGATAAGAGCGATATATCCTACAAAGAAGACCACTATACCAAATAAAGAACATTATAAATATCCATACTTATTGAAAGAGTTTAAAAATGATAAAAATCAAGTAATTATTGATACTCCAAATAAAGTATGGAGTACAGATATTACATATATTAAACTTGAACGAGGTCATGTTTATTTAGCTGCAATTATTGATTGGAATACCAAGAAAATATTATCTTGGAAACTATCAAATACAATGGATGTATCACTTACAACAAGTGTGTTAAATGAAGCATTAAGTCTATATCCTAAACCTGATATAGTGAATACTGATCAAGGCTCACAATATACAGCGTCAGCTCATGTTGATATATTAAATAAACATGATATTAAAATATCCATGGATGGTAAAGGGCGAAGTATCGATAATATCGTAATTGAGAGATTCTGGCGTAGTATCAAATATGAAGAAATATATCTAAATGATTATAAAAGTATGAATGAATTGAGATACTCAATTGATAATTATATGCAAAAATATAATAGTAGAAGATTACATTCAGCTATTGGAAATAAGACACCAAATGAGGTATATTTTAAAGCTATTAATAATTTAGATAGTAAATTGTTACAAAAAGTATCATAGGTATTTGGAATAAGAAAACTTGGTTAAGTGGTCTTGACAAGGGAGGACATTATAACCAACTTTGAACTGCATCAAATGGAGTTCTTACTTTTAATTCTTTTTTTAAAGAACCATGTCTTCTATTGAAGTTGTAGTATATCAAAAATTTATTTAAATCTTTTTTAACATCATATATATTTTCATAGTCTTGGGCTTTGATTGTAGCGTTTTTAATAGTTCCATTTACTCTTATCTACCATTGCGTTAGTTTTTGGTGTATATGGAGCTGTATAGCCTATGTTCTATCTCATCTTTAGTACATTCTACATCAAACTTATGATTGCCACTTACAAATCCTTTTCCTCTTGCCCACTTATCAGTAAATTCCAGTCCATTGTCTGTTAATATATGAGTTAGGTAAAATGGAAAAAACTCTTTACATTTTTTGGCTCTTCGTAATAAGTGGTTGAAATTCAACCACTTATTACGAAGAGCCCATTTTTTTTAAAAACTCTACTGCATTCTCACTTGATTTATTCTTGTAAACTTTATAATACAATAGTCTTGCAGCTCTATTTATTGCTACAAATAAATAATATTTTTGTTTCTCAAACTTTGGTAAGTAAGTTACATCTATATGTAAATAACCAGGTTCGTACTCTTTAAATTGATTTACTAGATATTTTATCTAATAAATTTTATTTTTAAGGTTTATATAGTTATATTTACACTCCCGTACATTTTTTTGGGTTGCACTTGATACATAGTTAAAAATTTATTTGATTATCGTAATATCATCTTGTAATAAAGTAAATAGCTCTTATTTAGTTGTTGCATTTTAAGTGTGAATTAGGGACATAAACCTAAAACATAGGAGAATTCAAACAAAGACTTGTGTTTAAACTAGTCTTTTTCTTAGTTTGTTATTTTAGCTTTAAAGCTACAAGTTCATTTACCACTTTTGGGTTTGCTTTTCCACTAGTATTTTTTAGTACTTGTCCTACAAAAAATCCTAATAGTTTTTTATTCCCTGCTTTAAACTTAGCCACATTGTTTGGGTTTTTTTCAATTATTTCATCAATAATAAATAAAATTTTAGCAGGATCACTTATCTGTATAAGTCCTTTTTCTTTAACTATTTGTGCTGGATTTTCTCCTGTTTTAGCCATATATTCAAATACTTGTTTTGCAATTTTACTTGAAATAGTTTCATCATCAAGCATTTTTACAAGTTCGGCTATTTGTTTTGCAGTAAATTTCAGTTCAGTTGATTGATTCTCTTTTATCACTCTTGCTACTTCGTTTACCACAATATTAGCTAGACTTACAGGACTACTAAGCTCTATTAGTGCATCTTCATAAAAATTTGAGAGAGACTCGTTTCTAGCTAGAATATTAGATACTTCACTATTTAGTTTAAACTCACTTGTGTACTGCTCAAATAGTTTCTTCTGCTCTTCACGCATAGGCTCTACAACACCAGCTACTTGTACATTTTTAGCTTTTTCTTTAGTAGTAATTTTAGTTTCTTGCTTAGGTGCAGTCTTTTTAGCCCACGAGTCTTTAAGACCAACAATTTTATTAAACACAGGGTTTTCATCAGTGTAATCAATAGGATCAGCATAAAAATACCCCTGTCTTTCAAACTGGAATCTCTCATCAGGTTTTCCAGTTATAACAGCAGGCTCAATAAGAGCATTTTTAATAACTTGCAAAGAATCTGGGTTTATATCTTCCACTCCCTCAGGAGATTCTACAGAAAATAATCTATCATATATTCTTACTTCTACTACTTTAGCTTCTTTTGCACTCACCCACTGAATAGCACTTTTAACCTTGATTTCGCTAGAGTCTTGTCCACTTTTAGAATCAGAATGATACTTCACTTTTATCTCTACAATTTTACCACTAGAGTCTTTAATAACTTCTTTACAAGTTATAATAAACCCATGTCTAAGACGTACAGATTGCTTGGGTGTAAGACGAAAATACCCTTTTGGAGGATTTTCCATAAAGTCCTCACGTTCAATATAAAGCTCTCTTGAGAAAGGTATCTTTCTTGAACCTTCTTTAGGCACATCATATGGATAGTATGAAGCATCAATTTCTTCATAACCTTTATAATTTTCAATTGTTACTTTTAATGGGTTAAGTACACACATAACACGTGGTACTTTTTTATTTAAATCATCTCTTATACAAAATTCAAGTTGTGAAACATCAACTATTGAGTTTGCTTTAGCAATTCCTATTTGATCGCAGAAGTTCAAAATAGACTCACGAGTGTAACCTCTTCTTTTATATCCAGCAATTGTAGGAAGCCTTGGATCATCCCATTCACTAACTTGTCCACTAGTAACGAGTTCTAAAAGTTTTCTTTTACTCATAACCGTATAGTTCATGCTAAGTCGTGCAAACTCATGCTGATAAGGGCGTGGTAGCTTAAGTCCAAGAGTATCTAGTACCCAATTATAAATAGCACGATTATTTTCAAATTCTAGTGTACAAATAGAGTGAGAAATACCTTCAATATAATCAGATAAGCAGTGAGCAAAGTCATACATTGGGTAAACAGACCACTCATGCCCTGTTCTAAAATGATGAGCATGTCTGATACGATATAAAAGAGGATCTCTCATTTTCATATTAGCAGCACCCATATCAATTTTAGCTCTTAGAACGTGAGCACCGTCTTTAAACTCACCTTTTTTCATTCTTTCAAAAAGATCTAGATTTTCTTTAACTGAACGCTTTGCATATTTGCTTTGTTTTCCTGCTTGCTTAACAGTTCCACGATATTCACGAATTTCATCTTCACTTAAACTATCAACGTATGCCTTATCAAGTTTAATAAGTTTAACAGCGTAATCGTATAACTTAAAAAAATAATCAGAAGTAAACTGTATATTATTACCCCAGTCAAATCCAAGCCACTGCACAGCATCTTTAAGAGCCTCAACATATTTTGTATCTTCTTTAGTAGGATTAGTATCATCCATTCTAAGGTTACAATGTCCTTGATAATCACGTGCAATACCAAAATTTATATAAATAGACTTAGCGTGTCCAATGTGTGGGAAGCCATTAGGCTCAGGAGGAAATCTTGTAATAACCTCTTTATACTTGCCTCTTTTTAAGTCCTCTTCAACTATTGTACGTAAAAAATCTTTGCTCTCACTCATTATTATTAAACCTTTTGATTTTGAAACTTTTATATGAGTTGCATTTTATCAAATTAGAGCTTATATCATCTTAGATAAAGAGTTTACATTTAGAGGCCCTATATGCAAGTTAAAAAATTTAGAAATAAATTAGAAAAGAATATAAAAAAGTAGTTAACTGTGGAATTAATTTATTACAATATCCAAAGTGTAGAAAATACCTCTATGAGTATAATATTTAAAAAATATTTATAAATGAGAAGTAATTAAAAGCACTTTAAGTAATTTATCATAGAATAATACTTAAAATAAATAAATATATTTAAGGATATATATGGAACCAAATTATGATAAGATTATTGTACTTATAATCGTTTTCACCGCTTCATTTATTACTTGGAAGATTATAAAAGATTTTTATATAACCAAATTTCATATGATTTTTGCACATTTAATTTCTATTGTTACTGCATCATTTATGTTGTTGTCTAGTATGTTTTTGTTTGTACCTAAGAATTATCAAAGAGGAATTAGTCCTGAAGTAGAGCTTAGTACGATATCTATTGTAAGTGTTGTTATTATGGTACTTGTAATATATTTCTTATTTAAATTTATACCTACACGATATAACAAAAAATAGTATCAAGTTAGCTTTTCTAAAAAATAAACTTATGAGAAAAGCGAAACTTAATCAAAATCATTTTTTCTAAATATAAATACAATACCTCATAAAACTTTTCAATAAATCTGATATAATTAGCATATAAATAATAAAAAGGTATCATAATGAAAAATATAGCAATCTTTTATACAAGTAGTACAGGGAACACAAAATTTGTTGCAGATGTCATTTCTAAAGATTTAGAAGAGGTTAAAGAGTATAGTATAGAATTAACTGGAACAGAATATATGGCTGATTATTCAAATATTATTTTTGGTATTTCTACTTGGTCAAAAGGTGAAATGCAAGATACTTGGCTAGATATTTGGGATGATTTTTGTAAGATTAACTTTACAAATAAAAATATCGCAATCTTTGGACTAGGAGATCAAAAACAGTACCCTGATCATTTTGCTGACGCTATGGGAACTTTATATAATCAATTACAAAGTGCAGGAGCAAATGTAGTTGGTTTTACCTCTACAGAAGGATATGAGTTTAAAAATTCTAAGGCTATAATTGATCAAAAATTTGTAGGATTAGTTCTCGATTTTGAAAATCAAAAAGAGATGACAAGCTTAAGAATTCAAAAATGGGTTGAGCTTATCAAGAATGATTTTATTTAGTTTGGCAAGCTTGACATGCTCCATATAATTGCATTGAATGACCTGTAATCTTAAATTTATTTTTCTTTGCAATTCTATCTTGTCTTTTTTCAATTTCATTGTCAATAAATTCTACTATTTTTCCACATAATGTACAAATAAGATGATCATGATGTGCTTTACAATTGCTTTCATATTTTTTACCCTCTGCTCCAAAAGTAATAGATGTTATTAACTTAACTTCTTCTAAAAAGCCTAAAGCTCTATATACAGTTGCTATTCCTATTTGTGATTCAGGTTTTTCTTCTTTTATAAGATTATATACTTCTTCTGCACTTAAATGACCATCTATGCTAATTAAAATACTTAAAACTATCTCTCTTTGTTCTGTATATTTCAAACCTTTTTGTTTGACAATTTTTTTTAGTTCGTCAATAACTTCTTTAGTATTTACCATAAAATAACCTTCATGAGTTTATAAGTACTATTATTGCAAAATAAACATCAAAACTACTTAAAAAATGACTTAATAAAAGAAATAAGAGGCTAAAAACTCAAGTAAAGTCAGATACTATATAAGTAAAAGAAGGATTATTTACAATGAATTGTAAAAAAGTACTAAAACTTGTCCAAAGTGTCAATCTAAACTAACTAAAAAGAATGATAAACGAAGAGGTATTTAAATTAAAGATTGTTTTAATATAAATATATTTAATCTCAAATTAATTTATAAATTCTTAGAGATGCCTTTACTGTTAAAAAATTCATAAATTAATTTGGGTTATATCATTAAGATTTACTCCAAACTTATTACGTTATAATATTATAAATAAATATCTACTGTATGTTTTTTATTAAAAAATTATTTTAGGAAAATTAGTGCTAAATGTAAAGTGTGACCATTGCCATTTGATTTTTAATCAAAATGTAATGATAAAAGAAAATGATTTAAATTTTTGCTGTAAAGGTTGTCAAGGTGTTTATCATATTTTACAAGATGAGGGATTAGATTCATTTTATGATAAATTAGGAACTAAAACTATAACAGCACCTCTTAACGTAGTTGATGATGTGGAAAAGTTTGACACAAAAAGCTTCGAAGATACTTTTATTACTGTAAATGAAGATGGTTTTAATGAAGTTAATTTAATAATTGAAGGAATCCATTGTGCTGCTTGTATTTGGTTAAATGAAAAAGTTTTATATGATATTGATGGAATAATAAGCGCAGATATAAATTTTACAAATAATAAAGCAAAAATTATTTGGAATGATGAAAAGATAAAGTTATCTCAAATAATATTAAAAATTAGAAGTATTGGTTACAACGCATACGCATATGATGCTAGTGTTGCAGATGAACAAGCAGTAAAAGCAAAACGTGATTATTTTATAAGAATGATGATTGCTGTTTTTGCAAGTATAAATATTATGATGCTTTCTGTTGCAAAATACACAGGTTTTTTTACTGGTATTAATGAGGAAATTAGACATTATATTCATTTGGGAGAATTTGTGTTAACAACACCTGTTTTATTTTATTCAGGTTGGATATTTTTTCGTGGTGCTTATTATAGTTTGAAAAATCGTATCTTAAATATGGATTTCTTAGTAAGTTCTGGTGCTACTTTAACTTATGTTTACTCGCTTTATATTTTGTTTGGTGGAAAAGGTGAAACCTATTTTGATTCTGTAACTATGATTATAACTTTTGTTTTAGTTGGAAAATATTTAGAAGTAATTGGAAAGAAATCGGCTGTTGATACTTTAGATAAAATTAAAAGTTCTATTCCTTTAGAAGCTATGGTTATAACAAATGGTGTTAAAATCTCAATTGCTTTAAATAGTATTAAAGTTGGTGATATCATTGAACTTAAAAATGGTGATAAAGTTTGTATTGATGGAAAGATTACTAGTGGTGAAGGAACTTTTGATGAGTCTAGCTTAACAGGAGAATCTCTTCCTGTTTTTAAACAAACAAAAGATTTAATATTTAGTGGGACGATTAATAATGATGCTTTAATTAGATATGAAGTTACAAAATCTTATAAAGAGTCAACTTTAAATTCGATCGTTACTCTTTTAGAAGATTCATTAAATAAAAAACCAGAAATTGAGTATAAAGCAAATGAATTATCAAAGAATTTTACTCTTGCAATTTTACTTTTATCTTTTGGTACATTTATTGTTTGGTACTTTTTTGGAATTGATTTAGGTTTTGATTATGAAGGTGCAAGTCAATTTGAAAAATCATTTATAGTTGCAATATCTGTAATAGTTATTGCTTGTCCTTGTGCTTTGGCTCTTGCTACTCCTATTGCAAGTTTAATTGGTATTTCTGAACTTGCAAAAAGAGGTTTACTTTTTAAAGAGGCCAAATTTATTGAAACTATGGCAAAAGCAGATGTTTTAGTAATGGATAAAACAGGAACAATAACAAAAGGTGAATTAAAAGTAAACAAAGCGAAGATATTAGATGCGAGTATGTACAAATTAAATCTTTTATATTCTCTTCTTGATGCCTCAACTCACCCAATTTCAAAATCTGTAAAAAAATATCTGAATAAAAAATATCACTTAACATTAAAAGATATAAAGAATGTTAAAAATATTCAAGCTAGAGGTATGATTGCTACTTATAAAAATATTGAAAATAGAATATTTGATCTAATTGGTGGTAACCTCGAATTACTTAAAGATTATAAAATAAATTTAGATTTTAAATCTTCAAATTCTATTTATGTATTTGCAATAAATAAAGAAGTAATTGCAATATTTGAATTAGAAGATGAGATTAAAGATGATGCCAAAGAGTTAATACAAAATGTAAAATCAAGAGGTTTAGATGTTGTAATGTTAACAGGGGATAATGAAGAAGTTGCTTCTAAAGTTGCATTAGAAGTTGGTATAGATAAATTTATAGCTAATATTGATCCAATTGAAAAATCTAAATATATTAAGAAACTTAAAATAGAGAATAAAGTTGTAATCATGGTAGGTGATGGTATTAATGACGCTATTGCTTTAGGAAGTTCTGATCTTGCTATTGCTATGGGTAATTCATCTGATACTACAATTTTGGTTTCTGATATTATTTTATTAAATAATTCTTTAACTAGTTTAAATCAAGCTTTTAAAATATCAAATAGAACCTATAAATTTATAAAACAAAATTTATTTATATCTTTAGTTTATAATATGATTACAATACCTTTAGCAATGACAGGGCTTGTTATTCCTTTAGTTGCTGCATTATCTATGAGTCTAAGTTCACTTCTAGTAGTTGCAAATTCAATGAGAATTAAAATAAAAGATAAGGAAATGAAATGATTAATGATACACTTTTAATGATGCTTGTTGTTGGGTTAGTTGTATCTTTTGCAATTTTAGGAATGTTTATTTGGGGTGCTAAAAATGGACAATTTGATGATACTGAAAAAATGATGGATGGTTTATTATTTGATAATACTGAAGATTTAAATGATGCAATAAATAAAGAAAAAAAGATAAAAGAGTCTAAAAAAGAGCAAAAAAGAAGTGAAACACCTAAGTGATTCACTTGTTGTTAGTTATTTTTTTAATTAAAATTTAGAAATTTGTTGTGCTAAATCAGCAATATCAGTATCAGAAAGTCTCATCACTTGACCCTTCATAACACCTTTCATAGCTCCACCATAAGATCCATTTTTGTAACCTTTTAAAGCAGCCTCAACTTTAGCAACATCCCAACCTTTAATAATTTGTGATTTTCCTAATGCAGATTTTTCTGCACTTGCTCCATGACATGATGCACATGTATTCCAGTTTACTGCTAATAAATAAGCTCCAGCTATGATAGTTCCTAAAACAATTTTTTTCATTTATCTTTCTCCTTAATATTAAATACAAATTCTAGCTGTATATTTCTTAAAAAAACTATGAATTTTAATTAAAGTTATAATTAAAAGGAGTATTGAAATCATCACTTCTTCTTATTTACCTTTGTTTTAATGAATATTTTTATATAGTAAATACTTAATATATTAGGATAAAAAATGGTTAAAAAAGAAGTTATTTTAAAAATTAATAATCTATCTTTTGCTTATAATAAAAAAAATTTAATTTATAAGAATTTTAATTTAGAGTTATGCAAAGGTGAATTGATTTCAATCATAGGTCAAAGTGGTAGTGGAAAGAGTACTCTTTTTGAACTAATTTCAGGGAATTTAAAAGCAATTAGTGGAAAAATTAAAACAAAAAAAATAAGCTTGATATATCAAGATCCATATAGTTCTTTCCACCCATCTTTTTGTATTATAAATCAAATAAAAGATGTAGTTTTTTGTAAAAATGGAAATTTAGATAAAGATATTAATAAATATTGTAAAACTTTGAATTTACAAAAAGAATTATTATATAAAAAACCACATGAATTAAGTGGTGGACAATTACAAAGATGTTCTATTTTAAGAGCACTTTTAATGAAACCAGATTTACTTTTAATAGATGAACCAACCTCTGCTTTAGATAATATAGCAGCACTTGAGATTATGAAATTATTAGTAAAGTATTTAGATTCTTGTGCGATTCTTTTAATAACACATGATAAGAGTTTAGCTACTTGGTGTAGTGATAAAATTATAGATTTAGAAAACTTGGGAGTTATAAATGAATAAAAATAGTAAAAAAGCATTAGTTTTATTAAATATGGGAGGAGCAAGAAATAAAGCTGAATTAAAAATGTTTTTAACAAATATGTTTAATGATAAAAATATTTTAACAATAAAAAGTAATTTTTTTAGATCTCTTCTTGCTTCTGTTATCGTAAAAAGTAGACTTGATTCTGTATGGAAAAATTATGAATTAATAGGAAATGCTTCTCCTTTAAATCTTTTGAGTTTAAAGTTAATTGATAAGTTAAATCAAGAATTATCAAGCGTTAGTACTTTTCAAGTTATGCTCTATACTCCTCCTTTTGCAAAAGAGTGTATAGAAAAATTAGAAAAACAAGGTATAAAAGAGGTAATACTTTTCCCTTTATATCCCCAATATTCAACTACAACTACAAAATCATCTGTTGAGGATTTTATTTCTGGAGCTTGTAATAAATTTAATATAATAACTATTGAACCTTTTTATAAAAATGAAGTTTTTAATGAAGCTATCCTTGAAACTATAAAAAATACACTTAGTGATGCTTCTTCATATCATTTAATATTTTCAGCACATGGCTTACCCCAAAAAATTGTAAATAATGGTGACCCTTATGAACTACAAATAAAAGAGCATGTTGAGATTTTATCAAAACTCTTAAAAGAAAAAAGAGTTGAATTTAAATCAATTTCTTTAGCTTTTCAATCTACAGTAGGACCTATGAAATGGCTAGAGCCATCATTAGGTGATTGTTTAAAAAATTATAAAGATGAAAAAGTATTAATATATCCAATTTCTTTTATTGTTGATAATTCAGAGACTGATTTTGAGCTTAGTATTGAGTATAAAGAAGAAGCTCTTGAATATGGAATAGTAGATTATAAAGTTTGTAAATGTGTTAATTATAATGATAAGTTTATAGAAGCGATTAAAGATATTACAAAATTATCATAAAAGAAGGAAAGAATATGAAAGTTGAAGAGTTATTAATAGATCTTGCTTTAGAATCTATAAAATCTGTTTTTGATCCTAGTCTAAAGTTTGATAAAGAAAACTTAATAAAACAGAATTCATCTTTAGGCGAAACTAGAGCTACTTTTATAACTTTAACTTTGGATGGCAAATTGAGAGGTTGTATAGGTTCTCTTATAGCTCATAGAACACTTCTTGATGATATTTTACATAATGCAAAAGCTGCTGCTTTTGCTGATCCTAGATTTAATAAGTTAACACAAAAAGAGTTTTTAAAAATCAAAATTGAGATTTCTTTATTAAGTCCTGCTAAAGTCTTAGAGTATAGTGACTTTGAAGATTTAAAAAATAAATTAGAATCAAATAAACCTGGTGTTATTTTAGAGTTAAATAATAAGCGTGCAACTTTTCTACCTCAAGTTTGGGAACAGCTTCCTACTTTTAATGAATTTATGAGTCATTTGTGTAAAAAGGCTGGTTTAGATCCTTTAAACTTAAATGCCTTTCCTAAGATAGAAACTTATGAGGCACAAAAGATTAAACAGAAAAATTGATATGACTTATTTTAAAGAAGCTTCACATGATAAATTGACCTGTTTATTATGTTCATATTATTGTAATTTAAAGAAAGACCAAATTGGAATTTGTGGAGTAAATAAAAATGTTGGAGATAAAGTTGAGTGTTTAGTTTATGGATATATTTCTGCTTTTAATATTGATCCAATTGAAAAAAAACCTTTATATCATTTTCTTCCAACTTCAAAATCTTTATCGTTAGGAACAGTTGGTTGTAACTTTCATTGTAGCTTTTGTCAAAACCATGATATTTCACAAGAAAAGAAAATTGATAAATCTAATTATATAAGTCCTCAAAGAGTTGTACAAATTGCATGCGAAAAGAAATGTGCATCAATCTCATATACATATAATGAACCTACAATTTTTTATCCATATGCAAAAGATATTGCTCTTGAAGCTAAAAAATATGGAATTAAATCTGTATTTGTAAGTAATGGTTTTGAAAGTTCTGAAGTTATTGATGATATGGTTGGTGTAATTGATGCTATAAATGTTGACTTAAAATCATTTAGTGAAAAATATTATAAAAAAAGTTTGGGTGGAAATTTACAACAAGTATTAAAAAACTTAATTCATTTACAAAAAAATGGAATTTGGATAGAAATCACAACTTTAATAGTTCCTACAAAAAATGATAGTAAAGAAGAACTTAGAAAAACAGTAAGATTTATAAAAGAAAATTTAGGAATAAATACTCCTTGGCATATTTCTGCTTTTCATCCTGATTATAAAGAGTTAGAACTTCCAAGAACCTCTTTTGACTCTTTAAAATTAGCATATGATATTGGAAAAGAAGAGGGCTTGAATTATGTGTATATTGGAAATGTTGGATATGAAAATAATACATTTTGTGCAAAGTGTGGAACAAAACTTATTTCAAGAGAGTATTTTAAAGTAAAGTCTTACTCTTTAAATAATTCATTTTGTCCAAATTGTAAGAATAAAATAGCTGGAATATTTTAGAATAATATAAGGAATTGAGATGAGTATAAGAAAAATGTCAGTTAGTGGAACTTTTTATCCTGATGATGAAAAAGAGATAGGAATTGAGATGAGTATAAGAAAAATGTCAGTTAGTGGCATTTTAATAAAAGTTTTAATATATAAAAAAAATAAATATAAATCCACGTGCTATAATCTCTCCTCATGCAGGATACATTTATAGTGGTTTTACTGCAAATTTGGCTTTTAATGTATCTTTAAATAAAGAGTTTAAAAGGGTAATCGTAATTGGTCCTTCACATAAAGTATATTTAGCTGGAGCATCTATTGCTCTTTATGACGAGTATGAAACACCTTTAGGAAATATAAAAATTGATTTAGAGTATTCTAAAGAGTTAGAAAAAAAATATGATTTCCTAAGTTTTGATGAAAAAGCACATCATGAACACTCAACAGAAACCCAAGCTCCTTTTATAAAAAACTATTATGATGGTTTAGATATCATAGAAATTGTTTATGGCAAAATGGATTTTAAAGATTTATCAAAACTTATCAATGAACTTTTATTAGATGAGAGTAATTTTATAGTAATTAGTACCGATTTAAGTCATTTTTATACTTTAGATGAAGCAAAAATTCGTGATAATATCTGTCTAAATGCAATTTTTAATAAAAATTTGTCTGTATTTGATACAGGTTGTGAAGCTTGTGGAATAATTGGGGTAAAAGCTATGATTAGCTCATGTCTTAGTAATAGTTTAAATACTAAGATGCTATATTATTGTACTAGTTATGATGTAAGTAAAGATGATAGTAGAGTTGTAGGTTATGCGTCTATTTTAATAGGAGATTAGTTCGTTTTTTACTTTAAAAAAAGGTAACTAATCACCCTAGGAAACCTCAAAAAGAATTCTAATATTTACCTCAATAAATAGTAATTTAAAGCCTATAAATAGGACTAATTAGCTATAATTCACTACATAAAAAGTAGGAATAAATTTTGAAGAAAATTCGCCTGAAATATCAATTTTCAATAAAATCCAAAAAAGAACTTAAAGATTTATCCCATAAAGAGCTTCTTAAATATATAGAAAACCTTCAAGATAACCTCGTGCAAGAAAAACCACCAAAGAATTCAAACAACTCCAGTATTTCACCATCAAGTGAGATAGCACCTCCTCAAAAAAGAAATAATAAAAATCAATCTCTTGAAGAGAAGAGTGGTAAAAGTGTTGGTGGACAATCAGGGAGAGAGGGAGTAACTCTTTTACAAAGTGATACTCCTGATGAGATTGTTGCATTGCCTTATAAACTATTAGAATGTAAAAAGTGCAGTAGTGATATATCTACTGTTGTATCTGCACTCAAAGAAAGACGACAAGTCTTAGATATTGAATTATCATCTATTACTCATAAAATAACAGAGTATCAAAGCTTCTCTAAAAAGTGTTTCTCTTGTGGTTATGAAAATCATGACAGTAGTGCATTTACAATATCACCAAATATCAGTTATGGGTCAACAGTTATAGCTATGGTTTCATACCTAAGTGTTTCTCAGTATATGTCAAATATGAGAATAGTAGAACTTATGAACAACCTATTCAATATAAAACTCTCAGAGGGAAGCATTACAGGCTTATTAGCAAAAGCCTCAGCACTCTCACAAAATACTATTAACAAAATCACAGCTCTACTGGAGAAAGCTCCTCTAGTAGGTATAGATGAGACTGGATGTAAGGTTAATGGCTCTAAACATTGGCATTGGACTTTTCACAATGAGAGCAATACTCTTATTGTTGCGGATAAGTCACGAGGAACTAAGGTCATCAACAATACTTTTACAAATGGTTTTAAAAATGCTTGTGTGGTTCATGATAATTATTCATCATATAGCTCACTTGAGTGTGTTAGTGAACAGTTATGTTTAGCACACAAGATGAGAGATTTAAACTATGCTATTGAGTGTGATGAGACTAAGCTAATGAAAGATATAAAGACATTACTCAAAGAAGCTATAAGAGATGATAAAGTCAACTTAACTTCCATTGCTAGAGTAACTCTAAAAAGTCAATATGACAAATCACTTCAACATCTTTTAACTATGCCATACATTGAAAAAAGTGAAACGCATAAACAAATAAAATCACTTACAAAATCTAAAGATAAACTGTTTACTTTTTTACTTAATGAAAATATCCCAGCAGATAATAATGCTAGTGAGCGTGCCATTAGAAATATAAAAGTTAAGCAAAAAGTATCAGGACAATTCAAATCACTTGAGGGTGCACAAAATTATGCTAATTTACGATCAGTTATTGATACTTCTCGTAAGCGTGGCTTAAATGAGTTTGAATCATTGGTTTCTGTAATGAAGGGGAATTCTCTCTTTTAGATAGGGTGATTAGTTACAAATTTTTAAAAAATATTTATCATAAATTATCATCTCAAATCTATATTTATTCCTAATTCTAATTGAATTTGCTCTATTCTTTCCTCTCTTTATCATCTTATTCTTACGTTTTGTGCCTTTATTTTCTTATGGGCAAATAGTTTTAGGTTGGCAGCTATACATGTAATGGTGAAATTCATATTATTCCTGAGCAGTCCTGTAAACCTTGTTGTGGATTGTTTCATGCTGGTTTTTATTAAAGCAAATGAGTGTTCAACTTTTGCTCTGATTTTATGTTTTGGTTTTTCATTTTCTCTTTGATTCTTTCTATCTTCATCACTCATTTTATTTCTCTCTTTAAGACAAACATTATTTTTAATATCTTTTTCTTTTAGTAGTTCATCAATAGCTTCTGATTTATAAGCTTTATCTGCACCTGATGATTTAATATCATCACCTAATTTTTCAACAAATGTATCAACGGTAGATATATCTGAGGTATTGGCAAATGTTGTCATTGTTTCTAAAATAGCTCCTGAATCTGCATCTGTTGATATATGATTCTTATATCCTGTTGCATATTGTTTTTTACCTGCTTGATAACCTGTTCTTACATCTTTATCTATCTTTTGTTTATGCTCATAACTATCATCTTCAATTATCTTTTTTGAAGTTTCAATATCTTTAGTATCTTTATTTTGAATCTCATCAAGTTCTTCATTTTTAAGAGTTTTAGAGTTATAAGATTTCTTTTTTAATAATCTTGATATTTGTTTTGATGATGGTTTTTTCTTTTGTAATTCTTCTTCAATAAGTATATCTATCGCTTTATTTAAAGCTTCAACCTTTTGTCTACTTTCACTTTTTTGTTCTTTATTTTTATTTTTGATTCTATTATTATGAGACTTTGTTAATGTTGCATCTACCAGTACATCTTTACCACCTGTTGCTATTAATCCTGCCTTTTCAAGTTGCTTATTAATATTTGTAAAAAGTTTACCATGAAGATTATTTTTAATTAAAGAATTTCTAAATCTACCTGTTGTAGTTGAGTCTGGTGCTAATGATTCTAAGCTTAATCCTGCAAATTTCATATAAAGTAAATTTACATTAAGTCCTTCTTCAGCTTTTTCATCACTTAAATCATAAAACTTCTGAATAAGTAAGATTTTAAACATTAATATTTGATTATATGCTTGTACTCCACATACATTTTTACTTCCTGTTCCATTCTTCTTTAATACAGGTCTTAATTTATTAAAATCTATTATAGAATCTAATTGTTTTAAAAAAGAATCTACATATTCTAATCTATCATTAAGAGCATAATCTGAAAAAGAGAGGTTTGAATCTTTAAATGCCAATTTATTACCTTTTTGCTTAAATATCTTTAATTTATATGTGTAATTATAGCTAAAAATAGCCTTTAAATACCTTAACTAAAGGCTTGGTTGAGATTTATTTTAGAGTGTTACTGTGCAGTGGTCTCGTAATTATAAAAATAGTACTTGCTAATAACATTTTTTCTCCATTTTATATATTCCTATATCAAGATATATTGATATCTTTTACAAAAAAGAAAAACTAAATTACTTTAGTTTATTTTTCTATTTGATGTGCCAAGGCTTTTAATTCATAAATAAAAGTATCTACATCAAGTTCATCATATCTCTCAACTGTAACACTTTGTCTTTCAAACTCATTGCCCTCAAACTCATCTAAACTTTCCCAATGGTTTATCAAATTATTTGAATAAAATAAAAAACCATGAATAGTATCTCCATTTTCATATAATTTAATTCCAGGATATCCCATACTAGCTGACCAACCTGCATCTTTTAAATGCCCTTTTACTGTTGCAGGCACAAACTTACCTATAACATTTTCTAAAACATATGCATTTGGACAATTTGGCATTAATGTTCCATATACAAAAAGTGTTTCTATCATTTTTCCCCTGTTTTTATTTTATATCACAAGTTTTTTGCAAACTTGGCAATTCTAAGTTTAAATGCATTGTCTCATTAATACAAGATAATCTAAACTCATCTAAAGGTGCTCTTGGAGAATAATAAGCCCAACGACCTACTCTTTCAACTCTTAAAAACCCTGCTTCTTTTAATATTTTCAAATGTCTTGAAAGTCTTGATTGAATCATATCAAAAGATACTTCCAAATCACAAACACAACATTTTCCATGAATATTTATAAATTTTAAAAGTTTAACTCTTGTTTCATCATTTAGTGAACTAGCAGTTTTTAAAAAAATATCCACAAGAATCCTTTTAATTTTATCGAAGTATATCAGAATAAATAGTATATATCAAGATCTATTGATATATAGTTAAATTAAAAAACAATAATTTTATAAATCATTTTTAATTTTTTCTTTTAATTGTTTAATTGTAAATCCAAATTTCTCAAAAAGATCTTTTGCTGGTCCTGATGCTCCAAAAGTATCCATATTATAAACTACATCTGCAAATTTATAGTATTCGAAAGCTCTTGCTGCTTCTACTGCAAATACTTTAGTATTTTTATAAATTACTTGGTCAACGTAAAACTGGTCTTGTTCAATAAATAAATCATAACAAGGTACAGAAACAATATTTACCATAATTCCATCTTCTTCTAAGGCACAAGAAGTTTGTAATGCTAACATAAGTTCAGACCCTGAAGCCATAATTGTAACAGTTGCATTATCTCTTTTTTTAAGTAAATATGCTCCATTTGCAACAGTTCCAAATTCTTTTGAATCTTTTAATACTTTTAGTCCTTGACGTGAACATACAAAAGCACTTGGTGCATTTAGTTTTAAGGCAACTTTCCAAGACTCAACATTTTCAGTAGCATCAGCTGGTCTAAAAACATAAAAATTTGGTAAAGCTCTAAATTGTGTCAAATGTTCAATTGGTTGATGTGTTGGCCCATCTTCTCCAACACCAATTGAATCATGAGTCCAAATAAAATGTTGTGGAATTGAAGCAAGTGCTGCTATTCTTGCAGCTGGTTTTAAATAATCAGAAAATACAAAGAATGTAGCAGAGAAAACTCTAAATAATCCATATAAATTCATAGCATTACAAATTGATGCCATTGCATGTTCTTTTATTCCAAAATGCATATTTCTACCATTTGGGAAATCACCCATTCCTTTTAACTCTGTCTTATTTGATGGTGCTAAATCTGCACTTCCACCTAAAAATCCAGGAATTGTTTTTGCAATTGCATTTAATATTTTTTGATTTGAATCTCTTGTTGCAACTGAAGTATCTGCTTTAAAAGTTGGATATTTTATTGCATCAAAATCAGGATTTTGTAACTCTTCTATTTTAGCTTTTGTATCTGCACTTAAAGAGTCATTCCAAGCATTTTCAGCTTCAATACCTTTGATTAGTTTATCAAAAGTTCCTTTGATATCATAAGGAACTACAAATGATTCTTCTGGATCAAAACCTGCTTTGACTTTGGAAGCTTTGATTTCATCAACACCTAGCGGAGAACCATGAGTATGATGGCTTCCTTCCATAGTAGCAGCACCTTTTCCAATAGCAGTTTTTGCAATAATTAATACAGGTTTTATAGCAGATTTTGCAGTAACTAAGGCTTTATTAATTTGATCAAAATTATGCCCATCTATTTCAATTACTTCAAAATCTATTGCTTGAAATCTTTTTTTAACATTTTCACTCCAAGAAATAGAAGTATCACCCTCAATTGTAATATTATTTGAATCATAAATAATTATTAAGTTATCTAATTTTAAATGTCCTGCTGTTGCAGTTGCTTCATAAGATAAACCTTCTTGTAAATCCCCATCTCCACATAAACAGTAAACTTTATGATTGATTACATCTTTTCCTAAAAGGTTTTGTGCATATTTTGAAGCCATTGAAAAACCAACAGCATTTGCAATACCTTGCCCTAAAGGACCAGTAGTAATTTCAATACCATGAGTATGTCCATATTCTGGATGACCTGGAGTTTTAGAATCAGTTTGTCTAAAATTTTTCATATCAATTAGGCTCACATTAAATCCCCATAAATGAAGAAGCGAATATACTAAACCTGTAGCATGACCACCTGAAAATACTAATCTATCTCTATTTAACCACTTTGCATTTGATGGATTGATATTTAAATGAGAACTTAATACTGTTGCAATATCAGCCATGCCCATCGGTGCGCCTGGATGTCCTGAATTTGCTTTTTGTACCATATCAGCAGCTAAGAATCTAATTGTATCAGCTTGTTTTTGAAGTAATCGTTTTGACATAATTTTCCTAATTTGTAGTTTGATATTTCTAAATTTTAGAGATTATATCTAAATTTTATTGAATTGTTTTTGAAGTAAAAATAATTATTTAAGAGAAAGATTTTATCCTCTCTCTATTTTTTTTATAATGAGGGTCAATTAACACATCTTCATCAATTAATACTTTGATATTTGAATTTCCATTTACTGCTTTATAAATATTAAATATAATGCCCTAATTAAATAAAACAACTTTTTATAAAATCTAATTCTCTTACTATGAGACCACAGCACAACTAAAAAGATCTATAAAAATTTATTTTTTCAATTTTTAAAAAATATTTATCATAAATTATCATCTCAAATCTATATTTATTCCTAATTCTAATTGAATTTGCTCTATTCTTTCCTCTCTTTATCATCTTATTCTTACGTTTTGTGCCTTTATTTTCTTATGGGCAAATAGTTTTAGGTTGGCAGCTATACATGTAATGGTGAAATTCATATTATTCCTAAGCAGTCCTGTAAACCTTGTTGTGGATTGTTTCATGCTGGTTTTTATTAAAGCAAATGAATGTTCAACTTTTGCTCTGATTTTATGTTTTGGTTTTTCATTTTCTCTTTGATTCTTTCTATCTTCATCACTCATTTTATTTCTCTCTTTAAGACAAACATTATTTTTAATATCTTTTTCTTTTAGTAGTTCATCTAGTTTAATCCACTAAAAACTAATATTTAATAATAATTCTAAAGTAGTATCTAAATTCCATCTATTTTCAAGTAGTTGATTTTTGATAGATTTTACTTTATTAAGATGTAAAATATTTATGACTAAGCTTCTTAAAATTGTCATAGTCATGGGATTAATATTTGCAGTATGTAAATCTTCATAAAGTGATTTATCTTTATAAATATGGTAACTAATCACCCTAGGAAACCTCAAAAAGAATTCTAATATTTACCTCAATAAATAGTAATTTAAAGCCTATAAATAGGACTAATTAGCTATAATTCACTACATAAAAAGTAGGAATAAATTTTGAAGAAAATTCGCCTGAAATATCAATTTTCAATAAAATCCAAAAAAGAACTTAAAGATTTATCTCATAAAGAGCTTCTTAAATATATAGAAAACCTTCAAGATAACCTCGTGCAAGAAAAACCACCAAAGAATTCAAACAACTCCAGTATTTCACCATCAAGTGAGATAGCACCTCCTCAAAAAAGAAATAATAAAAATCAATCTCTTGAAGAGAAGAGTGGTAAAAGTGTTGGTGGACAATCAGGGAGAGAGGGAGTAACTCTTTTACAAAGTGATACTCCTGATGAGATTGTTGCATTGCCTTATAAACTATTAGAATGTAAAAAGTGCAGTAGTGATATATCTACTGTTGTATCTGCACTCAAAGAAAGACGACAAGTCTTAGATATTGAATTATCATCTATTACTCATAAAATAACAGAGTATCAAAGCTTCTCTAAAAAGTGTTTCTCTTGTGGTTATGAAAATCATGACAGTAGTGCATTTACAATATCACCAAATATCAGTTATGGGTCAACAGTTATAGCTATGGTTTCATACCTAAGTGTTTCTCAGTATATGTCAAATATGAGAATAGTAGAACTTATGAACAACCTATTCAATATAAAACTCTCAGAGGGAAGCATTACAGGCTTATTAGCAAAAGCCTCAGCACTCTCACAAAATACTATTAACAAAATCACAGCTCTACTGGAGAAAGCTCCTCTAGTAGGTATAGATGAGACTGGATGTAAGGTTAATGGCTCTAAACATTGGCATTGGACTTTTCACAATGAGAGCAATACTCTTATTGTTGCGGATAAGTCACGAGGAACTAAGGTCATCAACAATACTTTTACAAATGGTTTTAAAAATGCTTGTGTGGTTCATGATAATTATTCATCATATAGCTCACTTGAGTGTGTTAGTGAACAGTTATGTTTAGCACACAAGATGAGAGATTTAAACTATGCTATTGAGTGTGATGAGACTAAGCTAATGAAAGATATAAAGACATTACTCAAAGAAGCTATAAGAGATGATAAAGTCAACTTAACTTCCATTGCTAGAGTAACTCTAAAAAGTCAATATGACAAATCACTTCAACATCTTTTAACTATGCCATACATTGAAAAAAGTGAAACGCATAAACAAATAAAATCACTTACAAAATCTAAAGATAAACTGTTTACTTTTTTACTTAATGAAAATATCCCAGCAGATAATAATGCTAGTGAGCGTGCCATTAGAAATATAAAAGTTAAGCAAAAAGTATCAGGACAATTCAAATCACTTAAGGGTGCACAAAATTATGCTAATTTACGATCAGTTATTGATACTTCTCGTAAGCGTGGCTTAAATGAGTTTGAATCATTGGTTTCTGTAATGAAGGGGAATTCTCTCTTTTAGATAGGGTGATTAGTTACAAAAATAGTTTCTTTTAAAAGTCCAAAATTGATTTTATATTGACTGCTTCCATAATTATCAAATACTTTTTTAACATATTCAAGTAAATTGTTATAACTTAAATATGCAGTATATTCAATCCAATAATATTTCATAAATTTCCATAGAATCTCTATGATATTTAATTGTGGTGAATATGGCGGTAGATATAATAGCGTCAAACCTCTTCTTGCCCATTTTCCAATATTAGATTTAAATTTTTTAGATTTATGATAACTTGCATTATCTAAAATGACTATAGTTTGTTTTTCTAAGGTTAACGTAAAATCATCAAACACCTCTATTACTTTATCGCTATTAACTTTACCATCAGCAATATATGACTTAAGTTTATTCTTTCTACTAAGAAAACCAAGTACATTAATCCTTTTTATAGATAGTGTTTTAACTGTTGCAGTATTATTTACTTCTGACCATAAATAAGGACAATTAGATGTAGGTGAGAATCCACTCTCATCAAACCTGTATATATCAATCTTTCCCTTTTCTTCTAGCTTTTCATAACGAATAATTTTCGATACAACTGTATCATAAAGTTCTTTATTTGGTTTCTTTGGTGATACTTTTTTTACTCTTGTATAACTCAATCCTATTATTTTTTAAAAAAGTTCTTACGGTTTCGTTTGATACTATTACATTGAACTTTTCTCTTAATTTTGCATTGACAATAGGTACTGATGGACAATTTATTGCAATAGCTTTTATATCATCAATTTTAATATTTCCAAGAGATAACTTTCTACCTTTCCCACCTTTATCATATACTCCTTCAACTCCATCCTCTTCATATTTTTTAAACCATTCGTACAATGCCTGTTTTTTTATATCAAGTATATTTACAATCTCTTTTACAGTTTTACCTTTATGGCTAAGCAATATTGCTTCTGCCCTTTTTCTAGGTCTATATTTTGGTTCATATTTAATTATATCCTGTAATTTCTCTATTGTTTTTTGTGTTAAGTTTGTTATATTTTTCATACTGTATTATAGCATAAGTTATATTTAATTACTTGTTATATTATTACTAAAATTAATAAATTTTAAAATATGTTTAATTCTTTGGTACTACTTAGCATCTAAAAATACAAATGGATATACCTCTTCAGGAGGTCTTGTCTTCCACTCTTGAAGTTATTATCTTATCTGTTACAGCACTAATAGCACCTTTAGAAAAGCCTACACCATAAATATCTTCAATTAGATCTGAAATTTGAGAATAGCTATTACCATGATGTCTAGTTTCACCACGTTATGGTTGCCTAGTTACATAAATAAGAAAGCGATAGCTTAACAATATAATTGTAAAATCTTTACAGCAAATAAGGATTTTAAAAATGCCACAAGTCTATCACTCTAATGCTAGAACAAACCAGCATGTAAGAGAAATAATACAACAATCTAATTTAACAAATGTTGAATTAGCAAATAATTATAATGTGAATGTTAAAACTATCGCCAAGCATAAAAATAGAGATTTTTTAAATGATAAAAGTTCAAGACCAAAAAGAATCCATTATGCTCTAACACCTTTAGAAAAAGAGTTAATTAAAGTAGTCAGAACAATGACTTGGATGGAGTTAGATGACTTAGCAGATACAATCGTTGATATTATTCCAAATGCAAATAGAAGTAATATTTATCGTACTTTAAAAGCCTTTGATATAAATAGAGTTCCACAAGAGCAAAAAGAAAAAGCTAAAAAGTTCAAAGAGTATGAGCCTGGTTATTTACATATAGATGTAACTTATTTACCAAAGTTTGACAAGCAAAAATATTACCTATTTGTAGCAATAGACAGGGCTACAAGGCTACTTTACTATAAAGTGTATGAGAATAAGACAGCAGCAAATGCAGTATCTTTTCTAAAAGAATGTAAAGAATTTTTTCCATTTTACTTAACACATATTTTAACAGATAATGGACTGGAATTTACTGATAAGTGGGCAAGAGGAAAAGGATTTGTAAGTGGTAATCATAAGTTTGATGTAGAGTGTAAAGATGATGAGATAGAACATAGGCTAACAGCTCCATACACACCTCAAACTAACGCAATGGTAGAAAGAGTAAACGGAACTATTAAAAATGCTACAATTAAAGCAGAAGAGTATGACAATATTGATGATGTTAAAAAAGATTTAAATAAATTTTTGATATACTACAACTTCAATAGAAGACATGGTTCTTTAAAAAAAGAATTAAAAGTTAGAACTCCATTTGATGCAGTTCAAAGTTGGTTTCAAACGAAACCTGAAATATTTAAGATTTTACCAGATGTGTTTCAACATATTGCTTTTGAAATGGTACAACGTGGTGAAACTTGACACCATGAGAATAAAGAGCTAGGATTTTATCTTCTATTTCACCACTCATTGTACGTTGGTTTTTCTTAACTATTTCAGGCTCAAATGAACCATCTCTATCTCTTGGAACATCCAATTGGAATTCTCCATGCTCACTTTTCATAGTTTTTGTAGCATAACCATTTTTACGATTTCTATTGAGGTCTTGGGTTAAGTGTGAGTCAATTTCAGCTGCAAGTGCAACTTCTGTTAGTTGTTTAATTAGTGCGCCTAGTGCTCCATCTTTACCACCGATACTTTTACCAGCTTTTATATCACGAGCAAATTGCTCTACATCTATTTCTATCTTCATCTGTGTTTCCTTGAGTAATTATTATTTTACCCGATTGACACAGATTTCTGAACAGTCCCGATTTTTACAGCCATGTGTAAATAAACCTTTTTTAACTCCTATAATATCGTAGTTAACTTAAGTTTTTAGACCCTTAAATTTTTCATTAAGCCAAAGTAGGCATAGTTGGAAATCCAAGCCATGTATCAAGATTTATTAATGTAATAGGTTCGCCTCTAATAGTTGCAATTCCTACAATTATATTTGTATCTGTGGGACTATTCTATTATACGAGTTATTGAACACTGCCTTAAGTGTAAGTCAATTTCAGCTGTGAGTGCAACTTCTGTTAGTTGTTTAGTTAATGAGCCTAATACACCATCTTAGTTTTTTCTAATCTTTTTTTTCTTTTAATTTGTATCCAAGCCATAAAAAATATAAGCATAAATACTGGAATTAAAATAATTTGTTTAGGTAGTCTATCAGTCTTAGCTCTAACTGATTCAATAATCCAACCACTGTCAACTCCTGCTGTTTTAATAGCTTCGACTTGTTTATTATTTCCTGCTAATATCATTAATACTTCCATTGATCCTGACATACTATCAAGCATTAAACCAGTACCATCAAGTTTTTCTTTTCCTGTTTTTCCAGTCGATAAAGGTAAACCAAAAGTAAGCCTTTTTTGAACACCTTCAAGTGTTTCACCACTTACAATAAATTCTAATCTTTCTCCAGCTTTCATTTTATCTGCAATATTGAATATTTCTGATCCTGGAATATTCTCATATGGAACTTGAATTTTATCCATTATGTACCCTGGTCTAAGCATTAAAAATGTTATTAATAATAGAAGTATAGTCTCCCACCATTTATTTCTAATAAGCCAAAAACCTTGAGTTGCAGCTGCGAACAGAAGCATTCCTACTATTGAGGTTATTACAACTACTATAAATTCTAAAGTATTGTCAATACCAATCATTAATAATTTGGTATTAAAAATAAACATAAAAGGTAATAAGGCAGTTCTAATATCATAAGTAAATCCTTGAATACCAGTTTTTATTGGATCACCTTTTGATATGGCCGCAGCGGCAAAGGCGGCCAGCCCCACAGGTGGAGTATCATCTGCTAAAATACCAAAATAAAATACAAACATATGTGCTGCAATTAAAGGAATTGCAATATCATTTGCCGCTCCTAAACTTACGATAACTGGTGCCATAAGACTTGACACAACAATATAGTTTGCAGTTGTAGGAAGTCCCATTCCAAGAATTAAAGAGATAATTGCAGTAAAAAGTAAAATTAAGAATATATTTCCATCTGAGACTGTTTCAACTAAGCCAATAATTACTTGTCCAATACCAGTTAATGTAACAGTACCTACAATAATACCAGCAACTGCCGTAGCAACACCAATACCAATCATATTTTTCGCACCATTAATTAAACCTTCTTTTAAATCAAAGATTCCATGGCTAACTCTAGCAAATATATTAGTTTTACCTCTAAAGAAATCTAATAATGGTTTTTGAGTTAATACAATAAATATCATAAATATTGATGCCCAGAATGCTGATAAATCTGGAGATAATCTTTCAACTGTTAATAACCAAACAAGAACAATAATAGGTAATAAATAGTGTAGTCCAGATTTTACAGTAACTCCAACTTCTGGTAAAACAATAATATCATCATCAGTTAAATCAGGAACCTTTGAAGAGTAATAAACTAGTCCTACATAAGATACTGCAATCATTGTTAAAATAGTTGAAAAAGTATTCTCTCCCATAGTGCTTTTGACAAACGCTATAATAGGAGGTAAAATATACATTAAAAATCCAATAACAATAATTACGCTAAGAACACCAATCATTTTGGCTTTTATATTCATTTTATGAACTTTTGGTAAACCTTTCATATCCATCTTCATTGCTTCTAAATGAACAATATATAGTAAGGCAATATACGAAATTATTGCTGGTAAAAATGCATGTTTAATAATCTCAACAAATGGAATACCAACATATTCAACCATTAAAAAAGCCGCAGCTCCCATAATTGGGGGAGTTAACTGACCATTTGTTGAAGCGGCAACTTCAATAGCACCTGCTTTTTCAGCAGAAAAACCAACTTTTTTCATTAAAGGAATAGTAAATGTTCCCGTTGTTACAACATTTGCAATTGATGAACCAGAAATCATTCCAGTCATTGCAGAAGCTACAACAGCAGCTTTTGCTGGTCCTCCTTTAAAGTGACCCATTAAAGCAAAGGCAACTCTAATAAAATAGTTTCCAGCTCCTGCTTGTTCAAGCAATGAACCAAATAAAACAAAAAGGAATACCATACTAGCAGATACACCAATAGCAATACCAAAAGCACCTTCAGTAGTAATCCACATATGAGATACAATTTTATTAACTGAAGCACCACCATAATCGCCAAGCCCAAAATAAGCATAAATTAAAGTACAAATCGCAACTATCATCAATGGGGGTCCAAGTGATCGTCTTGTTGCTTCAAGTAGTAATACTAAACCAATTAAACTAGTAATTAAGTCAAGTTGATTTGGTATGCCTAATCTCATTTCAAATGCATCAGAATCCCATACTTGATTGTATATTAAGTATGCAATAACAAGTACCATTAAACAGCCCATAATCCAGTCTATAATAGGAACATAATGTTTAGGTGAGTTTTTAAAAGGAAGGTAACTTAAATATGCTAAAAGTCCCGCGAACATTAAGTGAATTCTTTTTACTACATCAGCATTCATCCAAGGTGTAAATTCTAATACTAAGGGTGATGAAACATATAGTTGAAATACTGACCAAACTAGAGCTAAATATAATATAAAATTAGCTACATACGGATCTGAAGGATTTCTCCCTCCTGATTCTGATTCTGCTACTAAATCAGCAACGGAAGTTTCTTTACCTTCATTCATAGAATACTCCTTATGAAAATGAATTTCTAAATTCCAATAAAAATATAATTCCAAAAGAAACTTAAAAATTAATTTTACAAAAGAGCTAAAAGCTCTTTTGTATAAATATTTAAAAAACTTAGCTTACATAAGCCCAACTTCTTTATAGTATTTAATTGCACCTCTATGTAAAGGAGCTGATAAACCATCTTTAATCATTTCTTCTTTTTTAAGATTTGCAAATGCAGGATGAAGTTTTTTGAAAGCATCAAAGTTTTCAAAAACTGCTTTAACTACATTATAAATGATATTTTCAGATACTTTACTAGATGTAATAAATGTTGCTGCAACACCAAATGTTATTGTTGCTTTAGGATTTCCTCTATACATATTTGCAGGAATTTCTGTAAATTTATAGAATGAATTATCATCAACTAATTTTTTGATATTTGCATCGTTTACATTAACAATTACACTATCACAAGTAGTTGTAGCTTCTTTAATAGCTCCTGATGGATGACCAACTACATATACCATTGCATCAATTTTATTATCACAAAGTGCTTTTGCTTGTTCAGAAGCTTTTAATTCACCTGCTAATTTAAATACAGATCTATCCCAACCTTCTGCTTTCATCGCAAGTTCCATAGTATTTCTACTTCCCGAACCTGGATTACCAATATTCACTCTTTTACCTTTTAAATCAATAAAATTTTTAATACCAGAGTCAGCTCTAGCTACAACTGTAAATGGCTCACCATGAATTGAAAAAATAGATCTTAATTCTTTGAATGGACCTTTTGCTTTAAATTTGCTTGTACCATGATATGCATGATACTGCCAATCAGATTGAGCAACACCCATATCAAGCTCACCTGCTCTAATTGTATTTATATTATAAATTGAACCACCTGTTGATTCAACTGAACATCTAATACCATGATCTTTTTTACCTTTGTTAACTAGCCTACAAATTGAACCGCCTGTTGGATAATAAACACCTGTAACTCCTCCTGTACCAATTGTCACAAACTCAGTTGCGAATGCAGGAAGTGATATAGCTCCCGCTAATACTAATGTTGCTATTTTTTTGTTCACAAAAACTCCTTTTAAGTTTAGTTCTAATTAGTTTGTCTTAACAAATGAAACAAACAAGTCACAAACATATAACTTTGACACTATAAACTAATAGTGTAGCAATAGTATAGCCTATATGGATAAACAATAATCAATTTATCTTTTAGAAGTTATTTTTATATTTTAAAGCAATGAAATCATTATTTATATGTTATATTAAACCATCAAGTAGAAGCTCAATAAGAGCTAAGAAATCAAATAATAAGAATAAAAAAGTTAGGTATGTTAGTAAAAGATATATCAAAAATAACAAAGTCAAGTATAGAACATATATCTCGTATATGGAGTATGTATCAAAAAAGTGGTAAAAAAGCCATTATGTTGAAAAAGAGTATTAATAATTGATGATATTGTTAATTCTGGTGCGACAATGGAGCAAATTTTAATACTATTAGGAAAAAAAATTCTAATTGTAGAGTTTAAATTGATAAATTTAAACTATTAGCTATAAAATATATATAAAATTAGTAGATTTTAACTAAGTTTGAAGTCTTAATTTGTATAATATTATAAAATTAACAAAGGGATAAATCTTATGATCTTTATAGAATTTAAAAAACTACTTTTAGATTCCGAACTTACGATTCCTAAATTTACAGCTTTAATTAAAGTTAGTGAAAAAAATATACAGTCTTATAAAAAGAAACAAGAAGTTCCAAATGCGATAGCTTCTATTGCAGCTTGTTTTGCAAAAATGAATAAAGATGGATTTGATTTTAAAACTTTAATAAATGATTTAGATCTTCAAAAAAAAGAGAAAAAAGGTGCTGGTTTCTCTTCTAGAAAAAAAGAAAAAAAGATTAATAAATAACTATAATTAATAGTTGAATATATATTAATTATTTTTTGATAAACTTTCAAAAAAAGTTAGATTTATTAGGGGTATATTATGATAATCAATAAAAATGCAAAAAAATTTTTATCAATAGCTTCATTTATGATGGCACTAGCTATAGGAATAGGTGCTTTTGGAGCACATGTACTTAAACCAATAGTTTCTTCGTCTTTATTAGTAATTTTTAATACAGCAATTGAGTATCATTTTTATAATACTTTAGGGCTATTTGCAGCCTCTTTTATAATATATGTAAAGCCTGATTCAAAAAAAGCTGTTGTAGCTGCTTGGCTTATTTTAGCTGGTATGCTAATCTTTTCATTCTCTTTATATTTATTAGTAATTTTAAATATGCCAATTTTAGGTGCAATTACGCCAATTGGCGGAACTTTATTAATTGTTGCTTGGCTTATGTTAGCAAGTGTTATTTATAAGAATTAGAATGAATTTTATTACAAATATTGAAGAGATAAAAGACTCTAAGTGATTTTCGATTTAATAAAATAAAATCTTACATAGTCGGTTCTAAAAAACTAAACAAAGTACTATAGAATCATACTTTAAAAGAAATTTTAAGCTATAATAATACTTAAGAACATTAAATGGAATATCTCTATAAAAATATTATTCCAAGAGAGACATCCTGCTAAATCTATAAGATTAAAAGTAGCCATAAAAAAGTTAGAACCATAACACAAATACTGATTAGAGATAAAAGTTGAAGCTTAAAAGACGTACCACTATTAAGCCCTATTATTGGATATTTAAATCTGATTATAGAATGCAAAAGAACTATCTTAAGGGCTTTAAAAGAGATAAAATAAATCTCTTATTTGTAGCTTGGTCTTTGATCCTGTAATTTGTGCAATTACTTTAAATTTAGTTTTACCAAAAGCTAGCAAAGAAGATGATATTATTTAAACAGTTAATAGTTTTTAAATAAGAAACTTTCTATAATAAAATAAAAATACAGAGGAATAAGTATGGCAAAAGAACACCAATTTGATATTTCTGCAAAATTAGATTTTCAGGAATTAAAAAATGCAATAGTACAAGCTCAAAAAGAAGCTACTAACAGATATGATTTTAAAGGAATTATAAAAGATATCGATTTTAATGAAGGGGCTAAAACAATCACAATTAACTCTGCAAGTGACAATAAAGTTAATGCTATTTATGATATTTTAATCTCAAAACTTAACAAAAGAGGAATTCCAATTAATTCTCTTGATGAAGCTAAACAAGAAGATAGTTCAGGAGGAAATAGAAAATATACTTATCCTTTAATTGATTCTATTCAAAAAGAAGATGCTAAAAAAATTCAAGATGAGATTAAAAAATTAAAACTAAAAGTAAAATCCGTAAATCAAGGTGATGAAATAAGAGTTACTGGGAAAAATATTGATGATCTGCAAACTGTGATGACACATCTTAAATCTTTAGATTTAAAATCACCTATAGTATTTGATAATTTTAGATAAAAAATAAAAAGCTTTATAGCTTCTTATTTTTATTAAACTGAAATAGTTATAATAAATATAGCTCCTATGAACTCTTCCTCTTTAGAAGAATACAGCAAGAAATAAGAGATTTTCAATTATCTTTGATAGTATATTTGAGGTAATAATTTTTAAAAAGTTTTAAAATTAAGATAGATGGAGTCTTTTAGATTGTGCTGTGGTCTTATTATGTTTATTTGTAGGATAAATATTATAAAATTGATATGTTTCTTTAACTAAAGGTTTTGTATATGTTAAAGAAAATGATAATAAAAAAATTGTAAATAAAAACTTTATTTAACTCCATACACTTTTTTATAATTTGTTAGTGCTGTTGTAGAAAAAAAATCTTTTTCTTTTAACTTATTAAAATCTTTTTGAAGATGAACAACAAGAAGAAATAGATTTTTTACTAAAAAAAGGTTTTAAAAGATAATAAAACATCAATATAATCATAATAATTGAAAAGAGTCTATTTAATAACGAATACTCATCAATATCCTTAGTAAAATTTACTATCTCAAAGCTATTAAATAAAATATCAAATAAAAATCCAAAAAGAAGAGATAAAACTGCAATAGTACAAATATACACTATCAAAGAAGTTTTACCTAACATTTTATATACAACACTCATAGTAACAGCACTTGTAGCAGGACCTGCTGTTAAAAATATAAATACAGCACCTGCACTCATACCTTGAAGCATAAAAGCAGCCGCAATTGGTAAAGATGCAGTAGCACAAGTATATAAAGGTATTGCAAAAACTAAGATTACAAAATATGTTAATATTTTATTTTCAAAAAGTAAGGAAGAATACTCTTTGGGAACAAAAGTAGTAAATATAGCTCCTATTACAAGACCTATAAAAAGTGCTTTTACCATATCTACAAAAAGAGTAACATAGGCATAACTAAAAATAGCTTTTATAGAAAACTTATTTTTTACTTTTGGAGTTGTTTTATTTAAAAGAGAAAAAGATGACTCTTGTTTTACTCTAAAGAATGATTTTTGGAGAATCTTTTCTTTTTGTGAACTCTCTTTTTGTACAAAATTTTGAATAAGCCCAACAGAAATTGCAATAATTATTGAAGAACACACTCTAAAAATAGTAAAAACTAAACCAAAAAAAGAGAAAGTTGCTAATATAGAATCAACACCAGTTATTGGTGTTGAAATCAAAAAACTCTGAACTGCACCTTTGCTAGCACCCTCTTTTCTAAGACCTTGAGCTATTGGAATAACAGAACAAGAGCAAATAGGAAGAGGAATCCCAAAAACTGTAGCTTTTATAACTGATAGTATAGAATCTGTTCCTAAATTTCTTGATACAAAATCATTAGGAATTAATTGTTTTAAAATTCCTGCAATAAATAGACCAATCATGATATATATTGACATCGCATCTATTAATAAAAAATAGTTATCAAAAAATTTAGTAATATATGTCACTTATTTATCCTATATTGCTTCTTGTCTTTGTGTATCATCATTTGCTTCTGTGTATTTTAAGTATGCATTTAAAGATACTTTAGAATCTATTACTATATCTTTATTTTGAGGAAGATGAACAATCACATCTGGTCTTAATCTTTTACCATCAGCTCCAGAATAAGAACCTTGTGTACTATACTCTTTGCCTTCTCTTAATCCAGTTTGTTCTAAAATCTTTGATAAAATCAATTCTCTCCAATCCCCTTGAGTTTTATTCTCACCTTTTAAGGCTTTTGTTAAATTGATTGCATCTTGTGAAATCTGATTATTTAAATCTCTTAAATTTTTAATTTCTGTTAATAAAGATATTTTTTGTTTTGTTTCTTCATTATAAATATCATCAACTCTTTTACCAAAACTATTTAATTGCTCTTTAAAGGGTGTTAAAATTTGACTAAGGTTAGTAGTTGATTTCTTACTATTTTGTTCAAATAGCTTATTTGCAAGGTTCTCAAACTCTATTTTTAACTCTTGTTTCGAATTTTCTAATAATTCAATCTTATCATTTAGGTTCTCTTCTTTCAAAATAAATTCATTTTGAATTCTCTCATTTTTATCTTCAAAAGAGTTTATAAGAGATTTCATTTTAAAACTGTTTATATTTTTTTCAAATTGTAGATTTTCATTAAAATTAGATTCTATTAACTCTATTTTTTCATCATTATTATAAGCTTGAAGAGTTAAATTTTCTTCAAGCTTAGAGTTTGAATTTTTTAAACTTTTAATTAAAGATTCATAAAATTCTTTCAATACAACAATCTTTTCTTCAAGTAAGTTGTTTTTTAATATATAAATTATCCATAAAATAAGCCCAGCAAAAATAGCTCCAATTAAAAAAGCCATGATTGTAATTAGATTACTAATCATTTGTATTAATACAAAATTCTGCTTTTAAAGCATCTTTTAAATTATTGTTATGAACATCATGACCTAATTCTTTAAACCTTTCAGTTAAAGGAGGATGAGAATAATAAAAGAAAATATACAAAGGATGAGACAAAGGAAATGATTTATTTTCATTTGCTAGTTTTAATAAAGCACTTACTAAATCCTCTTTACTTTGGAGTTTTGAACCAAATTTATCTGCTGCGTACTCATTATGTCTTGAAATTAAAGAGATCAAAGGCATTAAGAAAAATGATAAAATTGGAGAAAAGATTAAAAATACTGCTATAATTGCATACGGCTCATTGTTAAGTCTAAGTCCTAAAAAGATTTCATCATTTAAGTTTCCAAAAATTGCAAAAAATACAAACATAAAAACACCCATGATACCAATATTTTTTAAGATATCTCCATTTTTAAAGTGCCCTAATTCATGACCTAAAACTGCGAGAAGTTCATTATGAGTTAATTTTGCAATTAAAGTATCAAATAAAACTACTCTTTTTGTACTTCCTAATCCTCCAAAGTAGGCATTTAATCTATTGTCTCTTTTACTAGCATCAACAGAAAATACACCAGCACTTTTAAAACCAACTTCATCTAATAAGTTTTCAATTCTTTTTTCTAATTCTTTATCTTTCAATGACTCAAATTTATCAAACATTTTATCTCGAATAATAGGATAAAGCATACTTATTAAAATAATTATAGCAAAGATAAAAACAAATCCCCAAATCCACCAAGATTCAAAAGAGCTAATAATCCATGAAATTACCGTAATAACTATTGAACCAAAAATCAAAAATAATAAACCAATTTTAATAGTATCTTTAATATATAAAGTAGGTGTCATATTCGAGAAACCGTATTTTTTATCTAATTTAAAAGTTGAGTGTAATTCGAAAGGAAGTCCTAAAACCCAGTTAATAATAATAAATAAATCTATAAAAACTACAGTTTTTAGCCAAGTAGCTTCAAAATTTGTACTAGAATCTAAAAAAGAAAGGCCAAATCCAACCCAAAGAATAAAAACTATAAAACTATAAAAAGAACTCACAATTACAAGTTTTTCTTTTTCAATAGAGTAATTCGCAGCTTCAAAATATTTATCTTTACTTAAGATAATAGGTTCTAATTTTTTTGCATTTTGAACAAATCCAATTTGCATAAATGAAGTATACATTGTAAATAAAAAGTATATACAATAACCAATAACAAAAATTTCTAACACTAATTTATCCTTTTAAATATCATATTTTAAAATTTAAATTATATTTTATCGTTTTAGAACTTGTTATTTATTAAAAATAAAAAGAATCTTTAAATTATCATTTTTTTGACTTAATAAACAATATAAGCGCCTGAATAATTAGCTCTTTTTAATAATTTACCAAATAAAAATCAACCAACATAAGCTGCATACTTTTGCTTAATCCACGATGTAAACTAATCATATTTTTCATATGCGAGAATACTCCACCTTTAAGTGCATTTGTAGTATTAGAAATATATAGACCTTTATAGTTTTTATATGTAAAAAGGTAAGGTAAATTTGTTTTTTAATCCATGGTATTGACTTATTATATTTGAGTGATAATTATTGTAAAGTTTGTTTTTGTAAAAAGTACTCTTTAAATATTTTATTTTATAGTTTTATTGGTCTTCTTTGAGAGCTAAACCATCTATTACAATGTTTACATTTATATCTTTGGATATTATTTCTTTTACTTTTTTTTAACACTTTTATAATTACATTTAGGACATATTTTAGAGCTTTTTACAATCTATTATAAATAATCTTTTTAAACCCTTATAGTACCTGAGTTAGATTAAGTTTTTAGGCGCCTGTATTTTTTATTAAGTCTAATTTTAGTTTTTTAACCAAGATTCTATCTTGTTTATGTCGTTGTATGACGTTAAGTCTAACATGATTGGCGTAATTGAAACATAATTTGCTTTAATTGCTTCAAAATCACAATCTTTGTTTTCACTACTTCTCCAAATTAATGGATGCAAGCCAATCCAATAATATTCTTCTCCTCTTGGGTTCAAATGCCTATGTGTATCATTCCCATATTCTCTAAAGCCTGCTTTTGTAACTTTGATACCTTTACAGCGCTCTTTTTTTATAGGAGGAATATTTATATTTAAAAACTTTCTTTCATCTAAAGGGAATTCATTATCTAAAACCTGTTTTGCAATTTTTGCAATTGTATCTTTTGCTAAAGAAAAATCCCAATCATTTTTTTTATTTTCACATTTATTTGCGCAAACTTGAGAAATAGCAAGAGCAGGAACTCCTTGTAAGACTGCTTCCATAGCTCCTGCTACTGTTCCACTATAAGTAATATCTTCTCCCATATTTGCTCCGATATTAATACCTGAAATTACTAAATCAGGTTTATAACCTTCTTTAAAAAGATTATTTAATGAAATAAAAATACAATCAGTTGGTGTACCATCATCAATTTTATAAAAATCATCATCAACACTTACCATTCTAAGTGGTCTATTTAGTGTTAAGCTATGTCCACAAGCTGATTTGTTTTTTGCAGGTGCAACTACTGTAATTTTTGCAATTGGTTCAAGTGCTTCTATTAATGCTTTTAATCCAATGGCATCAAATCCATCATCATTTGTTAATAAGATTTGTTTCATACTACGACATAAACTCCTTCTATTTGTTTAATTAAGTTTTCAACTGAAGATGTAACTTTAAAACCAGTTTCTAATTCTATATCTACAAGTTTTGATTTTATAAGAATTTTTAATTCCCTTTTCCCTTGATTATGTGCAATTATTTCAAATAATTTATAAATAATATCATCACTTTGACTAAAAGGAACAGCAAGAGTTAAAGGTGATTCTGCTTTTTGAACTTGTTTTATTTTTATTTTTATTTTTTCTTTTTTTGCATCTTTTAAACTCTGTATCTTTAGAATATTCATTCTTGTAAAGTTTTCATCTTTAGAAATGCTTACTTTGAATGCAATTGGTTCTTCTAAATTAAAATTTTCATCTAGTTCTTTTAATCTATTCTCAAAAAGCATAAGCTCAATTGTTCCATGTAAATCCATAATTGAAGCAATTCCCAATTTATTTCCTTTTTTAGAAACCTTTTCAACGATATTTTCAATTTTGCCAACAAATATAGCTTGTGAACCATCTGCTAGCTCATCAATCTCAGAAGATAAAGTATATTTAATTTGTTCTAGTTGTGATCTATATTCATCAAGTGGATGTCCTGATACATAAAATCCCAAAGAGGCTTTTTCAAATTCTAAAATTTCTTTTACAGTATATTCTTCTAAGGGTTCTAAATTTATCTCTATTCTAGTTAACTCTTGATTATCTCCAAAAAGCGAACCTATGGCCATCTTTTTAGCTTTCATAGAGTTTGCTACACATAAAGATATTTGTTCAATTTGTTCAAGTATTGCTTTTCTTGAATATCCAAAACTATCAAAGGCACCTGATTTTGTAAGTGCTTCAATTACTCTTTTATTTACTTTACTTCCATCTATTCGTGAAATAAAATCTGATAAATCTAAAAAATCTCCACCATCTGCTCTTGAAGTTAGAATTGAATTAATAGCAACATCTCCAGCACCTTTAAGTGCACCCATTCCAAACATTACAACTTCTTTTCCATCAAATTTAGTAGCTGAGAACACAAGATGTGACTTATTAATATCAGGAGGAAAAAGTTCAATATCTAATCTTTTTACCTCATCAACATATTTAACAACTTTATCAGTATTGTCTTTTTCAAGTGTTAAAAGTGCTGCCATAAACTCTGTTGAGTAATAGTTTTTTAAATATGAAGTATAAAAGGTAACCATGGCATAAGCAGCAGAATGTGATTTATTAAATCCATACCCTGCAAATTTTACAATTAAATCAAATAATTCTTCACAATGTTGTTTGTTATAACCTTTTTTTACCCCACCAAGTGCAAATTCGCCTTTTAATATATCCATCTCTTCAATAATTTTTTTACCCATAGCTCGACGTACTAAATCTGCTCTAGCAAGTGAAAAACCACCAATAGTTTGAACAATTTGCATAACTTGCTCTTGATAAACAATAACCCCATAAGTAGGCTCAAGTATTGGTTTTAAAGGCTCAGTAAATTCATCATAAAAGTAATCAATTTTAGCTCGACCATGTTTTCTGTCAATAAAGTCATCAAGCATCCCTGACTCCATTGGACCTGGTCTATAAAGTGCAAGTACGGCAATAATATCTTCAAAATTATCTGGTTTTAATCTTTTACATAAATCTTGCATACCATCTGATTCAATTTGGAATAAACCAATTGTATTACCTGTTTGGATTAAATCATAAACACCCTTATCATTTACATCCACTTTTATAAAATCAATTCTTTTTCCATGTCTTTTTTCAATTAATTTATTAGCTTCTTCAATAACAGTTAAAGTTTTTAATCCTAAGAAATCAAATTTAATTAAATCGACATCTTCAACATACTTACCATTATATTGTGTTGCAAGCGTATCAAGTCCTGAAGGTTTAAAAAGTGGTGTTTTATTCCATAAAGGTTCATTTGAGATAACAACACCAGCGGCATGAGTTCCCGCATTTCTATTTAAACCTTCAAGTGCAAGTGCTAAAGTCCAAACTCTTTGAGCTTGTGGATCTGAATCACAAAGTTCTTTAATTTTTGGTTCTTTTATATATGAATCAGTTAGTTTTATTCCTAATTCATTAGGAATAAGTTTTGCCATTGCATCTGCTCTTGAATAAGGCATATCAAGAACTCTTGCTACATCTCTAATTACCCCTTTTGCTAGAAGTTTACCAAAAGTAATAATTTGGGCAACATTTGCTCTTCCATATTTTTGAACAACATAATCAATTATCTCACCACGTCTTGCTTGACAGAAATCCATATCAATATCTGGCATTGATATTCTTTCAGGATTTAGAAATCTCTCAAAAAGTAAACCATAAGGCATGGGATCAATATCTGTAATTTCCAGTGAGAAAGCAACTAACGATCCAGCTACTGATCCCCTTCCAGGACCAACAGGAATTTTCATCTTTTTTGCAACAATAACGAAATCCCATACAATTAACATATATCCTGGGAATTTCATATTATTAATAATATCAATTTCTACTTGTAATCTATCTTTGTATTCTTGATGTTTTTCTTCTCTTACAATTTTAAGTCGTTTTTTTAAACCTCTCCAACACTCATCAGTAAATAAAATTTTATCATTTTCTAATGAGTATTCTATATCTGGTTCTGGTAAAACTAAAGAATAAACTTTTGCTTTGTCTCTTGTAAATTTAAAATTTGGAGGAGTTGGATTCCCTAATTTAATTGTTAAATTACATTTATCTGCAATTTCTTGAGTAGCATGTATAGCTTCTGGAATATCTGCATATAGTTTTGCTATTTGTTCTGGTGTTTTTAAATAAAATTCATGGACACTATGTCTTAATCTATTTGGATCATCAAAAAGTTTATTCATAGCAATACACATAAATGCTTCATGTGCTTCAGCATCTTTTTGTTCAGAATAATGAGTATCATTTGTAGCAACTATTTTTATACCTGTTTCATGTGCAATTCTTAATAAAGAGTCATCAATAAAATGCTGGTCTGGAATACCATGACGCATAATTTCTAAATAAAAATCATCTCCAAAAATATCTTGATATTCTAAAGCAATCTCTTTTGCTCTCTCATATCCTTTTGCACCATTTTTTACATTTCTTTTATTTTTAAGATTTAAATGCCATGAAACTTCACCTTGTAAACAAGCAGCTGAACATATTATCCCTTCAGAGTGATCTCTTAAAAGGTTTTTATTAATTCTAGGGTAATAATAAAAACCATGTATATAAGCTTGAGAACTTAAATACATTAGATTTTTATAGCCTGTTTCATTTTTAGCATATAAACATAAATGAAATCTTTGTCTTGTAGATTTATCATTTAATTTATCATTATTATGGATATAAGCTTCCATACCAATAATTGGTTTGACTCCTACAGCATTCATTGCATTATAAAAATCTATTGCACCAAACATATTCCCATGATCAGTCATAGCAACAGAAGTCATACCCATTTCTTTCACTTTTTTTGCTAATACTTTAATTTTATTTGCACCATCAAGTAGTGAATATTCTGTATGTAAATGTAAGTGTGTGAATTGTGGTGTTTGAGACATTATTTAAACTTTTATTGTAATTTTAATTAGATTGTATCTAAAAATGTTTTTGAGCTTCTTTATAAGCTAAATTAAAACACTCATTTAATTCTTTAAATGTAAACATTTTAAAATTTCTTAGTTTTTGATTTATAATATAATAATTTGAATATTTAATTAAATAATTTATATTATCAATCCAATGTATAGAAATTTGATAACTTCCAAGATAATATTTTTTAGTATTCCAATTAATAATTACTTGATTATTATCATTCTTAAATTCTTTTAATTAAGTATGGATATTTATAATATTCGTTATTTGGGATAGTTGTCTTCTTTGTAGGATACAAAGCCTTTGTCCTTAAGTATTCATAGATACTCTTAATCAACTTTCTCAACTGGCTATTCACTTTGAGGAGCGTTTGGATAAAGCATTAAACTTATGATACAATTTTAAGAATTACTCGATGCTGACACAGATTATTGAACACTATCGTTTATTTTACACTCTCGTGTTGACACGGAATTTATTACACTCCCAAAGTCAAGATAATTTTTTATCTACCCATTTTTAAAACTCTTTTTGTAACTTCAAAAAAATCTATAATTTCTTGATTCTTTTCAATTGAATTTTTATTTTCATGTGCACCAAAACCATATGCCATTGGTGTTAAATTCATTGTGTCATATGATACTACTCTTGCATCTAGCCATTTTGATGTTTTTACATCTGCTACCCAAATTTTTGCACTATCTTTCCAAGTTATATTCTCTTCTTTGAACCAAAAAATAACACAACCTATATCATCAAATTTATAAACATTTCCATTTTGAGGATTTACAACTTGTACAGCATAATTTTTTTCGCTAATAACCATCTTGCATCTATCACACATATCTCTATCCCAATGTATCTTTTCATGTTCATGAGATATCTTTTGTTCACAAGCTAGTAGAAAGAAAGTTACACAAAAAATAGTTAATATTTTAAGTAAACTTTTAAACATTAATATTTCTAAACTTTGTCATCAGAAACAATTTTTCCTAAATCCATATAAATTTGTCTATTTACAATCTCTTTTACTTCATCTAATCTATGAGTTACGAATAATAAAATTTTATCATCTTCATTCTGTTTTAATAATCTATAAAAATCATCTCTTGCTTTTGGGTCAAGATTTGCTGTTGGTTCATCGTATATTATAATATTACTTTTTTTAGCTAACGAAATTGCAATTAACATCTTTTGTTTCATTCCTCCAGAAAGTTTAAAAAATGATTTATTTAAATTACTTTTTAAATCTAGTTTCATCTCATTGGCATAATGCATAATTAAATCTTTTGAAACATTTGAACTTATTTGAATATATTGAATTAATTCATTTAAACTAAGTTTAATAGGAGGTGGAAGTTGAGGCACAAAAGAGATATTATCTAAAACTTTTATTCTTTCTTTTATTGGATCTAATCCATTAATTAAAACAGTTCCTTTATTTAAATGATAGTAACCCATGATTGATCTAATAAAAGTAGTTTTACCTGCTCCATTTGGTCCCATTAAAGCTATGTAATTATTATTTTGGAATTCAACACTTATATTATCTAAAGAGACATGTGTGTCGAATTTTTTTGTTAAGTTTGAAACTTGAATCATTTTATACTAAACCTTTTAATCTAAAATCAAATTTTAATGCATCAGAATGACACACATCTATACATCTACCACAAAGGGTACAATCAGCACCAGTTATATATTCAGTTTTAATGCCTTTTTCTTTTCTTTTTTCACTATATTTTGCTTTTGTTAAGTCTAATACTTGACTTTCAAAACATACATCATGACAAACCATACAGTGGTCACAATTATCGTTCCATTGTATTCTAAGTACACTTACTTTTCCTAGGTATCCATAAGTAGTACCAATTGGACATAGATATGTACACCAAGCTCGTCGTGAAAATAAAACTTCAATTAAAAATACTACTAAAACCCATACTAATGCTACGCTCCAACCATAAGCAATAAATCTACTTAAAATTCCTACTACATTAAATGTTTCAAATATTAAAAAACCACTTATAAATGCTAACACAATAAAAATAATCCAAAATATATGTCTAATTCTATGATCAAACTTTCTATTTTTAATTATTTTTTTTGCTACTAAAGTATTATGTAGTTTTTCACCAATTTCACTTAATAGTCCATATGGGCAGACCCAAGAACAGTATGTCCTGCCACCTATAAAAAGATAGAAAAGTAAAATAGTAACTGTTCCAATTACAATATTTATAGGCATATGATAAGTTGCTAAATATACTTGAATTGTAGTAAAAGGATCAATTAAATGAAAGCCTAAAAACCTAGAACCATTTAGTGTTCCTTCAAGTATTTGAATATCAATTGCAAATGATAAAAAGAAGAGAAGGTGAATTGAAATTATTACAACCCATCTTTTCATTCTATATGATAAATAAGATTTTCCCTCTTTTGTTTTATCAAAAAAAGTTGATAAAAAAGTAGTGTTTTCTATTATTTCTTTGTTATTCCATTTATCCATAATAAATTCCCTAATAGCTTTTGGCTATTTGTTTAAAGCTTCTTTTCTATCTTGAAATTGTGAAATTTCATTTGCAAAGTTTTTTAAATCTTTATCATCAAGATTCATTAATAAACCTTTCATAATAAGATTCTCTTTTCTTCCCGCTTTAAAATCAACTAAATCTTTATATAATACTTCTTTTGCTTGTCCAATTAATTTAGGACCCATTAATTTTTTACCATTTTGTAGCCCAGAACCATCAACTCCATGACAAGAAGCACATTTACTTCTGTATTCAATACTTACTTTAAAAGATGCAACATTTCCAGCTTTCTCTCTTAATGCATTTAGTTTATCTTCTTCTATATTTTCATTCTCTTTTACTTTAGAAATTTTAGCATTAAAATATTTCAAATCTTGAATTACTTTTGCTGCTTCTCCACCTTGAAAAGCTCTACCATTAGTAAATGTAAATACCATTAATCCTAAAACTAAAAGTGTTGAAATTATTGCAATTATATTTTTCATTTTAAGTCCCTAATTTGTTTATTAAATTCAAAAATCTCATTTGCAAGTTTTCGAATTTCTTTATCTTGCATTTGTTTAACTAGCCCTGTCATTAAAACATTTGCTTTTGGATCACGTTTAAAAGTCATAAGTTTATTAAAAATATAATCTGAATCTCTTGTAAGTAGTGACGGTCCAATTATTCCATTTGCATAATCATTATGACACGCTGAACATTTAACAATAAACTCTTTGCTTAATCTTTTTACTAATAAAGAGATTTTTACTTTTTCATAAGAGCTTCTTATTTGCATATTGGCTTCAATCGTTGTTCTTGGTCTTATTCGTACTGCTGCATCTTCATTTGCTGGTTTTGCATTTGGATCATATTTACTTTTTATATTATAATTAAAGTAATATTGTTCATTTTCTTTACTAATTTTTTCTTTAGGTATTACTTTTATCTCTTTTGCATTAATATTTTTTTCTACTTCAATTTTTAATGGTTCTTGAGTAATAATCTTTTGTGAAAGTTGCTCACTTGTATCTTCTTTTTTATCTAAGCATCCTATAAGTAATAAAATAATTACTGAATTTAATAAAATTCTTTTAATCACGATCTAATTCCTTTTATATAATAATCTTCAAATGATAATCTTTGTTTAATAACAATTGCCACTTCATTTACGGGGCATAACTCTTCACATACTCCACATCCTATGCAGGCTTCATGTATTTCTGGTTTTTTTCCATCTCCTGCTCGTACCATAGAGATTGCATTTATTGGATTTGGTATAGGACACATATCTGCACAAATTGTACATTGTTTACCTTCAAATTTATCAAGCTTATCTAATACATCTCTTTCTTGTTGTGTAATATTTCTTTGATTATTTGTAAAGTTATGTACTCTTGTACTATATCCTTTTGGAACAGGTGTATTAGTAATTGCTAAACAGGTATTAGGAAACTCTAATACTGCTATTCCCATATGAACGTCTGCTGGTTTTTCACAACTATGATCTAATGCTCCACTAGGACAGGCTAATACGCATGGAACTGCGGTACATGCATAACAACCACGCTCACGTGCATCTATATATGGAGTTCCTATTCCATGACCTTTTGTAAAGTCAGCAAGTTTTATTGAGTGATATGGACAAACTTGTAAACATTGACCACATTTAATACATAAAGCTAAAAAATCTTTTTCACTTAAAGCACCAGGAGGTCTTAATCTCATTTCAGCATTTAGAGCATAAGGACTTATAATAATTCCTCCACCTAAAGCTAGTCCGAGAAGTCCAAGTGTTGAAAATTTAATAAATTTTCTTCTATCTTTTTTTATTGTTTCCATAATTAAATCCTCAGATTTTTAACTTAGGTTTTTCATCAGACATAAGAAATTTTGGCTCACTAAAAGGTGCTAGTTTAGAAAGAAAATTTAATAATGACATTACTGGCGAACCATAAAAGAATTTTACATCTTTATTATACATCCAAAGTTGATCTGCATATTGATAAACTTTATGAGGAGTGTCGCCTATATTATCATTGTTTTTATCAAAGCCTTTATAATTGTCCCAATAATTTCCAACTATAGTATTTTTATCAGTTTTTGCACCTTGACTATCATTTAGAATATCTTCAATATTACCTAAAAAAGTATTTCCAATTATGATATTGTTCTCACTTATTGAATGAAAGTGAATTGCTTCTGCATTATATAAAATTTTATTATCTTCAATCCAGTTATTTGTATCTGGTTCATATGGAGACCTGTCTATATATATACCTTGCGCACAATAAAGTATTGTATTGTTTCTAATTGTAAAATTAGAAACATCTTTTAATCCAATTCCCATACCAGTAGCTCCTAATGAACTTTGTATCATATTTCCCTCTACAATGGTATCTTTGCTATACATGAAAAATATTCCAACAGAATTAAATTTATATGTATTATTTTTTACAAGATTTTTTCCTGCGTACATAAAATGTAGAGAATATCTGTTATTTTCTCCATAATTTCCTATTATTTTATTTCCATGAGAATACCAAATAATCATATCTCTAGTATTTATAAGTCTATTTTTTGTAATAATATTGTCATTTGAATACCAAAGTCTAAGACCATCACCTCTTAACCCTAAGGATAGATCTTTTGAAGTAATATAGTTATTTGAAATAATCATATTATTTGTCATTGCAATGTCAATACCAAATAAGGTATCTTTTATAATACAATTAGAAATTTCTGATTGTTTAGAATTTGATACTTTAATAGCAGCATCAAGTGTATCGTATCTATCTCCACTATGTTGAATTGTTAAATTTTTAATTGTCACATAAGGACCTGTTATTGTTATTACGGTTCCTTTACCTAAACCATCAATAATAACGCCAGGTTCTTTTCCTATAATTGTAATAGGCTTATTAATAACAATAGAACCTTTGTATACTCCTTTTGGAAGTTTCAAAATTGAATCCTCAGGTGCATTATCAATTGCATCTTGCAATATATTTGCATTTAAGAAATTGAATAAAAAATAAAAAACTATAATTATTCGTAACATATTAAAACCTTAATCTTCTTCTGTTTCTTTTAATGCTTTTTTCTTAGCTAAAATAGCTAAAAGACTTAAAACACCTATTGCTAATAGAAAATAAAAACCAATTTGAGGATATGAATGCGTTGTAAATTGGGCAATTTTACCATCTCCAAATACTGTTGGCATAAAAGGTTTAATTTTGAAAGCTCCCCAGTCATGTAAATTGTGTCCAAACCAATATAACCAATAAGAATAATCAGCAATAAATAAAAGTGGTAAGGCAGCAGGTATCATCATCATATAAGTAAATATCTTTTTATTAAATAAAATAAATAAAACCATAAATAGAGATAATAAAAGTAGCACATAAATACCTATTTCACGTTCATGCTGTCCTCCAACCCACATAGGATCCATTCCAACATAATGATTAATAATATTCATTTCATAAACTTCACCAGAAAATCCATCAAAATGAAAAAATACTGGAATTCCTTCGGGAAAAGCTTCTTTTGGGTAATTTGGAGCTTCTAATGAACAAGACCAAATTGGTAATGACGCAACACCTATTTCAGATGATGTTTTAATCATTTCTTCTAAATTATTATGTGCTATTTTTGGAGTAGTTGTACTTTTATATCGTCCTTGATTGTAAAAATTCCACACTTTAATAGCAAAAGGTGATATATCTTCTATTTTTTCATCATATATTTTATTTAAAGTACCGTGGAAACTAATCATAGGAAAAGTAAACGCAACGGTCATTATTACTAATGTAATAAACGTAAATATTCTTGCTTTTATAAAACTTGAGTGCACTTGAGTATCCTTATTTTAAAGTTCTTAAATATAATCTAAACTTATATATAATTTATATTTTAAAACTTATTATGTTGAAAAAATATCACAATACGAAACTTTAGTTGTTGATACTAATCATTAAAAGGAAGAAGATATATCTTCTTCCTTTTAATTTAATTTAATTTTAAAAAAGGTTAGCATTTTCGTCAATCCATTTAAGATATTCTATAATATCTTTTATTTCATCTTTATTCATATGTTGATTAGGCATTTTTAGATTAAAATAATCTATCATACCTTTTATATAAGCATCATCATACATTTTTTCTGGTGTAAGAATAAATCTACTAACCCAATCTTCACCATTTTCATGTCTTTGTAATACTCCAGTTAAATCAGGTCCTGAAGAAACTTTTCCTATTACGTGACAGCCATTACACCCGCCTTCAGCAAATGTTCTTTCACCTCTAGTAGCACTATCTGATTGTTTAGTAGCAATTTTACGAACTAAAATATCTTTTGCTCTAATTCCAACATCTGCTGTTTTAACCATAAGTTGCCAAATCATATTTTCAAATAGAATTGCTTTTTCAATATCTCCATCTTTTAAAGCTTTGTTTGCTAATTCTTTTTGTTTTGGTATTTGACCATATTGATCAAAAGCATCTGTTGCTAAATCAGAAACAATTTTATAATCTTCAAATTTATTATCTTTTAAGAATTTAACAACACTTGCAATAACAGCATCAGTTGCAGTATTAACAGCTACGGTTTTATCATATTCAGCTTTAAGTTCTTCGTCAGACATAGTTTTCATTTTAAGTTTTTGAGCACTAACATATTTTTTGTTAGGATCTTTAACCATTAAGTAACCCATCATTTCTAAATGAAGTGCTGAACAAAATTCTGTACAATAGTAAGGAAAAACACCCTCAATATCAGCAATGAATTTTATTTCTACTGTTTCACCTGGTTCTAATGAGGCATGTACATTAAAATTATCAACTGTAAACCCATGAGTTTCATCTTCAGCTCTTTCTAAGTTTGTCATATAAATTGTAACTTCATCTCCTTTATTAACAGTAATTCTTTCAGGATTAATATGAGATCTTACAAGTGTAGCGTATACTTTTACTTTGTTTCCATCTCTCTCAATTCTTTCTTGCCCTGCTAAAGTTTTACCAACATGAATTTTACCAGTTTTAGGATTTGTACCCATTGGATATCTTACGAGCGGGTGAAGTTTACTAGCTCTAATAGCTACTGCTTGATGTGGTTCACCTAAAGGAATAGGCATATCAACAAGTAAATCCATAGTTTTACCAGAAATATCAATTAACTGATGATTTTGTGGATGTAAAGGTCCAACATTTTGAAATCTATCAATTGATAATTTATTTAATGCAATAATATAATCACCTTGAGGATCAGCAGTTTTACCTTCCATTCCAGCTAAGTGACCAATATTATAATGTACATTTATTTTATCAATTACTTTTAAAGTTTTAAAATTCCATTTAACAACTTGTGAATCAACATATAATGAAGTATAAATTTCTCCATCAACTGGTGAAAACTGGTTATGTAGTGGCCCTAATCCTAATTCTACTTGTCCATGTAAAGATTTTTTCATATCTAAAATTGGAATGCCATAAGGATCTGTACCAATAAATTCTTTATTTTCAATTTGTTTAAGAATTTTTTTGAAGTCATATACTGAAGCATGTGTATCTAGCTTTCCACAAACAACCACATATTGTCCTGTAGGATCAACATCAACACCATGTGGTGATTTTGGTTCTGGAATTAAGAATAAAGCATTATTTTTAACAGCAACTTCCATAGTAATCACTTTATGATTATTAATTATTTTTATATTTTTAGGATCTTGTGATAACTTGTATAATTTTTTCCAGTTATAAACATGCAAAAAGTCAGTATCACTTCTAGACATACCAGCTTCATTTGGTGGCATACCAACTTCTATTCCACCTGTATACATTTCTGTATTAAATGAGTTCGTAAATCCCCAACCATCACTTATAAATTTACCAGAATCTGTTATATCTTGCATGTATGGAGGCATTTCAATTGTAAATGAATCTTTTGGAATAATTCTTCCAATTTTTGGATTAAATTTCCAAACAGTTACCCCACCTCTATAAGTTTCTTTATACTCATCAATTGGGTGATAGTTATTATCAAATGGAGCTGCATATTGTGCTGCTTCTAATATATGTTCTGAATTTGGTGTAAAGAATGATCCACCATGTTCTGATTTAAATACTGGATTTACTACAATTTGTTTTGTTTCAAAATCAGCTAAATCAATTACTGCAATTCTTGGATTTGCTTTGTCATTAACTACAAGCCATTTTCCATCATACCTTCCATTAGTTTCAGAAAGACCTGGGTGATGTGTATCTCCCCAATTTATTTCTCTACCTCTAATATTACCTTGTCTTAATATTTTTAATGAATCTACATCATATCCGTATCCTTGCCAAGGCTCTGGTGTGAATACTGCAATATATTTTAAGATTCTCATTGATGGAACACCGTAAACAATTATTTGTCCAGATTGTCCACCAGATGAAAATACTACATATTTATCTTTAACCCCAGTAGGATTGTAAGTTTTTGCTGCTCTGATAACATCAATTTCAGAAAGACCTCTTTCTTTCATAATTTTAGATAATTCACCTGTTGCTCCTGAAGCAATAGTGGCAGTTAATGCTATACCTAAAATCAGTGAAGAAAGTTTACTATTTAATTTTTTCATCTTAACTTCTCCTTTGTTATATTATTAGATTTTTTTATTTATAAATCTTTAATACTATATGATAGTAGCACTTTAGAAAAATCAAAATCTTGACCTGTATCAAGTATTTGTTAAATCATTGTTAAATCTTGACTAATTTTGTAATTTAAAATTTGTTTAAGTTTTGTAAGGGGTTACAAAGTGTCACTTTTAGTAACTAAAATCTACTAAATAGCGATTATATATCGCCGTTTAATAAATCAATAAGACCTTTTGATAGTTGATTGAAACTTAATACTCTTTTTCCTTTATTATTTTTCATAAAATATTTAGCATCATTAATATTTTTAAAAGCTGGTAAATCATCTCCTGCACTAGATATTTTATTACTTCCATAAACATAAAAAGCATATCTTGCATCAATTGGCTTTAAGGTTTTATAATCAGTAACTATAACATCTTTTAGTTGCTCAGAAGTTTCTACTTTTGCATTTGGCCATTTATGTGGATTGTAATAAAATTCCAATAAAGACTTTGGACTTGTAAAGTAAAATTCTTTTAAATCTTGTGTAACAATTTTTGCTACCCAAGTTGGATCTTTGTAAATTAGCATATGTCGAACTAACCCTCGTGTTTCTTTATCAAAATTAAGACTATAATCTTCATTTGCACTTAATGCAATAGTAGAAAATAGACAAAATGATAATACTAAATTTGAAAACTTTTTCATAAAAATTCCTTGTTTAAACTAAATCTTTTTTAGAGAAAATTGCATACCCTAAGAAAGCAAAAATAATACCTATAACTACTGGATATAAAATTGATAATAGTACAAAAGTACTTTGTTTGAATGTATCTAAAATATAATAAGCAACTGGACCCATAACTGTAAGTTCAGGATCAAATAATGAAATTGCTGCAACTCTAAATATTTCCATTGGGTTTAATAATGCAATTGTAATGATAAAACCCTCACTAACTCTATTTTGCATCATTAATGAAATAAGTGCAATATCAATAAAAGCTAAAAGAAAAATCCATATAAAAAATGAAATTCCAAGTGCAACTTCACTTGATTTAACAAATGATGATATAAAAAATGCTATACCTAAAAAAGCAGAAGATAAAGCAAAAAGTAGACCTGTGTATAAGAAAAATATATTCCAAGGAATAGAAGCTCCAATAAATGATCCATAAACAATTGCTATAACCATTGCAAAAAATACTGGTAAAAATACAGTGATAAATCTTCCTAAAATTTTACCCCAATAATAGTGTTTTAATGAGATTGGAAAAGACAACATATACTCTAAAATATGGTTATCTCTATCTCCAGAGATTGATCTAACGGTGGTTATTAGTATAAAAATAGGTAAAATTACAATTGTAATTTGTATATACATTAAAAGTAATCTACTTAACCCACTAAACCCCATAACTTGTGATTGAGTAACTCCTGCAATAAAAAATAGTGCAATCATTCCACCAAAAACTAATGAATAAATAATAAACCATTTAGCTCTAATAGACTCTTTTAAATCTAAATAAGCAATTAATGATAAATTTCTCATAACTTTCCTTCATATAAAAATACTTTATAAAAATACGCCATTTTTTATATAATAAATTATTGGAAAATAACTTATCAAAATAGTATAAAATAGTAAAAATACCAATGACATTTTATAATAATGATTAAAATTGTCCTTGCTTTGTGTCAAGATATTTTTTATTCCTATAATAAAACCATAAAATGTTCCCATGAAAAGTAAAAAATATAAAAAATAACCAATATAGAAATACTCTTTTTGTAACATGCAAAATGGACAATGATGTGTTGGAAGCTCGTAAATATAAGTTCCAAAAAAAGAAATTAAAGTTACAAGTGCTAAAATTAAAAAAATTAAGTTGAATAAAATATATAAATAATCATTTTTTAGAAAATAAAATAAAATTAATAAAAGTAAACAAGAATAAAAAGATATTAATAGTATAGAGGTATCAAAACGAAATATTTGTGAAAAATATGAGCCTTGTGAGTTTGAGTATATTGTTCCACAACAGCTAACTAATTGTGTTACATCAATTGAGCTAAACATTGTAATTTCTAAAATAATTTCAGTAATAAATAGAAGATAAATAAAGATATAAAACCCAAATTTTAGTTTTGTATATTTTAAAGTTTGGGTTTTCATATCAAATTTGTGAATTATTAACCAAAAACCAAATAAATATATATTTATTAGTTTAAATAGTAGTAAATAAATACCATAATCACTTGCATCAACAACTCCTGCTGCACACATAGCCCCAGTTAATATATTTGATATTTTGTCAAGAGTGAAAATAAAAAATATAAAAAGAAGAATTTTAATAGATAAAATATATTGAATAATAGTAGCGCTTAAAAAACTTTGTTGTTCTAAGGCATACTGTTTTTGTGAAGTTGAATCCATATCCCAAGTAAAGAATATTTTGATACTTAGATAAAAAGCTATTGTTGAAAATATTAGAAATATTATATTTATAGTAATTATTATTAAAACTTCAGGTAATAAAAGCATTAGATTATTTGTCCATCTTCAAGTTCTATGATTTTATCAGTAAAATCTAAATCAAAAAATAGTGGATCATGTGTTGCTACTATTATAGTTTTATTTTCTTTTTTTAACTCTCTTAAAATTTCTATAAAATATAAAGATAATGTTTTATCTAAATTTGCTGTTGGTTCATCTGCTATTATAATATTTGGATTGTTTATTTGACTTCTAGCAATTACAACTCTTTGTTGCTCACCTCCTGAAAGGTTCCTTACTATATCATCTTTTTTATGGTCAATTTTAAATTTTTTCATAACTTTAGTTATAGTTTTTGTTGCTTCTTCTTGTGAAGGATTTTGTGGAATTAAAGGTATTAAAATATTTTCTTTTACACTTAAGGTTGGGATTAAATTATATTTTTGGAAAATAAAACCTATATGTTCTCTTCTAAAAAGTGAAGCAAAGTTATCAGGCAATTTAGAAATTCTTTTTTTATCTATTATAACTTCCCCATGTGTTGGTTTGCTAAGCCCTGCTAAAAGTGATAAAATTGTACTTTTCCCACTTCCACTTGAACCTTTTAAAATAATTAGTTCACCTTTATTTATCTTAAGGTTTATGTTTTTTATAGCTATTGTTTTATTATTATTTACTTCATACACTTTTGTTAAATTTATTAGTTCAAGCATTATCTTATCACTTTATCTGTTTCTATTGTTGCACTTTTCCATGAAGGAATAATTGTAGCTGCTATATAAATTGGAACACTTAAGAAAAATACTAAAAATAGAGTATTAAAATCAAGAATAAAAGGTAGTTCAAATGTTGTTTTTAGTTCTGAATAACCTGTGAAGATATTTCTTAAGAGTGGAGCTTGCAAAATATAAACAAAAATAAAAGAGAATAACACACCAAAAACATATGCAAAAAAGGAGATAATAAAACTTTCATAAAATTTCTCTTTTAGTACATCTTCTACTTTCCAACCAAGAGCTTTTAAAATACCAATCTCTCTTTTTTCTTCACTACTTAAACCACTTACTTTATCATAAATAATAATAAAAAAAGTAAAAATAGAGATAATAAAAAGTACCAAAAAGACTCCACTTTTATAATCAAATATATTTTGATAAGAAATTTCTAACTCTTTATTAGTAATAACTCTTGTATGAGGGTACTTAAGTTTAATCTTTGAAGCAATTGTAAAAATTTCTTCAGGATTTGCTACTTTTACGACTATATCAGTAGCTTCATTTTCATTCATATCAAAAATTTCAAGGGCTAGTTCTTTTGGAAGAAGTATAATATCATTTGATTCTAACTGTAAAGAGCTTTTAAATACTCCTTGTATATTTACTTTTAAAAATCCACCATTTGGTTTTATAAAATTAAAATACTCTTTATAATAATTTTTATCTAGTATCTTTTTTACACCTTGCCCAATTATCATTGAAGTGTTATCTAAAGCTTTTGAGAAGTCATGTTTTTTTATGATTTTATTTATTGAATCTTTATATTGGTTTTCAAATTCATCAATTCCTATTATTGAAAAATTAACTGCTTCATTTTCAAAATAGTAATATCCCCAAACTCTTGCAATAACATCCTCTACTCCTGCAATATTTAAAAGTTCATCAACTATTGCAATATTAATATTTTTCTGTCTACCTGCTTGGATATTTTGTATAGTAATTTCTGGTAAAGATTTTAGTGTTTGATTTAGTTCATATTTTATAGAGTTTGAGATGAAAAAAACCGAACTCAAAAGTGTAGTTAAAAGTATAAAAACAATTAAAATAAAAATATTTTTATACTTTTGTCTAAGTATTGAATTTATTGCATACTCTATTAAATAAAAATTAATACTACTTTTCATTTAAAATCTTTGATGGTGTATTATTTAATATATTTGAATGTGAATAAGTAAATGTTAACATTTGGTGTTCCTTTAATTCTGGACCTTCATTAAAAATAGAAAAAATATTGCTTAGGCTTCTGTGTCTTAAATACATTGAACTATTAAATAAACTTAAATCAGGAAGACCTAGAGTTGATACTAAAATATTCTTTTCTTCAATTTGTTCTTTTGTTAATGTTTTATTTGTGTATAAATATGCAAGTACCCCTATTAAAACACTTATTGTAATAAAAAGTGCAAATAAAAGATAAGTACTTTTTTTATTCATCTAATTTATAAACCTCTTTTTCTACAATTTGTTTAAATTCAATAATGGCAGTTCCTTCATGATCTTTCTTAAAAGTTTTTGCATCTTCTAAATTAATAAAAGGTATTAATTCTCTACCCATTGGACCATAAACATTAGAGCCAATCACATAAAAAGCTTTTTCTCCATCTATTGTTTGTTGTGAATAATAATCTGTTACTAAAATTTCTTTAATATTTTTAGAATTGATTTCATAATTACCCCATTTTTTAGAGTTAAAATAAAACTTCATTAAATCTTTAACTCCATCAAAAGAAAGTTTATGTTCTATATTATTTTTTTTATAAAAAATTTGAGCTACCCATCTAGGATATTTTGATACGAACATTCCACAGACAGGACATTTATCATTTTTTTCTACTTCAATGATGTTTTTACTATTACTTTGGCCTCCATCTTTTTTTACATCCCAAAGATAAAGTGCTACCATTTGAAGTTGAGATTCTTTTAGCTTTTTGCAGAGTTTTGAATTTTTTAAATCTGCTTTTAGTTCATTTATTTCCAAATACAAACTAAGATCAATAGTTTGATTACATCTTTTTTTAAATATTTTTCTACCTTTTGGATAAATCTTTTTTATTTTTTTATTTTTTGCTATATTAAGATCAGATTTTAAACTTTTGTTAGCTTCTTTTAAAGCTTTAGAAAAAGTACTTAAAGTTCCACCATATATTTTTATAAAATCTTTTGCATCTTCTTTTTTTTCAAAAGCAAGTTTGCTAATTTTGCTCATAGTTCCTTTTATTTTGCTATTAATAACATAAAAAGCTTTGTTTGCATTGATTAGTTTTTCTGTTTTTGCATCTATTACTTGTATATTATTTATATCTATTCCATTATCTTGATTATCTTTGCTTAAACAATGAATTGAGCAATATTGTCTTTTTAGCCCATTATGTAAAGTTGCGCTATGTGAAGTTTTATAAAACTTTTTGATACTCATACCACATATTGGGCACCATTGTTTTTCATCTCCTTCTTGAGTATAAATTACAGAAGAGTTGGCTAATTTACGAAAGTTTTGTGATGAAGAATTTGAAAAAGTAATAATAAAAAGAGAAATAAATATATAGAAAAGAATTTTATTCATAATCTAACCTTATAATTTTTATATAATATTAACAATTAAATGTTAATTTTTTGTTAATTTTGTTAAAAAAAACTTAAAATTAACATTTAATTAACATTTTAAGGATAAGATTTTTAATAAATTAAAAAGGAAAATTATGAAAAAAGTATTATTAAGTTTTGTGAGTCTATTTATAATCACATCTTCACTATTCGCAAATGAAATGCAAATGAAAGATAAAAAAATGAGTTATCAATCAGTTATGCCCTCAAAAGCTACTTTAGTTAAAAAAGGTGATTCTAAAAAGTATTGTAATATCTGTGGTATGACTCTACCAATGTTTTATAAAACATCACATGCTGCAAAAGATGTTCATTCTAATCATGCAAAGCAGTATTGTTCAATTCATTGTTTAGTTGAAGATATACAGATTAATAAGGCAGAACTGAGTGATTTAAAAGTTGTTGATAATAAATCATTAAAATTTATAAACGTAAAAGACGCTTTTTATGTAGTAGGAAGTAATAAGCCTGCAACTATGAGTAATACAAGTAAATATGCATTTGCAAAAAAAGAAGATGCCTTAAATTTTGCTAAACAAAATGGTGGAGAAATTAAAGTTTTTGATGAAGTATATAAACAAGTATCTAAAGAATTAAAAGTAGAGAACGCAATGATTGCAAAAAAACAAAAAAAGATGCAAATGATGGGTAAAAAAGTTTATACAAAAATGTGTAAAAAAACTGATAAAAAATTCACATCAATAGCAGATGCAAAAACTTTCATAACAAAAAATAAATTGTGTGGAGAAATGAAAGGTAAAAAACTACAAGCTGTAGGAATTTATCTAGGAAGAAGATAGAACTTTTTTAATAGCAAAACTGGCGCATATTTTTCTATTTGTTTTAATAAAAGTAACTAATTAAATAAAATTCTTATTCCTAAAAAGTTAAAAAATATTTACAAGGGGTAAAAATGAGTACAAAAAGAAAAATATTTACAGCAGAATTTAAAACTAAAGTAGTTTTAGAAGTTTTACAAGGTGAAAAAACTTTGAATGAAATAGCAAGTAACTTGTATTATACGCCTATAGAAAATAAGCATAAAATATCACTCAAAGAGAAGATAAATAATATTTATGAAAATAGGAGAGTGTAAACTCATTTGTGTAAACCAACCAATTATCCTCTAACTACTTTGTATATTTTTGCATAATTTCGCTGAAAAATATACATAGTTGAGGATAAATCTCTGAGCAATTTCTTACTCTTGACCTTTTCGACTTAATTAAAAAAATGGGTGCTTACTTTTTTACTTTTTCTTATAATTGACTAAATAATAATCTACCAAATGCAGCTTCAAACCTTTATTCAATCCTCGATGCAAACTAATTGTTTAGTCCCTAATTCTCATGGAGTCAGCTATTATTTTATAAAAGGAGTAGATTTATGGGAAATATACAACACTCTAATGCCAAGACGACGCCAAGAATTCGAAAAGAAATACAAGAGTCTCAAGAGACAATCACAGAGTTAGCTGCAAGATTGTCCCTTAATCCAAAAACAGTAACAAAATGGAAGAATGCCAATAGAATCACTGATAAAAAAAGTGGACCGACGATAGCAAGGTCAACAGTACTAAGTCAAGAAGAAGAACAAATAATTTGTGAGTTTAGAAGAGTTACCAAGTTTGCACTAGATGATGTTTTTATAGCCCTGATGGATGAGATACCTAAAATGACAAGGTCAAACTTACACAGATGCTTGCAACGTCATGGATTAAGCCGTTTGCCCAAAGAACCCCGTGATAAAACAGAAAAAAAGAAGTTCAAAGAGTATGATATAGGATATGTCCATATAGATATTTCAGAAGTTCATAGTGAAGAAGGCAAAGCCTATATGTTCGTAGCTATAGATCGTGCTACTAAGTATACTTATGTGGAAATTCATGAAAGAATGACTCAGGCTATCGCTTGTTCATTCTTAGAAAACTTTATACAAGATATACCTTTTAAAATCCATACTATTTTAACAGATAATGGAGCTCAATTTACTTATGGGCATCTCTAAAAACTGCCCAACCTAAGCAATTTAAAATCAAGATTTAGTTAAAATAGATATTAAATATCACTCAAAAGGCTTTATAAATGCAAGGATTATTTGATTTAGAATTTCATGAGAGAAAAATAAAAGAATATCAACCACCACTAACAAAATTAGATAAAGTTGTAGATTGGAATATGTTTAGAGAACCAATAGAGAAGGCTTTATACGTAGAACCTAAAGGTGCTGGTGGTAGGCCACCATACGATAAGATAATGATGTTTAAAATTTTAATATTACAAAAATACTATAATTTAAGTGATGAACAAACAGAATTTCAAATAAATGATAGAACATCATTCAAACAATTTTTAGAATTGAAAATTGGAGATAAAATACCTGATGAAAAAACTATTTGGCATTTCAAAGAACAGCTATCAAATAAGAATTTATCTTTAACATTATTTGAACTATTTACTAAACAACTTATAAATAAAGGTATTATAGCAAAAGAGGGAAGTATGATAGATGCTTCATTTGTAGATGTTCCTAGACAAAGAAATTCTAAAGAAGATAATGCTGATATTAAAAAAGGTGCTATACCTTTAAAATTTGCCAGAAAAGATAACAATGGTAAACGAAGCAAGTTATGCCAAAAAGATACTGATGCAAGTTGGATGACTAAATCAAGTGAACGACACTATGGATATAAAGACCATATTAACGCAGATGAAAAAACTAAATTCATAACTAAATATAGTGTTACAAGTGCTGCTCCTCATGATTCTACTGAAATTAAAAATATCATTGATGAAACAGATAATAAACTTCATGCAGATAGTGCTTACAGGAGTAAAGAGATAGAAGAATTTCTAGAAGATAAAAATTGCAAAAGCTTTGTGCATGAAAAAGGTTACAGAGGTAGTCCTTTAACAGATGAACAAAAAGATTCAAATAACATAAAATCTAAAATTAGAGCAAGAGTAGAACATATATTTGGATTTATGACAAACTCTATGAATGATGCCTTACATATGAAGTCCATTGGGATAAAACGAATCAAGTCATCTATAGGATTTTTAAATCTTACATATAATCTCTTTAGATATGAACAGTTAGTTAGATTGCAAAAAGTGAAAGTTATGTAAAAATATATGAAATCATAGAGATTTTACAAAAACTCACAAAGATCATTATAATTTTTAGTAGAATTTTATAGTAAATCAAGTTTCGCGTGTGATAAATTTTAAAAATTAAGTTAAAAATGATTTAAACAAATTAGAAAGTTGTTTTTAGAGGTTCCCTTATGCACTTCTAAGTGAACATTTAAGACCAAAAGATAAGATTCATCCTTTTGATATAGTATGCCAAAAGTATAAAATAGAACACCGTTTGACTAAGTTTAGACATCCCTGGACTAATGGTCAGGTAGAAGTGATGAATAAAGTTCTTAAAGACCATACTGTGAAACTTTTTCATTATGAGACCTTAAAAGCTCTAAAGTTACACTTGATGAGCTTTCTTCTTTTATATAATTATCAGAAAAAACTCAAAGCTTTAAAGTATAAAACACCTTATGATACAATGTCTCAAATATTCAGGAAAAACCCAGAGTACTTTAAGTTGAATCCTTTGAGTAAGTCTTTGGGACTAAACAACTAATCATATTTTTCATGTGTGAAAATACTCCACCTTCAAGTGCATTTGTAGTATTTGAAATAGATAATTTTCTGTAGTTTTTATATGTAAAGAGATAGGGTAAATTTGTTCTCAAACTTCTGTATGCTGCCCTGATTCTTGAATGAGTATAATGTAGATCTCCAGTAGTTGCAGATACACTTTTTTCTTCTAAAAAATCTTTGTAAAATTTGTACCATTCCTCAAGCTTTTCTTTGAAGTTCTTTTCTGTAGTTTAAGTAAGCCTTGAAACTATTTTCTTAAGATTTTTACTGGCTTCAAGTTTTATAAATCAAAAGCTAAAGCTTGTGTGGTCTCATTGTAATATACCGCTGTACAATCTTTTTTTGATGGAAGTGACACATTTGTATGAGAATGTCTTTAAAAGCTTTATATAAGCCTCTTTTACCATCCAAAGTTGCACTTTTAATTATATAGCCTAAGGCAATAAGCTCTTCTTTTAAATATTTGTAGTCTTTAAATGTCAAGTTTCACCACGTTGTACCATTTCAAAAGCAATATGTTGAAACACATCTGGTAAAATCTTAAATATTTCAGGTTTCGTTTGAAACCAACTTTGAACTGCATCAAATGGAGTTCTAACTTTTAATTCTTTTTTTAAAGAACCATGTCTTCTATTGAAGTTGTAGTATATCAAAAATTTATTTAAATCTTTTTTAACATCATCAATATTGTCATACTCTTCTGCTTTAATTGTAGCATTTTTAATAGTTCCGTTTACTCTTTCTACCATTGCGTTAGTTTGAGGTGTGTATGGAGCTGTTAGCCTATGTTCTATCTCATCATCTTTACACTCTACATCAAACTTATGATTACCACTTACAAAACCTTTTCCTCTTGCCCATTTGTCTGTGAACTCTAATCCATTATCTGTTAAAATATGTGTTAAGTAAAATGGAAAAAATTCTTTACATTCTTTTAGAAAAGATACTGCATTTGCTGCTGTCTTATTCTCATACACTTTATAGTAAAGTAGCCTTGTAGCCCTGTCTATTGCTACAAATAGGTAATATTTTTGCTTGTCAAACTTTGGTAAATAAGTTACATCTATATGTAAATAACCAGGCTCATACTCTTTGAACTTTTTAGCTTTTTCTTTTTGCTCTTGTGGAACTCTGTTTATATCAAAGGCTTTTAAAGTGCGATAAGCATTACTTCTATTTGCATTTGGAATAATATCAACGATTGTATCTGCTAAGTCATCTAACTCCATCCAAGTCATTGTTCTGACTACTTTAATTAACTCTTTTTCTAAAGGTGTTAGAGCATAATGGATTCTTTTTGGTCTTGAACTTTTATCATTTAAAAAATCTCTATTTTTATGCTTGGCGATAGTTTTAACATTCACATTATAATTATTTGCTAATTCAACATTTGTTAAATTAGATTGTTGTATTATTTCTCTTACATGTTGGTTTGTTCTGGCATTAGAGTGATAGACTTGTGGCATTTTTAAAATCCTTATTTGCTGTAAAGATTTTACAATTATGTTGTTAAGCTATCGCTTTCTTATTTATGTAACTAGGCAACCATAACGTGGTGAAACTGGACATTTAACTATTTCACTTTCAATATGCTTCCAGATAAGAATCTCTTTAGTCTCATTATCTTTAAAAACTAAAGTGCCTGATTTGTCTTTTCTCTTTCCATAGAAAGTAGCATCACAAATTAAATTTACTGCTCTTGGTTTATGTACTTTAGTATCAACAATATATTCATCTCTTTTCTTCATAATCCAAGGAATTGATTTGTTATATTTAGTTGCTAATTGTTTTAAAGTTTGACGATGTAAAAAGTACTCTTCAAAGATTATTTTTTCTAAGTGTTTAGGTCTTCTTGTAGAAGAAAAAGATACTCTACAATTTTTGCAAAAATATCTCTTAATTCCTCTTCTCATACCTTTGGAAATAACATTTTTAGACTTGCAATTTATACATATTTTAGTGCTTTTTTACAGCCATTTGTAAATAAACCTTTGTTTACTCCCAATATAACATAGTTGAAGAAGCTTTTCAAGCACTCGTTTTTTTAATTAGTCAGTCCTGAAAAACCAAATAATCCCTTATTTTAAGGGGTTTATCATCACTTTATAGCTATAATATCAACATAAAAAATATAGTAAAATTATGATAAACTCGTAAAATCAACTAAAAAGTGGTCGAAATATGCAAAAAAATCTCTTCAGTGGTTCTTTTATGGATATGCTAGATTCAAAAGATTCTTTAATCGTTTTAGCAGATACTTTTCCTTGGTCGAAAATAGAATCTAAATTTAAAAAATATTATAAAAATGATAAAGTAGGAAGACCTAATAAGCCTATTAGATTAATGGTAGGATTATTACTTCTAAAACAGCTAAAAAACTTATCCGATAAAAGAATTGTTGAAGAGTGGAAGCAGAACCCTTACTTACAATATTTTTGTGGTTTTACTGAATATACACCTAGCTTACCTTGTCATGCAACAGAGTTAGTAAAATTTAGAAATAGAATTGGTAAAGATGGATTTGAATTTATTTTTAAATGCAGTGTTGAGTTACATGGGGATAATGCTAAAGAATCACAAGTAATAGTTGATAGTACAGTACAAGAGAGTAATATGACTTTTCCCACAGATGGTAAGTTAGCTATTAAAATAATAGTGAAACTATTAAAAATAGCAAAAAAAGAAAATATTAAATTAAGACGAAGTTTTATCAAAGAAATTAAAGAATTACGAATTCAACTAAGATTTTTTAGACATCCAAAGAAACTCAAAAAAGCACTTGGAGCTATGAAAAGATTAAGAGCAATTGCAATGATAGTTTTACGAGATATAGATAGAAAGTTTGATGATAATTTAGAGCTTCATAATAAATATGCACACTCTTTTTACCTTTTTAATAGAGTTTTAAAACAAGAGAAAAATACTCCCAATAAAATATATTCACTTCATGAGATAGATGCTTATGCAATTAATAAAGGCAAAGACCATAAAGGATATGAATTTGGAACTAAAGCTTCAATAGTTACTACTAAAACTACTTCTATCATTATAGGAGTATCTGCACATAAAACGAATATACATGATTCTAAAACTTTAGATGAAGTACTTGCTAATGCAATATCAAATATTGGAGATAAAGTTATCACAGAAGCTATCTGTGATAGAGGATATAGAGGAACAAAAGAAGTAACAATAAATAATAATACTATTTCAATATCAATACCAGGGCTAAGATTAAAAAGAGATAGTAAAGAACAAATCAATATTAAAAGAGAGAAGTTTAAACGAAGAGCTGCTATTGAGCCAATCATTGGTCATATGAAATCTGATTATAGAATGGAGAGAAATTATTTAAAAGGTTTTAAAGGGGATGAAATAAATCTCTTACTCTCAGCTACTGCCTTTAATCTTAAAAAGTGGATGAATATCTACTTTTATGCACTTTTTATACAAGATTTTAATCTAGTACTAGAATCTACACAAGAGATACAAAGATTAACATCTTTATATCAACTATTGTTGATAATAAAATTTAGGTTTTTATAAAATATGATTGAATTAAAATTAGATTACTCTTTTTAAAGTGGTTTTTTCAGGACTGACTAAGTAAGTCGATAATCATATTTTTGGATTTACACAGTTAGATTTACAGTCCCTAAAATTTAGTGAATTATTGTTTGTTAAATTATTATGAAAAGTTATAATTTTGCCAATTTTTTTTATTAGGTCATTAAATTTAAGATTCTAAAAGAAGTTATTGTTTTTGGTAAGTTATTTTACCATTTTTGAGAATTCGTTGAAAATATATTTTGATTCATGCGGACCTGGACTAGCTTCAGGATGATGTTGCACTGAGAAAATATTCTTATTTTTATAAGAAACGCCCTCAATTGTATTATCAAATAAATTTTGATGTGTAATTTCTGCTATTTCAATAATATTATCAGGAACATTATAATTATGATTTTGAGCAGTAATTTCTACTATTTTTGCTGGATTTGCAACTGGATGATTTCCACCATGCTGTCCAAATTTTAATTTATAGGTATCATAACCATGAGCGATTGATAGCATTTGATGACCTAAGCAAATTGCAAAAATTGGAATATCAGTTGCAATTAATTTTTCTACTTCTTTTTTCTCTTCTTTAAGTGTTAAGGGATCACCTGGTCCATTTGAAAGAAAAATACCACCTATTTCTTTTGCTTCAAATCTTAATATTAAATCTTCTGCTTTAAAATCTGAGGGAATAACTTCAACTTCAAGTCCTGAGTGAACTAATTCATTTAAGATATTTCTTTTAACTCCAAAATCAACTACAAGAATTTTTTTTTCACTCATTACTGCTTTGTTGTATACAAAGTTTTTATGATCCCATGTTCCAAATTTATGAACATATGCTTCTTTAGTAGATACTTCTTTGATATAATTAATATCTTCTATTCTAGGACTTGAATCTAATAAAAGTTTTAACTCATCAATGTTATCAATTTCAGTAGAGGCAATCATCATCATTGCACCTTCATTTCTAACTATTTTAGTTAAATATCTTGTATCAATGTCACAAATTCCTATAACATTATTTTCTTTTAATAAAGAATCTAAAGTATTTGTTGCTCTATAGTTAGAGTATGCATCATGATAATTCCGTACTAACACACCTTTACAATGTGCTTTTGTACTTTCCATATCATCAGCATTTACCCCAACATTACCAATCTCTGGCATAGTAAAAGTGATAAACTGTCCTGCATATGAAGGATCTGTTATTATTTCTTGGTAACCTGTAAGTGAAGTATTAAAAACTATTTCACCTACACTTGTTCCATAAGCACCAAAAGATTTAGCTTCTAAAAAAGTTCCATTTTCTAAATATACCCACACTTTTTGCATTTTACATCAACCCTCGCCTAATCAATTCTTCTTCATACAATTTATGATATACAATATCATAGTCATCAGTACCTGGTATTAATCTTCTCTTATAATGTTTAATTTTTTCAATTACATCACTATCTGCATCTTCAAAACCTTTTAAAAATTCATCTATTGAAGTAAAAATAACATTTTTAACTTGATTATCTGAACAAGTGTAATGAATATAATCTTCTTCCCATAAATAATCTAAAATTTGATGAGCAATATCTGTAAACCTATCTTCATTATTTAAAATAATACCAAAATCATTTGCCATTCTCTTTTTAGTTAACCAAAAAAGTTGTCTATAATCAGCATGATAAAATTCAATATTTTCTTCTTGCTCATCTAAAATATCTGCAACTTTTTCATCAAGGTCATGTTCTTTATCTATATCTGCATCTAAGATTCGTTCAATCTCTTTTTTAATCTCATCTTTAGTCTTTCTAATCTCTACGAAGCTACAATTTACTAGATCTCTAGCAATTCTTCTTGATATATATTCGGTATGATGTAATTTCATTCTCATAAGCTTATCCCTCTAATAATTGTATCGTCTCTCTCTGGTGAAGTTGAAACTATTCCAACTCTAACCCCTGTTAATTCTTCAATTCTATTTATATATATTTTTGCATTAAGTGGCAGTTTATCAAATTCTCTAACGCCAACTACACTATCCCAACCTTCGATATCTTCGTAAATTGGTTTAACATCATCTAAATCTGATGGCATATAAGTCACTCTCTCACCATTAACTTCATATGCAGTACAAATTTTAATTGTTTTAAAGCCATCCAAAACATCAAGTTTCATTAATGATAGTTGATCACAACCATTTAATCTTACAGCATGTTTAACAGCAACCGCATCAAACCAACCGCATCTTCTACCTCGTCCTGTAGTTGTACCTACTTCTTTTCCAACATCTGCCATTGTTTCACCATCAATTCCAAAATCTTCAGATGGGAAAGGTCCATTTCCAACTCTTGTAGTATATGCTTTTACAATACCTGTTATTATACCAATATCTTTTGGACTAAGTCCAAGACCAGTACAAGCACCAGCACTAACTGTACTTGATGAAGTTACATAAGGATAAGTTCCATGATCAATATCTAACAGTGTCCCTTGAGCACCCTCAAGAAGTATCTTTTTATCTTCATCAATTGCTTTCCAAATCATATTTGTAGTATTTGCAATATATGGTTCTAATTTTTCTTTATACTCTGTTAATACCTTCAATAATTCATTTTGGTTTGGAGTTTCAATTTCTAAAACATTAAAGATTTCTCTATTTTGTTCAAAATATTCAATAATTCTCGAACATAATTTTGATGGATTTAATAACTCACCAACTCTAAACCCAACTCTTGCAATTTTTTCACCATAAGCAGGACCAATTCCTTTTCCTGTAGTTCCAATAGCTTTATCACCTTTTAATCTCTCTTTTGCTTGATCAATTAAAGCATGATAAGGTAAGTTTAAATGTGCTTTATCAGAAATAAATAATCTTCCTTCTAAATCATTAAATTGTTCCATCTCTTTTATAATTGAAGAAGGAGATAAAACAACACCATTTCCAATAATATTTATAGCTTTTGGATTTAGAGCTCCTGATGGAATTAAGTGAAGTGCATATCTTATACCATTTACCCAAATAGTATGACCAGCATTATGACCACCTTGGCTTCTACAAACCATATCATATTTTTGGGCAAGCATATCAACTATCTTACCTTTTCCTTCATCACCCCATTGAATACCAACAATTAAATCTGCTTTCATATTTCCCTAATCCTCTAACATTTTTAATAAATTATCTGTATAAAATGCAAAACCTAAAGAACTGATACCTTCAGAACTATATTTTCCACCTTTGCAAATCACATGATTATCTTGAATAACTCTATAATAAACATCATCATAATATTTTAAACTGCCATGATAAAGTGGAGCAATTACTAAGTTTTTATACTCTACTTCTTTTGAAGTTTGTAAAAGTTTTTCTAACTCTGGTTTAATACCCCGTGGTACAAAGATTAAAACTCTTTCTAAATCTTTTATATCTTTTACTTTAATTAAATCATTTAACCATGATATATTTAATGAAAGTAACTGTGCTATTTCACCATTTTTAAATAACTCAATATCTATATCTAACTCTTGTGCTACTAACTTTGGAATATTAATATTTGAAAGTTGTAAGGTAGGATTTATTTCTAAAGCCTCTAAAATTTCTGCTGTTAAGTTTAAAATATCTACAATATTGTCATGACCTATCCACTCACAACCTATTTGATACTCTTCTTTTGAAGGGTAAGTAAAAATTGGTTGGATATAAAACCATTTTCTATTTTTTGTAGTTCGTCCAAGTCTTTTTGTAATAATTCTTACAACATCAAGTGTTGAATCAGCACGTAAAGATACTTGTTCATTTTTTTCATCAGAAAATTTAATAAGTTTTTTATCATTTGCAATTGATTGATGTTGTGAATATGAAAAGTTTGGAGTTATAATTTCTTCAAAATCATTATTTATCAAAAGTGAACTAAGTTTAGACTCTAATTCTCTTTTTGCTTTTGCAATTTTTCCAAAATATAATCTACAACCTTCTGGTATTTCATGTTCAAAAATCATCTATTTTCCTTTAAACATATTTAATGCAAAGATTTTATTTGCAGTTCCATCAAAGACTCTAACACCTAATTTATCATATGCTAACTCTATTGCATTTACAACCCATGAAGCTTCAAAATCTTCTACTAAACCCATATGATTAATTCTAAAAATCAAAGTTTTTATATGATCTTGTCCGCCTGCAATATTTACATTATATTTAGTTTTTAAAATCTTTCTAATAGCAGGAGCATGTTCTGTGCAAACAGTAGTCATTGCATTTGCAGGAGTGGCAGGATATATTTCACATCCTATTGCTTTTAATGCTTCTCTAGTTGAATTAGCTCTTAAAGCTGTTTTTTCATATAAAGCTTCAAACCCACCATTGTTTTTAATATGTAATAAAACTTCTCTAAGTCCAATGATAAGTGTAGTTGCTGCTGTATATGCAGTCGTATTTATTTTTTGTTTTTTAAGTTCACTTGCTAAATTTAAGTAATATCCAGTAGGTTTACTATTTATTTTTGCAACTGCTTCATTTGATAAACCAATCATTGATAATCCAGGAGGAAGCATAAAAGCTTTTTGACTTCCAGTTATTAGAGCATCTAAATTTGAAGTATCAACTTTCTCAACTCCAATAGCTGTAATTCCATCAGCGATTATCATAATGTCTTTATTTATTTTTTTAACTTCTTTTGCTATTTGCTCAACTGGATGTCTTAATCCTCCAGCACTTTCACAAACTTGAATAAAAATTGCGTCAATCGAAGAATCAGCTTTTATAGTATCAAGTACAGAATCTACACCAACAGGAGTATTCCATTCGTTTTTAATTTCAGAAAAAGGTATATCAAAAGCTTGACAAATTTTACTAAATCTTTCACCAAATTTTCCTGAGTTAATAGTTAATGCTTTTTTATGTGTTAAATTTGTAATACAAGCTTCCATAGAACCAGTTCCAGTTGAAGCTAACATAACAACTTCTGGCATATCAAGAATTTCTAATAATAATTCTCTTGTTTCTTTAAAAATATTTTCAAATTCCGGTGTTCTATGATGAATAGTAATATCAGCCATAGCTTTTCTTACAAATTCTGGTACAGGAGTTGGTCCTGGTGTTAATAACATATAAATTCCTTCATAGCCTTTTAGCAAAACGTGATAGTTTATCTAATTTTTTATTACGAAAAGGTTAATTAATTATCTTCTTAATTATATGCTAGTTCAATCCATTAAAAATTTTTAATTAAGTTTATAGTACTTTTTGGCTATAATATCTATAAAAAGGTGGTATTATGGCAAATCAATTTAGAGAGAAATTATCAAATAAAAGATCAAAGAAAGGCTATGAAGCCATAGCAAAAAGAAATAAATTATTACAACTTTTAGCAGATATACCTGATCATAGAAAAGGTCAAGGTAAACTTCATAAATTAGAACATATTTTATTTTTATCAGTAATTGCACAATTAATGGGTGCGGTAAATTATAAAGAGATATGGGTCTGGATAAAAAATCATATTCAAAATAATAAAATCAAAAAACTTTTAGGTGTAGAATTTATTAGAACACCAAGCAGGAGTGCTGTGGCTGAGATTTTAGCAGAAGTTAATTATTTAGAATTAGAAAAAGTTTTTAGGATATGGATTTATGGATTAGTTGATAAAACTGATAATTTACAACAATTAGCAGTAGATGGTAAAGTTATGAATGGTAGTAGTGTTAATGCAAATAAATCAACAGAAGTGTTGAGTGCAGTATTAGCCAATACTGGGATAATATTAGCACATAAAAAGATTTCCAATAAGTCCGAAGTACCTGCATTAAGAGAACTTATTGATGAATTAGATGATAGTTTTATTTATACATTTGATGCAATGAATACTAAAAAAAACTCTAAACAAGATTGAAAAAGATGGTTCAAAATATTATGCTAAGCTAAAAGGTAACCAGAAAAAGCTATTAACTAAAGCTATTGATATATCCAATACAAAAAAGCCTACAGATACTTATATATCAGATTTGAAACAAGAGGGTAAAAACTTAGTCAAAAGAAAAGTATTAACTTTTACAAATAATAGTTGTTTTTATCATAATGGTATGACACATATTAGAACCATAATAAGAATTGATAAAACTATTCATAAAGTCAATAAAAAAACAGGAGAATTTACTGAAACTTTAACAACATCATTTGCTATTACAAATTTTAAAGATACTGCAAAAGAATTTCATAATTTAGGATTAAAGCATTGGCAAGTTGAAACTATGCACTTTCATAAAGATAAATCACTTTATGAAGATTTACATACTGCAAATATTAATCCCATGACTATGACAATTTTAAGAAGCTTAGTCATAAATATTTTACATCTTAATAAAGTAAAATCTATCAAAAATCAACTACTTGAAAATAGATGGAATTTAGATACTACTTTAGAATTATTATTAAATATTAGTTTTTAGTGGATTAAACTAATTATATGCTTAGTTTAAACATATAAAAATACTAAGGATAAGTGTGATTGATAGAGTATTAGAAAATAGCCTTTTTATCTTCTAGCTACGAGTTTCTAAAATAGTTTTTTATTAAATTTCTACTATTTTTTTTAAATATTCCCCTAATATTATGCTCTTTTGATTTCATAAAACTTATGTTTGTTATCAAAGATTTGTTGTTGGAATTGGATTAAAAAAATGGTAACCATTATGGCTACCTTTTTTTAGAATTTATCTAATAAGAATTAAATAAATTCTACACCTTTTACACCCTCTTTAATCTCACCAATTACGTATCCATCTGTATTTTCTAAAATTGAATCCACATTTGAAGGACTTACTACTAAAATCATACCAATCCCCATATTAAATGTTCGGTACATCTCTTCTAGTTCAACATGTTGTCCCATTAATTCAAAAATAGGTAAAACTTTTATTTTATCTCTATTTATAACTGCTTTAAAATTATTAGGTAAGACTCTAGGTAAGTTTTCTGTAATTCCACCACCTGTTATATGTGCTAAAGCATTAATATTTTCTTTATTAGCTTTGAATTCTTTTACATAAATTCTAGTTGGTTCCAATAAAACATCTTTTAAAGCTCTTCCATTAAAATCATCATCTAAAGACATTCCAAGTTTATCTAAAAGTAATTTTCTTACAAGTGAGAAACCATTTGAATGAATTCCTGAAGATGGAAGTGCAATTAAAATATCACCTGCATTTATTCTTTCAATTCTATTTAATTCATCTTTTTCTGCAATACCAACACAAAAACCAGCTAAATCGAAATCACCCTCTTTATACATTCCAGGCATTTCAGCAGTTTCCCCACCTACTAAAGCACACTCGCTTCTAATACAACCCTCAGCAATACCTTTTACAACAGCTGTTGCTTCTTCTACATTAAGTTTTGCAGTTGCATAATAATCTAAGAAAAATAACGGCTCTCCAAAGTTACATAATAAATCATTTGAACACATAGCAACTAAATCAATTCCAACTGTATCAAATTGTTTAGCATCAATTGCTAATTTTAGTTTTGTACCAACACCATCAGTTCCTGATAAGATAACTGGTTTTTTATAACCCTGCGGTAATTCAAAGGCACCTGCAAATGAACCAATTCCTCCAAGAACACCTGGAATCATTGTTGATTTAACATAAGGCTTAATATTCTCTACAAACTGATTTCCTGCATCAATATCTACACCGGCATCTCTATAACTAACTGTTGACATTTTTTTCCTTCTTTATGAAAAGTGATACTATTGAAGAGTACAGCTAAAAATTAACTGTGATTTTTTTAATACACTTTGATATATACTTTTAATTTAAAATTTTTTTGGTATTATATCTAAAATTTATAGATAATAAGGATTTTTAGAAATGAGAAATAATCAAGCCTTTAATGAAATGATGGTGCACACTCCATTATGTACACATAAAGAAGCAAAAAATATTTTAATTATTGGTACAGTAAACGATAATTTAAAAAATGAAGCTTTAAAACATACAGGAGCAGTAGAATTTGGAGACACTTCTTTACTTACTTCAAAAAATGAAAAAAATATTGATGTAATTATTTTAACCGATATAAATATTGATGAAATACTTGTAGCAAATATCCAAAGAGTACTAAAAGATGATGGACTTATTACTTTTAAAACTAAAAGTTTTGGAAAAGATGCAGAAGATTTAATAAAAGATATTCAAATGGTAAGTTCAAACTTTTGGATTGTTATGCCTTTTAAATTTGGACATACAACAGCAATCTTAGCTTCTAAAAAGTATCACCCAACAGCAGATATTATCTTACAAAGATCAGACTTATTAGATAACCTAGAGTACTACTCTACAGAAATTCATCATGCCTCTTTTGTCTTCTCTGCAAGTCAACATAAATCACTTACTGGTATTGCCAAAAGATAATTATAACTAAATTATAATCCAAATAAAGATAAATAAATCATTTTTGTAGTAAACTCTATATTATGAATAATGATTTGTTTAAACATGCAATCGCTTTAACAGGTGGAATTGCTACAGGTAAAAGTACAGTTTGCAATTTACTAAAACTTCATGGTTTTTTAACAATTGATGCGGATAAAATTGCACATATGTTATTAAATAAATATAGTGCAAAAATTGCACAGTTATTTGGACAGAAGTATGTAGAGAATGGAACGGTTCTAAGAAAAGAGTTAGGTAAAATAATTTTTTCGAATGAAAAAGAAAAATTAAAACTTGAAGCTTTTATTCATCCTTTGATTAAAAAAGAGATTATAAAAGAAGCTGCAATATTTGAAAAACAAAAGAAACCATATTTCATAGATATTCCACTATTTTTTGAGAAAATGAATTATAAGATACCTAAATCTTTAGTAGTTTATACTCCAAGAGAGTTACAAATTAAAAGATTAATGCAAAGAGACGATATTAGCAAAGAAGAAGCAGAAATTAAAATATCCAATCAAATGGATATAGATAAGAAAAAAAGGTTAGCTGATTTAGTAATTGATAATTCTTTAAATTTGCAAAATTTGCAAAACGAGGTTGAACAGATTATAAAGGAAATTTTATGACATATTCAAAATATTCTGCAAGCGGAAATGATTTTGTGATCTTCCATACTTTAGGAAAAAAAGATTACTCATCTTTAGCAAAACAATTATGTAATAGAACTGAAGGTATTGGAGCAGATGGATTAATTGTGATAATACCAAATGAAAAAGAAGATTTCGAATGGTTATTTTATAATAGTGATGGAAGTGATGCTGCAATGTGTGGAAATGGTACCAGAGCTTGTGCCCATTATGCATATAATCATAATTTAGCAAATTCTAAAATGAGCTTTTTAACAGGAGCAGGAGTTATCACTTCAGAAGTGAATAATAATATTGTACAAACAAAATTAACAAAACCAACTATAATAAAAGAAGAGTTTGAACAAGAAGGTTTTACTTGGTATCTTGTTGATACAGGCGTTCCTCATTTAGTTACTATTGTTGATGACTTAGAAAAATATGAAGATGATTTATGTACTAAAATGAGATATCAGCATAATGCAAACGTAAACTTTGCAAGCATTAAAGATGGAATTATAAAAGTAAGAACCTATGAAAGAGGTGTTGAAGGTGAAACATTAGCTTGTGGAACAGGAATGGTAGCTTGTTTTGTAAGAGCAAATAATTTAAAACTTGTAAAAGATAAAACTTTTGTATATCCAAAAAGTGGTGAAGAATTAACACTTTCAATAATAGATGGGAATTTATACTTTAAAGGGGCAGTAAAAGAAATTTTTACTGCAAATTTAGTATAAGAAATAAAATGAAAAATATTATAAAACTATTTTTTGTACTATTAATTTTATCTTTAAGTATTAAGGCAAAAGATTCTTTTCCTAGTAGTTATTATAAATTAAATACAACAGAAACAAAAAAATATTTTTTTAAATATTTTAACAAAAGAATAACTATAGAAAATAAAAAAATCTTAAAAGAGAGAGCTTTTATTTTAAGTTTAAATAAAAATAAAAATCTAAGTATCAACTCAAACGAATATAAAAAACTGCAAAAAATAAAAAATAAATATAAGATAAGTCATCTTTACAACTATAAACAATATTTAACAAGAATTGATATTATTCCTCCCTCACTTGCCCTTGCCCAAGCAGCTACTGAGAGTGGTTGGGGTAAAAGTAGATTTTTCAAACAAGCAAAAAATATTTTTGGACATTGGACTTATAATGCAAAAATTGGAATGCTACCTTTACGAAGAGATAAAGGAAAAAAACATTTTATTAGAATATTTCCATCTCTTCAAGCTTCAATTGAAGCCTATATGTTAAACTTAAATCGAACGAGAGCTTACTCCAAGTTTAGATTAAACAGAAAAAAAATGAGAGATTCAAATAAATTTATTAATGGATTAATACTTAGTAAAATCATGTCTAAATATTCAGGTATTGGACATAGTTATGTGACAATTTTAATTTCAATTATAAAAAAGAACAATCTCGTAACTCTTGATAAAGAATTTTATAATACCATACATAGAGAATAATATTATATTTACTTACTATTTCATTTATAGCTTTTTCACCTTGTAAAACTTCTAAAACTAATTTTGTTTTAAACTCTTTTGTATATTTAATCATTTTTCTGCTCATATATCTACCCTCTTTTTTATTGTTTAATTTTACCAGTAAGTTTAAAAAACTAGAAGAAACAGTTTTTAGAGAATATGTCACTTGCATTTGATAAAAGTACTGTTGTAAAAGAATACAAAAAAGAGATAGAAACTTTACAAAAAGACAAAGATTTAATAGCTAAATAAACTTGAGCGAGGTCATGTTTATTTAGCTGCAATTATTAATTGAAATACTAAAAAATATTATCTTGGAAATTATCAAATACAATGAATGTATCACTTACAACAAGTGTGTTAAATAAAGCATTAAGTCTATATCCTAAACCTGATATAGTAAATATAGATCAAGGGTCACAATATACAGCGTCAGCACATGTAGATATATTAAATAAATATAATATTAAAATATCAATGGATGGTAAAGGGAGAAGCATTGATAATATTGTAATTGAGAGATTTTGGAGAAGTATCAAATATGAAGAAATATATCTAAATGATTATAAAAGTATGAATGAATTAAGATATTCAATTAACAATTTACATAGTAAATTGTTACAAAAAGTATCATAGATATTTCGAATAAGAAAACTTACTTAAGTGATCTTGCCAATTATAAGAAAAAGTGACTTAATTAAAAAAATGGGTGCATAAAACATCGTTTAAACTATGGTATATTGGGAGTAAACAAAGGTTTATTTACAAATGATTGTAAAAAAGCTCTAAAATATGTATAAATTGTCAATCTGATAACACTCAAAACAGAGGTTCAAGAAGAGGTATTAAAAGGTACTTTTGTAAAGACTGTAAAACTTCATTTAGCTCTAACAGAAGACCAGAACAACTCCATAAGATTATCTTTGAAGTGTACTTTTTACATCGACAAACCCTCAAACAACTTGCAGCTAAATATGACAGATCTATTCCATGGATAATGAAGCAAAGAGATGAGTATATTGTTGATTATAAAGTGCATCATCCCAGAGCAGTTAATTTAGTATGTGATGCAACTTTTTATGGAAAAAGAAAAGATAAACTTGGTACTTTAGTTTTCAAGGATGTTGAGACAAAAGAGATACTAATTTGGAAGCATATTCAAAGTGAACTAGTTCAAGACTATAGATATTTAAAAGAAGAGCTGTTTAATTTAGGATACACAATCACAAGTACTACTCTCGATGGAAAGAGAGGCTTATCTAAAGCCTTTAATAACATTCCAATACAAATGTGCCACTTCCATCAAAAGAAGATTGTACAAAGATATATCACTATGAAATCTAAACTTGAGGCTAGTAAAGATTTAAAGAAAATTGTATCAAGATTAACTCATACTACTCAAAAGAATTTAACTCAAAAGTTAGATGATTGGTATGATGAATATCAAGTATTTTTAGATGAAAAAACAATCTCAAAGACCACTGGTAAACTTCATTATACTCATCCAAGAATTCGAGCTGCATATAGAAGTTTAAGAACTAACCTTCCTTATCTTTTTACCTATAAAAATCATAAGAATTTAACAATATCAAATACAACAAATGCACTCGAAGGTGGAGTATTCTCACATATGAAAAATATGATTAGTTTGCATCGTGGTTTGAGTAAAAGTTTGAAGTTGAATTTAGTGGATTATTATCTTGTAAACTATAAAAAAAATAGGAGATTATGCACCCATATTTTTAATTAAGTCGAAAAAGTGATTATTTAGCCTAAAAAAATTATATTAAATCCAATTTTCTACTAGTATCTTTTACCTTTTCTTTCTAAAATAGTGTTTATTAATTTAATAGCACTATTATAGTCTTTGATATCTTATAACATAATTTCTTATTATTTTACAATATGACCAACGAATTTAGAGGTATCATTTAATATTTTATCGCCTCTTCTAAATCCAAGAGCACAAGCTTCATAAGCATAAAATACCCCAGCTTGATATGTAAGTCCTTGATCATCAGTAGGAAGCTCTACATACTCTTGATAAATTGCTTTGTGACCTTCATATTCACCTTTTGTTTCATCATCAATACTACCATCTTCATTTATGATTTTAATATTTGCACCTTCACGTCCAAAACATCTTTTTTCAACTTGTTTTTTATTAACTAAGGGTTCAAAAGAAGTTTCAAGTAAAAGCGGATGATTTGGATATAAATCCCAAAGAATCTTCATAAATCCTTTTGATTGAAACATTAAAGTATAAGCAGGATTAAAAATAATTGCTTTTTTCTCTTCAATGATTTCAGTTAAAAGTAGAGCTAATTCACTCTCATCAATTGCAATATCTTCCCAAGGAATAAGTTTAAACCAAAATTCAAAACTTTGTTTATTTGCAAAAATACCTTCTTCTGAGAACTCAACTTTATCTATATACTCAAAATCTGTATTAAAACCAGCTTCATCTGCAATATGTTGTAATAATTTTGTAGTATTGATATCTTCATCAGAATTCGAAATTGAAGAAAATAGTATTTTCCAGCCTAAATCTTTATAATACTCTTCAAAATTTTCAATATCAGAATCTAAAGTTATAATTCTTTTAAAATTATCTTTTATAGCATCATATAGATTATTAAATTGACTAGATTCATCTAAATCATTTGCTTTTAATAAAGCCCATTGAATAATAGCAGTTTCAAAAACAGAAGTAGGAGTATCAGCGTTAAACTCTATTAATTTAATAGGTTTCCCATCAAGTCCACCTGCTAAATCAAATCTTGAATATAGATGCCAATGAACATCATGTTTCCAAGATTGTTTTATATTCTCAACTAAATTGAAAGGAATATTTATTTCATGGAAAAGGTTATTTTCTATTACATGCTCACCTGCTTCACAAAACATATCGTATAGTTCGTTTGTAGCTTCATAAAAAGCGTTTGCTTCTTCTTTACTAATTTGTACAATCTCATCTGCAACATATGAAGAGTTATCCTCATCAGTGTGCCAAACAAAACCAATTGATTCTAAGTATTCATCATTTAAAGGTTCGAGTTTTTGTAAAATCATCTATTAACCACCAAAAAACGAAGTTCTAGATTTAGTTCTTGTAGAAGATTTATTTCCAAAGAAACCACCTTTTTTAGAAGCACTTGATTTATTTGTCGAACTTCTAGCTTTGTTAAAAGAGTTTTTTGACTTACTATATGTTTGTGGTGATTTATATTGTGCTTTTCTTTGATTTTGATAGTTTTGATTATTGAAAAGTTTTCCACCAATCCAAGAACCAATCATAGCTCCTGCAATTGAAGACATAAGAACTCCACCTAAACCTAAGCCACCATTTCCACGTGACATTTCAGGGTTTGTTAATCCTGAAGTACCATTTTGGATTTTTACATTTTCAGCTTTTACAAGTGAATCTATCTCTTCTTTAGTAAGAATTCTTTCTGTTCCATCAGCTTTTCTTAAAACAATAGTTGTTTTAGATGATGGAAACTCATCAATAATTGAATATCTACCATCAGATGATTGTTCAATAATTACAAAAGCACCTTGTCTTTGACTAACACTTGCAAAGGCATTACTGTCTGTAAATTGTTGATTGTTATTTGATTTATCTTCACAACCAACAAGACCAACAACTAAAAATGCACCTAATCCACCAACCATGGCATAATTTGATATTTTTTTAATATGATTATTTTTTTTCAATTTTTTAATCCTTATATTTTAAGTTTTTATTATTTTCAAATATATATGATAATATTTTGAATTAATTCAAAAGAATATATAAGTGTGTTTAAGTCACTTTAACTTAAAAATGAAGTTAATTATATCATAATAATCACTAATAATACTACCAAATAGACTTAATATAATTTATTTTTTTCTAGTTCCATAAGCTTCAGCTTTGAAATTTATAATTTGTGTTGAAAAAAATAATATTTATTATTTTTGTTATTTCTCTTTTACAGATATACCTTTATTACTTAAAAGTATAGATTGAGCTTGTTCTCTTGTTTGCAATGAAGTATCGTTCTTTACTAGATTTTCTAGTTCTTTTACTGTTTTTTTATTTAAATTAGTTTATAAAACAAGACAATAATTATGATTTATTACTTAATTCATGTTAGAATCTTTTTATTAATTAATAAATTATTATCATTAATACTTCAAGCAAAAAAATATAAAGGTAATTTTGATACAATAAAATAAATCAAAACTTAGAGGTTTGACATGACAATTATAATAAATGGTGAAGAAAAAGAGTTTGAAGAAAGTATATCCCTTAAAGATATAATCACAAATCTACAAGTAGAAGACAAAGTTATGGCAGCTGCTGTAAATATGGAAATTATTAAAAAAGATGAATGGATCAGTTACATAGTTAAAGATAATGATAAGTTAGAGCTTCTTCAATTTGTTGGTGGGGGATGAATTAAAAATTAACTATAAAATAAATAAAGTATAAATATTGAGTAGAAACAAAGGAAATATTGCAGAAGAAAAAGCTTCAAGTTTTTTATCTAATTTAGGATTTAAAATTATTGAACGCAATTTTTATGCTAAAAAACTTGGTGAAATTGATATCATTGCTAAAAAAGATTCCAGCTATCATTTTATAGAAGTTAAATCTGCAAATGAATATGAAATTGCAGTTAATAACATAACTCCTTCAAAGTTAAAAAGAAGTATAGATTACTATCTACAAATTAAAAATTTAAATGTTAGTTTTTGTATTGATGCCATTATTATAGTAGACGAAAAAATAGAATTTTTAGAAAACATCACTTTTTAAGTAAATTCTTTAAAACTATTTTTTGATTTTAAATATCCTTGTACTTTTCACTAATTGGCACAGAATTTTTAACACTCCTTAATAAATATATTAATAATTAACTGATTTTCTCATTTGCATCAACTCTTTTTGAACTGAAATATTTACTTCTTCATTTGCTTGAAAACTTAAAGCACAATTTTTACCATCATAATCCACAGAATTAAGTATGATTTTCATAGCTTCTAACCTTGCTAAGTGTTTATCATTACTTCTTACTATATACCAAGGTGCGCTTCTTGATGATGTTCGTCTTAACATCTCATATTTCTTTTCAGAAAATTCACTCCATAAATCTTGAGCTTGCATATCTACTTCTGAAAATTTCCAATGACGAAGAGGATTGTTAATTCGTCTATCAAACCTTAATTTTTGTTCATTTTTTGAAACTGAAAAATAAAGTTTAATTAAAATCATTCCTTGTCTTACTAAATCTTGTTCAAAATTTACTACATCTTCCATAAAGATTTCATATTCTTCTTTTGTACAAAATCCAAAAATAGGCTCAACCATAGCACGATTATACCATGATCTATCAAATAGAACTACTTCTCCACCTGTTGGAAAGTGCTGTATATATTTCTGAAAAAACCATTGATTTTTTTGTGTTTCAGTTGGTTTACCCAAGGCTACTATTCTATAATGTTTATTATTCATGTATCTAGTAATTCGTCTAATTGCTCCACCTTTTCCAGAAGCATCTCTTCCTTCAAAAAGAATAATCATTCGTTTATTTTCAGATTCTAAATAGCTTTGAAGTTTAATTAACTCTATTTGATAATTTTTTAACTCTTCTAAATCATAAATTTTTTGAATTCCACTTTTTAAAACTTCAGGTTCAACATTTCCAAAATTTCCTAAGATTGCTTTCAATGCTTTATTTTCATCTAATAACTTTTCATATTTTTCATTATTCATAATTTTTAGTTTAGAATTAACTTTTATTCTTGTTTCAGATGGAATAACAATAGATTCTTTAAATTTTTGCATTAAATTTAATGCGAGTTTTTTTGTAAGATTATCTTTTTTTGTATACCCAAGTACTTTTACATATCTTTTTTTATCATATTGAAATCTTGCAATATATTTTTTCCCAAAAGATGGATGAGTAGTTTTTGAAATATATAATCCACTATAATTTGTCTTATCGAAATCACTTAAAGTCATTTAACTACGCCTTTGCAAATTTATTTTCTTGTTCCATAAGTTCTAACTCCTCACGTCCTGAAATAATAACTTTTTTATCTATTTTTATATGTTTTTTATCTATTTTATTTACATATTTAACTTTATTTAAAATTTGTTTAATACAATTTATTCTTGCACTTTTTTTATCATCACTTTTAACAATATTCCATGGAGCCATATCACTATTTGAAGCCATTAACATTGAAAATTTTGCAATAGTATATTTATCCCAAAGTTTTTGAGACTCTTTATCTACAGGTGAAAGTTTATACTGTTTTAAAGGATCGACTTCTCTTTTTTTAAATCTTCGTGCTTGCTCTTGCTTAGAAACTGAAAAATAAAATTTCATTAAAATAATTCCTGATTTTACAAGCATTTGTTCAAACTCAGGAACTTCTTTTAAAAATTCATGATGCTCTTCTGAAGTACAAAATCCCATTACTGGTTCAACTCCAGCCCTGTTATACCAAGATCTATCAAAAAATACAATTTCGCCTGCACTTGGTAAATGTTGTGTATATCTTTGAAAGTACCATTGAGTTCTCTCAATATCACTTGGTTTTTCTAAAGCTACCACTCTTGCACCTCTGGGATTTAAGTGTTCAGTAATTCTTTTGATAGTTCCACCCTTGCCAGCAGCATCACGCCCTTCAAAAAGCATTACAACCTTTAAGCCTTCTTCTTTTACGTAGTTTTGAAATTTCAATAATTCTATTTGAAGTTTAGTTAACTTTTGTTTATACTCTAAAGTCTCTTTTTTAACCCAAATTTGAATTTTTTTCTTTTTCTTTTTTTTTTCTTTTAGTTCTTCTTCACTATCTTGTTTTTTATATATTTTTGACTCTTCAATCTCAATATTCTCTGTATTTTTTAATTCAGTATCTATAATATCTCCATCTCTACCCATAAACCTTCCCTTATGATAATCTTGATTTATACGCATTATAGCTAAATTTGTTTACAATTTGGTAACAATCTTGAGTATTTTTTATCGCAATTGTTGGTAACTTAATTCCATTAAAAGTAGTAGTTTTTACCATGGTATAATGTATCATATCTTCTAGTATAATTTTAGAACCAATTTCTAAGGGTTTATCAAAAGAATAATCTCCTATAATATCCCCAGCTAAACAAGTATTTCCTGCTAATTTATATGTATATTCTTTTTCATTTGCTGAGCCTGCATTTCTAATATCAGCACGATAAGGCATAGCTAAAGTATCAGGCATATGTGCTTCTGCTGATGTATCTAAAATGACTATGTGCATATTATTATCAACAATATCTAAGACAGTTGCTACAAGGTATCCAGTTTGCCAACCAATAGCTTCACCTGGTTCTAAATAAACTTCTAAATGGGGATATCTTTTTTTAAAATCTTTTAATAGTTTTATTAAACCCAAAACATCATAATCAGCTCTTGTAATATGATGCCCTCCTCCAAAATTCACCCATTTCATTTTTGGTAAATATTGTGAAAAGTTTTTTTCAAAAGTTTTTAAAACATCTTTAAGAACATCTACATTTTGTTCGCAAAGCGCATGAAAATGTAAGCCTTCTACAAAATCCAAATTATTTTCATCAAAATTACTTTTTGTAATTCCAAGCCTAGAATTTAAGGCACAAGGATTATATAAATCGACTTCTACATTAGAGTATTCAGGGTTTATTCTTAAGCCAATAGAGGTTTTATTTTTTGCTTTATATTTAAACTTATCTAATTGATTAAATGAATTAAAAACAAGATGATTTGATAACTCAATTATCTCATCAATCTCTTCTTCTTTAAAAGCAGGAGAATAAGTATGAACTTCTTTGCCAAACTCTTCTTTTGCCAATAAAGCTTCATGTAAACCACTAGCACAACAACCTACTAAATACTCTTTACATAAGTCAAAAGTTGACCAAAGCGCAAATCCTTTTAAAGCTAAAAGGATTTTTACACCAGATTCTGCTTGAACTATTTTCAATATCTCTAAGTTTTTTTTTAATAATTCCTCTTCACATACAAAACACGGAGTTGGAAGGTCTTCAAAGTTTTTTACCATTTTACTTTTCATTATACGGTTCAAAATCCTCTTTACTTACTCCGCAATCAGGACAGACCCAATCATCTGGTATATCTTCAAAAGAAGTACCTGGCTCAATACCACCATCTGTATCCCCTAGTTTTGGGTCATAAATATAATCACAGGTTGTACAAATATACTTTTGCATAATATCCTCCTATTAAATAAAAGTTTTTAATATTATCTATAATACACATAAAACTATTTTAAAGAAAAAATATAATTGTATTATTTTAATTCTCAATAGGTAAATCTATAATACTCCAAGGTAAACCTTGAGTCATTAACTCATTCATGAAGGGTTTAGCTTCAAACTCTTCTATATTAAAAACACCTTTTCCATCCCAAAGACCTTTATAAATCATTTTAGTTCCAATCATCGCAGAAACTCCTGTCGTATAACTAACTGCTTGTGCACCAGTTTCTTTATAACACTCTTGATGATCGCAAATATTATAGATGTAAACTTTTTTTCCCTTTCCATCTTTAATACCTTCAATAATACAACCAATGTTTGTTTTACCAATAGTTCGCTCACCTAAAGAAGCAGGATCAGGAAGAAGAGTTGCTAAAAACTCCATAGGAATGATTTTTTGTCCTTTGTGTTCAACCTCTTTTATTCCTAACATTCCTACATTTTGTAAACAATTCATATGAGTAATATAAGAATCTTCAAAAGTCATAAAAAATCTAATTCTTTTTAGGTCTTTTATATTTTTACATAAAGATTCTAATTCTTCATGATATAAAAGATATGAAGAACGAACTCCAACTTCAGGATAATCATGTTCTATTTTTATCTCTAAGGGTTTTGTTTCAATCCACTCCCCTTCTTCCCAATATCTACCATTCGAAGAGACTTCTCTTAAGTTTATTTCTGGATTAAAATTAGTTGCAAAAGCATATCCATGATCACCATCATTACAATCCATAATATCAATATAATTTATCTCATCAAATAAATTTTGTTGGGCATAAGCACAAAATACACCTGTAACACCAGGATCAAAACCTGAACCTAAAAGTGCTTTTATTCCAGCTTTTTTGAACTTTTCATTTTTAGCCCATTGTTTTTTGTACTCAAATTTTGCAATATCAGGATGTTCATAGTTTGCAGTATCAATATAATCAACTCCTGCCTCTATACAAGCATCCATGATTGTCAAATCTTGATAAGGCAAAGCAACATTTAGTAATACTTTTGGATTTACTTTTTTGATGAGAGCTACAAGTGTAGGAACATCATCAGCATCAACACTAGCAACTTCAATATCAATTTTTTGATTTTCTTTTATTTCATCTCTAATTTTCTCACATTTAGACAAAGTTCTAGAAGCTAAGGTAATCTTTTCGAATATATCAATATTCATAGCACACTTTACAGTTGCAACCCGACTAACTCCCCCAGCACCAATAATTAAAATACCTTTTTTAGTCATTTGAAATCTCCAATATAAATATACGTGATTATATCAAATTTATCGTTTTAAAATCTTTTCTATAAAAAACTTGTAAACGTAAACTTCTTTCGCTATAATTGGCTTCCATTTTTATGGGGATGACATGGTATCGATTAGAGCAGTGAGGATTAGTTGCATGCCGGCCTAAACACGCCGTTACACGGTTTATTTTTTTAGACGCAAACAACACAGATTACGCTCCAGCTTACGCTAAAGTAGCATAAGTAAAACACAGACTCGCCTAACGGCTTGAGACTATGGAGGTTTCCACTACAGATTCTATCTACGTAGTAACAAGGAGATTCACCCAAGATAGATTATCATTTTAAAAGTGATTTGACTAATTTGAGACATTAAAAATCTTAGCTTTTTAATTAGCCTTGCAGGTTGAGCTTCTAAAAAGTGAAATTAATCAATCTTTTACTAAGCATGTAGACGCTAGTATTAACTGTTTTAAGACTGGAGTTCGATTCTCCACATCTCCACCAAAGAATTATTTAATCATACACTACCTTTATTTAATAAGTATCATTTACTTTTTATATTTTTAAAAAGCATGGTTGTATTTAGTCTTATATGAGCTAAATCCTCTGTTATACCTTTTACGATTGATTGATATCTATCTCTATCAGATGGTGATAATGTATATGCAATTACAAAAAAACAAGTAACTTGTAATAAAGTAATTTCTGTAAAGAACATTAAAATTAAACTAAGAAAACTAATTCCTAAAAATAATGTTGCTATTATTTTAAAAAATTTTTGACCTATTTTTCCATTACTGCTAATTTTATAAGTATCTCTTTCATTACAAATATTTTCATATTCCTCTTGATAACATTTATTCCAATCTTCTTTATTCATTTAGCATCCCTTCATCTAACTATTTATTAATTGTCAAGTTTCACCACGTTGTACCATTTTAAAAGCATATTATTCAAAAATTTATAATACTGATTTTATAAATTATCATAAATTTGATGATGAATATTTTTATTTAAAACCTTGATATAAAATACCTTTTTATTTAAAATGAAAAAAAGATGTATTAATAAACTTTTTACCTGAAAATAAAATTACAACTTATTCATTTTTAGATATATATAATGATACTATTAATCATAGTAAATTAAAATGAAAAATAATAATTCTTTGAGCAACTGCTAAATGAATAAAAGATATATTTACAACTCCTAATTGAATAGAATATTGAGTTACAGTTCATGCAAATATTGTTAATACAATACTTACAAAAAAACTATTTATTATATTTAAATAAATATTTAGAGTTATTATTAATATTTTTACTTATTATATTGTCAGTATATTTTAATTTAAGTAGATCAAATTATATACTTTTATTTAGTAGAGCCACTTGCAAATTAACAAAAAAGCTCATAATTTAATTTATTTTTGTTCAAAAAAGTTGAAATCTAATTTCAGATAAGTTATAATTTTATACCATAAAATTTAACAGAAAAGAGATTCAACTTATGACAAATATTTTACCAAAATTATCTACAAACCTATCTAAAATGTGGACTAAAATTCTAAACCTTGAAAATTGTTTATTTCCTGAGGTAAAAGAACAATTAGGAACATTAAGCACAAAAGAGGAAAAACTAATAAAGATTTTAGACTTTGCTCAAATTGAAAAGAATATAACAGTTGTAACGATTACAAATACACCAAAAGACAGAGAAGAGATAGCAAGAGCAATGATTGCTAAATCTGTTTACAATATGCAAACAACAAGAGATTTAATTGATAGACTTCATAGCGATAGAGTATTACGAGTATTGTGTGGATGGAGGTATAAAATAGATATTCCAAGTGAAGCTAAATTTAGTAGGGTATTCAAAGAATTGAGTGATTTACAAATAGCTCAAAAAACTCATAAAAAGTTTGTTAATGAATATTTATCGGATACAGTTTTTATGTACAATGCAACAGATGCTGCTATGATACCACTTAGAGAAAAACCTGTAAAGATTAAGAAAGAAGAAAAGCCTAAAAATAAGGTCGGACGACCTAAGAAAGGTGAAAAGAGAGAGCCTGTAAAACCAAAGATTTTAGAACTACAAAAAGAGATGAAAACTACTAAAAAGATGTTATCTTTAGTATCTACTGTTTGTGGTGTTGGTGTCAAACAAAATTCTAAAGGTAACAGAGAGATTACAATAGGTGGTAAACTTCATATTAGTGCAGTAGATGGAGATATACCAATAGCAGCATTCTATTCAGGTGCAAATGTTCATGATAGTTCAGTAGCACTTCCACTTATCAATGAAACTAGTAAAAGAGTGATGTATCTTCGTGATTTACTTGATGCTGGGTATGACAGCGATATAATTAGAGAGTTTTCTGAAAAACTAAATCATAAACCAATTATTGATATAAATCCCAAGAACTCAAAAGAATTAAAACAAAAGATTCAACTTATCAAAGATGAAAAAGTAAAATTTGAATTTTTAAATTTACCTAAATCATCAGATGAACACCACTACAATCAAAGAAGTATGGTTGAAAGAGTAAATAAATATTTAAAAGATGACTTTGGATGTAATACAATTTATTATCAAGGAGCTACAAAAGTAGCTTCTGTTTTATCATTTGGAATTTTATCTGTTTGTATTCATCAAAGTTTAAAACTCATTACATGACTTTTATTAAAAATAATAGAAAAATCTTCAATTTTATAGTCAAAACCATAAAGTATGGAGAAAAAATATGATTTTTTAAGAAATTTACTAAATTTAGTGTAAACTACGCAAAGAAAAATAAATAATCATTTTTTTAAAACTAAAAGTGATGAAAATAAAAAATTAGCTATTGAGTATTATTGAATTTGCAAGTGGCTCATTGGAATATGCATATAAATCATATTATTTTTTGATACAATTTTATCTTCATTTTTTAAAGCATTAGTACTATTATGTAACGCTAAATTTATAACTACATCAAATTTATTTTTTGAAAGAAGTTTAAGTTCTTTTTTTGTTGGTTGTCCTGCTGTTGATATATTATCATTTATTTTGATAAAGTTTAAAATTGATTTTATATTTTACTCCTTAGCATAACGCCTGAGTTAAGCGACAAGGCGATATGACACAGTAAAAATTTGGTCTTTTATTTATGTGACTTTAGATAATAAAAGCTCAATATTTTCGCAGTATAGCCTTGTTCGATTTCTACGATTTGTTAGATGTTTTGTCTACCAACTCAGCTGGATTTATTTTAAATTGTAGCATATTGGCTGTTTCTCTTCCATTATCTCCACCTTTTCTTTGAATGGTAATATTTCCAATTTTAAAGCTACCTCTTGGTGTTATAAATATTTTACCATTTCCAAAGTGATTCAATACTTTATTCATTGGCTCTAATGCCCAATCAATTGTATCTGTATCTTTTAATTTTAAAATTACCAACATCCATTCTGCTGAAAATTTACCTCTACCTTTTAAAATATCGTTTACAATTAGTGTCTTATTATCATTAAAAAACTTTAATAATAGTTGTTGTTCATCTTTTGATAATTCATCTGCAAACATTCTTCTTTCATCTCTTGGATTATCAATTTTAGGTTTTTTCTCTCCCGTAAAATATTGTAATAACTCATATACATCACTTGGAATATTCCAAAGTTCGTTATAGCTTTTTAACCATCTCTTATCAATTTGATTAAATCCTTTTGGATTTGATACAAGTTTCACTTGTAAGTTTTGAATATCTGTTAAGCTTTTTAATTTAATTTCAATTTTTATCTCAACTTGTATATCTGCTTTAAATGAGCCTTTAACTTTTGTAGCTTTTACACTTTCAATATCAGTTAAATCATAATCCATTGCTTTTAACCAAAGTTGTGCAAGTTCACTATCTTTCCAATTATTAAATTCTGCAATTGTAAAATCTTCATTTTTAAAACCATTTTTTGCAGTTTCTGAACCTCTATTTATTAATATTTCTTTTTCTGTCATTATATTGCTCCTACTGATTTCATTAAATTTCTGCTAATCTCTTCAATTACAGTTGATGTCATTGCATTACCTGACTGTTGTAAAAGTTTAGAATTGGATATTTTACCTTTTACTTTATTAGCATATTTTTTTGGAAAATTTTGTAATAATAAAGCTTCATATCCTGATAGCTTTTTAAATTTACCATTTTTAACATATAAGATACCATGTCGTCCTCTTCTCAATGTAGGAGTTTTTTCATGATAAATTCTTAAATCAGATTGTCTTGTATCTATTACTGTATAGTCTTTTAATAAAAGGTCATTTATTTTATATTTATCTTTATTATATTTATTATCTAAATATTTTAAAAAAGTTTGATATGAAGATAATTTATCATCAAAAGTTAATTCTTCATCATCAATTAAACAATCTTGTAAATATTTATTATCTCCACTATATTCTTTTGGAAATTCATATTTAAAATCATCATCAATTAAATCTTTTTGTATCCCTACAAAATAAACTCTTTCCCTCATTTGTGGTACACCAAAATTTAAGCTATTTAAATTTTCATGATATACTTTATATCCTGCATTATCTAATAATTCTAAAACAGTTTTTAATGTATTACCTTTATCATGATTAATTAAACCTTTTACATTTTCTAAAATAAAGTATTTTACATTTTTAGCTTTTAGTATTTTTACTAATCCATAAATTACTTGTCCTCGTTCTTCATCTTCTAATCCACATCGAGTACCAATTATTGAAAATGTTTGACATGGAAAACCACCAACCATAAAATCAAAATCTGGTAAATCATCAGGATTAATTTTCATTAAATCCCCATAATTTTCTTCATTTTTACCAAAAAAATGTTTATATGTTATTTCTGCATCTTTATCAATTTCACTAAAACCAAGACAAGACATACCTAAGTTTTCAAGTCCTATTCTACCACCACCGATTCCAGCACAAAAATCCATAAATTTAATATTCTTCATTTTAAACCAACTTTTTATTTGATTCTATCAAAAAATATTTATTTAACTTAATTATATTGCAAATTGACATGTTTTATTGATAATATCAATTATTTACTATTCTTAGGTGCTTGTGGTTTTGGTTGTCTTACCGTACCAGGCTTTTGATAACTGTTTTCTACTAATTTACTTTTTGTTGGTTGAATTGTCGGTGCAACAGGTTTATTGCTTTTTTGTTCTGCCATTTTATATCCTTTTTTAGGTTATTTGTTTTATTGAAAATATTATAGCTAAAAATATTATAGAAGTTAATGTAAACCATGTTGCAATATGCATAAGTTTTGCACGATTAGTAATAACTGGACGATTATCTTCAATTGCAATTTGTAACATATTTAACATATCAAATATTGCTTTTGATTTTGTCCATTTATCATCTTTGTATTTACTCATAGTTGTAATATCATCATATACACCATATGATTTTGTTCTATTTGTAAGCATTGCAAATAAAATTGATAATATGGCACAAGTTGAAAGTATAAAAAATCCTATTATAATATCTGGCATAGGAAATTTTTTAATAAATTGAAATATTAACCCAATCATTAAAAAGTTTATCCATAATATTGTTTTCATATTAGATAATTGAATTGGTATTGAACTTGTTAAAAGAATATCAAGTTCTTTTCGTTTTGCTTCATAGTGCATTTTTAAATTATATTCATAATTCTCAATTTCTAATTCTTCATTTATTTGTATATTTTTCAATTTATAACTTTGTAAATTTGTATCCTTGTTTTCTTGCTTTTTGCATTAAACGAATATTTTCAAATCCTTTTTTTGTCAAAAAATCAGCTTTTTCAGGTTTATTAATATCTGATGGATTTTTCATATTTGGGTTAATTTTCCAAAATTCTTTATAAAGTTTTTTTGCTTTGCTTTCTTCACTAGTGCTTAATGTTTTTTTACTCATATTATTTCCTTATATTTAATAATCAGATTATATCAAAATTATATTTTAAGTCATCATCTAACGGCTGAAGTGAGGGACAAGATGGATTTAGGCAAGATATATTAGGTCTTTAATGTATCTGTCTTGACACTATAAAAGCTTGATATTTTCGCCATTGTAATCTTGTTTTCTCCTCTGTTTTGTTGTGCTTTTAATACTCTATAAGTAACTTTTCAATTTGAGTTAATTCTTTCTCTATAGATATTTTAATATTATCTATTACTTGATATTTCTTTGATATTTCTTGTTGCATATTTATATCAAACTCATTTTTTAAATTAATTGGAATTTTAATTAATATATTTTTTATAATATTGACTGTTACTCTTTTATTTTGCTCACCAATAGCATATTGCTTTAAATTATTTTTTAGATAAAACATTATATATTTTAATAACAAATTATCTTTATCATCAGTTAATATTAAAGCACCACAATGAGTAGTCATTGAAAATTTATTATTTCTTAAAAAGACTGTTCCAGCATGTATTCCATCTGTAGTCCATGTAATACATTTTAAATTATAATCATAACTATCTATATACCCTATTATTCCATAATTAATGGTAGCAGATGAATACAATGGATATTTTCCATTATTATCTTGTATATGTTTATTTGTATATTTACTTAGTCCTTTTTTTATACTAAAAATATCATTAATTTTAACTTCTTTATAATTAAAATCATTTTGTATTTCAATATTAATATTTTTAATATAATTTTTATACTCTTTTATTTTTACTTTTAGTTCTTCTGTAAGTTTGATTTTTTCTACTATTTGATTTTGTATCTCTAAATCTATTTTATTATATTTAATTGGTAATTGTATTTTAATATTTTCAACCATTGATGGGTAAACTTTTGTAAATTCATCTTTACCTTTTTCTCCTATTCTTCCTTTTGCTTTTTCTCGTAATATTGGTTCTAAATAATTTTTAACATATTCTATATTGATATTATTTTGAATTAAATTCAATAATCCTCTATCTCCATTTATTGAAAATTTACCATCAATAACTTTTATATATCCAGCAAAACCATTAGTTGCCCAAGTTAAATATTTCCCATCGTAATCATATGTATTAATGTATGTTAATGGTGCATTATTAGATGCAGAATAAACTGGGAACTCTCCGTTATTTACATTTCCATAATTTCTTGTGTATTTTGATAAACCTTTTGTTATATCAAAAATATCTTTTATCTCAAAATATTTATATTTTATTTTAGACTTTTTTTTTCGCTTATTGCTTGTATTTCTTCTTTAAAACTTAATATATTATTGGAAATATCATCTAACAAAAATGGTAATTCTTCAAATTTTATTTTTTCTTCTTTTTTAATAACACCTAAATCAATTTTTTCTTCTTTGCTCCAATAATTATCAATAATCCAATTATCATTAATAATATCAAAGTCAATCATTTTACATCTTTTATCACTTGTTTTAAACTCTTCTTTTGCACCCTTAAACATATTAAATAATATAACTGCTTCTTCTAAATCATTTTGTTCAATATTAAATCTATAAATATCACGACTTTCACCTATTTCACTAACTAAATATGTGAATACAGGATGAGTTTGTATATGTTGTTTATTTTCTTTTTTTGTTAATGCTAAAATATAAGTTTTTTTATTTGTAGTAAAAAATGTATTTAATGGTAATGATATAATTGCATCAATAAAACAATTTTCTTTTATAAAGTTTCTTAATCTTTTATCATTTTGTCTATTGAATATACCATCAGGTACGACTACAAAAGCTTTTCCATTAGGTTTTAAAGCATTAACTACCCATTCCATAAATAGACCTTCAACACCCATAGCATTAGTTTTATAATAATTTTTTAATTCAGCATCTTTTGAAATTTCTTCTTTTAAATTACTGCTACCACTTGTTACATAAGGGGGATTAGTTAAAATCAAGTCATATTCGTTCTCAATAGGGTCACTTAGTGTTCCTAATATTGAATTAGTTTTTAATGTAAATGTATCATTAAAGATATTAGAGAATTTTTTTGTTAAATGTGGATTTTCTTTAATTAATTCACTAAAATATATTAACATATTGGCTTTTGCTAATATGATAGTTTTTTGTTCATCTTTATCAAACCCTTTATCAAAACCTCTTACCGTTATTTTTGGGATAACATCATCTTTAGTTATCTCATAAAAACTATTTAATTTACTTTTTATAGGTTCTAATAAAAATTTACCTACACCACAAGCAGGATCACATATTGTCATCCCTTCTTTTATTTCATCTGTTGCCATTTTTTGAATAGCTTTTATAACTTTTAAAGGTGTAAAAAATTGTCCCCAATTCTTTTTACTAATACTTTCCTTTAAAAAACTTTCAAATAATTGCGATTTAAAATCATAGTTAATATTTTCTAACTTACCATATTTCTTAAATTCTTCTAGTATTTTTTTAAATACAGTACTATAACCTGCTACAGATTTTTGATCTTTACTAACAAAAATAGTTCCATTTATAATAGTTGTTCCATCTTCTCTATTTTCAGGGAATAATTCTTTTATTTTTTTTCTAATTGTATCTGCATAATATTGTAATACTTCATCATTTGTATTGTCTTTTTCATACATATCCATTAAAAAATAAAAACTATTTGTTGTTTTTAATACTTTTAAATCACTTAAATATTTAAAAATAAATAATTCTACAAATGTATATAAACATTGTTCAGGTGATGCACCACTTACACTCCAAAGGTCTTGCCAAACTTGTTTTGCTAAATCTGTAGGATTTACAAATTCTTTTGGCATTATTTTATTATTTTTTTCATCTATTGATGAATATATTTTTTCTATCAATATTGCTAGTTTAGTATCTTGATTTATTTCTGTAGGATTCCAATTATAACTTACTGGTGTATTGTCTTCATCTAAAATTAATTCTGATGTTTTTACATTTATCCAAATAGTTTCTTTAGTATCCGTTGCTATTAAAATTGGACATTCTAATTTTTTTGCTACTTCCAATTCTTGTTTTATTGCTTTTTGTTGTTTTTTTGGAGTGTTAAACTCTTCTGAAGTTTTATTTTCTATTATTGCTATTACTTTTTTTTGACTAATAATTATGCCGTCAACTTTTTTTTGACCTATTTTCCCATAATTAACATCTCGTATAATATTATGTTTTTTTAATTGATTAATTGTTGTAGCACCAATATTATAGAAATCCCATTTACCAATTTTTTCAGGCTTTTTATCTAGTCCTCTTTGTAATAATTCTTCTGTTAATCTCTTATTTAATTTTTTAAACATCTTTTAACCCTTTTATAATTTTTTTTGCTGTAATTTTTAATTTATGATATCCATCTTCTTCAAAATTCTCTCCAACACATCTACTTTTTCCATCTTTTAACCCTTAATGCTTGAGCCGTATGCTATGAAAGTCGCAAGTACGGTTCTTAGGAGAGAATGTCACTGCGAGGTGGTGTTCTTATCCGATAAATTATCCAGTGATGCTGAATAATCTAATGATTTTATATAATTTTCCATAAATTCCCAGTCTGGTTTATTGTTAATTGATGGGAGTTTGATTTTGTGTTCTAGCATTTTTTCTTTTCCCCATTTTCTACCATAATTAAATCTGAATTTTTCTTTAGAAATTATTGTATTTACAAATAAAGCAGTATATACATTGATATTTTCACACTCTAATATATTTATGTCTCCTGTTGCAAAAAAATCTTTATTTTGATAAAAAGATTCAGCAATAGAACCATTTGAAGAAACTGTTATTGTATTTGCTTTATTTTTATTATTCAAAGAATTTATTTTTTTTGATGAACCATTATTTGAATTAGTAGCACTTATTAAGCTAATACTTCCTTCAGTTTGATTTTTTGGTGTTTTCCCTTTTATTATATTAAATATATTTCCAAGTTTAAAATATTTCCAAGTTTCAACATTTAGATTGCATTCTTTATTAATTAAAGGTTTTTTCATAATATTTGGTATTTTTGTTGTATATACCCACTTAGGAATATAATTATATGATGGTATTTGTATATCTTTTAATGTTTTATTTGCTTGTCTACCCCAATTAAATCTGTATTGATTTTCTAAAATACTATAACAATAAAAAAACTTTTCCATTTTAGTTAATTCAAACTTTGGAGTTAAAATTGCTACATGGTATGATGTATAAAAATCTCTCTCTTGTATAAATGTAGATAAAACACCATTACCGCTTAAAGCACAAGTTAGTTCACTAGCTTTACCACTTCGTATAGAAGATATTTTTTTAACATAAGCACTTATGCCATTATCTCCTGATTTTCTTGATACATAAGCTATACCTTCTTTTTCAGTTGATATAGTTAACTTATTTAAATCAAGGGAATGACCACCTCTAATATCAAATATTTCATTTAAACTAATTAGTTTCATCTGTTACTCTAAAAGCTACATAGTTATTTATGATTTTTTGAAAATCATTTTGGTTTAATGTAGAATAATCCGTTTGCATATAACTTTCAGCACACCATTCATCACTTGCTTTTACTTTTTTTGTAACACTAAAACCTGCTTTTTCTTTATTGTTTTCATAGAGATTTAACCATTGTTCTTTTATTTCATTCCACTTGTTATCATAATCAAATCGACCTTTTGTTTTTCGTTTATAAAATCCATCATCCTTAAAATAACCAAAAAATGTTTCTTTTCTTTTAGAATGTGGAATATGTGCTTGAGTCACAATAATACAAGATATTACACCTACTTTTGAATTATTGAAAAGTTCATTAGGCATAGAAAAAACTGCTTTTAAAGTATGTTTTGATAATAATTCTTCTTTTAATCTCAATTTTTCTCCTGTTTGAGCTAATATACAACTCATAGGAATAATTGCAACACAAAGTCCATGTTTTTCTAAACAATTTAGATTATTTAATATAAATTCAAACTCTTCTATATCATCCTTATTTGATTTATAAGGAGGATTTAAAAAACCTACTGTAGGCTTTTTACTTTTTGATAATTCAATAATATCTTTATCAAAACAACTTCCACTAAAAATATTACTTTTACCATCTCCATGTAAAAACATATTTGATACTGCAAGAGGATACATCTCTGGTTGATATTCTACTCCATATAATTGTGACTTTTTGATACTTTCCTCTTGTTTTAAATCGCCATTACATTTATTAATCATTTTTTTCATAGACGAAACTAAAAATCCACCTGTACCTGTACAATTATCAAATACTATATCTGTTGACTTTACATCAACTATATCTGTAAAGAAATCAGTTATATGTGGTGGTGTTAAAACTATTCCTAATCCTTTATCTGCATTAGAATATCTTAAAAATTCTATATAAAATTGTCCTAAAACATCATAATATTTATATGTTCGTACATAACCATTTATATTTTCATCTATATCATCAATAAGTTCTTTTAAACTTTTTAAATCTTTTGTTTTTTTAGGTTGTATTAGACTTGGATGTGTTTTAATAAAATTATAATTTTCCATAAGTCTTTTTATTTTGTCGCCTTGTAAATCCTCATTATTCAACTGTTCTTCAATTGTGTTTATTAATGTGTTGGCTAATATTTTACTGCTTGATATTCCAGTATAATCTCTATAGAAATCTTTATTATCAAGTGCAATTAATACCCCACTTACTAATAAACTTCTTTTGTCTTCTTTTATTTTTAATTTGTGTAATTGATTATTTAATGTTTGAGAATATTCAAGTAATTTTTCATTTTTTTCATTTTTTTTAGCAGTATCTTGTCTTAGTCCTGATAAAATATCATCTATACTAATTAATCTATTTCCAAAAATTCTTTCTTGTTTTTTTTCTTCTGCTCTTTGGACAAAATACGAAACTTTTATATTTTCTTTTTTTGTGCCACTAACTGCTAAAGATAGTACATCATATTCTTTTGATAAAAATGATGAATATAATAAAACACCATCTACTGCATATTCATTATATTTATCTTGATTTTTACTTTCATGTTTTAATACATCAGCTTTACATTCAACTACTATAAGTAATTTTTTTTCATCATCTACTGTTATAATAAATTCAGGCATACCTCTTCCATTACCACTTTTTGAAGCATTTTTTAAAAGCTTATTTATTTTAGGTATTTGTGATGTTTGTTCTTCTAATTCTATTGTAGAAAATAATTTATCTTTTTTAAAGTGTTCTCTTACAATATCTTCTGTTAATCTCTCGTTTAATTTTGCTTTTGCCAAGTAACAATCCTTCTTCTTTAAGTATAAAACATTAACATAAAAAATTTAATTTTTATAAAAATATGTCAATTTGCAATGTTTTTTAAATAATATATATATTAAATGTAAAGTTAATTTGCAATATTCATTTTATCTAAAATTTACTATTATTTTTATAACTTGATATTTTTATGAATATTTGCTTTTTCAGATAACGACTAAATTGAAGGATGAGGCGATTTAACAGCTTGATTGTTCGGTCTTTTTATCAATATAGTAATATTCAATGCTGAATGTCAAGTGCAACCCAAAAATGTACCAATACGCAGAGCAAAAGTGCACCACTTTGTAACACCTAATTAGCTGAAATTTCTAATAATCCAGCTTCTCTTTTTTGTTTTAATCTATAGCTTTCACCTGTTACATTTATTAAATTTGGCTTAACAAAAAATTCAAGGGTCTAAAAACTTAAGTTAACTACGATATTACAGGAGTTAAAAAAGGTTTATTTACACATGGCTGTAAAAAAACAATAAAACTTATCCATATTGCTTAAAAAATTATACTAAAAAGATTGATATTAGAAATGGAATTCAAATATTTTATTTAAAGTTTACAGTATATATTTTCTTAATAAAGTGGTGCATTTTTACTTTGCACTTGACACTAAGACCAGTGATTTGTCCAAGAAACAGTAATATTAGGATATTTCTTACCCTATATATCATTAAATTCTGTAAGAGCTAATTGCCCATCTTCTTCATGTAAAGCAGTGTAAACAGATTTTAAATCTTTCTTCTAAAATTCACTTCACTTAAAATATACAAAAGGGGCTTTGCCCCTTGTATCTCTTTATCTTTCACTACTTAATGGCGCAGTAAATGTAAAAGTTAACGTTGTTGAGCCTAATATATTTGTACCATGAGTACTTTCAAAGGATACTGTATTTTGAGTACCAATGTTATTTTCAAGTATTCCAATATTTAGCGCATATATTTTGATTTGGTATGTGTGCGTATCAGATGGCGGCCATGGTCCTACATATTGATTTACAGGTACTCCATTTCCTTGTGCTGTATTTTGTTGTATACCATCACTATTCGCATTACCATGTGTACTACTCCAACCCTCTTCAAATGATGTTACATTTTTAGGGATATTAAATACATTCCAATGTATCCAACCATTTCCTTGCCCTGCTGAAATATCATCCATAATAATTGCATAGCTTACTGTTCCGCTAGGTACCACTCCCCATCTAAGATGTGGAGATATATTTAGTCTAGCAGAAGCACTGCTATTACTATTATAAGCATATTTACTATCCAATGTTGCATCATTTTCTACGCTATCACTAAGAAGGGTAAAGCCATTTACTACTGTTAAATTAATATCTTTAGTTATCTCATTTCCTACTTCATCTGTAGCTTTTACAGTGATAGTAGAATTACTACGATATATTTCCAACTCACTTATACTAAAATATTCATCTTTTAATTTTGTAGCAATTATCTTTTTAATAGATAATCCATTTAGATTAAGGTCATAATACCAATCTTTATCATAACTAGTTTTTGTGATAGTTTTAACTATTTGATCATTAGCATCATAAAAATCCCATTTAACATCTTTTGCATAGTTTCTATTTCCATTACTATTACCACAATATACTCTCATATGGTGTAACAGTGTTGCCTCTTTAAATATAGTTGTAAATGATTTACCAATCCCTGTTCCGAAATCTACAACATGAGAGGAATTGTATGTAGTATCTCCATCGAAAATATGTCTAATATCAGCCCAACCACTACCTTTAAGAGAAGCCTTGGTTCCAGTATAAGTTTCAACAATATTTTTATCTATATTGGCTACATTAATCAATATATTAAGATTTGATTTTTCCCAATTTCCTGCATTATCAACACTAGTAGTTCCAAGACTAGTAGTTCCAATACTCAAGTTAACTTCTGCTCCTGCTTCACTTGTCCCACTTAAAGTTAAGTTATCAGCTTCATTTCTAGTAATCATTTGATTATTAGTATGTGAAGTGATAGCTAGGATTGGTGGTGTATGATCTACGACTACAATTTCTGTAGTATCTCCTATAGTTATGCTTAAATCCCCTTGGAAATCTGTATTTGGACTAATCTTGATATTATAATCTCTATTATTTGCACTTTTAACTGAACTTACACTACCATTTGTTACAGTTATACCACTAGTAGTAGTTAAATTTACATCTTTATTTAAAGTAGCTGTGATATCAAAATCACCATTCACCGTACTTGGAGCTGTGATAACTGCACTTAAACTTTTAGCATCTACTTTTGAAGTACTATCAAGACCACTATATTTTAATAATAACTCTTTATTGTTCTCATCTAAAATAGCACCGTCATTAAGAGATAATGCATTAGCTACTGCTTGGATACCATCTCCATCATAATCTCCACTTACAACTGTATATATAAATGTCAGTGTTTTTTTATCATCACTTATAGAATTATATATAGCTTTTTTAATAGTTGAGTCTATTTGTAAACCAAGAGTAGGTGTCCCTAAGACCGCTACAGGTACTGAGATATTAATATCTATCGTGATATTTTCATCTTCGCTATAAGTATTATCACTATTTGGAGTTGATGTAAAAGAGATACTTGTTATTTTTGGTTGTGTAGTATCTACTTTATGATTTATATTATCATATAAAATTACGAAAGCTAAATCTAAAGCTGAAGCACTATTGTTAAGAGTATCTTTAATATCTCCACTTAAAGAGTTAGCTACTACACTTATACCATTTGTATCATTATCCCCATTTTGTACTATATAGTTAAAGATAAGTTTATTTGAATTTGAACTATTTATATCTAACTCTTTTTCAACTCCACCTATATTTATCTTGATTTTAGCATCTGTTGAAGTTACATTTTCATTAAAGAGAGCTTCTATTCTAATTGTATCACCGATTGTATAGGTATTGTCATCTCCAGCATCTGAAGTGATAGCTATATTTTGTAAAGATGGAAGTTTTGTATCAACTTGATAATTAGGACTTGTAAAGTTATCATTGACAGATATACCATGTATATCTTCCCAATCTTGTCCAACTGCAATTTTATTTGTATTGTCATATTCAATATTATTCATTGGAGTTAACGTTGCAGTTAACGTTTTATTAGAATTACTCCATACAAAGTTATCTATAGTAGCATTTGGTGTAGTTAAATCTTCAGCTGTAAAAGTAAAAGTATTAATCTCTATATTAAAATTAAATATTACATCAGCTGTTTCCCCTGCAGATAAAGTTGTATCAGTTATATTTATATCTGTGATTTTAAGATGATTTACTACTGTTAAATTAATATCTTTAGTTATCTCATTTCCTACTTCATCTGTAGCTTTTACAGTGATAGTAGAATTACTACGATATATTTCCAACTCACTTATACTAAAATATTCATCTTTTAATTTTGTAGCAATTATCTTTTTAATAGATAATCCATTTAGATTAAGGTCATAATACCAATCTTTATCATAACTAGTTTTTGTGATAGTTTTAACTATTTGATCATTAGCATCATAAAAATCCCATTTAACATCTTTTGCATAGTTTCTATTTCCATTACTATTACCACAATATACTCTCATATGGTGTAACAGTGTTGCCTCTTTAAATATAGTTGTAAATGATTTACCAATCCCTGTTCCGAAATCTACAACATGAGAGGAATTGTATGTAGTATCTCCATCGAAAATATGTCTAATATCAGCCCAACCACTACCTTTAAGAGAAGCCTTGGTTCCAGTATAAGTTTCAACAATATTTTTATCTATATTGGCTACATTAATCAATATATTAAGATTTGATTTTTCCCAATTTCCTGCATTATCAACACTAGTAGTTCCAAGACTAGTAGTTCCAATACTCAAGTTAACTTCTGCTCCTGCTTCACTTGTCCCACTTAAAGTTAAGTTATCAGCTTCATTTCTAGTAATCATTTGATTATTAGTATGTGAAGTGATAGCTAGGATTGGTGGTGTATGATCTACGACTACAATTTCTGTAGTATCTCCTATAGTTATGCTTAAATCCCCTTGGAAATCTGTATTTGGACTAATCTTGATATTATAATCTCTATTATTTGCACTTTTAACTGAACTTACACTACCATTTGTTACAGTTATACCACTAGTAGTAGTTAAATTTACATCTTTATTTAAAGTAGCTGTGATATCAAAATCACCATTCACCGTACTTGGAGCTGTGATAACTGCACTTAAACTTTTAGCATCTACTTTTGAAGTACTATCAAGACCACTATATTTTAATAATAACTCTTTATTGTTCTCATCTAAAATAGCACCGTCATTAAGAGATAATGCATTAGCTACTGCTTGGATACCATCTCCATCATAATCTCCACTTACAACTGTATATATAAATGTCAGTGTTTTTTTATCATCACTTATAGAATTATATATAGCTTTTTTAATAGTTGAGTCTATTTGTAAACCAAGAGTAGGTGTCCCTAAGACCGCTACAGGTACTGAGATATTAATATCTATCGTGATATTTTCATCTTCGCTATAAGTATTATCACTATTTGGAGTTGATGTAAAAGAGATACTTGTTATTTTTGGTTGTGTAGTATCTACTTTATGATTTATATTATCATATAAAATTACGAAAGCTAAATCTAAAGCTGAAGCACTATTGTTAAGAGTATCTTTAATATCTCCACTTAAAGAGTTAGCTACTACACTTATACCATTTGTATCATTATCCCCATTTTGTACTATATAGTTAAAGATAAGTTTATTTGAATTTGAACTATTTATATCTAACTCTTTTTCAACTCCACCTATATTTATCTTGATTTTAGCATCTGTTGAAGTTACATTTTCATTAAAGAGAGCTGTTATAATTATCTCATCACCAAGTTGATACATTTTATCTGTACCAGCATTTGAAGTGATGGCTATATTTTGTAAAGATGGACTTTTTGTATCAACTTTATAGTTTACACTTGCATAAGATGAAAATGGACCTGAACCATTTTGACCAAGAATATCTTTCCAATTTTGTCCAACTGCAATCTTATTTGTATTGTCATATTTGATATTATTATTTGGAGTTAATGTTGTAGTTAAAGTTTTATTACCATTACTCCAAATAAAGTTACCAAGAGTTGCATTTGGTGTAGTTATATCCTCTGTTGTAAAAGTAGAAGTATTAACTTCATTATTAAATGTAACTACCATTGTTGCATTATCATCTTTTTTTAGATTTGTATCATTTATCGTTAGTTTTTTTATTACAGGACTATTGGCAATACTAAGAGTAATACTCTTATGTGTTTTATTTCCTACTTTATCTTTTACATTTGCACTTAGATTTATCTTATCAACAGATTTACCAAATACTTCAAACTCTGTAACTCTTGCCCATCCCCCATCTAAGATAAAATCAACTCTATTAAATTTAATTGAAGGATTTACCCATCGTGAAAATGGATCTTCTTTTCCTGAAACACTTGATGTATATACTAAAGTATCATTTAGATAAAATTTTACTCTTTGCCCTGGTCTCCTAGAGACCTGTGTGGTTGCAAAAGCTATATAAAATTTACCATTGTTATAAATATCTTTGAAATCATATCTAAAAGTTGTAGCTTCAGAAGTCTCTTTATATGATCCCCAAGCACTACTAGTACTATTATCCGTTAATATAGAATACCAAGACTTAATACCTCCACTTACTCTTACAAAGTCACTGTTATTTGGAATACCATCTATCCTTAAAAGATTTGTCCATGTATTAGTTATTTTTCTTGGCGCAGTTATTTTTAAATCTATATTTTCTTTTTTCCAACTTCCATCATTTTGAACTATTGAAGTTCCTAAGTTTTTATTTTCAAATTTAAGTGTAACCTTTGCTCCTATCTCGTCACTAGTTCCAGCTATTGTTAAATTTAATAATCTTCCTATAGGTTGATTTTTACTATGTGATGTAAATTTTAATGTTGGAGCTGTTTTATCTACTCTAACATCTATATGAGAACTTAAATTCTTATTTCCAATTTTAGTTCCAACTGAATTTGCTTTTATAGATACAGATACAGTTTTAGTTTTAGTTCCAATACCATTTGTACCTATGGTAAGAATATATTTTTTATTATTAACTTTAGTTAATGATAATATAGTCGCATTTTTTATCTCTAAATCTACTAAATCTAAACCTTCTATATCTTTATTAAACTCTAAAGTAATAATAAAATCATCCTTTACAAGTAATTTTGAGGTACTAAAAGTTGGAACTATCACAGATACATCTTTAAAGACATTTGTACTTCTGTTTAGAGTCCCAAGTTGGGCAACTATTGAGATATTTCCATCAGCTAAAGATGAGATATCAATATTATCTACACTCCAAATATTATTTATAACTGTAGTAGATTTAGTAATAGTTCCTATCTTTAGAGTTAATTTTGTGCCATTTGGAATATTTTTTGTTTTTCCAGATACCTCAATACTATACTGTTCAAATTGATTGATAATATTATCAGCCATTATCTTTGAATCTATAAAAAGTTGAGCAGATTCATCACCACTTGTATCTATTTCAAATGTTGTGGTTTCAAAATTACTATTTCCTGCCTCATCACTCATAATAACTTTTACATCATAAGTATCATCTTCAAAATAGCTATTTACACCAAGAGTTAAATTCCAAGTACCATCACTTAAGACTGTTGTACTCTTTTTGATACCATTAAACTCTACTAAAATTGCAGCCCCGATTTTTCCAGAACCTTTGATATTTATATCATCATTAAGATCATTTAAAGCAGCTATAGGATCGATAGTTGGCTTTGGCATAGGTTTAGTATTTACTTTTTGAATATATTCTAAATATAAATTTCCTATACCATTGGTATCACTTACTGTGTCTGCTTCTATTACTAAAATTAAATCTCCTTCAAAATCTTCTGGTGGAGTTACAGTTAAGCTATAGCTATCACCACTTCCACTAAAGTTTGATTTTATAGCATTTGAAGATACCTGTATATCATCTATATCAAAGGTACTGCTAGGTGATGATAATTTAAAGGTATATTTAATCTCTTTATTTGTAACCTTATCTTGGTCATCTGTGATAGTTATTGTAACTGGTTTTGTTGCAACTTCATAGTTTTTACTAGTTGTCAATGAAGCATTAAATCCAGCTTTATTAGTCCAAGTATTTTTTAAAGTGATTACATTTGTTGCATCATTTATATTTATATTTGGTGTAAAATTTATATATTTTTTATAATCATTATTTGGGTCAGTTTGCAGAGTACCTAAAGTTCCATTTGGTGCAATAATATCATCTTTTCCAAAACTGTTTAAATCTGTATTTGGACTTAAAGTTATAGAGATATTTATATCTTCGCCAAATTTTACAACAGTTTTATCTAAACTAATTTTTGCAGTTGCTTTTATAGCTGGTATTAAATCCCTGATAACTTCTTCTGAAGTGCTTCCATATTTATTTGTAGCATACAATTTTACTTTTGTATCTTCCATAAAGGGACTTAACCAATCATGATTTGTTATATTGTTGGCATAATCTTTATGAGACTTTATAGTATCCCAATGTATTTGGTCATTTGATACTTGTAAACTTAAAACTTCTGCCTTTCTTCCTGCCCCAGTATCCAATGAAACTGATGCAATAGAATATTTTTCAAATAAATCTAAATCTAAATAAAATTCTCCGCTTGGCATATGTGCCATACCGTTTCCGTAAGAACCATAAGTACCTCTTATTCCATTAATAGCACCCTCTGCTGAATATAAATCATCTAATTCGATTGCTTTTACATAGTCATCATCAACTTTTTTAAACAGGTTAATTTCTTTATTAAGCTCTAATTTCTTACCTTTTGGGTCTAAAACTGCAAGTTCTACAATCTGGAGCCACGAATTAGTTTTTTCAAAATATGCTCTTACATATCTATACTTCTTACTAAAATAAGCTCTAGGGATTATTGCTTCAAATTTACCATTTTTAACCACAAAATCTCCAACTTTTAATTCGCCTACTTTTGCAGTTATTTTTTGATCATCTTCAATATTTGAAACACCTGTTATAAGTACTCCATCATCTACTAAATGTTTTGTATTATTTAAAGGTGTAGTAATACTAATAGTTGGCTTGCTTGTACTAAAAAAGCTAGTTTCTGTAGTTAGAGTATTGCTATTTCTAGCTTTATCTTCTACTGCCCCTGTTTCTATTTTAAGACTTATATCTCCATCATAGCTAGTTGGTGCATTTATTTTTATCGTTATAGTTTTCTTATTCTCATTTAAATCTATCTTGTTGATACTTCCTTGATTTATACTAAATTTATTTGTATCTTTTATAGTTATCTCTTCACTTGCTTCTATAGTTACAGTAAAATCCTTATTTTGATTCTTGGGTATTTTAATAGTAAGAGTGGGAACTAGTGTATCAATTATAATATTCTTAGCATTAATTAAGCTATTCAATTCTAGTTTCACATCAAGACCAACAATATTTTGTAATTGTGCAAAATTTAAGTTAAGTGAGTTTTTTACTATACTTGCACCTTGTTTTGCTGTATCTTTATCTTGAACTATATAGCTAAAGTACATCTTAGTATCTTCTATTGTTTTATATTGGGCTTTTACAAGCTTATCTCCAAGTTTCAAGGTAAGACTTGGCTTAAGCTTAGATGTAGTAAGCACTACATTTTCATTAAACTCTAAAATAGCCGTTATTGTATCGCCTGCTTTATAATAAATACTTGGCTTTGTTTCAAAATAGCTATGTTGTATAGTAGATCCTGTAGTACTTACTTTATGATTTTCATCACTAGCTATTGCAACATTGTTTAAAAAGATATTCTCTCCAAAAGAATTAGCAGCTATAGCATTAGAATTTATACTTATCCCATTGGTATCTTTATCACCACTTACAATAAGGTACTCAAAGAGAATTGTATTGTCATTTCCACTTTTATAACTAGCTTCTTTTACCGTCTCATCTAAGGTAAATTTTAATTTAGCATTAGTATTTGTTATTGTAATAGCCTTAGTAAACTCTACTTTAAACTCTACTTTATCACCTGTTGTATATGTTTTATCTGCACCTGGATTTGAACTAATACTTATAGAACTAATTGACGTTATGGTACTATTTATTTTAATATTTGTATTTTCAGGTACATTTTCATAACTAATATTTGCATCATTTGTTGATAATAATTTTATAGAACCTTCATTTAAATCAATATCTCCTTTAGGGATGCTCATAGCACTATATAGATCTCCTGCTTGTACTTTATATATAAAATTTAATACTTTTGTATTAATAGCATTTTTAAAAGTAGCCTTTGCTTCAACAGTTGTATCATCTGCTTTATGTAAAAGTATTTTTATGCTTGGAATGCCTTTTACTATTACACTTTCTTCAAAAGCAACTCTAATATTAATCTCTTCATTTGTTACAAAAGGTATGGTATCATCCACATGAGGTAATATAAAAATATTATTAATTTTACCTATTAGGGTATCTATACTAAAAGAGGCACTGCTTGTAATAGCTTTTGCTTTATTATTATAGAAATCTGTAAATTCTTTACCAATAACTATTTTTATATTATCAGCTTTAGTTTCTTCTTTTGGAGTAAATATTATTGTTGCACTTAAAGCATCTTCTGCAAGAGTGAAATTACTTAAAGTACCAAGATTACTTAAAATAGCCTCTTTACCACTGTTGGATATAGAAAAATCATCTAAGGTAAAGTTTTCTAGTTTCTCACTAAAAGTTATAGTAGCTTTTAGTTCTTGATTTGCTAGAATTTTTTCAGTATTTAGTTCAATGCTTACTGTAGGAACTGTGATATCCATATTTACAGTTTGATTTACACTAGCTTTATTACCTACATCATCTTGTACATTTGCACTTATATAAGCTTTTGTAACAGGACTTGCAAAAATTTCAATTTCGCCAAACCAAGGACGTGATTTTTTAAATACAATCTGAACTTCATCAAATACTATATTTTTTTCTATATCATTAACTGTAGAAGTTACCGCATGCCAAAATACCCTTTTTCCATTGAATATGAATTTTTTTACAACTGTACCACCATTCTTAAAGATAACTAAAGAACCATCTAATGTTTGGTGAAGATTTGTTTGGCTACCGTGACCTTTATGCGTAAGAGTAAATTTACCATTTTTATATTTCTCATTAAATTTAAATGTTAAACTCTTATCTAAAGCATTATTAATCCTAAATAAATCAGAATTAGATTTTTTCCCATCTATTAAATCATCTTTAGTCTTACCATCAGGCCATACAATACCAGATGAAGATGAGATAGTAACTAAGCCTTTACTCTTAAGTGCAATATTACTTCTTTCAAGTAAATTAACCTTTTTACTCCAAGTTCCATCAGCTTGTACCTCTACATCAAAAATATCATTTACTTTTACTGTTTGTCCAGCTTCAGCATCTGTCGTACCTGATATATTCATATTTTGCATCTCTTTTAAAGTATAAATCTTATCTTCTATTGGATTTGCAATGCTAAGTGTAGTATTATTATCAAATTTGATAGTTTTTTCTTGCTTTTTACTTTTTAACCCGCTTGTATCTGTAAATGCTGCTGCTTCAAAAATTACTTTTATATCTTGATTTTTTTCATTACTTTTAGTATCTGCTTTTAAAGTCATTTTTAAAGTTGCAGATTTTTTATCCTTTGCAAGCTTGAATTCACTTACATCAAAAAGAGCAGAAACGCTAATCTTACTCTTATCTATACTGCTCAACTCTTTTGAACTGCTTAGTGTTATTGTGAAATCTTTATTTACTTTTTTAGGAGCATTAATTACAAGAGTTGGTTTAATACCATCAATTTTTGTATTATTACTTTTAAAAAGGTGCTTTAAAGTTACATTTTTACCATTTGTGGTACTTTTTAAAGTTGTACCACTTTTTAAAATTAAAGAATTTTTTATGAGGTTAAACCCACTAATTGAGCTATCATTTTCTACAATAGTATAAGTAAATATTAACTTATTAGCCTCTTGTGAGAAAAACGCCATACTTATATCTTTTGACCCAATTTTTGCTTTTAGAGAAATACCTGTTCCTTCTAAGGTAACATTTGAGTTAAAAGTAAAGCTTGCTTTTAGAGTATCTCCTACAATTGCTGTTTCATTTAAACCTGATTTTGTTGCACTTAGAGTTATATCTTTTATATAAGGAGTCAATGAGTTTACAGTTTGTCCTTTTATATTTGATACTTGAGCATTATATAAAAGAACGCTATCATTAGAACTTTTGATCGTACCTTCAGCTAAAAGAATAGCATTTTTTGATATAGATATACCATCTGCATCAAAAGAATTATCTTCAACTGTATATGTGAAATTTATAATCTTAGTACCGCTTCCATCTTTATATATAGCTTTAACTATTTTATCGCCTACTACTAAGCTTAAAGTTGGAGCATTTGTTACTGTTACACCGCCACTAAATGTCACTTTGAAGTTAATCTTCTCATCTTTTACATATGAACCTTTAGCAGGATTTGATGTAACACTAATAGAATCGATTCCAGCTTTAGTTGTATCTACTTTATGATTTGTATTTTTTTCTATTGCCTCAAAAGTATTATTTGTATTTAAAAGAGTTATTTTATCTTTTATATTACTATTAGAATCTAACTTTATATCAGCATTTATTGAGATACCATTTGCACTATCACCATTTTTTATACTGTATGCAAAAAACAATATTTTTGTACCATTCCCACTTATATATTTTGCCTTTTTAGATACACTATCTAGGTTGATATTTAAGTAAGGAGTTCCTGTAACTTCTACAGCTTTACTAAAAATAACGCTTATTTTTACACTCTCTCCTATATGATATGGATCACTTGAAACTAAATGTGAAGCAAAACTTACTTGTTTTACTTCTGTATATTTTGTAATAACTTTATAATTCGTACTTGTATATCCACTACCACTCAAACCATTAATATCTTTCCAATTAACGCCTATTTCAATTGTATTTGTTATATCTTCTATATCTGGTTTTGGTGTTAAAGTTGCAGTTAATGTTTTATTAGAGTTGCTCCAGATAAAATCAGTTAAATCAACATTTGTTGCATTTATATCTTCTTCTGTAAATGTAGAAGTATCAATACTATTATCAAAATCAACTGTAACTTGTGTAGTTGCTCCTGATATTAAAGTATCATTATCGATATTTATAGAAGTTATTTGTGGGTTTTTTTTAATATTTAAAGTTAAAGTTATAGAGTTTTCATTCCCTAATTTATTTTTGATATTTGCAGTTAAAGTTGTGTTTCCTTGTATTATCATTCTATAAGGTATAGTTTTAAACTCTTTACCACTACTGACTTTCTGCATAAGGAGTGATTCCATCATATACACTAAGCCAATTAATATTATCATTTGATACTTTTATATGAGCTTTATTATATTTTCTTCCATTAAAATATCTCCATACTTTAATCGATTTTAGTTCATGTAAGCTGCCTAAATCAAGCAATGTATATGTATACCCAGTGCCAATGTCTGCATAAGCACTTATGTTTGTTTTAGAACCATCAGTAATTCTTGAACTATTTTTTATACTAATAGGTTCATTATCGCTGACTGTATATCCTGTTACTGTTTTACCTCTTGCTACATTTACATTGTTTGTATCATATACTTCTATCTCTACTACATGATTACCAGTATTCTGATTTGAACCATCACTGTAAACTCTTACATATTGGTAGTATTTATCTTTAAGTGCAATTTCGCTTTTACTCCAAGTACCATCTGTAACAAGAGCTGTTCCTAGTATTGAATCTCCTATATTTAAGCTTACGCTTTGTCCATCTTCTGCATTAGTTGTTCCTTCTAACGTTAAGTTTGAAGCTTCACTTTCATCAATAAATTGACCTTCTTTATGTGAGGTTATAGTAATTGTTGGTTTCTTAGAATTAAAGTTATGTGTATATAAATCTTTTTCCTTATTTCCATTTCCTGCAATACTTTCTACAGCATTTTTGTTTAAAATGATTTTTAAAGTACCTTCGTCATCATCTTTGGGTTTAAAGGTAACAGTATAAATTTTACTTGTCGGGTTATAAACATTTGATATCAAATCTACATTTTTTAATATAAAATTATCTTTCATTGGAAGTTTCATAGGTGTTACAAATGTATCAAATTTAAAACTAATCTTAAATTCATTTTCATTAAGTAAAGAGGTTGTAGGAATAATAAGCTCAGATATTGTAGGACTAAGTGTATCTTTTAATATTTTATCATTATAAGTTAGAGTTTTTATATTACCATTTTTAGAAGCTTTAATCACTAAAGTAAGTGCACCTTCAGGCAATGAACTTATATTAATTCCTTTAGTAGCCCATTTTCCATCATCATTTACATTGGCATCTACTTTGTCAAGTGTAGCAATTGTCACTTCTACTTTCCTACCGTTAGTAGTACCACTTATAATAACTCTTTCCTCTTCAGCTTTAGAGATAATACCATCTTCCATAATAGGAAAAGTTACCTCAAGAGTTACCTCTCTTGTATCAACTTTAATACTTTTAGAAACTAGTTTCTTTTCATCATCAAGTTTATTTCCTTCACTACTAAGCTTATTTCCTGCTTTATCTTCTATATCTAGATTAATACTTACAGTAATAGCTTTTGTGCTATTATCATTTGCTATTACAGCTAAAGTCCACTTTTTATCAGTAATTACTGATTTAAAAGTAGATTTTTCTCCATTTTGTACAGTAATATCATTCGCAGTAAAACTCTTTATTTCTTCGCTAAAAGAAAATGTAAAAGTTACGGTATTATCAGTTTTGTTTAATGTATCCACACTCTTATCATTAGTAATTGTAACTGTTGGTTTAGTCGTATCTATTTTAAGAGTTTTTTTGCTCTTAAGACTCTCCGTACCAAAAACAGTAGTAGTATATGCTACTACCTCTGATGATGTTCCATTGCTAGGAAGTTCTGTTACCTCATATTTTACACTCCATTTTCCATCTGAACCTACATTTTTAACTGTTTTTGAAATATCATTATAAGTAACGGTTACTTTTATATCAGGTGTAGCAGTTCCTGTAATATTTACAGCACTTTTACTCTCAAGGGAATTTATAATATCATCATCTGCAATAGTATTTACAGTAGGAGCATCTGGTACTAAAGTTGCATCAATTATAGAGATATTTACATTTGCGGTGTTGTCATCTTCCCCATTAGTCATGGTATAAGTAAAAGAAATAGTTCCTGTGTCTGTAGAAGTGTTTGTATATTTTATCTTATTGTCATCTATAATTTCAGCTGTACCAATATTGGGTACTGTTACACTTTTAATAGTTAAATCTTTGTTATCTATCCCTTTATCATCATTAGCAAGAACATCTATAATTATAGAGTTCTCGGTATTTTTCATAGTTTTTTTGTCATCTTTAGCTGTAATTTCATTAACATTTGTAACTGGAATATTTAACGTTACTTTCTTACTAGCTCCTGCCTTATTTGAAGCACTTATTTTTAAAATGTACGTATGAGTAGTATTTACAGAGAAATCAATATGACTCTTTTCTGCTATTTTTACTACCCCTTTGTTATTAACAGTAAAATTATTATTATCATCACCACTTGTTATCGTAAAACTATCAATTATTTTTTGATCTTCTAAAGCATTTAAAGCACTTGAAATTGTAGCTATAGATGTACCTTTTTTTATATCTTCTGCTATATTTTCTGTTGTTTTTGGAGTAGCTAAAAGAGGTGGCGTATCTAATACATTTGTTACGTTTATAGTTACTGTTTTAGCAGAACTATTTAAAAGGCTATCTTTTACAGTAATCTCTAAAGTATACTTTTTTGTTGTTTCATAATCTAAAGCTTTTTTTAAGCTTAACTTACCTTTTGTTGTAATAGTAAAATTATCATCAGAGATACTATAAGTTACGTCCTTATCATCATCGTTTACCTTTGATGTATAAATAACAGTATCTGTACCTGTATCTTCACTTACATATATATTACTCACACTCGTCCAAAGAGGTGCAGCGTTATCTATTGCTAAATTTTTAACCTCTTGCCCTGCAATAGTTAAAAAATTTGTAATTTCTGTATCAACTAAAGTAATCTTAGAAGCAATTACTTCAGAAATACTTCCACTACCTGCTGTTATTGTAATCTCTATACCTGTATCTTGTGAAATATTCCCCTGTGGTATATCAAAACTACCTGTAGTACCTGCATTATTGGCAAATGTAATTTCCATAGTCCCAGCTGTTGTAATATTTATATCTTGATTAAATTTTAGTGTTGCTTGTACTGTTTGATTTTCTTTTAGTCTTGTAGAGTTAGGAGATTTTAATTCAATACTTGCTACTTGTGGTTTAACTGAAACATTTAAGCTGACAGTTCTAGTTATTGTATTCTTATAGATATCTGTTGCTGTTATCGTAATTGGAAATGTTTTTGGTTTTGGTTCTTCTGAAGCACCATTTAAAAGACCGTTTGTATCCAATATGATTCCCTTAGGTAGTGGACTTTTAGTAGTAAATGTCAAGGTAGTCTGCCATTCGTTAGTCTCATATGGTTTAGTTTTGAATTTATCATTATCATCTGGGTCACTAAAGTGCTTATTGAAATTTAAGTTATAGCTTATTTTACTTATCAAGTTAAACGGTTTTGATTCACTCTCACTAAGATTAGAGGTAGTTTCTTTATTGCTTGTACTGCTTAATGTAACCGTTTCTTTACCAACTGAAAGTGTAACACTTCTTGTTTCATTAAAATCTTTACTATTTGTAATTATCACTGTGACTGTTGAGTCGTTGTTTATATAAACAATATCTTTACCATTTTCATCTTTTGCCTCAAAAGTGGCAAATGATTTTTTATTTTTAAAGTGAACAAGTACTTTGGTGTCAATATCTTTAACGCTTAGAGTAAATTCTGTTTTTCCTTCTCTTTTTTGATTGGTTTTGATTAGAGTTCCAGTTATTATTGGAGTTATGTCATATGTCTTTTGTTGATTTTTAATAGAAGTTATTACTTCAGCGCTGATACCATTAGTGCTGGTAATCTCACCGTCTAGAATTGTATTTATCTCTGTATTAAAACTGTTACTTAATACACCATCATCTTTAATATCATTATAACATTCTGTAATTTTTGCTTTTACATTTGATACTTTACTATCTGACAATTTAGCAAATACAGCTAGCAAAGTACCGTATTTCCCTGTATCTCCATCACTTAGTTCAATTTTGTCTTTACCTGTTTTATCAAAGATTTTAGGTTTAACTTTTGTAGGATTAAAACTACTTCCTGTTAAAATTCTTGCTATATTTTTATTTACATCTGTAATTATACTTTGTTTCTTTGCAAGTTTAATGATATCTTCGTACATATCTTCTAACTCTTGTGCAGCTATATCAGTCACAGGCGTAACATTTACTGTTTTAACTTTTTTATCATCAGATATCACAGAAATAGCTTCTAAGTTTAAATCTTTTGCGTTTTGTTTTATGCCTGAAATTTCATCAATATAACTACCACCTTTTGCAGTAACTTTAATAGCTCCTGTGTATGTACCAATATCTAAAGAGTAATCTCCTTTGGCATCTGTTTGCACGGTATTTAATAATTTATTAGTATCTAGTCTAAATGCTTTTACCTCTGCTTTATATATAGGTCCTTTGGCAACATTTCCATGTAGCATAATAATAGATGATGAAGCAGTGTCATCAGCTTTATCAAAGAAGCTATGTTCACCACACCCTGTGCTTATTATGGTTATTATTGCAAATAATAATCCTGTAAATATTTTTTTATAATTCATAGTTATTTCCTTATTATTTCTATAGGTATCATTCCTATAGATACTTGAATAAAATTATAACAAATATATACTTATAGAAAACTTACCTATAGGAATAAAATGTTAAACTTACCTGAAATTGCAACAGAAAAAGAAATAGATGATTTTAAACAGAATGTATCTAATAATATAAAAGAAATTAGAAAAGATAAAAGAATTAGCCAATTAGAAGTAGCTTTATCTATTGGACAAAAGTCATCAGGCTTTTATGCAAATGCTGAAAATAATTCACATGATAAACATTTTAATTTAGTTCATTTGTATAAATTAGCAAAATTATTCGAAGTTGATGTTGTTGATTTTTTTAAAAGCTAATCTTACGATAATTATAAAATCTACAAAATTACTCATTTTATGCGAAATATACAATTTAATATTTCCACTAAATACCATAAAAAATATACTCTATAAATTTCCTCATGAAGTCTTTGTTTGTCGTATTCTTAAGAATATTTAAATCACTATTCTGATAAAATATATACTTATAATACGAAGGAATTTTATGAGTAGTTTACAGGAATATTATCAAGATTATGCATTAAGTTCATTTGGAAAAATGAAGATGACAAAATTAGCTAAACTTACTGGTAAAAGTCATGATATATTTACTAAGAATTTATTACTTGATGAAAGTTTAGATGACGAAACTAAACTATGGGAAAAAATAAAACCATTTTTAAGAAATTATGAAAATGAAGACAATGGATGTATTATAATAAATGATACTGTAGTTGGCACTTTGACCACATAACTGGTAAAAGTGTTAAAGATAAACTGAAGATTTTATATTTCAATAATGAAGTGAAATATAAATATATTTTAATGGATAAATGGTTTACAACATCAGGTAATATCGAATTTATAGACAATATATTAAATAATAGACCAAGAAAAGCTTTAAATTGGAAAACTCCAAATGAAGTTTTTTATGGTCTTGAAATGGTAGCTTAAGGTAAAAATTGGTATGATTTTTTTAATTCAAAAATTGCACTTCAGATTTAAATTTTGGGGTGCATTTATTAAATTATAAAAACTTCGATTGAACTATAAAATGAATTACTTTGCAATTAAGGAAAAGATATATATTGAAGCACTCAAGGTTGCTTATAAAAAGTCACCGAACTACAGTGTGCTTAAAATTGTAACATTTTAATTAAATTCTGAAATTTAGATTATCGTAACATCAGTAAGTAATATTACTGTTTCTTGGACTAATCATTGGTCTGAATTATCTACATTCTTCAAATATCTAGATTCTGTACGAAAACTTATTTATACCACAAATCCAATAGAATCTCTAAATGCAACAATAAAAAGAAAGACAAAAGCTAAAGGCCCATTTCCAACAAAAGATTCTGCATCTAAAGTGATGTATCTTGCGACGCAAAAACAACAAAATAAATGAAATATGTCTAGTATTAGAAATTGGTTTGAAATTTATCCTCAACTTAGTATATTTTTTAAGGAGATTATGGCAAAATATGAGAAGTGATTAAAAAGAAACTGGTGAGTTTACATAGTTTATTTTACACTCTCATTTTAAAATGCCTTTATTTGACTACTAAATATTTACTTGCTATCTCATTTAAAGATTTTAATACTATTTTTGTTTTCTTGGGGTAATATATTTTTATAAAAAGTCCGTAAAAATACCATCTACTCCAAGAGAAAAAAGTTCTTTTTTCCTCTTGGCTTCATTGACTGTATAAATACAAACTTTATAATTATTCTTTTTTAATAAAGTTATTATTTCTTTGTTTATAAGATTATCTTTACAGTGATACGCACAAACGTCTAAAGCGTTTAAATATTTTAGTAAATCTAAAGGATGTTGCTTGTCGACTAACGCTGCGGTACTAATGTCAGGGGCTAATATTTTTGTTTCTTTTAAGTATTCATGATTAATAGAAGAAATTAAAACCATCTTTTTTGTTTGTGTTTCTTGAATGATTTTTAATACTTCTTTGACTATTACTCTATTAAAAGGTGTTTTTTCTAAATCTTTAATCTCAATATTTGCATATAACATATTCTTTTTGCAAAATACTAAGAGTTCTTTTAGGCTTAAGATGCTTTCTTTTTTTATTTCGCTAACTTTGATTTTTTTATTTTTAATTGAGTTAAAAGGATCTTTTTTTATAAACCAAGAAGAAAAATCAAGCTGTAATAATTCTTCATAAGTAAAATCACAGACTCTTGTTTTATCTTTTAAAGAATTATTTTCTTTTATATTAGAGGTTCGAATTACACTATCATCATGAATAATAATAACAATACCATCTTTACTCATAGCCACATCAAATTCAATAAAGTCACATTGTCCCAAGCATACTTCAAAGGCAGAGAAAGTATTTTCAGGGCGTATTGCTCTGTGTCCTCTGTGTGCTGCAAGAAGATTTTTTTTAGAATGAAAATTGTCGTAAAAGTTCATTAATTACCTTTTTTAGAAAAAATCAAACTGAAAATAGCAAGTATTGATGTCCCCATAATAAGTAAAAATGAAATAGAATTAATAACAGGTGTACTTCCATCTCTTACTTGTAAATATAAATTTACAGGCAGAGTTGTTTCTGAACCAATTAAAAATAATGTTGTATTAAAATTCTCAAAACTCATTAAAAATGCAACTGCTCCTGCTCCTATTAAAGCAGGCATTAAAAAAGGAATGATAATATAACGAATGGCTTGAAATTTATTAGCTCCTAAATTTAGTGCTGCTTCTTCTAAAGAGTTATCAAATTTTTTAAGTCTTGCAGATACTACTAATAAAACAAAGGTGGTAATAAAAGCAAATTGTCCTAAAACAACCAACCAAAAACTCGGACGTAAAATTTCTAATTCCAATCCAAAATTATTTTCTAAATACAAACCTGTAGAATTCACAGATAAGAGCAAAGAAATACCTAAAATAACACCTGGAATAACCAAAGGAGTTAGGGCTAAAAAGAACAAAAATTGTTTAAATCTAAAGTTTTCTCTCTCAAATAAAAAAGCGGCTAAGGTACCAATAATTAAAGATAAAACAGATACAAAAAAAGCGGTTTGTGCAGAAACCCACATCGATAATAAATTTTGAGTATCGTGTAAAATTCCCAATCTTTCTTTTGTATTACTTATAAACCAGTCTAAGGTAAAACCATTCCATGGCAAAGAAGGAAAATCAGAATCATTAAATGCCAAAACAGATGTTACTAACAAAGGTGCAAATAAAAAAATAAAAAACGTAAAAACATATAGTTTAAAACCTAGACTATAGACTCTTGAATTAGGTAAGCTACGTATCATGATAAAGCCTTAGCAAGATTTTGTTTGGTAATTTTTAATCCCAACCAAATAATAAAAGAAGATAAAATTAACAATAAGAAACCAAAAGCAGCCCCTTGATTCCAGTTTAATGAAGCAATGAATTCATTATAAATTTGCTCAGTAAACCATAAAGAATTTTTTCCACCCATTAAATTTGGAGTTAAATAGTTTCCAAGGGTTAACATAAACACCACAATAGAACCAGAAACAATACCAGAAGCACTGTAAGGAATGACTATTTTAAAGAAGATGGTAAGTTTTGAAGCCCCTAAATCATGAGCGGCTTCAATATAAGAATCATCCATTCCTTCTAAAGAAGAGATTAAAGGTATCACCATAAATAACATAGAGGTATATACAAGTCCCATAATCATAGTAGCATCATTGTATAAAAGCTCAATTCCAGAATTCGTAAGTCCTAGACTTTGTAAAAAATAGTTAATAACACCACTTTCTCGCAATAGTATAGTCCAGCCATACACACGTACTAGTTCACTAACCCAAAAAGGCAAGAGTAAAAGTATGATTAAAAACGCACTGTAACGTTTATTGACTATTTTTGTAATATAAAAAGCAATAGGAAAGGTAATAATGAAAGTTAAAAAAGTAACAAAAATAGCATACATTGCTGTTCTTAAAAAAGTCAACCAATATATATCATTGTTAAAAAACTCTTTATAATTCTCAAAACTCCAAACCATAATCTCATTATCATTTTCAAAACGTAAAGACATTATAAAAAGCTCAATTTGAGGAATAACAATTAAAAGACCCAACCATAAAATAATAGGAACTAAAAAAATATAAAAACTTAAAGATGTTGCATTTTTCATATTAACTCTTATAGGTTTTGCAGTCATTAAAGTCCACGGCTGCTTTTAGTTGATCTCCTACTTTTATATGAGAAAACTGTCTATTTTGAGGTAAAGATACTTGAATTTCTTCTTGTGTTTCATGAATAATTGCTAGAAGTTTGGTATTAGAACCATCAAATAAAATATTCCGAATATTTAAATTAAAATGATTTAAGTTTTTCATTGTTTCATCTGGATTTAAAATAATGGACTCAGGTCTTATATAGACCTTACATTTGTCTTGAATGTTATCAATACAGTTGACTTTCAATTGCAAACCATTGTCTAAGATTACTTCATTGTTGTTTATATATTTTGCATGGAACATATTAGATTCTCCTACAAAACCAGCTACAAAAGAAGTTTTTGGGTTTGCATAAAGATTCTTAGGGCTATCAATTTGTTCAAAAGCACCATTATTCATAACGGCAACTTTATCACTCATTACTAAGGCTTCACTTTGATCATGAGTAATATAAATAAAGGTGGTTCCAAATTGTTCTTGTAATTTTTTAAGTTCAATTTTCATAGTTTCTCTTAGTTTTAAATCTAAGGCTCCTAAGGGTTCATCTAAAAGTAAAATAGAAGGTTCTAATACTAAAGAACGCGCAATTGCAATTCGTTGTTTTTGTCCACCTGAGAGCTGTGCAATCTCTTTTTTCCCATAATCTTTTAAATGTACTTTTTCTAAAATAGTAGCTACTTTTTTTGCTATTATTTCTTTTGATAAGTTTTTTCTTCTTAGCCCAAAAGCAATATTGTCTTCCACATTCATCATCGGGAAAAGGGCTAAGTTTTGAAAAACTAAATTGACGGGACGATTATTTGGAGCGATTCCAATCATCTCTTTATCTCGTATGATAATAGAACCAGAAGTAGGTTCTAAAAAACCAGCTATCATTCGTAAAAGTGTTGTTTTACCACAGCCAGATGGACCTAAAATGGAGAAAAATTTTCCTTCTTCTACCACAAAATCTATACCATTTACTGCATTATGATCTGCAAATTGTTTTTGTAAATTAACTATTTTTAAAACATTTCCCATTATTTTCCTTTATTGTAAAGAAATAAAATTTATGCAATATAAACCATGTTTATATTGCATAAATTTGAAAAAGAGGACTTGTGTCCTCTTTTTTTATTTTGAAGCTTTGATTTTATCTAATAATTTGCCTTCAAGTTTTTCAATTTTTGCAGGAACTGGTGGGTACCAATTAATATTATCTAAATCAGCTTTTGAATAAGAACGTTCAAAGTTTGCTTTAATTTCAGCATTTAAGAACTTATTTGCGCCTTTAGAAGCAGTACCATAACTTTCTTTATTGGTAAAATAAGCTGCATTTTCTGGTTTTAACATGAAATTAATCCATTTATATGCACCCTCAACATTTTTAGCTTTTGCAGGAATTGTAAAAGTATCGATCCAACCCATTGCTCCACTTTTAGGAGCTACAAAATCGATGTCTGGATTTTCTTTGTGAAGTTTCCATCCACCATTATCCCAACCCATTGCTACATAAACTTCGCCTGTACGTAAAAGTTGAAGTAAAGCATCTCCATTTGCATAATAATTTTTTACATACGGTTTTGCTTTAATTAAATCTTGTGCTACACCTTGCATCATTGATTTATACGCTTTTGTATCATTGTATTTAGAAAAAGGATCCATGCCTTTTGCAAAGGCTATTGCTAATAAGGTAGGTCTTTTTAATCTATAGGTAATTCGTCCTGAATATTTCTCATTTAATAAATCACTATAATCATTAGCTCCTGCTGCCATTTTTTTATTAACAATTAAACCAGAAGTACCATAATTAAAAGGAACTCCGTAAGACTTTCCTTTAACGTTTGTATTCTTTTTTACTGCACTTAACATAGAATCAATAATTTGACTTTCATCTATTTTAGAATAATCCAACGCTTTATAAATTTTATATTTAGCTTGTACTGATGCAATTCTATCTTGACTTGGTTGTGCAAGATCAAAACCAGCTCCTCTTGTAGCTCTTAGTTTTGCAATCATTTCTTCATTGTTAGAATAGGTAAGTTCAACTTTTAGTCCTGTTTGTTTTTCAAATTTTTCAACCAAAGCTTTTGGGGCATACCCTTTCCAAGTAAGTATTTTTAGTGTATCTTGAGCTAATAAGCTAGTACTTGAAAGTAAAGCAATTAACCAAGCGCTTAATAAAATAGTTTTTTTCATAATTATCTCCATTTGATATTGTCTGTTGACAATCAGTGATTTATCTTTTTTTAAGTTAAAAAGACACAAAAGTATTCTTAAATCCAATAAAATTATAACACTTAAATATTATAATGACATATTGACATATTGAATTTTAAAACTTTCTTAAAGAAAAAGTTTTATCTATAAAATATTTATCTTTTGTATTTTTTATTACTTTAATATACAAAATATAGAATTAATCTATTTTTAAATCTATTTTTAATCATTACAACATTATTATGTTAATATAAAAACTATCGAAAATGAATTTTATAATGATGATGAAAGACTACTGGAAATAAACAATTGCTTGCTTAGTTTTAAATAAAGATGAGGCAAAGCGTTCTATTTTCGCAAAAAACAGTTAAATATTATACGAAGGAAAAAAATGAAACTAATAAAAAATATCATTAACAAAGGCAAACTTAAAATGGTGTTACTTTTTGTAATCATCTTATTTCTAGCCTATTTTTTATTCTCTGATGAAAATATGAAAACTATTTTTGCAGGTATTGCTATTTTTATTATTGGTATGAAATTTATGGAAGTTGGCTTTAAATTATTTTCTGGAAATAATCTTAAAAACTTTTTAGAAAAATCGACCAATACCTTACTTAAATCCATCTTTACAGGATTTTTTGCAACTACTTTGGTTCAAAGTTCTTCTTTAATATCTATTATAATTATCTCTTTTTTAAGTATTAAGATTATTACCTTAGCTCAAGCCATTGGTGTGATTTTTGGTGCAAACCTAGGATCAACAACAACAGCTTGGTTGGTTACATTTTTAGGTTTAAAATTAAATATTTCTTCTTATGCTATGCCTATGATTATTTTAGGAGTTTTAGCAACATTTTTAAAAACAAGAACCTATGAAGCTATTGGTAATGTGCTTTTAGGTTTAGGATTTGTTTTTTTAGCTATTTTTTACATGAAAAATGGTTTTGAACACTTTCAAGACAGTGTTAATTTATCTTCATATATAAAAGAGGGTTATTTAGGTTTCTTAATACTTGCTAGCATTGGTGCGCTTGCTACTATTATTATGCAATCTAGTGCTGCTTCTATGGCACTTATAATTACAGCCCTTGCTTTGGGGCAAATTAGCTATGACAATGCAATTGCTTTAACTATTGGGGTCAATGTAGGTACGCCTTTTACCGCTGTTTTAGCATCTTTGGGTGCTAATATTAATGGGAAACGTTTAGCTTTGGTTCATTTGTTATTTAATCTATTAACTGCCATTTTTGCTTTGATTTTTCTCGTATTTTTAAAAGACTTAATTGATATTATTTCGGTATATTTTGAAATATCCAAAGATAATTATGCTATTAAATTATCTCTTTTTCACACTATTTTTAATCTAGCAGGAATTATATTCTTAAGTCCTTTTATTTCAAAATTTGAGCAATTTTCCAAATGGCTTATTAAAGATAAATATAAAGCGAACTATAAACCTAAGTATATTTCAGAAGATTTAATTGATGTACCTATGATTTCTATTACTGCTTTGGAAAATGAACTTATTCATTTGTATAAAAATTCTCATAAAATTATATTACATACTATTTCTTTGCATAGATCAGATGTATTTTCTAAAAAAAATTTAGAAAAAACTATTCACAAATCCAATAAACATATCTATTTAGACAATATTTACAATAAAAATATGAAAAGCCTATATAACGAGATTATGCATTTTGCTTCTTTGTCTCAAAAATATATGAAAAAAGATGATATTCATAAGGTTTTTAAATTAAAAATTGCAGCAAAAGAGATTCTTAATGGGGTTAAAGAAGTAAAAAAGCTACAAAAGAATATTACTATGTATTTAAACTCAAAAAATACTTCTATCAAAAAAGAGTATAACATTCTAAGAATGGAGTTAGCAAACGCTTTAAAAGAGATTGAATTATTGCAAAATGACAAATATAGTAATGAGAAAAAAATAAATAAAATAAATAAAATAGATAAACGTATTGATGCCTTGGATATTATCTCAAATGGACGCATAGATTCTTTAATCAGAGAAAATAAAATCAATGCAAAAATGGCATCTTTTTTAATTACAGATGCTTCAACAACGTATCATTTGTGTAAAAAATTATTATTGATTTCTAATATATTGTTTTTAAAAGATACAGAAAATCAAGAACTTGATGTTTAATAATTAAATAAATAAACAACAATTATGCTGCAAATAATTTATATTTTTTGCTATTATATTTCTCATCACTGCAATTTGTGTAACTGTAGTATGTTTTCCTCTTTTTTTAATTAGTCGTTAAATCTTCTTTTGTTATCACAGTTTAGCCACACTTTATAACTTAATGTTAAAAAGATAAAGGCTAAACAGCAAAATATAAATTGCTAATGCTCAAAAACTACAAACACGCAATAAAAAAAGAAAACCAAAATCAAAATTCAAAGTTACTGTCCTGCCCTAACACACCGAACATAATAACTACTTGACTTATCGTTGCGGCCCGAACTGCCATTAAAGCTGCCGATAATCCACGCAATCTTAGTATTACTAGAATACGTAGTGGAGCTCCAATAGCCCTTAGGGCCAACATTTTTAAATTCTGAATCAAAGGCTGGACTATACCTTGTATCATCAACTATAGAAAGTAATTCATTTATATTTGGTAAGCGCCAATCAGCTTTACTGTTTAGTTCTAAAGCTTCACAATAATTTATTGCTTCTTTCCAAGTTGCTTGTTTTGTTTTAGCGTCATTATTGTCTTGCCATATTAAGCCCGTAGTGTTATCTTTTACAACATAATTAGTATCGCTATTTCCTGTTCTTGTATAATCAGCATTAAGCAAACTAAACCCTATCATAATTAAAAGGATTAATCTCATCTATATCTCCTACTTTTTTATTTAATCTAAAACTATTTGCATGTTTTAAATGCGATCTAAAAGATGCCTGCACAGACAAAAAGTTTTTTATATTTTTTAAAGGCATTTTGCCTAAACTTTTTTCATACTCTTTGAGATAGATAGCTTTTTTATATTTATAATTATTAACAACTCGCCGTCTAACTAATATATAACGTGGTCGTATTATATATCCTAAAAAATCTAATCCCTCTTTATGTTTTTTTAATTTACTATCTTCTCTTAATCTTAAACCTAAATTATTATATAAAAAAACCTCTATCTCCTTTTTTATATTAACTAATTCTGTTCTACTTTTGCTAAATAAAACAAAATCGTCTACATAACGAATATATTTTTTTACCTTAAGCACCCTTTTAATAAAATTATCAAAAGAGTTTAAATATACGTTAGCAAAAAATTGACTCGTCAAATTGCCTATTGGCAAGCCCAAATGTGGTGGTATTTTAAATAAAGTTTTATGAGATGGCAATAATTTTAATTTACTCTCATCACCTTTAAAAATATAATTTTTATATGGCTTGTGATATATTATTTTATTACAAAGATTTAATATCTTTTGTTTATATAATAGATCGCTATTATATATATCTTTAAATAGTTGTTTAAATAATATATTTTTATCTAAATTATAAAAAAATCCTTTTATATCAAGTTGTAAAAAATATTGACTATCTTGCATATATTTTTGAGCTTTTAAAACTGCTAAATGAGTTCCTTTATTTTTTCTATTATTATATAAATCTGATATAAATTTTTTTTCGTAAAGTGAATCTAGGTGTTGTACTACAATATGGTGCACTACCCTATCTCTAAAATTAGATGCAAAAACTTCTCTCAATTTTGGCGAAGTTGTTAAAAAGCAAAGTGATTTGCCTATTTTATATTTATTTGTAGACAAATCACTTTGTAAGTTCCAAAGGTTTTGTAATAAATCAACCTCGAATTCTAGTTGATTTATTGTATTTCGTTTATTTTTTCTGCAACTTTTGTATGTAGTATATATATTTGAAAAATTAAAAATCATTTACTCTCCTGCCCTAACACACCGAACATAATAACTATTTGACTTATCGTTGTTGTTCGAATTGCCATTAAAGCTGTTGATAATCCACGCAATCTTAGTATTACTAGAATACGTAGTGGAGCTCCAATAGCCCTTAGAGCTAATAAGTGTTTTATTTATAATATCCCCAAAAGAGATGCTCTTGAGGCATAGTTTTATACACTCAGGTAAAAACACCGCACAGTAAAAAAAATGCACCCTACTAACTGAACTTTTCATTTTAGTATTCTCGCACTGTGTGTTAACCAATTTTGTGCTTGCCTGCATACGTCCACGCTTAATTTTGAATTAAACTCAAACTGCTTAAAATTTTTATATGCCTTTAGCTCATTTGTTAAAATAATAAGCATTTTTAAATTCTCACAACTATTTCTTAATTGTGTTATCTTCCTAACTCTTTGTTCCCCTTTATTTATATTTGCTAAATTAATTAAAAACAGAAGTTCTCTGCTCTTTGTTTTTAGCTCTTCCCCTATTCCGTATTTATGGTACCTAATACAATTTTTAACAATATTATCTGTATAAACGCAAAGGTCTAAGGCACTTTTAAAAATAGGTAAATTATCGTATTTCATATTAAGTTTTTAAAATCAAAATTCAAAGTTACTGTCCTGCCCTAACACACCGAACATAATAACTAACTGACTTATCGTAGCTGTCCGAATAGCCATTAAAGCTGTCGATAATCCACGCAAACTTAGTACTACGAGAATACGTAGTGGAGCTCCAATAGCCCTTAGAGCTAACATTTTTAAATTCTGAATCAAGGACTGAACCATATTTTCCATAATCTATTAAAGTGCTTAATTGTTTTCTTGTTGGTAAGATCCAGTTTGTGTATCCTCCTAGTGTTATGTTTTCGCAATATGTTTTTGCATCTTCCCAATTTTTCCTAACGCTTTTAGCATCATTATCATCTTGCCATTCTAAACCTGTGGCTTGATCTGTAACAATATCACTACCTCTTGTATAGCTTCTAGTTTTTCCAATGCTTTTGCTATAATAGCCATCTTGCCCTTTGTGATCTTCATTGCAATCCTCTTTGGCATTTGTATTAAAATTATAACAAACTGTTTGTCCTGTTTTTAAAACTGTTTGTCCTGCTGTTTCATCAACATCTGTTATATTTATAGTAACTTCTTGTGTGGCTGTATTTGTGCCATCGCTTGCTGTTGCTGTAAATGTGTAGCTTCTTTTTGTTGGCGTAGCTTCATAATCTGGTGCTTTTATGAATGTAACAACACCTGTTTTGGGCTTAAGAGTAAATAACGAACTATCTGCTCCGTTTATTGAGTATGTTATAGCATTATCATTTGTGGCTTCTAACGTTATTGCTGATTTTTGATTTTCTTTTACATCTACACTTATATGTAATCCGTTTGTGAATTCAATGTTTTTGCTAGAATCAACAGAACCGCTTTCAAAGCCTCCACAACCTGAAAATATAAAAAATACAAGGGCTAATAAAGATACGCTAACTAAATGGCGTTGCCCCCCCCCCGAACTCTGTTAGAACTTAAATTAATTTTAATCATTAATAAACCTTTTTAATTATTTTGTATTAGTTTATCGTAAGTTAACTTACATAATGATTTAACTTCAATTGATGTAGTTGAAGATAATTGGTGGGTTTACACACTTGAGTTTACACTCTCTAAGAAATTCTATATTAATCAGATAAATAATACTCAATAGTTGATACTACCCGTATTTTTTTGATATGAGCAGTATTTCTATCTCTTGAACTTATTGAAAATTGACCTTGTCTAGCTTTTTTTATTTTTCCTAATTTACTATTAGAATCTTTTGCAAACTTTAAAGCAACTTCTCTTGCTTTTCTTGTCGCTTCTTCAATCATTATAGGTTTTATATCATTTAAGTTTGTATATATATATTCAATTTGATTATCATATCCATTTCCAGAAAAAGAGATGCCTTGTTTTCCTAAAGTAGGTAACTTATTCATTGTTAATCTGATCTTTTGCACTTCTTTCGAATATACATTAACTACCCTACTTGCAAAATATCTAAATTTTACAAGTTGAGAAGAAGAGTAACTATTGACTACTTTATCTATTATTATCGGATTATAAATTGTAATCTCATCTGTTTTGATTTTATTGATTTTTAAAAAATCTATTACTTTTTTTGTATCATTATCTATTAAATTATAAAGATCACTCAAGTCATTACTTGCTACAGTAAATTTAATAGGCCATAAGACAATATTTGAAGCAACCTCTTTTTGAGATAAACCTTTTACTGTTACTGTTCGTTCGTACTCTTTATATTTAATTGCACTAGAACCTAAAAAATATCCTAGGCTAGATAAGCCTAAAAATATAAACACTCCTAAAATAAACATTGATTTACTATTATAATTACTCAAATTAAATCCTTTTTTAAAATCCACCATATAAATATACAGTAATAGGTATAAAAACAATAGAAATAACTGTACTTAAAAAGACAGCTAAACTGGTTTTTTCTGGTTTTGCATTTAATAATACTGCTAAAGTTACAGAATTTCCAGCAAGGGGAACTATTGAAAATAAAAATATTACTTTATGTAAATCTTCATTTAAAAAATATAAAAACTCATTATCTAAAAAGATAAAACCAATAGCACATAAAGGCCAAAAAATAAATTTGATTATAAAAGTAATACTAATAAACTTTATATCAAAATTATCCTCACTACCTTTTAAACCAATTAAACCCATTCCCAACATCATCATTCCTAAAATTCCATATGCCCCTTTAAATTGTGCTGTATAAGAACTAATCTCTACAGGAATTTTAAAACCTATTAAATTTAATACAAGTCCTAAAATAAAAGCATATAAAATAGGTAATCTTGCTATTTTTAGCAGTGATTGTTTTACTGTAAAATTACCTTTTGACGTAACATAAAAGCCAGTAGTACTTTCATACAAAAGTGAAGCTAAAACAGTAAATATATAAATATCTGCTAAATATGGATCAAAAAATATTATGGCTAAGGGAATTCCAAAATATCCTGTATTTCCTGTTCCTGCACTGAAAGCTAAAATATTTCCAGTTGGATTATCCCAAGATTTGCCCCAAATAAATAGGGCTAAAAAAGCAATAATTGAACAGAATAAATATAAAAATATTGGTAAAGAGGCAATTTCTAAATCAATTTTCACACTTAAAGTTGCAGAAAACACAACAATAGGACCTAAAATATAAATCAATAAAGAAGCAATAGATTCTCTATTTACATTCAAAAACTTTGATGAGAGATATCCTAAAATAACATTAATATACAAAGGAAATATCTTCATAAATATAATAAAAAAAAGTTCCAAATAAAAGTTCCTTAATTATAATTTTTCAAGATAAGTATACTAAATTTATATAACAAAAGTATAATTTTAAAATTCTATTTTAAATCTAAATAATTTGCTAATAAAAAAAGAATTATAACACAAATAAAATACATCTTTATTGCATAAAAAATATTAGTTTTAAAGATATCCATTGCTTTTAAATCATATCTTGCTTGAATAGTTAAATTCAAACCACTAAAAGGTGAAGTTGAAACAGCAATAGACCAAGACATTAAAAATGCAACTGCTAATAAAGTATGATTTAACTCGGCACTCCAATTTCCAATTATAGCTATTGAAACAATAGGATGAATTCCAACAAATGATAAAACAATGAATACAAGAAGTAATATTGAAGCAGAGAAACCATTAAACTCCTCAAAAGGAAAAGAGATATTAAAACCAACTAAAAGAGATGAAATACTAACACCAAATATTCCAGCAACTAAAAAAAGTGCTAATTCATTTTTCATTTTTGGTAGTTCTTCTATTATATGAGTATTTATTTTTTTAACTGTTTTAAACAAGCCTACTTTTACGGCTAAAATAAAGAATGTTAAAAGAATAGAATATAAAGAGATAAGTAATATTACTTTTACCTCAGGATAATAATAACTTGTAAATAAAACCATTAAAGCTAACATAAAGGGCAAATATAAAGTCTCAAAATGGATTGGATAGCCTCTAAACTCTTTTAAATCAAAGTTTTCTTGATTTGAAACATCCAAATAAGTAATAAAAAATGCAATAAAAGCAAGAACTATTCCTGTACTTAAAATTACTGAAGTTGATAAATTAGGAGCATAAGTCAAAGCTACTGCAAAAGCAACAAAAAATGGTGACCAATAAGCATCTGAAGAAAAGGCTCTTGTTAAAAGTATAATTTGCAATTTAGTAAGTTTTGATTCTTTATACAACCTATCAGCAACTAAAACAGGTGAAGATAAATTAATCACTGAACCAAATAAATGCACACCTAAATATGTTTTAAGAAAGGCTTGTTTACCAAGAGGAAGAGCTTCATTTTTTTCTTTTTTAGGAATTACAATAAGTCTTAAGAAACTAACTGCTATAAGAAGTGTTAATAAATATTGATTTACTAAAATTGAATGTTTATACTCTATTAAAAAATCTTGGGAATAACTGTAAAAAAATATTAAAAAAGATAAAAAGAGAAGTGAAACTAAAAATTTTATATTTGAGCAAGATTTAAAAAGTATAAGAAAAGCTATCCAAGTAAAAATACCTGAATATATAAAAAATTCATTTGATATAAAATAACTATAAACAGTAATAATAAATGAGATAAAAATAAAGATTCCAGATAATGATTTTAAATTTTGCATTATTAATTATAGCAAATTAATTGATATTTTAATTTTAATATATAAAAAATTCATTAATAGGTTTAATCAATAAAATACAATTAATTTGCGATTGAATTTCATTATATTTAAAGCGAAGTATACAAGAAACGTACGTGAGTATTTAAATTCAAACTTCAACGCAGAAATTTGCCAAAAGCTAAATTTATATTTTTAAAACAGCCATGAATGCTTCTTGTGGGATATTTACCTTTCCAATTGCTTTCATTCTTTTCTTACCAGCTTTTTGTTTCTCTAATAGTTTTCTTTTTCTTGTAATATCCCCACCATAGCACTTAGCAGTTACGTTTTTACCTGTTGATTTTACAGTTTCTCGTGCTATAATATTTGAGCCAACAGATGCTTGAATTGCTACTTCAAATAGTTGTCTTGGGATCATCTCTTTTAAAGCTTTTATAAACTCTCTACCTTTTGATACTGTTTTGTTTTCAGGTACTATTATTGATAAAGCATCAACAACATCGCCAGCAACTCTGATATCTAGTTTTTGTAAAATACCTTCTCTAAATGCAATTGGTTCATAATCAAAAGAGGCATAACCTTTTGTAGTTGATTTTAATTTATCATAAAAATCCATTACAATTTCATTCATTGGAATATCATATTCTAATAAAACTTTTGTCCCTATATAATCCATTTTGATTTGGATTCCTCTTTTATCATTTAGAAGTTTTATTACATTTCCTAAAAATTCATCAGGTACTAAAATTGTAGCTTTTACATATGGTTCAAAAATTGTTTCAATATAGTTTGGCTCTGGTAGTTCTGATGGATTTTGAATATTAATAGTTGTTCCATCTTTTTTTAGAACTTTATATACAACTGTTGGAGCAGTTGCTATTAAATCAAGGTTAAATTCTCTCTCTAATCTTTCTTTAATAACTTCCATATGAAGCATACCTAAAAACCCAGCTCTAAATCCACTTCCTAATGCCGCTGAACTCTCAGGTTCATATGAGATAGAACTATCATTTAATTTTAGTTTATCTAAGGCTTCTCTTAAATCTTCAAATCTATCAGTATCGATTGGATAAAGTCCAGCAAATACAAATGGTTTTGCAGGTTCAAAACCATGAATAATATCAGCTGTCCTATTTTTAGCATCAGTAATAGTATCTCCAACTGCAATAATATCAACAGTTTTAATTCCTAATACAACAATACCAATTTCACCAGTTTTTATTTCATTTGTACTTTCTCTTTTTAAAGGATGAGGATACATTAAAGATAGAACTTGCTGTTCATGATTAGTATTCATCATTCTTACTGCTTGTCCTTTTTTTATACTTCCATCATAAACTCTAACAAGAGCTAAAGCTCCTAGATAGTTATCAAACCAAGAATCATAAATTAAAGCTTTTGTAGGAGCATTTGAATCTCCTACAGGTGAAGGAATTCTATCAACTATTGAATCAATTAATTCTTTAACTCCTTGACCTGTTTTTGCTGAAATAAGATTATTCTCTGTACAGTCAAGCCCAATAGCTTCTTCAACTTCTTCTAATACTTTATCTGGATCAGCTGAGGGTAAATCTATTTTATTTACAACTGGTAATAGTTTTAAGTTATTTTCCATCGCAATATATACATTTGCAATAGTTTGTGCTTCAACACCTTGTGTTGCATCAATAATCAATAATGCACCATCAGAAGATGCAAGAGATCTTGATACTTCATATGAAAAATCAACATGACCAGGAGTATCAATTAAATTAAGAACATATTCTTGTCCATCTTTTGTATATTTTAATCTTACACTTTGTGCTTTTATTGTAATACCACGTTCTTTTTCTATATCCATTGTATCCATTAGTTGAGCAGACATGTCTCTATTGGCAACTGAACCACATTCTTGAATGATTCTATCTGCTAGTGTAGATTTCCCATGATCAATATGGGCAATGATACTAAAATTTCTAATATTTTTTTGCAAGTTTTTTTCCTAAATATTATAATATTATCGCGATTATATCTAAAAAATTGTTAGTAGTTATTTAATTGAAATTTGTAAGTTTTTATTTTGTAGTAAGATAGACTTTGGGTTTGTCCAAAGTCTATATATATTTGTAATTATAAATTAAGAAATTTATAACTTATCTTTGAATTGTACCTTCAATTCTTCTATTTTCAGCTCTACCTTCAGCAGTTTCATTAGATGCTTTAGGATTATATTCACCATATCCAATAGCATTTAATCTTGAAGAATCAATGTTATATGATTGTAAAGCTTTAAGTGTAGATGCTGCTCTTCTTTCAGATAGTTTTTGGTTATAAGAATCTGAACCAACTGAATCTGTATATGCTTCAATTTTAGCTTTTACAGATGGGGTTGCTTTCATAAAATCAGCAAATTTCTTTATTTTTGAAGAGTATGCGTTGTTAATTACAGATGAGTTATTTTCAAAGTTAATGTTTAAGTTAACCTTTAAAGAACAACCTTTATCATCAACAATATCATCTTTTGGAGTATTTGGACAATTATCTAATCTATCAACTACACCATCATTATCAGAATCCATAGGAGCTGGAGCTGGAGTTGGTGTTGGTTCCATTTTCATTGGAGCAGGAGCTGCTTTTTTACCAAATGGAATTGCTAATCCAACAGTATATAATAAGTTATTAGCTCCAAAATTAAAGTCTATGAAATGTCTAATATCTGTTTTTAAAGAAATAAATTCAGAGATTTTATATTTAATACCTACACCGTAGTTGGCAAATACTCCATTTTGATTATCAAAGGCTTCATCGTCAAAAAATTCAACACCACCACCAATTAATCCATACAATGAAGTAGAATTAGTTAAAGGATACTCTTTTACAAGGTTTGCGAATACTCTAGTAATCCCTGTATCTCTATTAACATTAACATTATCATAAGAAACATCTTTAACACTTCTTAAAAAACCTAATTCTACTTGGTTAAACATAGAATCATCTAAATTAAAACCTAAACTTAAGCCAGCATTTACATAGTTTCTTTCTAAATCTAAGTTACCTTCAGAATAAACTCCACCAATCATAGGTGTGATTTCGTATTTATAGTCACTATTTGTTGCGAACATCAAAGTAGCACATAATACACTTATTAATAAAATAAATTTCATAATTTTCCTTGTTATTTATTTTTTATATATTATATTATAACATATATTATATTATAACATATAAAAATAAATTAAAAATTCATTTGTCATACTTTTCTATTATTTTTTATAGAAAAATAGAATTTACTGATTCATTATTTGCAATTTTCTTTATGGTTTCTCCAATAATACCTGAAGCACTAAGTACTGTTATTTTTTCATGTTCTAGATTAACTGGAATTGTGTCTGATATAATCAGTTCATCTAATGTACCATCTTTAATTCTCTCAAAAGCAGGACCGCTTAGTACTCCATGAGTACAACATGCCATAACTGAATTTGCACCTTTTTGTTTTAAAGCTTCAGCAGCTTTTACTAATGTTCCAGCAGTATCAACCATATCATCAACTAAGATAACATCCTTGCCTTCAACATCACCAATTATATTCATAACTTTTGCTTCATTAGCTTTTTCTCTTCTTTTATCAACAATAACCAAATCATAGCCTAGTTTTTGCGCATAAGATCTAGCACGTGCCACTCCACCAATATCTGGACTAGCAATAATAGGATTTTTAAGATTTTTCGATTTTAAGTAATCAACAAATAGAATTGAACCAAATAAATTATCAACAGGAATGTTGAAAAAACCTTGTATCTGAGCTGCATGTAAATCAATTGTTATCATTCTATCAATTCCAGCAGATTCAAGTAAATCAGCAACTAGTTTTGCAGTAATAGAAACTCTTGGTGCTGCTTTTCTATCTTGCCTTGCATATCCATAATATGGAATTACAGCTGAGATTGATTTAGCGCTTGATCTTTTTAAAGCATCAATCATAATTAGTAATTCCATTAAATGATCATTTGTAGGTGCACAGGTTGGTTGAACTATAAAAACATCTTGTCCTCTTACACTCTCTTTAATTTGAACAAAAATTTCACCATCACTAAATCTGTTGATTGTAGCAATTCCAACTTTAATATCTAAGTATTGAGCAACTTTTTGAGCAAATTCAGGGTTTGCAGTACCACTAAAAAGCTTAAATTTTGACATTAAATTATCCTTGTGTAGTTATAATTATATATAATTTGGATTTTACCTAATTATTACTTACACAGTATTTAGATAGTTTAATTTGTTTGTTTTATCCAGCCACTACCAATAATTTTTTCCCCATCATAAAAAACTGCAAGCTGACCAGATGCAACCCCAAATGCAGGCTCTTTTAAGGTGATAGTGGCAGTATTATTATAAATTATTACATCACAAGGAGTTGATGTTGATCTATATCTTAATTTTACAGTACAAGAAAATTTTTTCTCTTGAATAAACATATTTAAATTTTTAATTTCAACGTTATTTATTTCTAAAGCCTCTTTTTTACCTACAACAATAGTATTATCTTTAGGATTTAATTGTGTTACAAAATGTGGATCATGCGCACCTTTAACAGTGAAACCTCTTCTTTTACCTATTGTATAATGCATATACCCTTTATGCTCACCTATAACATTACCCTTTTTATCTAATACTTTTCCAGGCATATCAATATTTGCATGTCTTTTAATAACATCAGTATAAACAGTTTCAACAAAACAAATTTCTTGTGATTCATTTTTTTCTGTGATTCTTTTATATACTGAAGATAAAGTTGCCCCTAATTTTACAATGTCCTCTTTTTTATAAGTACCTAAAGGAAACATCATATAAGGCAGGGCTTCTTTCTCAACTTGAGATAAGAAATAACTTTGGTCTTTTGTTTTATCATCAGCTTCATACAAGAACTTTCCATCAGTTTTTGCATAATGTCCTGTTGCTAAATAAGAGCAACCATGCTCTTTTGCAAATTTAAGCATAGAACCAAATTTTATTTGTCTGTTACATTTTACACATGGATTAGGAGTAGTTCCTTCTAAATAAGACTCTACAAAGTAATTATAAATTTCAGCAGTAAATTTATCTGCAATATTTAAAATATGATATTTAATATTTAAAAATTCAGCTACATCTTTGATATAATCTAGGTTTCTTTCATGATATCCATCAGTTCTATCATGTAGTTTTAAATAAACACCCTCAACTTCATAACCTTCTTTTTGTAACATATAAGCAGTAATAGATGAATCTATTCCTCCACTCATACCAATCATAATCTTTTTTTTCATTTTTTTATCCTTAGCAAACTCATAGACTGTAGAAGTATTACTACAGAATCTCTTTCAAACCAAGACTTATGTGGAATAATTAACTTTTTTGTATGAATTTTTTTATCATGAAAAAATATTATATCAATATCAAGAGTTCTTGGGGCGTCTTTAAAAGAGTGAGTTCTTTTAAATCTTTTTTCTAATCTTTGCATATTTTTAAAAAAATCATTTGGTGCAAGATTAGTTCTTAACAAGATTATACCATTTAAAAAATCATTTTGTTCCAAAAAACCAAATGCAGGGTTTAAAAGTAGAGGAGAAGTCATAATCAAATCAAATCTTGTATCTTGTTTAAAACATAAGAAAAGTTTATTAAATATTTTTTTTGTATCTCCAATATTTCCCCCAATTCCTATGCTTACAAGAAATTTCTTTTTTGAAGTGCCTTTTACTTTTATTGGAAAATTATTTGTATAAAAAAGTGTTAATTTATCAGTTAATTTTTTTTTCATATTTTACCTAAAAATATAAAACTTAGTGTATAAGTCAAGATTCATTTATTAATTTTTTGCATAATTATAAGATTTTAGCTCTTCCATTTTCCATAACAATTGTATCTTCAATTCTAATTCCAAATTTATTAGGTAAATAAATTCCTGGCTCAATTGTAAAAATCATATTATTTTCAATGATCATATCTGATTTAGCGTTTATATTTGGAAATTCATGAATATCTAGTCCTACTCCATGACCAGTGCTATGAATAAAATAATCACCATAACCAGCTTTTCTTATACTATCTCTAGTAAATTGATCAACTTTAGAAGCTTTCATACCTACTCTTACTTTATTGATTGCTCTTAACTGTGCTTTTAAAACAATGTCATATATTTTTTGATGTTTTTTATTTTTAAATTTTTGCTCTTTTTTAAATGAAAATTCTTCAAAATTTGCATTAGCAGTACAAGTCCTATCTGAACAATATCTTTTGTACTTAACACCTGCATCAACTAAAATCAAATCATTTAGTTTTAGTTTTTTATTTGTAGGTAAAGCATGAGGTTTTGAAGCATTTTTATTAATTGCAACAATTGGTTTAAAACTTAAATCATATTTACCAAAAGCACTCATTATTTCAATTGTTTTAAAATTTAAAAATTTTTCATCTTTTTTAAATCCAGTTTTTTGAATATATAAAGCTAATTTTTTAAATCCAGTTCTTCCTATTTTTGCTGCTTGTTTTAATAATCGTATTTCTTGTTCACTTTTAATGATTCTTTTAAATTTTGAAAAATTTTCTTCTGGAATAAACTGAGTTTTTAAATTTTTTGTTAATTTTTGATAAAAATCTAATTTAAAATCATTTGTGTCAAAAGTTATTTTTTTAATATTTTTCAATAGAATTTCTAACTCTTTTATAAAGTCACTACTTTCAATAACAATACATTTTTGGGCATATTGTTTTGCTTCTATAGTATATCTTGAATCTGTAATGAAATAATTATCACTTCCTAATTTTACAAATACAGCATTGTCACAAGAGAAGCCACATTCATAATAAATTGCATTTTCATTTAATAATATGTAATTTTTCATACTTACTCTTTCAAATTTGATTTATAATTAACTAAACTTTGAATATAATCTTATCTAAAATTTATAAAAGGAATATAATATGAAAATCGCAGTGATTCAAGGACCAAACTTGAATATGTTAGGTATTAGAGAACAGCATATTTACGGACCAATGACTTTAGAGCAAATTCATGATCAAATGAAAACTAGTAGTGAACAAAATGAAGTAGAATTAGAATTTTTTCAATCTAACTTGGAGGGTGAATTAATTGATAGAATCCAAGAGTGTTTAGGTACAGTTGATGGTATTTTAATTAATCCAGCAGCATTTTCTCATACATCAATTGCAATTAAAGATGCTCTATCAGCAGTTTCTTTACCAACTATAGAAGTGCATATCTCTAATATTTATAAAAGAGAAGAGTTTAGACAAAAATCAATTACAGCAGGTGCTAGTTCTGGTGTAATTACTGGTTTTGGACCATTTGGCTATCATTTAGGATTAATTGCATTAAGTCAAATTATTTCTGAAATAACAGCTGTTTCTCAAGCAGAGGCAGAAACGCAAGCGCAAGCAGAATAAAACGATATAGTACACATATGAATATTATAAGTGCTAATTGGATCATAACTTGTAATGAAAATTCTAACATCATACAAAATGGTGCTATTGTTTATGATGAGAAAATTATAGAAATTGCTTCACTTGAAACAATTGAAAAAAAATATCCTAATATTAAAATAACAAAATTTAAAGAAAATTCTATAATCATGCCAGGTTTGATAAACTCTCATGTTCATTTAGAGTTTTCATCAAATACTACAACATTAAAATATGGTAATTTTATGAAGTGGTTACATTCAGTTATTGCTTCACGAGAAGAGTTAATTAAGAAATCAACTACAAAACTTATCTCTTTAAAACTAGAAAAAATGAAAAAAACTGGTACTACAACGATTGGTGCAATGTCATCTTATTTATACGATTTAGAAGCTTGCATTAAAACTCCCATAAATACTGTTTATTTTAATGAAGTAATTGGTAGTAAAGCAGATATGGCAGATACATTGTTTTCTGATTTTAAATCAAGATTATCACAGTCTAAAGCACATAGTTCTAAAAATTTTATTCCAGCTGTTGCTATTCATTCTCCTTATTCAGTTCACCCATTTTTAGTAAGAGAAGCTTTAAGTTTAGCAAGAGATGAAAATTTAGCTGTTAGTACTCATTTTTTAGAATCATCAGAAGAGCTTGAGTGGTTACACAATGATAAAGGTGGATTTTTAGATTTCTTTAAAAACTTTTTAGGACAAGAAAAAAGTGTTACAAGACCAATGGAGTTTTTAAACCAATTTAATAAAATAAATAATTTATCATTTACTCATTGTGTAGAGGCAAGTGCTGAAGATTTTGAAAAAATAAAAGAGTTAGGTGCAATTATTAATCATTGTCCTACTTCTAATAGATTTTTAAATAATTCAAAATTAAATTTAGATAAAATAAAAGTTCCTTTTTCTCTTGGAACTGATGGTTTGAGTTCAAATAACTCTTTATCAATGTTTGATGAACTTAGAAATGCGTTGATGGTGCATTCAGATAAAAATATAATAAATCTTTCAAAAATTTTATTACAAGCTGCCACAAAAAATGGTAGTAAAGCATTGGGATTAAATAAAGGTGAGTTAGTAGTTGGTAAAGATGCAGATATGATTTGTTTTTCTTTACCTAATAATATTAAAGATGAAGAAGATATATTTATGAACATAATTTTACATACAAAATTTGTTGATAAAAGTATAATTGGAGGTTCATATGTTTGAGATAATTAAAAAAGTGTTTTACCCTATAACGGCAATTTTAGATTTCATTACAAAATATTTTAAAACAGTAGTTTTTTTAACAATAATATATTTTGTTGTATCAGGTTCTAGCGACTCATCATTAAATGGTGAAAGTTATGAAAATGCAAATCTACAGAAGATCGAATTATTTGGTCCTATATTAAATGTAGAAAAAGTATTAACACAGATTAACAAAGCTAAAAAAAATAAAAAAATAAAAGGTGTATTACTAATTGTAAACTCACCTGGTGGTGCAGTTGCTCCTTCTGTTGAATTAGCTTATGCAATTAAAGAACTATCTGTTTTAAAACCAGTTGTTGCTTATGCTAGTGGAATTATGGCTAGTGGAAGTTATTATGCTTCTATTTGGGCTAATAAGATTATTGCAAATCCTGGTTCTATGATTGGATCTATCGGAGTTATTTTTCAAGGTACAAATATAGAAGAGTTAATGAATACAATAGGTATTAAAACGCAAACAGTAAAAGCTGGAAAATATAAAGAAGCTGGAACTCTTACAAGAGAGTGGACAAGTATTGAAAAAGAAGAATTGCAAAAAGTTATAAAAGATACTTATGATATGTTTATAACAGATGTAGCCAATGCTAGAAAGCTAAAAAAAGAAGATCACTTAAAATTTGCAGATGCTCATATCTTTACTTCTGCACAAGCTAAAAAAGTTGGCTTAATTGATGAGGTAAATACTATTTCTGCTGCAAAAGAAGAAATCGAAAAATTGTCAAAAGTTGAAAAACCAATATGGCAAAAAGAGGATAAATTTGATAAGTTTATGGATACAATTATAAATGAATTAGTTACAAATTTTTCTGTTAATCTTATGGGGGGACTCAAAGCTTATTAGTTTTTTTATCTTAATATAATGTAAAAAAGGTAAAGTTTAATTACTTTACTTTTTTTTATACAAAAATTTACATTTTTTACATTTGTAAAACTTTTAAGCTTAAATTAATAATTAATCTTTTATATTGTGACTTAATTAAAAAAACGGGTGCTTGAAAATCTTCTTCAACTATGTTATATTGGGAGTAAACAAAGGTTTATTTACAAATGGCTGTAAAAAAGCACTAAAATATGTATAAATTGCAAGTCTAAAAATGTTATTTCCAAAGGTATGAGAAGAGGAATTAAGAGATATTTTTGCAAAAATTGTAGAGTATCTTTTTCTTCTACAAGAAGACCTAAACACTTAGAAAAAATAATCTTTGAAGAGTGCTTTTTACATCGTCAAACTTTAAAACAATTAGCAACTAAATATAACAAATCAATTCCTTGGATTATGAAGAAAAGAGATGAATATATTGTTGATGAAACCACTGCACAGTAACACTACAGAAAATTATCTATTTCAAATACTACAAATACACTTGAAGGTGGAGTATTTTCACACATGAAAAATATGATTAGTTTACATCGAGGATTGAATAAAGGTTTGAAGCTGCATTTGGTAGATTATTATTTAGTCAATTATAAGAAAAAGTAAAAAAGTAAGCACCTATTTTTTTAATTAAGTCGAGTTAGTCTACAAATTAGATATCAATATATCTTGATATAAGCATACTTATATTATAATTCTAAAATATAAAACAAGGATAGTATTAAATGGATATATTTCTTAAAACAATAAGTTCAATAAATGATGAGACAAGATTAAAAATTCTTAGATTTATTAATGAAAACGGTGAACTTTGTGTTTGTGATATTGAAAACTCATTTGACATGATTCAGTCAAGAGTATCAAGACACTTAAAAATATTAAAAGAAGCAGGATTTTTAAAAGTAGAGAGAAAAGGTCGTTGGGCTTACTATGATATAAGAATGCCCCTTGATAAATTTAGACAAAATATTTTAGAAGAGATAAGTTATCTTGAATTAGATATACCAAAATTAAATAAAGAGTGTAAAAATGAGAAATAAAAAAGTATTGATAATGTGTACAGGAAATAGTTGTAGAAGTATAATTACAGAAGCATTGATAAATGCAAAACTTAAAGGTGTTGAAGCTTTAAGCTGTGGTATCTCTCCAAGTGGAAAAGTAAATCCAAATGCTAAAAAAGTATTAGAGTTAAACAATATCTGGGATGATATTTATTATTCAAAACATTTAGATGAAGTGATTGATATAGTGTTTGATTTAGTTGTTACTGTTTGTGATAATGCAAAAGAAAGTTGCCCCGTATTTCCAAAAGAGACAAAAGTTATACATATGGGATTTGAAGATCCAGATGGGAAAACTTTTGATCTATTTGTAGATACATATAAAGAGATAGAAGAGGTTTTGCTTCCTATAATAAAAGGCAATTTATAATGTGGAAAGAAGCAGTTGATTATTTAACTATTGATATATTTGGGTTAAGTGGAAGTGTAAATGAAACGATAAACTTTTTTATATATGATACTTTTAAGATTTGGTTTTTGCTAATTACTATTATATTTGTAGTTTCATATCTTAGAACATATTTTAATACTGAGAAAGTAAGAGTATATTTACAAGGAAAATCAGAATTTACAGGAAATCTACTAGCTTCTTTATTTGGTATCATAACACCTTTTTGTAGTTGTAGTGCAATACCACTTTTTTTAGGGTTTATTCAAGCTAGAATCCCTTTAGGGGTTACATTTTCATTTTTAATTAGTAGTCCTATGAACAATGAGATAGCGATAGCACTTTTATTTGGTTTGTTTGGTTGGAAAGTTACAGTTATATATATTGGCTTTGGTTTATTGGTTGCGATACTTGGTGGTTATTTTATTGGTAAAATGAATATGGAAAAATACATCTTAATGGATGTTACACCTATGAAAGGAGAACTAGATGATGTTGAAATAAAACTCACATTTACACAAAGAGTAAAAGAAGCTTGGGACTATACAGCTGATATATTTAAAAAAATATGGTTTTATGTTTTAATTGGTGTTGGTATTGGAGCATTTATTCATGGGTATGTTCCTGCTGATTTGATAGTCGAATATGCAGGGGCTAATAATCCTTTTGCACCACTGATTGCAGTTCTTGCAGGTATTCCTATGTATAGTAATGCAGCAGGTGTTATGCCACTTATTGAAGTATTAACATCAAAAGGGATGGTTTTAGGAACAGCTTTAAGTTTTATGATGGCTATTACAGCTTTAAGTTTGCCTGAAGCTATGATACTAAAAAGAATTTTACATGTTAAACTAATAGCATTATTTTTTGGTATTGTTGGATTGGGTATAGTTTGTATTGGTTATTTATTTAACTTTATACTATAAATAAAATTTAAATTTAAGGAAAAAAATGAAAAAAATAATGTTAGCTAGTTTAATAGCAGGATCAAGTTTAATAGCAAATATGTATGATTTAAAACCTATACATATTACTAAAGATATTACATGTTTTATAGGAGATTTTAATCCACCTACCAAATCAAACAAAGGTTTTGTGTCAAATGTATGTTATGTGGATAAAGGGGATAGTATCGTGGTAATTGAGCCAGGCCCAACTTATAAGTTCGCACAAGAGTTAAATGACTATATAGAAAAAAACGAACATAAAAAAGTAGAATCCGTAATTGCTACAAACTTTCATGACGATAGATATACAGGTGCTAGTTACTATAAAGAAAAAAATATTCCAATTATTGCTCATAAAACCATTGTAAAAGAGTTAAAAGAAAACCCTGATAAATTTACAAGAATTCCAAAAGTTACTACAAAAGAAGAGTACGCTAAATCAAAAGTTGTTCAACCAGATATTTTAACAAATGATAAATATATCATAAAAGGTACAACTAAAAATATAGAGCTTTTAAAACTTAGTTCTGCTTCAAATTCTGTTTCTGATATATCAGTATATGTACCAAAAGATGATTTTATATTTACTGGAAATACAGTTTTCAATGGTAGATTTATCAAATATGGAAAATATAGTAATTTAGATGAATGGATAAAAGCATTAGAAAAGTTACAAAGTATGAATGTGAAATATGTTCTTGGTGGTCATGGGAAAGAATATGATAAAAATTCATATAAAAATAATCTTGAATATTTAAAAATATTAAGAATAAGCGTAAAAAATGGATATGAAAATGATGTAGATAGAGATGAGATAAGAGATCATGTAAAAGATGAAAAATTTAATTTTTATGAACATTTTAATGCAATATCAAAAGGCAATGCAAAAACATATTATGACCAATTAGAATGGGCTGAATAAAAATATTATAAAACAAGGAAAGAAAATTGAAAATTGAAATATTAGGAACAGGATGTACTAAATGTAAGGCACTAGAAGAGGTAGTCAAACAAGCAGTTGCAAAAATTGGTGGCTTTCATAGTGTTGATAAAGTTGAAGATATTATGAAAATAATGTAGTAAGTACTCCTGCTTTAGTAATTGATGGTGTATACTACCCCAAAAAAAACAAACAATTTTTTCTAAAGTTTAATTCTTAAAATAGTAAAATTAAACAATAAAAATAGAGGATAATAATATGAGCAGAACAAGAACAGTTTATAGTGCTGAATTCAAAACAAGATTAGTACTAGAACTTTTAAAAGAAGACAAAACATTAAGTAGTACCAAAGAATTAAACATATTTTAAAATTTATTAATTTTAGTAATAATATAACAAGTAATTAAATATAACTTATGCTATAATACAGTATGAAAAATATAACAAACTTAACACAAAAAACAATAGAGAAATTACAGGATATAATTAAATATGAACCAAAATATAGACCTAGAAAAAGGGCAGAAGCAATATTGCTTAGCTGTTTAGTCCCAAAGACTTACTCAAAGGATTCAACTTAAAGTACTCTGGGTTTTTCCTGAATATTTGAGACATTGTATCATAAGGTGTTTTATACTTTAAAGCTTTGAGTTTTTTCTGATAATTATATAAAAGAAGAAAGCTCATCAAGTGTAACTTTAGAGCTTTTAAGGTCTCATAATGAAAAAGTTTCACAGTATGGTCTTTAAGAACTTTATTCATCACTTCTACCTGACCATTAGTCCAGGGATGTCTAAACTTAGTCAAACGGTGTTCTATTTTATACTTTTGGCATACTATATCAAAAGGATGAATCTTATCTTTTGGTCTTAAATGTTCACTTAGAAGTGCATAAGTAAATTGAGCTCCATTATCTGTTAAAATAGTATGGATTTTAAAAGGTATATCTTGTATAAAGTTTTCTAAGAATGAACAAGCGATAGCCTGAGTCATTCTTTCATGAATTTCCACATAAGTATACTTAGTAGCACGATCTATAGCTACGAACATATAGGCTTTGCCTTCTTCACTATGAACTTCTGAAATATCTATATGGACATATCCTATATCATACTCTTTGAACTTCTTTTTTTCTGTTTTATCACGGGGTTCTTTGGGCAAACGGCTTAATCCATGACGTTGCAAGCATCTGTGTAAGTTTGACCTTGTCATTTTAGGTATCTCATCCATCAGGGCTATAAAAACATCATCTAGTGCAAACTTGGTAACTCTTCTAAACTCACAAATTATTTGTTCTTCTTCTTGACTTAGTACTGTTGACCTTGCTATCGTCGGTCCACTTTTTTTATCAGTGATTCTATTGGCATTCTTCCATTTTGTTACTGTTTTTGGATTAAGGGACAATCTTGCAGCTAACTCTGTGATTGTCTCTTGAGACTCTTGTATTTCTTTTCGAATTCTTGGCGTCGTCTTGGCATTAGAGTGTTGTATATTTCCCATAAATCTACTCCTTTTATAAAATAATAGCTGACTCCATGAGAATTAGGGACTAAACACTTAGCCATAAAGGTAAAACTGTAAAAGAGATTGTAAATATACTTGATATAAAAAAACAGGCATTGTACGAATGGTTTAAAAAATATGAAGAGGATGGAGTTGAAGGAGTATATGATAAAGGTGGGAAAGGTAGAAAGTTATCTCTTGGAAATATTAAAATTGATGATATAAAAGCTATTGCAATAAATTGTCCATCAGTACCTATTGTCAATGCAAAATTAAGAGAAAAGTTCAATGTAATAGTATCAAACGAAACCGTAAGAACTTTTTTAAAAAATAATAGGATTGAGTTATACAAGAGTAAAAAAAGTACCACCAAAGAAACCAAATAAAGAACTTTATGATACAGTTGTATCGAAAATTATTCGTTATGAAAAGCTAGAAGAAAAGGGAAAGATTGATATATACAGGTTTGATGAGAGTGGATTCTCACCTACATCTAATTGTCCTTATTTATGGTCAGAAGTAAATAATACTGCAACAGTTAAAACACTATCTATAAAAAGGATTAATGTACTTGGTTTTCTTAGTAGAAAGAATAAACTTAAGTCATATATTGCTGATGGTAAAGTTAATAGCGATAAAGTAATAGAGGTGTTTGATGATTTTACGTTAACCTTAGAAAAACAAACTATAGTCATTTTAGATAATGCAAGTTATCATAAATCTAAAAAATTTAAATCTAATATTGGAAAATGGGCAAGAAGAGGTTTGACGCTATTATATCTACCGCCATATTCACCACAATTAAATATCATAGAGATTCTATGGAAATTTATGAAATATTATTGGATTGAATATACTGCATATTTAAGTTATAACAATTTACTTGAATATGTTAAAAAAGTATTTGATAATTATGGAAGCAGTCAATATAAAATCAATTTTGGACTTTTAAAAGAAACTATTTTTGTAACTAAATTGTTGCCATATTATATAGTTGATAATTAATGTTTAATTCTTTGGTACTACTTAACACAAATTGCAAGTAAAAATAATATAACACCGAAGAATTTGCAAAACTGGAAAAAGATATTTTTAGAGAATGCAGTAGTTGCAATGGAACCTGCTAAAGCAGTTAAAGAATATAAAGAAGAAAATATAAAATTACAAGCAAAACTTGATGAATATGCAAAAGTAGTAGGTCAATTAACTGTAGAGAATGAGTGGGCTGTGGGAAAGTTAAAGAGCTTGGACTCTAGCTATAAAAAAGAGTTAGTAGATAAAACAGATAGTAAAATAATTTCAGTTGTAAAACAATGTAAACTACTTAATTATAATAGAAGTAATTTATTTTATGTACCTATGGTAAATCCTATAAAACAAGATATTAAAAATGAGATAGTTAAAATATTTGTAGATATACCATGTTATGGTTATATTAAAGTACACAAAGAGTTATTAGAACGTGGATACAATGTCTGTATCAATACAGTACGCCAATATCGTAAACAGTTAAGTTTAAGAGCTGTACTAGCTGTACGTCCACCAAATACTTCTTGGGCTGATAAACAACATCCTAAACATTCATATAAAATTAGAGGACTTGATACAGTAAGAGCAAATCAAGTATGGAGTACTGATATAACATACATTAAAATAAAAGGGGGAATGGTCTATATGGCAGCTATTATTGATTGGTATTCTAAAGCCATATTATCATGGAGAATATCTAATACAATGGATACTGACTTAGTCATGGGTGTGCTAAATGAAGCCTTATCCAAATATGGAAAACCAGAAATATTTAATACCGATCAAGGTAGTCAATATACCTCTTATATTCATACTCAAACATTAAAGGATAATAATATTATTATTTCAATGGATGGAAAAGGAAGAGCAACAGATAATATATGTATAGAAAGATTTTGGAGAAGTGCAAAGGTGGAAAAGATATATCTTAATGAATATTTCAAAATATCAACATTGAAAAATGATGTTACAGATTATATGGAGTTTTATAATTATAGAAGATTTCATCAAACTTTAAATTATAAAAAACCTATGAATGTATACTTTGAAAGTATGAAAATAAATGATGTAAATTATAATAAATTAGATGAAATTGTGGCATAAAGTTACAGTTGATAGTGGGAATTAGGTTTTATAGAAAGTTGTCTTGACATATTGGGGTAGTATATATTTCATTTGGTAAAGAGCATCATAACCAAGCATTAGAAACAAGATTCACAGATGAAGAACCACTACCTCCCAATCCAACAATTGTAGAAAAACTAAAACACAGATTACAAACTAAAGAAGGTAAACAAATATATTCAGAAAGAAAAAGTACAGTAGAACCTGTCTTTGGTATTATAAAACATGTAATCGGATTTAGACAATTTATGTTTAGAGGATTTAAAAAAGCCAAAGGTGAATGGAATCTTGTTTGTATAGGATATAATCTGAAAAGACTACATATAATTAGCTGTTAAAAGAGGTAATAATAGCAGTATTTGAGCAATAATATTGAAATTTATTCTGCAAAATGAATAATTGAAAATTTTAATTTATCAATATGATACATTTAGTCATAATCATGCATTTAGGATCTAGCTAATCCGACAGACTCCTAGCTAGTTCTGCTATTTTTGTTATTGTATAATTCTCGTTTTTATAAGTAAAAATTTTGCAAGTGTGTGTATTGTATAACCTTATTTTATTAAATTTCTATTGATATTAATTCAAAACAACTATATCTTTAAGTAAAAATAGATTATAATTCAAAATATTTTAAAAAAGTTAAGCATTGAGAATATCAATTTAATATTTTGACTACTTCACTTAGACCTTTACAACTATGTTTAAGGGCAACTCCCCAGAGTAGGAATACAGCAAGGAACTTTTACTCCTAGTGTGTTTTGGTATCTGGGTGGAGTACTAATCTATAAACTAATCAAACCCAATAAACCCCATATTTAAAGCCTCTACAAAGAATAAAAATAATATAATAGTCTAACTTAACCTAATAAATGTACCACCATCTAATCAAAAATGGTACATTTAGTGGTACATTATAAAAAAGGACTAATTTATGATTACTGATATAAAAATTAAATCCCTAAAGTTTAAAGATAAAAATTATTCCTTTAAGATAGGAGATGGTTTAAACTTATTACTTAAGAGTGAAGAGAAAAGTAAACTATGGGAGTTTAGATATACAAGTCCAACGATAAAAGATAAGAGTGGTAAATTTAAAAGAAGAAAAACATCATTTGGTACATACCCTCATACAAAATTAGCAAGTGCTACAAAAAAGAGGGATTTATATATAGAATTAATTAGACAAAATATTGACCCTCTTGAACAAAAAAAGATTGATAAACAGAATATTAAAATTAAATCAGATAGTAATTTTAAAAAGATAGCAGATGAGTGGTTAGAATTTGAAGCAAAGGGAACAACACCTGCAACACATAAAAGAAAAAAAGCAATTATTGTAAATGATGCTTATCCCTATTTAGCAAAGAAATCAATTAATGAGATAACATATGCAGAAGTAATTGTGGTTTTAAAAAAAAGATTAAATAAAAAAATAAATAAAAAGAATAGAGAACCCAATAGTAATGATGGAGTAGAAACAACACATAAGTTATATAGGTACTTGGATACAATATGGAAATTTGCAATAACTCAAGGACTATGCGAAATTAATTTATTTGACAATATGATTAAAAAATTTGTTGTACCAAAAGCAGAAACAACTCATCACCCTAAAATAACTGATAAACTGGATTTAACTAAACTTGTAAATGATATGTATAATTATAATGGAAACTTTACAACAGTATGTGTCTAGTTTCACCACGTTATGGTTGCCTAGTTACATAAATAAGAAAGCGATAGCTTAACAATACCTAGAGATAAAATGAAAACTAAGAATAAAAACTTACCTCCATATAAAGTACCATTATCAAATTTTTTGACTTAATTAAAAATATGGGTGCATAATCTCCTATTTTTTTTTATAGTTTACAAGATAATAATCCACTAAATTCAACTTCAAACTTTTACTCAAACCACGATGCAAACTAATCATATTTTTCATATGTGAGAATACTCCACCTTCGAGTGCATTTGTTGTATTTGATATTGTTAAATTCTTATGATTTTTATAGGTAAAAAGATAAGGAAGGTTAGTTCTTAAACTTCTATATGCAGCTCGAATTCTTGGATGAGTATAATGAAGTTTACCAGTGGTCTTTGAGATTGTTTTTTCATCTAAAAATACTTGATATTCATCATACCAATCATCTAACTTTTGAGTTAAATTCTTTTGAGTAGTATGAGTTAATCTTGATACAATTTTCTTTAAATCTTTACTAGCCTCAAGTTTAGATTTCATAGTGATATATCTTTGTACAATCTTCTTTTGATGGAAGTGGCACATTTGTATTGGAATGTTATTAAAGGCTTTAGATAAGCCTCTCTTTCCATCGAGAGTAGTACTTGTGATTGTGTATCCTAAATTAAACAGCTCTTCTTTTAAATATCTATAGTCTTGAACTAGTTCACTTTGAATATGCTTCCAAATTAGTATCTCTTTTGTCTCAACATCCTTGAAAACTAAAGTACCAAGTTTATCTTTTCTTTTTCCATAAAAAGTTGCATCACATACTAAATTAACTGCTCTGGGATGATGCACTTTATAATCAACAATATACTCATCTCTTTGCTTCATTATCCATGGAATAGATCTGTCATATTTAGCTGCAAGTTGTTTGAGGGTTTGTCGATGTAAAAAGTACACTTCAAAGATAATCTTATGGAGTTGTTCTGGTCTTCTGTTAGAGCTAAATGAAGTTTTACAGTCTTTACAAAAGTACCTTTTAATACCTCTTCTTGAACCTCTGTTTTGAGTGTTATCAGATTGACAATTTATACATATTTTAGAGCTTTTTTACAATCATTTGTAAATAAACCTTTGTTTACTCCCAATATACCATAGTTTAAACGATGTTTTATGCACCCATTTTTTTAATTAAGTCAGAAGAATGGTTTATTATCTAAAGATAAAATCAAAACAACAGTAAGAGAAGATAAAATAGATAGAAGAACAAATAAGATAAATAAATATTGGGCAAATATTGGTATTACAAGTGATACCGAAAGAACTAATTGGCAAAAACTAAATTTTAAAATGAGAAATAGTATGCTCAGAAGAGAAGATGGAAAACAAATTAAAAAATTGTTAGAAGCAGGACTTAATGCAACAGAATTTAAGGAATGGACTAATTTACATAATTCAGAAAGAATTAGTTTAAAAGTTGATTATTATAATGTCCTCCCTTATCAAGACCACTTAACCAAGTTTTCTTATTCCAAATACCTATGATACTTTTTGTAACAATTTACTATCTAAATTATTAATAGCTTTAAAATATACCTCATTTGGTGTCTTATTTCCAATAGCTGAATGTAATCTTCTACTATTATATTTTTGCATATAATTATCAATTGAGTATCTCAATTCATTCATACTTTTATAATCATTTAGATATATTTCTTCATATTTGATACTACGCCAGAATCTCTCAATTACGATATTATCGATACTTCGCCCTTTACCATCCATGGATATTTTAATATCATGTTTATTTAATATATCAACATGAGCTGACGCTGTATATTGTGAGCCTTGATCAGTATTCACTATATCAGGTTTAGGATATAGACTTAATGCTTCATTTAACACACTTGTTGTAAGTGATACATCCATTGTATTTGATAGTTTCCAAGATAATATTTTCTTGGTATTCCAATCAATAATTGCAGCTAAATAAACATGACCTCGTTCAAGTTTAATATATGTAATATCTGTACTCCATACTTTATTTGGAGTATCAATAATTACTTGATTTTTATCATTTTTAAACTCTTTCAATAAGTATGGATATTTATAATGTTCTTTATTTGGTATAGTGGTCTTCTTTGTAGGATATATCGCTCTTATCCCTAGATATTGATAGATTGTTTTGATCAACTTTCTACCTACAAAGAATCCTTCATTTTCTAATGCAGTTAGCATTCTTCTTGTTCCATAATATGGAAACTCTGAGTATATATCATTAACCATATTTAATAGTGTAATATCTTCATCACTACTGAACTTTTGTACAGGTATATAATATAATGATGACTTTGAAATATTAAGTGCTATACATTGTTTATTTAGGGAGAGTTTATGCTCAGAATCTACAAAAGTCTTACGACTCTTAGATGAGACCAAGCTTACGAGCTTTCCCTCTAGGAAATCTCTTTCTAATGTTAATTCACCAACTTTTTTAGCCATGTTATCTTTATCTTTTTGTAAAATTTCTATCTCAGTTTTATACTCTCTTACCACCGAACTTTTATCAAATGCAAGTGACATGTTTTCTAAAAACTGTTTTTTCCAGTTTTTTAAACTTACTGGTAAAACTTCGTAATGACTTGCAATCTCATTTATAGTTTTCTCTGCCTCTAAAACCTCAAGAACTAACTTTGATTTAAATTCTGCACTATATGTTTTTCTTTTTGTACTCATTTTTATTTATCCCTATATTTTGTATTTTATTCTATCATTTAGAATAAGAATACTTGGTTAACTGGTTTGTTTTTCTAGGGACATTATATATAATGATAGAAATAATATTCCTACAATTATAAAATGGGTAAATAGTGGTATTAACCTAGATGAAGCTAAAAAATGGAATACTGTAAATATAAAAATTGATGATATATCAAAATGGAAAAATGTCAATGTAAAAACTCCATCAAGAGCAAAATATTTAATTGATAACTTGTCAAGTTTCACCACGTTGTACCATTTCAAAAGCAATATGTTGAAACACATCTGGTAAAATCTTAAATATTTCAGGTTTCGTTTGAAACCAACTTTGAACTGCATCAAATGGAGTTCTAACTTTTAATTCTTTTTTTAAAGAACCATGTCTTCTATTGAAGTTGTAGTATATCAAAAATTTATTTAAATCTTTTTTAACATCATCAATATTGTCATACTCTTCTGCTTTAATTGTAGCATTTTTAATAGTTCCGTTTACTCTTTCTACCATTGCGTTAGTTTGAGGTGTGTATGGAGCTGTTAGCCTATGTTCTATCTCATCATCTTTACACTCTACATCAAACTTATGATTACCACTTACAAAACCTTTTTCTCTTGCCCATTTGTCTGTGAACTCTAATCCATTATCTGTTAAAATATGTGTTAAGTAAAATGGAAAAAACTCTTTACATTCTTTTAGAAAAGATACTGCATTTGCTGCTGTCTTATTCTCATACACTTTATAGTAAAGTAGCCTTGTAGCCCTGTCTATTGCTACAAATAGGTAATATTTTTGCTTGTCAAACTTTGGTAAGTAAGTTACATCTATATGTAAATAACCAGGCTCATACTCTTTGAACTTTTTAGCTTTTTCTTTTTGCTCTTGTGGAACTCTGTTTATATCAAAGGCTTTTAAAGTACGATAAACATTACTTCTATTTGCATTTGGAATAATATCAACGATTGTATCTGCTAAGTCATCTAACTCCATCCAAGTCATTGTTCTGATTACTTTAATTAACTCTTTTTCTAAAGGTGTTAGAGCATAATGGATTCTTTTTGGTCTTGAACTTTTATCATTTAAAAAATCTCTATTTTTATGCTTGGCGATAGTTTTAACATTCACATTATAATTATTTGTTAATTCAACATTTGTTAAATTAGATTGTTGTATTATTTCTCTTACATGCTGGTTTGTTCTGGCATTAGAGTGATAGACTTGTGGCATTTTTAAAATCCTTATTTGCTGTAAAGATTTTACAATTATGTTGTTAAGCTATCGCTTTCTTAATTTATGAAACTAGGCAACCATAACGTGGTGAAACTAGACAATAACTCAATTACAATTAATGATGTAAAAGATGCTAAACTAAATAATATTACTATTGAAGAAGTTATTGAATGGAAAAACCTTAAAATCATTTCATCTGTTACTAGAATATTAAAAAATAAAAGAGTCTGGTTACCATACACCAAATGAATTTAAAAAAGTTTGTACCAAAGTAATAACCAATACAAAATTTATGTATAATAAAAATACAGAGAGCCACTTGCAAATTCACAAAAAAGCTCATAATTTAATTTATTTTGTTCAAAAAAGTTGAAATCTAATTTCAGATAAGTTATAATTTTATATCCTAAAATTTAACAGAAAAGAGATTCAACTTATGACAAATATTTTACCAAAATCATCTTCAAATCTTTCAAATATGTGGACTAAAATTCTAAACCTTGAAAATTGTTTGTTTCTTGAAATAAAAGAACAATTAGGAACATTAAGTACCAAAGAAGAGAAACTAATAAAGATTTTAGACTTTGCTCAAATTGAAAAGAATATAACAGTTGTAACGATTACAAACATTCCAAAAGACAGAGAAGAGATAGCAAGAGCAATGATTGCTAAATCTGTTTACAATATGCAAACAACAAGAGATTTAATTGATAGACTTCATAGCGATAGAGTATTACGAGTATTGTGTGGATGGAGGTATAAAATAGATATTCCAAGTGAAGCTAAATTTAGTAGGGTATTCAAAGAATTGAGTGATTTACAAATAGCTCAAAAAACTCATAAAAAGTTTGTTAATGAATATTTATCGGATACAGTTTTTATGTACAATGCAACAGATGCTGCTATGATACCACTTAGAGAAAAACCTGTAAAGATTGAGAAAGAAGAAAAGCCTAAAAATAAGGTCGGACGACCTAAGAAAGGTGAAAAGAGAGAGCCTGTAAAACCAAAGATTTTAGAACTACAAAAAGAGATGAAAACTACTAAAAAGATGTTATCTTTAGTATCTACTGTTTGTGGTGTTGGTGTCAAACAAAATTCTAAAGGTAACAGAGAGATTACAATAGGTGGTAAACTTCATATTAGTGCAGTAGATGGAGATATACCAATAGCAGCATTCTATTCAGGTGCAAATGTTCATGATAGTTCAGTAGCACTTCCACTTATCAATGAAACTGGTAAAAGAGTGATGTATCTTCGTGATTTACTTGATGCTGGGTATGACAGCGATATAATTAGAGAGTTTTCTGAAAAACTAAATCATAAAGCAATTATAGATATAAATCCCAAGAACTCAAAAGAATTAAAACAAAAGATTCAACTTATCAAAGATGAAAAAGTAAAATTTGAATTTTTAAATTTACCTAAATCATCAGATGAACACCACTACAATCAAAGAAGTATGGTTGAAAGAGTAAATAAATATTTAAAAGATGACTTTGGATGTAATACAATTTATTATCAAGGAGCTACAAAAGTAGCTTCTGTTTTATCATTTGGAATTTTATCTGTTTGTATTCATCAAAGTTTAAAACTCATTACATGACTTTTATTAAAAATAATAGAAAAATCTTCAATTTTATAGTCAAAATCATAAAGTATGGAGAAAAAATATGATTTTTTAAGGAATTTACTAAATTTAGTGTAAACTACGCAAAGAAAAATAAATAATCATTTTTTTAAAACTAAAAGTGATGAAAATAAAAAATTAGCTATTGAGTATTATTGAATTTGCAAGTGGCTCCAGAATATAAAGATTATTGTTTTAATGGTTCATTTAAAGTTAGTGAAGTAAAATCTAATAATAAAGTTAAGGTTTTAGTGCCAGTTATTGGAATTAAAAAAGCCAATACAATATCTGGAAAAGATTGGGATTTTAAAGTAGAAACTACAATTATTGAAGCAAGTAATAGAGTAAATAGTCAGTCCTGAAAAAACCACTTTAAAAAGAGTAATCTAATTTTAATTCAATCATATTTTATAAAAACCTAAATTTTATTATCAACAATAGTTGATATAAAGATGTTAATCTTTGTATCTCTTGTGTAGATTCTAGTACTAGATTAAAATCTTGTATAAAAAGTGCATAAAAGTAGATATTCATCCACTTTTTAAGATTAAAGGCAGTAGCTGAGAGTAAGAGATTTATTTCATCCCCTTTAAAACCTTTTAAATAATTTCTCTCCATTCTATAATCAGATTTCATATGACCAATGATTGGCTCAATAGCAGCTCTTCGTTTAAACTTCTCTTTTAACATTGATTTGTTCTTTACTGTCTCTTTTTAATCTTAGCCCTGGTATTGATATTGAAATAGTATTATTATTTATTGTTACTTCTTTTGTTCCTCTATATCCTCTATCACAGATAGCTTCTGTGATAACTTTATCTCCAATATTTGATATTGCATTAGCAAGTACTTCATCTAAAGTTTTAGAATCATGTATATTCGTTTTATGTGCAGATACTCCTATAATGATAGAAGTAGTTTTAGTAGTAACTATTGAAGCTTTAGTTCCAAATTCATATCCTTTATGGTCTTTGCCTTTATTAATTGCATAAGCATCTATCTCATGAAGTGAATATATTTTATTGGGAGTATTTTTCTCTTGTTTTAAAACTCTATTAAAAAGGTAAAAAGAGTGTGCATATTTATTATGAAGCTCTAAATTATCATCAAACTTTCTATCTATATCTCGTAAAACTATCATTGCAATTGCTCTTAATCTTTTCATAGCTCCAAGTGCTTTTTTGAGTTTCTTTGGATGTCTAAAAAATCTTAGTTGAATTCGTAATTCTTTAATTTCTTTGATAAAACTTCGTCTTAATTTAATATTTTCTTTTTTTGCTATTTTTAATAGTTTCACTATTATTTTAATAGCTAACTTACCATCTGTGGGAAAAGTCATATTACTCTCTTGTACTGTACTATCAACTATTACTTGTGATTCTTTAGCATTATCCCCATGTAACTCAACACTGCATTTAAAAATAAATTCAAATCCATCTTTACCAATTCTATTTCTAAATTTTACTAACTCTGTTGCATGACAAGGTAAGCTAGGTGTATATTCAGTAAAACCACAAAAATATTGTAAGTAAGGGTTCTGCTTCCACTCTTCAACAATTCTTTCATCGGATAAGTTTTTTAGCTGTTTCAGAAGTAATAATCCTACCATTAATCTAATAGGCTTATTAGGTCTTCCTACTTTATCATTTTTATAATATTTTTTAAATTTAGATTCTATTTTCGACCAAGGAAAAGTATCTGCTAAAACGATTAAAGAATCTTTTGAATCTAGCATATCCATAAAAGAACCACTGAAGAGATTTTTTTGCATATTTCGACCACTTTTTAGTTGATTTTACGAGTTTATCGTAATTTTACTATATTTTTTATGTTGATATTATAGCTATAAAGTGATGATAAACCCCTTAAAATAAGGGATTGTTTGGTTTTTCAGGACTGACTAAATAAAGATTTTAAAAATAGTAAGTCTAAATTTATTGGTGGTGTATTTAAAATTAGAAATGGTACATTTTCATCATACTTAGAGCGAATATCATATTAGACAGTTAGTTAATAATTGTCTTTAGATTAATTAAGTTATAATAATCTATAAATTAAACAGGAGGGTATAAAATGACAAAAGAATATATATTGAATTTTCTAACAACTCATAAGCAAGAGTTACAGAGTAATTATGCCCTTACTAAAATAGGTTTATTTGGAAGCTATGCAAAAGATACTGCAAATCAAAATAGCGATATAGATATAGTGATACAATCAACTAAAAAAGATTTCTTTTTGAGAGATGATTTAAAAGAATATTTAGAAGATAATTTTAAACTACCAGTTGATGTAGGCTATTTAGATAGTTTTAGACAATACTATAAGGCTAAAATTGAAAAAGATATAATCTATGTCTAACAATAAAAAAAGAGATATAGAACTTTTTATAGTTGATATATTTGTAGCTATTGAAAAATTAAAAGAATATACACAACCTTTTAATAATCCAAGTGATTTTCAACATAGTAGTTTGCATTGGGATGCTTCAATGCGACAACTTGAAATCATAGGAGAAGCACTAAATAAACTTCTTGAAGATGATAAGTTTAATTCTTTAGCACCAAGCTATTTTAGAAAAGTAGTAAACTTTAGAAATTCAATAGTTCACGGATATTTTGGTATAGATTTAGATGAAGTATGGAATATTATTACTGAAAAGCTAGAGATATTAAAAGTTGATTTAACTTTAATTGTAAAAGATAATATAAACTTAGAAGATGCTGTTTTATGTGAGATAGAAGAGTATAAAAGCTTAAATGATATAAATATTGTTAAGTATTTAATGCAATTATAATCAGAGTACTTTTTCTTATTGGTACATTGAGTGGTACATCCTAAAAATCAATTTGTAGTAATGATAGTCCTAGTAGTGCCTAGATGAACTATTTAGAAGTCTGGGTGGAGGCAAAAGTTATGAAAAAACAAGAACGTATATATAAAAAAAGAATTGCGGATGATTTTAATAAAGGAAAAAAATTATTAGAAAATTTTCAAAATAATGTAACAATATTTGGAAGTTCAAGAACCTCCTTAGATAGTAAATATGCAACTTTAGCCCAAAAGCTAGCTTTTAATCTAGGTAAAGATGGAATAAATATCATTACAGGTGGAGGACATGGAATTATGGAAGCTGCAAACAAAGGAGCTTATGAAGGAAAAAACTCTCAATCAATAGGATTAGGAATATATCTTCCTCATGAACAAACTTTTAATCCATATACTACAAAAAGCATGACTTTTAATTATTTTTTTTCAAGAAAATTTATGTTAGTAAAATACTCTTTTGCTTGTGTTATTTTTCCAGGTGGCTTTGGAACATTAGATGAACTTTTTGAAGTTTTAACACTAACACAAACAAAAAAACTAAATGATTTTAAAATATTTTTAGTTGGCTGTGATTATTGGAAATATTTACTAAAATTTATAAAAAACTCTCTTTATAAAGAGAGTATGATTAATAAAAATGATTTAAATATTATAACTTTGACAGATGACATTGAATTTATTCAAAAAGAGATAAATAAGCTACTAAGATAAATTAGTAGCTTTTCTATCTTCTAATTTTTTATAAACTTTTAAAGCCTTTTGTTTTTATTCTTCATTTACTTCTTTAGTTTTATACTCTTTAATAATCTCATTTAAAACTAAAATATAAACTATTAAGTTTAGTTTCAATGAATCTTCGTTTTTCATCAATTTATCTAAATCAATAGTATAAACTGCTTCTTGAAAAGTAAAAAAGAGTCTTTGTGAAATATTATCCAAATGATATGAATAACCAAGAATAGTAAGAAAATTTTCCTCAAACTCAAGATATAACTCTTTTTCTTTTAGCAAAGTAGCAAATTTATTGATTTTTTCTTCATATTTTGAAGCAATTTCATCTGTTTCAACTATTTTATTTTTAAAACTATGTAAAAATTCCAATATTTTTTCTATCATATAACTGCCTATTAATGTTAATTTCAATTGTAGCATCGATTTTCAACATTTAAATCTGAAGTGCAATTTTTGAGTTAAAAAATCATATATTGAAATTCTTGACCAAATATCTAAAATTGATGATTGTCAATAGAAATGAAGATTTTACGAGTATAATATTTATATTATAAAGCACTACTCAAAAATTTGCTTGGTTTTAGGTGCAAAAGTTAAGTTTATAATATAAAATAAGACTTTTTAATAGGATTTAAAATGAATAAATATTTAATATTAAGTGAAATAAAAAATTATCTATTTATACTAGTTGGGACATTAAGTATTTCAATTTCTCTTGTATTATTCTTTTTACAGAACAATATAACTACAGGAGGAACTCCAGGTGTGGCAATACTATTACATCATTTAACCAACTTTTCCATTGGTTCAATGGTTATTATAATTAACATACCACTTTTAATACTAGGGACAAAATATTTAGGAAAACTATTTACTATTAGAACTATAATTACACTTCTTTTAATATCAATTTTTATAGACTTTTTTAACTCTTACTTAAAACTTGAAACATTAACAAATAATATACTTCTATCTTCTATTTTTGGAGGAGTCATAATAGGATTAGGAGTTGGTTTTATCATTAAAGGAAACTCCTCTGCTGGAGGATCAACTATTATTGCAAGAATTTTATCTTCTACTTTACATTTAAACCCTGCTAACGTAATACTTGTAATAGATTTTATAATTATAATATGTTCAATTTATGTGTTTAAGGATATTGAAAAAGCTTTATGGAGTATTATCAGTATTTATGCCACTTCAAAAACAATTGATATCGTATTAACTGGTACTTTAAGTACAAAAGTAATACATATAGTTTCTAATAAAACTGCTAAACTATGTAGTAGTATTAGCAAAAAATTAGGAGTTGAGGGTACAATTTTAAAAGGGACAAGACTCTTAAATCAAGAAGATAAAAGCATAATACTTATAGTAATTGATAAAAAAAAATTATCTACATTAAAAGAGATTATTCAAGATAATGATCCAGATGCTTTTATGATAGTTATAGAAGCTTCCGCAATGTTAGGAAGAGGATATTAACATTATTGTTTTACTAAACATTAGATTTCAAAATATATTCTTCCACTACCCAATTTGCAAAAGGAATTGAAGAAGTGAAAGCAGGACTTACTGCATTTAAAACATGAATTGAGTTTTTATCAGATTGAACTACAAAATCTTGTACTAACTCTAAAGTATTTTTATCTAAAAGTTGAGCTCTAATTCCAGGTCTACTCCAAGAATCAAATCCCTTATCATCCATATTTTTTGTAAGTTTTTTTGCTAAATTCTTAAGATAAGAAAAATTATATTTTTTCACTTCTGCAAAAGCTAAAGTTCTAAAACCAAAAGCATTTGTAATAAATAATTTTGTTTCATAATATATAATTTGGATAAACTCTTCAAATGAAAAATTATCAAATCCTTTATAGTTTTCTCTCCAAAAAGCAGGAATAGCTGTAGGTCCTATTTTACTTTCATTGTCAACTGTTAGTGTAAAATGAACTCCTAAAAAAGGATTATCTAAATTTGGAACTGGATATATATTTGTTTTTAGTTGTGAAATATTATTTTTATCTTTTAAATAGATTCCTTTAAAGGGAATAATCACATAATCTTTACAAAAACCAAAATCATTTGCTATTTTATCAGCATATAGTCCAGCACAATTGATTATTTTTTTAGCTTCATAATCACCTTTTGAAGTTCTTATAATATTTTTAGAACTACTTAAATACTTTGTATTTAATATTAACTCAACACCAATTTCTTGTATTACTTTTGCAAATTCTTGGGTTACTTCTTTTGGATTTACGTTTGCAGTACTTGGACATAAAAGAGCTTTTTTATAAGTTTTAATATTAGGATAGAGTTTATCAAGTTCTTGTTCATCTAACCAATGAAGCTCTATTTCATTTATATCACCTCTTCTTTTTAACTCTTCTAAACCTTCAAGTTCTTTTTTGTTCTGTGCCACTACAACTTTTTTACACTCATTTATCTTTAGGTTTCTTAGCTTACAAAACTCTTTTAAAGCAGTATTTCCATCTTTTGTAAACTTTGCTTTTAAAGAATTTGCAGTGTAATAAAACCCTGCATGTAAAACTCCTGAGTTTCTTCCACTACTATGCATTCCTACTTCTTTTTCTTTTTCTAAAACAATAATGTTAGAATTAGGAAACCTTTCTTTTAAATTTTTTGCTATATTAAGCCCAATGATTCCAGCTCCAATTATTAGATAATCATACATTTTAATATCCTAAGTCTTCATCTACTAAAATTAAAATAATTCTGTCTTTTACATCAGCTTTTATATATGAAAATTTATTAGCAATATTATCTAAGTTATGTTTTTCTTCTTTTCCCATACTTCTTGCAATTGCATTCATTCTTTCTACATTTTTTATAGCAGCTACTTCCATCACTCTTTTAAAACCAGCATCTAAATCTTTTACAATTTTATTTTTACCAACAATAACTAGTACATTAATAGGTCCAAAAGTCATAGCTGCTACTCTATTTCCACTACCATCTGCATTTATTAATTTACCATCAAGACTTAAAGCATTTGTTCCAGTTACATACATATCTGTAACTATTCCATATCTTCTTCTATGAAAATTTTCTTCCATGGAAATACCTTTTTCATACTGATTAAATAGCTCAATATCATCTCTTTGCAATAAATCATCTAATAAACCAATCTCTTTTACTGAAGTAGAACCTCCAAGTCCAACACTCATACCTTTTTTAATTAAAGATTTTGAGATTTCTAAAGCCTTTTTTTTATCTTTCGCAGTATAAACTTTATAACCTACTTTTTCTAATATTTTAATTAATACTTGCATATTTATTTTCCTCGTTTGATAACATTTTATGTATAGTTAAAGATATAGTAAAAATAACAAATCCGAATATATGCGTATTTTGAATAGGTGAAAAATAAGTTTCAACTCCGACAATACTATCTTGAATTAGGAGTAAAACTGCACTTATGGCATATACTAGCCTTTCAAGAATACTCACTTTTTTGTCCCAAAAACCTTCCATAGCTATAGAAAAACACATAATACCAAACATTGCAAAAGAAAATACTTCAAAGCGTTCAAGCCAAGTACCATTAATAAGTGGTGTAAAAGCAAATAGTAAAGGAATAATATACATTCCTTTTCCAATTTTCCAAGATACTAAACCTGTTTTCATCGGAGGTGTTTTAGCAATCGCAGCGGCTGCAAAAGCTGCCAAACAAACAGGAGGAGTAAGATTTGAATCTTGTGATAACCAAAAGATAATCAAATGTGCTGAAAGTAAATACATAGCAACTTCTGGAATTTCAATTCCTGCATTAACCAAAGCTGCCATTTCAGGACTTAACATAAGTCCTACTAAAGCAGGTGCACTTAATACTGATAATACAACATATGAAGCAGTAACAGGAAGTCCCATTCCTAAGACTAAAGAAGCAAGTGCAATTAAAACAATTGCTATTAATAAAGAGTTTCCTGACCATTCCATAATAAGCTGTGAAAATGTTATTCCTACTCCTGAAATATTTATAACTCCAACGATAATTCCAACAGCAATTAATAAAACCCCTGTTACTATCATATTTTGACTTCCTAAAGCTAAAGCTTCTAAAATCTCTTTTAGTCCCATTCTTTTATCTTTTGTTAAATATGAAGATAAAATTATAGCAATAATTGCAATTCCAGCTGCGTAAGTTGGAGTGAAACCGTAAACTAAAAGTCCAACTAAAGTAGAAAGAGGAATAATGAAATGAAAACCTTCTCTTAAGATAGGAAGTAGTTTTATATTATTATCTTCCCCTTTAATATTATGCTCTTTTGCATGAATATTAATATAAAAAGCAATTGAAGCAAAATATAATATAGCAGGTAAAACAGAAACAGAAATAATAGTAACAAAAGGGATATGAGTCATTTGAGCCATAATAAAAGCCCCTGCTCCCATAATTGGTGGCATAATTTGTCCTCCTGTACTTGAGGCTGCTTCAACTGCTGCTGCAAAAATAGGTTTAAAACCTGCTTTTTTCATCATAGGAATTGTAATAGAACCAGTTGATACTGTATTTGCAACAGCTGAACCTGAAATAGTACCCATTAAAGCTGAAGAAAATACTGCAACATGACCCGTTCCCCCTGTATATTTACCTGCAACAGCAGAACTTACATCTACAATAAAATCCCCTGCACCAGATTTTAATAAAAAGGCGGCAAAGAGTATAAACATAAATACATAAGTTGAAGAAATAGTAGCAATTGATCCAAATAATCCTTCAGAAGTATAATACATTCTATAAAGAAATCTTTCAGGTGTCATTCCTGCAAAAGCAAAAACTCCATCAATATATTGTCCTAAAAATAGTAAATATGAAATACATAAAATAATAAGTCCAGGAATAATGTAACCTGTTGATTTTTTTACTGATAATATTGCTAAAATAATAGTTAAAGAAGCTATTATTAAATCACTCATTCTCATTTGAGAATCAGCTTCTTCATATAAACTTTCTTCAAAACCTACCATGTAAAAGAAAGTAACTAAAGATAAAATAGCAAAAGTTAAATTGAGAATTGAAACTTCATTCTCATTTCTATGCTCTTCATCAACTTGTGAAGCTTCATATATTAAAAAACCTAAAGAAGCTAAAAGTGCGAAGTGAGCTGAGTTAAACCATAAATCTGATATTCCACCCCAAATATTAATATAAAAATGGAATAGTGAAATTAGTATTGCATAAACAAAAGTGATTTCTTTAAAATATTTTATTTGTATCATTAGATATCCTTTTAGATAAATAATATAGGATAGTTCTTAATTAAAAAAATGAAAAAATGTCCTATACAATTTTTTATATTTGTAGTTCAAATAAAAAGAGATTTCTCTCTTTTTATTTTTATTTTGCGATTAAAGAAGCTGGAATTTTGATACCTTGTTCTTTATAAAATCTTGCCGCACCTGGGTGAAGTGGCATTGGTAAACCTGCAATTGCTTTCTCTATAGACATAACTTTTGTTGCCTTATGAACTGAATTTAAAAAAGGAAGATTTTCATAAATTGTTTTTGTTAAAAGATATACAGTCTCTTCTGGTGTATCTTTTGTTACAACTAATAAATTTGGTTGTGCAATAGTATGAATATCAGTTTTTTGACCAGGATAAGTTCCTGCTTTAATAGTAAAAGGAGTCCAAACTGGATAACTTTTTGAAATTGTAGCTAAGTTGGATGCTGAAAAATCAAGAACTTTAATCTTATCATTACCCATAGAAGCAAATACATTTGTAACAGCTGATGTTGGAGGGCCAGATGGTGTATTCATTCCTTTTACTTTTCCATCTTGAAGAGCAGTTGAACTAGGAGTATAACCTAAATACTGAACATCCATTTTAGAATACTCAATACCTAAAGCATCTAAAATAATTTCAGCTGAAACTCGTGAACCTGAAGATCTTCCGCCAATTGCAAATCGCTCACCATAAAGATTTTTTAAATCCATAATATTACCAGTTTTAGCAATATTACTTTTTACTGTAAATTGTTCAACATTTTGCCATAACATAGAAACAGATCTAAGATTTTTTTTAGGTTTTCCTTCATACTTACCTTTCCCTTGCCAAGCCATAGAACCAAATAAACCTTGTAAAATTGCAAAATTGACTTCACCTTTTTGAAGCATATCAATATTCTCGCTAGAACCAGCACTTGTAATAGCAGAAAAAGTAGTTTTATATTTTTTAGCTAATTTAATAGATGCAATAGTTGCAATTCCTACACCTACTGGATAATAAGTCCCACCTGTACTTGCAGTTGCAATAACATACTTAGCTTCTTTTTTAGCTGCACTTACATTTGTAAGTACTGCTGCTGTTACTAAAACAGTAAGAACTAATTTTTTTAAACTAAATTTTAACATTTAAACTCCTTAAATTTTGTATAAAAGAAGTATATCACAAAACAAGACAAAATTGTTTCAAAATTGTTTCAAATTTATAAATTTGTAATTAACTTTTTATTTTATAGGGATTCAATACTACTCTATCATATAAACTCTACCCTTTTTGAAACAATAAAACCATAATCTTTTAATAACAAGAGCCACTTGCAAATTCACAAAAAAGCTCATAATTTAATTCATTTTTGTTACAAAAAGTTGAAATCTAATTTCAGATAAGTTATAATTTTATACCATAAAATTTAACAGAAAAGAGATTCAACTTATGAAAAATATTATACCAAAATCATCTACAAACCTATCTAAAATGTGGACTAAAATTCTAAACCTTGAAAATTATTTATTTCCTGAAATAAAAGAACAATTAGGAACATTAAGTACCAAAGAAGAGAAACTAATAAAGATTTTAGACTTTGCTCAAATTGAAAAGAATGTAACAGTTGTAACGATTACAAATACACCAAAAGACAGAGAAGAGATAGCAAGAGCAATGATTGCTAAATCTGTTTACAATATGCAAACAACAAGAGATTTAATTGATAGACTTCATAGCGATAGAGTATTACGAGTATTGTGTGGATGGAGGTATAAAATAGATATTCCAAGTGAAGCTAAATTTAGTAGGGTATTCAAAGAATTGAGTGATTTACAAATAGCTCAAAAAACTCATAAAAAGTTTGTTAATGAATATTTATCGGATACAGTTTTTATGTACAATGCAACAGATGCTGCTATGATACCACTTAGAGAAAAACCTGTAAAGATTGAGAAAGAAGAAAAGCCTAAAAATAAGGTCGGACGACCTAAGAAAGGTGAAAAGAGAGAGCCTGTAAAACCAAAGATTTTAGAACTACAAAAAGAGATGAAAACTACTAAAAAGATGTTATCTTTAGTATCTACTGTTTGTGGTGTTGGTGTCAAACAAAATTCTAAAGGTAACAGAGAGATTACAATAGGTGGTAAACTTCATATTAGTGCAGTAGATGGAGATATACCAATAGCAGCATTCTATTCAGGTGCAAATGTTCATGATAGTTCAGTAGCACTTCCACTTATCAATGAAACTGGTAAAAGAGTGATGTATCTTCGTGATTTACTTGATGCTGGGTATGACAGCGATATAATTAGAGAGTTTTCTGAAAAACTAAATCATAAAGCAATTATAGATATAAATCCCAAGAACTCAAAAGAATTAAAACAAAAGATTCAACTTATCAAAGATGAAAAAGTAAAATTTGAATTTTTAAATTTACCTAAATCATCAGATGAACACCACTACAATCAAAGAAGTATGGTTGAAAGAGTAAATAAATATTTAAAAGATGACTTTGGATGTAATACAATTTATTATCAAGGAGCTACAAAAGTAGCTTCTGTTTTATCATTTGGAATTTTATCTGTTTGTATTCATCAAAGTTTAAAACTCATTACATGACTTTTATTAAAAATAATAGAAAAATCTTCAATTTTATAGTCAAAACCATAAAGTATGGAGAAAAAATATGATTTTTTAAGAAATTTACTAAATTTAGTGTAAACTACGCAAAGAAAAATAAATAATCATTTTTTTAAAACTAAAAGTGATGAAAATAAAAAATTAGCTATTGAGTATTATTGAATTTGCAAGTGGCTCATAAGAATAATATTAAATTTTAGATAAAATAACTACTTAACATGGAAATAAAACATTGCAAATTGACATATTTTTAAAAGTATTCAAAAAACTTTGTTAAAATATTATCATAATACTTTAGGATAAAAAATGAATTTACAAAAATACTATAATGAATTTGATACTAAATATAAAGAGTTAAAAGAAATAGATAAAAAATTCTATGCAGATTTAGGAGTCATTGCTTTTAATTCAAAAGCCAAAACAAAAGATTTAGAAGATAATTTTAGTGAAGAATATATAAGAGCAAGATTTATATATACATTAATTCATAGTGGACTATATCCTAAAGAATATATTTGTGTAGAATTTGGCTTTCCAAAAGGTAATACAAAAACTAAATTAAAACCAGATATTGTGATATTTAAAAATAAAGAATGGAAAAAAGATTATGATGATGCAATAGCAAATAAAAATTTTTCTAAAATAAGACAAAACATATTAGTTATATTTGAAACAAAAAAAAACAATAAATCCCTAGAAAGTGCTATTGAAAATCAACTTCGTTCTGCTATGAATGAAAATGAATCAGAAGATAAAATATTTGGTATATATTTTGATAATGAAGAAAGTATTTTAATATTTAAAAAATTTGGTAATTCACCAATTCGAAGATACAATGAAATTTTAGAAAAAAGTAGTGGTGGTATTCAGAATCTTAATTTTGATACCAGAGATTTATTAAATGATATTCCATCTTTTGAAGATTTTAAAAATAATAATGAAAGCATATCAAATCTTGAAAAATTAACTATTAATTCTCTTGAGGCAATTGATGAAACAAATTTTGAACGCTTTATGTCTTTATTAAAAAAAGATGCAGATAGAATAAAACCAAAACATGAAGTTAGAGATTTAATTGTAGAATTTTTAACATTAAAAGTATTTGATGAAAAAAGAAGTAAAAGAGACAAAACAAATTTAAAATTTTATATTAAACCTAATGAAATAAAAAAAGATGGTTTGGCAGAGCAAAGTTTTAGAAAAAGAATATCTCAACTTTATAAAGATGCAAAGATCGAATATAAAACAGTATTATCAAAAGCATATTTTACATATGATAAAAACTACAGACCAAGTGATTCAAATGAAGAAAGATTTTTAATAGCACTTGTAGATAATTTTCAAAAAAGAGCTATTTTAAAATCTAAAAATGAAAGTTTTAATCAAATAATATTTAATAATTTTGGGTCAGAACAACAGAAGGCTGAAAAAGGACAATTTTTTACTCCTATTCCTGTTGTAAAAGCAATTATTAAAATGTTAAATCCAATTCAAAATGAAGATCTATGTGACCCATGTTGTGGTATAGCAGACTTCCCTACTATGGCTTTTAGACATTCATACAAAGGTAAAGTTAATGACTTTCCAAATGCAAGTCATTATTATGGATTTGACCTTGAATTTAACAATTTAAAATTAGCTGAATTAAATCTTGTTTTAAATGGAGATGGTGGAGCAACACTAAAACAAATGGATTCTTTATTTCAAAAAATGTTAACTGATGAAACAGTATCAAAAATTGGAGATTTCCAAGATAATAATTATAATAAAGATTGGTCTCATAAGGACGATATTGAAAAAGATTTAAAACAGTTTAAAGTAATAGCTACAAATCCACCTTTTGGAAAAGGTCGTGATTTATTAATTACAAGTGAAAATAAACCAACTATAAATCTTTATGAAACATACAAAAGAAAGCTTAATCCTGATAAAAAAAGTAATGAAAAATTACCAAACACTATGGATATGGGAGTACTTTTTCTAGAAAATACATACAAAATTCTTGAAGAAGGTGGAAGAATGGGAATAGTTCTTTCAAACTCTATTACAAGTATAAAGGAATGGGAGAATATAAGAGTATGGTTACTTGAAAAAATGAGAGTAGTAGCACTTTTTGATTTACCTGCAAATACTTTTGGAGAAACAGGAGTAGCAACAACGGTTATAATTGCTTACAAACCAAAAGAAGAAGAAAAATACTTATTAGATAATGATTATGAGGTATTTATCAAGGAAATCGACAATCTAGGATATAAAGTTCAAGAAAAACAAAGAACAGTAGCTTTTAAACCTCAATTTATATTTAATGAAGATACATTTGAACATACTAGTAATATTAATGAGGATTTTACATCTATGATAAGCGAATTTAAAAAATATTTACAAAGGCAAGAAGAAGAAATTAAAGATGCTTTTCATTTAAAGGATTTTGATTGATAAAAAATTATATTGAAAAATCATTATCAATTAAAAAAAGTGATTTATTCATTAAAAAATCCTTATCTGCATATTCTTATCGAAAGATAAGACATAAAAATATGAATTTTATTTACCTTGAACAATTATTATCTGAGAATAAAAAAGGATATGAACCAGGTAGTGATAAATATATAAAATTTTCTAATAATTATTTTATACGAATTAGCGATATGAGCGATAATAATTTTATAATTTCTGAAACAATAAAAACTTTAAAAGCTAAACCACCATTATTAGAAAAACCAATATTAAAAAAAGGTGATATTTGTTATCAAACAGCTAGTAATGTTGGTAATGTATGTTTTTATGATGGTGTTGATGCATATTATAATAGTCATATACGGAAACTTGATTTTACAGATAACAAGTATTATATTTTTTCTTTATTAAAGTCATCATTTTGTAAAAATCAGGTAGATGTAGGTGGTTCAATAAAGGGCGTAGATAACTTTTCAGAAAAATATTTACTCAAAACAAAAATACTATTTCCAACTATTAATAATAATATAAATCCAAAAGACATTGAACAACTTGTTTCTTTAATTACTCAAAATATTATTGATAAAGAAAAGCAAATAAAATTAAAAAATAAAATAATTAATGAAAAAATAATTAATGAACTTAGATTAAATCAGAATCAAAATGAATCTATTTATTCTTATCCAAGGATTAGCGAAATAAAAGCAAATAAAAGGATAGATACGGGATTATATTCAAAAGACTACAAAGAAAATATTAAATTAATAGAGAATTATAAAAATAATTATTTTACAATTGATTTTAAAAATATAAAAACAGGACAAACTCCACCAGATTATTATTATCCTAGTTATAAAATTAATAAAAGTGTTTATAATTGGTTAAGTCCAAAAAATCTTAAAGATAATATTTTATATAATAAATTATTTATTCATACAAAAGCAACAAGCACATTAAATAATTTTGATATAATTTTTGGTTCAAGAGGTAGCGTTGGAGATTTATTTTTTTATGATAAAGAAGTATTAGGTGAATGCTATATAAATCAAAGTACTTCAGGAATTAAAATCAATGGTAATATATATAATAAAGTTTATGTATTATGTTTTTTTTCATCTTCTATATTTAAAAAAATAATGTCAAAGTATATCTATACAGGTACTGTTCCAGCAATAACACCCGATATTTTACAAAAGTTCAAAATACCAAAATTTTCAGAAAAAAAGCAGAAAGAAATATCGAAAGAATATTATAATAAAGTAAAAAATATAAATCACACTTCTCTTGATTTATATTTAAAAAATGAAATAACAAGAAATAAGAATGTTGGTATATTTCAACTAAATATAGAAATATTAAATCTCAAAGAACAACTAGAAGATATCATTGATAAAATTATAATGGATACTGATATTGATATAGACAACTATATATCAGATAACAAATCGTAGAAATCGAACAAGGCTATACTGCGAAGATACCGAGCTTTTATCTTCTAAAGTTAGTTAGATAAAATACCAAATTTTCGGCTTAATAAAAAATCAAGGGGTCTAATTGATTACTTTACCTTATAACTAACAAGATAATCATCAAGCATTTTTAACTTCAAATTTTTAGTAAAACCATTATGAATTTTTAATAGTTTTTTCATTAGTGAAAATACTCCACCATTAATAGAATTTGTTGTGTTATGAATAGTAATATTTTTATGATTTTTGTATGTAAATAAATATGGTAAATTTGTTATCAAACTTCTATATGCAGATCTAACTCTTGAATGAGTAAAATTTAGTTTTCCAGTTGTTGGAGATACTGATTTCTCATCAAGAAATACTTGATACTTTTTATACCATTTATTTAATTTTTTTGTAAAGTTTATTTGAGTTGTAGTTGTTAAATTATACATAATCTTTTGTAAATCTTTACTAGCTTCTAGTCTTGGTTTTCTAGTTAGATATTTGTTTATTGTTTTTCTTTGATGGAAATGGCACATTTGTATTGGATAGTCTTTAAAGGCTTTATACAAGCCTCTTTTGCCATCAATGATGATAGCCTTAACAATGTATCCTAAATCTAAAAGTATCTGTAGTTGTTGTTTGTAATGAAATACTAATTCACTATCAATATGTTTCCATGTTAATATCTCTTTGGAAATAATATCTTTAAAAATTAAAGTTCCAAGTTTATCTTTTCTTTTACCATAAAAAGTTGCATCACAAACTATAACAATTTCTCTTGGATTATGTATTTTTGCAATTGGTTCATATTCTAAAATTTGCTTTCTTATCCACGGCAAACTTCTATTATAATCTTTATCTTCTGTAAATATACTTTTTGAAGATTATTTCTTGTAGATTTCTTGCTCTTCTTTTTGAGCTAAATTTACGACCACATTCATTGCATTTATATCTTTGAATTCCATTTCTAATATCAATCTTTTTAGTATAATTTTTTAAGCAATATGGACAAGTTTTATTGTTTTTTACAGCCATGTGTAAATAAACCTTTTTTAACTCCTGTAATATCGTAGTTAACTTAAGTTTTTAGACCCTTGAATTTTTGTTAAGCCTTGTTTTTAGAGATGGCCATAAGTTTATACAATATCCATAATAAGTATTTTTACATTCTTTTTTTCTTGAATCTCATTTAATTTAAGTCTAGGTATTGACATATTCATAAACTCTAAATGTGAAGAAATTTGATTTTTTGCAATTTCTTGAAGAACTTTCCCCCTATAAAATTTAGCCCAATGAGATACAACTTTTCCATCTTTGATGAACTTTATAGTAATAACTTGTGCATTTTTAACTTTATAAAACTTTTCATAAAATCCTGCTCTTAAATCAATAACTTCTTCACCAACAAAAGAATCTAAGCTTTCTGTAAAATTTTCATTATAAAACTTTTCAATATTTATATTTGGCAGCTTTGCACCTTGTTTATATTTATAATTAGGAATCAAATCTTTTGCTTTTATTGGTCCAAAAAGATTTGAGAATAGTATTACATTTTCATCTATATAATTTTGTGTCTTTAAATTCAAAGTGTCATATGCTAAAGCATCAAAAGCAACACCGTTATATCTACTAATTGCTTTCATAGTTACTTTGGCTTTTAGACTCTGCTTGTATCTTTTTACATCTTCTAGTTTTTTTAATCCAAACCAAGATGATAACTCTTCTAAAGTACAAGAAGAAATAAATTTTTCATAAATATTAAAAACTTCTTCTCTTTTTGAAAATAAAGAAGAAAGAAAGAAATTATCTTTACAAAAAGGTTTTTTATCTCCTCCTATATTTTTTGTTTCAGCTGGTGCTAAAAGTATTTTCATTCTAACTTTTCTTTTTTAATTGTTTTATTTTTTCTACTATCATCTTATTAAATCTTAGAAATAGTAAAACACCTATTAAAATAAGTAATACTATCCAACTTAGTTGATTATCGAAGATTTTTAATAAATCTATAAACTCTTGCAAAAATATTTCCCTCTTCTCCTTGATATAACTTTTGTATTGATTTATTCATCTATAAATTCGCCACTATGATATATTTAGAGTTTTCAACTACAAATGCACTACAATCTAGATTTTATCAACTCTAATGCGTTTTTGACAGTTGATAGATTATGGTATTTTTTGTTGTTGATATTATAGCTGAACTATAGTGTTTAAATGTCTAGTTTCACCACGTTATGGTTGCCTAGTTACATAAATAAGAAAGCGATAGCTTAACAACATAATTGTAAAATCTTTACAGCAAATAAGGATTTTAAAAATGCCACAAGTCTATCACTCTAATGCCAGAACAAACCAGCATGTAAGAGAAATAATACAACAATCTAATTTAACAAATGTTGAATTAGCAAATAATTATAATGTGAATGTTAAAACTATCGCCAAGCATAAAAATAGAGATTTTTTAAATGATAAAAGTTCAAGACCAAAAAGAATCCATTATGCTCTAACACCTTTAGAAAAAGAGTTAATTAAAGTAGTCAGAACAATGACTTGGATGGAGTTAGATGACTTAGCAGATACAATCGTTGATATTATTCCAAATGCAAATAGAAGTAATGTTTATCGTACTTTAAAAGCCTTTGATATAAACAGAGTTCCACAAGAGCAAAAAGAAAAAGCTAAAAAGTTCAAAGAGTATGAGCCTGGTTATTTACATATAGATGTAACTTATTTACCAAAGTTTGACAAGCAAAAATATTACCTATTTGTAGCAATAGACAGGGCTACAAGGCTACTTTACTATAAAGTGTATGAGAATAAGACAGCAGCAAATGCAGTATCTTTTCTAAAAGAATGTAAAGAATTTTTTCCATTTTACCTAACTCATATATTAACAGATAATGGATTAGAGTTCACAGACAAATGGGCAAGAGGAAAAGGTTTTGTAAGTGGTAATCATAAGTTTGATGTAGAGTGTAAAGATGATGAGATAGAACATAGGCTAACAGCTCCATACACACCTCAAACTAACGCAATGGCAGAAAGAGTAAACGGAACTATTAAAAATGCTACAATTAAAGCAGAAGAGTATGACAATATTGATGATGTTAAAAAAGATTTAAATAAATTTTTGATATACTACAACTTCAATAGAAGACATGGTTCTTTAAAAAAAGAATTAAAAGTTAGAACTCCATTTGATGCAGTTCAAAGTTGGTTTCAAACGAAACCTGAAATATTTAAGATTTTACCAGATGTGTTTCAACATATTGCTTTTGAAATGGTACAACGTGGTGAAACTTGACATTTAAATACTTACATATAAGCATTTATTTGGTTTTTCAGGATTGACTGTATAATAAGGAATTGTGATTAATGAGCAATAAAATTTTAAATAACAGTTCCATCCTCAAGTACAATTCTATTTCGTCCATTCTCTTTTGCTTGATATAAAAGTATATCTGCTTTTTGTATAGTATTATCATAACTATGATGGTCATTTCTAACGGCAACTCCTGCAGAAAAAGTGATATTTATTTTTTTATTTTTATATAAGAAAGTATTTTCGTCTACAATTGCTTTTAGTCTTTTTAAATATTCAAGAAGTTCTCTTTTAAAATTAAAATGAACTATTGCAATAAATTCTTCTCCTCCATATCTTCCTACAATATCTAAGTCTCTTGTATTTTTATCAAGTATTTTTGCAAAAGTTGAAAGGATTACGTCTCCTGCTTTATGTCCATATGTATCATTAACATTTTTAAAATGATCTAAATCAAAAAAGATTATGGCATATTGTGTATTATTTCTTACAAATTGAGTTTCAATTGATTTCATAGATTCTTCAAATGCTCTTCTTGTTAATAAATCTGTTAAGTGATCTTTAATACTCTCTTTTTTTGTTTTGTCTAATTCTGTTTCAAGTATTTCTATTTTTTGTTTTAATGTTTCAACTTCTGATTTACTTGAAGAAAATTTCTGACCTACATGTGTCATTTTATTTTCAATAGATAAAGCAGCATCAATTAGTTTACTTTGTAAATTTATTAAGTCTTCTAATCCCTTAGCATTAATATCAATAGATTGAATTTGAGATTTTATATTAGATATTTCATTTGAGCCAATTTCACTATTATGAATAGCATCATTGAAATATTGTCCCATTAAAGTTAAAAGTTTAGAAATATCAGATGTTTTTTGTTTTATTATTTGTTTATCTGATTCAAATCTTTTTGTGATAAATTTTTGCATCTCTTTTTGTATATCTTCTTCAAAAAGAAGCGCAGGAGAATTACCAATCTTAACAGAAAAGTTTTGTAAATCATCATCTATAGCAATACTAATTGATGGTATAATTAACTTTTGAAACAGTTCTGCTAAAGTATTTATCTTCTCTTTTGAGACCCTATTAAGTAAAATTGGTATCATATCTTCAATAGTAGTTATATCTTTAGATTTTAACTCAATTTGTTCACTCTTACTTAATTTACTTACTAGCGTTTGAAATTGTTTACACTCAGTTACTGATAAATTATAAGTTTTTGAAACTTTACAAAACTCTTTATGATACTCATTTGGAGTTGCTATTAAATTATTATTTTTTAAATTAATAAATGTTTGTTTTATAATCTTATTTATATTGTCTTTCATGACTAATCCTGCTTGAAAGGCTTAAGATAAAAGTTTTTTTGTCATTTCATTAATTCTTCTTCCATCAGCAACACCTGCAAATTTCTTTGTTGCTTGTCCCATAACTTTTCCCATATCTTTTAACGAAGTTGCATTAGCTTCTGTTATTATTTCTTTCATTCCTTCTTCAAGTTTTTCATCACTTACTTGTTCTGGTAAATATTGTTTAAAAATATCAATTTGACCTTGTTCTTTTTCAACTAACTCTTCTCTTGAAGCATTAGCATATTGTACAATTGCCTCTTCTCTTTGTTTTATACCTTTTTGTATTAATTTTACAATATCAGAATCATTTAACTCTTTTCTTTCATCTACTTCAATTTGTTTAATCATTGTGTTAATAGCTCTAATACAATCTCGTTTTATAATATCTTTTGCTCTCATAGCTGTTTTTAAATCATCTTTTAGTATTTGTTTTAAATTCATTTAATATTTCCTTATATAAATTATTTTATGGATTATAGCTTATTTCGCGTTAAAGCTTTCAATTAATTCTTCAAGCTCCAAGTATTTTTCAATTTTTAATTCATAGATTTTCTCAAGTTCTTGAAGCTCTTGCGAAACCAAAACAATTCCTTTTTGCCCATAGCATGTAGAATTTTCTAAACAATCATTTATTTCTTGAATTTTTATTTCTAGTTTATCTATTTCATCTGGCAATAGTTCGTGTTCTCTTTTATCTTTGTATGAAAATTTAGTCTGTTTTTTTATTGCTAATTCTATTTTTTTTGTATCTTTCTCTATTTTAGTAACTTCTTCTAAATTCTGAAGTTCTTTAAGTTCTTTTTCAATTCCTAAATATTCACAGTAGGGTTGAAAACTTTCTATAATTTCCCCATTATAACCTTTAAAGACATATAGTTTTTTAGCAATTTTATCTACAAAATATCTATCATGTGAGACAAAAATTAGTGCACCTTGAAAATTTTGCAAATACTCTTCTAAGATATTAATAGTAGGAATATCTAAGTCATTTGTAGGTTCATCTAATACTAAACAATCTATTTTTTTAGTAAATAATAAAGCAAGGGCGACTCTATTTTTTTCTCCTCCACTCAAAACACCTATTTTTTTCTCTAAATATTCTCTTGGAAATAAAAAGTTTTTTAAATATCCATAAATATGCATATTTCTTCCATCATTTAATTCAACTCTATCTCCCCCCATAGGACAAAATAGATCCATAATAGTTTGATCATCACTTAACATCTCTCTTTGTTGATCAAAGTATCCTATTTTAAATTCACCTTTTTTAAATTTCCCAGAGTCTACTTTAAGTTTTTCCATGAAAATTTTTAGCATAGTAGATTTTCCAGTTCCATTTGGTCCAACTATTGCAATAGTATCTTTTTGTAATATTCTTGCTGAAAAATCTTTTATAAGAAGTTTTTTACCTAAACTAATACTAATATTTTCTAACTCAAAAAGCATTTTCTTTTTATTTTGAGCCCTAACATCTTCTGTGTTAAAAGATTTTTGTTCTCTTTGTAAATCGAGTGACATTTTTCTGATTTGAGCTGGGTTTGATTTGACTTTTTGTTTTATATCTAAGTATTGAGATTTTCTTCTTTCATTTCTTTTTCTTCTAGCAGTTACACCTCTTTGCATCCAGTTAGCTTCTCTTTTTAAAAGACGTATTAAATTATCATGATCTTTTTGCATATTTGATAATAGTTGCTGCTTTTGCTCTAGGTATGACGTATATCCTCCATTAAACTTTCTTAAAACACCGTTATCAATCTCAATTACGCTAGTTGCAAGATTGTCAATAAAATATCTATCATGAGAAATAAATAAAAGTGTGAATTTATTTTTCTTTAATAAACTCTCTAGAAATTCAACCATATAAACATCAAGATGATTAGTAGGTTCGTCAAGCAGTAAAATATCAGGTTTTTTAAGTAGTAATCCTGCAAGAGAAACTCTTCTTTGTTCTCCTCCACTTAGTATATTTACATCTTTATATTCATATTCTTTTAGTTGAAATTCAATTAATACTCTTTCAATCATATTATCTAAGTCCCAAGCATTATGGTAATCTAAATATGTAACTAACGTACTTTGTTTATTTAAAAGTTCTTCATTTTCATAGTCTGTTGATAGTTTAATAATAATATCATCATACTCTTCTTTTGCAGATTTAAGTAAAGTTAATTGAGATTCAATTGCATCTCTTACATTTACATTTTCTTCAAATCTAGGTTGTTGTTCAAGCATCTCAATTTTAAGAGATTTATTAATTGCTTTTACTCCTGAATCTTCTTCTACTTCTCCTGTAATTATTTTCATTAAAGTAGATTTTCCTTGACCATTTTGACCAATTACTGCAATTCTTTGTCCTTCTAAAAGTGTAAAGTTTGCATTTTTGAGTATCACTTTAGTGTCATATTGTTTATTTATGTTTTGCAGGTCTATTAGTGCCATTTAATGTATATGTCCTATGATTGTATATTAGTATTGCTACCCTAACATAGAATCACTTAAATAGATGTTTGTTTTTTTCTAATTCCAGGGACAGTTTAGGTAAATCCGACCAAATTAAAAAACTGGAGTGGTAACTTAAAATAGGACACATTTTTTAATAATCAGGAGTGTAATAAATTCCGTGTCAACACCTAAGTTCTCCTAAAATTATACCAAATTTAAAGCATCTTTCAATATCTATTTTATGAAGTTTTACAGTTAATCTATATCAATTGTATTTAAATAAATATAAAGATACAAAAATACTAGATATGATTGATACTACTATGGCAAATATTAAAAAAATATCACAGAAATTAGATAATTTTATATAAAAATTTATATTTACTAAGAATAAAGCTCACTTTAAAAATATATAAATCTGTATAGAATGATAGCTATTCTTAAATGGAACTAAAAGTGTAAAATTTAACTTAATTTAAACTTTTTAAATTCTTTAGTTAAAGGTGCTTTGGATGGTAGTTTTAAATTTAGTCGGATTTACCTAAGAAAATCAGGTCTTTACTCATAGTTTAAGAAAACTTTAAATTGAACTTCTGTAGACTAATAGTAACGGTCTATTGGTAAAGTATTTAAAGTACACACTTTAAATTATTCGCGTAACCAGTTTACTGATTAAAAACTAGGAGAACAAATGAAAAAATTCGCAAAAATGAGTTTGGTAGCTGCAATCGCAGTTTTAGGAACAACTGCATCAGCAGGTTCTTTAGCAGAGGCAATCCAAAATGTAGATGTATCAGGAAACGTATATATTGAAACTTTAGTTGATACTAATAAAATGGATAAAAAAGCTGGAAGTAATACATCAACTGATATTAATGTTGGTATTACTTTTAAATCAAAAGTAAATGATAATATTACTGCTGTAGTTAGAGTTCAAGCTGATGGAGGAAGAAAAGAAGATGTTAAAGTTACTGATCAAAACGTAAGTGTAAATAATATTTACTTTACATACGCAAATGGACCTGTAACTACAACGGTTGGTAAACAAGATATGAACACACCAACAACTGATGGTGATTTAGGTAATGGTGTATTAACAACTTATAATGCTGGGATGGTTACACTTGCAGGTGCTTATTTTTATGATCATGAAATAACAAAAGTTCAGGGTTCTGATATTTCTGTTCTTGCAGCATTAGGTTCTTTTGGACCTGTTAATGCTGAAGCTTGGTATGTAGGTGTTTCTAATTATGCAGATAACTTTACTGCTGTTGTGAATACTAAATTTGCTGATATTTCTTTAGCTGCAAGATACGCACTATCTAAAATGAGTGCTAAAAACAGTAAAGATGGTAAGACGTTAAGATTAGATGCTGGATATACTATGGCTGGTTTTGGATTAAAAGCAATGTTCTTATTAACTGATAAGAATGGTCCTGCTGCAGTTACTTCAACTGGTGCTGCAAATACTTATGAGTTATCTCAATTTGGTAAATACTCTCAAAACGCTGATGCAAAAGTATGGGCTTTAGGTGCTTCATATACTATGAATGCTTTAACTTATGCTGTTGATTATGCAACTGGTAAAACAAAAGCTAAAACAGAAGCTAATGAATTAAGACTTAGAACGACTTATAAAATGTCTTCAAACTTCAAAATCATGGGAACATACTCTATGTATAAAGAAAAAGATGCTGCTGGAAAAGCAACTAAAAATTCTAATTCTGCAAGATTAGACGCTAAATATACTTTTTAAGAATTTCTTAGAAAATATTTAACTAAACTCTTAAAAGGTTAGAAGTTTTACTTCTAACCTTTTTTTACATCAAAAAATACTAAGATACTTTATGATAAAATATCCTTTTAATTAAAAGGATTATAATGAAACTTCTAACAGCTATAACTTTTAGTATACTTACAACGATTGCCTTACAAGCAAAAACAACTATGTGTTTTAAAGAAAATCATAAATCAATGGCTACAATAGAATCAATACCTTTAGATGGTGGTTTATGTTCTTCAATAAAAAGTATACAAGATATGAAAAAAGATGGTTGGATTATTGATGATATTAAAATAGAAAACAAAAATATTGGGAAAAACTATATTTATATTCTAAAAAAAGATGAAAAAAATCTAAGTTTAATTGATGAAAATAAATTAGAACAAAAGATTTTAGCTAAACTTGAAAAAAGAAAAAAAGAAGAAATTGAGAATCAAAAAAGAGATATAACAATAAGAATGTCAAAAAATGGTAAAGAATTATATAAAAAACAATGCCAATCTTGTCATGGAATAAAAGCAGATTTACTTACATATAATACTTCAAGAGCCTTAGTTTCTTTAAATTATAATGATATGAAACTAGCAATTAGAGATTATAGTCTTGGAGACTACAACAGAGGTAGAGCTTTTATCATGAGACCTTATGCGATTATGTTAAGTTCAAAAGATATTAAAAATGTATATTCATATATTCAAAGTTTAAAACCACAAACTAAGAAAGATAAGACAAAAAAATAATTGGATGCTTACGAATATTCACTATTAATCAAACTTCTTAATACAAAACTTCAAAATATTCAAGATATTTTAAAGCCTGATGAGATTTTATTAAGGCTTAAAGATATTGAAGAACTAGAAGAGAATCAAGAGTTTTGGAATGATGTACAACATGCTACAAAAATAGGAATTGAGAAAAATAGACTTTTATCCAAACTGACAAAATTTAATAAAGCAAATGAAGCTTTAAGTGGAACAAATGAACTTTTTGAATTAGCCACAATAGAAAAAGATGAAGAGACTTTTTGCCTACTTCATGAAGAAGCCCAAGAATTAGAAGAACTTATAAAATCAACAGAAATATCTGTAATGTTAAGTAATCCTGATGATGTTTTAAATGCAATTGTTTCTATTCATCCAGGAGCAGGAGGAACTGAATCCCAAGACTGGGCAGAAATGCTTTATAGAATGTATTTAAGATGGTCTGAGAGATCTGATTATAAGATTGAACTATTAGATTATCAAAAAGGTGATGAAGCAGGAATAAAAGATGTATCTTTTATTATAAAAGGTGAAAATGCTTATGGGTATTTAAAAGTTGAAAATGGTATTCATAGACTTGTAAGAATCTCACCTTTTGATTCAAATGCAAAACGACATACCTCTTTTGCTTCTGTTATGGTATCTCCTGAGATTAATGATGATATTGATATTATAATTGAAGATAAAGATATTAGAATTGATACATATAAGGCTAGTGGTGCTGGTGGACAACATGTAAATAAAACAGAAAGTGCTATTAGAATCACTCATATAAAAACAAATGTAATAGTACAGTGTCAAAATGATAGATCTCAACATAAAAATAAAGCATCTGCAATGAAAATGTTAAAATCAAGACTTTATGAACTTGAACTTGAAAAACAAAAAGCACAAGCTGCGGGAGTTGAAAAAAGTGAGATTGGGTGGGGTCATCAAATTAGATCTTATGTAATGCAACCTTATCAACAAGTAAAAGATACTAGATCAAATATTGGATACTCAAATGTTGATGCTATTTTAGATGGTGATATTACAAAAATTATCGAAGATGTTTTAATAGCCCAATCTATTTAAAGAAGTTAGCGTTCACAAATTGTTCTATAAGAGCAATACATACAAATAATTTTATCTTCACACTTAGAAAAATTTACATCTTTTGTATCAAAAGTTTTAAAGATTTCTCTTAAAAGTTCTAATTTTTCATCTAAAACTATCTCTTCAACTAATTTAATATCATGTAAATCATAATAATACGTTTTTATATTTGAAGTTTTATACAGTTGCTCAACGGCTAAATAATAAAACTCTAACTGAAAATCAGTAGATTTTTTAAAAGTACGTTTTGTATTTACTTTTAAAGAACTTGAGGTTTTATAATCAATTACAAAATATTCATTATCTTTTTTATCGACTCTGTCAATAGTTCCACGAAGTTTTATATTTTCATACTCTATTAAAAAAGGTTTTTCAAGCTCAACTATTTTATATTTTTCTTCAAATCTTTGCTCTTCTAATTTTACAAAATCTTTTAATTTTCTTTTCCATATTTCTAAATTTAGATTTAAAAATGAGTTTTCTCTAGCATCGCGTAAAGAAATTTTATTAAAAATATCTAAGAGTTTTTTATAACTTAAGTCATCTTGTTTATAGTACTTTTCTAAGCTATTGTGCACAATATTTCCTAACTCGTACCCTTTAGGTTTTAACGAAATATCATGTTCTTTAACTTTTAAGATATGCTTTAAATAGTATTTTCTTTTACAATCTAAAAATTCTTTTAGTGAGCTAGCACTCCAAGTTATTTTCAACAAATTAATATCTAAAACAATTTCTTTATCAAAATGATTAAGATTATTTTTCTTATATAAAATATGTTTATAATAATTATCATACAAAGTTTCATCAATTTTTAAATCAAAAATTGTATTTGCAAATCTTGATATTTGTTCACTATTATTTTTAACATAAGAAATAAAAATATTTTTAGAATTAGAAATTAATCTATCATAATAATACTTTTGAAGATTTTCCCTATCTAAACTTGTTGGAAGATTAACCTTTTGTTTTATTGAAGTTGATAAAAATTTATCTTTTAAACTTCTTTTAGGAATCAAACTTTCGTTAAAATCACAAATTATAACTGCATCAAAATTAATGAGTCTACTTTCAAGTAAGCCCATAACAGTAACTTTTCCTGAATTTATATCATCTAAAGAAATTTTTGATACTTTTTTATGAAATATCTTATAAGCATCTTTTAAAAGAATTTTTTCATCAGATGAAAAAAGAAGTCTTTTAAATCTATAAATAACTTCATGAAACTTCTCAATTAACTCTTTATTACTTTCATTTTGAATCACAAATTCTATAATTTGCTCAAAAATATCTTCATCTAAAATTCTTTTCCAATTATTTTTAAATAGGGAATCAACAATATCTTTGTTGTATCCTAAAAATTCTAGATTTTTAATATTTTTTATTTCAGATTCATTCATATATAAATAAATCGCATCAATAATTTTATATAAATTTGAAGTATATATATTTAAGCCCATAGCATAGTTAAAATACCCTTCTTCATCAAAAAGTGTGATAGTACTAGTAAAATTCTCATCAGGCAAGATAAGAGCTATCTTTGAGGGGCTAATACCCTCATTTACTAAAGTTGCAATTGATTTCTTTATAAAGGATATTTGATTTATCCTTGAAGAAAAACCTTTTATATCTCTAATGCCAACTTTTGTTATTAACTCTTGTTTTTGAATTATTACTTTATTTGAAAAATCTATTTTATATTTATATCCAATATCTAAGATTAATCCATAATTAATAAACTTTTCAATTGATTTTTTATTATAAATATTATAGATAAAGTTAATTTCTAAGTTTGTAAGCGTTGATATTTTTTTAATAATTTCAAATTCAAAAGAGGTAAAATATCCCTCAAAATTAATCTCAATTTCTGAATACCTTTTTAAGAAGTCACTATTTATTTTATAATATTTTGAAATATTTATTTTATCAATTGCATCATTTTTATCTAAAATTTTCAAATAATTTTTTCTAATTTGTTTTAAAATATTTAAATGTTCACTATAATAACCATAAGTATCAACAGAACTAATAGTTTCAATATCAACATTTTCACTAGATAACTCTAAAAAAAATCTATATATATATTCACTTTGTTTTATAAATTGTATAAAATTTGCAGAGATTCCAAGAGCTTGTAAATCTATATTTTTAACAGCCTGCTTTAAATATAAAAATCTCTCTTCTTCATCTATATATTTTTTATCATGAAAAAATAAAGATTTTTTAAAAAACTCATCCATTGTGAGAATAGAGGGCAATAAAGTATTAAACTCTTTTTGTAAATTTATATATTCACGTATAGACCTTGAAGTAGGGAAAACAAGAAGTTTAGATTTAGTTTGCATTTGATTTTAAATAAAAATATCCTATATCTTTATCTATTTCAAAAGTTCCAGTAATATTCCAATTACCTTTTAATGGTAATTCTATAGTCGAACTATATTTATTATTTTTAAATATAAATTCTTTATTCGTTAAGTCAATTGTATTATTATGATTTGTAGGTCTTGTCACTCTTAACTTGATTTTTACAGTATTTAAAATATTTTTATCTTTATCTTTAATAACTACACTAATATAATTTTTACCTTTAATAAAAATATTTTTATGAGTTGAATTTTTCTCTATAACTCTTTGAGACAAGAATATATCACTTGTAACTAAAGGAAATATATTTTTATTTATATCAATCAAGAACTCATACTTATTTGAAAATTTTATATTTGAATGAATAATATTATTATAATTGTCATCAACATCATGGTAAGATTTTAAAAAAGTTTCATCTTGATAAACTGGTGTTTGTACTGCTGAATAGATTGTCCAAACAATCATTAAAAAAGTAAATGTGAAAATTCCAATAAAAAGTACTGGCCAATAATTTCTTTTCATAAATATAAAACCCTATTTTTTTCTTTTTAAAATAGCAAAAATATATAATAATAATCCTACTACAACTAAAGTATACATAAATACTCGCCAGATAGTTCCTGCTATTTTACCAGAACTGCCAATACTACTTTCTAGTTCTATATTCTTGGATTTAGCAATAATATCTGCAATACCAGCATAACCATTCAAAACAGCAGCACTAGTTTTTGCAAAAGTAGAATTTTTATCTTTTGAAGCAAGTAAAGGTACAATATAATCATTTAAAATTTCATTTTTATTTACTACTTCTTTTAATTTTGAAGATACAATTAAATTTACATGAACATCTTCAATTGCAATCGTTAATAAAACATAAGGCTTACTCAAAGCTTTTGTAATATTATGTTCATACTCTTTAATATATTTAATTTTATCTTTCATTAAAATTGACTTTTCTAAACCTAAAGTTGCTTTTACATAAACATAAATATTTACGCCTAATTTATTTTTTACTTCTTGTCCGATTTCATTGATTTTTTTTATTGCACGTTGATCGATTAATCCATCAGAATTTAAAATAAAATTTTGTGCAAATATATTTGATGATAAAAAAAGTAGAAGTGAAAAAATCACTCCTGCTTTCATCAATTTAGTATTTGTCATTAACCAACAAATACTCTACTTGAGTCAAAAAAACTTAGATATACAGTTAATACCGCTGAAACTAATAATAAAAGTCCAATAATTTTATCCATACTTTATCCTTACTTCTTACCAATAAGTTCATAATTACTATTGTTATTAGAACTATTAAATTTAATTGCATTTAAATCTTGATTTATTTTATAAAAATTTGTTGCTTCTTTTTGTTGAACATCAATAGCAAAAAAAGTTAAAACACCTAAGATACTTAATAAAAGTATCGTTGCAATTAACATACCTGTTATCCCATGAAGAGAAAATAGCCCTCTTTCATTTTCATTCATTTGAGTATTATCAGCCATATCACTCTCCTATACTTCTAATATATGTAGCTATTGCTTTTTCTTGAGTAGCATTTAATCTACCTTTAAAACTTGGCATTATACCAATATTAGCTTTTTTACCATCAGTTAAAACAGCAGTAATGATTGCATCATCATACTCTTTAATGTTTGGACCTACAAAAGCAATACCTTGACCATCTGCTCCATGACAACCTGCACATACACCAAAGGCAACAGGTTGTTCACCTTTAAATCCACCTGCTACATAAGAAGAAACAGCATCAATCTCGTGCGCATCACTTAGCATAAAAGGAGGCATTCCACCTGGAAATGCTGTTTTAAGGTTATTTGAACCATTTCTAATAACATACTCAACAGAAGATTTTAAAATTCTTTTTGTTAAATCTTGTGCTTTACCATTAATACCCTCAGCATCAACACCATGACAAGGTGCACATTGTACTAAGAAAGTAGATTCGCCCATAGCAATTAATGTATCATTACTTGGATTCTCCCACTTAGAAGTAAATTTAGCATTATACTCATTTACTTCTTCATTCCATTGACCTATTTGTGAAAAACCATTTGTTGGATAACCAATTGTCATGTACCAAATAGCCCAAACAATAATTCCTATAAATGCTAATCCCCAACCTGAAGGAATAGCATTTTTATATTCACCAATACCATCCCATCTCTCTTCAACTAATTCACCACTAGCTGTATCATTTTTAATTTGATTAATATATTTAATTGTAACAACAACAGTAATTGCAATAATTGCAAATGCTCCAAGCATTGTTAAACTATTAATATAATCATCACTATCAAAAGCATCACCTGCTACAAAGTAAGTTCCTGCCATTAAAGCGACGATAAGAATAATTCCACCTAAAATCATAGATTTCATATTATATCTCCTTCTCTTTATTCTTTTTTTCTTTTTTTCTTTCTTCAAGAGGGGAAGACTCTATTGCATCATTATGAACAAGGTCTGTATATTTTTCAAAATTTCTTTCACCTGATTTATCTCTTTTATAAATAGAGTAAGCATACGCATAGAAAATTATAAATACTGCTAAGATTAAAAAAAACTTAACATAACCTTGTATATTTAATAGAGTCTCATGATCCATTTTACCCTCTTATTTTAAAGAATTTAAATATGCAATCAATGCAACTATTTCAGGAACTTTGCCGTTAGCAACGGCATCTTTTACTTCTTGATTTTTCATATCAACAGCGATAGCTTTAGCTTGTTCTTTTGCTTGCGCAATAGCAACTGTTGCCTCACCTAATGGAACATCAATTTTCCCATCCCCATTTAAATCAACATCATATGGTGTATGAAATACTGTTTTAACTGTATATGCTTCTGCATATGCAGTATCTATATCAGCTTCATTTGTAAACATATATGCATATGATGGCATTAAAGAACCAGGTACTACTGATGATGGACTCATCATATGATTTTCATGCCAATCAGTAGTTCTATAATTACCAACTCTCATTAAATCTGGACCAGTTCTTTTTGAACCCCATAAAAATGGTCTATCAAAAGCATACTCACCAGATAGTGAATACATACCATATCTGTCAGTTTCGCTTTTAAATGGTCTAATTAATTGTGAATGACAAGCATTACAAGAATTTTTAATATATATATGCCTTCCAGCAAGTTCTAATACTGTATAAGGTTTTGTACCAACTGTAGGACGTGACTGTTTAGCAAAATCTGGAATAATCTCAACAATTCCAGCAAATGCAACAAAAATAAATACTAATACCGCAAAGAAAAACGGTCTTTGTTCAAACCAATGAAACATAATTCCCTCCTTCTTACGCTGCTACTGGTGTAGCGTTTGTTGGTTCTTTATCTAATACTCTACCTGCAGTTGCAGTTTTGTAAATATTATATGTAAAAATAAAGAATCCAATTAGGTACATTAACCCACCAACAGCTCTGATTGTATAGTATGGTTGTAAAACAGTTACTGTATCAATAAACGAGTAAACTAATGAACCATATTCATCATAAGCTCTCCACATCATACCTTGTGTAATACCAGCAATCCACATTGATGTAAAGTATAAAATAATACCAGTAGTTTGTAACCAAAATTGTGTATCCATTAATGATTTAGAGTATAGCTCTCTTTTATACATTCTTGGCGCCATATGAAATAATGAAGCCATAATCATAAATGCAACCCAACCTAAAGTACCATCATGAACATGACCTGGAATCCAATCAGTAAAATGCGCAATTGCATTTACAGATTTAATTGCTTGAATAGGACCTTCAATTGTTGATAACATATAGAAAGTTGATGCTAATATCATAAACTTAATTAATGTATTTGATTGCAATTGTTGCCATTCACCTTTCATAGTTAAAAGCATATTAATTGCAGATCCCCATGATGGTAAAATTAAAATTACAGACATTACAGAACCCATAGTTTGCATCCAATCTGGAACAGTTGAATAAAGTAAGTGATGTCCACCAGCCCAAAGATATATAAACATTAATCCCCAAAAAGCTAAAATCGAAAGTTTATATGAATAAACATTTTGACCAGACTCTTTTGGTAAAAAATAATAAATCATTGCAATAATTGGTGTAGTAAATACAAAGGCAACTGCATTATGCCCATACCACCACTGAACTAAAGCATCGTTTGTTCCTGCATATATAGATACAGAATGTAACCATGAACCATAACCAGATACAAGTATAGTTGGAATTTCCATGTTATTGAATAAATACAACATCGCAATTGCCAAGAAACACGCTATATAATACCAAATAGAGATATATAAAGTTCTCTCTCGTCTTATACCAATTAATCCAAAAATTGAGATGCCCCAAAGTACCCACCAAACAACAACCAAGATATCTAAAGGCCATTCTAATTCAGCATATTCTTTTGAAGTTGTAAAACCCATAAGCAGTGTTACAACTGCTAAAAGAATTGTTATGAAATAAAGTACAAAATGTAATTTTGCAACTCCCATTAAAAATGGTGATTCTTTTAAAGAAACCTTTAAAACTCTCTGCCCTATATAATACCATGTAGCAAAAATTCCACTTAAAGTAAAACCAAATGCAACACCGTTAGTGTGTAGTGGTCTTAATCTACCAAAAGTACCATACTCCCCAGCTAAGTTATTTAACTCAGGGAAAGCTAATTGAAATGCTAAAATAACACCAACAAGCATACCAATGATACCAAATAGAATTGTTGCAAATGTAAACGCTTTTGCAATAGAGTAATCATACTCAATTTGTGCACCGTTTTGCATCAATCTCCTCCTACTAATTTTTTTACAAGTCACCTAATTGTCACTTATCAATAAATGATAGCTAATTGAAAATAAATTTAAGCTTAAAATATTAATTTTTTTTTTAAGGTTTGTTTAATTATAGAAAACTTCACACTTTTTTTTAAGTTATAAAAGAAAGTTTATTTTCTCTTATTTATAGTTTTTTAAAGCTTGTTCAGTTTCTCTTTTCATTGTCTTTTGTTTTAAATCTTCTCTTTTGTCATGAAGCTTCTTTCCTTGGGCAGTTGCAATTTGCATTTTTAAGATATTTTTTGAATTAAAATAGAGTTTAATTGGTACTAAAGTTATACCCTCTCTAGCAACTTTTACAAAAAGTTTATCTATCTCTTTTCTATGCATTAAAAGTTTTCTATCTCTTCTTTCACTTGGTCTGTAAGTAGCATGTGCAGTACTTAAATGTGTTATATGCATATTTAAAACATAAATCTCATTTTTAATAATTCTTACAAAAGAATCTTTTAAATTTACCCTACTATCTCTTATAGCTTTTACTTCACTTCCTTCAAGTATAATTCCTACTTCAAAAGTATCTAAAATAGTATAATCATGAAAGGCTTTTTTATTTCTAAAAACTAAGTTTTTTTTTGTATTTTTTTTACTCATAATTTACCTTAAAAAAAGAACTACCACTACCACTAAAAAACCAAGCTTTTTTATCATACTTTTTAAGTTCATCATTTAGACTCAAAGCTGGAGCATATAAATCATTTGCTTCAAAAATAGTGAGTTTTCTTAAAATCTGCTTTGATTTTAAATTTACTAGTATTTTTTCTTCTTTTTTATTAATTTCTTTATAAAACTTATCTCTAAATACTTCAAATATCTCTTTAGTATTACATTTTATTTGTGGAGTTATTACTTCAATATCCAATATCTCTTCATCAAATTTTTCTACAATTTCACCAATTCCTCTTACATTTGCACTATCATATTCATAAACAAAAAAAGGAACATCCGCACCAATAATAATAGCAATTTTAGCTAACTCATTTTTTGTTAGATTTAAAGTACAAACTTCATTTACCATTATTATAAAAGTTGCACAATTTGAACTGCCACCACCAAGTCCTGCAAACTCTGGTATATTCTTTTGAACTTTTATTATATGATTTTTAAAATACTCTTCAACTCTAGTTGATTTTTCTTTTAAAATTTTATATGCTTTATAAATTGTATTACTTTTTGTTTCACAAGCAAAATTTCCAACCAAAGTAAACTCTTCGCATTTTTGTTTTATAAACTCTATCTCATCATATAAAGAGTGTATTAGTACAAATCTAGAGACTAATTCATGATAGCTATCTCTTCTACCTGCAATTTTTAAAAAAATATTTACTTTTGCATATGACTTTCTTTTCAAGTTAGCATAACCTTGTTCAATAAATATTTTACTTCATTATTTTTAATTTCAATTATACTAAAAAAATTATCAAATTTTATTAGATACTCTCCATTTTCTTTAAACTCTAAAAAATCTGTAGAAATTCTTTTACCATCTTCTAGGAACTTTTTAGTTCCAGAATAAGGATTATGTTTAATATCAATATAATCATAAGGATTTAAATCCTTTTCATTATCATAAAAGAATTTCCCTTCATTTAATCTATTTAAATAAGATAAAGTTCCAATACTATTTAAACTCTTAACTAGTATTTGAGCTAAACTTCTAATATATGCACCCTCACTAACAGTTGCTTCAAAAGTTATAAAAGGATGAGAATAAGAAAGAAATGTAATATCTGAAACCCTCATTATTTCATCTTTTAAATTAACCTCTTCTCCACGTCTTGCTAACTCATAAGCTCTAACACCATTTATTTTTTTAGCACAATACTTAGGTGGTTTATATGTTATATCACCTTTTAAAGACTTAATAGAAGATATAACATCTTGTTTATTTAATCGTGGAGCATCTTTAATATCTATAATATTTTCAGTATCATCAGAATAAGAAGTAGCTCCTAACCATAATACAGCTCTATAAGTTTTTGGAGTTTTTTGTAAATACTTAAAAAGTTTAGTATATTGTCCAAAAGCCACAATTAAGCAACCACAGGCAAAAGGATCTAATGTACCACTAAACCCAGCTTTTTTATTTTTATATTTTCTTTTAATTCTATTTAAATAAAAATTTGAGCTGATAAATATAGGTTTGTTCACTACTAATAACTTATTTAAAGGTTCTTTATTATAAAAAATTTTTTGCAAATATACTCTATATTCTTTCTATAAATGATGACAAAATATCACGTATTGTCCCAGAAAAATTAATTGTTAATTTAAATTCTTTTCCTGCTTTTGAAGCTTTGTGAACTCTTCCCATACCAAATATCTTATGTTTTACTAAATCACCTTTTTTATAACTTGAGTGTTTTTCGATTGTCAAACTACCTTTTATAAGTCCAGATTCACTTAAAAATCTACTTTTTAAAAGTATTGCTCTTTTACCTTTATAAAATCTTGAATGAACAAATGATAAAGTCAAATTATCCATAGCTCTTGTAATTGCAACATAACCTAATCGTCTTTCTTCTTCTATATCACTTCCATCACCAATTAGAGGGAAAAACCCTTCCTCTAAACCTATAATAAAAATATTTTTATACTCTAATCCTTTGGAAGAGTGAATACTCATCATTGAAATTGCTTCTTGTGTTAATTCACCCTTTTCAGATTCTAAAGCAATTTCATTTAAAAAATCTTCTAAATTTAGATGTGGATTTTGAATAAAGAAATCTCTTATGTATCCATAAAATTCATCAATATTTCCTTGTCTTTCATATCCATCAGGAGCGTTATCAAAAGAAGCTCTATAGTCAAAAGTTTCTTCAAAAGAATCTAAAAATCTCATTTTAGATTCATCCAAAGTATCTTTTAAATCCATAACAGAAGCCATAAATACTTTTAAAGTTCTTGAATTCTTTTTACCAACAATACCTACTAATTCTTCAGCACTAAAGTCTTCTAAAATTGTAAAAATTGGTTTTTTAAGCTCAATAGACTTTACATCAAGTTTATCAATTGTTGTTTTTCCAATTCCACGTTTTGGTTTATTTATAACTCTTTTAAGTGAAAAGTTATCAATAGTATTTGTTAAGATTCTAAAATAAGCAATTAAATCTTTAATTTCAGCTCTTTCATAAAACTTCATACCGCCAACAAGCCTATAATTGATATTTTCTTTGTTAAATCCTTCTTCTAAAGAACGAGATAAAGCATTTACTCTAAATAAAATCGCTATATCTTTAGGACTAACTCCTGAGTCTATTAACTTTTTTATATCATCAATTAATTTTCTTGTTTCTTCATTTTCATCATGCGATTCATATACTTTTACGCTACTACCTTTAGTTCTAGTACCAAGTAGTTTTTTGCCAAGCCTATCACGATTATGCTCTATTAGCTGGTTAGCATGATCTAAAATTGTATCAGTAGATCTATAATTATTTTCAAGTTTTATAACTTTTGTATTCTCAAAATCTTTTTCAAAATTTAAAATATTTTTAATTGTAGCACCTCTCCAACCATAAATTGACTGGTCATCATCTCCAACTACACAAAGATTATTATGAGTTGAACAAAGTAATCTTAATAATCTATATTGTAATTCATTTGTATCTTGATACTCATCAACCATAATATACTGATATTTTCTACTTGTGCTTTCTGCTAATTTTTTATTTTCTTTTAAAATTTTATAAGGAAGAAGTAATAAATCATCAAAATCAACTAAATTATTTTTTAAAATATAAGCTTCATATTTTTCATATACATCTGCAATTTGCTGATAAAGTTTTAGCTGAGCTGCTGCTTTTGCTTCAAGTGGGGGGATAAGAGTATTTTTATATTTTGATATTTCACTTACTAATAATGAAGTTGTTATCTCTTTATCAATTGATCTTAATATTCTTTTTTTATCATCATTATCAATAATTATAAAATTATTTTTTCTTCCTAATTCGCTCATATTGAGTTTTAAAAATAGCAAACCAAATTTATGAAAAGTGCATAATAAAGGAGGAGTATTTAAAGAACTTGAATCAATCATTGTGTAAGCTCTTTCTCTCATCTCCTTTGCTGCTTTATTCGTAAAAGTCAAAGTTAAAACTGAGCTGGGGTCAATCCCAATTGATATTAAATAAGCTAATCTAGTAGTGATAGTCTTGGTTTTACCAGAGCCAGCACCAGCTAAAATCAATAAAGAACCATCAATATGTGTTGCAGCATCTTGTTGAGAATCATTTAAAGTTGATAAAAAAATTTCAGACATTCTTTCTCCAATTAGTTACAGATTATACCATAAGTTGCATAAAATTAATTATCTTCTTAATAATTCTATTCATAAACAAATGTTATCATTATCGTTACTTTTAATTAAAGGCAACAATAATGTTAACAGACTTTGCAAAACTAGAAACTTTTTTAACAGTAGTACGAGAAAAGTCTTTCTCAAAAGCTTCTGCTAAGATAGGTATTTCTCAACCTGCTGTTACTCAACAAATGAAATTTATTGAAGACTATTTGGATATTAAAATTGTTGATAGAAAGAAAAATGGCATTGGACTTACAAAAAAAGGTCAAATGTTATTTGTCATTGCTCAAAAGATTGAACGATGTGTTAATAACGCTGAAAAAGAATTATTAAAAATCATAAATAAAGATGCAACATTTATTTTTGGAACATCTTTTATTATTGGAAATTATATTCTTCCTCGTTTTTTAAATAATATAAGAAATAATATAAGTAATGATATATCTATAAATATTTCAGTTTCACATAAAGTAATTGAAGATTTATTAGATAAAAAAATTGATTTAGCTTTAGTTGAAAACTATATTGTAGATGAAAATATAATTTATAGAGAGTGGATGGAAGATGAAATTGTAATTTTCTCAAACCAAAAACTTCCTGCAAAAGTAAAAGCCAGTGATTTATTATCTTATAAATGGATTTGTCGAAATCCAGAGTCAACTACTAGGTTTATCTTTAAAGAATCACTTGAAAAAGCAAATTATCCTGACTGTGATACTTTTAATGTAACAAGTGAAGTTACATCTGCTACCACGATTGTTCAAACTGTACTACACTCTGATAAAAATATAACTCCTACAGTATCAATTGTTTCGAGAAATGCAATTGAATCACTTCTAAAAGCTAATGTTTTATATGAATCAAGAATTAGTAATCACAAGATGATGAGAAAATTATATATAGCATATAGAAAAGATAGAAAATATGATGCATTTATTGCAAATATTGTTGATTATCTATTAAAAATTGAATAATACTAGAATTTCCTAGTATTATTTAAATTCTACATTTTAGTATTTCAAGCCCTCTTTTATCAAAGCTTTTTTTATTTTTTGAATTTGTTGATGTTTATTTTTACACCATACAGGTGATAATAAACTACTATTATTAATTCCAGCTGTTACTCTTTGAACAGAAATATTATCTGGTAATTGTTTGATTGATTTTACAACTGTATCAATATAAAGATCTTCTGTTATTGGTGTAAATTTGCCTTGTCTAAAATCTTTTGCTAAGAGTGTATTTTTAACAACATATAAAGGATGAAATTTAATAGAATCTACATTTAAAGCCACTGTTTGATTAAATGTTTCTAACATCATTTCTTGATTCTCATCAGGAAGTCCATAAATTAAATGCCCGCATATTTTTAGATTTCTATTCTTAGTTTTTGTTATCCATGTTCTCATATTTGCAGAATCATCACCACGATTTATTTTTTTCAAGGTATCATCATAAAAAGATTGAATTCCATACTCAACCCAAATCTCTTTATCTTTTGATAACTCTTCTAAAAAATCAAGTATTTCATCTGTCATACAGTCTGTTCTAGTACCAATTGAAAGTCCAATTACATTATCAAAAGTAAGAGCTTTGTTGTATAAAGCTTTTAAAGTTTCCAAAGGAGCATAAGTATTTGTAAAGGATTGAAAATAAACAATAAACTTTTTTGTTCCAAATTTATTTTCTAATTTTTTTCTTGTTGTCTCAAATTGCATCTCAAGCTGCTGTAATTGGGTATCTAAAAAAGGGTTCTCTTTAACTCTTGGATTAAGTTTAAATGATAGTTTTTTTTCTTGTAAGTTTGGAGAGAATGAATCATTCTCACAAAATGTACAACCACCACGTGCTACCGTACCATCAATATTTGGACAGGTAAACCCACTAATACTGATTGGCACCTTATAAACTGTTTCCCCAAACTGTTGTCTAAAGTACTTACCAATTGTAAGTACCTCTTTTAAATTATTCTTCAAATTATTCCTATTTTGTAACGAAATAGTCACCATCAAAACTTTCTAATGCATAATTTCTATTTCCACCAATGGCAGTTGTTAAATCTTTTATTGAAAGATATTCTAAAGTGTCTGCTTCTATATATTTACACACCTCATCTTTTGACATATTGTTTGAAATAAGTTCTTCTTTATTTGGAGTATTAATTCCATAAAAACAAGGAAACTTAATTTCTGGACTAGCTACTCTAAAATGAACCTCTTTAGCTCCTGCATCTTTAAGCATTTTTACAATTCTTTTTGATGTAGTTCCACGTACAATTGAGTCATCAATTACAAGTAAAGATTTACCTTCAATTAGTGATCTCATTGGACTTAGTTTCATTTTTACTTTTAAAGCTCTCATCTCTTGAGAAGGCTCTATAAATGTTCTTCCAACATAGTGATTTCTAATAATCCCATATTTAAAAGGAATTCCACTTTGGGCGGCATAACCTAGTGCCGCTGGAACACCAGAATCAGGAACAGGAACAACCATATCAATTTTAATACCATTTCCTATATCATTCGAAGCTAAAGTTTTACCCATATTTTCTCTTGTTTCGTAAACAGTTTTACCATCAATTACAGAATCAGGACGAGAGAAATATACATATTCAAAAGCACAAGGTCTAAATTCAGGTTCAAATAGCTGTATAGATTCTGGCTCTTCAAAAGTTTCTGAAAAAATTAACATTTCTCCAGGTTTCACATCTCTAATAAACTTTGCGTCAACCAGTTCAAAAGCACAGGTTTCACTAGCAACTATATAACCACCTGATTTTAACTTTCCTAAAGATAGAGGTCTAATACCGTATCTATCTCTAATAACAAACTGTTTTGAACGTGATTGAATTATAAAACAATAAGCTCCAATAGTTTTTTCTAAAGCTTCTTTAATTCTATCTCTTAATCTATCTTGAGTGTTTTTTGCAATTAAATGAATTAAATTTTCTGTATCCATTCCTGTTTGAAAAATAGCACCATTATTAATTAAGTCTTTTCTAATTTTATTTTTATTTATTAGATTTCCATTGTGAACAATAGAAATTTCACCTAATTTATATTTTGCAAATACTGGTTGTGCATCTAAAATAGAATCACCGCCAGCAGTTGAATACCTATTATGACCAATGGCCATATTCCCTTTTAAATATGATAAAGCATCTTCTTTAAATACTTCAGATACTAAACCTCTATCTTTTTTTGTAAAAATTTTACCATTACAAGATGAAGATATACCTGTAGCTTCTTGTCCTCTATGTTGCATAGAAAAAAGTGCCATTGAAGCGAATCTTGCTGCATTTTCATTACCATATATTCCAACTATTGCACACATTTATTTAACCTTTAAAAAAATAAAGAATGAAACGCGATACCCTAAAAAATTTAAAATCTTTGAGAACAAAAGATCTTTTTTATTTTCAATAAATTTTATTTTATAGACCTAAACAATCATTAATTGAATATAAACCAGCTTCTTGATTAACTAACCATTTAGCTGCTTTAATTGCACCTCTTGAAAAGGTATTTCTCGATGTTGCTGTATGATGAAGTTCAATAAACTCCCCATCACTGTAAAGCCCAACAGTATGACGACCTACTATATCACCACCTCTTAAACTCATGACTGCAATTTCATCTTTAGTTCTTGCTCCAATAGCACCATCACGACCTGAAATTCTAACTGCATCTAAATCCAAATCTCGTGCACTTGCAACATGTTCTGCTAAAGTTAAAGCAGTTCCAGATGGTGAATCAACTTTATATCTATGATGTTGTTCAACTATTTCACAATCAAAATCTCTTAAAGCTTTACTTGCAAGAGTTACTAATTTATTTAAAACAGCAACACCTAAACTCATATTACTAGCATATAAAATAGGAACTTTTTTACTTGCTTCTAAAAGTAAATTTTGTTGATGTTTATTAAATCCAGTTGTTGCAATTACTAAAGGTTTATTTCCACCGTTTTCAACTATTTCACTTAATAAAGATTCAGTTGCAACTGGTGCAGAAAAATCAATTATAATATCGGCTGATTCTAAAAGTATCTTCATATCATTTGTTACAACTGTACCATCTGGAACATCTTTTGTTAAATCATCAAAAACGTGGCAAGCAGTTAACTTTGTTTCTTCATCACTTGCTAAATCATCAATTAATAAAGAACCAACTCTTCCTGTACTTCCTACAATTCCTACATTAATCATTTTTTTATCCTAAGTACTCAATAATATCTATTGCAGCAGTTGAACCATCTGCTGCCGCACAAACAACTTGTTTAGCTGCATCAATTCTAACATCACCTGCTGCATAAAGTCCAAGAACATTTGTTCTCATTTTTAAATCAACAATAATTTCCGTTTGTTCATTTACAGCACAAAGATAAGAGCCATCATCTTGTTTTAAACTATCACTTAAAACATCACGTCCTACAAAAACAAACACTCCAGGAACGTCTAAATCTCTAATCTTTCCTGATTCTTTCTCTTTTACTTTTAAACCAGTCACACCCATGTTATCACCATAAACTTCTTCAACAATTACATTTGTTACTTCTTCAATATTTGAAGCTGCTTTCATATGAGCTATTGTACTTGGTGCTGCTCTATATGTATCTCTTCTGTGAACTAAATAAACTTTTGAACATATTTTTGATAAATAAACTGCTTCTTCTAAAGCTGAATCACCACCACCAATAAGTGCTACGTCTTTATTTTTATAAAAGAAACCATCACAAGTTGCACAAGTAGAAATCCCATGTCCAAAAAATTTACTTTCACCCTTAAACCCTGCTCGTCTTGGAACTGAACCTGTTGCTAATAATACTGATCTTGCTTCTTGTTTACTTCCATCAGCTAATTCAACAGTAAAAATATCACCTTCTTTTCTAACTTTCATTACTTGATTCATTTCATGTTTTAAACCAAATTGTTGACACTGTTTTGGCCAGCTTTCCATTAGCTCCATTCCAGTCATAAGAGAAGTTTGTCCTGGATAGTTTTCAATTTCACTACTTCCTGTGATTTGACCACCAGGCATTCCCATTTCAAACATTGTTACATTTTCGAGTCCACCTCTTGTTGCATATAAACCTGCTGTTAATCCAGCAGGTCCTCCACCAATAATTGCTAAGTCCAACATATGTAATCCTTTTTATGTTTATACCAAATAATAAAATAAGAGTATAATAGTACTTAAATATTATTAAGCAATAGATTAATTAAACCTACATCCAAACAGTACTTCCAAAATTTAAATCTGAAGTGCAATCTCATATTTTTTAAAGACCTCAATTATTTTCAATAAAAATTATTATAAATTATAAAGAAATATTGATATATTTATAATTTTCTTTATGTTGCTTATTTGTAAGTGGTATATTTTTATATGCTCTTTGTATGACTTTATTTTTTACATTAGTATCTTTTAGATATTCTTCTATTTTGGGTAGATTTATAAGCAGAATCTGCATATAAAATATCATCATCTTTATCTATTAATTCTTTTATCACTTGAGAGTCATGAATTAATGCTGATGTTACTGCATAGTTTATAATCACTTTAGTTTTTTGATCTACTGATATATGGTCAAAGTAATAAACCTATCATTAATCAAGCACTTTTTTAGTTTATTTTATGATTTTATCGTAAGTTTTGTATATTTCTTATGTTATTTATAGCTAAAAAGTAGTTCTAAAGGTCTTAAATATAAGTGTTTGTTTGATTTTTCAGGGCTGACTACATAAACAAACAGAACATTAATAAAAAATCCAATTTTTAGACCTTGTCATAGTATAGAATTGGTACAAAAAGGATAGAAGTTATTTTTACACTCTATAGAAGTTCATAAAATAAAAATTTTAAATTATGAAAAACTATGTTCTGCTTTTAGAGGCATTAGAGAAGGAAATTTTCAAATAAATCTAGCCTAAAATATATTATTTAAATTACATACAAGGGTAATACCCTTGCATATTTTTATCTTTTTACTTTACGGTGTAAATGTAAAAGTTAATGTTGTTGAGCCTAATATATTATTGCTACCCTTTTTACCATAAGTACTTTCAAATTCTTTTCTATCTCTAGCAGAAGTGCTGTTTCCAAGTGTTTCAATATTTAGCGCATATATTTTGATGTAGTATGTGCTGATACTTGTACCATGCCATGGTCCTACATATCGATCTTCAAGTCCATGAAATGGTCCTGCCCTTTCTATTATACCATCATCCGCATTATCATGTGTACTACTCCAACCCTCTTTAAATGATGTTACACTTTTAGGGATATTAAGTACATTCCAATGGATAAGTGGAAAAAGTTTTGGCCTATCCATAATAATGGCATAACTTTTCGTATCAACTGGTGCTCCTCCCCATTTAAGTTGTGGAGATATATTTTTTCTATTCTTTTTATTTCCATACATATTATATGCATATTTCTCATCTAAAACTCCATTGTTTTTTACACTATCACTAAGAAATGTAAAGCTATAAACAATTTCTAAGTTAAAATCTTTACTTGTTTCATTTCCTGCTTCATCTTTTACTTTTGCAGTAATTGTAGGATTTGTAGAATTTAAATTAGTATTATGGATTTTCATCTCACTAAAAGATAAATAAGTGTCTGTTGTTTTTGTAACTATTATCTTTTGAATAAGAGTAGATGTATCAGGCGATACTTTATAATACCAATCTTTATCATACTTATCTATTTGTATACTTTCTACTATAGCTTCATTTGCATCATAAAAATCCCATTTTGCATTGTAGGCATAGTTTCTGTTTCTAGATGAATTCCCACCCCAAATATCAATGGATTTTATAACTTGTGGGCTTCTAAAAGTTATAGTAAATGCTTTACCTATTCCTTTTACAATATCTGTAGCAGTACTCTCGCTATATTTCGTATTTCCATCAAATAAATGTTTTAAATCTCCATACCCAGTTTTATTAATCGTAGAATAATTATCTTGAGCTTCATATGTTACTAATGGATCAGTACCTGTATACGACTTTTCTATCCCTTTGTCTATCACTTTTATATTTTCTTTTGTCCAATCACCTGCAATAACTGTTGCAGTTCCAAGAACTTCTTTCCCAATACTTAAATGTACCTTTTGTCCATTTTCTGCATTAGTTTCTCCTTCTAAAGTTAAGTTTAAAGCTTCATCTTCACTAATGAGTTGATGTGAAGTAAAGATTAGTGTTGGAGGAGTTATATCATACTTGATAGTTACAGTAACAGAGTTATTTTCATTACCATAGGTATCTTTTATAGCACCGTTTGCAAAAGTTATAACTATATCGCCTTCTTTTGTAGTACTACTAATTACAAAACTAATTGTATATGCATTACCACTCGACGTAACTTCAGTATTAGTAGTGACACCATTATTTGCAGTTATTTTAGCAACATTTAGTGTTTCCATCTGCTTATTTGCTGTAACTGTTATCGTAAAATTACTATTAACTACATTTTTATTAGTGAAAGTAAGAACTGGTGTTATTGCATCTACTTTATGATTTTCATTATCCTCTAGCGTATTATAGTTATTATCTGTATTTATACCATTAGTAGTTTTAATAGTAGCACCATTTAATGTAATCTCAGATTTTGGTACGCTAATACCGTTTATATCATTATCACCTTCTTTAACTTTATAAGTAAATATTATATCTGATCCAGAAAATGACTTGAAATAAGCCAACTTGTCTGCGTTACCTACTTTAATAACGATATGTGGTTTATCTTTATCATCATTAAGGACTACTTCTATCTCTTTTGTAAATTCAACAGTTATATTTATATCTGCATCTTTTTTATAAGTATTCTTAATAGTAGCTGTTGATGTAATCTTTAAATCTTTAATCGTTACTGTAGCTGTTGTTATTTTATGCGAAGCATTATTAGTAATAGCTTCAAAAGTAAAATCTTTTACTTTATTACCTACAGTGTCAATAATCGTTCCTGTAAGATTATGTACACTAATACCATCTATGTCTTCATCTCCTTTTTCTACTTTATATTTAAAGATAAGTTTATTTGTGCCGGTTGAAATTTGCTCTTGAGTAAAACTTTCTGCTGATAAAGTTCTGTCGTTCGTAATATTTATTATTATTTTAGCATCTGTTGAAGTGATATTTTCACTAAAGCTTGCTTCTATAATAATGGTATTCCCAATTCCATAGGTATTATTATCTCCTGCATTTGAAGTAATAGCTACTCCTGTTAGAGTGGGTACTTTTGCATCTACTTTATGATTTTCATTATCCTCTAGCGTATTATAGTTATTATCTGTATTTATACCATTAGTAGTTTTAATAGTAGCACCATTTAATGTAATCTCAGATTTTGGTACGCTAATACCGTTTATATCATTATCACCTTCTTTAACTTTATAAGTAAATATTATATCTGATCCAGAAAATGACTTGAAATAAGCCAACTTGTCTGCGTTACCTACTTTAATAACGATTGATGGTTTTTTATTTTCATCAAGGACTACTTCTATCTCTTTTGTAAATTCAACAGTTATATTTATATCTGCATCTTTTTTATAAGTATTCTTAATAGTAGCTGTTGATGTAATCTTTAAATCTTTAATCGTTACTGTAGCTGTTGTTATTTTATGCGAAGCATTATTAGTAATAGCTTCAAAAGTAAAATCTTTTACTTTATTACCTACAGTGTCAATAATCGTTCCTGTAAGATTATGTACACTAATACCATCTATGTCTTCATCTCCTTTTTCTACTTTATATTTAAAGATAAGTTTATTTGTGCCGGTTGAAATTTGCTCTTGAGTAAAACTTTCTGCTGATAAAGTTCTGTCGTTCGTAATATTTATTATTATTTTAGCATCTGTTGAAGTGATATTTTCACTAAAGCTTGCTTCTATAATAATGGTATTCCCAATTCCATAGGTATTATTATCTCCTGCATTTGAAGTAATAGCTACTCCTGTTAGAGTGGGTACTTTTGCATCTACTTTATGATTTTCATTATCCTCTAGCGTATTATAGTTATTATCTGTATTTATACCATTAGTAGTTTTAATAGTAGCACCATTTAATGTAATCTCAGATTTTGGTACGCTAATACCGTTTATATCATTATCACCTTCTTTAACTTTATAAGTAAATATTATATCTGATCCAGAAAATGACTTGAAATAAGCCAACTTGTCTGCGTTACCTACTTTAATAACGATTGATGGTTTTTTATTTTCATCAAGGACTACTTCTATCTCTTTTGTAAATTCAACAGTTATATTTATATCTGCATCTTTTTTATAAGTATTCTTAATAGTAGCTGTTGATGTAATCTTTAAATCTTTAATCGTTACTGTAGCTGTTGTTGTACTGCTTAATAGAACCTCTGTTTTACCAATTAAAAGTATAACCTTTCTTGTTTCCTCGAACTTGTCACTATTTATAATGGTCACTGTGATTTTTGAGTCGTTGTTTATAAAAACAATATCTTTACCATTTTCATCTTTTGCCTCAAAAGTAGCAAATGATTTTTTATTTTTAAAGTGAACAAGTACTTTGGTGTCAATATCTTTAACGCTTAGAGTAAATTCTGTTTTTCCTTCTATTTTTTGATTGGTTTTGATTAGAGTTCCACTTATTGCTGGAGTTACGTCATATGTCTTTTGTTGATTTTCAATAGAAGTTATTACGTCAGTGTTGATACCTTTTTTGATAGTGTCATCTTCAAGAGCATCTTTTATCTTCGTATTAGAGTCTTCACTTAATACACTATTGTCTTTAATATCATTATAAAATTTTTCAATTTTTTCTTTTACATTTGAAACATCACTCTTTGACAATTTAGCAAATACAGCTAGAAAAATACCATATTCCCCTGCATCTCCATCATTTAGTTCAATTTTGTCTTTACCTAAGATTTTAGGTTTAACTTTTGTAGGATTAAAACTACTTCCTGTTAAAATTCTTGCTATATTTATATTAACATCTGTAATTATACTTTGTTTCTTTGCAAGTTTAATGATATCTTCGTACATATCTTCTAACTCTTGTGCAGCTATATCAGTCACAGGCGTAATATTTACCGTTTTAACTTTTTCATCATCAGATATCACAGAGATAGCTTCTAGGATTAACTTTGTTGTATCTTGTTCTTCACCTGAAATTTCATCAATATAACTACCACCTTTTGCAGTAACTTTAATAGCTCCTGTGTATGTGCCAATATCTAAAGAGTAATCTCCTTTAGCATCTGTTTGAGCGGTATTTAATAATTTATTAGTATCTAGTCTAAATGCTCTTACTTCTGCTTTATATATAGGTCCTTTTGCAACATTTCCATGTAACATAATAGATGATGAGCTAGTGTCATCAGCTTTATCAAAGAAGCTACTTTCACCACACCCTGTGCTTATTATGGTTATTATTGCAAATAATAATCCTGTAAATATTTTTTTGTAATTCATGACTATACCCTTTAATTTTAAAAGTATATTTAAAATTTATTATATTTTATTAAATAATATATATTAATATTCTTTTAAAAGTTATTTAGAAATTTAAATACTATCAAATAGCTAATTCTTAAATCTAAGCATTTTTAGTTAAAGAAATGCTTATTAATTTTTTTACAATTCACAGTTAATTACATCATTAAATGATCTTCTTTTCCTTGTGAATAATTAATTTCATATCACCTAAGAAAGCGTATTATTTTGATTGTATAAACTCACCTATTTAGGAAGCTATGGAAGTATTTTATCTCTTACCATCCATATTAGGAGGCTGTGAGCATAAATCAAAAATTAAGATTAAGGATGTGTTATATTTTTTGTAGGAATTGATATTGCTAAAGCTTTTAGTGTTTGTAGCACATCCTTAATCTTAATTTAGATGTAATTAACAGTAAGTTGTAAAAAAACTCAAACAAATAATTTAATACTATAAATTGGCATATTATTTAAAACAGCCAATACCATTTTACTTGTTTACGATGAAATCAATTTCATCTTCAAAATACTATTTTCATAGTACTTTGAAGATGAAACTTTAAGAGTATAATAGCAAAAATCTTATTATGCATTGACTTAAATCAATTTTATATAGTTAAAATCTTCCAAAATAATTACTAAATAAATTCACAAAACCCCTTTATTTATAGGCTTTTAAAAGCTTTTTAACACCTAATTTTAGCTATAATATAGCCCATAAATAGAAGTGTTTAAGCAAATGAGACAGACAAATATTTTTGATTTTTTAATAGAATCATTTACAAGTAATATATCAAATATAGAAGATACAAGAAAACAAAGAACAAATATAATTTACAGTTTAAAAGATATTATATTATCTGCATTTAGTGTATTTTATTTTCAAAATAAATCTTGGTTAAGTTTTCAAAGGGATATTGATACTGCAAAAGGTATCAGTAATGCACAAACTATGTTTGGAATATCTGATATACCAAGTGATAATCATATACAAAACATACTGGATAAAATAACAGCAGAAAGTTTTAAAAAAGTATATGAAATTATAATAGAAAAATTGCAAAGTATAGGAATATTAGATAAGTTTAATTTTAAAGATGATTATATGCTTGTAGCATTAGATGGTACGCATTATCATTCAAGTAAAAATATATCTTGTAAATGTTGTCAAACAAAAACTAATAGTGAAACAGGTGAAGTACATTACTATCATAGTGTTATAACTCCAACAATAGTACATCCTGATATGAAAAAAGTTATACCACTGATGCAAGAATTTATATCAAATAATGATGGAGATGATAAACAAGATTGTGAAGTTAATGCTTCAAAGAGATGGTTAAATAATTTTACAAATCCTACTAATAAAAAGTTAATAATTTTAGGTGATGATTTGTATTCAAGAGAACCTATGATTAAAAAAGTATTAGAACAAAAGCATTCATATGTATTTGTAGCTAAGCCAACATCTCATAAATATCTTTATGAACAAATTGATATGATTAAAAATCTTGATACTTGTGATACTAAAAAACTATCAAAAATGATTAATGGTAAAAAGCAAACTTTCATATATAATTATATTAATAAATTAGCTATTAAAAATTCTCAAGAAGATACACAACATCCACCACAAGAAGTAAACTGGTGTGAGGTTATTGTTACCAATGATAGTAGTAGAAAACTATATCATAATAGCTTTGTTACTGATATATCTTTGAATGTAAATAATGTTATAGATATAGCTACAGCAGGTAGAACTAGATGGAAAATCGAAAATGATAATAATAATACTTTAAAAACTAAAGGCTATCATTTAGACCATAACTTTGGTCATGGTAAAGAAAATTTATCTAAAACACTTTGTAGCCTTAATATATTAGCTTTCTTATTTCATACAGTACAAGAACTTGATGATGATTTATATATGGAACTTCGTGATAATATTGGTATCAGAGAAGAGTTCTTTGTAGGTATTAATTTTTTAACAACAATATTTAATTTTAAAAGCTTTAATAAAATGTTGGAATATATACTTATTGCTCGCCAGACCGAAGAGAATGTAGATATGAAGGGGTATGTTGTGTAAAGTATATTTGGGTTAGAATTGCTGACTCCAACTAACCCAAGGGATCGGGGAAATATTTTTGATTATCTAATCTTCCACACAACGAACTGAAGAGCCACCAGCTCTGTCGTAATAATCCCTGTAAGCGTAGCTATTCCCAAAGTGCACGTTCCTAACGAGATTGTCAACGACAGAATTTGACCACACGTAGCCGTCTTTACCCTCATTATTCAAAGAACCACCCCAATTGCGTTGCCCTGCGACAGGAAATCTTAAAAAATTCTTAAATGCTGTATCTCTATTTTCTACTTTTACTTTTCCTATACTTTCATCATTTGTTCCTGTATAAGATACAGTTTCCCTATATAACTCTATTGATGTAGGTACTCTAAATCCTATCGGACAAATCGATGTTCCATCTGTTTTACTCCATTGTGCAAATCTTAATGCTCCATTATTATCTTTATTTGTCCAATCAAATAAAGATTCATCACCTTTTATAAAATTAATTCCTACATTTACAATATTTGATGCTATTGAACTTATAATGTTTGAGTCTCTTTGCTCATGCCCATCTTTAAGTCTTCCCCATTGATATAAGTCTCCAAAACAATCTTCTTGAGATGTTACGTAGCTTTCGTTTGTAAAACCTTCACTTTTATCATCTATACTTTTTGTACAAACTGCACTTGCTCCTAAGTTTCTATCTAACCATCTTTTATTTGTGATTGGTGACGTTACTATTTTATATTCATATCCATTATGTGATATTTCTGTTGTTGTAATTGCTTCGTGATATTTTTTTATTGTATTATTTAAATGTTCTTTAACTTCACTTAGAGATTTTGGTGTTCTACCTATAGATTCTAATTCTTTTACGATATCAATATCATCTATACTTTTTGATTTTGTAAACTTATCTAAGTCTGTTTGCTTTAAGGTAATTGCATTTGGATTTTCACCTGTATCTAAAGATTGTAAAAACCTTGCAATTCTTAATACTTTTTCATTATCAATAGAATCTCTATTAACTCCTACTAAATCTTGAATAAAGAGTTTATTATCACTATTTAAATCTTTTATATTTATAGTTCCTAATTCTATACTTCCTAGCTTGAAAATTATAGTTGGATCACTTGGACTATAAGTAAAAGAACCATCAGAACCAGTAACACCTTTTTTCAACTTTGTTTCATAAGTTAAACCAGATACTGGGCTATCTATAAAATAACCTGTAATCTGGTTTACTGATGTTGTTGTGCTTTGAGATCCTCCACCTCCTCCACAACCTACTAATAACAAAGAGGACAATACCAATACTAAAACTAAAATTTCTTTTTTCATTACTTTCTCCTATTTAAAATGTTAATTAACTATTTTATGTAATATTTCTAAAATATTACATAATAATCAATTAATCATAAATTAATTTATTAATTTATTAATTTAGCTTAATAAAAAAAATAGGTACATTATTAGATTATTGCATAACTAAAGCTACATCAATCATATTTATAAATGATAAATTTTTAAAATATTTTTATAAACTAACATCATAAATCTATATTTAGAAGGTAAGTTTATTTAATGTATTACCATTTACCTTATCTTTTCACACATTTACTACTTTTTGTAATCTCATTTGCAAATAAGCCAATAGTTTTAAATTGGAAGCTAAACAAGTAATAGTAAAGTTCATATTTTTCGGACAAGACCTATAAATCTTGTAGTGGATTATTTCATATGAGTTTTTATATGGGCAAATCTATGTTCAACTTTTGCCCTGATTTTATGTTTATTTTTTTCATCTTCTCTTTTGTATGCTTTATCAGCATAAAATGAATCAATATTATCAATTAATTTAATAAATGGTTTAACTGTTTCTATATCTGAGGTATTTGCAAATGTTGTCATTGCTTTTAATATTACTCCACTTTTCTCATCTACTGCTATATGTACTTTATAGAGACCACAGCACAACTAAAAATATCTATAAAATTTTATTTTTTCAATTTTTAAAAAATATTTATCATAAATTATCATCTCAAATCTATATTTATTCCTAATTCTAATTGAATTTGCTCTATTCTTTCCTCTCTTTATCATCTTATTCTTACGTTTTGTGCCTTTATTTTCTTATGGGCAAATAGTTTTAGGTTGGCAGCTATACATGTAATGGTGAAATTCATATTATTCCTGAGCAGTCCTATAAACCTTGTTGTGGATTGTTTCATGCTAGTTTTTATTAAAGCAAATGAGTGTTCAACTTTTGCTCTGATTTTATGTTTTGGTTTTTCATTTTCTCTTTGATTCTTTCTATCTTCATCACTCATTTTATTTCTCTCTTTAAGACAAACATTATTTTTAATATCTTTTTCTTTTAGTAGTTCATCAATAGCTTCTGATTTATAAGCTTTATCTGCACCTAATGATTTAATATCATCACCTAATTTTTCAACAAATGTATCAACGGTAGATATATCTGAGGTATTGGCAAATGTTGCCATTGTTTCTAAAATAGCTCCTGAATCTGCATCTGTTGCTATATGATTCTTAATCCTGTTGCATATTGTTTTTTACCTGCTTGATAACCTGTTCTTACATCTTTATCTATCTTTTGTTTATGCTCATAACTATCATCTTCATTTTCAATTATCTTTTTTGAAGTTTCAATATCTTTAGTATCTTTATTTTGAATCTCATCAAGTTCTTCATTTTTAAGAGTTATAAGATTTCTTTTTTAATAATCTTGATATTTGTTTTGATGATGGTTTTTTCTTTTGTAATTCTTCTTCAATAAGTATATCTATCGCTTTATTTAAAGCTTCAACCTTTTGTCTACTTTCACTTTTTTGTTCTTTATTTTTATTTTTGATTCTATTATTATGAGACTTTGTTAATGTTGCATCTACCAGTACATCTTTACCACCTGTTGCTATTAATCCTGCCTTTTCAAGTTGCTTATTAATATTTGTAAAAAGTTTTGAGCCACTTGCAAATTCAATAATACTCAATAGCTAATTTTTTATTTTCATCACTTTTAGTTTTAAAAAAATGATTATTTATTTTTCTTTGCGTAGTTTACACTAAATTTAGTAAATTTCTTAAAAAATCATATTTTTTCTCCATACTTTATGGTTTTGACTATAAAATTGAAGATTTTTCTATTATTTTTAATAAAAGTCATGTAATGAGTTTTAAACTTTGATGAATACAAACAGATAAAATTCCAAATGATAAAACAGAAGCTACTTTTGTAGCTCCTTGATAATAAATTGTATTACATCCAAAGTCATCTTTTAAATATTTATTTACTCTTTCAACCATACTTCTTTGATTGTAGTGGTGTTCATCTGATGATTTAGGTAAATTTAAAAATTCAAATTTTACTTTTTCATCTTTGATAAGTTGAATCTTTTGTTTTAATTCTTTTGAGTTCTTGGGATTTATATCTATAATTGCTTTATGATTTAGTTTTTCAGAATACTCTCTAATTATATCGCTGTCATACCAAGCATCAAGTAAATCACGAAGATACATCACTCTTTTACCAGTTTCATTGATAAGTGGAAGTGCTACTGAACTATCATGAACATTTGCACCTGAATAGAATGCTGCTATTGGTATATCTCCATCTACTGCACTAATATGAAGTTTACCACCTATTGTAATCTCTCTGTTACCTTTAGAATTTTGTTTGACACCAACACCACAAACAGTAGATACTAAAGATAACATCTTTTTAGTAGTTTTCATCTCTTTTTGTAGTTCTAAAATCTTTGGTTTTACAGGCTCTCTCTTTTCACCTTTCTTAGGTCGTCCGACCTTATTTTTAGGCTTTTCTTCTTTCTCAATCTTTACAGGTTTTTCTCTAAGTGGTATCATAGCAGCATCTGTTGCATTGTACATAAAAACTGTATCCGATAAATATTCATTAACAAACTTTTTATGAGTTTTTTGAGCTATTTGTAAATCACTCAATTCTTTGAATACCCTACTAAATTTAGCTTCACTTGGAATATCTATTTTATACCTCCATCCACACAATACTCGTAATACTCTATCGCTATGAAGTCTATCAATTAAATCTCTTGTTGTTTGCATATTGTAAACAGATTTAGCAATCATTGCTCTTGCTATCTCTTCTCTGTCTTTTGGAATGTTTGTAATCGTTACAACTGTTATATTCTTTTCAATTTGAGCAAAGTCTAAAATCTTTATTAGTTTCTCTTCTTTGGTACTTAATGTTCCTAATTGTTCTTTTATTTCAGGAAACAAAGAATTTTCAAGGTTTAGAATTTTAGTCCACATATTTGAAAGATTTGAAGATAATTTTGGTAAAATATTTGTCATAAGTTGAATCTCTTTTCTGTTAAATTTTAGGATATAAAATTATAACTTATCTGAAATTAGATTTCAGCTTTTTGTAACAAAAATGAATTAAATTATGAGCTTTTTTGTGAATTTGCAAGTGGCTCTTAAATAATAAATTAAAAGTAATGAATATTGGTGTATTAGATATTATGGTTACGGGTGTGACAGGAGCAGGAAAATCAACAACCTTAAATAGCATATTCCAAAAAGATGTAGCAACAGTAGGAAAAGGTGTTGAACCTGAAACAATGAATCTAACAAGTTATAATTTAAATGGTTCATTTCGACTTTGGGATACCCCAGGTTTGGGAGATGGAATACAAAAAGATAAAGAACATTCTAAAAATATTATTGAATTACTTTATAAAGATTATTCAGTAGATAATAATCAATATGGATTTATAGATACTGTTTTAATAATAATTGAGGGTTCAAATAGAGATATGGGTACAAATTATAAATTATTAAATGAAGTGATTGTTCCAAATTTTCAAAAAAGTAGAATATTAGTTGCTGTTAATCAAGCTGATAAGGCTAAGTCCGGTAGACATTGGGATTATGAAAATAATAAACCTATGAAAAAACTAAAAGATTTTTTAGAAGAACAAGTTATTTCTATTCAAAAAAGAGTTAAAGAAGCTACAGGTGTTCAAATTATAAAACCTATTTATTATTCTGCTGAATATAACTATAATATTGATGTTTTATTGGATTTGTTAATTGATAATATACCAAAAGAAAAAAGAAAACTAAAGGTATAAATAAAACTTTATTGTATCTTGGATATAATGAATTAAATTAATCAAAGAGGAAGTTTTAAAATGAAATTCGCAGACCCAAAAAATGACTTAGCATTCAAAAAAATATTTGGAAATGAAAATAAGAAAGAGATACTTATATCTTTTTTAAATTCTGTCTTGGATTTCAAAGATGAAAAAACTATAGCATCTGTAACTTTAGATAATCCTTACCAATTACCAGACATAAAAGAATTAAAAGAAACAATTTTGGATATAAAAGCTACCAATCAAAATGGCGATAAATTTATAGTAGAGATGCAAAAGAAAGATTTATCTAATTTTGATAAAAGAAGTTTATATTATACCTCTAAAGCTTATGTATCTCAAATTGAAAAAGGTGAAGATGTAATAAACCTAAAAAAGGTTTATTACATCGCTATACTTAACTTTAATATGTTTGAAAATAAGAATTATATATCAAGACATCTAATTATCAATCAAGAAACAACCACACAAGATTTAAAAGATTTTGAGTTTACTTTTATAGAACTAAAAAAGTTCGATACAAAACTAGAAGACTTAAATACTACGATAGATAAATGGATATACTTTATAAACAATGCTTCGAGCTTTGACCTCATACCTGAACAATATAAAAATATAAAAGAATTTCAAGAAGCCTTTCAAATAGCAAATAAATACTCTTGGAATAAAAAAGAGTTAGAATATTATGATTCTATGGATTTAAAACAAGCTGATGATAAAAATGCTTTGGAAACAGCAAGAGTAAAAGCAAAAAAAGAAGAAAAAATTGAAATAGCAAAAAAATTATTTGATGCTAAAATAAATATAGAAACTATCAAATTAAGTACAGGATTAACTGATATGGAATTAGCAAACCTAACAAATCAGACAGACTGTGAAAATAGTCCTAAATAAGCCAACTTTATAGTCATTTTAAAAGTTAGTTTTCCAAATATCTTAATTTTTTAGAAGAATTCCAAAAATAAAATATATTCATTAAAAAATAAGCCAAACAAAGCCCAAACACCAAGATATATTCCGCTATATCTTCTCTTATTTGGGTTAAATCCTTGTTTTTAATGGCTAAACACAGTTTTTTAAACAAAGCTATCCCTATTAGGTTTAAAAGTCTTCTAAAATTATAGGTAAACATAATAAGTGAATTTTCTCCAAGTACTTTTTCTTTAGAACGAACTAAAAAGTGATCCCAACCTAAAGTTCTTTTTATTGTTCCAAAAGGATGTTCAACAATAGAACCTCTTTTTTTGACTATATCTTTAGCTTTTTGAGTATTCATTTTTATAGTATAATCATCAATGATAGTTTCATGCTCCCATCTATACATTTGTTTATAATTAGTTTTATCAGAAAGGCAAGATGATTTTAAAGGACACGATTTACAAATTATACTAGATAATCTATAGACATCTAAGCTTCTATTGTTTCGTTGATATTTTGAACCAGAATTATCAAGTATTTTATTATTTGGACAGATATAACAATCATCTTTATGATTGTAAGTAAATTGATTTTTACTAAACTTTGAATCTTTAATTTTCTTTTTTGTAGCTGTATTTCGCAAAGGTACAATTGTTTCAATACCATCATCAACACATTTTTTAATCTCTACTGAACTATAGTAACCCTTATCAGCAGTGATTATCATATCTTTGTTATCTACTATCTCTTTAGATTTTATAGCCATATTATATAATTGGTCTAAATCGTGACCATTGCAAGATATATCAGTTGCAACTATAAATTTAAAAGTATTATCAACAGCAATCTGTGAATTGTAAGCCATTAAATTATGAGCAGGTTTACTCATAACATTGGCATCTTTATCTGTTTTATTATGTTGGTTTTTACCTAGGCTATCTAAAAGATCTATATCTTTTTGAAGTTTTACTTTTTTGAGCCACTTGCAAATTCACAAAAAAGCTCATAATTTAATTCATTTTTGTTACAAAAAGCTGAAATCTAATTTCAGATAAGTTATAATTTTATACCATAAAATTTAACAGAAAAGAGATTCAACTTATGACAAATATTTTACCAAAATTATCTTCAAATCTTTCAAATATGTGGACTAAAATTCTAAACCTTGAAAATTATTTATTTCCTGAAATAAAAGAACAATTAGGAACATTAAGTACCAAAGAAGAGAAACTAATAAAGATTTTAGACTTTGCTCAAATTGAAAAGAATATAACAGTTGTAACTATTACAAATACACCAAAAGACAGAGAAGAGATAGCAAGAGCAATGATTGCTAAATCTGTTTACAATATGCAAACAACAAGAGATTTAATTGATAGACTTCATAGCGATAGAGTATTACGAGTATTGTGTGGATGGAGGTATAAAATAGATATTCCAAGTGAAGCTAAATTTAGTAGGGTATTCAAAGAATTGAGTGATTTACAAATAGCTCAAAAAACTCATAAAAAGTTTGTTAATGAATATTTATCGGATACAGTTTTTATGTACAATGCAACAGATGCTGCTATGATACCACTTAGAGAAAAACCTGTAAAGATTGAGAAAGAAGAAAAGCCTAAAAATAAGGTCGGACGACCTAAGAAAGGTGAAAAGAGAGAGCCTGTAAAACCAAAGATTTTAGAACTACAAAAAGAGATGAAAACTACTAAAAAGATGTTATCTTTAGTATCTACTGTTTGTGGTGTTGGTGTCAAACAAAATTCTAAAGGTAACAGAGAGATTACAATAGGTGGTAAACTTCATATTAGTGCAGTAGATGGAGATATACCAATAGCAGCATTCTATTCAGGTGCAAATGTTCATGATAGTTCAGTAGCACTTCCACTTATCAATGAAACTGGTAAAAGAGTGATGTATCTTCGTGATTTACTTGATGCTGGGTATGACAGCGATATAATTAGAGAGTTTTCTGAAAAACTAAATCATAAAGCAATTATAGATATAAATCCCAAGAACTCAAAAGAATTAAAACAAAAGATTCAACTTATCAAAGATGAAAAAGTAAAATTTGAATTTTTAAATTTACCTAAATCATCAGATGAACACCACTACAATCAAAGAAGTATGGTTGAAAGAGTAAATAAATATTTAAAAGATGACTTTGGATGTAATACAATTTATTATCAAGGAGCTACAAAAGTAGCTTCTGTTTTATCATTTGGAATTTTATCTGTTTGTATTCATCAAAGTTTAAAACTCATTACATGACTTTTATTAAAAATAATAGAAAAATCTTCAATTTTATAGTCAAAATCATAAAGTATGGAGAAAAAATATGATTTTTTAAGGAATTTACTAAATTTAGTGTAAACTACGCAAAGAAAAATAAATAATCATTTTTTTAAAACTAAAAGTGATGAAAATAAAAAATTAGCTATTGAGTATTATTGAATTTGCAAGTGGCTCTTTTATCTTTTAATTTTTGAATATCTTCAGTAGAAATAGCTATATCTTTAATATTTTGGTTATCAGTTACTTTCAAAAGTTCCATATAACTTTTTATCTCTTTATCAATTTTACATAAATCATTTTGTACAGTTTTCTTCATAATAAGAGTATTTTTTGAAGCATTAGCTCTTAAAAATGCTCCATCAATTCCTACTAGTTCACCTGTGATTAAATTTATATCTTTTAATAAAAGAGAGAACTCTTTAAATATTATTTGTAACGCTTTTGGATTATCCTTACGAAAGTTTGCTATAGTTTTATAGCTAGGAGTCTATCGGATACACATCTAAATATTTTTCAATAAAAAACTCGTGATATACCCCTTGTATAAGGGCTTAAACATTAATATTTAGCTATAATTACATCTATAAAATAACTTACAAAGTATCTAAATGAATAAATATATATCTTATGATAGAGATCAAGCTTATCTCTTACCACCATCAATTAAAGATTGGCTACCTCAAAATCATCTTGCAAGATTTATTGTTGATATAATAGATCAACTTGATATATCAAGTATAGATAAACAGTATAGTGGAAGATCTGGTAAACAAGCATATCATCCAAAGATATTACTTGGATTATTATTTTATGGATACTCTACAGGTATCTTTTCCAGTAGAAAGTTAGAGAATGCTACATATGATTCTATAGCATTTAGATATATAGCTGCAAACAGTCATCCTGACCATGATACAATAGCAAATTTTAGACAAAGATTTTTAAATGAACTTGAAGATATATTTGTACAGATACTTTTAATAGCTAAAGGCTCAGGATTATTAAAAGTTGGAAAAGTTAGCCTTGATGGAACTAAAATAAAAGCAAATGCTTCTAAACATAAAGCACTTAGCTATAAGCATGCTAAACAATTACAAAAACAACTTGAAAATGAAGTTAAATCTTTAATGGCTCAAGCTAAAGACATAGATAATAAAGATGAAAATATAGGTATGAACATACCGCAAGAGATATCAAGAAGAGAAGATCGTTTAAAAGTTATAAAAGATGCTATTTCCAAAATAGAAATAAGATCAATTACTAGATATGAAAAAGATAAAAAAGAGTATGATAATAAACTAAAATATACAGAAGATACAGAAAAACTAACAGGTAAAAAATCTAAAGGTAGAGTTCTAAAAGAACCAGATTCAACTCCTAATGATAAAGACCAAGTAAATCTTACGGATGATGAATCTAGAATTATGCCAGTATCTGGTGGAGGTTATATGCAAGCATATAACGGACAAGCTTCAGTAGAACATGATTCAAGATTAACAGTACATCAACATCTAACTCAAAACTCTAACGATAAACAAGAAGTTATACCAAGCTTTAAATGGTATGATAAACATCCATCATTAAAACCAGTATCTTTTTTAGCAGATGCAGGATACTTTAGTAAAGATAATATTCAACTATGTGAAGATAAAAATACAATACCTTATATTTCATTTGGTAAAGAGCATCATAACCAAGCATTAGAAACAAGATTCACAGATGAAGAACCACTACCTCCTAATCCAACAATTGTAGAAAAACTAAAACACAGATTACAAACTAAAGAAGGTAAACAAATATATTCAGAAAGAAAAAGTACAGTAGAACCTGTCTTTGGTATTATAAAACATGTAATCGGATTTAGACAATTTATGCTTAGAGGATTTAAAAAAGCCAAAGGTGAATGGAATCTTGTTTGTATAGGATATAATCTGAAAAGACTACATATAATTAGCTGTTAAAAGAGGTAATAATAGCAGTATTTGAGCAATAATATTGAAATTTATTCTGCAAAATGAATAATTGAAAATTTTAATTTATCAATATGATACATTTAGTCATAATCATGATGTAGGATCTAGCTAATCCGATAGACTCCTAGGCAGGATTATCCCCTTTTTTAAGGGGAGAAAATTATAAATCAAATAACTCTTTAAATTTATCTCTTAATTTCTCAAAATCTTCTACTGATATTTTACCTATTTTTCTATTTAGTCTCTTGGCATCATATAATTTACCTTGAACTATAAGTGCTGTACTTATCTCATCATTTTTAAAACTAAATTCAAAAAAGAAACTACCATCTTTTTTTCTTTGTGTTGATAAAGGTATTCCAAAAAATATATTATTTGAAAACTTCTTAAATATAAGTAAAGGTCGCATAAAATTATCATCTTTACCATTTTGTTCAAAACCTATATTTTCACCTAAGTTTGCCCAATAAATTTCTCTTTGTCTTATTTGTGGTATTATTATTTTGTTATCAGTTCTTTTTTTTACTTCAATATTCAAATTTACTTTATCACTAAAATTGGTTTCTTTTTTTATCTTACTTTTTAATTCTGCTATTTGTATATCTATTTTAGGTATATCATCAAGGATTGTTTTTGTATCTGTATCATTATTTATATTTAAAGTTCCACTAAACTTTGAAGCATTTAAAGATAATATTTTATCTAAATAACTCGTATAACAAAATAAGAAGTTAGTAAAAGATTGATTGTGAATATCCAAACTTTTTATAAATTCTTTTTCTATATTTGTTATATTATCCAAATCTATCCAAGGTGTGAAATAATTAGGTATACTGTCTTTGGAACTTCTTTTAATTAATTTTTATATAAGTTGTAAGCCATAAGTAGCTGTTATTCCTAAAGTATAAGTCGCAAGCAGATAAACATTTCGTGGATTTCCTGAAAGTTTTGGTGTTTTAATCTCTGATACATTTAAAATTGCAAGTCCAACTCCACTAATATATAAAATTATTGAAAAGGTACCGTGACTAACCATACTTTCCAATAAAAATATAAAAACTAAAATCAAACTATTGTTATCAAGAGCAAGTCCTGTATATTTTGTACCACCTGCTAATCCATAAGTACTAAAATAACTAAGTCTAATAGCAGCGGCAGCTAACATCAAAAATGCTCCTATTAGATATATAGGCTCAAAGTTTCCATAACTCAAAAGTAAAATTGCAGGAGTTACACCATAACTTACTATATCTATCACAACATCAAGTTGCCCGCCAAATTTAGCATCTGTAGAAGTTCTACCTTTTAGTCTTCTAGCCACTAATCCATCAGCCCAATCAAAAGCAACAGCCCAAACCATACCAATCATAGCCGCTGCATAAAGACCTGTAATACTAAAATAGATAGCTAAGAGAGTACAAGCCAATCCTGAAAGTGACAAAAGATTTGGAAGGTCTTTAACATAAGAGAGAATTGTTGGTTGTTGTGCTTCTACAGTCGTAGAGTTTTCTTTTGACATAAAATAAGTCCTTTGTACATAATAATAAATGTATTTGAATGATGCCACATATTTGGCATAAAGATGGTATTGTACCACAATTAATATTATTTACTAAAGGAGATAAATTATGGTTGTATATACTGTTGGTACTTTTGATTTGTTGCATGTTGGTCATTTAGCTTTGTTAGAATATTGTAAAACATTGGGTAATAAGTTTGTTGTGGGCGTTGCTTCTGATGAAGTAGTAAGCTCTTATAAACCAAATGTACCGGTTATCCCTTTAGAGCAAAGAATGGAGATGCTTAAAGCTTTACGATGTGTTGATGATGTGCGAGCATACCATGAACTTGAATATGTATTAGCTTGTAAAGAATTAAATGTTGATATTTTTGTAATTGGAGAAGATTGGGGAGATAAACCACATAATGTTGCAGTGGAAAAATATCTTAAATCAAAAGGGAAAAAAATAGTTCAAGTTAGCTATAATCCACAAACTTCATCTACAAAAATAAAACAAAATGTTATAGACCAATCTCATAAGGGTAAGTATCTGGCACATGCTATTTAATAAACCAAACAGACTGTAAATTAGTCCCAAATAAACTATTTTCACAGTAAAACTCAAGCTATATAAAGCCCAAACATCAAGATATATTCTACTATATCTTCCCTTATCTGGGTTAAATCTTTGTTTTTAATGGCTATACATAGTTTTTTAAACAAAATTATCCCTATCTGTCAAGTGCAACCCAATAATATACCAATACGCAGTGTAAAAGTACACCACTTTGTAACACCTAATTAGCTGAAATTTCTAATACTCTAGCTTCTCTTTTTTGTTTTAATCTATAACTTTCATCACTTACATTAATTAAATGTGAGTGATGAATTAATCTATCTAGAATTACAGCTGTTAATGCTTCATCTTTATTTAGAACCTCCTTCCATTTAGTAAAAGATAAATTTGAAGTAATTATTCTTGCCATTTTTATTCCTTTCCTTGATGTTACATCAAGAGCCAATATTTTGATTATTTTATATTGAAATAAAGCTTGGAAAAATCTGTGTTTATGGACTTTATTGGAAGTTTGTTAGATTATTGTTTGGAGGAGCCACCCAGAGTCGAACTGGGGATCAAGGATTTGCAATCCAATGCATTAGCCACTTTGCTATGGCTCCAACTTTGAAGTCTGAAAGTATAACTAAGAAAATATTAATTTTAGATAAATTATTGATGTAAATTTTAGCAATAATAATAATAATATCACTTTGCTATTTTTACCACCATATTCACTAAAATATAATTCCATTGAAATAATATGAAATTTTTTAAAAAGCAAAATTAAACAAAGATTTTTGAAAAATGCTGATATATTTAAAAAATTTGTACTAAATTTATTTGCGGAAATCAATAATTAAATAGTGTTGTAGCTTAATTAATTCTTAAGTTTGTTTTTGGATAGCTATATCTTATCTTTTAAATGTTGCATTTTAAATGTGAATATTCAATATAACAACACTGTTTTATTATGACTTTTTATATATGTTCACTCATTTTCTCATAATATCACACTGTCTCTATTATTTGACTCCAACCGACTTTAGAAGGTCGGGGGAATCTCTCGATTATATTCAAGTATATTATTAATTGTATTGAAGACTAGTTTTCTACTGCTTCAATTTCAATAACTAATTTTACTTTTTCACCAACAACAAAACCACCAAATTCTAAGGCTTTATTCCATGTAAGATCAAAATCACTTCGTTTGATTTTTCCTTTTAAAGTAAATCCTACTCTATTATTACCTTTAAAATCTTTAATTGTGCCTAAATCTTCAACTTTAAGTTCTACAGTTTTTGTAATACCTCGAATTGTTAAATCCCCAAGCATTATACCTTCATCTCCATCTGTTTTATATGATTTCATGGAAAAAGTAATATATGGATACTTATCTGATAAAAAGAAATCTTTACTTCTTAAATGCTTATCTCTTTTTTTAATTCCTGTATCAATAGATTTTGTTTCAATTTTTGCACTTAAGCTATTAAATGATTTTGTTTTATAATCAAAATCAATAACAGCAGAAAAGTTTTTAAATTTACCTTTTATATTTGTAATCATTAGATGCTTTACAGAAAAACCTACTTCTGTATGTGTATTATCTAAGGTATGTGGTGTTGCATTTGCTAAACTTCCTGCTAAAATAGATATCGCAAATACTTTTGTAAAAAATCTCATGTTTCTCCTTAATTAGTTTTAATATTAGATTTTAATGAAGTTTTGTGTAGTTTCTGTGTAGCTATATTATTTTATAATATGATATAATTTTATCTATGAAAATACTACTACTTGAAGATGATTTAATTTTAAATGAAATAATTGAAGAGTTCTTAGAATCTCTTACTTACGAAGTGACATCAGTTTATGATGGATTACAAGCTAGTGAAGTTATATACGATAAGCATTTTGACTTACTCGTTTTGGATGTAAATGTGCCCAATCTTACTGGTTTTGAGTTTTTAAAAAATCTAAGAAATAATAATATTACGACTCCTGCAATATTTATAACCTCACTAAATAGTGTTGAAGATTTAGAAGAAGGTTTTAGTATTGGGTGTGATGATTACTTAAAAAAACCTTTTGAATTAAAAGAGTTAGAACTTAGAATAAACAATATAAAAAGATTACTTCATTTAGAAGATGATGAAATATATATTAATGAAAAAATAAGATTTAATTTAAAACTACACTATATCAATAACGATTCAATAAAAACAAACTTACCTCTAAAAGAAGTACAAATTTTAAAGTATCTTTTGAATAATACGAATAGATATATTTCTCAAGATGAATTAGCCTCAAATATTTGGTCGTATGATGGAGTTCCTACCTCATCAACTATTAGAACATATATAAAAAATATAAGAAAAGTTATAGGAAAGGAATATATACAAACAATAAAAGGAGTTGGTTATAAATTTAACAAGAAGTGAAAAAAATACCTTTTTTAGATTTTTAGCTTTATATCTTGGTTCCTCTTTTATACTTTTATGTATAATTTTTTTGCTTTTTTATAAAATAGAATCAAAATTACAATATGACTTAATCACTTCAAATATGCAAAATGTTGCTTCTGAAATATCTGCAAGTATAATCTACGCGCACATGTCAAAAAGAACAATAAACACTACAAAACTAGCAAAATATATAAAATATGATTATGCTTTATATGATAAACAACATCGTAAATTAGCAGGAAATATTAATCATAAAATAAATCTAGAAAATAGACTACAAAAAATAGACAACAATTTCATTTTAGTTGATAATACGCCAAGAGGACATTTAGGGGTACATTATATAGTAATTAAAGAAACTTTTTTTCAAAAAGAGATTACAACATTAATAGAAAAACTAATTCTTTATTTTATTGTTATATTTTGTATTATTACTATAATTGGTTATTATCTTGCAAATCTTTTTATTAGACCAATTATAAATGAAAGAAAAAAATTAAATGATTTTATAAAAGATACAACGCACGAACTAAATACTCCAATTACTGCCATACTTATGTCAACAGAAAAGAATTCCATCCCCTCTGAGAAAAATATGGAAAGAATCAATCTAAGTGCGAAAAGAATTTCTGAGATTTATAAAGATTTAGTTTATCTATTTTTACAAGATAGTATTAAAATATCAACTCCAATCAATTTAAGAGTAGACACTTTAATACAAGAACAACTTAAATATTTTGAAGCTTTTGCATCAAAAAAAAGATTAAAAATTACTTCTGAGCTTGAAGAAACAAGCTTTTTAATTGATACAGAAAGCTTTATTAGATTATTTAATAATATCTTATCAAATACTATAAAATATAATCACATAAATGGAACAATCAATATCAGATTAAAAAACAATATTTTAACAATCAAAGATAGTGGAATAGGTATTAAAAAAGATTTTTTAAAAGATATCTTTAACCGTTATTATCGAGCCACAAAACAACAAGGTGGTTTTGGAATTGGACTTAATATTGTTTATCATATTTGCCAAACATATAATATAAATATCTCAGTAGAGTCAGAAGAAGATATAGGAACAACTTTCATTCTTAAATTTTAATACCTAGATGTCAAGTTTCACCACGTTGTACCATTTCAAAAGCAATATTTTGAAACACATCTGGTAAAATCTTAAATATTTCAGGTTTCGTTTGAAACCAACTTTGAACTGCATCAAATGGAGTTCTAACTTTTAATTCTTTTTTTAAAGAACCATGTCTTCTATTGAAGTTGTAGTATATCAAAAATTTATTTAAATCTTTTTTAACATCATCAATATTGTCATACTCTTCTGCTTTAATTGTAGCATTTTTAATAGTTCCGTTTACTCTTTCTACCATTGCGTTAGTTTGAGGTGTGTATGGAGCTGTTAGCCTATGTTCTATCTCATCATCTTTACACTCTACATCAAACTTATGATTACCACTTACAAAACCTTTTCCTCTTGCCCATTTGTCTGTGAACTCTAATCCATTATCTGTTAAAATATGTGTTAAGTAAAATGGAAAAAATTCTTTACATTCTTTTAGAAAAGATACTGCATTTGCTGCTGTCTTATTCTCATACACTTTATAGTAAAGTAGCCTTGTAGCCCTGTCTATTGCTACAAATAGGTAATATTTTTGCTTGTCAAACTTTGGTAAATAAGTTACATCTATATGTAAATAACCAGGCTCATACTCTTTGAACTTTTTAGCTTTTTCTTTTTGCTCTTGTGGAACTCTGTTTATATCAAAGGCTTTTAAAGTGCGATAAGCATTACTTCTATTTGCATTTGGAATAATATCAACGATTGTATCTGCTAAGTCATCTAACTCCATCCAAGTCATTGTTCTGACTACTTTAATTAACTCTTTTTCTAAAGGTGTTAGAGCATAATGGATTCTTTTTGGTCTTGAACTTTTATCATTTAAAAAATCTCTATTTTTATGCTTGGCGATAGTTTTAACATTCACATTATAATTATTTGCTAATTCAACATTTGTTAAATTAGATTGTTGTATTATTTCTCTTACATGCTGGTTTGTTCTGGCATTAGAGTGATAGACTTGTGGCATTTTTAAAATCCTTATTTGCTGTAAAGATTTTACAATTATGTTGTTAAGCTATCGCTTTCTTATTTATGTAGCTAGGCAACCATAACGTGGTGAAACTGGACAGCTAGAGACTGTAAATATAACTGTGTAAATCCAAAAATATAATTATTTGATAGAATATCAAATATGAAAAATATTAAGGATTTAGATATGAACAGTTAGTTTAGATTACAAAAAGTGAAAGTCATGTAAAAAAGAGATGCAAAGATAGAGGTTTTACTAAATATTACTGGGTCACTTATGAAATTTAGTAAGATTTTTAATGAAATTAAAATTAACAATCAGATAATTTTTAAAAAATAAGTTGGAAATAGTTTTTAGATATTCCCTTATTCTAGTTTTTTAGAAAATCTACACTTTTATTAAACATTTACATACCTTTTTAAGTCAAATCTTTATAATGTCATAATATTATAATCATTAAGCTAAATTAAAGTTTATAACCATTATAATGTCACAATAACATATCAAAGGAATATTATGAAAAAGATAGAACAAAATAAAATCCTAGGTTCACAATTAAAAGAATCGATAACAAATGAAACAATGCAAAATTTAATAGCAGGACAATGGGTTAAAACAGATGAAATATCTGAAAACATTAATCCATCAGATACATCAGATATTATATCAACATTTTATAAAGGAACATTTAACCACATATTTGAAACTATTGATTATGCATCAAAAGTACAAAAAGAATGGTCTAAATCATCAATACTTTTAAGACAAGAAATATTAGATGATATTGCAAATAAACTTCTTTCTCAAAAAGATTATTATGGAGAAATTATTGCAAGAGAAGCAGGTAAACCAATAAAAGAAGCTACAGATGAAATAGTAAAATCTGCTGAATTTTTCTCTTATTTTGCAGCTGAAGCTATTAGAATGAAAGGTGCTTTTATGGACTCGCCAAGAGACAGTGTAGATATTGAAGTAATACATGAGCCTATTGGTGTAGTTGGAGTTATTACTCCATGGAATTACCCATTAGCAATTCCAGCATGGAAAATAGCACCTGCACTTGCATTTGGTAACTCTGTGATTTTAAACCATCTAGCCAAACACCTGCAATTGCTTATATTTTAGCAAAAATTATTGACTCTACTAAATTACCTAAGGGTGTATTTTCATTAACATATGGAAAAGGTGGAATAATTGGAAATGCCCTTGCTGAATCAAAAAAAGTTCAAGCAATTACATTTACAGGTTCAGTAGCAGTTGGAAGAGAACTTGCAAAAAGATCAATTCATTCAATGACAAAACTTCAATTAGAAATGGGTAGTAAAAACTCACTAATAATTTTAGATGATGCAAATGTAGATGTGGCAGTTGAAGCTGCAATTAAAGGCGCTTATAATGCAAATGGACAAAAATGTACTTCTTGTTCTAAACTAATTGTAACTCCTAGTATTTATGATGAATTTATTGAAGCCTTTAAAGCAAAATGCAAACACTAGTTGTAGGAAATGCAATGGATAAAACTAGTCAAATAGGACCTTGTATTGATAAAAAACAATTAGATGAAAATCTAGCTTATGTAAAACTAGGACAAGAAGAAGGTGCTACTTTAGTATATGGAGGAGAAGCCTTACAAACTCCTACTAGTGGATACTTTTTCACTCCTGCTTTATTTGTAGATGGAAAATCAGATATGAGAATAAACCAAGAAGAGATGTTTGCGGCAATTGCTTGTGTAATTAAAGCAAAAGATTATGACGAAGCTATTGATATTTTAAATGATACTGAATTTGGATTATCAGGTGGAATTA